>CAWANP010000009.1:0-528766 GCA_963783445.1 uncultured Chloroflexia bacterium | reverse complement strand
ATCATGCGCGGCTACAACCCAGGCGACGAGGATGATATCGAGACATCGCTATCAGCTTTTTCCGTTGATCCGGCCCTGTCGGACAAGATCCTGAACCGGCTGCCGCTGGAGTTCTTGGATCGGATGACCGAGGCCCTGTACCTTGAATACAGCACGCCCATCCCTCGCTTTGATGTGCGGACGAACCGCTATCTGGAGGCCAGAGGAAGCCTGGTCCTGGGTGAGCGCTTTTTGCTGCTCTTTGACGAAACGAAACTCGGCGACTATGACGATCTCGTGCAGAAGGATCCTGAGCGGCCGGACTAAGGTCCAGCGCTACGGCAGCGACTACCTGTTCTACCTGCTATTTCGAACTGCCATCGTCCATTCTGAGCAGTTGGTTCTCGGGGCTTTGGTCGAGCGCTTTGATGATCTCGAGGTGAGGGTACTCGACAGCCAGGGTACAAAGGCAGCCTTTGAGGAACTGCTGGCAGCCCGAGAGGTGATCAAGGCCCTGCACGAGCCTTTGCGCAGGAAAAAAGCAGCCCTGGTTGCCATCCGCGAACAGGATATGCCCTTTGTCACGGACGATACTCAATATCTATTCACTCACAACCTGGAGGCCGACCTCGAAACGCTGTGGCGAGGGTTCCTGCGTTTGCGCTCGTGGTGGGACGTCCTGCTGAGCATCCATCGCACCACCGTTAACCAGAGAACCAGCCGCGTCATCTATGTCCTGACCATTCTGTCGGCCGTCTTCCTGCCGCTCACCTTCATGAGTTCGGTGTATGGCACAAGGTTTGACTTCATTCCGGGGGTTCAGCAGCCTATGGGGTTCTTTTTCATGCTGCTGATCATGGCGGCCATTGCTGCAGGGATGCTTGGCTATATGAAGATGAAAAAATGGTTCTAAAGGACGACCAGCCAGGCTGCCATGTCCCCGGCCGGGAAGATGAACAGACCCTTCATGGAAGATCGATGGAGAGAAAAGCATTCAAATGCCTTTCCAGACATACGATCTCAACCCGAAGAAGGAAGAAGATGGATGACGAGGAAAGTATAGCGGATCAATCCGAACTAAGAAAGCGGGCGTGTATATGACCGCAATCGGTACGCTTTGGACCAGGTCGGGCATTATGCCGCGCTGGTTGACCATCATCACCTACATCCTGGCCCTGGGGTTCCTGCTTGCCGCCCCAAGGCTAAGGGAAGCACGATTCATTTTTCCTGTCTGGGTGTTCGTGGTGAGCGTCTATGTTCTGGTTCTGAACTACCGCCGTATCCATGACCAGGAAGGGAAGGATGCACTGTCCGTGGATGAGTGATGTCACATGCCTGCAACTATCGCCGGGGCGGTAGAGTGTTTCCATGGAGCACAGCGTAAAATCAGGCGGCTCTAGGGGGCAATGGTAGTATGGTTGAAAACCTGCGCGCAGCGTTTAGAGGATTGAGCCTTGGCAAGGAGCAGCGAACGTTGGCTGTCCAGGCCATTGTGATCGGCATCGTGGTCTGGATCGCTATCTTTGCTCTAAAAGAGAGTGTGCACTGGCTCTTTCACGAGGTTCTGCACTGGATCGAGCACGCCCCCACGCCGTTCGTGCTGTTCATACCCCTCGCAGTCGGCGCCCTGATTGTGGGCCTGATTGCCCAATACCGCTCGGAGGTAATCAACTTTCGGGATGAAAGTGGAGAGATCGAACCGCTCAACGCCGTTGAGGGGGATGGTATTGAGCGAGCGATTGCCCTCTACTTTGCCGCCGATCCATCGATCAGGAAAGGGTTTACGACGGACCAGAGCCGCCTGGAGGCGCGCTGGAAAAAGTCCACCTTTGCGATGGCCGCCCGAAAATTCGCTGCCACGCTGGTCACCCTTGGCAGTGGCGGCAGTGGGGGCTTGGAAGCCAGCTCGGCCCTGATTGGTGAGAATCTGGGGGCCTGGTACTACAAACTACGGTCCAACAAGGCGCCCAAGCTTGAGGACCTGCCCAAGAGCATGACCGCCCCTTGGGATGCGCCCAACCCCGACTATTTGCAGGCCGCCCAATTGAGTGGTATCGCGGCGGCGGTAACGGTGCTTGCTGGGGGCGCCCCTGGCCGCGGCCTTTTTTGCCTCGGAGATCATGTACCGCAACCGGCCCCTGCTGGAGAAGCTGTTCTATTCTCTGATTGCAGCCTTGACGGCACAGACCATGTCGAGCCTGATAGCCGGAGCCAGACCCATGATGTTTGGGGTCGAGAACATCAGTTACCCGCCATTTGGTGATGTGCGTTACTGGGTTGGCGTGGGATTGATGGGTCTTGCTATTGCTTTTGTGGGCCAGCTTTACCGGGTTCTGAGCGTGCAGTTTCACGCCTGGTTCCAGGAGGGCATCAACAACCGGTTCGTACGCCTGCTGGTAGGCTTTGCCATCACGGGTGTCATCGCGCTGGTGGTGTATTATCTGACCCGCTGGTTTGGCATCACAGATCGTGGCCTGGAGCTGGTGCTTGGCTCCGGCGAGTCGATGGTCATCGCCGCCTTTGCCGGCCAGATGACCCTAACCATGGCACTAGTTGGGCTGGTGGCCAAGATGCTGGCCACGCTGGCGACCATCAAATCAGGCGGATCTGCCGGTTTGCTGGTGCCGAGCATGTTCTTTGGGACGATGGTCGCGGTCGCTTTTGGCCAGTTGTTTCGGTTTGAGCCGACGCTCTTTATCGCTCCGGCTCTGGCTGGCAGCCTGATTGCCATTGTGAATACACCTTTTGCGGCCCTGATATTTGTGCTAGAGGAGTTCGGGGCCGAATACCTGTTGCCGGCCCTGGTGTTGTTGGTCATTACCGGCCTGTTGTCCAACCCAAAGAGTATCTACCGCGCCCAGCAAGCAGCCGTGGACAGCATCGAAGTCCTACCCGGTTTTGACATCCACCATATCCGTGTACCGTCGGGCTGGGTGGGCAAGACACTGAACGAGCTGAACCTGTACGAGCAGTTTGAGGTACAAGTGGTGGGCCTTTTGGACAGGTCGGCCGGGGATGAACTACCCCGCGTCCTGTTCGATTCGGAACTGACCGACGCGACAACTCTGGTGGCTGAGGACACAATCCTGGTTTACGGCCAAAGAGAAAAGCTGGACGCGCTGGAAACAGCCACGATCCAACTCTGATTGTTGGCTGACACCAAGACACCTGTTGCAAAGGAGGTCTCAAGCATGCCAATGGTTTGAAAGGGAAGCGAGAAAGCAGGCCTGAACGCAGGAAAACAAGGAAAGGGGCGATCTACCATGACACTAGGCGAGGTTGATTTTTTGGAGGTTTTTGACATTCTGCTTCTGCTGCTGATCGGCATGGGGCCGAAGGTGGCCCTGGTGCCGTTCCTCGATTTGACGGCAGACATGGACAGCCAAACCCGGAAGAAAGTGGCCAACCGCATGGTGCGGACGGCCGTTGCCGTCGCCCTCGTCCTGGCGGTGCTCGGCGCGTTCCTGATGAAGCTGCTTCACTTCTCGCCCGAAGCGCTGTACATTGCCGGCGGCATCGTCTTTTTGCTGGTGGCACTCCGGATGCTGGCCGAGGCCGGCGAAGAGGACGAAGACCACCACGAAAAAGCAAGCGGCCGTGACGCCGACAAGATGGCCCTCTATCCGCTGGCAGTGCCCTACCTGCTAAATCCTATGGGCATCACCCTGCTGGTCATCTTTTCCGGCGCCATCGACTCGTGGCTCATGCTGGGCATCCTCATTCTGCTGGTGCTGCTCGTAGGCGCCCTTGACTGGCTCGTCTTCAGCAACCTTGATCGTATCGCCAAGCACCTGGATAAATCGCGCATGGCAGTGACCGAGGCAGTCTTTGGTGTGCTGCTGGCTGCCCTGGCCGTGGAGTTGGTACTCAAGGGCCTGGCCGACCTGGGCATCGTGGATCTCGTGGTTCACTAGCGACCTGCCACCCTAGACAAGTCTGGCTCTCGTACGGGTCAATGACCTCAGATAGGTAGAAGGTAGGGCGTGAGTGGAATGTCAGTGGCTGCTCGAAAGGGCAAAGGAGGGAAAGTGAAAATAAAACAGCTTCTCAAGCAATTCAATTGGCGCTTTCTGCTGGTGCGGATCGTGGTGAACGCCTTGCCCTGGCCATCACCGCCGCCGTTGTGCCCAAGGTCTACTTTGTCGACAAGTCGGTCTTCAGCTGGGTATTGATGGCCATCATGCTGGGCATCCTCAACGCCCTGCTCAAACCGATCCTGCAGTTTCTGACGCTGCAGTTCCTGTTTGTCACTTTTGGTCTGGTGGTCGTGCTTGTCAATACACTCATGCTGTTGCTGCTGGCGCTGATTTTCCCGGCGCGGTTTGCGGTCGACAGTTTGTTGTGGGCCGTGGTCGCTGGCCTGGTATTGGGCTTGATCGGCTCCTTCCTCGAGAGCCTGTTGGGTCTGTCAATGCCGATCGTGCCCGACGACCCAGCCGAACTGCGCGACCGGATTGAGGAACAGGCGCGTCAGGCTCATCTGTTCGCTTCCACACCAGGTGTGGTTGTCCTGGATGACCAGCTCCTGGCCAAGGCGCCAGAGGCCCCGGGCACGGGCGAGGCTGAACCTGCCATACCAGAGCCGGATGAGGGACCATCGGCCCCGGCGGAGGTCGAAGCAGAGCCGCTTGAACCAGCGACGCCAGCGCCCACAGAGGCAGCCATCGCCGCTAGACCCAGAACCAGTTCCCGAGCCTCGGGATGAACAGGAGGAGGACCGATCATGAAACGAAACAGGTTCGATAACGTCCGGGAAAGCTTGAGACTGCAGCAGGTATACAACGTCTTCTTGCGCTACGGCTGGGACCTGGCCTTCCAGCGTTGGAAGCTGCTGGGCAGCATGCGCCACAGCATGCAGCGCTGGGTCTGGCAACTGCCCGACGAGATTGCGGAACTCACCACGCCGGCCAAAGTATGCCTCATGCTGGAAGAGCTGGGGCCGACCTACGTCAAGATGGGCCAGATCGTCTCCAGCCAGGCTTCGGTTATCCCGGCTGAGTGGGAGGTCGAGCTGGAAAAGCTGCAGAGCGATGTGCCCCCCTTTCCCGCGGCCCAGGTGCGCGAGATCCTGCAGGAGGAACTGGGCGCTGCGCCGGAACAGCTCTTTGCCGCCTTTGAGATCGAACCGCTGGCCGCCGCTTCCACGGCGCAGGTGCACCGGGCCACGCTGTTCAGCGGCGAGCAGGTCGTGGTCAAGGTCCAGAGGCCGGGCATCGAGAACCAGATGAAGGCCGACATGGGCATCATGCAGCGGGCAGCGCGCGTGGCCACCCGTCGCTCCGAAGAACTGCGGGCCATCGACCTGGAAGGCATGATCGAGCAGTTCTCCGACAAGCGTCCTGGCCGAGCTGGACCTGTTGGGCGAAGCCTACAACGCCATGCGCCTGACCGAGAACATGGCCGGTCTCGAAGGGGTGCACATTCCCGCGCATCTACCCCGAGCTATCGACCTCGCGGGTCCTGACCATGGAATTCATCAAGGGCGTCAAGATCAGCGACATCGAGGCCATTGAGGCCGCCGGCCTGGAGCGCGAGGTCGTGGCCCGCAACGCCCTGCGCGCCGTCGTCAAGCAACTGCTCATCGATGGCTTTTTCCACGCCGATCCGCATCCGGGCAACGTCCTGGTCAACCTGCAAACCGGCGCAGATCAACTTCCTCGATTGCGGCATGGTGGGCCAACTGGACCTGACCCAGCGGGTGAACCTGATCCAGCTGATCTTTGCCTTGCAGCAGCAGGATGTAGCGGGCATGGGCCAGATCCTGCGCAACCTCAGCGTGCCATTCGTGGACAAGGTGGACGAGAAGGCCTACGCCCGGGACTTTGAACGGGTGATCAGCCGCCAGATGTACGTCGGCGGTTCGGCCGGCTTTGGCCAGACCGTCAACCTGGGCCTTGGATCTGTTGCGATCCCATGGTCTGCGCCTGGATCCCAACCTGACGATGGCCGTCAAGGCCCTGATGCAGGCCGAGGCTTTTGCCACCCTGTTATACCCCGATGGCGGGCATCGTCCGGGAAGGCGCCGAGATGATCCAGGAGATGGCCCTTGCAGGCGATCACGGCCGACAAGGTCGTCAGAGGTGGTCAAGGACCAGGTGATGATGACTGCCCGCGAAGCGCTGAAGCGTGTGCCCAGCCTGCAAGAGGCGACCATGGGCTGGCTGGACCAGTACCAGAAGGGGCGCTTTGAGGTCTATGTCGACACCAGCGGGCTGGACAAGTCGGCGGACAGGCTGTCCAGCTTTGGCCGGCAGGTGATCATTGCCATGATCTTGGTGGGCATGCTCATCGGCTCAGCCATTGCCACCACCGTCCTGGCCCTCATCGAGCCTGAGGGGCAGCTCTGGGAATTCGCTGTTCCGCTTGTCCTACCTCGGCTTTGTGGCCGCCATGGTCATCGCGATCGTCATCGTCTTCCGCTTGCTGTGGCGCTGGATCAGAGGCGAGTCTGCGGTACGGAACTAGGCAGGGATTCCAGGACGGATCAGATCGCCGTCAGGTCTGCAAGAATGCGACACAGCTCTTGGCGATAGTCTAGGGCGGGTGAGACTCGCCTTGATACTCTCGACAGGCGATCGTTTGCTAGTAGAACCCTGGAACCGGGCTACAAGGTTCACAAATCGCGGAGCACGCGCGACGGCTCAGTGCCCAGGCAGGCAGTCTCCTCGATCGCGGATCAGTTGGACCCAGACGGGAAAGTGATCGCTGGCCTTGGCCGCCCCTACCTTGCCGCGCCCCACCCGGCAAAAGCCCCGGGCAAAGATGTGGTCGGCGGCCGAGGGCCTGACCCCCAGCTTGGCAACAGTCGGGCCAGCGCCGGCCGACTTCGCGTACCAGCCCGATCGCCGCAAACTGGTCTGTCATCCAGTTGATGCCGCGCTTCGTGACCGTATTGAAATCCCCGCTGACGATCACGGGGCTGTCCCCAGGTCCGATGTCGTCGATGATGGCCGTGACCTGCGACCGCCGGTGCGCGGCTGACACGGTAAAGACCTCTGTGTGGGCGGAATAAACCATCACATCCAGATCGGCGATTGGACCGTTGCTCCGACCGCGATGCGCATGACCCCATTGACCGGGTGCAACTCGGGCAGGATGAGCTTTCGCGCCCTGCTGAGGGGCCAGCGGGCCAGGATAGCATTGCCAAAGTTGCGACCATGGCGCGCTACGGTTGCCGGATAGTAGACGAAATCGTACCCAAGCGCCCTGGCCATGCGCTCGGTCCCGACTTCGTCCATCTCTTGGAGCAGGATGATATCGGCGCCCGGCAGCGGCTCATGCGTCTCAAACGCCTCGATGGCCTTTGTGACCTCTCGCCCGTGATCAATGTTGTAGTTGACCACTGTGATAAGGCTGCCAGAAGAAAGAGGAGCCCCGGCGTACCGTCCCTCCCACCATGGGCCTTCGGGAGTGTCGTACGCTTTCGTCTGAGCGCGGGACAATTGGGCCATAGGGTTATCCGCTTACCTCTCACCCAACTGGTCCGGGGTAAAGCCTTCCGGAAGCAGCTCGTCAATGGTGAAGGTCCGCACATGGTTCTCGAGGTCAGCTACGATCACGCGCAGGTCGCCATCGGGGCCGCCAAACTCACGGAGGACCTGCCGGCAAGCGCCACAGGGCATGGCCCCGCTGGCCGTCACCACGGCAATGGCCTCAAAGTCCCGCTCCCCTTCTGAAACAGCTTTGAACACGGCGGTACGCTCGGCGCAGATGGTCAGGGGATAGGAGGCGTTCTCCACATTGCAGCCAGTATACACCCGGCCTGACCGCCCCAACAGCGCGGCTCCAACCGGAAAGGCAGAATAGGGTACATAGGCCCGCTCACGTGCGTGGCGGGCCTCATCAACCAGGGCTTTGTCGGCCGGTTTCTTGCTCACCTCCACCGCCTCCTGCCGTTCCCGTTGCCGTTCCCATTAGACCCCGAGTTCTCCTCCGGCTCCTTCTCCTCGACCATGAGGGGAAGACGTCGCTGGACGCGAACCTTCTGGATGCGTCGCCCGGCCACGGACTCTACCGTAAAATCCAAATCCCGATAGGTGACTTGGTTGCCCACGGCTGGCACCCGGCCCAGCTCGGTATAGATGAAGCCGCCCAGCGTATCACTGTCCTCCGTGGGCAGCTCAACATTCATCAACCGGTTCAGGTCATCAAGGTCCATGCGCGCGTTCAAGATGTATTCGTCGTCGCTGATATACTCAAAGACCGGCTCCTCGGTATCGTACTCATCCTGGATCTCACCGACGATCTCCTCCAGCAGGTCCTCGATGGTCACCAGCCCGGCCATGCCGCCATACTCATCCACCACGATGGCCATGTGCACCCGTCGCTGCTGGAGATCGGGCAGCAGGTCGCTGGCCCGTTTACTCTCGGGGATAAAGTAGGCATCTCGCAGAATGCCCCTGAGCGGCACGCCGTTTGAACCATCCCGCAGATAGGGCAGCAGATCCTTGGCATAGAGGACGCCCTTGATATCGTCAATGGTCTCCTCATAGACCGGGATACGCGAGTGCCCCGATTCCTTGATGGTATCCAGGGCTTCCAGCATCGGCGTGCTGACATCCAGGGCGACCACATCAATGCGGGGTACCATGACCTCACGGACCAAGGTATCCTCCAGCTCAAAGATGGAGTAGATCATCTCCTTCTCTTCCTCTTGGATGACCCCCTCCTCTTCGCCCGCGTCCACGAGGGTTTTGATCTCCTCCTCCGTGACGAAGGGCATATCGCCCCGCGTTTCCGCCCCGAATAGCCGGGAGATGACATTGCTGAGCCAGACCATAAAGTGAACGATGGGCATGGCCACGTAGGAGATGACCGCCAGGGGCCGGGCCAGCGCCAGAGCCAATTTCTCACTGTGCTGCATGGCGATGGTCTCAGGTACCAGTTCGCCCAGGATCAACATGACGATGGCCGCCACAAAGACGACCACAACAAAGGCCACGGCATCACTTGCCCCGCCCAACCAGGGCCGCAGGAGATCGGCCAGGGGTGGGGCTGAAACCACCGCCACCACGGCCCCGGCAAAAAAGGCGGTCAGCATCATCCCCAATTGGGTGGTGGCCAGCAAGCGGCTGGCATCCTCGGCCAGGCGTTCGGCAGTGCGCGCCGATCCAACGCCTTCGTCGATCAGTTGCCTCAGCCGCGCCTTGCGCACGTTGATGAGGGCTGACCGGGCCATGGCCAGAAAACCGTTGATGAGGAGGAGCGCCAAGAGCAAGAGTGCTTCAGCCGCAGTCACGCGATTCGTCCTCCGCCTCTTCTATGGCCGGACTGTCCTTGACCCGGGCTGGCACGCCGTAGGCCACGCGGCCTGGGGGTACGTCCCGGGTCACGACCGAGCCAGCTCCGGTCTTGGCCCCGGCCCCTATCTCTACGGGGGCGACTAGCAGGGAATCACTGCCAATGAAAGCTTTGTCGCCAATGATGGTCCGGTTCTTGTTCTTGCCATCATAGTTGCAGGTGATCGTCCCGGCTCCGATGTTGACCTTGGCTCCCACGGTTGCATCACCCAGGTAGCTCATGTGCCCCATGGCCACTCCGGGCCCCAGGTAGGAGTTTTTCACCTCACCAAAGTTGCCCATGTGCACGCCCGGACCCAGGTGTGCGCCCTTGCGCAGGTGTCCGAAGGGCCCGATGTCGCTGCCTTCTTCCATGATCGCCCCTTCAACCACGGACATCTCCACCTTGCAGCGGTCGCCGATGCTAGAGTCGCGGATCACCGAACCCGGACCAATGGTACATGCCTGGCCGATGCGCGTCCCACCCTGCAAATGTGTATTGGGCCAGACAACCGTATCGCGGCCGATCTCTACACCTGCCTCAATGTAAGTTGCTTCTGGATGAACCAGGGTCACGCCCGCCCGCATGTGCCCCTCGTTGATGCGACGTCGTTCCTCGGCCCTGGCCTGGGCCAACTCAAACTGATCCTCCACCTCTAGCACCTCCAACCGATCGGCACTGGGCAATTCAAACAGGATTTGTCCCTGGGCAACACAAAGCGACCAAAACGAGCCTCACATCCTCCGGATGCCAGGTTCTGCTTTGGTCGCCTGCAAAGATGTCTATTGTTTTGAGAATGAGGGTCGGGTCCCTCAGAGGGTTGCTCGTCCATCCATGCCTGGCCCGATTGGGCCTAATTTTCGCAAAGCCAGCTTGACAGTTTGTCTCAACACTCGCCATTCTATCACAGGCGATGGATTAAGGCAAATGCCCTGACACACGGAAATCCGGATTCTGGGGCGCATTGCCAGAGCAGACATGGCTCAGTTTGGCGCGCAGGACGAAATCAGCTATAATCTATTGCGGCCAGGGATCTGGATATCGCATCGCCATCCCGAGCACAGCGGCTGGCCACCGTGCAGGCATTGCCCATCAGGACCCACAGGTACGCGAGGTCGCAGCCATGAAACGGATCGGACTCTTGCACCACCCCAAACTGCCCGCCACCCAGCCACTGGCCGAGACAATGGCCCGCCAAGCGGAGGCCCACGGCCTGGACACCTGGATCGGCTCCACCTGGGACGTCAATACCGTGACCCGGGAAGTAGCCAGCCTGGACCTACTGGTGACGCTGGGAGGGGACGGCTCGATCCTGCGAGCAGCGCGAATGGCCTGTGAGGAAGGGATACCGGTCTTGGGCGTGAATATGGGGCGCCTGGGCTTTCTCACCGAACTGGAGCCGGATGCGTGGTCCTCGGCCCTGCCCCGGCTGTTGGACGGCAGCTACTGGCTCGAAGAGCGAATGATGCTCTACGCCAAATACCACCGGGGAGACGAATCCCGGGGTTACGAGGCCCTCAACGACGTGGTCATCAGCCGTGGAAGCCTGGCCCGTATCGTGCGCCTGGAAACCCACATCGACGGCAGCTCGCTGACCACCTATGCAGCCGACGGGCTGATCGTGGCCACCCCCACCGGCTCCACAGCCTATGCTTTTGCGGTTGGCGGCCCTGTGCTGCCGCCCCAACTCAAGAACATCCTGTTGATCCCCATCGCCCCCCACTTGAGCATGGACCGGGCCATCGTGCTCTCTCAGGGGGCCGTGGTCAAGATCCTGGTCCACACCGACCACCAGGCGATCCTGACCGTGGACGGCCAGTTCGAGTACGAGCTGCAGGATGGCGACCAAGTAACCGTCCAGGCCAGCCACCATACCAGCCGTTTCGTGCGCCTGCAGGACGAGACCTACTTTTACCGCACGTTCATGGAGCGCCTGCGCTGGCCGCTGCCCGGGCAGTAGCTACGGCGTGCGCCCCAGGATATCCAGGACAACCCTCGCTAGGAGTTCGACGGCCACGCTCAGCGCCCTTTCGTCGATGTCAAACTCGGGGGTATGGGCGCCCAGAACGGCTTCCCTGCCCTCCTGCGCCTGATTGCTAATCCCATACAGGTCCGCTCCCAGGCCGATACTGGTTGCCAGGCCGCCCCTTTCCTGCACGCGCTGCATCATGTAGGCCAGATCCTCGCTCCCGCCGCTCTCGAAAGGTGACAGAACCTTGAATCCCCCAATCTCGCCGGCAACGCGCGCCACCCTATCGGCCAGCTCGGCGGCGCTTTCGGCACTTGGCGCGCTGCCCATGGCCCGGATCTCTAAATCACAGCCATACATCGCCGCCGCAGCCTCCAGAACGACGACAGCGCGTTCAAACATGTACTGGCTCAAATCGCTGTTCGCCCCTCGGGTCTCTGCCACCAGGTACGCACTGGGAGCGACCACGTTCCGGCTGACTCCCGCCTGCATTTTTCCGACATTCACCCGGGTGGCCCCGTCGCCATGCCTGGCGATGGCATACAGGTTCAACACCGCCGCGGCCGCAGCCAACAGCGCGTTCTTCCCCTCCTGCGGATTCCCGCCCGCGTGGGCTGGCGCCCCGGTGAACAGGACGTCAAACTTTTCCGTGGCCGCAAATCCGCCCATGCCCGGGTGGATCTCGCCCAGCGCCCAACCGGTAAAGACGTGGAGCCCCAGCAAATAGTCGACGTCGTCCAGGACACCGGCGCCGACCATGCTTTTGGCACCCCGCACGCCCTCCTCCGCCGGCTGAAAGATCAGCTTCACCCTGCCCCGGATGCCATCCTTCAGCGTCATCAGCACCTGGGCCAGCCCCAGGCCCAGGGCGGTATGAGCATCATGGCCGCAGGTATGGGCGGCGTTCTCGTTCACAGAGACAAAGCCCTCTTGCACGGCCCGGTGCGCCTCTGAGTGGCTTTCGGTCATGGCCAAAGAGTCCATATCACAGCGAATGCCGACGGTGGGGCCATCGCCGTTCTCAAGAATGCCCACAACGCCGGTGAACCCACCCCGCACCAACTCCAGGTACTCCGGGTCACCACCCTGATCTACGGCCCGCTGCCAGCTCGCCTCCAGCGCCTCGGCGGACGGCAGGCCCATGCGGTCCTCATCCCGTATCACCTGGCGGCCAACCAGCACCTGATAGCCCAGATCGCTCAGCCTCCTGGCCACCAGCGACGCCGTCCTGAACTCCTCCCAGCCCGCCTCGGCATGGCGGTGGAAATCCCGCCTATCTGTGATCAACTGTAACTCGATCTCGTCGACAAGTGCCCTCACATTCTCTTTCATGGCCAGCAACTCCATAGATGCTTTGCAGCAAGGATAGCGACACTATAGGGCAGAAGCCCGTGCGGGTCAAATCAATCATGCACGACGAGCGGCTTCTGATCACTCATTGTCTCTCCTCTGATTGAAATATCATGGCTGCCCTTGTCCGCAGTCGGCTCGATAATCTCGGCCTGCCTATCAAATGGTAGAAAATGCAGGGCACAGAATTCATCACGGCTCCGTAGCCAGTACCACGTTGGGCTCCAGAAAGAAGGGAGGCACAATGGCCGGGATATTGGACAATGGCAGTACCTCTTCCGGCAAATCGATGCCCAAGACGTCGATCATGAACTCCCGTCGCTGCTGGCAGCGGGCAAAACATTCCGGGTACCTGGCCTGGAGTTGAGCGCGTAGTCTGCCATCGGCCAGCACGACCCCGTCCTCCATCCGCGTGGAAAAGTAGGTGGGCGAAGAGGGAATGATGTCCACCTGGATGGCCATACCCGAACGCAGCGGCAGGTCGGAGCCCAGATAGATCGGCGAGCTGAGCCATTCGTCCAGGTGGATGAGGTGCCCCGCGTTCAGTGTGATGCCGAAGAGGTCAAAGGGTAGGCGTTCATCCACCAGGCGGGCCAGAGCATCCCCCGGCGTGCCGAGACGCAACAGGCTGTACCACTGGCATATGATTTCAAAGTAGGGGCCCGCGAAATTCTCGACATAATCTTGCGCCTTCAGCGGCAGGTCGCCGGCCGATAACGCCACCCAGCCGGCCCGGCAACTGTTGCTGCCCCAGTAGCTGAGGTTGGTCGCGAAAGGATCACCCCGCCGGATGGTAGCGCCTCTGGGGCTGGCCAGGCCCAGGTGGTGGGTGTCCCCGGTCCCCATGGCCAGGTGGCAAGCCAGCGGCTCCCCGTTGTATTCGACCAGCTTGGCCAGTTC
This sequence comes from uncultured Chloroflexia bacterium, assembly GCA_963783445.1. GTDB lineage: Bacteria > Chloroflexota > Anaerolineae > JAAYZQ01 > JAAYZQ01 > CAWANP01. Next base: position 515,289 of record CAWANP010000009.1, on the reverse strand, counting down.
GTGATCGGTCATGCCCTCCCGCAGGCCAAAGAGCATGCGCTTCATCCCTTCTGAAGCCAGGATGCTGGTATACTCAAAGTAGGCGATTTCAGCCGGGCTGCAGGTGGTCCGCAGTCCATGCCCGGGGTGCATCAGGATACCGGTGGCATTGACGACGTTCTGCCAACCGGCCAGTTCGCGCAGCGTGTCCACCAGGTAGGCGGGCAGCTCCAGAGCGTGGGCCGCGTCGGGATGCTCGGGCTCGGAAAGGTACTTCCAGCCAGCGCAGCCAACCCGAGAGCCTCCGCCAATGCCTTCGCCGGCAAAGATCTCCTTGATCAACCGGCTGTCTCCGCGAGGCTGGTTCAATAGCGAAAAGGGCTGGTAGCGCTCGCCGCGCAGCTTGCCCGCGACGTACAAGGGGCTGACCGCCAGGTAGGCCTCACATTCATTGCCCACCACCAGCAGCGGATCGCCCTGGCGGGCCAGAACCAGTAGTGCCTCCTCGAAACGGGGATCAAAACCGGTGAGGTAGGTCAGGTTGGCGAAATGCTCCCGGTCGCCGTAGACGATCAGGTGCGTCAAGCCGCGATCCTCCATCGTCGCGCGGACAGCATCGATCCGGTCCTCAAACTCTATGACCCCGGGACCCGGTGGCCGGTCGCACAGGCCGAATTCGGGCCACTCGATCTCGATGAGCTTGGCTCCGCCTGAAACTGCCATATCATTCCCTCCTGAGTTGCCAGCCTGATGGCCCTCTCTGTGTCCTCTCCTGCGCCCGACAGCAGGCCCAGGATCAGTGGACCGCAACCAACTTCCCGGAAGCTTGGCACGGGCCGTGGTTCTGACCCAGTTGGTTGACTCCCAGGGATCCAGCACATTCGCCCGAGCACAGCTTCCGGGAAGATTGGCAGCCCGTTACCGTACCGCGTGCTACTGAGGATAGATCTCTGCGCGTCGGCAGACGCAAACAGCGACTCAGGAAAGGGCCTGGGCCTCAGAGATCTGGGACAGCGCCTCTGCCGCCCCCTGTATGAGAAACAGCATGTCGGTGCCCACCGCGATCAATGTGAAGCCCTGGTCGATGAAAGGTTGGACGGCGGCAGCATCCACGCCAAAGGCCCCCAGCCTCACTCCCGCGGCCAGGCAGGTTTCTCTGATGTGCGCGATGGCATCTTGGACCTTAGGATCAGTAACCTGGCCCATCTTGCCCAGGCTAGCAGACAGATCGTAGGGTCCGATCAAGACCGCGTCGATCCCGGGAACGCTGACGATTGCAGCGACATCCTCCAGGGCGTCGGCATGTTCGATCTGGATGACAACGGCCACCGCCTCATTGGCGCTGTCGACGTACTCTTGAAACTGCAGGCCGTAGCCGTGGGCGCGGGCGATGCCTACCCCCCGGGTTCCCTCGGGCGGGTACTTGCACAGGCGAACAACACGCTCAGCCTGCTCAACCGAGTTGACCTGGGGCACAATGACGCCTGCGGCGCCGATGTCCAGCGCCTTTTTGATCCACACCTCCTGGCCCGCAGGGACCCGGACCAGGCAGGGACAGCGGGAGCCGGCTGCCTGCAGCAACGCCTGCGCATCGAGGGCGCCAAAGGATCCATGCTCCGTATCGATAAAAAGCCAGTCGAACAGCAGGCCGGCCAAGACCTCGGCAATCTCGGGCGACGGCAGGGTTGACAGCGTTCCCACCAACAGCTCCCCATCCCTCAGTTTTTGTCTGAACATGTGAGTCATCGGTTCTCCTTCAGGCTCAGTTCCATGACCTTCTCGTCATCCTCCCACTCTCCGGTCTTCACAAAGCCGAGTTTCTCGTAGAAGGGCAGTGGTTCCCCCTCGGCGGGAAAATAGCTCAAACGGACTTTATTCGCATTGGGCAGCCCTCTGACGTACTCCAGTACCTGGGCGATCGCCTGGCCGCCGTAGCCCTTTCGTTGATACTGCTCGTCGATCATGAGGCGCCAGAGATAGTATTCCGGCTTTTCCTCATCGATGTACAGCATGACAAAGCCGACCGGTGTATCACCCGCATAGATGGCCCGGTACCAGGCGTGGTCTGAATCGCGTGCTTGGGCGATCGACTTTGCGTTGGGCGCAACAAACTGTTCCTGATCCTCGGCTACGCGGAGCTTCAGGATCGAATCTACAGTGTCGGCTGTGATCTCTCTGAGCGTGACTCTTTCGGAAGCAGGCATTTTCTCACCCCGAGGCTAGTCGCCCTTGCCTTTCATGTCCCAACCCGTTCCGCAGGCCGGAATCGGAGGGCAGACCAAACCTCGTCTACCGATACCTGGGTCACCGGCCTGAGACTTGTGCCGGCCGCTGTCAAGTCCCAAAACAGGTCCCGGGACAGATCTGTCTCGACTTTTGAGCTTTTCTTGGGATAGGAGATCCAGAATAGACCGTCGTACTCGGCCGATTCCACAGCCGCCGGCAACAGCTCATCCAGTTGCCCGCTGTCCCGCACAAAGAGGTGGACAAAGTCAAACTTGCCCTCGGGTGCCTGCGAGACCACGACGCCCTCTGGCAGCTCACCCAGGGACGTGATATAGCCTTCAGGCGCGTTCAAGATGAGCACCCGTTGTCCAGGCTGCATCCTTAGTTTCTTGACCAGCTTGGAAACCGCCATTCTACACCTCCGCAGGGTGTTCCTGATCTCGGTCAGCGACAGGAAAGCCTGGCAGCACGCTACCCACCACCGGCATCGTACACCTCTGGGTTCACACAATTTGGCAGGCGCTCGTCCCGCAGGCCGGCCAGCAGGTTCTCGGCGGCCATGACGGCCATGCGGTCACGCGTGATCACAGTGGCGCTGCCCATGTGGGGCACGACCAGACAGTTGGATAGAGAAAGTAGCTTGTGGTCGCCTGGCAGCGGCTCTGGGTCGGTGACGTCCAGGGCAGCGCCGGCGATCTGATTCGCGGCCAGGGCATCGTAAAGCGCGTCCGTGTCCACCACCGGTCCGCGAGCAGAGTTGACCAGGATGGCCGTCGTCTTCATCTGGACCAGCGCCCGGGCATCGATCAGGTGGCGCGTTTCCTCATTCAGAGGTACGTGTAGGCTGACAAAATCCGCCTCGGCCAGCAACTCGTCCAGGCTACAGCGCAGTCCAACGCCGACGAAGGGCGCCTTCTCAGGGTCGCAGAAGGGGTCAAAATAGATGACCCGCATGTCAAAGCCTGTCGCACGGCGCGCGACTGCCTGCCCGATACGGCCCATACCGATGATGCCCAGCGTCGCGCCGTGCACATCGTGGCCCAGTGGCATGGCCTTTCTCCACGCGCCCCACTCGCCAGCTTTGACGTATTCGGCTCCCTCCCCAATGCGCCTCGCCGCAGCCATGAGCAGGGCAAAGGCCAGGTCGGCCGTGGTATCGGTCAGCACCCCAGGCGTGTTGCCCACCGGGATGCCACGGGCCGTGACGGCCGCCACGTCGATGTTGTCATAGCCAACGGCAAAGTTGCTGACGACCTTTAGCTCTGGTCCGGCGGCGTCTATCAGTTCCGCATCTACAACATTGGCAAACATGCTCAGCAGCCCCGACACGCCGCGGATCCTCTCCACTAGCATTTCTCGTGGCATGGGCTCTTTTTTGGACCAGATATCCGCCTCGCAGGCATCACGTACCAGATCCAACCCGGCTTTGGGAACGCTCCCGCCAACGAGTACTCTGGGTTTATCCATCCTGCTCCTTCCAGCCCTGGAAAGTAGGCTACTCCAAGACATACAGGCTAGTCTTGTACCCTTTCGACCTTGATCTCCGTCCCACCGGGCAGGGCATCAAAGGCCAGGGGATCACCCTCCAGCCGGCCAAAGACGTTCACCGGGCTATAGGCCCGGGGTTCGTCTCCATGGCTGACCGGTGTCGGCCCCCAAAAGATGCAGAAGGCATGGCCCACCGGCCAGTAACCCAGCTCCCCGGGCTCTACCACCTCGCGGGCATCGTCCGTCTGCGGCAAATGGACCGGGATCTCAAAATAGATCTCGTCCCCCCAACGGTTGCCCCGCGCCGCCACAGGCAGCACGTCCCAGATGGCACCCCCAGTTGCATTGTCCTCCAGCGTAGCCGTGGCCGCAACACCCCCGGCACTGATCTTGATCTTGCGCATAGCTATCCTCCCCAGACTACGGGTCTCTTTCACCAGAGGCCCGGACACTGCCTTTCAAGGCAGTAATCGACATAAAAACAGGTCATTCCCGCAAGTGAGCGTGTGTTCTTTCTCATATCAATCGATTTCAACTATTTACAATGTTTATTGACTGTCTGCACCCTATTTTTATGTTTACGGCAGATTCGGGATTTCCCTGAACTGAAATTGTTCACCATTTCCTAGTTTTTTGGGCTGAAATAGGCAAAAATCAATAGTTTTCTGTCTATTCCCGGATCTTTTCTGCCCATGGCCCCGTGGCTCTCCTAAACACCACTCAACCATACTGGATTTATGTCACATAGAGCAGCAGCAGATCATTGACGTTGGTACCTGTCGGGCCGGTGCGGATCAAGTCACCCAGAGAATCAAAGAAGACATAAGAATTGTTGTGATCCAGATAGATTTCGGGCTCAAGACCCAGAGATCGGGCGCGAGCGACGGTCTCCCCGGTGGCCACAGCGCCGGCCGCGTCGGTGGGGCCGTCGGTACCGTCGGTACCCAGGGCTACAAGGACAACGCCAGGCAACCCCTCCATGGCCAGCGCCGCCGCCAGAGCCAACTCCTGGTTGCGCCCGCCCTTGCCCTCGCCGCGCACCCGGACGATGGTTTCACCACCCCATACCAGGCAGGCAGGCCGTGGCACGGGCCGGTCGTAGCCAAGTAGTTCCTTGGCCAGCGCCGCCGCCACGTGGGCTACCTCGCGGGCCTCTCCTTCGACAAAGGTCGAGAGGAGCAGGGCATTCAGTCCTCGGGCGCGGGCCTCTTCAACGGCGGCCTGGGCGGCTTGGCGATTGCTGCCCACGATCACATTGTGCACCTGCTCAAACAGCGGGTCTCCGGGCTTGGGGGTATCGGCCAGACGGCCATCAAGCCCAGCCTCAAGCCGTTCTCGGACTGCCATAGGCAGACGCTCCACCAGATCATAGCGCTCCACCACGGACCACGCGTCACCGAAAGTACTGGTATCGGGGGATAAGGGGCCAGAAGCAATCACGTCCAGCGGATCGCCAACCACGTCCGACAGAACCAGGCTGGCCACCGGCGCGGGTGCAGCCAGGCGAGCCAGGCCCCCACCCTTGATGCCGGACAAATGCTTGCGTACCATGTTCAGCTCGACGATGGTCGCCCCGCAGCGCAGCAGCAGGCCGGTTGTATTCTGAAGGTCATCCAGGCTCAGGCCCTCCGCCGGCAGCGTCATCAGGGCCGACCCTCCCCCTGAGACCACGGCCAGCACCAGGTCGCGCTCCGCCGTCCCTGCCAGCAGGTCTGCCATGCGGCGGGCGCCATCCACGCCAGCACCATCGGGCAGGGGGTGGCCGGCTTCCACCACTTCCACAGGCCCTGTAACCAGAGTGGGGTCGATGTGATCATACTTTGTGATTGCCACGCCGCCTGTCAGCCGCTCGCCCAGGACACCGTACAGGGCGGCAACCATGGCCGTGGCCGCCTTGCCACCGCCAACGACCCAAACCCGTTCAACTGTCGCCAGATCATAGATACAACCCGCCACGGTCAGCAGGTCCCCCTGGCGCTGGACGTGGCGGCATACCGCAGCACCGGGCTCCACAGCTGCCAGAGCTGCCTGCTGCACGGCCAGGATCGTTCCCCTCAGCGCTGATTCCCGGATCGAATGTGGCTCCATCGACCACCCCCTCAAAACAACCTACAACAGGTTAAGCACAGGGCGGATTCTCCCCCGCTCACCACCTACAACCTCAAAAAATGGGTACAGCCATTCTGACCAAAGTTGCCCATTATCTGCGTTACAACTTGGACCAAACCAAAACGCCCAGTTTAGGGTGTAAACGTTTTCACAAGAACATCCAGGCCCGGCCGGGTCAATCTCGCACTCGAGACCAGATCAGGGTCACGCCGCAGGTACATCGTAGCCCCGGAGCTTGAGGTACGCCTCCACTCCATCGAGAAAGAGTTCGCGGTACTCGGTGGAGGCAGCCTTGCCAATATGACCCACCCGGAAGATCTTGCCCTGCAGGCCCTGCAACCCGCCGCCGATCATGATCTGCCACTCTTCCAGGAGATAGCGCCGAAAGTCTTCGACGTCCATTCCCGGCAGAGGAAGTACCGTGGTGATCAAGGGTGAAGCGTGAGCCTCGGGCATGAGCATCTCAAAGCCCAGCTGCCTCAACCTGCCACGGACAACCTGGGCCGCTTCTTCGTGACGGGCATAATAGGCATCAAGCCCCTGTTCTTCAATGAGCCGTAGGCTGGCCAGCAGGCCCAGAATGTTGTTCGTTGGCAGCGTGGTAGGATAGGGATGCCAGGGACCCCACTGGGTCTTGTAGTCCTTCCAGGTACGCAGGTTCAGGTACCAGCCATGGGCCCCCTCGCGCTTGCGCTCCATCTGCTCCCAGGCGCGCCGGCTGACAGACACAGGCACGAGGCCAATGGGGCCCGCCAGGCACTTGTTGCCAACCGTGACACAGACGTCAATGCCCCACTCGTCCACAGGCAGTGGTATGCCGCCCAGGGTCGAGACTGCATCCAGGATAAGGGGCACCCCAAACTCGCCAGCAACCGACACGATCTCCTGCAAGGGATTCAATACCCCGGTGGAGGTCTCCAGGTGTACGACGGCCATGGCCTGGATGTCGGATTCGGCAGCCAGTTGTTGGCGTATCGCCTCCGGATCGACCGGTTGTCCCAGCGGCGCCTCGACGGTCCGTACCTCCAAGCCGTGACTCCGGCCGATGACAGACATCCTGTGGCCAAAGAAGCCGTTGTAGGCGACCAGTATCTTGTCGCCCCGCCCGGCCAGGCTGCCAATGGCCGCCTCCAAACCCACCGTCCCGGGTCCGATCATCAGGAGCATATCGTTCTGGGTGCCAAAGACCTGCTGAAGTCGCGCCAGGGTCTCGTCATAGATCTCCATCCAGGCCGCGCCATAGTGGGCGCGCACCGGCTCGGCCATGGCCGCCAGGACCTCATCCTCCACGCCTACCGGCCCGGGGATCATCAGTTTGACGTACTGTGCTGTCAAGATCAGCCTCCTCGCTGCGTGCTGCATTCATAATGCAAGGGGATCACCCCGCAGAGCAAACCCACTGGACAGATTATACCACCCTCCCGCGCCAGAAGCAACCCCTCCACGTTGAGGGTTGGTGGTGGATAGAACTGGCCCAGCCGGAAGAACACACACCTCCCCATTTAGTCTGCTGTTGGTCACGGACGGGGGAGATATGTATGGACGTGACACTGCCCTATCACCTGTCGCTGCCAGGCCACGTGGATCTGGCGAACACCGGATCCAGAAAGGTCCAGTTTTAGAAACTGGACCTTTCATTTCTGTGCAGATAGAAGGTACACCGTGATAGCAAACTGCATCCACGCCCTACCCCCGCTATCTGCGACGGTCGCCGTCATCCAGGAACGGCTGTGTAGTGGCCTGGACCCGGAGCCCAAGTGTTTGACCGGCTGAGCTGCCTGGATGCCGGGGTGCGTTGCGGTGGCTGGGGCCAGGCCTTCTTCAAGATCAATCCGGTGCGCCGCCAGGAGGGTGGAGAAACACAAATCTGAATACACTCGATCGGCCAGTCCGCTAGCAGAGCCTCCATTCACGCATGGCTTGACTCATATATCGTATCGATGTCCAGACGGGACCCCCGCGCTGCAGCGACAGCTAGCCGATCACAGGTTTCGTTCTCACGGTTCCCTGCGTGGCCCCTCACCCACTTGAACTCGACCTCGTGCTGCTTGCTCAGGTAGACCAATTGCTCCCACAGATCTGAATTCTTGACCCGTTGCCCTCTGCTTAGCTGCCATCCCTTGGCTTGCCACCGTTCTGCCCACCCGTGGTTCATGCCATTTACGACATAGGTCGAATCACTGATTTTTGCTCACAGCATTCTCCACGATGATCAGCAGAGATATTCGTTGGCCCGGAACTCATACAAGGCATTCCAAAATCGGCAATCCCGGTTCAACTCCACTCCCAGAAATAGGGCCAATACCCAATCCCAATGAGCCACACGAACTCCACACCGATACTGATGCCACTCTTGGCATTTTACTGCGGCAGAAAGGGGCTAGCTAACTCAGTACCTTGTCAAGGGCATGAACAAGCCGGTCGATGTCCCCCTCATCATTATAGAGGTGAGGCGAGATGCGGACGCTATCCCGCACCGAGACGATGACATTTTCCTCGCCAAGCCTGGCCGCGATCTCGGTGGGATCATGTCTGGGAAAGGACACGGAAAGGATTGAGGACCGGCCAGCTTGGTCTTCCGGCAACTGAACCTGTCCGCCTCTGCTCTCGAGTTCTGACGCCAGCTTGTCGACCAACGCCAGGTTGTGGGCATAGATCCGCTCGATGCCCACCGCATTCAGGTACTCAACCGCCCTGGCCAGTCCCACGGCGCAGCCGTAGGCCATGGTGCTGGCCTCAAACCTCCGCGCGCTGTTGGGGAACTCGTACCGGTCAGCCCGCAGCTCCCAGATCTCCCGGTGACTGCGCCAACCGACCATACCCGGATCCAGGGTGCGCTGCAGTGCCGGCGCCAGGTACATGATCGCTGCGCCAAAAGGACCGCACAGCCACTTGTACCCCGAGCAGACCAGCGCATCGACGCCTGCTTTTCCCGCATCCATGGGAACCTGGCCCATCGACTGCGTGGCGTCGACGACCAGGAGGGCGCCATGCTCGTGCGCTTTGCTGGCCAGGGCTGCCAGATCGTAGATCTGGCCCGTCCGATATTCGACGTGAGAGAGGGCCACGATGGCTGTCCGGCCATCGATGAGATGGAGCAGCTCATCCGGGTCTACAAGCCCCCGAGCGTCAGATCTGGCCAGGCGTACCTCACAGCCCACGTGGCGGGCGATCCGCTGCCAGGGATAGATGGTTGAGGGGAAGGCCGCCTCCGTACCGACGATCACCTGTTCGGGCTGGGGCAATATCGCCCACGCCAGAGAGGACAGAAGCTCGGTGGCGCTGGAACCGGCGGCAATGTCCTCGGCCCTGGCTCCCAGCAGCAGGGCCGAGGCTGCCCGCAGGTCATCAAAGACGCTCTCCTCGGCCACCTCGTCAAAGTTCAGTGTCCCGTTCTCCGCCAGGTCTCGCTGCCAGGCGATGATCGCCTCGGCCGCACCCACAGACATCAGTGCCACAGAGGCAGCATTCAGATAGGTCCATTTCTGGCTGGCCGGAAAGTCAGCCGCTGGCACCAGTCTACCCAGGGCCACTTGATATCTCCCTTCCACTCAAGTCACAAAGGGAAAAAACCGATCCAACTTCTCCCATACGAGTTACCACAGCCTCCAGCAGCGCGATCGTACCCCGGACGTCGCCCATGTCCGCTACCTCAATCGGCGAGTGCGCGTAACGCCGTGGGATCGTCACGATGCCGGTGGGAATCCCCTCTCGCTGCAGGTGGATGGCGCTGGCGTCGGTCGAAGACCGGTCGTGTACGACCAGTTGGTAGGGGAGACCCTGCCCCTCAGCCGTCTCGATGAGGAGGCGTTTCATGCCGTGGTGGGTCACATCCCCGCGGCTGACGAGGCGGAATACCGGGCCTTTTCCAATGCCGACAGGCAGTGTGGTATCTCCAGCCATATCGGGCGTACCCCCGCAGGGCATCGTATCGACCACGATGGCGCAATCGGGTCCGATCCGGTTCGCCGCCACCTTGGCGCCGCGCAGCCCCACCTCTTCCTGTACCGTCACGACGATGTGAAGCGTACCGGCAATCTGGGCGCCCTGCAACTGTTCCAGCAGGGCCAGCAGTACCACGCAGCCCAGGCGATTGTCCAGCGCCTTGCCCACGAAACGGTCCGGCTTGCTGAAGCGCTGTACCTCGCTGACATAGGTCACCGGATCGCCGATTCGGATGCCCATGCCAGCCGCTTCGTCCGCACTGTCGGCGCCCACATCAATGTACTGCTCTACATAGGTCGGCACCCGCAGCCGCTCTTCCTCAGTCTGCGCGTGACCGGCTTTGAGGCCAATCACGCCCAGGTGACCGTTGACCATCACCTTGCGGCCCACGGCCAGTGAATCGAGCACCCCGCCCAGCTTGTTGAAGCGCAAAAAGCCATCGGGCTCGATGGCCCGGACCACGCCGCCAATCTCGTCCGAATGGGCAGAGATCATCAGCGTTGGGCCGCCGGGATCGCCACGGCGCAGGGCATAGAGGTTACCCATGGTATCTACTTCGACCTCGTCCGCGTAGGGACGGAACGCGTTCAGCAGCCAGGCCACGACGTCATGCTCAAAGCCCGGTGCCCCGGGAATACGGCACAGTTCCTTTGTCCGTTCAAACAGGTCAGTCATTTGATTCTATTCCTCCAATTCAATGCCAGGAATGACTCCTTTGGCACCTGTTTCTATTGTACCATAGGCCCCGGGAATTTCCTACTCTGGGCCACCTTCTTTGGCTTTCCCCGTCCCTGGCTTCTCCCGCTTACTTTTATTTGATTTTAACTTGACAAATATTAGACAAACATGTATAATGATCTCAACAGATACCGGAACGGAAGTCAAGAAGCCTATTGAGGAGCAACTCTTATGTCAGACCGACAGATTATCGTTGAAGACCTGGTCAAGCATTATCCGGGCGATGTCAAAGCCGTCGATGGCGTCTCCTTCAAAGTCAACGATGGCAGTATCTTTGGTTTTCTGGGACCGAATGGTGCAGGCAAAAGCACGACGATCAAGATCATGACCACACTGGCCCTGCCCACAGCGGGGAGGGTGACGGTGGGAGGCTTTGACGTGGTGGCCCAGGCGGAGGAAGTACGGCGCATTGCTGGCGTAGCCCTGCAAGAGATCGGCATCGATCCCCTGATGAAATCGATGGAGTTGCTCACACTGCAAGCCCAGCTGTTCGGTGCCAGCCGCGCTGAGGCCAGATCCCGCGCCCAGGAACTACTCGAATTGCTGAGGCTCACCGACGCCGTCGACCGTCGCGCCGGTACCTATAGTGGCGGGATGCGTCGCCGTCTCGATCTCGCCCTGGCCCTTGTCCACGAACCCAGCATCCTGTTCCTAGACGAGCCGACCACCGGCCTAGATCCAGCCAGCCGTCGCGATGTCTGGGCCGAAGTCCGCCGCCTCAACCAGCAGTTGGGCATCACCATCTTTCTTACAACCCAATATCTGGAGGAAGCTGACGAACTCGCAGATACTGTGGCCATCATCGATGGGGGCCGGATCGCTATCGAGGGCGCACCACACAAGCTGAAGGCGAATCTGGGTGATGAGTCGATCAACCTACGATTTGACGGCTACGAACGTGCCAACAAGGCGCTGGCCGAGCTGAATGGTATGGGCGACCGCCTGCAAATGGACCGTGACGTGGTCCGCCTGTACCTGAACCAGGCCGCGACTGCCATTCCGGCCGTCATGAATCGGCTGCAGCAGGCCAACATCGAGCCGATTTCGCTGACCCTCACCCAGCCCACCCTCGACGACGTCTTTCTCCAGGTGACCGGTCAGCGGCTAGAGTCCGATGAATCGCTCCCAGCCCGGGCTGCATAGCGCGGACCAAGGAGCCAATACGGAGGAGAATCCAGATGAGTACCAATGCCCCATGTCCTGTCCCTGCCCACCAGCAGGGCCTCAAGAGATACCGCATTTCCATACCAGGTTCTGATGCTGACAAGGCGGAACCTGCTCACCATATTTCGAACGCCCGAGGCGCTTCTGCCTCCCATCGCCATCAGCGTCTTTTTCCTGGTCATCTACCAGTCTACATTGGGCACAGCAGCGGGCTTTATTCCCAGCATCGGGGGCGACTATCTGGGCTTCATCCTGCCGCTATCCATTGTCTCCGCCTCTTTGGCTGGGGCCGGAATCGCCGCTCAGAACCTTGTCCGGGACATCGAGCGCGGCTACTTTGACAAACTCTTGCTCACCCCGGTCAGCCGCGCGGCCCTGCTTCTGAGCCCCATCCTGGCCGGCGCCTTGATCCTGGGACTGCAGACGACCATCGTCCTCGGTGTGGCCCTGCTGCTAGGGCTGGAGCCGGCGACCGGCTGGCTTGGGACTCCTGGCCGTCATCGGGCTGGCGCATCTTGCTGGGCACTGGCTTTGCCGGCTTCACTGTGTCGGCGGCCCTGGGCAGTGGCAGTGCGGCGGCAACCCAGGGGGCGAGTTTTATCTTCTTTCCGCTGACCTTCCTGGCACCCACCTTTGTGCCGCTGGCGCTTCTGGACGGCTGGCTCAGGACCGCAGCGATGCTCAATCCCATCACCTACGTCCTCGGCGCCATGCGGGCGTTGATCAACGAGGGGTGGCAGGGGACGGCCATCTGGCCGGGGATCCTGGCTTGTCTGGTACTGGCCCTGGTCACCTATGCGCTGGCAGCGGTTGCGTTGCGCGTCCGGACGCGCCGCTCGTAGTCGATGTCAGACCGGCTGGCTACCAGAGCGGCCAAGAACTGGAGACTCCCCGGCACTTGGATTCAGTCTGGCACCGGCAGCAAGCCCTGCTTCGCTTCGACCCAGCGTACGACAAGGAAGGCCAGACCAGAAAGAATGGCGAGACCGGCAATCAAGGGCAGGACCGTGCCGTTGTAGCTTTGACCGATGATGGTACCCAGAGGCATGGATATCAGGGTTGAGAGGGAACCGACCACTGCGGCCCCGATCCCAGCCAGGTGACCCAATGGCTCCATGGCCAGGGAATTCTGGTTGCCGAACAGGATGCCGACGCAGAAGAAGGTCATGCATGATGTAGGCCATCAAGAACCACAGGGGCGGCTGTCCGGCAGCAAGCAGGGCGACCCCAAAGGCCAGGATCGAAAGCCCGACGATAATAATGAGCGACCATCGCACCAGGAAACGCATGCCAAAGCGCATCACCAGGCGCGCATTCAGCAAGGACGCCAACCCGATGGAGAAAGAGATGATGCCAAATATGAGCGGGAAGAGCTGCCCAAGCGCATACTGCTCCTGAAAGATCTGCTGGGCGGAATTCAGGTAGCCGAGAAAGGCCCCGCTGACCAGGCCAGCCGACACGGTGTAGCCAATGGCCGTTCGGTTCCTCACGATTTCGAGCGTGCATCCACGAATCCGCCGCAGCGAAAACGGCGCCCGGTGTTCCGGGGCCAAGGTCTCCGGCATGCGCAGCGCGAACCAGACCAAAGTGACGAGCGCCATCAGCACAAAGCCGACAAAGATGCCGCGCCAACCCGAGAACAGCAGGATGGCCTGCCCCAGGGTCGGCGCGATCATGGGCACCAGGATGAAAACGGTCATGACAAAGGACATCACCCGGGCCATCGCCCGGCCCTCGTATCGATCGCGCACCAGGGCCAAGGTGACGGCACGCGGCGCCGAAGCCCCCAACCCTTGCAGCAGCCGCCCCGCGAGCATCATCGGAAAACTGGCCGCAGAAGCCGACAGCAGGGCGCCAGCGACAAAAAAGGCATAGCCAGCATAGATGGCGGGTTTGCGTCCCGTCGTATCCGAAAGCGGCCCAAAGAACAGCTGCCCAACGGCCAAACCCAGGAAGATGACAGAAACAACCAACTGCCGGTCGTTGGCATTCTGGACACTCAGATCGCTGCCGATCTGGGGCAGGGCCGGCAGCATGGCATCGATGGATAGGGCGGTGAGCGACATCATCAAGGAGATGATGATGACAAACTCGACGAAGGACGGCGCGGCTTTCTCTGTTTTTTCACTCATATCTTGGTATCATGATGGGGCATTTTCTACTACAGGGCCGCCAACGATAGCCTCCAGGAACGAATCTGCTTCGCTTTCTTCATCTGCATCTGTATCTCAATATCCAAGGCAGCTTGTAGGACGAATTTGTTCCATGTTCCTTAGATTGGAACTTTTCCCCACAGCGCTTCCTTGCCGAGATCTTTTTCGCAGCCAGGCGCATTATTGTATCACGGCTCGATTCCTGGAGCGAATCAAGACTCTTGTTGGGGAGAGCGTAGCACACATTGGATGGTTGATTCTGATCGGCTGATCGTCACATGGATGCGCACTTCAATACACTGCGTGTCCCATCTGGCCGGAAGGCTGCAATGTGGGCGAGCCTCACGCTAGAGAGAACGGGGACCATCCCCCCCAAAAGCAAGAATCAGCCTGGCGGCTGATTCCAATTTGTGGGATGTGATGTCCGAGGTTACTTGGCTCTACTCTATAGAGTCGCCCCCAAGCATATCCTCGAACGCAGCAATGATGTCAGCCCGGAATCCTTCAACATCATCGTGATTGTTCGGCACTCTTCTAATCAGGGTACCTTGCTCTACCAATCGCCGCTCATGATCTGGAGTTAGGTCGCCTCCATCAGCAGCGAACATCTCAAAATAACGGGCCGGGATGCTGTCCTGCCGTTCTGCGTTCCTTGCCGCCCTGGTGGCGCAGCCAGCCTCAATGATGATCCATTTCACCCGCCAGGGTTCGACTCCCGCTCCCTCCAATCGCGCAAACAGATCAGCGATCGTTCGGCCATAAGGGTTTTCACCTGCCTGTTCCGGGTTGGGACCAAAAGCAGCTTCGATAACGACCGGTTTTCCACCAGCAGACCTCGCGCGAATCTGGTGCCCCAGCTCCATCTTGGCTTTCTTGCGAAAGGCAATCAATACCTCATCATCATGCATGTCGAACATGAGGGAGCTTGGTTCTACACTTCTCAGATCCTCCCCTGGGGCCAGCCAGATTGTGAGCAGATCGCAGTCCAACCGCTGCCTGCCATCCTCCTCAACACTCGCCACAACTTCGGACTTGTCCAGATCGAGTACGTGCTTGATCGCTTGGCTGGCAAACAGCGCCCTGTCTGTTAGAAACACGACATTGCCCTCACCGCCCAGGTGCCTGATCAGCGTTCTCGCTGCTTCAGTCTTTCCTGAAGCCCACTGTCCCAAGACTCCGACGACGATTCCTGCATGGGATTCATTCATGGTCCTGTCTCCTGGAGGACGACATGCCTTTGCTCTGACCCCATGTTTGGGCAACGATTCCCGAGCGTGCTTCATCGTGCGAGAGTATCGTTGCCAAACTCTGGCGCATGCTCTTCGCCGAGTCCTGCAAGACAGGATGAACCAATTGCGAGCCTACCAGGCTCGTGAGAGTACTGCCTGGTACTTCTTACAGGTCTATGCCCTGTCAACTGCCCTCAGGGGCTCAAAGCTCCGCTCAAGGCAGTACCCCCCGCAGATCCTCCAGGTAAGGCTCGACCTCGCCCGCCGCCTCGGGATTCAGCTCCAAATAGATCTCAAAATGGTCCTTGGCCTCGGCAAAGCGCTCCAGCTCCAAGTAAGTCAGCGCCAGGTTCCAGTGGGCCGAGGCGAAGCCGGGCTCCAGCGCCAGGGCCGCCTCATAGGCATCGGCAGCCTGTTGGGGCTGGTCCAGGTGATTGCGGGCCAGACCCAGGAAGAAATGCGCCTCGCTCAAGGCCGGATCCTGCTCCAGGGCCAGTTCTAGCTGGACAGCGGCCTCATCCCAGGATTCCCGGTTGACGGCATCCTCGGCGCGCAGCAGGTAGCTGGCCGGGCTATTGCGCTGGACGCCAGTTACCAGGGCCACGCCGCCCGCCAGCAGCAGCACGGCCACGGCCAGGGCCGGCCAGTACCGCCCCAGCCGGTTCTCGTCCACCAGTTGCATGGTGACGGGATCGAGTTTGTAGCTGGGCATCAGGAACCAGCCCAGGCAGAAGCCGCTCACCAAGCCCCCCAGGTGGGCCATGTTGTCGATGGCCGGCTGGGTAAAGCCCAAAACCAGGTTGATGACGATCAGAAAAGCGATGTTGGCCAGGCGCCGCTGTCCCCAGGCGCCCAACTGCTGGCGGTGGCGCAGGAAAAAGGCGGCCAGGGCGCCAATGATGCCAAAGATGGCGCCCGAGGCGCCGGCCGACAGGCTGTCAGTGAAAGCATAGCTGGCCAGGCCGCCAAAGAGTCCGGATAGGATGTAGATAGCCAGAAAGCGCCGCCAGCCCAGCAGCCGTTCCAGCTCCGTACCGATGGCCGACCAGAGCATAGCCATTGAAGGCCAGGTGCATGATGCCGATGTGCAGGAACATGGCGCTCAGGAGCCGCCAGTACTCGCCCTGGGCAATGAGGGGGTTCACCTTGGCGCCCAGCCGGACCAGGACCTCGCTGTCTGTAGAGCCGCCGGCCAGGGTTTCCAGGCCAAAGACGACGATAATGATGCCCAACAGGACCCAGGTGACGACCGGCTTATGGAGCGGCAGGGCCAGAGAAACGCGACGCGGTTGGGGGTTGATGGGCTCCGTCACAGGCTGACCCTCCGGGCCACAGCGCGGCAGTGCTCGGCGCGCATAATGGCCACCACGTCATCCACCGCGGCATCCAGGGCATCGCGCCCGTTGACCACCACGTAATCGAACTCGGGTATGAGGGCCATCTCCTCCTGGGCGGTCTCCAGCCGCTGCGCCAGTGCCTCTTCCGACTCAGTCCGGCGCTCGCGCAGGCGGGCCTCCAATTCCTCCTTCGACTCGCAGTTGAGAAAGATGGTGATGGCCGCCGGCAGCATGGTCTTCACCGTCTTGGCCCCCTGCACATCCACGCGCATCACGACGTCCTGTCCCGAGGCCAGCGCCTGGCGGATGTGGGCCTTGGGCACGCCCTTGTGCTGGCCATAGACGAGGGCGTGCTCCACCAGCTCGCCCTCGGCGATCATCCTCTCAAACTCGGCCGTCGCATAGAAATAATAGTCCACCCCGTGGACCTCACCGGGCCGGGGAGCGCGGTCGGTGGCCGTGATCACAAAGTCAAAGGGAAAACCCCGTTCCTTCATGCGCAGGACAACCGAGTCCTTGCCCGCGCCCGATGAGCCCGAGATGACGACCAGCAGCGGAGGCTGCTCCCGGTAGAATGGATCTGTTGGGTATGCTTTGTCTATCATGCTTGTCCGTCCTGTGAAAACGAAAACTTGGCGCTGAGGCCTGTTTTCAGTATAATCTACTGTATCCTTGCGAGGAGGCCACAGGCCGACAGCTTGCCCTGAAGCCGCCGAAGGGAAGCAATTCCCAACTGCCCAGTGGAGACTGCTTCGCTGACGCTCGCAGTGACAGGATCGATGTCATTAGGAACTTGACGAGATCGAGGTGAGGACTCATGCCCATTTACGAATACCGCTGCCAGGACTGCCGTCGCCGGGTCAGTCTCTTTTTCCGGTCCTTTTCCAAAATCGAGGATGAGCCCACCTGTCCGCGCTGTGGCGGCACCCACCTGGTTCGCATGATCTCACGGGTAGCGGTCATCCGCTCTGAGGACAGCCAGCTGGACGATCTGGCCGATCCCTCGATGATGGGCGACCTGGATGAGGATGATCCCAAGAGCATCGCCCGCTGGATGCGCAAGATGAGCGCCGAGACCGGCGAGGAGATGCCCGGGGAGTTTGACGAGGTCATAGACCGGCTGGAGAGCGGCCAGAGCCCCGAAGAGATCGAAGGGGCCATGCCCGACCTGGCCGACGATCTGGGTGGAGGCATGGGCCCCGCTATGGGCAGCGGCATGGACGACCTGCTGTAATACATCCAAGCGCGAGGCACCTTCCGCTGCCCGCAGCAAGCCAGGGTCCCAGGCCGGCTAGAACCGCTCAAACTGCTCGACGTCCAGGACAAAGATCGTGGCCCCGCCCACCTGGACCTCCACGGGGGAGGGCACGTACATCTCCCCTGGCTCCATCACGGGTGGCAGTGGATTGACCAACTGTCGTCGGGTGTTGCAGTTCTCCCGGATCAACTGCATCACTGCGGGTACGTTTGTCTCCATGGTGCCAATGAACACCGTGGCGTTCCCCTGTCGCAGGAACCCACCTGTCGTACTGATGGTCGTCGCCCGGTAGCCAGCTCCGGTCAGAGCATCTACCAGTCGCCCGGCATCGTCGTGGTTGACGATTGCCATGATCAACTTTCTCTCGCTCACGTTCCCTCCCCTCTCGTCGCTGCATCTCGCCGGGCCATGACCAGATCCCGGACGGTGACTTGTACTTCATCGATCTCCCGGCTGGCATCCACCACGACCCAACGATCCGGCTCCTGGGAGGCCATGGCCAGGTATCCAGCGCGTACCCGCTCGTGATACGCAATCTCCTTCTGCTCCATCCGGTTCCAGGCGTCGCCACTGCCCCCCATTTTTCGTCGCAGACCGACCTCAACCGGCACGTCGAAATACAGCGTCAGGTCCGGTACAAGCCCGCCCGTGGCAAAGCGACTGACAGTCAGAAGAACGTCCAGATCGAGTTGATGCCCATAGCCCTGGTAGGCCAGGCTCGAATCAGCATAGCGGTCGCTAAACACAATGCCGCCCCTTGCCAGGTGAGGACCGATCACCTGGCCCACATGCTGCGCACGCGCCGCTGAGAAGAGCAGAAATTCGGTCGGCGGCAACATCTCGGTGTGCACCGGGTCGAGCAGGATATTGCGCACCCGCTCACCAATCGGCGTGCTGCCCGGCTCCCGCGTCGTCAGCACATCGTAGCCCTGTTCCCGAAGGAAGGCAGCCAGGGATCGCATCTGGGTGGTCTTGCCGGAGCCTTCCGGTCCTTCAAAGGTGACGAAAAGACTCAAGGGTTCTTTCCCTTCGTTCGTTCTGGAGCGAAATCCAGCAGATACCCATGGACCATCTCGCGCTCAAGCCAAATCCGCGGTTCGGCGGTTTTCACCCGGGAAACGCCGGTCAGGGATCAATTTGCAGCAATGGACAGAGATCTACTGGTTAAGAAACGGTGGTTGGTACACGGTACACAGCAAGTGACCATCCATATTATACCCGAAAAATCCGCGTCGAGCAAACATAGAAATGCAGACTGGACCAGTTTTCGAGCAACTGGTCCAGTCTCTGCATGTCACGATGGGCGAAGGTCTGCGGACATACTCTCCGCGCTCGGGTAGGGCAAGATGGTATCTTGCCTCAATTGCCAACCCCAGTGCTTCCAAGCCATTGGGCTATTCTGCAAACATCTCGCCAAGGGACCCAAGCACAGCCCCTTGTGTTTCTGGGTCAATTCTCCCTAACCTCCTCACCAGTCGAGACTTGTCAACGGTACGGATTCTAATCCAAGACCACCTGTCCATCGTTTCCCTGAAACGTACAGGCCACGCGACTAGGGTATGCCTGTCCCTTGGTCGTCATCGGGGCCACGATCAGGGTCCTGATCCAGCGGTTCATTTCCTCTGGCGAGATAACCAGGTAGGGGCGAGTCTTTTTGATCTCGCTGCCGACCGTCGGATCGAGGTTGACCAGGTAGACGTCAAACCGTTTGACTACCATTCCCACTCTTCCTCGTCCCAGGCCGTCAAGGGCAAGGGTTCACCATCCAACAACTCATCATCGAACCGCTCGGCCATTGCTTTGAACGCCCCTTCCCAATCGTGGCGTGGCCGTTGGGCCGGGCGAACGATAAGCCGGTCCTCTTGCAGTTCCAGCTCGACCTCCTCTCCGAAGTCAGTTTGTTCAAGCAAGAGCTTGGGGATGCGAATCCCCTGCGAATTGCCAATCTTGACGATACGAGTCTTGACTACTACGGGCATGACAGCACCTCTCTGGCCAATGCAATACCAACTATGTATCTACATTGTAATTACTTTCGATGGCTTTGTCAAGAGGCAAACAGTGGATCGTCCAGAACCAGAAACTGGACCAGTCTTCCGGAGACTGGTCCAGTTTTCTTGTGTGCGAGAGCCTACGCCGTTGCTGCCAGGCGCGGCCCATCCCCGTCGGGCATCGCCGGAGCCAGCGCCTCCATATCCTGACGCTGCCGGAATTGCCGGGAATAGAGGGAATAGTACGCCCCACCCACATCCAAGAGCTGCTCGTGGGCCGATTTTTCCGGGATACTGGCCGCCCGCTCCACGATCTCGCCATCCTCCAGAACCAGCAGTTGGTCCGCATTGCGGATGGTACTCAGGCGGTGGGCGA
This sequence comes from uncultured Chloroflexia bacterium, assembly GCA_963783445.1. Taxonomy (GTDB): domain Bacteria; phylum Chloroflexota; class Anaerolineae; order JAAYZQ01; family JAAYZQ01; genus CAWANP01. The sequence continues at coordinate 495,296 of CAWANP010000009.1, read as the reverse complement.
TGACAAAGCTGGTCCTACCCTGCAGCAGCCGGGCCAGTGCCCGCTGGATCAGCAGCTCGGTGCGCGTATCAACGCTGCTCGTCGCCTCGTCCAGGATCAGCAGGCGGGGATCGGCCAGGATGGCCCGGGCGATGGAGATGAGCTGCCGCTGGCCTTGGCTCAGGTTGCGCCCCTGCTCCGAAAGCTCGGTGCCATATCCCTCCGGCAGCTTGTCGATGAACACATCGGCATTGGCCTGTTTGGCCGCCTCCATCACCTCTTCGTCGCTGGCCTCCAGCCGCCCGTAGCGAATATTCTCCATGATGGTGTCGCTGAACAGGAACGTATCCTGCAAAACGATGCCCATCTGGGACCGCAGGCTGGCGCGGGTGACATCGCGCACGTCCCAGCCGTCGATCTGGACCGAGCCTTCTACTGCCTCGTAAAAGCGCCCCATGAGGTTGACCAGCGTCGTCTTGCCTGCGCCTGTCGGCCCCACCAGGGCCACGGTCTGGCCTGGCTCGGCCACCAGGCTGACGTCGCGCAGCACCGGCTCCTCCGGCTTGTAATGGAACGACACACCGTCAAAGACTACACGGCCGGCTATGGGCGGCATCTCCACGGCATCGGCAGCGTCCGCCAGGTCCGGCTCCGTATCCAGCAGTTCAAAGATGCGCTCCGAGCCGGCCATGGCCGACTGCAATTGGGCATAGAGCTGGGCCAACTGCTGGATCGGCTGGAAAAAGCGCCGCACGTAGACCAGGAAAGAGACAACGACACCCACCGTGATGAGCGGCGGTGTTTGCAGGGCCAGGTAGCCTCCAAAGCCCAGCACGATGGCCAGGCCGATGGTGCTCAACACGTCCATTGCCGGCATAAAGGCGGCGACGACTCCCTGGGCGCTGACGTTGGCGTCGCGGTTGGCCCGGTTCAGCTCGTCAAAGCGCTCGATGTTCTCATCCTCCCGGGCAAAAGCCTGGGCCACCCGCACGCCCGAAATATTCTCCTCCAGGTCAGCGCTCACACTGCCGATGGTCTTTCTCGTCTTGCGGAAGGCGCGGCGGGCGCGGCGCGAGAACAGGATCGATACAACGAACATGAAGGGCAGGATAGCAAAGGTCGCCAGGGCAAGCTGCCAGTTCAGGCGGAACATGGCGATCACGATGCCCACGATCAGCAGCGCGCTGCCCAGCGTCTGCACCAACCCGGAGTTGATCACCTGGCCGATGGTGTCCACGTCGTTGGTCAAGCGGCTCATCAGGTCTCCGGCCTCATGTTCGTCAAAGTAAGTCAGTGACAGGCTCTGGATCCGGTCAAAGATCTGCGAGCGAAGCTGGTAGAGTACCTTGTTGCCCACCTGGATCATGCCATAGAACTGCCCGTAGGTGGTCGCCCACGAACCCAGGTAGGCGACCAACAGCAGCAGCATGGTCCTCGTCAGTCCCGGCCGGTCGCCCTCGACGATGAACTGGTCGATAGCCAGGCCGATCAGGTAGGGAGCAGCCAGTTGCAGCAGCGTACCCACAACCAGCAGGACAGCCACACCCAATAGTGCCAGCCAGTAGGGCTTAAAGTAGGGCGCCAGGCGCTGCAGCACCTGTTTGCTATCGCGGGCCTTTTCTTCCTCCGTGCTCGCCATGCGGTGCATTGGTCCGCCACCGATCATCGGACCACCTCCTCTCCAACCAGCGTACGAGGCGCCACCGCGGGCGAGTCAGCATCCCGCCCTTGGACTTCCTCCTCGCACAGTTCCGGCATCAGGTCGCACTCGCTCTCGAGCTGCGAGCTATAGATCTCGGCATAGATGGCGCTGTCGCGCATCAGATCCTCGTGGCTGCCGGTGGCCGCGATCCGGCCGTCCTCCAGCACCAGGATCGCATCAGCGTCGCGCACGGTACTGATGCGCTGGGCGATGACAAAACTCGTCCGGCCCATCATCAGCTTGTCCAGCGCCTGCTGGATGTGGTACTCGGTCTCGACATCCACGCTGCTGGTACTATCATCCATGATCAGGATGCGTGGGTCCAGCAGCAGCGCCCGGGCGATGGCCACCCGCTGCTTCTGTCCCCCAGATAGGGTCACGCCCCGCTCGCCTACCTCCGTCTCGTAGCCGTCAGCGAACTCGGTGATGAACTCGTGGGCCTCAGCCGCCTTCGCGGCGGCCACGACCTCCTCCGTCGTCGCCTCGGGACGGCCATAGGCGATGTTTTCGCGGATGGTGCCCGAGAACAGTGTCGTCTCTTGCATCACCATGCCGATCTGCGAGCGCAACGAGTCCAGCGTTACGTCGCGCACATCCACGCCGTCGATCTTGACCACGCCCCGGGTCACGTCGTAAAAGCGGGGGATCAGGTTGATGACCGTGCTTTTGCCCGATCCGGTCGCCCCCAACAGGGCAATCACCTGGCCCGGTTCTGCGCTAAATGATACATCCTTCAACACCCAGTCATCGGTGGGTGCCATGGGTGGGCCTTCAGGTCCGCCCATGCCCATCCCCATGCCCATACCACCTCCGCCCATCATCCCTCCAGCCCCAGTCCTGGGCGGAGACGAAGGATCAGGGGAAGCGCCACCCGGCCGTGGTCGCCGCCGGCGGCCGCGTTTCCCAGTCGCTTTCGATTTCGCGTCCTCCTCACCCCCGGGCGGCGCCAGGTCCTCATCCTTTGGACCAAAGTAGCGGAACCACACCCCCTCAAAGGTCACGCGCCCATCCACCGGCAACATGTCAGCAGCATCCGGCTTTTCCACCACCTCCGACCGGGCATCCACGATCTCGAATACCCGGTCCGCACTGGCCGCCGCCTGGGAGACCATGGCGATGATCATGCCCAGCATGAACAGCGGGAACATGGTCATCATCAGGTAGCTCTGAAAGGCCACCAGCTCGCCGATGGTCAGCCGCTCGCCGATGACCTGCAGGCCGCCGATCCAGATCACGGCCAGGGTACCCAGGTTGGCCATCAGAAAGATCAGGGGAAACGCCAGGGCAATCAGTTTGCCCACGTTGATGCTCTCGTCCATCAGATCCCGGTTGGCCGTCTTGAACTGCTCCCGCTCGTAGGGCTCCCGGGCAAAGGCTTTGATCGACCCGCACCCCGGCCAGGTTCTCCTGCAAGACCGTGTTGAGATGGGACAGGCGCTCCTGCACCTTGGTGAACAGCGGGCGCGACCGGGTGGCAAAGTAAACAAAGATGGCCATCGTCAGGGGCATCAGCACGACCATGATCAGGGCCAACTGCCAGTCCAGGGAAAAGAGCAGGATCAAGCTGCCGACGATCATGATCAGGGCCATGAGGAACATAATGAACCCCCGCCCGACGAACATCTGCACCCGGTCCACGTCGCTGGTCGCCCGCGTCAGCAACTGACCGGTCTGGGCCCGGTCGTGGTAGCCAAAGGACAGCTGGTGGATTTTTTCGTACAGGATGTTGCGCATGTCGTAGGCCACGTTCTGCGACGCCTTGACCGCCCAAAAACCTTGCAGGAAGGAAAAGAGCGCCCGCAGCAGCGCCACGCCGACGATGGCCAGCGCGCCCACCGCGATCACGCCCGCCACCTTGGCCGTGATGCCCTCGTCGATGATCCGTCCCGTGATGGCCGGGATCAGCAGGTTCAACAGCGTCGACAGCAGCAGGGTAACAAAGGTACCCGTCGCCAGCAGCCAGTACGGTTTCAGATAACCAAGTGCTCGTCCCAATGATTTCATACTCATCTCCTACTCGGTCACGCCAAGCCCGATCCTCCCGCAAACTGATCAGGGAAATCGGACCGTGCCCAGCGCGTCCTTGTATCTCGTCGCCCCTCTGAGACGGGGCAAAGACTCGAGGAGAGGATTGCCACCCGTCACTGTAAGGACACGGCCGCCCTATTCCGAGAGAAAGATCGCTATCCATTCCCCCACGCCGGACCCGCCAACCCTTCCATCAGCAAGTCCACGATCCGTTCAAACTGCTCCACCGGCGACGGCTCGTCGCCATCGTCGCAACAAGCCACGATCCGCCGAAAGTAAGCCATGCGCAACAAGTCCGCCACCAGCTCCGCGTCCACGTCGGCCCGGACCTCGCCACAATCCTGCGCCTCCCGCACCAGTTCGCTGAAAAAGCCAAACAGCGCCCGCTTGCCCCGCTGGGGCGGCGGAGCGGGATGGTGCAAGCGATGGGCAAAGGCCCGCCGGAAGAGGCGCATGTCCTGGGCCACCTGTTCGTGCGTCAGCCGCATCAGCAGCTTGATGCGGGCCACCGGGCTGGCCGGCGCCCCCTGGCTGACGTCCAGCGCCGCGCGCAGGCGCCCCACGTGCCACACAGACAGATCATCCAGCAGCGCCTCTTTCGAGGCAAAGTAATTGAAAAAGGTACCCTTGGCCACGTCCGCCCGGTCGGTGATCTCTTCCACCGTCGTGGCCTGGTAGCCCTTCTCCCGAAAGAGGGCCAGCGATGCCTCCAACAGCGCCTGGCGCGTCTCCAGTTTTTTCCGTTCTCGGCGGGACAACGTCTGATCCATCATTCACCTTCAATTCGTGACCCAACTACAAGTTTGACCAAGGTCATATTTTAGCTGAAGAGTGTTGTTGTGTCAAATCAGGTGGTTCACCTGGTCCGCGTGCCTGGCGGCTCCACCTTCTCCTTGCTCATTGTCTTGAAGGGTGATATAATGAGCCTGTTCATCTTGAAACTGGGTCCTTTCGGCTCTGAGCCCAAGGCACACACCGGGATGGCAACAACAGCCACGGCCCAGCTATTCCACGACGACATGATTCTCGCCGTCAAGGTAAAGCTAGGCGATTCTTTCACACAACTGTCCAATCTGGCAGGAGCCGGGAAGCAACCCCAAGGGGGACAGGTGAAACAGAACTCGTCATCCATTCGAAGCTTTCAGAAGCGCCTGTACACAGACTACAAAGATGCACTTTCGCTGCCTACCCCATACAACTACATCTATGGCAATCCCATTCAACCCGTCGTGCCTTTGGACACAGCCACTGGTGGCGTTCTCATCATCGGCGCCTATCCGTCCGCACGTTTTGCTGCCATTAGCACGGAGCGAGATGTACCCGTTGGCGACAATTGCGGGCCGTTTTCCACAGAGCGCTATTTCGACGGCCAGCGCATGCGTACCGTGGATAGTGGGTATGAGCTTGAACGTGCCTACCTGGCTCCCCTTGGCCTGCACCGCGATCAGTGCTGGATCACAGATATCGTCCGCGTTTTTTTGTTCAAGGAAGGACACGTCGCCAAGTACCGCCGCCTGGGATGTCCATGGCCCGTACAGGAAACCCGGAGTCGCTTCGAAGAATACGCCAGACAAGGCCTCCAGTGGCTAGAGGAAGAGCTAGCCCTGGCCAGCCCAAGATTGGTCATCACCTTGGGCAGTGAAGTGGCCGGTATCTTGCAGAATGTAGCAGGCCAAAAACGGCGAAACGAACTACTTGGGGGAGATCTCAAAGAGTTTCCCCTCGGCGCGAACTCCTATCCTGTCATTCATCTCGCCCATCCTGGCATTGTCATGCGTCCTGCAACCGAAAGGAATCGCTGGCCAGATAGGCACAGAACGATACACGTTCCCGTAGCAAGGGACGTTGTCACAGAGTCGCTCGCTGGTTGAACCCAGCAGACGGCGCATCTCCGTTCGCGCCAGTCTGGAGCAGCAGATGAGCAGCCGGTCACACCGTTCTGTTGTATCCCATGGGTATCTATCGTTAGACTACCAGAACAGAAAAGTAGGAGGCGCTCCCCATGACGATCCCCAAGTCCGCCAAGATCCCGGCGTTCCTCGTCGTTGGCATAATCTTACTCGCGAGCAACCTGATTCCCAGTCTACCATCAGGTGCTGCGGGCCAGGATCGCACAGCAACCCTGATCGGGCAGCCTCATACTCGGCCGTTGGCGGCCCGGACCGGGGCAAGCAGCATCTTTCTACCCATTGTCCGCCACCCGCTATCACTATCCGGCATGGTCCCTATCCCTGCCGGCGAGTTCCAGATGGGCTGCGACAACACCAATGAGGGTGGCTACTGCTATGATGACGAAAAGCCCTTGCATACCGTTTACCTGGACGCCTACCTTATCGACACCCACGAGGTGACCAACGCCCGCTACGCCCAGTGCGTATCAGAAGGGGGCTGCGAGCCACCTGGGGAGAATTCGTCCTCTTCCCGTGAGTCCTACTATGACAACCCGGCCTATGCCGATTACCCCGTCGTTAACGTCTCCTGGCACGATGCGGTCGCATACTGCACGTGGGATAACAAGCGCCTGCCCACCGAGGCCGAATGGGAAAAGGCCGCCCGCGGCGGCAGCGACACCCGCACTTTCCCCTGGGGCGACGACTTTCCCGGCTGTTCTTTCCTGAACTTCCGGGCCTACAATGAGAAGGACAAGCTCGAACCCTGTGTTGGGGATACGACCGCCGTCGGCAAGTATCCGCGGGGAGCCAGCCCTTATGGCGCCATGGACATGGCCGGCAACGTCTGGGAATGGGTAAACGATTGGTACGACAGCGATTACTATGACAGCTCACCGTACCGGAATCCGCCCGGCCCTGCCGACGGGACCCGTAGGATATTCCGTGGGGGCTGCTGGGCCGACTCCTGGCTCCAGGTCCGTATCGCGGCCCGCCATGACAGCGAACCGGACAGAATCGACAGCGACGTCGGATTCCGGTGTGTGCGGTAGGCAGGCGGGTGCGCCCTCCCAGGTGTTTCGCGAGCTAACGAATCTATTACGTCAATGTGCCCCGTGCATTGGAGCGAGAGGTTGCGCAGATACTTGGATGATGGTATACTTTGTGTGATCCTCGAACAGTATGATGGCAGAGAGTTGCGCAGGGAGATCCCAGACCACAAAGACCCAGTTGAGAGCGGTGGATAGAGAACCGGACAGATGCGGCCGTAGCCCAACAATCTACTGAGGGAGGAAGCACGATGAAGGCACCCAGTATGAGTACAGCCCAACGGACGACCGCGATTGCTCTGCTAGTACTCTCTCTTTTTCTTCTCCTGGTACTACAAATGAATGCGGCGCTGGCCCAAGACTCTTCCGACGAGGTCTGGGTTCTGTACGAGACGGTGGTCGATCCGCTGAACGGCAAGAAGGACTTTGTCGGAGGCGGGGCAGATCCGACCTGGTTTCCAGAAGCACGGTTTGAGGGCAGGCGCGACCTGTACACCGTCACCGAGACGGCCTTCCGGGTCGACAGTCGGGACGTAGACCACGGTTACGAATACCACAATGCGAGCTTGCTGGCCGACTTCCAGGAGCCACCGCCTATTCTCGTCCCCGGAGAGACGGTCCCGCTCAAGGTTACGGGTTCTTACAGTGGCACGGTCACTGATGGGGTGGGAGCAAGCTTCAAGTTCTGGTACGCGGGTGACAGGATACGGGTGGATCCGGCTCAAGCCTGGTACTTTTCTCCTTGGCATGGAAACTGGGATGGGAGGACTTCCGTCACCTACTCCATTGAGGCGCCGCAACCACAAAACGCCAACGACGAGATCGCGATAGGCGCTTACCTGCATGTGGAGGCCACGCAGGTCATTTGGAAATACCGGGCCCAGCAACGGCCTGAGGACCAGGGGGCAGAAGAAGGTTCCGGCACGGGAACAGAGACGGGTACAGGCGAGGGAACTGGAACTGAGACCGGTACTGGAACAGGTACGGGCACAGGAACAGGTATGGGCACAGGTACCAGCACGGGAACAGGTACCGGCACAGGTACCGGCACAGGTACCGGCACAGGAACAGGAACTGGCACCGGTACTGGCGCTGTCCCGCCCCTGCCGCCTGGCCAGTACCCGCCGGGCGTCCAATACCCACCGGGAGCGGTCTGTGGCGCCTACACCGGTGCGACGGTTTCCGTTCCCACCGGTGGCGGCACAGGTGGTACAAGCGGCACGGGCAGCACCGCCAGCGCGGCCTCCTGGGACACCGCTGAGGGCCAGGCCTGCTTCGACCGCTGGATCGCCGAGGCCGAAGCCCGCCTCAACGCCTACGACGGTGATGACGATTTCAACGCACGCAAGCGGTGGAAGGTCAACGAGTACGGTATTTTTGAGGGCAACCCCCAACTCGGCCCCACCTCCCTTGCTGCGCCGGACAATTTCCCCCAGTTCAACAACAACCGCTACTGGTGGATGTGGGAGCACTACCCGGGTGACTCGGTCTGGGACTGGGACAGCCCCAACTGGCGCGGCGCGCAGGTGCCGCCCCTGCGGCCCTACGTCGCCCGCTGCTTGCAGGAGACGGGCGGCTCGGCGCTGGCGATGAGCGTGGCTCCGGCCGGCGGCTTCTGGGTCCAGTCCACGGTCCCGGGCAACGATTTTGCGCCGCCACCCTTTGGCACCTTCCCCGAGCCCGCGCCGGTGGGCCAGATGGCCCTCCAGGCCGGCCAGCGCCTGGTGCCCCAAGGCGCACTGGTCTACGTACCGGTCTATCTGCTCAACGGCTACAACGTGGCCAACGCCAACTTTAACGTGGTCTACGATAACACCGTCGCCCGCCCCGAGGGCGACCTCGTCAAAGGCGCGATCCTCAGCCAGGCCCTCTTTGAGTCCAACACCGCCGAAACCAACCGGATCCGCGCCGGCTTTTCCCAACAGAACGGCATCTATGGCACGGGGGCAGTCACCTATGTGCCCTTCCGGGCCGTAGGCCCCCCTGGCGCCCGAACCGACCTCTGTCTCGAGGTGACGACCATCAACGATCCGGCAGGGACAGTATTGCCCATCGACCGCATCCACGGCTTTATCGAGATTGTCAATGCCGACGGCAGCGGTACCGGGGGCACAGGTCCAGGCGGCGGCGGCATCCTACCCGGCGATTGTACCCAGGACGGCAGCCTGGACGAGCGGGACGCAGCCTGCGCCCTACAGATGTCGGTCAATTTGCGGCCTGAACTGCCCTGGATGGACATGGATGGCAGCGGCGACGTCACTTCCCGCGACGCCACCATCATCTTGCAGCGGGCCAACGTCTCGCTGGCTGGCCCATAGGAGGTGCACCCATGACTAGGTCCACGGCTCGCTTGCTGGTTCTCTCGCTGCTGCTGACAGCCGCCCTCGTTGCGGGGCTCGTTGCCTCCGCCCAATCCCTGACCGTCTCTGTCGAAGCAGCCCAGGCTCCTTCCGGCCAGACCGTCGATGTCCCCATCCTCGTCCAGGGCTCCCCAGGCTTTGCCGCTATGCACCTCGAGCTGACCTACAATCCCGCCCTTCTCTCCGTCCAAGAGATCGAACCTGGCGACCTCGTGACCGGTGAAGCCCTCACCGCCTTCAATACCGACGAAGCCGGGCGCGTCGTCATCAGCGTGGCGGCGAGCGAGCAAATAGAGGGCGATGGTAGCCTGGCCGTGGCCCGCTTTCAGGTCGAGGGCGAGCAGGGCCAGACCAGCCCCCTGGATCTGGAGTACCCCAAGGCCTGGGACGAGTCCGGCTTTGACCTCGTCGTGGACGTCGAATCAGGCGAGTTCACCGTGGCTTCCAACAACATGCTACTGCTCCTGGCGGCCGTCGCCTGCCTGTTGCTCCTCCTCTTCCTGCTCGTGGCACTGTTGCTGATCCGCAGACGCCGAAAGGCTGACACAGCACCTCAGCCCCAGCCGGTGGCGCCGCCAGTCACCAGCCCCCAGGCACCAGCCGCGACGGGCCAGACACCCAAATTCTGCGGCAACTGCGGCCAGTCGTTGGAATCCGGCAAGCGCTTCTGCATCCACTGCGGCCAGCCTGTTGGCGGCTAGGCAAAAAAGATCAGACCGGCAAGCTGCTCCCTCAAGCTCGCTCGCAGCCCCGTCTCGGGGGGCCTCTGATACCCTCGGGATAGCGGACCTTCGCTCTTTGAGTGAATCGCCCTTGAGACGAGGGCTATGAGCGGTGAATGTCCATCAGGACAACGCTGACAGCCACCCTCCGTCCCGGGCTTCCATGGAGCCCCACCCATTTCACAACTTTACCGAATGCAAGTACCAGGGCTGTTTCCAGCCAGTTGCACAATCGCCTCGTCCGTGATATACTTGTAGTGATCCTCAACAACAGCCCGATGCAACATTGTACCTTAGAGCCCAGATCACGAACTCTTGGAGGCTACGGCTGGCAGAACAGGAGATGGTCGTGGCCCGATGATCCACCGGAGGGAGAGGGATGATGAAGGTACTTCATATGAGAACCATCAGATTGGCAGCCGGGCTCGGTCTTCTGCTCCTTTTGCTTTCTTTGCTCCTCGTCATACAAATGACCGCGGTGCTGGCCCAAGACGCTTCCGACGAGGTCTGGGTCCTGGCCGAGACGCTGGTCAATCCAGCAGGCGCGGAGACAGAGTATGTCCCCAACCCACACCCCCGATATGAGGGAACGTATGTGCGGCTCACCCTAACCGACTCGGCCTTCCGTATCGAAGACCGGTCGGTTGACCAGGGCTTTGAATGGCACAATGTGAGTCTTCTGGCTGACTTTGAGCCGCCGCCGGCCATCCTCGTCCCCGGGCAGAAGGTCGAGTTGACTGTTACCGGTCAGAACAGCGGCACGGTGAATGAGGGGGTGGGACCAGGATTCCAGTTTCAGTACAGGGGTGAGGGCATACATGTGGAGCCAGCTTCCGTGCTCGGCTATTTTCCCTGGCATCCAGACTGGCCTGGCACGACTTCCCTCACCTACTCCCTCGAGGTACCACAGACCTTCGGCGATGGAGAAATAAAGGTGAACGCTGGCCTGTGGAATGTCGGGGCCGCTCATGTCGTCTGGATATACCGGGCCGGGCAGCGGCCTGAGGGCCAGGGGGCAGAAGAGGGCTCTGGCACGGGAACAGGGACAGACACTGGAACCGGTACAGGGACCGGCACCGGAACTGGTACGGGAACCGGCGCCGGCACTGAAACCGGAACGGGCACTGGTACTGGCACGGGGACCGGCACTGGTACTGGCACTGGCACAGGGACTGGCACTGGTACGGGTACAGGGACCGGTACTGGCACCATCCAACCCACAACACCCGGCCAGTACCCGCCGGGTGTCCAGTACCCACCGGGCGCCGTCTGCGGCGTTTACACGGGTGCGACAGTGCCGGTTCCCTCCGGCGGGGGTACAGGCGGCGCAGGCAGCGACGCGGCCCCCTGGGATACGGCCCAGGGCCAGGCCTGCTTCGACCGCTGGATCGCCGAGGCAGAAGCCCGCCTCAACGCCTACGACGGTGATGACGAGTTCAACGCCCGCAAGCGCTGGACCGTCAACGAGTACGGCATCTTTGAGGGCAATCCCACCCTCGGCCCCACCTCGGTCGCCGCCCCCGACAACTTTCCCCAGTTCGGCAACAACCGCTACTGGTGGATGTGGGAGCACTACAAGGGCGATTCGGTCTGGGACTGGGACAATCCCAACTGGCAAGGCGCCCAGGTCCCACCTCTGCGCCCCTATGTCGCCCGCTGCCTCCAGGAGACCGGCGGGTCGGCGCTCCAGATGACCGTCATCCCCGCCAGCGGTTTCTGGACCCAATCCACCGTCCCCGGCAACGACTTTGCCCCACCGCCCTATGGCTCCTTCCCCGAACCCGCACCCGTCGGCCAGATGGCACTCCAGGCCGGCCAGCGATTGGTGCCCCAGGGCGCCCTGGTCCAAGTACCCGTGTACCTGATCAACGGCGCCAACGTGGCCAACGCCAACTTTAACGTCGTCTACAATAGCGGCGTCGCTCGTCCCGAGGGCAACCTCACCAAAGGCGCTCTCCTCAGCCAGGCGCTCTTTGAGTCCAACACCGCCGAGACCAACCGCATCCGCGCCGGTTTTTCTCAGCAGAACGGCATCTATGGCACCGGCGCCGTCGCCTACATCCCCTTCCGCGCCGTCGGCCCACCCGGCTCACGGACCGACCTCTGCCTCGAGGTCACTACCATCAACGACCCCGGCGGTACCGTCCTCGCCATCGACCGCATCCACGGCTTTATCCAGATCGTCAACGCCGATGGCACCGTCCCCGGCGGCACCACCGGCCCGGGCAGTGGCGGCATCCTGCCCGGCGATTGTGTCCAGGATGGCATCCTCGATGAACGAGACGCCGCCTGCGCCCTCCAGATGTCGGTCAACCTGCGGCCTGAACTGCCCTGGATGGACATGGATGGCAGCGGGGACGTCACGTCCCGCGACGCGACCATCATTTTGCAGCGGGCCAACGTCTCGCTGGCTGGCCCATAGGAGGTGCACCCATGACTAGGTCCACGGCTCGCTTGCTGGCTACGATGCTACTTCTGGCAGCCGCTCTCGCTGGAGCGATGGTGGGCTATGCCCAATCTCTGACTGTCTCTGTCGAAGCAGCCCAGGCCCCTTCCGGCCAGACTGTCGATGTCCCCATCCTCATCAAGGGCTCGCCTGGCTTTGCCGCTATGCACCTCGAGTTGACCTACAATCCCGCCCTTCTCTCCGTCCAAGAGATCGAACCTGGCGACCTCGTGACCGGTGAAGCCCTCACCGCCTTTAATACCGACGAGCCGGGGCGGGTAGTTATCAGCGTGGCGGCGAGCGAGCAAATAGAGGGCGATGGTACCCTGGCTGTGGCCCGCTTTCAGGTCGAGGGCGAGGGCGAGCAGGGCCAGACCAGCCCCCTGGATCTGGAGTACCCCAAGGCCTGGGACGAGTCCGGCTTTGACCTCGTCGTGGACGTCGAGTCAGGCGAGTTCACCGTGGCTTCCAACAACATGCTCCTGCTCCTGGCTGCTGCCGCCTGCTTGCTGCTCCTCCTCTTCCTGCTGGTCGTCTTTTTGCTGATCCGCAGACGCCGCCGGCGGCGGGCGGAGCCAGCGCCCCAGCCACAGCAATCCCAAGCGCCAGCCGCGACGGGCCAGACACCCAAATTCTGCGGCAACTGCGGCCAGTCGTTGGAGCCCGGCAAGCGCTTCTGCATCCACTGCGGCCAGCCCGTGAGCGGCTAGGCGATCCGAGTCTAGATCGATGACTTGTAGCCATTGCGGCGCCGAGCTAAGCCCTGGCGCCAGTTTCTGCGGCGAATGCGGGCAGCCGGTCCCAGAGCCCATCGGGATCCAGCCCGCGGATGATCTGGCTGACCCCCAGACCGCTACCTGTGCGCACTGCGGCGCGGCCCTGGTGCCTGGCGCCAGCTTCTGTGGTGACTGCGGACAGCCGGCCCCGGCAACTCAGCCAGGAGCTCCCAAGCCGTCCCCAACCTGCCGCCATTGCGGTGCGGTCCTGCTGCCCGGGGCCAGCTTCTGTGGCGACTGCGGACAGCCGGTGGCAGGCATCCCGGGGCCACCGCCACTTGCGGCTGTGCCGGCGGCCGCACCGCCTCGCGGGCGGAGCTGGCTGTGGCCACTGGTGCTGGCGGGCGTGCTCGCTGTTATGGCTGTACTGGCCGTGGTCTTTGTGTTGGTACCCCGGTTCCAAGCTCAGCCCGGGGAGATAATCCAGGTGGTGGTGACGTCGACGCCTACCCCGACCGCCATTCTAGTCGTAGTCACATCGGCTTCCACGCCAACAACGCTACAGGCAGCGGTGACGGCGACCCTCCCCACAGCGATTCCATCTGCCAGCCTGCCTGCCGCGCCTGGTTCAAACACGCCCACTTCAACGCCCGCTCCAGGGCTCTTGGCAACAGCTTCGACCAGCTCCCCCTCCACACCCGAGGCGGGCATCGTGATAGAAGTCGAGATCACGGAGGTGGTCACCGGCACCTCGCCGCCGCCCACCGATACGGCCACAGCACCCACGGCCACAGCCCCGGCGCCCACTGCTACAGTTCCGCCACCCACTGCCACGCCGGCGCCACCGACGAGCACGCCGCCGCCCACCCAGGCGGTGGGACCACTGACCGGACGGTTGGCCTTTACCTCCAACCGCCACGGCAATCCAGAAATCTACGTCGCCGATCTGGGAGGCGGGACCACCAGGCGGTTGACCAACAACCCTGCCAACGAGTGGATCGCCGACTGGTCGCCCGATGGGGCCAGGCTGGCCTTCACCAGCAACCGCCGGGATGGCAACCATGACATTTGGACAATGAACGGCAGCGGCGAGGGCGCGGCACCCCTGGTCACCACCGACGCCTGGGACGAGTATGCCCGCTGGTCGCCCAATGGTCAGCGAGTGGCCTTCGCCTCGACTGCTCAGACCGAGGGCGTGCCCAATTCGGAGATCTTTGTGCGGCAGGCTAACGGCGATCTGCAGAGACTAACCTTCACCCAGGCTGAGAACCAGTGGCCCGATTGGTCGCCTGACGGCCGGATCGTCTACAATCAGGGCATCAAGGGAACCAGCGCTTGGGGTATCTGGATCATCAGCGCCAGCGGCGGTGAGCCCCAGGCCTGGCTCGCCGGTCCTTCCCCCAACATCCACCCCACCTGGTCGCCCGACGGGAAATGGCTCGCCTTTGTCCGGGTCGTCTCTGACAGCAACGGCAACGGCAGCCTGGACCAGGATGATGCTGGCGACGTGTGGGTGGGTGCGCCCAACGGCGCCGCTCTGCGCCGACTAACCACCGGCTTGTGGGCCGCTACCCCTGCCTGGTCGCCCGATGGCAATTACATTGCCTTTGCCCACAGCTGGGATAGCAACGGAGATGGGCGTGTGGACGGCCAGGACGCGGCCAACATCTCCGCCGTGCCGCTGGAGGGCGGCGAACCGGTCCCCCTGGTATCCAGTCCCCACCGAGACGCCAACCCGACCTGGACGCGCTAGGGTTCAGATTTTGCATTCTCCCCTTGTCATCTTTTTCCGATCATGGTATAATCCTCCCACTCGCCAGATAGGCAGGACTGACAGGGCCCGACCGGGCCAATTGAACACGGAGGAAGGAGAATGAGCAACGGCGCCCACAGACTCGGATTCCGAGGCTGGCTGGCCATCATATCCTCGATAGCAACCATCGTGGCAACCCTTCTTGCCATTGTAGCCTTTGTGAATCCATTCATGAAGGAGAGTCTCCTGCCTGCTGATCCTGAACAGCAGGCGCCCACTCCCACAAACCAGGGGATACCTGAACCAACATCGACGCTGCCGCCCACCCTGGTCGCTGCGGCCACATTGGCCGCAACGCTGGAGGCGGACACAGCAACACCCCTTCCACCCACAGCCACGCCAGCCGCAACGGCCACTGAGGCTGCGGCAACGCCCGCCGCAGCCACCGAACCTACAGCCACACCCGTTCCCGCCCTCAAGTATCCATCCCCAGAACTCCTGGGGCCCCCGGATGCCTACCCACTCGGCTGGAAGGCTGGGATCGTGCTGAAATGGCGTCCAGTCGGCCAGTTGGCCGAAGACGAATTCTATCACCTGCACCTGGAAGCTTTCCGCCGGATGGATGTCGCCCACTGGTATGGCGACTATCTCTTTACCAAGGACACAGCCGTCGAGATATAACCTGGCTTTTTGGAGCCCTTCCATCCACCTCAACAGGATGGATACGCAGAGGTCCACTGGTGGGTGCACGTCGTCCGCAAGACCGGTGAAAATGAAAACGGCAAGCCCCTGGGCGTTGACCTCGGTCACCCCAGTCAGAAGTGGAGCTTTGTCACCGAGCCCAAGCCCGGTGAGTAGCAAAAGACCTGGCACCAGCAGGCATGAGCCCCTGCAAGGGCAGGGGCCCTGACCAGGGAAAGAACGAGTATCAGGCCTGGCCGGGATCGAGAAGTCCAAGAAGCCAAAACGGAGGTGATATGAAAGATTCTAACGCCATTGTTAAACTGGAAACCCACTCGGGCGAACCGGTGACCGCCGGCGATATCCGTCTCACGCCCCAGTCGCAGGCGCTCACCCTCCGCTGGCCCTACGGGGGCTTTGTCTGGAATCGGCCCGTAGCCGTAATGGCAGAGCGGGGCGACGAAAGCGAGCACATCCCCATCGTGGACGTGACCCTGGTAGCCCAGGTGGCGCTGCTCGCCCTGGGCGCAGCCTTTGCCATCACAACGCTTGTCTTATCCGCAATCCAAAGGAGGAAGTGACATGAGTGAGGACTTTGCCGGAATTGCAGTATCCCTGATAGAGGGTCAGAAGGACGCCGCAGCCGTGGTAGAAAGGCTGTTCGAGGTGGCACAGCCGGGCGCGGTCTATGGCGAGCCAGTCACCGCTGGCGACTATACAGTTATCACCGCTTCGGAAGTCAAGGTCGGGATGGGCTACGGCTTTGGCGGCGGTACGGGCACCAGTACCGAGGCGGCCAGCATCGAAGAGGAAGGGGACGCGGGGATACAGGACGCGGGCGAGGTTGAGGAAGCAGACGCCGGCGCAGGCGGTGGTGGTGGGGGCGGCGGCGTCTCCGGCAGCCGGCCGGTCGCCGCCATCAGCATCGGCCCGAATGGCGTTGAGGTACAGCCGGTGGTCGACGTCACCAAGATCGCCCTGGCCTTCGTAACGGCACTGGGTGCCATGGTAATAGCGGCAAGCCGGATGAAACAGGCCAGCCGCATCCTGGCCGGGGACTAGCTGGGCGGGGACAGCATGAGCTCTGAAAAAACGACCGGGCATTTGCTCTACTCCAATATGGTCCGCGAGAAGCAGAATACCCTGATCAAGCTTGGCGACCGCTACCGTGAGTATATGCAAAAGGTGCCACGGATGAACTTTGTAGCGGACCTCATCCGCACCCGACGACACAGCGGCAATGAGGGGGGTGCAGACGCAGACTAGGGAGGAAAGCCACCATCCCGACGTACAGGAGACCACAATGGGGAACCTCCAGATCCTGCCAAAAAACTGCCTGACATTCTTCCTGTGGAGCCTCCTTGCCTTCGCCGTCGTCTCTGCAGCCATCTATCTACTGCAGGATCGGTTCATCTACTATCCCCACAGGTACTCGGTCGCCAACTTGATACGGGTAGCAGATGAGCATGCCGTTGCCCTGTGGCCAACTGCAGACGTGGGCTACCGGGGCCTGGTATCACGCCAGCAAACTGGATCCCGGGGTACCATCATCGTCTTTCACGGAAACGGTGGGTCGGCCCTCAACCGCCTCCACTATTTGGCCGCCTTGGAGCGTCTCGGCTTCAGGGTCATCCTGGCCGAATATCCAGGCTACGGCGCCAGAGTGGGCACGCCATCCGAGCAGGCGTTGGTAGCCGACGCCAAGGCCACGGTTCGCGCCACACAACGCGATTTCCCGGGTCCTCTGTACCTGTGGGGCGAGTCCCTCGGTTCGGGTATCGCCACAGCTCTTGCCGCGGACCCTAACATTCCCGTAGCGGGTCTGGTCCTGATCACGCCCTTCACCAGCTTGACCGATGTGGCGCAATCTGTATACTGGTTCCTGCCCGTGAAATGGCTGCTGCGCGACAGGTACGACAACATCACGAATCTCAGGGGATTCCAGAAACCCGTCGCCATCCTGGTTGCAGCCAGAGACGAGATCATTCCGAGCGGGCAAGCGCAGGAGCTATACGGTTCGCTCGCAGCCCAGAAAAAGATATGGATCTTTGAGGGCGCTGGGCACAACACTTGGCCGGTTGCGCCGGGCGAAACATGGTGGCTGGAAGCCGCGAGCTTTTTGGAACCCTAGAGGATCCTGCCCAAAGAGGGATCACAGTTGGTCAAACAGGAACGCCACTGAGACTCGGAGAACACAGAGGGTCGATCACCGCCAACCAAGCATCCTACGTGCCCTCAGTGTTTCTGTGGTTCAATATTCTAGTCGGAGGTATCAATGCCATACTTTTGCGATCTAGAGAACAGAGAAGCCGTAGAGGTTGTCCCCGGCGTGCGCCTTCGCACCTTTTGGGGCAACGAGATGCTGGTGTCCATCGCTGACCTGGACCCCAACGCCGTCCTTCCCCTGCACAGCCACCCCCACGAGCAGACCGGACATGTCATCGAGGGTGAGATCGAAATTACTATCGATGGGGAACCACACCTGATCAAGCCTGGGGATACGTTCATCATTCCCGGTGATGTAGAGCATGGCGTCAAGGTAGGCGACGATCCGGCCAAAGTGTTGGACGTGTTCAGCCCTGTCCGAGAGGACTATCAATTCTGACAGGTCCAAGATGAGCCAACACCAAAGATCTGGCGCGAACGCCGTCCAGCTCTTTCTCCTTCTGGCCGGTTTCGTGCTATTGGCCTACTATCTAATGGTCAGCCTGACCAGCCGCGACCTCCTGTGGTTCCTGAGAGGGTTCCAGGATGAGCCCACCCGCA
This sequence comes from uncultured Chloroflexia bacterium, assembly GCA_963783445.1. Classification (GTDB taxonomy): domain Bacteria; phylum Chloroflexota; class Anaerolineae; order JAAYZQ01; family JAAYZQ01; genus CAWANP01. Next base: position 477,205 of record CAWANP010000009.1, on the reverse strand, counting down.
TTGTCGTCTATCACTCTGGTCAGCCTACCCAATATCTGCCCGACCAGACTGGCTACGATGAATTGTCCACCGCTACCAAAGCCAGTCTGGCCGAAGGCTTTGCCCGCCTCTCGAGCACCGGATTCTCAGACAAGACCCTCCAGAAGGCCCATACCCAATACGTCACGCTGGAGGTGTTTTTTGCCCACCCCGCCAAGATACACACCTGGTTTCCCACGGGCCGGACGACCATGATGCTGTTCCCCATCACCGGCCCCCATGCCGAGCCGCCCATCGTATTGCTGGGCGACCAGGGACACTATCGAGCTGGCGCTCCCGTACTGAATACCAACGAGCCAATCCTGGAGGCCCTGGAGGCTCTGGGGTTCCACTGATAGCCCCCACGTACTTGACCCTCGCGCACAGCCACTCCCCCTAGCCTGGTTGACAGCAGAATGTCTGCTAGAGCCAGAAACTGTCAAAATAGGACAAGATCCGCATATTTTGTGATTGGCCGTATCCTTTTGCCCACTCCTGCGGTCTTTTAGGTAGACAACAGTCATTCCGCAGTCTCGTGCTTGTCCAGTTCTCTAGTTCATGTCGGCAGAATGACTGCCCAACAACAATGATCAAGACCAAAGGAGCCCGATTAATGGAGTCTGTGTGCCCCCAATGCGATAGGCGAAATCCATGGGAAAGGCTGTACTGCGGCCACTGCGGCACCTGCCTCAAGGGGGCAGAGGTAGTACAGCAGGACAAAAAAGCGCACCTGGTAGGGCGTTTGCGGGCTGGAGGTATGTGGCTCCTGGTTCTCCTGGCTCTGGTGCTGTCACTGAGTGGCATGGCGGCCCTATTGGGCCGTTTTCTCCTCTGACCAAGATTTTTGCTGACCAGAGCCACTTGCGCGCTGCGCCGTCTCCCTCTTGTTATTTCTCTCCGATCGTGGTACAATCAATACATTCGCGGAATAGGCAACATCCCTGGCTGCGACCTCGCAGCAGCCTCTAACGCCACCGTCGAGGATACCAGCGTCACCGCTGTCGATTCCCAGGCCAAGACTTTGGTTTCGAGCGCCAGCGCCATAACCACACATGCTGCCCCCCAAGCTACAAAGGCATCCACCAGCCGCCCATGCTCGGTAGCAGTACAGAGGGCTTTCCTGCCACTGGTGGTACAGCGCACAAGATAGGCTTGCAACCAATCGAGCATGTCGCTCAAAGATTGGCCAAGTGGCCAATCGTGGGATCCCCCAGTTGGCCAATGCCACCGGGGGATTTCTGCCGTATACTGGTGCGGGGCCGGCGCTGTGTGTCTGGAAACTCCTGCGACACAGTGCCTGCCTGGATCTTGCCGAAAACCCAACTCTGTGGTATGAAGGGTCATCGAGGACTGGGAAAAAGACATGAAACTGCTATCAAGAGCGTGGTTGTGGGGTCCAATACTATTCCTCATCCTGTTCCTTGGCCTGGCCGCGATTTCTGCCACGACTAGCGAGGTCGACCGTCTCTGGCTCAATGCCCCCGACTGGAGCCGGGCTAAACTGGTCGGCGACACATCAGCCCGGCAGCCCGTGGCCCTGGCCCTCGATGATGTGGGCACGATCTATCTCTTTACCCTTCAGGCTGAGGGCAACACGCATCGCGCCCGCATTGTCGCCCTGAACCGCGCGGCGGACGTCGTCTGGGATCAGACGCTCGACGGCGCCTTCGCCGAGCCTCAGGATCCAAAGATCTTTTGGGATGAGCAGGGCCTTCATCTCTTCTGGCTCGATGACGGCGGCCTCTATGCCGCCCAGGTGGATACCTCAGGGAACAGCCTGGCCGCACCGGCTCTCCTGTCAGGGGGCAGGACAGTTGGCAGCTACGACCTCGCCCCTGGCCCCGAGGGTACAACCATTTGGTATGGCGGTACCCGGCGGGATCCCGGCGTTTATACCCTACCCCTCCAGGATCCCACGGCCAAAGCCATGCTCGTCGATGCGGAGGGTATGCAACTCGCGGCCCAGGTAGACAGCGAGGGAGCCTTGCACGCAACCTGGGTTACCTATCCGCCCCTCGGAACCCAGCCTAGTCTGCACTATGCGGCCTATCCTGGTGGTAACTATCGCCCCGGGCAACAAACCCTGGTCGCCGAACCTACCCTGGAACGCGATGCCACCCTGCTGGGGCCGTGGCTTGGCGTCGACGGCGAACAGATCTATTTGTTTTGGACGGAGTCATTCCAATCGCACGAACACGGATACTTGACTCAGACAGAGTACATGTCCTTTCCTCCGTACGAGCCGGCTTTGGCCTCTGAGCCAAAGCTCATTACCGTACCCAATACAGAGAATCTCCTTTATGAGCCATTCCCAGAAGGCGCTCTGGCAGCCGGCCAGCGGGTGGCCTTGGCATCAGGGAGCTATCCACGGACCGTGATACCAGTAGACATCACGGTCCACTCGGCCGACGTTGGCGAAACGGTACTGGCGCTTCGGGCTGACCTCCGGCACCAGCGTGAGCACGCCGTGGGGCAGATAGGTACCCTGTTCATGCAGAATGGTACGCCAACGACCTATCAACTCCTAAGCTTCAATCCCAAGTTCTCGCAGTCGCCCGCCATCACCAGTGACGGCACAGGGTACCTCTATGCCACCTGGATAGAGCGTAGAGAAGAGATGCCCGGTTACCAGATCTATTTTGCCAGCACGGCCGACGACATCCACCAGGTTCTGAGCCCCCTGACCCGCGGGGACATTGGCCGCATGGTCACCAACACTTTCTTTGGCCTGCTGACGGGCGCGGTATTCTTTCCCGTCGCCATGCTGCTGTGGCTCGTCCTGCCGCTTCTACTGTTGGCTGTGACCTGGGTATTCCGGCGGGGAAGCGAAACGATCACCAGCCGCGCATCGCTCCTCAGCATTGCTCTGGCCCTGATCGCCTACTGGGGGGTAAAACTGGTCACCTTTGCTCAAGCAGGAAGCTACGTCCCCTTTTCCGGTTGGATCCCAATCATCCCCTCGGGGTTAGGGGTCGTGCTCCAGCTTTCAGTACCGGTTATCATCGCCCTACTCGGCCTTGCCGCAGCTTGGTACGTGATGGTACGCACCCACAGCCGCTCGGCCGCAGTTTTCGTGATCATCTATGCCCTCGTCGATAGCTTTCTGACCATGGCTGTCTATGGTGGGTTGCTCTACAGCGCCTTCTAGCCAGCCAGAAACCGCGTGACAATGATCTCTGAGGGTTTCAGCGAACCGTAGGGCTCGGCCAAAAGGACTCACACCTTCGGAAATCTGTTCGCGACATTCCCGTTCCTTAGCGCCCCCATCAAAGACGTCTCATGCACAAGGCAGCTTGACACCAGACATGGGACCAAGTACAATTGTAAACGGTTACAAACTATCACCTCAAAGAGGGAGACACATGGAGACGACCCTCAAGCTTGCCATTACAGGCGCCCAGGTACTGGATGGCACGGGTTCCAAACCCATCCCTTGCGGCACCGTTCTCGTTGATGTCTCCGGCCGGATCGCGGCGGCCGGACCATCGGACCAAGTCCTCATCCCCGAAGGGGTTCCCAGCCTGCAAGCCGGCGGCATGACGCTGATGCCCGGGTTGATCGACAGCCACGTACACCTCGCATGGGACAAACTACTCTACGCCCCTCGTTCGGTCGGGCAGCATCTGATCTCAGCCCAGGGCTTGGAACGCCAGTTGGTACGCGCTGGCCACTATGCCCAGACAGCCCTGGCTGCCGGGGTGACGACGCTGCGGGACTGTGGCGCCGACGACTTTTCGATACTGGCCCTGCGCGACATGATCGACACGGGCAGCTTTATCGGGCCACGCATCCTGGCCAGCGGTCGGCCCATCACGACCACCGGCGGGCACATTTATACTGACTGGGGGGTGGACAGCATCGACGAGATCGTCAAGGCCGTGCGGACCCTGGCCAGCAAAGGCGTTGATTTTGTCAAGATTATCCTCAGCGGCGGAACCACGACGCCAGGGACAAACATTTCCCGATCCCAATACACAGCCCAGGAGTTGGACGCCGCCGTCGACGACGCCCACCGCCTGGGTTTGCAGGTCGCCGTGCACGCCATCTCCACCGACAGCATTCGACTCGCCGCCGAGGTGGGAGTAGATACCATCGAACACTGTTCCTGGATCGGACGCGATGCCAGATCGACTGTGCCTGACAAAAAGGCAGTCGAGTTTATGGTAGCCAACGACGTTCGCGTCGACCACGCCATCATCCCCCGACCCTACCTATTCCCGGATGAGCATAACCAAGCGTGTTCTGCCGAGGAGGAATGGTGGCTAAAGATGCTCCAGGTGCGTTGGCCGTTCCTGCACTACATGCGAGAGCAGGGAGTCAGCCTGTTCCTGGGCACGGACGCGGCCTTTGGTCCCTGGCCCGGTACCGACCTCTGGCCCGGTTTTGAGGAGATGGCCCGCGCCGTAGAGATCATGGTTCGCTGGGCAGAGTTCACACCACTGGAGACCATCACCATGGTCACGGGACGAGCAGCTCAGGCCCTGCGCCTGGACGGAGAGATTGGCGCCGTCACGGAAGGTCTGCGCGCCGACCTGATCCTCCTGGACGGGGATCCCCTGGCCGATATCCACTGCTTGCGGCAGGTGGCCATGGTCTTTCGCGACGGCAAGCTTGTCGCCAACCAGGGACAGATCGTCCTCGACAGCGCGCTGGCTAGCAGTACCGGTCCGCGTGGCTGGGAGTTGCCCACCTAGCCGGTGAGTCAACATCCAGAGCCCCGCCAATCCGTTGTGCGATGCAGATGAAGGAATGAGCCCATGCCTATCCTATCCACACCTTACGCCGATGGTCAGTTGGCGCTGCCTCTCTCCGATGCCTGGCGCGTCCACGAGTGTCCCATTCAGGGCGCCCCCGCTCTAACGCCCGAGCAGCGGGTGGCAGCCTTCCGCTCACCGCACGGCACGCCGCGTCTGAGGGACTTGGCCCGCGGCAAAAAGAGCGCCGCCGTCATCGTCGAAGATGCCACGCGCCCCACGCCAACGCACTTGGTCACCCCCCTGGTTGTGGAAGAACTGCTGGAGGCAGGCATCCCCGAGGGAGAGATCCGATTCTTTTCCGCCATCGCCGCGCACCGTCCCCAATTCGGCCATGACTTCTGTGCCAAGTTGGGCACCGAGATCGTCGATCGATTTGAGACCTACAACCACAACTTTTACGACCAGCTCGACTTTTTAGGGATTAGCGAGCTTGGCACGCCTGTCTACCTCAACAGCCTCGTCAACCGCTCTGAGATCAAGGTCACCATCGGCAGCATTATCCCTCACACCCATGCCGGTTTTAGCGGTGGGGCCAAGACCCTCATGCCCGGTGTTTGCGGGGCCAAGACCGTCACCTACCACCATTCGGTACGCCCCCGCGGGGCCGCGGACTCGGAGGAGATGGGGGAATACCGGGCCGACATCGAGGACATTGCCGGGATCTGCGGCCTGGACTTTGTTGTGGATTCAGTCATCAACGAAAGGTGTGAGATCGTAGGCATGTACGCTGGCGACTACCGCCTGACCCACGGCCGGGCGGTGCCCTTTGCCCGTGAGGTCTACCGCGTCAAAGCGCCGCCCCTGGCCAACGCGGCCATCATCGGCGCCTTTCCCGTAGAGTGCGACTTTATCCAAGCCGGCAAGGCCATCCTGGCTGGCACGGGCGCCATGAGCGTCGTGCCCGGTGGGCCCATCCTGCTCGTGGCCGCCTGTCCCGAGGGCGCAGGCCACCACTACATCGGCAGCCGGGGCGGCTACTATGAGGATTCTGCACTTCCGGGCTATGGAAAAGAGCCTGGACTCGCGCAAGTTGCTCGTCTACTCGCCCAACCTGCGGGACAAAGAGGCAGATTTTCTGATGCCAGCCGGCAGCCTGCTATTCCGCGACCTGGGAGAGGCGCTGGCAGCCCTGGAAAACCTGGCAGCCGGTCCCCGCCTGAACCTGATACCCCAGGGCGCGCTGGCCATGGTGGCGGCTGCGGGCTAAGGCTATCACTTCAAGGAGAGCACAAAATGCGAAAATCGGATCAGTTGTTCGCTACGGCCCAGGAACACCTCATTGGCGGAGGCGTGGCCGGAGGACGCTACAACCCCTTGCTCAAACGCCCGCTCTACCTGACCCACGGCCAGGGTTCCCGCTTCTGGGACGTGGACGGCAACGAGTACATTGACTTTTTCACAGGGAGCGGTGCGACCTTTTTGGGGCACAATCACCCCGCCATCCGGGCTGCGCTGGAGCAGGCACTGGAGATCGGGATGATTGCCAACGCAGAGACAGAGTACCACTCCGAGCTGGCCAGATTGATCTCCGGCGCCGTCCCCAGCGCGGAAAAGATCCGCCTGCAGAACAGCGGCACCGAGGCCACTATGGGCGCCATCCGCGTTGCCCGAGCCTACACCGGCAAGCCCAAGATCCTCAAGTTTGAAGGCCATTTCCACGGCATGCACGACTACTTGTGGTACAATTGCTCCACGGAACTGGGTGACCTGCGCGATGATGGCACGGTGGCGCCGATGCCCGACACCGACGGCATGCCAGAAGCTTTGTCAGACCTGATCATCGTCGTACCCTTCAATGATATCGACGCCTTTTCGGCAGCAATCGAGGCCCACCGGCATGAGTTGGCCGCCGTCATCCTGGAGCCCATCTCCTACAACCAGGGCTGCATCCCCTCGGACCCCGAATTTCTGCGCCAGGTTCGCCAGATCTGTGACGAAACGGGCATCGTACTGATCTTTGACGAGGTATTGTCCGGCTACCGCATGTGCCGGGGCGGCGCCCAGGAGTACTATGGCGTGACACCGGACATGTGCACCCTGGCCAAGGCCCTGGGCGGCGGGGTCGCCATCGCCGCCATCTGTGGCAAGACCGAGATCATGAACGTGCTCAACCCCATTGGGAATACGGTCATCAGCGGCACCTATACCGGGCATATCCCGGCCGTCCTCGGCGCGCTGGCCTGCCAGAAAGAGATCGCCAGGCCGGGCTTCTATGACCACATCAACGCGCTGGCGGACCAGCTGTACACCGGTATAGCCGAACTGCTCCAAGTCACTGGTGTGCCTGGCATTGTACAGGGAGTTGGGGCCCGTTTTGGCGTCTACCTCGGGATCACAGAGCCGGTCTCCAACTACCGGCAGGCGGTTCAGAGCGACCGCGAGATGGAGGTCCAGTTTCTACTCGGTTGCGTGGAAAGGGGGCTCTATCTACATGACTATGCCCACAAGACCCCCATGCACCACGGCTACTCCTCACAACACACCGTGGAAGACATTGACGAGGCGCTGAACATCATCGAGGCTGTGTTCAGAGAGATACGATAAACTCAACCTCCCGCAGGTCAACCGGTTGTCCGCAGCCGGCAACCCGCGGGAGATTGAGCCTCCTTCTTTGTGCTAGCGCTGGACCAGCTCCAGATCCCGCCGAAGGGGCTGGAAAAAGGGCGTAATCTCCCCACCAAGGTCTCTCAGAGCAAACATCTCGTCCAGTTGCTGGTACTGTTCCTCGCTTAGGTCAAATTCAAAGGCGGAGAGGTTGGCCTGCAACTGGCGCAGCGAACTCACTCCGATGATGGGCGTGGTGATGCCGGGATTGGCCCGCAACCAGGCAACCGCCAGATCCGCTGGCTTTACCCCCATGTCCTCGGCCATCTGGAGCAGGCCCGAGATGGCATCGCCAAACTCGCCCAGGAGCCAGGCGAGCCGTTTGTCAGTCGCAGACCGCGAGTCCTCGGGCAGAGGCTCACCGGGTGTGTATTTGCCGGCCAACAGCCCCATGCACATGGGGCGGTAGGCCATGATCCCCAGGTTCTGGACATACGCTTGCTGCAAGATCTCGATATCAGCCGGGCGTTCGATGAGGCTGAAGGGGACCTGGTTGCAGACGAACTGGGGCCAACCCTGCTGCTGGGCGATACAGTTGCTGTGGGTCACCAGCCAGGCCGGATAGTTGGAGCAACCCACAAAGCGAGCCTTGCCCTCCCGCACTACCTGGTCCAAGTCCCTCATGATCTTAACCGGATCCATGCCGCGCATGGGGGCATGGATCATGTACAGGTCCAGATAGTCTGTCTGCAGGCGTCTTAGGCTATCGTCGATGCTCTCTACGACGCCCGCCATATCAAGGCGGACCTTGCTGGCCAGAAAGACTCCATCCCGGCGCCCCTTAAGAATCTGTCCGAGGATCTCCTCCGTCACCCCGCCCGCATAGAGCGAGGCTGTATCCACAAAGTTGACGCCGGCCTCCAGCGCCGCAGACAGAATCCGATCCGATTCGGCCTGGTCGCAGCGCTCGCCGAACATCATCGTACCCAGACACATCTCCGATAGTTCTTCACCCGTCTTGCCAAAAGCTACCTTTTTCATTTTCGCCTCCTGAAACATCGTGTTTTCATTCGCAGATCCAGCCCCGGATTTCGGATAGCGAAACAGATCCTGTTTTCGCCAGGCGGAACCAACTCCTGTTTTCGTCAGACGAAAACAGGCCCTATCCTTGCCAATCGTGGACCGCTTCAACCATGGCTCTGAACCGCTCCAAACACACTTCCCCTTCGCCGGGGATGTAAGGTGATGCTGTTGGACAGACAATGAGGCCCGCCCCATCGTCAAAGACATCACCGATGAGTGCGAGGGTCTCTTCGCGCAATTGCTCCGGAGCTATGCTCGTACATATGATGGATCTGGATATTGCCCTCATAGCATACCCTGCCGCGTATCACCTCTTTCGCCTCCGCCGGGGTGATGTCGCCCATCGGTGGCGCCTCAAAGGGATGCAGTACGTCAACCTCCATGTCGAGAAAGCCCGCCATAACCCTTTTGACCGAGCCATGACAGTGGATGTGTACCCGTCCTCCAGCATCGTGGATCAGATCAATGATCGGCTTGTCGTACCTCACGTTAAAATCGCAAAAGTCGGTCGGGCCGTGCAGGGGTGGCACGAGGTACTCTTCCCCCGCCATCGAAAAATAAGGGCCTACCCCCTGCGAAAGCAAGAAATCGGACCGTCTCCAGCATGATCTCCATCTGCCGCTGGCACAGCTCGTGGAGCACGTCACGGTCGGTCACTGACATGAGGGCAAAGGTTTCCGAGCCGCAGAGTTCTGCGACAAAGCCGGCGGGGTTAAAACCCAGGGACACGTCGGCGATCCCTCGCTCGCCGATCTCCCGGTCAATGGGGAAAAAGGACCCTACATCCCCAGCCCGTTGGGGCAGGGGCAGCGAGAGATACTTTGCGGCATCCTCCCGTGTTTTGACAAAAAAGGTCTCCTGGAGCCCTGGTTGGTACTTGAGCCCAACCCGCTTCGAAGCCACAAGATCACCCGCGGGCGTGTGTAGGATGGTGATCTGCCGCTCGAAATCCTCGGAATAAGGTTCGACCGCGTGGCGAACCTTGTAGGCTGTTTCGAACGCCCGGCCATCCCAGTGCGCCTTCTGATCACACTCAGCGGCCAGGAATGCCCCTAACTCGTCATAACTTGAGTCATTCCACGGAACACTGGATGTGCGGCAATACACGGCCGGCCGATCCATCTCTTCCAGATAGTAGGCCCGTCTCAGTCTTTCACGGGAATGCACGTGCTGGCGCCCCTTTCCCCTCAGCCGGTAGAATCTGTGATCATCAGATTTCCACGCTGTTAACCTGTCCCAAAGTCCGCCAGCTCCATGCCAATGCTGAGACCAGCCTCTCGCCAGCGCTGCCAGGTAACCTCCGCAATCGGGATGCCATCCTGTCCTCGCTGGCGCTCGGCTCGATACTCCGGTTCACCAGGTATCAAGATCTCGTCGAAGCCATCGCGAAGGGACGAGCTTTTGACCGCGTCACACAACTCCCCCGTCTGCGCACGCAGCTCCGCTGCATCGCAGAAGGAACCCGGCTTCAAGACCATGAACAACGCACCATTGCCCACCGTCGGCTGGTTGATCAGCGCCGCCCCTCCCTGGGCCAGCAAGGAGCCGAGGATCTGCACGGCCAGGCCCAGCCCGTAGCCCTTGTAGGTGCCCAGCGGAAGCAAGGCGCCGCCCTCGTAGAGATCCTCGGGCCTGGTGGATGGCCGGCCTCGGGCATCGAGAATAGCGCCCGGTTGCAACTCGACGCCCTTGTCCCTGACCACCCGCACTTTGCCTTCCGAGAGCACGGACGTAGCGAAATCGAGCACAAAAGGGACCTCGCCATCGGAGGGGATGCCGATGGCGACGGGGTTGGTACCCAGTATTCTGCCCCGTCCTCCATGAGGCGCCACTTGCGAGAGGGCGCTGCAAAAGACAAAGCCGATGAACCCGGCATCGATGGCCATCTCCACATACTCGCCGACGCGCCCGATGTGCCGTGTATTCTGCAGCGTCACCGCCGCCAGGTCGTGTGCCTGCGCCTTCTCCAGCGCGACCTGCGTGGAAAACTCGGCCGCCACGTGGCCAAAGCCCCGCTGGCCATCTACAACCGCCGTAGTTGCCGTTTCGCGGACGACCGCCGGCAGTGCGTCGGGGATGACGAGACCTTCCTCGATATGCTCAAGATACTGCGGGAGTCGCATTACGCCGTGGGAATCGACCCCCTTGAGGCTGCTCTGCACCAGCGCTTGGGCAACGCGCTCCGCAATGGCTGGTGGAGCGCCTGCTTTCCTCAGGAACTTGAAGGACAGATCAAGGAGTTTTGGAACCCCGATAACGGGCAACGTAGCACCTCGCTTGAGTAGGATGTGGTGGTTCCACCGTAACTTTTGCCCGGTCAGAACCATTGCTGGAGGCCAGAATACCATGAAAACGTTTTCTCGTCAAAGGCCGCCACTTGGTTTTGGACCGTTATGACCCTGGTCCTCACAGAGGATTATCGACAGGGGCTGCTGCGGCTGTTCGTGCCACTGGCGTAGCTGCGTACCGGCGCAAGCAGTACCTGACATCCCCTCGACAGGCGCGGCTCCCCCAGTAAGCACTTGCACGAAACTCCAAAAACGGCTACAATCTACACGGCGTGGTTCAACAGAGACAGGGATTTGAAATCGTTGGTACCCTGCCAAAGGCTTTCCAGCATCGACGGCTTGGATTTGTGGATGCCTTTGTGATGTATAAGCAACTTGAGACATGACGAGCAGATGAAAGAACTGATAAGTAGAATGGAACAGGCAGCCTTGGAGGCAGAGTTCTCAGGGGTGATCTCGGTATTCAGAGATGCCTCAACGGTGTTCAGCAAGGCATTTGGATAGATGAACGAATCTGTAGGGAGCAAACTCATCATTGTTGAGGGGCTGACCGGCTCTGGCAAGTCCACTATGGCTCACTATATCACCCGCCAACTCAACTATAATGGCATCGCTGCCAGTTGGCTGCACGAAGGCGAAATATCTCACCCAATCCTCACAGATATGGATAGCAGCATTGAAAGCTATATGGCCAAGATCCGGGTCAATTGGGTAGCTTTCGTTGACCAGGTTGAGTCAACCACCAAGGTCTGTGTCGTAGAGGCATGTTTCTTCAACAATCTTCTCGAGATGCTGTTGGCACACAATGTTGAAAGATCACAGATTCTGCAATTTGCTGCTGAATTGCAGGCGTTTAGCGAGCCGCTCAACCCGACCTTGGTCTATCTGGTACAGGAGAATGTGGAGCAGGCGCTGGCGCGGAACTTTGAACGTAGAGGGATTGGCTTCAGTAACTTTGTCATCGATTTGGCCACTTCCACGCCCCTTGCAAAGGACAGGGGCTGGGAAGGTTATGCTGGCATGTTGCTCTACTGGCAAGAGTTTGTGGCCTTGACAGACGAACTGTTCGAAAGGTTTCCTAACCGGAAGCTCAAGATTGACAACTCCGCGGGCGACTGGGAAACCTACAACCTTCAGGTATTAGACTATTTGTCGATTCCACGGATCCCGGAAGGGACGATCTCACCAACTGAAGCAAGTCGTTTGGTTGGGCTTTATAGAGATAGACGTAGCGGCCAGGATTTCGCCGTGCGCTTTGAGGCTGGAGAGCTTTGTATCAATCTCTTTCTGAAAGTATGGACCCGCCTGGTTCGACGCGCCCCAGATAAGTTTTTGGCCGAAGGATGGCCGTTTGAGATCAGCTTTGAGGCTGATGACTGTAGTGGAACTGGCGTGATGAAGATAGGCGGCAGAGATGTAGATTATCTTGCCCTGGTGGGCACAGTTGCGGAGAAAGCATCCGCCTGACCCACGCCGCAACGGTCAGTTGCGGCGTGGGTCAGCGCACGCCTAATACCAGCCTGGGTTCTGGTTTTCCGCTCGTCAAAAGCCAAATCGGCGGCAGGTGAGTTCTATCGTTTGGCCATCAGAGGCATCAGCGACATTTGCTGGATCCGGATTTGAGTTGTCATAGTCAGTTCATCCCCTTCATCAGCGGCAACCAAAAATCTTGACAGTTTCCGTGAAAACGGTTACAATACGTGCCAAGGGCTGGTACCATGCATGGTATCGCTTCTGAAGGTATTGAAAGCTGGTTTCCTTGGGGGATTCCCATGAACCTTGCACGCTTGAAAGGCATCGTTGTCCCGGTATTGACCCCTTTTGGACCCGATGGCCGTGTCGCCGAAGAACAGTTACGGGCCCAGCTTTGCTTCTTGATAGACAACCGCGTGCATGGGCTCTTTCCGCTGGGCACCCTGGGTGAGGGCATCCTGCTTTCCGTTGACGAACGAAAGCGGGTCACCGACATTTGCGTGGAGGTGGCCGGGGGCCAAGTCCCCGTAATCATGCACACCGGGGCCTTGACTACGCGGGACGCCGTCGAACTCACCCGCCATGCCCAGGCTGCAGGCGCCGCCGCTGCCGCCGTCGTCAGTCCCTTCTTTTTCCGCCTGGACGAGCTTGCCCTTGAAATCCACTACCGGACGGTACTGGAAGCGGTACCGGGCTTTCCAACCTATCTCTACAACATACCGGCCTGCGCCAGCAACACCATCTCCCCTGGTTTGGCCGCGCGCCTGTCCCGGGACTATGCCCATCTGCACGGGATCAAAGATTCCAGCGCGACGGTTGCCTGCGTCCAGGAATTCCTGGCCGCCACCCCGCCTGAGTTCGCCGTGCTCACCGGCAGCTACGAGTTGACCGTACCGGTTCTGGCTGTTGGGGGACACGGCGTCGTCGCCTCGCTGGCCAACGTTTTTCCCGGCCTCCTCGTGGAACTCTGCGAGGCGTGCTGGAAGGGGGATTGGGACCTTGCCCGCAAGCTCCAGGATCGCGCCATCACGCTCAGGGACGCCTGCCTGGGAGCACCCCATGGCATGTCCTTCAAAACAGCCCTGGAACTCATGAGGGGCACAACTTTCGGGCGCAGCCGCCCGCCCCTCCGCGACAGCACGCCCGAAGAGCGAGAGAGGATCCGTACCCGGCTTTCCGAACTGGGTATCCTTTAGCACGAGAGAGGGGTTGCACGAGATGCTGCTGGCCAAGATGAAACAGCAAGAAGTGGCAGAAGCCATTGAGCGCGGCGCCATCGCGATCTTGCCCGTCGGCACCGTGGAACAACATGGCTACCACCTGCCCGTAGACACCGATGTTGCCATTCCCGCCTACATCGCCGCCGAGGCCGCCGGGCAAACCGGCGACGTCGTGCTGCCTCCTGTCAATTATGGCTATAATGAAAAGGACTTGGCTTTTGCCGGCACCGTATCCGTCAGCGCTGAGACCTTAACCCGGTACCTGGTGGAGATCGGTCGCAGCCTGGCTCGCACCGGCTTCAAGCGGATCCTGATCCTGAATGGGCATGGCTACAATTCTAACATGGTTGGCACGGCGGGCATGGTCATCATCGAGCAGACCGACGCCTATTGCGCTACCGCCAACTGGTGGTCCCTCTGTGCCGATGTCCTGGAAAAGATCCGCGAGTCAGAGGTTCCCGGCGGTATGTCCCATGCCTGCGAGATGGAAACCTCAGTCCACCTCGCCCTAGACCCGGAACATGTGGACATGTCCCGGGCGGTCAAAGAGATCGACTACCCCTTCAAAGGCAGCCGATTTGTCTGGTATGACATGCACCAGTCTCCCGTGAGCCTCAAAGCTCCATTCCAGATGCTGACCCGTTCTGGGGTCATCGGCGACCCCACCCTGGCCACAGCTGAAAAGGGTCAGCGCATCCTTTCTGCGGCCATCGGGCGTCTGGTCGAGTTCCTGGAAGAGTTCAGGCACATCGTTCCGGCTGGGGGATCCAGGGTGGGGGCGATGCATCCGGGGGATGACTTTCAGATCAGGAGGAGCGAGCCAAACCATTAGTACCTTTCCGTGAACGAGTGTCCAGCACAGAGATAAGTATTTCAACACAAGGGAGTGTACGGTGCTACATAACAAGATCAAGCAAGCATTGAAAAACGATGAACCTGTATTTGGCGTGGGGGTGACCTTCCCCCTTGACCTCGCCACGCTTCGGACGCTGGAAGTCAGTGGCGTGGAGTGGCTGTTCCTGGATCTGGAGCACGGCTCCGCAGATATCAGCGGGCTGCTGGACGTGGCTCAGATTTCCAAGCTGCTGGGAATGGACGGTGTGGCCCGCATCCCCAACCTGGACTATCACTGGGTGGCCCGCTCGCTGGACACCGGCATACTGTCTGTCATGATCCCCCGTGTGGAGCACCAGGAGCAGGCCGAGCTGGCGGTACAGTGGGTCAAGCATCCACCTCTCGGTATCCGGGGCATGGGCAGCCCATCGCAGTTCGATTATTCCACGCTGCCCCCCGCCGATAGGGTCGAGATCTCGAACCGCGAGACTATGGTCGTCCTGCAGATCGAGACGGTGGAAGCGGTAGACAATGTGGAGGAGATCGCGTCCGTTCCGGGTGTGGACGCTCTCTTCATCGGTCCACTTGACCTATCGCTGACCCTGGGCATACCGGGCAACGTGGCCAGCGATCAGAGCCACGAGTTGTTCCGCCGCGTATGCCAGGTAGCCCGGAGCCACGATCTGGCGGTGGGGATCGTATGTGCCGCCCACCAAGTTCGCTTCTACTACGATATGGGCATCCGGATGTTCTCGATTGGGACGGCCCTCAGTCACATGCGCACCCAGGTACAGGCCGTTGAGGCCGAGTACCGCCGCCAACTAACATGATGCACCCGGGAGCCCCTTTCTTTTCTGGGCCATAGACTCTCACCTGCTGGCAACTCCCGGCTGAGTGGGGGATCTGGCCCGCTGAGAGCTGCTGAAGGAGAGGCAGACCACAATGAATTACAGGGAACGCATCCTATCCACGATCCAGGGGCAGCCTGTGGACCATATTCCCTGGGCGCCGCGCTGGGAGCTGTGGTTCAACGCGGCCCGCCTTACCGGACAGCTTCCGGACAAGTACCGCGATTGGCACATCTTTGACGTCACCCGCGATCTGGGTATGGGCATCAAAGCCTACCACCGCGATGCCTGGCGCGAGGTCCTGCACGGCGTTGAGGTCCGGGAGGTCCGGAAAGGCGCCGAAACCCTCGTAGAATATGTCACGCCGGTCGGCACCGCTTCCATGGTTTGGAAACACCCAGCTGAGTTGGAAGCTCAAGGGGTTCGTGCCTTGCGAACCAAGTACCTGGTCGCCGGCCCTCAGGACTATGCACCTGTTCTATTCATGCTGGAGCATACCGAGATCATCCCCCAGCATGAGAAGCTTCAGGCGAAACTCGACCATGTTGGCAACGACGGCTGTACCCTGGTCCACACCGGCCACTGCCCGGCCTCTACCGCCATGATCGAATACCTGGGCGTTGAGCAGTTCTACTACGAGCTGCACGACCACCCGGACCTGCTGCAGCAGTTGCTGGACGCCCTGGAGCGAGTCCGGGACCAGACAGTGAACGTCGTGGCCGAATCGGCAGCCGCTATCGCCTCCCTCGACGGCAACTATGACATGGCCATCACCCCGCCGCCGATCTACCGCAGGTTCTTCCTGCCCTATTTCGAAAAGGTTGTGCCCAGGTTGCACGCGGCGGGCAAACTCGTATCCAGCCACGTCGATGGCGACAACCGGCAGCTCCTGGAACTGATCCTCGAGTCTGGATTCGACATTGGCGAGGCATTCACCTCGCCGCCGATGACCCATCACACGGTCCGAGATGCTCAGGAGGTCTGGGGCCAGCAGATGGCCATCTGGGGCGGCATTGCCTCGACCTACTTTCGGCCCGAGGCATCACGAGAGGAGTTTGAGGCGCAGGTTCTGGACATCATCGATAGCGCCAAAACTCATGGCCACTTGATTCTGGGCACCGGCGACAACGTTCCCACCGATGGCGACCTGGACCGGGTACGCTGGGTCACGGCGGCCGTAGAGAAGTACGGTCAACGAAAGGATACGGAGAGTCTATAACTGCGTAGGGTGAATGGCAAGGGGTTGTTCGCTTGCAGGGCGACACGGCCCGCATCTCATCCCGCTCTGGCCGGATTACAGTCCAGCGCTCTGAGCTAAGGCCGTCATTCTGTCTCGAGAAACCGCAGTCCACTCGGGATACGATTCTTGATCCTGGGACTGCATACAAAGTAGGAGGGCAAGATGGCCACAATCCGAGACGTTGCCGGGAAAGCAGGCGTATCGGTCGCCACAGTCTCACGCGTGCTCAACAACAACCCCAAAGTCAAGCCCCTCCTCCGAACCCGGGTCGAGCAGGCGATGCAAGATCTGAATTACCAGCCTAGCGCCCTGGCCCGGGGCATGAGGTCGCAGACCGCGCAGGTCATCGGCTTGATTCTACCCGATATCGGGAACCCCTTCTTCACCTCGTTGGCCCGGGCCATCGAGGATGCCGCCCATGAGAGCCGCTACGGCCTGTTGTTGTGCAATTCCGACGAAGATCCTGACAAAGAGCAGATCTACGCTGAAATCATGCTGGCCCAGCGGGTTGCCGGCGTGATCCTCATCCCGGCATCCATGGACCTGTGCGAGCCTCTGCAGGCGCGGGAGATCCCCCTGGTCTGTGTTGCGCGGCCCATACCAGAGTGTCCTATCGACACAGTTCTGTTGGACTGTGAAACAGGCAGCCGCATGGTGACCGAGCACCTCATCGAGCTGGGGCACCGGCGCATTGGATTGATCGTGGGCCTCTGGGACTCGATCGTAAGTCAGGAGCGTTTTCAGGGCTACAAGCGAGCCTTGGAGGATGCCGGCATTCCCTTTGAGCCTGACCTGGTTCACTATGGCGGTCTGACCGAGGAGGGTGGATACCAAAAAGCCCGGGATCTCTTGGACCCCGAAACCCGTCCGACCGCGCTCTTTATCACCAATAACGACATGGCCCTCGGCGCGCTGAGAGCGATCCAGGCCAAGGGGATCCAGGTCCCGAACGATCTCTCTGTAGCCAGCTTTGGCGACATGCCCTGCTTTTCCCTTTTCAGGCCGTCGCTGACCGTTGTCCAGCAACCCGTCTATGAACTCGGTCTTGAGGCCGCTAACCTGCTGTTGCGACGTATCAGGGGCGAAGCCCCGCCATCCCACGTCCTGATGCGCCTGGCGCCCATGCTTGTCGTCGGGGAATCCACGGCCCCACCACCAGCGGTCTAAGACCGCACGGCAAGCGGTGCAGCACCCTTGGCTGCCCAGCCGGCCGCTGCTCAGTTGACAGACCCCGGTGGGGCAACCTGCGATCCCGTACAAGATCAAGTGCGTTGTACCTGAACTTGACGTACATATCATGAAAAGGAGACACCACGTGACAACGATTCCCATAGCCCTGGTCGGCGTAGATCATCCTCACGCGATGGACTGGTACAATACCCTGCTTGCCGTACCCGAGCTGGCCCCGGTCGCTCACTATGACCCCCAGCCCTCGTTGGCAAGGGAGCTTCTGGAGCCCCCCTTTGACCAGTTACCCGTGTATGGTGATCTTGACGAATTGCTGGCCAGCCATCAAGTACGGGCGGCCTTGGTCATGCTTCCCCTCCAGGCGGCGGAAAGCGCCCTGCTGACCCTGGCCAAGGCGGGCATACACGTCATGGCCGAGAAGCCGGTAGCCCGCACAGCACAAGCGATGGATGAGGTGGCCGGCGCCCTGGGATCGGAGACGGTATTCTACGCCGGGTACTGCTGGCGTATCGATCCCATCATCCAGCAGATCTGCTCGCTGGTAGATGATGGGATCCTGGGACAGCTATGGTCCATCGAGATGCACTGGATCACCTCCAGGGTGGGGCGCCGCGAGGGCGAACCTGCCCATCGGGATCCCGCGTCCTACCTGTTTCGCGACATGGTGAGCCGCGGAGGCATGCTCCAGTGGTTGGGATGCCACTTCCTGGATCTGATGCTACACATCACCCGACAGCCCATAACCTCAGTCATGGCTATGACGGCGCGGCAGACAACGGACGAGATCGAAGTGGAGGACACAGCCGCCTGCCTACTCAAGTACGGTAATGGCATGCTGGGCAGCCTGTACGTGGGCTATCTGCTGCCCAGCGGGGGGCAGACCTTTCTGGGCCTTCGCGGTTCCCGGGGATGGGTGCATTGGGATGCCATGGCCGGCCGGCGTCTCACCGTTCACAGCGAACACCCCGACTGGGTCGCCGCCCCTACCCGAGTCTTTGACTTCCCCAGGCCCGCCTCAGCAACTTACGGTGGAGGTACGGGCGAGCTGCTGCTCCGCGATTTTGTACGTTGCATCAACGAGAAGGCGCTAGATCCCATCTACACAGCCGCAGATGCCGTCCGTGTTTTGCAGGTACTCGATGCTGCCTACGAGTCAGCCGGCAGTGGACAGGTGGTCTCCATTCAGTCTTGACATGAGGGCAGGCCTGTGGTAAACTGTTAACCGAGAAACCGGTTACATCCTAGCGGGGTTTCGCTTTGGTATCAAACAGGATCTGTCCATGACGCGACCGAACGTATTGCTCATTTGCGTGGACCATTGGCCTGGGCCGCTGCTCGGGTCCGTGGGGCATGAACGTATTCTAACTCCTACACTGGACCGGCTGGCCGACAACGGCACGGTCTATAGCCAGGCCTACTCGACGACGGCCACCTGCATCCCAGCGCGACGGGCCATCATGACCGGTACCAGGGCCCAGACCCACGGCGACCGTGTTTTTGATGAATACCAGGAGATGGACCCTGGGCTGCCGACCCTGCCGCAGGTGTTTCGCGATGCCGGCTATCAGGCCTTCGCCGTGGGCAAGCTGCACGTCTACCCTCAGCGGGACCGCATCGGCTTTGATGACGTCATCCTCAACGAGGAAGGGCGGCACCACCTGGGCGGTGGCAGGGATGACTATGAGCTGTTCTTGGCCGACCAAGGCTACGCCGGCCAGGAACTCACCCACGCCATGGGAAACAACGAATACGGCACGCGTCCCTGGCACCTCCCAGAGTATTGCCATCCCACCCATTGGACGGTGCGGCAGATGTGCCGCGTGATCCAGCGCCGCGATCCGACCCGCCCTGGCTTTTGGTACTGCTCCTTTGTTACACCCCATCCACCGGTTACGCCACCTCAGGAGTATCTGGACATGTACCGCGACCTGGGCGTGGACGAGCCCTTCATCGGCGAGTGGGTGGAGGACTTCTGCCGTCTGCCCTACGCCCTGAAGCTCCACATGGACAAACGCTCGCCCCTGGACCCGACCGGGACAAGGCTGGCCCGTATGGGCTTCTACGCCCAGTGCACCTACATCGATCACCAGATGAGGCTGCTCATCGGTACCCTGAGCGAAGAGGGCCTGCTGGACGATACCATCATCCTATTCACCAGCGATCACGGCGACATGTTGGGCAACCACGACCTGTGGGCCAAGCCGACCATGCACGAGTGGTCGTCTCGGGTGCCCATGATCCTGATGCCAATGGCCAGGTATGAGCGCATGGGTCACCACCAGGTTGATGAGCGCTTGGTCGCCCTGCGTGACGTCATGCCCACGCTGCTGGATCTGGCCGGAATCCCGATCCCTGAGACAGTAGAGGGTCACTCACTGCTTTCCACCCATCGACGCGACCACCTTTACTGCGAACATTGGGAGGACGACCGGGCCATGCGCATGGTCCGCGCTGGCCAGTACAAGTTGATCTGGTACCCCGTCGGCAATCGATTTCAGCTCTTTGACCTGGAGGCTGACCCCCAGGAGATGCACGACCTGGCAGATGCTCCGGCCTATGTCGATACGCGCAGCGACCTCACAAACCTGCTAGCAGGCAGCCTCTATGGCAGTGACCTCAAGTGGGTCAGGGATGGTCAGCTCGTAGGCGAACCGGATAAGATATTTGCCCCTGCTCCCAGCCGAGGGTTGGCTGGCCAGCGGGGATGGCGATAAACATAGATACAAGGGAGGGTGACATGCTGGGTGGTTATATGGGCAAATTCCTATGGGTCGACCTGACTGAAGGGTCGCTCCGGGAAGAGATCCCCGACGAGGAATTACTGCGCGACTTTATCGGCGGCTATGGTACGAGCGCGCGATTGCTTTACGATCTGATGGAGCCGGGAACCGATCCGTTGGGGCCGGATAACATTTTGGGCTTCACTACGGGGCCACTGACCGGCACGCCAGCGCCTACAGGTACGCGTTGGACTGTAATCTGCAAATCCCCGCTGACGGGAACCTGGGGCGATGCCAATGCCAGCGGGTTCTTTGGCGTCGCGCTCAAGCAGGCCGGCTACGATGCGGTCTATGTCAGGGGCATCTCCGACCAGCCGGTGTACCTCTACCTGGACGATGGCCAGGCCGAGCTCCGTGACGCCAGCCATCTATGGGGCATGGACTGCTACGAGATCGAGGATTGGACCAAGGCCGAACTGGGCGACGACGCTGAGGCGGCTTGTATCGGTCCCGCCGGTGAAAAGCTGTCGCTGATCTCGTCGGTGATCCACTACAAGGGACGCGCCGCCGGCCGCTCGGGCGTCGGCGCGGTAATGGGCAGCAAAAAGCTCAAGATGATCGCTGCCCGGGGCAGCCAGGAGGTGCCCCTGGCCGACCCGGCAGCCGTAAAAGAAGTCAGAAAAAAGTACGTCAAACAGATCACCAGCGGCGTGGGCTTTTCCGACTCCTACCGCAGCGAGGCCACGCCCGGCTATACGCCGGTCGGCCTCGTGAACGGCGATTCCCCCACCCGCAACTGGGGAGCCAGCGTCAATGCCTTCTCCGATCCGGACCGCTTCTCCTTCCAGGAGCTGCTCAAGTATCGCGTCAAAAAGGAAGCCTGCTGGAAATGTCCCATCGCCTGCTGGGGGACCAGCAAGGTCGAGTACGACGGCGAGCTCATCGAGGCGCACCAACCCGAGTACGAAACCGGCGCCGCCTTTGGCAGCATGGCCCTGGTCGATGACTACCCGGCCCTCATCAAGGCCAACGACCTGTGCAACCGCTACGGCCTGGACACCATCTCGGCTGGCGCCTGTGTGGCCTTTGCCATCGAATGCTACGACGAGGGTCTCATCGGTCCGGAAGACACTGGCGGCCTCGAGCTTTCCTGGGGCGATCACCGGACCATGAACGCCATGCTGGAAAAGCTGGCCCTGCGCCAGGATATCGGCGACCTGCTGGCCGATGGCGTGCAGCGCGCCGCCGAAAAACTGGGACCGGCGGCGGAGCCCTTTGCCGTCCACGTCGGAGGCCAGGAACTGCCCATGCACGATCCGCGCTTTGAACCGGCCATGGGCGTCATCTACAAGATCGAGGCCACTCCCGGCCGGCATACCCAGGCCTGCCAATATCTGGTGCCGGAGGGCCATGACAGCCCGCGCCCCGGCTTTGGCGTCGAACGGGAGGCGCAGGAGGGCCGTGGGGAGTGGATCAAAGAGTCCAGTTTCCTATGCCACACCATGAACGCTTCGGGCGCCTGCCTGTTCGGCTACCTCTCCACGCGTATCGAGTTTGTGCCCGAGTTCATGAGCGCCGTCACTGGCCAGCCCTTCACCGTCGACGACATGCTGGCCGCGGGTGAGCGCATCGCCAACATCCGCCAGGCGTTCACCGTACGCGACGGCATCAACCCGGTGGCCTACTCCATCCCCAAGAGAGCCTATGGATACCCGGCTCTGCCCGATGGTCCCACGGCCGGCATATCCGTCCAGATCGAGCGCCTGCAAGAAGAGTACCTGAACGACGTTGGCTGGACGCAGGATGCCGCGGTGCCCAAGCGTGATGTGCTGGAACGGCTGGGCATGGCCGATGTGGCCGACGATCTGTGGAGTTGAACCCAGTCTCGAAGAGAGGTGTGCATTCGGAGTATAGCTCGAATGCACACCTTTTTTACCCACTAGCTTTTGGAGTTGAACCTTGCGCTTCATCTGTGCTGAACTAAAGCAAGAGGGCAACAGTTTCTCTCCGTTACGGACCGGCCTCCAGGATTTTGAAAACTACCACCTGTACCGGGGAGCGGAGATAGAGACCCTCCTGGCCGGTACAGGCACCGAGATAGGCGGATTCTATGCCGTGGCCCGGCGCGAAGGTGCAGAGATGGCGCCCACCCTGGCTACCATGGCCATGTCCTCAGGGCCGGTCGAGCAGGATGCCTATCAGGTACTCAGTGAGGAGTTGCTCCAACGGGTCGAATCCCTACTCCCGGCGGACGGCATTCTGCTGGCCCTGCATGGGGCCATGCTCGTGGAGGGCATCGATGACCCCGAGGGTGACCTGCTCGCCAGGCTGCGTACGATATCTGGCGCCATTCCGGTGGTGGTATCGCTGGATCTCCACGCCGTTCCAACCTCCGGCCTGCTGGAGCACGCCGACGCGGTCGTAGGCTTTGACACCTGCCCCCACACCGACCTATTCGAGACGGGAGTGCGGGCTGCTGAACTGCTGGTCAAGATCGTGCGCGAGCGAATCAAAGCGCGGATGACCTTTGTTCGAGTCCCCCTGGACCTGCCTGCCGAAGCGGTAGACACCAGCGAGCCTGGTCCCGCGGCGGATCTGCTCCAGGCAGCCGGCACGGAACGGAGGCGAATGGGAATTCTCTCCACCTCCATCTTTTTCCCGCAGCCATGGCTGGATGTACCCTACCTGGGTGCAACCGTCCTGGTGGTCTTTGAGGAATCGAGCGGTGACACTGCTACCAGGGCTTCCGATACGGCGGAAGCTCTGGCTCAGCAGCTTTGGGATCTGCGCGGCACTTTCAGCGCCGAGTTTTACTCGGTCGAGCAATCCATCGATCTGGCCCTGGCCGGTGGCGCCGCATCATCGGCGGGGCCCTTTGTGATCTCTGACTCGCCTGATGCTATTGCTGGCGGGGCAACTGGCGACGCGACACACATGCTGCGACAGCTATTAGCAGTTGAGCAGCGCTTACCGGGCGACGCGCTGCTGACAGTCGTGGACGCGGATGCCGCCCGGGCGGCCGCCCGGCACATGCCGGGCGAGCAGGTGTCGCTCATGGTTGGCGGCAAGTTAGACCACCGGTTCAACCAACCGGTCAAACTGGAAGGCGTTCTGCGCACCCTGTTCCACGGCCGGTTTCGGATTTCCGGCCCATCCTACACGGGCCTGATCATGCACATGGGCCTGACGTCGGTGGTAGAGGTGGACCGGTTAAAGGTCGTCATCACCAGCGAAAGGACCTGGACCCACTCAGCCGATTTCTACCAGGCCGTTGGCCTGGAGCCCGCGCAGGCCTGGATCGTGCTCACCAAGTCCAACTCCACCTTCAAGGCCAGCTACGCGCCCATCGCCCGCCGTATCTTGTTCGTAGGTGGGCCCGGAGTCACCAGCCCTGACCTGACCTCACTGCCTTTTCGACGCAGGCCCCGGCCGCTCTACCCTTTCGAGAACTTTGAATGGATCCCTGAGCCGGTTGTTTACGGATGACCTCACAGCTCAGCAGCATCTTTCTGAAACAAGCTGTTTTGGGCCTTCATTTTTAACTCTGCACTCCAAGGAGGATGTGGCATGCAAGGGTCACACGCGATCGCTCGGGTTCTGAAGCAAGAAGCCGTCGAGTTCGTAACCTGTTTTCCTCATAATGAGATCATCGACGCCTGTGCAGGGCAGAGCATCCGGCCCATCATGGCCCGCACCGAACGGGTGGCGATCAACATCGCCGATGGCTACTCACGGCTGAACAACGGCCGGCGCATCGGGGTCTGCCTGGTGCAAGACGGCCCGGGCATCGAGAATGCCTTTGGCGCTGTGGCCCAGGCATACTCGGACAGCAGCCCCATCCTCTTGCTTCCCGGCGCCTATGCCCGACCGTCCCAGGGGGTCCCGCCCAATTTCCGCGTGCTGCCCAGCTTCCAACCCATCACCAAGTGGACCGACCAGATCAACCTGGTCGAACGGATCCCACAGATGCTGCAGAGGGCCTTCACGCTGTTGCGCAACGGCTGTCCTGGGCCGGTTGTGCTAGAGGTGCCTCGAGACGTACTTGCCGAGGAATTGGCCGATGACCGCTTTGAATATATGCCACCGAAGCGTTCTGCTCCGCTAGGAGACCCCGCGCAGGTCAATGAGGTCGTCGAGGCATTGCTAAAGGCGCAGAGCCCAGTGATCGTAGCCGGGCAGGGCATTCACTTTGCGCAGGCGTGGGAAGAGTTGCGAGGCTTGGCCGAGTTGCTTCAGCTTCCGGTGATGACCACGATGAATGGCAAGAGCGCTTTCCCCGAAGACCACGCGCTGGCACTGGGGGCTGGCGGCAACTCCCATCCCCGTACGGTGACCCACTTTCTGGACAAGGCGGATTTCGTGCTGGGGATTGGCACCAGCTTCACCCGCTCGAACTTTGTTACTCCCATCCCTCCCGGAAAGGTGATGGGGCAGATCACCATCGACGAGCGCGACCTTAGCAAGGATTACTCGATCTCAATCGGCGTGATTGGCGACGCCCAGGCCGTCCTCCAACAAATGATCGAACGGGCGCAGACCGGGCCCAACGGCCGGCGAGGGGAGGATGGGGTGATCCGCGAGGTCCGGGCGGTACGTGATCAATTTATGCGGGCCTGGATGCCACGCCTGACCTCCGATGAGGTGCCCATCAACCCCTATCGGGTCATCTGGGAGCTAATGCGCGCGGTCGACCGGCGGTCGACAGTGGTGACCCACGATGCAGGCAATCCCCGAGACCAGATGCTGCCTTTCTATGAAGCCATCGCCCCCAGAACGTACCTGGGCTGGGGCAAGTCGACCCAACTGGGCACCGGCCTGGGGCTGGCGATGGGAGCAAAGCTCGCTCGGCCAGACTGGCTCTCCGTCAATGTGATGGGTGACGCAGCTTTTGGCATGGTAGGGATGGATTTCGAGACAGCTGTGCGCAACCAAATACCTGTGTTGACTGTGGTCCTTAACAACGGGAGGTTAGGGGGCTATGATCATTTGCTCCCCGTCTCGTCCGAACGCTACCGACTCCGCTTTATGCCGGGCAACCGCTACAGTCAGGTAGCGGAAGCTCTGGGGGGATATGCGGAGCGCGTCGAACGGCCTGAGGCGATTCAACCCGCCCTGAAGCGATGCATTCAGCAGGTTGGGTCTGGTCGAGCCGCCCTGCTGGAGGTAATCACTCGCGAGGACCCTATTCTGCCCAAGGAGTAGTAGGCAACCGTGAGGTCTGTAGATGGCAGATGAGGCAAACCATGCAAGACACCACATTCACAGAAAACGCCCCGCTCTACGAATTCGCCCAGGGCTTTTTGGTAGGCGGCGTCGGTGCGGCCGGCCGGTTCAACGGCAGCCTGGGCCAGCCTGCCTACTTTGAGCGGGGAGACGGCGCCTACTTGTGGGGCATCGACGGACACCGCTACCTGGATTTCAACCTATCCCACGGGGCCACGATCCTGGGCCACAACCATCCCGCCCTTCGCCAGGCCGTCGAAAAGGTACTGGACATGGGCCTGATCTGTGGCTGCGAGACCGAATACACAGCCCGGCTGGCCCAACAGATCTGCGAGGTTATCCCTTGCGCGGAGCGGGTTCGATACCTGCCCTCCGGAACAGAGGTTACGCTCGTCGCCCTCCGCCTGGCGCGGGGGTATACCCAGCGCCCCAAGATCCTCAAGTTCGAGGGTCACTTTCACGGCATGCACGAGCTGATCTACTATGGCCCCCGCCAGGCCCTCACGGACGAGATCAGAGCCAGCAAAGGGACTCCCCTCACGGCGGGTGTACCGGAGGAGTTTGGCGATTTTGTCACCATCGTGCCCTGGAATGACGCAGCCGCCTTTGACCAGGCCATCGATCGGGAGGGGAGTGATATCGCGGCCGTCATCATGGAACCGGTCTGTTACAACTCGGGCTGTATCCCCGCCGATCCCGATTTTCTGGCCCACGTACGCGAGGTGACAGCCCGGCAGGGCATCGTGCTGATCTTTGACGAGATCCTATCCGGCTTTCGCACGGGCCTGGACTGCATGCAGGGCTACTATGGCATCACGCCCGACCTCTGCACACTGGCTAAAGCGGTCGCCAACGGCGTACCCATCGCCATCCTGGCCGGCAAGACCGGGATCATGGACGAACTGGCCCCCCTGGGGGACGTATCTCAGAGCGGAACCTACAGCGGCCATCAGTTTGGGGTGCTGGCCGCGCTGGCCACCCTGGGGGAACTCGGGCAACCCGGTTTCTATCCGCACATTCGCGCCCTGACCGACCGTCTCTACGAAGGCTTGAACCAACTCTTTGCCAAACATGGTCTACCCGGGCGCGTGCAGGGTCTGGGCGCGCGATTTGGCATCTATTTTGGCATCGATGAACCGGTACACAACTACCAGGAGGCGGTCGAACTGGATACCGAGATGATGCACCAGTTTGTGCGAGGCTGCTTCCAGCAGGGCATTTACTTTCAGACCATCGGCCATGCCATTGGCCATTCAGGCATCAGCGGCGCCCACACCACTGAGGACATAGACTGGGCACTGGAGCAGTTTGACGCAGTTCTGGCCGGGATAGTACGCTAATACGATTGCAGATCTCGGAGGTTGCAACGAGCCGAAGGCTCACAACCTCCGAGGTCTATATCGGCACAAGAGGAGGACCTGACATGATGGATCTCGAGCAGAATCCTGTCCGGCTCGGCCTGGTTGGGCTGGGCTACTGGGGGGAGCGGGTGGCTGAAGCCGCAGCCGCCACACCCGGAGTAGAGATCACCCACTGTTTTGCCCGCACCGAGGCGACCCGCCAGGCATTTGCCGCCAGGTACGGCTACCAACCGCTGCCCGGCTACCGGGCCATGCTGGAGCGCGAGGACATCGAAGCGGTCGCCCTCATCACCCCGAACCGCGTCCACCACGAGCAGATCCTGCTGGCCGTTGAGCAGGGCAAGCATATCTTTGTGGACAAGCCCATCACGGCGACGGTGAAAGAGGGCGTCGAGGTGGTCAAGGCTGTCGATCAGGCGGGCCTGGTGCTGGGCACCGATCACCTGTGCCGCTGGGAGCGTCCGCAACGTCGAATGAAAGAAATGCTGGAAAGAGGCGCCCTGGGCCGGCTGCTGATGGTCGATGCCAACATCTCCTCCAGCACCGGCGTCGGTATCGAGCCCAGCGAATGGCGCTGGGAGCGGAGCGAGTGCCCGGGCGGGCCGCTCATCCAGATCGGCATCCATCACATTGACACGCTGCAATACTGGCTGGGCCCCATCGTTCGGGTTCAGGGCTGGCAGAAGCACCGCTTCCTGGCCGCCCCCATCGACGACACGACGGTCACGCTGCTAGAGTTCGAGAACGGCATGCTGGGCTACCTGGGATCGGGCTATGCCTCGGCCGGAGCGGCCTGGATCCGCATCTATGGCGATGCGGCCGTGGGTGTATATGATCGCTACAGGGGATTGAGCTTCGACGGGCAGCCTCTGGAAGGCCAGCCGGAAGATTGGGCAGTGCCGCCGGCCTCCTTCGCCGACCCCATTGAGATGATCCAGGAAGCGCTCGTCGATTTTTCGCGCGCGGTTCGCACTGGTGGGCAGGCCGAAGTGGGCGCCAGGGAAGCGCTCAGCGCCCTGGCCGTGGTGCTCGGCGCGGTCCAATCCGGCAAGACCGGCAAAGCGGTCGACATCCGCGACCTCATGGCAAGAGCTGGCGCTGACTGGGCTCTCTAACCAGTAGGGCGGCTTTCCATAGCCGCCTCTATGGCTGCCTATCTTGGAAAACGCCGGGTACAGATCCCCAGTTCGGTTCGTGCAGGAGAGAGCCATGTCCTTGACCGAAGCGCAAAAACGAAAAGCTGTCCGCAGCGCGTGGCTGCGGGAGGATAGCGATCAGGTCCCCTTCATGATCGAGGTCGGCCAGTCCCACCATGCCACCACCCGATTCCTCGACGATGTAGCCACTGACCTGGCCTGGCAGGAGCAGCACTTTCGCGAGCTGGCTGAACTGGACGACTATTTTATCCCCAACCTCAAGCCCAACTTGGGCATCGGCGTCGTGGCCGCCGCCTTTGGCTGTGAGTGGGTCACCGATCCCACCGCCGACCCCTGGATCAAGCCCATCATTGACGGCGATCCTCAGGACGTGTACGCGCTAGAGATGCCCGATCCGGCGACCTCGGGCATGAACGCCATGGCTCTGGAGCGCATCGACTATCTCCAGGCCCACAGCGACCTGCCCTTGCGACTGGTCAATGTGCCGTCCCCGCTGGTGACCGCTTCGCTGATCTGGGAGTACAGCGCCTTCATCGCGGCCACGCTGCTTTATCCCAGGGAGGTCCACGTCCTGCTGGAAAAGGTAACGGAGGCGACGATCCAGTTTGTACAGCAGCAACTGCGACGGATCGAGCGGCTCTTTTCCCTGTCCCACGAGCCCTGGTACCTGCCCCCCGACCTGGGCATCCGCATCAGCGACGACACCGCGGCCGTCATGTCCCCCCGCACCTACCGCGAGTTTGGCCTGCCCTACAACGCTCGCATCTCGGACGCCTTTGGCGGCACCGTGCTGCACTCCTGCGGCGACATTGTGCACGTACTGCCTGGCATGTTGGAGACGCCAGGCCTGTGGGGCATCGATCTCGTCGCGCCGCAGAACGATTGGGGCAAAGTTCAAGAGATCACCCGGGACCAGACCGCTCTGTGCCTCAGATACTACTCCTGGGACTTTGCCGAAGGCAATCCACCTGACTTGCTGCAATACAGCCTTGACCTGGTCGATTTTTTCGGACGCCGCGGCATCCTTCTCTGGACCCAGAGCGAGAC
This sequence comes from uncultured Chloroflexia bacterium, assembly GCA_963783445.1. Taxonomy (GTDB): domain Bacteria; phylum Chloroflexota; class Anaerolineae; order JAAYZQ01; family JAAYZQ01; genus CAWANP01. The sequence goes on along the minus strand of CAWANP010000009.1, from coordinate 448,204 downwards.
CTTGGATGATGCCAAGAACCTGAGCCACAACCTCCACGCCAGCCTGAACAAGGGCTAGTTGACAGGGACCTGGAATCCTCTCTGACTGGGACTCCTGAACGTTCGGCCGAGCTCATGTCGAAGCCTTGTTCAGGCGCCTGGGCAAGGGGCAGCCAGGTCTGGAGCACGGGTTCACAGCGTATAGGTGACCGCCCAGCCCTGGCAGGGCAAGCCCCGCACAGCGTGCAGCCGGCCCAGCGTAGGCTCGGCGACGACCGCCGCCGTCGTCTGGAAATCTCGTCCCGGCGTGGCATGGCGGCAGATGCTGTCGGGGTAAGCCTTCGTGGTCCATCAGGCAGCGCATGGCCTGCGGGGCGGTGAGCCGGCCCCGCTCCGCCTCAAGCTGCTCAGCTAGGCGCCGCTGCCGGTGGACCGATGTGCTCCGCTCCGGCTCCTCATAGTCCTCGAACTCGGCCAAAGCAGGGTCGTTGATGTGGTTGGCGTGGGCCAGCACCCCGTCCACAGCCTCGACGACGGCGTGCCCGTGATCCGTGTTCTCGATGGCCACCACCCGCCCTGTCCGGTCCCCGACCGTCAGGCTGCCCACCGCAGCGATGCCGCGCTCCTCCACCAGGGCGATCACCTCGTCGACGCTGTCCGCTTCCAGGACCAGGCGCCGGAACAGGGACAGTGGCAGTCCCCCCGCTGGCCTGCCCTTCACATAGAGCGAGTTGCCAAAGATGGCCATGCCGCTACTGCTAAGACCGAACACACCAAACTCCCCCGCATAAGGCATCTGCAACAGATCGGGCCGCCCCTTCTGGTACGCGGCCGTCACCACAAAGAGATCCCTCGAGACCACCGCCGTGTCCTTTGTCTGGCCCAGGATCGGCTGGCCACCCAGCGTCACAGCGCCGCTGCAGCCAAAGGAAGTGCAGGCATCTGCCGGCCGGGGTTTGAGTGAGGTCAGGACCTCGTCCCGTACATTCAAAAGGAGCGCGTCCTCGAAGGTCACGCCCGCCCCCTGGGCCAGCCCCCGCATCTCCTCCACAAAGTACGGGGCCAGTTCCTCGTAGGCTGGCAGATACTTGGTCACCTCCTCACGCCACCACATCGGGTTTTCAGGACGCAACCCGGCCATGGACGCCTTCTGGTTGGACAGGTGGAACAGCACCCGCACCCGCGTCAGTTCGCCAAACTGCTTTCCGATCTCAAACGGGCTGCCACGCAGTACAATCTTGGGTAATTCATAAGCGTTGTAGGTCATCTTGTCCTTTCCTCCCTGTCGTCGCCCACCCACAAGGTGAGCGACGGTTTGTTCTCAGACCCGGTCTCCTCGATGGGCGAAGATCTCCTGACCGAGCCCCACTACCAGTCCACCGACTCAAGCTATACCCGTACCTCTATGACACCCCCGGCGTCATCCGCCCCGGCCAGACCTCGGGGTTCACCAGGAAGTCAGGCCGTTCCCCACGCAGGATCTGAAGTACCTGGTCCGCGGCGCCTTCGTGCATGGCCCTGACGCCGCGCCGTGTGCGGGATCCCATGTGGGGCGTGGCCACGATGGGCACGCCAGGCAGGTTCAGCAGCGGATTGTCCGGCGCAGGCGGTTCCGAAGCAAACACATCGAGGCCGGCCCCCGCCAGGTGTCCCTCTTGCAGGACCTGCACCAGGGCACCCTCATCGACCACCCCACCCCGGCTTACGTTGATCAAGTAAGCGCCAGGCTTCATCCAACGCAGTTCCTGTTCACCGATGAGGTGCTGTGTCTCCGGCGTCAGAGACGTATGCAATGTCACGACGTCCGCCTGGGATAGCAGCGCCTCCAGACTGCCAATCATCTCCACGCCCAGCGAGTTCGCCACGCCAGCTTCCACGTAGGGATCGTAGGCGGCGACCCGCATCCCGAGCCCCTTGCCGCAGATCTCGGCCACCCGGCGGCCGATGCGCCCCAGGCCGACGACACCCAGCACCCTACCACGCAGCTCGGTGCCCATGAGGTCCGCGGGCACGACACTTGCCCCCCGCAGGCTCCGGTCTCCAACCACCACCCGCTTGGACAGCGACAGCAAGAGGGCAACCGCGTGTTCCGCCGTCGATTCGGTGGGCGCGTCGGGCGTATTGGTCACCAGGATGCCGCGTTCCGTAGCAGCGGGCACGACGATGTTGTCCAGGCCCATTCCAGTCCGGGCGACGACCTTCAGGCGGGGTCCCAGACGGTCCAGACACGGCCCATCGAAGGTGATCTTGACGCCTACGATGGCCGCGTCCACGGGATCTAGACCCTCTCCATCCGCGCTCACGATGACGTCGGCATCTGCTTCCAACCGGGCCATCACGTCGGGAAGAAGCCGGTGTGTTAGCCAAATTCGTGATCTCACTGCTCATACCTCCTCGAAGGGAAAGGGTGTCGAGGACCCCATTGGCCAGTCAAGGGTGTACTCGAACCGGGCAGCCACGCCCCCCAGATCTGTCTCGAATACCGGTTCTACATCAGGGCTCAGGCGGATCAGCCACAACTCCCGGGCATCGCATGTCTCGATGATACAGCCTGTCCATCCCGCCCCCAGCAGGTCGTGGCCGATCCAATGTACCGAGGTCACACAAGGCTGTCCTTGATAGGGATGAAAGACCGAAAAATAGGCCGTGGCCGCGGTGTGACGACGACCGATCAGCAGCGATTGTCTTTCCGTGGCAGGATTGCCAGGCGCCGAACCAAGGATGATCTCAGAGCCAGACGCACCAGCCGCAAAGAGAATCAGTCCCGCTTCCCCCAACTGCCAGTTGACGGCAAAGTCACCTTCGACCACCGCCCGCCGTGCTTCGGTTACGTGCTGGTAGCCCTCACCTTCGGCGTCCAGGGTCCCGTTGGCAGCAAGGGCCAGATCCAAGTTACACGTACCCCTGCTCCGGTAGATCCAATCCATGCGCCGTCTCCGGTCAGCCTGCACCAGGAACAGGTCCAAAAAGTAGTCGGGACGGGCCAGGATGGCCCGCCGCATCGTGACTCCGGCGTAGGCCCCCAAATTCCAGGCCACGGCCGCGTCTGCCACCTGGAATTCCCCCTCACCGCGGAAGGCACAGGCCTGTCCCCGGACCGCCGGCTGCGAGAGACCGTCGATCGTCACTGTATTGTGACTGATTGTCTGGCGGTACCAGGTCTCGAACAACTCCAAACCATAGCCCGGCGTGCCCAGGTCGGACGACCAGCGGCGTCCATGGGCAAAAAGGCTCAGGCCCAGCTTGTCGGGGTGGCCATGCCTGCCGCCGTGGGGGCCGTATTTCAGCAGGATGTGCTGCTGTCCCTCAAAAGGTGCGGTCGCAGATAGGTGCAAGATGACATAACCCGAATAAGGTAAGTGGGTGCTGGGTTGAGGCGCTGGTTCAACCTGGGGGATCGTCTCCCGGCCAAAGAGCAGCGCCTCCACGCTGTCGCGCGGCCCTTGCTCGTAGGCGAGGTGGAGTATCTGGGCGAAGCGTGGATCGCCGTACCAGGCCCAACCCAACTCATAAAAGGCCGAGGCCGGCGGCACCCCGTGGCAGCAATCCGCCACCAGGCTGGTAAAGTACCAGCAGTCGTTGGTCGCTGGCAAAGAGCCATCCGGGTAGGCGCACGCGAGGGGTGCCCGCAGCATGGCTTGTAGCACTGGATGCTTGTGCAGGTCAAAGCCGGGCATGTAGCAGGCAGCCTGAGCCTGCGCTGCCATGGCCGCTAGCGCGTAAAAGTGGTAGCTGAATGAACCCTCATACCACAGGCCGTCGGCCAGAACCCCCTCGCGGGCCTGTGCCTCAAAGCCATACTCGCCGTGGATGGCCAGGTCGACCAGATCCTCACGCCCGAGAACCAGTCCTACTGTGCCAATGGCCGCGTTGTGCCAGCAGGCGAAATTGTGGATGCCCCGGTAATGATGCCGGACCAGATGCTCGGCGGCCGGGGCGAACAGCCGGTTGGTTATGTCCCGGGCCTTGCCGTCAGGTAGGGCCCCGCGGACCATGTCAAAGGCCCGGACGAGGGGCAGCAGCCAGACAGACTCGTCGAGCGTGGTATAGGTGGCGATGCCTGGGTTTGGACGCCCCTGCAAGTCGCTTCGATAGAGCCCATACCGGGCAGCATAGCCCATGAGGATTTTGGTGACCCTGAACAGATGGGATCGATTTCCCTCATCCAACCGCCAAAGCAACGCAGCGTTCAGGGCAGCCTGGGATAGTCGTTCGTTGGCGAACCAGCGCCAGGCAGCGTCGTAGCGCTCGCCCTGGTACCGCGCACCATCGACCGGACAGCAGTGCTCGGCTTTCGCTGCCGGGTCAAAGACAAGCTGGACGCCATGCTCCGGGCAGAAATAGTCGTGATAGTAACCACCGGGCTTTTCCGGCACGGCAACCGGCCGCGTCTCGAATTCCGCGACTGTATCTTGCAGCCGCTGGATGACCGCCGCAAAGGTTGGCAGGTGAGAGCGGCGGCGAATAGCCGCCCACCGGGCCTCAGGGATCAGCATCGTCATACTCTAGATTCGCGGCCGTGACCGGTGCGCTGGCGCCCTGGTAGCGATAGGCTTCCAGCGTCAGCCGGGCAATGGCATCCCAGGACAGCGATTTGGCACGATGGTACGCGGCCCGACCACAGGCCGCCACGTCGCGCTCCCGGATGGTCTGCATGGCCTGCCCCAGCGCGCCCGCCTGGCTGGGATCGTAGACGATACCCATACGATTGTCCAAGAGTTCGGACAGGCAGCCTCTGGCCGGCGCAATCACCGGCCGGCCAAAGGATAGGGCCGTAATAGCCGACCCAGAGGTCAGGACCTCCAGAAATGGCAGGACGGCGACATCCGCCGCGTTCAAATAGACCTGGAAATCCTCGTTGGGAAAAAAGTGAGCGGTGTAAACGAGGATCCGCGGATCGAGCTGCCTGGCCCGCTCGATCAACGATGTGCTGTACGCGTCGCGATCCTTCACCGCCAGGACAAGCCGCAGGTCCTGGCCCTTCAGCCCACAGAAGGCATCCAGGAGATCCTCGACCCCCTTGTAGGGACGCAGGTTGCCAAAAAAGAGGTAGACAAAGCTGTCCTGGGCGATCCCAAGGCGCTGGCGGGCCTCTGCACTGGACAGCGTATTGGGATAGGCATCGACAAAGTGACCGTGAGGGATGGTAAAGACGCCTTCTGTACGGTAAAAGTGCCGTCGTACCAGGGTGCGCGCCCGCTGGCAATGGACGATCAATGCCGTGGCCAGGGAGCTGATGGCCAGCCGCGCCAGCCGGTCCAGCTCAAAGTGGGTCCGGTCGTGGGGATAGAGATTGTGGACCGTCCACACGATCCTGTAACCCAGGGAACGGGCCAGGCCGAGATGGCCGATCAGGGCCGCGCAGCGGGAGAGGCGGCGTTCCAGATCCGGCGCGTCATATAGGATGTGTGGCCAGTTGAGGTGGAGCACATCGATCTGCCCCCGGTTCTCCAGGAGCCAGTCTTCATCGAGGTCCCGGCCGTATCCGGCTATCACTTCAACGCCCAGCTCGGCCATGGCCCGGGCCAGCAGTCCCCCGTAGGGGTTGGCTTTTGTCAGGGACAGGCCCGCGGACTCCCAATAAAAGACCGAGCGCATCGAACTCAGCCCAACCGCACCACTGTGCCCCGCCGGGCCGACTGGTAGGCGGCCTGGATCACGGCCAGGCCGGCCAACCCCTCCTGGCCCGGCACGGGGGTGGATTGACCGCTGTTCAGGGCCTGCCCCAGGGCCTCCAGCAGGACAACGTGGGGACGCGGGCCGCCCGGTGCGACCAGGAAGTCCTGGCTCCCTTCGGCAGTGATGAGCCGCAGGGATCCGGCCGAATCCTTGGCCTGGATAGGCGCGGCCAGGATGGTACCCTGGGTGCCATCGATCTCGATACAATTCAGGCGCTCTGGGTCATAGTTCGCCGTGCTCCAGTGGGTGGTGATAACCGCTTGTGCGCCATTCTCCAATCGCAGCAACAACGTGGCCGTGTCCTCGACAGCCGATGTAGAGGCCAGGGTATCGACCATGGCGCTGACCTCAGTGATCGAGCCGCAGAGATAGCGCAACAGGTCCACGCAGTGGGGAGCCAGATCCATCAGCGGGCCGCCGCCGCTGATCCGCGGGTCGTGGTGCCAGGAACCTGGCTCTGGGGGGTAGTAGCTGGTGAAACTGACCCGCGCGGCCGTTACTTGACCCACGGCACCAGCATCGAGCAGGCACTTGATCTGTTGGTGGCGGGCATTAAAGCGTTGATAGTAGCAGACCATCAGTTGCACGCCGTTGGCCTGGCAAGCGTCGATCATCCGCTGCGCCTGTAAGACGTCCAGCGCCATCGGTTTCTCGCACAGCACGTGTTTTCCCTGCTCGGCGGCGAGGATGGTATACTCGGCGTGGGTATCAGGCAGCGTGGCCACGTAGACGGCATTGACCTGATCGTCAGCCAGCAGGGCCTCGACGGTGTCATAGGCCCTGGCAGCACCATGCTTGGCCGCAAAGGCGCGGGCCATTGCGCCATCGCGCCGCATGACAGCAACCAGGCGTTGATCGTGCACCAGATCTATGGCGGGCGCCATCTGCCGGTCAGCGATGGCGCCCGCCCCCAGGATCCCCCAGGAGATACTCACTCCGGCGCGCCCGGATCCCCCAGCACCGCTTTCACCTGGAGTATCTGCTCGTCCGCCAGCACCATCTTGCCCGCTCCGGCGTTGGACGCTAGCTGCTCTACGGATGATGCGGAGGCGATCACTGGGCCCATGCCCGGCAGGGTCAGCATGTAGGCGATGGCCAATTGGCTCAGTTCGCACCCCCACCCGCCGGCCAGGGCAGCAAGCTGGTGCAACTTGGCCAGCGTTTCCTCGGTAGCCAGCCCCTCCAGCGCGCCCTCGTCATAGAGACGGTCACCGGGACCCACCGCCGCCAGGTCCAGGTATCGCTCGGTAAGCAGCCCCCTGGCCAGCGGGCTCCAGGCGACGAACGAGATCCCCGTGCGGGCAGCGTAGGCCAGGACATCCGCAGGCATATAGACCTCGCCCTGGAGGATGTCAAACTGGTTCTGGACGGCCACCACCCGGCAGCGGATGCTGGCCTTCTCCTCCACGGCCTGGTAAACCGAGAGCTGTTCTGGAGTATAGTTGGACACCGCAAAGTGGCGCACCAAGTCGCGGCGGACCAGGTCCTCCACGGCAGACAGGCTCTCTTCGACAGGGGTGATGGGATCAAAGGCGTGGAAGTAGAGCAGATCGACATAGTCCACCTGCAACCGTTCCAGGCTGGCATAGACCGAATCCAGGATGCTGCCCCTGGACAGGCGGCAATGGTTGGGCGTGCGGCCATCCATGAGACCGAAAACCTTGGTGGCCAGTACCACGTTCCTCCGCTGGTCCGGGTTCTGCTGCATCCAGGTACCGATAACCCGCTCCGAGTTTCCCGAGGAAGCATTGTAGCGGTTGGCCGTATCCCAAAAAGTGACGCCCAGATCCACCGCCCGGTCCAGGATCTGCAGCGCAGTCTTTTCGTCTACCCGGGCGCCGTCGCCGGTCTCCGGATAGCCGATCTTCCACGTGCCCAGGCCCACGTTTGACACTCGCAGGCCGGATCTGCCCAGGTAGCGGTAGGGCATGCCGTTGAACTCTTCTGTGATAAAGGCCATGTCATAGAATTCCGGATGGGGTTTCCGATGATCCATCGAGATCTCCTTTCGCTTCTTGCTGACAGTTTGACCAGACAGGGTTTCTCAGTACCACCGCAAGCTCGAATGCACACTCGGCAGATTTGTGCCAGCACCGAGTTCTAGGCAAGAACCTGGCCTGAATCTGGCTCAGATTTGGGCGGTCTCGGGACGGTCCAGCCCCAGGACGCCAGATTTTGGGACTTGACAAACACGTCAAAGCATGTTAAGATGTAAACGGTTTCTTGGTTAACAGTTTACCACATGGATGAGGTTGTGTCAAGATCCACTGCCCCAGCCTTGGGGTGGTCGGAGAACCGGGGCGCGCTGGACCGTCGAGGGAACAGCTTTTCACAAGGATGGGACGGGCAGTAGTGTACATCACCGACATCGATTCTGCCAACCAACCCAAGCTGTGGGAACATGTCCTCAAATCCCTGCGCCTTCAGATCTTCCGCGGTAGTTTCCCTCCTGGCACCAAACTTGTCGAATCCGAACTCGCCGACCTCTACGGGGTCAGCCGCGGTCCTATACGCGAAGCACTGATTTACCTCGAACAGGAACACCTTGTCCTGCGCGAGCCCCGTCGTGGCGCCTTCGTGCGCGGCATCACAGAGGATGACGTACGAGAGATTTTCGGCCTGCGGCAGGTCCTGGAGAACTATGCTGCCGAGCTAACCTGCGGCCATTTGCAGCCAGAACACCTGGCGAGGATGCAATGGTGCATCGATCACATGGTTGAGCTGCGTCTCGAATCCAGGTGGGAGGACTCCGGGGAGTTGGACATCGAGTTCCACCGCCTCCCCCTGCAGGTTTCCGGGCATCGAAGGCTGGCCCAGAGCTGGGATCTGCTCAGTGGCTCGCTGCTCACGTTGGCCGTCACAACCGCCCCCCACTACCCGGACCTGATCGGGGAAACCCAGCGGTTCCACCAAGAAATGCTCGACGCCTACATCCGCCATGACCTCGGCGCTATCAAGGCCGGTCTGGCTGCCCACGTCAACGCCACACAAGAAGTCATGTTTGAAATGCTGCGCTCTGCCCGGAATAGAGAGCAGTCAGATCAGTTCAACCACCAGCGCAATCCGGGCGTCAGTTCAGCACAGGGGCAATCCCTGATCTTGCGTGCGCGAGGCCAACGGGTACGCAGCAACCAGCCATCCGCTGGGCTACCCTAGCTGCCACAGGGGCTGTCACAAAGAAAGGAGGTGACCGACAGAGAACCTGTAATCCAACGTCTGCGAACAAGCTTGTACTGCCGCACAATTATGTCAAAGGAGGAAGAAAAGTGAAAACCGTACGAATGCTGCTGTTTCTCGCCATGATTGGCACGCTAGTGCTCACCGCCTGCGCGTCGACACCGGAGACCATCATCGAGACCGTCGAAGTGGAAAAGACGGTCAAGGAGACAGTGATCGTCGAGAAAGAGGTAGAGGTTGAGAAGATTGTCACCGAGGTAGTCGAGGTCGTGGTCACGGCCGAACCTGCCGATGAGGCCAAGGCTGGCGGGACACTCAACTATGCCGAGACAGGTACCTTTAACCACTGGAGCCCCTGGCGCATGTCCGCCGTGAACATGGGCATGTACAACCAGGTCTTTAGCCGCCTGCTCTGGAAGGATGGCGAGGGAAAGGTACACCTGGATGTCGCCGAGTCGTACGAGCCGTCTGACGACCTAACGACCTTCACCATCAAGCTGAAGGAAAACGTCATGTGGCACGACGGCCAGCCCGTCAACGCCCAGAGCATCGTGGATATGTACAACTATACCAAGGACCCGGACCTGGCTGAGGACGGGGCTATCCAAAAGATGATCGGCCTCTTCAAACCCGTCAGCGACATCGTCGCAGTGGACGAGTATACCGTCGAGATCCAGGCTGAGCAGCCAATACCCTTCATGACCGACATCCTCGACTATTTCTTCCTGGTCCGGATCGACGACAAGGCTGACCCGGGCATGATGGAGTCCTTGGCTGTCGGCACGGGCCCGCTCAAGCTGACCGAGTGGGTACCCAACCAGCAGTCGACCTACGTAAAGAATGAAGACTACTATCTGGAGGGACTGCCCTATCTCGACAAGTGGAACTTCCAGCGGCTGGAAAAGACCGAGACCCTGGGCCTCAACCTGGAGTCGGGCGCGATAGATGCCGCCATGGGCATACCCATGTCCGAGCTGGAACGCTATGAAGAAGACCCCAACTATGAGGTCGAGGTCAGCAGCAACTCGGGCAGCGTGCTCAACATCGTCGTCAACACTGATCAAGCCCCCTTCGACGACCCGCGCGTGCGCCAGGCCCTCTCCTACTCCATGGACCGCCGCACGATGGCCGAAGCCGCGTCCTTTGGCTACGCCGAACCGGTCAGCTCGGTCTTCTGGAACCCGGCCTCCCTGGCCTACAAGGAGGATCTGGTCATGGGCCACGAGTTCGACCTGGACAAGGCGGCGGCCCTGCTGGAGGAGGCTGGCGTCGAGGACCTGGTGATCGACTTCCATCCCACGCCGCGCTGGCCGGAGATGAAGATCTTTTCCCTGATCTGGCAGCAAGACCTGGCCAAGATCGGCGTCACCATGAACGTCAACGAGGTTGAGAATGCCCGGTTCTACGAGATCGGCGGCGATTCTGATCTCCTCGGCTTTGGCATCCACCCCTGGGTCAGCGGCCGGTCCACGCGCGACCCCGCCGTCTTTATGGGCACCCAGAGCAACTATCGCGGTGACCCCGAGTTCAACCGCTACGGACACGACAACCCGGAGCTGGAGGCACTGGTCGCCGCCGGCGAGGTCGAGCCAGACGAGGCAAAGCGCCAGGAAATCTACTGGGAGATCAACCAGATGCTGCTGGATGACCTGCCCACCATCAATGTCATGACCTACCCGCGCACCTGGGTCTGGAACACGAAGGTCAAAGATCTCGAGATCGACCTGCTGGGCAACATCATGCTGGTCGAGACCTCCATCGAGGAGTAAGCGTGACTGGGACCGGCTGGTGTGCATCGCAAGATCGAGCCAGCCATCTCCTGTGCGCCGGTGTTCCGGCGCACAGGACAGGTCCCGTACCAGGACGGAGCGGTTCGCCTTCCCCGCCTGATCGGGGCAGGCAAACCGCTCCCGTTGATGACCTGTACAAGCAGTGTTCAAGGTAGAGCACGTCTATGCAAAGATACCTGATCCGCAGACTGTTACAGCTCATTCCTACGCTCGTTCTGGCGTCCATCCTGATCTTTCTGATCATCCAGCTCGCCCCCGGCGATCCGGCGGCCATGATGCTGGGCAGCGAGGCCACCGACGAGCAGCTTGCCATCGAGCGCCACCGCCTTGGCCTGGACAGGCCCCTTCCGGTCCGCTACCTCATCTGGGTTGCTGATGTGCTCAGGCTGAACCTGGGAAAATCACAGGTTACCAGCCTGCCGGTCACAGAGTTGATCCGCATGGCCTTTGGCAACACGCTCAAGCTGGCCCTCACAGCGCTGGCCGTTTCTTTGCTGTTTGGCCTATCCATGGGCATCATCGCCGCGCTGCGCCGCGATAAGGCGGCGGACACGGTCATCACCGGTTTTAACGCCTTGGGCCTGGCCATCCCCAGCTTTTGGCTGGGCATCATGCTCATCCTGGTCTTTAGCGTGAACCTGCATCTGCTGCCGCCGTCGGGCGTCGGTGACCCGGACGCGGGCTTTGTCTCCAACCTGAAATACCTGATCATGCCCGTGACCGCCATCGCCATTTCAAACACCGCCGTCTTTTCCCGGTACATGAGGACCTCTCTCATCGACGTCCTGGGCGAAGACTATGTGCGCACCGCCCACGCCAAGGGGCTGGCCGAGCGCTTTGTGGTCATCCGTCATGCCCTTCGGAATGCCTGGATCCCAGTGGTGACCATCATCGGCATCCAGTTCGGGCGCCTCCTGGGTGGGGCCGTGATCACCGAGGCGGTTTTCGCCTATTCCGGCATCGGACGGCTGGTGGTTTTTTCCATTCAAAACCGGGACTATCCGGTGGTACAGGGCACATTGATGTTGGTCGTCCTGATCTTTCTGCTGACCAACGTGGTCGTCGATCTCCTCTATGGCGTCATCGACCCCCGCGTCCGCTTCGAGAGGGCCGAGTCATGACCCGAACGATTGAGGAACCTAGGGACCCCGATCCCGCTTTCGGGACCGCGCTACCAGTTCGGTGGAGGCCGATTCCAGCGGTACGGAACTCAAGGATGCGGGGCCGGCAGTGGCAGAATTTGAACGCGCTCCAACTCCAGCAGGGGAGGAGACATTCCGCGAGCGCCTTGCCCAGAACCAAACCTACGGCGTATTTCGGCGGATGCTCAGGAGCCCCAAGGGGGCCGTAGGTATGGCGATCCTTGGGCTGCTGGTCTTCATGGCAATTTTCGGCCCCTACTTGACACCACATGACCCCATTCTCATCAATGTCAAAGTCCAACTGGAACCCCCGTCCACGACCTATTGGTTCGGCACCGATGAATTGGGGCGCGACATCTTTAGCCGCATTGTCGCCGGCTCGCGGGTCTCCCTCCAGGCCGGCTTGCTGGCCGTGGCCTTGGCCGCGCTGGTGGGCGTGATCACCGGCTTGCTGGCCGGATACATGGGCGGCTGGTTTGATACGGTCATCATGCGTATCTGGGACACTTTTTTGGCCTTTCCCGCCATCTTTTTGGCCATCGGCATCGTGACCATCCTCGGACCCGGCCAGATGAACACCATGCTCGCCGTGGCCATCATCGGCATGCCCACCTTTGCCCGCCTGGTTCGCGCCACCACCCTATCGGTCAAGAGCCAGGATTACGTGGTAGCCTCTCGGGCCATCGGCAGCGGAGATTCCAGGATTATGCGCAAGACCATTTTTCCCAACTGCATTGCTCCGCTCATGGTGGCCATGGCCATCGCCGCGCCGGCGGCCATCCTGGTCGAAGCCTCCCTGAGCTATCTTGGTCTGGGGAGCCAGCCGCCCGACCCATCCTGGGGCAACATGATCCAATCCGCCCAGAGCTACCTGCACCGCGCCCCCACCTATGGCATCTTTCCCGGGCTGGCCATCACCTTCATGGTGGTCGGCATGAACTACTTTGCCGATGGACTCCAGGACGCCATCGACCCGCGACGCTCCCGCGCTGGCGCCAGCATGCAGTAGATCCCTGAATCAGCACCCAGGATCATGCTGAAAAAAGAATTGATGAACCACAGAGACACAGAGGACGCTGAGAATTTCGATTCAAAACAACCTAATTCTCCGCGTTCTCCGTGTCTCCGCGGTGTCATCCGGGGAGCGGTTAAGATATGGCCGAAATGCTGATACAGACCGACGTTCTGGTCGTGGGCGCTGGCGCTGCAGGCTTGCGCGCGGCTTTGGAGGCCCGGCTGTCCGGCGCCCGTGTCCTGTTGGCAGTCAAGGGTTACTTTGGCGCCGTGGGCCTGCGGGGAGCCGGGGCCAGCGCCAATGGCCTATGCCAGGGTGGCGGCGTGCTCTATGGGCACAAAGAAGACATTTTCCCCCCACCTGACCAGTCCTACGCCCACACCATCCAGCTCGGGCTGGGCCTGGCTGACCCTGAGCTGGTTCAGGTACTCATTGAGGACTCGACGCGGAACTTTGCTGAGCTGGCAGCCCTCAACATCCACCTGAACCGGGGCTTTGGACGGGGCGTCCGGGCCCACGGAGTTCCCCTGGTGGGCGGCCTGGCCGGCCAGGCGCGTAGCAGGGGCGTACAGATCAGAGATCGCCTGATGATCACCGACCTCCTGGTCTGCGACGGCGCTTGCACCGGGGCGGTTGGCATCGACGAGGTGAGCGGCGAGACTGTCGTCATCTCAGTTCGGGCCGTGATCCTGGCCACGGGTGGTGATGCCCAGCTATTCAGGCATAGTCTGAATCCACCCGGTGTGACCGGCGACGGCTACGCCATGGGCTATCGGGCCGGCGCCGAACTAATGAACATCGAGTTCAAACAGGTCTTTGTGGGCATCGTCTATCCCACCCGCAATACCCTCTATCTCTGGGCTTGGGATCGCGCGCCCAGGTTCTTGAACGCCCAGGGGCAGGAATTCCTGGCCGGCTACTGCCCGCCCGGCGCGACACCCGAGCAGGTCCTGGCGCAGCATTCCATGCACGACCCGGCCTCCACTCGAGACCCCTACTCCCGCTTTCTGGAAGTGGCCATCATGGGGGAGGTAATCGCCGGCCGGGGCACACCCCACGACGGCGTGTGGCTCGACCACCGGGGTTTTGAGCACCTACTGGACCCAAACATGGCGGCCTGGTACCACTACCGCGGCATCTTTTCCGACGAACAGCTGATCGAGATCAGCGTCTGTCATCATTGCTCCAACGGCGGCTTCCGGGTAGACGAGAACGCCCAGACCACGGTGCCGGGCCTCTACGCCGTGGGGGAATGCCTGACCGGACCCCATGGCGCCGACCGGCGGGGAGGACATATGCTGGCCGCGACCCAGGTCTTTGGGGCCAGGGCCGGCCGCCACGCCGGAGACAGCGCGCGCAGAGGGGCACCGCCCAGCGTGGACGAGGACCGGGTACGGGCCGCAACGGCCGAGATCGACGCACTCAAAGGGAGCCGGGGCAAACAGTCACCGGGAGCGCTCAGACGGGCGCTGCAGGCGCGAAATTGGCAGGATCTACTCTGGGGCCGGAGCAAAGAGGGACTGGGGCGCGTCCTCGCAGAAGCAGAGCAGATCCGGGAATCGTTTTCTACCGATCTGCGCGTCGACTCGCCCCGCGATCTGGTCGAGGCCCTGGAACTGGACAACATGCTAACCGTGACTGAGATGATCGCCCGCGTGGCGTTCATGCGCCAGGAGACCCGCGGCTCCCACTACCGCCTCGATTTCCCGGAGCGAAACGACCGGGAATGGCTCAAAAGCATCACTGTGAAACAGGCGGACGGCCAGATGCACCTCGACACCCTGACCCTGGATCCAGACTGGCAGGACCGTGCGGCAGAGGTCGCCGGTTTCCGCTGGGGGTAGCTTTTATGCGGCCTCCCGCAGGCTTGGTACAAACATCATGGCCAGTCCATTGGATGCATCGCTGCCTTGTTTAAAACCTGAGGCTATTGCAGCCTGCGGGAGGCTAGTTCTGAGACTGAATTCAAGAAAGGAACGCACATGAGCCTGACACCCAGAGAGCGCGTAACCGCCCAGATACACCACCAGGAGACCGATCGCGTGCCCTACGTCCTCGGTTTTGAGGGGGACGTAGCCGAACGCCTGGACGCCTACTATGGCGGTCCCGCCTGGCGCGACCTCATCGACAACGACATCAACCGCCGGATGGGCCTGGCAGACGTACTGGACGTGCACTCTACGGGCGAGCGCTACTTCACCGACCCCTACGGAGCCGTCTGGCGCGTGGACCGCCGGCCCTACCACCTGGAGGAGCCCGCGCTCAAGTCGCCATCGTTGAAAGGCTACCAGTTTCCTGACGTCGACGAACTTTTTGAGATGGACTGGAAGAGGGAAACGCTGCGCAGCTTTGCGCAGCACCCGGATCACTTCAACGTCGTGGGCTATGGCATGGGCCTATTCGAGCGCCCCTGGTCGCTGCGTGGCTTTAATGAATCCCTCATGGATGCTGCCGCCAACGAGGACTTTTACCTGGAGATGATCGACCGGCTGGCCGAGCACCACATGGCCATCGTGGAACGCCTGCTAGAGTTCCCCGTGGATGGCATCATGTTCGGTGATGACTGGGGCTACCAGCAGGGCGTGTTGCTAGGACCAGAGCGCTGGCGCCGGCTGCTCAAGCCCTACTATGCCCGGATGTATGCCCGCGCGCACGAGGCCGGCAAATATGCCCTCAGCCACTGTTGCGGTAGCGTACGGGAGATTCTGCCCGACATCATTGAGACTGGGCTCGACGTGCTGCAGAGCGTCCAGCCTGAGCCTGCAGGCATGGATCCCTACCAGCTCAAGAAGGATTTTGGGGACCAGATCACCTTCTGGGGTGGACTGGGCTCCCAGTCCACCATCCCCTTTGGCACGCCGGATGAGATCCGGTCCGAGATAGCGCGCCTCTGTCACGAAATGGGCCGTGGCGGGGGTTACATTCTGACCCCGGCCAAGCCGCTCCAGCCTGAGACTCCCACCGAGAATGCTGCCGCGGTGGTCGAGGCCTTTCTGGAGCAGGCCGGTGTGTCGATCCCCTGACAGAAAGAGATTCTTCTCTATGCCAAGAGACCCCAATATCCTCTTGATCCTGACCGATCAACAGCGAGTAGATACCCTGGGCTTCATGGGCAGAACCCCCTGCCGCACGCCCAACATGGACCGTCTGGCCCGCGAGGGCATTTCTTTTGACCGTGCCCTGACCCCGAGCCCTCTCTGCGGGCCGGCCCGGGCGGCCCTATTCACAGGTCTCTATCCCCATCAGACCGGCATGATGGACAACGGTAGCCGGCTGGACGTAGAGCCGGTCGTCTCCAATGCTCTCAGAGAGCGTGGCTATCACCTGGACTATGTGGGCAAGTGGCATCTGGATATTGAGGGCGACGTAGTGTCGGCCTGGTTTGACCGCGCCATTGGCAACAGCCTGGCCTACAAGGATTTTGAGGCCTGGTGCCGGGAGAACGACCAGATGGAGGCCATGATCCTCAATGACCGGGATCTGCGCACCCACCGCTCACCTCACATGACCAGACCCCACACCAAGGTGATGCCCCTCGACCCTTCCACAACCCACGAGGCGTGGCTGACCGACTTTTCCCTGGACTATCTGGCTACGCGCCCGGCAGATCGCCCCTTCTTCATGGTTCTTTCCTACCAGGGTCCCCACCCGCCCTTCAAAATCCCCGAGCCCTACTATAGCATGTACGACCCGGAGGCCATCCCTGAGCCGCCCAACTTTCCCCAGGGAGGACGCCCACTGCCCGGCAAGCCCCTGGCCAATACCACCAGCTACTTCCACCAGATCTGGCTGGACCACGGGGACAGTTGGGATGCCTGGAAAAAGAGCGTAGCGGTCTACTGGGGCTTTGTGACCATGATCGACGACCAGATTGGGCGCTTGCTGCAGGCTGTAGAGGAGCAGGGGATCCTAGACGATACCCTGATTGTCTTTACCACGGACCACGGCGAGTTCCTGGGCAATCAGGGCCTATGGCAAAAAATGATGCCCTACGAAGAGGCGATCCGCGTACCGCTGATCATGCGTTATCCGCCCCGCATCAGGGCCGGGCTGCGGAGCCAGGCGGTTGTGTCGCTCGTCGACATCATGCCCACCATCATGTCTGTCGTGGGCGAGTCAGTGCCACAGAACATACTGGGTCGGGATCTTTCCCCTGCGTTCCAGGATGGGGCGGAGTTCCAGGGCGACGCCTATCGCTTTTCAGAGCAGCAGCCCCACGGCGAATGGCACCAGGCCGTCGCTTGGCGGCTCGTAACCAACAGCCGCTACAAGTATGTCTGGAATCAGGGAGACCTGGACGAGCTGTATGACCTGCGCGAGGATCCCCACGAGCTGCGCAATCGGATCCACAGCCCTGGCGCTCAGGACGTGGTTGAGCGCCTTCAGACCCGGTTGCTGGCATGGATGGTCGAAACAGAAGACCCGTTGCTACAGAGCTTTGAACGGGAGGTCAGGCCCAAGGGATGAATCGTAACGGGGAAGGTACCATGGTCAGGACAGGCGTTGCGGGTGATTCTGAGCGACGCCGAACCAGGCGCCCCAATTTTCTGATATTCATCGTCGACCAGTTCCATCCCCGCTGCCTGGGCTACGCCGGGCATCCCCTGGTTCGCACACCAAACCTGGACCGCCTGGCCGCCAGCGGCATGACCTTCGGGCGCATGTATACCTCACAACCCCTGTGCATGCCAGCCCGCGCGACCCTATTCACCGGGCTGACGCCGCGCGGCCATCGCGTACGCATGAACGGCATCCCCCTCGATCCCGCGATCCCCACCTTCACCGAGGCGCTCCACACTGCCGGCTACCACACCCACTGCTGCGGCAAGATCCACCTGCACGTAGCCAAGCCCAGCGGTATCCCCATCGATACCGTCGATCCAAAAGACTATCCCGAGTGGGGAGAGATGTGGCTTTCGGGCAGGATCCAGGACCTGCCGCTGCCCTACTATGGGCTGGAGAGCGTCGACATGGTCAATGGCCATGGGCACGGCTCCTATGGGCACTATGTACACTGGCTTGACAGCACATACCCTAACGAGGCGCATCTCTTCCACGACAAGGTACCCTTGGAACAGTCCAGCCCCGCCTTTGAACTCTTTAACCGCCAGTCCTACAAGTGGGCGCTCCCCCAGGAACTGCACCCTATGACCTGGATCGCCGACCGCACCATCGACTTTTTGAAGCGGGCCGGTCACCAATGGCGGGAGAGCACAGCGGATCCCTCGCAGCCAGCACGCCCCTTCTGCCTGATGTGCAGCATCCAGGAGCCGCACTCGCCCTTTGCCCCTCCGGCACCCTACTGCTACGCCTACAATCCCGCCGAGGTACCGCCGCCCCTGGGCCGCAAGGGAGAATACGATGACCTGCCGCCTCACTTCCGCCTGATGTACGAGACACCCATCACCACCAGCGGCAACAAGGGCCAACCCATGAGCGCCACGGCGCCCTACGCTGCCGAGTGCGCGGCGCATTACTTTGGACTCATCGAAATGCTCGACCACCAGGTCGGCCGCGTCATGGAGGCTTTGCATACTAGCGGCCTGGCCGAGGATACCGTGGTCATCTTTGTCGCCGATCACGGCGAGGCGCTGGGAGATCATGGCTTGTGGGGCAAGGGGCCCTATCACTTCGATGGTGTGATCCGCGTGCCCTTTCTGGTGAGTTGGCCGGGGCGCACGGCGCCGGGTTCAGTGCACGAGGGCGTGGTCAGCCTCCTGGACCTGGCGCCTACGATCCTTGACATGGCCGGGGTTCCCATTCCCCAAGGGGCAGTACCCCAGCGTGCTGGAGTACTGCGCCCTGAAGCCCCCGGCGCGCCCCCTGCCTGGCCGGGCTGGAGCCTGGCGCCTGTATTGGCGGACCAGGATACCTCTGCGCATACAAGCGCCCTGGTCGAGATGGACGAGGACTATTTGGGGTTCAAGATGCGCACGTTGGTCACGGACCGATACCGGCTGACCACCTACTCCGGCCAGCCCTACGGCGAGCTGTTCGACCTCGCGGACGATCCCCACGAGCTGCAGAACCTGTGGGACGATGCTGGGCGTCGCACACTACGGGATGCGCTGCGCCTGCAACTGTTGGACAAGATCGTGGAGACAGACATCTCGGTCCCACGCCAGATCGCACGATCGTGATATCGCGCGATCATGAAGGGAGGAACCAACCACGACAACAGTAGTCGCCCGCTCTGCGTGGACCACAGTCCACGCCCTGTTGCCAGATGCGCCGTCTCTCGCTACCCGCTCTGCGTGGACCACAGTCCACGCCTTGTTGCCAGGTGCGCCGCATCTCGCTACCCGCCCTGCGTGAACCATAGTCCACGCACGGCTACCAAATGCACATCGTACGATGTGCCGGACTGTGGTCCGGCACGAGCAAATATCAGTCTACCAAGAGAAAGGAGTCAAGATCCAATGTTACAGGGAATGATGCCCGTACTACTCAGCCCCATGCACGAGGGCGGCAGTCCAGATCACGACGGTTATGTTAAATTACTTGACTACCTCTATGAGACGCCGCTGCCTGGCCTCTGGGCGCTGGGCTCTGCCGGCGAGGCGTTCAACATGTCCTACGAGCACCGGGTCGAGGTGGCCAAGGTTGTGGCCGAACATATGGCGGGCCGCACCTGCCTGCTCATGGGCGCAGGTTCTATGGTCCTGCCCAACGTCTACCGCTTCTTTGAGGAAACCGCGTACCTACCCATCACCGGCTATCACGTCATGCCTATCGATCGCAAACTCAATACCCAGGAGGTCATCGACTACTATACCGACCTCGCGGAGCGAGCGCCCCGGCCGTTGTGGCTCTATAGCAACCCCATGCGCATGATGCAGTTCACCGTCGAGGCCATCAAAGAACTGTCAGTTCATCCCAACATCGCCGGGATGAAGGTGGGCGGCTATGACATGGCCCTGGCCAGCAAGCTGGCAACCATCAACACCGAGGATTTCCAGGTTCTTGGCGCTGGCGGAGGCAATCTGCTGGGCTATCTGGCCTACGGCATCGAGTGCGTGACCATGAGCACCGGCAGTTGCTTCCCCAAGGGCTATACCGCCGCCATTGACCTCTGGCTGCAGGGCAAGATCAAAGAAGCCCAGGCCCAGGCTTTCCGCATGAACAAGCTGATCGGTTCGCTCGGACCCTGGAAGAACACCGAGGATCCGGCGGAGCTGAAGGTCGTGCTGGAGCTTTTCGGTATCTGCCAGCGGTGGACCTACCCACCCTTCAAACCCTGCACTGACGAAGAAGCAACCAAGATCAAGAGCGCGCTGATCGAACACGGCTATCTGTAGGCTAAGGATCGGCCAGCTGTAACTGGCCCAGCGGCCAACAAGGTCGCTGGGCCGTTTTTTGCCCTACTCGCGCGCAACCCTCTCCCCTCGCTCGCGCGACCACAGTCCGCTCCTCACCGTATTCCGGACTCGTCCGGCACGAAGCGAATACGAGGCTTTGTCAGGTCATCCTATTTTGACACGCCCAACCGTCAGTGCTAGAATACAACCCATTTGCCCGCGAGGACGTTTGAAAGGACGATCCGTGAACAACTCTATCCGCACCGCCCTGTTCGATTTCGACGGCACGCTGGTCTTTCACGAGCCCGACAGCTTTGGCGTCGTCAGGGCCTACTGCAACGAGATCGGCCATCCTCTGACTCCCAAGGCTGAGCATCAAGGCCGACGGATGCGTCACCAGTATTTCGTCGATCCAGAGATTGCGATCCGGCTCAGAAGCTTCTCCCCCGAACAGTTCTGGAGCCACTTTTACCGGCACCTGCTGGCAGCCGTGGGCGTCGATGGCGAGCTGGACAGGCACGCCGCTGCCATGATGGATCGCGCCGCCGACCTGTCTTTCACCTACTACTGCCCGGAGGCCGGCTGCCAGACCCTGACCGAACTCCGCAATCAGGGCTACCGGCTGGGATTGATCACCAACCGCGACAGCGTGGAAGGCTTTCACAAGGTACTGGACAAGGTAAACTTGTGGCCTTATTTCGACCTGATCCTGGCCTCGGGCGAGGTCGGGATCCGCAAGCCGGAGCCTGGTATCTTTGACGTGGCTCTGAAGCGGCTCGGCAGCCGGGCGGATGAGGCATTCTATGTCGGCGACAACTACTGGGCCGACGTGGTAGGCGCCCAGCGCGCGGGCCTGACGCCCGTGTTGCTCGACCCCGAGCGCCTCTTCCCAGAGGCCGACTGCCTGGTCCTGGATCGCATCGACGATCTGTTGGCGCGGTTACCCTGATGGACGAACAAGAGGTCATTCCCTTCTGGGGACCGGAACAGCTCGAGCTATTTGAACTGATGACCCAGGCCATCGATCCGGAGGAGCGGGTCCCGGCGGCCATGCAGGCGGCCGCGCCCCTGGAAGGCCGGAAACTGCTGGATATTGGGGCCGGCGTAGGCGACCGGACCATCGTCTATGCCCGGCTGGCTGGCCACGTCTACGCCCTGGAGCCCGATCCCAGGGCGCTGCCCATCCTCCGGGGTCGCATCAAATCTGCCGTCGAGACCAACGTGACGGTCGTGCCCGGCAGCGCCGAATCGATCCCCCTGGAGGACGGCACGGTGGACGTGGCCTATGCCACCTGGGCCTACTTTTTCGGGCCGGGCAGCGAGGCCGGGCTGCGCGAGGTAGAACGCGTCGTCCGCCCCGGCGGCGACATCGTCGTCGTACAGAACTATGGCCGTGACGAGCTGTCAGAGTTCTGGCTGCCGCAGGAGTCCGAGTGCGAGACATGGCCCCCTGGTTCCAGGACCAGGGCTTTGCCTGCCAGGTCGTGGATACTGTCTGGCGCTTTGGTACCGTCGACGAGGCACTGGCCGTGCTCGAGTTCCTGTGGGGTGAAAGGGCCCAAGACCATATCCTGGAGCAGGACAAGATCGAGTTTGGCTACAAGGTGGCGGTCTATTACCGGCGGGTGGAGTGAGCACCATGCGCCAGCCTGAACTGGTCGTCGGCGCCCTCTTGGTGAACCCCAAGGGTCATGTGTTCGTCGCCCTCTTTAGCAAGATCGCCGGCCACTATGCCATCCCCGGTGGCCACGTCGAGTACGGCGAGACGATCGCCCAAGCCCTGGTCCGCGAGCTGCGCGAAGAGACCAGCCTGACCCCCACCCGCTACCGGCTGCTGCGAGTCGGCGAGCGCATCCGCCCACCCCTCTACAAGGATGGCAGCCACCACCTGATCTACCTCGACTTTGTCGTGGACCGCTGGACGGGCGAGCTCCAGCTTGACGAAGAGGAACTGACCGGCGGCCTGTGGCTCGATCCCGAAGCCGCCCTGGATCTGCCGCTAACCTTCACCACGCGCCAGGCCATCGAATTCTACCTGGCCCATCGCGACGACGGCGTCTGCGACTACGACCCGGCCCAGGGCATGTAGCCACCAAGCGGGCCTGAAAGGCTGGTCTTTCCCCATGACCCCATCACTCTACGGCGGGATCGAAGCGGGCGGCACCAAGTTCGTCTGCGCTGTGGGTACGAGTCCGGATGACATCCGGGCCGACATCCAGTTCCCCACTACAACTCCCCAGGAGACTATCGGCCGCGCTATTGATTTCCTGGCGCCCTTCCAGGCCAAGCCTGTGCTACGGAGCCGAAGGGCTGGTAGCCATCGGGATTGCGTCCTTTGGGCCGGTCGATCTCAACCCGGCCTCGCCCACCTACGGCCACATCACCTCCACGCCCAAACCGGGCTGGACGAATACCGATCTGGCCGGGGCAGTAGGCCGGGCGCTGGATCTGCCGGTGGGCTTTGACACCGACGTCAACGGCGCGGCCCTGGGGGAGCACCGCTGGGGCGCAGCCCAAGGACTGGACACGTTCATCTACCTGACCATCGGCACCGGCATCGGCGGCGGAGGGATGGTGGGCGGCAAGCTCATGCACGGCCTAGTGCACCCCGAGATGGGACACATCCGCCTGCCCCATGACCGGGACGTGGATCCTTTCGAGGGGGTCTGTCCTTTCCACGGCGATTGCCTGGAGGGATTGGCCACCGGCCCGGCGCTGGCGGCCAGGTGGGGGCAACGGGGGGAGACCCTGCCCGCCGACCACCCGGCCTGGCCCCTGGAAGCCCATTACCTGGCCCTGGGCCTGGTGAACCTGATCTGCACCCTCTCGCCGCAGCGCATCATCCTGGGCGGCGGGGTGATGCAGGAGCGGCACCTCTTCCCACTCATCCGGGCCGAGGTTCAGGAATTGCTCAATGGCTACGTGCAAGCGCCCGAGATCCTGGACGGCATCGACGACTATATCGTGCCGCCGGTCTTGGGAGGACGCGCCGGGGTGCTAGGCGCCATTGCCCTGGCAGGGAGTGTAGCCTAATACCAGCCAGCCTTTATCGTTTCGGAGGCGATAGACTCACCTCCACAGAAACGCCACGCCGCGCTTGCCCAGGATCTGGTCATCAAAGACTACTTCGGCCGGCCCGCCAGCCAACCCGAAGCACACATGCAGGGGCAGCAGATGCTCCTCGCGGGGGTGGCAGTAACGGGCGGAGGGCGCTCGCTCCCATTCGATCAACCGTCCTTCGCACTCCCCGGGCGACAGCGGCCCGGCGCACGTCTCGATGAGCCAGTCCTGAAAGGCGTCATTCGCCGGGTCGGGCGCACCCAGGTCCTGTCCGAAAAACGCATCCAGGTTGTGAAATGAGAAGCCCGAGCCGATGACCAGCAGGTTCTCACTCAGCAATGAACGCAGGGCCTTGCCCAGAGCGATGTGCGCCGCCGGGTCCAGCCCGCGCAACAGCGAGAGCTGAATGGCGGGGATATCCGCTCGTGGGTACATCAGTTTGAGCGGAATGAATGAGCCGTGATCAAAGCCTCGTCGGGTATCGATGCGTGCTGGGATGTCGCTTTTCTCCAGCAGACCGGCAATCCGCTCGGCCAGGGCGGGATGTCCGGGCGCCGGGTAGGCAATGTCATAAGCTTCCTGGGGAAAGCCATAGTAGTCGTAAAACATGGGCGGATTGGGTGCGCCCAAAAGGGTGGCCGTGCCTTCCTCCCAGTGCGCGCTGATGACGACGATGGCCTCCGGCCTGGCTAGTTGCGCTGGCAGCCGGGTCATGAATTCCACCATTTCTTGGTGACTGGCATCTCCCAGGATGGGCAAGGGACCACCACCGTGGGAGAAATAGACTGCCTGGGCTCTTCTAACCGTACGGCTTTGCTCCATCAGAGAGTCCCTATGCCTCTGTTTCCTGCAGTACTTCCACCGGCGCCTTTACTCTATGGCTATCATGCCTTTCCCCGAAATGCTGTGAAAACTCTTCATCCTCCAACACTGCAGGATTGTGCTCTTTCAACATAGTCCGCTCTTGCATAACATTGTAGAACCTGTAGTTGTTGAAATACGCCATCCAGGTTGTGTCTTCCAGCATTACCATCCCGTGCGGCATGTAGGGCGGCACATGGACCGTATCTCCAGCTTTTGCCACGAATTTGCTCCCCGCTAGCGTGATTTCTACTGATCCTCTCGTTATGTAGAACGTTTCACAAGCGGCGTGATGTTCATGATAGGGGACCTCTAACCCCTTGTCCAAGACCATTTCCCACACTTCATACACCCCGCCTGTTTCCCAGGCCGCAACCTTTAGGTGATAGGTTACTCCTTCGCTCTTGATCGTTTCCAGCACTTCTCCTGCTTTCCTAAGTTGGTGCATTTCCGCCTCCATTTTCTGGTTTTTGTTCCACACAGTGTTTTGATTCGTGCGCCCCACGTTATTATAGACACGCCTCATACTGGCCCTCGGCCAGGCCGCAGGCCCGCGGTTGACCGGCCAACGAGGTCACCGTCAGTGGGTTGTCGGTACGTTCAATGATGGTCAACTCCGACGTTACCGGCGCTGCCCTCATTCTAATCCATCTCGTCCAGCGCGTCGATCGCAGTCTCGAGGACCACATCCCTTTTTTCCACGAACATAGCGTACACCGTCTCTTCCGTAACAGGCACGCGTAGATCGGGCGTGACACCGCCCACACCTTCCGCATTGCCATCAACTTGAATGGCCTGGTTCGCGTCCAGCGAGCGGCCGGCCAAAAAGCTGAACGCGAGCCCCTCTGGCAGGCGATACAGGTCCTGTCCCGGGGTCCCCATCGCAAAGGAGCCGTTGCTCCCGTGGACCCCAACCACCTGCCCTTGCGGCAGGCGTTGGATGGTCAGCGGCAGTCCTTCGGCCGTGCTCGCCGTATCCTTGTCCACCAGCACCATAACCGGGCCGCTGTAGTAAGGTTGCCGGGGTTCGATGGTCAGCGTGTCGTCGGGGTTGATCTGGAATTGGCCGCTGGCAGCATCATAGTAGGCGATGGATTCGTAGAAACCCGGCACATCATAGAAATGTCCAGCCAACTGGGGGACCAGGGCATCCAGCCCGCCCCGGTTGCCGCGCACATCGATGATGATGCCGGGCACATCTTGGGCCACAAACGACTCGATGGCGCGATCCATGATTCTGGCCGGGCGCAGGCCGCCCAGGGTGGGCATAAAGCCACTGATCGAGACATAGCCATAGCCACTGGGCAGGATCTCCGCCTGAACAGGCGGGCGGAGGATCGCGTCCAGAGGCTCCCGCTCTGGTGGCAATGTGCGTTTCAGCGCCTCCAACTGATCATCCTGGGCCACGAGGTTGGCCCTTTGCGGCGCGGTTTCACCGGCATTTTGAAAGGTGATGGCGACCTCTGTGCCCACCGGATCGCGCACCAGGTAGCGAAGCTGTTCCAGCCGGCGGCCCTCGCGCGTCGACTGGGGTGTTTTTGCCCAGAGCGTCGACGTCTGGGACACGGCCTCGGCGATGGGCCGGCCGTTCCAGGTCAGGATCTCTGCGCCCCACAGCATCCCTGCCTGGGCAGCAGGGCCGTCGTCGAGCACGACATGCGCGATCACGCGCCCATCATCCAGGCCGGTGATGGCCAGGCCATAGCCGCCGCCAATGGCTCTTTTGCGCAGGCCAAAATCCTCACCGGCCAGGCTGACATGCCCGTCGGGAATCGCATAGGTGTATTCCCGCAGGGCCATATAGTAGGCTTCCAGGTCACCACTGGACTCCGCTTCAGCAATGCGTGGTGCGGTTTGGGCATAGAGAGCGTCCCAATCGATGGCCTTCCACTCGGTGAAGGGGTACGCTAGCAATAGCCTTCCGTGCATCTGTTCAAAGGCTTCTGACCAACCCAGTTTGCGGTAGTCGTTGTCGCCCGGGAGCAACAACCTCAGGCCCGCAAAGACGCCTATCACCATCACCAGGACTAGCGCACCGGCAATCCATAGCATTCGGGTCCTCTTGGTACGTGTCCGAGTCCTTGACATGGTAGATTCTGAGAGCACACCCTTTGGTCACAGCAGCGGGATGGCCGTCTCCTCTCTCTCGGCCGGCATCTTAACACGTCTTCGCCGCATTGCCAAAAAAGCCCGGTCAGGTTGGCTGGGCCGTCCAAGAGTACAGGTGCACGGCACTTTGCCTTCTAGGCACTCTGCCTCCGAAATACAACACTTAGGAGGACCCCGTTGATGATCAAGATGAGCCAATCGATCGAAATAGCGACCACTTCAAACCGATCCAATCTCTCCAGTCCATGGCTGATCGAGATAATGGGCAGAGAGATCATGACGAGAACAGACCCGATCGCAAAAACCCACCGAATCGCGGATTCCAAACGGCTCTTGTTAGAAAGCGCGGCGGCCATGAACAGGAACGAAAGGGCCATCATCAGGTATCCCAGTTCTTCCAACACGAGGAATATCCCGTGTGGGTTGTACTGAATGAGCATGGCCAGACCTTCAGTCTCCCCATTCCTCAGGCTCACCGGCACTACAGATAGCTGAAGGTAGTAGTCACTCAGCAAGATTGCCGCCGCGATCAGCGCAAATGACAACCCGATTTGACTGAATATCCTCTTTTGCCCATCAGCGTAATAGTGGATAGACACCATGAACGTCACATAGGCCAGGACCAGCAGCATGGCTGGAAACATCCACAGAAAATCCTTGGGATATTGCGAAGCGGTATCCAGATATGGATACGCCACACAGCCACCAGGGCAATTCGCTCCAGAAATTGGTATCGCGGTCATCGCGAGACCAAAGGTCACGATCGTGATTATGGTTGTGAAAATAGCCGAAAAGAATCCAACCCGATTCGAGGTTGATGGTGACGCTTCTGGTACCGTGTTGGCATTCTCCTTGTTCGACATTCTCTTCCGATCCTTTCTGAGATTCTCCTGGCGGACCTATTTATAGATCATACTTGCTGACAAGTTCTTTAGCTTTGCGCCTCGTCTTTGGACTGACACTTCTGGTGCACGCCCGAACAAACTCATCTATGCTCTGCCTATCACTGACACCTTCATACACGTCGTCAAGTACCTCTAGAACATCATACCTTAGCAACTCTTTCTGTCTTTGGGGATAGGTACACCGATTATCCAGATCCAGCAGCAGGCTAGCGATCTGCTCCTTCAACTGAGGCTTGCTCCTGGTGATCTTGATACTGTTTTGAACACAACATTGGCCCGTCGTGAGCTTTTCATCGTTGATGTGCTCAAAACAGTCATCATATATCTCTGAAAACCGGTTTCCCCGGTCAGCTTGGGTCAGCTCGCTCATCCTCAATGGCCAGTTGTACGAATCTGTCAACATCAACATCTTTGACCGAGATTGCCTGTATCAGCTCCTTTGTATTCACTTCTCCTCCATGAGGACCAGCCAGACTGTCGAGACACATCCATCACCTACACCAGATCATAGCAAAGAGTCGTCACCCTGGCAAACCCGTGACTCGATCCGAGTCCCACCTAGCTTGGCACTTTGCGCATTCACGGTTATACTATAGTGGTGGACCAGAAACCTTCTAAGAATCGATCACCCTTTCCCTACCCGCGCCGCCGCCCGGTCCGCTACCTCCTGCGCAAGCTCTCTCGCTTTGCCTTTTCTGTACTCAGCGACTTTAACGTCCAGGGCCGGGAGAACCTGCCCAGGTCCGGTCCCCTGATTGTGGTGGCCAACCACTTTCATTTTGCCGACCCCGTGGCCATCATCAGTACGCTGCCCTGGCCCATGGAATTCCTGGCCGGTTTTCACCTCATCGACGCACCGCCAGTCACCACCTGGCTGCCCAAGGTCTGGGACGTGTACACCGTCCGCCGGGGAGCAGCCTCACGGCGGGCCATACGCGCCTCGATGGCGACACTGGCCCAGAATGGGATTCTGGGCATCTTTCCCGAAGGAGGCTCCTGGGCTCCCGTGCTGCGCCCTGCCCGGCCCGGGACGGCCTACCTGGCCGCCCGCACGCGCGCCCAGATCCTGCCCCTGGGTCTCGACGGGCTGGTCGGCCTCTTTCCGCGCCTGCGACAGGGGCACCGCGCCCGGGTCACTGTACGCATCGGCAAGCCTTTTGGTCCCCTGCTCGCTCCGGACCGCGGCCCTGAACGCCGCCAGCGCCTGGAGGAGATCGGCGACGAGATCATGGAGCGGATTGCCTCGCTGCTCCCCCCGAACGGCGCGGCGTCTACTCGTCGGATCCCGCCATCAGGGCAGCGGCGCAAGAAGCCGCCGTCTATCCCTACCACGATCTCAATTGATACGGTGGCTGGCAGAGGACTGATGGAAGCATGAGTACCATCCGTGTTCTACTCGTAGATGACCAGCAGATCGTGCGCCAGGGGTTGGCCACGATCCTTAGATACGCAGAGGGGATCGAGGTGGCAGGCCAGGCCGGCGATGGGCACGAAGGTATCGCCCTGGCCCGCGAACTCCGGCCCGACGTGGTACTCATGGATGTCAAGATGCCCCGTCTGGGCGGTATCCCGGCCACGCGCCAGATCTGCGCCGAGCTGCCCGGCACCCACGTGATCATCCTCACCACCTACGACACCGATGACCTGGTCTTTGAGGGGATCAAGGCCGGAGCCGCGGGTTATCTTCTCAAAGATACCAGCGGCGAGACGCTGGTCGAGGCCATCCGGGGCGTGACGCGGGGCGAATCCCAGATCGATCCTGGTGTGGCGCGCAAGGTATTGGGCGAGTTTCAGCGCCTGGCTTCTCAGCCAGCGGCTTCTCAGCCAGCGGCCTCCCAGCCCGAGAGCCGTCCGGCCCAGGAGCCGTTGGCTGGGGCTGCAATGGATGGTGTCATCGAAGCCCTCACCCCCCGCGAGGAAGAGGTGCTGCACCTTCTGGTGGAGGGCCTTTCCAACAAAGAGATCGGCGCCCGCCTGCACCTGACCGAGGGTACCGTCAAAAATTACGTCAGTACCATCATCGCCAAGCTTCAGGCCAACGACCGGACCCACGCTGTCGTCACCGCCCTGCGCCGTGGCCTGGTCGATCTAGGGAGCTAGCGAACCCCCCTCCAGCTCCGCGTGGACCACAGTCCACGCCTGCCACCAGAGTAACGCAAGGTCTGCCCAAATCCAGCAACAATCCTGTCATTCCCGCATGCTTTTGGCGGGAATCCACGCCACCAGCAACCGTCACCGCTGCAGAGTGGATGCCCGCTAGGACCATGCGGGAATGACAAGTCAGCTTGGCGGTACTCCCACCGAAATTGATACGCCACCTGAGGCACCTGCCCGTAATCCTCCCGCAGGTTGCCGCTACAGAGTTGGGCACAGAAATCAGGCTGATTCAGCCGCGGACGAGGCAAACTGCTACAAGCTACCCGAGGGAGAATAGCCCTGCTACATGCACAAGGTACACAGGAATCGCCGTTTACATTTACATAACCTCGCCAATTGAACCAAATTCTAGCCCTGGGTCGCGGATGCCACTTCTTTGTACCACGCCACCTGCGCCGCCAGGCCCTCTCTGGGCATCGTCGCCGGATCATAAGCCAGGATCGCCCGGGCTTTCTCGATATTGGCCTCCGTCCTAAGCTGGTCACCCTCCCGCTTGGGTACCTGCACGATCCAGGCTTTTTTGCCCATGATCTCCTCCACGATGGCGATGCCCTCCCCGGTCGTGATGGTGCGGTCGGTACCAAGGTTCAAGATCTCGCCAGCGCACCGATCCAAGTTATCCAGGACAGCGACAAAACCATCGACAATGTCCCCCACATAGGTATAGCTGCGCAGGTGATGCTCGCTGCCCTCGTAAAGCGGGAACTCTCGGCCCTCGTAAATTGCTCGTATCAACTTTGAATATAGCTTTTCTGGGCGTTCCCGGGGACCATAGACAGAGAAGAGCCGCAGAGAACAGGCAGGAAAGCCCCGCGTGCGCTGGTACGACAGCACAAGTTGTTCGGCGGCGAGCTTGGTCACGCCATAGTAGGACGTGGGCCTGGTCTCCGTCGTTTCGTCGCCCGTGGCGTAGGTACCATAGACCGACGACGTGGAGAGGTTGACAAAGCCCCGCAGCGAGGGCGCCTGGCTGGCTGCCTCCAGTAGGCGGTAGGTGGCCGTGATATTGTTCCTTGCGTAGGTCTGAAAGCTGCAGGCGGCGGACAACCCCGGTTGCGCGGCCGAATGGAATACAACGTCCACGTCCCGGAGTGCCGCGCTCAGGTCATCGCTGGCCAGATCGAGGGGTAGAAAGGAAGCACCGGCCCTGGTGATGGCCTGGACGTTGAGGTTCTTCAGGGAGCGAGCGTAATAGTCGGTCAGGCAGTCCAACCCCCACACCGAGTGCCCCAGGGACAGCAGTCGCTCTACCAGGTGCGAGCCAACAAAGCCCGCCGCTCCAGTCACAAGAACATTCATATTTGATTCCTTTCGTGATGGTCAGTTCAAGCCGGTGCCCGACACGGCAATCTCCTCCGCCGGTCGGGACCGATCCTTTCTTTCCAATCCCTATGCGCCCCGCATTATAGCCCACCTGGCCGCAAAGGACAAATGACCATCTCCCAAACCGACCAGTACGGTCCACAACCAAGCGCGCCACCATCCCTACGGCGTGGAGCACAGAACCTTTGGCGAGTCGCCCTCCGACCATCGACTCACCTCGGAACGGCGCTCCGATTGACGCCCGCTCAAAACTGTGCTACTATCCACGTCATGGACCACGAGCCACGCGTTTGCGACTATGAGGGCAGCAGCTACAAGACCGACTTTTGGGACGGCCAGGGCCGCGAGTACGAGGATCTGGCCGAACGCATCGCCCTGGAGCACCTGCTGCCTCCAACCGGCCGCCGCCTGCTGGACATCGGCGCCGGTTTTGGACGCCTGTCCCAGTTCTACGACGGCTACGACCAGGTCATCCTGCTGGACTATTCCCGCTCGCTGCTGCGCCAGGCCCAGGAACGCCTGGGCCGTGACGGGCGCATCCTCTACGTGGCCGCCAACTTTTACGCCATGCCCTTCGTTCCTGGCGCCATCGACACGGCCATGATGGTCCGCGTCATCCACCACGTGGCCGATGTGCCCAGCCTGCTGGCCGAGGTGGCCCAGGTTCTGGTCGACGGCGGCAGCTACGTCCTCGAGTTTGCCAGCAAGCGGCACCTGAAGGCCATGGCCCGCTACGCACTGGGCAGGCAGGATTGGAGCCCCTACGACCCCGCTCCCGTCGAGTTCGTGGAGATGAACTTTGACTTCCACCCGGCCTGGATGCAGGAGCAACTGGGCGGGGCAGGGTTTCACGTGAAACGTCAGAGGACCGTGTCCCACTTTCGCCTGCCCCTGCTCAAACGCCTGGTGCCGCCTCATACCCTGGCCTGGCTGGACGGTCTGTGCCAGCCGACCGGCGCCTGGTGGCAATTGACACCCAGTGTCTTCTTCCAGTGCATCCAGGGAGAAGGTACCCATACTGCGCCTGCCAAGGATCTGTTCTGCTGCCCGGCCTGCGCTTCCACCGGACTGCTGGAATCCCCGGAGGCACTGGTCTGCCCCGGCTGCGACCGCCGCTGGCCCATCGAGGACGGCATCTACAATTTCAAAGAGCCCGAGCCCGCCTGAACCGCCACTGGACCCCAGGTTCTTCAACCCGCAGGCGCCAGAACCCTGTGTTCGAGGTCTTTTCCCCCATCAAGGACACCCTATTATGGCCCCCGCTCCGTTTGGGGTTCTGGACGTTTTGTAGTATACTACGGTATGTCCCGTGCCAACCCCCAGATGTTGTGGTGGTGCTACGGGCTACCCCAATTACTAGCGCTTGTGAAGGAGGTCGCCATGAAGATCAGCTGCCTGCAAGAAAACCTGGCAAAGGGGCTGGCTACCGTGGGCCGGGCTGTTGCCACCCGCTCGACCCTGCCGGTCTTGTCCAACATCCTGCTGGAGACCGATGAGGGCCGCCTCAGGCTGGCCACCACCAACCTGGAGATTGGCATCAGCTGCTGGGTAGGCGCGCGCATAGAGGAGGAGGGTCGCACGACAGTACCGGCCCGCCTGCTCACCGAGTTTGTCAACTCGCTGCCGTCCGGCCAGATCGACATGGAACTCACCGAGCGCACCCAGACGCTCAATCTAAAATGCGCCCGCTACGAGGCCAACATCAAGGGCATTGAGGCTGGCGAGTTCCCCGCTGTTCCCACAGCCAATACCATCGAGGGTCGGAACAATCTCTACGTGGAAGCGGATACATTCCGGCGGATGATCGAGCAGGTGGTTGTTGCAGCGGCCACCGATGAGAGCCGCCCCATCCTCACGGGGGTTCTGGCCCAATTCCACCAGGGAGGCCTCACCCTGGCCGCCGCCGACGGCTTTCGCCTGGCAGTGTCCTCGGCGGACGTCGGCGCCGACCTGGACGAGGCTTCGACCGTGATCATCCCGGCCCGCGCCCTGGCCGAACTCGGCCGCGTCAGCGCCGACCAGGAAGACCCCATCGAACTCATCATCACCCCTTCCAGAAACCAGATCCTCTTTCACCTGTCCAGCACCGATCTCGTCTCACAGCTTATCGAGGGCAACTTTCCCGATTATAAGCAAATCGTGCCCGAGTCTCACAGCACCCGCACCCTGATCGCCACCGCGGACCTGCACAAGGCGGTGAAAGTAGCCTTCCTCTTTGCCCGGGACGCAGCCAACATCATCCGGCTCAGCATCGTGCCCGGCAGCGAACTGACCCCAGGCCAGATGATTGTGACCGGTACCTCGGCCGAGTTTGGCGACAATGTGAGCGAGCTGGACGCCAGCGTCGAGGGCGGAGAGATTGAAATCGCCTTCAATGCCCGCTACATGCTCGATGCCCTGTCGGTCGTTGGCACGCCAGAAGTCGTCCTGGAGACAAGCACATCCAGCAGCCCTGGCGTACTGCGGCCGGTCGGCGGCGCTGACTATTTGTGCGTCGTCATGCCCATGCACATCAGCCGCTAGCGAGACCTTGCCCGTATTCACAGCCCTCCCGGCAACAACCAACCGGGAGGGTTCTGTCTATCTGAGGCGCACAGGCAATACAAACCTGTCCTGAGGGAAACCGAGGGATCACGGACCATGCAACGACTAATTGACGGAGCCGAGGCCCTGGGCCTGTCCCTGACACCAGAACAGCAGGCGAACTTTCAGCTCTACTATGAGGAACTGGTCGCCTGGAACCAGAAATTCAACCTGACGGCCATCACCGACTATGAGCAGGTACAGATCCGCCATTTTCTGGATTCACTATCCTGTCTCCTGGCCAAAGAGACCCGCCTGGCGCTCGGCCGGCCCGAGGCCCGCGCCATCGACGTGGGCAGCGGCGCCGGTTTCCCGGGGATCCCCCTCAAGATCGTCTGCCCGGGCCTCCGCCTGACGCTCCTGGAAGCGACCGGCAAGAAGATAGCCTTTCTGGAGCACCTGATCCAGGCACTGGACCTGCACCGAAGTATGGCCATCAAGGCCCGGGCTGAGGATTTGGCCCGGGATCCGGCCCACCGGGGGCAGTATGACCTGGCCTTGGCCCGCGCCGTGGCCGATCTGCCGGTGGTCATCGAGTACGCGCTGCCCTTTTGCAGGCAGGGTGGCTGGTTAGTGGCCCAAAAGGGCGAAGCGGGCTCGGCCGAGGCATGGCGAGCCGAAAACTCTATTAGCCTTTTGGGGGGCGAACTGCAGAGGGTTCTGCCCGTCGAACTGGCCGGGCTGCCTGAGGATCGTTCCCTGGTCGTCATTGAAAAGGTGAGCCCCACCCCGGAAGCCTACCCCCGCCGCCCGGGAATGCCCAGGAAACGGCCCCTGAGCCGCTGATCTCCTTCTTTTTACCCAAATCCAGGCGTTCCGGATCTCTGGAGGATACTGGTACGATCCCTATCCCTGTCGCGGTGTGGAGAGAAGCATCCGCCGCGAGTCCCTCGATGCCGGAATAATACCTGCAAAGCTTTGATATGACAACGACTTCCCAGGATATCTACCGGTGCCAATCCAGACAGATTCGTTCCTTGCTCAAATTCGTTGTTTGTATCAATAAAAACGGGGCAAGCTTCTCAGCTTGCCCCGCATGCTCCAGTCTCGATTCGTACTACGACAGGCAAGCCTTCGCCTGGGCAGCCACATTCTCCGCGGTAAAGCCAAATTCCTGGGCCAGCCGCTGGTACGGCGCCGATGCGCCAAAACGCCGCATGGCAATGATCGCGCCCTGGGGCCCCACGTAACGATCCCAGCCCATGGGCACGCCCGCTTCCACAGCCACGCGCGCTGTCACCTCAGGCGGCAGGACCTCGTCCCTATATGCTTGCGACTGGGCCTCGAACAACTCCCAACTGGGCATAGAGACCACGCGGGCGGCGATGCCATCCCCGGCCAGAAGCTCTTTGGCCTCCAAGGCCACCGGGACCTCGGAGCCGCTGGCCACCAGGATCACCTGGGGTACAGGCGCATCGGCCAGCACATAGCCGCCCCGCGCCACGCCCGCTGCATCCGCCCCGGCCAGGATCGGCAGCCCTTGGCGGGTCAAGATCAGCGCGACCGGGCCATCTCCATGCTCCACCGTCGTCTTCCAGGCAGCGGCCGTCTCGTTGGCATCGGCCGGGCGGATGACAGTCAGTCCCGGGATGGCCCGCAGGCTGGCCACGTGCTCCACCGGTTGGTGGGTTGGGCCATCCTCGCCCACGAATATGCTGTCGTGGGTAAAGACATAGATCACCGGCTGTCCCATCAATGCCGCCAGCCGCATGCTGGGCCGCACATAGTCCGAAAAGACCAGGAATGTGCTGCCATAGGGCCGGAAAGCCCCGTGGAGGGCCATACCATTCATAATCGCCCCCATGGCGTGCTCGCGGATGCCAAAGTGCAGATTGCGGGCGTCAAATTTGCCCTTGTCCACAGCCGGATAGTCGCTCAGATAGGTCTTGGTGGAGGGGTGAAGGTCCGCCGAGCCGCCCACCAGCTCCGGCAGAACAGGCGCCAGGGCGGCCATGATCTTGCCGCTGGCAGCGCGGGTGGCCAGAGGACCACCCTGCGGCTCAAAACTGGGCAGCGCCTCCTCCCAGCCCTCGGGCAATTCCCCTGCCAGACGCCGCTTCCACTCGGCTGCCAGATCGGGATAAGTCTGCTCGTACCGGGCGAACAGGTCATCCCATTCCACCTCGGCGCGGGCGCCCTGCTCCAGCGCGGCGCGAAAGTGAGCCAGCACCTCCTCGGGCACATAGAACTCGGCCTCCGCTGGCCAGCCCATCGCCTCTTTGGTCAGCCGGACCTCCCCGGCGCCCAGCGGCTCGCCGTGGGCCGAGGACGTATCCTGCTTGTTGGGGCTGCCATAAGCAATGTGGGTGCGGCAGATGATGAGCGACGGCCGCTCCGTATCCGCTTGGGCCATCTCCACGGCGGCGGCGATGGCGGCCCGATCGTGACCGTCCACGGCCAGCACCTGCCAGCCATAGGCCGCAAATCGTCCCCGCACGTCCTCGCTGTAGGTCAGCGAGGTCGTTCCCCTCAATGGTGATCTGGTTGTCGTCGTACAGGTAGATCAGCTTGCCCAGGCCCAGGTGCCCGGCCAGGGAGGCAGCCTCGTGAGAGATCCCCTCCATCAGGTCGCCGTCGCTGACGATGGCATAGGTGTAATGATCCACCACCTCAAAGCCAGGCCGGTTGATGCGGGCGGCCATCAATCGCTCGGCCAGAGCCATACCCACGCCGGTAGCAAAGCCCTGGCCCAGCGGCCCGGTGGTCGTCTCCACGCCGGGCGTATCGCCGTACTCGGGATGGCCGGGAGTCATGCTCCCCCACTGGCGGAACTGTTTGAGCTCCTCCAGCGGCAGGTCGTAGCCGGTCAGGTGGAGCAGGCTGTAGAGCAGCATCGATCCGTGCCCGGCCGACAGCACAAAGCGATCGCGATCCGGCCAGGCCGGATCAGCGGGATTGTGCTTCAGAAACTGGGTCCAGAGCACGTAGGCCACATCGGCCATGCCCATCGGCAGGCCGGGGTGGCCCGAATTGGCCTTTTGCACTCCGTCCATAGACAGGGTACGGATGGTATTGACACAGAGTTGGTCGAGGTCGTTTGACATGGTTATCTCCCCCAGAAGTTCGTCACGAGATTCTAAACAAGGATGCCTGGTATGCCCCGCCATCAATTCGATGGAGCACCATCAGTCAGCCCCTACAGGCACCGGCACCACCGGCGCCGGATCTGTCCGGATGAACTGCACCAGTACCAACGAGATCACCGCGATCCCCACGCCGGCCAGAAAAGTGGCCGAGGGCGAGACCTGCTCCCACAGGATGCCGCCCACCACCGGGACGATCAAGGCCGAGACGTGGTTGATGGTCTGTGCCATGCTCACGTTGCTGGTAATCTCGTCCGGCGAAAAGGCGATCTTTTGGAAATAGGACTCGATGGCCAGGTTGAACCCAAAAAAGACGTTGTCCAGGACAAAAAGGAGCAAATAGAACCGGCAGGTAGGGCACGAAAGCATAGCCCAGGAACACACCAATGAGCCCCACAAAGTTGAAGGTCAGCACCTTGCGCTCGCCGAATCGCACGACCAGCTTGCCCAACTGGGCGCTAGCGTAGATATTGACCAGGTTGTTGATCAGGAACAGCGTCGCCGTCTCACGCACGCTGATGCCATAGATCTGGACCAGCATGAAAATCGCAAAAGTCGTAAAGATATGGCGGCGGCTGCCCATCATGAAGGTCAGCGCGTAGTAGAGCCAATACTGCCGGCGAAAGATGACCTTGCGCTTCTCCCGCTGGGTTCCCTTCTGGATCTTGTCGCGCAGGGTGAACAGGCTGCCCAACATGACCACCACGCCGATGACAATGAGCGTGGTGCGATAACCCCAGGCGGGGATGTCAATGGGCCCGAACTCAATGCCATCGATAAAGATCCAGACGACCAGCGTCCCGACCACGGCGGCAAAGGCAGAGATGCTGCGCAGGCGGCCCAGCGCCTTGGGCGCCTCGTCCCTGCCCATGCCCATGAGTACCAGGCTGTTGCTGCTGGGGTAGAACAAGTGAAAGCCGATGCTCATCAGGAGGGTTCCCAGGATGAGCACGCTCACCATGTCGGACATGCCGCTGAGAACCAGGCCCACACCCAAGATCAGCACGCTGATGCCCATGATCCGCATCTCGGAGAACACCAGAGCCAGGAAGCCCAGCGTAAATCCCAGGAGCCCTGGTACCTCACGTATGGCCTGGATGACGCCGATCTGGGCCGCTGTGACCCCGATCTCTTCCACCGCGAAATTGTTAAAGACAGCTCGCCAGACATTGAAACCGAGATAAAGAAAAAAATTGGCGATTGCCAGGGTGCGGAACAGTCGTCGGGTATCGCTCATGTGCCTCGCTCGATGCAAATATGTGGGGCATTATAGCACACCGAGGCATCGGTAGGCAAGATAGCAGCAGCTGATAACCTTCTGGAAAGAGAACCAGTCCAAAACAGGACAATCCTCCCGCAGGCCTGCACTGGACTCTGCCCCCGGTCCCAGGCGACTCTGCAACAGGCAAGAAGCCCAGCTACCCACGAAGAGATCTTGAGTGAGCGGACCGGTCCGGTTCATGACAGACACCCGACTTGACAAACCCTGTCAGTCGTGGTATACTACCTTAAGTAGTATACTGTATATGGACCAGTAGTCCAGAAGAGATCTTGCGAGAGGGCCGGCGATGGACAAAGAAACCCTGCAACCTTTGCTTGAACAATGGGAGAGCGTGTACAAAAAGGGCTTGCTTACCTTCTGGCTGCTCTTGATGCTGCACGATCGCGCCATGTATGTCTTTGAGATGGGCCAGGAACTGGCCGGCATCAGCCAGGGCACCGTCACCGCCGACGAAAAGAGCCTGTACCGGGCTCTCAGGCGATTCCAAGCCACGGGCCTGGTAGAGAGTACCTGGCAGCCTTCGGACGTCGGTCCCCGGCGGCGCTACTATCACCTGACCGAACTGGGGACAGAGTTGCTCCGCAGCTTTGTCCGGCGCAACATCCTGATCTTCCAGGATCCGGCCGTGGCAGCTGGCCTGAACCGCCTGTTGCAGGACGACGGCTGACAGGCTTGCCCACCCAGGATTGCCATGTCCCAAAGGGATGTCGCACAAGCCTCACAAAATCCAAAAATCGTTTGATGGAGGGATTGCATGCCTACAGCATTGATCACGGGTATTACTGGCCAGGATGGCTCATATCTGGCCGAGTTCCTGCTCGAACAGGGCTACAAAGTGGTGGGGCTGGTACGCCGCACCAGCACGGTCAATTTTCAACGCATCCAGCACATCCAAAGGCGTTTGACGCTGGTGTCCGGCGACCTGCTGGACCAGGCATCCCTTATCTCCGTCCTGCAGGAATACCGTCCCCAGGAGGTCTATAACCTGGCAGCCCAGAGCTTTGTGCCCACGTCCTGGAGCCAGCCGGTTTTCACTGGCGAGGTGACCGCCCTGGGAGTGACGCGCTTACTCGAGGCCATCCGCCAGGTGTGCCCCGAGACCCGCTTCTACCAGGCGTCTTCCAGCGAGATGTTTGGCAAGGTCCGCGAGGTTCCCCAGAACGAGTCCACGCCCTTTTACCCTCGCTCGCCCTATGGTGTGGCCAAGGTCTACGGGCACTGGATCACCATCAACTACCGTGAGAGCTATGACCTTTTTGCCTGCTCGGGCATCCTCTTTAACCACGAAAGCCCCCGCCGCGGCCTGGAGTTCGTCACGCGCAAAGTAGCGCATGGGGCAGCGCTCATCAAACTGGGTATGGCCCGCGACCTGCGGCTGGGCAACCTGGACTCCAAGCGGGACTGGGGCTACGCCGGCGACTATGTGAAGGCGATGTGGCTCATGCTCCAGCAGGAACAGCCCGACGACTATGTAGTCGGCACAGGCCAGACCCACAGCATCCGGGAGCTGTGCCAGGTGGCCTTTGGCCATCTGGGGCTTGACTATCAAGAGTATGTGAAGCCATGACCCACGCTTCATGCGCCCTGCCGATGTAGACCTATTGGTCAGCGA
This sequence comes from uncultured Chloroflexia bacterium, assembly GCA_963783445.1. Classification (GTDB taxonomy): domain Bacteria; phylum Chloroflexota; class Anaerolineae; order JAAYZQ01; family JAAYZQ01; genus CAWANP01. Next base: position 409,149 of record CAWANP010000009.1, on the reverse strand, counting down.
CCCCACCAAGGCCCGTGAGGGGCTGGGCTGGGAGCCATCTGTCAACTTTGAGGCGTTGGTGACCCTGATGGTGGACGCCGATCTGAATCGCCTGCAAGTCGAGGCGCTGTTTCCATAGGTGGGCAGGGTCCCCAACCTCAGGGCGTGGTCGTGAGGGTTGGCGTCACGGTCAGCGACGGTGTGGGAGTTGGCTCGCGGGCAATAACCACCTCGATGGTCTCCGGGATCACGCTGACCACGGTCACATCTTCGGGGGCCAGGACATCGGGCTCGACCCGGTGGACACCCAGGCCCAACCCATCGACGTCGACGATTACGCGGATATCTTCCGACGTCAGCTCGGCCAGCAGCGTATCAGGTCCTTCGAGAATGACATCCACCACGCTGGGCGAAGCGGTGGCCATCCAGCCCGAGTTCACCCCCCGGATCTCGACCGTGGCCGTCATGGCCCGGCTGCTCAGGATGGGCAGGACCTCGACCGTAACCGTGACAAAGTCCACACCCACGACGACGACGTTCTGTGGCACGGTCAACGGACTGCGGACCGTGAGGTCCTGCGTCGCGCTGATGACAGAGATGGGGGATGTCTCAATGAAGCCGGGCAGCTCGTCCAGGACGGAAGGCAAACCGGCCAGCGTCACGGTCGAGGGCTCGACCTCTACGCTTCCCCGGCGATATCCTGGTGCCGGCTCGCCGCGCAGGTCAGGCACAACCTCAACGTCAGGCTTGAAGCCCAGCCGCTTTCGTACCCCCACCCGCGCCTCGACCTCGCCTGGATTCCACTCCACACCCGGCACCAGCCGGCTGTTAACATCCAGCGGCCTGACCCTCACCTCCTGGATGACGTCGTCCCTGGCGCCATCCACGTCCAGCGAGCCGGAGACAGAAGCTACTTCCGCCAAAAAGGGCTCCGGTCCATGGACCGTGGCCAGGGCAGGATTGACCACTGGCCCGGATGACTGATAGCCCGTAGCCGCTTCCCCTTCCACATCGATGGTAACCGGCAGGGTAATGGTCCGAACGGCTTCCAGATGGACAGTCTGCTCCGCAGGATTCAAGCCCTCGATCCGGACCGATTCCCTGCTGGTGCCCACGTCGACCAGAACCATTACAGGCGTTCCAGGCTCCACGATAGACAGATCCATGATCGCCTCAAAATCAGAGGGCCGCAGATCCGCGAGGATACTCTGCGACGCCCGGGCCAGGACATCAACTTCTTTGACGATGGGTTCAAAGAAGATCGTGTCTTTGGGCTGGTTGACGGTGGTCACACCAACACCCGAGTATAGCTGCTGCACGATGGGGTCGGTTGCCAGCGTAGCCGTGATCCAAACGACAATGCCTAGCAATAATGCCAGCAGAAAAGCGCCCAGGTTTCTCACAAAGCGCCGGACCGCGCTGCTCATTTCTGGTACGCTCCCGCTCGTTTTCGCCACTTGGCGTACGTAGAGTAAAAATGGACCAGCGGATTGCTCAACCGTCCCTCGATTTGACCCTTGGCCAGATTATCCAGGAAAGCAGCGGGATCATCAAAGGGGGCCATCTCAACGTAGGCTCGGCCCACCTCGGCCGGGGCGTGCGCATCGCTGCCGGCCGAGCCTGGCAGACCCCAGCCTGCCGCGAGATCCCGCACCTGTTCGTTGTCACTGGCGTTAGTTACCCGCGCGTTAAAGGTTTCCACAAAGTCCAACTGCGTGTGAATCTGCTCCAGCATCTCGCGGCCTATGGCAGCGCTGCGCGTCCGGTCTAGCGGATGGGACGCGCCCACCAGCCCACCCTGGGCCTGGACCCGTGAGATGGTCTCCTCCAGGGACAGGCCAGGAGGGATCTCCTCCTCAAGAAACAGAGCGATCAGTTCCCCTCGCGCCGTCTTGATCTCCTCCCCCACCAGAAATCGATGGGGGGCGCGCATAGAAAAGTCCAAGGCTCCGGCCATCGTATTGTGATCCGTGATCGCCACCATGTCCAGCCCTCGTCTATCCATGCTCTCCAGGAGCGCGTCGAGCGAGGTCAGGCTGTCGCGAGAATAGCGGGTGTGACAGTGCAGATCGATGCGCACGGTGTACAGACGTCAGTCCCGTTCTTTTCCCCTGCTCAGCCAGCCACCACAGGGCCATGGCCGACGCAGCAGCGCCCAACACCCCGGCCGCGGCAACCCGGGGCTCGTACAGGGGCTTGGTAACGGCTGGCACATTGCCATACTCGGCAAACAGTCGCCCCCACTTGGTGTCGAGGGCCTCCTGCACGCGCTTGTTGCCGACAAAGGGGTACCAGAAACCATCATAGTAGGCCCGCGAAGCCGCAAAGGACCAGGGCACAATGGGCGTCCGCAGCAGCAGGTTCTCCATGGGCTTGAGCGGCCCATGGTAGATCATCTTTTGCCCCCGGCTGGCAAAGGTCTCGCCCGTACGGGCATGCCAGCGCACCTCATCCAGGTCCACGCCGCCCAGCACCTCGATCTGCTTGATATCACCAATGCCCAGCTCCCGCTCGTGTGCCAGACGGATGAACTCCAGCTCCATCGGCTCAAAACCCTGGAGGTAGGCAGAGACAGCATCGATGGCCACCTGGTCGGCTGAGGCCAGGATCAAGTCCTTTTCCTGGACCCACATGGCCCGCGGACCGGGACCATCGCCCACAAAGGTGCCATCCATCACGGCAAACAGCCCGCTGTGGATCTCTTGCTGGATGGCCAGCAGGTCCACCACCGTCTCGTGGATGACGGCGTGGGTCCAGTGGCGCCGCTCGGAGAGCAGCCCGCCAAAGGCATTCTTCATCGCCCCGGTGATGGTGGTAAAGACGTGCGTCTTGACCGTGGGGAACTGGATGATGTTCTTGTCAAAAAAGATGCTGGGGATCTTGATCCCGTCGGGATAAACCTTGTCCAGCACCAGCATAGGCGCCTTGGGTTCGTAGGTTACCCACTCGATCTCGGGCTCGTAGAGGTGCACGTTGCGCAGGCCATACTTGTCTGTGACCAGCTTGTGCTTGTTGTTCCGCTCGCCCACATAGGCATCCACCACCACCGTCCGGTTATGAGCGGCGATCAGGTCCCGATAGCCATCTTCCAGCAGGGTTCGGACCACCCCCTCCAACTGCCACGGCGCCGTCGAGCAGGCAGGGTACCACTGCTGCCAGGAAATATTGATCTTGAGGAGCGTCTCTTTGTCCTTGGGCAGGGCCGCCTCATAGTCGGCCAACTCAAGCAGCCGGTGATAATCATCCAGTACGGTCTCAGGCTGCGTGCGGAGCACGGCCACCCGACCTTTGCCGGGAAAGTTCTTGTCGATCACGTTTTACCTCCCACATCTGGTGGTCAACGTCCATGCCCAACCTTCTGGCCATGGTACAGTGAATATCAGTAGACCGCAACCACTCCGTTCATCGTGCGCATCCTTTGGCGGCGCTCAGGGCATGCTTCAGCACACTTGTGCGCGCCCAAGTACCATCACGAACCCCGGTTGCAGTATACTGAGTATAGCGCAACTCGGAAAGAATGTCCAGAGCGGCCCACAACGATAAACGGCCGCCTGACTCCGGGAGTCAGGCGGCCGTCGAAGCAGCCAACTGGGTACCTGCGGTCCTAGTTCTCCTCAGAGTCCCGCTGCGAGGCGGCAATGACCTGATCGGTGAGGTGGTTGGGTAGCTGCTGATAGTCGGCGAACTCTAACGTAAACACGCCGCGTCCCTGGGTGATGGACCGCAGGTCGCTGACGTATCGCTGCATCTCGGCCAGTGGCACCGTGGCCGTGACTACGGTATTGTCCCCCACCTGGCCCATGCCCAGTACCTGGGCCCGCCGGGTGTTGAGGTCGCTCAGCACGTCCCCCATATACTCCTCGGGCACGGTGATGGTGTACTTGTAGATCGGTTCCAGCAGGACCGGCCCGGCATCCTTGACCGCCAGCTTGAACACCTCGCGCCCGGCGACCTGGAAGGCGATGTCCTTCGAGTCCACCGGATGCTCTTTGCCATCGTACACGGCGGCCTTTACATCGACCACTGGATAGCCGGCAATGACGCCCTGCTCCACCACCGCTTTGACCCCCTTGTCGATGGAGCTGCCAAAGGTTCTGGAGACATTCATACCCACCACTTCCCAGGCGAATTCGTAGCCGGCGTCCCGTTCCAGCGGTTCGACGCGCATGTGGACCTCGGCAAACTGTCCTGCGCCGCCGGTTTGCTTCTTGTGGCGGTATTGGGCCCGGCTCTCCCGGGTGATGGTTTCGCGATAAGGCACCCGGGGTATGGCCGTATCCAGGCCCAGGCTAAAGGTCTCCTCGGCGCGCCGTGTCGCAACGTTGATGTGCGTGTCGCCCATACCCGAGAGAATGGTCTCGCGGGTGCCCCGGTCCTGGCGCCAAGTGAGGGTCGGGTCCTGCTCACTCAACCGGCTCAGCGTGGGAGTCATCTTGGCTGCATCGGCCTTGGTCTTGGGGCTGACGGCCACCGAATAGAGGGGGTTGGGATAGACTGGCGGATTCAGCCGGAGGGGTACTCCCTGGTCGTGGATCGTATCCCCTGTTTGGGTATCGCCCAGCTTGGCTACCGCTGCAATGTCGCCCGCCGGGACCCTGGCAATAGGGCTTTGCTCCTTGCCCATCATCACATAGACCTGGCCGATCCGCTCCTCGGTACCGGTACGGTTGTTATAAGCGCGGGAATCAGATTCCAGGGTGCCGGAATAGACCCGAAAGTAGGAGAGCTTGCCGACGTAGGGGTCGGCCATGGTCTTGAACACCAGGGCCGCCAGGTCGCCAGCCGAATTGCCCTGGAGCTGGACCTCCGCGCCGGTCGCTGGATTCTGCGCCAGGAAGGGCGCGGCCTGTACGGGCGATGGCAGAAATTGGATGATGGCCTGCATCAAGGGCGGCACGCCGATGTTCATCGCCGCCGAGCCGCAGGTCACAGGCACCAGATCCCCCTGGTCGATCCGGACGCTGAGGCCCTGCCAAATTTCGTCATCACTCAGGGTCTCTTCCTCAAAGTACTTTTCCATCAACTCATCTTTGCCCTCGGCAGCCGCTTCGATGAGAACCATGCGCGCCTCTTCGACAGCATCGGCCATGTCGCCGGGTATCGGGCTCGCGGTCGCTTTCTCACCCATGTATGCCTTTTGAGCCACCAGATCAACGACGCCCTTAAAGTCGGCCTGGCTGCCGATAGGCAGTTGAATTGCTACCGCGGTCACGTCGAATTTGGCCGAAATCTGGGCCACGACGCTGTCAAAGTCGACGTTTTCCCGCTCCATCTTGTTCACAAAGGCCAACCGGGGAAGATTTCTTTCGCTGGCATAGTACCACACCTGCTCGGTACCCACCTCCACGCCAGCCACCGAGTCCAGAACAACCACAGCGCTGTCGGCCACGTGAGCAGCGCCGATCACCTCGCCTGTGAAATCCATGTACCCGGGAGCATCCAGCACGTTTAGCTTGTGGCCCTGCCACTCACAGGGGACCACAGACATATTGATGGACATCTTGCGCCGGCGTTCCTCTTCGTCATAGTCGGAAACCGAGGTCCCGTCGTCCACCCGGCCCAGCCGGTTGACCGCACCACTGTCGAAGAGCATGGCATCGGCCAGCGCAGTCTTGCCCGAACCACTGTGGCCCAACAGGACAACATTGCGCAACTTGTCGCTCTTATAGATCGTCATCCAATTCCTCCATCAAAAGTCATCGCTACCCCCGACGCCTATCGGGAGTGTAGTTGCTGCTGGCTAGTGGGACGATGATGATGCAGACCAATAGCAGGGCACAAAGACACTGAATCATCACCCAACAGTCGATTGTAAGGCATATTGACCGATATGTCAAAGCGCCTGGCGACTGGGAACCTGTCAAATTCGCCGATGCCAACCTCCCGCAGGTGCCCGCGGTATCGCGGGCGCCAAAGCCCCTGCGAACCTGCGAGATGTTTGCCGCGTCAAGGTCGCGCACGGGCATCAGTGACCAGATTTGACTTCCCTCCTCTTGACGACTATAATGGAAGTCGCAAGGGTGGACGGATGGGTGCTGAGGAGGAAATGATGGGCCTTCGAGAGCAATTGATGGAAGAGTTAAAGGACGCAATGCGTCAGCGCGACGAGCGGCGCAAGAGTACGATCCGCTCAGTGATAGCCGCGTCAAAACAGGCAGAAACCGAACTGGATGCCAGCGGCAAGCGGGTCAGTCTGGACGACGACGACATCCTGGCCATCATCTCCAAGCAGGCCAAACAACGCCAGGAGTCCATCACAGAGTTCCGTCGGGGCGGGCGTGAAGACCTGGTTGCCGAAGAAGAGGCCGAGCTGGTCATCTTGCAGGCATACTTGCCCCAACAGATGACCCGGCAAGAGATCACCATTGAAGCCCAGCAGGTCATTGAGGAGGTGGGGGCTAGCAGCCCCAGAGACATTGGCAACGTGATGAAGCCCCTCATGGCCCGCCTCAGAGGCCGCGCTGATGGCAAAGTGGTCAACCAGGTAGTGAGAGAGTTGCTGGCCGGATAGTACTCCATGCTCAACGACACTCGTGGCAGACTGAAAGCTTCCCCCGGGAAAAAGCCTGGCGCAGATCGCTGGAACAAAGCGAGGGCCGCCATCTTTGGCGCGCTGATGACCGTGGTCATCAGCGCCGTACTACTCATTGACTTTTTGCCCTCCAACCGGGTGATCCTGAACGCCGGCAACGTCGCCACGGAAAACATACTGGCGCCTTACGACCTGACCTACGAGAGTGAGATCCGGAGTAAGCAAGCGAAGGAGGAGGCCGCTGGTGCTGTTCAGAATATCTTTGACCCCCCAGATCCTTTGGTCGCCAAAGAACAGGAGGTCCGGGCCGCAACAGATCCTACAGTATCTTGGCTCGGTGAGGGAAGATCCCTACGCCACGCCTGAGGAAAAGGCGCGCTGGATCGGGGCCATCCCCGATCTGGACCTGGAGCCGGACACCATTGACCAGATCCTGACCTTGAGCGAGGACGACTGGCAGGAGGTCGTGGACGAGACGTTGCGCGTGCTGGTCCAGGCCATGCAAGATGAAACCAAAGAGAGCCAGGTGGACACCGTCCGCCGCCGCCTGCCAACCCTTGTCAGCTTTCGCATGACAGATGACCAGGCCGGCGTCGTGGAGGCCATCGCCGGCGACCTGGTGACCGCGAACACCTTCTACAATACCGCCCGTACCGAGGAAGCCAAGCAGCAAGCCCGGGAGAACACGCCTCCGGTGGAAGTCGCCATCCGCAAGGATGAAGCCATTGTGCGGGATGGCAGCCTGGTACGCCTCATTGATATCGAAAAACTGGACGCTTTTGGATTGCGCCAACAGGCCGTTCGCTGGGAAACGGTGGCGGGCACGATTCTTCTGGCCATCATTGCCTCGGTTCTCATGGAACTGGCCATCTACCGGCTGCGTCCGGGCCTTTGGTCCAGTGGGCGCTCGATAGCCGCCATCTTTTTGCTCGTCGCCGCCTTTGTGGTCCTGAGCAAACTGATGCTCCCCTTCCCCGATAGCATCGTTCCCTATCTCTATCCCCTGCCCGCGCTGTCGATGCTCCTGGCTATTCTCTATGGACCAGCCCTGGGCATGGCCATCGGTGTGATCGTGGGCGTAATTGGGGCTTTCGTCGCTGGCGGCTCACCCGACATCACAATCTATCTCCTGGCCGGCACGATGATAGGCGCCCTGAGCCTGGGGCAGGCGGAACGGATCAGAACCTTCCTGCGCAGCGGCATGGCGGTTGCGGTCACCAACGCAGCCGTCATCATGGCCTTTGGCCTGCATGGCGTGAACCAAGACTTGCTTCGAGTCACCATCTATGCCTTGCTGGGGCTTGTTGCCGGGGCGCTGGCCGCCAGCCTGGCACTGGCCGCATTCTTTGTCCTGAGCGCCCTCCTGGACCTGACGACACCTTTCCAACTGATGGAACTGTCACGGCCTACCCATCCCTTGTTCCGGCAGTTGCTGCTCAAAGCACCGGGCACCTACCATCATACCCTCCTGGTGGGCAACATGGCTGAGGCCGCGGCCGAACGGATCGGCGCCGACGGGCTGCTGACCCGGGTGGGCACCTACTATCACGACATCGGCAAGACGGTGCGCCCCTACTTTTTCACCGAGAACCGGGTGGGCGGCGCCAACCCCCACGATCGGCTGGACCCCCGTACCAGCGCCCAAATCATCATCAGCCACGTGCAAGACGGCCTGGACCTGGCGGAGAAATACCACCTGCCGTCCGCCATACGCGCCTTTATCCCCGAGCACCATGGTACCAGCATTACCCTGGCTTTCTACCGCATGGCCGTGGCGGCTGCCAATGAGGATGGCAGCGACAGCCATCATGAGGCCCACGAAGAGGACTATCGCTACCCGGGTCCCAAGCCACAATCCCGGGAGACAGGCATCCTCATGCTGGCCGACGGCTGCGAGGCACGGGTCCGAAGCCAGGAACCGGCATCGATCGAGGAGATGGAGGACATCATCGCCGACTCGGTCAGGAGCAAGGTGGCAGAGGGACAACTGGATGAATCGAATCTGACCCTCGGCGATCTAAAAGAGATCGAGACCGCCTTTCTGGACGTTCTGAAAGGAGTTTTCCATCCCCGAGTCAAGTACCCCGAGCCGGTCACGGTCAAGGGCGCCGATGGCAAGGAGGTAATCCGTTGAGGCTGAGGTTCAGATTGTACCGCGTCCCGGTTCCTGGTCGGCGCTTCAGTGCTGAGGGCAGAGCCAATGGCTGAGGTTGAGGTTCAGATTGCTCCGGCTTTTGGCCAGGAACTCTCGGCAGAACGCTTGAGCACTGTGGCCATGGAGGTCCTGCGCCAGGAGGACACAGCCGGCCAGGTCACGCTGGTCATCACCGACGACCAGGGCATCCGCGAACTCAACCGTGATTTCTTGGGGATCGATGCGCCCACCGATGTACTCGCCTTTAGCGCTCGGGAGGGAGAGGAGTCCTTTGTCGTCTCTCCTGAAGCCCAGGGATACCTGGGCGATGTGATCATTTCCTATCCCCGCGCCGCGGCCCAGGCCCAAGATCTTGGACACTCCCTCGAATTGGAGCTCCACCTGCTCATCGTACACGGCCTGCTACACCTGTTGGGCTACGACCACGCCGATGAAGCTGAAAAGATCGTCATGTGGGCCAGACAGGACGCCATCCTGCACGACCTGTAGGTACGTGCAAGGTTGTCGCTGACGGAACACAGCCTGCCCCCTCCCCAGAAAAGCTACCACTTGCTGAATCGGAGCCTGACCTCCCGCAGATTTGTCCGCGGCAGAGGCTCCGGCGGATTTGGGCTGCCCCCCCATGAACAGGCGCCTGGAGAGACAGAACCTGCGGGAGGTTGCGCTGGTCGAGGGACTTTGCAGCAGCCCTACTGCACTTCAATTTGGGGATTGACAAAGTACCCCTTGGGCTTTATAATGGTTGTGTAAAATCTTCCCAAAGAACACTGTAGCATCACCGTAGGGCCAGAGAAACTAGAAGATCCCAGATAGGCGGCAGAGTTCCGGCGCTGGACTCGTGCGTTTCCGCGCTCACTGAAGATAGGCGATTGGCCCCATGCTGCCGCGGTTTCAGCGCGAGCCAGATGGCCGGGCAGCCGTATTTTCTGACGAGCCCGCTATGGTTGCGGGCAGACAGTTTCCGGGAGAGGGGGTGATCGCTGCGAAAAAGCGTTGCGGTCCCCGGCCCCTTGGGGACAGGGAATCCCGTGTACCATCCACACCGTTGGCCGTCGAGTCGATCTGCAGCCACAGAGCGCTGAAGGAGGCGAACAATGGACAAAAAGATCAAACCTGGACTAAAGTACACGTTCCTGGCCCACTTTGTAGTGGGCCTCATCTTCGGGCTGGTCTATCTGCTCATCCCCCAGACCTATGGGACCATGTTCGGATGGCCCGTGCCCGATCCCCTCGCCTATCGCTTGCTGGGAGCGGCCCTCTTGGGCTTCGCAACCAGCTCGATCCTGGCCTACCGCGAGACGGCCTGGGAAAAGGTCATCATCGTGGTCCGGATGGAGATTGTGTGGTTAGCGCTGGGCGTTCTGGTCATGCTGTATGGCATGCTCTTTGCCGGCATGCCGGCCATCGGCTGGCTGAACACCGTACTCCTGGCTGCCTTCCTGGTGGCCTTCAGCGTGTTCTACAATCCGGCCTAGATTCTGCAAGCGGCTCTCAGAGGTAGAAACGCCTGGCCCTTGGCACAGGGGCCAGGCGTCAATCTGCCTGCCGCGGTCGAGCCTTCCAGATCACGGTCGCAGCGTCCCGCCTCCGCAGGTACATCCTTGGCTTGCACTGGAACGCCTCAGCATTGGCGCACCCCTTGCCATTTCCCTATACTGGTGATATAATTCCCAGCGCAGTCGTAATGGCGGTGTGCGTGGGGCAGAAAGGAGTACCTCGCCGGCGCTTTCGCCTAGCCCGAGGCGAGGACCGGCGCGGCGCGGAGACCCATGTTACTCCAGGCTGTGCACTCAGACGGCCTGTCCTCACATGCACGCGCCTACAATCGGGAGGGATTGGCATCCCTGAACAGCATGTCAGCACAAACAGGGCCTGCGGCAGTTCAAAAAGAGGTCAATCATGAACATCGAGTGCTCCCACTGCGGGGCAATGAACCCAACAGAAAGCACATTCTGTGGCGAGTGCGGCTGGCAGATCGTGCCTCCAGACGTTGAGGTGGAAATCGAGAGATTCATCGCCACGATTCAAAAGAAAGCCGGCCCCGACACCGTCAAAGCAAGGCCAGAAGTAAGACCAGCCGGTGGCGAGGCGAAACTCGATCCGGAGCAAGCCACCATCAGCACAGAAATGGAGACCGGGCAGGTCAATCCCAAAACCGTACCTGAAGAAGGACCGGCCGGTAGCGAGGCGGAGCCGGCGGCCATCACCGCGGAACCCGAGGCCGGACAGGCCGATCTGAAGACTGTACCCGAATTAGAGCCCTCCGGTAACGAGGCGGAACTCGAACCGGAGCCGGTTGTCATCAGCCTGGAACCAGAGGCCGGGCAGGCCGATCTCGAGGTTTTATCTGAAGAAGCGCCGGCCGAAGGCGAGGTAGAGCTCGAAGCGGAGCCGTTCGTTGGCGGGGCAGGACCGGGATCCAGGCCTGCCACCGTCGACGCAAGGCCGGACGGGGTCTATGAGGCAACATCCGTGGCGTTCTCTTCCAGGGAGGTAGTGTTCTTTGAGGATGGGGAAGGAGTCACCATCACCAGTTCAGCCGCTGTTTTCGGAGACCGGACCTACGCCTGGCCCAATATCGTCTCTGTTGCCGTGGAGACACACCGGCCGAGCCGTTGGCCAAGCCTGCTGCTAGCTGCGTTCGGTGCTGCCCTTCTGGCCCTCGCGGTGGTGAGCCTTGGGCGCGATTCCAGGTTGGGCCTTGTCCTGATTGCGGGTGGGCTTGCATTGCTGGCCATCGGTGCTACTTTTGGCCATCACGGCCCACGACCAGCACTATGTGTGCGTGCGGACGGCATCCGGCGTGGAGGCCGCCCTGGTTTCAGACGACCTGGATCGCGTCCAAAGGATCGTACAGGCCATGCGCGGCGTTCTAATCGGGCAGGATCTGGCCCGGGAAGACTAATACAACCAAAGTCCGTCTGTTTGTACAGGCAGCAACGCAGGCGCCAGATGCAAAATGAGGGAGGACATGCAAACGATGGACGAACGACCAAGCGACGCCGATGCCCCAGACTATGCCGAATCACCGATTGAACCCGAAGCAACAGTGGGTGAGGATGCGCCAGCCGCCCTCGAGCCGCCAGACAGTGACGGATCACCGCTGGACGAGCCCCCGGTCGACCTCGAGCCTCCAGCTTATGTCGAGCCGATCTTCGATACCGAGGCCCCCACTGACTTTGAGCCATACGGCTACGACGAACCGCTGATTCGAAGCCGGGGCGCCAATGGTTGACCTGGCGCAGGCCGAGGTAGAGCCTCAGGATTATGCTGAACCGGCTGACGCTGAGCCTCCCGCCAGTCTCGAGCAGATCGACTATGGCGACGAACTACCGATTGAAGCCGGGGCGCCAGCAGTTGACCTGGGGCAGGCCGAGATGGAACCTTGGGAATATGCCGAAGCGACTGACGCTGAGCCTCCCGCCAGCCTCGAGCAGATTGACGATGGCGACGAACTGCTGATGGAAGCCGAGGCGCCTGGGGTTGCTCCAACGCCGGCCGAGGTGGAGCCTCAGGACTATGCCGAACCAGACAGCCTAGAGCCACCAGCCTATGCCGAGCCACCCCCGGACACCGAGATCCCGGATTACGCCACAGCGCTGCTCGTCGACGAGGGGCCAGGCGGCGCCGTACTGTACCAGGCTTTCGTGCCCCGGCGCATGCGCCGCGACCGGCTTGCCGCCATGAGCTACCCCAGCGCCATCGAGATGGTCAGCAAGCGGCGCAAAAAGGGCGACCCGGCCGAACTGGGCGAGCTGGACATGGGCGACGAAGAGATTGCGGCGGCCATCCAGGACTATGCGCGGGGCGTCGATACCGAGGAAGAGCGCGCCAATTGGCTGTTGGGCCAGATCCTGGAGGAGCAGCATCGCCAGACGGGCCACCTTCGCGGCGTCAAGACGGTGCTCATCCTCCTGATCGCGGCCATGGCCCTGGCGGCCATCGCCTCCTGCGTGCTGATGTTCGTGCAGCTGCCCAACCTGGTTCCCTAGCGCGCTGCCGGGGACTGCGAGTAGAGCCAGAGCGGACAGCTATCTGCGTAGCTGGTACCCTGGCCTCCACGGGGCCAGAGCACCGCCACGCCTGCCGCGAGCTGGCTCTCCTGGCAAGCCTGGTCACGGACCAGCTTGGAGCCAGGTACAGGGCAGCTTTCTGATAATCGAAAAAAGCGGGCGAGGACCTAGGTCCTCGCCCGCTGTCGATCTGTCCGGTGAAACCGGTTTTCGGCTGCTACTTGTCGGTCAGCGTCTTCATGAACTCCACCAGGGCTGCTTCGTCCGCCGTGCTCAGCCCCAGATTGCCCAGTTCATCGGTGTTGACAGTGACAGGTACTCGGGCGGTGGCCACCCTCGCCGGCACATCCCGGGTGTTGTAAAAGTGGGTGATGTCCTTGAGGTTCTTGAAGAAGCCGTTGTGGGCGTAGGGCTTGGTGAGCTGGATGTTGCGCAGGGTCATGACCTTGAACTTGCCGTTCTCAGCCAGCGTCCATACGACATCTGCCCAAGCCTAGATCCACTGGAAATCCCGCAGGAGTTTGTGGGTGCTCTTGGGCACGCCCAGGTTGTCGTAGGTGAAATCGGTGAACACGGGCGGCACCGTGCCATCGGGCGACCAGTCCGGCACAATGACGTCTAGGCCCCGTAGTCGTCTGGGTCGATCCAGTCGGCCACGTGGCAGGCAACGCACATGGCTCCGCCACCGTCCGGATCCGTTGTCTTCGTCCATAAAGAGCTGGAAGCCGTCCCATTCCTTCTTGGTGAAAGTATCGCTCCCCGCCAATTGCCGCCTCGTCGCCGATCCCCTGGGCACAATCGTCCTTGTCCCCGCCCAGCATCCAGGCAGGCCTGGAGATAGGCGTCGTACTTGGAGTTGAACTGGCCGAACAGCGCGGTGCGCTCAAAGGCGGCGATGGACAGGGCAACGCTGATCGTAGGCCGCTTCCACGTCGTTCAAGCTGACCTGCAGCCCCAGACCTCCTCGAACAGATCGGCATAGTCCGAAGCCGCCACATCCGCTGATGACGGTTGCCTTGTCGGGATTGTTCATCTCCACCTGGTTCAGGAAGGGACCCAGGGCCTGGTCGGCCAGAGGGTCGCCCAGCGCACAGTCGCCGGTGGCCCTGCCGTCCCAGAACTGGCCGCCGATCCACAGGCCTTCCCCGTCGTCGAAGTAGGGATGGGGGCATACATGGCATAGGCCGACATGGGCGAATTGCGGTCGCCAAAGCGGCCGGGGATCGACGCCCTCAGATACGGGCAGTCCCTTATTGGGGTCCACGAAGCCAGCGTTGGGAAAGTGGCAACTGGCACAAGACTGTCCGAATGGTTCGGACAGGTTCTTGTCAAAGTAGAGGAACTCGCCCAGTTCGCTCTATGGGCGTAAGGCCAGGCTGCGCCAGCCCCTGCCCGGCGATGAGCAGCGCCACCAACAGGGTGGTGACCGCCACCAAAATTATCCATCTTCCTAGATTTTTCGACATCGATGTCCTCCTTGCTTTACGCGAATAACAGATTCTGCGTATACTCTGGCCGCACCCTCGTGCACAGGGCGCGAGCCAACTGACGGCATGCCATCGCTCGCCTGGAGGGCAAGCACTGCCTCTCTGGCGCGTCACCACGCGCCAATACCTACGCTGCGTTTGAAATGGATGCCACCTCCCCTCTTTTACTCCCAGGCCCGGCGATGATCCGGCTTCATCTCGCCCGGCCTGGGGTGAACGAACGGCGCATAGGTCCAGCACGCCATTGTGCACAGCGGAACAGGGCGCCAACCGATCCTCCAGCAAACAGCTCGCCCTACAATACGATTCCTCCTGGCAACCATGGTGCATCATAGACCGTAGGGGATCCTACCACCAGTCATAAAAGAGCCATGCCTGACTGCGGGCGCACAAATGCACCCCAACCAGGAGGTCGCAATAGTCCCTCACATCTTATTATACCACAAAGAAGTAAACATCAGGTAACAATAAGGTTAAAATTGACTGTGCACAAGATTTTGATGACGATATCGAGTTGGTCGCTACACGGACGATTGAGACAAGTGTCTGTGATCCCGAGCGGATCGTGGGGCGCTTCGGCGAGGACGAGACATGGGGGAGGTCACTTTACGACATACGTCAACCATCAAGCTACGTGCGAAACCATTGCCTGATCCGGCAGGGGCGGTTGACGAACCGCCCCTGCCGGAACTGCGCCAGCTCTAGCGGACCCAGGTCTCCTCCAGCACGCGCAACACGTTCAAGCCCATCACCTTGGCGATATCCTCATCGCTGTAGCCATGGGTCACCAGCCAGCGGGCCACGTTGGGCATGACCTCGCTGGGATTCTCCAAACCCTTCACATACTCCACCTCATCGAACGCCACGCCGGCATGCGCCGAGCCGATGGAAAGCTGGCTGGCAAAGGCATGGTGCAGGCCCACGTGGTCGCCAAAGAGCGTGTCAGGCCCAAAGGCCACGTGGTCGATGCCGATCAGCTCGGCCACGTACTCAAAGTGCTGCATGTACGATTCGATGCTATGATCGGGATACTCGTGCGGTCAGCGTCGTATGCGGCGCCGACTCGATGCCAATGACCCCGCCCTTTTCGGCGCAGGCCTTGAGCACGTCGTCGGGCTTCATGCGGTTCGTATTCCACAGCGCCCGGGCGCCGACGTGGGAGATGAGGAGCGGCTTTTCGCTGAGTTCGATGGTATCCAGGGTGGTCTGATCGCCGCAGTGGCTGGTGTCGATGGTCATGCCCAGCTTGTTCATGCGCTTGACCACCTGGCGGCCAAACTGGGTCAGCCCGCCGTCGTTGGTCTCCTTGAGACCGCAGCCCAGGCCGTTGGCCTCCGAGTAGGTGATGCCCATGGCGCGGATGCCCAGGCCGTAGAGGATGTCGACCCGGTCCAGCTCGTTCTCGATGGGCGTAGCCGATTCCAGCGTCGACACGAAAGCGATCTTGCCCTCCGGCTTGGCCCGGTAGAGGTCGTCGATGGTCCTGGCCACGTAGACCATCTCCTGGTGGGCAAAGTCGGCGTAGCGCAGGCCAATGTCGTGGATGACGTCGTTCCACTTCCAGCCCGCGTTGGAGGTGATCAGGGCCGTGCCGTCCATAAAGTTCTCAAAGAGGATGTCGATGCCCGACACGCTCAGCCCCTCGTAGCCCGTCCATTCCCGCCCCTGCCGGATGTACTGAAAGACCAGGTCAAAATCCTCGGGAAAGATCGAGGTGTGGTCGTGGGCCGAGACGATGATGTTCTCGGCCAGCAGTTGCTGCACCCTGCGCTCCTGCTCCTCCGACGCCGGATAGACGTAGGGCTCGCACCCGGCCGACCTCTTTGGCCAGCTCGAAGGGGCGATAGTCCACCCCTGGCTCCAGGTTCTGGTACGATTTGTAGCCGTCATAGGTCTTCTTTTGCATCGAAATACCTCCTGTTTTCTATTATCTGCTCTGTTGAGGTAAAGGTCACTTGGTTGGGCGAAGGCACTTCTAGTTGGGCGCAGTCTCCGACCGAGCCCCCCGGCGGCGGTTAGGAACCTGGCCGAACAGCAGGCAGAGCCCTAAATGCCATAGTCCGCCAGGAACTGCCGCACCGCGGCCTCCCACAGATCCACTTCTTCGATCTGCGGCGAGTGGCCGCTGTTCTCAAAGACCACCAACCGGGACTCGGCAATCCTGCGATCCAGCTCCTCCGCCGCGTCCAGGGGAACGATCCAATCGTGCCGGCCGTGGGTGATCAAAACCGGTACCCGGATCTCGGCCAGGCGCGGCTTGATGTCCCAGCCGGGCAGGTTGTAGCGAAAGGCATAGTTGTGGGTGGCGTGGTGAAAGTGGATCGACTTGAGGCGTTCGGCGTCCTTGACCGGGTCCCAGTCGACGTTGTAAAGCGGCTGGATCTCGGCATAGCAGTCGCGCATGTCCTCGTCCGACAGGCATTTGCCATCCATGGTCCGCCGGTATTTCTCCAGGTCCAGCGTGTCCTTGATCCTGGGGCTGGCCAGCGCATTGGCTTCGGCCTGTTTGTCCCAGCCGTGATCGGCGCTGGTATCGCGCAGCATCACCGCCAGCACGTTCTCCGGGTAGGCCAGCACATACTCCTGCGACAAAAACCCGCCGTAGGAACCACCGGCGACGACGACCTTGCCCAGTCCCAGGTGCTGGCGCAGGGCCTCGGCGTCGTCCACCCACTGCTTGTGGGTAAAGGGCGGGTTCAGCCCCGACTGGCCGCTACCGCGCTGATCCTGGATGACCACCCGGTACCGGTCGGCCAGCCGCCCCCAGGAGCCCTTGGGCTCTCGGTGGTCGCCCAGGCCCGGCGCGCCGTGAAAGCAGAGGATGGCCTGAGCGTTCCCCGTACCCAGCTCTTCATAGTACAGTTGATTGCCATTGATTTCTACAAACATCGATCATTTCTCCGATCCATCGAGATGGGCGAAGGTCTCCGACCGAGCCCTTGCTGACCCGGAAACGCCTCGGTCAGAGACCTTCGGCGAACGGGTTACTTGGAATAGACCTCGGAGGTTTCGGAAAACCTCCGAGGTCTGGTTGATGCTACAAAGCCTCCAGGGCATCCTCCGCTATCCGGACCGCCTCGCGCAGCGCCGAGACGAGCCGGTTCCTCTCCCGCACCATCTGGGCGCGCAGGAAACCGTATTCGAACCCTCCTGCCAGCCGGGGCAATGCTACGGCCTGGCTCAGGCCCGGCAGAACCTGGCCGGCCGAATTCTTCATGGAGGGCAGCCAGTCGGCCGGATCGTGGCGGAAGCGGCCGCTCTGGCTATAGAGGACCGGGTTCAGAGCCCGGCTGACGCGCATGATGGTCGCGTTCAAAACCTCAACCCCGGCGGCATCGCCTGCAACCCGCTCTCTGGTCTCTTCCAGCGCCAGAGCCACCGCTGACAGCCTCTGCCCTTCGCCCTCCACCGGCCCCAGGTCCAGGTGATCGCCCACTTTTCCCTGTAGATCTGCCGTCACGCCCCGGATCTCCCGCGCCGTGCTGACGTGCTCAAAGGGCAAGATCTCGGCATTGACCAGTTCCAGGATGGCCGTCAGGGAGATCCGCGTGTCCAGGGCCAGGATCCCCGCGTCCGCCTTGTCCAGGGTGTCGTGCTCGCTGTGCCACCACCAGGCATTGGCCGAGCCGCCGGTCCACGTCCAGCGGTCAGGATGGTCCAGCGGCAGCAACGGATAGGTGGAAAAGGAGGGCACGCCATTGGCCAGGAAAGCCTGGTCGGCGGCCCGGTTGGGCCGGTGGACCTCAACCTCCTGCTGGCCGGTTTGGCCTTCGATGATGGCCCGGCAGAACCGCTGCGTCTCGGCCGAGGTATGCCGGGCGACGTAGCGCGTCGCGCCCCGGACGCCGGGCGAGTCGATGTTGTGGTAGGCCAGGCAGTTTTCGGCCAGATCGGCGAAAAAGGTGTCAGCATACCAGGTCGAGCCGCTGTAGCGCCCGTGCGAGTGGCCAGGCCACCAGCAGATGCGCACGCCCCGCCTGAGTTGGGCGCGATGCTGCCACAGGATACGCGCCAGTTCCAGCATAGCCGCGTCGCCTGTCCCATTATCGGTGACGCCCACGTCCCAGCCGCAGGAATGCCCGCCGACCAGGACAAAGCGCTCCGGCTCCCCGCGTCCCTGGAATGCGGACTTCGGGCAGCTTGCTCTTGCGCCAGCCGGTATCCACCTGGGTCGACGAGCCTGATCTTGAGCCCCTCGCCCCGGGCCAGCAGCTGCTTCAGCAGATCGCCGCCGTCCCTGTCGATAGAGATCGCAGGCAACTGGGGCAGCCGGTCGAGCTGGTCCAGCCCGGGCGTGCCCCAGATGGTGGTGACAATCATGTTGTGGATGGCGTGGCCCTTGTTGGCAAAGATGATGGCGGCGCAGCCGGCCTGGCTGGCCCGCAGGACAGTTACCGGCGTGGCCAGCCCGTCGATGAGGGCAGCCTTTCCTTTAGCGCGCTCCAACTCCAGCGCGTCGGCATCATCACCGTCGCCCAGGTGGACCAGTTCGGTGACCAGGCCCTCCGGGCCCGTCGATAGAGCGAAGGAGTGAGTAACACACCGGATCTCGGCCGCCTCCGGCGCCAACACCTCCAGCCTGGCCGAGACGGGGTAGCTCAGGAAGGCGTCGAACTCGTGCGCCGTAAACGGCACTCCGGCCGCCTCCAGTTGCGCGGCGATATAGTCCGCCGCCTGAGCCTCACCCGGTCCGCCCGTGTCCCTCCGGACCTGGCTGAACCATTCCACATCGCCATACAGGCGCTCACTGCTTACCGCCCCCCGGGCCTCGTCCTGAATCGCTGTCGTCATCCTGAACCCTCCCTACTGATACATCTCACCGCAGAGGCACAGAGAACACAGAATCTTTTGTAGAGAGCCGCCCTGCTGTTCGGCACAAACTCTCCCCCGAAATGCAGAGCTCCACGTCTCCGCGTCTCCCACTCTCCCTATCTCCCTCTCTCCGCGTCCTCTGTCTCTGTGGTTCAAATCGCCTCAATGACTGACCAACAGGTCTCGCTTGCTCGACACCAAGCCCATGGCCACCTTGGGCGGCGTCATGTAGGCCTTCTTGCTGTGGCTGTAGCCGGCGCCGGTCATGGCCTCGGCCATCTTGAGGCACCACAGGCTGGGATTGACGACCGGCACGCCGAGCCGCTGGGACAGTTCCTCGGCCACGCCCAGAAAGCCCATGGTCATGCAGCCCAACACCAGCGTATCCGCGCCGTCGACCTCCAGCGCCAGGCGGCCCTCGGCGACCAGCTTGTCCAGCGTAGCCCCCCGATCCCGGGCCAGTTCCAGAACCGGCGTTTCGACCACGCGCACCGAGGCCAGCTTGTCACCGACACCCGCGTTGCGCACCTCTCGTTTTGTCGAGGCGATGACACTGGCCGTCACCGTGACCACCGAAAAGCTGTGGCCCAGCATGGCCGCCGCCAGGAAGGACGACTCCCCGGGGCCCACCACCAGCATCTCGGTCAGCTCCCGGAAGGCATCCAGCCCCGGGTCGCCAAAGCAGCCCACGATGGCCGCGTCGTAGCCCTGTTCCTCGGCCTCCAGGACGCGCTCGGCGGTGGCCGGGATGCTGATATACTCCTCGTACATCGACTCGATGGAGGCCGGTCCGCTAGGCACGTCGATGATGTCGACCTCTGTGCCCGGAGCGGCGTACTCGCGGAGCAGACCACCACGCCTGGCCATCTCAACCGCCCCCTCTGGCGTCCGGCCCATGGGCGCCGGCACAACATAGACAATGCGCATATTCATCCTCCTCGACGATAGACCTGACAGGTTTTTCTCAACCTGTTAGGTCTTTTCTAGTGCGGCCAAACACAGAGACCTTTCGAGGGACTCGGGGCAGGCTACGGAGAACATGGAGAAAAAGAGGTTCTTAACCTGAATTCCTCTGCGATCTCTGCGGCTCTGCGGTGCAAACCTGATCAGCCAGCATCTCCCAGGTTCAGCAGGAAGGCGGCCACCGATTTTTCGTACGCTTTCATCCCTTCCAGGGTGACGTACTCGTTGGGGCTGTGCGCCCGGGCGCCGTGACCCAGCCCGCCCATGGCTGTAGGGATATCCAGCACCTCGGTAAAGAGGTAAAAGGGCGCCGAGCCGGCCAGGTGGGGCCAGATCTCGGGCTCGTAGCCCAGGTCGCGGTAGCTCTTGAGCAGCGCCTCGCCGGCTGGGTTGCCATTCAGGCGGATCTTGGCCGGCGGGTACGAGTCCTCGACATGGACCTCGATCTGGTCCCCATACCCATGCCGTTCCAGGTGGTCCTTGAGCAATTGCAGCATGCGCTCCGGGCGCATATTGGGCACCATGCGGATGTCGACCTTGGCCCGCGCCTCGTGGGGCAGCAGCGTCTTGGTGCCCTCGGCCGTGTGGCCCGAGATGATGCCATCGATGTTGAGGGTAGGCTGGTAGAGATACTTGCGCATCAGGTCCGCGCCATCCAGGTCGTACTTGTAGCGGCGCACGTTGTTCACTTCCAGTTGCGCCTCCGGCGTAAGGGTCTCCGCCAGCCGCAGCAGCAGATCCTCGTCCTCGGCCGAGGGTGAGACGATGTCATCGTAAAAACCGTCAATGAGGATGTGCTTCTGGTCCGGGGTAAACATGCTGGACAGCGCCTGGATCAGCGCCCAGGTGGGGCTGTGGAACCAGACGGCGTTGGAGCCATGGATGCCGCGCGTAGTCGGCCCGCCCCAATCGCCGCCGCGGGCGATCAGCTCCATGAAAAGGATGCCCTTGACACCCAGGTGCATGATCACTTTGCCCTTGACATCCTGGGCGTAAAAGCCAAAGAAAGCAAAGTCGGCCTGCAGGCGCTCCTTGTAGGACTCGACAAAGCCCGGTAGGTTGCGGCTGCCCATCTCCTCCTCACCCTCGACCATGAACTTGAGGTTGACGGGGTAGGGCTCACCCGTGGCCCGAAAACTCTGCAGTGCGTTGAATACGCCGATCAGGGGCCCTTTGCTATTAAAGATACCCCGGTTGACCAGGCTGGGGCCCAGGCCGGGAAGGATCTCGGCGAGCTGGGTCGGGTCGTCCAGGACCTCGCCGCCAAAGGGATCAGAGACGTCCCACGTCTCGCCCACCACCGGCTGGACGTCGTACATGCCATAGACCAGCAATGTCTTGGGCGCGCCGGCGTCGATCTCGCCGTAAACCACCGGGTAGCCCGGTGTGGGCACGATCTCGGCCTCGCCGCCCGCCTCCCGGATCTGCGCGGCCACCAACTCGGCCATCTCGGCCATGCCCGTGCCGTCGGCGCTGATGGAGGGCTGCCGGACAAAGTCCTTGACCCGCTCCAGGTGTTCGTCAAAATGACCTTCAATGTGCCCGTGGACTTTTTCCAATGCTGACACGATCTCCTCCTGGATGCTGGATACTGGTAACAGGGTACCTCTTGCTCATGCCCCCGGGGAAGGGGGCGGTCCAACTGCTAGAGACGCTCTTGCTGGCTGCCGTACCTCGGACCACGCAGCGTCTGGTCCAAGCTCGCTCTTTGCCCATTCCCCGGCCGCCGGCCTGTGGCCCAACAAACATGAGATCTCGGCTGCGGAGCGGCGCACAAGCTGGACTGTGCTCTCGACCTTGGCCGGCGGGAAGCGGTGGCTGGGACCGGCAACGCTCACCGCGGCCACAACCCGGCCCGCGTGGTCGCGGATGGGCGCGGCGATGGAGTGGACCGCCGGGTCCAGGTCGCCCACCGAGACATTGTAGCCGTCGCGGCGGATCTGGGCCAGGATCTCTTCCAGCTCATCCGGGTCCGTAACGGTCTGATCGGTCATGAGGGCAATGCGCCCCAGCATGCAGGATCGACTCCCGCTCCTCGGGGGGCAGATAGGCCAGCAGCACCTTGGGCACGCCGCCCACGTGCAGCGGCGCCCGCCGCCCGACCTCGGCGTACAGGCGGACGCTGTGGGCGCTCACCCGCCTGGCCACACAGACCGACTCGTCGCCATCGAGTACGCCCAGGTGGACCGTCTCCTCCGACTGTTCGGCCAGCGCGTCCAGAACGGGGGTCGCCACCTGGACGACCTCCAGTCTCTGGCGCGCCGTCTCGCCAAAAACCATCAGGGCCACGCCCAGCCGGTACCGCTTGGTCTCGGGATCGCGCTGGACAAAATGGTGCTGCTCCAGCGTATTGAGGATGCGAAACACGCGGCTCTTGTTCAGATCCAGGGCCTCGCTGATCTCACTGATCCCCTGGACCACCTTGTCGGGCTCCAGGAAGGTCTCGAGGACGGCCAGCGCGTGATGCAGGGCCTGGATTGTATAGTCACGAGCCGCTTCTGCCATATGCCTCTTTGGCACTCCGCTGTGTTCCATCTGACAAAAAGGTGTTTTGTACAGTCAAACGGGATTATATCAGAGACTGCTGCTCATGTCAATACAGGGCTGGGTCAAGGTTAGGGCAACCTCATTTGCACGGGAGGAGCGAGCGGAGGCTCCTTCGACAGGCTCAGGATGCTTGCGAAGGCATCCTGAGCCTGTCGAAGGACGCTCGCTCAGCGCCGTTCATACCGGCAAAGACAGCACCCAGGCCCTGGCCAACTACTATGGCGCCGACCTCCGGGTGGGCAGCTTCGAGCGCTATCCCTGCGAAGCGTGTGTTGGCCTTGCAGTCACCTGCGGCTCGGTCCAGAGGGCCTGAATCTGGCTTGATATACCTCTACGACAGAACCTTCGCAAGGATTGGTCAGCGAGTCGCTGGTAGAACCAATCCTGCGAAGGTTTCCCGATCCCGGTACTGGACTGCAAGTTCCATAGTTGCCGGCATGCCCTAGCCTGTTTCTTTTTCGTCGATAATTGACCGTTCGGTGTTTATCAGGTAAAATAGTGTAGCCTAAGAAATGTGAGGCCCGCAGTTTCGCGGGCGGAAAGCGGTGCCTCCTTAGTTGGCACCTCGTCTGCTGGTAGCTACAAAAAGTGTGCGTGCTTCTCAAGATTCTGGTGTGTATTGTCGTACACGGTTCTTCTGTCGCAGCGTTGCGCCTTGATACGCAGACGGCGATCGCGTCACGTTGATCCGGTTGTGTGTCAGACGCAACACCTACCCCTATGTTGTGAACATCACAGGCCGAATTGGGCGTAGCAAAGCCCTGGAGTATGGGTTATGGGCGGGTACCCGGCTCCTCCCTGCGCTGCGGACCCTTGGACGAGGAGGTGATGCTGCTAAGCAATCTTGCGCTATTCACCATGAGGACGACAAGCTCATTTACAGAATCTAGGAGGAGAAAAGTGAAAGCAATACGCAAATTAAGTTGGTTGATGCTGCTTGTGCTGCTTTTCAGCATGGTGCTGACCGCTTGTGGCGGGCAGGAAGTCGAGGTCACCCGGATCGTCACCGAGAAAGAGACGGTCGTCGAGACCGTCGTCGAGCAGGAGACGGTCGTTGAGACCGTGGTCGTTGAGGTGACCCCCGAGCCAGAAGGGCCAGGAGCGACCATGGTCATTCGTAATATGGGGAACCTGACTTCCTGGAACCCGGCACTCACCAGTGACGGCGCCTCACTTCAAGCGCGGAGCCTGCTATGGCCCGCGCTGATCAACACAGATGAAACCACCGGAGCACCGGTCCCTGGACTTCAGACCTGGGAGGTCTCTGAGGATTCTCTGACCTACACCTTCCACATCCTTGAGGACGCTGTCTGGAGCGACGGGACACCGATCAGTTCGGCCGACGTGAAATTCATGATCGAGGCGATTCAATCGGACATCGAAACTGTCTACGAATCGGTGGTCGAACAGATTGTGGAAGTCAACATCATTGACGAAAAGACTTACGAGATTGTTCTGAGCGAGATCAACTGCGCCTTCCTGTCTGGTCTCAGCAGCATCCGGCTCCTGCCGTCGCACAAATACGCGGCGGATTTCAGTGATTTTGAGAGTAGTGGTTTCAACATGAACCCCACTATCAGCGGGGGCCCCTACATGCTCGACGATTGGGCGCCAACCGAGTTTGAGGCCTTCGTCGCCAATCCGGACTACTGGGGCGGCGCACCGGCCATTCCCAATCTGGTCAACCGGGTTATGGAGGATGCCACCATCGGCATCCAGGCGATCCAGGCTGGGGAAGTTGACTATATGACCATGCAGGGGGATCTGTTCCAGCAGATTACCAACAGGGACGACCTGCAATGGGAATCATACCCGCAGACTTCGGTCGGTTTCCTGGCCCTGAACTGGGCTGATCCCAACGATCCCCAGCCCGCCTATGATGAAGATGGAAATCCGGTTGAGCAGACCCCGCACCCGCTCTTCGGCGACGTACGCGTGCGCCAGGCGGTTGCCATGGGCATCAACGTCCAGGACCTGATCGATGCGATGGGCCCAGACGGTGGCACGCCGCTGGTGGGCATAGTGAGCCCGATTTCAGGCTGGGCCTATAACCATGACCTCTCACCCTATCCTTACGATCCAGATGCGGCCATGGCCTTGCTTGAGGAGGCCGGTTGGGTCGATGGTGACGGCGACGGTGTGCGCGAGAAGGATGGTGAACCTCTGGCTTTCACCATTTCCTACAGCTCTATCCTGCAGATGTTCGAGACCGAGGCCCTGGTTATCCAGGACCAACTGAATCAGATCGGTTTCGACGTCTCTGTAGATCATCTAGAATGGGGAAACTACATCGAAGAGGTTTACTTCGGACAAAAGTTTGACGCCACACCGATGACCAACAGCGATTCTGCAGCCGCCGAACCGAATACCTTTGGCAGCCTGGTGCTTAGCCGCGAGGATACCCCCGGTTCTGGCAATAACATCACATCGTACGTCAACCCCGAAGTAGATGCGCTGCTTGATGAGGCGCGTTCGGTACCAGGATGCGCCACTGAAGATCGGGCTGAGCTTTACCACGAAATCCAGCGCATTACCCACGAGGATGTGGCCTATGTCTGGCTCTTTGTGCCCAACATGTTCCACGTGAGCAACAAACGACTCGGCAATTTCGAACCGGGGGAAACCTGGGTGTACTATGGCTACCTAGATCATCCGCATGAATGGACCATCGAGGAATAAGCGCCAGGCGCGCTATTCGTGAAGGTGTTTCAACGGCCTCACCAGAAGACTGGTGAGGCCGTTTACAGTTACTCTGCCAATCGCCAGGAACTGCGCGGGTCCAGCGCATCGCGCAAGCCATCGCCCACCAGATAGAAACAGAGTACGGTAACCATGATCAATATCCCCGGCCAGATCACCAGGTGGGTTCCGATGTTGAAATAGGAACGCGAATCGGTCAGCATGTTCCCCCAGGTTGGCGTCGGTGGCTGCACGCCTACCCCCAGAAAACTAAGCCCGGATTCAATCAGGATCAGGTTTCCGGCGATGATGGTCATGGTAACAATGACGATAGGGAGCACATTGGGCAGGATGTGGACGACCAACAGACGGGAATTGGACGCGCCCACCGCCCGCGCCGCCTCAACGTATTCGCGTTCTTTCAGCGAGAGCACCTCGCCACGGACCAGGCGGCAGGTCCCAATCCAACCCAATAGCGCCAGAATGATAATCAGCAATCCCGCCGAAGGGGCCCAAAGCGCTGCAGCGATCAACATCAAAAACAGGGGCGGCACGGAACTCAGGGTGGTCACTATCCAGGTGATCAGATCATCAGATCTACCGCCATAGAAGCCGGAGACAAGCCCCAGGGCCACACCGATAAGAATGGCCATGAAACTGGCGCTATAGGCAATCGCCAGCGAAACGCGCCCGCCATAAAGCAAACGGATCAACTGGTCGCGTCCCAGGTGATCGGTTCCCAGAATGTGCACAGTTACGCCCGGAGATTGAAACTTGTTGGGCACGTTGATCCGGTTCACGTCGAGTTCCAGCACATTCTCAACCACAGGCGGCCCGAAAATGCAGAGCACGGTCATGATCCCCAGAACCAAGATCGCCGCCAGGGTCAGTTTGTCTCGCAGGATATGCAGTACGGCGTTCTGCCATAACTTCCGGGCCGGCCGGGGGCCATTTCCCTCCAACTTTGCTACATTTGAGTCAGTCATTGGTAGGATTGCCCTATTCGAAGCGAATACGAGGATCGATCATAGCGTAGAGGATGTCCGATATCAACAAGCCCACCATGAACATGGCAGCCGCGACCACCACCGACCCCATGACCAACGGATAATCACGGTTGAAAACGCCATCCACGATCAGGCGTCCCATCCCCGGCCAACTGAAAACCTTCTCAATGATGACCGCCCCGGCCAGAAGAGTGCCCAGGGCCGGACCGAGAAAGGTAGCGACAGGGATCAGCGCATTGGGGAGAGCATGGAGCCACCACACTCGACGGTTGGAAAGCCCCTTGGATCGGGCCGTGCGCACGAAATCTTGATCCAGTACTTCCAGCAATCTGGTGCGGGTGAATCGGGAAATGAAGGCGACGGTCCACAATGACAACACAAAAACCGGCATGATCATGTGCGACACCGTTTCTTTGATACTGAATCCCCCGTCGCGCCGGGTAATGTCGCGCATGCCACTCATCGGCAAGATATCGAGTTGAACGCTGAGTAGGATGATCAGGATCAATCCCAGCCAGAATTGGGGCACGGCGTTACCGATCACCGTGACTATTCGCACCGATTGATCCACCCAGATCTTGTCGTGATATATGGCGCCGAGGACGCCGAGAAGAATACCCATTCCATAGCCGAGAATCAGGGCGCTGAAGGTGAGCAGCAGCGTGGCCGGAATTTTCTCGATGAGCAATTCGCTGACTGGCCGGCGATGTTTCAGGGATTGTCCAAGATCTCCACGCAACAAACCCTTTCGTTCTCCATAGCTGTCGACTTGACCGTCGCCATCCGAATCAACCCGTGCCCAGTCATTCCCAACCAACCAGTAGACATACTGCACCAACGGCGGTTGGTCCAGGCCCAGCTTCCGGCGCAATCTTTCTGTCACCTCCGGGTCTGCCCTGGTCGGGCTGAAGGTAATCATCGCGATTGGATCTCCCGGCGCGGCAAGCATCAATAAGAAAGCGATGATGGTCACGCCGATAAATGTTGGAATGCCTTGCAGCAGTCTTCTGAGGATGTAGGTGCCCACAGCTGGCCCTTCTCGTTGCCTATTTCGCCTAACCAGGGACTCTGCAGTCTTTATCCCGAGTCCTGTAGTTGGGATTCGGCCTAACCACTATAGGGTCACGCCGATCTCGCTGATGCCCTGGACCCCCTTGTCGGGCTCCAGGAACGCCTCGAGGACGGTCAGGGCGTGGTGCAGGGCCTGGATTGTATAGTCACGAGCTGCTTCTGCCATAGACCTCCAGGCCACTCCGGTGTGTTCCAACTGACATAAGGGATTTTCGTACAATCAAACGCGATTGTACCAAAGGCCACCACGCTTGTCAAACCGGCCAGCCTGAGTGAAGGCCATACGCCAGACCTGTCAGGTTTTTCCGAAACCTGACAGGTCTAGTGAGACTCAATACCGGAAAAGGGCCAACCAGCCCCGTTCATACTGGCAAACAGACCAACAGGGGGGATAGCATGATCGGAAAGATAACGAGCGAACGATTTGGATCCCGGGGGCAGATGCCAGCGGCCGTGGCCTGGCTGCTGATCGCGATGGGGCTGTTTTTGTTCTGGCTGGCTGTGGTGACCGTCCTATGGGCCGTCCTGGGCTCAGGGAGCCACCAGCCCACCCACATGCCGGCTGGTGTCGACGCCGGCATCGCCGCCAGCGACGCCCGCTGGAGCGCGATGGGCGAGCACTATGCGGCCAGGGCTGAGGCCGCAGCCGCCACCAGCTCCGCCCGCTACCAGGCCCTGGCCGGCCGCTATGCCGCCAGAAGCGAGAACCGCTGGACCGCCCTGGGCGACTACTACTCGGCCCAACGCGCCAATGCCGCGGCAGATGCCAGCGCCGCCCGCTACCAGGCCCTGGCCAACTATTACGCATCCGGTGGCCAGGACCGCTGGACCGCCCTGGGCGACTACTACTCGGCCCTGCGCGCCAATGCCGCGGCAGATGCCGACACCGCCCGCTACCAGGCCCTGGCCAACTACTACGCATCCGGTAGCCAGGACCGCTGGACCGCCCTGGGCGACTACTACTCGGCCCTGCGCTCAGAAGCCGCGGCAGATGCCAGCGCCGCCCGCTACCAGGCCCTGGCCGGCTACTATGGTGCTGACCACCGGGCGAGCAGCTCAGAGCGCTATCCTTGCGAAGATTGTGTTTCCCTCACATCGACCTGCAGTTCAGACCAGAGTACCTGATTTGGGGCGGGCAACACCTGGGCAGAACCATGCCACGGAATCGGCCAGGCCCTACCGCCGGATCACCGGCAGCAGGGCATGATAGAGTTCTGGCGGCTCCACGCCAAACCTGACGACAAAGGCATCCTCCTTCCCGCTGCCAGGCCGGACCGGCTGCCCCCAGTCGCCATAGCCCACCCAGCTCTCGCCGGCGACATAGATATTGGCATCGTTTGCGGCAATGCCAAAGCCCCAGTCCCCGGAGTCACCGCCCAGGAAGGTGTTCCACTGTAGCAGGCCGCAGCAGGTCAACTGGGCCACAAAGGCGTCCTCGTCTCCCGAGTGGGCGTGGACCGGCTTGCCCCAGCTATCGCCGCTCTTGCCCGCGACATAAATCCGGCTGCCTCGCACCACCGCGATGGCGTTGCCGGCATCATCTTCAACTTCCCCGCCCAGGAAGGTGTTCCAGCGCAAGGCGCCACTGCCGTTCAGGCGGGCCACAAAGACATTATTGGACTGGCCCGGGCCCGAGAAGGGAGCAACTGGATTGGCCCAGGTACCATAGCTGAATCCCGTGACGTACAGGTCGCTCCCGCTGGCGGCAATGGCCCGGCCCTCGTCGGTCTCCGCCCCGCCCAGGAAGGTGTTCCACTGGCGCGCCCCGGTACTGGCGTCCAGTTGGGCCACAAAGGCATCGCCATACCAATCGCCGGAATGGGCGCGGACCGGGTTGCCCCAGGTCACCTTGCTCTTGCCCGTCACGGCCACGCCACCGCCCAGGGCAATACCCCGGGCATAGTCCTCATTGTTGGGGTCGCCCATGAAGGTGTTCCACACCAGGGCGCCATTCTTGTCGAGTTTGGCCGCAAATGCCTCCTGGTTGATCAACCCCGTGCCGGGAGGAACTAGCGGCTTGCCCCAGGTGCCGCGGCTCTCCCCCGAGACATAGATGTCCCCGGCCCCATCCACGGCGATGGCACGCCCCTGATCGATGCTCTGCCCGCCGTGGAAGGTATTCCAGCGCAGCGCGCCATTCTTGTCCAGTTGGGCGACAAAGACGTCGCTGCCATCGGCCGAGTGGGCGTGGACCGGCGCGCCCCAGGAGAAGAGGCTCTCGCCGGTGACGTTGATATTCCCGCTGCCATCCAGGGCCAGGCCATAGGCCCGGGCCTCGCCCGTGCCCGATCCCAGGAAGGTGTTCCACTGCAGGACGCCCTTGCTGTTCAGCTTGGCCACAAAGGCGTCGCCGGCCCCGCCGTAGGCACGGATGGGCGCTCCCCAGGCGGCCATGCTCGTGCCCGCCACATAGACGTTCCCGCCGGCATCGGTGGCCACCGCGTAACCATCGTCGGCCAGCGTCCCGCCCAGGAAGGTGTTCCACAGCGGGGTTGGGTCGCTGGCCAGCCCGGCCGCTGACGGCGCTGCCGAGGCCGGCAGGGCCAGCACCGCACTCAGCGCCACCAGCACAATGATCACCCAGAATCGCTTGCCCATTTCGTCGCTCCTTTCTTCCGCCTGTGGCGGGCCGCACATGTGCGCCGCCTCCCTATGGACAGTCTCATTATAGCGCACGCGAGTCCCGGTGTCAACGGCCTTTTAAGACCACCTTCCTGGAAGCTGGGATCTTCGAGGAAGATGATCCTGGATAGGCAGTTCTTGCGTGCCCCCCAGCTGTCTGAATGACGACAGAACATCTGAGCCTACGATGACGAGATGCTACACCACTTGGTGGCACGGCGCTTTCTTAATATCATCTTGGGTAGCAGCAGATCCATGGGCGCGGAGTCACAGCCCAGGCTCACGTTCACCCCGGCCTGGAGCATGTCCCAGGCCGGCGCCGGGCCCCAGCCCGCGTAAGAGTTGTTGGCCGGGTTGTGCGAGATGCTGGTGCCCGAGTCCGCCACCAGCTTCCAGTCCTCGGCGTCCGACATCACATAGTGGACCCAAAGGCTGCGCGGGCCCAGGAGACCGTGGGCGGCGCCAAACTCTGTGGGGGAACGGAAGCCCTGCCCCTGGGCATATTCCACGTCCACCGGCTGCTCAGCAAAATGGATGGTCAGCCCCATGTCCCGCTCCCGGGCGAGCTGGCTGACCTCGTCAAAGAGACTGGGGTTGTTCCTGGGGGCGGCCGACCGGCAGCCGAACCAGACCTGGAGGCGTCCATCGCCAGCGCCTTCCCAGCGGTCGTGGGCGGCCAAGGTGTTGGCGATGCTCGACTCCCGGGTCTGCCACATGCCGGGGTGCATGCCGATGCGATCCCGCCACTCGGGAGAGATATCCATGACGACCTTGCCCAGCGCCGCCCGGATGCCCGCTTGCAGGCACAGATCGGCGATGCCGTCAAAGCCATAGTTCTCGGCCAGCAGGGTCTCCACAAAGCCGGTCGTGCCCGATTTCAGCATCTCCAGGACGCACAGCGCCGCGCTGGCCCGGCCGTCCTCCTCGGTGTAGGAGCCCTGCATGGGCCAGATCATGCCCGTCAGCGCGCCAAAGAGCCCGCCATTGCTGCTGTGCCAGGAGATGCCGCGCAGCATGCATTGGGCCAGGTGGACGTGGGTGTCGATCAGCCCCGGCATCAGGATGTTGCCGTTGCAGTCGAAACGGCGCTTGCCGGGAAAGCGTTCGACGATCTCTTTGCTTTTGCCCACGGCAGAGATCTCGCGGCCGGTCACGGCCACAGCGCCCTGCTCCAGGATCTGTCGCCCGGCGTTCATGGTCAGGATTGTGGCGTTTTCAAAGATCATGGGAACCCCCTTTGGTCAGAGAATGTAACCGGTACGGCCTGTCCGCCTCGTCGCCATCGATTATACACAGAACAGACCCCTTGTCCAGTGCTGGGCCGGCGTCACTGTTTCTGGTCTATTCATTGCTCCGGCCTGGTCCCAGCACTTTGAGGAGTGGAGCATCCCCTGATGCGGAACGTTTTGCCCCTGGTAGGTCAGTCCGCACGCATCAGGGTTGCTCTCTCCACATGGCCATAGATAGGAATTAACAGAACACAATTTCGTTAAGTAACACTTGACGCCGGGTCTTCCGCATGCTATAATGCCTTCGCAGGTCGACCCATCCATCACCGCGCCGAGACGACCTGCCATCCAAGCTAGGTCTCAGTCAAGGAGGACTCTATGCGTATCGTCCGAATTACAGCCTACCAGTTTGACGCGCCCGTCGTCGAAGCGGAGGGCGCCCGGATCTCAGGGGGGCGAAAGTTCAGCGACTATACCACGACCATCGTCAGACTGGACACCGACCAGGGGACGGTGGGCTGGGGCGAGAGCGCGCCCTATGGCCCCCACTATCTACCCTACATTGCCGGCGCCATCCTGCCGGGACTGGAAATCGTGGTGCCCAAGCTGTTGGGCCAGAACCCCCTGGCCATCCAGGCCATCAACGAGACGATGGACTTGACGCTGTACGGCCATCCTCACGTCAAGACCGCCGTCGACATGGCCTGCTGGGACATCATGGGCAAGCAGGCCGGGCTGCCCCTCTACGAGATGCTGGGCGGCAAGCTAGTCCCAGCCCCCGAGGTCCAGGCTTTCATCCTGCGTACCCCCGGCGATGCACTCCTGAAAATGATCGACGGCCACCGTGCCAACGGCGTCCACCACTTTACGAGCAAGGTCTCCGGCGACCTCGAGATAGACATCGAGTACCTGCGCTTCGTGGGCGCGTACATGCGACCCGGCGAATCGATCAGTGTGGACGCCAACCGGGGCTATCGCCTGGACGAGGCGCTGCGCCTGGTACGCATGGCCGGCGAGGTCGACCTGATGCTGGAGCAGCCCTGCGCCACCATCGAAGAATGCCGCGACCTGCGCATGCGCGCCGGCGTGCCGGTCATGCTCGACGAAGAGATCAACACCGTCCACGACCTGACCCGCGCCTACCACATGGGCGCCATGGACGCCCTGAACCTCAAGATCGGCCGGGTGGGAGGCATTACCAAGGCCCGCCTGCTCCGCGACGTCTGCGCCAGCCTGCGGATCCCCATCTACATGCAGGACACAGCCGGGACCAGCATCGTCGAATCGGCCATCGCCCACATGGCCCACTCTACGCCGCCGCGGGCGCTGCTGGCCACCTGGGACGTGACAGGCATGATGCCGCTCAAGACCGCCGAAGGGCGGCCCACCTACAAGGACGGAAGGATTTATGCTTCCGATGGACCAGGGCTGGGCGTGACGCCCCTGCCTGAGGTACTTGGCGAGCCTGCGGCCATCTGGGAATAGGTTCAATCTCTGGGAGAATAGATGACGAGAACATTAGCAGCGATGTTGAGCCCGGAAGAAGTCAAAGCCGTGCACGCCGCGACGCTGGAGATCCTAGAGACCACCGGCATGCTGGTTCAAAACCGCGAGGCGCGGGAGCGTTTTGCCGCGCATGGCTGCCGCGTTGACGGGGGTACGGGGATCGTCCGCTTCCCCAGGGCCGTCGTCGAGGAGCACCGCCAGGCTTTTCCACCCACCTTTATCTTCCACGGCCGCGACCCGGACCTGGACCGCACCCTGCCCGATGATGGCCCGCTGATGATGACCGGCAGCGCCGCGCCGGACATCGTCGATCCTGAGACAGGCGAGGTACGGCGCGCGACGTCGGCCGACATCGCGCGCATCGCCCAGCTTGTCAATGAACTGCCGGGCTATGATGTCTTTTCCATCGCCACGACGGCCGACGATGCCCCGCCGGGCCGCCAGGGCTTCACGCGTTTCTATCCATCGCTCAAGCACTGCCTGAAGCCGATCCGGGCCAGCGCGCCAGATCTTGCGGACGCGGACGACGTCCTGGAGATGGCCGCCCTTATTGCCGGAGGCAGGGATGCCTTTTGGGAGCGGCCCTTTGTGGTCTTTGTCTACTGCGCCACCATCTCGCCGCTGACCATGGATGTCGAGTCCACCGAGCGGTTGATGCGCTTCGCCGAGCGGGGCATCCCCGGCCAGAGCGTGGTCACGCCCAACGCCGGCGTGTCGGCCCCGCTGACCCTGCTGGGCACCCTGGCCGTGGCCAACGCCGAGTTCCTGGCCCAGTCGGTGCTGGTCCAGATGTCGCGCCCCGGCACGCCCCTTCTCTACGATGCGCTGCCGACCGTCAGCGACATGCGCACCGGGGCCTACGCACCGGGCGCGATAGAGACGGGCATCCTCACCATGGGCTGCGCCCAGATGGCGCGCTTTTACGGCGTGCCCTCGGCCGGTTTTGTGGGCCTGAGCAACGCCAAGGTCAACGACGCCCAGGCCGGCTACGAGACCGGGCTGTCAACCATGGCCGCCACGCTGGGCGGTCTGGACCTGCTGGCCATGGGCGGCTTGCTCGATGCTCTGATGGCCTTTGACTTTGGCAAGGCCGTCGTGGATCACGAGGTCGCCCTGATGCTCAAGCGGGTGGCGCGGGGCATGGAATTCAGCCCAGACAACTTGGCCCTGGATCTCATCGCCGAGGTGGGCCCCGGCGGCATCTTTGCCGACCGGCGCCACACGCTGAAGCGCATGCGTACCGCGGCAGTGCTGCCCGAGATCGCCGATCGCCGTCCCCGGGACCAGTGGGCCGCCGCTGGAAGCCGGGATGCCCACAGCCTTGCTCTGGCGAAGGCCAACGAGATCCTGCTCCGCGACAACCCTGCGGTGTTTTCACCCGAGGTTGATGCCGCCATCCGCGGCCGCTTCCAGCTTGACCAGGGAGGGTAGGATATGAATGAGATCAAAGCCCTCACGTTGCCGGGCACGCCTCGCGAGCGCGGGCGCCAACACGGTGAAGCGCTCACAGAGGGGATCCACCATCTCTATGAGCGACTGGTAGAGATGATGGCCAGCGTGCAGCGGGGACAGGATGGCCTCGAGTTGCGCTTCCCGGAACGCACGCTGCTGGCCTTTGCCGGGGCCCACGCCCCGGCAACCAAAGAGTATGCGCCTGACCTCTACGCGGAGATAGAGGGCATCGCCGAGGGAGCCGGCCTGTCCTTTAACAAGCTCTTTCTGCTCAACTGCGTTGCCGAGGTCAGAAGGCTCCTGTTCACCGACTCGGCAAGCCAGGCTGTGGGCCGAGCCCTCTCGGCGGCACCGCTACCATCCCCGGCGCCACCACAGCCAGGTTGTACCTGCCTGGCCGTGCAGGGCCAGGCCGTCAGGGACCAACAGGTCTACATCGGGCAGGGCTACGACATCGAGCCTTTCTGGGAGCCGGTCGTATTCAGGATCAAGGACGAGCAAGCCCGATTGGAGCAGGTCGTGATGGGCCACCCGGGCATCCTCGCCCAGTTTGGCATGAACGGCGCCGGCCTGGCCTTTGTGAGCAGCGGCCTGCTGGTCTCAGACCAGCGCCTGGGTGTCCCGGCCCCGGTCGTGGCCCGCAAGGTCCTGCAGCAGGTCCGGTTGAGCGAGGGCTTGGAGGCCATCGTCCAGGCGCAGCGGACCATCGGCATCTCGTACGTGGTGGCCAGCTCCTTTGGGGTGGTCGACCTGGAAACCAGCGCGGCCGAATACGATTGCCACTACCTCCAGGATGACACCTTTGCCTGTGCCAACCATATTCGCTCCAGAGCGCTGGACCACGTACAGGCGGGCCTCTACGGCCTGGACTCCCTGGTCCGCGAGGGGCGGATGCTGCAACTGCTGCGGGCCGGCCACGGGGCGCTGGACGTGGATGCGCTCAAGACCATACAGGCCGACCATGCTGATTATCCCTTCAGCATCTGCCGTCACGTCGTGGAGGGTACCAGCAACGCCCAGACCCGCTGCGCCGTCCTCATGAAACCGGCTGAGCGCACGATGTGGATCACCGGTGGCAATCCTTGTGAGAGCCCCTGCCTGGAGATCAAGATCCAGTAGATACCTACGACGGGACTGCCAGCCCTTCTTCTTTAACCAGGTCTTCTCTGTGTTCTCCGCGTCTCCGCGGTGAGATTTTCCCGGTCATAGCGGCATTCCTCCTGCACAAATTTCATCAGCCAGCGCATCCGGCCCACGCCGGTGCCCGCGGCCAGCGAGCCGGCCGTCGTGACCTCCAGGCCCCCGGTGGCGCCGACCTTGGCGAAATCGTCGATCACCCGCTGGCGGATCTCCTGGGGGCTTCCGTTGCGCAGCAGGAAGGGAGGGATGTGCCCGTAGATGACCGCCCCGGGCATCTTTTCCCGGATCTGGCCCACATCGACTTCAGGCCCATAGTTGACGTAGCGGATACCCAACTCGTACTGCTGGTCGAGCAGGTGGCCCATGGCACTGTCCGAGTGCTGGTAGCGCATAACGGCTGGCCCGCCGTGACCAGCGGCCGGTTCGAGAGGAGCCATCACATCCATCACCTGCTGGAGAACCGGGAAGCAGTATTCCCGGTAGAGCCGGGGGCTGAACAGGGCCGAGTTGTCGTCGGTGATCCACCACTGGGGCAGCCTATTGCCGCTGATCGCGCGCAGGACCTGGTTCAGCTCGATCATCTTGGCGGTCAAGATGTCGCGAAAGCGAGCGACGAGGTCCGGCGTGTCGTACATCCACAGAAAGAGCACACTGGGGTCGACGACAGAGGTCATGATGGTCGCCGGGCCGCGGCTGCCGGTGCCCAGCAGGGGCAGTGGTCTACCATCTTCCTGGCGCTGCTCCCACTCGGCCAGAAACGCGTCAGGGAGGGCCCAGGAGCGCAGGTCGGTTCCCTCTGCCCGGTCGAGGATGGCGGCAAACTCGGCCGGGTCGGCGGTTGCCGGCACCAGCCAGGGCGTGCTTCCCTCCCGGTAGTGGAACTCACAGCCAAAGAGGTTCTCGATGCGCCGGGGCTCGTGCTGCCAGGTATCCTCATCGAAGAAAGCCCTGCCTACGTACTGGCGGGTGATCTCGTTGGCCCGCCGGTGCAGCGCATCCCGGTAGGCATGGTCCCGATAGTAGCGCAGGGTAGAGCCCACGTTCAGGAATTCGAACAGCCAGTGGTCGTCGGGCGCAAACGAGAGTCCGCACCGGGGCTTGTTCGTGGTAAAGGCCCCACAGAGGGCATTTTCGGCCCAGAAGGCCTCAACGTTGAGACCATCTGTCAGCGTCATGAACTCGGGTTCGATGATTGCCATCGGAGTCTCGAGATCCCCTAAGCTACCACCGTTGGCTCGATGAGCGGCCGGATCCAATCGATAAAGCGGGGAAGAACTTCCTCTGGTTCTGGCAAGTCGGGATGCCAGCGTTTCTCGTGTTCAAAGAGCAACCAGCCAGCATAGCCATTCTCCTGAAGCAAGGAAAGCGATTCTATCAATGGCAATTCGCCGGCCCCCGGAACGACATAATGCCAGCCATCCTTCATGACCAGAGCGGAGCCTGGGTCGTAGATTGCGTCCTTAACGTGCACGTATCCTACCCTCGTGCCAATCGCCTGCAACGAAGCTGCTGGCTCTTCGCGGCCCACCCGGTAGGTGTGACCCATGTCCCACAATGCACCGAAGGCCGGATCGGGAATGCTGTCCAGCAACAGACGGCAGTCTTGAGCCTTGACCCACAGATCATGCGTCTCGAACAGCCAGCGCAGATCCCGGGCCCCATCGATTTCGAGGATGCGGGCTATGCACTCGCAGCCGAGTTCTGACAGTTCTTGCCGGGAGTGTTCGGCCAGATTGCCACCACCAAAAACACGGACATTGGTGGTCCCGAACGCCTTGGCCACAGGGATTGTGCGGCGAGCCTCTTCCAGGTTGCGCTGCAGTGCTTCAGGGTCGCAGACGCAGATGCTAGAGCTAATCCCGCTGACAGCCAATCCGGCGTCTTCAAGCTTGCCCTGTGTCACAGATGCCTTGGTTGTGAACTCTGGCAGCAGGGTGACATCGATCTGATCAAGATAACCGCGAAAGTCGACCCCATCGTAGCCGTATTCCTGTCCACGCGCGCATATGGTATCGATGTCCCATTCTGGACAGCCCAATGTCATAAAGCTGATCTTCATGGTGTCTGTATTCCCTTCAGCACAATCACTCTGCTTGTGGTCCGTTCCTCGTCAGGGTTTCCACCAGGCACATGAAGCGCCGGCCGTATTCCACATAGTTTCTGAAGCGCACCTCGTCTTCTGACTGGCCCGCGCCCTCGTGGTAGACGACGGCCAGATGCGGCTCGATGGAAAAGCCGCCGTCGTAGCCGGTCTGCAGCAGGTCGCCGACGATCCGGGCCACTTCCCCATCGCCCTCGCCGGGAAAGGTGTATTCCACCACAGGGAAAATGCCGTCGCTCTCGCGGATGTAGCGGCCGTCCTTGATATGCGCATAGTAGATCCACTCCCGGACGTGGGAGTAGAACTCCCAGGGGGACTGCTTGCCATGGGGTTTCGGACCCAGGCGGCAGTCGGTGAACACCGGGTTGCCTGTGTCAAAGACCAGCTTGAAGCAGGGCGAGCGGATCTCGTCCAGGAGCCGCAGCGTGTGCTCGTGGGACAGGCCGCCATAGTTCATACAGTTCTCGTGCAGGTAGAGGATGCCGGCCTCCTCGCACCTCCGGACCAAGTGCCGGACCTTGTCGAAAATGATCTTCTCCAGCTCAGGGCTGTCGGGGTCCTCGTCCCGGACGACGCCAAAGCTCATGCCCCGGATCATATTTGCGCCCAGACGCTGCATGCGGGGGATGGCTCGCTGCAGCGCCTCGACGCAGTACTGGAAATCTTCCTCGCTGCGCGGGTCGCGACTCCAGTTGGCGATGGCGCTGCCCAGGCAGTTGATGCGGACCTTGGCTGCCTCCAGTTTCTCACAAATCTGGTCGAACTTTTCGTCCGAGACGTCGGTCAGGTTGACGCCATCCACGCTCCTGGACTCGATATGCGACCAGCCCAGTTCCTGGGTAGCCTGGATCTGCACTTCGATCGAGTCGCCTGCTTCATCGGCAAAACCGGTGTAGTACATCGTTTACCTCCACCTACACACCAAGATATTGCTTGAGGCGGACCACAGACCTCGGCGAGCTCGGTCGAGCCATCTGCCGGGAACCTATGCTAGCCAAACGATTTGTCCATGTCGACGCTACCCACATCCCGCGTCGTTTTCTGATATCGGGAGTTCTGGATCAGCTCCCTCAGTGTCGCCTCGTACAGGTCCTCGTCGATGGGTAGATCGACCGCTCTGTTCAGAAATGAGGAAAGCATGATGGCGTTGCCCAGCATGACCGACCGGTAGCCCTCGACCGCGGGCGCGATCAGCGCCTCTTCCCCCAGGACGGCGTTGGCAAAGTTCTCGATGATGAGCTTGTGGCCTGGCTGGCCGTGGTGCTGGAAAGGCACGTCGCACACCTCGTGCTCCACCTTGTCAAAACCGCCCGTGGCCTCATCGATGAAGCGCAGCATCGAGCCCTGGTTGCGGTAGAAGGTGAGCGTCTCGTTCTCCAGGACCAGCTTGCCCTTCTCGCCCACGATCTCCAGGCGGTTGGTGCCCGGCGACTCTGCGGTGGAGGTGACGAAATGGCCGGTCATGCCGTCCTCGTGCTCGAAAAAGGCCGTCACCTCGTCCTCGACCTCGATGTCGTGGTACTTGCCGATGCTGGCCAAGCCGGTCACCCGGGCTGGCAGGCCCACGAGCCACTGGTACAGGTCCAGGTTGTGGGGGCACTGGTTGAGCAAGACGCCGCCCCCTTCGCCGGCCCAGGTGGCCCGCCAGCCGCCGCTGTCATAGTAGATCTGGGTCCGGAACCAATCGGTGATGATCCAGGTAGTTCGGACCAGCCTGCCCAGCTCGCCGCTTTCGATCATCTCCTTGATCTTGAGATAGTGGCCGTAGGTCCGCTGCTGGAACATCGCCGCGAATACTAGATCCGGATGGTTGGTCCGGGCTGTCTCATAGGCATCGACCATCCTGCGCGCGTCCTTGGCATGCACCGCGATCGGCTTCTCGACCAGCACGTGAATGCCTTGCTCCAAGGCCTCGATGCTGATGGGCGTGTGGTCATAGTGAGGCGTGGCGATGAGGATGGCCTGCACACCGGCCCCGGCCAGCAGATCGCGGTGGTCGTAATAGGCATTGACGCCGTATTGAGCCGCAATCTCGTCGGCCTTGTCCCAGCCGGTGTTGCAGACAGCCACGAGTTCGGTATTTGCCAGTTCGTGGACATCTTGGGCATGTCGAAGGCCCATGTTGCCCACCCCGACGACGGCCATTTTGAGTAGGCCCTTTTCAGGCATGGGGTTTTCTCCTCCTCTGACGGAATTGGCCGGGGACCATCATTGCCCTCTAGCCCTCACAACGGCCTTGACCGGTCTCGAGTAAAGGCGACAATGTCCTCGGCGTCGGCCCGATCCTGGCAGATCACGATCAGATGGGCACTCCTGTCCTGGATCTCGCCCAAGTTATGTTCGGCCAGTTTCATCAAGATCTCTGATGGCGAGCTGTGCTCTGGCCAGGCACTGGGGCGAGGCACGGCCCGCTTTGCTGGAAAAAGACATCGCTGTGAATGAGGGTCACAGTCAAGCACCCTGCATTGAATCCCGGCTATTATAGCTGATCAGGGGAGCCACAGTCAAGCCGTGCCAAATGCCATTTCTCCTCGACCGTATTTAAACCAGACTTGACAACGCGCCACGAATGTGCTATCCTACTGTATGTCCTTAGCGGGTAAGTCAGGTTAATGACATACCCGGGGAAACCGATACCACTGTGTAAGGAGCGATAAGCTTTCCGGTGGGTGACATGCCCGGGGCGGTCAATGTGAACCGATCAACGTTCGACGTCGAATTCCCGATGCCTCCGTTGGGTACCTGTGGAGGACGGGGTACAACCTCAAATTCTACGCCAGGCTACCGTGCGTTCGCGCCTGTCCAGGCTCCAGGTTTCCGGCCGCCGAAAGCGACCTGTCACAGGGACATCGCTCCCGGACCAGGCACCTGGCGTTATCCTCAGCCATTCCCCGGCAAGTTCAGGGCGCTACATTGGCTCACCCAGCCTTGCCCTTCTTCCCAACGGCGACTATGTCGCCTCGCACGATTTTTTCGGCCCGAAGGCAAACCATACAATCAGCGCCACGACGACCATCTTTGTCTCGGAGGACAAGGGGACCACGTGGCAGCAGACCACCAGCCTCACGCCCCTCTTTTTGGGGCAAGCTCTTTGTGCACAGGGGCAAGCTCTATCTCCTGGGCACCAGCCACGAGTATGGGGACGTCCTCATCCGGCGCTCGGAGGATGGCGGCCGGACCTGGACCGCGCCCAGCGATCCGGTCTCCGGGCTTGCTGCGACAGGGGCAGCTATCACTGCGCGCCCTGCCCCACCTTGATCCACAATGGCCGAATCTGGCGCTCCATGGAAGAGTTTGGCGGGGGGGATTGGGGCAATTTCGCAGCCCGGGTCATGAGCGCGCCCGTGGACGCCGATCTTCTGGCCGCTGCCAGTTGGACCTTTAGCCAGGCTCTGCCCAAGCCAGAGGGTTTCTGCTGGCTGGAGGGCAACGTGGTGCTGGACCCCGACGGTCAGGTCGTGAATGTCCTGCGCACCAACGATGCGGGCGACGACAGGGCCGCCCTGGTGCACGTGTCCGACGACGGCCAGTCGCTCTCCTTCGATCCGGAAGCCGACATCATCGACATGCCCGGCGGCGGCGCCAAGTTCACCATCCGCTACGACCGCCAGACCGCCCGCTACTGGTCCATCGTGAACAAGCAGACGGAGCCGGTCGCCTACCGCAACAATCTGGTCTTGGCATCGTCCAGCGACCTGAAAAACTGGAGGGTCGAGTCTGCCGCTTCTCTACCATGCAGACCCTGAAAAACACGCCTGGCAGTATGTGGACTGGCAGTTTGATGGCGAGGACATTGTTTTTGTCAGCCGGACTGCCTTTGACGATGGCCTGGGCGGCGCCCACAGCGCCCACGATGCCAACTATCTTACTTTTCACCGAATCAGAGATTTCCGGCATTTTGCCAGCCCGGACAGGCTCCCGTCCGGGCGCCAGTGAGACACCCAGATCGCGCCCTCGGCCGGCTGGCTGCAGGCGCGGGAGCGGAAAGGAGGCGGGCAAAAGCAAAACCGAAGAGGATGCTTTTCTTGTCAGTGAGCCAATGATTGACGCAAATCCCATTCTGAGAGAAGGAGAAGAAAAAATGAGTAAGAGTGTGACATGGAGTATTCTAGTCGCTGCTGATCGTCCTGGCCGTTCTGGTCACCGCCTGCGGTGGTGCATCCGAGCCGACGAGGAACCCGCAGCCCCCGAGGCGGCTGAGGCTACCAAGGCCCCCGAAGCAGCCGAGCCGACCGAGGAGCCCGAAGCCTGAGGCATCGGGCGAAGTGACGGACTTTGTGACCTGGTACCAGTTTGACCCGGAGAACGAGGACCCGGCCAACGACGAGGCGGTGGGCAACGCCTACCTGCGCGACACCATGCCCCCAGTTCAACGAGGCCTATGCCGGCCAGTTCAACTGGGTCAACGTACCCAAGGCCTGGGAAAGATGCCCGCCGAGCTGGCGGCAGCCGTGATGGCCGGTGGCGACGTGCCCGACCTGATGCAGGTGAGCGACTCGAACATGCAGGACCTGTACGACAACGGCATCTTGCAGGACCTGATGCCGACTGGGCCGCAGGCGCAGAGCTGGTACGCCGATATGGATCCCAACGCCGCTCAAGGCCTGCACCGTCGACGGCAAGCTGTACTGCATGCCCATCGCCGAGGTGCCCTATGTCACCTTTGTCTGGAACGACCTCTTCCCCAACGGCTATCCGACGACGCCGGAAGAGTTTGAGGCCGAGGCCGAGCGGCTGAAGGCGGAAGGGATCAACATCTGGACCTACTTTGGTTCGACCGACTTTGACGGCGCCGGCGCCATCCGCGCCACGTGGACGACCATCGCCGGCTTTGGCGGCGCCTACGACGACGGCAACGGCTTTATGCAGCTGGACACGCCGGAGAACATCGCGGCCGTCGAGTTCCTGCGCAAGGCGGCCCAGGAAGGCTGGACGACCGAGGTCTCCTTTGCGGGCGGCTTCCAGGAGGAAGAGGCCTTCAAGGATGCTTCGGCGGCCTCGATCCCCACCGGCTGTTTGGCTACCGCTACATCCGCCCCCTCAAGGCGCCCAACGGCAACGAGTATACCAACAGAGACCGAAGAGGACATGCTGGACGCCATCGAGGCCGGCGACGTCATCGCTGCAGCCCTTTATCGGCGCCAATGGCAACAAGCCCGGCTGTGGTCTGGCCGTGTCGGCTCTGATGCATGCCCGTGGGGGCCAAGAACCCCGAGGGCGCCTAGGCCTATATCAACTGGCTCATGACCGAATCCCGAGCAGAACGCCGACTGGGTCATCCGCGCCGCGGCCGGCATCCCCGGGCTGTTCGACGACCTTTGACCAGCCCGAGTTCCAGTCCAACTTTTACCAGCAGGCCAAGGGTGTGGTCGAGGCCAGCGAGTGCCGCCCCTGGCAGGGCTCGCTGACCCGCACGGAAGAGGCCAAGCCCCTCATCATGAACGCCGTCTACAAGCTGGTCAAGGAAGATCCGACAGCCGACATCGCCGAGGTCCTGCAGCCAGCAGCCGACGAGTACAATGCCGGCGAAGAGGGTGCACCACCCCGCAGCCGAACCGACCACGGAGCCCGAGCCATCGGGTGAAGTGACGGACTTTGTGACCTGGTACCAGTTTGACCAGGAGAACGACGACCCGGCCAACGACGAGGCCGTGGGCAACGCCTACCTGCGCGACACCATCCCCCTGTTCAACGAGGCCTATGCCGGCAAGTGGAACTGGATCAACGTGCCCAAGG
Source organism: uncultured Chloroflexia bacterium (assembly GCA_963783445.1). Lineage (GTDB taxonomy): Bacteria > Chloroflexota > Anaerolineae > JAAYZQ01 > JAAYZQ01 > CAWANP01. Next base: position 366,118 of record CAWANP010000009.1, on the reverse strand, counting down.
CCTGGGACAAGATGCCCGCCGAGCTGGCCGCGGCCGTGATGGCCGGCGGCGACGTGCCCGACCTGATGCAGTCGCAGCGACTCGGACATGCTCAACCTGTACGCAACGGCGTCTTGCAGGACCTGACCGACTGGGCCCAGGCCGCAGAGCTGGTAGGCCGACATGGATCCCAACGCCATCAAGGCCTGCACGCATCGACGGCAGGCTCTACTGCATGCCCATCGCCGAGGTCCCCTATGTCACCTTTGTCTGGAACGATCTCTTCCCCAACGGCTATCCGACGACGCCGGAAGAGTTTGAGGCCGAGGCCGAGCGGCTGAAGGCAGAAGGCATCAACATCTTGACCTACTTTGGCTCGACCGACTTTGACGGCGCCGGCGCCATCCGCGCCACGTGGACGACCATCTCCGGCTTTGGCGGCGCCTACGACGATGGCCAGGGCAATATGCTGCTCAACACGCCCGAGAACATCGCGGCCGTCGAGTTCCTGCGCAAGGCGGCCCAGGAAGGCTGGACGACCGAGGTCTCCTTTGCCGGCGGCTTCCAGGAGGAAGAGGCCTTCAAGGATGCTTCGGCGGCCTCCATCCCCACCGGGCTGTTTGGCTACCGCTACATCCGCCCCCTCAGGCGCCCAACGGCAACGAGTATACCAACAGAGACCGAAGAGGACATGCTCGACGCCATCGAGGCCGGCGACGTCATCCTGGCGCCCTTTATCGGCGCCGATGGCAACAAGCCGGGCTGTGGTCTGGCCGTGTCGGCTCTGGTCATGCCCGTGGGGGCCAAGAACCCCGAGGCCGCCCACGACTATATCAACTGGCTCATGACGAATCCCGAGCAGAACGCCGACTGGGTGATCCGCGGCGCGGCCGGCATTCCCGGCGCTCGTTGACGACCTTTGACCAGCCCGAGTTCCAGTCCAACTTCTACCAGCAGGCCAAGGGTGTGGTCGAGGCCAGCGCCTGCCGGCCCTGGCAGGGCTCGCTGACCCGCACCGAAGAGGCCAAGCCCCTCATCATGAACGCCGTCTACAAGCTGGTCAAGGAAGATCCGACGGCCGACATCGCCGAGGTACTGCAACAGGCGCGGACGAGTACAACGCCGGCAACTAGGTCCTGTCCAACACGACTGTGATGCCTGTCATTGCGAGTGCAGCGAAGCAATCCCGAGTCCATCGTAAGTGGGACCGCTTCCGAACGCTCGTCGCAGTGACAGGTATTCTACTTCACCTTGAAGAAGTGCTAGGTCTGCACCTGACCCATCTTTATCCTGTAGTACCGCTGAGGGTGACGCGGCTAGCCGCGTACCAGCATCAACCGAGCAGGCGCGTTGTTAGCCCATAGGCACCAGAGCGAGCAGCCCTGACACGCTCAGACTCTGCTACCATCCTGCACATTCAGGAAAGGTTGGGAGACCCGCATGTTCCAGGCATGGAGACGGCGCAGAAAACAGAGCCGCACCGACAAGTGGCTGCCCTTCTGGTTGATCGCGCCCACCATCATCGTCCTGCTCATCGTCCAGGTCTATCCCGCCATCTATACCGTCTGGCTGAGCCCCCACGAACGGACGCCGGAGGGCTGGGTCGCTGGTGGGCTTGGAGAACTATGAGCGGATCCTGAACACCAGCCTCTTTCGCGAAGCGGTGGGCCACACCGTCGTCTTTCTCGTCGGTTATGTGGTCGTGACCCTGGTCCTTGGCTTTCTCATCGCCTCGATCCTGAACCGCAAGCTGCTGCTGTCCGGCTTCTACCTGACCCTGCTCTTCATCCCCTGGATCCTGGCCGACATCCTGGCCGGCATCGTCTTTCGCCTGCTGGTCGCGCCCGACTATGGGGTGCTTTCCGGGTATTCTGGCGCAACCCCAACCTTTTTCCGCCGAAAGGACTTTCGATCCTGACGGCTCCGAGGCCCAGTCCCTGGCTCGGCGAGTTTCCCTTTCCGCCCTCGCCGGCCATGATCTACCTCATCCTGGCCGCGGCCTGGCGCGCCCTGCCCTTTATCACCCTGCTGCTCCTGGCCTCCCTGCAGACCATCCCCAGCGAGGTGATCGAAAGCGGCCGCATCGACGGCGCCAACAGCTGGAAGATCGCCCGCCACATCACCATCCCCCTGATCCTGCCCACCCTGGTCGTGGCCCTCTTTAGCCTCATCCTGGGCGGCATGAACGGCGTGGGCATGGTCTTTAGTTTGACCGGCGGTGGACCGGGCACCACGACCCACGTCCTCAGCTACCACCTCTATACCCTGGGTTGGACCCGGCTCAAGTTCGGCCAGGCGGCAGCCCTGGCCCTGATGATCGCCGTCGTCAACTGGCTGCTGATCGGCGGGACGATGCGCATCACCCGCGTGGACGAAAGGACGGCCTGAGCATGGCCAAACTTCGCTCTCCGTCGCGGAAAACCTGGGGCAGTTTGGCTGCTCAATGGCATCATGATCGCCATCCTGGTGGTCGCCATGGCGCCCATTGTCCTGACTCTGATCATCTCCTTCAAGGATCAGCAGGACACCATCCGCAAGCCGCCGGTGCTCTTTCCCTGCGACACCGAAGACCGATCCCTTTGATCTGGGGCGCCTGCCGCTGGGCCGTGGAGGGCTATGAGCGGGTGCTGGCCCCCAAACCAGCCGAGTCGCTGCTGGGTTTTAAATTGACGGGCAAGATGTTCCGCATCTACATCCCCAACACCCTGCTCTATGCCTCGGTCACGGCCATTGGGGTGACGCTCCTGGCCGGCATGTCGGGCTTTGCTTTCTCGCGCTATCGCTTCCGCGGGCGCGGCCTGCTGCTGGCCGCCATCCTGGCCATCACCGGCGTGCCCCTGCTGACCAACCTCCTGGCCCTCTACCAGATGGGCGTCATCCTGCGCAAGTCGCCCTTTCCCTTTAACGACCGGATCTTTCTCATCGTCGTCTACCTGGGCTTCTTTTTGCCGCTGAGCGTCTGGATCGCCAAGGGCTTCTTTGACACCATCCCCCGCGACCTGGAGGAAGCGGCGCTCATCGACGGCGCATCGGCCCTGGGCGCGCTGCGCCACGTCACCATGCCCGCCGCCCTGCCCGGCCTGGCCGCCATCTTTTTGTTGACCTTTGTCAACGTCTGGAACGAGTTCCTGGCCGGCTACCTGCTCGTCTCCAAGAACGAACTCAAACCGGTCATGTTTGGCCTCTATGAATTCCTGGGGGCCAACATCATCAACCTGCAGGTCATCGCCGCCGCCTGTGTCCTGCTCGCCCTGCCCATGGTCGTCGTCTTTTTGGTTGCGCGGCGAGTCCTTTTTCATGGCCATGGTCGAAGGCGCGGTCAAGGGCTAGGAGAGCATGGAAAAGCCCAGGCCTGAACCGCGGAGACACAGAGAACGCCGAGAACTTGAGATTTGCCCATCGTTTCTCTGTGCTCTCTGTGTCTCTGCGGTGAATACTGCCTTTCTGCAGCCATATAGCCTCTCATTGCGGCCATAGGATTATGGACGACGCCATCCTGGGCCTGGACATCGGGACAACTTCCACCAAGGCCGTTCTGTTCTCGTTGTCCGGTGACGAGTTGGCTACGGCGGAACAAGCCTACCGCTGCATACGCCCCAGGCCGGCTGGGTGGAGCAGGACCCAGAGGAGCTGTGGCAGGCACTGGTCCACGTCCTGCGGCCCATCGCATCTGAGGCAGAGCAGCAGTGGCGCATCCTGGCCCTGGCCCTGGCCGCCCAGAGCGGCTCCCTGCTCCCCGCCCGGACCGATGGACGCCGGTCTATCCCATCATCACCTGGCTGGACGGCCGCACCGAGGCGCTGGTCAAAAGATGGCGGGCCGAGGGGCTTCGAGGAGCAGGTCCGGTCGGTCAGCGGCTGGCACCTTTATCCCGGTCTGTGCCTGCCAACCATCGCCTGGCTGCGCCAGCACCAGCCGGAGGTTTTTGCCGCCGCCGGGCGCTATTTCTCGGTCAACGATTTCCTGGTCCACCGTTTGACCGGCCGCTTTTGCACCAACCCCTCCAACGGCGGCGGCATGCAGTTGGTGGACGTCTCCAGCGGCGACTGGAGCCCGGAGCTGTGCGCCCTGGCCGGCATCGAGCCGGAGCAGCTCTCGCCCATTCGGCCCGCGGGTGCCGTCGTTGGGCGCTATCACGGCCGAGGTCAGCCGCCTGACCGGCCTGCCGCGCCGAGACGGTGGTGGTCAATGGCGGGCACGACCAGGGCTGCACGGCCCTGGGCCTGGGCGTGACCTCGCCGGGCAAGGTCCTGCTGGGCTGCGGCACGGCCTGGGTCATCACCGGGGTGGCGGAAACTCCCGACATGGCAGGCACTGCCAGACAGCCTGGACCTGAACTTTCTGCCCATGCCCGAGGCGGATCCCATGCGCTGGACCGTATCGCAATCGCTGGGCGGGTTGGGCGCCTCGCTGGAATGGCTGCTGCGCCAGTGTTGGCTGGGCGTCGATGAGGGTTCAATGGGGCAAGCCATGCCCGAAGGTGCACGGAAGGACGCCTTCGCTGCCCTGGATGCACGAACTGCAGGGCACCCGGCCCGGAGGGGATGGCCTCTTTTTCCAGCCCCTGACCGGCGGGCACAGCGCGCCCGCCGGCGAGCAGCGGGGCGCTGTCCTGGGCCTGCGGCTGGATCACAGCCGGGCCGACATGGCCCGTGCTGTGATGGAGGGCGCGGCCTATGAGCTGCGCTGGGCGCTGGAACCGATCCGGCGCGCCGGGATGCCCGTCGAGCAGATGTGGATGATCGGCGGCGCGGCGCAGAGCCCGCTGTGGCCCAGCATCCTGGCCGATGTCACCGGCGTGCCGCTGTCCTTGCCCCAATACGGGCACTGGCCGGCGGTGGGCGCGGCCATCCTGGCCGGCCTGGGTGCCGGCGCCTTTGAGTCACTGGCCGTGGCGCAAGCGCGCTTTCAGAGACCGGTGCGCCAAGTCGAACCGGGTCCGGAAACGATGTCGATCTATGATGAGTCCTTTGCCATCTATCAGCAGTTGGGCGACCACGCCGTCCGGTCATGGCGCTGAACCTGGACCGGCCCGTGGCAATGGGGTGAGGAAATCAGATGCTGGATGGTGCTAGGATCGTATCTTCAGCTGCTGCTGAACCCTGGCTGGCCGCCTGGATGCTGGAGAATGGCATTGATCTATGGGGTGCGGCTGACCTGCGTGGCTTTGCGACACCCCAGGATGCCGATGGGCGGGGATTTCCCTTCGCCCTGGCCTGGGCTGTGCCCATGAGCCCGCAGATCATGGCCGGCATCCAAAAGGGGCCCGATCAAGCCTATGCGGATGAGTACGCCAGGGTTAATCGCCGCATCAATGAACTATCAGAGAGGCTGGCCGCTGAGATCAGAAACCGGGGCTACCGGGCTAGGGCTCTGGCCGCTTCGGATCGTACCGACAAGGAGAACATCAAGGGGGATTTCCCGCACAAGACCTCAGCCACCCGGGCGGGCCTGGGCTGGGTCGGGCGCAACTGCCAGCTTGTGACTCGTAAGTATGGTCCGTGGGTCCGGCTGGGCACCGTCTTTACCGATGTAGAGCTGACCTGCGGGCCGCCCGTGGAGCGCAGCAACTGTGGCAACTGCCTCCGCTGCGTTGAGGCCTGCCCGGCAGCGGCATTGACGGGCGAAGCCTGGCATCCAGGACTCCCGCGCGAGCAGATCCTTGACGCGGCAGCATGTGATCGTTGGAAAAAAGAACACTATTTCGAGTACCATCAGGGGCACAACTGCGGCATCTGCTCGGCGGTGTGTCCCTACGGTCGGAAGACTCTCAAGCCATAGACTTGTGATCGGGTAATCCCTGAGCACGTCATTCTGAGCGCAGCGAAGAATCTCTTCTGCTCTTCTTGATCCGCTCGAGTAACAAAGATTCTTCGCCTCCGCTACGCTCCGGCTCAGAATGACGTGGGCCCTGGAGCGTGGACTGTTGTGTGTTCACGCACACCCAATGCCCATTGAAGTCATCACAAACCATTAGTGCCGTGGAGCGGGAATGATGCAGGAACTGCTCGAAACAGAACGGCTCATCCTGCGCCGGTTCACAGAGGCCGACGCCGGCAACCTGTACGATCTGGACAGCGATCCGGACGTCATGCGTTACCTCAGCGGGGGCGCAGCCACCCCCCGCGAGGTGATCGAGGCCGACATCCTGCCCCGGTTCATGGCCTACGACGAGCGCTTTCCCGGCTTTGGCTTCTGGACGGCCCATGACAGAGCCAGCGGAGTCTTTCTGGGCTGGTTCAGCTTCCGGCCCAGGGACGAGGCCGATCCCCGTGAGGTCGGGCTTGGCTTCCGGCTGCGCAAGGCCGCCTGGGGCACAGGCTATGCCACTGAGGGGGCGCGGGCACTGATCCGCCTGGGTTTCACCGATCTGAGCGTGGAGCGCGTGGTCGCCACCACGTACGAAGACAACCTGGCCTCCCGCCGAGTCATGGAAAAGGCGGGCATGACCCTGACCCGGCGGTACCGCCTGGCAGCCGCCGATTTCGAGGACGTCGACACTTACCAGCCCGGTTCCGAAGAACCGTGGGAAGGGGAGGACGTCGAGTATTCGCTCCTGAAGAGCGACTGGAACCAGCAAGAGAGGGAATGATATGACCAAACCCGTCATCGCCGTAACCATCGGCCAGAAACACTACCCGCGCATGATGAGCCAGGCCGCCTGGGACGCCCTGGCCGCCTTTGCCGAGGTTGTCCACCACCCCGGCCAGGAGGCCGCTGGCAAGGACGACCTGCTGGCCCTGCTGCCGGCCGCCGACGGCTGCCTCACCAGTTGGGAGGTGGCCCGGCTGGATGCCGATGTCCTGGCCGCTGCACCCCGGCTGCGGGCCATGGCCCACATGGGCAGCAGCGTCGGAAGGTTCGTGTCCGACGCCCTCTGGGAGCGGGGCATCCAGGTCACCTCCGCCGGCCCGGCGCTGGCCCTCGACGTGGCCGAGACCACCTTGGGCCTGATGATCGTGGGCATGAAGCGCATCTGGCCGCTGGGCCAGCAGGTGCGTGAGGGCGGCTGGCGCGATAGCGCCTACTGGCCCTCGCGGGAGCTGCACGGCAAGACGGTGGGCATCGCCGGCGCCAGCAACGTGGGCCGGCACGTCATCGAGCTGCTGCGTCCCTTTGGCGTACGGGTGCTGCTCTACGACCCCTATGTTACCGAGGAGGAGGCCGGGCTACTGGGTGCGGAAAAGGTCGAGATGGACGAATTGGTCGTCCGCGCCGACGTCGTCTCGCTGCACGCGCCAGGCAAGCCCGAAACCCACCACTTGCTGAGCGCGGAGCGCCTGGCCATGATGAAAGACGACGCGCTGCTCGTCAACACGGCCCGCGGTACGCTGATCGATGAGACGGCCCTGGTCGAAGAACTGGCCAAGGGGCGATTTTTCGCCTTTCTGGATGTGACCGATCCCGAACCCCCGGCTGCCGATAGCCCGCTGCGCCAATTGGACAATGTGGTGGTCACCCCCCACCTGGCGGGCTGCATCGAGGACTGCGGCCGCATGGGCGAGATGGCCGTCGAGGAACTGCGCCGCTTTTTCGCCGGAGAGCCGCCCCTGTACCGGGTGGCGCCCGATATGATGGCCAGGATTGCCTGAGGCTCGATGACGACTTTGCTCCCACCGCCCGGCACACTGCGGCTGCTGCATGGTGAACCCAATCCCAACAGCACCGAGCAGGCCCAGCTTTTCCTGCTCGCCGGAGACCCCACGGCCGCGCCCGTGCGCGAGATCGTCCCGGCTGAGGGGCTGGCTCTGCCCCCAGCCCCGGTGGGTCTGGCCAGGCATCCCTTTCGCCTCTGCCTGTTGCACTGCAACGACCTGCACGGCCACGTCTCGCGGATCACCACCCACAGCGACGGGACCATCTTCTCGCACGCGGTTTTTTCGCGCATGGTCTGGCGCCTGCGCGAACTGCGGCGGCGCTTCCGCGACGACCCCAACGCGGCCGTGCTCTTTTTGTCGGCCGGGGATGACCTGATGGGCGTTGTCTTTGGCGAGCTGCTGGGCGACGACCCCGAGTCCTACGCCGTCCACGCGGGCTATCACCTCTACTCGGCCGCCGGTCTGGACGCGGGGGTACTGGGCAACCACGAGCTGGATATGGGCCTGACCCTCCTGGCCCACGCACTGCGGCGTGACGCGCATTTTCCCATGCTCTCGGCCAACCTGGCCGGCTGCCGCCAGCTCGCTGGCGTGGTCTATCCCGCCGCCATCCTGGTAGTCAAGGGACTGCGGGTCGGCCTCGTCGGCCTGACCACGCGCGGCCAGGTCAAGCAGCCCAGCCGCGCCAGCCTGTGTATGGCCGATCCGCTGCAGGTGGCCCACAACCTGATACCGGCCCTGCGCCCCCTGTGCGACGTTCTGATCGTGATAAGCCATTTGGGCCACAGCCTGGCCGGCCGCACGGCGACCGTCCTCGACGCGGGGGATGTCGAGCTGGCTCAGAGCCTGCCCCCGGGCAGCATGGACCTCATTGTCGGCGGCCACACGCACCAGGTCCTGAACGAAAATGGCCTGAGCATCGCCAACATTGTGAATGGCGTGCCCATCGTCCAGGCCGGCGCCCAGGGGCGTTTTTTGGGCCAGGTGGATATCAGGATTGGGCGCCAGGTCAGCGTCACCGACGCCCGGCTCTCCCTGGTGGCCGATCTCCCAGTGGACGAGGAATTTGAGTGCCAGTCGGTACAACCTCTGTTGGAACAGGTACGCCCTCTTTTTGCCCGCAGCCTGGGCCAAGTGGCCGATCATCCTGACCTGAGTACAGACGCGGTGCGCAGCGCCTTTGCTGCCGGCGAGTCGGCCCTGGCCAACTTTGTCACCGACGCCATCGTAGCGCGCTGCCGCCTGTCAGGCCACGCGGCGAGCCTGGCGGCAATTGACGCCTCGTGCATATACCGGGGGCTGCCGGCGGGCGGCGAGATCACCTTCGGCGATTGGTTTGACCTGATGCCCTATGCCGACACGATCCGCCTGGTCCAGATAACGGGCAAGCACCTGCAGGCGCTGCTGGACGACAATGCGCGCCGGGCCGATCGTCCGGGAGAGCCGCATACCGAAAGGGGCTTTCTCCAATTCAGCCAGCAGGTACGCTATACCATCGAGTTGGGCGAGAGCCGGAGCCAGGCCCGGGCGACCAACGTCACGCTGGATGGCCTCCCCCTTGAGGGACAGCTAGATCGAAGGGTTCTTATTCGCCTGTACCAGCTTCTGTCGCGAGGCCGCCCTGCCCTGGGAGCGCTATGCTACTCAGAATCTGCACATGCCCATCACCGATTTGGCGGTGGATCCACCCATTGAGACCGAACTGCTGGTACGCGACGAGATGATCGCTTATATTCAGCAGCACGGCGGCGTCACAAAAGAGGCCGGCGTGCGGCGGGATGGACGATTGACCATATCAGATCAAAGAGAGAGAGGCACATGACAGTAGAACGCAGAATGAATCGAATTTTCCGGGGCGGCCGAGATGGCAAGGACGGACGGGCATTGATCGTGGCCATGGACCACGCCCTATTGGACGGCCCCTGCAAGGGGCTGGAGGACCCCGGCCAGACGATCGCCAAGATCGTTGAGGGAGGCGCCGACGCTATCCTCACCTCCTACGGCGTGGCCCGGCGCTATGCCCGCGAGCTGGCGTCCATCGGCCTGATCCTGAGAGTCGATGGCGCCGGTACCACCCTGGGCACAGGCGGTGGGCCAGGAGCGCTCTTTTACGGCATCGAGGAAGCCCTGCGCCTGGGCGCTGACGCTGTGGGCGTCACAGCCTTTCCCGGTTCCCCCGAGGAGCTGGAGACACTGGAAACCCTGGCCTCCGTAATTGGCAAAGCCCATGCCTGGGGCATGCCGGTCATGGGCGAGATGGTCCCCGGCGGCTTTGACAGCGCGCCCGAGTACCGCACCCAGGCCAGTATCTCCCTCTCGTCTCGGGTAGCGGCGGAACTGGGCGCGGATTTCGTAAAGACGCCCTATACGAGCGGCTTCGAGTATGTCACGGAGACCTGCTACGTGCCGGTGGTGATCCTGGGGGGAGCCAAGCGCGGCAGCGAGCGCGACATGCTGGTGGATATCAAGGCCGCCGTGGATGCGGGTGGGGCCGGCGTGGCCATCGGCCGCAATATCTGGCAGTCTGAGGATCCGACGGCCATGGCGGCGGCCGTCGCCGCCATCCTGCACGATGACGCCTCGGTGGACGAGGCGCTGGCTATCCTTGGCAGATAGTCTGTACCGCATGTTCCCTGCTCCGGCCTGGTCTGTGACCAGGCCGCGCGGGCAGCGTTGGCAGGCATGGACGCTGCACCGCTGACCGGCCGGTCTCGGACCGGCCTCGAGCAGAGTAGGAGTCAAACCTGCCCCCAGTGAGGTGGGACGCGGCTACGAGCAAAGAACTACTAGGTTTTCTGAAAGGTCTTTGGGAGGCGATATGAGTTCAATTCTCATTACAGGCGGTACGGTACTGACCCAAGATGCCCAGGGACAGGTCTTTGACCCCGGCTACGTCCTCGTGGAGGACGACCGCATCGTGGCCGTGGGGGCAGGCCAGTACCCGACCTGGGGCGAGCCGGGATTCCAGGCCGACCAGGTGATCGACGCCAGCCTGATGGCAGTCATGCCTGGGCTGGTGAACGCCCACAGCCACCTGTTCCAAACCTTCGTGCGCGGCCTGGCCGACGACAAACCGCTGTTGCAGTGGCTGGAAACGGCCATCTGGCCGGTCATGCAGGCCGTGACCGAGGAAGAGATGTACCTCGCCTCCCTGCTGGGCATGGTAGAAAACATCCGGTCGGGTGCAACCTCTGTCATCGACAACCAGTATATCCACACCAACCAGGGTAACGACGACGAGGTCTTTCGGGCGGCAAAGGAGAGCGGCATTCGCCTCAAGATCGCCCGCGGCTGGGCGGACAGGGATTACCACGAGGCGTTCATGGAGACGGCCGATACCGTCGTAGCCGAGCTGGAGAGGCTGTTGGAAACCTGGCACGGGGCGGAGAACGGCCGCCTGAGCGTCGAGTCCGGGCCGGTGATCCCCTGGGGCTGCTCCGACGAGGCCATGCGGCGAACCTATGCCCTGGCCCAGGAATGGGGGGTAGGCACCCACATCCACACCGCCGAATCGGAGCCTGAGGTGGAGATGCTGATCGAGCAGCGAGGGTTGCGCCACGTCGAGTGGCTGGAGTCTATCGGCTGCCTGGGGCCCGATACGCAATTGGTCCACAGCGTGTGGCTGTCTGGGGAGGAGATCGACCTGGTCGCCAAGCGCGGCGCCATGATCATTCACTGCCCCGTAAGCAACATGTACCTGGCTTCGGGCATCGCGCCCATCACCGAGCTGCGGCGCAGGGGGGTAACTGTGGCCCTGGCCACCGACGGGGCGGGCTCCAACAATTCCCAGGATAACATGGAAGTGCTCAAGTTCACCGCCTGCCTGCAAAAGGTGGGGACGCTGGACGCCATGTCCCTGCTACCTGAAGACGTGCTGCAGATGGCGACCCGGGGCGGGGCTCGGGCCATGGGCCTTGAGCAGGAGATTGGCAGCCTTGAGCCGGGCAAGAAAGCCGACATCACCGTGGTGGACTTGAACGCGCCGCATATCATGCCCGTGCACCGCGCGCCGTCGGCGCTGGTATACAATGCCAATGGCCGGGACGTGGACACGGTCATCGTCGATGGGCAGGTGCTGATGAAGGACAAGCAGATTCTCTTCCTGGATGAAGGTGCACTGCTGGCCGAATGCCGCGCCGCCAATCGCCGCCTGTTCGAGCGCGGCGGCGTCCAGGTGGGTGGATAGGCAGATCTTGTCTCTTAGCCTGCAAGTTGCAGTGCAGAAGAGGAGGACAATGAATAGACCTCGGCAGGTCGTTTTCATCATGACCGACACCCAGAGAACCGACATGCTGGGCTGCTACGGAAACCCAGATATGCAAACCCCCAGTCTCGACAGGCTGGCGGCACAGGGCATCCGTTTCGACGCGGCCTACACCTGCCAGCCCGTATGCGGTCCGGCGCGGGCCGCCCTGTTCACCGGTTTGTGGCCACACTCCGCGGGAAGTTGGGCCAACAGCATGCCCCTGGGCGACAATGTCAAAACCGTAGGCCAGCGCTTGCGGGACCATGGCCTCCATACCGCCTACATCGGCAAATGGCACCTGGACGGCGGTGACTACTTTGGCCTGGGCCGCTGCCCCGACGGCTGGGACCCCGACTATTGGTACGACATGCGGAACTATCTCGAGGAGCTGTCCCCGGAGGACCGTGCCCGCTCCCGCTCGCCGGAGATCAACCGCGACCCGGACCTCACCAAAGATTTCACCTTCGCTCACCGCTGTTCCAACCGGGCCATCGACTTTCTCCTGCCATGCTGGGGAAGACTTTTTCCTGGCGGTGTCCTTCGACGAGCCCCATCACCCCTACGTCTGCCCCAAGCCCTATTCCAAGATGTACCAGGACTACCGGTTTCCCAAGAGCGAGAACGTCTGGGATAGGCTGGAAGGCAAACCGGAACACCAGCGGGTATGGGCCGGCGAGCGCCTCTCAGAGGACAAGGACGACCTGGAAATCACGCCCGCCGATTTCTTGGGCTGCAACTCCTTCGTGGATTCCGAAATCGGCCGGGTTGTCGGTGCCATCGACGCATACGCGCCCGGCGCCCTGGTCATCTATACCTCCGACCACGGCGACATGCTGGCGTCGCACAGCATCGACAACAAGGGCCCCGCCATGTACGACGAGATTACCCGCATCCCCTTCATCGTGCGCTGGCCGGGCCGCTCGCCCGAAGGAACGGTCTGCAGTCACCCCGTGTCGCACATTGATCTCGTACCAACGGTCATGGACGCCATGGGACTGGACATCCCCAACTCTCTGGAAGGCCAAAGCATGCTGGAGACCTTTCTCGATCCGGCGGCAAGGGCAAGCGACGCCATCTTTCTGGAGTTTGGCCGCTACGAGGTCGATCACGATGGGTTTGGGGGTTTTCAGCCAATACGCGCCGGTTTTGACGGGCGCTTCAAGCTGGTGATCAACCTGCTGGCGACAGACGAATTCTACGATCTGGAAAAAGATCCGGAAGAGATGGTCAACCTGATTGACTCTGAAGCGCATGCCGCCCTTCGCGACCGCCTGCACGATCGGATCCTCGACTGGATGAACGATAGCCGCGACCCATTCCGGGGCTACTACTGGGAGCGCCGCCCGTGGCGGCTCGACGCCCGAGAGGCCACCTGGGAGTATACCGGCATGACCCGCCAGAGAGAGAACGAGGAGTACGAACCACGCCAGTTGGATTACAGCACCGGGCTGGCCATGGCGGCAGCGGTGCGAGGCAAAATTCTGGAGGACAAGTCATCTGTATAGACTCGAGGTCTGACAAAAAGTGTCAGAAGCCGTAATCGGCCTGGACGTGGGTACCACCGTTGCCAAGGCGGTTCTGTTTGACCCTTCGGGGTCAAACTCCTCAGGGCAGGTGCCAGCGAGTGCCGAAATGGGGGTAGCCGCCCAGGCCTATCCACTCCACACGCCACGGCCAGGCTGGGCGGAGCTGGATCCAGAGGATGTCTGGCAGGCGACGCTGCGGGTACTGCGGGCCGTCGCTGCTGAGGCCCCAGCGAGGACCCGCATCCGGGCCATCGCCCTGGCCACCCAGGGAGGGACCCTGATCCCCTGCCGGGCGGACGGCACGCCCACCTACCGGGCCATCACCTGGATGGACCAGCGCGCCCAGGACCTCGTCGACCGCTGGCGGGCTGAGGGTATAGCCGGCAGGGTGCGGCAGATCAGCGGCTGGTCGCCGCAGCCGGGCTTGCCGCTGCCATCCATCGCCTGGCTGCGACAGGCTCGCCGCGAGGTATTCGCCGCCACGCAGTGGTTTCTATCGGTCAACGACTTTTTGGCGCAGCGCCTGGCCGGACACCCGGCGACCAATCCCTCCATGGCCGGCGAGATGCTGCTGGCAGACATCACAACCGGGCAATGGAGCCAGGAGATTTGTGAACTGGTGGGCATCAATCCCGGCCAACTGTCTCCCATCCTGCCCTCTGAGGCGCCGCTGGGCACGCTCCTGCCCGAGGTCGCCGATCTGTGGGGCTAGATCCCCAGACGGTGGTGATCAATGGCGGGCAAGACCATTCCTGCGAGGCCCTGGCCTTGGGGATGACGTCCAGGGGCGCAGGGATGCTGGCTTGTGGCACGGCCTGGGTGATCAACGGCGTCGCCGAGTCGCCCTCCGTGGACGCAATCCCGGACAGCATGGACCTGAACCACCACGTGGTGCCGGGGCGCTGGGTCGTGTCACAGTTTCTGGGCGGCCTGGGCGCCTGCCTGGAGTGGTGGTTGAAGCAGTGCGGGCCGGGACAGGGCGCAGGCTCCCTTTCGCCGCGCACCGGGCGGCAAGACTCGGAGGCTCGGGACGCAGCGTGGGCAGCCCACAACGAAGCGCTGGCAGGCACGGCCCCGGGCTGTGCCGGCCTGGTCTATCTGCCCCAGACCGGGGCGCGCCAGGTGCCCCATGCCCCGCAGCTTGGGGGCTTTGCCGGCCTGCGTCTGGATCACTCCCGCGCTGATATGGGGCGGGCCATCATGGAGGGGGCCGCCTACGAGCTGAGATGGGCGCTGGAGCGCCTGCAAGGGGCCGGCAAGGCCATTGAGGAGATGTGGATGATCGGCGGCGCGACAGAGAGCCCGCTCTGGCCCCAGATCGTGGCCGACGTCACCGGCCTGCCCCTATCTTTGAGCCAGTATAGCCACGGTCCGGCGCTGGGGGCGGCCATCCTGGCCGGGCTGGGACTGGGCGTCTTTGATTCCGTGGAGGCGGGCCGGGACAGTTTCCGTGTTTCGGCCCGCACCATCGAGCCCGGCGCAGGCCCACGCGCAGGTCTATGACAGGCAGTTCGCCGCCTACCAGCGGCTGGCCCGGAGGCTGGCCGCATGATGCGATTCAGACTGGGGGATGTGCAGGCATTGGTCGTCGACATTGACGGGACGCTGCTTCGCGGCTCCCTGCCCTTGCCTGGCCTCGCCAGGTTTTTCTCCTTCCTGCAGTCGCGGCGGGTGCCCTACGTCGTGGCCTCCAACAACGCGACCAAGACAGCGGCCGCGTACCAGGCCAAGCTGGCCGGCCTGGGGGCACCCGTCAAAATCGAGCAGATCCTGACCGCAGGAGCGGCCACGGCTCGCTATCTGGCTGGCGAGCTGTACCAGGGAGCGGGGCTGTATGTCATCGGCGAGCCCGCGCTGCAATCAGTGCTCCACCAGGCCGGGTTTATCCTTCTGGATGATGCGGACCAACCGGCTGACGCAGTCGTCGTCGGCGGGGACTCGACCTTGACCTACGAAAAGATAAAGAACGCAGCGCTGCTCCTGCAGCGGGGCACGATGTTCGTAGGCACCAATCCAGACCTACTCTGCCCGACCGAGGAGGGACTGGTACCGGAAGCGGGAACGACCCTGGCCGCCCTCGAAGCCGCCACCGGGGTCTCACCCATCGTGATCGGCAAGCCGGCGCGTCATCTCTTCGATATGGCGGTGGCCGCGATGGGCAGCCAGCGGGCCACGACCGCAGTATTGGGCGACCGCCTGGAGACCGACATCCTGGGTGGCCAGCGGGCGGGGCTGAGAACCGTGCTCGTCACCAGTGGTGTAGATGACGAGCGCACGATCCCGCAGAAGGGCATCGAACCTGATCTGGTTGTGAGCGGGCTCGAGGAACTCGTAGAACTGTGGACGCTGTCAGTGATAGAAAGCAGGCTGAATGAACCTGTGGAGTGAGCATCCTCAGATGCGAACGGTGAACCACCCGCCAAGACATTCCGCATCAGGGATGCTCCACTCCCCAAAGACCACAAGCACACCTCATTCTGTTCGTAGATCCAAGATTCACCCATAGAGATGAGTCGCGAGGAGACACTGGATGAAAACCCGTAGACTGGGCCACATTTTCCGCCCCGATGGGCGGGCTTTGATCATCGCCACGGAGCACGCGGCCATCTTTGGCCCGATGCAGGGCCTGGAGCGTCCCGGCGAGACCATCGAAAAGGTCATCGCCGGCGGGGTGGATGCGGTCATGACCTCCTTTGGCATTGCCCATCACTTTGCCAGGACCCTGGCGCCGGTGGGGCTGATCCTGCGCTCCGATGGCGCGCCCACCAGGCTGGGGCCCGACACCGCCGCGCCCATCTGGTTCCACATCGAGGAAGCCTTGCGCCTGGGCGCCGACGCGCTATGCGTGTCCGCTTTTCCGGGGCATCACACCGAGGTGGAGACCCTGGACAGCCTGGCTTCGGTGGCCCGGGAGGCCCAGGCATGGGGCCTGGCCGTGCAGGCCGAGATGGTGCCGGGCGGCATGGGCAGCGGGCCCGAGATGCGTACGGTAGAAAACGTGGCGCTGGCCGCCCGTGTTGGGGCGGAGCTGGGCGCCGATTGGGTCAAGGTACCCTATGCCGAGGGATTTGAGCGGGTGACCGGCTCCTGCTACAAGCCGGTCGTCATCATGGGCGGCAGCCGCCGCGGCAGCGCCGCCGAGATCCTGGCCGAAGTCAAAGCGGCCATGGAGGCAGGCGCCGCCGGCGCCACCATTGGCCGCAACATCTTTGGTGCGGAGGATCCAGAGGCCATGACCGCGGCCCTTTCGGCCATCATCCACCAGGATGCCTCCGTGGAGGAGGCCCTGGCCATCCTTCACAGAGTATAGCCCATGGGTGCATTTCAGGCTTGTGGACAGTGCGGACATGATCTTGGCTCCTGAGGAGTGGAGCATCCCCTGATGCGGAACATTGTGCTCAGTCCGTTCGCATCTGAGGATGCTCACTCTACAGGACCAGATCGATGTCATGGGCAATGTGTTAAAGAACACTTACAATGCCAAGTTTCCGTTAATTTGTGCTTGACATCAGTCCGGTTTCTATGATAAAATGGTGAGCACCTGGAGTTGTTCTGGCTCACCCTACGATAGTATTGGGGGACGAGGATGTCTGAGATCCACGATCTACGTTCATTCATCAGCCGCCTGGAAGATGCCGGCCAACTGGTTCGCATCAAGCGGCAGGTAGACCTGGAATACGAACTGGCCGATATTGCCGCGGCGCTGGAGAGACGCAGGCAGCCAGCGCCCCTCTTTGAGGACGTCCGCGGCAGCCACTGGCCTGTTTTTGCCTCGGCGGTGGCCAACCAGACCCGCGCGGCCCTGGCCCTGGGCTGCGAGCGAGGGGAGGTCGTCGAGGTCATGAGCCACGCCCTGGATCCGGCCAACGGCATCCCTCCGCTCCGTGTCGACGCGGGTGCTGATACGGATGCATCAGCACCCGGGTGGAAAGCCAACGTCGTCACCGGCGATGATATCGACGTGCGCAAGCTGCCCATCCCCACCCACGCCGTAGGCGACGGTGGGCCCTTTATCACCGGGGGCGTTGTCTTGAGCAAGGACCCGGTGACAGGCCGGGGCAACCTCTCCTACAACCGGATGCAGGTCAAGGGCCCGCGCCAATTTGGCTTCAACCTCAACGAGTGGCGGCACGTGCGCGAGTTCCTGGACACGCAAGAGGCCAAGGACGAGCCCCTGCAGGTGGCCGTCGCCATCGGTCTGGACCCGGCCATCATGATCGCGGCCGGCGCTCGCTACGATGACGACGAGCTGCTCATCGCCGGGGCCATCCGGGGCAAGGGCATCCGGGTCACCCGTGGGGTCACGGTGGACGTGGACATTCCCACCGCCGCCGAGATTGTCATTGAGGGCTACCTGGGCGCCCACGAGCGCCAGGCCGAAGGCCCCCTGGCCGAGTTCCACGGCTACTTTGGCGAGCTGTGGGAGAGCCCCGTCTTTCACGTCACGGCCGTCTGCTGGCGCGATGACCCCATCTTCCAGACCCTCATCCCCGGTTGGAACGAGCACCTCTACCTGGGCAACGTCCTGCCCCGCGAGCCGCTGCTGCTCACCCACGTGCGCCACGTGGCCCGCAACGTGTCCGGCCTGCACATCCCGCCCTACGCCAGCGGATTCACGGCCATCGTGGCCATCGACAAGTTGAACCCCGGCGAGCCCAAGAACGTGGCCCTGGCCGCCTTTGCGGCCCACGTCAACATCAAGTGGTGCATCGTCGTCGACCCCGACGTGGACATCTATGATCCGGCTGACGTGATGTGGGCGCTGACCACCCGGGTGGATTGGAGCCGCGACGTCTTTTTCGTGCCCGGCGCCCAGGGCCACGAGATGGACCCCACCGCCGATGGCCGGGGCGTACACACCAAGATCGGCGTGGACGCTACCTCCAAGGTGGAACGGCGGGGCTACGAGGACCGCGTCCGCTACAGCGCCGTAGATCTGAGCCAGTTTCTGCCAGGGGTGTAGTTTGCCCCGGCGTAGGGCTGACAATGCTCGCGCCACCCTTCTATAGCGCTGCTACTTTGGAAATGGATGGTTAGAACAATGAAAACAGCAACGATTGATCTCTCTACTTCTAGCGTCGAAATTGTCGAGACGCCGGCCGGGGACCTGCGCAAGTACCTGGGCGGGCGGGGACTGGGCGCCAAACTGCTGTACGAGCGGGTGGGTCCGGAGGTCGAGCCGCTCTCGCCGGGCAACGAACTCATTTTCACCGCCGGCCCGCTGGCCGGCACGCCCTGGCCCACCTCGGCGCGCCTGCACGTGACCTTCAAGTCTCCGCTCACCGGCGCCTATGGCTATGCCAACAGCGGCGGCTTTTTTGCGGCAGAGATGCGCCACGCGGGCTATGACGCCATCATCATCACCGGCCGGGCGCCCGAGCCGTCGGTCCTGCGCATTGAGGACGAGGAGATT
Source organism: uncultured Chloroflexia bacterium (assembly GCA_963783445.1). Classification (GTDB taxonomy): domain Bacteria; phylum Chloroflexota; class Anaerolineae; order JAAYZQ01; family JAAYZQ01; genus CAWANP01. The sequence continues at coordinate 347,356 of CAWANP010000009.1, read as the reverse complement.
GCCGTGGAACCCGCTGTCGAGCTGTGGGGCGGAACCACGGCCGAGGTGCACGAGGCGCTCCTGGGGCCCGAGCCCAAAGCCAGCGCCGGCCGGGTAGCCTGTATCGGCGCTGCCGGCGAGAACCTGGTCCGCATCGCGGCCATCATCAACGACCACAACCGGGCGGCGGCCCGGGGCGGTCCCGGCGCGGTCATGGGCAGCAAGAACCTCAAGGCCATCCACGTCCGCGCCAGCGGCCGGCCCAGCATCCCGCCTGAGCTGCGCGCCGCGGCCAAGGTCGCCACGGCCAAACTCAACCAGGATCCGCGCCTGGATGGGCTTCGCAGCGTTGGCACCCTGTTCCTGATGGATCCCAAAAACATGAGCGGCGACCAGCCGGCCAAGAACCACCAGCTCGGCCAGGTGCCCTTTATCGAAAAGGTGAACGACGCCGCCATGGACGAGTACCTGGTGGCGCACAAGGGCTGTTACGCCTGCCCCATCCGCTGCTCCCGCAAGTCAGAGGTGCCCGAGGGACCGTATGCCGTCGAGATTGGGGGGCCAGAGTACGAGACGACCAACGCTCTGGGCCCCATGTGCTGGATCGACGATCCGGAGGCCATCATCTATGCCAATCACCTCTGCAACCTGCACGGGCTGGACACCATCTCGACGGGGGTGGTGATCGCCTTTGCCATGGAGCTGCACGAAAAGGGACTGCTGGATGACCCCGACCTTTCGCTGGAGTGGGGCGATGAGCAGACGCTGATGGGGCTCATCGAGCGCATCGCCCGCCGGCAGGGGCTCGGAGACCTGCTGGCCGAGGGCGTACGGCGCGCCGCCCAACAGATCGGGGGCGAGGCGGACCGCTACGCCATGCACGTCAAAGGCATGGAGCTGCCCCGCCAGGAGCCGCGCGTGGCCAAGGGCTTTGGCCTGGGCCATGCCACCAGCAACCGCGGCGCGGATCACCTGTACGCCCTGCCGGCCATCGACCTGGGCGGCGCCTGGGACATTGCCCAGCGCATCTTTCCGGCCGAGATTGTGCCCGAGTTGATGGAGACCGACAACGAAAAGTACAAACCGGACCTGGTCGTCTATGGCGAGCACTTTTGCGCCGTGACCGACGCCCTGGGCATCTGCAAGTTCTCGACGACGGAGGAGTACAGCCTGTTGCCCGACGATGTGGCCCCCGGCCTGGCAGCGGTATGGGGCGAAGCGCTGACCGGGCAGGACCTGCTGGAGATCGGCGAGCGGATCGTGAACATGGAACGCCTCTATAACATGCGCGAGGGCCTGTCCCGGGCCGACGACCAGTTGCCGGGCCGTTTCACCGAGGAGGCGGTGCCACTCTATGGCTTTGAACGCGATCCGGAGACGTCCACGTTGCAGCAATCCGCCGAGCCCATCGGCCAGGGGCAGATCTATGACTTTGACCTGATGCTAGACCGCTACTACGACCTGCGCGGCTGGTCGCGCGATGGTTCGCCGACCGCGGAGACGTTGCGCAGGCTGGGGTTGGAGGCCTATCTCAACGCAGATTAGGGCCGCTGGCCGACTGGCTCTTCCTATGGTACTTTCCTGCTTTCGTCTGGTCCGTTGACCAGACGACTAGTGGCCACTTCAGGCGGATGCAACTGGTCCGCGACCAGTTGCGAGCAGATCTCTCGCAAAGGAGGAAACGATGAAGATCGAAGGCAAGACAGCGCTGGTTACGGGTGGCGCCCACCGGGTGGGCAAGGCCATCGCCATGACGCTGGCCCAGGCCGGGGCCAACGTGGTCATCAACTATTACAGCTCGGACACGGCGGCCCGGGAGACGGTCCGAGAAGCCGAGGCGCTGGGGGTGGGCGGGTTGGCCGTCCAGGCCGACGTTGGCGAGTTGGACCAGGCGCGGGCGCTGGTGGCGGCTGCTGCCGACCGCTTTGGCGCGGTGGATATCCTGGTCAACAGCGCATCGATCTGGCAGAGTACGCCCCTGCCCATGGGGGATTTTGCCGATTGGCATCGCGTGCTCGGCCTGTTGGTCCACGGCTCCATGTACCTTGCCGATGCGGTGGCGCCCATGATGCAGGAGCGGGGCGAAGGGGCCATCGTCAACATTGTAGACCTGTCGGCCTGGAAACCCTTTTCCGGCTTTGTCGCCCACAGCGTTGGCAAGGCGGGGCTTTTGGCCCTGACCCGCTCCCTGGCACTGGAACTGGCGCCGGCCGTGAGCGTCAACGCCATAGCCCCCGGCCCGGTCCTGCCCCCACCGGACTATAGCGAGGACCAGAATGCGCGCATTGCCGCGCGGACGCTGAAGGGGCATTGGGGAACGGCCCAGGATGTAGCGGACGCGGCCAAGTTCCTAGTCGCGGCTGACTATATCACCGGCGAGGTACTCGTCGTCGATGGCGGCGAGCGTTTGGGACCGGTTTAGCACTCTTGCGGCAGCAAAGCGCGGACTGTGGTCCGCGCAGAGCACATGGAGAGTAGGGAGGAGCACGAATGCCTGAAAAACACACGGTCCTATTCCTGACCGACCGCGGCCTGTACCACCAGCAGACCGTACTGGACGCGGCGCCGCCAGAACTGGCGGTGACCATGATGCGCCGGCCGCCCAAGGAGGAGGTCCTGCGCGCCCTGTCTGAAGCCGAATTCCTGATCAGCGAGCGTTCGGGCACGGTAGACACCGACATGATCGCCGCCGGGCAGAACCTGCGGCTGATCCAGCGCCTGGGCTCGCTGACCTACGACATCGACCTGGCAGCGGCGCGGGAGGCCGGCACGCCGGTCGCGGCCTGGCCGGTGATGACGGCCATCATGGTCGCCGAGCACATGGCCATGCAGATGCTGGCACTGGCTAAACGGACGGGCGAGTTGGCGGCCGTCGCCAGCGAGGCGGGCGATTGGGGCCGCCCCTCCTTGCGCACCGACGAGGATACCTTTGCCTACGATTGGTCGCGGCGCAGCGGCGTACGCCCGATCTATGAGCGGACGGTAGGCATCCTGGGCTTTGGTGAGATCGGCGCCGAGCTGGCCCGGCGCCTGCGGGGATTCGTCCCGTCGCGCGTGCTTTACCACAAGCGATCGCGCCTGCCGGAGCACGCCGAGCAGGAACTGGGCATCACCCACACGTCCAGGGAGCAACTGGTTGCCGAGAGCGACTACCTGTGCAACCTGCTGCCTTTCTATCCAGAAACCGACATGCTGATCGATGCCGGGGTCCTGGCGGCGATGAAGCAGGGCGCGTACCTGGTGAGCTGCGGCAGCGGCAGCGTCATCGATGAGGTGGCTTTGGCCAATGCGATCCGCGATGGATACCTGGCCGGCGCCGCCCTCGACACCTTTGAATGGGAACCGATCCGGCCCGACAACCCGCTCCTGCCCCTGGCCCGGGACCCGTACATGAACGTATTGCTCACACCCCACACCGCGGCCGGCAGCAGCGCGGATGCCGACAGCGACCGGACGCGCAAGGGGGACTATGACAACCTGGTGCGAGTCCTGCGCGGCCAGTTGCCGCTGCACCGGGTAGCCTGATCACAAGGAGACATGGAACCATGACTGAGGATCTTCAATCCCGGCGGTTTCCGGGACAAGTGGTGGTCATCACCGGCGCGGCTCGCGGCATCGGCAAAGCCTGTGCCCTGCGCTTTGCCCAGGAGGGGGCCAACGTGGCCTGCCTGGACCTGCTGGCCGAGGAGAATGAGGCAGTGGCTGCCGAGTGCGCGGCCCTGGGCACGGAGCACAGCTCCGCCGAGACCCTGGCCCTGATCTGCAATGTGACCGAGCCGGACAGCGTGCAGGCCTGCATCCAGTCCACCCTGGATCGCTGGGGACAGATCGACACGCTGATCACCTCGGCCGGCATCTACAGCGGCTCGCCGCTGGCGGAGGTATCCCTGGCCCAGTGGCAGCGCCTCATCGACATCAACCTCACCGGCGTCTTTCTGTGCAACCAGGCCGTGGCCCCGGCCATGATGGAACAGGGCTCGGGCAGCATCATCAACATCTCGTCCATGGCCGGCAAAACGAGCTGGCCTTCCACGGCTGAGTATTCAGCTTCCAAGACCGGCGTCATCGGGCTGACGCGCTCGGTGGCCATGGAACTGGCCCCCTATGGCGCCACGGCCAACGCCGTCTGCCCGGGCAACACGCTGACCGAGATGGTCCACAACGTGGCCGCCAAGCAGGGCGAGCAACTGGGCATGACAGGCGAGGAGTGGCTGGCGATGCGGGCCAGCGACTGTCCCATGAACCGCATGGCCGAACCGTGGGAGATCGCCGGCGTCTGCGCCTTCCTGGCATCCCAGGATGCGCGCTATATCAACGGTCAGGCCATCGAGGTGGATGGCGGCTTGGTGATGAGCTAGGGCGAAAAAACCAAGTCCCAACCGCAGAGACACAGAGGATGCGGAGGCTCTGAGGTTGGAGATTAGGGGGAGGCGCGGCCTGTTCTAGACCCGAAGGCTTATGTGCAAGGGAGAGTGAAATAGAGAACCTGAGCGTCAACCAAGAGGCGGGTGGCGTAATGGCGGACAAAAAGATCACCTTCTCTTCTCCAACCGAGCGCAATTCGCGCAGACGCGCTCCCTCAAAGTAGATACTGTCGCCTTTGTTGAGCGTATAGTCGCGGTCATCCAGGCGGACCACCAGCTTGCCCTGAAGCACAAAGATACACTCCTCCGTGGGCCGGCTAAGGGGTCTGGCCAGGTTTATGTCGCCTGGCTCCAATTCGGTCAGGAACAGCTCCATCTTGTGGGGGTCCAGCGTGTGCGAACCAGATAGGCAGCGGCGCGGACAGGTTGGCCATGCACGTTAAGGGCCTCGAGACCCCCCGGCAGGAACCACGCATTGCCAAGGGCTTTGGTTTGGGGCACGTCACCTCTGCCCGCGGTGCCGACCACCTCTACGCGCTGCCTACCATTGACCTGGCCGGTTTGTGGGATACAGCCCGGCGCTATTTCCCTGATGAGATGCTGGAGGATCTGATGGATACGGACAAAGAGCGCTACAAGCCCGACGAAGTCGTAGTGGGTGAGAACTACTGTGCCGTAACCGACGCTCTGGGCATCTGCAAATTCACGACAGCGGAGGAGCACACTCTGGTGCCTCAGGATCTCGCCGAGGGCCTGAGCCTGCTCTGGGACCATCCTGTTGCGGCCGAGGATCTGATCACTGCTGGTGAGCGCATCGTCAATCTCGAACGGATGTTTAACGTCCGCCAGGGCCTGGACCGGTCCGATGACGTCTTGCCTGAGCGTTTCACAACCGAACCCTTGGACGTGTGGGAGTACACGCGCGATCCCGAAACTGGTGAGACCGTGCGCTCCGAACAGCCTGTGCGTGCAGGTGCCATTGTCCGCGACCTGGACGCGATGCTTGACCGCTACTACGATCTGCGCGGCTGGGACCAGAACGGGAAACCGACGCAGGAGACTCTGCAGCGGTTGGATCTCACCGCAATTGGCAATCCCTAGAAAAGGATCAGATGTCTGCGGCTCGGGAACCTGACCCAGCCTGTCAGCCTGAGCAGCGCCAGACCCTGGATCTGTTATGGAGGAGACATGACGATATCTGACGACAAACTGATCGAGATGTATCGTGACATGTGGCGCATGAGAATCCTCGAGAACCGCCTGGAGGAGAACCACAAGAAAGGGCTGGTTCCTGGCTTCTTTCACTCAGGTGTAGGCCAGGAGGCGTCCCTGGTGGGCTGTGCTCATGCCCTGGAAAAGACAGACTACTTTTTTCCCGATCACCGCAGCCATGGGCTGATCCTGATCGGGGGCACGCCCGGCGAGAAAGTGATGGCCGAGCTTCATGGCAAGGCGACCGGCATCTGCGGCGGCAAAGGCGGCAGCTTGCACATGGCAGACCCTTCTGTTGGGAATCTGGGCAACAATGCCATTCAGGGCTCCATTGCCGCCACGGCGTTGGGACCGGCCTACGCAGCCAAGATGCGCAAAGATGGCCGTGTGTCTGCCGTTTTCATTGGCGACGGCACGATGGGCCGGGGTGAAGTGTACGAAAGTGTCAATCTGGCTACCATCTGGAAGCTGCCCATCATCTATGTGTGCCTGAACAATCTCTATGCTATTTCTCTGCGGGTCCGGGATGCCTTTGTCCCTGAGGACCTGGCCGATCTGGTATCGGGTTTTGGAATCGAGCGGCGTGTGGCCGACGGCAATGACATCGAAGTCGTGTATGAGACCATGATGGAGGCCATCGAGCGCGGGCGCCGGGACGAGGGGCCGACCTTCATCGAGTTCAAGACCTATCGCTGGCAGGGGCATTTTGGCGGTGATCCGGATGCCGACCGTCCGGCTGAGGAGAAAAGGTACTGGATGGAGGAGCGCGATCCGATCACAATTGCGGGACAGAAACTGGTCGAGCGCGGGGCGGCGGCGCAAGAGGATCTGGAGCGCGTCAAGCAGGAAGTGGAAGATGAAGTGCAGGGCTGGATCGACTATGCCCTGGAGAGCCCCGAGCCCGACGTCTCGGCGGCGACCGCAAATGTGTATGTAGGATTGGAGGTACCAGGCCGATGAGTTCAGACACTCAGCCACGAGAAATCGCATTTGTGAAGGCCATCAACGAGGCAATGCACCTGGAGATGGAACGTGACGAACGGGTGTTCATCATTGGTGAAGATATTGGCCGGAGGGGCGGTGATTTTGGGGCCACCCAGGGTCTCTGGCAGCGCTGGCCCGACCGCTGCCGCGATACCCCCCTGTCTGAGGCAGCCATCACGGGTCTTGGCGTAGGCGCCGCAATGGCTGGTATGCGTCCCATTGTGGAGATCATGTTCGTCGACTTTCTTACCGAGTGCTTTGACCAGGTGGTCAACAACATGGCCAAGGTACACTATATGTTTGGCGGACTGCTCACCGCGCCGATGGTCATCCGTACCCTGTGCGGCGGCGGGTTCTATGCAGGGCCCCATCACTCCCAGTCGGCGGAAGGTTGGGTGATGAATATCCCGGGCATTACGGTGGTTGCCCCCTCTAACCCCTTCGATGCGAAAGGGCTGCTCACCGCCTCCATTCGCGACGACAACCCGGTCCTGTTCATGGAACACAAAGGGCTGTATGGAATGAAGGGCCAGGTGCCTGAGGATCCCTACGAGGTACCTCTCTTCAAGGCACAGGTCAAGCGCCAGGGCGCGGACGTAACCATCGTTGCCGGATTGAAGATGGTCAATCTCGCCTTGGACGTGGCGGAGGAGCTGGCCGAAGAGGAACTGGACGTCGAGGTCATCGACCTGACCACCATCAAGCCCTGGGATCAGGAAACCGTGCTCCAGTCTGTCCACAAGACGGGCCGGTTGGTAACGGCCTTTGAGAACCCCATTACGGGCGGTCCGGGCTCAGAGATAAGCGCTACCGTCGCCCAGGAAGCATTCCACGTTCTGAAGGCCCCCGTCAAGCGGGTAGCCGGGCTCGACACGCCACACGCCTTCTCGCCGGTTTTGGAGAACTATATCCTGCCGCGCCGGGAGGATCTGATCAGCGCCATCTGGGACGTTATAGACTACTAGAGATCCTGAACCTAGGGCTCGGGATTGTTGAGATAGGCAGAGTCATGGAGCATATTGATCTACTAATCACCGGTGGCACGGTAATTACGCAAAACGAACAACGGGACATCATCTCTGAGGGGGCGATCGCAATTCGGGGCGAGAGGATCGTCGCCGTGGCACAAGCGGCCGAATTGCGGGCTCAATACACCGCCCGAAACGTGCTCGATGCCACAGGCCGGCTTGTATGCCCGGGCCTCATCAACACCCACACGCACCTGTTTCAGACCCTGCTGAAGGGGCTGGGAGAGGGCCTTACGCTGTATGACTGGGTAGAGGCGGTTACCGGGCCGAGCGTCCCCTGCATGAGTCTGCGAGATGCGTATCTGGCCGCCATACTCGGGGGGCTTGAGGCGCTGCATAGTGGCACGACGACCATACTGGATTACCAATATCCCCTACCGAACAAAGACCTGTACCGATCTGTAGCTTCCGCTTTTAAGGACCTGGGCTTGCGTGCGATCCTGGCCATGGGTTTGACGGAAACGGGTGAGCAGTTTGGGCTTCCGGCCTATCTGTTCCAACCTGTTGAGGAAGCGCTCCAGCAGTGGGACAGCCTGACTGCAGAGCTTGATTCAGAGCTGGACTATAACCTCCTCAGCTACGGTCTGGCCCCGGCCATTGTCTTTGGCATCACCGGGCCAGGCTTGGAGAGGTTGCGCGCCTATGCCAGCGACAGGCAGATGCTCATCTGCCTGCACGTCAACGAAACCGCAGATGATGATCGGGCGATGCTGGCCGAGAAGGGAATGCGAGCCGTACCATACCTGGAAGAGATTGGCTTCTGGGGACCAAACGTACTGGCTGTACACTGCGTGCGCATGCAGCCGGAGGACATCGAGATCCTGGCCCGGCACGACGTGAAGGTGTCACACAACCCGGTCAGCAACATGTACCTGGGCTCCGGTGTGGCCCCCATTGTCGAGATGCGCCGCGCCGGGCTTACGGTGGGACTGGCCACCGACGGTGCGGCCAGTAACAACTGCCAGGACATGTTGGAGACGCTCAAATGCACCGGCCTCGTTCAAAAGATGGCCCACCAAGATCCCTCCGCCATCACTGCGGCAGACGTCTTGGATATGGCAACCATCGATGGGGCGCGGGCCATAGGCCAGGGTGAGCGATTGGGCTCCTTGGAGCCAGGCAAACGGGCTGACCTGTTTATCTACGATCCATACTGCGCCAGGTCGGTGCCTGTTCTTGACCCCGTGGCCAGCCTGGTTTTCTCCGCTGGAAAGGAGGGCGTGGAAACAACGGTCGTGGCCGGGCAGGTCGTGCTGGATGGAGGACAGATCACCTCTGTAGACGAGGCGGCACTGCTGCAGGAGTGTCAGGCGGCAGCGGAAGCTTTGGCAATACGTGCCGGTACGATGCCCATCAACAATAGAGGATAGACAATCTATCCGAGACATTTTCAACCGGAAACCGGCCGGAAGCGGCCGGACCAGAAGAATGACAGAAGGACAAGTTGTCGTCGTCACTGGAGCTTCGAGGGGAATAGGGCGCGCCATCGCGTTGGCATTTGCCCGCGAAGGGGAGCGCGTCATTGTCAACTATCGCGCTGATCGAGCAGGAGCGGAAGAAACAGAGCGGATGATCGACAGTGCGGGGGGACAGGCCTGGTTGAGCCAGGCCGACGTCAGCCAGCCGATATCGCCGAGGCGGTAGTTTTCCTGGCTTCCGAGCGATCTGCGTTCATAACCGGCCAAGTAGGATGGAGATGCCGGTCGAGCGATTGAAGCAAACTGGAGAACGGATCTACAACTTGCAGCGATGCTACAACGCGTGGCATGGCATCACGCGCTCCGATGACGTGCTGCCCCGCCGCTTCCGGGAAGAACCCAACCCTTCCGGCAACGCCCGAGGGCAGGTCATCGACGTAGAACCGATGCTTCTGGAGTATTGTGCCCTGCGTGGTTGGGATCTGGGGAAAAGTTGGCCAACACCAGGCAAGCTGCACGAACTGAGGCTGGAGGATGCCGTGGAGCGATTGGGTTTGGAAGGAAAGGAACAGGGGTGACGCAGAAGCCATCCAGCCTTATCACGATGCAGATTGGCTACCATGGTTTGCTGCCCATAGAGCGGGTGTCGCCCAGGAGGCAATTGAGCTCCCAGAAGGCACCACGCTGCTCGGTGCGCTGGCACATCTGATCGCTCGGTACGGTCCCGGCCCGGGCAGACTGCTCATCAGATCGGAGGGATCTGCTTCGACCCTGCGCGCTGAATCACCGGGCAGGCGCTTGAGGTGGATGGTGGCCTGGTGATGAGTTAGGGTGTAGTAGCAATAGCGACTTACCGCAGAGACGCAGAGAGCACAGAGAAAACCCATCAATTTGAAACCGGGAGTCTCTGCGTTCTCTGCGCCTCTGCGGTGAACTACCCGGCTCTTGCCGTTTCGTACATGGCCGCCAGGTTGCCCAGGGGGGTCGCCGGGGCCAGGTTGTTGCCCTCGCGCAGCACGAACCGGCCTCCGTCGCAGATGCCCGAGTTCAGGATACGCGCCGAGACGGCGCGTACCTCTTCCGGCGTAGCCTGCCTCCCAGACGGCGAGGGCCTCGGCGTTGTGGGCTTCGCGACAGGGCACCTGTTCCAGGTGCCCTTCATGGCTCATCGACACAATAGGCATCCTCTCTCAGATGGCACAGTTCAGCTAGAGAAGGTCTGGTCGCGGATGCTCCTACCCTGACTTCCTGGGCGGATCGCGGGGGTGCCAGAAATCACCTGGTCACAGACCAGGTGGGAGCGATGCAAGAGCGGGCCCCTGGCTCACAGCCCAAAGATCTCCTTGACGCGCGCCAGGGCCTTTTCCTCGGTGTCCGAGGGCGCGAACTCCATACCGATGAGGCCGTCAAAGCCCAGCTCGTCCAGCTTGCAGGCGATGTTGGGAAAGTTGATCTCGCCGGTGCCCGGCTCCTGCCGCGTCGGCACGTCGCCGATGTGAACGGTGGGGTACAGCCCCTGGTAGGCTTCCAGGCCGTAGATCAGGTTGCCTGCCGTGCGCTGCTGGTGGTAGCAGTCAAAGGCCAGCTTGAGCTGGGGGTGGTCCAGCCGCCGCACGATGTCGGCGGCCTGGTCGTGGGTACTGATAAAGACGCCGCCGTGGATGTGGAAGGTGTTCAATGCCTCGAACCAGAGGGTGACATCCGTCTTTTCCACCAGCTCCAGCACGCGGGCCAGGCCGTCCAGCACGTTGGCGTACATCTCGCCCGCTGAATAGTCGCGGGTGAGGGGCTGGATCCACTCTTCGCCGTTGGGCCGGACCTCCACCTGGTTGGAAAAGACAAAAGGTGCGGGATCTCGTAGCGCACGGCCGTTTCCAGCGACTCGGCCCAGGCATCCAGGCAGCGGCCGTGGTCCGCGGCGTCCACCAGGTTGCCCGGCTCCGGGTCAAAGGTAGAGTTCAGGATGCAGTCGTGGCGCTGGCACTCGGCGTATAGGTCGGCCATGGGCCGCTCGCGCCACAGCCAGACGTCCAGGCGGCGGATGTCCAACCCTGCAAAGCGCTCGACCCGCTCGACGATGGGCAGGTCCTGGTACCAAAAATCAAGATAACCGGTCAGTTCCATGTTTCACTCCTTGGTTTCTCGCTTGTGCGTCGATCTCGGTGGGAATGTCGCCCAGGCGCGGCTGTCATTCCCGCACGATCTTGGCGGGAATCCATGCCACCAGTAACCGTTGCTGCTGCTGAGTAGATGCCCGCTAGAACCCCTTCGATGCCTCAGGACAGGCATGCGGGCATGACAGGATGGCCAGTGGATGCCCGCTGTCAGGCTGCTGTCCCAATCGCCAGGCGATGGAGCTCTTGCAGGTAGTCCTCCGCCTCGGTCCAGGACATGGGCTGCTGGATGTAGAAGGCAAAGCCGCTCCCACCCAGCTCGCGGGTGATGGTAAGCGCCCCCTCGGGGCTGACATAGAGCTGGCACAGCTTGCCCGCGTCACGGATGCGCCGCAGCAGGGGCAGCCAAGCCTCGGGCGGCGGCTGGCCGTCGCCCGGGATCCACTGGATCCCCCGCAGCCGCTCCAGGGAGAGCAGCATGTCCAGGTGCCGGATCTGCCCCTTGCCGTCGAGATGGTAGAAGGCGTGGTCCAGCGCCTGGCTGCAGGCCGCCAGATCGGGCAGCACGTAGCGCTCGAACATACGCGGCGAGATCATGTAGGCAAGATCGCTCTGGAGCATGTAGCAGCGGCCCGGGGACCAGATGGCGGCCCAGGGCGCCGTCCCCCTGCCAGCCGGCTCGACAAGGGCGTAAAGTTCGTCATAGTAACGCAGCCACAGCCGGGTGATGCGGCCGGCCAGGCGCGCGACCTCCTCGGGGTGGTCCGATAGGTCGTAGAGCAGTTGTTCAGACGTCAGCAGCGAGGCCAGGATGTCGAGGTTGCCGCCCAGATCGGTGTGTCCTACCGTCGCGCTGGACCCCCAACGCTCCACGGCCAGCCGGGTCAGTTCCTCTACCCGCTGCCACCAGGCGTTCTCCGGGTCAAAGGCTGGGTTCAGGTCAAGGATCTCGACCCTTTCCGCCGGCTCGAACCAGACCGTGTCCTCCGCGACCTGCACCCGCGCCCCGAGAAAACCAGCGGCGATGCCCGGGCCGAACTTGGGCCACCATTTGGGCCAGGCGTCGCCGTAAAAGCGTTTGGCCTCGAGGCGGACCTGATAGTAATCGAGGATCTCGCTGGCCGGCCGGTCCAGCGGAAAGCTTGTGGCGGGGACTCCCAGGTCAAAGAGGTCAAAGTCAGTGATGACGGCAGGCAGTTCCGCGCCCTCGATCATGACCAGGGGGCGACCTAGGTCGCCCTCCCACCAGGCGGTCCAGGCTGCTTCGACCCTGTGCCAGTCCTCCTCGGTGAACTGGACCTGGATTTCAGCCGGGTGACCGGTTTCGTCGGATTTCCAATTCTCGGTTACGCCTGTTTTCACTCGACTACCTCGTCGATGTCATCGCGAGCGAAGCGCGGCGATCCCCACTTGCGCCGTGGAGATTGCTTCGCCCTTTGGGCTCGCAATGACGAGATGGCAGGTACTCACAGTGACGGGATTAGCATTCCAGCTCAAACGCCACGAGGGCTCCCCCAACTCCGTCAAAGCGGATACTCTGGCCACCCGGCACATTGTCCAGTGGCAGCGGCCAGCCTGCCACGCTGGCCGCCGTGGCCCGCACCCCATAGAGCACGATCTCTACCTCGCCGGGGCAGGCGCCAACCTCCACGATCAGCTCCTCAGCCTGCCTCACATAGCGCACCGGGATCTCGGGCCGGTCCTCGTCGTGGATCACGCTACGCGCCTCACCCTCAGGCAGGTAGATCTCCAAGGTCAGAGGATCAAGGGGCTTTTCTCCGGTGTGCGCCTGATCGGGACCCATGGGCACGATGGCCCCTGCTCGCACCCACAGGGGCAGGACGTCCAGGGCGGCCTCGACCTCGATCCAGCGGCCGCCAGGCTTGACTTTTTTGCTCCAATAGTCCAGCCAATCGCCGGCCGGCAGGTAGACGCGGCAGCGATTGTTCCTGCTCACCACCGGCGCGACCAGGAAACTGTCGCCGAACATGTACTGCAGATCGACCGGGTAGGTGGCCGGATCATCCGGATACTCCAGTACCATGGCCCGGGCCATAGGGATACCCGTCCGGGCCGAGTGGACCGCCTGGGAATAGATGTAGGGCAGCAGGCGGTAGCGCAGCTTCAGGTAGCGGCGGGCGATTTCCTCGGCCTGCGGCCCATAGGCGTAGGGCTCGCGCGGCTGCTTGCCGTGGGCGCGGACGTGGGAGGAAAAGACGCCAAACTGGAGCCAGCGGACATAGACGACCGGATCGAGGGCGTACTCTTTCAGGAACCACTGGCTGCTGCGCTCGCTGTGGTCAAAAGCCTGCGGCGCATAGTCAAAGCCACCGACGTCGTGGCTGCAAAAGGGCACCCCCGACAGGCCATAGCCCAGCAGGCCGCGGATCTGGCAGGCCATCTGGTCGAGGCTGCTGTAGCTGTCGCCCCCCCATTGCACCGGATACCGCTGGGATCCGGCGTATGCTGACCGTGCCCAGGTAAAGCCGCGCCCAAAATAGTCTTTGGTCAACTCAAACACGGCCCGGTTGTAGAGCAGTGGGTAGAGGTTGTGCATCTCGACCCCGCTGCGCCCGTCAAAATAGACCGCATCCACCGGCGCTTGTTCCCCAAAGTCGGACTTGAACACCGCCGCACCCATGTCCAGCAGGGCTCTGAGCTTGCCCTGGAACCAGGCCTGCGCCTCCGGGTTGGTGAAATCGATGGCGGCCAGGTCGTGCCCGGCAAAGGCCTCGATGACCGGACTGATACGGCCATCGGGCTTGCAGATAAAGAAATCCCCAGCCATCCCTTCCTCGTGCGCGGGCGTGCCGGCTGGCACGTAGGGGGTGATCCACAGGCAGGTACGTACGCCTTGCTCGCGCAAGCCCTGCATCATTTCCGCGGGATCGGGGAAGGCCTCCGTATTCCATTCGTAGGTGGTCCAGGGGGGCTCACCCATCCACCACGGGTCGAGGCTGAGCACATCAAAGGGCAGGTCGCGCTCCCGCATTTCGCGGGCCACCGTCTCGGCCTCTTCCCGGCTCCGGTAGCCGGCGCGCGAGACCCAAAAGCCGAAGGACCATTTGGGCGGGACCGGCGCGTGGCCGGTCAGGCCGGCATAACGCTTCAGGATCCGCTTCAGGTCGGGCCCGTAGATGAGATAGTAGTCCAGGTGACTGTCGTCGACGTGGAAAGAATAAGAGATGGTCGACTCGTTGCCCATGCGGAAAACCATGGGATAGGAGGAGTGGACAAACAGGCCGTATCCGGCGGTGCTCATCAGGAAAGGAATATTCTTGTACGACCGGGGGCTGCTGACATTGCCCGAGTCGGCTGTCCAGAGTGTCAGTTCCTGGCCCCGTTTTTCCAGGGGGGTGAAACGCTCTCCGAAGCCGTAGAAAGCCTCGCCCGGGGCAACCGCCACGGTCTCCCGGACCGTCAGGCGGCCATCTTCGTTTTCGTCAAAGCCTGGCGGCGGGACCTCGTAATACGGGCCGTAGGCCCGGTCGTTGCACTGCTCGCTAAAGAATGGCGTCGTCTGGTCCGCCTGTTCGGCAAAGACGCGCATCTGCCAGGGATAGCGGGGGAACTCGATCCGCAGCCTACCGGTACGCAGGACCAGGGCCTCTTCCTGCTCTTCGACCTCAAAGGGCTGCGGTTGCCGCTCCTGGTCGCTTTGGACGAGCATCTCGCCCGGCCCATCGCTGATCGCATCCTGGCCCATACGGACGCGGACAACATCCGCTTCGATGACATCCACCTGAAAGGCGACGGGCTGGCCATTCACCATTTCGCACTGGAACAAGAGCCCCCGCTCCGTACGCTCAAACCCGATCCAGCGCCGCAAGAAGTGTGATCCCGTTTCAATGTCCGAGACATCGAGCGGCACCGTGATAGACGGCCAATCGATCTGCTTATTCATCGGCTTCTATACCTCTGACCTGATTAGGTTCTGTGTAGGTAACCAAACTTCGGAAGCTGCGCTCGGGCGAATAGGTTGAATCTGTCAAGTCGACGCACACGGGTCAGGACTGCGGCCCGTGACGATCTTCCAGGAAGTTCATTACAGTCCACTGATTATACTGGCCAGTACTGGCTTTGTCAAGTTTCGGTTAATTCCGCTGCGGCAGCTTAACTGACACTGGAAAACGGGTTCACTGTGGCTGGATTGCCAGCATCTCTGTTAAGCGCCAGTTGACACGGGACAGCGGCTGTGCTATAATGATTCACAGCCATTCCAGCGCATACACGACGGGGCCGAGGGTATGGGTCGCTCCCCATTTTCAGTCGGGTCGCAGGGCATCTTTCCAGGACATAGGGTGTGGAAGCATCTGAATCTTTGTCCTGAGATCACCAAGGTTGAACCATCCGCGGAGGTGTCGCCCGCCCCTTGCCGTGGATACCACCAGGCTGGCGCATCGAGCAGGGTTCGCACTGAATGGTACTCTGGGCATAGGGATCGTCGCCCCGATTGCCTGGCGACGGAGATAGGAGTCAACTATGGAACTCGGACACCGCCTTAGAACACGGCGGCAGGAATTGGGGCTGAGCCTGCGGGAATTGGCCGAACGTGTCGGCCTGACGGCAAGCTTTCTCAGCCAGATCGAGCGCGACCTGGCCAGCCCGTCGATAGAATCTCTCCGCAAGATCAGCGACGCCCTGGAAGTACCGATCTTTCACTTTTTGATTGAGCCTGAGGTCAGGAGTCCTGTCGTGCGGCGGGACGAGCGGGCAAAGCTCAATCTGCCGGGATCCAATCTGACCTACCAGCTCATGACCCCCGATCTGAACCGTCAGATGGAGGTCTTTTTGGCCGAAAAGGAGCCAGGTGAGGAAAAGATCACCATCCCCCTGCGCCAGCAGACCGAAGAGTTCATCTATGTGCTGCAGGGCCAGTTGGAGATCGAGTTGGGTGAGGAGGTCCACCTCCTGGGCCCGGGCGACAGTGCCTATTTTGACGGTCCCTTGCTGCGCCGTTTGACGGCCTGCGGCGACACGACGCTGCGTTTTATCTCTGTGATTACGCCTCCAATCTTTTAGCCTCAGACTAACCCAGATTGGTCCATTAGCATCTACACAAAAATTGGACCTATCTCCTCGATATGAGCATGGAAAGTGCCATGACAGATCTGCTCATCCAAAATGGTTCAGTTCTAACGATGGACGGCGAAGGCACGATCCATGCCCCTGGTTGGGTGTCGGTCGACGGTGGCCGGGTAGCCGCGGTGGGCGCAGGCTCACCGCCGTCGGACCTGGTTGCCCAAGCGGAGCGGGTCATTGACGCCACCCACATGGCTGTGCTGCCGGGCCTGGTCAACGGCCATACCCACCTTTCCCAGACCTTTGTGCGCGGCCTGGCTGACGACAAATCCCTGCTCGCGTGGCTAAAGCAGATCATGTGGCCCATCCAGTCGGTCATCACGCCGGAGGATATGCGGCTGGCCAGCCTGCTGGGCCTGGTGGAAAACCTGCGCTGCGGCGTGACGGCCGTCGTGCAGCACCACAAGGTCACCGACTCGATGGCCTACGTCGATGCCACCGCAGAGGCTGCCGAAGCGGTGGGCCTGCGCATGCTGCTGGCCAGGGCCTGGGTTGATCTGGGCGACTCTGGCGAGCCGCCGGAGGCCATCATCGAGGCCGTAGCCCGGTTGCGCGATCGTTGGCAAGGCGCCGCGGGCGGCCGCATCAGCACTGGCTTTGGACCGCTGGCGCCCTGGCGCTGCTCGGACGAGACCATGCGCCGTACCGTTGCCCTGGGCCGTGAGTGGGGCCTGCCCACCCACATCCACGTGGCCGAGGCCCAGGAAGAGATCGACATGTTGTACGCGCGCACCGGGCTGCGCCACATCGAGTGGCTCCATTCCCTGGAGGCCCTGGGCCCGGACGTGCACCTGGTTCACAGCGTCTGGGTCGAGGATGCCGAACTGGACCTCATCGCCGAGAGCGGGGCGCCGGTCGTGCACTGTCCCGTCAGCAACATGTACCTGGCCTCGGGTGTGGCACCGGTGCGCAAGATGCTCGACCGGGGCATCCCCGTAGCGCTGGCCACCGATGGCTCCGGCTCCGAGAACTCGCAGGATATGCTGGAGTCGCTCAAAATTGCCGCCCTGCTGGCCAAAGTGAGCTGCGGCGACGCCTGCGCCCTCCTGCCCCTGGATGTCCTGCGCATGGCCACGACTGCCGGCGCGCGCCTCTTTGGACGGGACGACCTAGGCCAGATCGCGCCCCAGGCCGCGGCGGACCTGACCCTCGTCGACCTTGACAACGCCCGCTGCGTGCCGGTGCACCGCGCCGACAGCGCCCTGGTGTACAACGCCTCCGGGCCTGACGTGCACACGGTCATCGTCGACGGACAGATCTTGCTGGATGCCGGCCGGGTCGTTCTGCTGGACGAGGCGGCCCTGCTGGATGAATGCCGGTCAGCGGCACAGAGCCTGATGCGCCGGGCCGGCGTAGAGATATGAATGCACCGGCAAACAGGCAGTGCTGGCCAGATTTCCGCCGAGTTCAATGTCTAGCACCGGCGCTTCCAGGCCGGTGCCTTACAAGACCACCCAAGGAGTACGACTTGTGGATTTGAAGAACAAAGTTGTCATCGTTACCGGCGGCGCCCGGCGTGTCGGACAGATTGTCGCCCGGGATCTGGCCGGGAAAGGAGCCCACGTAGCCTTTACCTATTATGGCTCTGAGGATCCGGCGGAGACCCTGGAGATGATCCGGGCCCACGGCGGAGAGGGCATGGCCCTCCCCCTCGATGTCATGGAGTGGGACAAGCCCAAAGAGGCCGTCGAGGCGGTCATCCAGCGCTTTGCACGCATCGACCTGCTGGTCAACAGTGCCTCCGTGTGGCAGTCGTCCCCGTTCCTGGAGATCACCCGCCAGCAGTGGGAGACCTCCATCGGTACCAATCTAACTGGGCCCTTTCTCTGCGCCCAGGCGGTTGCGCCCTTTATGATACGGCAGGAGTCTGGCCACATCGTCAACATCATCGATCACTCGGTCCACCAGACCTGGGCCGGCTTCGCTGACCACTCGGCCAGCAAGGCCGGGCTCGAGGCGCTGACGCGGGTCATGGCCGCCGAGCTGGCTCCCCATGTGCGGGTCAATGCCATCGCCCCGGGCACCG
Organism: uncultured Chloroflexia bacterium; assembly: GCA_963783445.1. Classification (GTDB taxonomy): domain Bacteria; phylum Chloroflexota; class Anaerolineae; order JAAYZQ01; family JAAYZQ01; genus CAWANP01. The sequence continues at coordinate 329,149 of CAWANP010000009.1, read as the reverse complement.
TTTTGCTGCCCGATGGTGCTACGGACGCCAAACGGCAGTGGGCCATCAACAACTCGCTGCTGAAGCGCGTCGGCACGCCGGAGGATGTGGCCCGGACTGTCATCTTTCTGACCGAGAGCGATTTTGTCACCGGTGGCGTCTACTATGTGGACGGCGGCCGGGCGCTGGTGTAGTGATAGGGCAAACCTCCCGCAGGTTTGGCCTCTCCAGGCGCTTGCTCACGGGCAAACACAGCCCGACTCCGCCGGCGCCTCCGCTGTGGACAAACCTGTGGGAGGTTTAGCTCAACCATGATCACGATAACCGTCCGCTACCACAACATCCTCCGGAACCACGCCGGCCTTGAACAAGAGTCCCTGGAACTACCTCAAGGCACCGGCGTGGGCGAGGCCATCCGCCATCTGGCCGAGCGCCACGGCCCGGGCCTGTCGGCAATGCTGCTTTCCCCGGAAGGCGGCATCTCTTCCTACCTGGTCATCTTTCTCAACGGGCAGTTGGTTTTCCCCGCCAAGCAGCCCCTGCCCCTGGCCGGTGGGGATGAACTGAAGCTCTTTCCGTCCATCTCTGGCGGCTAGAGGTGCGCACTCTATCAACCCTGATTCTCTATACTAGGTTCGGCCTGGCGCTCGCTCTGCTTCTGTCCGGGTCCAACATGGTTTGGTTCCCCACCCGCTACCAGCAGCCTGCGGGAGGATACCGGCCAAGCCATGCCGCCCCCTACCAGGGCCGGTAAGCCCCATTTGCACAAACCCCAAGTGTACAGTATAATGGTGACCAGGACGCCTGCTCACCCATCACCTTGGGCGTTCAGGTTCAATACGGTGCAGGCTTTACCGTTGTTACCCCCTACGGGGTCGTCATAGTGTGCGATTTGGTCCATCAGTTGGAGGTGAGGGTCCCTCATCTGTCCTATGCAAGCAACAGCTTCCACTGCCCCGGAAGGATATCCCCTTTGAGTCAGTCGCTTTGGGGCAAGCCTCAGATCCCCAATCGCGAACGCTGGGAAAAGGAGCCTATTGCATGACTGAGACAAACGGTAGCCGCAGCGGCGAAGGAACCGCCATCAGTTGGGCCGTCAAGTACGTCGATCCCTCCGGATTCGAGGCCACCCTGACCATCTCGGACGCGGACAGCAAGACCGTGATGGAGAAGGCGGCGGGGGTCCTGGCCTACCTGCAAAAGATCGGGGCCGAACCGGTGGGCAGCGCCGGACGCGAGCTGGCCCCGGGCGCCCAGGTGCAGCCACTGGCCGAGGGTGAGAGCCGAATGCTGATCACGACCATCAAGCGCATCGACCAGACGCGGGCCGACCTTTACGGCCGGCGTCACAAGTACCCCGACCTGAAGCTCTTTGACCTGGCGGATCTGGCCGTGGTGGGCATCGACCCGGCCACCCTGCCTATCGGCCAGGAGGAACCCTGCCGCTTCTTTGCCGTTTACACCCTGAGCGAGAAGCTGAACCAGGCGGGCAACCCATACAAGGACATCCAGCGCCTGGAAAAGGCCGAGTAACCATCCCCCTTCAACCTCCCGCAGGTGGCCGGCTGCGGACAGCCGGCTACCTGCGGGGGGTTCTCTTTGTAATCCTCGCTTCAACGATCCCCATCTACAGACTTGACGCGTTCACGTCCGACTCACATAATGAGTAATAGAACATATGTTTGGGGGATACCCGATGAGCGAGATCAATAACCGGTTCTTGAAAGCCGCGCTGGCCTATGCCCGCCTGGGCTGGCCCGTCTTTCCCCTGTCGCCAGGGACCAAGATTCCCCTCAAGGGCACCCGCGGCTTTGAGGACGCGACCACCGACTTGATGCAGATCCGCCGCTGGTGGGCGCGCTGGCCGGCGGCCAACATCGGCCTGCCACCCGGCGCCGCGGGCATGGTGGCCATCGACCTGGACGTCAAGGGCGATGTCGACGGGGGAAAGAACTGGCACGAACTCAAGATCCAGCACGGCATCGACGACGACACCCTCACCAGCCGGACGCCGTCCTTCGAATCCGCCCCTCAACCTGCTCCGGGAACGACCCAGGATAGCTCCGGGGGCCTGCCCCCGAGAGTGGTCGTCGGGGGACAACACCTTTTTTTCAAGCTTCCCGCCGGCGCGAATCTGTGTATTTCCAACAGGAGGCTGGGGCCGGGGATAGACGTGCGTGGGCACAAGGGCTACGTCGTCCTGCCTCCCTCAGGAGATCCGCGGCGGCGACCACCCGGGCGTGTATCTCTGGCAGCCAGGGGCAGGCCCGCGGGACCGGCCCCCGGCTCTGGCGCCTCCACCGCTGCTCAAGCTGCTGGCGGCCAACGAGCAGGGCGCCGGTGAGGATCGCGCCGCAAAAGCCCACGGTCCCGGCTCCGCTCCTGGCCAAAGGAGCAGGCCCCCGGCCAGGGCCGGGGGTCCCGCCTACGGCCAGGCGGCCCTGCGCTCAGAGCTGAAGGCGCTGGCGGCGGCCGCCAAGGGGGAGCGCAACGACCGGCTCAACCAGGCCGCCTTCTCCCTGGGCCAGCTCGTCCCGGGCGGCAGCCTGGACCGCGGCTCCGTAGAGACCGCGCTGGTGCAGGCTGCGTGCCAGATGGGTTTGGGGGAACGGGAGGCGCGGGCCACCATCAAGAGTGGCCTGGACGCCGGATCCCAGGAGCCCCGCGTCAACCCGCTGGCCCGCGGCTCCATCCCCGACCCCGGAGTACGGCCGCCCCCCACCGTGCTCCGGGGTCCTCCTCCCCCTTGCGCTGCTCGCCCAACCCCTGTCGATGAGCCGGAATGCCCGCCGCTGCCGCCCGCGGCCCATCTGCCTCCCGGCGCGGGGCAGGACGCCTGCCGCTGGCTGGATAGCTATATCGCCTTCAGTCAGAAGTGGAGCCCGCGCAGCTTCGAGGGTTATCACGAGGCCTGCGGCCTGTGGCTGCTATCGACTGTCGCTGCCCGGCGCGTGGTGGTCCACTTTGGGCGGTCGCGCTACACCAACCTGTACATCATCCTGGCCGGCCGGACGACGATGCACGCCAAGTCCAGCGCCACCGGCATCGCCCGCGCACTTGCTGACCGCCTGCGGCTTGGACTACCTGCTGGCCGCCGACGAAGCCACACCCCAGACCTTTGTGCGGGCCCTGGCCGGGGCCGACCTGCCCCCCGATTTCGACCATCTGACCGGCGACGAGCAGATCGTGGCCCGCCTGCGGCTCGGCTTCTGCGGGCAGCGGGGCTGGTACGCCGAGGAGTTTGGCTCCTGGCTGGCTTCCATGGTCCGCACCGACGGAGTGATGGCCGACTTTCGCGGCATCCTGCGCAAGCTGGACGACTGCCCCTCCGACTTGACCCGCGTCGACCATCGCCCGGGGGAGGGAGGTGGTGGAGCGCCCCTACCTGGCCCAGATCGGCAACCTGACGCCGGCCGACCTGAAGCCCCTGGCCCGCAAGGGGGCCCAGCTCTGGGGCGATGGCTTTCTGGCCCGCTTTGCCTTTGTGACCCCGCCCCACGACCAAGTGCTGACGGCGCGCTTCCCCCCGGGAAAACGAACCATCCCCCAGGAACTGACCGCGCCCCTGGCCCAGTGGCACCAGCGGCTGGGGCTGCCCCAGGTGACGGTCGAGGACCGCCGTGATGCGGCCGGCAATCCAACGGGAGAAAAGCTCGTGACCATCGGCGCGCCGGAGGCCCAGGTCTGCGAGCTGGGCGAAGGCGTCGTGGATGCCCTGTACCGCTACAACGTGGCCCTGCTGGGCATCGCCCAGGACAGCGAGCAGACCGACCTGGACGGCAACTATGGCCGGCTGCACGAGAAGGCGCTGCGCGTGGCGTCCCTGCTGGCCAGCCTGGAGAACGAGGGCCGCATCGAGCTGCGGCACTGGGCCCGGGCCCAGGAGATCGCCGAGCGCTGGCGGCTGTACACCCACCGGCTCTACCACCAGGTGACCCAGCCGGAGGCATCGGCGGCAGCCGAGATGGAGGACAAGATCCTGGACGTGGTGGCCCGCTGGCAGAGCACGGAACGGTATCCGGAGGGGTTGACGGCCAATGAAATCCGGCGCTTTGTTCGTGGCGTTGGCCGGGCCGATGCGCAGATGGTTGCCGGGGGCCTGGTACGGACCGGCGCCCTGGCCGTGCACAGGCCGGCCAGCGTAGATCGCTACTACATCCCACACATGAAGGGAGACAGGGAGACATCGTAGACAGGGAGAAGAAGTCTTTTTTTGTCTCCCATTTGTCTCCGGCTAGATGCCCAGGAAGCTACGGGAGACAATTTCGGGGGTTTTCTCCTCTGTCTCCCCGTCTCCCTGTCTCCCACTCTACGCTTGGAGGCGAAATGATCAGAAAAGTGATTCAAAGATCCTGGCGGCGCAAGGGTGTCACTGTGCGCTACGTACGTCCTGCGGCAAGGAGCCAGCCTGTCGCCCCCTGGGACGGCGTGCGGGTCAAGATCGAGGAACTGCCGGCCTTCCGCGCCCGCTGGGGGCTAAAGCTGGTAGGCGGCGACCCGGACCTGGATGGGCAGCCGTGGCGGCCGAAGGTGTGGGTGGTGGAGGTGTGACCTGGAGGGAACTTGCCCTGGTATGCCTTGACCCTCTTGGTCAGAGCCAGTGGACAGTTGTCTCATCTCCTGCCGCGTGGCGTCGATGCCCAGTTCGCCGCGAACGTAGGTCCGCACCTGGCGCATGGCCTCAATAGAGGCACGGGCCTCAGCCTTCGTGGCAGTCTCAGCCCGGATAACGGATATCGACTGCATAGGTGGGATCTTTGCGTACCCGCATCTCTCGCTCGGCGGTGTGGCAATCGCCCTCTGCTTCTTCGATCCACTCAGTGGCTAGATCGGTCATAGACCACCTCGCCCTGGGTCGCGATCTCTTGCAGGAAAAAGTCGCCGCGCGCGATGCGCTCTTCCAGTTCTTGTGGGAGAACGGACGATGATGTCCAGGGGAAAGGGACAGGGGTGATAGCGCGCGAGATATCTCGAGCCGCTGCTCGCGCGAGCGCAGGAAGTGTCTCCATTCACGAACCATAGAGCAGATCCACGTCGCTGTCTGGTCCAGCCAGGCCACGAGCATAGGAACCGAAGAGGATAGATCTTCTCCAGGCTGAATCCTGCGGCGATCCGCGCTGCCAGATCGCGGATGGCCTGCATGGAGATGGTCCGCTCGTTCGCTGACAGTCGGAACCCGATGTCACTTCCCTGCTCCCGGCGTTACTGCTCGTCGGTTTCCGGGCTCTGGATGTACCCGGCCTCCGTGGTACCCATACTATCATACTCTGAGCCGACCCGGAGCAAATACGCTGCGTTACAGCCCCAGCCAGTACGCTGCTATGCGCGACCACGAAGTGTGGTCAATCTACCACAGATTGTGGTCAAGGGCGTGTGGGGGATGGACCGCAAGGAATCGGTCCTCAGCCTACAGCGCCGAGGATCTCGATGGACTGGCGTGGGGTGATGACCCGGATGTCTTCATAGGCATCCAGAGCCAGCAGGTCCCCATCCCCACTGACGATGTAGCTGGCTTGCCCCTCGAGTGCGCAAGCCACGATGGGATCGTCCTTGGGATCGCGGGTCACACCCGGCAACGCAAGGTCCCCGGGCACGACCTCCGCCTGCAGCAACAACCCGGCCAGGATCGTGTCCACCTCAGCCGGCTCGAGGCGGATGCAAGTGGTAAAGCGGGGGTATGCCAGGACGTGGTTCAGCTCTTCCACCTGGTACACTGATGTGACCAGAACGAAGCGCTGGTCCAGCCAGGCGTCCATAACCTGGGCTGGCAGGCTCTGGCCGGCGATGAGGCCACTGACCAGTACGTTCGTGTCCACGACCGCCCTAACCACCATGCGCCTGGCCGCGCGGCAGGTTGTGGAATTCGGTCCGCGCCTCCTCAATCAGCGCCTCCAGATCCCCGGCGGCCAGCGGCCGGGTCCTGGCCCGCAGGCCAGCGATCGTCTCACGTAGGGAGCTGGCCTCCTGTTCCGCTTTGACGGCCTGGAGCAGGCGGAAATCTTCCAGGTTGATGATGGCCGCGGTGGGCTCTCCGAACTTTTCGACCAGGTACTGGGCCTGGCCATGGCCCACCTCGTTGAGGACCCAACCTTCCGGGAAGGTGACAGGTTCTCACTCTCGTTTCAGATACTCCCGGGGCACATCCGACAGAAAGCGCGAGGCCCGGCCGCGGGAGCAGGTGAGGTAGAGCCGGTCGCGGGCGCGGGTCATGGCCACGTAGAGCAGCGGCGTCGTGGTCAGATTGTATCGGTGTCTTAGCTTGAATAGCCGACTCCAAGTGAATAGTCGTGTACGCTGAGCCGAATGTTCCTTGTTTGCCACGGTGGATGCGCGACATTGCGATGCTGGCAGGGCATTGAGGGAGAGGTTGCCGTCTAGGGATCGCTTCCTGCGAATGGTACCTGAAGGCCGGCCATCAACGAACTGCCAGAGCGTCGGACCGATAGCTCTACACCGGGAACAATCTGCCACCGATATTCGATGACATCCTGCATAATCGCCATGAACTCGACCTCTATCCAGGCCGAGGTCAGCAAGAAGCCGAAATTCGCTAGGCGGCGATTGTCTGGGTAAATGCGCCGTCGGCCGCGGGAACCATTGGGACGGCGTGCGCCAGATCTGCGACCGCGAGGGCATGCTGCTCATCCTGGACGATATCCGCGCCGGGTTCCGGCTGGACCCCCGCGGCAGCCAGGTCCCTGTTCGGCATCGACCCGGACCTGGTCTGCTTTGGCAAGTCGCTGGCCAACGGCCACCCCCTCTGGTGGCCATGGGCCGCGAGGGGCTGCGCCCTGCCGCCGAGGCGGTCTTTATCTCGGGCACCTTTTGGTTCGCGCCGGCGCCATGGCGCCGGCGCTGGCCACTCTGCGGGTGCTGGAGGAGACGGAGGCCATCGGCCACATGGCCGGACGGCGCGCGCCTGGGGGAGGTTGGAGGAGCTGGTGCGGGCCCACGGCTTCGGTCACGGTCCGGGCTGCGGCGCTGCTGATGACCTTTGCGGGGACCAGGATCTGGCCCAGACGCGGGCTCTCCGCAGTGTTCGCCCGGGGCTTTCCTGACATCCACGATAACCTGGGTCCTCTGTGCGGCGCATACTGGAGAGGATATTGATTCTTGTGCTAGAGACGGCGGATGGGGCGTCTGGGGTGACCAGATCAGCGATCGGTAAGAGTGTCCAGAGAAGACCTACAGGTCTTGTGCGGGGGCTGAGTTGGGTAGATGCTGGCCTCAGTCTGAAGGCTCTGCTGGGCCAGTAGGTTCTGTATGACCTGTTCAGGTCGAATTGTACGCGCGGCGATCGCGCCTCGGCGCGATGTCAGAGGACAGCGGATCAGAATCCAGAGATCAGAGGGGTCAGAGATCAGAGGCAACGGGGGCCACCACCACCCGAACCCAATGAAGTTGTAATCCTGAGCGTACGGGTGGTCCCTGAAGCGGGAGGCGCAGCGGACGTACCTCTGATTATTGTAGAACGACCCGCCACGCACCACCCGGAGGGCATCCTTCCAGCCTCCAGGCTCTCCCGTCCATCTTCCAGGATCAGAGGATAGTCGCTGCTGTGCTCGTGTCCACTTCCCAGACATTACCCGCTCATGTCCAGCACGCCGTAGGGGGATGCACCCTAGGAAAGCAACCTGACTGAGCTGGTGGCATTGATGCCTGTATCCATAGTTCGCCAGGTTGCAGTCCGGCTTGCCGCCCCACGGATAGCCACGCTTGGGCTGAGGTTATCCTTAGAGCTGCCGGTCTCCATTCCTGGATGACCCACAACGAATCTGCTGGGAATCTCCAGTCCACCGCGAGCTGCCTTCTCCCACTCTGCCTCGCTGGGCAGGCGCACCTCCCAGCTCTTCAGACCGCCATGCTCGCGCAGCCAGGCCGACAGCCAGCGGCTGAAGGCCAGGGCCTCGTACCACATGACACCGACCACAGGGTGGTTGTCCAGTTAAGGGCTCATCGTAATCGTGGGGCTTGCCCGTGTCTTGTCATCATAACGGCCTTGGACAAGCCCGTTTTCCAACGCCGGCCGCAATCGCCTCGGGCCAGTACTGCCGCATCCTGGTATCCCCTGCGTCCACAAAGGCCTGAAACTGGGCATTGGTCACAGGGTATTGGCCTATCCAGTAGCCATAGGCCAGTTGGTCGTTCAGGTGCTCCTCCGGCCCTCCCCATCCAGAAGGGCCCAGGCGGACGTAGCAGAACTGCATGTGACTCATCTGTCATCACCTCCGCCGGGGTCGCCCAGCTTGGCCAGGGCGCGGCCCGGCAGCGGCGCGCGCGGCGGCTTGACGCGCCGTCGTCGGTCATGGTCTCCACCAGGGCCGCCACGACCTGGCTCTTGCAGGCAGGCGTCACCCCTGCCGGGCCAGGCGTCCACCACCGCCTCTCCGGCCAGCACGGCGGCCTGGCCCGGTTCGCCGGGCGCTCGTCCTGGATCAGCATCGCCACAGCGCGACGCCTGGCCGCCTCGTCGCGCTGCTGGACGATGCCCATGTAGCCGATGGTCAGCAGGCTCACCTCGTGCCAGTTGTCGTCGCCCACGTGGGCCGCCAGCGCCTCGACCACCGGCTCGACTCCCGCTGCCCCTGCTGGGCGATGGCCACCGCCGCCAGGTACTCCTGAAAGGTCAGGTGGATGAAGCCATACTCGCCCGCGCCCCGCTCCAGCAGCAGGCCGGCGTACTCGCGGACGTCGGCCAGCAACTGCCGGGCCGCCCGCTCCGGGTCCGACTGCCCCGCGCTCGGCATAGATCTCCTCCAGCTTGCGCCGCACGGCCTCCCGCTTGACCAGGCCCACGCCGGGGCTGGTCTCGTGCATCCACAGCGCCAGCGGGGCCAGCACGCGCACCGTCTCGACCACGTCCAGGTCGCGGCTGGGCGGCCGGCCCAGGCCCCGGGCCAGGTTCCAGTGCTTGAGCAGCGTCTCGACGTACTTCTGGTACAGCTCCACCCGCCGCTCGGGCAGCGTCACGCCCTGGCGCTTCATCAGGGCCAGGATGGTCAGCAGCAGCGGGTTGGCCGCCAGCCGGCGCACGCCGGGGTTGCGGTGCACGGCCGCCAGCAGTTCCTCCTGCTCGCGCTCCGCCTCCTCGGCGGCCACCGGCGTATCGCCCCGTGCCGCCCGTTCCAGCGCCGCCGTCCACTTGTCCACAAACTCGCTCGATTTCGTCCTCGTCAAAATCCACCAGCGTGCACTCGGCCAGTCCCTCGACGACGGGCCGCACCTCACGGTAGCCCACGATGCGGCTGGTGAGGACGAACTTGTTGCCCTGCGCGCCGGTGAAAGGTGAAAAAATCGACCACCCGCTCGACCACCAGGCTGCCGCTGGGCCAAGTCCCGGACCTCGTCCAGGCCGTCCAGCAGCAGCAGGGCGCCGCCCTCGGCCAGCGCCTCGTCCAGCATCGGCCCCAGGGGCAGGTCCACGCCCCGGTCGTCGATAATAGTCGGCGATAAAGCGTCCAGCGGCACGTCCTGCTCTTGCCAGCGCATTGGCATAGGCCGACAGGGGCAGCAGCACCGGCAGCCGCGCGCCAGCCCAGGCCTCGCCCCTCGCCCAGCGGCCAGGCGCAGGGCCAGGTACTTGAGAAAGGTCGTCTTGCCGGCGCCGGGGTCGCCCAGGACGATGAGGCCATCGTGCTCGCTGCAGCAGCTCCAGCACCGGCAGGGGCTCGCTCAGGCGCTGGCCCATGCCTCGATCTCTCCTCGCTCACCTGCCGGCCGGCCAGGCGCAGTTTGCGCGCCCAGGTCTCGCCCTCGGGCATCTCGATGCGGGCCCTGAGCGGCACGTACATCTCCACCAGGGGCAGGCGCAGCGGCACCCGGTCGGAGACGCCCATGCCCTTGAAGTCCAGGTAGCGGTAGCGGTCGCACCAGGTGGCCAGGGTAGCGCTCGGTGGCCGGCGCAGGTCTGTGGGGCGGACCTGGGCGCTGCGAGATGGCCTCCCACAGCTGGTCCGGGTCGGCCACGATGATCACGTCCCCGTGCACGTCCCGGCCACGGCCACCCCCTCGCCCCGGCGGCCACACTGTGGTCCTGGGCGATGGCTCCCGAGCCGGTCAGCGTCGCCTCGAAGCGGGCAGATTGCCCAGTTGCGCCATCTCCGCGCGAAGCGTGTCCACGAACCACTGCCGGTCGTCCCGCACGAGGGCGGCCTGCAGCGTCTGGACCGCCTCGAGCCGCTCCAGGATCGAGTCCACCGCCTGGCGCAGGTCAGGGTTGGCGGCGGCCCCGTCTGCCACCCAGGCAGCGACGATCTTCCTCGTTGACCTCGCCGCCCTGATCCTGCCACCGCTGTACCTGCTCGGCGATGAGGTTCGCCTCCCACGCCGCCCGCGACGCCGCCCAGGGCCATCGACCGCCGGCAGCAACTGCCCGATTGCGCTGCCTCCATCAGCGGCCAGAGGCTCAGCCCGCAGAGGGTGCCGTAGAGCAGGATAGGGCCCTCCCTGCGCCTTCAGTCGCTCCAGCCGGCTGCCCAGGGATTGCAGCTTGTCTGTCGCTGCTTGCTTCCAGGTTTCAAAGCTAAAGTCCGATGGTTCACCTCTCGCTTGGTGGGCAGGGAATGACAACGCTGCCCAACACCGCCTTGCGCAGCCCGAAGGTGTTGCCGTAGCGGGCGTGGTTGGTCCAGCCCCGCGCCGAGGCGGTCGACGCGCTCCAGCGGCAGCTCGCCGGCCGAGGCGCGCCACCAGCGCCCGAAGCGCCGCCGGTAATGGACCACCTTGCGCCGCTTGAGCCGGCGGTGGTCGGGATAGACGACAAAGCCCAGGAAGGGAATGCCCTCGGTCACCGGCCGGGGATGGGCGCCGGGATGGATGGTCAGGCGCAGCCGGGCCAGCCGCTCGACGACCGCCGCCCGCCAGGCCCAGAGCGTCGCCTTGTCGTCGGCAAAGAGCAGGAAATCGTCGACGTAGCGCAGGTAGCCCTGGCAGCGCAGCTCGCGCTTGACGAAATGGTCGAAGGGATTCAGGTAGCAGTTGGCCCAGAACTGGCTGGTCAGGTTGCCGATGGGCAGGCCGCGCGGCCGGAGCGCGGCGAACAGGTCGTCGCCCGGAAACTAGACCATCTCGTACTCGTCGCTGAGCACCCCCGCGCCGCTCTCCAGGATGCGGTCCACCAGCCACAGCACGTCGGGGTCCGGCAGCTTGCGGGCCAGGATGGCCGCGCAGGATGGCGTGGTCGATGGCGGGAAAAACTGGCGCACGTCGCACTGCAGCACGTAGCGGTAGCGGCGGGCGAACTGCTGGCAGCGGTCCAGGGCGCGGTGGGTGCCCTTGCCGACGCGGTTGGCATAGCTGTCGTGGATGAAGCGGCGCTCAAAGATCGGCTCGATGACGTTGCACAGGGCGTGGTGGACGACCCGGTCGCGGAATGGCGCGGCGGTGATCAGCCGGCGCTTGGGCTCGTGGATGTAGAAGCGAGGCGTAAGGGCCCGGGCCGTAGGTCCTGGTCCTGCAGTTCGTGCCTGCAGCGCGATCAGGTTGTCCTCCAGGCGGTATTCGAAGGCGGCCGCGGCCGGCTGCCCCGCTTGCCCTTGCGCGCGCCTTGCGGTAGGCCAGCAGCAGGTTGTCCCAGACTGCAGATCTGTGCGTACACAGGATTCCTTTCTTCAGGGTGCCCCGCCTCAGGGTCCGCCCAGGAGGCGGGGCCGTTGCTATTCGCCCGGACCCGCATGCCGGGATGCGGGCCGCGGCCAGGGACGGGCCACGCCGTTTTTCAAGCCTCGGCCCGGAAGCCGGGACCCAGGGTCGCGCAGGCCGGCGGGCAGTTCCGGCAACTGAGAAAATCGTGGGCCACCACCACCCGAAACCCGTTGTTGTTGTTCCTGTTGTTCGGGTTGTTCCTGTTGCGGTAGGCGCAGCGGACGTTCCTCTGATTATTGTTGAACGACCCGCCACGCACCACCCGGCGGTGGCTGTTGGCCCGCCCCCGCACCAGCGGCCTGACGCACGCAGTTCGCGAGTTGCCCTGCGCAGGTATTTATGACATCCTGGTGGGTCCTCTGAACTGCCGCCTGGGTCTGCTTGATCCAGCCGCCCAGCAGGCGGCCGATCTCGGTCACCATGCCCGCCACGTGGCGGTACTGCCCGCCGAGAGCCAACCCCAGCGGGCGGCCAGCCGCAGGTAGACCCGCACCTTGTCAGCGCCTCATCGGCCCGTTCCAGCCGCTCCAGTCGCGCCCGCCCCCGGCGGTGGTTGGCCTCTTCCAGCCGCTCGCGCAGGTCAAAGGCGGCATCCAGCAGGCGGCGGGTGAAGGTGTGGCGGTGCGCCCGCGGGAAACTGTTGGTCCCCGGCAGCAGCCAGTCCAGCAAGTCAAAGGTCCGGGTAAATATCACCATCTCTTCACGTGCCATGCTACCTCCTTGCTGAATTGCGCCCCGCGGCGATCGCGCTTTCCCAGACCTGACAGGTCTTGTACGGAGGCTGTGCAGGCCAGATCCTCTCCTTTTGGGGTCCGCTCTGCCCTGTCAACCGGCTGTCTGAGACCTGTCAGGTCTGAATTGCGCCCGCGGCGATCGCGCCTGCGGCGCGATTTCAAGAGGACAGCGGATCAGAGATCCAGAGTCCAGAGGGTCAGAGATCAGAGGCAGACGGGGGCCGCCACCACCCGAACCCCAAGGACGTAGCTCCGAGTCGTCCGGGCTGAGCCAGTAGCGGAAGGCGCAGCGGACCCCCTGACTACAGTCGAACGACCCGCCACGCACCACCCGGAGGATATCCCCTTCAGGGTCACTCATCAGCCTCGTCCTCATAGCTTTCCCGCCACTTGGTGCCGCACCACTCCCACACGTTCCCGCTCATATCCTGCAAGCCGAATGGGGACGCACCACCGGGAAAGGTGCCTACCGCGCTGGTGGTACCGATCCCTGTGTCTACCATGTTGCATCGATACGGATCAAACTCGTTGCCCCAGGGGTAGATATGCTCACCCGTTCCCCGTGCGGCTTTCTCCCACTCGGCTTCGGTGGGCAGCCGGACCTCGTCATTCTCACGGGATGCCACCCGTCTCACGCAGGCACTCTGTGAGCCAGCCGCAGAAGGCCACGGCCTCGAACCAGCTCGACCCCCACCCACGGGATGGTTGGGCAGGTCGGAAGAGCCGCCGTAGGTCTCTGGTCCTTTCCCGGCGGCCTTCCACTGCCAACCGGCGCTCGGTCCAGAAGCCTACGCTCTCCGTAGCCGCCGGCGGCTACAAAGGCCGCCATACTGGGCATTGGTGATGGGGTACTTGCCTCCGCGGAACGCCGCCAGGTAAAGCGTCTGCTGGGGTGTTTCTTTGCCAAATAAGGCCAGCGAATCATCAGGGCTGCCCATGACGAACGGTCCAGCGGGGACATCGCACCAGGCGATATCAGGCACTTCTGATGCAGGGTCCAGACCTACGCCCGGGCGGGGGTCGCCCGGGGCTCCCAGTGCCCGGCCCGCCGCGGCGCGCTCCACGGGGGCCGCCGGCCGAAGCCTGAGCAAGTCAGCCAGCGATCTGACGCGCTCCCAGAGGTCCTGCCCTAATGCGCTGTCCTGTACCCGGTTCAGGCCCATTTCGACCAGCGCCTCGCCGGCCAGCCAGGCCTTGCGCCAGGCCATGTCTTGGTCGAATGCCTCCGCCGGGCAGAGCTCGCCAACCAGGGCCAGTGGCTTGTCGGTGTCGCCGCCCAGGTAGACCAGCCGTCCCACGGCCAGGAGCACGACCTCCCGCCAGAAGGCGCCCTCCTCGACCAGGCCGCCGCACTGCGGGCAAATCGGCCTGGGCCGATAGGTGGGCCCCGGCCAGGTACTCCTGAAAGGTGCGGTGGGGAAAGGTGATAGACCTCCGGCGCTCGCTCCAGGAGCAGCCCGGCGCGCATCTTGATCGCCTCGATCGCCTGCTGCGCCCAGTCCAGGCTGCCCTCGGGGTGCAGGTCGGCCAGAGCCTTTTGCAGGCGCAGCTCGCCGATGTCGGCCAGTGGCTTCCGCCGTCCTCGGCGCCGCCCTGCGCGTGGGCCTCAAAGGCCAGCCGCCACAGCACGCGTTTGAGGTCCACGTCGGAACGCCCGGCGTCCAGCAGCAGCTGCCGCAGCCGGGGAGCTCCCTCGTCGCCTCCCGCCTTGATCTGCTCCCAGCGCCACAGCAGGATGTCGACCGTGTCCTCATACAGCAGGGCGCGGGCGTCGGGCAAGCGGCCCTTGTGGGTGTGGACCAGCGCCATGACGGTCAGCAGCAGCGGATTGGGCGCCAGCCGCCAGAGGTCGGGCCGGCGCACCGCCTCGCGAAGCCGCCTGGCCAGTCCCGCGGCCTCGTGGGGCTGACGACGTCCAGGCGAGCCAGCTCGGCGTACCAGGCATCGACAAAGCCATCGATCGCTCCTTGTCGAAGGGAGCCAGCTCGAAGGCAGGGAACCCGGGCAGCTGCCAGGCCTCATCCTGGTAGGAGAGGGTGCGGCAGGTGACGGCCATGCGGCCCTGGGATAGCGGCGGGCAAAGACGGCCACGGCATCGCGGACAAGGGCGCGCTGCGAGCGGGTGGGAATCTCGTCCAGCCCGTCCAACAGGACGACGGCCTGTCCGTCCTCCAGCGCCTCGTGCAGCGGTCCGGCGGCAAAGGTGAGGTTCTGGGCTTCCAGGCGGCTCAAGACAAAATCCCACAAATGTCGGGGCAGGGCTTCTGCTCGTCTGCGGGAGCCACCGGCGAAATCGCGCAGGATGACAGGGATAGGCAGGATGCCCGCCTCTGCCTCCGGCCAGCAGGGAAGCCGGTCCAGCCAGCCGGCTTCAGGTTCCAGGCTGTGGTGGCCAGGCACAGGGCCAGGTGGCCCATGAAGGTGGTCTTGCCCGAGCCAGGGTCGCCCAGGAGCACCAGGCGCCGGTTTTCCGCCACCGCCTCCAGGGCGGCCAGGGACCGGGTCTCGCGAGCCTCCCAGGGACGGTCCCCGTTCCAGCTCGCCCCCTGTTCCTCTTCGGACAAAAGTACCCGGCTGGTTGTGTCGAGGCCGACGTAGACCCGGTCCAGGTCGAAGCGCTGCTGTCCGGCTGGTGGGATCGCTGGCCCCCAGGTCCACGCCCCGGAGAGGGGAGGTGGCGGCTGGTGGCAACGAGGACGCGGCGGTAGATGCGGAGGGCGCCGGCTTTGTCCTGTGGCGGCGCGCCCACGTAGACGTTGCCATGCAGGTCATGGCCTATGGCCACGCCCCCTGCGCCAGCGGCGACGCTGTCCTTCTGAGCAATAGCCCCGGAGCCAGCGACAGTCGCTGTCACCTCGGGCTCCGCGCCCAGGGCCGCAATGGCTGCCTGGTAGGTGTCCTCGTCCAGAATGCCGTTGTCGCGGGCCTGGCGGAGCTGGGCCAGATGCTTGGTTTGGTCGCCGGTCATAGTTCGCTGCCCTCCTCAGCCGCCAATGCGGATATCGCCATGGACGTCGCCGTCAACGGCCACGCCGCCCTCGCCGGCGGCCACGCTGCCGTTCTGGGCCAGGCCCCCGCTGCCGGTGTGAACGACCTGAGAAGAAGCAGCCTGGTCGCCAGATACCCCGCGCCGCTCGAGCTCCTGGCGGGCCGTCTCTTCGGCCTGGCGCTTCCAGGTTTGCAGGAGGTCTACCGGGTAGGCCAGGGCGTCGTTGTCGACCAGCTTGGCACAGTTCTGGCAGAGCCAGAGGCCGTTGTCGGGGCGGCGGCGCTGCTCGGGGGTGAGCGCGGGATCGTAGCGGGGGCCACCCTCTGAAGCGGCCGTGATGTGGGCCGCGACGCCAATGTTGACCATCTTGGTCGACTCGGTGCGCGGGCCGCTGGTGGGCTGCCGGCAGCCTGGGTTGGAGCAGCGGTTGCCGGCTCTGTCCGCCAGGGTTTCTATGGTTTGCTTGTTAAAGTCGTCTCTCATGGTTTTGTACTCCTTGTGCGCGGCACATGCGGACTTGAACAGGATGGACGCCGTCCAGAGGGTGGCAACGTTTGGCCGCGGACCACACGCTCTGAGTAGTGGGAATCCTCGCCCTGCACGGTGGCGGTGACCTGTACACTGCCGGGATTAGCAGCGACGGCATGGTCCTGGGCGATGGCTCCAGAGTCTTCTATGTGGGGTTTGTTGTCCTCTGCCATTGATACCGTCCTGGTGAGGGTGGAAGGTCAACATTCAACAGACCGCCCGGTGTTGAAGCGTGCGGATTGCCGGGGCAGGCTACGATTCCTCAGTCTGTTCGAGAGCGCCAAGCTTATCTTTGACAGGAGATATTATACCATCGCTGGGGTGGATCCGCAAGGCATGGAGGCGAGCCCAGGGGGTGTGACGCGGCACTGACCCGCAGATCTGGTGGCATACGAGCCAAAGCGTGCACGGGCCGGAATTGTAAGGGATCGATCCACCGCGCTCGGGGGCAGGCGGGTATGCACAGTAGTTGACGCCTTATCGCCTACAAGAAGGGTGATGTTGCGCATGACAGGTTCTGACAAATTCGCCGCCTGGAGTGATCGCCGAACGACGATAGCGGCTTGGAGTGAGTTAAGATCGCCAGGTCATGGACGATTCGACCGAGTTCAGCGCGGGCATGGCTCGAGCGTTGGAGGATCAGTGGAGGGGCAGCGACATGGAGGCAAGGGGGATGCCCACAACCGCTCTTGCGGCTTTTCGGGGCGATGGGTCCCTCATTCCTGGCTTATCTCATAGTCATCCTGGGATTCGGCAATGGCCTTGCGCTTGGCGGGAACAAGATCGATCAGGGTACGGAGGGCTCGGTTCACGGATTCAGAGTCGGGGAAATATTGGCGGACGTCGGGTTCCAGCATGATCGCACCGTCTTCGAGGGTGAAGTAGCGGACATTGACGGTTCCGTCCTCTCCCTGGATCTTGATCGTATGGCCCTGGCGGTAGGCCTCGTGGTGTTTGCCGCGAACGCCGCCGCGAAAGTCGTACTCGGCGCACATGTCGTCATCCCTGGATCCTCTATTCTTGGAAGTCATCTTCTTCGTAGGCCCTCCGTTCAGCCCTGGTCGCCTCGCGGCAGCCGATGATACGGATTGCTGGGAAGGAGATGCTGTACCTTAGAGTAGAACTGCCCGGCTCCCTTGGTGAAGGCCGGGCAGCCTGTTGTAGCAGTACCCAGTTTTTTCGGATTCTTCCAACGCCCCAATCCATCGGCTAGACGGCTCATTTAGAGGCTTTCAGGAGCTAACTCTCAGGAATCAGGCGCACCTCCAGGCGCGCCCCGAGAACCTGGCCTACCTTGTCCAGGGTGGCCAGGGATGGGCGATGAGATCCGCTCTCCAGACGCGCAACGGCAGACTGCTTGGTATGCAACGCTTCGGCCAGCTGTTCCTGTGTCCAGCCTCGCATTTGGCGCAGTCGCAACACCTGGCGACTGATTTCCCGCTCAAGCTTTTCCTGCTCGTACGCTCGGGCCAGCTCGGGATCCTCTCGCAGGCGCCGATCACGGTATTCTCGAAAGTCCATGAGCTTTCAGCTCTCCTTTTTCATTGTCGTGTCGCATGTTCCCTGTAGAGCATTTTGACCGTGTCCCGGTGCACGGAAGTAGGCTAGTCTTGGCTTTGTCTATCTAGGTAGTTCTGCAATCTACCGCGGGCTATACGCAACTCCTTCTTTGGCGTCTTCTGAGTCTTCTTGCAGAAGCCATGCAAAACGACAAACTGTCTGCCTGTATGGGCAAAGTAGATAAGGCGGATGCTGACCTCCTTCGCACGAAAGCGCAATTCCCAGAGTTTCCCCTCAAGGTGTTTTGCCTTGCCTCTTGGCATCAGTCCGAACTCGGCCAGATCATCAAGCTCGCTCAAGACTTTTGCCTGGATGGGTATTGATTGCTCCTCGATAAACTCGACCAGTGGGCATGATCCATCTATTCTGGTGTAGAACTCAACCGTCCAGTATTCTGGCATTTTCCCTCGCAAAAGGTGGTACATAGACCAAAGATGGTCTTATTCCGGCACGAGACTCCTTTAACTCCAGAATGGTTTCACCTTTTTGCTACATAGCCCTGCTATTCTTCTATTAAAGTGCACCGGGACTGCTTGTAGCATAACACATACTGTTATATTTGTCAAGGTGTGTGGTGGGTAGTATTTTTGTCTGGCGGTTTCATCATTTCGTTCCTTCACGGGGAGCAATAGTCGAAACTGTAGAGACGACAATGGGCAACGCCTGAAGAAAACGGCGCTGAAGCATGTCCTGAGTCTCCGAAGGGCGCCTACTACGAACGGGTGTTGCGGTGTGGTGCCAGGTTGAGGACGGATTCAAGACTACAACGAATTGTGAAAAGAACGAATGGCTGTGACCTAGCAGCCAGCAGGATTCGTTAGATTCTGAATTCGTTGTTGTGTGTCAGGTCTGACAGCCTGAAGGTCTCCGTGCAACCGACTCCCAGTCGGCCGCGCCTCTGCGGTGCAACCAACACGACTAGACATGCCCATAGTAGTCGCGGTGGACGGCGACCGAGTAGGCATAGTCCAGCAGCGTTCCCCAGCTAAAGAGCGGGATATCGATCTCGCGCTGGAGAGCGCGGGCAAAGGGCGGAAAGCCGGTGCATTCCAGGACCATGGCCCCCATGCTAGGGTGCTCCCGGCAAAAGTCGACGCCCACGGCGACGAAATCCCGCTCGGCCGCGCCGTAGTCAGCCCGCGGCGGGTCGGGGCGCAGCTCCGAGATCCACAGGTTCTCGAATTCCGGGCAGCAGCCGCCGTCCATCGCGCCGGCGACGACGTAATTGCTGCCAATCTCGACGCCCACCGCTGCCAGGTGGGCGTCCGTCAGAAAGGGCGAGGAGGCGACGAAAATGCCCACGACCTTGTCCGGCCCGATGAGCTGCTGGGCCCAGGGCACCTGCAGCAGGCTGGACATGAAGACGGGCACATCGACGTGGGCCGCGACCTCTTGCTGAAAGTAGGCAAAGTAGCCGCACTCGGCGGCGATGGCCCGACAGCCCATCCTCTCCAGCTTCTTGGCGGCGCGCAGCACCGGCTCCAGGCAGGGCGACTTGTCCTCGTCGACGACCAGCTTGACCAGGTCGACGCCCTCGGCGATCTCGTACTGGATGGGAAAGGGATAGGCGCTGGCGTTGCGCACGTCGCCGGGGAAACCGGGATAGACGTCGTCGATGATGATGATGCCCAGGCCCATGCCATAGCAGGTGTGGCCCTTGCGGGCTACGATCTGGTTGATTCCGAGATCCCGGCTACCCTGGGTTGGCACAGTTGTTTTGTCCTCAATCTGGTTCTTACCGCAGAGACGCGGAGAACACAGAGAAAACCAAGGGACTGTCTTTTCTCTGCGTCTCTGCGGTGAATTCTCTTTGTACTCAGGCGCCGACTCGGCTGGCTTCGCGCTCGACGACGGCGTGGATATCGCGCTGGACGTCGGTCGGCAAGGGCTCGACCTCGTGCTTTTCGAGCACGCGGTCCACCAACTTGGCCGCCCGCTGGGTCATGTCCAGGGAGCCCTGTGCTTCCCAACGGGAATAGTTGCCCATGTCAACCAGCGGCGGGTAGCAGCCATCGCGGCAGTGGGCCAGGGTGTGGGGGTGGGACAGGTAATCGCCATTGGTCCCCATCTCGTGGATCACGTCCAGGGCCATGCCCTCGGGGCTGACGTCGACGCCGCCGGTGGCGTGGCGGATCCACTGGATCCAGTCGTTGCACATGGCCATCAGCGCCAGCGAGCCCTGCATGCCCGAGTCCATGAAGCCCAAGTCGTGGATGATGTGCCCGCCTTCGAGGGTCTGGAGCACCAGGCTGAGGGCGATCTCGGCCCCGGCCTGGGCATCGAGTACCTTGGCGTCGGAGCAGCCGGCCATGCCAAAGGTGGGCAGCCCGTAGATAGTGGCCCATGGCCAGGGCGACGCCCTGGGGATCGGCCTACCGTAGGAACCGGCCATGGTTTTCATGTTCTTGAGCCCGCCGCCCCAGCCGGGAACGACGACGGGCGAACCTTCGCGCACGAGCTGGGCCAGGACGATGCCCAGCAGCACGCCGGTCCACTGGTAGGCCGAGTTGCCGGCATTGCAGTGAGGCCCGTCGCCCAGGGGGATGTACAACTGGGGCAGGCCCTTGCCGGCCAGGAACATGCACTTTTGCAGGGCCTCCTGGTTGGCGCGCAGGCCGTCGGTAACATTGATGTAGCAGGTGGCAAAGGGACGGCGCTGGAAAGCTTCGGCGCCACCGGCGACGATCTCGGCCATCTCGATGGCCAGTTCGCAACCTTCAAAGTCAGGCGAGACAAAGACGATGGGCTTGGTGGTGTGGTTGAGCATGGCCTCCATCTGGTAGCGGTCGTAGATGTGGGGGTGGACGTCGGAGGGCAGGAAGGCTGACATGACAAAGCTGACTTCTGGCAGCGCGTCCTGAACGATCTGGGCGTCGACGACGTCCTGGAGCACGGCCAGGCGCCGCTGGTTCGTCCGGTGGTCCAGGGCATAGAGGCAGTCGGAGCCGCCGCCATAGTAGCTGTTGTGGCCCTGGGCGCGAATCGCGACTTTGCCATTCTGGTCGAACAGGATCGTGCCCTTGGGCGTGACGGCCAGGGCCTTGAGGACCATCAATTCCGGAACGCGGACGGTGATGCCGTCGGCCTGGGCCCCACCTTTGACCAGCAGGGCCAGCGCCTGCTCGTCGTGAACCTCGACGCCGACATGCTCGAGGATCTCGATGCTGGCCCTGTGGATCTTTTCGCACTCTTGGGCGCCCAGCCGTGAGTAATGGGCGCTTGTCTGTCTCAAACCGTGGGTCTCGATCATGTTTCCTCCTTGTGTGAATACTGGCCAACCTCCCGCAGGCTTGAAGCCTGCGGGAGGCTTCCTCAATTCTTAACAACGGCGAGGGCCTGGTCCAGATCGTCGATGAGGTCCTCGGCATCCTCCAGGCCGACACTGACCCGGTAAAAGCTCGGATCCTCCCAGGGATAGAGGGCGATGAGGCTCTCATCGTGGCCCAGGCAGGTGGCGTGGCGAAAGAACTTGAGCCGGCGGATCACTTCGAGGCGCTGGCTGGCGTCGCCCACGATGTCAAAGTTGAGCATCCCGGAGTAGTAGGTCATCTGCGCTTTGGCGGTCTCGTGCTGGGGATGGCTCGGCAGGCCGGGGAAGCGCACCCAGGCTACCTTGGGGTGGGCTTCGAGGAACTCGGCCACGGCCAGGGCGTTGGCCGAATGGCGCTCCAGGCGCAGGGGCAGCGTCTCTGAGCCGCGCATGATCTGCCAGGCGTTAAAGGGGCTGATGCAAGCGCCCAGGGTCACCACGGCGAACTGGCGTACCTGGTCGACCAGTTCCTGGCTGCCCAGTACGGCGCCGGCTACGGCGTCCCCCTGGCCGTTGACATACTTGGACAGGCTGTGAAAGACCAGGTCGGCGCCCAGTTCCAGCGGCTGCTGGCTGAGCAGGCCCGACCAGGTGCTGTCCACCGTGAGCAGGGCGCCGGCTTCCCGGGCTATCTCGGCCAGGGCGGCGATGTCGCTGATGCGCGTAGTGGGGTTGCCGGGCGTCTCGACGTGGATGATCTTGGTATTGGGCTTTACCGCCGCTCTGACGGCCGCCAGGTCCGAGGTGTCGACCAGGCTGGTCTCGATGCCCAGGCGCTGGGGACAATGCTCGGCCAGCAGGTCGTGGATGGCGATATAGACCACGTCGGAGGAGATGATGTGGTCGCCCGTGTTCAGCAGGGTCAGAAAGGAGCCAGAGATAGCGGCGACGCCGCTGGCGGTGAGAACACAGTCCTCGGCCCCCTCCAGGTCGGCCAGCTTTTCCTCCAGGTAGCGGGCGTTGGGCGTACCGTTGCGGGTATAGACAAAAGCCTCGGCGGGCAGGTCGTCGACCGGCAGTCCGCCCAGGTCATAGCTGTTGGACATGATGAGTGGGGTCTTGACGGGCGCCCACAAACCACCATCCGGAACGCCGGTATGGATGCAGCGTGTCGCGATCCCTTTGCCCTTGGTCTCTTTGCGATTCATCGTCCCTTCTCCTTTTTTGCTCTTTCGTTGAGGCCGGATCAGGCCCACGGCCGCGATCCGTTGTTCACTGCACGAGTTTACGGCTGCTATTCTAGCATATCCCGACCCCTTTGTCAAGTAACACTTTATTTATGGAACAACAATGAAGCATAGGTGTCATTTCTTTGCAGCACAACTCCCTTTTTGGTGAAATATCAAGTTCTGCTTGACTTAGCCGAGATCGTCTGCTACAATAGACTGGATCGGCAACAACCAGCAAGGAGGTGACGGAATGCCGCCACTTGGGGACCGGATTCGCGCCCGTCGCAAGGAATTGGGCCTGAGCCAGGGCGAGCTGGCGGAGCGCGCTGACCTGACCGCCAGCTTTATCAGCCAGGTAGAACGAGACGTGACCAGCCCCTCCATCGATTCGCTGTACAAGATCAGCCAGGCCCTCGATGTGCCCGTCTTTCACTTTCTGCTCCAACCGGGGGCGGCGAGTCCCGTCGTCCGGCGCCAGGAGCGCATGCGTATCACCTGGCCCGCGTCGGGAACAGAACTGGCTTTCCAACTACTGACCCCCAGCACCAGCCAGAGACTGGAAGCCTTCATGACCGAGTGGGAGCCGGGCGAGCAAAGGCCCCTGGCCGGCTTTGGCGAGACCACCGAGGAGTTTGTCTACGTCCTGCAGGGTCAACTGGAGATCCGGCTGGGCGACGATGCGCACCTCCTGGGCCCGGGCGACACCGCCTGTTTCGAAGGCGCGATGCTGCGCGATATGAAGCCCCGGGGGGATCAGACTGTACGCTTCATCTCGGTCATCACGCCGCCGGCGTTTTAGCGTTGGGCAAGGCCGTAGAAATCGTTGACTACCACTAGAAAGGCATGACTATGGCAGGGGACAAACTCAATCCTGTCCACCCAGGAGAGGTATTGTTGGAGGAATACCTCAAGCCCATGGGCTTGAGCCAGAATCGACTGGCAATCGATATCGGTGTGCCGGCTCGACGCATCAACGAGATCGTGCTGGGCAAACGCCGCGTCACGGCGGACACCGCGCTTCGGCTAGCCCGTTACTTTGACATGTCCCCCGAGTTCTGGATGGGCCTGCAGGTGGACTATGATCTGGACGCGGCTCCTGACCTGCTGGGCGCTCGCCTGGAACGGGAAGTCAGGCCCTTGGCTCACGCAGTGGCTGGCTAGTGACAGAGCGGGTCGCTAGCGCTAGGCGGCCAACTGGTACGATGCCTTCGCAGGCTCTCGATCCTTTGTCCAGCATCCACGGAATACTCCCGCCTGTCCACAATACCGTTCCACATGTCTGCCGCATTTCCGTACAGTCTGACTTTATTCCCCACGTGATGTTAAGCCACCATTGACATCATGGGCCACTTCTGCTACAATGGCCCTGGATCCGCAATGACCATCGAGGAGCTGACGACGTGTTGTCACCGACAAACCGGGTTCGCACCCGGCGTAAAGAGCAGCGATTGCGCCTTCGTTATGCAACAGAGCGCGCCAGCCGCTGTTTTACCGGCCGGTAAAGCCAGCGCCGTGACCAGCTCGCTGCGCGGAATCGACAGATCCCCCTCCTGGAGAACCTGCTATGAAGATTGACCACATCCGCTGCCGCATCGTGAGCCATCCACTGCCGGCGCCTCTGCGCCCTTCGTGGGCGCCGGGGCGGACCTTTGAGCACAATGTCTGCACCCTGGTCGAGGTGACCACCGACGACGGCATCACGGGCCTGGGGGCGCTGCCCCACGGCGACCCCATCGGCCTGCACACGGTGTCCAATCTGGTGTCGCCCTACATCCTGGGCAAGGACCCCTTTGCCATCGAGCGCATCAGCCCCATCCTGCGCCACGCGGCGCGGGACGGCTCCTATCCGTGGGGCGTAGAGATGGCGCTGTG
Organism: uncultured Chloroflexia bacterium; assembly: GCA_963783445.1. Lineage (GTDB taxonomy): Bacteria > Chloroflexota > Anaerolineae > JAAYZQ01 > JAAYZQ01 > CAWANP01. The sequence continues at coordinate 305,365 of CAWANP010000009.1, read as the reverse complement.
GGACATCATTGGGCAGGCCTGCAAGCAGCCGGTGTACCGTCTGTGGGGCGGCTACCAGGACTCGCTGCCAGCCTACGCCAGCCTGGCCGAGGTGTGTGAGCCGGCGGAGCAGATCGAAAGGCTGCACATGCTGCGCCAGCGGGGCTTTCGCGCCTTCAAGCTGCGCCTGCGCCGTCCCGAGATTGACGACGATATCGACGCCGTGCAGCAAGTGCGCGCCGAGTTTGGCGCTGAGATCGCGCTCATGGCCGACGCCAACCAGTCGCACGTCATGCCCAGCCCCGGCCCCCACAATTTCTGGTCCTTTGCCGATGCCCTGCGGGTGGCCCGGGCGCTGGAGGAGCTGGACCTGCTGTGGCTGGAGGAGCCGCTGCCCCGCTACAACTATGAGCAGCTCACCGCGCTGACGGCGCGCGTCGACCTGCCCATCGCCGGCGGCGAGCTGAACATCGGGCTGCACGAGTACCGCCAGCTCATCGAGCGCAACTGCTACGATATCATCCAGGCCGACGCCGCCTTTTCCGAAGGCATATCCCAGCTTCGCAAAGTGGCCGGCATGGCCGAGATGGCCTTCAAAAAGTTCATTCCCCACACCTGGTCCAACGGCATCGGTCTGGGGGCCAACCTGCACCTGGCGGCGGCGATACCCAACTGCCCCTGGTTCGAGTTCCCCGTCGACCCGCCGGCCTGGACCGAACCCTCGCGCGATTTCATGCTGGCCGAGCCCTACCTGATCAACGACGATGGCACGATCTCTGTGCCCCAGGAACCCGGCTTTGGTTTCAAGCTGGACCGGGACGCCCTCGATGCCCACACGACCCAGACCTGGGAGAGCGGGGGCGCATGACGGCCGGCGCGGTGGACATTGTAGGGCTGGGGCTGGCGACCATCGACGTCATGACCCTGGTGCCCCGCCTGCCCCGGAAAGACGAGGTATTCCAGGCGCGCCGCATCCTGCTGGAAGGCGGCGGGCCGGTGGCCACGGCCCTGGTGGCGGCCGCCAGGCTGGGGGCTTCGACGGCCTACCTGGGACCCATCGCGCCCACAACCTGGGGCGCCCTCACCCGGGCCGGGCTGGAGGCCGACGGGGTGGACACGAGCCAGGCGCCAGAGCGCGCGGAAGGAGAGCAGCCGGCGGCGGTCATCCTCGTCGACCAGCCCACGGGCCAGCGCTCGATCCTGTATGAGCGCGGCGAACTGCAGGGGCTGGCGCCAGAGGAGGTTCCGGCAGGCCTGATCGCCTCGGCGCGGGCGCTGCACCTCGACGGCGTCCATCTCGAGGCCGCCTGCTACGCTGCAGAGACGGCGCGCCAGGCCGGCGTCGTGGTGTCCTTTGACGGCGGGGCCGGGATAGAATGGGACGGGGCCGGTACCCTGCTGCCCCTGGTCGACCTGATGGTTGTCGCCCGCCGTTTTGCGGAGCAGCACACGGGCCTTGCCGACCCGCTGGCAGCCGGCCCCGCGCTGCTGGGGACCTACGGCTCGCGCCAGGTGGTCATCACCGACGGGGTCCGGGGGTGCTGGTGTTGGGAATCGGCGCCGCGTCCCGCAGCGGGCCGTTCCGGTGCGTTGCGTCCCGGTACGGAGCCCATCCACCAGCCCGCCCTGGCCGTCGACGTGGTGGATACGACCGGCGCGGGCGACGTGTTCCACGGCGCCTACCTGTACGCCTACCTGCAGGGCTGGCCGGCCGGACGCTGCCTGGCCTTTGCCGCCGCCACGGCCGCCCTCAAGTGCCGGGAGCTGGGCGGGCGCGCGGGCATCCCGACGCGCCCGCAGGTCGACGCTGCCCTGGAACAACACAGGGAATCCGAAACCCTGGAGAGAGGATGATGATGGAGTTTGGTTATTACTCGCCCGTGAATTTGGTCTTTGGCCAGCCGGTATCCACCGCCCTGCCCGCAGCCCTGTCCGAGCTTGGGGTCGAGCGGGTACTATTGCTCAGTGACGCTGGATTGGCCGCCATCGGCCTCGTCGACCAGATCGCCGGCACCCTTTGCGCGGAGGGCTGGCAGGTGGCCACCTTTGCCCAGGTCCAGAGCAACCCGACCGTGCGCGATGTGGACGCGGCGGTGGCCCAGGCGCGCGAGGCGGATGCCCAGGTTCTGGTGGCCCTGGGCGGGGGCAGCGTAATCGATGTGGCCAAGGCGGCGGGACTGCTCCTGAGTAATGGCGGGAGCTACGCCGACTACCAGTTCGGAGGACGGCCCATCACCCGGCCCATCCTGCCCATGATCGCCGTACCGACCACGGCCGGCACCGGCAGCGAGATGACCAAGGTGACCGTCATCGAGGACGAGGAGACGCGCTTTAAGAAAGGCGTGCTCAGTCCCCACCTCTTTGCCCGGGCCGCCATCCTGGATCCGGCGCTGACCCTGAGCCTGCCGGCACACCTGACGGCGGCCACCGGCATCGACGTCGTCGGCCACGCCCTGGAGGCCTACGTGGGCCGCCGGGCCAACCCCGTCACCGACGCCCTGGCCCTGGACGCGCTGCACCGCGCCTACCAGAACCTGCCCCGCGCCACGCACCAGGGGGACGATCTGGCAGCGCGCCAGGAGATGATGCTGGCCAGTGCCATGGCCGGACTGGCCTTCGACCAGAGCGGGCTGGGCATTATCCACTCCGTGGCAGGCCCTGTAGCCGGTCACTACGGTCTGCACCATGGATTGTGCATCGGCCTGCTGTTGCCCCAGGGTCTGGCCTACAACCTGCCGGCGTTGGGTGAGAAGCGCGCCGCCCTGCTTCAGGCGCTGGGCATGCCGGGCTCTATAAGCGATGAGGATGCGGTCGCCCGGGTCAAGGACTGGATGGTAGACCTGGGCCTGCCGCTGACGCTGAGCGAGCTGGACATCAGCGACCCGGACCTGCCGGCCATGGCTGAAGAGGCATCGCGCATGGTCCTGCTGCCCAACAATCCCCGACCCGCTACCGCAAAAGACTGCCAACGGCTTTTGGAAGGAATCCTATGATCGGTTTTGTGAGCCTCGAGCATGAGAGCTGGTTGGCGGACCCCGAGAAGCGGGCAAGTCACCTGACCCATTGCATGGACGTGAAGCTGAAAGTCGAGGCCATGACGGGCCAGCCGTGTCTGGTACAGCGTTACCGGGACGTCACCCACGATCGTCTGGAGGAGATGGGGATAACGACCCTCCTCATCAGTGGCAATGCCACCGACTGGCCCTACTATGAGCCAGAAGGACTCAGAGGGATGCAGGAGATCATCCACAGGGCAGAGCTGCCGATCTTGGGCTTCTGCGGGGGTCTGCAGCTCATAGCCATGGCCCACGGTGTCACGGTGGCCCCCATGCGTCGCCTCAGGCCGGGGGAAACCGATGTGACTGACCTTTCCGCGCCGGGTTACTTGAAGGAGTGGGGCTTTATGCCCGTGGACGTGGTGGCGGATCCGATCCTTGACGGACTGGGTGCTTCGCCAGTGTTCCTGGAAGCCCATCATTGCGAGGTGAAGGAAGCTCCGCCGGGCTTTCAGGTCCTGGCCTCCAGCAAGGATTGCCCCGTCCAGGCGCTAAAGCAGGACGGCAAAGCGGTGTATGGCGTTCAATTTCATCCAGAGAGCTATACCGAAGGACCCAACGACCGCCGCAACCCGCTGGTGAACCTCATCTACCCCGATGGTTATCCACAAGCCGAGGTCGCCGGGCGTGACCTTATCGCCAACTTTTTCCGGATCGCCGGGGTATTGGACTAGAATCGAAGAACCTCCCGCAGGTTGGCAACCTGCGGGAGGTCAAGCTGCCGAAGAGGAGATCGCATGAATCAAGAACAGATCGTCAATCTGAGCAAAGAACACAGCTTTTTCACCTGGTCGGTCCAGAGCCAGGTCAAGCCGCTTACGGCAGTCAAAGGCGAGGGCGTCTATTTCTGGGATGCCAATGGCAAGCGCTACCTGGATTTCTCGTCCCAGCTTATGAACGTCAACGCCGGGCACGGCAACCAAAAGATCATCGCCGCCATCCAGGACCAGGCCGCGACGATGGCCTACGTCTATCCTGGGATCGCCACCGAGCCCAGGGCGCGGTTGGGCCAACTGCTGTCCGAGATCGCGCCAGGAGACATGACCAAAACCCTGTTCACCACAGGCGGCGGCGAGGCCAACGAGAACGCCATCAAATTCGCCCGCCTCTACACCGGCCGGCACAAACTGCTGGCGCGCTATCGCTCCTTTCATGGCGCGTCGGCCGGCGCTCTGGCCCTGACGGGCGACCCCTACCGCCTGGCCGTCGAGCCGCTGATCTCGGGCGTGGTGCATTTCATGGATCCCTATTGCTACCGCTGCCCCTTTGGCTGGACGCGAGAGACCTGCCACCGCGAGTGCATCAGCCACGTGGAGCAGGTGGTCCAGTTCGAGGGGCCGGATAATATCGCGGCCATCTTCCTGGAAGGGGTCACGGGTAGCAACGGACTCATCATCCCGCCCGACGACTATTGGCCGCGCATCCGCGAGCTCTGCGACCGGTACGGCATCCTGCTCGTCTCTGATGAGGTCATGAGCGGCTTTGGGCGCACCGGCGAGTGGTTCGGCGTGAACCATTGGGGCATCAAACCGGACATCATCACCATGGGCAAAGGGATCACCTCGGGCTATGTGCCCCTGGGCGGGGCGCTGGTATCGCGCACCCTGGCCGATCACTGGCAGGGGCGGCGGCTGCCCATGGGCTTGACAAACTCGGCGTACCCGATAGGCGTGGCCGCCGGCGCGGCCGCCATCGAGGTCTACCGGGATGAGGGGCTGGTAGAGAATGCGAAGGCCATGGGTGTGATCCTCAAAGAGGGCCTGGAGGAGATCATGGAAAAGCACCCCAGCGTGGGCGACGTGCGCAGCATCGGCCTCTTTTCGACCATCGAGCTGGTCAAGGACCGGGAGACCAAGGAGCCCCTGGCCCCGCTGCCGGGACTGCCCTCCTCGCCAGAAGATGCCCAGGTCGCGCCGCAGCTATCCGCGGCCTTGCAGGAACGCGGCATGCACTGCTTTGTCAAGTGGAACCACCTGTTCCCCGTCCCGCCCCTGTGCATCAACGAGACCGAGTTGGGCGACGGGCTGCAGATCATCGACGAGGTGCTGGAGATCGCCGACGCACTGCTGCCCGAGGCATAGCCGCGCAGGGCATCGCCAGGCAGGGAGGAACCATGCCTGATAGGTACGACGTCATCATCGTCGGTGGGGGGATGCTGGGCCTATCCAGCGCCTACCACCTGGCCCAAAAGGGCGCACGCACGCTGTTGCTTCAAGCTGGCGATCTGGGCTCGGGCGCGTCCGCCGCATGTAGCGGGCGAGCCCAGGTGGCCGAAGGGCACCTCGATGCGCTCAACATCCGGCTCATCGTCGAGGGGCTGGCCCGGCTGGAGACCCTGGAAGAGGAGCTGGGTACCGCCTTCGAGTGGCGGCGGAATGGGTTCCTGGCCCTGATCAACGCGCAGCACCTGTGGGACGATTGGGCGGCGCGGGCAGAGGTCCTGACCGCGGCCGGGATCCCCATCGAGCTTTTGGACCAGGCGGCGCTGCAGGAGGCCGAACCCCACCTGAACACAGAGGGCTTTATGGGGGCGGCCTATGCCGTCGAGGGATTGCTCAATCCCTTCCTGTTCTGCTGGGCCTATGCCAAGGCCGCCCGCAGATACGGCGCGCTGCTCCGGCCCCAGACACCGGTCACCGCCATGCGCGTCGAAGGGCAGCGGGTGGCGGCCGTGGAGGCAGGGGGGGAGTGGTTCGAGGCCGACCGGGTGGCCATCATGTGCGGCTCCTGGACGCCCCAGGTCGCACGGCTGGCCGGTGCCGATGTGCCCCTGAGCCACACCCACGCCGAGGCATTTGTCACCGAGCCGGTGTCGCTTACCCTGAACAATACCATCGAACTGGCCGACTTTTACGAGCGGATCCACGGCCGGGACCAGGCAGTCGCGGTCGGATTTAGCCGGGACCTACATGGCGGATTGGTGATCACCGAAGCGGTGGCCAAGACTCCCGAACTGCACCGCAGGACCAGTTCCTGGGGCATGGCTGGCATGGCCGCCGATCTGGTCAAGCTCTATCCCGCGCTGGCCGGCGTGCGCGCTCTGCGCGCCTGGGGCATTCCCACATCCTTCACGCCCGACGACGAGCCGCTGGTCGGCTGGCTGCCGGAGCGGGACAACCTCTTTGTAGCAGCGGCCTTTTTGGAGACCATCACCGCCGTCCCGGTGGCCAGCGAGTGGATGGCGGATATGATACTGGGCGGGAGCCCGCCTGTGGATCTGTCGCCCTTTGCGCCGGACCGGTTCGCTTTGAATGCAGAGACCTGACAGGTCTTAGTAACCTCTGACCTGACCTCAGGTTCTGGTTAGAACCACTTGGTTCGTCAGCAGAACTCTTTTAGAGACCTGTCAGGTCTTGGTTGAGGTCTTGATTCAGTTCTCACGGAGTAATATGGAATGAGCACCACCAAAGATGAAAGAAGGCTGGGTCCCCTGGAGAACAGGCATCCGCTGACTGTCACGGTGGATGGCGAGCCGGTTGCAGCCTTTGCCGGGGAGACGGTAGCCACCGTGTTGCTGGCCCAGGGCCGGCAGGTATTTCGCCAGACGGAGAAAGAGCATGCGCCACGCGGCATTTACTGCGGCATGGGTGTCTGCTACGACTGCCTGGTCACCATCGATGGCATCGAAAACGTACGGGCCTGCATGACGCCCGTGGCGGAGGGGATGGTGATCGAGACTTGTTGCGAGCGCAGCGCGGCAACCTCCAGCGAGCGGAGCGTGGCTGCCGGGGGCCAGGCCCATGACTGAGTCGATAGCGCTGGCCATAGTGGGCGCCGGGCCAGCTGGGCTGGCCGCCGCTGGGCAGGCCGCGGAACTGGGCCTGCCTGTGACCCTCGTCGATGCTTTTGCACTGCCCGGCGGTCAGTATTACAAGCAGACACCGCCAGAATTGGGCGAGACTGCCGTGCCCGATGAGAGCGCCCGGCAGCTTCTGGCTGGCGTGGACCAGGAGGGGGTGCGCCTGCTGGCCGGGACTTCGGTCTGGGGCATTTTCCCCGAGGACGGCGCGTTTACGCTTTGCCTGTACGGTCCGGCGGACACACCGCGCCGGTTGCAGGCGCAGTCGGTCATTCTGGCTCCTGGCGCCTACGATCGTCCCGCGCCCTTCCCCGGCTGGACGCTGCCCGGGGTGATGACAGCCGGCGCCGCACTGGCCATGGTCAAACACCAGCACGTGCTGCCCGGCCGCCGGATCCTGCTGAGCGGTACGGGCCCCCTGCAATTGGTCCTGGCCCGGCATCTCATCGAGGCTGGGGCTGAGCTGGCCGGCGTCCTCGACGCCAATGCTTTCCCCTGGGGCGGCTGGCGCCACGCCAGCGCCGTGTGGGGCCAGTGGGGACGCCTCGGGGAGGGATGGGAGGCATTCCGGACCATGCAGAAAGCCGGTGTGGGCATCCGCTGGAGCCGCTGCGTGCAGCGCGCCGAAGGCGAGGGCCGGGTGGAGCAAGCCGTGATCGGGCCGGCCCCCGGGCAGGATGCCGGTGGCGGGAAAACCGGGGCTGCTGAAGAGACGGTGACCGTAGACACGATCTGTCTGGGCCATGGGTTCACGCCATCGGTGCAGCTATCGCGCCTGGCTGGCTGTGAGCACCGCTACCAGCCGGTACAGCGGGCCTACATTCCGGTGCGCGACGAGGGGCTGCAGACGACACTGGAAGGACTCTATGTTGCCGGGGACGGCGCGGGCATTGGCGGCAAAGACGTCGCCCAGTGGGAAGGACGGCTGGCCGCGTTGAGTGCCGCTCGAAAGCTGGGACGGGACGTGGCCGCCGGCAGGATCTCGGAAGTACAGCAGGCCCTGGCCCACCAGCGGCGTTTTGCCGCCGTATTGGACGACCTTTTTCCGACCTCCGCGCACCTGGCCGAACTGCAGACCGACGACACGGTGCTGTGCCGCTGCGAGGAGATCACGGTGGGCGAGATCCGCCGGGCGGTCGAAGAAGGCGCCACGACCGTAAGCGCCATCCGCATGCTGACGCGGGCCGGGATGGGCCGCTGCCAGGGCCGCATGTGCGGCAGCTCGGTGGCCGAGCTTCTGGCCCGGGAGCTGGACCAGCCGGTGGAAGCGGCCGGGCAGTCGACGCCGCGCCCGCCTATTGTCCCTGTCCCCCTGGGCGGCCTGGCGGAGGAGAGGTCCTGATGGCAGGTCCGAGCTGGGACGTGGTGGTCGTGGGCGGCGGCCTGATCGGCAGCGCCGCGGCCTACCACCTGGCCCGCAGCGGAATGCGTACCCTGCTCATCGAACAGGGATGCCTGGCCTCAGGGGCCTCGGGCGCAAACTTTGGCAACGTGCAGGTCCAGGACAGTGAATTCGGCCTCAGCCTGGAGCTATCCCTGCAGGGTCACGAGACGCTGCGCTGGGCTGGAAGCCGAGTTGGAAACCGAATTGGATTACCAGCGAACCGGCTCACTGCTGCTCATCGAGAACGAGCAGCAGTGGGCGGTCATGGAAGAGCGCGCGGCCGGACTGCAGGCAGCGGGCGTGCCCGCCCAACTGCTGGACCAGGACGAGCTCTGCCGGCTGGAGCCTACCGTGTCGCCAGAATCGGTCATTGGCGCCCTCTATCACGCCAACGAGGGCAACCTCAACCCCTTCAAACTGGTGTACGCCTATGTCCTGCGCGGGCGGCAGCACGGCCTCGATGTCTGGACGCATACCGAGGTTACCGGGGTTCGTGTCGAGGGCAGACGTGTGACCGGTGTTCAGACCGGCCGGGGGTACGTAGCCGCTGGCTGGGTGGTTCTGGCCGCCGGCGCATGGGCACGACGCCTGGCAGGGACGGCCGGCGTGGACCTGCCGCTGCGCTGGGTCCACGGCGAGGCGCTCATCACCGAGCCGCTTCCGCCGGTAGTCCGCTGTGCCATCAGCAGCGCGTCGTTTTTCGAAGCCACGGAAGAATCGGATGAGCAGGCGGTCGGCTTTTGCCTGCGACAGCGTCCGGAGGGCAACGTCATGATCGGCGAAGCGGCCATCGTGACCGAGGCGCTGGGCCGGCGCGTTACCACGACTGCACTGCCGGCCATCGCCCAGGAGGCAAGGGTGAGATTTCCCGCCCTTCAGCAGGCGGCCGTCATACGGGGCTGGGCCATCCCGGTGGCCTTTCTGCCCGACAACCGCCCGCTGCTGGGTTCTGTGGACGAGGTGGAAGGACTTTTGATCGGTACAGGGCTCAAAAGCACCATCGTCTTGACGCCGCTGGCTGGTACACTGATAGCCGCGCTGGTTTCGGGCAGCGACATGGATCCCAGGCTGGCTGAATTTTCACCATCCCGGGCAATGAACAGGGACGGGCATTGAATAGTAGACACCGCAGAGACGCAGAGAGCACAGAGAAAATCCAAAAGATGTTTTGACTTTGTGGTCTCTGCCTCTGCGGTGAACCTGGTCTTCTCAACAGTTAGATAGGGCCGGAATGAGGGATGGAACGGAGGAACTGTGAAGCTATTGCGTGTGGATCTGAGCAGCCAGACGGCTCGCATTGAAACGCGGAGCGATGAACTGACCGGCGGGCGGCGCCTGACGGCCGAGTTGGTGACCGCCGAGGTGGATCCGGGCTGCGACCCGCTTTCGCAGGACAACATTCTGGTCTGGGCCACCGGTCCGCTGGCCGGCTGGCGCATCTCCTGCGGCGACCGGCTGTCCTTGGGCGGCAAGAGCCCGCTGACGGGCGGCATCAAAGAGAGCAACTCGGGCGGCGAGGTGGCTGGTACGCTGGCCGGGCTGGACCTGCGGGCGCTGATCGTCGAGGGGGCCTTTTCCCCCGATGCGCCGGGCTTGATCGTCGTGGATGGCCCGGAAGCAGTGCGTTTCCTGCCCGCAAATGCCTACTGGGGGCTGCGCCTGGAAGCGCTGGCTGAGCGGCTCAAGGCCGAGTTTGGCGATGGCTATGCCCTGATCGCCATCGGCCCGGCGGGCGAGATGCAGCTCCCCGCTTCGGCGGTGTGCACCACCGACATGCGGGGAGATCCCTTTCGCTTCCTGGCGCGGGGTGGGCTGGCGGCGGTGATGGGCAGCAAGGGCCTGAAAGCAGTCCTGGTGCGTAAGGAACAGCAACCACGCCCAACCGCACAAGCCTTCAAAGCATCCGTCCGTGCCTTCCACCAGGCGGTCAGCAACAATCCACGGGTGGAGGTGCTGCGCAAATATGGCACGGCATCCACGGTGATGATGACCCAGAGCCTGGGCGCGCTACCGACCCGCAACTTTAGCCACGGCGCTTTCGAGGATGCCGAGGGCATCTCGGGCGAAGCGCTCTACGACCTGATCACGGAGCGCGGCGGCGAGGGTACGCCCACCGAGGCGTGCATGGCCGGCTGTATCATCCAGTGCTCCAACATTGTGCCTGACGCGGAGGGCAGGCGGCTGGTGGCGCGGCTGGAATACGAGACCCTGGTGATGTGCGGCTCCAACCTGGGCATCGGCGACCTGGATACCATTGCCCGCCTGAACCAGGAATGCAACGACCTGGGCCTGGATACCATCGAGGTCGGCGCGACGCTGGGCGTCGTGGCGGAGGCGGGCATCCTGGCATTCGGCGACGGTGAGCGGGCCATCGAGTTGGTGCGCGAGATCGGCCAAGGCACGGTACTGGGCCGGCTGCTGGGCCAGGGCGCGGCAACCGTCGGCCGGACGCTGGGGGTCAAGCACGTGCCGGCGGTCAAGGGCCAGGCGCTGCCGGCCTACGATCCGCGGGGCCTCAAGGGTACGGGCGTAACCTTTGCCACGACGCCCATGGGCGGCGACCACACGGCGGGGCTAACCATCTTTGCCCCGGTGGATCACCACGACGCCGAGGGACAGGTCGACCTGTCCAAGAACACCCAGTACGCGCGGGCCGCGTACGATGCCCTGGGACTGTGTGCCTTCCTGATGGGAACCACCGGCAGCCGTCCAGAACTGGTAACGGACATGCTGAACGGAGCCTATGGCACGGAACTGGAGCCCGGTTGGGTCGCCGAGCTGGGCCGGGAAGTGATCGGCGTCGAGCGGGAATTCAATCGCCGCGCGGGCCTGACGGCCGCCACCGACCGCCTGCCGCGCTTTTTTGCCGAGGAGCCCCTGGCTCCCCACGGCGAGGTGTTTGACGTGCCCGACGAGGAGCTGGACGCCATCTGGGATGAAGGATAGCCGTTGGATCCCCGCCCAGAAGGCGGACTACAGATGCATGGATTCTCATCGGGATCAGAGACACAGATGCGAACCGAAGCTATCTATGGGATCCGCAAAGCCAATACCGGAGATTCTCGTGGAATTGCCGAGGTCCAGGTTGACAGCTACCGCATAGCCTATGCAGGCTCGTTCCCGGAAACATACCTTGCGCGGTTCAGCTACGAGGAGCAAGAGCAGGATTGGATTGATGTGCTCGCACCGGGCACAGATGGTATTGTTCTGGTGGCTGTGTCGGCAGAAAAGCAGGTGATGGGGTACGCGCTGGCCAAAATTAAGGTGGAACTCTATCCTGGCTTCGACGCAGAGATCCTGGCCCTGCATGTGGCCCAACCATTTCAAGGAAGAGGCATCGGGACAGCACTGCTCAAGGCAACGACCGCAAAGCTCACAGAACGCGGCTGTAGTTCTGTCATGCTCTGGACTCTGCTCGGCAATCCGGCTCGGCGGTGGTATGAGCGTCTCCAAGGTCAGCTCATAGACGAAAAGAGCTATCAGATTGATGGTTGGGATGTCGTAGAGGTTGCCTATGGCTGGGAAAGCATGCCCATTGATCTGTCCGCTGAGGAACTGAGGACCATCTGGGATGAACCGGAGGCATAGGATGGATCTGCAAGAATACAAGCCGGGGACCAGGTTTCCCGGAGTCGTGGGGCGCACGGTGGACCAGTCCAGCCCGGCCTGGCCAGAGCCGGTGCGGGCCCAAAAGGGCGCGCCCAACATCCTATTCTTTGTCCTGGATGACGTGGGCTATGGCCAGCTATCCAGCTTTGGCGGGCTGATTCATACCCCGACCCTCGACCGGCTGGCCGAGAAGGGCCTGCGCTACACCAATATGCATACTGCAGCGCTCTGCACGCCAACGCGCACCTGTATCCTGACCGGACGCAACCACCACTCCAACGCCACGAACGGCATCACGGAAGCCGCAACCGGGTTCCCCGGCGCCCACGGCAGCATACCGCTGGCCAACGGGTTCCTTTCTGAGATGCTACTAGAGCATGGCTACAACACCTTTGCCGTTGGCAAGTGGCACCTGACCCCCAGCGAGGAAGCGAGCGGCGCGGGCCCCTTTACCCGCTGGCCGCTGGGACGCGGCTTCGAGCGCTACTATGGCTTTCTGGGGGGCGATACACACCAGTACTATCCCGACCTGGTCTATGACAACCACCCGGTCGAGCCGCCCCGGACGCCGGAGGAGGGCTACCACCTGACTGAGGACCTGGCCGATAAGGCCGTTGGCTTTATCCAGGATGCCCACGTGGTCGCCCCGGACAAGCCGTTCTTTATGCTCTTTGCCACCGGAGCAGGTCACGCACCACACCACGTTCCCAAAGAGTGGGCCGACAGGTATCTGGGCAAATTCGACGATGGCTGGGAGGCCTACCGCGACGAGGTCTTCCGGCGTCAAGTAGAGATGGGCATCATCCCACCCGGCACCGAACTACCGCCCCCTGACCCGGACATCCCCAGATGGGATGCGTTGTCAGACGGCGAAAAGCGCCTCTATGCCCGCATGATGGAGGTCTATGCCGGCTTTATCGAACACACGGACTATCACTTTGGGCGCATTGTCGATTTCATCGAGGAGCTTGGCGAGTTGGAGAATACCTTGATCATGGCTATCTCTGACAATGGCGCCAGCGCCGAGGGCGGGCCCACTGGCTCGGTCAATGAGATGCTCTTTTTCAACTATGTACCCGAGAGCCTGGAGACCAACCTGGCGACCATCGACGAGTTGGGCGGCCCTGACACCTACAATCACTACCCCTGGGCTTGGGCCTGGGCGGGCGACACGCCTTTCCGGCGCTGGAAGCGCGAAACCTACCGGGGCGGCATCAGCGACCCGCTCATTGTCCATTGGCCGGCAGGCATCGAGGCCGGGGGCGAGCTTCGCAGCCAATACGTGCATGCCATCGACATGGTGCCCACGGTACTGGAAACGCTTGACCTCAAAGCGCCGCAGAGCATCCGCGGCGCCGCCCAGTCGCCCATCGAGGGAGTCAGCTTTGCCCACACCTTTGAGGATGGCCGGGCGCCAACCAAGCACATCACCCAGTATTACGAATCGCTGGGCCATCGCTCGATCTATCACGATGGCTGGAAAGCGGTGTGTCCCTGGCCCGGTCCCAGCTTTGCCGAGGCCGCCAGCGTAGGACGCCGCTGGGGCGACGAGATCACGAGCGATGCCATGGGAGATCTGGAACGGAATGCTTGGGAGCTGTACTACGTGGCGGAGGACGTGACCGAGCACAACGATCTTGCTGGCCAGTATCCGGACAGATTGCACGAGATGATCACACTGTGGTGGACTGAGGCTGGGAAATACAACGTGCTGCCGGTTGATGGCCGGGGCACGCAGCGATTCTCTACACCCAGGCCCCAGCTCACGCCCAAGCGTGAGCAATATGTCTATTACGCCGGGGGGCAGATGGTGGGCACCTATGTAGCAGCCAACGTCAAGAACCGTCCCCACAGCATCACGGCCGACGTCGTCATTCCGGAAGGCGGCGCGGAGGGTGTACTGCTGGCCCACGGCGCGCTGTTCGGCGGCTATGCGCTGTACGTCAAGGATAGGCGCCTGCACTATGTGCACAACTATGTGGGCCGTGAGGAGTTCAGGGTGACCTCCAGCAAAGACCTGCCAGAGGGCAGGCTAACGCTGCACTTTGAATTTGAGGTGACCACCCCACCCGACATCCGCAATGGGAAAGGTGCGGGGGGCCGCGGCCATCTTTATGTCAATGGTCGTGCGATGGGGAGTGCTGACATCCCGGTAACCTGCCCGATCGTATACGCGCTGGCTGGCGAGGGCCTGAGCTGTGGCTATGACGGCGGCCAGGAGGTAACACCAGACTATACCGCTCCATTCCCCTTTACCGGCATGATCGAGCGTGTCATCGTGGATGTCTCCGGAACGCTGATCGTAGATGAAGAGGCTGAAGAACGTCGCGCCATGGCGCGGCAGTAGGCTGGGGTGAAAGATCAGCGCTGGGCTATAATGGACTGGTGCGATGGGACCCCAGTCGAGGGACGATGATGACCCCGAATGCGCCCAAGGCGCCGCAATTGGCGGCCCTGTTAAGGCAGCATCAGGACGAAATCACGACGGCCTGGGCCAGGATGTCGCAGGACATTCCCGGCTCGCGCTATAGCGACTATACGCTGGACGAGGTAAGCGCCTGGCTGTCCCTCGAGACTGAGGCCACCCTCGAAACCCTGTCCACGGGCTCTTACGAGCCTACCGAGATCTATCTCCGCGACGTGGCCCTGGGCACCCTGGAATCGGGCTTTGGCATCGCCGAGGTCATCGAGGGGCTGTTGTTTTATCGCGAAGCCGCCCTGCCTTACATCCACAGTGCCTACGGCGAGGACGAGGCGCTGCTCAACAGCGCCATCGCCACCCTGGATGCCTACCTGCGCCTCAAGGTAGGCCGCTTTGGGCAGCTCTATGCCGAGGCGATGGATGCAGAGCTGCTTGACAGCGAACAGCGGTTCCGCACCGTGGCCGATTTCGCCTTCGACTGGGAGTATTGGGTCGATCCCGCGGGTACCTATCTGTATGTCTCACCCTCATGCGAGCGGATCACAGGCTATAGCGCCCGGGAGTTCCAGGCGGATACAGCACTGCTGGAGCGGATCATCCATCCCGACGACCGGGATACCTACGTGGATCACGAATCGCGCGAGGATGGCAGCCTGTTTCCTATCGAGTTTCGGGTCATCACCCGTGGCGGAGAGGAGCGGTGGCTGGAGCACGTCTGCCAGCCGGTATACGATGCGACCGGCACCTATCTGGGCCGCCGGGGCAGCAACCGCGACGCCACCGAGCGCAAGCGCGTGGAGGAGGAGCTCGAGCAGCACCTGCGAGACAGGGCCGCCGCCGCAGAGCGCAGCCGCCTGGCCCGCGAACTGCACGATTCGGTGACACAGACGCTCTACAGCGTCAATCTGCACGCCGAAGCGGCGGGCATGGCTCTGGATGCGGGAAACCAGGACGTGGTGGCGCAGAGCCTGCAAAAGCTGCAGGCGATGACGCACCAGGCCATGATGGATCTGCGCATGCTCATCTTTGAGCTGCACCCGCCCATCTTGAAGGACGAGGGTCTGGCGGCCGCGCTCCGGGCCAGGCTGGCCACCGTGGAGACCCGCGCCGGGCTGCAGACCGAACTCCAGGTCGAGGGTGAGGAGCGCTTGCCCCTGGCCCTGGCCCAAGAACTCTTTTGGATTGCCGTCGAGGCCTTCAACAACGTGCTCAAGCACGCCAGCGCTCGCCGGGTCCAGGTCAGCCTGTCCTTCGCTGGCGGCAAGGTACGGCTATCCATCACCGATGATGGGCTGGGCTTCGATCCGGAAGCGGCCCGTAGCCAGAGCGGGATGGGCTTGCGCAGCATCGCCGGGCGGGTCGAGCACATTGGCGGCCAGATCGATCTGGACACGGCCCCGGGACGGGGAACCACGATCTGCGTCGAGGCGCGGTTCGCAGGGGAAGGGGGAGATCATGGACCAGGCAGCGATCCGCGTACTCGTCGTTGATGACCAGGTCATCGTCCGCGAAGGGGTCGCCCTGCTGTTGGGCCAGGTCGAAGGGATCGAGGTCGCCGGCGAGGCTGGAGACGGAGGGCAGGCGGTTGCTCTGGATGCGGCCCTGCGGCCGGACGTGGTCCTCATGGACCTGGTGATGCCCGGCATGGACGGCATCGAGGCTACCCGCCGGATTACAGCGGCCCGCGAGGATGCCAAGGTGCTGGTCCTGACCAGCTATGCCGGCGACGATAAGGTCATTCCGGCCATTGAGGCCGGCGCGCGTGGCTTTCTCCTCAAGGACTCGTCGCCTGCCGACCTGATCCGCGCCATCCGGCACGTCCACGAGGGCCGCTCGTCGCTGGACCCGGCCATCGCCAACCAGGTGCTGCTGGAACTCAAGCGACCCGCGGTACAGCCGCCGGCACCCGATCCCCTGACCGATCGGGAACTGGAGGTGCTGCGCCTGGTTGCTACCGGGATGAGCAATGCCCAAGTCGCCTTGCGGCTGGTGATCACCGAGGCCACGGTACGCAGCCACATGAGCAACATCCTGGGCAAGCTGCACCTGGACAATCGCGTACAGGCCACCCTCTATGCACTGCAGGAAGGCATCGTCTCCCTCGATGACGTGCGCGCCGATGCCTGATGCCCCCTCGTTCCTGCCCGGAGCCGTGCGTGCACATATGTGCAGGCAGATACTCCACGGGAATCCACATTTGTGCAAGACAGTTTCCACCTTCCCTCGGATGACAGCCGGACCGGTTTCGAGTATCCTGGAAGCAAATCAGGGTGCACGAGCCGTCTATGGCTTGATTCGAAAGGGAAGGTACAATGATCAAACATCTCAAAACGTGGTCGCAACAGGGCCGCGAAGAAGGGGCGCGCTGCAGGAGCTGCAGCGCGTTGCTCCAGACCGCGCGCAGTTCGAACCAGGGTTGGTTGGTAGAGTCTCTGAAGACGGCGGGCACGACCGGCGGGGCGAACCTGTGCCCGGCTTGCCGCCGGAGCCACAACTCGCGTCGCATCGGATCTTTTGTCAGCGTTCGCATGTAGGACACAGGCTGGCCACCAATACCTCTGACGGTCCAGCATCACCTCAAAATACGGCACTCCACCGCGAGGGCAAACGCCAGGGAACAAGCCTGACGGGGCACTCGCTTGCTGCGAGGGCAAATGGCCGTCGAGACGACCTGTAGCTCCCCCCGCCCTCGCCAGCAGATCCCGGACAGGGACCTGACCACCGGCAGCATCCACCGGGCCATCTGGTACCTGGCGCCGGCCATGATGCTCGAGACCGGCATCCTGAACGTTGCCGAGTTGCTCGACGTCTACTGGGTCAGCCGTCTGGGCTCGGCGGCCCTGGCGGCCGTCACGATGGGCATCGCCATCCGCTGGTTCGCCCAAAGCACCTCCATGGGCCTGGGCATCGGCGGTCTGGCGGTCGTAGCCCGGCGCATCGGCGCCCGGGACCGGGAGGCTGCCGATCACGCGACCGGCCAGACCATCCTGCTGGGTATCCTCATTTCGATCCTCCTGGGCGTCCTCGGCCTGGCGCTAGCACGTCCCCTGCTGCAGCTCCTGGGCGCCGATGCCGAGGTCCAGGCGCTGGGGATGACCTACCTGCGCATCACCTTCCTTGGCTCCTTCGCCTGGGTGCTGGTCTATGTCATCAACCCCATGTTCCGTGGTGCCGGGGATGCGCGGCTGGCCATGCGGGTCCTGCTGGTGACTACAGTGGCAACCGTTATCTCCGAACCGGTCCTCGTCCTGGGACTGGGACCTATCCCCAGCCTGGGCATCGCCGGCTCGGCCGCCGCCTACGTCCTGGGCATGAGCTCCGGGCTGCTGCTGCAGATCTTCTATTTGGTGGGGGGCAAGGCCAGCATTGGCCTGCGTCTGCGACATCTGCGGCCTGACCTGCCTCTCATGCTCCGCATTGTGGGCGTCGCGCTACCCAGCGCGGTTCAGATGACGCTTCGGGCCGCGTCCAACATGGTCATCCTGGCCATGATTGGTGCCTACGGTACTTTTGCCACCGCCGCCTTTGGCCTGGCCGACCGGTTCTTGTTTTTTGCCCTGGTTCCCTGTTTTGGTCTGGGCAACGTGGCAGGTACCCTGGTCGGGCAGAACCTGGGCGCCGAGAAGCCGGAACGGGCTGAGCGCAGTGCCTGGTGGGTCAGCGGCTACGCGGCTGTTTATATGCTGGCTGTCGGGATCCTGGCCTTTGTGTTCGCCAGGCCGCTCATTGCAGCGTTTGATGCGACGCCAGACGTGGTAGCCATTGGTGTTGAATGCATCCGTATCATTGCCCTTTCCCTCGTGCTGGACGGGGTTGGGTATGCCCTCAATCGCGGCCTCGACGGGGCGGGTGACACGGTGCCGGCGGCCACTATCAACCTTTTGACCTTGTGGGTGTTGGAGATCCCGGCCGCTTTCGCCCTGTCCCGCGGGCTGGGGCTGGGCCTCACCGGAATCTGGCTGGGGCGCGCCCTGGCCAACACGGCCAACGGGCTCTTCTTTATCATCTGGTTCAGGCGAGGCAAGTGGAAGAAACGAGAGATCTAGTATGAACAGCAAAGAACGGATCCAAAGCGCGTTCGCGCACCGGGAATCAGACCGGGTACCGGTCATGGCCCTGACCATCGACAACCCCACCGCGGAGTACGTCCTGGGCCGGCCCAACCTGTGTGGCTTTGGCGGCCGTGCCCGCGGCGTGGCCCAGAACGAGGCATTGATAGCCGGCCGTATTGCCGAGTACCACCAGCAGCGGGTCGCCGACGAGATCGAACTGTGGCGCGCCCTGGAACTGGACGCGCTGGGCAGCATCCACCCGGTGCCGCGGCATCCCCTGGCGCCGGAACAGGTGGAGGAACATGCCTGGCGCTTCACCGATCCGGCCTCCGGGCAATGGGGCCTCTACCGCCACGCGCCCGACAGCGACACTTACGACCAGGTGGATTCTTCCCTGCGTCAGGAGGGCCTGGCTGAGCTGGAGCGGGTCACAGCCGCCATGGAAGCCAGCACACCGCGCCTGGAGGACTGGGATTTTGCCCCGGTGGATACGGTGCTGGCTGAAATGGGCCGGGAGCGGTTCGTACTGGGCGAGGCGGACGTGGCCCTGGGCTCTACCTGGGATTGGGCCGAGCACTTTTTGGTGGGCCTGATCAAGGCCCCGGAGCTGATCCACCGCTATCTGGACGCCCACCTGCGCGTGACCCTCATGCTACTGGAAGCGGTGCTAGAGCGAGGGGTGGATGGCGTGATCGGCGGCGTCGATTGGGCGGCCAAGACCGGTCCCATGTTCTCGCCGCGCCATTTCGACCAGTTTGTTTTCCCCCGCCTCGGGCAAATCACCGACCTCTGCCACCGCTACGGCGTGCCCTACATCAAGCACACCGACGGCAACGTCAATATCCTCCTGGAGAGGATGATCAGGGCTGGCGTGGATGGCTTCCAGGCCATCGAGCCAGGCGCCGGCATGGACATCGCCCAGATCAAGCGCGAGTACGGGGAGCGGCTGACGCTCATTGGCAACGTGGACTGCGGCACCGTCCTGGTGCAGGGACCGGTCGAGGCGGTGCGCGAGCAGACCGCCTGGGTGATCGAGACCGCCGCGCCAGGCGGCGGCTTTGTGCTGTCTACCAGCAATTCGGTCCACCCGGGCGTGAAACCGGCGTACTATCTGGCCATGCTGGACACCGCGCGAGAGATGGGCCAGTATCCTATACTCCGTAGGCGCGATGATGGTTCGTAGCGGGCGCTTCAACGCCTCAGGAGTCAACGAAATGCTCAGGAGAACTCATTGCAATGTTGAGAAGAACGGCACTAAAGTGCCTACTACGAACAGGTCTACCACTACGGGTATTGGGGTCTCTGAAACCAGCAGGCCAGAAGGAGGCTACTGATGGATCTGGATGGACCAGGCGAGGCTACGATCCTCGCCTCTGACAAATACGTGCTGCGGGTGCGGACCTCGCCCTTTGCCTGCGCCCTGTCCGCTGCCGCCCAGGGCGATGTGATATGGCAGATGCAGGCTGTGCGGCTGTTGCCCGAGGCGGGCGCCTGGCAGCACGCGGAGCTGGCAGATCTGGTGGAAGTGGGGGCCGGCAGGCTGGCACTGCAGTTCGTGGCCGAAGACGGCACGACCATCGCCGCCGAGATCTCTATGGCCGGGGATCAGGTGCGCGTCGATCTGCGCGCTGGCGTCGAGGGCGCGGCCTGGCTGGCAGCGGACTTTCAGGCCCAACCCGACGAACACTATTTGGGCTTTGGCGAGCGTTTCGATTCGCTGGACCAGCGGGGCAAGGAGGTGGACCTGTGGGTAGAGGATGGCGCCCAGGGAGGGCTGACCTACATCCCCGTGCCCTTTTACCTGTCCAGCGCGGGTTACGGCCTGCACATCGACACCGACGTCCGCTGCGTGGCCCGCATGGCCACGCCGGACGATCCCGGGGTGGTCTCGATCCGCAACGCTGCGGCCACTCTGGGCCTGACCGCCATCCCCGGCGGGACGCCCAAGGAGATCCTGTCACGCTATACGGCCATCGCCGGACGGCCCGAGGTACCGCCAGCCTGGGTCTTTGGTCCCTGGAAATCGCGCGACTGGCAGACGGCTGACCAGACCGGGATCCGCGAGGACGTGCAGATGCAGCACGAGCTGGGCCTGCCGGCCACGGTCAAACTGATCGACGCCCGCTGGGAAGTCGCCTACCATACCTTTGAGTTTGACCCGAACAAGTTCGCTGACCCCCGGGCCATGGTCGACCATATCCAGGCCCACGGCAGCCGCCTGGTGGTGTGGATCTCGCCCTGGATGGCGGTGGACAACAAAGACGACCCCAATGATGCTTACTACGAGTGCGCCGAACGGGGCTATCTGATCAGGAACCCGGCGGGCGAGGTGTACGTCCACCGGCTGGGCAACAACCCGATGCTGGTGGGCTCCTGCATCGACTTTACCAACCCGGAGGCCGCCGCCTGGTGGCAGGCCAAGATCCGCCGCCTAGCCGCGATGGGCGTCAGCGGCATCAACACTGATTTTGGGGAGCAGGTGCCCGAGGACGCCGTCTTCCACGACGGGCGGACGGGCAGCGAGATGCGCAACGTCTACCCCCGGCTCTACAACGAGATTACGTACGAGGCATTGCAGGCGACCCAACCGGCTGTGCTGCTGGCGCGGTCGGGGTGGCACGGCTCGCAGCGGCTGTCGGCCATCTGGGCCGGCGACCAGACCTCCGATTTTGCCCACGCCAGCGGCCTGCGTTCGGCCATCGCAGCCGGGCTGAGCGCGGGGCTGTCTGGATTCCCCTACTGGACCAGCGACATCGGCGGCTATTTTGGCACACCCTCGGACGAAGTCTATCAACGCTGGACGCAGTTCGGCGCCTTTTCGCCCATCATGATGATCCACGGCGCCGGCCGCCGCGAGCCCTGGACCTTTTCGGAACAGACCCTCGACCTCTACCGGCACTACGCCCAACTGCACACCGACCTCTTTCCCTACATCTATACCTATGCCTGCGAGGCATCGCGGACAGGGCTGCCCATCATGCGGGCCATGCCGCTAGAGCACCCTGACGAGCCCGAAGCCTGGGGCGAGCTGGCCGAACACCAGTACTGTTTCGGCGCGGAGCTGCTCGTGGCGCCGGTGTACTATGGCTTCAGCCGCACGCGGCTGGTCTACCTGCCGCAGGGTCTGTGGCGTGATTTTTGGACCGGCGAGCTGCTGCAGGGCGGGCGGGTGGTCCGGCACCGGGCGGAGGTGGAACAGATCCCGGTTTTCGCCCGGGTTGGCGCCATCATCCCCCGGCTGGATCCCTCTCCGGACACGCTGCTGCCGGCGACCCAGGAGGGGGTGCGGCAGGCGGGCGACGACTTGCGCCTCGACCTCTATCCGGGGGCCAATGGGTCCTTCCGCCTGCACGATGGCACCGAGTTTGCGCTGGGATGAGGCTGCCGGGACGCTGACCATCTCCGGTTCACCCGTGGAGCGCCAGGTGTCGGTGCGGCGCGTGGATGTGGAGCCGGGGCGGTTTACTGGGGCGGCGTGTGGTGGCAGATTACTGCCCGTGGAGCGGGGCAGCCTGAATGGCGAGCTGGCGTATGGGCGCATGGCTGTGGGTGGGGAGGTTGCCATGTTCAGGTGGCGGGGCTAGTAGCCGAGGGTACGGGGAAAAGTGATGCGGTATCGAGTTCGCCCCGCAGCCACCCTTGCAGGAAGGGGCCGCCGCCTGCAGCGGTTTATCGACCGCCCTATCGGCCGGATGAAGAAATTCTTCCAGTTGGCCGGACAAGAGCGTACATAGGATCTCGATCAGGTTCGTGTCCAGCCCCAGGCTAAGTGACAAAGACATGATGGTTACCGCTTACTTAGGGACTCGAGTTCTAGTCACCTTGACCACGATTCCGGCCGCCGTAGGATCGATGCAGCGGACGTACTCGGTGGTGATTCCATCGTGATCGATAACCTTTTCGTAGGGCGTGCCCTGGTATCTCCACGACAGGGTCTTTCCTAGACTTAGCGCCTCGATGACTCCGCGCAGGCTATCCAGCAGCCAGGGACACAGTGTGCCAGTGTCGTCCGGATAGGA
Organism: uncultured Chloroflexia bacterium; assembly: GCA_963783445.1. GTDB lineage: Bacteria > Chloroflexota > Anaerolineae > JAAYZQ01 > JAAYZQ01 > CAWANP01. Next base: position 283,045 of record CAWANP010000009.1, on the reverse strand, counting down.
GAACTTTTGCCCGACTTGATAGCTCTGTTACCCATCCCCCCGGTACATCCAGGCGCATATCCCCTCCTGTGCCAAATCGGGGTGGACGATCCTGTCTCCCTCCCTACAGAGCTGGCCACCTCTGCCTTCGAATATCTCAAGTTCGATCCGGTATCTGTCCATGACCCATCTCCATCCTTGGGCTATCGTTCCGCGGTAGCCAATCTCGACTTTCGCCGTCCGACGGCAACCACAATCACGATGATGACGGCAAGGGCGCTGGACCCGAGCAGCACGGCCAGGCCAGCCAAAGCCGTCAAGACAGTCCTTGCCGCGATGCTCAAGAACTCCCAATCCAGGTTCGGACCGACGGCCAGCACGATCTCCGGCTGCGAACTGCCATCCACATAGCGGCAGGAGATGGTGTAGGTGCCTGGCTCATCCATGGAAATGCTCCGGATCAACACTCCCACGCGCTCCAGATCTTTGGTTGCGTAAGTGTTGGTTTTGACATAGTCAGGGACGACTGCGACGTCCGCGCCGGTGGCCCTGGAGGTCAGGCTGCAGGTCAGGTCAGGCGGTGTCTCGTTGCTGGCAAAGACGACACCGTCGACCACACTGCGGTATTCGTAATAGACCGCGTAGGCCCCACGCTCGGCGAAGGCGATCTCTTCTGAGCCGGGAACCACGACCTGGGTCAGGTTGTCCAGATCCATCTTGGCTTCAAAGGTACCCGGCAGGCCCGGAAACCACTGCCACAATAGGGCCATGGCGATCAGGCAGCCTAGCACTGGAATCAGAACGGCAAGTCCGTAGTACCAGCCGCCGAGTTTCTTTCTCTGCTGGTTCACGTTCTCCTCTCCTTTCCGAGATAGTTTCTGTCGCCGCATCACGGTCCAATCCTTCAGGTGCTACTGACAGCAGGCTACTGTGTGCAGCATACCACATAGTGTGCAGCATGACACGGGTCTGGAGAGAGTTTTCTTGCCCGTCGCAAGATAGGCATCTGGACCTATCCTACGTCTGGTATGAGAGGAGACGTGGTATGGGAAACAGGGGAAGGGAGAATGGGAGGATCTACTCGCGGCGAACGATGCCTTCTTGCCAGGCATAGACTGCGGCCTGGGTGCGGTCAGCGAGGTGCAGTTTGCTCAGGATGTTGCTAACGTGGCCTTTGACGGTGCCCACAGTGATCACCAGCTCTTCGGCGATCCTGCTGTTGGTATGGCCCCTGGCGAGCAACTTGAGCACTTCCAGCTCGCGCTCGGTTAGCACAGTGAACGGACTGCTCTGGTCGAGGTCTCCACCGCGGAACTCCTTGATGACGCGCGCTGCAACCCTGGGGTGAAGCGTGGCCTCCCCCTGGGCTGCACGGTATATGGCTTCGACCAACTCTTTGGCCTTCACGTCCTTGAGCAGGTACGAAATCGCTCCTGCCTGGAGAGCGGGGAAGATGTGCTCATCCTGATGGTAGGAGGTCAAGACGATGATCTGGGTGCGAGGGCTGGCATCCTTAACCCGGCGAGTGGCTTCCACACCGTCCATGCCGGGCATTACCAGATCCATCAATACCACGTCCGGGACGTGTTCTCGAGCCAGCCGGATGGCCTCTTCCCCCGACTCTGCTTCCGCGACCACGGTGATATCGGGCTGGGCTTCCAGATAACCAGATGCACCCTGGCGAACCATCTCATGATCGTCGACTATCATCACGGTGATTGGGTCAGACATAGAAAACTCCTCACAAGCCATTCGCGAATGGCCTTCAACCTATCGGCAAAGTCACAGAGACTGTGGCGCCCTGGTCTGGGCTGCTCTCGATGGTGAAATCACCATCCAGCGACTCGGCGCGTTCACGCATCGAGTAGAGCCCCAGCCCGTCATGCTGCTGGTTGGTGTCAAAGCCACACCCATCGTCGGTGACGGTGAGTGTGACACTGTCTGTGCCATAGCTCAGGTTCACAATCGCGCTACTGGCAGAGCTGTGACGAGCAACGTTCGCCAGGGCCTCCTGCATTATGCGGTATAGTGTTTGCGTCATCTCCAAGGGCAATTCGTGATACCCATGCACGCTGACGTCAATACCAATCTCATTTTGATGCGCCCATTCGATGGCGTATTCATTCAGGGTTTCGGCCAAGTCCCGTCCGTCCGCTGCCGGCGGGCGCAGTTCAAGGATCAGATCGGTCAGTTCCTTGCGAACTGAATCCACCAAAGTGTCAGCCTCCATCAAGTGTTTTCTAGCACCCTGCGGGTCGCGCTCGAACAAGGTGATGGCCGTTCCCAACTGGAAGGAGGCGGCCAACGCTTGCTGCTTGGCGCTGTCGTGGAGGTCACGGGCCAGGCGGTTTCGCTCCTCAGAAATGGCCATGGCCTGACGTCGCTTTAGCAGATTCTGCAACTGTTCTGCCATGCTGTTCAAGCGTTGGGCAAGCTGGCCGATCTCATCACTCGTAGGATCGTCGATGAACTCTGAGAAATCCCCCTGACTCCAGGCCTCCGACGCGCTCGACAGGCGACGGAATCGCCGCACCATACTGCTGGCCGTCAGGAAACCGAAAAGAGTCCCTACGATGCCGGCGCCCAGCAAGAACAGGACGAGGCTCCTGGCCACCAGTCCCAGCGCGTGGGACGAGATCTCATCCTCGGTGGGCATGGACTCGAGGACGTAGGCGACAGCTCCCAGGAGCTGACCCTCCTGCTGGCCGGAGCCAAATACCGGAACGACCACGACCCACGCCTCACCGGGACCGCCTGCAGACACGAGACGTGTGGCGTCGCGCTCGCCAGCCAGCGCTGCTCGAAGGGGAGGCTCCAGTCTGGAAACCGACCGTACGTCGAATTGTTGCCCCGAGCTTGGAAAGGGCGGATGGCCTGTTCTGCCCAGCAACAGCCCCTTAGGGTCAAAGATGAACATCTCGAAGGCAGAGGTGGCCCTTACATAAAGGGTGACGTTGCCGATGCTATAGAGATCCAGACTTTCGAACTTGGCCGCATCGTCATAGTTCACCAAGTCGGCGATCCCCGCGGTATTGGGCGGGGACTCGGAAAGGAGCATGCGCGCCAGGGGCACAGCTTGTTCGTCGACGGCCTGAACCCACATCTCCAGGGGGGCGTGGTCGTAGGGCAAGAAGATGGTCGAAAGCACAAGGAATGCCACGATCAGCAGCGAAACCAGCAAGGTTCCCAGGGTGACGGCCGTGTAGCTGAGTGTGAGCTTCCAGCGTAATCGGCGGAAGGTTTTGCTCAGCATGTTCCCAATAGAAGCCATTCTGCGTACTCCACACACAGACCTTGCTGGTGGGCTAGACGGTACCATCGATCAAGTCTGCCTGAAACCCCTGGTCGATCCGAGTCGCCGCTTCTAGTATACCACAACTTGCAGAGGGGCGCACCCACCGGGAGGATGGTCTTGTACCCTACCGGAGATAGGCATCTTTGCAGTCCCCGCCAATCAAGCTCAATCTTGCGCCATACATCACGGCGCGAGTCCGGATCACTGGTCCGGTGTCCAGGATGTCTCGGCCTATCCACATCTTGCACATCCCGGCACTGCGGCTGGCAACCTAGTCGCATCCAGAGGTATGAGGTCTGACCCGCTGTCTGAAAACATAAACCAAGGAACCCGGCGCTCCTCTTGCCTCCCAGCCCAGGATCGGGTATAATGGTGGCGAACAGCCACTCCACGGAGATGGGGACCAGGAGATGTTCTGGATTCTCGCTGATTAGGCAGCAGTTCGGGCGATTGGCAGGGATACCCTGTGCCCAGCGGACCAACCCAGGGACTCAAGCTGATGGCGTTGGACAGAGTAGCTGGAGCTACAGCGCAAATCGGCAGACAGGCAACCGCACTTAGGGAGCCGCTGCGCGCCGGGCTGGGCGCGGCCCCCAAGCTCTTCGCCCAGCCGGTCAGCCTCTTCCGAGGCTACCGGCTCGCCAACCTACGTCCCGACTTGGTGGCGGGGCTCACGGTGGCCGTCATTCTGTTGCCGCAGGCCATCGCCTACGCTATGCTGGCCGAACTCCCCCCCAGACAGGCATCTATGCGGCCATCGTCGCTGCTATCGTGGGTGCGCTGTGGGGCTCGTCCAATCATCTCCAGACCGGGCCGACCAATGCCCTGTCGCTGCTGTTGCTCTCCACATTGATCACTGTGGCCGTGCCAGGTTCGGCCGAGTATCTAGTCATCGCCGGGATCATGGCCATCCTGGTCGGCGCGATCCAATTGACCCTGGGCCTGGTGCGGCTGGGCGTACTGGTCAACTTTGTATCCCATTCGGTCATCGTTGGTTTCTCGGCCGGCGCCGGGGTGCTAATCGCGGTGAAACAACTGAGCCACCTCTTGGGGCTAGAGTTCTCCAGCCACGGGCTGGCAGAGACCATCCAGGGTGTCGTGCTCCACCTGCCGGAAACCCACCTGCCCACGCTGGCCTTGGGGCTGGGCACGATGGTTCTGATCGTGCTGCTCAAGCAGATCAATCCGAAGCTGCCCGGGGCCCTGATCGCCATGGTGCTGTCGGCCGCCGTGGTGGCGATTCTGGGCCTGGACGAGGAGGGCGTGGCCGTCATCGGCGAGCTGCCGCGCACGCTGCCCCCGGTGACCGACTTTTCCATGGTGAACGTGCAGACCATCGCCGGACTGGCGCCAGGGGCGCTGGCCATCGCGGCCATCGGTCTGGTGGAAGCGATGTCCATCGCCCGCTCGATCTCGGGCCAGTCCAACCAGCGCTTGGACAGCAACCAGGAATTCGTGGGGCAAGGCCTGGCCAACATCGCCACGGGCATCTTTTCGGGCTACCCCAGCTCTGGCTCGTTTACCCGCTCGGCCGTGAACTTTGACGCCGGGGCCCGGACGCGCCTGTCCAGCGTCTTTTCAGGCCTCTTTGTCCTGATCGCCATGCTTGCCTTCGCGCCGCTGGCCGCCTATGTGCCTCGCGCCGCGCTGTCGGGCGTGCTGATCCTAACCGCCATCAGCATGATCGACCGCAAGGAGATCGCCCGCATTCTGCGCGGCGCCCGTGCCGATGCGGCGATCATGGTCATCACCTTCCTGGCCACCCTGTTCCTCCACCTCGAGTTCGCTGTTCTGACCGGCATCCTGCTCTCGTTCGCCATCTACATCGTCAAGACCAGCGTCCCGCAGATCTCACCGGTCCTGCCTGATGACGCCTTCCGCCACTTTGTCCACCAGCCGCGCAAGCCCTCCTGCCCGCAGGTGGCCATCCTCGATATCCTGGGCGACCTCTACTTTGGGGCTGTGAGTCACGTGGAAAAGGCCATCAACCAGCACTTGGCTGCCAATCCCGGCCAGCGGACCCTGCTGCTGCGCATGAATAACGTACAGCACTGTGACTTTAGCGGGATTCACGCCCTGGAGAGCATTGTCCGCAGCGTGCGCGAGCGAGGTGGGGACGTATACATGGTTCGGGTTCGCGAGCCCGTCCTTGAACTTATGCAGACCACCGGTTTTTGGGACTACCTGGGTTGGGATCATTTTCTGGGGGAGGATGAGGCGGTCTCCCACCTGTTCTACAAGGTCCTCGACCCGGCCATCTGCATCTATGAATGCGATGTCCGGGTCTTCAAGGAATGCCAGAACCTGCCCAAGCAGACCTATCCCCCCGAGATCCCGCTCCACACCGAGATCCCGGCCGGAAGCGTAGCCCAGGTGGCGCCCCGAGATCTGTGGCAGCAACTGCATAGCGAGTCACCGCCCCTGGTCGTAGACGTGCGGGAACGGCGGGAATATGAACGCTACCATATTCCGCAGGCGCTGCTGATGCCACTGCCCACGGTACTGTGCGACGCGCCAGAACTCCCTCGGGGCCAGCCCCTCGTCTTTGTGTGCCGTGGCGGGCGGCGGAGCATGCGAGCCGCCTACGCGGTCCAGAATCAGGGCTTTGAAGACGTGGCCGTGCTGCATGGTGGCATGGCGGGCTGGGAGGCCGCCAACCTGCTGGCGGCAGTCGACCAAGCTGCCGAGTAAAGGGGGTAATGCTGTGACTGTGAACGAACATCCGCCCCGCAATCTGGGTCTGGATCTGGTGCGAGTGACTGAAGCGGCGGCCCTGAAGGCCGGTCGTTGGATGGGCTTGGGCGAGCGCGTCAGGGCCAACAGCGAAGCCATCGAGGCGATGCACGGCGCGCTCAACACCCTGGATATGGACGGGCGCATCCTGATCGGCAAGGAAGGCAGGCTGGGCCAGCATTCGACCCTGGATACGGACCAGCGGGTGGGCACGAGGGAAGGTCCGGAGATGGACGTCATCGTGGATCCTATCGATGGCAGGAGCCTGCTCGCCCGAGGCCATCCGGATGCCGTCGCCGTGGCTGCGGTCGCGCCCCGTGGTTCGATGTGGGCGCCTGCCCCGGGCGTCTACATGGACAAGATCGTGGTCGACCGGCAGGTCGCTGCGGCCCTGGTCCCAGAGTGTCTGGACGCCCCAGCTGCGTGGGTGCTGGCCCTGGTCGCCCGGGCAAAGGGAAAGGATGTGCGCGACCTGGTCGTCTTTGTCTTGAACCGGCCCCGCCACCGGAATCTGATTGCGGAGATCCGCGCGGCAGGAGCCCGCACCATGCTGCGCACCGATGGCGATGTCGTGGGCGCGCTGATGGCTGCCTCTACGCATGCCAGTGTCGACATCCTCATGGGGATCGGCGGTGTGCCAGAAGGCGTCCTGGCGGCCTGCGCGACGAGAGCCTTGGGTGGGGGCATGCTGGGACGGCTTGCGCCCCAGACCGCCCAGGAGCGAGAAGCCATCCAGGCCGCCGGGCTGGATCCCCACCAGGTGCTGTCATGCAGCCAGCTGGTAGCCAGCAGGAAGGTCTTTTTTGCAGCCACGGGCATCACCGATGGCACCCTGCTTTCGGGCGTCCACTACCACGGCCCTGAGGCCGAGACTGAATCCCTGATCATCCGGGGCGAAACGGGCACGCGCCGCACCATCCATTCCGAGCACCGCATCGGCTAGCGGTGCCCGGCGTCGAGGGCTTCTGCCCCCACCGGATCCGGTGTCGAGGGGAGGCTTTCACCACCAGCGGCAGGTACAGGCGCTGCGGCTTGATGGTGCAGGACCAGGGGCTGGCATAGGCACTTCTGTTGCCCAGGGCATCGTAGGCTGCCATCGTCCAGGCAAAGGTCTCGCAGGCCAGGAGGCCCGTGCTATGGTGAGTGACGTCGCCTACATCGAGCACGGCGAGGTCGGAGTCCAGCAGGTAGCCAGCCCCAGCGTCCTGTCCGTCGTGTACGCCCCGTCGGCCGGGCTAATCAAGGCCGGAGGGGCAGACAACTAGGGTCTTCAGAATCTACTCCCTCTCTACGGCCGAAGGACCCACCGCTGGTTCTTGGCAAAATCCACATCGTAGACGTGCTGCAGTTCCTCGCCTTGGCAGTCGCGGGCCAGGATATCATATAGGCCCGGCGCGACCCAGAAGCGCCAGGCTGTGCTTGCCGTGATCACCGCGCCCTCCTCCTGCAGCCAGTTGTCACCCCAATCCTCCGCATCGACCGGCGAGATCTTGATCTCGCAGACGTCGACCTCCAGGTCGTTCTGCACGATCATCTCCGAGGTCCGGCCGGGGCCGCCGATGGTCAGCACCTTGGGCTTCTCTACCTCCCACAATACGCCCAAATAGGCATCGCTGCAGTCGCGGGCCGAGACGTCATAGGTGCCAGCGTCGACGACAAACTCCTTGGCTTGTCCAGCCTGTAGGGACGCGGACCCCAGCCAGTTGTCGCCCCAGTCATCGCTTCCGCTGGGAGCGATTCTGACAGAGCATATGGGTCTGTACGACTCGTTGTCGACCGTGATGATGAACTTGCCGCCCTCGTTCTGACCGCCCTCCTGGCCGCCACCCAGCGTCCAGGTCCGGTTCTCGTTCAGGTCCACGTTGTAGACCCGCTCCAGGTCCTCGCCGTCGCAATCGCGAGCCACGACGATATATTCGCCCGGTTCCACCCAGAAGCGCCAGGCTGTGCCGGGCGTGATCGCCGCGCCCTCCTCCTGGAGCCAGTCGCCTTCCCACTTTCCCGTCTCGTTCGGCTCGATCAAAACTTCGCAGACGCTAACATCCAGGTTGTTCTGTACAAGCAGGCTCGATGTCCGGCCGGGGCCACCGATGGTCAGCGCCTCCTTCTCCTCTACGGCCCACAGCGTACCCAGAAAGGCATTGTCGCAATCCCGGGCAGCGACGTCGTAGGTGCCGGCGTCGACGCCAAAGGGGGTGGCCTGGCCGGCCTTCAGGGGCGCGGCCTTCAGCAGGTTGTCTCCCCACTCTTTACTGCCGGTCGGAGCGATGGTGACGCTGCATATGGGCTGGGGTGTATCGTTATTGACCCAGATGTAGAGGTCAGCACCCAGGTTTTGGTCGCCCTCCTGGCTTTCCCCGCCCAGCGTCCAGGATCTGTTCTCGTTCAGGTCCACGTCGTCGACCTGCTCCAGGTCCTCGCCGTCGCAATCGCGGGCCAGGATGTCATAGATGCCCGGCTCCAGCCAGAAGCGCCAGATTCTTCCCGCTCTGATCGTCGCGCCCTCCTCCTGCAGCCAGTTGTCGCCCCAGTCCTCTGCATCAGATGGCGAGATCTTGATTTCGCAGACATTAACCTCCAGGTTGTTCTTCACGAACAGGTTCGAGGTCCGGCCGGAACCGCCGATGGTCAGTACCTCAGGCTGGTCTACCGCCCACAGCACACCCAGATAGGCATCGTTGCAGTCCTCAGCCCAGACGTCATAGGAACCGGCGTCGATGGCAAATTCTCTTCTCTGGCCGGTCTCCAGGGTCTCGGAGCCCAGCCAGTTGTCGCCCCCCTCGGTACTCCCGGCTGGAACGATAGCGACGCTGCATATGGGCAGGGGCGACAGGTTGTGGACCGTGATGGTGAACTTGTCTCCGTCGCCCTGGTCCCCCTCCTGCCCGCCGCCCCCCAGTGTCCAGGTCCGGTTCTGTCTCAGGTCCACTTCATCGATCTGTTCCAGGTCCTTCCCCTGGCAATCGCGGGCCAGCAGGTCATAGGTGCCCGGCAGCAACCAGAAGCGCCACTCTTTTCCCGGGGTAACGGCCGTGTCTGGCTGGCCCAGCAGGTCGTCGCCCCAGTCTTCCGAGTCCGAGGGTGAGACATAGAGTTCGCAGACCTCCCCATCCGTCTGGTTCTGGAAAAGCAGGTTCACGGTCTCGTCGGTCGCGCCGAGATTCACGACCAGGTTCTTGTCCATCTTCCAGCGCACCCCTAGCACCGCGTCACTGCAATCCTTGACAAGCAGATCATAGGTTGTGCCGCCTTCCACCGTCTGGGACCAATAGGCGCCCGACTCCAACCGGCCGGATCCGAGCCAGTTCTCGCCCCAACCGTCGGCGTCGGATGGCACCATGTGGATGGAGCAGATGGCTGCCGGCGTCCGGTTGCCGACGGTAAAGACAAGCGACCCGTCGGTGGGAAGGTCGCCGTCAGTACCCTGGCCCAACTGTGGCAGGTCGCCGACGACCGAGAACGTGGCCAATGCGTAATCGGCCGCGTCCAGGTCGGCGTCGGTCAGGGCCTGGATGACAATAATGTTGACAAAGGTCTCGTCCTCGGGGAAGGAGGCGACGACAAAGAGCGCGCTGCTGGTTCCCGCACAGTTGGTATAGTGGTCGTAGGCGCCCTCGTAGAGTGGGTCGCTGTAGGGCTCGCGACCCACATATTCGCACTTGTCGCTATAGTCAAAGATTTCCAGCGCCTGGTCGACGGTCAGCTTTCCGGGTACGATCGGCTGGGCAGAGAATTCGATGCCGGGCACCTGAAAGTCCCAATAGGCATCCAGGTCGGGCGAGGCGATGATGGAAGCGGCAAGGGGAGTCCCGTCTTCCTTGATCAAGAGTTTTCCGTCGACGTCGTCCCATTCGACAGGCACCTCGAGCTGGATGGCGCCGGTGTCGTCCTTCAACAGCACATAGTCGCTGTAGCTTTGGTCCGCGTCGGTCACGTCGTCCTCGCCGGCGTCGGCAAAGGAGAAAGTAGCCTCCAGTGGCCGGCCGTTGACCTGTCCCTCCAAGACCTCTTCGGTGTCGAAACGCACGACCTTGATGTCGATGGTGGCATCCGGGCCGTGGGTGCGCAGGATGTCACAATAATCGGCCATGGTGTACCCGTCCAGCGTCTCGTCGGTCAAAAAGGTCATGCCGGCCATCTCGGTGATCATGTCGCCGGCATGGACACCCGCTTGGTCAGCCGGCGACCCGGCCCGGACCGACGTCACCCAGATGCCGTTCAGGCCATCCTCAAAGGCGACGGCCTGGGGGTTGATGCCGATCGAGTCAACGTCCTCGTCGGCCCGCAGCTGCTCGATAGTGGGCAGCGCCTGGGAACCGGTGATGGCCAGAAACTCGAGAGCGTCCTCGCCGCCGGCATAGTTCACGGCCACGACCCTACCCTCTTCGGTGACCAGCGGGCCGCCGGAGGAGCCGGGTGCGATGGGCGCCTGGTGCTGCAGGGCGCTATCGACGGAGGCCCAGTCGCTTTCGCCGTCAGCTTTGGCTCTGGTGACGATGCCCTGGGTCAACGTGTATTCGGGCTCGCCGTGGGGATAGCCGGCCGCATAGACCGCCAGGCCGGGGCTGATCTCGCCCTCGTACCAGGTCAGGTAGGGGTAGCCATCGCCTTCGAGATCGATGACGGCCAGGTCGGCGCATTCCGAGACGCCCAGGATGCGGGCGTTGCGGCTCTCGCTCTCGCCGCCGACCCAGACGTGCAGGATGGCCGCACCCTCGACGACGTGGTTGTTGGTGATGGCAATGCCCTCGGGGTCAATGATAAAGCCCGAGCCGTTGCTCACGCTGCTGTACTCGTAGCCGTCCGGGTTGTAAAAGCTGCCATCGGCCTGGATACGGATGGTGGCTGATTGGACGTCCTGCAGGCCGGAGATCTCGCCCGTATCGGGTGGCGGGGCCTCGGTAGAGGTGGGGATTCGGGTCGCGGCCGGCTTGGTAGCGGCTGCGACGGGCGTGGGCACCGGGGTGGCGGTGGGCTCGGCCCCGCCACAGGCGGCGACCAGAAGTGCCAGTCCCAGGACGAACACTACCAGGGCTTTCTTCATCTTTGCTCCTCCTACTCCTCGGATCTTGGGACTCGGTCCCGCTGCATGACCTGACTCCAGGCGACTGGCCGGCAGCGGGTCTTTGAGATCACGCGCCCCATACCTATCGTGGCGCGGTCGCAGGCTGCCATCCGGGTGGCGTCGGAGGTTGGCCGCCGGCGCTGGCGATGTCGTGTCGGGTAGAATGATACCACAAATTTGGGCTGGGTGCAATCTACTCTCTTGGTGCTTGGCAACACTGAAGCGCCAGGGGCTGGCGTGAGAAAAGTTGAAGGACCTGGAAATCCACACATTATACTATACAACGACCCGGTTAACAAGACTTGACTTCTGTCTATGACCGGCTGGGAGAGGCAGCGAGGGGATGCAGTGGTATGGAACTACCAGTCGAACCACTCCAACTCATCATCGTCATACCAATCCAGTTCGACCTTCATCCCCTCGACCACATTGTACACGATCGGGCAGATGAATGTATCGTTGATGCGGGCGATGCTGTGGGCTCGAAAGTCATTGTGCAGATGGGGATACTCACGGCAAGGTTTGGGCCGGGCATCGTAGACACGGCACAGCTTGCCATCTAACAGGGGACAGGGAGCCGGCAGATCCCATTCTCCCGACTTGTCCTGTCGCAAGTAGGTTGCTTGCAGAGTAGGAACATCCACACTGAGGGCTCGGGCCAGCCGTTTCATGTCGTTCTGGTTTAGGGATGGCGCCAGCACCTGACAGCAGTTGCCGCAGGCAGTGCAATCTATTTGCGCCGTCACTTCTTCGGCCAGCCGATGCACGACCGACATGAGTTGCTCGTCGTCCAGATCAAAGTTGGACTTGATCCAGGCGCGAAAAGCCCAGTTCTCGTCCTGGAGTTCCTCGGCCAGGCGTTGTACTTCGTCAGGTTCAGTCACCAATCTCATAATCTCCCCTTCCTCAACGACGCCCAGCTACTCGGAGATACGGTAGATCGCCTGGTATCCAAGACGCCGGCGCCCTCTCTCTTCTCCCTGTTACTGACGGTCTATCAGGTGCCTGAATTCTACCATAGACCACGGTGGAAAGGCAAAAGGTCCGTTTGAGACGGACCTTTCTACCTCACCAGGGTGGACGACGGGGGTTGTGTTCCCAGTAAGCCCCGCCGGCTCCATTCATGATGGCCTGAATGCCGTAGGTCGCCAGGACCGCCTGATAGTCCCGGCCGGTGTACTGTCTGCCCTCCGTTCTCTTTGCGCTCTCTACCCACATATGGTATCATGGCAAAGTTCAGAGAGGGAAACGCCGGGGTTCTGTTAGGAATCGATATGGTGGATAAACCTTCTGCTACGCCTGAAAACGAACTCGACCTTCACAGACTGGTTGTACATGGGCAACTGTTTGAACTGTACGATCAGATGCTGGGAGAGGTCGATGTCGTCCAGGTGCTTCACCACACAACCCAGGTTGTGCGTCAGGTCCTGGAGGCAGAGCGCGCCACAACTTACCTGGTGCGTCCAGACACCCAGGAACTCGTGTCGGAAGCCATTATCGGCAATGTCTCTCGTACCATTCGCGTCCCCATTCGCGAGGATTCTCTGGCCGGATACTGTGCCTTAACTGGCCGCTCCTTCGTTATTCCCGACGCCTATGGCAATCTCAGCTCCATAGACCCCAAACTTCAATTCGATCGTTCCTGGGACGAAATAAACCAGTACCGCACCCGGGACGTGATGTGTGCCCCCGCGATCTTTAAGGGCGATCTCATGGGGGTGGTCCAAGTCATCAACTGCAGACACCGTCCTTTTTGTGAAGCCGATCTCCTCCCTCTGCAGAGTGTCTCCCATTTTGTGGCCTACGCCCTCTATCACGCCAAGCTGCACGATGAACTGTCCACCCTCAAGTACCTGGAGAAGGAGAAAGCCGAATTCATGCGCATTCTTGTGCATGAACTCAGAGCGCCGGTTGGCGCCTCAAAGGCACTGGCGGCCGCGCTGCGGTATGTGAATCGGGAGGATGAAAAACTCAATTCGGTGCTTGGCAGGATTGAGGTTCGAATGGATGAATTGCTCACCCTGGTGGACGACATTCTACGCTTGTCGCAGATCAAAGCGGGCCGCCCCTTGGGTGATATCGACGTGTATGATCTCGTCATCAAAACCAGAACCGACTGCGAATCTTTCCTGGACGAGGCCACAGCGAAGGGTTTGTCCCTGAGTCTCGATCTACCGGCATCCCCCGTGCTCGTACGCATTGATCTGCAAGCCTATCACCTCATCCTGTCCAACCTCGTCTCCAACGCGATCAAGTACACACCCGCTGGAAGCATACAGGTTCTGTTGCACAAACAAGGACATTGGGTTGTCCTGAAGGTCAAAGACACAGGCATGGGCATTCCAGAGGCGGAGTTGAGCCGGATCTTTACCGAGTTCTACCGCGCTTCCAACGCCCGTCACAGTCAGATCCCTGGCACGGGGGTAGGTCTCGCCGGGGTAAAAGAGCTTGTGGAACGGTTCGACGGCGAATTGGAACTGGCCAGCGAGGAGAACCGGGGCTCTACGCTAACGGTACGCCTGCCACTCTTCGAGGCGAGTCCTCATCCTTATCACGTGGGGTCCGGAGGGTAATGTGGCTTGATGATGACATCCTTCAAGAACCACTCTCTCAGCCCCGTCGTGGGAAACCTCGTAACCCAGGGTTTTACCAGCAGTCGAACTGACCTATGGAAGATGGGCATGATCGGCGCTTCCTCCACCAGGATTTGCTCCGATTCCCCGTACAACTTGATCCTCTCTCCCTGGTCCAGGCTGCGCTGGGCTTGCTTTACCAGGCTATCGTAACGCTCATTCCGCCACCCACTTTGCTGCTGAATATGATCGATTCGCGCCCTCAAAAAGTTGTCAGGATCGGGATAGTCGGCCATCCAGCCCATGATAAGGAGATGCGGCACGTGTTCACCCAGTCGGGCAAGGATCGCCTGCCACTCTACTGTCTCCTGCCCGATCCTGACTCCCAGATTCTCCTGCCATTGGGCCTGTAGGTTCTCTCCCAGGTCAGCCTGATCGGTACGGGCACAACACTCCACAACTGGGAAGCCCTGGCCACCGGGGTAGCCAGCTTCGGTCAAGAGTTGGCGCGCCCGCTGGGGATCGTACGGAAGGCCGATTCCCGGCAAGTGGCCTGGCATGCCCGGTGGCACGAACCCTCCCGTGGCGGGAAAGCAGTCGGGTCTGGTGGTCTTGACCAGGGCCTCCCTGTCTGTGGCCAGAACAAAAGCCTGCCGCACTCGCAGGTCGTCGAATGGTGGCCGGCTGATGTCGAATTGCAGGTACGCGGTCACGAGGTGCGGGAACCGGCGGTATTCTCCGGCGTACCTCTGTCGCATACGGTCCACTTTAAATGCCGTGACGTCCATCACGTCCAACCGATTCCCCTTGTACATTTCCAAGCTGACGGCCGGTTCAAGATCAGATAGGAGCAACTCGACACACTCTAGGTTACCTCTGAACCGGCCAGGGTAGTCGGGGTTGCGCGCCAGGGTCATTCGCTCTCCCGGCTGCCAGGCCTCCAGTCTGAAGGGGCCACAGGTGACAATGTTCTCCGGCTCTGCCCAGGCCTCGCCGTGCAGTTCCACTACGTGCCGGGGTACTGGGAAAGCCAGGGTATTGGCCAACAGGTGGAGGAAATAGCCTGTTGGACCTTCCAGATCGACAACCAAAGTGACCTCGTCCAGCGCCTTTACCCCCACACTGTCTGGGTCAGACACCTCGCCCTGACGAAAAGCTCTGGCTCCCTTAATATCGTCCAGAAAGCTGGCAAGGGGCATGCCAAGGACTGGGTCCAGCACACGTTTCCAGGCATACTCAAAGTCCCCGGCCGTAACCGGCCGGCCGTCGCTCCAGAGCACATCCTCCCGCAGATGAAAGAGGTACTTTTTCCCGCCTTCCAGAACCTCCCAGCTCTGGGCCACGTCGGGCACGACCTCCAGGTCTAGCCTCTGCTCCACCAGCCCGCTGAAAGAGTTCCGAGATCTTTGTGCTCGATCTCGAGTCCTCGGCCATCGTCGGGTCCAGGGTCGTCGGATTGGTCGTGTTGAGCCGCAAGGGATGAGGCGCAGGCGACAGATCTTCCCACTGTGCATCCCCCGCCCGCCGCCACAGGGCAAAGCCCCGCTCGTAGGCCTGGCGTGACTCCTGGAAGTCAAAGGACAGGTCGTAGGTCAAGCCCAGTTTCATCAACGTCCGCGCCATCTGATCCAGCTTTCCCTGTTCCTCAAGCAATGGAAGCGCCCGGTGGTAGTAGCCGCTCGCCTCTTGGCAGGCATAGGCCAGACGGGCCTGGTCGCCGGCGTGCAGCAGGTACTCTACCGCCTTTTCCCCCTCTCCTGCCAACTCGTAATGCCCGGCGATCAGCCCCAGGTATTCCCCGATTCGCTTCCCGGCAGCAACTTCTAGCCAGCGTGCTACCTGCCCGTGGTACACCCGGCGCAGATTCAGCAGCACCGTCTCGTAGGTCACATCCCGCAGCAAAGCATGCTTAAAGATGTACTCCTCCGCACCAGCAAAGGCAGAACGCTCCCGTCGAAAGACCAACTCCCGATCACGGACAGCCTCCAGAAGCGAGGCAATCTCCTCCTCGTCGAGTCCGCTTCCCTCCTTGGCCTCTAATTCACCCACCGCCGTGTCCCAGAACAGCCGCCCCACCACCGAGGCTTGTTGCAGAAGCTTTTTTTCCTCGGGTGGCAGGCTGTCCAACCGGGCCTGCAGCACCCCGGTCAGCGTCGGCGGCACGTGCACCTTTGCCAGCCGCTCCAACTCGACCTGCCAGTGATCCTCCCCGAGCACGATCACGCCGTCCTCAATCAACATCTTGATCAACTCTTCGACGTAGAAAGGGTTGCCTTCGGCCCCCTCAACGATCAAATCGCGCAGTTCACCGGGGACGCCTCCCGCTTTTTGCAGGATCTCGCCCACCAGGGCCCGGCTGGCCCGCCGCGAGAGGGGTTTGAGATTGATCTGGGTGTGGATCTCCTGTCCTTCGCCCCAACTGGGACGGCGCTCAAACAGTGGCGGGCGCGCCAGACAGACCACCAGCAGCCGCGTATCGGGGACCTTTGCCACCAGGTGGTCGAGCAGGTCGAGGGAGCTGTCGTCTGCCCAGTGGATATCCTCTAAAAAGATCACCGTTGGTTGGCTGGCTATGGTCTGCAGATACTCGGTCAGATGGGCTGTCGCCAGCTCCCCGAAAGACTCGCTGCCCAACCGGGCCTGGACCGCCTGGCTGGCGGAGAAATCAAGACCGATCAACTGCCCTACCAGGTCCGCCTGGTCAGAATTGAGAATAGCAGCCATCCCGGCTCGAAACTTTTCCCGCACCTCCGCCGCGCTGTCGCTCTCCAGGATCTCGAAACGGAGGGCGAACATGCGGCGGATGAGGCCGTAGGGCATCGCCTCCGTCTCTGGCGTGGCACGAGCCTGGAAATATCGGATTCGCTCCGGCAGCAGTTCGATCCACTTTTCGAACTCGTACAACAGCCGGCTCTTGCCCACCCCGGCGTCACCCACGACGGTCACGACCTGGACCTCGGCATCCTCTGTCGCGTCGCGGAACATGTTCTGTAGCATAAGCAGTTCTGCGTCGCGACCGACCATGCGCGTCTCGACGCCCGCCACACCTCGCGTCAACATGCGGAAGGCACGCGGCTTGGCGTACTGGACGAGGTAGGTATGCACCGGCCTGGCCTTGCCCTTGACCTGGAGCGGTTCTTGTTCCAGCACGTCGAACACCCCGCGCACATGGCGGTAGGTGTCGTGGGAGATCAGTACCCCGCCGGTAGGGGCTGCCCCTTCCAATCGGCTGGCCAGGTTGACCGCGTCGCCGATGGCCGAGAGCTCGCCCATGGTGCCCACATCGCCCAACAGCACCGGGCCGGTGTTGAGCCCGGCTCGTATCGCCAGCTCCACCTGCCGCTCAGCGCAAAAGGCCGCCAGTTCCGACTGCATGGCAAGCGCGGCGCGGATGGCCTGTTCGGGGTCATCCTCGCGGGCCTCCAGCGCCCCCCACAGCGCCATCAAGCCGTCTCCCATGTGCTTGTCGATCACGCCGCCGTGCTCGACGATGGCCGCATCCCATCGCTGCCAGAGCGCGTTCATCATGTCGCTCACTTCCTCGGCGTCCAGCGTCTCGGACATGGCCGTAAAGCCCGAGACATCGGCAAAGAGAATGGTGGCCTGCTTGCGCTGTTTTTTGGGGGGCATCGGCTCCAGGGCAGCGAGCTTTGCGCGCAAGGCAACAATGGATACATCGACAACATCATCGCCCAAGGCAGCGCGTTGTGCCTCCAACTGGGTGATGGCTTGTTCTAGCTGCTCTCGCTCGGTCATGGGGGCCTCCTTTCACACACCTCATGGGCCATCCAGTGTTCACTTTCAAATGTTACATCAGATGATCCATTTACGCAAACTCGGGTGTTCTTGGTCGCCGGCGAGTCCGTTCCGTGCTGGTACGTAGACCTTTTGAGAAACGAGGAGCCAGTTACGCCAACAACTTCCACCGACCCGGGCCCTTACGGCCATCTAGCCACCGGACTTGAGCCAGTGGGAGAAGCTGAGCTAGCGCGGCTTCCTGTCGCCGTGGATGGTGGCAGAGGCCAGGCACTGGTGGCGCGTGCGCCACCCGGATCGAAACCCGCACTACTTGATGCGCTCAACAATGACCGTACACTTGATCTCGCGCTCAGGCTCCATCTCCAGGATGGTGATCTCGTAGCCATCGACGGTGATGACGCCCATACCCACAGGTTTCTCAATCTCCATCTCTTTGCCATTCACCGTGATTGACAGGTGGTTGTACCACTCCTCAGGGGCGTTCTTTTTTTCATCATCGCGAACCAGATATTCCCGCACATAATAGCAGTTTCGGATTTTCAGGTCGCCCCAGGCCAAAGTGACTGTTTTTTCCCGTGGCACAGATACGGGTGTGCCCAACCGTCCGTAGCCGCATGAGGTTACGGCCAATACCGCCACAAGCCAGACAACAAGACGCCATCGCTTTGCCATAAGAACCTCCAGAAAAGAAACCTGAAAGGAAGGCCGTGACCGCGTGGATGACGGGACTCGGGTCCCCAGTTACCAAGGAACGCGGTTCTCTTTGCTCAATTGGGTAGAACGCGCAGAATCGGCTACACGGGCACAACATAATCATGGACACGATTGGCCACGACCGCTGCAATGTAGATCATCCAAAGAATGAGGCCGATGTGTAGCACGTCATTTTGGGAGAACCAGATCCCTTTACCTTTCGCCCACAGCTTCGCGTGATATCAAGATGGTCGTAGAGCCAATAGGCCGCCATGGTGCAAAGCAGCCATAGCCAAGCACCCAATAGCGCCAGATCCAGGGGGGTACTGTACATGTAGTATCGCCAACCGTTGATAATCAGGATGATGAGAAAGATCGGCGTTGAGACCCAGACCATCAACTCGAAGGTGATCAGGGTTTTCACCGGAATGATCGCCCCGATGAAGGTGAGGAGGACGTACACCACCGCACTGAGCAGCGCGTAGCCCAGTAGAACCCTCTGCAATGTTCCCTCGGTGCAGGAAAGGGCGACAGCAACCAGCAGCGCGTCCAAGCTCACCTGCTGGAACATCAGGTAGGTCACCTCCCACCAACTGGTCCAGGCGCATGTCTCCCGTCCCGCACACTTGATCTGGTAGCCGAAGGCCTGGTAGCTGGTTCCGGCCAGAAGCGCACCGATCCCCCACAGCAGCAGCGAGATGCCCCACCACAAACGAGATGATTGGTCACCCTGGAACCACAAGAAGCCAAGCCCGACGCCAATCGTCAGGACTCCAAGCAAGTAGACAAGAACGGTTGAGGACGGTTGCGTTAGAAGGATCTCCCTCGAGGCGAGCTTGATCGTCGCACAGGGCTGGACCTGGCACCAGTTCTCAGGAGTCAGTTCCGGATCGGTGTACGGGATTGACTTCAAACGGCCGAAGACGGACGATATCGCTGTTGTGAGAGTCAGAAGAGGTGAAGACTTCATGGACCTTCTGGCTCAACGGGAGAACATGCTCAATTGTGACTCGGTCAACGGCGGCGGAATCAGTACGAATTTGCCGACGTGCTTTTTCTCGGTGAACGCTTTCTGAGCCCCTACAATCTGATCCAGCGGAAATGCTTTGGCCAGGAGCGGCCGTATCTCGCCCTTCTCGATATAGGAAATCAAGTTGGGGAACACGGGCTCATCCCAGGCGGTGCAACCGATCAAGGTCAGATCTTTGAGATAGAAATCGCGCATATCCAGGGTCACGAGCGGGCCCGCGATGGCTCCTGAAGAGGCATAGCGTCCCCCTCTCTTCAGCACCTTCAACATCGCCGGAAATGCAGGCCCGGCGACATTGTCAACGGCCACATCGACCGCCTCCTCGCCCAAAGCGGCCACAATGTCGTCACCACGAGCGACGACACGATCTGCGCCAATGGACCGCACCTGGGCCATTTTCTGTTCTCCGGCAATGGCCGTTACCAGGGCCCCCCGGCGCTTTGCCAGTTGCACCACGGCTGACCCGACTCCACCCGATGCACCGGCAACCAACACCTGCTCGCCCTGGGACACCTTTGCCCGGTGGAGCATATTCTCCGCCGTACCATAAGCGCAGGGAATGGTGCCCAATTCGGCATCGCTCCAATTGCAGTCTACGGGGAATACCTCCCTGGCATCGATCTTTACAAACTGAGCGAAGGCGCCATCGAAATCAGAGGCCATCCAGATATTCTCCATGGACTCGAATCCGAAGGGGCGAATACAGGGCCGCACCAAGACGCGCAAGCCCAGGGTGCTTTGGCCTACACCGGGGCCGGCAGCGACAACGCGCCCACAACAATCTGTGCCCTGGATAAAGGGGAAAGGCGTTGCCTCGTTCCATCCACCGTCTGTCTTTGCTTTCGCTTCTTCTTTCTCGGCAGAGGTCAGCGATTCTGTACCGGCGGTGACGGCAGACGAGTACCAACCCAGGCGGGTGTTGATCTCCGTATTGTTGACGCCAGCCGCGAGGACCTGCAGAAGAAGCTGCCCGGCGGCCAGTTCCGGAACCGGGACATCCCGGTAGGCCAGTTGTTCATATCCGCCATTGCCCTTTGTGACCACGGCTTTCATGGTCTTACTGCAGCCCTCTATGTCAAAACGGTCCTTTTGTGGCATGATTCCGTGCACGTAAACCATATTGTCCCTTCTGTGAAGTATTCACCAACACTGCCAAGCGTGATCCATTGTATCCTTATTTGGGATTTTGGGCAAGTGCTTTATCGGGGAGCCGTGCTTGGACTGAAAGTTTGAGAGATCCAGAAAAGAGAAGAGCCTCGATGTTGCCCGGCTTCAAAGCGCTCCCGAAACAAGGCAATGACGCCCGACTGCTTGCTACGACCAAGCCCTTCGGTCACATGGGGAAAACGTTCTACACTCGCCTATGTGGCGTTGCATCTTATATACTATTTATATAATCTTAACTTGACAAAACATCACACGGATAGTATACTGGGTGTGAAACTGGAATTGACGTTAAGAATCTGATCGAACAAAGGAGCAATCTGATGGCGAAATTAACACCTATCTCCCGAACAGAGGCAAATTCAAAAATCTCTGCATGCAGAACTAACCCTGACAGTTTCCCCCTTAGCTTTGGAGACTGGACAGCATGCTGCGTAGAAGATGAAAATTTGAAAACAACTTGTATTGTATGTGACACGGACGAGAACTGTAGCGAGTATACGGAGTTTAGGGGCATGCAGGGACTCTTTCTTCTGTTGCAGCTCAGTCCTGCGCTAAAGTTGGCTCCGATAGAAACCGCTCCAGAACCGGAATATTCAGGCCGCTGATCCCTGCCTCCTCGTGACGCGATTGCGTGGGGAAACCCCCGCAAAACCGACAGAAAGCAGTGATGGCGCGCCGGCAGCCAGGGGCCACCGGCGCGCCATTAGTGAGGGGGTGGAACACCAAGCGCGCCGTAGTGGCGATCCCGCGCTCCAGGTAGGACGCTAGATCGCCCTGGCCGGGGCGACAACCGGCTTGCGGTCCATGCCCATCGACTTGGCTACCGCTCGGTTGCTCTGTCCTCGCCGCAAATGTCTCAGCATTTCTCGAATATCCATGGTCTCCTTCCTCTTGCCTGGCATATTCCCTCCCGGCTCCGTTGTCTCCAGAAGTGGAAGTATGCCGGAGATGAAGGAGTTTCACCAGCATCATGGCCCAGTTTGGGCGAAAGTGAGTGGACCACCTTCGGTGAAAACCGGTGGACCAATTTGGGTGAAAACCCGTGGACCAGCATAGCCCGAAAGATGATATGGCTAGCAGATCCTGACCCGATCGACCCTGGGTAGAGGGGTCCATTCTTTTCACCGGCTTCCTCCTTTCACCACTCTGTGAGAAGCCCCCTGAGCTGTAAAAACCGCATGTGCGGGCCCAACCTCCACGATCCCCCTCAAGAACCATTCCTGGAGATTCATACGCCAGCCTATTCTCGAAATTGACCATTTTGAGGACTGGAAATCGTCTAGATCGCACTTTGTCGGCTTGGTGGGTAGGGCCGTCCCAGGTGTGCAACCGCCTGGACGGCCCGTTCTATTTTGTGATCCTCGCTGGAAAACCTGAAGGGAAGATGC
Organism: uncultured Chloroflexia bacterium; assembly: GCA_963783445.1. Lineage (GTDB taxonomy): Bacteria > Chloroflexota > Anaerolineae > JAAYZQ01 > JAAYZQ01 > CAWANP01. Next base: position 261,363 of record CAWANP010000009.1, on the reverse strand, counting down.
GGTAAAAGAAAAAGGCCCGCCGCAGCAAGCCTTGAAGGGTTTAACCATCTATGGGGTGGCTACCAGGTGGGGCACCGGGGAACAAGATCGCCACTCTTTTTCTCTCTAGAGAGTAGCCGACTCCGCATCACAGGCCGGCCAGGCAGAGTGAACAAAGGGGCCTTGTTCTATGGTAGATACACACCATGTCTAAGATACGACCTGTGGCATGGCAATCGTCTCCATCCTGCCATCCACATCGCGTAGCATAGATTGAATGGCATCGACGGTTCGCTCACCGAACAAGGGTTCGCCACACTGCTCACATACCCAAGCGGGCAGATCATTGAGAATTAGATGGTATCCCTTTCGAGTGGCGGTATAGCTCACATTCCTGCGAACTAGTGTGCCTCTACAGTACAAGCACTCCATGATCACCTCTTCTTTCGGGTTCTCCAATCCTGTTCCCACTGCGCCTGACTAGGCAGATAGGCGGTGATGATCGCCAAGTAGCCAGGCTTGGCTGCACACACGACATGGATCGGCCGGTTTTCGTCACCCCATCCGAGCAGCAGGCAACTGTGACCACGTGCATCCTCTGGCTAGTCCTCTATCACCGCGCCACGCAAGACAACTTGGCGAACCTCCTGAGTAGAGATCATCCGCTCAGGTGTATTCATCTGGCCTAGTGCGTGAGGCAAGAACAGAATCCGTCTTCCGGCCGCCTCTCTCACCTTTTTCAGAATATCTTGATCCACAGAGTCTTGCTCCATGCTGATACCCTTCGCTTTGGGCAGATCTCTCACGGGAAGTATACCACAAAACGAATGGTAATAGCAAACAGACTTGTCAGCGCCAGTGACCTCCCACCCCAAGGCCACACCTTGGCTGTCCTTTCTCAGGAAGCCAGAAGCGACTCGCACGCACAGGCTTTTTCCACTGGGGCTGGCAGCTTTGAGGGGAGTCTGGTGCTATGGTATTGCAGTCACTGGAGCAGGACCGCCGGCAGGATGTTATTCGCGCATCTCCCGGCCTTTCTTTTGGAAATCTCCTTTGGGAGCGGTAGGGGCTAGCCCTGCGGGAAAAGAGAAGAGGCCCAAATAACGGGCCTCCTGGTCCAGGGATATTCTCCCTATGTGGTCAATAAGGGGTGGATGACGGGGCTTGAACCCGCAACATCCGGTTCCACAGACCGGTGCTCTGCCATTGAGCTACATCCACCATGTATTGAACTGGGTGCAGTATAGCATACCCTGGGCACAAATGCAAGCTGTTCTGTGGCGAACGACCAATCCCCTTCGCCACCAGCCGTCATCCATCCCAGACATAGACCAGCGCCTCGCGCCGGAAGCCCACTTCTTCCAGCAGCGGCGCCAGGGGATTCTCCAGGATCGGCTGGCCGTTCCACTCGCTCAGGGTCAGGCGCCGCTGCCAGCGGCTCGCGTGCGCGACGGCCGCCTTGAGCGCCTGCTTGAGGGCGCCGCCCGCGTGGCCCGGCAGCACCGTCAGTCGCTCGCCGCCGGTCTCTAGCAGCAGCACCGGCCGGCCGCGGAGCAGCACGAAATAGTTGCCCGGGATGCGCAGGAAGCGGGCCGGGTCGTGCTCCACCTCCGGCTCGCCAGGCAGGGCCGGGCCAAAGAGGTTGGCCGGATCGCAGGCGTTGACGAGTATGGGCTCCTCGATATCGGGGGCGTCGGGGCGGGTCCAGGCCCGAAGCTGTTCTACAGCTTCGGGTAAGGCGAACTGCACGCCGGGCAGGCCCTGCACAAAGTAACCGCGCCGGACCTCGCCCCGCATCTCCATCAACTGGAACTGGGGGTAGAGCGCGCGCCAATCCCAGCCGCCCTCCGGGTCACCCTCCAGGCTCTGCCGGGTGACGATGCCGTAGCACTGCAGCAACTGCCGCGCCTGGCGCTCGATCCGCTCCTCGAAGGGAGCCTCCTTGCCCCAAACGCCGATGCGGTGCACCAAGCTCCAGCGACCGGGCCAGCGCGGCGCCGTCGCCCGTTCCACGCGTTGGGCGGCGGTGCGCTGGGCGCGCTGTAGCTGGGCCCGGCTGGGGCGGCCGCGCGCTGCCAAAGCGGGTGGCGAGGTCTTGCGCCAGGCCGACAGTTCGGCATCCAGCGAACTGAGGGGCTTGCCCGGGCGCAAGCCCCTCAGTTCGCTCCAGGCCAGTACCTGCCGCAGCGCCTGGAGTGAGTCGTTGGTCACCAGGCTATTCATGACCAATTCAACCAGGGCCGCGCTCAAGTCGTTGCCGGGCAGATCGGTCCCCGCTTCCAGGTCGGCAAAAAAGCAGGCGCCCTCCGACTTGAGGAAGGCCAGCACCTGGGCGGCGGGGGGTGATAGCTCGGGTTCATCCGGCTCGGCAGGCAGAAACAGGTTGCCCTCACCACGGAAGAGAAAACGGACGCGGGCCCGTCGCGGGTCCTTGCCTCCGGAGCTAACCCAGACCACATCGCCTTGCCCGCACAGGTCCTCCAGCTCCCTGGCATCAAAGGCATCCAGGCGCAGGGGCAGCAGGTCCCGCTCCCAGATGAGCCCTGGGGAGGGCACGCCGCGCATCTGCTGCAGCAGGCGGACCAACGCGCCGGGCCCAGATAGCTGCTCGGCGGGATGGAGGTGCTGCCAGCGGGCCAGGAAATCGGCGTAGGCATAGATGGACACCGGCTCAACCTCTTTACGCAGCAGGGCCAGCGTCTGGCGGTGGATGCGTTCCAGGTTGCGGCGGTCGCAGTATTCTGGGGGCTGGACTGCTTCGGCCTCGTTCGCCCCTGCTTCAGCAATTTGGGAACCGGAGGGATCTCTGGGCGCGATTTGGCCTGTCACGACTTCGCCGTTTTCGACAAGGGCGTCCAGGGCGGCGTCGAGCCACTCGGGCGGCCAGGGATAGCGGGCCAGGAGCCAGTCGCGGGTCAGCGGGCCGTGGGTGCTCAGAACGCGGCGCAGGATGGCCCGGCGGGATTCGTCAACCATGCCTTCGGGCGAAGCGGGACCAAAGGCTGCCCGGTAGGTGTCCGCCTGCTCCGGCAGGGCGTAGCGCCGGCCGCCGGCTAAATCCAGGGGCAGGAGGCGTCCAGCGGCCGCCAGGTCCTCGACCCAGGCCACGCCGTCGCCGGTGCTGCGGGCGGCGGCCTCCCCGGCTGACAGGTCGCCCAGGGCCAGAAAAACGGTGGCCAGTTCCTCGGGCGTGCGGGCCCGGCTGCCATCGGCCAGGTACTGCAAGCGGGCATCCACGTCGCGCACCACTTCTGGACGCAGCAGGTCGGGCAGGGAGCCCTCGCCGGAGGCGTCATCCAGGAGTTGCGCCAGCATCTCGCGGCCCACCATGAGGGCCTGCATCTGGCGCTCGGCCTTGGGCTGGTCCCACTCGTACATGTACTTGGCGATCATGTCGTAGAGCAGGCTGCCGGCCACGGGGCTGGGCACCAGCGTCTCTTTGGCGATGACCTCGATCTCGCCGCCCTGGATGCCGCGCAGTACCTCCTCCAGGTGTTGCAGGTCCAGCACGTCGCGCAGGCAATCGCGGTAGGTCTCGGCCACGATGGGGAAATCCTCAAAGCCCTTGGCCACCGACAGCAGGTCCTTGGCCCGCAGGCGCTGCAGCCAGAAAGGCGTGCGCTTCTGGGCGCCTTTGGCGGCGGGCAGTAGCAGGGCGCGGGCGGCGTTCATGCGGAACTGAGCGCCGAACACAGCCGAGTCGGGAAGCTCGACCAGCAGCCGCTCCCGGGCCTCGGCCGGCCCCATCTCGCGGATCAGGCTCAGGGGCGGTTCCTGGTCGGTCTCCAGGAAGCGAAAGAGGATGCCATCGTCCGTGACCATGACCTCGGGTCTGGGCCCCAGCACTCCGGGCCGGGGGCTCATGGCCTCGCGAAAGGCCTGGGACAGGGCCAGTGCCCAGGGGCTGTTCACCCGGGCGCCAAAGCAAGAGTGGATCACCAGCCGCAGGTCGCCCAGGGGATCGGTGAACATCTCGGCGATGATGGTCCGGTCGGACGAGATGGTACCCAGTACCTCCATCTGGCGAGCGACGTAGCGGACGGCGTTGCGCGCTGAATGAACATCGAGGAGGTATTCCTCCTGCAGCCAGTCCACAATCTCGGCACCGGCATTTGCTGCCGCAGCTCTGTCCCTTGGAAAGGGAATCTCTCCTTGCTCAAGCTGTTCCGCCAACACCCTGGGAAATCCTTCGCTTCGCTCAGGATGACTTGGACGCTGTTGTGGTTTAGATGCAAAAGCCCCCACGTCTTCCTGCTGTCCATTGCCTTGCGCTATGCGCTCGGCCAGTTCGCGGCGGAAGCGGCCATAGATCACCCCCAGGTGATAGTCCCGCCGCGGCGCGTCCCCCTTCCAGAAGGGCATGCGCGGCAGGTAGCCGGGTGCTGGGGTGACGATGACCCGGTCGTCGGTGACCTCCTGCACGCGCCAGGTGGTGGCCCCCAGGGTAAACACGTCGCCGGGATGGGTCTCAAAGACAAACTCCTCGTCCAGCTCGCCCAACCGCGTCTTGCGGTCGGGTAGATAGGCGGCAAAACTGCCCCGGTCGGGGATGGTGCCGCCGTTGCGGATGGCCAGCAGGCGGCTGCCGGGCAGGGCAGTGAGCCGGTTGTGGACCCGGTCCCAGGCGATACGCGGCCGCAGCTCACGGAAAGCAGTGCTGGGGTAGCGGCCCGTCAGCATATCCAGGACGGCGTGGTAGAGCTGGAGCGTCAGCTTGTGGTAAGGGTAGGCACGACGGATGATGTCCAGGAGGGCCAGCGCGTCCCAATCCTGTACGCTGACCATGGCCACGACCTGTTGGGCCAGCACGTCGAGGCTGTTCTGGGGCGCGTAGGTCGGCTCCACATCGCCCTGGACCATGGCCCGGGCGATGGCCGCCGTCTCCAGCACGTCCTCGCGGTGGGTGGGGAAAAAGCGGCCCTCGCTGGTCTGGCCCACCAGGTGGCCGGAGCGCCCCACCCGCTGCAGCCCCCGGGCCACGCCCTTGGGCGACTGGAGCTGCACGACCAGGTCTACGGCGCCGATGTCGATGCCCAACTCCAGCGACGAGGTGCCCACCAGCCCCGGCAGCCGGCCCGCCTTTAGCGCCTGCTCCAATTGCAGGCGCGCCTCGCGGCTGACGCTGCCATGATGGGCCTTGAAGGGCCCGCCCGGTGCGCCGGTGCCCTGGATGCCGAGTCCCTTGACAGCCCCGCCCTCCATCATCGCCTCCGGACCGCCTTCCCGACCTGCCTGGCGGGCCAGGTGCAGGTCGTTGAGGCGGTCGGCGGCGCGCTCGGCCTGGCGGCGGCTATTGGCAAAGACGAGCGTCGTGCGATGGGCCTCGATGAGGTCCATCACCTGGGGCATGATGGCCGGCCAGATACTGCCGCCGGGCAGGTCGCTGAAATCCTCCACGGCGGTGACGACCTTCAGGTCCATCGGTTTGACCATGCCGGCATCGACGATGGTGACGGGGCGGGGGACGCGATGCCCGAGGCTGGCGGGCTGCGTACTGCCTTCCGTGTCGGCCGGGGACTCGTAGCCGCCGAGGAAGCGGGCGACTTCGTCCAGCGGGCGCTGGGTGGCCGAGAGGCCGATGCGCTGGATGGGGTGCCCGGCCAGCTCGACGACGCGCTCCAGGGAGACCGCCAGGTGCACGCCGCGCTTGTTGCCGACCAGGGTGTGGATCTCGTCCACGATCAGGGTCCGGACGGTGCGAAACATCTCGCGGGCCACGGGGCTGGTCAGGATCAGGTACAGCGACTCGGGCGTGGTGATCAGGACCTGGGGCGGGTGCTTGACCATCTGCCGCCGCACCGACTGGGGGGTATCGCCGGTGCGGACCAGCACCGACAGGCGAGGCAGGGCCGAACCCTGCTCCTCCGCCACGCGGCGGATGCCGGCCAGCGGCGCGCGCAGGTTGCGCTCCACGTCGTTGTTCAGCGCCTTCAGCGGCGACACGTACAGCAGCCGCACCCCCTCCTCATACTCTTCGGCCACTCTTTCCTTTTCGCTTTCCCCCTCCTCGCCCCTTTCGTGTCTTTCGCCTGTTTCGCGTCCTTCGCGCTCCAAGGTCTCGCGGTACAACTGGTCGATGCCCCACAGGAAAGCGGCAATCGTCTTGCCCGACCCGGTGGGCGACAGGATCAAGGTATGCTCGCCGCGCTGGATGGCCGGCCAACCCATGGCCTGGGGCGGCGTGGGTTCGCCAAAGGCATCGTGGAACCAGGTTTGGACCGCGGGAAGAAAGGCGCCCAAAGTGGATATGGATTCGTGATGCGTGATTCGTGGTTCGTGATTCGTCATTTTTCGTTTGGCTCACTGACCAGGTAGTCTGCCGGTACCCAGCCGCTTTGTCCCTCTTGATCGGTGCACCAGATCCAGCCGGCTGCTTCTTCACTGGCAATGACCTCTTGCCCAGGATGGACGGTCAGCTCGGTGGCGTCATAGTCGCGGAGGGCGATGCACGTCTCGCCCTGCCTCCGCACGAAGGCTTCGGGTACCCAGCGGCTCTCGCCCTCGAAATTCGTGCACCATATCCAGCCGGACCACTCGCTGTCCCTTTCGCCGGCGGTCAAGCATTCTCCAGCCTGCACCACAAAAGGTTCAGGGTAGGCCGACCGGTAGCCGGTGACCACCCTGCACAAACAGCGGCTGTCACCATCTGGGTCTTCGCAAGTCATCCGTCGTCCTCCGTCCATCGCCCCATTCTAGCACGGGATGGCAACTCCGTCAAAATCGCTCAAATGTTCTACAAGCTCCAATTGTAGCAGGGGTTCCTGCCATTTTTTGACAAGAAAGTGCGAGAGATAGGTCTGCTCAAGCTCGACGGGAGGCGAATGCACAGTAGATGACCATGTTCGACGTAGATCCGTCGACGCTAGCCTCATTGTCGGTACCAACCCAGTCACTCCAGTTCTGAATTTGACAGGCCCTGCAACCTATGGTATAAGGACCATTGTAACAACCGTATCGTTGATACCGCCGAATGCGTATACAGCGGGGGACCCAAATCAGGGGGCGAACCGGCAGTCTTTGCCGCAGGGCCATCTTCTTCGGCCCGAGCCCGTCAGCTAACCCCGTAGGCGTGGAGGAAGGTCATCCGATTTTAGATTGGGTGCCCTTCTTTTTTCGTGCAAGGGCGCCTCACAGGCTGGGTAGACGATACCCGCCGTTCAAGACGAGGAGGTGCACAATGACTAACTGGATGTATATGGATGCAACGAGGATAGAAACCGAGCTACGTGCCCGACGGTCAGAAGAAGCCCGCAAGGTAACACTCTTTAGGAAGAGCCAGGTTTCGCACTGGACCCTGAAGGGCCTGCTGGCGCGCTTTAGCTGATCCGGAAGTATGGAGAGCGGACTGCGGTAGGCTTTTAGGCCTACCGCAGTTTTTTTATGGACTGAGGTCGTGGGGAACAATTGGGAAAGCAGTCGAACCAGTTCACCCCTCCAGGAAATCACGCGGATCGATGCGTTGTACCTTGTCAACCTGGTCAAAATGCCTGTCTGTGCTGAGAATGTGCGAGATGCCGTTATCGAGCATCACCGTCACGTGAATCAGGTCGCGGGTCTGAGATCCGGATAGCGTGCGTTGGGGCTTCTTGCGCGGCGAGCGTCGGCCATCGTGACCGGCAGAACAACGGGAACGATTGAGCGCTTTGCAAAATCGCCTGGGCCGGGCTATAATGGGGCGTGAATTCGTGCGTGGGATCCTGAAAGAGGAGCACTATGTTAGCCATCGAGATGGTGGGGTGGAGGAGCCGGCCTTGAGCGTCCCCTGTCCAAACTGCGGGCGTGTGAACCGGCCCGGCGCCCGCTATTGCGCCTCGTGCCAGACGCCTTTGAGCGTTACCGCAGCCCCACTCCAGCCCGGACAGTTGCTGGACGGCGGCAGCTATCGCATCGTGCGCCCGCTGGGCAAGGGGGGCATGGGTGCTGTGTGGCTCGCGGCCCAGACCAAAGCCTTCGACCGACTGGCCGTGATCAAGGAGGTCATTGACTATTTCGACCCGGCCGACGCCGCGGCGCGACAAAAGGCCGACCAGCGATTCGAGGCCGAGGCCCGCACCCTGGGCGATCTGAAACACCCGGGGGTGCCCGACCTGTACGCCTTTTTCTCCCAAGGCGGGCACAACTACCTGGTGATGGAGTATATCGAAGGTCCGGATCTGCGCAAGGGCCTGACGCGCGAGGACAGCGCCACAGGCCAGCTCATTGCCGGTGGTCCTACCCCGGCGGAGCAAGTGCTGTACTATACCACCGAGATCTGCAAAGTCCTGGTCTATCTGGCCGGCCGCCAGCCGCCCGTCGTCCACAACGACATCAAGCCGGGCAACATCATCATCGACGAGCACAGCGGGCGGGCGGTGCTGGTGGACTTTGGCACCGCCAAGACCCGCTATTTGCACTCGGCCGGGCAGCCTGATGGCGACAGGGACAGCCTCTATGGCACCGTGGGCTATGCCGCGCCGGAGCTCTACCGGGGCCAATCCGAGCCCCGCTCCGATGTCTACTCCCTGGCCGCCACGGCCTACCACCTGCTCACCGACGACGACCCCCGCGACCATCCCTTCCAGTACCCGCAGCTTCCTGCTTTGCCTCGGGCCCTGGCCGGCATCCTGCGCGGGGCGCTGGCCGAGGAGATCGACCAGCGGCTGACGGCGACCCAATTCCGACAGCGGTTGGAGGGGTATCTGGGAGGCCAGAACGCCCCGCTGCGGGCCCTGACCTTTCCCGATGGCGATGCAGCCGACAGCCGCGGCAGCCTCCTGACCCTGGCGGCCAGGCACTGGCGTTATGCGGCCAGCATCCTCCAGGATGGCACGCTGGCCCGTTGGTTGAGCGGGACGCTGCACGATGCGGCGGCCGCCCGGGCAGCGGAGGCTGCGGTGCTGCAGTGGCCCCAGGACCCCGATGCCGCCCTCGACACCTTTATCCGGCAACTCGATCCCTCGGTCCTGCCGCCGGGGGTGCTGCAACTAAGTACGGAAATCCTGCGGCTTCCCCAAGTGGGCGTGGGCCAGAGGATTCCGCAACAGATCGAGATAGCCAACCAGGGCGGAGGCTACCTGCGCGGCGAGGTTTGGAGCAACCGGCCCTGGCTCAAGGTAGGCGGCGACAGGTTCGGCTGCCCGCCGGGCCAGACTGCCCGGGTGTTGGTCGAGATTGACACCACGGGGCTTGCCCCAAACCAGGCCCACCTGGCAGCCATCACCCTGGAACCCGCGGGGGGCATACCCAAAGTCCTGTCGGTGCAGATCACCGTCACCACGCCAGCCATCCGCGTTGAACCTGTAGTCGTGGACTTTGGCCGCGTGTCCCGGGGCATCGATGAGTACCCCCCGGAGGACCGTGACGGTGACCAACATCGGCCGGGCCGCGGCCCAATGCCGGGTCGTAGGCGCTCCGGCGTGGCTGCTGGTCAAGCCGGAGCAGTTTGGTCTGCAACCTGGCGCCCGGCAGAGCGTAGAATTGGTCGGGCGTATGTCCAAGATCCAGGGAAGGAAACAGCAAGTCTCCCTGACCTTCGCCCTCGACGGCGGGCAGGACCAGCGGGTAGAGGTCAGGCTCCGCGTGAAGGGTGGTTTGTTTGGCTGATATGACTTGGCTTTCTGTTGCCGGGCTGACGGACGTTGGTCGCGAGCGAGAACTGAATGAGGATCGCTTCTACTATCGGGTCGTCCAGGCTTCCGACGAGGAGCCTCTCGGCCTCTTTGTCGTGGCAGACGGCATGGGCGGCCACCTGGCGGGTGAGGTGGCCAGCGAGTGGACCGTTCAAACCCTCAAGCGGGAACTAGCGCCGCTCTTTCGCCCCCAGGACCCCTCAGCCACGCGGCGCCTGGATGCCGAAGCCCTGGCCGCCGTGGGCAGAGGCTTCACCGTGCGCCTGGAGGAGACCGATCGCGCCCGATTGCTGGAACACGCGGTGGAGCGGGCCAACCAGGTGCTGTTGGGCTATGCCCGTACCCACCCGGGAGAGGCCGGGGACATGGGGACCACGCTGACGCTGGCTGTCGTAGAGGACAGCCGGGCCACCGTGGCCCACGTGGGAGACAGCCGGGCCTACCTGTGGCGCGACGGCGAGCTGCGCCAATTGACCGAGGACCACTCGGTGCCAGGGGCGCTGCTCAAGCAGGGCAGGATCACCCCGGAAGAAGTTCAGAGCCATCCCCACCGCAACGTCCTCTACCGCTGCCTGGGCCTCAAACCTGACTTGGAGGTGGATATCTATCCCTCTTTTGCCCTTATCCCCGGCGATGCGCTGTTGCTTTGTTCGGACGGGTTGTGGGACATGGTTCAGCCGATAGCATGGCTGGCAGAGTTTTTGACTGCCGGCGGTTCTCTGTCCAAGATCTGCCGCAGGCTGATCGATGCGGCCAACGAGGCTGGCGGCGAGGACAATATCACCGTCGTGCTGGTACGGGTGGAGGACCGCCATGGCTAAGTGTCCGCAGTGCGGAGCGCCCGCGGATCCCAAGGCGCGATTCTGCACCAAGTGCGGCGTGCGGTTCGCAGCCGCCGGGCTGCAGAGGGCCAGCAACTACCATCCTCCCGGTTAACAAGCAACAACCCCGGGGAAATGTTCCGAGCGAGGCTGGGGGAACCGCGCCATTGCCCGCAGGAAAGTCGCTGCAGGGCGGCCGCTACCAGATCATGGGCCAGTTGGGACAGGGGGGCATGGGCGCCGTCTACCTGGCCAAGGATGAGGAACTCTTTGGCCGCCTGTGCGTGGTCAAGCAGATGCGGCCCTTTTTCGCCACCCAGAGCGAGCGGCGCAAGGCGGAAGAGGATTTCAAGCGCGAGGCCGAGGTCCTGGCCCGGCTCAACCATCCCGGCCATCCCCGCATCCCGGAGGTGTATGGCTATTTCGTCGAGGGCATGGACCAGTACCTGGTGATGAAGTACATCGAGGGCGAAAGCCTCGAGCGGCGGCTGGAACGGCTCAAGCGTCCCCTTTCGGAGGCAGAGGTCGTCGCTTGCGCGTCAGAAGTTGTCGACGCGCTGACCTACCTCCACAGCCGCAAGCCCGAGCCGGTCATCCACCGCGACATCAAGCCGGCCAATATCATCATTGACCCTGAAGAGCGGGTGTGGTTGGTGGACTTTGGCCTGGCTCGGGCCGACGTCAGCAGCGGGGCGAGGGTGATGGTCGCCGGGGGCAAGACCGTGGCCGCCGGCACGCCCGGCTACACGCCGCTGGAGCAGTGGCAGATGCAGCCATCGCCCAAGTCCGACATCTATGCCCTGGGCGCGACCATGCACCACCTGCTCACGGCGCGGGATCCCCGCGACCGCTTTACGGCCTTCCCGGAGCTGGACATGGAGCTGTTGCGCTCCTTTGCCACTTTTCAGCCGCTCTCCGAGCTGCGGCCGGATCTCAGCCCGGCGATGGCCGGGTTGGTGAACCGCTGCCTGGATCCTGACCCGCGGCGACGCCCTTCGGCCAGCCAGCTCAAGATCGAGCTGGACCGGCTGGCGCCCACGGGCAGCAAGTTCTTTGAGACGGTCCAGCGCTGGAGCCCGACCCTGGGCGAGATCTTGGGCACGGCGATGGTAACCTTTGTTCGGATGCTCTTTGGGAAGCCGGCGCCGGAGAAAGACAAGACAGCCCAACGGGCCGCGCCTGCCTCATCTTCCAACCCTGCGGGGGCCAGTACAGGGAAGCAATCAGGCATTGGCTGCCCGCTCTGCAGCGGCGACGGCAAGGTGTTGGGCGGGCTGAACTGTCCGGTCTGCAAGGGGTCGGGGAGATTGCAGTTCTAGAGAGAAGGACTGCCAGTCCTGTTTCCACAGCGCCCGGTACCTGGGGAAGGGAACCCCGCCTCTCTTGAGCATGAGATTGACCAGACAAAGGACTGGCAGTCCTGTTGACACGTTCCCTCTGCGTGCGATCAAGCCCCCATGGCGTCTAGCATGGCGCTGAGTTCAGTGATCGTGACATAGGGGTGGACCGTGTCGGTGGCAAAGGGCGCGAACTGTTGCAGGAAAGCAGCCACTTCGGCCTCGGACCCCTCGTAGATGCCAAAGCCCTTTTCCAGGCCCAGAAAGGCGCCCCACTCCTTGATCATGCCCGCGTCAATGCCTGCCTGGACGCCCTGCATCGAGGCTCTCGCGGCTGCAGCCCTCTCCTGCGGATTGTCAGATAGCCTGGCGTTTTGAATCTCCCAGATCACCAGATAGCGACCCATGACTCTGCACTCCTTTCTACTCGGTTGATCTGCCGGGCCGTATGATAGAACGAGCCAACTCCCGCCCCGGCCCTGGGTATGGGAGTCAACTCTCGTCGAGCATAGGCATCACCTCCTTGCGACTGCAATTACACAGTTTCCAGTTCATCGGAAGACAGTTTCTTCTTTGACAACAGCGATTGGACAAAGAAGCAGAATCCGTTTGTAGTGCGCGCCCTTCGATTCCTCAGGACATGCTTCGGCGCGCTTTTGTGGCGCTACCGTGCCCGCTACCAACATTACAGGTAGCCTTACTCCTGGGCCAATTCGACTGCTTGCCGTAGCATAGCACGCGCTGCTTCCGGCTGGCCATCCTCGCCCGCCGGATGGCTCCTTCCAGAGCAGATTCCATGGGCTGGGGCAGCCTCTGCTGCATGGGATCCAGCATCGCCCGCGTGTGGTCCAGTGCCTCCGGGATCCTGTCCTCGTCCAGGGCCATGGCCAGCAACGGCCACCGGGCCGTCCAGTGGAAGGCGTGGGCAAACTGGGATTGCGCTGCCACGAATCCAGCGCAGCCTGGGCCAAGGTCTGCGCCTCGTCACAGCCCCCTCGCGCCAGGCGCCCCAGGCCAGGTTGGCCCGGGCCAGAGCCACCTGTTCCAGTTGGTGTACCAGATTGTGCCGTCATCAGACCTTGCGCGGCGTAACGGCGCGCTTCCTGTACCTGGCCGCGCTTGCGCCAGAGAACGGCTAGCCAAGTCAAGATATAGGTCTCCACCCACAGATTCCGCGTTTGCTTCACCATGGATAGGCCCGCGTGCAGGTATTCCTCCGCCTCCTCAAGTTCGCCACGCAGCAACAGAAGCCAACCCACTGGTAGTGGGCACCACTCGAGCCAGAACCGATCTCCCAGCCTCCAGGGTTGTCGCCAGCCAAGCCCGGGCATCGGCCAGGGTCTCATCGGAGATCGCAATAGCGATCCCGTCTCATGGCCATTATCACGCGGTTGCTAAGATAGAAGCCACGAAGCCGGGCTGTTCCGTGTCGCTCCACGGTCGGCCGCAGCTTGTCCAACACTCGGGCCATCTCGCGCCAGCGGCCCATACAGTAGTACGCGTGTAGCCGAAAACCCTGTACGTCTCCCCATTCTTGCCACCAACTGCCCATCGGCTCGAATGGTTCTGCACCAAGCATGGCTTCGGCCAGATCGTAGGCCTGCACGGCCTGGTCGAACTGCCCCTGCCCCACCCAGTTGAAGCCAATCTTGCGCTGGAGACGGGCCTGCGCCAGCCGGTCCTCCTCGCCAGTCGCCTCGAGCGCGTCCTGGTAGGCCTGCCATGCCTCTTCAGCCCGGATTACCCTGAGGGCGTCTCCCAAGCCCTCATAGAGCCCGGCTGCCATCTCCTGGCGCCACGCTTCCTGGGATGGGGACCAAGACGCCCCTTCCAGTAGCGCCAGCCCGCGCCGGAAGCAGGCCTCGGCTTCGTCGCTGGCATAGATCCGGTTGGCGGCCTCACCGGCCCGCAGGTAGCAGGGAACCGCCTTCTCCAGCAGGCCGGCCCGCTCATAGTGGACTGCCAGCCTCCGGGCGACGGCATCCGGGTCAGAGGCATAGGTGCCGTCTCCAGGGCCTGGGCCACCTGTCGGTGCAGCAGTCTACGCCGCGCCGGGCTCAGGGCCGCGTAGGCCGCCTCGCGCAGCTTGTCGTGGGAAAAGTCATAGGCATCGGCGCCCCGTTCGCGCACGATGCGCCGCTGCCAAAGCTCGTCCAGCCCGCGCACCAGATCGTCCTCGTCACCATTGCCCGCCGCCTGCAGCACGGGGAAGGTGAAGGCCCGGCCGATGGTGGCCGCCAGCCCGGCCAGCTCGCGGGCCGCGGGCGAGAGCTGGCCCAGGCGTGTGGCCAACACCGCCTGTACCCGGGGGGCAGGGCCTCGATCGTAGAAGTTGGCACCGCGGGCACCGGTTCGCCATCCCCAACAATCAGCCTCTGCGCTTCACTGCGCAGCGCCGGCCCGCACCGTTTCGACCACGAACAGGGGATTGCCCTCCGTCTCCCGGTAGAGATTTACCGCTGCCGCCGGTTCAAGCTCCTTGCCGGCCACGTTCGCGGCCAGGGTCGCCGTCTCTTGGCCATCCAGCGGGCCCAGTTTGATCTCGGTCAGCCGCACGTCACGGTGCAGAACGGGCAGCGTCTTGGCGAAGGGACAGTCCTCGTCCAGCTCCTCGGGGCGGCAGGTGCCCACCACCAGCAGCCTCGCCCCAGGATCGAAGCGCAGCAGGTAGTGCAGCCAGTCCAGCGTCTCCCGGTCGCACCAGTGCAGGTCGTCGATGACCAGCAGCAGTGGCTGGCCGTCGCCCAGCGCGGCCCGGGCCAGTGCCTCGAACAGCCGCTGCCGTTGCCATCTCTCGGTCATGGGCCTGGGTTCGGGCAGGCCCGGTCGCTCGCTCAGCACCTCGGGCAGCAAGCGGGCCACTTCACTGAGCCAAACGTCGTCGAGGGGAGGCAAGGGGCGGGCGCGTAGCAGCGCCGTCACCGGCGCGTAGGCCAGTTCGCCCTCGGCGGCGTAGCAGCGGGCGTAGGCGCACTCGATCCCCTGCCGCTCTGCCCAGTGCAGCAGCTCCTCCACCAGCCGCGTCTTGCCGATGCCCGCCTCGCCCAGCAGCAGGGCGAAGCGCGGTCCGCGGGCAGACCGGCGCCAGGCGGTCTGCAACTGGACCCATTCGTCCTTTCGCCCTACCAGCGGCGAGACTGAGGGACCCATCCGCCGCTCGGGTTCGGGCCCGGCCTCCACCTGCAGCACCTGCTCGTAGGCCCGTTGGGTAGCTGGGCTTGGCTCGACGCCCAGCTCCCGCTGCAGGGTCGTGGCGCAAGTGTGGTAGACGCGCAGGGCCCCGGCCCGGTCGCCGCTCAAGGCCCGGAGGCGCATCAGGCGCCGGTAGGCCGCCTCGTGCAACGGGTCGTGCCGCAGCAGGCGCTGGGCATGGCGGATGGCTTGGTCGTACTCCCGTCCGCTCCTCCAGGACCTGAATCAGTTGCTCCATGGCGCGGATGTAGGCCTGGTGCAACCGCTCCCGCTCGGGCAGGATCCAGTCGTCGTAGCAACTGGGCAGCAGGTCACCCCCATAATATTCGATGGCCTGCTCGAGCGCGGTTCGCGGGCCGCTCCTCTCCAGCCAGATCTGCTTCTTCTGCCCGCGTCAGGGCCTGCTCAAAGCTCGCCACGTCCAGGGGATAGGGCGCATTCTGCCGCCATTGCACCGTCTGCCCCTCGACGGACAAGAATCCATCCGCATCGGGCAGCGCCCGGCGCAGGCGGTGCAGCAGCGTGCGCAGGTTGCTGTGCGCCTGGGACTCGGTCGAGTCGGGCCAGAACTGGAAGGCCACGTGGCGACCGGGATTGGGAAGCCTCTCGGTGCAGCAGGAGATAGGCCAGCAGCGACTGCAGGCGGGGGGTGTTGACGCCCCTACGGGCACCTCGCCATCGCTGAGGCAGCAATCCCCCAACAGCCGAATCGTCCAGGATGGGAGCCAACTCCACCTCCTCTGCTGCAGCCTATTGAACAGGCTAAATGTTGCCCCAAGTGTCTACAGAAAGCCCAAATCCTTGGCCAATTCGACAGTGCGCTGGAGTTGGGTCTCGGCCTCGGCTTCAGGTTGGCCCGCATCACCCACCTGACAGGCTTTCTTCCAATGCGCTTCCAGATCTTCGGGTATGCTGCTGCTGCTGGGATCCAGCATCGCCCGCGCATGGTCCAGCGCCTCCGGAACCCGGTTCCCTCTCCAGCGCTATGGCCAGCAGCGGCCAGAGCGGCCGTCCAGTGAATGGCGTAGACAAACTGGCCGCGCTGCCACGATTCCAGGGCCGCCTGTCCCAGCCTCCGCTTCATCCAGTTTCCCTTCACGCCAGGCGACCCAGGCCAGATGCGCCTGGGCCATGGCCACCTGTTCAGGGTGGTTCACCGCCTCGCGCCATCTTCCAGACCTCGCGAGGTGTAGTGCCGTGTCTCCTCTACCTGGTCGCGCCTGCGGCAGAGAACGGCCAACCAGGTCAGCACCCAGGTCTGGACCCAACAGGTTCCGCGATTTGCTCCGCTATGCGCCAGGGCGGTCTTGCAGGAGCTCCTCCGCCTCCTCGAATTCGCCACGCAGCACCAGAACCCAACCCACGAGATAATGGGCCTGATTGGAGAGCCAGTATCGACCTGCCTCCTGGGCTATCGCCAACCACGCCTCGGGCATCGGCCAGTGTCGCGTCCGAGATCACATAGCGATCGCGCCTCATGGCCATGATCATGCGTTGTTGGCGAAGATAGAAGCCACGATGCCGGGTCGTTCCGTGCTTCTCCACGGTTGGCTGCAGTCCGGTCCAGCAGCTGGGCCATCTCGCGCCAGCGGCCCAGAGCAATAGTATCGCGAACAGGCGCCAGCGCTGCAAAGCCAGCCATTCCCGCCACCACTCCGCAATGGGCTGGAACGGTTCTGTACCCAGCAAGGTCTTCTGCCGGATCAAAGGCCTGCAAGCCTGGTCGTATTGGCCCGGTCCACCCAGGCTAAGCCAATTCTGCGCTGGAGACGTGCCCGCGCCAGCGATCGTTCTGATCGTCTGTTCGCAGGGCGTTCCGTATGCTTGCCGAGCCGCTTCAACACGATCCAGCTTCAGTACCTCGCCCAAGCCCTCGTAGAGCCCCGCTGCTATCTCCTGGCGCCACACCTCCTGGGAAGGGGGTCATGGTCCCTCCTTCCAGCAGCTCCAGCCCGCGCCGGAAGGAGGCCTCGGCCTCGTCGCTGGCATAGATCCGGTTGGCCGCCTCACCGGCCCGCAGATAGCAGGGAACCGCCTTCTCCACCAGGCCAGCCCGGTCATAGTGGACCGCCACTCTGCGGGCAACGGCATCCGGCTCCGAGGCATGGACGGATCTCCAGGGCCCCGGCCACACGACGGTGCAACAGCCGCCTCCGGGCTGGGCTCAGGGCATCGTAGGCCGCCTCGCGCAGCTTGTCGTGGGTAAAGTCATAGGCGTCGGCTCCCCGCTCGCGCACGATACGCCGCTGCCACAGCTCGTCCAGACCGCGGACCAGATCGTCCTCGTCCCTGTCGCCGGCCTGCCCGCAGCACATCGAAGGTAAAGGCCCGGCCAATCGTGGCTGCCAGCCCGGCCAGCTCGCGAGCCGGCGACGAGAGCTGGGCCAGGCGCGTCGCCAGTACGGCCTGCACCCGGGGCGGCAGGGATTCAATCGAAGATGTCGGCCGGGTTGGCACCCCTATCCTCGACGGCTCGTCCATCCCCAATCAGCAGTCTCCGGTCCGCACTGCGCAGCGCGCCCGTACGGTTTCCACCACGAACAGGGGGTTGCCCTCGGTCTCCCGATAGAGATCTAGCCGCTGTCGCCGGGTCCAGTTCCTCCCTGGCCACGTTCGAGGCCAGCGTTGCTGTTTCTTCGCTCATCCAACGGGCCCAGCTCGATCTCGGTCAGCCGCACATCGTGATGCAGCATGGGCAGCATCGGCGGCAAAGGGGCAGTCCTCGTCCAGTTCCTCCGGCCGGCAGGTACCCACCACCAGCAACCGCGCCCCGGGGTCGAAACGCAGCAGGAAATGCAGCCAGTCCAGGCTCTCCCGGTCGCACCAGTGCAGGTCGTCGACGACCAGCAGCAGGGGCTGTCCGTCGCCCAGTACGGCCCGAGCCAGAGCCTCGAAAAGACGCTGGCGCTGCCAGGGCTCGGTCATTGGCCGGGCGGGGGCAAGTCCGGTCGCTCGGCCAGCAACTCCGGCAGCAGGCGGGCCACTTCGCTGAGCCAGACGTCGTCCAGGGCTGGCAAGGGGCGGGCACGCAGCAATGCCATCACCGGCGCGTAGGCCAGTTCGCCCTCGGCGGCGTAGCAGCGGGCGTAGGCGCACGCGATCCCCTGCCGCTCCGCCCAGTGCAGCATCTCCTCCACCAGCCGCGTCTTGCCGATACCCGCCTCACCCAGCAGCAGGGCAAAGCGCGGTCCGCGGGCGGACCGGCGCCAGGCGGTCTGCAACTCGGCCCACTCCTCCTCCCGCCCTACCAGAGGCGAGACGCAGGGATGCGGCCCGGCCGCTCGGGCTCGGGCTGCGGCCTCCACCTGCAGCACCTCGCTCGTAGGCCCGCTGGGTGGCTGGGCTGGGCTCAACGCCCAGCTCCCGCTGCAGGATCGTGGCGCAGGTGTGATAGACGCGCAGGGCGCCAGCCCGGTCGCCGCTCAGGGCCCGCAGCCGCATCAGCCGCCGGTAGGCCGCCTCGTGCAATGGATCGTGCCGCAGCAGGCGCTGGGCATACGGATCGCCTGGTCGTACTCCCGCTCCGCTTCCAGCACCTGGATCAGCCGTTCCATAGCCCTGATGTAGGCCTGGTGCAGCCGCTCCCGTTCGGGCAGGATCCAGTCGTCGTAGCAACTGGGCAGCAGGTCGCCGCCATACCGATCGATGGCTTTTTCCAGGGCCGCTCTCTCCTCTCCACTCTGCTCCGCTCGGGTCAGTGCCTGCTCAAAGTCGGCCACGTCAAGGGTATAGGGCGCATCTGGGCCGCCACTGCACCGTCTGCCCCTCGACCGATAAGAATCGGTCCGCATCAGGCAGCGCCTGGCGCAGACGGTGCAGCAGCGTGCGCAGGTTGCTGTGGGCCTGGGACTCGGTCGAGTCGGGCCAGAACTGGAAGGCCACGTGGCGACCGGGACTGGGGAGCCTCTCGGTGCAGCAGGAGATAGGCCAGCAGCGACTGCAGGCGGGGGGTATTGACGCCCTCTACGGGCACCTCGCCATCGTCTGAGGCAGCAATCCCCCAACAGTTGAACGTGCAGGGTGGGAGCCAACCGCGACCTCCTTTGATGAGCGTCCTACCAGGCAGGGTGTTTGCTGAAATCTCTACAGGAAGCCAAGATCCTTGGCCAATTCGACAGATTGCTGGAGACGGGATCGAGTAGCTTCCGGTTGGCCATCATCCTCCACCTGGATGGCTTCTTCCAGGGCAGCCTCCAAGAGCTGGGGCAACCGCTGCTGTTGTGGATCCAGGAGCGCCCGCGCATGGTCCAGTGCCTCGGGGACTGCCTCCTTCTCTAGCGCCACGGCCAGGAGGGGCAGGCGCGCTGTCCAATGGAAGGCGTAGACCCACTGGCCTCGCTGCCACAAGTCCAGGGCAGCCCGCCCCAGTTCCTCCGCCTCGGCAATATCCCCCAGACGCCAGGCGATCCAGGCCAGGTTGGCCTGGGCCATGGCCTCCTGTTCAGGGATGCCGCCCGCTGACGCCACCTCCAACCCGCGCGCGAGCGTAGCGCCGTGTCTCCTCCACCTGGTCGCGCCTGCGATAGAGAACGGTCAACCAGGTCAGCGCCCAGGCCCCGTACAGCGGGATACTCAATCTGATCGCTCGAGCGCCAGGGCGGCCTGCAGGGGTTCCTCCGCCTCATCGAGGTCGCCGCGCAGCACCAGAACCCAGCCCAGCGATAAACTGAGCTTGGGCGACGAGCGACAGATCGTCCGTCTTCAGGCTTCCGTCCAGCCGGTCCGGGCATCGGCCAGGGTTGCATCCGAGATGACATATCGGTCGCGCCGCATGGCCATCACCGTGCGGCCCGTATAGAACCAGCCACGATCGGCCGCGGCTCCATGCTGGTCTATGGCCGGCCGTATCCGCTCAATCAACTCGACCATCTCGCGCCATCGGGCCAGGGCATAGATGCTCTGAAACCGCCGATACTGTAGCGCCAGCCATTCCCGCCACCAATCGGCGGAGGGCCCGGGCTGCTCTGGACCTAGGCAGGTTTCGGCTCGACTGCAAGCTCGCAGGCTCTTTTCAAACTCGCCCTGCCTGTGCCAGGTATCCCCGATCTTGCGATGTAGCCGGGCCAACTTGAGTAAATCGTCCCGAGGTGCCTCCTGGACAGCGTTCTGGTAGGCCAGCCGGGCCGCATCCGGCTGGCTGAACTGCAGGGCATCGCCCAAGCCCTCGTAAAGCTGGGCCATCACCTCCCGGTACCAATCCTGCCGCGCCGCGTCCCAAGATCCCTCTTCCAGCAACACCAGCCCCCGCCGGAAGGAGGCAACGGCCTGCTCTCTGGCGTAGATTCTACTGGCCGCATGGCCGGCCTGGACATAACGAGGGATAGCCTGCTCCACCAAACCAGCCCGATCATAGTGGACCGCCACCCTGCGCGCTACGACATCCAGCTCTGGCGCGTGGACGGCTTCCAGGGCCTGGGCCACGCGCCGGTGCAGGAGCTGGCGCCGTACCGGACCCAGACTGCCGTAGGCCACCTCGCGCAGCTTGTCGTGGCTAAAGTCGTAGGCATTGGCCGCACGCACGCGCACAATGCGCCGCTGCCACAGCTCGTCCAGGCCCAACACCAGGGCATCCTCGTCGCCGTTGCCCGCAGCACGCAGCACAGGGAAGGTAAAAGCCCGGCCGACGGTCGCCGCCAGCCCGGCCAGATCGCGGGCCGGGGGCGTGAGCTGGGCCAGGCGCGTCTCCAGCACGGCCTGCACCCGGGGCGGAAGGTGCAGTTCCTCAGCCTCAAACTCTTCCTGCGGTACGGGCAACCCGGCCCGCAGGGTCTCGACCACGAACAGGGGATTGCCCTCCGTTTCGCGGTGCAGGCGGCGGGCGACCGCCTCGTCAAGCGCCTGACCGGCCACGTTAGCCGCCAGGGTTTTCGTCTGCGCTTCGTCCAGCGGGCCGAGTTCGATCTCCGTCAGGCGCACGTCTCGGTGCAGCGCAGGCAGCGCGGCGCTGAATGGACAGCCACCAGCCAACTCTTCAGGGCGACAGGTGCCGATCACCAATATCTGCGCCCGCGGATCGAAACGCAGCAGGTAGTGCAGCCAGTCCAGGCTTTCGCGGTCGCACCACTGCAAGTCCTCGACAGCCAGCAACAGGGGCTCGGGTGGTGAATTGTTACCCAACACCGCCCGGACCAGGGCCTGAAAGAGCCGCTGGCGCTGCCAGGCTTCGGTCATGGGCCGCGGCGGCGGCAGGTCTGGCCGCTCGGCCAGCACCTCGGGCAGCAGGCGGGCGACCTCGCTCAACCACACGTCCTCCAGGGGCGGCAGGGGGCGGGCCTGCAGCAGCGCCGTCACTGGCGCATAGGCCAGTTCGCCCTCGGCGGCGTAGCAACGGGCGTAGGCGCACGCGATCCCCCTCCGCTCTGCCCAGTGCAGCAACTCCTCCACCAGTCGCGTCTTGCCGATGCCCGCTTCACCCAGCAACAGGGCAAAACGCGGTCCACGGGCGGAGCGGCGCCAGGTGGTCTGCAACTGGGTCCACTCCTCCTCTCGACCTACCAGCAGCGAGATTGCAGAGGGTGCCTGCCCCACGGGCTCGGGACGGGGCTCCACGCGCAGCACCTGCTCGTAGGCCCTTTGGGTAGC
Organism: uncultured Chloroflexia bacterium; assembly: GCA_963783445.1. Lineage (GTDB taxonomy): Bacteria > Chloroflexota > Anaerolineae > JAAYZQ01 > JAAYZQ01 > CAWANP01. Next base: position 239,844 of record CAWANP010000009.1, on the reverse strand, counting down.
TGGGCTTGGCTCGACGCCAAGCTCCCGCTGCAGGGTCGTGGCGCAAGTGTGGTAGATACGCAGGGCTCCTGCCCGGTCTCCGTTCAAGGCCCGGAGGCGCATCAGGCGCCGGTAGGCCGCCTCATGTAACGGGTCATGACCTACTAGGCGCTGGGCATGGCGGATGGCTTGGTCGTATTCCCGCGCCTCCTCCAGGACCTGAATTAACTGATCCATAGCCCTGATGTAAGCCTGGTGCAGCCTCTCCCGCTCGGGCAGGATCCAGTCGTCGTAGCAACTGGGCAGCAGGTCGCCCCCATACAGATCGATGGCCTGTTCCAGGGCTGCTCGCACGGCTGCACCATCGCCAGCTTGCTCGGTTTGGTCCGCCCTGATCATAGACTGCTCAAAGCTGGCCACATCCAGGGTATAAGGCGCATCTCGCCGCCATTGCAGGGTCTGCCCCTCGACCGATATGAATTGGTCCGCAGCGGGCAGCGCCTGGCGCAGACGGTGCAGCAGCGTGCGCAGGTTGCTGTGGGCCTGGGATTCGGTCGAATCGGGCCAGAACTGGAAAGCCACGTGAGATCGGGGCTGGGGGGCCTGACGGTGCAGAAGGAGATAGGCAAGTAAGGATCGCAGGCGGGAAGTATTGACCTCCGTTACGGGCACGTCAGTGGCTGACGCACCATCATAACAGAGAGAGCAATCCCCCAGCAGGCGAATGTGCAAGACAGGAGCCAACTGAGACCTCCTTGTGCTGCGTGAGCATAGAGAAGGCGTGCTCCGATGAGGCTACGATGGTACTCCGCAGGGGGGCCCGATCCGGCCCGTTACTGCGTCGATTGACATCTGCCCTGGTAAGAACTATGGGGAAGGGTTACGATGCAGGGCAGACTTCCATGGTCCGGTCGCGAATTATTATATCACACTCAGAGCTGGGGGGCAAATTTAGGTTGACATACGTATTCGAAGCAGATGGCAGGAGCCATCTGCCTCGAATACCCGTTCCAATTCCGCTGTCCTCATCGTGATGCAGGCATGTTAGCCCACACCGACTCCCCTGCGCCAGCCCCCTTGCAGCATCTTTTCGATGCAGGTTGTCAACCTGGCCCAGTCGCGGAAGGCATAGCCCTCGCCGCTGGCCACATGATCGACCTTGCCCCGCCATTCGACCTGGCCATCATCCATAGGCTCTGGCCACATGCGTACCGTAAAGAGCTGTGAGCCACTTTTGATCGCATCTCCCGTCTGGATGGGCGGCTCCGCCGCCCGCCGTTTGCGTACCTGGACCGGTGTCCCGGATACCAGACCAACCGTTTGTTCCTCTTTCGCCACGGTCTTTTGTTCCTCAGACATCTGACACCCTCCTTTGTTCTTTCCTGTGTTGGTTTTGCCACCGTTCTGAGGACAGTATACACCAGTGGCCGCTTTATATCCGTTTCCCGAAGCGTTTCATAGGCCACGGATCTGGGAAAGAATTAAGATTGGGGTGTCAATCCAACGAAGCGCCTGAAGCGTTGCTGAAGCGCTACAGGTAGCCCAGCTCTTGAGCCAATTCGATAGCTCGCTGGAGGCAAGGACGAACTTTTTCCGGTGGGCCTTCATCGCCTACCTGGATGGATCTTTCCAGGGCTGCTTCCAGCTCGCCAGGCAGACGTTGCTGCTGGGGGTCCAGAAGCGCCCGCGCATGATCCAGGGCCTCGGGGATCGCCTCCCGCTCCAGCGCCACGACCAGCAGCGGCCAGAGCGCCATCCATTGGAAGGCATAGGCCCACTGGCTGCGCTGCCAGGATCGGAGGGCTGTTTGGCCCAGTTCCTCTGCTTCCGCCAGGTTCCTCCTGCGCCAGGCAACCCAGGCCTGATTGGCTCGCGCGACGGCAATCTGTTCGGGCATGTGGGCGGCCGTGGCCGCCTCCAGCGTGCGCGCGGCATAGTCCCGCACGGCGTCCACCTGGCCGCGCGTATGGCGTACGACGGTCAGCCAGGCCAGGGCGTACACGCGATTGTGCACGTCCCCTGTTCGTTCTGTCAGCGCCAGCATGGATTGCAGCTCTCTCTCCGCTTCCAGGGGCTCTCCGCGTAGCAGATAACACCAGCCGAGCGCAAGGTAGCTCAAAGCGATGTGAAAAGGATTTCTTGCCTCCTGGCATGCCGCCTCGGCAGCCCGGGCCATTGCCAGCGTCTCGTCAGCAATCGCGTAGCGGTCACGTCTCATGGCGGTCCCCACCAGAGCGAGAATGAGCCAGGCCCGTAGGACAGGTGTTCCGTACCGTTCAGCCGCCGGTTGCGCCCTAGCTGCCAATTTCCCCATCTCCGGCCACAGACCCATGAAATAGTAGACCATAAGTCGCCCATGCTGGATATCCAACCATTGCCGCCACCAGGAAGATTGCGGTCTGGCTGACTCTGGCCCGAGAACGCGCTCCGCTTCGGCGTAGCTGCTCAAAGCCTGGTCGAACTGGCCCTGTCCCCACCAGGTGAAGCCGATGGCGACCAGGAGGCGGGACCGGAGCAGCCGCTTATTGACCTCAATCCTCTCCAAAGCGTCCTCAAAGGCCGCACGGGCCTCATCATGCCGACCGGTGAACCTCAGGACTTGGCCCAAACCCTCGTACAGTCGGGCCGCCATCTCCTGTGACCTGTCCTGTCGCACTGCAGCCTCTGGACCCGCTTCCAGAAGGGCCAATCCTTGCCGGAAGGAGGATTCGGCTTCATCGTTGGCATAGATCCGAGAGGCTGCCTCGCCAGCTTGCAGGTAGTAGGGAACCGCCTGCTGCGGCCGACCGGCGCGTTCATAGTGGGCTGCAATCTGGCCGCTGACCCGGTCTAGCGCCGGCGCGTGAACCGTCTCCAGGGCTTGGGCCACACGGTGGTGCAATAGCCCACGGCGCGCTGGGCTCAGGGCGCCGTAGGCCGCTTCCCTCAGCTTGTCGTGGCTAAAGTCGTAGGCGTCGACGCCCCGCTCGCGCACGATGCGCCGCTGCCACAGCTCATCCAGCCCGCGCACCAGGTCATCCTCGTCACTGTCTCCAGCCTGCCGCAGCACGGGGAAGGTGAAGGCTCGGCCAATGGTGGCCGCCAGCCCGACTATCTCCCGGGCTGGCGGCGAAAGTTGGTTCATCCGAGCGGCCAACACCGCCTGTACCCGTGGGGGAAGGACTTGCTGGCGGGGAGCTGCAGGTTGGGCGCCGGACTGATCGCAGCCGTCACCTGTGTCCAACGCCCACCCCCATGGTCCATGCCAACCCGCACCATCTCGACCACAAAAAGAGGATTGCCCTCGGTCTCGCGATAGAGCGTGTCGAACATCCCTGGTTCAAGTCGCTTGCCAGCTACGTTAACGGCCAGCGAGATGGTTTCGGTTTCGTCCAGTGGACCCAGCTCGATCTCGGTCAGCCGCACGTCGTGGTGCAGCATGGGCAGCGTCGTGGCAAAGGAACAGGTTCCGTCCAGTTCCTCCGGCCGGCAGGTACCCACCACCAGCAGCCGCGCCCCCAGGTCGAAACGCAGCAGGTAGTGCAGCCAGTCCAGCGTCTCCCGGTCGCACCAGTGCAGGTCGTCGATGACCAGCAGCAGCGGCTGGCCCTCGCCCAGCGCAGCCCGGGCCAGGGCCTCGAGAAGATGCTGTCGTTGCCAGGGTTCAGTCATCGGCCGGGCAGGGGCCAGATCCGGTCTCTCGGCCCGTACCTCCGGCAGCAGGCGGGCTACCTCGCTGAGCCACACATCGTCCAGGGCTGGCAAGGGACGAGCACGCAGCAGGGCCATCACCGGCGCGTAAGCCGACTCGCCCCCGGCGGCATAGCAGTGGGCATAGGCGCTGGCGATCCCCTGCCGCTCTGCCCAGTGCAGCAGCTCCTCCACCAACCGCGTCTTGCCGATGCCTGCCTCGCCCTGCAGCAGGGCAAAACGCGGTCCGCGGGAGGACCGGCGCCAGGCGGTCTGCAACTGGGCCCATTCCTCCTCCCGCCCGACCAGCGGCGAGACGCCGGGTACGGACCGGCTGGCAAGATCTGGCTGGGTCTCGGCCTGCAGCAGGTCCTCGTAGGCCCGCTGGGTGGCGGGGCTCGGCCCCACCCCCAGCTCCTGCTGCAACGTCGTGGCGCAAGTGTGATAGACGCGCAGTGCCCCGGCCCGGTCGCCGCTCAAGGCCCGCAGCCGCATCAGCCGGCGGTAGGCCGCCTCGTGCAGGGGGTCGTGCCGCAGCAAGCGCTGGGCATAGCGGATGGCCTGGTCATATTCCCTCCCGGCTTCCAGCACCTGGATCAATTTCCCTATGGACCTGAGGTAGGCCTGGTTCAGCCGCTCCCGTTCGGGCAGGATCCAGTCGTCGTAGCAACTGGGCAATAGGTCTCCCCCATACAGCTCGATGGCCTGTTCCAGCAAAGGCCGCGCTTTCGCCCTTTCCCCCACCAGACCTGCTTGGGTCAGAGCCTGGTCAAAGCTGGCTACATCGAGGGAATAAGGCGCATCCTGTTGCCACTGAACCGTCTGCCCCTCGACCGATATGAATTGGTCCGCGTCGGGCAGCGCCCGGCGCAAGCGGTGCAGCAGCGTGCGCAGGTTGCTGTGGGCCTGGGCTTCGGTCGAATCGGGCCAGAACTGAAAGGCCACGTGCGACCGGGATTGGGGAGCCTCTCGGTGCAGAAGGAGATAAGCCAGCAGCGATTGCAGGCGAGGGGTATTGATGTCCACTACGGGCACACCGGCCTCAGGCACACCAGAGGTCGACGCACCGTCATAGCAGAGGTAGCAATCCCCCAGCAGGCGAATGTGCAAGACTGGAGCCAACCTCAACCTCCTTGTGCTGCGTGAGCATAGAGAAGGCGTGCTACGATGGGACTACGACGGCACTCCACCAGGGGGCCAGGTCCGGCCCGTTACTGCGGCGCTTGATATCTGCCCTGGTGGGATCTTTGGGGAAAGCCTTCGATGCAGGGCATAGTTCCATGGTCCGGTCACGGACTATTATACCATAAACAGAACTACCGGACAAGGTCTGGCTGCGGCATCGCCAGGGTACTAGAGTCGCGGTTCGAATTCCTCCTGCAGATTCCTAACAAGCGCAGCCCCCCATCGGATCCCGGCCGGAAATTCGTGCTCGTCCGGGCAGTCCACGATGCTTTTCCCTGGAACAGTTCTGTAGTATAATTGGGCAGCGGAACCCGTTGGCCGAGAGGGCTTTTCCCTGGCGACGAAACTGAGGAGGTCTGCATGGACCTAAAGCTGACCGAAGAACACCGGATGATCCAGGACATGGCGCGGGACTTTGCCCAGAAAGAGATTGCGCCCATCGCTGCCGAGATCGATGAGGAGGGCCGCTTTCCGGTCGAGACGGTCCAAAAGATGGGCGATCTGGGGTTCATGGGCATCGAGATCCCGGAGGAGTATGACGGTACTGGCCTGGACACCCTGAGCTACGTGCTGTCCATGATCGAGATCTCCAAAGCCTGTGCTTCCCATGGCGTCATCATGTCGGTCAACAACTCGCTGGTCTGTCACGGGCTCTATGTCTTTGGCACCGAGAGGCAGAAGGAAGAATTCCTGCGGCCCCTGGCCAGCGGGGAAAAGCTTGGCGCCTATTCGCTGACCGAGGCCCAGGCCGGCTCCGACCCGGCGAACATGAGCTGCACCGCCGAATACGACCCGGAGGCGGACGAGTACGTAATCAACGGCCTGAAGGCCTGGGTGACCAGCGGCCCCAACGCGGACTATGTGATTTTGTTTGCCATGACTGACCGGAGCCTGGGCCACCGGGGCATCTCGGCCTTTGTCGTGGATACGACGCTTTCCGGGCTTTTCCCCCGGAAAAGTGGAACCCAAGCTGGGTATCCGGGCGTCTCATACTTCAGAGCTGGTTTTCGAGAACTACCGCCTGCCCGCCTGGCACCGGTTGGGCGACGAGGGCGCGGGCTTTAAGATCGGCCTGGCGATTCTGGATGCGGGCCGGATCGGCATCGCGGCTCAGGCGGTGGGCATCGCCGAGGCGGCCTATGAGGCGGCCCGTGACTATGCCAAAGAGCGGGAGCAATTCGGGCAGCCCATCGCCCAGTTTCAAGGCATCCAGTGGATGCTGGCCGATATGAAAACGCGCCTCGTGGCCGCCCAGCTGCTGACCTACCAGGCGGCCCTGGCCAAGGAGGAGGCCAAGGCAGCCGGGGCTCGCTACACGCTGCCGGCGGCCATGGCCAAGCTCTACGCCTCGGAAACGGCCATGTGGGTCACGACCAAGGCGGTCCAGATCTATGGCGGCAACGGCTACAGCAAAGAATACCCGGTGGAGCGCCATTTCCGCGACGCCAAGATCACCGAGATCTATGAGGGCACCAGCGAGATCCAGCGGGTGGTGATTGCGCGGAACATCCTGGCATGAATTGCTCTCGCAGCTTGGATCTGATTGAAGAATGCTCAAGCCAATTGCGCTGGTGAGCGAGGGGTGATATTTTTGGGAGGTAATAGCTAATGAGTCAAACATCCGCTGCACTTCAGCGTCCAAAAGAGGATGCGACTGCTGATACGATATCCGTCCCGGTCTCTCTGCTCCAAAGGATGTCGGAGGCAGTGCAAGTCTTTGAGGAGTTTCAAGACGAACTGGAAGACTACTTGATCTCTCAAGATACCGATTTTCTGGCACGGATGCATCGGGCTCGTGCTCACCACGCTGAGGGTGAGACTCGAACTCTGGATGACCTGAAGCAGGAGCTATGTATCGAGTAGAAACTACCCCCGAGTTCGAGGAAGATCTCGGGAACCTTGACCTCCCTGTTGCACGACGGGTGGTGCGCAAGGTTGAGTGGTTGGCCGACAACCCGGAGGCTCTGCGCTTTCCACTCAGTCATCTTCCCGATGGTCTGAAGGGGTTGCACAAGTACAGGGTAGGAGACTATCGAGTGATACTTTGGATCGACAACGAGGCTCAGATTCTGACGCTATACAGTGTCAGGCACCGGCGTGAGGTGTACGATCAATTACGCTGAGATGAACCTCGATCTGGGAGTCGTCATCGTAAACTATAACGTCCGCGACTTGTTGCGGGACTGCCTGGCCTCTGTGTATGACAGCCGGGGCGAGTTTACCTTTTCGGTGTGCGTCGTCGACAACGGCTCTGACGATGGCAGCCCCGACATGGTCGCGGCCGAGTACCCCCAGGTGCGGCTTATCCGCACCGAGAACCGCGGCTACGCCGCCGGCAACAACCTGGGGCTGAGGGCCTTTGGTTTCTCCGACGACGGAGGCGCTGCCGATCCCGACCGGCCCCTATACGCCATGCTGCTGAACCCGGATACGGTTCTGCCACCCTCGGCGCTGGCGGACATGCTGGCCTTTATGGAGGAGCATCCTCAGGCCGGTGTGGCCGGTCCGCGGTTGGTCCGGGAGGATGGCAGCCTGGACAAGGCATGCCGGCGCAGTTTTCCGACGCCACAAGTAGCCGCCTACCGCATGTCCGGCTTGAGCCGGCTCTTCCCCGGCAGCAAGCGCTTTGGGCGCTACAACCTCACCTATCTGCCGCCCGACGTCACCACGGAAGTGGATTCGGTAGTCGGGGCCTTTATGCTCATGCGGGGGGAGGTGCTGGAACAGGTTGGCCTGCTGGACGAGCAGTTCTTTATGTACGCCGAAGACCTGGACCTCTGCTACCGCATCAAGCAGCGGGATTGGCAGGTGTGGTACAATGCAGAGGTGACGGTGCTCCACTACAAGGGCCAGTCGAGCAAACAGCGGAGCCATTTTGCCAACATACAGTTTTATGAGACGATGCGCTTGTTCCACGACAAACACTTTAAGGACCAGACCTTTTTCCTGTTGAATTGGCTTATCTACGCCGCGGTCGCTCTGTTGGGCGGCCGGGCGGTGCTGCAAGACCGATTGCGGCCGGCCGAGCAGCGGGGGGTCGCTTCGGCGGTACCGGTCCAGAGCAAGGAGTCGGGGCCATGAGGCGCAAGACCGATGCACTGTATACCGTACTGTTGGTCATCAATGACGTGGCGATGGTCGCCGTGGCTTTCTACCTGGCCTATGGGCTGCGTCGTGTGGTGGCCGTACCCCCACCGGTCAACATCGGCCCCTACCATGACTACCTGGTGATGATGGTCGTACAGGTGGTCACGATGCTGACCGTCTATTTCTTCTCGCGGCTGTACGATATCAAGCGCACCATGCCCCGTCTGGACGAGTTCTACCGGATTTTTGCCGCCACCTCCATTGGCACCATCTTTACCATCGCCGTTACCACCTTCCTATTCAAAAACAGCAGGCTGCAGGTAGATTTTCCCCGGGTGATGGTCATCTATGCCTGGGTGCTGACAGTTATGCTGGTAACCGTTGGCCGCTCCGCGCTGGCATGGCTGCGCAATTGGCTCCGGAAACGGGGTGTATGGGCTGACCGGCTGCTCATCGTCGGCACGGGAGATGTAGGCCGGATGATCCTGCAAAAGGTCAGGCAGTCACCTCGCCTGGGCTACCGCGTCGTCGGTTTTGTTGACGGAGAAACGGCGCCCGGCCAGCAGATCATGGGAATTCCGGTGCTAGGCGGGGTAGACGATCTGCCCGACCTGATCACGGAACACCAAGTCGAAGAAGTGATCATTGGCCGTTCAGAGCTGACGCACCAGGAAGCGCTGGCCATTATCTCACGCTGCGAGCAAGGACAGGTCGGCGTTAAGATCTTCCCCGATCTGTTCCAAATCATCGCCACGGAGCTGAGCATCGGCGACCTGGGAGGCTTGCCCCTGCTCAGCGTGCGCGACGTGGCCCTGCGGGGCTGGAAGCTGACCCTCAAGCGCTCGGTCGACCTGGTGGGTAGCGCCCTGGCGCTGGTGTTCCTCTCGCCCATCTTGATGCTGGTTGCCGCCGCCATCAAACTCGATTCACCCGGATCGGTGTTCTATGCCCAAGAGCGGATGGGGCTGGATGCCCGGCCGTTCTGGTGCCTCAAGTTCCGGTCCATGCGCACAGACGCTGAGAAGGATGGGCCAGGCTGGACGACGGAGGGTGATCCACGGGTTACTCGCCTGGGCAGTTTGATCCGGAGGTTCTCCATCGATGAGCTACCCCAGCTCATCAACGTATTCTTGGGTGAGATGAGCCTGGTTGGGCCACGCCCGGAACGTCCGGTGTACGTCGAGCAGTTCCGGCGCAGCATCCCCCGCTACATGGACCGCCACCGGGAAAAGGCGGGCCTGACAGGCTGGGCCCAGGTGAATGGTCTGCGTGGTGATACTTCTATCGCCGAACGAACAAAGTACGACCTATGGTACATCGAGAACTGGTCTCTTTGGCTTGACTTTCGGATCATGCTCCGCACCTTTTTTGCCATCTTTGGCGACCGCCACGCATACTGAGCACCTAGTCGAAGGATCTCCAGCCCTTGTCTTGAGGGCGTTCCACTCGCTCCACGATCCAGAGCCATGCCTGGCTGCCCGGGACGCCCCCGGGCAGGGAGCCTGTCTCCAGTCAAACTCGATTCTCCTAGACTTGTGCGCTCCACTTCTTGACAGCAAGTGTGGTTCGTGGTACTATCTGGACAGGAGATCGTTAGCACTCTCTACACTTGAGTGCTAACGATCTATTCAAATAGGTTTGTGTTTGTGCCGTCATAGATGATTCGGGGAAAAGATGGAGATTACGCCACGTCAACAGTTGATCCTGGCTCTCGTGATCCGGGAGTATGTCTCGGCCGCGCAGCCGGTTGGCTCCAAGACCATTGAAAGCTATGGCCTGGGAGTCAGCTCGGCTACTATCCGCAACGAGATGGTCGTCCTGGAAGAATCCGGCTATGTGATTCAGCCACATACCTCGGCGGGGCGTGTACCCACGGAGCAGGGCTACCGCTACTTTGTGGAACGCCTGATGCGCGAGTCGCAACTGTCGCTGGACGAGCAAAGAACCATACGCCACCAGTTTCACCAGGTGGGGGTCGATCTGGAACAGTGGATGAGGCTAGCGGCCTCGGTCCTGGCCCGCACCGCCCAATCCGCCTCCGTCGTGACCAGCCTCAAGACCGAAGGGTGTCGTCTCAGGCACTTGCAGTTGATTTCCATCCATGATACCATGGGCATGCTCATCGCCGTGCTGGAGGGTGGCATCGTACGCCAGCAGATGCTGTCTCTGGACGAGCCGGTCGACCAGGACGCGCTGACCCAGATCGCTAACCGATTGAATGACCTGTGTGTGGGGGCATCCGTCCAACGCGTGATCGCCTGCCGCAGGCAATTGGGCGCCTTTGAGCAGCAGGTTTTGGATGTCGTAGTACAGGTAATGACACGAGTGGATGATCAGGCGGGTCTCCACCTATACCGGGATGGGCTGAGCAACATCTTGCACCAGCCCGAGTTCTCCGTACCCGAGAGCGCCAGGGGTATCGTCCACCTGTTTGAAGATCGAACGCTCATGGAGGATCTGCTAACCGACATGCTGGAAGTTGGCGGCGTTCAGGTGGTCATCGGTGGCGAGGGACGTTGGAATGAGCTGAGTGAATGCAGCCTGGTGGTTTCTCCCTATGGCGTCAGCGGCGAGGCCATTGGCGCGCTGGGGGTAATGGGGCCGATGCGAATGCCATATAGCCGGGCCATCTCGACGGTACGCTACATGGCCAGGCTGATGAGCGATCTATTCCGCGAACTATACGGCGGGATCGAAGAACCGCGAGCGAATGAGGAACAACATGTCTAGCAAAGAGCAAGAAGTGGCTGAAACGATAGAAGAGCAGAGCCAAGGGGAACCGGATCCTTCGACGGGCCCCTCGGCTGGCTCAGGGGATGCCTCAGGACAGGGGCTTGAAGAGGATCAGGTCGAGCAACCTGCAGGAGAGGGTGAGGAATCCCCCACCGGGGAAACGGAAACTGATGAGGTGGCTGCCCTCCGCCAGGAGCTGGCGGAAGTCAAAGCTCAAGAGGCCGAATATCTGGATGGTTGGCAGCGCGCCAGGGCTGAGCTTTCCAATGCCCGCAAGCGGTTCCAGCGCGAGCGAGAGCAGACTTATGCCAATGCCAAGGGCGATGCACTGACCCAGGTACTGCCTATCGTAGATGATTTCGAGCGAGCGCTTGAGACAATGCCTGAGCACCTTTCGGATCTAACCTGGACCGAGGGGATTGTGCTGATCCAGCGCAACCTGGAGCGACTGCTGGCGCAATCTGGTGCGACGGCCATCGAGGCGGTAGGCCAGGAATTTGATCCCTTTTTGCACGAGGCTCTCACACACGAGCCGTCAGAAACCGTGCCGGAAGGACAGGTCATCGCCGAACTGCAAAAAGGTTACAGGATGGGAGATCGTGTGCTGCGCCCCAGCGTGGTCCGCGTCTCGGCTGGAGCACCGCCCGACCCCGAATCTGAGAATGAGGAGCAGGCCTAGTTCGTACTGGAGAACCCTTGGGATCTCTGAAAAAAGCCAGCTACATGGAAATACAAAACCCGTTCAGTGCTAGCAAGGCTACGCACTACAACCAAAGACCCTGAGGGTCTGGGACAGAACCAAGGAGTAGAATCATGGCAAAAACTATCGGCATTGACCTGGGTACAACCAACTCTGTGTGCGCTGTCATGGAAGGCGGCGAACCAACCATCATCCCCAGCTCGGAGGGGGGGCGCCTGTTCCCTTCGGTGGTAGCGGTCAATCCCAAAACCGGCGAGCGGATGGTCGGGCAGGTTGCCCGGCGGCAGGCCATCACCAATCCCGAGAACACCATTTCTTCTATCAAGCGGCTGATGGGGCGGAAATACAGCGAGCCTGAGGTCGCCAAGGCACGTGAGATATTGCCCTACACGATCAGCGATCAGCCCAACGGTGATGCCTGGGTGGAGATGGGAGGCAAGGACTATTCGCCGCCCGAGATCTCGGCCATGATCCTGCAAAAGATCAAGCAGGATGCAGAGGCATACCTGGGTCAGTCGGTGGTGGATGCAGTCATTACTGTACCGGCCTATTTTAACGACAGCCAGCGCCAGGCAACCAAGGATGCAGGCAAAATCGCTGGGTTGAATGTACTGCGCATCATCAACGAGCCCACCGCTTCCTCCTTGGCCTACGGGCTGGGCAAAGGCGTCGATCAGAGAGTCGCCGTGTATGACCTGGGTGGCGGTACCTTTGACATCAGCATCCTCGATGTAGGCGACGAGGTATTCGAGGTGCTTTCGACCAATGGCGACACCTTTCTGGGCGGGGATGACTTTGACCAACGCATCATAAACTGGGTCGCCGACGAATTCCGCAAAGAGCAGGGGATCGACCTGCGAGGGGATCGGATGGCCCTGCAGCGGCTGAAAGAGGCTTCCGAAAAGGCCAAAATCGAACTCTCGACGACGATGCAGAGCGAGATCAATCTGCCGTTCATCACCGCCGACGCCAGCGGCCCCAAGCACCTGCAAATGACCTTGACCCGAGCCAAACTGGAACAGTTGGTAGAGGATCTGATCGAAAAGTCACTCGGGCCCTGCCGGCAAGCACTGAGTGACTCCAAGTTGTCTGCAGGCGACGTTGACGAGGTCCTGCTAGTAGGTGGCATGACTCGCATGCCGGCCATCCAGGAGGCGGTGCAAAAGTTCTTTGGTCGGGCGCCGCACAAGGGTGTCAACCCCGACGAGGTCGTGGCCCTGGGGGCGGCAATCCAGGCCGGGGTTCTGGGTGGGGAAGTTAAGGACGTGCTTCTGCTGGACGTGACGCCCTTGACCCTGAGCATCGAGACGCTGGGCGGCGTGTCCACGCCGCTCATCGAGCGCAACGCCACCATTCCTACCAAAAAGAGCCAGATTTTTTCTACCGCCGCCGATGGCCAGACCAGCGTTGAGATCCACGTACTGCAAGGCGAACGCCCCATGGCAGCCAACAACAAGACGCTGGGCAAGTTTATCCTGGACGGCATTCCCCCGGCCCCCAGAGGGATTCCCCAGGTCGAGGTGACCTTTGACATCGACGCCGACGGCATCCTGCACGTTTCGGCCCAGGACAAGGCCACCGGACGCGAGCAGTCGATCACCATCACGGCATCCAGCGGTTTGAGCAATGAGGAAGTCGATCGCATGGTCCAAGAATCCGAACGCTATGGACAGGAAGACGAAAAACGGCGGGAGGAAGTGGAGGTTCGCAACAACGCTGACTCACTTGTCTACCAGGCCGAGAAGCTGATGGGCGAGCAGGGAGAGCAAGTGCCCGACGACGTCAAGAGCGAGGTGGAAGAAAAAGTCGCAGCTTGTCGTTCGGCATTGCAGGAGCAGGACGTTGCGGCCATCCAGCGCACGGTCCAGGAACTCTCAGAGTCCTTGCAGAAGGTGGGAGCTTCGATGTACCAGCAGCCTGGCTCGCCGCCTCCTGAGGGAGAGGAAACTGCCACACCCGCGGATGACGATGAGGATGTGGTCGAGGGAGAGTTCAGCGAGGCGTAAGAGAGTTCGAGGTTTTGGGTTCGACGTTCGATTTTCGAGGCATTTCGAAGTTTGAACGTCGAACATCGAATTTGAGACATCGAACTGCGAACTTGGAGCCTTGAACTTGGAATCTCGAACATCGAACTTGGAACTTTGAACCCAAAACTATGAGTGCCAAACGCGATTACTACCAGGTGCTGGGGATAGACCGGCAGGCAACGCAAGAGGGGATCAAAAAATCCTTTCGCCGCCTGGCCCGCCAATATCACCCGGATGTGAACAAGGACGCCGACGCCGAGACACGCTTCAAGGAGATCAATGAAGCGTATGAGGTGCTGTCGGACCCTGAAAAACGAGCCATGTATGATCGCTTTGGTCATTCTGGCCCCCAGAGTGGTTTTGGTGGCCAGGGTGATTTCAGCGGCTTTGGCGGCATCGAGGATATCTTTGAGAGCTTTTTCGGTGGGATGCGGACCGGGACATCGCGCCGAGGACCCAGCCGGGGAACCGACCTGCGCTACGACCTCACCATCGAGTTCGAAGAAGCAGTCTTTGGCGCTGAAAAGGAAATTCTCGTTCCCCGCCACGAGACCTGCCCCCATTGTCAGGGGAGCGGGGCTGAACCGGGAACGCAACCGATCCGCTGCCCCCAATGCAATGGTACCGGCGAGGTCCGCCGCCAGCAGCAGACCATCCTGGGTTCTTTTGTGCAGGTAGCCACCTGTCCCCGCTGCCAGGGGGAGCGGGAGATCGTAACCACGCCCTGCACGAACTGCCACGGTCAGAAGGTTGTTCAGGTAGAGCGGACCATCTCGGTCAGGATCCCGGCGGGCGTTGACAATGGGACGCGTATTCGCCTGGCCGGAGAGGGCGAACCGGGCATGCGTGGCGGCCCAACGGGCAATCTCTACGTCGTGCTGAATGTCAAGCCCCATCCCAACTTTCGTCGTGACGACAATAACGTCATGTTGGAATTGGATATCAATGTTGCTCAGGCTGCGCTGGGCGACGCAGTTTCGGTACCAACCCTGGATGGAGATGAAGATCTGACGATTCCGGCCGGTACGCAGACAGGCGAGACCTTCAGGCTGCGGGGTAAAGGCGTTCCCTATCTGCGGCGCAACGGTCGTGGAGATCAAGTGATCATTGTTCACGTTCGGACCCCTTCACGGCTAACACCGCGACAGAGAGATTTGTTCCAGGAGCTGGGCACGACCCTGGGCAAGGAGGTCGTTCACCAACCGGAGAAGGGCCTGCTCAGTAGGCTCAGAGATGCATTGGGCATATAGGGAAGTTCAGACGAGGCCGCGGGCCTCGTCTGACGTTTGGCACGTGTGGGGGCCAAGTTGGAATGGCTTGAGTTCAGTGTAACGACAGATAACGAAGCGGCCGAAGCCGTGGCCGAGCTGTTCAACCGCTATGGCCAGGGGGGCGCCGTCATCGAGGTACCCGTAGACTGCTTTGAACCCGATTTGGAGACTGCCCCACCGCCATCAGAGGTCATCGTCAAGGCTTATCTGCCCCTGGATGGTACTACGAAGGGGGCCGCGTCCACGGAGGAGGCACAGCAACGTCTGAGAGAGGGACTATGGCATCTGGGACAGATCTATCCTATCCCCGATCCGGTCATCGTGCCCCGAGCGGAGGAGGACTGGGTTGAAGCCTGGAAGCAGCATTACCACCTGTTGCGCGTGGGCCGGCGTATCGTCATTGTGCCTGCCTGGGAAGTGTACACACCGGCATCCGGGGAGGCCGTCATCCATATGGAACCAGGTATGGCCTTCGGTACCGGCCTCCATCCTACGACCCGTCTGTGCCTGGAAGCTCTGGAGACAGGCCTGACACCTGATTGTACAGTCCTGGATGTGGGGACCGGTTCAGGCGTGCTGGCTATCGCCGCCATCAAACTGGGTGCGCACTCTGTGCTAGCCCTGGATGCCGATCCTGTGGCCATATCTGTCGCTCATGAGAACGTCATGCTGAATGGGGTAGCCCATGGAGTTACGCTTCAGCACGGCTCGCTGCCCGGAGGAACGACGGCAGGATGGGGGCTGAGGGAAGGCGGGGAGGGCCGCATAGTAAACATCCTCGAAACTGGCCATTTCGACCTGGTACTGGTCAACATCCTGGCGAGAGTGGTCATCGGCATGGCTCCCTCTCTGGCGGCGCGGATTGGCCCAGGCGGGCGCCTGATCGCGGCTGGGTTGATAGAAGGCCAGGAAGGCAACGTCAGGGATGCCTTTCAGGATGCGGGCCTCCAGATCATTGACCGGGCTCAGGAGCAGGACTGGGTGTGCCTGGTAGCCCAGAAAAGGTAGGAGCCGATGCACCGCTTTTTCATCCCGGCAGCCTGGGTCAGGGGCAACGAGGTATCAATTGGCGGGCCGCAGGCCCACCAGATCGCCCGCGTCCTGCGAATGCGCCCAGGTGACAAGGTGATCGTACTCGATAACTCGGGATGGGAGATCCACACACGACTGACTCATGTGGAACAGAATGCCGTGAATGGGGAAGTGATCCGCCGGCGACTGTCCGCTGCCGAGCCCCGGACCAAGATCAGCCTCTACCAGGGAGTGCTCAAGAGCAACCGCTTCGAGTTCAGCCTACAAAAGGGAACCGAGGTCGGGGTAGTGGAATTCACCCCGGTCGTGGCCGAGAGGTGCGTCATCCGCGACCTGGACGCTGTGGAGAAAAAGAGCCGTCGTTGGGAATCGATCATCCAGGAAGCCGCTGAACAGTGCCGGCGAGGCCGGAAACCAGCCCTCCGCCCTACCACTTTTTTTCTTCAGGCCTGCGATCAAGCGCGGAATTCGGGTGGGCTCTCGCTGATCCCGTGGGAGGAGGGATCCCTGCCAGGGTTGCACAGAGTACTCCACGATACTCCTGCCGGACAGGAGCGAGGCCGGCCGCCCTTGACCATCAACCTCTTTGTAGGACCTGAAGGTGGGTTCACGCCGGAAGAGATAGCCCAGGGCCAGCGCTATGGTCTCATTCCCGTGACACTGGGACCTCGCATCCTGCGGGCCGAGACCGCAGGCATTATTGCCGCAGCCGCCATCCTGTATGAATTAGGCGACATGGGCTAGGGCGGCCATGGTTCGTCGTTGACCAACGATCGTTGCTGGGTAGCGGCGACCGTGAGATCTGGCCTTGGACTATCCTGTGGGAACTACAGCCTGAACCCGAACACCGAAAAGCACAAGCCCCCCTCCGAATTGGAGGGGGGCTTTTTATAGGCCGAGGAATGCCGCAGGCAGAGAACAGAATCCAGCCGAGTATCTGGTTCAGGGCTACTCTTCAGGCAGCCTGGCAATGAGGGATTCAATCCGCTCAAGCTTCTCCAAGACTGCTGTCCAGCGCGCGCCTGGTGGGCCGGGGTCAGGTTCCACTCCAGATTCGGGGTCAGGCTCAGGTACAGGTTCGGGCTCAGGCGCAGGTACGGGCTCAGGCACAGGTGAAGGTACAGGAACAGGTTCAGGTTCAGGTGCAGGTGCAGGTACAGGCTCAGGTACAGGTGCAGGTACAGGTACAGGCTCAGGCTCAGGTACAGGTGCCGGTACAGGCCCAGGTTCGGGTACAGGCTCTGGCACTGGCGCAGGCGGCTCTATGCGGTCGAAGTTAACCAGAGTGGTTCCCTCCCTGACCTGCACTTCAAAGGTTTCACCCAAGAAAGCCAAGGTGTAGGCAACCTGGTGTGGAGCGACTACCTCAAAGCCACCCTCCCCGTGCTCTGGCTTGGATCCACTGGTCACAGTGCTGGCGTTGCCCCATGGATCGGCAACCGTCAAATCGATGCCAGGGTAGGGAAATCTTCCGGCTATGACCCGAGGGCCGGCCTGGTAGGCCACTGACATCTCCCAACCTGTTGCCTGGGGTTGGGGTTGCGGATCTGGGGTGGGCTCTGGTACTGGTGTGGGCTCTGGGCTTGGCTCCGGCTCAGGCAGGAATGGAGTACCTGCCTCTACCATCTGCCACATTCCGTTCAGGTGACGGTTTCGCGTACCGGCCAGCATTCCCAGCTTCTCCAGCACATCACCCTGACCCTTGGGCCAGATGGCGCCCTGGCACCCGCCCGGCGAACACGGGGTGCTGCTGGCGGGCAGCGCGAATCGCAGCCGGCCATCGGGGCCAGTGGTTTTGAGATCCCCCTGGCTGTACCACTCACCCGCCTCAATGGTGGGGGCATCGGGGTGATAGCAGTAGAATTCAGCTCCACTGACAGGCAGGCCATCGGCGTCCACCACCCACACATCCAGGGTTGCAGGGCCCTCGTTCTCGTGGACCTCGATAAGCCGCAGAGAGGTCTTGCCCCGCCGATAGCTGGTCCCATAAGTCTGGCCGACCCATTCCCAATCGCGGGTATCACCGTCCACATCAATGACCATTGGCTCGGTCCGTGCTTGGATCTCCTTGGGAGGGTTCTGCTGGAGGGCAGTAATGACCGGCTTTTTTGCGGCCGTACTTTTCGCTGTAAGCCCAGCCGTGCCAGGCATCGAAAGGCCAACCGACGCCCCCCATGTCTTCGTCGGCCAACAGCCAGGGACAGATGGCAAAGAAGGGGGAGGGCGTATCGAAGATCTGCAGCGTCTTTTTTGCCACCATCTTGGGCGTGGTGTACGGCATGCGGATATCCGTATTGTGCCCCGTGCCCGGGCGATCTCGCGGCACCCAGCCACCTTCCGTCATGGCCATGGGCACCGCATAGCCAAAGGTTTCCAGGGACCAGCGGGCGATCTTTTCCCATCCCCGCCAGCAGGTATCATCCTCAAGAGCGGTCAGCGTGGCTGTTTGGAGTTCGCCGCGCCGCTGGTTAAGCAACTCAATGGGTTCTTCCCGCCAGGTACGATCGCCGGCATAGTCATCCAGGAGTCGCTGGTATGCCTCCTCGGTCAGCTGCGCGCCATGGCGAGTAACGGCATCGTAAGGATAGTCACGGGGCCGGTTTTTGCCATAGTGATGCCCGGTGTAGAATCCAAGGCCCGCATCAAAGATCCACTGGCAGTCATGGGCCTTGATACTTTCAAAGGGGTTGAAGTCATAGCAGGGACCATCGGGAAAACCAACATAGCCACCATTGGCGGCGATAAAGCTGGCAGCTTGGGCCCAGACCCTCATGATGATGTCCCAGGCATCGGGCGGCACGCGATGTTTGACCCATTCTCGATCATCAAAGGGTTCATTACGGATGATCCAAAACGGTTTGAGGCCATACTGCCCATACAGATCCACTGTCCACCGGAAGGTATCGTGGTCGGTAAAGGGCCTGGGGAACGTCCTCCGTTCGCGGATGATGGGGATGATGCCAGCATCCAGGAGTACTTTGAGGGGGTTCAGGCCATAGTGTGTCTGCCGCACCGCGTCGCTGTCGGTGAGGAGCACAACCCAGGACATTCCCATACTCACCAGCAGGTCCACCCAGTAGGAGGCGTTGTTTAGCCAATCTCCGTGGTGTCCAAAGGGCTGCAGGTGTACCCCCCGGTTAGTCACCAGTCGACCGCCCACTTCTACGGGAATATCTATCTTTTTCCTATTTACCATGGCATGCCCCCTTTTTCAGTGCATATCAACGGATAAGTACATCTATTATACACCAAGATCCGATATTTGTAAAGTAGGCAACCTGATGGATCTAGGGCTGGACGACGCAAATCTCGCAGTTTATTGCGATTTAGTGGTGAAAACAACAGTGTTTGTCAGAAATCAAGTGGGATAGGAAGGCCCCTGCGCTCTATGTTGACAGCCTTGGGGAAACGTGGTAAACTGATGGTGTTGGCAAGTCACGGGCGCGACGGTAGGAGAACCTTGGGTGAATGAACAGGAACTGAGCGGCGACCAAGTTGTGGAAGGTGATCTGCGCTCGGACGTAATGCAGGATGTCATTCGCCAGCAGTTGGACCGGCTGGCCGTCCCTTGGGGCCTGAAGGCGGCTGATGTATCCTACCTAGCAAGCCAGATACGCACCCACGTCTACTCCCCAGGCGAGGTTATCCTGCCACTTCGAGCCCGTGCCGGTTTCTGGGGACTGATCACCAAGGGCCAGGCAGGCGCTTATGCTGACTCGTGGAGAACAGGCCAGCAGGTGACAGTTCTGAATCCAGGCAGCACCTTTGGTGATGACATGCTGGGTGAGAATCGCCCCAGTGATGTGACCTTGAAGGCGCTCAGCCTCTGTGAGGTCAGGTTCTTGCGTCGCGCCGACCTCCAAGAAGTGTCGAGCCAGCATCGATCTCAGGGATACCAGAAAGTCCTGGGAAGGCTGGCGGGGGTGAGCGCCATTGTATTGCTTCTGGCTTTGGTAGCCACCTTGGCTCTGAGCTTGGCCCCTGTCCGCCGGGTTCTTTCGCTTGCGCCAATGGGGCTTGGACAGTTGTGCAGCCAATGGGCCAGGGGAGATGTAGGGGAGCAGATCTATGGCCCATGCGCAGTCCAGGCTTGGACATGGGCCAGCGACCTGGCCCCGGATGACGCCACCCCCCCTCTCGCCCTGGGTACCTTCTATTTCAAACAGGGATACTTGGGGCTTGCCGAGCAGTCTTTTGAGGCAGCCAGGGCCCTGGCACCCAACTGGGCCGAGACACACAACAATCTGGGACTGGTCCACGCCGAGCGAGGGGATCATGAAAAGGCCATCGCCGCCTTTCGACAAGCGTTGACGCTGGAGCCGGGTACGAGCGCCATCGAGCACAACCTTGGGCTGAGCCTGCAGGCTATTCATGCGACCGACGAAGCGCTGACCCACTACCGCCAGGCTGTGGCCTTTGGGGAGCCGCAGCCCAGCACACTGGTCAACATGGCTATCGGCTATTACGAGACAGGCCACTCGGCCAAGGCAGCGGCGGCGGCCCAGCAGGTTCTGCGCTACGATGATACTTCAGCACCAGCCTACACAGTGCTGGGAGCTGTGGAGTTGGAGGCACGTCAGTTTCGCCTGGCGGTGGCACACTTGAGTCGGGCGGTTGCACTGGATGGCAACTACAGCCAGGCGCACTTTTACCTGGGCTTGGCCTACGGGGTCCTGGATCAACCACTGGAGGCTATAGCCGCACTTGAACAGGCCCTGGCCACCGCTGAGGACGAGGAGATGCGCTCCGAAATCCGGCGTCATTTGGCGGATCTCCACGAGATGGGCGAGTAGGGCGAACTGTCTCGTGAAAGGGCCAGGCATTCCGAACAAGGAGGCAACCTGATGCGTTCCACATTGAGGATCTCAGCGTTGGTCCTGGTATTTCTTCTGCAACTCATGCCCTTGACCGTGCTGGCTAGCGGTCCACGCCCTGATGGCCCAGAGATGTCCAAGGATTGCATCCCCGAGGCGCCACCATTCTACGTGATCATCAACCGCTCCTTTGAGGATCTCAACCGGGCTGGCACCGGCTGCCAGCCCATCATCTTGGAGCATACCGACTGCACGGATTGCTGTGGCGAAGACGATGCCTGCCTGATCGCAGAAACCGATATCGAGCAGAACGTGTGTCCTGCCCTGGCTGCGGAGGTGGATTGGGTGGACGGTGGGCAAACAGAGATCGTGTACCAGATGTGCTGCGACTGTCTGGAGAGCGAGGAGGACAGTTGGAAGTACCGAGTCCGCCTGTTGCATCAGGATGGGACCTGCCCCATTGACCCGGACAACCCTGGCTGCTACGAAGGTCGGCCACCCGGCACGGGCATTGACCTGCCAACTCCGATCATTATCGGCGGATTTTTCCTTATCGGGGCAGTGCTCCTGGCCACGGGTCTCGTGGTGCGGCACCGGAGCCTGCAAGTCGCGTAGTGGGCTCCTTCGACGTCGCTTTGCCCAGCAGGCCCCTCGCGGGCCCGGGATGAACTCGGGACAGGCAAAATGAGAAAGACCGCACTACAACCGATGGCTTTGGTGACAAAAGAGCGCATTGCTCATCTCAGGCAATGCGCTCTGGCTGTGTTCTGGGATCCTATCCCCCGGTGGACGCTTCAGCGGGTTCTGGCGTGGGCTCCGGGGGCGGCACTGGAGTCGGTACCGGGGTTGGCACTTCCTTTGTCCCCACCAGGTAAACGGCCTGCCAGGGCTTGTAGCGGCTAAAGAACTCGTCCTGCCGCACCTCCTTGCCGTTCTCCTTGACAGTGCGATAGACCGTCACGTCCATCCCGTCTTTGCCCCACTCGATCTGCCTCTTCTGGCCCTTGAGCAGCGTCGAGGTGGGTCGATTGAGCGGCGGCGGAGGCTCTATAATCCGGCTCTCGTGAGGGCCATCCATTTCGACCGTGCGACCTGAGTCGGCACCATAGAAACGGAAGGTCAGGTTCTTGTTGGCCTTGTCCATATAAGTCCGGATAAGAATAAACTCTTCTGTGTCATTGACCCACTTGAAATCGGTGTAGGGCGAGTAGATTGTAGCGTCCATTCCCCTGGGCGGCTCGTAGTAGCTTACACGAAACAGGTGGGGCACACGTTCTGTAATGGGTACCCCAGCCCAAAAGGCAGCGCGGAAGGCGGTGGACGATACCTGGCATAGACCCCCGCCCACGTCTGTCCGGGTCTCATTGCCCCAGATGATGATGCTCTCCGCATAGCCCTTCTCGGCAGTCACTTCGCCAAGATAGTGATTGAAGGAAAAAGTCTGGCCCGGGGCAACGAGTACCCCATCGAACTGGACAGCCCCGACGCCAATGTTTTGAGTCCTCGCCGCCGATGACCCAGAAAAGTTGCTTGTCCCTTCGCTGATCAGGTCAAAGCTGGCCACATCGGGCACATCCGTGATGGCAATCGACGGGGGAATCGGCACCAGTGGAAGGGGAACGATGCGCTGCTCACTGGTGGCAGCACGTTCGATCAGGGATACGGTCGCCGTAACGTCCAAGGTCTGGCCGACGATACTCTGGACGACGGGGTCCACCCGGTCATTGGCCACATCGTAGCGGAAACGGGCGTCCCTGGGCTTGCGCGCTACCTGGACGGCAATCTCCTCTACGAGGGAATAGGCTGGCCCGAGATCCAAGCTGACTTCCAGGATAGCCTGCCCGTCTTGGTCGACCGAGGGCTGAAAGATCAACCAATTGGCCAAATCCTCCGGCTCGATGGTCCAGGGCTCAAAGTCGGGAGCCGTCAGGATGAGGGATTCACTGAGGATGAGGTTTACCTTATCCTCGGTAGCAATCAGATCTGTCAGCAGGGGTTGACTCTCGTGGATGGCCAACTCTACATCGCCGCCCTCCATCTCGATGGCACGCTGGACCAGAGCCTGCTGCGTGGTCGCCTCATCAACTTCACGCCCCATTTGAGCGGGAATGACCTCCACCCTCAGATCATCGTCCATCTGGAGGGTCGCGTTCCGCGACGGGTGGTTGATCTCACGGGCAATGCGGCTGAGGAACATGGCCCCAGCACCAGGAGATGCTGAGAGGACAGGGTCCACATCGTGTCCGTTGCGCAGGGTCTCGATCTGCTCCCGGAAGTGCAGTGTCAGATCGCCACGATGACCCACTGCCAGGGCAGCATCTGCCGTCGTGTTGACGTCCAGTTGGATGCCCAACTCCGCCGGATCTACAGACCAGGCCAGGTAGCCGTAGCGGAGGGTCGGGTACTGATCAGGCGGATAGTGGAAGCTGCTTGCCAGGCGCTCCCTTGCCTGGTCACGGGTCAACCCGCCCAGATCTACATTCAGGACACGGACGCCTGGCACTATCCGGTCAGCCCACCACAACTCTAGCATGAACAAACCAGCCATCACGCTGATAAGGACAGCCACGAGCAGAAGGGCAAAGGTCAGCTCCCAAGCCACACCATTCTTTGGTCTGGCGTACCAAGAAGGTGGCCGCGGCAGCGGGGCCCAGGAAACTGACTTGGGGGGCCGGTTTTCTACCTGTGGCTCAGTTGCCGGGAGCTGCCCGGCCCATCCAGATTGCTGTTCCATCTCTCGTCGTCACATCTCTTTCTAGATGTCGCAAGCCACCGAACAGTCTTGGATTCTTACTTGGCATTTTGGAGGAAAACCTGACTGGCGTATGTAAGCCAGTATCCCCAAAATCCTCGCTTCGCCTTGTATTTTACCAGAAAGCGTGAGAAATCGCAAGTGGTAGATTGGACGGACCGGACCAGATGTTCACGACGTCCGGCTGAAACGGGCCCTCGGTCTTGGCGCCACGGGTGGCGAACCATGGATTTGCGGCCAGATCCAGTGCTTGGACCAGCAGTCGAACGACGATACAATGGACAGCGTCGCATTGCCCAGATCTGCCTCTTGGGGTATACTGGCCCGCGCAGGCTGAGATTGAGTTGCCAGGAGACACTATGTGAAGCAACGCCACCCATATGGCAGCCCATCTTGGATGCTGGGGTTCTCATCATAGACCTGCAACGGCAGAGATCGGATGTCGCCAAGGAAGACGGATGTGGGGGTCAAGGTCCGTATTCTCTGGCACAGGGTATTTCTGAAAGCCGAGGTGTTGATGTTCAAGCGATTGATAAAGCAGGCAAGAGGCATGCGCAGGCTGATCCTGGTCTTGCTGGTCCTAGTTCTGGGGCTGGTCTTGTGTACCGATTATCTCCCGCCCTTGATTCGGGCAGACGCCAAGTCCGAGTCTGATCCAGACGGCGCGAGCATGTCTGGCCGGCTGGTGGATCCACTGGGCGAAGCGGTCCACGAGGCCGAGGTAGCAGCCCTGGTGAACGGGGCTCACGAACCTGCAGCCGAGGTCTCCAGCCAGGAGGATGGCAGCTTTCTGCTGGACCTGCCTCTGGCCGGCTATCAAAGCGTGATTATCGAAATCGCCCGGCCTCACTACAAGACCATAGAGATACACCTTCCACCGGCAGAGATCGCTCAGCTCAATATCGGCGGCTCTGTCCGCTTGGACGACATCCAGATGGAGCGAGCCCTTTCCCTGGGCTTTTGGGCAGCAACCCTATCTTTTGTCCTGGTCCTGGTCCTCATTGCCCTGGAGAAACTGCACAAAACCACGGCAGCGCTGCTAGGAGTCGCCTTGGTGCTGGGCATCAGCCTCATAGGCGGCGCCATCAACCCCAGTTTCTATATTTTTTCCTTCGAACAGGCCCTGTCGTACGTGGACTTTGACGTCATCTTTTTGGTGATGGGGATGATGATCGTCATTGCCGTGATCGAAGAGACCGGCATCTTTCAGTGGATGGCTTACCAGGCATACCGGCTGTCGGCGGGCAAGCTGTGGCTTCTGGTCACCATCTTGATGGCCATCACCTCCGTGGCCTCGGCGCTGCTAGACAATGTGACCACCATGCTACTCATGGCGCCCATCACCATCCAGATTGCCCTCACGGTAGGGCTCAATCCCCTGGCATTGCTCATCCCCGAAGCACTGGCTTCCAACGTCGGAGGCATTAGCACCCTGATCGGCACGCCGACCAACATCCTGATCGGCGCCTACGCGGGGCTGGGCTTTAACGATTTCCTGTTCAATCTGACTCCCGGGGTGGTGGCCGCCCTGATCGCACTCACACTGTACGTGGTCCTGCGCTATCGCAAAGAGTACAGGGAAGCAGGCAGCAAGCTCTCCGAAGCCATGCGCGAGCGGCTGAAGGAGGCTGGGCGTATCACCCAGCCGAATCGATTGCGCAAAGCGGGAGTCATCTTTGGCGCGATGCTGGTGCTGTTTATCACCGGCGATGCCATTGGCCTGGACCCTGCCGTGACGGCCATCTTGGGCGCGGTGGCCATGCTCATCTTGGTGACTCCCGATGTCGAAGAGATGCTCAAGGTCGTGGATTGGACGACGTTGGTGTTTTTCATCGCCCTGTTTATCTCTGTCGGCGCACTACAGGAGGTAGGGCTGATCAGCCTGATCGCCACGGGTATCAGCAACCTGGTAGGCAACAATCTGACACTGGCCACGCTGGTCGTGGTCTGGTCGGCGGCCTTGCTATCGGGAGTGATCGATAACATCCCATTCACAGCAACCATGCTGCCTGTAGTCGATTACCTGAGCCTCACCATACCCGGCGCCGGCAACAACGTGCTGTGGTACGGATTGTCCATTGGCTCGGCCATGGGCGGCAACAGTACGCTCATCGGCGCCTCACCGAACCTGGTAACCGCCGGCATCTCTGAGCGAGCCGGCTACAAGATTTCTTATATGAGCTGGCTGAAGGTCGGGCTACCGATCATGCTGATCACCGTGGCGATTGGTACGATATGGCTGTTCATTCGTTTTTGACCAGGGCAGGGAGATTGGAGATTGGGATACCGGGGAACGTGCTCTAATCCTTGAGGCATGTGCCTCGTTTGGGAGCGTATTATGAAAAAGATCTTGTGTGCCACGCGGGGTGGCGAAGCGAGCAGTAGGACCCAGGACGAGGTCATTGCCATGGCCAAAGAAGCTGGGGCCAGCATTCTCTTTCTCTACATCGTGGACGTAGAGTTCCTCAAGCTGACCGCCCGAGGAGTACGCCCTGACGTGGTGACCACAGAGATGGAGCACATGGGGGAATTCCTCCTGGCCTTGGCCTGCGAACGAGCCGCCGCTGAAGGTGTTCAAGCCCAAGGTGTTTTGCGCCACGGTCCTCTGATCGAGGCGCTGGAATCTGCTGCCCGTGACGAAGGGGCCGACGCCATCGCTTTTGGCCGGCCAGTGGGTCCCGACAGCTCCTTCACCCTGACGGACCTGGAGGATCTGACAACCCGGATCGAAGAAGACACGGGCATCAAGAGCTATATCCTCTGAGCAAATCCCAAATGGCACGGAATCAGACTGGCAGCGGGTACCATATCCTGGCCGCTGTGGGGGCGGAGAACCAACTGCAACCACTGCTGGAGATAGGCTGTGCGTTGGCCGGGGTCCGCGATGGCCGGGTGACGATCCTGAGTGTGACGACGAACGGGCAGCGCCCTAGCTGGCTCGGGGCCAGGCCAGAAGCTTCCGGCGAGACGGACCTGCCCGCAGGATTCTTACCGCCAGAGCATTGTGCTGGTATTCCCCTGGATGTCCTCGTCCGGGCCGGGCGCGACCCGGGCACCGAGATCCTGGCGGCGGCGCGCGAGTCCCTTCCTGATCTGATCCTGCTGGGCTGGCGCGGGGCCCGGGGACGGGGGCGATACCTGCTGGGCCGGACCCTGGATCCGGTTGTCCAGTATGCACCTTGTGATGTGGCTGTGGTTCGAGCCGAGGGGGGCCAGCGTTCGCTGGAGGATTCGCCGGGGGCATTTGAACGCGTCCTGGTACCGGTGGGCGGCGGCCCCAACGCGGCGCTGGCCATCGACCTGGCCCTCTCCCTCTCCCCCCAGGTACAGGTCACGGCGATGAACGTGGCCCGCGATGTCCAGGGAGAAGTCGCCCTATCGCTGAGCAGGCAGCGCCTGGACGACATCCTGGAGCCCTGGACGGAAGAGCCCCGGGTCCAGGGCAAGGTAGTCCAATCTTCCACGCCCATCAAGGGCATCCTGACTGAGGCAGCCAGAGGCTACGACCTGGTGATGGTTGGGGCCAGCCACGAAAGCTACGTGGACAGGGTGCTTTTTGGCAATATCCCCCAAACAGTGGCGGCCCGCAGCCCAGCGCCGGCCATCGTCGTCAGGCGACGTACCCCTCGCATGCGCATGGGTACATGGCTGCGCCGGGCAGGGTGGCGGATCTTTGACATCCTGCCCAAGCTGGACCTTCACGAGCAGACGGGGATCTACAAGGCGCTCCGGGATGGATCGCAGCCTGATGCCGATTTTTTCGTGATGATGGCGCTTTCGTCGGCCATTGCCTCCTTTGGCTTGCTGCTGAACAGCCCGGCGGTGATCATCGGCGCGATGCTCGTCGCCCCGCTGATGGCCGCCATCTTTGGGCTGAGCCTGGGGGTGGTACGGGGAGACCTGCGCCTGTTAAAGAGATCGGCTACCGCGACCCTGCAGGGGATGCTGCTGGCCATCGTTATCGGCCTGTTGGCAGGCATTCTCTATGGGATGCTGGTACCGAGGGCCAACCTTTCCGGCGAGATTCTGGGCCGCATACAGCCCAACTTGCTGGATCTGGGCGTGGCCCTGGCCTCAGGGGCCGCGGGTGCGTACGCCCTGTGCCGCAAAGAGGTATCGGCCTCGCTGCCGGGAGTGGCTATTGCCGCGGCCTTGGTGCCCCCTCTGGCAACTGTGGGCATCGGCCTGGGGTTGTGGCTGGTAGAGACCACCGGGATCCGCATCGCCAGCGAAGCGTTGTGGCAGGCCGCCATTGGCGGGGAAAAAATCGCCAGCGGAGCGATGCTGCTGTTCCTTACCAACCTGGTGGCCATTGCCGCAGCAGGAGGCATTGTCTTCTTGTGGCTGGGCTTCCGGCCCATTCCCGGCCGGCAGGCCCGGGCCATGATCTTCCGGGGAGGCATGCTTGGAACGATCTTGTTGCTGGTGGCCGTAACGATCCCCCTGGCCCTCCTCTCCAGCCAGGTAGTACGCGGATCCATTTTTCATGAAGAACTGAGCCAAGCGATCCAGGCGGAGGTGACGACACTGAATCTTGATGGTGTGGAACGCCTGGGCCGCGTGGAGCTGGATAATTGGCAGCAGTTGGACAGCGAAGGAGAAACCGTCCGCCTGCATCTGTGGCTGCGCTCACCGTGGGCCATCTCATACCGGGAGGTCGTTGAGCTACAGGAAGGACTGGCCAGCCGCCTGGGACGGACCGTCGAGCTGCAACTATCCGTGATCCCGACCACGCACCTTCATGCGATGGCGCCGCCTACGCCCAGTGCCTACCCCGACCGCCACGCCGAGCCCTACCCACACCGCGACGCCACTGCCAGGAACGACCGAGACAGCCACTCCCACCCCAACCTTCACGTCTACCTGGACCCCAAGCCCAACACCCTCATTTACCCCGACACCCACGCCAACACACACCAACAGCCCCACCTCCACCTTTACAGCCACGCCCTCGGTCACGCCTACGCCCACAGCCACACCCACCGCCACGCCGGCCCCGGCCTGGGTTGGCGGTACGGGAGGCCAGGGGGTGTGGATGTATCTCGAGCCTGGCTTGGGGGGAACCAAGCTTACGGCGTGGCGTGATGGCACCGTGCTGGCCGTTGCCGGCGAGCCGGTCGAGGCCGATGGGTACACCTGGATCCAGGTCATCGATCCCAGGGGACGATTGGGCTGGATCCCCGAGCGCTACTTGGTCTATCAGGCCCCTCCAACCCGCTGATCCCCGGGAGGGTCTAGCTTTTGTGGTAGGATTCTATTGACCCGCCTGGCCCCCATCGTCAATGGGCATGAGTACCAGGGCGCTCACAGCCATTCCTCAGGATCTTGGTCTATTTGGAAGGCCGCGCCCAGAATAAAGCCCCGAGCCCGCTCGGCCTTGGGGTAGCGGCTCAGGCAGGTCCAGAACTCTTTGCTATGGTTGGGGTGCTTGCGGTGGACCATCTCGTGGGCGACGACGTATTCTATGACCCATGGGGGCCAGCCCTTGATCCGGTCGCTGATGCGGATGTCGCCATCGGTGGGGCCGCCGGTGGTACAACTGCCCAACCGCTTGCGCATGTTGCCCACCCAGCGGATAGAGTGCCAGTCGATCTGGCCATCAAAATACGCTCTGTTGATCCGCCTCGCCATTGCCTCCAGGTCAGCGTCCGCCCGGGAGCGGACCTGGGCGCGGCGGCGCTTGACCTCCTCCAGAATCTGGGCCACGTTGCGGTCCAGGTCTCGCTGCGATACGCGGCGGGGAGCGCGGATGCGAACGTGGTCTCCGTGCCATTCCCAGTGGATGCGCGTCCGCAAGCGACCATCGCGGACCACCTCCACAGTGATGGGATCGTCGCCGGAGGCTGCGGGCAATGGCTCCTTCATGGCTGCATTCCTCCCGTGGCTCTTTCTTCCGGCAACAAGCTCATGGCATCTGAACGCAAGGCCAGGGCGATCGTCTCGCCGGGTTGGGGCAGGGGCGTCACGTCAGAGGGCAGATCGAAGGCCAGGGTCAGACCAGACTCGTGTTCCACGACCAACCGGCAATGACCCCCCGGAAAGAGCAATCGTGCACCTGGCCCTCAAGGATGACATCCTCCTCACCGGCGCCTGCCTCCATCACATGAGCTGCTTGGGGGCGGATAAGCACGGTCACATCCCGGCCGATATCCAGGTTCCGTGCTTCCCAAAGTCGCAAGAGGGCCCAGGACGGTGTCCATCCGGAGTGGATCGAGGGCGGCCACGCAACCAGGGATCAGGTTGCCCAGACCCAGGAACCGGGCCACCCAGGGTGAGGCCGGTTGGCTGTAGACGGCCTGGGGCGCGCCCTGCTGGACGATGTGCCCCCGGTGCATGATAATCACCCGGTCGGCAACGGCAAATGCCTCCTGCTGGTCATGAGTAACATAGACAGCCGTCAGGCCCACGCCATTGAGGATGCTGCGCAACTCGTTCATCAGCTCCTCGCGCAGGGCGCGATCGAGGGATCCCAGAGGTTCGTCAAGCATCAACAGGCGCGGCCCGGGCGCCAGGCTGCGGGCCAGGGCCACTCGCTGCTGCTCTCCGCCGGAAAGGTCGTAAACGCGGCGGCCTTCGTAGCCTGCCAGGCCAACCAGATCCAGCATCTCGACCACACGGGCCTCAACTTGCGCCCGGGGCAGACCTTGCATCCGCAGGCCAAAGGCCACGTTGGCCACCACATCCTGGTGGGGGAAGAGGGCATAATCCTGGAACATGAGGCCAAAGCCCCTGTGGTGGACAGGCACGCCGTCCATCACCCGGCCATCAAAGGTTACTTGTCCACTGTCGGCAGTCTCCAGCCCGGCGACGATGCGCAACAGCGTCGTCTTGCCACAGCCACTGGGGCCAAGCAAACTGACAATCTCGCCCTCGTCAGCGTGAAAGGACACGTCGTGCAGGACAGTAGTACCGGAGAATGATTTTGAGATGGATGCGACTCTGAGCAGGGTCATAGTGATTGCTATTTTACACCGGGGAGTGGGTAAATCCAAGTTTCCAGTCTTTGGTTCCTAATGTCTCAGTCTTTTCAGAACTCGCCGATTTCGCCTACACGGAAGCGCTCGATGAGAATGAAGCCGATGGCACAGACGATCATCAGCAGCGTGCTCATGGCCAACCCCTGGCCCTGGTTCAGGGCGCCCTGGGCGCCGAGCAGGCGGTAGATGACGACGGGCATGGTCGGAAAGTTGGGGCGGGCAATGAGCAGTGTGGCGCCAAACTCACCCACGCTCACAGTGAAAGCAAAAACAGCGCCCACGAGCAAGGCACGGGCCACGACGGGCAGGTCTATCTCGCGCAGTACCCGCGCTGGCGAGGCGCCCATCACCCCAGCCGCCTCCCGCCAGCGGGGGTTCATACCGCGCAGCACGGGCAACAGGCTGCGTACTACGAAGGGAAAGGCCACCAGGGTGTGAGCCAAGGGCAGCAGCCAGGGCGAGGCCCGCAGATTCAGCGGCGGCTGATCGAGGGCGATGATGTAGCCCAGGCCCAGCGTCACTGCCGAGGTACCCAGAGGCAGCATGAACAGCGGGTCGAGCATGCTTTTGGCCGGACCCGGTGGTCCCATCAGCAGGTAGGCGCTGATCAAGCCAATGAAAAGGGACAAAACAACCGTTCCTCCGGCGACGAGCACAGAATTGCGAATCGCCACTGCGGGAGGCACGTAGAAAAAAGACTGAGTGGGGTTGCTAAACAGGGCCTGGTAGTAGCGCAGTGTGTATTCTCCGCCCAACGAGACGGAGCGGTCGACGAGGGCCAGGAGCGGCGCCAGAAGCAGGACCATCAACCCACCGACGCTGGCCCACACAACCAACCTCGCCCCCCAGCTTGCAGGCCGGCGCTGGGTGGCTTCCTGGGGATGCAGATTGAGGGGCACGGCGGACCGGGCCTGGATCCTGGTATAGATGACCATGATACCAAAGGTAAAGACCATCTGCACGAGGCCAGCGCCGCAGCCAGGGGCAGGTCGAAGAAGGGGATGGCCTGGCGATAAATCTCGACCTCAATAGTTGCCAATCGCGGCCCACCCAGAACAAGCATAATGCCAAAGCTGGTGAAACAAAAGAGAAAGACCAGCAAGGAAGCCGCAACCAGGGCCGGCGTCAGAATCGGCAGGGTGACCTCACGGAAGGTACGCCATCGGCCGGCACCCAGCACCCGCGCCGCCTCCTCAACTGCGGGGATCGAGGTTGGCCCAGAAGCCACCCACCAGGCGCACGATGATGGCAGCATTATAAGAAAACGTGGGCGATGAGCACCAGGGCCAGGGTGTGCTGCAATCGAACGGGAGGCGCATCCAAGCCAAAAGCTGTGACCAGCCAGGTATTCAGGTGCCCCCTGGGCCCCAGGAGCGCGGTAAAGGCGGCCGCAACGACCATGGTGGGCATGACAAAGGGAATGGTGGTCAGGGCGCGGAGCAGCGACTTGCCCCGAAACTCGTACCGGGCAAAGACATAGGCCGCCGGCATCCCGACCAGAAGGGTCAGGAGGGTGGACAGGAGCGCCTGGCCGGCGGTAAAGGCCAGCAGATGGGCATAGTACGGGTCAGTGAACAGGATACGAAAAGGCGCAATGTCCAGCCGCCCCTCGGGGGCAAGGCTCAGCCCAAAAATCTCGACCAGGGGGTAAAAGAAAAACAGGCCAAGAAAAGCCAGGGGAAACAGATAGACCAGGCGGGCGGCAGCTTTGCTGCTGCCCGCCCTGGTCAGTTGTTCTTTTTCTAATCGCCAGCACTTGCGAGGCCCGATGACATCAGGGCGCCCCGTTCTGGAACATGCGGATTGCTGGCGAACCGCCGTCGATGATAGCCCGTGCCAGCCGGGATCAGCTTGCCGATGATGACATTCTCTTTCAGCCCGTACAGACCATCTACCTTGCCTTCAATGGCTGCGCCGGCAAGCACATTGATTGTGTGCTGGAACGATGATGCCGACAGGAAGCTTTCGGTGTTGAGCGCCGCCTTGGTGATGCCCAACAGTACGGGCCGCGCTGTCGCCCTCTGTCCCCCTGATCGGGTGATCTCCTCGTTGATGTCCTGGAAAGTCAGGCGGCTCACGAGTTCTCCGGGCAAGCAGATCGGTGTCCCCCGACTGGACCACGCGGACCTTGTCTGTCATCTGGCGGATGATCACCTCAATGTGCTTGTCGTTGATATCGACGCCCTGGCTGCGGTACACCTGCTGGATCTCGGCCAGCAGATAGACCTGGGCTGCCTCACGACCAAGGATGCGCAGCAGGCGACTGGGATTGATGGATCCCTCTGTAAGCTGCTGGCCGGCTCTGGCATACTCACCTGGCTCAACACGCAGGCGGGCCGTGGTGGCAATCTCGTACTCCCGCTCGTCACGGTCCTCGCGCCGAACATAGATCGTGGCTTGGGGACGTACCGTCGCCGTACCGGCGATCTCGGCCGCGACCTGACTGCGCCCCATACTGGGCCACCGGATCACCCTCAGCTACTTTCTGCCCATCCTCTACGATGGGCTTGTACCTCCCAGGGAGGATGTGCTCAACTGGCTGGTCCGAGCGGGGCGGGTTGACCAGGATAGCAGGTCGTTCGACAAAGACCCGCCCCGGATTGTCGGCCACGATGACCTTGTCACCATGTTGGGCAATCGCTTCCCCTTCGATAACGGACTGCTCATCCTCTACCAGGATCTTGTAGTTCTTGGGGATGGCATAGTCGTCAGTCAAGACCTCGCTGTAGGTAACCTTGAGGATGCGCACGCCATCCTGTTGGTCCAGGTCGACCCGCCCGTCGATGTCTGAGATTATCGCCTCACCCTTTGGGATGCGGGCCTCAAACAGCTCCTGCACGCGGGGCAGACCGTGGGTGATATCCGATGCGCCAGCCACACCACCGGTGTGGAAGGTCCTTAGGGTGAGCTGTGTACCCGGCTCGCCGATCGACTGGGCGCTGATGATGCCCACCGCCTCACCCACCTGGATCAGTCCTCCCCGCGCCAGGTCGCGGCCATAGCAAGTGGCGCACATGCCGTGGCGAAGGGCGCAGGTTAACGGCGAGCGGACGTGTACCTGGTCGATTCTCGAGTCGTGCGATCTCTTCGGCCTGCTCTTCGTCGATCATCTCTCCGGCAACGACGATAATCTCCCCGGTCTCCTGGTTGACAACCGGGCTGAGCGGCAATCCTACCCAGGAGTACGCTCGATACATGGGTTGCTGCATCTCTTGGGATTCTTCCAAGGTGATCCAAATGCCCGAGCGGGTGCCGCAGTCCTCAGCGTCGATGATAACATTGTGGGCAACGTCGACCAGTCGCCGGGTCAGATAGCCGGCGTCAGCCGTTCGCAGAGCTGTATCGGCCAGACCCTTGCGCGCGCCGTGGGTGGAGATAAAGTACTCCAGGGCGGTCAGGCCCTCCCGAAAGTTGGACCGGATTGGCAGGGAGATGATGCGCCCCGCCGGGTCAGCCATCAGACCTCGCATCCCGGCCAACTGGCGGATCGGCGTAAAGCTACCCTTGGTCGCTCCCGAAACCGCCATCACCCGGATGGGGCCATTGGGGTCCAGGCTATCCGCCACCGCCGACGTGATATCATCGGTGGCCTTGGTCCAGAGTTCCACCGTGCGCATGTACTGCTCGTCCTCGGTGATAAGGCCCCGGCGGTATTGATGCTCCACCTGACCGACCTCGTCCGAGGTAAGACGGATGATCACTTCTTTCTCTGGGGGAACCGTGATATCACTCACGGCAATGCTGATCCCCGACTTGGTGGCGTACCGGAAGCCAATGGACTTGATATCGTCCACCAGCTTCGCCGTGGTCATCCATTCCCAGACGATGATAGCACTCGGCCACCAGGTCCTGGAGCGTGCGCTTGTCCATCGTATCATCGACAAAGCGAAGCTGGCTGGGCAGGATCAGGTTAAAGATGACTCGGCCCAACCGTTGTTTCACGGTATGGTGATTCACTACGATCCTCTGGCCGATAAGCCAACAGCCCTCAGCATGTCCAGGATCTCTTGCTCATCGCCCGCGTCGAGCCCGGCCACCGACGCCAGCCGGCCTTCCGCCTGTAGATCCAGAACTTGTCCCAGGTGTGGACAACGTCGCCTGTTCCAGTGCCTCGACAACCTCGTCACTCAGATCCAGATAGTCCAAGGCCTCGTCGTCTATCCAACTGCGATAGCGCAAACGAATGGGAGAGTGCAGATCTCAGCTTGCCCAACTCGTAGGCCAGCCGCACTTCTTCCATGTACGGAAAAGGTGGGCAGCGAAGCGCCATCTTGGGCGTCGTCCTCGGAGATTCTCCATTTCCATGGTCAGATAGAAGCAGCCCAACACCATGTCCTTGGCCGGACCCACAATCGGATCCCCGCTGGCCGGCTTGAGCAGGTTGCGGGTGGAGAGCATCAGCTCCCGCGCCTCTTTCACTGCGCGCTTGGACAGCGGCACGTGGACAGCCATCTGGTCGCCGTCAAAGTCGGCGTTAAAGGCAGCGCATACCAGAGGGTGGATCTGGATGGCATCGCCATCCACCAGCACGGGCTCGAAAGC
Organism: uncultured Chloroflexia bacterium; assembly: GCA_963783445.1. Classification (GTDB taxonomy): domain Bacteria; phylum Chloroflexota; class Anaerolineae; order JAAYZQ01; family JAAYZQ01; genus CAWANP01. The sequence goes on along the minus strand of CAWANP010000009.1, from coordinate 205,076 downwards.
CTGGATGCCCAGGCGGTGCAGGGTTGGCGCCCGGTTTAGCAGCACAGGGCGTTCCTTGACCGCCTCTTCCAGAACCTCCCAGACCTCAGGACGCTGCTGCTCGATGATCCGCTTGGCTCCCTTGACGTTGATGGCATAGTTGTAGTCCACCAATCGGTTGATGACAAAGGGCTGGAAAAGCTCCAGGGCCATGCTCTTGGGCAGACCGCACTGGTGCAACCCCAGTTCCGGACCAATAACGATGACAGAACGCCCCGAGTAGTCCACGCGCTTACCCAGCAAGTTGCGGCGGAAGCGGCCTTGCTTGCCCTTGAGATAGTCGGACAATGACTTGAGAGGACGGCGTCCCCGGGCCGAGACCGCTTTGCCCCGCCGGCTGTTGTCGATGAGCGAGTCTACGGCCTCCTGGAGCATGCGCTTTTCGTTGCGGACGATGACGTCCGGAGCGCCCAGATCCAGCAGCCGCTTCAGGCGATTGTTGCGGTTCACTACCCGGCGGTAGAGGTCGTTCAGGTCAGACGTGGCAAACCGGCCACCGTCAAGCTGGATCATGGGTCGCAATTCGGGTGGGATGACGGGCAAGACCGTCATGATCATCCACTCGGGCCGATTGCTGCTCTTGCGCAGAGCTTCGACAACGCGCAACCGTTTGGTGGATTTCTTTTGCATCTGCTTCGAGCGAGTGGTCCGCATTGTGGCCCGAAGTTCTTTGCTCAGGGCATCCAGATCGATCTGCTTGCAGATGTCGAGGAACGCCTCTGCTCCCATCTTGGCATTGAAGACGTTGCCCCAGCGGTCGTTCAAGTCATGATAGCGACTCTCGGTGAGAAAGGTCATCCGCTTGAGATCGCGGAGTTCTACCTTCTTCTCCTCAGTCTCTGCTTCCAGTTCGGAGACCTGTTGGATCAGGCGCTCTTTGAGGATCTCTGCGGCCTGGCTGGCCTCGTAGGTCAGTTGCTCACCCTCGGCGGAAATGAGCAGTGCGCTGTCCTCTATCTCCTGCTGGATCTCCGCCTGAATCTCTTCCAGACGCTCGGCCGCGAGGTCCTGGCTGCGGGTTAGGTGGTCGCGCGCGACGGTGTCGCCGGACTCCATTACGGGAGTAGTATGGAAGCTGAGCGTCAGAGACTCGGGCGCTTTCTGTCCCATCAAAGCATCCAGCTGGCCCTGCATGCCGCGCACCTCGTTGGTCACGGCATCGGTCAGGGTAGCCGCCTTTTCCTCGAGGGATTCCTCTTGGTTCCTCCGGCGGAGCTGGAGGCTATCCAGAGCCTCTTGCAGCCGGAGGTCGATCTCGGCGTTCTTGTCAGCCGTTGCTCGTTCCAGGCGGGTCCTTTCCCTCAGCAGATCATCGTCCAGGCGGCGCAGCGCTTTGCGTCGGGCATCCTCGTCCACCTGGGTGATCACATACTGGGCGAAATAGAGGACCCGGTCCATATTCCGCCGGGAGACGTCCAGCAGCAGACCCAGATAGCTGGGCACGCGGCGCGTATACCAAATGTGGGCTACGGGAGCGGCAAGCTTGATGTGCCCCATGCGCTCACGCCGCACCGATGAACGGGTGACCTCGACGCCACATCGCTCACATTTGACACCCCGAAAGCGAACGTGCTTGTACTTTCCACAGGCACATTGCCAGTCCTTTTGGGGGCCGAAAATAGCTTCGCAGAAAAGGCCATCTCGCTCCGGGCGAAGACGACGGTAGTTGATCGTCTCTGGCTTGGTAACCTCACCATACGACCAGGACATGAATCTGCTCTGGTGAAGCCAGGCTGAGGCGCATTGCCTTGAAATCTTTGAGACTCAAGTCTTCCCTCCTGTGTGTTCGAGGTTCGCAGTTCGAGGCTGAAGGCCGCTGCCTTCCACCCCTCGACTTGGACTATCGAACGTCGAATTCGATTACGTTCCGTCTGGATTGTCCGTATCGAATTGCTTCTGTTGCGCTCCGCTGGAGCGTAGGTACCGGATCGTGGTTGCCAGGTGACGATGCCCCAACAGCCGGGCCACCGTTTTCAGGTCACCGCTTTCTTCATAGACCCTTGTGGCATACACATAACGCAGAGATTGGGTCGTGAGGTTGTCCAAAGCAGCGGCCCGTGCGTATTGATGGAGCAACCGCTGCACGGTACGCGTTGAAAGCGGGTTCCCGTCCCGGTTCACAAAGACATAGGCTACACCGGGTGCAGCTTGCCTTTTGGGCAGATAGACTCGCAGGGCATCGCATACCTCGCCCTCGAGGGGGATGGTGCGGCCGGGCTCGCCTGCATTGCTGCACACACAGAGGTAGGGTGGCACAGCATCCAGATCCAGGTCTGCCAGTCGCAACTGGGTCAATTCACCTAGCTTTAGTCCGGCATGTAGCAGTACTTGGAAGATCGCCCAATCTCGATCTGCCCGCCGAGCATGACTCTGCTGCACAACGGCCAACAGACGGGTGACATCGTCCGGGGTCAAACCACGACTGCGATCAGATACAACTTCGCTCAACAATCGGACATCACTCGCCGGGTTGGCGGGGGTCCATCCCTGGTCAATGGCAAAGTCATAGAACTTGCGAAGCGCTTGCAGCCGCCGATTGACAGTAGCTGGTACGTGATTCTTTGTATGCTGCAGATAGGAACAGTAGGATTGGATATCCGCTGCATCCAACTCAAAGGGTCCGCCAGTCATCGAATTGACCAGCACACCAGCCCCTCTTGCAGTCTGACTCCATCGCAAGAAGGCCCTGAGATCAGCCATATAGTTCACCACTGTAGCCGGCGCGAGGGCTGTGCTTTCGAGATGCCCTTCGAATTGTTCCAACAAACCGTTGCTGTTTATCGTCCCTGCCTCTGTCTCAACGACCAATCTAACATTATATCCATTACAGCTTGCTTGTCAAATATGGGGTTGGGTTTGGTTCCCCTTCGAGGAAGCAAAGCTGTCGGCAAAGCCTTCAGTCCCCACGATGATGGGCTCACCGAAATTATACTCTACCCGCCCGAAAAGACCGTTGTCTGCATCACACTACGATCTGCTCGCTCAAAACTGATATCATCACATTTCTTTTCGCTGTTATAGACCAGTCAGATCAAATAGACCTCGGGGGACATCCCCCGAGGTCTTGATTCTGACAGAGCCGTGCTTCTCCTCAATACTCCAGCGAATCCTCCCTACCAATCCGCTTGCGGAACACCCAGTAGCTCCAGCCCTGATAGAGGAGCACGATAGGCACAAGAACCAGAGCAACGATGGTCATGATTCGCAGCGTGTATGGGCTGGATGAGGCGTTATGAATGGTCAGGCTCCAGGCCGGGTTGAGGCTGGAAACCATCAACCGGGGATAGAGCCCGATGGCCACCGTGGCCGCGGACAGGGCAATGGTCAGCCCCGTCATGACAAAGGCCCAACCATTGCGCCGCTGGCGGATGAACCAGCCCGCCGCCAGCAGGGCTACACCCGCGCCCAATGGAACCGGGCCGGGATTGACGCCCAGCTTTGTAAACATGTCGGTAGCAAAGTAGCCGGCGATGACAAAGAGAAAGACAATGATGACCGTGGGCAGCCAAACTCGCGCCGCCGCCTTGTGCGCCCGCTCTTCGAGTTCGTCTTTGGTCTTGAGGCTCAAAAAGACCGCGCCGTGCAGTGTAAAGGCCGACAGGGTCGCCAGCCCACCCGCCAGCGCATAGGGGTTGAGCAGGTCCCAAAAGGTACCCACGTACTGCATGTCGGCGTTGATGGGCAGCCCCCGGATCAGGTTGGCAAAGGCCACTCCCCACAGCAAGGCGGGCACAAAACTCCCGAAAAAGATCATCCAGTCCCACAGACTGCGCCACTCCGGCCGCCGGTCCTTGCTGCGGAACTCGAAAGCCACGCCTCGCACGATCAGGGCCACGAGCATCAGCAGCAAGGCCAGGTAAAAGCCGCTGAACATGGTGGCGTACCACTCTGGAAAGGCGGCGAAGATGGCCCCACCGGCTGTGATCAGCCAGACCTCATTGCCGTCCCAGTGAGGTCCAATCGTGTTGATGATCACCCGGCGGTCCCGGTCATCCTTGCCCAGGAAGGGCAACAAGATGCCGACGCCATAGTCAAAGCCTTCCAGCAGGAAAAAGCCAATAATCAGGATAGCAACCAGCAGAAACCAGACAGTGTTCAGATCCATTTTGCGCCTCCCCCTCAGTGAGCCGCGGCCAGGGCCGGGGACTCTTCCGGCGTTGGCCCCTTGCGCGCAAACTTGGCAAGCAGGTAGATGTCAGCCACGATCAACGCGGCGTAGACCAGGGTAAATACGGCCAGGGACAACAGCACCGCCCCAGCAGAGACCACCAGCGACACTCCAGCCTCCGTACGCATTACGCCAAAAACGATCCAGGGCTGGCGGCCCACTTCGGCCATCAGCCAGCCCGCGGTGTTGGCCAGGTAGGGCAGGAATATGGCCAGAGGTAGCAAGTACAGGAACCAGCGGGTCTTTTCCACCTTTCGCCTGAGCACCAGATACAAGGCCAGGAGAGAAACTGCAATCATCAGCATTCCGGCCGTCAGCATGCCGCGGAAGGACCAATAGGTGAGGGGAATGGGCGGTAGGTAGTCCCCCGGGCCGTAGATCTGCTCGTACTCGGCCTGAAGGTTGTAGATGCCCTGAACTTCGCAGGTCAGGTTGTTACAAGTCAGTAAGCTCATGACCATCGGGAGCCGGATGGAAAAGATCTCTTCACGACCGGACAGGGTACCGATGGTAAGCAATGATAGGGCGGCTGGCTGTTCCGTCTCCCATAGTGCCTCGGCGGCAGCCAGCTTCATGGGCTGCGTGTCTTGCAGGGACTGCGTCTGAGAGTGTCCTACCAGGCCGACCATCACCGAAGCAACCAGGGCATAAACCACGGCCCAGTTGAAGGATCTACGGAACACCACGTTGCCGCTGCCCCCCTTGCGCAGGTGGTAGGCGCTGATGCCCAAGACAAAGAATGCGCCTGTTGCCATCCCGGCAAACAGGACGTGGGGGAACTGGGCCCAGAGGTGGGGATTGGTGATCAAGGCCCAGAAATCGGTCATCTCGGCCCGCCCATTGCGCAGAGCATAGCCCACCGGATGCTGCATCCAAGAGTTTGCGACCAGGATCCAGAAGGCCGAGAGGCTGGAACCAATGGCGACCAGCCAGATGGCCAGCAAGTGAAGCCCCTTGGGCAACACAGCCCAGCCAAAAATCCAGATGCCCAGGAAGGTAGATTCCAGGAAAAAGGCCAGCAGGGCTTCGATGGCCAGGGGCACGCCAAAGATGTCGCCCACAAAGCGCGAGTACTCGGACCAGTTCATGCCAAACTGGAACTCCTGCACAAGGCCGGTGACTACGCCCATGGCAAAATTGATGAGAAACAGTTTGCCCCAAAACTTGGCCATCTGTTTGTAGACGTCGTCGCCGGTGCGGACATAGTTGGTTTCCATGAGGGCCACGAGGAGGGAAAGGCCCAGTGTGAGGGGAACAAAAAAGAAGTGGTACACGGTTGTGACAGCAAACTGCAACCGTGCCAGCGCCAATGCATCCATACCTGAACCCTCCTTGGATCAAGCGTCTGCTTTGTGAATTGGGACACAAAGCTGCCCAAGGATAGCACATTCTGGACAGCATGTCAAGGCCAAAATACGAGGGTTCAGTTGGACTATGAGCCTATTCGACCACCTCCCCTTCCAGCGGGTAGCCAGCCTGTTCCCAGTCGATGAGGCCACCAGCGTAGCGACGAACGTTCTCAAACCCATTGGTTCTTTCCTTCCGCATTGGTTCGCACACAGGCGAATGCCTTTACCGTACCGGTTTTACTTTCTGGCTTTTGCAGTGGCCCCTCATTGGGCATCCACGCCACAAAAGTACTGTAGTTCCGCCGTCGAGGCTGGGTGATAGACGTAGGCCAATCCCGTGAACCCGTGTCCACCTACGAACTGATTGCGAAGGCCCTTTGCCCGGTCGATCTGGTACAATTGGCTCAGAATCCGGCCGCCACTATCCTTGGCCGTGACAGATATGAGCAGTGATGGACCCTCTCCCGGATCATCGCTGAGTTGGGCATCAAAAACCATATCGGCGTATGTAGCCGTGCCACTGTCACCATGCCCGCCCAAGTTGATCACCGTCCCATCATCCGGCCTCTGTCCCACCGATGGTCTGTAGAACGCCTGGCACGCTATGCCCAAAGGGGCTGCGGCCTGCTCATCCGTCGTGCCTGCCGGTGGACTGCAAGCCGGCATGAATACCAGAAGAGCGATGAGTACCAAGGCAAGGCTAATTAGTTTTAGGATCTTCATGCTGCCCCCTCCTGCCGCGCGTGCTATGTCCCTACTGTCTGAGCAGCCAGGCTATGCGATCGTAGGAAAGGGCATAGTGGATGACGACGACGATGGCCAGGCCCAGGCTCAACACAGGATTTCCGGCATCGTACAACGCCCAGGAGGCGAAGGCAAAGAAGGCAAGCTCCAGCACCAGGCGGACAATACCTGGTACCGGTACCGGCGCTTTGCCCGAGCGACTGGGATCGTCGGGAACAGCGAATGTGGCCCACAGGATGGCAGCGAGCAAGGGGCCCCCAATGGCCAGCGCAAAGCGGAGCAGTCCATCATGCTGGGACCAGCCCCAATAGCCGATGGCCACCAGCCCGGCCATTTCAAGCAGGAAGCGAAGGGCCAAGTTGATCGGATGTGATCCCATTTTCATCTATTTCCCTCTACCATCCGGTTTCTCTGCTTCCGCTTTCAGTGCCTGGTTCATGGCGTCGAATCCCATTTTGGTTTTGTCACCGATCATGGCCAGTATCTTGCTCCCTCTGTATAGATTGGTTGGGACTGAAGCAGATCAAAAGGCAAAGTAGAGTTGCTCCAGGTCCTTCTCTGTGGCGGTGCCCGCCTCGATTCGTCGCTTCAACCCTTCCGCATCGACCTCAGGCGGTGCCACCTCGCGCTCCACGATGGCCCTGCGGCCCGGTATGCTGGTGTCCAGATCAGGCATTTGCCCATGTATCAGGTCCAGGGTGGCCCGGAGGACACGCTTGTTCTTGGGCAGGTCGCGATGCACCTCCTCAACATAATACATCGTGGCTCCGGGCAGGACGGCTGACCACAGCGGCACCGTGCCATCACCTGCGTCGGGCCCTTCTTCTTTCCAGATCGCGTCAAATACCAGTTCCCCATCAGGCCCAAAGCTGCGCTGCATGTCCACGATGGTATTCAGGTTGCAGCCAGCGATCTGTGTGAGCTGAACCTGAGGGTCGGACTCTGCCAGCAGCCTGTGGAACCCTGCCCCGGCCTCAAGATAGTCCTGGCGGAGGCCTTCCAGCGCCCACTCTCCAGACTCGTAGAGCTGCCAATTGGCAGCATAGGGCCGATGAGAGGGGAACAGGTCACGCGGCGAGGGCACCAGTTCGTACACGCTGGGCATATTCAGCAGTAGCTGGCGGGTTACATTCTTTTTGTTGAGTTTGGCGGCGAGGGACATCATGCTGTTGCCGTGAATCAGGTTCGCCACGGCGCCGGCCGCGCCAAAGTGGGGAGTGCCGAGCATGATGACCTGCTTGACCCGCCGCTGGGCGGCCTGGGGATAGCAAGCCAGGTAGGCCCGGGAAACCAGCCCACCCATGCTGTGGCCTACTAGGGTGAACTGCCGGTCGGGGTTGTCGCCTGCCCAGCGCTCCAGGCACTCGTGCAGGAGAGCAGCGTTCCAGGCGATGGGCCGGCGCCAGTCGTAGGGGAATTCAAAGAGGTCGGTCTTGCGGCGCAGGGAAAGGCCGATCTTGGTATAGGTCATCTTTTCCAGGCCGATGGGGACGGCATCCACGGCCGGGACACGGTCGTGGGTGCCGGCATCGTTCAGCTCGAGGTAGCTGGACTGGCCCCTGAGAAAGAGGAGAGGGTTGATCCACAGCAGGGTGGTCACGCCACGGATGCTGCTCAGCAGCGAGCCCATTACTCCCGGCAGGAGCACCACGGCCTCGCGCAGCCCCCGCACCAGGGGCTCTCTGGATAGCGCCTGCATCTCGGCCATCTCTTCGGCGCCGAAGAACAGTTCTGCCGCTGCATCATCGGTTCCGGACTCCAGCCGGGCATCGATCTCCTCCAGGGACATTATCGACCAGCTGGCCAATAGATCATTTGTATTCACAGCTTACCTCCTTCTACTTAGCTTGGATAGGGACCGCAGATCATCGCGGATGCGCTGCAGGTCCTCTGGCAAGGCGGGATCTGTCACCGAGGACTCGGCCCCGCGTGCTGTGACGGATGGCCTCGCCATCCGCTCCATCACCTCGTCCACCTCATCGGCGATGGCCTGGGCCTGGGCGTTGACCTGTTCGCTCTGGGCCGTGGCATCGTTGGATTGCTGCGTCCTCGGTCATGTTGTTCTCCTGTTGGTCTGTGGCTTCTACCAGCACTACAACGAATGGGGAAAGGAGCAAATCCCCGTCCCGCGCAGCCAATTCGTTTGATTCTGAATTGGTTGTTGTGCTCCTCGCACAACAACCAATCGAGAAAGGACCGAATTCATGTCCTGCACAATCCATCCGTTGAATTCTGAATTCGTTGTTGTGTCCCACGGCAACCATTTGCCAGGGCGCTCGTGAAAGAGAGGGGAAGGTCTTTCGACAATGAAGGGGATGACGTCTGCGTCCAGCGACACTTCGAGCAGCGGGAAGCCGCCGCCCAGAGGATTCCTGACAAGCCCCCTTTCCGCCAACAAGCTTACCACGAAACATGAGGGATGTCAAGCATTTACTGACCAGGACATAGATTTCTAATATTCGGTTGGAATGTGCTACAATGGCTAGCACTATGGAAGAAAGAAACACACGATTATCTGCCCAAACGACCGACTTGAAAGAATATCGGCGCTTCCGCGCCTGGGAACTGTACCGAGAAAAAGGATGGACCCAACAGCAAATCGCAGACGTCCTGGGCGTGACCCAAGGCGCGGTCAGCCAATGGCTCAAACGTGCCTCTGAAGAAGGTATGGACGCACTACGACGGCGAAAAGCACCTGGTGCCCAATCCCGACTGACCGCGGCCCAAAAGGCCCAGATTCCTGGACTGCTCAAGCAAGGTGCAGAAGCCTATGGCTTTCGCGGCGAAGTATGGACTCGTGAGCGTGTGTCCCAGGTCATCAAGCGCGAGTTTGGTGTGACCTACACACCTCGACACGTTGGACGCATCCTTCAAGATTTGGACTGGAGCCCACAGAAACCCATATCCCGAGCCAGCCAACGAGATGAAGAAGCGATCCAACGTTGGACACAAGAACGCTGGCCTGAGCTTCAAAAAAAGCCGAAACGGACGGATACACCATAGTCTTTGTTGATGAATCTGGATTCTACTTGTTGCCCATGGTCGTGCGCACCTATGCGCCAGTTGGAGAGACGCCCATCATCAAGTGTCGTCTGAGCTATGACCACCTATCCGCTATCAGTGGCATCACGCCACAAGGCAAGTTGTACACGATGGTGCAGGCACGTTCCTTCAAAAGCCCAGACGTGGTTCGCTTTCTCAAGCATCTGCTGCGCCACATTCCTGGGAAGATCCTGGTCATATGGGACGGTGCGCCCATTCATCGGAGCCGAGTGGTGAAAGACTTTCTGGCAAACGGTGGGACAAAGCGCATCCTGCTTGAGCGCCTTCCCGGCTATGCGCCTGAGTTGAACCCGGATGAAGGCGTCTGGAATTATCTCAAGCGGGTTGAGCTCAAGAACGTCACCTGTCGCGACCTGTTCCATCTCGGCCAAGAGTTGCGGAAAGCAACGAAGCGTCTACGGCAGAAGCGAAGTATCGTTCGTAGCTGCATCCGTCAGACAGGCCTTATTACATGTTAATGTCCGGGTCTGTAGTTCACCGCCAAGACGCAAAGAACGCGAAGGGGATCAAGGGAAAAGAAGACCTCGCCGCTGGAACCCCTACTTACTTTTCTTTGCGCTCGTCTGCTGTCTCCAGCAGGCTGCGCCTTTGCGGCAAAAGTATTGCTAATGGGAGCTGCTCCCATTCCACCCAGGTGGCGACACCTCGTCCAGCGACTGGCAGACCTGCCGGCCACAGTGACGGCAGGAGTAGGTGATAAAGATGATCCCGTCCTGGATGGTGATGCGGTCGCACCAGGCATCGTCGAGCAGCTCGTGCCGGCAATCGGGCTCTCCGGCAGCCTGCAGGTGGTACGGTACTTCCGCGGACTGTACTCGCGGTGGATAGAATCTATAGGTCTCCATTCTTGCTCCTCCCTCCCAAAGACTCAAACCTGGGAAATGCGATCCACGATTCGGTCCTGGATCCGATTGGTAGTTCTCTCACTCTCATCAGTGCCAAGCATGGCTCTATCGAGCCATGTGTTCTTGCATGCGACCGGGGGTCTGAGGCCCGATCTCATGACCCATGCAGTCGCGGGTCGATAGCATCCCGCAGCCCATCTCCTACAAAGTTGAAAGCTAATGTGAGCAGTGTCAGCGCCAGGCCAGGAACTAGTACAAGGTGTGGGTTCGAGCGCAGGCCTGGGTAACCTTCTTGGATCATGGCGCCCCAGCTCGGCATCGGGGGGTTCACACCCAGTCCGATGAAGCTCAGGGCCGCCTCAGCGAAGATAAAGCCCGGGATTGCCAGGGAGGCTACCACTAGAACAGGGCCAAGGGTACTGGGCAGCAGATGATTGAACAGGATGCGCGTCCTGCCTGCGCCTATGGCCTGGGCCGCCACCACGTACTCCCTCCTTTTGTGACTGAGCACTTGGCCCCTGGCCAAGCGCGCGATACCGAGCCAACTGAGAGCCCCGAGGGCAACAAAGAGAAAGAGCATCCCCCCCAGAGCATTGTTCGCATCGATGAGCAGGCCAGTGGCCCCACCGGCGCCCTGCAGCGAAAGCGCCTTGAAGTAGACCTGGAGCAGAATGATCAGCGTCAGCCAAGGGATTGCGTACAGAAAATCGACGATGCGCATCAGGGCCTCATCCGTCCGCCCGCCGCAATAGCCCGAAAAGGCGCCATAGACGACCCCGATGGCGAGGCTTACGGCAGTGGCGACTAGGGCAACAGCTACCGATACACGGGCTCCGTACACGGTCCGGCTCCATAGATTGCGTCCCAGTCCATCGGACCCGGTCAAGTAGAGGGAGCACCCCTGCTCCAGCGGCGTCCCGGCCCAGTGGCACTTGGCCAGCCGGTCGCCGTCCACGGTGTAGCGCGTCAGAGGCTTGGCCCGGCTCTTCTCCGCCGTGTTCAGGACGGCTAGTGGTAGGGCGTTGCCCAAGGTGCCAAAACGGCCAAAGTCACAACCAAGAGGATGAACAGTGCACCAACCAGCGCCACCTTTCTTACCCCTCGAAACTGGCGCCAGGCATCCCTCACCGGCCCGCGGCTCACGCGTGGCGGTCCGGCAACCTGGAGCGAAGCCAGATCGTCTCGAACCACACTCTGCATCTCTTTGGCTTTTGGCGTCACTTGGTATTCAGCTTTGGTACTGAGCCGCCGATATCGATGAAACCCAATCCAGGGCAGGTACCTCAGTCGAGGCGGATCCGTGGATTCCAGCCAGGCGTACAGGACATCGACCGCGAGGTTCCCCAGCACCAGGAATAAGCCCATGATCAGGGTAATGCTCGTGAGTAAAAAATACTCTCGGTTGCCGACGCTCTCAACCAGTTTGCGACCCAGGCCGTCCAGGGCAAAGATCTGTTCGACGATGAGGTAGCTACGAGAATCCGCCATGAGCGGGCCCAGGATGGTGGCCACTGGAATCATTGCATTCTTCAGGGCGTGGCGACGGAGGACCTGGGCTCGCGCAAGCCTTTTGCCCGGGCTGTCCGCGTATAGCCCTCAGACAGCACCTCCAGCAAGCTGGCCCGCATCAGCCGGGCAATGCCAGCCGACAGGCCCAGACCTAGGGCGAAGACAGGCAGCACGGCGTGCCGCCAGAACTCTACTGTGGGACGCGGCAGGAATCCCAATATGTACGGCGGCTCGGCCCCCCAGAAAGCAATGGGCAGCCAATCAAGCCGCACGCCAAAGACCAGGATCAACGCGGGACCCAGGACAACGACAGGGATCGATGCACCCAGCACAGCGAAGAATGTAGCGGAGAGGTCGATCACCGTATTTCGTCTCCAGGCCGCAATCAAACCGGCTGGTAGGCCAATGGCAAAACCAACGGCCAGGGACAGCAATCCGAGCTGGATGGAAACGGGCAGCGTCCGCGCGACCACATCGTTCACAGTCTGACCGGGCGTGTGCAACATGGCCCCAGATCCCCGCGCAGCAGATTGCCCAGATAGCGGAGGAACTGTTCGTGCAGAGGCAGGTCAGTCCGTAGCGTTGCTCCATGGCCAGACGCAAGGGCTCGGCATACGCTTGAGGCCCGCCGTCGAAAAAGGCCCCCCGGGTAGGGCCTGGATCAACATAAAGGTCACCAGAGCTAAGGCCAAGAGCACGGGCACAGCCAGGAGCAAGCGACGGGCGACGTATTGGGTAATCGTCATCAGCGGGCGTCCTGCTTGGCCTCCCAGTCGATGGTCCAGTTGTAGAATTGCATGCCACTGAAAGGATCTTCTGGCCCCTGATCCAACCAGGAGTGTACGGCCTCGACAGACATGTCCACGACGAGTGGGATGAAGGGCATATAGCCCTCTCGCCCAAAGAAACCCTCTTCGATCTCGCGGTAAAGAGCGATCCGCCGCTCCGGGTCGGGCTCCACCCGTGCCTCAACGATCAGATCGTCAAGCGCGTTGCACTCCCGCATACTCACCGCAGTGATCCCGCTGTTGCACCATAGAACATCCCCAACCCAGTTATTCTCGTCCGGATAGTCGGCAGCCCAGCCCATCGTCCACATGTGCGGGCGCGTTTCCGTCGGCCCCATGGCTGCCTCCAGCATCTCATAAAAAGGTAGCTGTTCGATCTGGATGGTTTGCGGACTGCATCCCAGGTGCTCCATCCACTGCGCCTGCGCGTACTCACCATCGGGCAACGCCTCAGGTCCGGGACCGATCATGAGTGTCACCGGGGGAAGGCCTTCGCAGTTCGGGTATCCGCCCTCGGCCAGTTGTTCGCGGGCATACTCGGGATCGAAGCCAACCCCCACTTTGTCAATGGGCGGCGCGCCAAAGATGCCAGGTGGGGCAAAATGCGTCATAGGCTTTGCTAGGCCCTGCATCACCTGATCTGCCAACGTCTGGCGGTCATAGGCTGCACTGAACGCCCGGCGCACGTGCACGTTATCGAACGGGGGTTTGTCGCTTGCGATCCCAATGTAGAGCACAGCCGGATAGAGTTCCTTCTCTCCTTCACCTGGGAACTGCTCCAGGTGCGCCTCTAGCTCCAGGTCAGAGATTTCAGAGACATCCACCTCGTTGCTGAGCCAAAGCGCATAGCCTGTGCTTACATCGGGCACAACCTTGGTCATCGTGCGCTCGATATTGCCGCTACCGCGCAGATCCTGGGGCATCAGCGGATTGCGCCACAGGCTGCTGTGAACACCTTGCTGCCACTCGTGAAGCACATATCGACCGCTGGTTGCAATGTTGCCAGGCTAACCCAGGCTTCCCCGTACTCCTCATTGGCCCACTGGGGCGTCGCTGCCAGCGTCCACAGGGGTGTCATGGACGGGAAGTAGCTGGCCGGGAATGCCAGCTCGAGGACAAGTGTGTCATCGGCCTCCGCCCGGACCCCGATGGACTCTTACAAGTTCTTGCGGGATTGCCGCCGATCACTCCGAATAGAGCACATCTTCGCAGCCCTTGATCAGAGCCCCCACCACGGAGCTATAGTCGGAACCGATATTCGGATCACAGGCACGCTTGATAGCATACTCGAAATCGTGGGCCGTAACTGTGCGGGGGTTGCCAGCCTCGTCTTAGCACCTGCCGGGTTTCCCCCAGTGTCCGGGTCGTGCTGGACCCAGGGGATGTCGGTCCGCAGCTTGAAGGTGTACCAGGCCATCGTCGCTGACCTGCCAGCTCTCGGCTGCCTCAGGCACAAGCTCAAGGGTCTCCGGATCCCGGTTGGTCAGGTTCATGAACAGGTTCTGGATCATCTGCCACCGAAATCTCATCCTCAGCTCGTTGTGGATCCAGCGTCGGGATCTCTGTATCGCGGTATCGATCAAGGGTCACCGGATCCTGGGACACCGCCGGCGATGCCTCGGCCACCGGCTCCGGAGATGGAGCCTGTTTCCCAGTGGCTGAAGCGCCCCTGTATCCGCCGGGGTCACTGGTTCCGTAGCGGAACCACAACCCGACAGTACCATCACCGCCAGCAAGACTGCGAAGCTCAAGCTTGTCAATTGCTTTTTCATCATCTAGTCCTCCATTCTGCATTGGGTGCGCCTACTTGACAGGAATCCTGCCAAAGTGCCGAGACTCGCCAGAATTCGGCGATGCCTATCGGCTGTCCGCAAGCGCAGCCTAATGCCCGTTGCTCAGCAAAGGCGCAAGGACGCTTGGTGTGCTCCCAATGAACACGCCTATCATCTTTGCTGCCCTTTGGGCTGGCAGCCAAGTCAGCAGAGTGCGCACACGGCATGATTCTATCATACTCCTATACTTCGCGCATCAGGTGAACTGCTCAACTTTGCTGGTCACTTCTACCCAAAAGGTAAACAGCGCTCGTTAAGCGGTCTTTACCAGACTCACTAGGTAGAAATGACTATGCAGTCAATCAAACACCCTAACGCTGACCCTCAGGCTGGCTCCCTGGTACGGGCCAGCCTGTCTCGTCGTGGCCCTGCCAGGGCCAACTGCCTCCCCGGGCTGGCCATTCCAGCTCTCTACCATCTAGAAGATGATGGCGATGGTCCGCTCGACTTCCCCATCGACAGTCACCGTGATCTCATCCCTCACGCCAGCTTCGGCACCAGGAATGGACAGCGCCACCACGGAAGCCTCTGTGATGCTCCGCGTGATGCTGTCCGTAAAACCATCCGTTCCGACTATTGAGATCGTGACCTCAGTTGCCGCTGCCCCGCCGCAGGGGAAAACCTCTGCATGGGCTATGTAGCCCTCTTCTGCCGCTGGATCCGCGGGCACGGTATAAAATCTCTGAACCGTTGCTTCTCCGGGCAGATCCAGTGCCAGATCGGAGAACGGGCCCGTTGCGGGGAACGGCTGTGGATTGCTAGCGACCGACTGACCGAATTTGCCAACACTGCGATCAAAAACTCTGACGCTCAGTTTGATCTCGCTAGGCGGCAACTCAAGCTTTTTCACGTTATGACAGATCGCATCTGCCAAGGAAGGCACACCCGATCCGGGACTGGCACCGACTGTGCCGCAATAGACCGTTCCAGCCGCCAGGCCGGATTCACAAGCAGCAATGATGGCTGCGCCCTCACCAGTCGGTCCACCAACAATTACATCAACTCCCGCACCGATTGCCACGCAGACGGCTGTTATGCCAACGGGAGTCATTTTGGACAAACCCGTACACGTGAGACCCACCGTGTTTACAACACCCTCACAGGCATCACCAATGGGCGTGTCTTGGCTTGGATCATAGACAGGGATATCTGCCTGGTAAACTCCCAGGGGCAGGCGTAATCCGATGCGCGATATAGTCGGTTCTCGTATGCTCGCCCTGATGATAGCCTACCCTCACGGGGCTTGGCGAGTCGTATGGCTGGCCGCACTTGGTCGTTCACCGTGACCAGCTCATCTGGTGCAGCGGGATTCGCCCCGATGATTCGATCAATCAATTGCAGTCCGGGCCGCGTCGCCGGCAGAGCGCAGGCGTTTCGAAGGAGAGGCTGGCAAACCAGCCATTCCTTGAGCTGCCAATTGTGGATTCTCCAGATCAATGGGTACACTGACCTGGTATTGTCCATTTGATGTGGTAGCATCGATGCGTATCTCTGTCTCGGTGATCCAGGTTATATCGAACTGCGAACCATCTCCTGCTACGACAGACTTGGGCTTTTTGTCCTCAAAGGTGATTGAGACCGGCTCTCGTCGTCAGCATCCTTGACGGTGACGTATTCGAGGGCTGTGGGGATCCCTTGCTCTGAGCGGCTGCCAAAATAGTCAACTATGTATCCATCAGAACGCACTTGCCGCATGATGAGTGGATTTTGGGAAAGGGGTGGCATCCGGTAGTCTGCTGTGAAAGCACCGTCCCGCCTGATCAGCGGCAGGAATACCCGGTTTGACGGCGGTGCGCCGCCGGGCGTCACGCTGGCGCTGTCCTCGTCGTCCTGGCTCATCCCCGTCGTCGTTGTTCGGCGTCAGTTGTGGATCTGGCTGGTCAGGGCGATCACCTGAACAACGTTCTTGTGCTCGCCCGCCTCGTTGACCCGGGCCGTGAGGCGAAGCGTCACCGAACCACCGGCCGGCACAGCGCCCACACGCCACATGCCCGTGAGGCTGCTATAGCCCCCACCCGCGTCGTCGCCCACGTAGGTATAGCCGCTGGGCAACTCGTCCTTGACCTGCACCCCAGTCGCCCCGTCGGGGCCAGCGTTGTCCATCACGATGGTAAAGACAACCTGCTGACCCACCGGGACAGTGGCCTTGTCCGCCGTCTTGCGCAACGAAAGGTCTGCACTCGCTGGCACGAGGGGCGTCACGCTGGCGCTGTCCCGGTTATCGCTGGAGTTGTTGTCCTCCCAGTGGGCCTGGGTGATCTCGGCGGTATTCTTGTACTCGCCGCTGGCGTTCACCCGGGCCGTGATCTGCAGGCTGCGCGTCCGTTTGGGCGGGACGAGGGTTTGGTCCCAGACACCGGTATCGGGGTCATAGGCACCATCGCTGTCGTCGCCCACGTAGGTGTAGCCGCTGGGTAACCTGTCCTCGACCTGCATTTTGGTGGCCGGGCTGGGGCCGGAGTTCTTGAGGTCAAGAGTGAAAACTACCTCCTCCCCTACGGCAGGACTGGGGTTGTCAACCGACTTTTCCAGCGAAACCTCCGCAGGCAAGGGGCAGTCCTTGACCTTGTCGGAGGTCACTTCGAGGTCATACCAGTCGATGCCCAGCGCATCCACAAAGAGGTAGCCGAGTCTGTAGATACATAGTCTCCTTCTGCAGCGAATTGTAGAAAGTCAGCGTCTACCACCTCGACCCCCAGCCACAGTTCGGTACCATCCGCCAGCCAGGTGGGCTCCGGCTCCAAAGAGGTAGGCGGCAGCGGGATCTTGAAATTGCCATCCTTGGGTAAACTGCCGCGTACATAGAAGACCTTATCTTTGACATCGATATCAGCCCGGCCATAGTACATGGGATCCCCGCCACGCTCGTCCAGCATGTCTTCTTCCACATGATATTGGTAGTCAGCAAGGCAATTGTCGAGATCTACATCCTCTTCGTTACAGAGTGCAAGAGATCTCCCTTGCCATCCGGCTCGAGTCTGGACGTTTCTGGTCGTTTCCTTGATGGGATCCCCGTTTTTCACTTTGATTATGTACTTCACCTGGATGGATCGTCCTGCCGTCGTCGCCCACCGCCCGGCCAGCCATCAGCGATCCGAACTCAATTCCGTTGGGGCAGGCCCATCCCTCGGAGAACAAGACGTGTGGATGTACTTGCGGATCGTAGTATCGAACGAACCTGGCCAGCAGCGACGGCGCCATGAGCAGAAGCACGGCCATCAGAAGAACCACCGTCGATGTCACATAACTGATCCTGCGTTTCATTCTTACCTCCCATCATTATGTAATATATCCTGTCTTCCGACCTGGTGTAAGAGGAGGGCGAAGCCCCACCTTTTACACCACACTTGAAGACAGTACCATGAAGTATAGTCGCCGGGGATCCGTTGGCTACTGGAAGCCGGTGCCGGTATCCACCATAGTTCCCAGCACGGCCAGGTCATGCGCCGCACCCAGATCCTGGAAGGCTTGGCGAGCCTGGGCCAGCATCTGCTCTCCCTTAACTCGCTCCTCGTAGCACTGAGCAGCAACCCGTAATGCATCTGGGCCCGGGCGGACTCGTAGGGATCCTGCTCCAAGAGGGGCAAGCTCTGCTCAAACCGGTCCGCCGCCGGCCTCGGCTTTCCGCTAGCCGCCAGCGCCTGAGCCAAGACGCGCAAGCTCCGACGCCCCGCTCCATCTCCTCGCCCAAGCTTTCAGCCAGGTCGTCGAACTCTCCGCCTGCTCCAACGCCGCTTGCGCATTGCCCGCTGCAAGTTCAAGTTCGGCCCAGGCCCGGTAGACCCTGGGCAGGATCTGCTTGTAGTGATCTCCTGCGCCAGATCGTTGGCGCAGGCCGCCGCACCCCTTGCCCCATCCAGGTCGCCCGACCGGACATGGAGTTCTGCCAGCGCAGTCCAGACGTGTACCTCCAGCATGCGGTCCTGCTGCTCATGGATCGTATCGAGGGCCTGGAGCAGATACTGGCGCGCCGCGTCGTGGTCACCGGTGTACATCAGGGCCTCGCCGAGGTTCATCCCCAGGCCGGCGCCATTTCGCGTGCCCGATCTCCTCGGACAGGCTGGCAGCCTTTTGGAAATCTTCGATAGCGGCCTGCCACTGTCCAGCCCCGAACTCGTCTCCGGCCAGGTTGGTCAGGCCAGCGACCGTTTGGTAGGGGTCGTGCATCTGCTCGCTGATCTCCAGACCGCGCAGGGTGTATGCCTGGGCGCCGGCATGGTCTCCTTGTGCGCTCTGGATCGTGCCTAGCAGCAGATCGGCGGCGCCCCGGAGCTGGCTTGGTCCTTCAGCCAGACGCTGCAGGCCCCGTTCCACGACCTCTGGCGCGTCGCGCAGCTCACCAAGCATCATTTTGAGGTAGCCGCTGTGGATCTCCAGCGAGGCCAGGAGCTGGCCATCCTCTTCGGCCAATTCGTCTATACCGCGGCGGAGCCAGTCCAGGGCCTCCTGTGGCGCGTCCATCTCCAGCAACTCCCCCATGCCATCAGAGATCCGGGCCACGAGGTCATGCTTGGCTTCGGATCGGTTAGCCCGCTGTGCCTCCTCGTAAGCCAGGACATAGTTCTCGCGGGCGGGCTGCTTGTCGTTGCGCAGGTTGTAGATCTGGGCCAGGGCCAGGTGGACCCTGGCCTGGAGCTCGGTCGCGAACTCGCCCAGATTGAAGCGGTTCAACAGGCCGAGCAGCACCGGCGCCTGCCCCTGATTGATCACGGCCCGTCGTCCTGGGTCGCCAGCTCGGCGGCGTGGACAACCTCCCCGGCCCGCTCAAAGTGTAGGCCCGCCCGCAGCAGATCGGGCTCTTCCGTCTCATAATAGGCGCCCGCGCGCTGGTGCAGCTTGCGCCGGTCCCGGACACTGGGCATCTCGTAATAGAAGGAACGGACTAGGTCGTGCTGGCGATATTCGGGGCCAGCGGGCCCCTCCTGAACCACCAGGAGGTGGCGCTCGGCCAGGCGCCGCAGCGTGCGCCACAAGTTGCCGCCCTCGGCCGCGGCCTCCACCGCAGCCCGCATCCCGGCATAGCCCAGGAGCGTTGCCACGGCGGCCATCACCGCCCGCTCCTGCCCGGTGAGGCCGTCGTCGACCTCCCGAAGCAAATAGTAGGCGATGTCGTCGCTCTCAGCCAGACCAACCAGGATTCCTCCGAGTCTTTGGCCTGTTTCAGGGCGTCGATGGCCAGCGTCAGGAACTCGGCATTGCCACCTGTAGTTCATGGAGACGGCCAGATTGCTCGGAAGTCAAGGGCACGTCGCGGACGGCCAACAGCCGGCGGGAGTCGCTGGCGCTCAACCCCTCAAGGGCAGCAGGTCTGCGGCGCGATCGACAAAGTCGGGGGGGCGGCGGGAAGTGGTCGTAACCGACAAATCCCCCGCCTGAAGGGCAGGCCGCAGGCGCCTAACGAGCTCACCGAGGGCCGGGTCGTCGTCCACGTGGTGGAAATCATCGAAGCAGAGCAGAAAGCCACCGCTGCGCACAAGTTGGAGCAGGTACTCAAAAAGCGTCTCCAGGGGAAGTAGCTGCCCCACCCGTCAGCCGGGCACTTTGTCCAGCATCTCCCACATCCCTTGCCGGCCGTGCCGGGCCAGGAATCCGGCCAACCGCCAGATCACGGCGACGACATCGCTCTCATGAAAAGAGTGCCAAAAGACGCGGTCCCCTCCGGCGCTACCCACTCCGCCAGTTTCACCGCCAGCGCCGTCTTCCCCACTCCTGGGCATCCCAGCGACCACCGCCAGATGTCCAGCCTCCAGCGCCTCGCATAGTACCCCAACTCCTCGTCCCGTCCCACAAAGTCCAGTACCTGCGGAGGCCGTTGCGGCTCCGGCGCTGGCGGTATCTCCACCGACGGCCCGGCCTCCTCCATCTCCTGCAGCGCCCGCGCTACCTCCTGTGGCAACTCGTCCAATCGGTCGTGGATATCATCGACCCGCACCACCAGGTAGCTCAGGTCCGCTTGCAGGCCGCTGCCACGCCGCAACCTCCTCCAGCGCATCCACCATCTGACCTTCGTCCCTGGCCGCCATCGCATCCAAACGCACCTCGACGCCCGCCAGAAACCGCTCCTGCAATTGCTCCTGCTCCGCCTCGGCCCGGTGCACCCCACCCGCCTCCAGCGACTCGAGCAGATCCAGAAATACTGTGTCCCGCAGCCGCTGGTCCTGCCTCGCCAACTCCCGCAACCACTCCACCTGCCGCGGCAGCAACTTCTCCCGGTAGGCCTCGCGCAACGACTCCGGACACTGCTCCGTGTACGGCTCTACCGCCGACCACAGCGCCAGGGCCGTCACCTGCTGCGTCTTCCTCCGCTTCCCGGCGCGGGTCGTGATGCCCCTCCGTCAACATCCGCTGGATCGTCTGCAGGTTGGCGCCTGCCTGTGGCTGGCCAGAATCTGCTCCACGTGGTCCGTCAGGTATTACTGGCAGGCCCGGGCATCTGAGCCCTGGACCCAACGCCCAGCCGCGCCAGCCTCTCGGGCTGGGCGCGGCGCCAGTCCTGGTAGACGTCCCGCGCCGACCTTCGCAGAGAGGTCACCAGGGCTTTCTCCAGCACGTGGTTGCGCAGGATCTGCCCCTATAATCATCGAAGGTTCTGGCCTTCAGATAACCCAGCACACTCCCGGCTGCCCAACTGATGGCCCCACCCAGGAGCATGGCTGTGATCGGATCAGGCACTCGGTACCCCCTGTCTGTTTTTCAGATCTTCCTGGGCCGCGGCGCGAGCCAGGAGGATCTGGTCCCATCGTTCACTTTCGAACTGCTCCTGCTGAAAGCGCTGTAGCAGGTCCAGCAGGGCCCGCGATTGTCCGTCATTCATTGGATCCTGCAGGCCCTGGACTGCCGGTTGTGAGCGAGATCATGGTCGCCCGCACGCTCATAATGCCAGGCTGCGCGCAGTGGGTCCGGCTCGTCGGTCTGGTAGTGCGCGCCCGCACGCCGGTGCATCTCACACATCTCGGCGTCATCCATCTGCCCGTTGAGGTAGAACACGTACAGCATCATGTTGGCGGTACTCTGGGCCCCGGGAGCCCAGTTCGCGAGCAAAAGATGGCGTTCTGCCAGGCGCAACATCGTGCGGCGCACGTTGCCGTGTTGGCCACCGCCTCGACCGCGTCGCGCGTGGCGCCCTCGTCCTGGAGGACGGCCACGAGCATTCATCACTGCCAGATCCTGGCGCGTCAAACCTTCCTCCACCTCCCGGAGGAGGCTCTGCACCTACCGCCCCCCTGGCTCGTGAGGGGCGCGCCGCGCCGATTGTCATCAGCTCAGAGACCTCAAAGGCAGAAACTGCGAGCGCCGTACAAAGGGCGGCGGGCGCCGGCAGGTGATGACGACCGACAGACCGCCAGTCTGGCTGGCCCTGACCAGCCGTCTGATGAGGTCACCCAGGGCAGGTTTGTCCTCCACATGGTGGTAATCGTCGAAGCAGACTTGGAATCCCTCCCCCCTACGAACTGAGCCAGGTAGTCAACGATGCTCTCCATGGGTAGGGGCTGGCGTCCCGTGAGCCGGGCGTACTGGTACAAATCCCGCAGATCCCCGCGCCCCCATGCCAGGCCAAAAAGCCGGCAAGGTGCAGTACAACATCGTCGAGAGGGCCCTCGCTCTCGTGAAAGGAGTGCCAGAAGACACAGTCCCCTTCCGGGAGCCACCCACTCCGCCAGCTTCACCGCCAACGCCGTCTTGCCCACCCCCGGCATCCCGCCACCACCGCCAGATGGCTCGCTTCCGGCCCCTTCCACATAGTAGGCTAACTCCTCGTCCCGCCCCACGAAATCCAGTACCTGCGGAGGCCGTTGCGGCTCCGGCGCTGGCGGTATCTCCACCGACGGCCCGCCTCCTCCATCTCCTGCAGCGCCCGCGCTACCTCCTGCGGCAACTCGTCCAATCGTTCGTGGATCTCGTCGACCCCGCCGCCAGGTAGCTCAGGTCCGCCTGCATGCTCGCCTGCCACGTCGCTACCTCCTCCCCGCGCCCCTCGACCATCTGGCTTTCGTCCCTGGCCGCCATCGCATCCAAACGTACCTCGACGCCCGCCAGAAAACGCTCCTGCAATTGCTCCTGCTCCGCCTCGGCCAGGTGCACCCCACCGCCTCCAGCGACTTGAGCAGATCCAGAAATACTGTGTCCCGCAGCCGCTGGTCCTGCCTCACCAACTCCCGCAGCCACTCCACCTGCCGCGGCAGCAAATGATCCCGGTACGCCTCGCACAACGACTCCGGACACTGCCCCGTGTACGGCTCTACCGCGAGCCACGGGTACAGGGCCGTCACCTGCTGCGTCTCCTCCGCTTCCCGGCGCGGGTCGTGATGCCCCTCCGTCAACATCCGCTGCAGCGTCTGCAGGTTGGCGCCTGCCTGTGGCTGGTTGAGGATCTGCTTCACGTGGTCCGACAGGTACTGCTGGCAGGCCCGGGTATCTCGAGCCCTGGACCCAACGCCCAGCCGCGCCAGCCTCTCGGGCTGGGCGCGGCGCCAGTCCTGGTAGACGTCCCGGGCCGACCGCTGCAGAGAGGTCACCAGCGCTTTCTCCAGCACGTGGTTGCGCAGGATACTGCCCACATAGTCGTCGAGCGTTCTGGCTTTCAGAAAACCCAAGGCGGTCGCGGCTGTCCATCCGAGCGTTGCGCCCAACAATTGATCAATCATGGCACCTGCACGCTTGGGCCTCTATCTCTGCTCCTTCCTCATCGGCAGACCCTGAACTCGGGCAGGCCTCGGACAGCAGTCCCTCAATCGTCTCTCAAGATCGTGGCAGCGCGTATGCCCTGACCAAGACAACGTCGGTATTCTTGCGCGTGACGGCGGTCCTGCTCGTCATCGAGGAGGACGAGATACCGGGCTTGAGGCCAGGCAGCCCTTACCCGACCCAACGTTGTCCGTAGTCCATTGTCAGGCAGGTCATAGTCGAGCAGGACCAGGGCAGGCTGAACCTCCAGCCCCATGGCCAGCGCTGATGGACCGTCCTCGGCCTGGTGGACGGTGTCTATCTGCCGGGATGGTCCGCAACAGAACCAGCAGGCTATCCCGAATTTGTACCGAAGGGGCGATGATCGAGGCCGATGTCCGGCTTTGCATGTTCACTCCCTTTCGAACCAGACGTGATTCGCTATCTATCCTTCGTCCGGCGTCCACTGTGCGCAACATTCATGGGCTCCTAGCTTTCATCAGAATTCTTGCGTACCCTAGCTGCTACTTGTTCCCTGTCATCCCTGGTCAGGTCAGGCTACTGTAGAAGCGGGTCTATTCTTCCCAGCGCCGCACATAGATCTCGTCATCACTGCTACTGTCGTCGTGCCAGGCAACGTAGGGCACGCCGTCTGTGTCAATGATCAGCGCGGGATGCTGTGAATCGCCAATGTTGTCGCTGGTGCCACCACCGCTAGCCGAGCCGTCGCCCACCTCCTGCCAGGCCCCACCCTGATAGCGCCGGACATAGATCTCGTCATCCCCACTGCTGTTGTCGAACCAGGACAGGTAGGGCACACCACCGGCATCGAGGGCCAGCGAGGGCCACTCCGAGCTGCCGCTGTTGTTGCTGATGCCGCCGCCCGCCGCCGAGCCAGTGCCCACTTCAACCCAACTCGATCCGTTCCAGCGCCGCACATAGACCTCCGCGTCGCCGTCGCTCTCGTCTTGCCAGGCTACGTCGGGAGTGCCATCTGAGGCAATGGCCAGTGAGGCGTAGCGCGAGTCCCCGCCTTGTCACTGATGCCGCCGCCTGTGGCCGAGCCAGTGCCCACTTCGCCCAGGTCGACCCCGTCCCAGCGACGGACATAGATCTCGCGGTCACCGGCACTTGCATCGTGCCAAGCGACGTACAGCGTGCCATCAGGGGCGACGGCCACTGAGGCAGCAAAGGAAGCGCCGCTGTTGTTGCTAATGCCTCCGCCATTCGCCGAGCCAGAGCCCGCCTCGATCCAACCGCTGCCATTCCAGCGCCGGACATAGATCTCCCGGTTGCCACTGGTCGCGTCGTGCCAGGCAACGTATACCGTGCCACCTGGCTCGCCCACCGCCGAGGGCTGCTTTGACAGCCCACTGTTGTTGCTGATGCCCCCACCGCTGGCCGACCCAATACCCATCTCCACCCACATGCCACCGTTCCAACGCCGGGCATGATCTCGTCGTTCCCCCCGCTGTCGTCGCTCCAGACCACGACGGGCTTGGTCAGGCGCCTCTCGAACAGGAGGGCCAACGACGGTTGATCCGAGTTCTCGTCGTTGTTGCTGACGCCGCCGCTGCTGCCCGAGTCACCCAGCGCCTGCCAGAGGCTGCCGTTCCAGCTCCGGATATAGACCTCATTGTCACCACTACTGTCATCGTGCCAGGCGGCGTAGACCAGGCCGCCCGGAGCAGGGATAAGGGATGGGTGTTGGGATGAGCCATCGTTGTTGCTGATGCCACCGCCTGCTGCCGAGCTACTCCCCGCCCTCGTTCCAGCCACCGGTGGCGCCGGAACCGGTGGTGAAACTCCACACCGGCCCCTCCACATTGTCCCCTGGGCGTCAGTGGCCGCGACCTGCCAGTGGTATTGCACCCCCTGACTCAGGGGGCCGGATCGCAGGCGGCTCCGGTTGCGACGGCACAGACGAGCGTACTGGGCGAGGGTTACCCGCTTCCAGGTAGACGTTATAGGTCACCGCATCCCCATCCGGATCGCCGCCGATCCAGCTCAGGGTCAGGTCCACCTCCTGCTCGCTGGCCCCATCCGCCGGCGAGGGGTTTGACGGCGTGTCCGGCGCCTGATTGGGCGGCGGTGGAACCGTCTTGTGCTCCCGCACGATCAGGGGCAAGAACAACCGCTGGATGCCGATTGGCGTGGTAAAGTTTGTGGGCGGGATGCCGACCCCCTTCGGCCGACGTGACCTGCACGGTGTTGACCAGCCGGTCACCGTCGCTCAACGGGTTGGTGATGTTGACCGAGAACGACAGGCTGGCCGTCTGGCCGGCAGCAACCGTCAGGCCCGACCACACCACCTGGCCACCGGTAAAAGCGCCACCCTGGCTGGCCGACCCGTTGACATAGGCCGTACCCGGGGGGATGATGTCGGTCACCCGTACGTCGGTGGCCGGCCTGCCCCCACTGTTCTTGACATCGACGGTGAATGTGAGCTGCGTGGCGGTAGTCTCTACCGGCGCGGGAGACCAGCGCATGGCCAGGCCCAGATCGGGCAGTGGCTCCGAGATCTTCGCCAGGGCCGGGGCGATGGCATTCATCTGCAGGCGGTTGTCCGCATCACACATTGGGTTGTTGACGTTGCCACTCTGGCAGGCTGTGTTTGTGCCTGCGCTCACACCCGTCGGCCTACCCTGCCACTGCGCGTCCAGGATTTGGAGTAGTGGGGAATGACGCGGCAGGGGAAGGATTCGGTGGCATTGCATTTGCTGGTGTAGGCCACGGCCGTGAAAAAGGCCTTCCCCGGCGCATCCATGTCATTGTAGGCATGGGCATAGTTCGGACGGGACCCCCCGTACGGTCCATCGTCAAACCAACTGTGGCCGGCCCCAAAGTTGTGGCCGATCTCGTGGGCAAAGCCTTCCTGGTAGTATCGATGCCCACCCACTACACTGAAGCCCTTGTCCCATAGCCCGGGATCATCGGGGCTGACAACCAGGTCGGCCCGGCCGTAGCCGCGAAACCAGTCAAACGCTCCGGACATCAGGGACACCAAGTCAGCCATATGCTGCTCCCGCAAGTCATGGATCTCGTCCATGACCCCATCAGCCGGGTTCCTGAGCCGTTCCAGAAGCTGCCCCAGTTCGGTGGAGGTCTTGACCTCCGGTTCGTTGTAGGCAACTTTGTGCGTGTGCACCAGGCGCAGCCGGGCGTTGACCCCGCTGTTCTCCAGGGCGGTGTTCATGTAGGCCACGGCCCGGTAGATGGCCGCTTGGTCTCCTCTTCCCCGCCGTTTCTCTCGATGGTCTGCTGGCTGTCGACGATCATGATGTCGACGGTGGTCAGCTCGTCAGGCGACGCTGCATACGGCAGTGGGGGCAGGGCTGTCTTCTCCGCACCCCCTATTCCTCCCCCGGTTCGGGGAAAAGAACCTCGTCCTCCCCGGTTCCACGGCAGGGCGGCCAGGTCCAACTGGCGGACCACGTGGCCTGTTCCGCCCAGCGGGGTACCATCGGCCGCGGCGTCGATCAGGTAGATGCCGCTGTCGGCGTTGATGTGGCCGGCCATCCGGCCGTCAACGACGACCAGGATGACGGAGCCAAAGGGGTCACCCTCTGGCCGGCCGATCCAGACATATCCCCCGCCTGTGGCGTTGGGCTCGACGTGATCCAGCGTAGCGGTGACGATAGTATCATCAAAAGAGGTTGAGACGCAGCCTTTCGGCGATTCGCGACGAAGCCAGGTCGGGCCCCGCGTCGCCCAGTTGAGAAAAGTCGATGGTCACCAACCGGGCACGGGCCACGGATGACTCGTCAGCCTGCAGCCCGGTCGCGCCATGGCCTCGACCGGGCTGAAGAGGCCCTCGCCCGCGGTCGAGGCCGTCGTGCCTCCCGGCCACGGGGCAGCAGGATGGTGGCCAGGATCAGGGCCATCAGCGCCCTACCAGTGTTTGTTGCTTTTGCCATGTTGGTCTTTTGCCTCCTTCATAGTTCAATCTGCTCGCTGGTTGCTGTCTGCTCCGGACGCCGCCCGTGCTAGGCACTGGCAGCGTCCAGTCTGCTCCCGGCCTCCGCTAGTGAATCACCAGGGCCGTGGCGCGATTACTGCCGTCCCCTCCTGCCCATCGCTGGAGATAGGCTCGCCCGCGCTCACATAGTAGGTGCCGCCACTGGCCTGCGGATCCACATCCGAGACCTCCAGATAGACCGGCGTCCCCGCCTCGACGTCGACAAATTCACGAAGGGATACGCCTCGAGCCCGCCGGGCTGGTCGACCGCCTCGCCCAGCACGGCGCCGCTGGGATCCAGGACCCGCAGCCGGGGTTGCATGCCGTTGCCGATGCCGATCACCCGCGCGGCCAACTTGCCTGTCTTGTCGGGCGTGACCTTGAAGGTGTCGACGTCGCCAGGAAAGTCGATGCGGCCTGGGATGTCGACGTTGCCCGGCTCGATCTCGGTCGCTTCCGGCGGCGTTGCGCCGTGGTCGTCGGACTGGATGCCCACCACCGTGATCACGGTCGACGCCGCCCGCTGAAAGTTCTCGCCGACCGGGTAGCGGTCGCCACCATATCAGCCAGGCCGACGGTCGTGAACTCGGCGGATCCGGCATCGTTATCGAAGGTCCACTGACCCGATAGTCACCGTTCTGATCGTAGGTCAAGTAACCGGCGTAGACGCCGTCGTTGGCGATGGCATCGGGGGACTCGCCGTCATCGCGAAGGTCGGGAGTGGCGTCCCGTCCGGTCCTTCGGCCTGAACCGTAAGACCGACTTGAGTGATGGGAAACTCTCTCCAAACCTGCGCCAGCACGATGAGGGAATAGGGATAGGACACCTCATTGCCATAGGCTGAACCAACGGAGGCCTGGAAAGTAGCGCCAGCGTTCGGCACTTCTACGATGATCCGGTGGTCGACCTCCAGGGGCGGCGTGGAAACATCAATATCCAGTTTCCAGTCACCAGGCACCGGCGCCGGTATCTCTATCGAACAGGAAGTTTCCTTGCCTCCCGTGGAGGTACAATCCTCTTGGCCAACCACCTGGTTGTCGGGACCGCGTACCACAATGGTGACCGGGTTTCCGGGATCGCCTCGGTGGGAAACGTCGATGATGACCTTGTCCACGTTCGGCTCAACGTGGAAAGGTACCGATGCCGGTGACTGTCTGATCGCGTTTCGCTGGGTACCAGGGCGATAAAGTAGGAGATGGCACGGTGTCGGTGAACCACTCGATATCCACCAGGCTGCGGGCCTCGGTCATCGACTGGGTACCCGTCAACTCGATGGTGGGGCTGATGGTGGTACCATCCGGCCCTCGGGCCACCACCCTTCGAGTTCGGGGGAGATGTTTGCGCTTTACACGGGCGTATGGCAGTTGCTCGCTCCGGCGGTCGAAGGTCTCGCTCCCAAAGCATATGCCTCCAAATCTCCAGCCGTGGCAGGTATAGCGTTCCCGCTTAACAGTCTCTCGCGGGTCCTCGCTGGGGGAGCGGGGCGGCGGCTTCTCCCCCAGCCATCGGCGTCATAGCTTCGGGCCTGTGCATTGCGGGCTGTCTTTTTCTGGAAGTAGTTCTCAGAGGAGAAATTGAGCCAAGCCTCATGGGAAAAGCTCTCTCCACAGCCTACAAAGCTAAAGTCGACCGCGCAGTATTGCAGGGTCATCACTGACGGCACGACCGCTTGTCACCACAGTGGGGGCGGTATTTGCCCTCACTCGCATAACCCGCACATTCGTCAGCCGTACCCGTCCTTGTATACTCATCCATCAGTCCATAGTAGTAGTGTCCGAACTCGTGGGCCAATCTATACCCTTGAGACTTGACATCGCCGACCAGTCCGCTAGACTGATCGTCGAACGTCCATGCGTGGCCCGACTTGGCCGTTTTTTCGCCCACTATCTCGGGCCAGTAGCCTGCAACTGATGCCCGGGCTCCCCAGATATCCTTCCAAATGACCTCGGCCAGAGTCATCCTTGGCGCTATCGGCATAGATCTCCACGCGACCCACTTTGTGGACGCCGTTGCTCATTTCATAGACGGCGTCGGCAAAGTGGTAGATGGCATCTTCGTAGTCGGTGTACAATGCCTTGTTCTTCTCCAGGGCAGTAGTTTCGCGGTAGAGCGAGATCGTGAGATCGATGGCCTTGGGATTCGTCGACAGAAACCAGACTCCCCACAGGCACCAAAGTCCTCCACGGGCGGCGGGGTATGGACCCGCTGGATGCTCAGGTCGGTGTTTGTCCCCGCCGGAGACGATGCTGTCAGCCAGCACCCGCTGCGAGGCGCTCATCCCGGGCCGCATGCCCACGCCCATTGCTGTTGCCATCATCCTCGTCATCGGTGTGCACCCGAACCCCACTGCAAATCCCCCTTCAAAGTTAGAGAGGGCGAACACCCCATACTCCGAAGCTGTATTGCGGGAATCGGTCCATAAAATCGGAAGAGAATCAATGCAGTACCTGTACCCGACCCTCGAAGAGACAGAAGTGAAGTGTCGTGTTCCTGTCGACGCTGTTGGGGTAGATATTGCCCGCGGTCCGGTTGGCATTGCCGTCGTCCTCGTTGTCAAAATGGCGCCAGAACT
The DNA here is from genome assembly GCA_963783445.1 of uncultured Chloroflexia bacterium. GTDB lineage: Bacteria > Chloroflexota > Anaerolineae > JAAYZQ01 > JAAYZQ01 > CAWANP01. The sequence continues at coordinate 175,545 of CAWANP010000009.1, read as the reverse complement.
CACGTGGAGCCTCCAGGACAGACCTCCCCGAGCTTTTAACACGGCGTAGCTCGACGCGCCGTTGACTTCACCATTGTCGTCGTTCCCCGCCCAGTGCCTTAGAACTCACTGCCCGGCACGCGGCAGAAGAAGAACATGCTGTTGCGCCTGTCATCTTGGCGGATGGCGCCCGTCCAACCCTGCGTGCTACTCTGGCCATCGCCGTCCTCATCATCCATCCAGATTCATGACCTGCTCACCCGTTGGCGAGCAGCCCTCCGGGCCGGGGATCACGCCTTACGTCGACGTTGTTTTTCGCGACTCGGCAATCAGGGCCACATCGTCGAGGACTAGCTGGCTGACATTTGTCGTCTGAGTTATTGTACCCTTTGAACTGGACTGCCACTGAGGTCGCCTCAGCTGCTGAAAGCCCCACGCCGCCAGCCATTGGTATTGTTCGCAGTGCATAGATCGACGTCGACCCCAATAAGATCGGTACTGCCGTCGGGAAAAGTATAGAGGACTTCCGTCTCTAAATGTGTCGAACCCCCCTTAATCACTGTTGCACGTATCTGCCGGGGAATAAATCCCACTAATAGTCTGCTCCAGGGTCACGACATTGTACCCATCTGCGGGCAAGGTCACCATTTTTTGCGACAGGGTATAGGATCCAAGAATAGTATGTACCCAGTGAGGCTGCGTACGACCCAGTCCTGGGAGAAGACTCCAACAGGCCGAGCCGGATTCCTCAATGATCAATGACCGATTGTATCCACCTTCGTACCAAGTCCCGTTGGATCCGAGCTCAAAGCCACCGTTGGCCAGCAAGTTGCTGTTGTTGGCAGAAGACAGGGTCGCTGGCTGCTCGGCGGGGCTACTGCGCACCACCTCAGCTTGGGCAGAGGCATTGGCGCCCGCCTCGGGAGAGCCGTGCCATCGGAGGTTCTGACGCTCCTGGGCGACAGCGATACCCGGCTGGTTCCCCCATTGTCGTGGGGGCAAGGCCCAAGTAGTATACAGGGCATAGAGCAAGACCACGGCTGATGCTATCACTACGATCAAGGAACACTCGTTCTCTCATCTCTGGAACTCCTTTGTTTTCTCGTTCCCTAGTTGGGATCATCACGGGGCCTCGTAGGACTGCCCCCGGCGATGAGTTCCCTCGCGCTAGAGGAGAACAATCGGCAGATAAATCGCATGTTTCGCCCCAATATCATCCGGTACATCGACCACAGCGCCAGCCCCCGCCTGCGGCCGAACCGGCTCCACTGGATCAATGGTGATGGTCGTTGAGACAATGGGGCTTGCAGACACCGCGATCTCGTAGGTGCCCACCCGGCAGGCCCGCGCCCGTGCGCAGGGTGAAACTCAGACCCCCCGCTGGCATCAGTGCGCAACGGGTCGAGATCAATGTCGTTGACCAATAATGATTGTTGTTTTGCCAATCATGCTAGTCCCGGATTGGTTTGTCGTTCACATTGTTGACAGACCGCTTCCATGGATGTCGTCCGCCATAAGGCGGGGATTTTGGGCTCCAACGCAATGGCTATCCACACAGGCGACTGGAGCATTCCAGGCTCGTGGTCCACTATAGCGCCACGGTTTGCCGTCCGCACATCGGGAGAGACACTCAATTCTCCTGGTTATTTCCACTCAAAAAAAAAAGACCGCTCGTTGAGCGATCTTTGCCAGACCGACTAGGTAAAAATGACTATGCGGTTGGTCAAAACTCCCTACCTGACGGATGGGTCAGTTCCCGGCAGCCTTGCCGCAGGCACCAGCCTCCCCGTTACCCCACATCCAGACCCACCACCCCCTCCCGCACCGCCCACAGCGCCGCCTGCACCCGGTTGGCCAGGTGCAGCTTGGCCAGGATGCTGCTGACGTGGTTGGCCACCGTGCGCTCGCTGATTACCAGCGCCTCGGCGATCTCCTGATTGGACATGCCCTGCGCCACCAGCCTCAGCACCTCCACCTCCCGCTCCGTGAGCGGATCCTCCGCCGGCGGCAGGTCCGCCGGACGGCTCAGTTCCCGCATCAGCTTCAGGGCGACGGTGGGATCCAGGGACGGCTCTCCGCGGTAGACGTCATAGATGGCCTGCAGCAGTTGGTCGGGAGAGGAGTCCTTGAGCAGGTAGCCCAGAGCGCCGGCCTTGATGGCCGGAAAGATCTGCTCGTCCTCGGCAAAGCTGGTCAGGACCAGGATGCGGGCCTCGGGCAGTCTGCGTCCTGGATCTCCTGAATCGCCTCCAGCCCGGTCTGGCGGGGCATGACCATGTCCATCAGGATGACGTCAGGCTCGAGTTCCTGCGCCATGGCCACAGCCTCGACTCCGTCGCTGGCCTCGCCCACGACCTCCATCCCATCCTCGCTGGCAATGCAGGGTACGGAGCCCCCGGCGGACAATAGCGTGGTCATCGGCGATGAGAATACGTATGGTTTCAGCCATTGGAGTACCTCCTTGGGCACATGACGATCTGCATGAGGATTGCCTTCACCGCAAAGACGCAGCCTGCTGAACAGCAGGGTGAACGCAAAGCTATTGATGACAGCTCATCTTCACCTGTACCTTCGTCCCCTCGCCCGGCGCCGATTCGACCACCAATGTCCCGCCCATCCTCTCGGCCCGCTCCCGCATGCTCTTCAGCCCCACGCCACGGCGTTCATCCATCCGGCTCGCGTCGAACCCGCAGCCGTTGTCACGGACCTCCAGGGTCACGCCACCGCCGGTACGCTGGAGCCTCACGGTGACCTCTGTGGCGTCCGCGTGTTTCAGGGCATTGTTCAGCGCCTCGATGGCGATGCGGTACAGGCCTTCTTCCACCGGTGGGGGAAGGTCCATCACGTCGCCGGCCACCAGGCGGGCTTCCACGCCGGCCCGTTTCTCTACGGCGCCCAGGCGCAGGTGCAGCGCGCCCAACATGCCCACCTCTTCCAGGTCGGGCGGCCGGAGTTCGTGGACCATCAACCGCATCTCTTTGAGCGCCTGCTGGGCGAGTTCTCCCAGCTCGGCCAGCGGATCCTCGGTTTCATCCAGCCGCCCGGCTTTAGACAGGCGGCTCCAGCCCTCGGCCAAGAGCGTGATGCTGTACAGCGACTGGGTCACCGAATCATGAAGATCCCGGGCCAGCCGGGCGCGCTCTTGCGAGCACCGCCGCTTCCTCAGCCTGTTGGTGCAGATGCGCGTTCTCGATGGCCAGTGCAGCCTGGTCGGCAAAGGCGACGGCCAGGTCAACGTCCTCACCGGAAAAGACCCGCGATTCAGAATAGTATAGCACCAGCCCGCCGTAAACCTCTTCGGCCACGATCAGCGGCACGGCCAGCAGGGAAGGGAATTGGCTGGCCAGGGATTCCGGGAGGAGGCTGGCGCCGGCATCCGGGGATATCAACCCTGGGAAAGCAAGGCTCGCATCGGAGACAGCGACCGGCTGGCCGTCCTGCAGGGCCTGGCGGTAACCGGGCGGGAACTGCAACGGGGCGACCAGGTCGGCGTGCTGACCCTGCACATTCTGGACCTCAAAGTCCCCGTCGGGCCCGGACAAGACGGTAGATGGCGCTGGTATCGCTGCCCAGCAGCCGGCCGGCCACGAGCACGATGTGGCTCAGGATCTCGTCCAGGGGACGGTCGGAGTTGAGCACGGCCAGCATGTCGCGCAGGCTCTCGGCCACCTGGCGCCGCTGCTCGATCTCGCGCGTGCGCTCGGCGACATCATGCTCCAACTTGCGACCATAACCTGCGAGTTGTTCATTCAAAGCCAAGAGCTGCTGCTCGCTCTGCCGCAGCGCTTCCTCCACTCGTTTGCGCTCGATGATGCCGGCCATCGTCTGGGCCACAGCTCGCAGGAACTCTTCCTGGTGAGCATCGCGAGGGTACCCTTGCTCCAGGTAAAGGACGATGGTGCCGATGGACCTGTTGCCGGAGAGAATGGGCACGCAGTAATGGCTATAGGGATCCGGTCCCTCGTGCTGGATCTCGTGACGATCATCTCCTGGCTCAGCAAACAAAAGATCTCCACTTGCCGCCGCCCGACCACAGAGACATTGCCCAAAATCTACGCGACGGCAGGTGGCCTGCGCTGCAGAGCTCAGTCCTCGATGGGCCCGCAGCTCCAGGACAGGGGGATCTGAAATAGCACCCCCCACCACCAGGAATATCCCTCCCTGGGGCTGCATTGGCAACCAGGGAATGGATAAAAGCTCATCCAAGGCCCGCTCCAGCTGCTCATCCAGGGAAATATCCTCCATGGAAAGGCGCAGCAGCGCGTTCAACACCTGCTCGCGCTGATGGCCCTTGTACAGCTCCGCAGTTCGCTCCTGCACCCGCAGTTCCAACTCATCGCGGGCGCTCTGCAGCAAGGCTTCACCCCACTTGCGATCGGTGATGTCTCTAAAGAAGGCAAAGAACCTGCCTCTCACCGCATCCATGTAGCTCACGCTAGCTTCGATGTCGACGACCCGGCCATCCTTGCGTCGTAACCGCGACTCGAACTGGTCATGGCCCCTTTCAACAATCGTTTCAATGTGCCGCGCTACCTCTTCAGGACTTTCCGCCTCTTCAATCTCAGGAATGGTCAAGGCGAGCAGTTCCTCACGGGTGTAACCCAGCATGTAGCACAAAGCGTCATTGACATCCAGAATGTTGCCCTGTGTATCACACAGCCAGAAACCATCGATGGCCGTCCGCATCATCGCCTGGTACTCTTGTTCCGCCCGCATATGCTCGGTGATCCGGCCCAATCGCTCAGAGATGGCGTCGAGCAGGCTTCTCTCCTCCTTCAGGAAGGGGCCTTCATTCCTCTCATCCGCCTTCCGAAGGTCGCCCAACCGAGGCGTCTCAACATAGCATACCTGCACGGTGCCGCAGACCTGGCCGTGGACGACAATGTCGGCGGACTGGTGACAGGGGGATTCCTCTTCATAGTTCTCGGTACGAAACGCTTGGCCATCGACGATCACGCGGGCACTGGTGATCTCGGGGTACTGCCAGGCTGGGGGAATGAGTTCGGCCGTCCCTTGGAAGATCTCGGCCAGGGATACACCTGGTCTCTCGCGCAAGCGGGACATGCCATAGAGACAATTCAACTCCTTCACCCGCTCGCCAAGGGAGTGGGACTGCATCTGGAGCGACTGCTCCACACGTTTGCGTTCGGTGATGTCCCTCGAGGCACCGGTGACGCCGATGGCATTCCCGACCTCGTCACACAGGGGCTCGATGGTAAGGTCATAGAAATAGGCTTCCCCGGCGATGGTGGTACGCACCGTCTCGCGTACCCCGGTGCCAGTTTCCAGTACCCGGCGCTTGATCTTTTCCAGGGGAGCGGCGTCCTCTGGGAGCAGTAGATCCGCGTCCGTCTTGCCCAGAATGCCTTCGGGTGTAAAGCCCAACAGAGGATTGTAGATCCAGGTATAGCGCAGATCCTGGTCCTGGTTGTAAACAACGATATTCGAGTTTTGGAGGGCGATCCGAAAGCGATCCTCGCTCTCACGTAGCGCCAGCTCAACCGTCTGGAGTTCGGATCGGGCGGCCTCGAGCCCGGCAATCTGCTGCCGGGCTGCGGCCAGTTCAGCGATCAGAGACTGCCTGGTCTTGACCTCGTCGTTCATCTTGGCCTCGCGGAAGGGGCTGCCGGTGCAGCGGCTCGATCTCCAGATCGAGGGTGGTATCAGCCTTGATCTCGATCTGGCGCCGCAGCAACGGGGAACCAGGGGAAGTAGCCTCGACAGTATAGAGACCGGGCGGTAGCGATTTGAAGCGGTAGCGCCCGCGGGCGTTGGCATAGGCCACGCGCGTGTACTCGTACTGACCGGCATTGTAGGGCAGCACGTAACGCTGTCCGGGTAAAAAACGGTTGCCGTCCCTGGCCAGCCGGGGGTTTTGTTTCACAACCTCCGCTTTGAAAGCCTGCCAATCCAGGCCCACCACCTTGCCGCGGACGTATTTTTGCCAGCAGTCCCACCGGGTTCCACGGAAGCCGGTCACGAGCCGAGCCCATTCGATCTCCGGTCGCTCGCCCTGTGGAGCGTCCGGGTCCCGGTTCTCGGGAAGAAGGTACTTGCGATTGCCCTTGAACCGGCCTCCAGACTTGCGCAGGGACGGATTGTGCTCCACAACACCCGCCTTGAACTCCTCCCAGGTGATGCCGGCCACCTCACGCTCGACATACTTCTGCCAGCAGTTCCAGGCGCTGCCCCGGAAACCTTTGATGCGCCGCGTCCAACTGACGGCATCGGTGTCGAACGCCGCCGCGCGGGGGTCAGCGCCCAAGGTATGGGGCGAGCCGATGAGCCGGACCATGGATCCGAGAACCGGCTGGTCGTCCAGGGACTTGTGATCCTCCTGGCTGAGTACACGGCCCCCCAATGTCACCAACGGGGGCGGCTCCATCAGGAGCGGGGCGCGCGGCGCGCTCAGGGCGGCGATCCGGTCGATGATCGTGATCCACTGCCCTTCGTTGTCTTTGCCCAAATGGCGGAAGGTGACCCACTTGCCCGAGTGGCCGACGTTAAAGAGGCAGGAGCCCAACACGTAACGATCCCGGAGCAGCAGGCGATTGTACCACGCCAGAGAGTCCCAATAGTCATCTTCGCTGATGGTCTCGCCCTCATACAACCAGCCGACGTCGCCAGGAGGGAACTCGATATGCTTGTACAGCCGGGCCAGGCCGGCCTCGGTGATGATGGCTTTTTGATGGGTGCCGTAAGCTTGTCGGATCCCGGCCATGCAAGGCCGGTAAAACCCCGCGGCGGAGGCGGTATCGGGGTCCAACTCCGCGGACAGCGCCCGCCAACCGTACTCGTGAAAGCCTAGATAGGTGTGCGAGGCGAGGGTACGCGGGAACCAGTCCAAATAGCCCGCTGCCGTCTGAAAGTTCCCCGCCCCAAAGTTAAGGGCCACGGCATCCAGATCGCCGTCCTCCTGCTTGAGGCGCTGCAGGAAGGCGACCATAAAGCGGTCGTAGGCATCGGCTTTGGCCCGGATCGCTGCTTTTTCCTCGGCGCTGCCGTTCTGGTAGGCATGAGATTCCGGCCCGGGTACGCACTCGTTGAGGCTCATCCAGGCGTCGATCAACAGCCGGCCGTTGGCCCCCCTCTCCAGGGCCAGCCCCATGTCGAGGCGGAGGATCATTTCCGCGAACTCGCGCCCCTTGCCCGCGGGGTCGCCGCTTGTCAACCACGCATCCTGTACGTGCGGGTCGACGTGCAGGCGGCCGATGACAAAGGTCTCGGGCGAAAGCTCGCGGCGGATCCACTGGAGCAGCCCCCGATCGTTGGCGTGGGTCAGCAGGGTGGGAGGCTTGACATCCCGGATGGCCTCCGGCAAGCCGGCGACGTTGGTGGCTTCGATATAGAAGCCAAGGTTGTTGCCTTTGGGCTCGGGTTCCGGCTCAGGCTCGGGTTCAGGTTCTGGCTCCGGTTCTGGTTCCGGCTCAGGCTCGGGTTCTGGCTCCGGTTCCGAGAGTTTCTTGAAGGTGATGCCAAAAGAGGTATGGTGCTTTACATTTGGCTCCTCGGGAGTGCCCAGTCCCAGACCAGCCACGCCATCCGACGTACCGCTCTCAGGATCGACGCGCACGGCGTAGGACCCCAAGGTAGCGTACATGCCAAAGTTGCCGCCCCAGGGTTCGCCGGGTTTCTCCTCTATGGTCACAGGCGCCTGGCCGCCCTGCCAAGACACGATGACTTTTTCGCCAGCCAGCCGCTGCCCGGCCTCGTCGACGATGTCGAGAAAGATATGGTGTTTGCCCCCTGATTCGTCGGGATCGTACCATAACACCTCGACCAGCTTGTATGTGTCCCCACTGAGATCCAGTGTCAGGAAGGACTCAATGCGCGGGTCGACATAGGGTCCAGGTTCAGGTTCCGGTTCAGGTTCCGGTTCCGGTTCAGGCTCGGGTTCCGGTTCAGGCTCCGGTTCAGGTTCAGGCTCCGGTTCAGGTTCAGGTTCTGGCTCGGGTTCTGGCTCTGGCTCTGGCTCCGGTTCGGGCTCCGGTTCTGGCTCGGGGTCCAAGAGTTTCTTGAAGGTGATGCCAAAAGAGGTATGGTGTTTTACATTTGGCTCCTCGGGAGTGCCCAGTCCCAGACCAGCCACGCCATCCGACGTACCGCTCTCAGGATCGACGCGCACGGCGTAGGACCCCAAGGTAGCGTACATGCCAAAGTTGCCACCCCAGGGTTCGCCGGGTTTCTCCTCTATGGTCACCGGCGCCTGGCCGCCTGACCAGGACACAATGACAATTTCGCCGGCCAGCCGCTGCCCGGCCTCGTCGACAACATCGAGGAAGATATGGTGTTTGCCCCCTGATTCGTCGGGATCGTACCATAGCACCTCGACCAACTTGTAGGTATCCCCACAGAGATCCAGCGTCAGGAAGGACTCTATGCGAGGGTCAACATAGGGGCCAGGTTCAGGCTCGGGTTCGGGCTCAGGCTCAGGCTCTGGTTCAGGCTCCGGTTCAGGTTCAGGTTCAGGTTCCGGTTCGGGCTCAGGTTCAGGCTCTGGTTCAGGTTCCGGTTCGGGCTCTGGCTCAGGTTCAGGTTCGGGTTCGGGCTCGGGCTCCGGTTCTGGCTCGGAGAGCTTTTTGAAGGTTATGCCAAAAGAGGTAGCGTACATGACATCCGGCTCTTCAGGCGTGCCTCGGCCCAGACCAGCCACGGCATCCGATGTACCACTTTCTGGAGCGACCCGAGCGGCGTAGGTACCCAACGTGGCGGACATGCCAAAGTTTCCGCCCCAGAGCTCGCCAGGTTTCTCCTCAATCGTCACGGGCGCCTGGCCGCCTGGCCAAGATATAACCACTTTCTCACCGGCCAGCCGCTGCCCGACCTCATCGACGACGTCGAGGAAGATGTGATGTTTGCCCCCAGATTCGTCGGGATCGTACCACAGGACCTCGACCAGCTTGTATGTGTCCCCACTCAGGTCCAGGGTGAGGAAGGGCTCAATGCGTGGATCGACGTAAGGACCGGGCTCGGGTTCCGGCTCCGGCTCGGGTTCAGGTTCGGGCTCCGGTTCCGGCTCCGGCTCGGGTTCAGGTTCGGGCTCGTTCCGGCTCTGGCTCGGGTTCAGGCTCCGGTTCGGGCTCCGGCTCTGGCTCAGGTGGAGGTCCATCCTCCAGCCACTGCCACACGCCGTTGAGGTGACGGTTCTGCGTACCGGCCAGGAATCCCAGATGGTCCAGGAGATCCCCCTTCCCTGCAGGCCAGATGGCGTCCTGACAGGTACCGGGCGCACACTCGCCACCGTTCTCTGGCGCTGCAAAGTGAATGCGGCCGGACTGGTCGGAGGTAGCCGCCACGCCCCGATCATACCATTCGCCGCTGCCAATAGACGGGGCGCCGGGATAGTGGTAATAGAACTCGATACCCTCGATGGGCAGACCGTCGACATCTACCACAATGACATCCAGAGTGGCAGGTCCTTCGTACTCGTGCACCTCAATGAGCCGCAACTGAGATTCGCCTCGCCGGTAGCTAGCCCCATAGGCCGTCTCGACCCAGTCCCAGTCACGGGTATCGCCATCCACGTCGATGACCAGGGGCTGTGCCCGAGGTTCGACCTCTTTGGGCGGGACCTGCTCCAGGGTGAGGATGACCGGTTTCTTGCGCCCGTAGGTCTGGCTGAACGATCCGCCGTGCCAGGCATCGTCGTACCAACCGGCGCCGCCCATATCCTCGCTGGCTACCAGCCAGGGACAAATGGAAAAGAAAGGCGATGGCGTGTCATACATCTGCAGCGTCTTTTTGGCCACCATCTTGGGCGTGGAGTAGGGCCAGCGTGCGTCCACAGGATTGGACCCGGCCCGGTCCCGAGGTGTAAAGCCGCCCTCTGTCATGGACAAGGGAGGAACATAGCCCAGGGACTCGATGGACCAGGCTACGATCTTTTCCCAGCCGCGCCAACAGGTATCATCATCGAGGGCCGTCCGGTCCGGATCGGCCCACCCTCGACGCTGGGCGTTGAGGAATTCCAGGGGCGCGTCGTACCAATTTGACTGATCCGCAAAGTCATCCAGCAGGCGGAGGTAGGCCTCATCGGTTAGCAAGGCAGCGTGGCGCGTAACCGCATCATAAGGATACCACAGGTGCCGGCCCTTGCCATAGGTATGGGGCGCATAAAAAGCCATGCCCTCATCAAAAACCGTCAGTCCCCCGGCAGGACGCAGCTTCTCGTAAGGGTTCTCGTCGTAGCCGGGCCCATCGGGGAAGCCAACATAGGCGCCGGCATCCGCGACCTGCCTCGCCCCCTGGGACCACCGTGAAGCAATGATCGCCCAGGCTTCGTCGTAGGGTGGGACCTCCCCATTTCTCCACTCCCTGGGATCAAAGGGCTCATTATAGAGCTGCCAGAACGGGCGCAATCCATACTGCTTGTAGACCGGCACAGTACGTTTCACCGCATCAATATTGGAGAAGGAACGAGGGAACTTTTGCTTGTCGCGGATAATGGGGATGATGCCCGCATCCAACAGGGTGTTGAGGGGGGTAGTCCCGCCGCGCTCTTCCAAAACGCTGTCCCCCTCGGTGAGCATCACCACCCACGACATGCCCATCCCTTTCAAGAGATCAGTCCAATAGTGGTCCTCATTCTCTCGATCAAGCCAGAATCCGTGAAATCCAAAGGGCTGCAGGTGCACGCCGCGATTGGTGACAGGGCGGCCGCTGACCTCGGGTGGGATCTCGAACTTTTTTCGCTTCAGAATATTCATCTATACCTACCTTTTGAGCTGTATGAGGGGCCGTGGACAAAATTCACCGGCCCGAGGTCACAACTTGCCTATTCAGGACATCGTGTATGGAGAGCCGCTGGCGACAGGGTCCGATTATGAACGAGGGAGTGACACCCAGCAAGAAGAACAAGGGCATTTCGCCGTGAGACCAGATCGACAGGAACTGGGCCTATGCCTGGCTGGGGCGCAGCAGTCTTTCGGAGGGCGTGGCTAGCGTTCATGACATCCCCCTATGATCACAAGTATACCATATTGGCAGGATTCAGTCAACGCGATTGAGATCGCGTTTGACCAGTCCCAAGAGTCAGACCACCGGCATTTGACAAGCCTACCGGGATCGGCTATAGTTTCCCAGAGAGGGAGTGCAAGGATGCAGACTGCCGGCAGCAGACCAATGAGGAGGGAGCCATAGCAACTCGGCCTGATGCTATTCCGCTATCTCACCCCCGCGACCGCCAGGGCCGGTGGCTGGCCGTAGGCGTAGCAGTGATAGCCTTGGCCGTCTATCTGGCCACCCTGGCGCCAGGACTCACCTTCGAGCACCACGGCACCGACAGTGGAGACCTGATCACGGCGGCTCGGACGCTGGGTGTGCCACATCCGACCGGCTATCCGACCTATACGCTGCTGGCTTGGCTGTTCAGCAATCTGCCGGTGGGCACCATCGCCTATCGAGTAAACCTCCTATCCACGATTTTCGCCGCCGGCGCCGTAGGGTTCCTATGCCGTACGACCCAATGCCTGCTCCCTGATGACCGCTACAACTTGGCCATATCGGCAGCTACCGCGCTGATATACGCCTTCTCCCTCCTCTTTTGGTCACAGGCCGTCATCGCCGAGGTCTATGCGCTGCTAGCGTTCTTTGCAGCCTTTTTTCTCTGGCTTTTGGTCCGATGGAGGGAGGGCAGCGGCGTCTGGGCCCTCTGGCTGGCGGCTTTTGTCGTGGGCCTGGGGCTGGGCAACCACCTGACCCTCGCCCTGGCCCTTCCGGCAGCCCTGTTTCTGCTCTGGGATAGAATTCGTACAGAGGGGAAGAGAATCCTTAGCCCGCGGACCCTGCTCCCGGCCATTGGATTCTTTTTCCTGGGGTTGGCGGTCTATGCCTATCTGCCCCTGGCGGCAAGAAGCTACCCCCCAGTCAACTGGGGCAACCCCCAGACCTGGGACCAATTCAAGTGGGTAGTCACTGCCAAACAGTACCAGATATTCGCCTTTGGCCTTGATCCCGGGGATTTCCCCGGAAGGATCGGGAATTGGGCGCTGTTGTTGGGCAGGCAGTTCGGCTGGTGGGGCCTGGCCATCACCCTCATCGGGGGCTGGAGCTGGTGGCAGCGAGACAGGCGATTTGCCATCTTTTGTCTGGGCTGGATACTGCTCGTTGGCATCTATGCGTTCTTCTATGACACCGGTGACTCCCACGTCTATCTGCTGCCGCCCTTCCTGCTGCTGGCCCTCTGGTGGGGTGAAGGATCCCGCTACCTGCTGAGCCTGACCCGGCGGCTGCGAACAGGTTGGCAGAATCTGGCGCTGATCGTGATTCTTGCCCTGCCTTTTCTGTCCCTGGTCCTGAATTGGCAAGATGCCGACCTGAGCGACGATCTTTCGGTCCATACCTACATCCAGCAGGTACTGGAGGGAGTGGAACCTGAGGGACTAGTGATTGTCCGGGGCGATGGCCCCACTTTTGCCCTGTGGTATGCCATCTATGCCGAAGAGCAGCGGCCCGACGTGGCCGTGGTCAGCGGACCGCTCCTGGCCTATATCTGGTACCGCGACCTGGTACGTCATCTATACCCTGACCTTATTGTAAATACCCCGCATGGTGTAGATGTAACAACAAATGATCTGGTTCGTGACCTGATTACGAGCAATTTTTCCCGCAGGCCGATCTATGCCACGGATCCCGCCGTACCATGGGAAGAGTGGTTCGACTTTCCACAGGAAGGGCAAGATTCCGTTCATCGCGTCCAGATCAAGACCAGATGGGAAAGCGGAAATTGACAGAGACGCGGCAGCGAGTCCCCATCAGGCCAAGCCCACAAACGCAGCAAGACAGAAGGACGCCACGTTGAGCAAACTAGCAGGCTTGAGCTCGAAAGCTCGTGCCCGAGGAGGAATATCCCTTGATAACCACCACAAACAGGCCGTGGCATATCATCATTGAGGGCGCCATCGGCGTGGGCAAAACGACCCTGGCCCGGATGCTGCGAGATCACTATGGCGCCGGTCTACTGCTGGAAGTCTTTGAGGAGAACCCCTTTCTTGCCGATTTCTACCGAGATCGCGATCGCTATGCGTTTCAAACACAGATGTTCTTCCTGCTCAGTCGATACCGCCAGCAGCAGCAGGTGCCCCCCCTTCTGGAACAAGGGGCGATTGTTATGGATTATATGTTTGACAAGGACAGGTTGTTCGCCCGTCTTAACTTGAAGGGCGACGAGTGGGAGGTCTATCAGCAAGTACACAGAGCGCTGGCTGATCATATTCCAGCAGCGGATCTGATCGTCTATTTGCAGGCTGATACCGATGTCCTGATGGACAGGATCACCCAGCGAGACCGAAGCTACGAGCGAGACATGGATCGGGCCTACATCGACGAGCTGCGACAGGTTTACGAACAGTTCTTTTTTGAATATACCGATTCGCAGATACTGGCGATCGATACCAACCAGCTCAATATCATTACCCGGACAAGCGATTTCCAATCGATCCTGGAACGAATAAACAGTGCTCTCCAGCAAGGGACTTTTCAACGGCCCTTGCCAGAGTTCGAGGTCTCCACGCCCGAACCCGATCCAAAACGCCAGGAAGGACAGTTGAGAAGATACCAAGAACTCCACGTCGAACTGGATAGGGCAAAAGGGTTCAACACCAATGTGTATTTCAACTATCTTTGTTTGAGCGAAGAGATGGGGGAGCTAGGGAGTGAACTGGCAGAACTATGGAGGGCCCAAGATGCAGGGGTAGCAGCAGGGCAATCCGAAGCGCAAGCCCTCCAGCATGCCCTCGCAGACAGGCAGAAAGCGTTGGGCTCAGAACTGGCAGATTGCATGGCCTACCTGCTAAAGTTGGCCAACTATACAGGAATCAATCTGGACACAGCCTACCGGGAAAAGATGAAAGACAATCAAGCACGTGTCTGGGGCAAAGAGCCTGGCATATAGAGAATACAAAACATAGTCATGATTCTGGTGAAGCTCAAAAGTTTAGGTTTTCGCAGTGGGTTTTTCCTTTATCATATATTCTTTCCCTTTAGTATATGTATATATAGTAGTACCAGTAGGCCCTGTCTATATGTGGAAACATGTCCTGGGATTGATACCGGCCTGCTGTCCCTTGGGGGTATCGGCTCCCCAACTACTAACCCTAGGTTCGGACTATCCCCATTGGGTGTGGATGAGATCTGGGAAAAGTCCGGCTAAAAGACGATAGGTGGCAAATTCAGGGGGGAAGACTCAAAACGGACCGTATTGTCCACAAACGGTGTGGGTTTTCCACAGGTTTTCCCTAGTTATCCACAGGCAGCGATGGAAAAGTCCTTCTGCGGGGAGCGTGCTTCACGTGTGAGAAAGGACTTCACGAGTTAAAAAGGACTCACGGATGAAGAAGCCGTCGCGTTCGTTCAATACCAATAGACATCAACGGAAGACACAATCCAGGCTTGTCATTGCCGGCTTGTTGGTCATGCTGGGGGTTGGCGGTGGCCTGGTATGGTTGATCTATGGCGGCACTGCGGCGGTTGCGGCCGTCGCCTGTTTGTTGGGGGGAGCCGGCATCTTTGGCCTGCTGTGGTTGATCCTGACCCTTTTAGAGCTGTGGGTCAAAGAGGATGAGTCTTGAGCCCCACATAGAGCAGGGGGTTCTATTGCCGGGTCGGCTTGTCGGGATTCGTATAGCCTTCTGGCCGGGCCACGACGATCACCCGGTGAGAATTGCCCGGATACTCGTAGGGCCAGCAGGTGACCAGCGTTAGCTTTTCTTCGCCTCCAGGCATGATCCACTGGGCGTTCTGCTTGCGCACGTCCAGTGGCATCCCCGCCTCTTTCAGGATATACTTTTCGGTGACGGTGTAGGTGTAGGGGGTTTCGCTAGCGTAAATCGTGATCTCGTCGCCCATGCTTAGATCCACCACGTGGCGGAAAACCTTGCCGTCGACGTTGTGGTGTCCTGAGACGACCACGTTCTCTTGGTGCCCCGGCAGCGCCGAGTTTACGTGCCATCCGGCGGCGTTCTTGGGCACAACCCATTCAGGCACCAACGTGCCCTTCTGATCCACCATCTCCCAAGCCATGGGTACGACTTTGGCGTCCATCTTGATTGTTGGCGCTACGATCCGTAATGGCGGCTCCTGAGCCATGGGCGGCAGGGTGGGTGTCGGCGTAGCCGTTGCCGTAGGCAGGGTGGGGGGCTCGGGTGGTTGTGCCGTTGGTGTCGCTGTTGGCGGTGGGGCGGAGGTACTAGTGGTATCAGGAAATGAGGGCAGCAGCTCTGGTGTTTCCCCGCTATCTGGCAGTGTTTTGGTTGGCAGCGGCGTCGCGGTATTTGTGGGGGCTGCCCTGGTTGGCTCCGGCTCCGTTGGCATAGCCGTTTCAGGCTCAGGCCTGGAATCCGTGGGCTGGATAGGCGCGGTGATAGCCAGTACGACGGCGCCCTGGTCGCTGATGACGGGCGGCGGTGGTGCGTTGAGGCGCGTCCGGATGCCCCATCCCAAACCAACCAGGATGAGTATGAGCCCCAAGACCAGCATGACCCGCGAGAGGGCTGGAAGCAGCTTTTTCATATCAAGCAATCGTATCCCAACAAAGACGATAGACATGCCCCGTGACAGGGCCGGCGGTATTTTTTGCACGTCGAGCAATCCTATCCCAAACGCAACCCCTTGTCAAGTCAAGTTGCACTATGGTATAATCCACCTACATCCGAATTCTACTCTGGAGGTGAATCCATGTCTGTTGTAGAGCTTACGTACCACAGCCACGCCTGCTTTAGTGTCTCTGTGGGGGACACAGAGTTGCTCATCGACCCTTTCCTCAATGGGAATGATCTGGCGGATGTCAGCGCTGATGAGGTCGAGGCCGACTATATCCTCGTCTCACACGGACATGGCGACCATGTGGGGGACACGATAGAGATAGCCCAGCGAACTGGGGCCATGACGATCTCCAACTTTGAGATCCACAACTGGTTGCTGGCCCAAGGGGTGGAGAGTGCCCACCCTATGCACATTGGCGGCGGGCGGGATTTCCCCTTTGGGCGGGTCAAGCTGACCATCGCCCACCACGGTTCAGCCTTGCCCGATGGCACCTACGGCGGCAACCCGGTCGGGTTTCTGCTGACCCTCGAGGGCAAAAAAATCTACCACGCCTGTGACACCGGGCTCTTTTATGACATGAAGCTAATCGGCGAGGAGGGGCTGGACGTGGCCATCCTGCCCATTGGCGACAACTTTACGATGGGGCCCGACGACGCGCTGCGGGCAGTCAAGCTCCTGGGGCCCAAGGTCGTGATCCCCATTCACTATGACACCTTTGACGTGATCAAGCAGGACCCGCAGTCCTTTGCTGCCAGGGTGGAAACGGAAACCTCGTCACAGTGCCTGGTGCTCAATCCCGGAGAGACCTATCGATTGTGACTCCCACCTCAAACGAATCCTCACCACGCGGGGATATGCCGGTTCCCTTGATGGTGAGGATTCTTGGTGGGTTCGATTTTACGGTGGCCGACGAGGCACCCCAGCCCTATATCAGCCCAAACACCAGGTCGAATATGCCTCTGATGAGTAGGGCGGCCAAAATCGATACCCCCCAACTGATCACGACGGTGATGATGGCCTTCCCCGTATCGAAATCCATCGCCTCGCGGATGGCGATGACCCCGGCGATCAGGGCCAGGATCATGCCTGCAAGGGGAAAGATCCACCCAATGCAGGGCACAAAGCCCAGGAGCCCCAAGAGCCTCGGGGCGCTGGCATAGCCCAGCACGCGCATCATCTCCTGAATGTCGGACTGGCCCTTGAACAGGATGGTCCCGACCAGGTAGGTCAGGATCGACCAGCCGATCCAACCGATGAGAATGCCGTTGACGATCCAGTCGACGAAAAAGCCAAAGAAGGCGGTGCCTGTATCAACTTGGGCTATGAGTTGGGTTCCGGCGCCTCCCAGGGCTGCCAGAAAACTGACTACAACGACGATGATGGCCGCTTGCTTCATCGCCTCCCGATCTTGTGCGATCTCGCGAAATACGGTCCAATCCAGCCGAATGGCACGAACGATACGATCTACCACAGTTGTACCCCCTCTCTTGATCTCTTTGAGTCTGCTTTTCTATCATGCCCCTCCTATACGAGTACTGGCCGCTGTAGTTTCATCTTGGACACACCACCTAGCGATCTCCCGTGTTGCCGGGTGACAAAGGAGATGCTATAATGGGGTAAGCGATTTGGAGGGAGTTTGTGCCATGCGGGAACGCACCAACAAGGAATGGCTGGCCGACCTGCGGGGGCCGGAGCAAGCGGCGGCCCTGGCCGATCTCCGCTCTTTTCTGGTGCGCGGATTGCGCTATTCCCTGGCCAGCTCCTCAAACGTCGACGATGTCCTCATCGAGGATTTTGTGCAGGATGCCCTCCTCAAGATCCTGAATGCGCTGGACACATTCCGCGGCGAAAGCAAGTTCACCACCTGGGCGCAAAAGATTGCCGTGCGCGTGGCCTTTACCGAACTGCGCCGGCGCCGCTGGCAGGACGTGTCCCTGGATGGCATCATCGAGGCCCACGACCTGGACTTTGTGCCTGACATGATGATCGACCCCTCGGCTGGGCCGGACCAGCAGGCCACACAGCGGATCTTTTTGGAAACCCTGCAACGACTCATTGCCACCGAACTGACCGACAAACAGCGCCAGGCCCTGGTCGCCGTGCGGGTCCAGGGCATGCCTCTGGAGGAGGTCGCCCGCCGGATGGGGATGAACCGGAATGCGCTCTACAAGCTGCTCCACGATGCGCGCCAGAGGCTCAAGCGCGAGATGGAGGCTGAGGGCTTGACACCCAATGATGTGTTGTCTGCTTTTGGAACCTCGGGGTAAGACCTTCAGCGGCCCCTGCGTCCAGATACAGAAGGTATAAAGAAGGGTATGGGCATGAAGTTGAATTGGCAGTCGCTCAAAAATATGATCCTCGGCGCCGAGCCGGCTGCCTCAGCCATGGGGCTCGATCCGGATCTGCTCAAGCAGATGGCCAGGGGAATTGCTACAACCCGCCCGGACGAGATCGGATGCGCCGAGTGTTTTAGACAGATGGATCAGTTTGTGGATATGTCGCTCGCTGGCAAAGATGCTGCCCAGGCGATGCCCCTGGTGCAAGATCACCTGAACCGCTGCGGCGACTGCCGTGAGGAGTTTGAGGCGCTTTTGGCCGCGGTGAGCGCTGCCAGTTAATCTCATCTGTTCCTGAGCAGGTGATAAGCCGGATGCTCACGGCCTCTTGTCCTCTTTTGTCCCCGACCCTGTTCTTCCCGGCTGGCCGTTTTTTGCAGCCGCAATCATCATGGAGGTTGTAGTATGTCATCAGAAATCACTTTCCCGTCATTGGCGGGTTTTGAGCCGACGCGCGAAACCCTGCAGCTCTATAGCCGCGTCATGTCGGCTGTGCCGCGAAGCCATGGCGAATTCCATCCCATGTGGTGGCACGTCAGCTTGACGGTACTGCCGGACGGCCTGATCACCGACAAGGTCGCCCTGCCAGATGGTGGTGAACTCTGCCTAAAGATGGATCTGGTGGAACACAAGATCCTCCTTCTGGTCGATGGCCAGGTGGCGGATGCCTTCAGCCTGCTGGATGGCAGGTCGTCGACTGCGCTGGCCGATGACGTTCTGGGCGCTGTGGGCAGGCTGGGCCTGCAGGGCGAGGTTGATCGATCCAGATTCGAAAACGATGATCCACGCGAATACGATCCAGCCCAGGCGAGCAGGTTCCTCACGGCCCTGGTGAGCGCCGACCGGATTTTCAAGGCGCATCGGGCCACATTGAGCGGCGAGGCCGGTCCGGTCCAACTCTGGCCGCACGGCTTTGACCTGGCCTTCGAGTGGTTTGGAACCCGCGTCCAGGAGCACGAGGAGCAGGGCGAGGTGCAACAGATCCCTGCCCAACTCAATCTGGGCTTCTATCCGGGCAGCCCCGGTGTCACTGCCTATTTCTACAGCAATCCCTGGCCCTTTGAGGGGGATGCCCTGTTGGGCGAGGCGCTGCCCGAGGGGGCCAGTTGGCACACGGAGGGTTGGCAGGGCGCGATCTTGCCCTACGAGGCCCTTGTGGGAGACAGGGGCGCCGAGGAGCGCCTTTTGGCCTTTGCCGCAAGGGTATTCGAGGTCAGCGCACCGACCCTGAGCCAGGCGTGGGGAGTTGGCTCAATCTAGCTCCTGCCGGGCTTGGCGGCCAGTTTGAGGATCGTTCAATTGGGGAGGCTGAATGCCTCCCCTTTTCTTTTGTTTGGGTGGCAGGGTGTCCTTCCCCGAGGTATAGGCGCTGGCGGGCGCCTGCCGGTCGAAGGTAAGACCTCCCGCCCTTTGCCTATCTAGGGAGCAGTAGCAGGCAGAAGTCTGTCTGCCCCAAAGTGAATTACAGTGGATGATTGGTGCTTGAAAGGGAGGGAAAGAGTCCAAACATGAATCGAAAAATACCTCGTTTTGTTACATTCTTTGGGGTGGCTGCTGTGGTGGCGGTTGTTCTGGCGGCTTGCGGGAGCGCCGTGCAGCAACCGCCGGATAGTGTACCGGCCAGCGCAACAACCGGGCCGGTATCTGCAGACACCCTGATCCCCTTCGATTTTCAGATCTCTGTCTATCAGGGAGAGGAAGTGCTGGGAGGTCAGGACGTTCAGTTCTCCGATCTGCTCGGCCAGGGAAAACCGGTGGTTCTCAACCTGTGGGCTGGCCTGTGCCCACCCTGTCGCCTGGAGATGCCTGATTTTGAAGCGGTGAACAATGAACTTGGGGATGAAGTCGTCTTTGTTGGATTGGATGTCGGGCCTCTTACGAATCTGGGCACCAGCGAGGATGGCAAGTCTCTGATCCAGGAGTTGGGGGTCACCTATCCTGTGGGCTCCACGCCGGATGCGGATGTCGTCAAAGCGTACAAGCTGATTGGGATGCCCACCACCTACTTTATCACGCCTTCGGGTGAGATCGTCCAGCAGTGGACTGGGCTCCTGACCGAGGACAAGCTGGCTGAACTGGTCAAAGACCTGATACAGGCTTCGGCCGGTTCCTAGGACAATCCAGCCTTGCGAAGGCTCATGGCTGGCCAGGAATCCTGGGACCGAGGAATGGGTTCAGGGTCATGGAATGGTGTGGATAAGTCTCATGGTTCTGGTTATGCAGCCTTTGCAAGGCTTTTCTGAAGGGAGGCTTGAATGAGTCAGATTGCTGGAACGCCAGCAGACATGAACAACGCGCAGGAGGGAAAGGGGAGATGGGCCGTCGTGGCTTCCACCGTCGTGCCCGTGGTGATCGTCGCCGGCATTCTCTTCTTGATGATCCTGCTGCGGGATAGCGTCGAGGCGTCTGTAGCAAGCCTGGCCGGCTGGCTGCCGGTGGGTTGGGCCTTTGCCGCCGGAATGGTGGCCAGTGTGAACCCCTGCGGTTTTCTGATGCTGCCGACCTACATCTCCTATCACCTGGGCACGCAGGAGGAGGGCTACTATGAGCAGCCCGTAGCCAAGCGGGGCCTGCATGCGCTGGCCTTGGGGCTCGTGGCGACGGCCGGGTTCCTGGTCATCCTGGCTGTCGTTGGGATTGTCATCGCCGCCGGGGGACAGTGGCTGATCCAGGTCTTTCCCTACGCCGGGGTGGCCATCGGCGCGGCCATGGTGGGCCTGGGCTTGTGGTTGTTGATCACGCGCCGGACCCTGGGCATCGTGGCCGCCAGCCGCGTCACCGTCAGCCCCCAGCGCAACCTGCGGAACGTGTTCCTGTTTGGTATCGCCTATGCGACGGGGTCGTTGAGCTGCACGCTGCCCATTTTCCTCGTTGTGGTCGGCAGTTCCCTGGGCAGTCAAGGCCTTTTTGCTTCCTTTGTGCAGTTCATGGGCTATGGTCTGGGCATGGGCGCCATCCTCATCGCCGTGACGATCGGGGCGGCCCTTTTCCGCGGGGCGGTGGCCAAGGGTCTGCGGATCACGATGCCCTACGTCTACCGCGTCAGCGCCCTGTTCCTGGCCGGAGCGGGGGCCTACCTGGTCTACTACTGGCTGTTCATTGCGGATACGCTGTCCTAATCCCCAGACTGGAGCGGTCTCTCAGCCTTGATAGGTTTCGGAAAACCTGTCAGGGCCGTCGCTTTCAGGGCGGAAATTGACAAAAAGCCGATTTTGTGCTATCGTAATCATAATAATCTGGCCCCAGAGGATTGCAGCTTACAAGGTGACAAGGAGTGTACAGAGATGCTGCTTGCCGGCGACATCGGTGGCACCAAAACCAACCTGGCCCTTTTTTCGCCCGAGGATGGGCTCATCCCCCTGGCGCAGGCTACCTTCAAGAGCGCTGATTATCCCAGCCTGAAGGCCGTCGTTGCCGAGTTTCTGGCGGACGAGGGTGCGTCGATAAACAAGGCCGTGTTTGGTGTGGCCGGGCCGGTGGTCAAGGGCAGGGTGGAGGCTACCAATCTGCCCTGGATCATCAGCGAGCCAATCCTGCAGGATGCTTTTGGCCTTGGCTCTGTCACGCTGCTCAATGACCTGGAGGCAACGGCCTATGGGGTGCCGAATCTGCCGGAGGAAGACCTTTTCCCCCTCAACGACGCATCTCCCGGGAGCGGCACCAAGGTGGTTCTTGCGCCCGGAACCGGGTTGGGTGAGGCTGTCCTTTGTGATCGGGGCGGCAACTTTTACGTAATCCCCTCAGAGGGAGGGCACGCCGACTTTGCCCCGACCAACCTGCTGGAGATCCGATTGCTGCGCTACCTGATGGGCAAATTCGGCCACGTAAGTTATGAACGGGTCTGCTCAGGCAAGGGTCTGCCCAATATCTATGCTTTTCTCAAGAAGCAGGGTTTTGCCGAGGAGTTGCCAGAGATGAAAAAGGTGCTGCGCAAGGCCGCAGATCCCACACCCGTCATCGTCCAGAAAGCGATGGATGGCGAGTGCGAGCTGAGTATCGCTACCCTCAACACCTTTGTCTCTATCCTGGGTTCGGAAGCGGGCAATCTGGCCCTGAAGGTCATGGCCACCGGCGGCGTCTATCTCGGCGGGGGTATTCCACCCAAGATCTTGGCCAAGCTGAAAGATGGGACTTTTATGGCTTCCTTTGTCAACAAGGGGAGGTTTGCCGATCTGTTGGCCCAGATACCGGTGTATGTCATTCTCAACGACACGACAGCGCTTTTTGGTGCTGCTTGTTACGGACTTGAGATGCAAGGGAGCGTATCCTAATGTTTGACTTTTCCAATCAGATTGTGATGGTCAGTGGGGCGTCTGGCAATCTTGGCCAGGCGGTTACCCGGGCGTTCTACTCGGCTGGCGCCAGCCTCGTGCTTCCGGATCGTAAACCAGAGCGGCTGTCCGGGCTTTTCCCGGAACTGGCCGGTTCAATGAAACATCTGCTGCTTGGCTCTGTGGACGCGACCGATGCCGGGTCTGTGGAAGGTGCGGTGCAGGCCGCGCTGGATCGCTTTGGCCGCATCGACGTTTTGGCCAACACGGTTGGCGGTTACCGTGCCGGGACGCCGGTCCAGGAGACCTCGCTGGAGACCTGGGATTTCATGCTCAACCTGAATGCCCGGACGGCCTTTGTCCTCAGCCGGGCAGTGGCGCCCTCCATGCTGGCGCAAGGTTCGGGCAAGATCGTTCACGTGGCGGCGCGCGCGGCGCTAAAGGGCGGGGCCAACGCCTCTGCTTACAGTGTCTCCAAGAGCGGCATCGTGCGGCTGGTGGAGAGCATGTCCGCAGAAGTCCGGCAGGAAGGGATCAATGTGAACTGCGTACTGCCAGGGACTATCGATACGCCGCAGAACCGCCAGGCCATGCCCGCGGCGGATCACAGCCGCTGGGTACCGCCTGAGGCTATCGCCGATGTCATGCTCTTTTTGGCCTCGGATGCCGCGCGGGCGGTGAGTGGGGCGGCGGTTCCGGTCTATGGTAGAAGCTAAGAGGGATTCCCCGTGTTCGCTGAAGGTCTGGGTTCAGACCTGGACTCCCGACTGAGGCGCAAAGGGCTCGGTCAGGAGACCTTCGCCCATCACGAGGAGCGCGATGTTTATGATCCAGACGGCTGAACACAAACGATTGGCCGATTCAGAGGCGCGCCGGGCTGACTGGAAGCACTGGGGCCCGTACCTCAGCGAGAGGTCCTGGGGCACGGTGCGCGAGGACTATGGCGCCGCGGGCGACCCCTGGGCTTTCTTCCCCCACGACCACGCCCGCAGCCGGGTCTATCGCTGGAATGAGGATGGCCTGGCCGGTGTGAGCAATCGCTTCCAGAACCTATGCCTCTCGGTTGCTCTCTGGAACGAACGGGATCCAATTCTCAAAGAACGGCTGTTTGGCCTGACCGGTACCGAGGGCAACCACGGCGAGGATGTCAAAGAGTACTATTATTACCTGGACAACACTCCCACCCATTCCTACATGAAAATGCTCTACAAATATCCGCAGGTAGCGTTCCCCTATGCCAGTCTGGTGGAGGAGAACCAGCGGCGCGGACGGGATGAGACCGAGTTTGAGCTGGCGGATGCCCTGCGGGAGGCTTTTGAACAGGGGCGCTATTTCGACGTCTTTGTAGAGTATGCCAAGGCCAGCCAGGAGGACCTCCTGTGCCGTATTTCAGTGGTGAACCGCGGCCCGGACCCGGCGCCCATCCACGTTCTGCCCCATCTCTGGTACCGCAACACCTGGTCGTGGGGCTATGATCTCCCCCGTCCCGAGCTGCGGGCCATTGCCGCGGATGCGGTTCAGACGCAGGCCCGTCATCTGGGGGAGCGCTGGTGGTATGTGGATGCTCAGGATGAGGCATCGGGCCCTGGGCCGAATCAGGGGGTTGTCCCGCTGCTCTTTACCGAAAACGAGACCAATGCGGAGAGGTTATTTGGTTCGCCCAATGTCACCCCCTATGTCAAAGATGGGATAAATGATGCGGTCGTCCATGGCTTGGCGGATCGGATCAATCCAAGACAAAAGGGTACCAAGGTCGCAGCCCATTTTCAGGCCTGCATTCCACCGGGCGAGACCTTTACCGCGCGCGTTCGTTTCTCAGATGTTGCCCATGAGGACGCTTTTGCTGACTTTGAAGCGGTGTTCGGACACCGAGGCGAGGAGGCGGACGAGTTCTATGCTGCTATCCAGCGGCCCGATCTGAGCGAGGATGCGCGACGGGTGCAGCGCCAGGCCCTGGCCGGACTGATGTGGACCAAACAGTTCTATCACTATAGTGTGGAACTATGGCTGAAGGGAGATCCTGCCCAGCCCCCGCCGCCGGACGAGCGGGGGACTGGGCGCAATGCGGGCTGGTCGCACCTCTACAACCTCGATGTGCTATCCATGCCCGACAAGTGGGAGTACCCCTGGTACGCGGCCTGGGATCTGGCCTTCCATGCGGTCTCTATCACGCTCATCGACCCTGAATGGGCCAAGCGCCAGATTCTCCTTCTTTTGCGCGAGTGGTACATGCACCCCAACGGACAGCTCCCGGCCTATGAGTGGCAGCTGAGCGACGTCAACCCGCCGGTCCATGCCTGGGCTGCCTGGCAAGTCTACCAGTTTACGCGCGATGCCAGCGGACAGGCCGATACGGGCTTTTTGGAACGGGTCTTTCACAAACTGCTGCTGAACTTTACCTGGTGGGTGAACCGCAAGGATGCCGACGGCAACAATGTCTTCCAGGGTGGTTTCCTGGGGTTGGACAACATTGGTGTTTTTGATCGCAGCAAGCCCCTGCCAATGGGCGGACACCTCGAGCAGGCGGATGGTACAGCCTGGATGGCGATGTACTGCCTGAATATGCTGGCCATGGCTCTTGAGCTGGCCCGTAGCAACCCGGCCTACGAAGACGTTGCCACCAAGTTCTTTGAGCATTTTGTCTATATAGCCGACGCCTTTTACAGCATGGGCGACTATGGCGTCAGCCTGTGGGACAATGAGGACGGCTTCTTTTACGATGTTCTCCACGCTCCCGACGGCGCCTTTATTCCTCTGCGGGTCCGCTCCTTTGTGGGCTTGATCCCGCTGTTGGCGGTGCAATCGTTGGAGCAGGAGCAGCTAGAGCGATTGCCTCGCTTTCGCCGGCGCCTGGAGTGGTTCCTCAACTACCGGCCCCACCTGGTGGCCAATATAGCCTCGCTGAACGAGGTTGGCCGCCACGGCCACTATGAGTTGGCGATTGTGGGCCGGGAGAGACTGTCGCGCATTCTAGAGCGGCTCTTTGACCCGGGGGAGTTCCTGTCGGATTACGGCCTTCGCTCCCTGTCACAGGCTCATGCCCAACAACCCTTCAGTTGCACCGTGGATGGGCAGCCCTATACCGTGCAGTATGAGCCTGCCGAGTCGACCTCGGCTCTGTTCGGTGGCAATTCCAATTGGCGTGGCCCCATCTGGTTCCCGATCAACTACCTGATGATCGAGGCCCTGCGCAAGTATCACCATCACTACGGTGATACGCTCACGGTCGAGGTGCCGCGTGGATCGGGCAATCGCTTGACTCTGGATGAGGCTGCCCGCGATCTCGCCCACCGTCTGACCGGCTTGTTTCTGCGTGATGCTGCCCGCGGTGGTCGCGTGCCAGTATTCGGTGACGAGATGCTTTTTCAAAATGATCCCCACTGGCGCGACCACGTGCTGTTCTACGAGTATTTCCACGGCGACACCGGGGCGGGCCTGGGCGCCAGCCACCAGACCGGCTGGACCGCGCTCGTCGCCAATCTGATCCAGGATTATGGAGGAGAGGGCTGAATCCATGGCCATCTATGATATCTCGCTGTCTATTTCCCAGTCTCTCGTCGTCTGGCCTGACCATCCCCCGATTCGCATGACCCAGCCCTCACACCTGGACCGGGGCGACCGGTCGACGGTCAGTCGCCTGGAGATCAGTGCCCATGCCGGCACGCACGTGGACGCGCCGGCGCACTTTGTGCTTGGTGCCGCCGGGGTTGATGTCATGGACCTCGATCTCCTGGTTGGGCCAGCGCTGGTCCTCCATTGCCCGGAGGTCGATGAGATCTCGGCTGGCGTGTTGGATAGCCTGTCTATCCCGCTTGGTACCGAGCGTGTGCTCTTTCGCACACGTAACTCTGATCTTTGGGCAAGGGGCGAGCAGGCATTTGATGAAAACTATGTCGGGGTCACCCGCGATGGTGCCCAATGGCTGGTCGAACATGGCGTCCGGCTGGTGGGTGTGGACTATATGGCGGTGGCGCCCTTTGACGACCTGGTTGTTCCCCACCAGATCTTGCTGGGCGCTGGGTTGATCGTGGTGGAAGGGCTGGATCTGAGCCAGATTGCGCCGGGGCTCTACCACCTCGTTTGTCTTCCGCTCAAGATCGAGGGCGGCGACGGCGCGCCCGCCCGGGCAATCCTGATTGGTGGATAGGTGTGGCCCGCCTGGCCCGCGACGGTGGCTGCCAGGCGTGAGAATCTACAGACGGACAGGGCTGTGCCCTGAACAAAATGCTATGAGGAGACAGCGATGGGTAACAAAGTCGGGCTAATGGAGAGACTGGAGACGGGCGTCGTATTGGCCGCTGAGGGTTATTTGTTCGAGTTGGAACGGCGCGGTTATCTTCAGGCTGGGGCCTACGTGCCCGAGGTTGTGTTGGACAATCCCGAAGCCGTGCGGCAGCTTCACCGGGAGTTTCTGTGGGCGGGCTCAGACGTCATGTTGGCGCTGACCTACTATGCCTACCGGGACAAGCTGAAAACGATTGGCCGGGAGGGTGACCTGGAATCGCTCAACCGCCAGGCGGTGCAACTGGCCAGAGAGGTTGCCGCGGAAGGCGACGCCCTGGTGGCGGGCAACATCAGCAACACGTGGGTGTACGACCACCGGGATCCTGAAGTTACGGGCCTGGAAGTCCGGCGGATGTACGAGGAACAGGTCGGCTGGGCGGCTGACGAGGGTGTAGACTTTATCGTGGCCGAAACCCTGGACTATTTGGGCGAGGCGATCATTGCTGTTGATGTGGCCAAACAGTTCGGCCTGCCGATCATGGTCGCCTTTGGCTCCATCCACGACCAAAGCAAAGACGGCTATGCTTTTCCAGAAGCCTGCAAGATCGTCCAGGACCGGGGGGCAGAAGTCGTCGGGCTCAACTGCTCCAGGGGGCCTGACACGCTGCTGCCAATGGTAAAAGAGGTCCGGGAAGCGGTCGACGGCCACGTTTCCGCTCTGCCGGTCCCCTACCGGACGACAGAAGAGCAGCCGACCTTTGCCGTCCTGCAGAATGAGGGCGAGGAGCGTGGTTTCCCCATCGCCCTGGAGCCCTTTACCAGCACGCGGTTTGACATGGCGGACTTTGCGGTGGCGGCGCGGGATATGGGCGTCAGCTACATCGGTATCTGCTGTGGGGCAGCGCCTCACCACGTCCGGGCCATGGCTGAGGCGCTGGGCAGGACGGTCCCGGCCAGCAGGTATTCGCCCGATATGTCGATGCATCCTGCCCTCGGGGCCAGGGTGAAGGACCGCGACGTACCCTACCTAGATGACTGGAAGGTGTAATGGTCCGTCTCTGCTTGCTCCACGGCCGGCACGGTAGCTCTCAGGTAAGGGATGGCCCCCTGATGGCGTCTGGAGGCTGAAGATTCGAAAGCTCTATGCTGCCTTGCGGCGGCGGGCTGCCAGTCCGAATGCTCGCCGTCGCGAGGTCAGAATCCAGAATCGGAGGGGGTTAAATGATGATGGCTGTTTGGAACGGAGCCGTACTGGCTGAGAGCGATGAAACCATTGTCGTCGAGGGGAATCACTATTTCCCCCCTGACTCGCTGAATCAGGAGCTTTTCAGGCCCAGCGACAAGCAAACTACCTGCCCCTGGAAGGGCCGGGCGAGCTACTATGACGTCGAAGTTGGCGGCCAGGTGAACAGTGGTGCAGCCTGGTACTATCCCTCGCCAAAGCCAGCGGCGAGCCAGATCAAGGATTACGTGGCTTTTTGGAAGGGCGTGCAGGTAGCCGCCTGATGGGGGACTGTCAGTGAGCAGCCATTTGTTCTGGACCAAAGATGGAGCAGCCGTGCCAGCCGTGACCGCGACGCAGATGCGCGAAATCGATCGCATCGCGGTCGAGGACTTTGGCCTGGGTATCCTGCAGATGATGGAGAATGCCGGCCGGAACCTGGCCCTCAACGCCATCGAACTGCTGGGTGGGATGACAGGCGTGGTCACAGTCCTGGCCGGAGCAGGTGGCAACGGTGGTGGCGGGCTCTGCTGCGCCCGGCACCTGCACAACCGCGGCGTCGAGGTCCGGTTGGTGCTCGACCGGGACGCCAGCGCCTTGCAGGGAGCAGCCGGCCGCCAGCTTGGTATCCTGCAATCTGCCGGCCTGCACCCGCTGGATGCGGCCCTGGCCGAAACGGCGATCCAGGATTCTCATCTCGTCGTGGATGCGCTGATCGGCTACAGCCTGCGCGGGGCGCCCCGGGGGAGGGTGGCTGATCTGATCGATCTCTGCAACAAACACGCGGCCCGAGTGCTTGCCCTGGACGTGCCCTCCGGCCTCAACGCAACGACGGGCGAGGCGCCCGGCAGCATGGTGCGGCCCGAACGCACGCTGACCCTAGCCCTGCCCAAGACAGGACTGCGGGAGCTGCCCGGCGAACTCTACCTGGCCGACATTGGCATCCCGCCCGAGGTGTACCATCAGCTTGGGCATGCCTTTGACCCGTCTTTCGACCTGGTTGCCTTTAGCGAGCTTCAGGACCGGCCCGGAGGGCTTTTTCAAGGACGCTATTGGATAGCCCTCGAGTGATTGGTCCCTGGCGAGCCGGGAACTCGGGCGACCAAACCTATCATCTGAACCTATTCCTGGAGGAAAAGGGTATGGAGATTCTGGGTGTTGATATTGGGGGATCTGGCATCAAGGGGGCGTTGGTTGATGTCAAAGAGGGGTCGCTGGCGACCGAACGCCACCGCATCCCGACCCCGCAACCATCCACGCCCGATGCCGTAGCCGGCACGGTGGCCGAGATTGCCCGCCATTTCCGCTGGACAGGGCCCATCGGCTGTACCTTTCCGGCGGTGGTCAAAAAGGGCGTCGTCTACAGTGCGGCCAACGTTGACGACTCATGGGTCGGCGTCAACGGCAGAAAGTTGCTGGAAAAGGCGACCGGCTGCCCCGTGCGGCTGCTCAACGATGCCGATGCCGCTGGCATTGCCGAGCTGAGGTTCGGCGCAGGTAGGGGGCGCAGGGGGGTCATCTTTGTGCTCACCCTGGGCACCGGCATCGGTAGCGCCATCTTTGTGGGTGGGACGCTTCTGCCAAATACCGAGTTGGGACACATGCATCTCATGTGTGGCGCACATGGAGTTGTCGAGATGGAGGACTATGCCTCCGACCGAGCCCGCAAGGCGGAGGGACTGGGCTGGAGCGAGTGGGCGGGACGGGTGAATGACGTCTTGGGCGCATTGGAGGCTCTCTTTTCCCCAGATCTGTTTGTTCTGGGGGGTGGTGTCAGCAAGAAGCACCACAAGTTCCTGCCCCTGCTCAATACCCAGGCCGATGTTGTACCGGCCCAGCTCTTGAACGAAGCGGGCATTGTTGGCGCAGCGATGGCGGCCAAGTCCTTGCTCAAAAAGAAATCGTAGGTCAATGGGAGGTCCATGATGACAAAACTACACGAACTGGCCGCTCTGGGCCAGTCTATCTGGTACGACAACATCCGGCGGGCGCTACTGGACTCAGGCGAACTCCAGGCGCTCATCGAGGCAGGCGTGACCGGCGTCACTTCCAACCCGTCCATCTTTGAGAAAGCGATCGCCGGCAGCGCCGACTATGACGAGGCCATGGGGGAACTGGTGACCGAGGGCAAGGCGGCGGAAGAGATCTATGAGGCGCTGGCCATTGAGGATATCCAGCGCGCCGCCGACCTGCTGCGCCCGGTCTATGATCGGACCGGCGGAGGCGATGGCTATGTCAGCCTGGAGGTCAGCCCGACGCTGGCCCACGATACCAGGGGCACGATCGCTGATGCCCGGCGGCTCTTTGCCCTCCTGGACCGGCCCAACGTCATGATCAAGGTCCCGGCCACGCCCGCGGGTATCCCGGCCATCGAGACGCTCATCGGCGAGGGCATCAATGTCAACGTCACCCTCATGTTCTCGCTGGCCCACTATGATGCCGTGGCCGAAGCCTACATCGCTGGCCTGGAAAAGCTGGCCGCTGCAGGGGGCGATCTGTCCAGGGTTGCTTCCGTGGCCTCCTTTTTTGTCAGCCGCGTGGATACCGCCGTGGACCGTGCGTTGGAGGCCCTCGAGTCTCCAACCGCAGGACCCAGTCTTTGAACGGCAAGATCGCCATCGCCAATGCCAAGGCTGCCTATGCCCGCTTCCGCGAGGTCTTCAGCGGCGAGCGCTGGGAACGACTGGCCGCCCAGGGCGCTCGCGTCCAGCGCCCCCTGTGGGCCAGCACCAGCACCAAGAACCCGCTCTATCCCGACACGCTGTACCTGGACGCGCTCATCGGCCCGGATACGGTCAATACGGTGCCGCCAGCCACGCTCAATGCCTTCATGGATCATGGCACCGTCGCGCTCACCCTGGAGGCGAGTCTGGAGGAGGCCGGGAACCAATTGGAGCGAACTGGCCGGCCTGGGCATAGACCTGGATGCCATCACCCAGAAGATTGCAGGACGATGGGGTGGCTGCTTTTGCCAAGGCCTTTGAGTCGCTGGTGGCCAGCATCGCCGAAAAACGAGAGCGTCTCCTAGGTGAATGGCAGCGGCGGTCGGCCAGCCTGGGGGCGTATCAGGCCGCGGTGGATGCCGCGCTGGAAGAGATGGTCGAGGACCGGATCATGGCCCGCATCTGGGCCCATGACCATACGGTCTGGAAGCCGGAGCCCACCGAGATCACCAACCGGCTGGGCTGGCTGCACATCGCCGAAGCGATGCGAGCGCAGTCCTACCGCCTGGATGCCCTGGTGGAGGCGGTGACTGCCGATGGATACACCGACGTCCTGGTGCTGGGCATGGGGGGCTCCAGCCTGGCGCCCGAGGTCTTTAGCCAGGTCTTTGGCGGGCAGGTTGCCGGCATGCCCTCAACCTGGCCGTGCTGGACAGCACCGATCCTGGCGCGGTCCTGGCCCACGCCGAGCGTCTCGATCCGGCCCGGACGCTGTTCATCGTCGTCCACCAAGTCGGGCGGCACGGCGGAGACCCTGTCCTTCTTCAAGTACTTCTACAACTGGACGGCCGATGCACTGGGAGCTGAGCGCAGCAGGGGAGCACTTTGTGGCCATCACCGACCCTGGCAGCAAGCTGGCTGAACTGGCCGACTCGCTACGCCTTTCGCGCCACCTTTCTCAACGACCCCAACATTGGCGGGCGCTACTCGGCCCTGTCCTACTTTGGGCTGGTGCCCGCGGCGCTGGTGGGCGTGGATGTGGAGACGCTGCTGGAGCAGGCGCTGACCATGGCCTGCAACTGCGAGCCGTGCAACTGCCCTGTGGACGGCGACAACAACGGCGCCTGGCTGGGCGCGATCCTGGGCGAGCTGGCCAAGGCAGGCCGGGACAAGGTTACCTTTGTCACCTCGCCGCGGCTTGGCAACTTTGGCGACTGGGTGGAGCAGCTCATCGCCGAGAGCACCGGCAAGGAGGGCAAGGGCATCCTGCCGGTGGTGGGCGAGCCGCTGGGCCCGCCCGATGTCTATGGCGACGACCGCCTCTTTGTCTACCTGCGGCTGGATGGCGACGAACCCTACGACGAGGCTGTGCAGGCCCTCGAGGACGCCGGGCATCCGGTGGTGCGCCTGCGACTGCGGGACCTGTACGATCTGGGCGAGCAGTTCTTCCTGTGGGAGATGGCCACGGCCGTGGCGGGCTATCGCCTGGGCATCAATCCCTTCGACCAGCCCAACGTCGAGGCGGCCAAGGTGCTGGCCCGTGGCGCCATTGCCGCCTACGCTGAAACAGGGGCACTGCCCGGGGACGAACCGGCGCCGT
Organism: uncultured Chloroflexia bacterium; assembly: GCA_963783445.1. GTDB lineage: Bacteria > Chloroflexota > Anaerolineae > JAAYZQ01 > JAAYZQ01 > CAWANP01. Next base: position 143,710 of record CAWANP010000009.1, on the reverse strand, counting down.
TGGCTGGCAAAGTACTGCAAGACTTCCTGGCCCAAGCCCAGGCGGGCGACTATATCGCCCTGCAGGCCTACGTCCAGCCAACGCCCGAGACCGATGCGGCGCTACTGGCGCTGCGTACCCGGCTGCGCGACCAGCTCAAGCTGGCGACGACGGTCGGCTATGGGCCGCGGTTCCTGCACTCCACGGGCCAATTGCACAAGGGCGACGCCGGCAACGGCCTGTTTATCCAGTTCACGGCCGGCGACTCGCAGGATGTCGCCATCCCGGATGAGGCGGGATCGCCGGAATCGACCATGAGTTTTGGCGTGCTCAAGATGGCCCAAGCTCTGGGCGACAAGCAGGCGCTGCTGGACAGCGGGCGGCGGGTGATCCGCTTCCACCTGGGGGACGATGTGGTTGGGGGACTGGGGTTGCTGGCGGAAGCGGTAGCGTGAACCGTGTTGCGTAGTGCGTGGTGCGTAATACGTGGTGCATCTTCCTGACCGTAGGTACTTTGCGAGGAAATCTTGTGATCCGGGCCGTTATCTTTGACCTCGACGGTACGCTGGTGCAGACTGAGCGGCTGAAGGCGCTTTCCTACGCCCGGGCGGCCGTTGAGCTGTGCCCATACGCACTTGATGTCTCCGAGGTCGTTGCTGCCTTCAAGGACGTGGTGGGTCTGCCGCGCAGAGAGGTGGCCCAAGGGTTGGTGGAACGCTTTGATCTGTACGAGTCTGCCCGGTCGCGCATGGCCGAGTTTGGAGTGGCTACTCCCTGGCAGGCTTTTGTCCAGGTCCGCCTGCGTTATTACGATGAGCTGCTGGCCGACCCGGAGGTCTTGCGCAACAATCAATGGCCGCACAGTGTTGCGTTGTTGCACGAGGCGAGGAGGTCCAGTTGTAGCACCGGGCTGGCCACCATGTCCCGCTGCAAGCAGGCGCAGCACGTACTGGAGGTTCTGGATCTTGCGGGAGCCTTTGACTTTGTGGCTACCCGAGACGACGTGGAGCGGGGCAAGCCCGACCCGGAGATCTATCAGCTTGTCGGGCAGGAGTTGGATGTGCCGCCGGCGGAATGCCTGGTTATCGAGGACTCGCCCTCTGGGGTCAAGGCCGCGCTGGCGGCTGGGATGTGGTGCATTGTTGTCACCACACCCTTCACCCACAAGGCGATCCACTGCCGGCCAACTCCTGGACGAACGCTGGATGGTGGACGATCCGGATACGCTCGCGGACGTAGTACAGGAGATGTTTGCAGCGCGCGTGCAAGGTTGAGACACAGAAGTGTCTGGCACTGACCTGTCCCTGATCAAAGGAGAAACAAGCAATGTTGCAGAAAGCAGAACCATCAACGACCGTGATTTTCGGCGCGTCAGGAGATCTGACACGACGAAAACTGGTACCGGCGCTGCACAGCCTTGGCTGCGAGGGGCTCCTACCTGATGCGAGCCAGGTTGTGGGGGTGGCGCGCAGCCCCATGTCCGACGATGACTTTCGCCTGCGGCAGTACGAAGGTGTGCTGGACTATGCCCGGCTCAAGCCAAACGTCTGCGACCTCTGGTCCGATGCAGAACATCGTTTTTCCTACCTGGCCGGTAGCTACGACGACCCCGAGACCTACCGCCGCCTGGCGGAGCGCCTGGCACAGAACGATGCCGGAGGAGGGCACCGGGGGCAACCGGCTCTTCTACCTGGCCACCCCACCCTCTCTGTATCCCATCATCGTCGACCAACTGGGCGAGGCCGGGCTGAATCAGAGCCAGGGCTGGACGCGCATCATCATCGAAAAGCCCTTCGGCCGCGACCTGGAGAGCGCCCGGGACCTCAATGAGCAGGTCCACGCGGTGTTCGGTGAGAGCCAGGTCTACCGCATTGACCACTATCTGGGCAAGGAGACGGTCCAGAATATTCTGACCTTCCGCTTTGCCAACGCCATCTTTGAGCCGCTGTGGAACCGGAACTATGTGGATCATGTGCAGATCACGGTGGCCGAGAGCGTGGGCGTGGGGCATCGGGCCGGCTACTATGACAAGGCGGGCGTGATCGCGCGACATGTTCCAGAACCACCTGCTCCAACTGCTCTCCTTGACGGCCATGGAACCCCCGGCCCTCTTTGAGGCCAATGCCCTGCGGGACGAGAAGGTCAAGGTCCTGCGCGCGACCCGGACCGGGGGGCAGAATGTGCGGGCGCAGTACGAAGGCTACCTCGCCGAGGACGGGGTGGCCCCCGATTCGCAGACGCCGACCTACGCCGCGATCCAGTTCTTTGTCGACAACTGGCGCTGGCAGGGCGTGCCCTTTTACCTGCGCTCCGGCAAGTACCTGAAGGCCAAGACGACCCAAATCGCCATCCAGTTCAAAGGCGCGCCGCACCTGATGTTTCCCCAGGTGCCCGGCAAAGAGATGGCGGCCAATGTCCTTTCCCTCTGCCTCCAGCCTGATGAGGGCATCCACCTGCGTTTCGAGGCCAAGGAGCCTGGCATTGGGATGCAGGCCCGGTCGGTTGACATGGAGTTTCACTACGCCGAGGACTTTGGCGCGGCGGCGCTGCCGGAGGCCTACGAGCGGCTGCTGCTGGACGCGATGCAGGGCGATGCTGCCCTCTTTGCCCGCGCCGACGAGATCGAGTTGGCCTGGTGTCTGATCGATCCGATCCTGGCTGGCTGGCAGCAAACCGATGCGCCAGCCCCGGCCGAATACCAGCCCGGGACGTGGGGTCCAGTAGAATCGGATGATCTTTTGGCCCGAGATGGCCGGATATGGCGCCATGGTTGCACGGAGCACCACGCTAAGGGCGCCTAGCATTGGTCTGGGTGGGATGAGATGCAGATGAGAGGGTCATGGCTGGTGCGCCAGGCTTCGCGGGCCGATGAAGGCCGGTTGAAGCGGTTGATGGCGGATGCGCAGCGGGTGGTCCTGCAATTCAGCGAGTCCTCTCTGGGGAACTATTTGCCGCAAGAGCCCTTTCTGCTGGCCGAGGAGTCCGGCCAGATCAAGGGCTTTCTGGCCTGGGCCGTCCGCATCCCCCAGCAGGGCAGCCTGGCGGCTGCTGGCCTGGCCGACGGAGTGGACGTTTTGTTCTGGCTGGATCATCTACTGCCTCCCGGTGCCGCCCATCTGCGGCAGGGGGGAGCCACGGCCCTCTCCTATACCGGATCGGCGGCATGGCTGCTGGATCCGCTCCAAGAACGAGGTTTCCGTCTGATCAGCCACATCGTCACCTTTGAGAAGAGCGGCTGGTCGATTCCGATGGCGGGAAATCAGGACGTCACAGTCCGCCCCGTCAAGCCCGCCGACTATGGGGCGCTGGTCGCGCTGGACGCGTCTAGTTTTCATCCCCGCTGGCGCAACTCGCTGGCATCGCTCAGTCGCTGGAGAGAATCTCTGCCCTACTTTGTCGTGGCGACATCCGCTGATACCGTGGTGGGCTATTGCTATTGCTCCATAGGGGATCAGAGCCACGGGTACCTGATCCGTGTGGCGGTTCACCCCGATTGGTGGGGAAGGGGCATCGGCTCCAGGCTGATGGCGGAGGCGATGCGCTTTTTCCAACTGGCTGGCGCGCGCCACATCACCCTCAACACGCAGGAAGAAAACAAACAGGCGCAAAGGCTATACCATCGCTTTGGTTTTGAGAAAGTAGGGCGTGAGGCGACGGCTCTATGGAGGGAATTGTGATGGATCCCGAGATCGTGATCTTTTTAGACCCGCCGGTGCTGGCCCGCGAGGCGGTTCAGCGCTTTACTGATCTGGCCCGCGAGGCAGTAGCGTCAAGAGGGAGATTTAGCGTCGCGCTGTCCGGGGGATCGACCCCAGGGGCGCTGTACCGGCTGCTTGCCCTTGAACCAACCCGGGGGCAGATCCCCTGGGCGCAGGTCCACATCTTCTGGGGCGACGAGCGCTGCGTGCCTCCCGATGAACCGGGCAGCAACTACCGGCTGGCCTGCGATACGCTGCTCGACCACGTACCCATCCCCGCCAGCAACGTCCACCGGGTGCGGGGCGAGCTTGAGCCCCTGGCGGCAGCGAGGGCCTACGAACGGGATCTGAACGATTACTTTTGCGGGCCGCGGGCCCGCTTTGACCTGGTGCTATTGGGGGTAGGTGGCGATGGCCATACGGCCTCACTCTTTCCCGGGTCAGCCGCGCTGCAGGAGACCGAGCGGCTGGCTCTGGCCGTGGAAGCCCACTACGAGGGCCGCCCGGCCAGCCGGGTGACCCTCACCCTGCCGGCCATCAACACCGCGCGGCATATCTGGTTCCTGGTCACAGGTCGCGCCAAGGCTGATATCGTGCAGGCTGTACTAGTGGGGGATGGTGGAGGCCTGCCCGCCCGGAGGATCCGCCCCACGGCGGGCGCGCTCACCTGGTTTCTGGACGCCGGGGCGGCGAGCCAACTGGAGCAATCGCTGCGCCCGCTGCGTTAGCAGCGCCTGATGCGCTAGCCGAGATCTGCGCTGCCTCTATCGTTTTCGGAGCACGAGATAGACAGAGTCATCTTTCTCCATCTCTGTGTATCTCTCCATGGCCAGTACCTCAAAATGCGGCTCAACAATTCGCAGCAGCATCTCTTCCGTGTAGTATCTGAAGCGCAATCCATGGAGGAACTCTTCCTTGTCCCCATACCAGAAGGAATGGAACAAGATGCCTTGTGGGTTGAGGGCAGCTTTTTGTCCGAGCAGGGATTGCACCATCTCATCTTCTGTCAGATGGTGCAGCACCTTGTTTGAGTAGATGCCGTCGAATTTCCTGTCTGTGTCGAGGGTCGCGGCATCCAGCAGTATCAAGTCGGCCCCGTCGTTCTGTTCGCGATAAATGTCGAGAAATGCCTGGGCGCTGTCCGATCCCGTCACCTGATAGGACTGGCTGAGCAGATCCAGATCCGTGCCCGGTCCCATCCCCAGTTCAAGCAATGTCGCGCCCTCTGGCAAATACTTTTGCAGGACCTCGATCAGTTCCCGGCCATCATATCCTTCGACCATCTCGATATACTCTTCCGCGTGTTTCCTGTCGTCAAAGTAGCCCATTTTTCCTCTCCCGTACGCTTGTGCCTGACATTGCCAATCTGGCAGGTATCTTATATAATTGTAACCTATCGGTCAAGCTGGAATTCAGACTGGACCGGTTTCAGGAGAACCGCTCCAGTCGCGGGCGTAAAACAGTATGGATGAGATACGGGTACTCGTTGTGGCCGACGATCCGCTGGCCCGGGCCGGGCTGGCGGCTCTGCTGGCCGATCAGGAAGGATGCATCGTCGCTGGGCTAGTTGCTCCAGGATTGGATCTGGCCGGCGACGCTGCCGTGTACCAGCCCGACGTTGTCCTATGGGACCTGGGTTGGGACGCGGACCCTGGCCCTCTGCACGATCTTTCCGGCGACGTCCTACCTATCCTCGCGCTGCTGCCCGACGATGCCCTGGTCGCCGATATTTGGAGCGCGGGAGCCCAGGGGCTGCTGCTCCGGGACTCGCGATCCTGAGAAGGTGACGGCCGCGCTGCGGGCTGTTGCCCAGGGCTTGGTGGTACTCGACCCTACCCTGGCCCCGGCCATCCTGCCGGCCAGGGATTGGGAGGACGAGCCCCTGGTCGAGGCCCTGACGCCCCGGGAAGAAGAGGTCCTCCATCTCCTGGCCGACGGTCTGTCGAACAAGGCCATCGCCCTGCAACTCGGCATCAGCGACCACACGGTCAAGTTTCACGTCAACGCCATTTTGGGCAAGCTGGGGGCCCAGAGCCGCACCGAGGCCGTCGTCCGGGCTACCCGCATGGGGTTGCTTGTCCTCTAGTCTCCTCCCTTCTTCCAGGACTACCCTAGCCATTCCTCCAGGTCCCGGCCCCCCCATAAGGGGGATGTGCCGGGAGCCTTCATCTGCTATACTCAGATGAAACAAAGGTTCGTAGTGGGGAATTCATCTCCCTGATTTGCGCAAGAATGCTAGGAAGAATGGCGCTGAAGCGCCTACTACGAACGGATACTGCGGTTTGCTGATACTGGTGGGCAAGCAAAACAGAAATGGGAGGTTGAGGTATGGCAGAATTGTTGAGCAATCTATCGGCGGCTATGGCCGGCGTGGTCGAGACAGGGGGCGGGAGCGCTGTACGGGTTGAGGCCCGGCGCCGGCTGCCGGCAACAGGCGTTGTCTGGTCGGAGGATGGGATCATCGTCTCTGCCCATCACGTGGTGCGGCGGGACGAGGGTATCAGCGTGGGCCTGCCGGACGGCCAGTCTGTACCGGCGACGCTCGTTGGCCGCGATCCGACAACGGACCTGGCCGTGCTGCGAGCCGAGGCTGGAGGATTGACCCCGCCCACATGGGCCCCGGCGGATGATCTGCGTGTGGGCCACCTCGTGCTGGCCCTGGGCCGGCCTGGCCAATCGATCCAGGCCTCGTTGGGCATCGTCAGCGCCCTGGGCCAGGACTGGCGCACACCGGCCGGCGGGAAACTGGACCGCTACTTGCAGGCAGACGTGGTCATGTATCCTGGTTTCTCGGGCGGACCGCTGGTCGACGCCGGCGGCCACCTGCTGGGACTCAACACCTCGGCGCTGCTGCGTGGCGTCAGCTTGACGGTGCCGTCCGCAACTGTGCAGCGCGTGGTGGAGACGATCCTGGCCCATGGCCGCGTGCGCCGCGGCTACCTGGGCATCGGCATCCAGCCGGTTCGCCTACCGGCGAACCTGGCGGAGCAGCTCGGCCAGGAAACCGGCCTGCTCTTGGTGCAGGTCAAGCCCGGCAGCGCCGCCGAAGCCGGGGGACTGCTCTTGGGTGACACCATCGTCTCCCTCGATGGCCAGCCGGTGCCCCATCACGATGCCCTGCAGGCGCTGCTGAGCGGCGACCGGGCCGGCGACTCGGTGCCGGTGCGTATCGTGCGCGCCGGACAGGTGCAGGCCCTGGATGTCGTCATCGGCGAGCGGGGATAGCGACGAGGGACGGTAGACGGTAGACAATGGACGACGACCATAGACGACAGACGACGGGGCTCTCTGCTCTGCGTCGTCTGTCGTTGGTCGTCCGTCGTCGTTTTACCTTGGAGGCTGGCCCGTCGCACCTGCAAAACTGAACGACGATGTCACAGCCCTGACGGCGTTCGGGCCGGGCCAGAAACCGTCCGGGTTCGAGGCGGTGGCGTGCGGATTTGACAGGGTGATGATCTGTGGCTACACTGGCAGTGACACATCGTCCCCCTTGCGGTTTCTGAGAATGTCCTCAGTGGCGACGTTGTCCGAAGGAGGCCCCACGGGGGGCTTTTTTCGGGCCAAGAAAACGACCCCGTGGGAAGATGGGCTTGCCCTGTTGGTGGATAAAGAGTGCGGTAAAAGTCAAGACCCAATCTGAGCCGCACAATGGACTTTAACAGGCATTTTCGATACGTACTCGGCTAGACCTGCCCACGTCGATTTTTCGACAAGGGAGGCGAATCAGCAAGTCTATGGCGACCGATGATTCGCTGAGTTGACCCAGGTGCACAAGACTGCCTGGGTCGTGTGCGACGGCCGATGGAGCGAGACTTGATCTGTCTACACCTCCTTGGGGCGATAGGTCTCGTTGCGGTGTAGCAGCCCGACAACAAGTCCTACGCTCTTGCGCGCGGTGAGGACCAGAGCCCGCTTGTGATGGTGCTTGGACGCTTCCCGATACTTGCGGCGATAGAATGCCGTGTATTCCGGGATATGCTGGCGCATGAGGTTGGCTGCCTGGATGAGGTAATAGCGCAAGTAGCGGTTGCCGGTCTTGGCCATACGGCGGTCTTCAGCTTCAAAGTCACCGGAATTGGAACGAGGCCACCACAGACCGGCTATCTTGGCGACGGCATCTTCGGCGTCGCGGAGGTTTCTGGGACGATAGCGCTTACGTTTCTTGTCCCACTTCTGTGCTTGCAGGAAGCGCTGGGTGTCGCCGATTTCGGCGCCGTTTCCGCTGGAGAAGACCGGGCCGACGCCAGGAATGGTCGCCAGTTTCATGATGGCGGGCTGGAGCTGGACTTCGGCGGTGATCCAGTCCTCGACCAGGGCGATCTGGCCTTCCAAGAAACGGATATGTTCCAGGGTGAGGTCCAGGATACGGTGCACCGGCAAGGCCAAAGCATCGGGCAGAGGGAAGCTCTCGACGGCCACCCGGTGGAGCTTGCGGGCGTTGTCGAAGGGGTCGGGGAGATGATGTCCGCTCATTTCGTGCAAGGTCTGGGCCAAATCTTCGACAGGAATGGCAGCTAGCTCGTCGAGGGTGGTGTACTCGGATAACACCTGGCGGCTGGTGACGCCAAAGACGTCGGAGAAGGGCTTGAGCCGGCGATAGGAACTGGCTTTGAGGAAGAGAAAAGCAGAGAAGTAGCATTTCTCTCGGGCCAGGTTCTGGACCAGATGGAAGCGGAGGCGGGTGTAGAAGCGCAGCGGCAGCGTGTTCAGTTGAGGGGACCAAGTCACGTCAGGGCGCCGGGTACGAGTACGGTCGGCGATGTAGAAGGAGTCCTTCTGGTCAGTCTTGTCGTCTTGTGGAAAGCACTTCTTGAACCACTTGACCCAGCGTGGGTTGAGAAGGAAGAGGTTCAGATCGTAGGCTTCCAGGTCAGGATCAGCGGCGAGCTGGTTGAAGAAGGGCAACCACAGGAAGCCAGTCGCTTCCCCTGATACATCCAGGCCGTCGAATTGGTAGGTTTGCAGAGCATCGATCATGAGGGCCTTGGCCAGCGAGTAGCCAGGCAGAGAGTTGTCGAAGGACCGATGCTGTTCAAGGGGCCGGCCATCAGGGAACAGTAAGCAGAAGTCTGCTTTCTTCTGACTGAAGTCAATGCCGGCCTGCAAACGATTGGTGGTCATAGATGATCTCCTTTCATCGAGACAGAACAAACAGCCAGCGGTCCATCCGGGTGCCCCGGCGCTCCCTGGAGCGGCATCCTTGCGGCAAATCAGCCCTCATGCTCCGTTGAGAGGTTCTGCGGGCTGCTACCCCGCAGCTCGGCGGAGGTAGGGGCATCGTGCGATGTCAGACGTTGATCCCCAAGGAGACCGGGAGTCAAACTTTCCGAGACGTAGCTGACTGCTGGTCACAGCCAGCTCGGTAAGGAGCAACAGACTTGCCCGGTATGCCCGCAGTCCGGCCCATGCCGAACTGCCTAATTATCGCCGGGGCACCCGGCTTTAGCAAATGTCATATGACATATTATATACAAGGAGTAAGTAGCGAATGATGCATGGCGGCGGCTGGTGGAGTTACCTCAGGTACGATGAATCGAAGGGTCGGGCGCGCGTCGACCGGCAGCTGATGCGCCGGGTGCTGGCCTATGCCCGGCCCTATTGGCCTGGTCATGATCGTGATGCTGGTGGCCATCGTGGCCATCGCTCTCCTGGGGCTGATCCCCCCACTGCTATACCGGGACCTGATCGACAACGTGCTGCCCAACCAGGACTATGCCCGGCTGAACCTGCTGGCCCTGGGCATGATCGCCATCCCGCTGATCAGCGGCCTCATCGGCGTGGGGCAGCGCTATCTGAGCGCCCGGGTGGGCGAGGGCATTATCTTTGACCTGCGCCAGGAGATGTACGAGCACCTGCAGCGCATGTCGCTGCGCTTCTTTACCCACACCAAGTCGGGCGAGATCGTCTCCCGCTTCAACAACGATGTGGTTGGCGCCCAGAACGCCGTGACGGGCACGCTGCCCAACATCGTGACCAACAGCATCACCCTGATCACCACGCTGGCGGTGATGATCTCCATCGAGTGGCGGCTGGCCCTGCTGTCGGTCGTCGTGCTGCCCCTCTTCCTCCTGCCGGCCCGCCGGGTGGGCCGGATCCTGCGCACAATCCGCCGCCAGGCGATGGAGTACAACGCCGACATGAGCAACATCATCAGCGAGACGTTGGGCATCAACGGCGCGCTGCTGGTCAAGACCTTTGGCCGCCAGCGCCAGGAGGTGGGCCGCTTTCGCGAGACCAACCGCAACGTGCGCGACATCGGCGTGCGGCGGGCGCTGGTGGGCCGCTGGTTCTTTATGGGGCTGGGCATTGCCGGCGCCATCGGCACGGCCCTGATCTACTGGGTCGGCGGCTACATGGTGCTGGGAGGCGCTATCACCGTGGGCACCATCGTGGCCTTTGCCGCCTACCTGGTGCGGCTCTACGGCCCCATCTCGGCGCTGACCAACGTCCAGGTCGAGTTTGCCACCTCCATGGTCAGCTTTGAGCGGGTCTTTGAGTACCTGGACCTGCCGGTAGAGATCGAGGACTCGCCGCAGGCCGTCGCTCTGGGCGATGTGGAGGGTCGCGTGCGGTTCGAGGACGTGTCCTTCAGCTACCTGGACGGAGGACGATGAGCCAGAAGTGGACCCTGCCGAGCCGGGGAAGAATGGCGACGAGCCTGGAGGCGACCGTTGGTCCGGCGTGCCAGCCGCCGCTGGGCGCTGCGCGATCTGAGCTTTGAGATCCAGCCAGGACAACTGGTCGCGCTGGTTGGGCCCAGCGGCGCGGGCAAGACGACGATCACCTACCTGCTGCCCCGCCTGTACGACCCAGCGAGGGCCGGATCACGGTCGACGGCCACGACCTGCGGGACGTGACCCAGGAGTCGCTGGCCCACCAGATCGGCATGGTCACCCAGGAGACCTACCTGTTCCACGACACCGTGCGGGCCAACCTGCTGTACGCCCGCCCCGATGCCACCCAGGAAGAACTGGAGGCGGCCTGCCGGGCGGCCAACATCCACGATTTCATCGCCGGGCTGCCCGATGGCTATGATACCGATGGTCGGCGAGCGGGGCTACCGCCTGAGCGGCGGGGAGAAGCAGCGGCTGGCCATCGCCCGCGTGATCCTCAAGGACCCCTGCATCCTGATCCTGGACGAGGCCACCTCGCACCTGGACTCCGAAAGCGAGGCGCTGATCCAGGCGGCCCTGGAGCCTCTCTTCGAAGGGCGCACCAGCCTGGTCATCGCCCACCGGCTGTCCACCATCCTGGCAGCGGACAAGATCCTGGTGCTGGACGAGGGCCGGCTGGTGGAGGAGGGGACGCACGATGAACTGCTGGCGCTGGGCGGGCTGTACGCCCACCTGTACGAGACGCAGTTTGGGGCGGAGAAGGAGATCGTCTTGGCTGCGTAGTTCTTGTTAGGACTGGCGGTCCTTCCGAGGACCGCCAGTCCTGGATTGCCTTGGGGATTAGAAAGTGGCGCTGGCTGCATAGTACCCTGATGGTAACGCCGTCTATGGACTTTCCTCCACTCTACGCTTCTCCACAGCGCTTGAGCAACCGCTCCCAGCGCCGGTCCACCTCCGCCTGGATCTCGTCGATCAGATGCCGGTTCTCCGGCTTGAACAGGTGGCGGAACCGGCCCTGCCGCTCCAGCCACTCCTCCACCGGCAGTTTCTCCTTGGGCTTGTAGGTCAGCCTCCACTCGCCGTTCTCGACCTCGAAGAGGGGCCAGTAGCAGGTGTCCACCGCCAGCTGGGTGAGCTCGATGGTCTCGTCCGTCCCGTGCCGCCAGCCCCGGTTGCAGGAAGCCAGCACGTTCATGAAGGCCGGCCCGCCGCAGTCCACCGCCTTGCGCGTCTTTTGCATCAGGTCGCGCCAGCGGCTGGGCGCGGCCTGGGCCACGTAGGGGATGTCGTGGGCGGCCATGATGGCCGTCAGGTCCTTGCGGAACTGCTGCTTGCCGGGGATGACCTTGCCGGCCGGCGAGGTGGTCGTGTGCGCGCCAAAGGGCGTGGCGCTGGAGCGCTGGATGCCGGTGTTCATGTAGGCCCCGTTGTCGTAGCAGACGTAGAGCAACTGGTGCCCCCGCTCCATGGCGCCGGAGAGGGACTGCAGGCCGATGTCGTAGGTGCCGCCGTCGCCGCCAAAGGCGATGAACTTGACGTTCTGCTCCGGGATCTTGCCCTGGCGCACCAGGCTGCGGTAGGCGGCCTCGACGCCGCTCATGGTGGCCGCCGCGTTCTCAAAGGCGTTGTGGATCCAGGGCACCTGCCAGGCGGTGTAGGGATAGATGGTGGTCGCCACCTCCAGGCAGCCGGTGGCGTTGGCGACGACCACCGGCTCGTCGATGGCCGCCAGCATCTGCCGCACGACGATCGACGCGCCGCAGCCGGCGCACAGCCGGTGCCCGGGTGCCAGGCGCTCGGGCCGCTTGGCCAGTTCCTTGGGTATCAGTTTTGTTGCCATTGTCTCCTCCCTCATTCCCGCACGCCCAGGTAGTGTGACCCTGCGCTCCACCTGTCCTGTCTCGGCGACCTCGAGCAGTATCGCGGTAGACCGCCTCGATCTCGTGGGGCAGGATGTCGCGCCCGCCCAGGCCGTAGACATAGTCGACCACCGGCACGTGCACGCCGTGCACGGCCAGCGCCGCCACCATCTCCAGGAAGAGCGGGCCGGCGTTGTCCATCGCCCCAAAGGAGATGGAGCGGTCCATCACGGCCACGGCCTTCAGGTGGCCCAGGGCCTCGGCCATCTCCTGCGCCGGGAAAGGGGCGGAAGACGCGCGGCTTGAGCAGGCCGGCCTTGACGCCCTCGTCCCGCAGCTGGTCGACGACGACCTTGGCCGTGCCTGCCGTCGAGTTGGCGACGACCACGGCCACCTCGGCGTCCTCCAGCCGGTAGGCCTCGAACAGGCCATAGTCGCGGTCGAACTGTGCGTTGAACTCCGCGGCCACTTCCAGGATCACCTGCTGGGCCTGTTCCATGGCCTCGATCTGCTGCCGCTTGTGCTCATAGTAATAGTCGTAAAAGTCCAGCGGCGCCATAGGTCTTGGGGTTCTCCAGGTCCAGCAGCGGCCACTGGGGCTGGTACTCGCCCACAAAGGCCTTCACGTCTGGCGTCGTCATAGATCTCCACCCGCTCCATGCCGTGGCTGGTGATAAAGCCATCCTGGCAGACGGCCACCGGCAGCAGCACGTCGGGGTGCTCGCCGATGCGCACGGCCTGGATCAGGTTGTCGTAGGCCTCCTGGCCGTTCTCCGAGAAGAGGATGATCCAGCCGCTATCGCGCATGCCCATGACGTCGGAGTGGTCGCAGTGGATGTTGATGGGGCCCGACAGCGCCCGGTTGACCAGGCTCATCACGATGGGGCAGCGGTTGGAGGCGGCGATGTAGAGGATCTCCCACATCAGGGCCAGGCCGTTGGATGACGTGGCCGTCATCACCCGCGCCCCGGCCGCCGAGGCGCCGACGCAGGCGCTCATGGCGCTGTGCTCGCTCTCCACCGTCACAAACTCGGTGTCCACCAGCCCGTCGGCGACATAAGTCGGCAAATGTCTGCACGGTGGAGGTCTGGGGCGTGATGGGGTAGGCGGCCACCACGTCAGGGTTGATCTGGCGCATGGCCGTGGCGACGGCCTCGTTTCCGGACAGTGCTTCGAATGTGCTCATCGTTCTCACTCCTGGCACTTCCCTTCTTCGACCATGCGGATGCACAGCCGGGCATCATCCCGAGCCAACTCCTCCCCCGCCTTTCGCCGTCACCTTGGCATTGACCGGGCAGACCGCGGCGCAGATGCCACAGCCCTTGCAGTGCTCCAGGTCAAAGCCGGCCATCTTCTCCTGTCTCGGCGTCCACCAGGATGCTGGAGTCGGGGCAGAACAGCCAGCACTGGAAGCAGTGGGTGCACTCGGCCTCGCCGCGGACGGGCCGGAAGGCCCGCCAGCCGCCGGTGTGGTACTCGACGGCAGTTCCCGGCCTCCAGGATCATCCCGCCGATGGGGATCTCTCGCCAGCCTTTCAGCTGTCATGGTCTCTCTCCTAGCCTCCTTGCACTTCGTCGGCCGCGCGCCGCATGGCCCGCACGTTGGCCTCGACGGCCTCCGGCGGCAGTTTTTGCCAAACCAGGCCCGCAACTGCTCGGCCAAGCTCCTCGATGTCGAAGATGCCCGTGGCCCGGGCAAAGGCGCCCAGCATGGGCGTGTTGGTGATCTCCCGGCCCATCTCCTCGATGGCGATGTGGCTGGCGTCCACAGTAAAGACCTTGCCCGCTCCGGAAGCCGGTGGCCTCGCGCACCTCGGCCGGGCTCATCGAGGTGTTGACCAACAGCGTGCCATCCTCCTTGAGCCCTTCCGTCACCGGCCACCGTCGCCCAGCAGCGTGGGATCGAGGACCACGACGACGTCGGGCTGCCTCGATCTGGGAATGGATGGTGATGGGCTGGGGGCTGAGGCGGGTAAAGGCGCGGATGGGCGCGCCCATGCGCTCGGGCCCATAGTCGGGGAAGGCCTGGAAGTACTGGCCGCTGCCCAGCGCCGTCTCGGCCAGCAGCTTGCCGGCGGTGACCACACCCTGCCCGCCGCGACCGTGCCAGCGGATCTCGATCAGGTCTTCCATGGTACAATTCCTCTTCTGGGCATGCTCCTTGCATGCAGGTTATTGGCGAATCGACTGGTGGAATGTCTGAACCGAAGGTGAGCAATCGTCCGGTGCCCCCTTCAGAACATAGTATACGGATGATCTGCAGGGGAGTCAAGTCGGTGGTGAGCCCGACTGCGAGAGGCGAAAAAAGGACTTGACGTTCGACTGGTTTGGATGTATACTCATCTTGAGAACGGATAGAGGCGGGGATCATGTTCAAGCCAGAACGTGTGAGTTTTCAAGACCTGAGTGAGCGACTGCGCGAGTACGAGCGCAAGTATGGTTATTCAACAATAGAGTTCTACCGTCGCTATCGAACTGGTGAGCTTGGCGATGATGATGATCTGATGTTGTGGGCTGGACTCTACCACCTCTATCTCACTTCGCTGCCGGTACGCCAGTTCATGCAGCAAAAGCCGGTACCTGCATGATCATTGACGACTATTTTTCTGCCATCGAGCGTGGCTTGAGGCAGAATGTCCTCTTTGGCTCCCTCGACGAGCCAGTCACTTGCCTGGCATCGGATGACCACAATGGCCTGCTTCGATGCCGGGTTTTTCTCTGGGATATCTCCTACCTAGACATATACGAGGTCGTTAGTACTGAACTCGGTTATCCTGTTCGGGTACACTATGCCTATAACTACATCCGTGACGGCCGGCGCGTGTTTCGCTACGACAATGCACCGCACCATCCTGGCGTTGTGACTCATCCCCACCACAAGCATCTCGGGGTAGAGGATCGCGTCGCACCGGCCGATCAGCCGAGCATGAGCCAGATTCTGGCTGAGATAGAAACGATCCTACAGGGATAGGTCAAGCTCACCGCTCAACCTGCGAAAACCCTCCGCCAATCTCGCTGGATGCTGATGGTTGTCCAGCTTTGAGTTTGCGCCGTGTCTATGGCCTTCTCCGCCCCGGCGACATAGTCGAACTCACGGTCCGCATCGTCGTGCACGACCAGGAGCCGCAACGCCGGCAGCGATGGGCCACCCGAGAAGGCCAGCATCGGCAGGTCGCCGTTGGAGTTTCCGGCCGCCAGGATCGGGCGCCGCCCGATGACGTGCCAGATCTGGACGGGCTTGCCCGGGCCGTCGTCCATCACATCCAGCTCCGCCCTCTGCACGATAGTTCCGCCGTCGCTCTCCTCATAGCGGTAGGCGACCGTGCTGCCGATCACCCGCTGGCGGGGAATGCCGTACAGGTCGTGGGCAAAGCCGCGCATAAAGTCACGCCCTCCCCCGGACACAATATAGTTGGTGAAGCCGTTGGCTTCAAGGTACTGGAGCAATTCCAGCATCGGCTGGTAGACACAGTCCCGGTAGGCTATGCCCAAGGTCGGATGGCGTTCGTTCTCCACAAACTCCTTGGCCTCCGCCTCGATCTGCTCCACGACTTGGCCTTCGGCCAGAGTGAGGATCCCGCCAAATAAAACATTCAGGTCTCTATCGTCTCCCTGATAGTGTCTTGTTATCGCGCCGTCGATCCAGTCAAAGTCCTTCTCCCAGGCGGCTCGCCAAGGCTCCTTTGATCGCAGCGACGGATCGCCTTCAGTCTGTGCTGCCAGCTTGCGCAGGAGGTAGTCAAACTGGATGTACATCGGTTTCTCGCACCATAGCGTGCCGTCGTTATCGAATGTAGCGATACGTTCGGCGGGAGGTACATAGTTGGGATTGCTAGTGTCGGTTACAGCGGTCACAAAGTCGACGATGGCTTGCTTGGTGGGTGTGTCGTTCCATGACGGAATGTGCGTGGTCTTCATGGGTATCCCCCTATCGTCTTTTGGGTCAGAATCATCTGCTGATCCCGTGCGGTAGTTGGCTGGACAATGGCCTTCGTTCGGTAGCACCCTCCATCCAGGTACTCAGCGGGCCTGGAGGCTGCATAGGGCATAGGGATTATACGTTGGAAGCCCGGAGTCGTCAATTGGGGTAGTTGGGGCCGCGGTTCGGTGCTTGACTTTCGACGATGGCTGTAGTATCCTGGCCCCCAAGTCAATCTGGTACAATCGCCCTACTTTTCAGCAAAGGAGGCTTGTATGACTGACAGGCACACGACAGGACATGGCCCCGCCGATCTAGTACTCCGTAACGGTAAGATCGTCACCATGGACCCGGCCAACCCGCAGGTGCAGGCCCTGGCGGCCAGGGGCGAGACCATCCTTGCTCTGGGAGGTGACAGTGAGATCGAGCCCTTGATCGGCCCCGATACCCGGGTCATCGACCTGCAGGGGCAGCTTGCCGTGCCCGGATTGATTGACGGGCACGGCCACTATATGAGTCTGGGCGAGTCCCTGATGAGCCTCGACCTGCGGGCCACCCGCTCCTGGGGCGAGGTCGTGGACCTGGTGGCGGAGGCCGCGCGCGAGGCCCAGCCCGGCGACTGGATCATGGGCCGCGGCTGGCACCAGGACTGGTGGGATCATGCGCCGTCGCCCAGTGTGGAGGGGATGCCCACCCACCAGAGCCTCAGCGACATCAGCCCGCGGAACCCGGTGATCCTGATCCACGTCAGCGGCCACGGCGTTTTTGTCAATGCCCGGGGCCTGGAAGCGGCCGGCCTGGGTCCGGAGACCCCGGATCCGGAAGGGGGCGTGATCGTCCGCGACGGCGAGGGTCAGCCCACCGGCATGCTGCGGGAGACCGCCCAGTTTCCGGCGCGGGAGGCGCTGGCTTCCTACCTCGCCCGGCGCCCGCCGGAGGTAGTGGAGGCCGAGATGCGCCGCCAGGTAGCGCTTGCCGGGGAGGAGGCCATCGCCAAGGGCATCACCAGCTTTCACGACATGGGCGAGAGCTTTGAGACCATCGACTTTATGAAGAAGCTGGCCGACGAGGGCAGCCTGCCGCTGCGGCTCTACGTCTGCATCCAGGAACCCGCCGCGGACCTGGAGGGTAGGCTGCCGGACTACCGGATGGTGGGCCATGGGAACGGCTATCTGACGGTGCGCACCATCGGCGAAAAGGTGCTGGATGGGGCCCTGGGCGTACACGGCGGCTGGCTGCTGGAGCCATACAGTGACATGCCGGAGAGCACGGGTTTCAATGTCACACCCGTGCCCGACATCCGGCGCTCCGCCGAGCTGGCCGTCGAGCATGGCTACCAGATGGCCATTCAGGGCATCGGTGACCGGGCCATCCGGGAGCTACTGGACATTTATGAGGAGAACTTTACCAGGAACCCAGACAAGGGCGATTTTCGGTGGCGCATCGAGCATTCCCAGGTCATCCATCCCGATGACCTGCCTCGCTACGCCCAACTCGGCGTCATGGCCTCGGTCCGTGGTGTCTTTGCCACTTCCGATGGCCCCTGGGTCGTGGACCGGCTCGGCGAGGAGCGGACCCGGGAGCGGGGCTACCAGTACCAGACGCTGATCCAGTCAGGCGCCGTGCTGGTGAATGGCACCGATCCACCGGTCGAGGACATTGACCCCATCGTCAACTTTTATTGCACGGTCACACGCAAGATGGCCAACGGCTCGGTCTTTCTTCCCGAGCAAAGGCTGACCCGCCAGCAGGCGCTGGCGTCTTGTACGGTCAACAATGCTTACGCGGCCTTTGAGGAGGACATTAAGGGCTCGCTGGCGCCCGGCAAGCTGGCCGATATCACTGTTTTTTCCCAGGACATTCTGCATGTGCCGGATGAGGAGATCCTGGACACTGAGGTCGTCTATACGATCATCGGCGGGCAGGCCCGGTACCAGCGCTGACGGGGCGCCAGGCGAAGTAGATTGTTGCTAACATCAGTTCCAGAACTATGGAACTCACATAGGCATGTTGCCGTGCTTTTTGGCCGGGCCCTGAACAGATTTGTCCTTCAGGACCTCCAGGGCGGTGACCAGCCGGGGGCGCGTTTCGCTGGGCAAGATCACGTCGTCGATGTGGCCGCTGGCTGCTGCAAGGTAGGGGGTGCCGAATTTCTCACGATAGTCAGCCACCAGCTCAGCGTGCAGGGCCTCCGGGTCGGCGGCCTGCTTGAGCGCTTTGCGGTGCAGGATGGCCACCGCGCCGTCGGCTCCCAGTACCGCAATCTCGGCCGTGGGCCAGGCCAGGCTCAGGTCGGTACGGATATACTTGCTGCTCATGACGATGTAGGCCCCACCGTAGGCCTTGCGGGTGACGATGCTGATTTTGGGCACCGTCGCCTCGGAGTAGGCGTAGACGATCTTGGCGCCGTGACGGATGATGCCGCCGTGCTCCTGATCGACGCCAGGCAGGAACCCTGGTGAGTCTACGAAGGTGACGATGGGGATGTTAAAGCAATCGCAAAAGCGCACAAAACGGGCTATCTTGTCCGAAGCGTCGATGTCGATCACTCCCGCCAGGTGGAGCGGCTGCTGGGCGACGATACCCACCACTTCGCCGTTCAGCCGGGCAAAGCCGGCGATGGCGTTGGGGGCAAAGGCCGGGTGCACCTCGAAAAAACTGTCCCGGTCGAATACGCCTTCGAGAACGTGGGCCATGTCATAGGGCACAGAAGGATCCTCGGGGACCAGGGTATCAAGGCTGGGGTCCATACGCCACGGATCGTCGCCGGTAGGCGAGTAGGGCGGATTTTCGACGTTGTTGCTGGGCAGGTAGCCAAGCAATCGGCGGGTCAGGGCCAGCGCCTCGTCTTCGTCGGCGGCGGAGAAATGGGCCACGCCGCTGGTCTGGCTGTGGGTGCCGGCGCCACCCAGCGTCTCCAGGTCTACTTCCTCTCCGGTCACTGTGCGGATCACGTCGGGGCCGGTGATGAACATGTGGCTGATCTTGCGGGTCATGATGACAAAATCGGTCAGCCCCGGCGAATAGACCGAGCCTCCGGCGCAGGGTCCCAGCATGACGCTGATCTGGGGGATCACACCGCTGGCCTGGGTGTTGCGCCAGAACAGTTCGGCGTACGCGGCCAGGCTATGGACCCCTTCCTGGATGCGGGCTCCCACCGAGTCGCTCAAGCCGATCACGGGCAGGCCTCCCTGCAGGGCCAGGTCCATTACCTGGCTGACCTTCATGGCCTGGGCTTCGGAAAAGGAGCCGCCGAACACGGTGAAATCCTGGGCATAGACGCATACCCTCCGCCCATCGATGAGGCCGTAGCCGGTCACGACCGCGTCGCCGTCCACAGCGTCCTGCCCCGCAAGGCGGCTGGTGATGTAGGGACTGATTTCCTGGAAGGTACCTTCGTCCAGCAAATGGGCCAACCGCTCGCGGGCCGTGCGCTTGCCCTTGGCGTGCTGGGCCTCGATGCGCGCCTGCCCACCTCCCTGGCTGGCCTTCTGGCGGCGTTCTTCCAGTTCATCACGGTAGGATTGTGTCATGCCCCGAACTCCCGTCTTTGGTGTCGATTCTGGCGCATTATAGCACCGACAAGGTGAAAAGTCAACGGCTAGTTTCAGGATTCCGATGGCTGCAGCAAAGTTGCCATCGCTCGTGGAGTGATCATCCTCAGATGCGAACGGACTCTCTAAAGCAAAGCGTTCCGCATCGGGGGATGCTCCACTCCTCAGAAACTAGAGATGGGCGAGGTCTCCTGACCGAGCTCAGGTCTGGTTCAAACCGGGCTTTTTTGACAATCCAACAGATCCCAGCTACAATAGGATCCACCATGCCCGTCCAATGCTCTGATACCCAACCCGAGTCCGAGCGTGCGCACCTCGATCGACTGCTGGCTGCTGACCCGCGCCGTGTACTGGTCATCGGCCATCGGGGAGCGGAGGCCCTGGCCCCGGAGAATACCTGGGCCGCTTTTCAGGCTGGCTATTCGGCCGGCGCTGATCTGCTCGAATTGGACGTACAGCTCACCCGCGATGGCGAGGCCATCATCTTTCACGATTTCACCCTGCAGCCCAAGCTGGGCGATCCCCGCTGGGTACGGGACGTCGCCTGGGCGGATCTGTGCGGCCTGGATGTGGGCAGCTGGTTCGGCCCGGCCTATGCTGGTGAGCGCATCCCCCGCTTTCTTGACGTGCTGGATTGGGCGCGGGGGCGGATCCCGCTTCAGGTGGACCTCAAACACGGCTTTGCCGATCCTGACGATGATCGGCTGGAGATGCTGGCCCTCGACCTGATTGATCAAGCGGGCATGGAGGGCCAGGTGCTGATCTCGAGCTGGGACCGGGTGGCCCTGGCGCGCATCCGGGCCCGGAATCCGGCGATCTCCTTGTCCGTGAACTTGCGCGAGCGCGTCGCAGATCCTGCGGCCTGGGTAATGCCCACGGGCGCTCGCTGGGTCACTGTCTTTTGGCCCCAGACCGACCGCCGGACCGTAGCCTGCCTACAGGAGGCTGGTCTGGCTGTGAGTTTGGCCAACCTGTTCACGGCTGACTATGCCGCTGCCCTGCGCCTGGGCGTCGATGCGGTCACTGCGACGGACCCTGGGGCGGCGCGGGCCGCGCTGGATCGTGCCTGATGTCCATTCCAGGCAAGCATTTGACACGAGCCCAAGTTGGGGCCACTGACCCCAACCTTGGCCCAGCCATGGCGGCCGATAGAGAGGGATGATCTCGTTATGAACAGCATCCGCGTTCTGCACCTGGCTGACGTGCACATTGGCGTGGAAAACTATGGGAGCCTCGACGCGGCGACCGGGCTGAACGGCCGAGTCATGGACTTTTTACGGCGTCTCAGCGAGGTGGTTGACTATGCCCTGGAGAACGAGGTCGATCTGGTCATCTTTGCCGGGGACGCCTACAAGAGCCGCGATCCCAACTCTACCCACCGGCGCGAGTTTGCCCGGCGGATCATGCGCCTGGCCGATGCCGGAATCCCGGTCGTGCTGCTGGTGGGCAACCACGACTTGCCCGCTGTCTCGAAGAGAGCATCGAGCATCGAGGTCTTTCGCACGCTAAGAGTGCCCAACGTCACGGTCGCGAACCGTGATGAATTGCACCTGGTGACCACAAAAAGGGGCGATCTGATCCAGGTAGCGACGGTGCCCTACCCGCTTCGACAGCAGATCCTGGCCCACGACGACCACAAGAACAAGACCATCGCCGAACTGGACGAGTTGGTGCAGCAGATGGTAGCGGAGAACATCCAGGCGCTGGCAGAGCAGGTAGATCCTGCCCTGCCGGCGGTGCTTGTGGGCCATTTCAGCGTGTCGGAAGCAAAACTCGGGTCCGAGCGGTCCGTGATGCTGGGCCGAGATGTTGTGGTCTTGAAGAGTGTTCTGGCTGATACGGCCTGGGACTATGTGGCCTTGGGCCACATCCACCGCCACCAGGAGCTGAACCAGGGCCGGCAGCCCCCCATCGTATACTGTGGCAGCCTGGAACGAATCGATTTTGGCGAGGAGAAGGAACAAAAGGGCTTTGTGGTCGCCGATGTGCAGCGAGGGCATACCGAATGGAGTTTCCACCCCGTGGCCGCACGGACCTTCCTGACCATTCGCTGCGACGTGCGGGACGAGGCCGATCCGCTGGCCTCGCTGCTGGCCACGATTGACAGGCATGACGTCTCCGATGCGGTGGTGAGGGTGATCATCCAGGCACAGGCTGAGCAAGAGGGCCTGCTCCGCGATGCTGACATCCGGCGGGCGCTGAAGGGCGCATACTATGTGGCTGGAATTGGTAAAGAGATCGAACGAGTCTACCGGCAGCGGCTGGGAGGTGAGTCGCCAGAAGAGTTGTCGCCAGCGGACCTGTTGACCCGCTACCTGGAGAGCAAGGATACCCCGCCGGAACAGACCCGGGTCCTGTTGCAGCATGCCGAAGAAATCTTTCAGTCTGAGGATATGGGCTGAGGGTTATGGATTTCAAGCAGGCTGAAAGCCGATTTCGTGTCCTGCAGGCGCAGCGCGGCGCGGGAGAGATCAGCGACGAGACCTTCCGCTTCGAGGTGGCCAAAATGCTGCTGCGGGATGAGCGCGGCGTTCTGTGGCTGCTCGATACAGAACAGGGGACCTGGGTCTGCAACCGGGGCGAAGGTTGGGAGCCAGGCGATCCCCGCGCAGAGCCGCCGCCGGAAGCTCCAGTCATCGAGCGTCGGCCCGGCTGCCGAGCAGGACGTTGGCTGGCCCTGGGGCTGACCTTGCTGTCGCTGCTGGTGCTTGCCGGGCTCCTTGTGCTCTGGCAGGGCGACCTGGATATCCCCTGGAATCCCTTCCAACCAACACCGGCCCCGGCTACCCAGGTCAAAGTCATCATCGCCTCGCCCGCCGATGGCAGCCAGCTTACCCTGGGTCAGGAGATTGCCATAGAGTCTACCATCGAGGCCATTCCTGCCCTGCAGGATGTGGGCCGCGTGGAGCTTCAGGTGAATGGCCAACAGGTAGATACGCTATCGGTCCAGCCCCAGACCCAGGTTCACGATGGGTCTCTCCCCCTATCACAATCATGGCGCCCCGAGTCCGCTGGAGAGTATCGGGTTGCCGTGATCGTCTTTTCTACAGAGAACCAGGTCCTCGGTACTGCTGACGTCACCCTCCATGTGACGGTGGCGCCCGACGAGGCGATAGCCGAGCCTGCCTGCATTCCGGATGCCTCCTTTGTGGCCGATGTGACGATTCCTCCCGGTACGGCTTTTCGCCCTTCGGTTCGAATGGACAAGGTATGGCAAGTGCGTAACAATGGCTCCTGCGCCTGGGGGGTCGGCTATCAACTGGTCCGGTTGGCGGGATCGGGTCTCATTTCACCGGATACGGTGCCAGTGCCGCCTACGGCTGCTGGCGAAGCCGTCGACCTGGCCATCACGCTGTGGGCGCCATCCGAAGTGGGCGCCTATGCGAATCTCTGGCGTTTGCGCTCGCCCGAAGGCGACCTGTTTGGCCCGACGCTGCCGCTAACCATCCAGGTCGGAATCCTGGCCCAGACGGATCTGCCACCCAAGGGACCGGCGGATCTGACGGCCACCGTAGACACGGGGGCTACGGACGTGGCGGATGCTGGGGGCCGGACGCGGCCGCCAACAGTCCTGTTGGCCTGGTCCGATCAATCCGACAACGAGGATGCATTCCGCATCTATCGAGCTGACGTGGAAGCCAGCATTGGTCTGGCTCCAGCCGGCGTGGAAAAGTTTGTGGATGAGCAAGTCGCCTGCGGCAATTCCTACCTCTACTCTATTGTCGCCTTCAATGCTGCCGGAACCTCAGCCGAGAGCGCCACGGCAGAAGTGACCTTACCCCCCTGCGCCCCTGTTGATGAGCCTCCGTTCCTCAGCCTGACGGTCGCGCCCTTGCAGGTCCGGGCCAACGAGCCATCCTCCCTCGTCTTTCAGGCCAGTGATGATCTGGGCCTGGACCTGGTGGTCGTCTGGGGGGTAGAGACCGAGGACCCGGTCCTGAACTCGGGGCGTGTCTTTACCTGCACCGAGACGCTCTGTGCTGGAGGCTGGCCATTGACCTGGACGCAGCCGGCCAGCATCCCTCTCACGCTCGTCGGCGTTGCCTTTGACTCGTCGGGGCAAAAGTCCGAACCGGCATGGTTGACCTTTACCATTCTTCCTCCACGGTTGATCACGCCCGGGATCCTGATCACTGATGGTGTTCTGATCACGCGTGGAACCCTGATCTCGGGTGGCGTTCTGATCACGGAGGGCGTCCCGATCACAGATCGGGCGCCGATCACGCAATAGGACTGGTCCACTCAATCCCCCTCCTTTTGGTACCTGAGAGGCTGAATCCCCGGCCTGGCAGGCGCGGGCCGTAATAATGAACCCCATTCCGCATCTTGTCTTTTGGGAGAACTGCCAGATCGCAGGACTTGTTCGCAGGGATCGCTCGCGGTCGAGCGCTACTTTGGCTGGCGAGGCTTTTGGTCTTTTGGGATGGAGACGGTATAATCACCCAACGATCCGGATGGCTCCCCCGGACCCGTATCACGATAAGATGCTGTCTCTGAGTGTGGTATACAAGGTGGGGCGAAGCCCCACCTTGTATACCACATCCCAAGACAGGGAGAGATGATGCTAAAACGTTGGCAGTTTTGGTTGGGGTTGATGATCAGCGCGGCCTTTCTCTATCTCGCCTTGCGCGGGCTGAACATGGGCGAGGTATGGTACCATATGCGCACCGCTCGCTATTGGTGGCTGGTGCCGGGCGTGGCCGTCTACTTTTTTGGGGTCTGGGCGCGAACTTGGCGCTGGCACTATATGCTGCGCCCCGTCAAGTCGATCCCTCTGGTCCGGCTGTTCCCGGTCGTGTGCATCGGCTATATGGGCAACAACATCTTTCCCGCCCGCATCGGCGAGCTGCTGCGGGCCTTTGTGCTAAAAGGAACGGAGGAGGTACCGGTCAGTACCAGCCTCGCCTCGATCCTGGTCGAGCGCATTTTCGACGGGGTGATCATGCTGCTATTTGTCTTTGTCGGCCTGCCCCTGGCGCCGAATATCCCCGATACCTGGCGCAATTTCGTCATCGTCTTCAGCCTGCTCTTCTTTGGCGCCCTGGGTTTCTTTTTCTTCCTGGCCGCCTCTCCCCAGCGTACCCAGGCGGCCTATTCCTGGGTGATAGACACGTTGCTGCCTGCGCGTTTTCGGGAACCGGTGCGGGGATTTGCCGACCGGTTCCTGGAGGGGCTGAGCTTTCTGCGCAGCGGGCGGGACGTGGCCATGATCTTTGCGACTTCGCTTGTCGTGTGGCTGGCAGAGGCGATGAAGTACTGGTTCGTAATGCACGCCTTTGATTTCGAGGTCTCATTCTTTGTCCTGATGTTGATGAATGGGGTAGTCAACCTGTTCACGACGATCCCGTCGGCGCCGGGCTATCTGGGTACATTCGACGAACCGGGGATCGAGGTCCTCAAAGCCTTTGGCGTGAACGGCAACATCGCGGCGGCATACACCCTGGTGCTGCACGCGGCCCTGTGGCTGCCCATCACCGCGCTGGGAATCTGGTACATGTGGCGCATGAGCCTGTCCTGGAGCGATCTGAACGAAGCGCGCAATATCGGACAGGATCCATCCGGGGATGGCGGCTCGCTGGGAACCCCGTAGGCCCATTCCCGGAACAAAAGACAGGCGAAACGCGGGCTCGATAGTGATCTGAGCCGGGCGGTTCGCCTGCTGTTTTTCGGGCCGTCCTGTTCCTCTATTCGGCTGCCGCTGCTTCCTGCTCGCTGGCCTGCCCTTCCTCCTCCCCCTCCCCTGTCTCTTTGTCTCGATCCCAGAAGATGTGGCGCAGTATGATGAGGGTGGTCCCCCCAATTACACAGCCGAGCGCGATCCATTGTGCGGTTGCCAGCCGGCCCATCGTCCAAGCATCGGGCCGGAAGAACTCGACGATGAATCGTCCCAGGGGGTAGAGGACGATATAGAGCAGGAACACGTCGCCATTGCGCAGTTTGTGGGGCAGCCGGGCGTAAACGTTGTACAGGATGAGAAAGACGCCCAGAGACCACAACGACTCGTACAAGAAGGTCGGATGGAAGCGCGTCATATAGTCTGTGCCGGGGGGCAATGCCTGGTGGGGCAGGTCTGGGTTGATCTTGAGGCCGAACCACGACGAACCGGTTGGCGGGCCGTAGAGTTCCTGGTTGATAAAATTGCCCCAGCGGCCGACGAATTGGCCAAAGGCCAGTCCCGGCGCGGCCACGTCCAGCCAAACCAGGGGATTGAGGTGATTCCACAGCGCGTAGACGATCACACCCAGGGCCCCGCCGACGATGGCGCCATAGATACCCAAGCCCTGGAATCCGCCGGTCTTCCAGATGGCAAAGGCCTCAAAGAAGTGATGCTTGTAGTAGGGCCAGCCACAGGCATAGGCAGCGTCAGGCGGGCAGCCGGCCGGGGTGGAGAAGACGTGGTACAGCCGGGCTCCCAGGATGGCAAAGATCACGGCGACGATTAGAGCCGACCAGACGTGGTCCGGATTCATCCCGCGCTTTTTCGCCAGGCGGCTGGAGAAATAGGCGCCCAGGGCCACCCCGGTCATGATCAGCACGCCGTACCAGCGCACCTGGAAAGGGCCCAACTGGAACAGGATCGGAGGAATTGGATTCATGCACTCACTCCAGAACAAGGTTGTCTTTGATTATAACACAACTGCTACTGGATGCAAGCCAGGAACGGTCGGGACTGCACATGCGAGTCACACCCCCGGCAACAATCGATTCATTGACTCCATGGCTCTTTGTTGGTGTTGTGGTCTCCCCCGACTTGGGGTATAATCGAGACAGTAGAGCAAAGGATACTACCGTCACCGGGGGGAGAAATCGTGTCAGAGGATCAGCCCGACAAAATCGGTTATCTACAGATGGTGGACATATTTCAGGATCTGACCCCCCAGGAGATCGAAGAGATCGATCGGGCGACGACGATGACGACCTGCCGCCGGGGCAAGATCCTCTACATGCCCGAAGATAGCAGCGAGGTGCTATTCTTTCTGCAGGAAGGCCGGATCCAGCTCTATCGCATCTCGCCCGACGGGAAGAAACTGGTTATCGCTACCCTGGGGTCGGGGACTGTTTTTGGAGAAATGGCCTTTATCGGCCAGGGAATG
Organism: uncultured Chloroflexia bacterium; assembly: GCA_963783445.1. Classification (GTDB taxonomy): domain Bacteria; phylum Chloroflexota; class Anaerolineae; order JAAYZQ01; family JAAYZQ01; genus CAWANP01. The sequence goes on along the minus strand of CAWANP010000009.1, from coordinate 116,993 downwards.
CACAACAGCTTTGCCGAAGCCAGCGAAGACTGCGTCCTGTACGTGATGAGCCGCAGTGACGTAGAGCGGATGCTGATCACCAAGCCCAAAGTTGCGCTGCGCATCTTTGAGGTCCTTGGACGCCGGCTGAAAAGGGCCGAGGAACGACTGGAAGAGATCGCCCGGAAGGGTATCCCGGCCCGGCTGGCCTCCCTTCTCCTGCAAGTAGCCGACGATACGGGCAGCGATGTCGTCGAGGGCTATACCCACCAGGATCTGGGGGAGCAGATCGGCACCTATCGCGAAACCACGACCCAAACCCTCAATGCCTTCAAGACCGATGGCCTAATCGAAATCGGCCGGAAGCGCATTACCATCCTCGACCGTGAGGGTCTGCAACGCATCGCCGAGAGCTAGCACAAACATGAAATGTGGCAAGTGTGGCGGCATTGCCGTTCTCAACATGCGCCAGCACAGGCGAAGCCTGTGCGCGGAGCACCTTGTCGAGTGGTTCCTGACCTTTACGCAGCGGACCATCGAAAAATACGACATGTTCACTGCCGAGGATCGGGTCTTGCTGGCTGTCTCTGGCGGCAAGGACAGCCTGGCCCTGTGGGACGTCCTGCTCAAGCTGGGTTACCAGGTCGAGGGCATGTACATCGGGCTGGGCATCGACGAGGATATGGGCTACTCGAACAAATCCCTGGAGATGTGCCGCCGCTTCGTCTCCGACCATCATCCTGAGGCCGTGCTCCACGTCGTTGATGTGGAGGAGGCGTATGGCCAGACCATCCCCTATCTGGCCCGAACCAGGCGCCGGGGCCAGGGCAAACCCTGCTCGGTCTGTGGGCTGGTCAAGCGCCACGTCATGAACGAGGTTGCCCTTCACGGCTCAGGGCGCGATGCCCGCGGCGGTTTCGCGGCCATTGCCACCGGGCACAACCTCGACGACGAAGTGGCTGTGCTGCTGCAGAACACCCTGCATTGGCAGACCGGCTACCTGGCCCGCCAGGCTCCCGTCCTGGCCGAGCGGGGCGGGCTGGCCCGCAAGGTGAAGCCTTTTGTCCGATTTTACGAACGCGAGACGGCGGCCTATGCCCTGGTCCTGGGCATCGACTACATCTATGACGAATGCCCCTTTGCCAAGGGCGCGACCACCAGCTATACCAAAGATCTGCTCAACGAGTTGGAACTGAGGTCGCCCGGGGCCAAGCAGCAGTTCTACCTGGAGTTCCTGCGAGCGCGGGAGGCCGGCAAGGTGGTCTTTGAGGAACGGGCCAGCATCGAACTACAGCCCTGTGTTCGCTGCGGCCAGCCTACGACCGCCGGCGACATGTGCGCGTTCTGCCGGATGTGGGAATAGAGACCAACAAGATCGCCAAGCTTGCCCCTGGCCTGGAGGCGCCATGACTGAAATGCTGACCCTGAACGTGCCTGTGCGCCACAACGAAAAGCTGCGCCAGCTCGTCGCACGTATTGACGCCGACGTCGAACTGCACACCCTGTGGGACTGCGCCAACGTCAACGCCGTCGAGCGGGCGGGCATCACCGACCACGGCTCGGTGCACATCAAGATCGTGACCAACATCGCCCTGAAACTGGTGCGCTTGCTGCTAGATGCCGGTGTGCCCATGGGCATCGTCCAGGACCACGGGCTGACAGACGACGAGGCCGAGATCGTCGTCGTTCTGGCCGCCTGCCTCCACGATCTGGGAATCAGCATCCATCGCAGCGGCCACGAGCAATACAGCCTCTTTCTGGCCGAGCGCAAGGCGCGGGAGTTGCTGGATGGGCTGTACGACGTGCGCCAGCGTACCATCCTCGTCGCCGATACGCTTCACGCCATCATTGCCCACCGCTGGGACGTGGCTTGCCTGACTACGGAGGCCGGCGTCGTCAAGGTGGCCGATGCGCTGGACGTGACCGAGGGCCGGTCGCGCATCCCCTTTGAGGCGGGCAAGACCGACATCCACGCTATCTCGGCTATGGCCATCGACCGCGTCGACATCCGCAAGGGCGATGAACTGCCCATCGTCGTCGAGATTGCCATGAACAATTCGGCGGGGATCTTTCAGGTGGACGAACTGCTCAAGCGCAAATTGCACAATTCCAGCATCGCCCCTTACGTCCAGGTCCTGGCCCGCATTGAGGGCGACACGGAAAAGAGCATCCTGGAGGTCTATAGCTTCTAGGTCGATCCGTCGGAACCAGGCTCCGGCGAGGGCAGAATTTCCGCGCCCTCGTCATTCCCGCGGAGCCTGCCCCCGAGTAGTCGGGGGTCAGGAATCCACCTCTTCCCGCCCAAAGCCCCAGAACAGCAACTTCAAAACCGCGTGTACCCCCAGGCAAAGCCACAGGTTTCGGGTAAAGAGAAAAATCAAGGCTGATACCAGGGCCATCGCCGCCCGCAGCCACTGTGCGGCTGGCAGCCCTTGCGTGGCGGGCAGCCCCTGCGTGGCTGCTTGCCCACCATGCCAGCCGCGCCGCCAGGCCGGGTTCAGCGCCCACTCCAGGTAGACCAGCCCCAGCCCCAAAAAGACGCCCTTGTACAGATCCGCGAGCAGTACCGCCAGCGAGCCCCGGTAAAAGGCCCAATGTACTTCCAGGAGGAGCACGTCGATGAGGAGGGCCCACCAGGGCCGGGCTGGAAAACGAAAGTGGGGTTCGGTGGGGAGGCCCGCGGCCGGGACACGCCGGTTGGCATTGGCCCAGGCCAGGGCCAGCAGCAGGCAGGCCAGCAGGCCGATGCCTATGGCCGTGCCCGCTGCCTCCAGCCAGCGGGTGGGCGGCCAGCGCCCACCCAGGTCCACCAGGCCCATGTCTGCCAGGGAGAGCAGTCCCTGGAGTGGACGTCGCGGCCAGCCGCCCAGGGCCAGGTAAGGGATGCCCAGGTAAAAGAGGAACCGTCCGGCCTGTACCAGCCAGTTCCCGTAGGGCGACGGGATCCAGTCCCTGGATCTGAGGATCCAGAGGGCGTTGGTGGCCAGCCCGTAGGCCAGCACGGAGCCCAGGAGCCAGAACCAGAGCGGGGAATCGGCGTAGAGTTGTGTTAGTTGATCCATTCAGCCCTCATCCCGCATCACCGGCTCCACAAACACCCGCACCGGATCCTCGATGGCGATATGCGCCTTCGCCTGTGGACACCAGAATTCGATGCTCAGGAGGTAGGCAATATTGCCCGGCATGTTGCCGTCTGGATACAGCTCGGCCAGGCTGCCGCTTTCTGATGGGTCGGTGGGCCAGGGCACGAGGCCACCCACCGAGTGTCGCTCGCCACACTCGGCGCATAGACCTTTGGCGTACATGATTCCTCGCCTCCCGCTGTCTGGTTCTTTACGAAAGGCGTGTGCTGATCTGTGTCCTCACCGCCTCTTCCATTCCCTCATAGCTAGCCATACTCTAGCATAGACTTGGATGTGTGTCAATGCATGAATCTCGAGATTGTACAACGCTCTGGCTGACAACAGCTTGCCAGAGAGGATATGAGACATTGTTGGACCTGGCTCGTAGTGCAAGCTGAGTGACTGAACATTGCGGAATCCAGGGTACCGAGCCCCGGCTTTTTGTCGTCCATACCCAAGGCGGGTAAGTCTCATGGTGATCTTCCCTCGACGATTGAGAGGCTCTACTGAAACTGAAAAAGGCCCCAGCCATGCAGCTGGGGCACTGTGGGCGGACAATCGGGGTTAGACACCCGGTTACTAATAAACACGGATGTCTGTGCTCAACCAGGCGTAACCCGCATTATCAGCAGGTGCCAGCGAACGTCCGCTTAACCTGTGCTCAGTGTCACATCTTCCCTCCTCGGGATGAAGACCGTGATCTCGTTGCTATTCGTCGGCGACAATGGCGTGGACATTTTCGTGCTGGTGCAGCGCGTCGACCATGGCCAGCCACATGCCTTCGAGTTTGAGTTCGTAGCTTCGATACACCCTATCTTGCGGCCATTGTAGCCGGGTGCCTGCGTGATTTTCCCATTCGGCCGGCATGTAGAAACCAGCCTCGGCAGGTGTGTTTCTCATCATCAGGAACGGATTCTGTCGCCCTTCGGATCGTACAGCGGCCGCAATGATGCTTTTGCCGGATGGCGCGTGCCCGCGATCTGTATCTCATAGTTCCCACTCTTGACGTAATCGGCGGTGACTCCTTCTTCATTCTCAACGTAACCCAAGCCCACCGACGCTCCCAGCGTGTGCCCATAGCCGCCGGCCAGGATGCGGCCAACAGGCTCTCCATCGCGGTAGATGATTTCGTTGTAGTACAGCAGCGGTTCGGGGTCCTCCAGCAGGAACTGTACCAGGCGGTGCTTGACGCCAGCCTGCTTGTGCCGCAAGAGCGCCTCTTTGCCGATGAATCCACCGGGCTTGTCGAAATCCACAAAGCGGCTCAAGCCTACCTCCAGCGGCGTATCCAGGTTGTCGACGTCGTTCCCATAATCGCGATACGCCTTCTCCAAACGCAACGTCTCCAGCGCCTGCAGCCCGGCAAACACCATCCCGACGTCCTGGCCCGCCTCCACGAGGGTATCAAAGACGTGGAGAGAGAACTCGGTGGGGATATAGAGCTCCCAGCCCAATTCACCCACATAGCTCACCCGCAAGGCGAGGACCGGGGCGTAGCCGATGTCAATCTCTTGCAGGGCCAGAAATGGAAACGCTTGCGTTCGACATGTCAGCATTCGTCACGCGGCTCAACAGGTCGCGGGATTTCGGCCCCTGGATGTTTAGCACGCTGTAGGCCGAGGTGACGTTGGTCACGAAAACGTGCGCATCGGGGGGGATGTTTCGCTTGAGCCACGATTGAACCGCGATGATGGTCCCATCACCGGTGAGAACCAGGAATTGGTCCTCCGCCAGGCGGGTGACGGTCAGGTCGGCCTCGATCCTGCCGCGTTCGTTCAACCATTGGGTGTAGACGCAACGTCCGACAGGCACAGCCACATTGTTGGCGCAGATCCGGTTGAGGGCTTCTTCCGCATCCCGCCCCTGCACCAAGAGTTTTCCCATCACAGAGTAGTCCATCAGGATCACGCCCTCGCGCGCGGCCCGATGCTCGGCGGCGGCATACTCGAACCAATTCTGCCGCCCCCAGGTATACTCTACCTTGGGCTCGACGCCCTCTGGCGCGAACCAATCCGGATACTCCCAGCCGGCATAGGCGCCAAAATAGGCTCCTGCCTCGGCCAGCCGGTCGTGGAACGGTGATTTGCGAACGTTACGAGCCGTCTCTGCCTGGAGATTGAAATAGTCCTGAGCGTACAGCAGCCCGAGAGCTTCTACGGTCCGGTCGCGCAGATAGCGGGGATTGTTCTGGAACGGCAACATACGCGCGATGTCCACGTCACTGATGTCAATCGGCGGCAGGCCATCCACGATCCACTGGGCCATCACCTGTCCAACACCGCCGCCAAGCAGAATGCCCAGCGAGTTGAATCCCGCGGCCACGTAATAATTCTTCAACTCGGGCGCTTCGCCCATCAACGGCTCCTGGTCCGGCGTGAAACTCTCCGGCCCACAGAAGAACTTGTGCACCCCGGCCGTTGTCGATACCGGGATACGTTCCATCGCGAGTTCAAGATGCGGGATCATGCGATCCCAATCCGGCGCCAGTTCGTCAAATTTGAAACTTTCCGGTATGCCCTTCGTGCCCCAGGGAGCCGCCACCGGCTCGAAAAGACCGATCATCAGCCCGCCTATCTCTTCCCGATAGTAGGCAAAGCGGGCCGCGTCATCCACAATCGGCAGGTCCGGATGGATTCCGTCGATCGGCTCGGTGATCAGGTAATAGTGCTCTGCGGCGTGCAAGGGCACATTGACGCCCGCCATCTGGCCCAACTCGCGCCCCCACATCCCGCCGCAATTGACCACGTACTCGGCCGCGATCTCTCCCTTTTCGGTCACTACCCCGGTCACCCGGCCGTCCTTCTGTTTGATCGCCGTAACCTTGGTATCCTCGAAAAAGCGTGCGCCGCCCATGCGAGCGCCTTTTGCCAGAGCCATGGTCACATCCACCGGGTTGACGCGGGCATCATCCGGGCAATAGAACCCGGCCAGCAAATCATCGGTCTTGAGCAGCGGCCACATATTTGCGATCTCGGAAGGGGAGATTTCTTCGATTACGTGACCGTTGTAGCGGCCAAAGTCAGCCGTTCGCCGGATCCCTTCCACCCACTCTTCGCTAGATGCCAGTTCGAGGTAGCCAACCCTGCGGAAACCGGTATCCTGGCCGGTTTCTTCTCCCAATCTTTGGAAAAGCTCCTGCGTGTATTTCGCCATGTCGCTCTTGACCGCCGAGGCAAACAGCCCGCTCTCGGCCAACCCGGCCGCGTGCCACGTGGTGCCGCAGGTCAGATCTTTGCGTTCCAACAGCACGACGTCTCGCCAGCCCAGTTTCGTCAGGTGATAGGCCACACTGCAGCCAATCACGCCGCCGCCAATGATGACAACCTGTGCTTGGGTCGGAAGAGATTTTTCAGTCATGCATTTCGCCTCCCATAAAAGTGTCTCACTACCCAATAGCCCTTATGCCAGTTCTCGCTCCGCCGCCTGGAGAATGCGCTTGAATTCCGCCTGCTGCGCCTCGTCCAACGGTTCCGGGTGGTGATTCTCCAAAATCCAGTCGGTTCTTTCTCTGGCGACTTCAAGCGGGTCGCGGTAACTGCCACCCGCGTCTGCGACATGCACTATCTCTGAAAAACCTAGTCTGCGGAAATGGTCTCGTGTGTGCCTTTCCCTGAGGAAATGGCCGCGTGACCCCACTGTCTGAATGACGTCCAGGGCCATTTGGCCGGGGCTGGTATCCAATCCCGCCACATCATCGCGAACACTATGATAGAGTTCACTCTCTAGAACCAGGGCCTCCGGGTACAGCAGGGTACTGCCTCGCAGCAGTCCCAATCCGCTGCCAGTTTCCGCGCCACATAGCGCGCCCAGCAGCGAACTCTTGCCGCCTCCCATGCCGCTCTCCCAATCCAGCCCGTGGGCATCCGAGCCGCCCATTCCGGCCAGGGTTGGAACACCCCACATATGGGCCAACTCAACACCAATCGCATAGACGTGGCTCTCATGACTGTAGTACGCGCCCGTTCGGGGGTGAGTCATTCCGGGCATCAAGGAGTGGTATACCGATGCACCGGGATACGCCAGTTGAATCAGCACCATGGCAGAGACAATCTCTGCGTCGCCCAGAGATAGGGTTCCGGCCAGTGTAGCGGGCGCGGTAGAGCCCGTGTTGGGCATGGCCATAAAGCCCACCGGTATGCCTGCCTCAGCTGCCACCAGTGCTGCGTCCATACTTCCAGCATCCATGGCCAACGGGGCTATCGTGCAAATCAGTAATGAGAGGGGGGGGCGTTTCCGCATTTTCTCCTCACTACCCGCCACAACTTTGGCCAGTTCCACTGCGTAGCGTGTCGTGATCTCCTCCACCACAGTCGGAGTCTGAACGTGCTTGAGGGTATTGTTGAAGGAAGCATCCAGCTCATGCAGTGAGGGGCAAACGGGGTGGTCCTGCGCGCTGACCATGGGCCAATAGAAACTGATGGAAGACAGATAGTCGGAAATCCGGGCCGATTTGGCCACATCGTCTTTGATGGAGGAGCGCAATTCCCGCGTCACATAGTCGATGGTCTTTGTCCCGGTTCCATCTGTAGCTACATAGGTGATCCCCTTTGACAAATCAAGATCGAATGCCTCAGTTCGTCCCCCCATGGTATAGTAGCGCGGCGCATGAGAAAGGGCCTCCAGGATCAGATCCGGTGCTAATTTTACAATCTGAGTGTCACAATCTACCACAGCACCATGTTCTGCATAAATTTGCAGTGCCCTCTCTGAAGGACAGTGAAAACCTGTCTCCTTGAGGATTGTGAATGTGTTTGATCTGAATTCCTCCAACTGCTCATCGCTGAGAATGCGAACACGATAGGCTGGAACAATCGGCTCTATTTCGGGTGTTCTGCTGTCCATGTTTCCTCCCCGTATTATTTCGCTGGTGTATACACTTCAGTGGGAAAGCGACGAGGGGCCGGGTCGTGTGTCATGCCCGGGCAGGCGGGCATCCATTTCAGCCAAGTTCAGATAGGTTCCCGCCCCCGCGGGAATGACAGGCAGGCCAGCTCGGTATTTCCACCGAAATCTATGCACGGCATACAATTCAGTACCTAACACTGGCTTGCTTGTCTGACCCGAATTGAACTATGGTCCCACGGTTCTCCGCTTCACGCCTTCCGGGGGGGGCACCTAGCCCCCAGAAAAAAGTGGCAGGGATGATCGTCGATTCTACACCTCAAAGATCTCGTGCGGTATATCATTCAATCTTACCGCGCCGTTCCTTGTGACTACAAACTGGTCTTCTATCTGAAAATCGCCGGTATCGTGAAAGAACACTGCGGGTTCCAAGGATATGACCATGTTTTCTTCAAGCAGAGTATCCCTGTAGGCCTGATCATCCTTGATACGCTGGTATCCGATAAAGGGCCACTCATGGACCTCAAGGCCAACTCCATGTCCTATGCCCCACAAACCCTCAATGCCCCAGGCTTCTTCCATTACTCTGTACCCGGCATGGTCCACTTCGGAAGCATGGACACCCGCTTTTGCGGCTTCGGCGGCAGCGTTGTGAGCATCCACAAGTACTTTCCAGACATCCTGCTGCCTGTCTGATGCTTTGCCAATGACAAAGGGCCTCGAGAGATCGGAGCAGTAGCCATTGAACATCGCTCCATAATCAAGGGATATTGGATCGCCTGGTTCCAGCTTTCTTCTCCCGCAGTTCCACCAGTAATCAAGATGGCTTTCATCTTTTCCCGAAATGACCATGGTATAGTGCGGAAAACTCTGGGAGCCGTGTTCGCGGCAGACCCTCTCGATTTCACTTACCACGTCCGCTTCTGTAACGCCCGGCCTGATAAAGGCGGCAGCGGCCTCAAACCCCTTTTTGGCGATCCATGCCGTTTTCTTCATGCAGTCAATTTCAAACTCTGATTTCACAGCTCGTTCCGCTTCCAGTATCGAAGAAACGATTTCTACTTGGACCGGCTCTAGTTCTTCAAGCAGGCGCTGGAAGAAAAGCGGGCTTAGGGAATACTCTCCTGCAACGCCTATTCTTGAGAGTCTAAGGCTGTTGTCAGAAAGATAGCTCTTGATCAGATCAATGTGACTGCCAGGTTGTGCCTGATTCTTGACCCAGGTGCATCCCTCTGGAAAGTAATTGGCTGAATCTATCTCAAGGACCGGCTCCAGCTTGCTGTCAAGGGGCAGAATCAGCATGCAGTCACCGAAATACGGCTCATAGCCGGAAAGATACAGCACATGACCGCGCTGTCCAAATCTCAGGCTGCCAGGGGCGGAAAACACCACGAGCACCTCGATATCTCTTTCAGCCATCTTGCTTCTGATATTGCCTAGCCGGCGGGATATCTCTGCTTCAGGTATTGTGGACCCTTCCTTCATCATTTGTGTTCACCTCGAATACTCGGTACTTTAAGAACGTCTTCACAGAAACACTCAATACCTGATGATAAGGTTATCTTCTTTCGCGCCGCTCAGGGCGGCCTCCAGCCCTTGTTGAGGCTGACCCCATCGCAGACCTTGATGCTCTCGATGGTGTCCGGGATGGCCACCTTTTGGCAACTGACTCCGGTTTAGCCATGTAGCCAGGGATGTCTGGACCAGCTTTCTCCAGACATCCCTGGTTTAGAGCAGCTATTCAAGCCACTCTACTTCTTCTCCAATCGTGATCCCGCGCAGCTTCAGTTCATCGAAAAAGATCAAAGGGTCGATGGCCGTCTCCGGGGGCACGACGCCGCGCACATCCACATCGCCGCGGGCAATCATTTGCGCACCGATGCTCAATGGGATGCCGATGTTCTTGTAATAGGCTGCTTCTCCACCCCACTCTGCCATGGGTGGGTGTTCGTTCCAGAGTTTGATCTTCAAGTCTTTGCCGTCTTTCTTGCCAAACACCTCCGCGACCAAACCATAACCCCAGACTGGCGTTTCCTTGGTCCGGGGAGAGCGAAGCAAAAGCTCGTACAGCATCTCCAGGGAATTGGTCTCAACACCCTTGTAGGTGAAGGGTTCTTTATCAAATAGATCCCACTCCAGCAAAGTCTTGGCAAGATTCATGGCCTGGGGCGGGAAACATCCGTGCACGGAGACTTTGTTGACCCCCAGGCTTCTGGGCATGGTTCGTGTTTCAGGATGAGGGATATAACAAACTTCCTGAACTCCGATTTCTCCCCCATAGTCCACCGTTTTGAGTCCCTCAAAAGGTCCAACCCGGTGATACTCTCCGTTTTCATAATAGAACCTGGTGTCAGTGTTGGGATCAAATTCCCACAGAAATGTTACTAGCAGGCCCGGAGCTGGTGCAGGGCAGCGGAAGGCGGCAAAATTGATCTGGATGTCGTCAACTTGGTCCATTTGGTTTGCCGCATGTTTGACCATCGCATTGGTGATTCCGGGTGTCGCCCCCACTCCAGGGATATAGACCAGATCTTTATCTTTGGCAGCAGCATCATGGCTCCACTGGTCTTCTTCTGTGGCTACGTCCAATCCATTGACACCGGCCTCAACACAGGCCTTGGTGACGACCGGGTCATATTCACAGGGCAAACCACTGATCACTACATCATGACCTGGAAACAGCCTCAGCATTGAGTCGTAATCCTTTGCATCAAATTGGACAGATCTTAACCTGGGGTCACCAATTTCCTTGATGAGTTGGTCGGCAGCATCCAGGTTGTAGTCTGCAACCACAATTTCGTCGAACTTGCTGTATTGTGCCAGGTCGCGGGTGGTCTCGCTACAGACAGCGCCTGCACCTCCCAGAACTAACGTTTTCATGATTGCCTCCTTCTGATTATGATTGCGACTCACCGGAGTGTGCGTCACTCTTGACTCTGGACTAACCGTCTCATGCAGACTTGAGGCTCAAGACATCGTCCAGCGCCGTTGTCATGGCTGCAAGCAATATCTCAGCATGTTCCTCCTGGAAAACAATCGGCGGACGGACTTTGAGGGTTGCGTAGTCTTGCCCGGTGGTTCCAATAAGAACACCATTCTCGCGCATGTGATTCATGATGTGGGCAGCCATTTCCGGGTTAGGCGCGCCATCGGGCTTGATGATATCTATGCCCAGGAGCAGTCCCGAACCGTGTAATCCACCAATCACAGGATAGTCCCTCTGTAGGTTTGCCAAACGTTCTCTCAGATATTGGCCGACCTCAAGCGCATTATGCTGCAGCGCTTCTTTTTCGATCACTTCAAGTACAGCCAATCCAGCGGCACAGGAAACGGGGTTACCGCCGAATGTATTAAAGTAGCCAGTTTCATTCGCGAGGGTTTCGGCGATCTCTGGGCGGGCTACCACAGCAGCAAGTGGATGTCCGTTGCCCATTGGCTTTCCCAAGGTTACTATGTCGGGTATCGCATCATCGAACTGAAAGCCCCAGAAATGCTGGCCGAGGCGTCCAAAACCGCCCTGGACTTCATCAGCGACACAGAGCCCCCCAGAAGCATGTGTCTTGCCATAGAGTGTATTGAGATAACCCTTGGGCGAGGTGTAGATCCCGTCACTGACAAAAGCTGTGTCCAAGATCAGCATTGCCGGCTGATGCCCATGCTCGTCCAAGGCCCTGATCGCGCTGCTTAAGCCAGAATCTGGCTTGCGGAAAGTGGAGTCCGAGGTAGGCGCGAACAGAGTTTGCACATGTGACGGCAATTTCTCTTCAGGAATTGTTTCGGTGCTAAGCTGCGTGGTGGCAGCAGTGCCACCATGATACGAGAATTTGGTTATCAGAGCGCCACTGTTGCCCGATACCAGTTGCGACATCTGCCAGGCAAGCTCGTTGGCTTCTGAGCCGGTACACACAAACGTGCAAACACTCAGCGATTCCGGCAACCGCTTGGTAATCTGCTCCGCCAGCTCAAGAATATACCCGTGCATATAGCGCGTGCTGGTATTCAGTCGCCGCGCCTGCTTGGCAATTGCGTTCACTACATGGGGGTGACTGTGGCCAACATGGGCGACGTTGTTATATGCATCCAGGTATCGCGTGCCATCATCAGCATATAGCCAGACACCTTCGCCGCGCACGATATGCAATGGATGATCGTAGAACAGGTAAGCGCAAGGACCTAGCAGACGAGCCCTACGTGACAGATGAGATTGAAGCGTCTCATTTGCCTCTTCTTGCATCGAATCCCCTTCATCCAGTTCCCACAAACCACAGACCCGGAAGAATCTCTTTGTGACATCTGCCGGATTCAGGGCACGCCATGCCTCAAGAAGGGACCACGTCTCATTGACTCCCCCTGTAATGTAATCTCGATTGTAGGGGTGGATTGTTGCTCGCCAGGCTGCAATTGCGTTCAGCATTGCCAATCTCGCTGCTATCAGGTCATATAGTATCCGCAGCTCCGCCTCTTCAAGCGGAACCAGTTCGTGGTAACTGGCGACGATTTCCGCGGCCACTCCTACAGGGTCGGAATGCTCAAGAAGCAGGGGTGCGATGGTGGTGGCCAAATCATTGACCAGGAGTGTATGCGTCATGTCCCCAAAGTCAATAATACCGACAATGCATCCGGGATCATTCTCTGCAACAAGGATATTGTCGGGCACAAGGTCATTGTGAACAACCTGCGCCCGTAGCTTTGGGATCAAGGGGAGCACATTCCGATCGAAGCGATCCAGAAAGTAGCTGACCAGTTCGCGATGGTTTGCATCGGTGACATAGGGCAAATACTGTCTGAGCTTTGAAGTATGCTTCAAGTCCCATAGCAGTTCATAGTTCGCAATAGGATGAAAGAACCCTCGCAGAGCCAGAACGAGTCTTGCCAGGCATGCTCCCATCGGACGGTGCAGCGCGTGGTCGGTGGGATGATCCTCCGGAGGAGCGCCAGACAAGTAGGTTAGTATGCGTGTGCTGTGATTTGCGCCGTTCTCAGCCTTTATCTGCTCGATAGCTCGTCCGTTGCGAGAAACCAGTACTTCAGGTACAGGCAATGTAGTGTCTACTATGGCGATATGCTCCAATGCCTTGAGTTGCATATCAATGATCGCTGGATCCTCAGCGCTGTTGGCAATCTTGATGACATATTGATCCCCTGTCTCAGTGCTGATACGGAAATTCTGGTCTCGCTCACTGGCGAGCGGTAACAGGTTGCCAGTGAGCCCATATAGCCTGTTGGCGAACTCTTTTACTTGTTCGATGGTGAAGCTGGGGGATTGAGTCTCCAATATATCGTCTTGATATCGATCACCGTTCGCGTTAGGCATCCCCAACCTCCATTTCTGTTGAGCTGGCATGTCCGGCGAAGACAGATCTACTCCGCCTCGCGACCTGCCGCTGCCAGGATGCGGTCCAGCTCCACCAGTACCTCGTCAGGCAATGGCTCTGGACGGTGGGTCTCGTTGAGCCGCTTGAACTCTTCCAGGGCGACCTCCAGCGCGTCTCCAGGGCCGCCACCGGCGTCCTCTCGCTGCAGTGAAGACAGAGGAAAGTCGCGCATGTGTTTGACGGTATGCCTTTCTAGCAGGAAATGACTGCGCGGACCCACGTGGGCGATCACGTCCAGTGCCATGCCCGCTTCGTCGAATCTGAATCCGTGCAGCAGGTCGTGGGCGTACTGGCAGGCCTCGTGCTGCAAGATCATGTGCTCCGGCTGGAGGACCATCGAACTGCCCGTCAGCCCCAAGAAGCCGCAGATCTCGCCCCCATAGAACGGAATCGTCATCGCCCCCGAGGCGGTGTCCAGGCCCGCGCTCCAGCCAATCTCGGTCGTGTCGACGCTCACACTGCCGCCGCCCAAGTTGGGAACCCCCCAGGCGTGGGCCATTTGAACCACCATCCACCTCAAGGGTATCGGAAAGTGGGCGATATAACCACCGGTGCGGGGATGCATCATCGAGATGATGTTCGAGTAGAGTACGGGCGCGCCAGGATAGGCCAGCTGTACCAGTACCATCGCACTGACCACCTCGGCATCACCCATTACCAGCGCGCCCAGGGGCGTGGCCGGGGCGGTCGAACCCATCGTCGGCATGGCCATAAAGCTCATGGGGATACCCGCCCCGGCATAGGTCAGCGCGTTATCTAGGCTGTGGCCATCCTGGGACAGCGGGGAGATGGTACAAAAGTTGGCGCAGATGGGGGGCCGCTTTCGCAGCGCCTCGGCGCTGCCCGCCACCGCCGTCGCTATCTCGACGACGTAGGGGGCCAGTTCTGGGGGCACTGTCATCCCGCCGCGCACGTGCTTGAGCGTATTCGTCAGCCCGGCGTGGCATTGGTGCAGAGGGGCGGTCACCCCATAGTCCTGAGCGCTGACCATGGGCCAATAGAAGCTGATCAAGGGCAGTGCATCACACACCCGGGCCATCATGGCCACGTCCTCCTTGCGCGAGGCCCGCATCTCGCGGGTCTCCAGATCGATGACGTGCACCCCGGTTCCGTCGGTCGCCAGGTAGGAGCTGTTCCCGTCCAGCAGCAGGTCAAATCGCTCCTCGCGCCCACCCAGGACAAAGGACCGCGGCGCTGTGGACATGGCCTTTTGCACCAGATCCGGCGGGATGCGCACGGTCTCTGTCTCCTTGTCCACCCTGGCGCCATGGCCGGCCATGATCTCCAGCGCCTGGCGGGACGGAAACTGCACACCCACCTCGTCCAGCAGGCGCAGCGTGCCGCCCTTTAGCGTTTCAAGCTCTGCCTGTGCCAGCAGTTCGCCCCTGAAGGATGTGGGAAACGGTACAATGTCTGGCGTTTTGGAATACATGATTTCTCCTTTGGCTTTTTTGCCTCCTTGTTTTCAGTCTTTGGGCAGTGGTGGCAGCTCATCCATTCCAAAGGACTGCGCTGCTCTGAGCGTGAGGGCACGCAGATCGCGGCGCAAGTCATCCGCGATGGGAGGCGCCTCATACGCCTCCAGAAGGGCTACCACCCGGTCCTGTGCTCGTCGCCAGGTGGTCTTTCTCCCCTTCTTCTTCCAGGTCCCCAGCGAACCACGGTCAATGATCTCGGAGGGGATGTAATGCTCTTGGCGGAACCACTCGCGTGTGTGGGGTTGTGTCAGGAAGTGTCCACTATGTCCCACCTCCCGCATCAGGTCTAACGCAATGGGCGCGTCGCGGACCTCCACGCCAGCGATGAGGCGCTTTGCCATCCCGATGATCTCGGCATCGATGACGAGCTTCTCAAAGCTGTGGCAGTTCTCGAAATCGATCATGCCGGCACCGGTCACCATGTTCGCACCTGCCAGCGCAGCAACCAGTGTGCTGCCAGCCGATTCCAGCCCGCACTGAGCGTCGACAACCTTGGCGTCACTCATGCCCAAATAGGTGTGGGTCGGCAGGCCGAGAGCCTTGCCCACCTCTATGCATGAGACATCGATCATCCAGGTACCGACGGCACCCATGGGGGTTGTTCCCTCGCGCATATCAAAGACAGCTGGTGAGCCGCCCCAGACGATGGACGCGCCCTCGGCGGCAAGCTGGCAGATGGCCACACCACTCATGCACTCCGCCGTGTGCTGCACCACGGCACCGGAAATGGTCACGGGAGCCGTCGCGCCGGCCATCGGCATGGAGATCAACTGCGATGGAATTCCGTTTCGCGCACAGTCGATCAGATTCTGGCAGGTCAGGTCGCTCCACATCAGCGGGGGCGAGGGGCACACATCAAATATGGCCAGCGGCCGCTCAATCAAGGCTTCCTCGCCGCCGGCTACCGCGACCAGCATGTCCTTCATCGTCCACCAGGTGTCCTTCCGGAAGGCCCCGGTGATGATCGGCTTGCGCATGTAGTTGAGCGCCAGATACAGACGATAGAGGTCGCCGATCTCTCTTGGCACGTCGCTGCAGACAAAAGCCGTGCTCTGGGCGTCCACCTGCGGGACCATCTCGACGAGCTTGACGAACTGGACGAGGTCCTCGGTCACGGGCAGTCGCTGATCTTGCGTCTCGCTATCGAGTACCTTGAGGGCACCCGATCCGGGCGCAAACTGGACACGGTCAGCACCATAATGCACGGCGGGCTCGCCATCTAGATCGTATAGGTCGAATTCAGAGGGGGCTGTCTCCAACGCGGTACGTACGATCTTCTCGGGGATACGGACCACCTGGGCTTCAAAGTCCACGCCGGCACCCGCATTGGCGAGGAGATCTAGCGCTTCCGCGTTTTCCACGCGGACACCGGGATCCATCAGTAGAGCAAGCCCTTCGTTGGTGATCTGGTCGACGAGGTCATTACTGAGAAACTTGAGATGGGGTCGCATTCTATGTCTCCTTTAGTAGCTAAAGCTGTGCCGCGCTGCCCCGTCGACGAGCAGCACGCTGATGATGGCTGTTGCCGGGCATCCTGGGAGTGCGGGAGTCTCCTTCCAAATGCTACGCTGAGCAACTTGTCACTGCGGCGCAGTCAAGTCGATTGCTTGGCCAAAGTCCTCCAGTCCGGCCTATTTATTAGCCATCGACTATTGGCACATCGCTTCTGGCTAGAAGCGATCCAACACGAGGGATTTGGTTTCCTCCAAGTGTCTTTTCATGGCCTGCTCGGCCGTGGCTCTGTCTCCATGCTTCAGAGCCTCAACAATCTCCATGTGCTGTCGGGGTGTCGCAGGACGAGGATCGAAGGCCAGCATTCGTTGCATGTCCTCCACCAGCTGCTTGATGAGCTCAGCCAGCCGGCGGTTGCCAGAGGCCCGAGCTACTAGGTGATGGAACTCCAAGTTTAGCGCATACGCTCTCTCATCGGACGCTCTCTCATCGAAACCGTCTTCCTGCGCCATCTCTGATAGTTCAGATTCCCCATCTACGATCTCCAAGAGCGTGGCAATCCCTGCCTCGGTGATCCGCTCTGCAGCCAGCCTTGCTGCCTCAGCCTCCAATACGGAACGAAGATGAAAGGTCTCCAGCACATCCTGCACGGTGAAACTCGCGACCACGTATCCTACCCGGGGCATGGGTTCAACAAGCCCCTCGTGTCCCAGCAGAACGAGGGCTTCTCGCACGGGAGCTTTGCTCACACCATGTTCATCGGCCAGGCCAGCTTCTGTCAGGATTGCCCCAGGCTTTAGTTCGCCGTAGACAATCTTCTGTCGTATTTCTTGGTACAGTACGCTTGTCTTACTATTGGCCGTCACGATTTCCTCCAATCTCTTGCTGCAATCCAATGGCTAGAACAACCCCAGCAGGACTACCTCCGCTCAGAGTACCTCCACGCTCGGGCGTCCATCACCTCATTGGCACTTGCCGTTTCTCCTTGTCAGTCTGTCCAGGGTTGGCCGGCCAGTTCTATCACAAAGGCTCCACTTCTCTTGTCTTCAAGGCAAACCGGACGCCGGCGGCGGCCAGTTCGCTCACCAGTTTGTCGAAGATTGGGATTCGTTTATGTCCATGGCGACAAGTTCTCCCCCTGTGCTGATGTTCACTCCAATCAACGTCTTGTCCAGCCCCAGCCAGGCAATGATCGCTCTGGTTGTGACCCCAGATCAGATGATGTAAGGCCAGCTTTTTCCTTCATTCTGCTCACGACGCCAGCGGCTATGGCCACCGCGGCCGCGTGTCCTCTTGAATATGCCTATGAATCATACTATAGCACATACTATGAGTATTGTCAAACGTGTATTCCTGAGGTCTTGGGTGCAACTGAGAAGTGAGCCGATTGGGCTCTGTCTTCAGTTCAAAGACAAAGTCTGAATGCCTCCGGAGGGAGCGACAACGGATACGATGGTGATGACATTCGTATCAACTCCGATCTGAAGGGGGTTGCTCTTTATCGTGATGGAGCTGGTGGAGGGCAGGTCGCTCTACGACCTGAAAGTCGCAGGCGACCGCTAACCGGCAGCCCTTGCAGCTGCCTACCTGCTCAGCCTTGCAGACCGCCAACTGGCTGCCAAGACGGATCAGTTCACCACACTGGGGGCAGCGCCACAGGTGCTTGCCCGTCTTCGGGTCCAGGTAGCTCAATCCCAACATGATGGTCTCCTTTCGCCTTCCCTGCCGTCTAAAAGTCGAATACGCTCTCGGCGCCCAGGTTCATCGTACCCAGAAAGCGCCACAGGCAGGCTACGTCAGAGGGTATCAGGATGACGCGATCGCCGGAACCCCCATGCCCCGGATGACATCGCGCACGGTGCTACTCTGTGGCATGTCCAGCAGGTATGTCCCGTCGCTGTCTGAGGGATAACTCTGCCCATATCCATCTAGCTTCAGCCTGCCTGACAGCAGAACATTGATTGTCATCGCTCCACGATCCCTTCCTCGCCTGCTTTGCCATCTTTCAATCTGTCGCCATTGGTATAGCAAGCGGGTGTCCTGCAGTCGTGGCAAAAAACGTCCCATAGAGCGTCCCATCTATTTTGATACCGGAAGTACGCGGCTGTCTCGTCTGCCCTACTGTGCTGCCTAGGCCCGTCTTGGGATTGTGGAGAGAGGCAGTCCCCATCCGATCCCGGCTGGCCTCGACACAAAGGCAGACCAGGTGCGGACGCACTTGGTCGCCGATTTTCATTGGACTCCTAGCGGGGATCTCTAGAAGGACAAAGAGAACAGAGCCTCGCTGCTGACGAGGCCCTAAAGGGGTGATGCCGCTTGTTGCGGACAGGGTGGATGACGGGGGTTAGACCCCCAATTGCCAAAAACTCATTGTCGATGTTTCGATGTTTGAGGGGGATGATCTCTCGCTAGCTACACCGAGGACAATCGATAGCAAGCAAAAGGATGTCGACTTTGAAGAGCTGTATGACTAATTCATTTGGCCGGATACCCGTAGAAGACGGGCACGTCCTCCTCCCCATTCCCATGACGCAAGGGATAAGGCCCTTCCCGTGCAACAGCCGCAGAGACCAGCACAGGTAATCATTCACATATAGACAGAGCTTTTGTGCCGAGGCTTTTCTGACGCCGAAGTAGCTTACTATGGGGGTTACGGTAGGCTCTGGTTCGCACCAGACCCTACGTCCGTCCCCATGGCTTACTTTCTGGCATAGCCATGGAGACTCCAGTGGGCGAGAGAGGACTTGAACCTCCGACCTCATGTATGTGAGACCGGCCCCCTCACCCCCCATACTGCAGGTCGCATGGCTCTTCTCAGAAGCCAACCATGCGCACCCTGGTTACGTCAGACATGCTCTCTCCAGTTCATTCCCCCCACTCCACCCCCGGCCCCACAAACACCCGAGCCGGATCCTCGACATCAACATACACCTCCATCTCTGGACACCAAAGCACAGTCTCCAGGAGGAACGCCATATTCCTCGGCATCCTACCATCCGGATACAGCTCCGCCAGGCTGCCGCCCACCGACGAGTCAGTAGGCCAGGGCTCGAGGGCCCCATCGAATGCCGCTTCCCGCACGCCGCACACAGCACCTCAACCCACATCAGCAGCACCCATAAATCATCTTATCCACACAGCCCCTCGTCGCCAACCCCTCCCCCTCAAAACGCCACTTCAGTCTCCAGCTCATCATCCGCCGGAAAGTCCGGCACGATACTCCGATACTCCAACCACGGAAGCCTATAACGAGGTACCGCGTTCCATCCCAGTGCTCAAGATCCAGCTCCAGGCCGGCAGCCGGTTCACCATCTTTGGTGACCCGACCAAAGATCCCCGAGACGGGGTCAGGGGTGGGGCTGGGCGCTGGTGAGGGCGTATCGGTCAGTCAGCGCGCCACCAGCGGCAGGTAGCAGCTTCCCTCATAGCGCTCCATGTCAAAGGTGTGCTCCATGAAGTGGTCGCTGGGCCCGGACGCCATCTGTTCATAGTAGAAGGCGTTGGTCACGGCCAAGGGCTCTTTGCCCACGTAGCCGGGGACCGCGGCGGTCACGTAGGTCGTGGTCTGAAACTGGGCATCGGGTGCCAGGAACAGGAGGTGGCCCGGTGTTTGGGCCGTGTTGGTACGAAAACTGTAGCTGAAATGCTCATGGGGCGGCGGAAAGCGGACCTCGACGGAAAAGTCCTGGACCGGCACGGGATCGCCGGTCTGGTCGTCAACGGCTTGAAAGGCGAGGTAGGAACCCACCGGTGGAGGTTGTTTCCTGCGATTGGGTTCGCCCTGGTAGGCAGCCCGACCGATCTCCTCGCCCGGGTCATAGATTTGGTCCGTGTCCATGTCGGCGAAGAAGCCGTGGGCAATAAAGAGTTCATCGAGATCAGTCAACCCCGGGCCACAGGAGTGGCTGTCACCGATTCCCTGCATCTTCAGGACGTCGTACAGGTGCTTGACGTCAAAGATATAGCCATAGCCGGGGGGGGCAGCATCTGACCGGGGCACGGCATCGCCCCAGTCGGTGGTAAGAATGCCCCACAGCCGGTTGGCGAAACTCACTTCCACGCAGTCGGCATAGGTGGTTCCGCCGAGCTCCGTTGTGTCCGTTTTGTCCACGGGGTCCACCAGATCCCAGAGCAAGCCGGCCACCGCCAACTCTTCGTCGCTGTCATGCCTTGCATTATTAGCAGTGTTCCATGCCAGGAAGTTGGGTTCGAGCTGGAGGACAGTGCCGCCTATCTTATACTCATGTGCTGCCCGGTCGCCATTGATTTCACTGGCGACCATCATTGAGTAGAAGTTGGCGAAACCCTCTATCCAGGAATCGGTGGTCGAGGGATTCCAGTAGCCGCCATGGTTGTCTACGCGAGGATCGCGATCGCTGGGCATAAGGTTGCCAAAAGCGTCGGCCATGACATGGTGGCCAAACTCGTGCCACTCGCGGTTGTCAGGTCGATCTGCATCGGTGATCAGGCTCTGCCCTTTGGCTGCGGCGATGTTGATGCGCTGGTGAGGAACGATCTCCCCGGTCCCGGTCCCGGGACCATTCCAGAATACAGACTCTTCTTTGGAAAAAGCGATGATGTCCAGCGCCTGGGGGAAATCGAGCACTTGGCCCAGGCTGTCGGCCAGTTCCCACGCCTGGTGGGTGTGGTAGTAGATTACGCCCAGGTCGTCCAGATGGTCACGGTTGATGGCGTCGTAGGTGGTCACGTCCCGGTTGTCCGAGAATTCGATGTCCCGGGTAATGGAGGCGGATACGGTTGGTAGCGTGCTAAGCACTCTGGCGATGGGGCCCTCGAGGCCCCCGTAACGGACCCGGTAGATAGGCTGGTCGTGATGGCCGTGCATCAGGTTGACACCCAGCGTGAGACTGTCCGTGTTGGGTACGCCGATCAGTAGGAACCGGCCGTCTGGCGCCAGGGTCACAGTCTGGCCCAGCAGCACCCCGTTGCGGGTCAGCGTGACCGGCACGTCGATCAGGGGCAAGCGGCCGGTCGAAGGCCGGGTCGGGGACCAACCCTGCGTCAGGGACGAGGACGACTGGGGGGCGGGGACATAGACCTTGCCCGTGATGGTGGTGCAGTCGTCCGGGTTGGTGCAGCGTTTGTACTTTAGCGTCACATGGCCCTTCGTCTCAACGGCACCCCCGTAGCTTAGCGTTTGTCTCACCCTGATACTCAAGTTGTAAGAAACGTTCGCCTCGTCACCATCACCAAAGTCCACCGCCGGATCAAATTCGCAGGTGAGCGGATTGTCGAGTTTTGCCTTGCCCGTGCCCGTCACCGCAGATGGGGTGCTCACAGTTTCACGGCGCGCGCAGCTCCCATTGCCCGCACCCCCATACAGAAACGCATAAAGTTCCCCATGGGACTGGATTCCCTGGCGATTCCTTCCCTCGCTAGACTCCCAGTTCATTTTCCCCACGGCATCCAAAGTGAAATCCGCCTTTTTCCCGCCCTCCAAGATCTTGGGGAAGGTCATGGTCATTGTCCCCTCAAGATCAAAGCTATCCCAAATGGAGAAGTACTTCCTATCACAGGCGATATGAAAGCTTGACAGGTCAGAGTCAAGCTCACCCAGCGGATTCTCGCCGCGGCAGGTGTATTCTGACCACGACACACTGTCCAACCGCCAGCGGTCGGTGTCCGCGCTGGGGGCATTGGACTCCGATGGCGCTGCGGCCTGCTGCACCGCTGGCAGGTTGGTCCCCGCCTGACCGGCTACCGGAGGGGCCGGCCACTGCAGGCCGGCAACCGCCACCAGCAGCACCAGGATACTGGCAATCCGAATCGGTTTCCGCGCGAGCGCAGGGGAGGTACGACGCTGAGGAGTGGCGGGTCTTGAGGTCATCTGGGCCCCCTTTCGGGACGATCTGCTTTGTGCTGCCTCTTCGAGATTTGCGGCGTAGTAGCGGCGAGCATCGGGTACATGGTCAACACCAGTTCGGCGCAGGAGTCCTAACACCAATTGTTGAGCACCGCGATGGCCCGTGTTCCTTGGCCAGTGAGGCGACAGCTCAGGTAGGGCTACTTCTCTCATCTTCTGTAGTACCCATAGTCCATCCTATCGGACCTGTACTCAATCCCCACAATCGTAGTAGTTGAAATCCCCAACTTCGGGTTTCGGAAACTCAAACCAATAGGACTGATCCCATGCCTGGAATTCGGCTGCCTTAACCCACGCCCCTCGAGGAATCGGAAAACATAGCCATGTCCAGCTCTGAGTTGCGCCTGGTACGATGGGGGGCTGTGGATAGTTCTTCACGCTCCCGCCCTCTTTCAGTCCCCATTGCCAAGCATACGTCTCTTCCCATTCCTGGCTGCCGTTGGTCACGATCCAGCGTGCGGGTCTCCACAGCGGCTCAACGGTCTTATCTTTCGAGTGGTTCGTGATCACCATCAAGGTCTGAAATGACTGATATCCCCACACATCTCCGTAGGGATCTCGCCCTCGAGTCCAGGTCTTCTTTTGGCACTCGTAGTGAAACTCTTTGTACTTCACTGTCAAATCAGGCTTGGGTGTCACGGTTGATGTCGGCCTCGGTGTCTCCGTGGCGGTTGATGCAGCTGTGGGTTTGGGCGTCTCAGTTGACGTAGCGTAGTTGGCTGTCGGGCTAGGGATTGTAGTTGGGGTATGCGTTGGAGTGTGCGTGGCAGTTGCTGTAGGTGTCGAAGTAGGTGTCAAAGTGGGTGTTGGCGTGTGAGTGCTTGCGGCTGAAGCCGTGGGGCTCGGGGTGTTGGTGGCAGTTGAGGTGGCGGTTACCGTCGGTGCCTCAGCGGTCAGGGTGCTGGCCGCCGCCCTTTGCACGGCTACCTCTGTCCCGATTGCATCCGGAACCGCAGTCGGAGCTGTTGTAGGTGGCAAATCCGACGCTTCGGTTGGCGGTACCTTTGTCGGCTCAGCCCCAGCCGCAGGTACCTCAGCGGTCCCCTCCTGGGACAATCTCCCCAGCACGACCATCCCCACAGCACTCAACAGGCATAGCACTACGACGATCCCCAGAATCAACGGCCATCGCCGCTTCTTGTGCGTCTTCTCCAGTGTGGCTCCCTCGCTGACCGCGTCCACCTCCTGCACCGGCGTGGCGCTCTCCATCGATGAGCCACAGTTGGTACAGTATAGATTCTGTACTGGGTTAATCGTTCGGCATTGGGGACAAACCGATTGCACGCTATGTTCTCCTCTCATTCTCCCTGTCTTCAATTTCTCGGTCTGTATCCGCGCCCACGGCAGAACACATCCGCCTTCTCCACCTGCTGTCCGCATTCTGGGCAGAACATTGCAGTATGGGAATCCTGAGTCACCGTTGGCGCCATCTTCCGACTTTGCTCCTCCGCCTTAACCTCCTCAACGTAGGAATCAATCTCAAGCTTTGCTCCGTCCATCTGACTCAGCATATCATCAATTATGATCTTCAGTTGATCATGGGGCTCGAGTATCTGATCACGCTCCCTGGCCAGTTTCCGTTTCGCATCGGCACGCGCCCGCCGGCTGCCCCTCGCTACCCAAAGAGTGTGAGCACCGTAGAAGAACCCGATCCAGCCGATGCGCTCTTCTCGCGATACTCGGCTCGGATGCGCTTCATATCCAGATTGATCTCCCGCTTGACCTGGCGCAACTGTTTCTGTATGTTGAGCAACTCTGTCTTAAGCTTTTCGCCTTGTCCACGCTGGATACACTGAACTCTAGCTCCCCACCACCGACGATGGCTAGGATCTGCTGGTAGTACTCTTGGGGGCCAGTCATGATTCACCTTGTATTGCTTCATCAAAAGCAGAAGGAGTCACTAGTCTCCAGGTCAAAGCCTGGAGGCACGGTGACTCCGTACGGTAGAAATAGTATTTGTGCCGAGGCTTTGCGATGCCTGAGTGGCAGACTATGGGGTCTGTGGTGAAGCCTGGCGGCACCAGACCTACCAACATCCCCATAGCTTGCTCTCTGGCATAGCTATGGGGACTCAGGTGGGCGAGAGAGGACTTGAACCTCCGACCTCATGTATGTGAGACATGCGCTCTGGCCAACTGAGCTACTCGCCCTCAGTGAGCAGGATTATAACACCGCTGTCTGAAAAATGCAAATGTCTCAGCCAATCTGCCGCGGACGCAAGTGCCTGGCGTATGCTTGCTGTGCTGAGCCTATCAGTGGAGGGCGTGGATTTTCTCGGTCGTCTACCCTCATGAAGGTAGGGCAGGAATGACAAGGCTACAGTGGCAAGTTGCATGGATTCCCGCCTGCGAGACTGTGTGAAAAGTCCAGACTCGGGAAGGAAAAAGGGCGGGCGTCCCACTTAGCGTCCAGAATCAGCGGATAGTAGGGAACGCGACGCGGCTCCATGTGCTTTTCTGCAAACGTGCCCCACAGCACGAGAAACAAGCGAGTTTTCACACAGCCTCCTGCGCGGGAATGACGGGTTTCCGTTGCAGTTTGCTCGCACGAAGGTGAGGGCGGGAATGAGAGCTCACGGGCGTTCTGGCTTGAAAGACCATGGCTTTTGGATATAGTATGGCTATATTGCTCAGCACGAGGTGCGTGATGGCGACGAAAGTGATGGTTTCCTTACCCGATGAGCTTCTGGCCCGAGTCGACTGTGTTGTCCGTGAGGAGCACCTCACCCGCAGCGAACTGCTGTGCAAAGCGGTCCATTGGTATGTGAATGCGCGTCGTGGAGGTTGGGATCCCGGCGACGATCCCTTGGTGCGACGGGCAGTGTTGGTGCAGGACCGCCTGTCCCGAATAGCCCCCGATGAAGATCAGGATAGCAGCACAGAGGTCCGGTCCTGGCGGCGGATACGGTGACAGTACCCATCCGGGCTTTTGCACTGCAGCCCACAGAAAGGAGCCCACGGCACAATAGGCAGGCCGTGAGCCCCTGTTGATTGAACAAAAACGCGCTACTTGCCTGGCGTCAGTCTTCTTCCTCTTCAAACAGCGCTTGGATTGCCTCAATCTGCTCGGCGGGCAGCTTGGCGTCTCCCTGTTTGCGGATGGCTTTCTTTAGTCCCTTGGGTGTCACCACCGGACGCGGGGGAGCCGATACGGACAGCTCGGCCTTGGGGTTGTAAAAGACCAGCATGTTCTGGATCTTGATACCCTCGTCCACATCGTTGTCGTCCAGGAAGGCCTGCAGATCCTCGATCTGGGCGTCCGCTTCCTTAAAGGGCTTGCCCATCCCCTCTTCGGCCATGAAGCGCAGGACGCGCGCCAGGCTAAAGTCGCGGTGGAATTTGCCCCCTTCGTAGCTGATGGTCCCATCCTGGCCCATGGCCGTGAGCACGTAAAGGCCCACGGGCCCCAGCAGCACGTGGGGCGCGGGCAGGGTATAGTTGTACAGGCAGTAGCGGTCGTCAAAGCCCTTTAGCCCCTGGGCCAGGGCCTGGTCGGCCCGTGGCTCGCGCACCCAGCGATTCATGTTTCCTGTGCCCACGCTGGAAATCACCAGCCCTATCAGCAGGCAGGCAAAGGAGAGCCACAGCAGGGGTGTTTCCTGCAAGAGCAAGGAGATGACCAACCCGCCGACCAGAAAGCCCAAGCCCGCAAAGGTGGCAAACTTGCCCACGCGGGCTCCCTTGGCAATCCGGGCTTCGTCCGTGATTATCCTCATACGTTTTTCCCCTAGTCCTCGTAGCGTCCCAGAACGAGGCAGGCGTTCTGCCCGCCCAGCCCGAAAGAGTTGGATTGCGCGATCCGGACGTCAGCCTGGCGCGCGGCGTTGGGCACATAGTCCAGGTCGCAGGTTGGATCGGGTACCTCGTAGTTGATGGTGGGGTGGATCAGGCCCTCGGTGATCGTCTTGACGCAAGCCATGGCTTCGATGGCCCCCGCGCCGCCCAGGGGATGGCCGATCATCGATTTGGTCGAACTGATGGGCACCTGGTAGGCGTGCTCGCCAAACAGGTCCCGGATGGCCTTGGTTTCGACGGGATCCCCGACCACTGTTCCGGGGCCGTGGGCGTTGATATAGTCGACCTCGGCCGGCGCCACGCCTGCGTTCTCCTGCGCCCATTTCATGACCCGGTAGGCGCCCAACCCCTCGGGGTCGGGGGCGGCCATGTGGAAGGCATCCGAATTGGCTGCATAGCCCAGCACCTCGACATAGATGCGCGCCCCCCGATCCAGGGCTTTGTCCAGCCGCTCCAATACCATGAAAGCGCCGCCTTCTGCGAGGCAGAAGCCGTCTCGCCGGGCGTCAAAGGGCTTGCAGGCTCTTTCCGGGAACTCGTTGTCGTTGGCCAGGACCTGCATGCGGGTAAAGCCACCGATCATGACCTCGTGGATCATGCCGTCCACTCCACCCGCTATCATCATGTCCGCGGCGCCCCTGCGGATTACCTCAGTCGCTTCGCCGATGCCCTGTGTACCGGCCGCGCAGGCCGTAACCACCGTAGTGTTGTAGGACTGGCACTGGAAACGCTCGCTCACGTGGTGGGCCGGCATGTTGCATAGGGAGGCTACGGCCGTAACGGGGTTGACCCGCCGCAGTCCCTTGGCCTTATAGAGATCCCAGCCCCCGAGTGCGACCTCAAAGCCGCCGATACCGGTGCCTGCCACCACGCCGGTCCGCTCCGGGTCGGGTACCTGGTCGCCCAGGCCTGCGTCGGCCATCGCCTGCGCGCCCATGGCTACCGCCATCTGCGTGCAGCGGGCCATTCGCTTTGCTTCCTTGAAATCGATATACTCGCGGGGGTCAAAGCCCTTGACCTCCCCGGCGATGCGGATGGGAAAGGCGCTGGCGTCAAACTGTGTGATCTCGGTGATCCCCGACCGGCCGGCCACCAGTCCCTCCCAGGTCTCTTCAACCGAGAGCCCCAGAGGGGTCAGCGCCCCCATGCCCGTGATAACAACTCGTTGCTTGATGTCTCGTTCTCTCATCCCTGCTCCCGATACGATCTCTGTTCCAAGAAGGTGATGTGTGCTAGGTTCCTTGTCCAGTGTCCATCCTCTATCTTTGCTCTACCGCTCGTAGCGAGCCAGGCCCTGCTTGATGGCCGCTACTACGCCATTCTCGGCTGTCTGGGCCGCCAGGCGGATGCCGTTGCGTATGGCCAGCGGATCAGAGCGGCCGTGGCCGATGATGACGACGCCGTCAATGCCCAGGAGGGGGGCGCCCCCGTATTCCCGGTAGTCCAGCCGGCGCTTTACCTCGTCAAAAGCCGGTTTGGCCAGCATCGCTCCCACCTTTGAGACCTGGCGGCCTGTGATCTCTTTTTTCAGCAGGTCCAGCAGGTACTTGGCCACACCCTCAGCCATCTTGAGGACCACGTTGCCCGTGAACCCGTCGGTGACAACCACGTCGGCAACGCCCCAGCAGATGTCTTTGCCTTCAGCGTTGCCGACAAAGTTGAAGGAGCCAGCCTGCAGCAAGGGAAGGGTATCCCTGACCAGTTGGTTGCCTTTGCCCTCTTCCTCTCCATTGG
This sequence comes from uncultured Chloroflexia bacterium, assembly GCA_963783445.1. Lineage (GTDB taxonomy): Bacteria > Chloroflexota > Anaerolineae > JAAYZQ01 > JAAYZQ01 > CAWANP01. The sequence continues at coordinate 89,333 of CAWANP010000009.1, read as the reverse complement.
ACACAATGGCCACTCGTGGATTGGGTATGCCCAGCACCCGTTCGGCATAGATGGAGCCCATGATGGCAAACTGGAGCAGGAACTCTGGCTTGCAGTCGGCATTGGCGCCGATATCCAGGAGAAAACAGTAACCCTGGGGCGTTTCGCTGGGGAAAACCGTAGAAAGGGCCGGGCGCTGGATGCCCCGGATGCGGCCCAGGCGAAAGAGCGATGCCGCCAAGGCGCCACCCGAGTTGCCCGCCGTAAAGAAGGCATCGGCCTCGCGGCGCTTGACCATCTCGATGGCAACCACCATCGAGCAGTCCTTCTTGGCCTTTACAGCCGCGGCCGGGTGTTCGTGCATTTCCAACACCTGGCTGGCGTGTTTCAGGGTCAGCGCCAGCCCCGCTGTGTCATGTTTGTCCAGTTCGGCCTGAACGGCTCCCCGCTGGCCGACCAGGATGATCTCCAGGCCAAAGTCACGGGCAGCCTGGATCGCACCTTCGACCACCACGGCTGGAGCACGGTCTCCTCCCATTGCATCTACCGCGATTTTCATAACCTTTACCCTCTTGTGTCATTATCCTGCTGCTTTGGGTGCAGCCCTGTGGCGCCGCGCCAGGCCGGCGCAACTGATAAAACACAGCCATTGGCCAAAGGACACGCGCCAAGGCGGGCACGGGGGCGCTGCCAGGAATCAGCCTGCCGGGATGTCGCCAAACAGCCGCTCCAGGTCTGCCGTACTGGGCTCTGTTGCCACGTACACCCCATCCCGGAAGATGGTTGGCACCGATTGGTGGCCGTTGTTCAGCTCTTCAACCGTTCGAGCTGCTTCGGCATCTTTGGTGACATCGATCTCGGCGTAGGGGATCCCTCGCTGGTCCAGCCAGCGCTTGACCCGCATAACGCTCCCGCACCAGGGGCGCATATAGATTGTGATCTGGGGCACGGCTTCTGTCATGTCGACCTCTCTGTACGCTGTTTGCTGTCCACAAGTGCCTGTCGCATCCAGAGGTATGGTGCAGAATGCCAGAAGTGCAGCGCATTTTGCACTGACCTGCGAGACAGTTCTCTAGTTTACCCCAAGAGCGTCGAGAGCGCAAATTGAATCGAACCTTATATGAAAGCTGATTGACCGTGTAAGGCTTCTATGGTATACTTGGGGTAATCCGGCCAACGCCCTATGCCATCCCTCTACAGGTGAATGATGCATCTTGTCCGGCCCGCTGATGTCTTGCCCACACAGCCCGAGATCTTGAGCGCCTATCCAGCCTGTCAAGAGAGCGATATGGATGCTCTCCGCGCCGATGACTTTGCCCAGGTACCCTTGCTGAAGCCTTGAGTTAAAGGGAGTTGGTGTCCATGAATGATCTGCTCAAACGCGCAAAAGAGGGCACGCCTATCATCGAGGACGGTGCGGCTACCTTTGTATGGCGGGGTAAGGAAGCGCCCCATCTCATCGGAGACTTTTGTAGCTGGGAGGCAGGCACGCCCCTGTCGCTGTCACAGGTCGCCCCAAAGGTGTGGACCCACACGCTGATGCTGCCCGGCGATGCCTATATCGAGTACGTCTTTTGGCGTGACGGCGAGCGCCTGGCCGACCCTTTCAACCGCCACACCACCCCCAATGGTTATGGCCACGACAACCACTTTTTCTATATGCCCGAGGCCGGGCCCAGCTCTCTGATACTGCGCAAGCGGCGTATGCCCCATGGCAGGGTCACCAGGCATGTCCTTGAGGGCAGCTCCTTCCTGGTGGGTGGCAAGCGTACGGTCTATTTGTACCGGCCGCCAACCCTCCTAAACTGCCCCTTGCTCGTCGTACTGGATGGGCAGGATTACCGGCGGAGGGCCAAGTTGGTGAACATCGTGGACAACCTCATCGCTCTGCGGCGCATCGAGCCTGTGGCCATGGCCATGGTGTATCATGGCGGCAGGGCGCGCGGTGTGGAATACGCCTGCAACGAGGCGACCCTGGGACTCCTGGTCCGTGACGTGCTGCCGCTGGCCCAGGCAGAGTTGAACCTGTTGGATCTGCGGACATACCCCGGCGCACACGGCATCCTGGGTGCATCCCTGGGCGGGCTGATGGCCTTCTATGCGGGAGTACGCGCACCCAAGGTCTTTGGCCGCGTTCTGAGCCAGTCTGGTTCCTTTAACATTTCCGGCTACGAACCGGTGCTCTGGGACCTGCTCCGCCACGGCCGCGTGCAGCCGCTCAAGATCTGGATGGATGCGGGCCGCTACGAGTGGCTGCGGCAGTGCAACCGGGACATGTACGACCTACTCAACGCCCGGGGCTATGAGGCTGCCTATCGTGAGTACAACGGCGGGCACAACTATCCCTCGTGGCGGGACGATCTGTGGCGTGGCTTGGAGTGGCAGTTTGGTACGCCCCAAGATTGACAAGATGTGAGCTGGGTCGCTACGTCTTGGGGTAGGACAAGATGGCATCTTGTCCCTGATGCGGGCAAGTTATCAACTTGCCCTACTGCTGCGCGTTGCCACGGCGATCAGGTCGCCGCTCCGCGCCGGATCGAAGGGCGATCCATCATAGCTCCCGTAAAAGATGCTGCTCTCAAATCCTGCCGCTTCCAGCGCGACGGCCAGATCGTGGCCAAAGATGGGACGCAGTTCGGTGGACTCGACGTCCTGCTGCCAGCCCTGGTCCGTGCGCCGCTCTGTGCGCCGCAGCCGGATCATGTTGAAGGTGATGGTTGCCTCGTGGAAATCGTAGAAGCGCAGGAATAGCCATTCCTGGCCGCCGTCGCGGTGCGCCTGGGGGGGCATGAACCGCTCTTTCCCGGCCCATACCAGGTCAAAATTCCGGTTCTGGATCACCAGCAGCCCGCCGGGGTTGAGTACGGCGGCAAAGTCGGCCAGCGCCTCGGCAATAGCTTGGGGTGTCAGTAGATGTGGCAGCGAGTTGCCCAGGCAGAGCACTGCATCAAAGGACTCGCCCAACGTGGCCAGCTCGCCAAGGCCCGCTACCCGGAAGGCGACGTCCGCGCCGGCCCTCGCTGCGTTCTGCCTGGCCTGCTCGACCATGACCGCGCTCAGGTCGGCGCCCACCACCTGGCGGCCCTGCTGCGCGATGGCGATGGCGTGGTGGCCGGTGCCGCAGGCTGAATCCAGCACGCGTTCTACGCGCCGCTCCTCAAAAAGGCGTTGAAAAAAGGGCAGCTCGTGAGCGAGGCGCCCTTCCCAGTTCACAAAGCGGTCGTAATCGGCTGCCAGGGCATCATACAGGGGAACTTGCTGCGGCAAGGGTTTCCTCCGGCGGGCGGTTTTGCTGCAAGCGCTCGTAGGCCTCCAGGCCGATGCATTCCACCGCGGACTTGCACCAGTCGATACAGGATGCCCCCCGCGCCTGGCTCACCCACAACTTGCAGTTGTCGCAGCGGGCCAGCGGCTCATCGGACCAGATCTCCATCTCTTCCCCACAGTGGGGACAATCTATATAGTCGGGTGTGGCGTCCTTGAAAACCATTGCCCCTGGACATCCCTTAATCATCTCTTACCCCCCCCCCGGTTCTTTCTGCGGTCGCTGGATATTGGTCATTCTGTGCTCAGGTTTTAGACGACCACCGATGCCATCTTGCGGGGAAAGATCCCCACCCGATCTCCCGGCTGCACCGGCGCGCTCAGGTATCCTTCTGGCGAGAGTGGGCCATCCGCGGCTAGATGGTAGCCCAGGTAAATCGGATAGATGGATCGGGGGAGCAACCGTCCGTTGACGAAAACATTGCTCACCTCATCGATATCGACGCCTACTTGATCCAGCACTTGCCCCAGCGTACTTCCATCCCCAAGCGGCACGTGCAGCGGTGTTCCGGGCACGGATGCGGGCTCGGGTGAGTACTGTTGCAGACTGCCGAACAATCGAAGTTCAATCACTTCTCTGGTCCTCCAACTTTGATGGCGCCATTCAGGTCTGTTCATCTACACTCTGAATTATAGCTGAAGTAGCAGCGGCTGTCTATGACTTTCGTCAGGTTGCGGGGAACCGCGGGCAGCCCATCCACGAAACAGGGCCGCATGGAACCTCCATGCGGCCTTGTCTTTTCTCGAACCAAGATACTGGCTGATGCCTGGCGGGATCCCGCCAAGCTGTCATCTGCCCCCAATACCCCCAAGCCGCCAGTGGTTTCCGCCACAAGCGGAATGACTTGGGGTGAAAGCAAGAATGCTACAAGATCATCGAAACAGATGCCAACTGGCTGGCTTAGGCTTTTTCTTCCTCGACGGGTTCTTCTTCCGTTGTCTCCTTGTCGCTCTCTGCATCTTCGTCCGACACAGCATCGCGGAAGCCCTTGATCGCGTTGCCGACAGCAGGACCCACATCCGCAAACTTACCTACGCCAAAGATGAGCACCACGATCACCAGGATGATCAGGATCTTCGGGCCAACCAAATCCTCCCATTGTCCACACTCCTCACGTTAGTTTTCAGCATCAAGTTTTGGACTGGTCTTCTGCTCCAAGCTGAGCAGGGCCAGCTCCAGGTCACAGCGAACCAATGCCAACAGGAACGGTTGCTCCTGTGGTTTTCCCTCCACGACTGCCTGTGCGGCGGCGAGGGCCAGCCAGGACGCGGCTTCATCGCCGGCCAATAGTAGCCACTCGCTCATGGCTGCCAGCCGCCTACTGAATATCTCTGCTGCGGCGCTATCGGCGAACAGCTCGCTGCCCAGACGCCCGACCCAGACTTCCAGATCCCAGTGCGGGTGGCGCAAAGCCTCTTGCGCGGCACGGTGGATGGTGTCCTGGGGCAGGGTCCCGCCGGCCATCCAGGCTGCAAAGGCCGGGTGTCCCCAAAGACTGTCGGCCAGGTCCCTTGAACCAGCTTGAGGCCAGGGTTCCTCCGGCACGGTCCTGGGCGGCAGCGCATCGGCGCCACTGTAACTCCAGAGCCATGGACTGAGCAGCCGCAGCGGACCCGCTACAGGTATCTGCGTCTGGCGATTGTGCTCCAGTGCTTCGAGCAGCAACCGCCGGCCCAGGTCGAAGGATGCCTCCAACATGAGCATGACCCCGGAGCCATCGGGCAAAGCCACGTCGTGTATGTGGCCCAAGTGGCGCTGAGGAGGCAGCAGCAATACGGGTACCTGTGCGTGCCCCACAGCCTCCACCGCGCCAGCCCGATCGCTCAGCAGGACGCTGAGAAGGCGCGCTTGAGCCGATTGTTGGTCTGTCTCGATGAACCACACGTGCTGCTGGCCGCGCCCGTCCACGGCGCTGACCAGCGCCCGCCATGCCGGTGATGGAGGCGGAAGCGGTGTCACCTCCACGCCGGCAAACTGCTGCTTGCGCAGCAAGCGTTTGGCAGTGGGACGGAGCCCTGGCGCGATTATTGGGATCAGTGTTTGCAGCGCCCTCGCCGCACCAGTCAAGCGGATAGCGCCCAAAGCCCGCAGCGCCTCGCCGGCAATCTCCTCGCGCACGTCCTGGGCCATCATCCGCAAGGGCTCAATTGTCCGCTCCCGGCGCTTGCCCGAAGCCCTTGCCATGTCGCGCAGGGCCCTGGCAACGGCCAGGACAACATCCGGCTCCTGCTGGTCCAGCCCCAGCACATATTCGATCAGGACGGCTGGATTGCTCTCCGCCTGGTCCAGAACCTCCTCCAGCGAGGAAATGGCAATCCCTTCGGGATCGGATAGGGTGGCCAAGAGATCGTCGTCTGGGGGCTGGCCCAGAAAACGCTCCAGGATGGTCATGGCTCCTATGCGGCCCCGATCGCTATACTGGGGTTGCAGAACCACCTGGCGCAACGCTGCGGTGATTTCCTCACGGTCGAGAAAGGCCGCTACAATGCCCAGAGCAGTCAGCATTCGAGCGTCGGCTCGATCCAGGCTGCCAACGATGGTTGGGATGACCTGGCGGCCCCGCGCAGCGATCTTTTGTGCATGGCGGTGCAGCGCCGGTTCTGAATCGGCAGCGAGCAGCTCCAGCAGATCGGCTTCGATCTGGCGTCGCTCAAGTAACTTGGTAATGATCTTTTTCTGAGAAGCAGGCATATGTCCCCGGCCTCTTGCCGGTACACAATCCATTATAGCACAGACCTGACAGGTTCTCAAAACCTGCCGGCCTATCGGTCCTCGACCCTTGCAGCCTCCAATTCGGCTGCTTCTTCCTGTCCTACCTCTACAGGCTGGAAGGTGTTGGGGTCGGTTAGCTTGTCGGTGAACAGGATGCCGTCCAGGTGGTCAATCTCGTGCTGAAAGACACGAGCTACATAGCCCTCTACCTTGAAGCGCACAGGTTTTCCCTTTTCGTTCAGTCCCTTGACCGTGATCTGCTCCCGGCGCGCGACCTCGCCGATGTAGCCGGGGATGGACAGGCAGCCCTCGTAGCCGATCTGCTCCCCCTTGTCTTTGACGATCTCGGGGTTGAAGAGGATAAAGGTCTGCGCAGGCTGGTCGTCCTCCTCGTTTTCGGGGATCTCGGCTACAAAAAAACGTTGCAGAACGCCGACCTGCGGAGCCGCCAATCCTACGCCAATGGCATCACGCATCGTCTCCAGCATCCGCTGGGCAAAGGCCGCGTGCTTGGGCGTGACGTGTTGAACTTTTCTCGATCTGCTCCGCAGCACCTTGAGCTGCTGGGCATCTTCTACTGTCAGGATCTCTAGATTGGACATCTCTTGCTCTCTGGAAAAACACTTTGGCTGTCAGCGTTGGGCCGTTAGCCTGCAAATGGCAGCCGCCTGGCCGCGATTGACGGTGATTGTATCATCAGGTCGGCCTTCTGTCAACAGTCTATGGCGTCTCAGACCCGGGTGCGCCTGCCAGCGAAGCGCTGACCACCTCTGCGATATCTATGAGGGCCAGGGACCCCTGTGTGTCTCGGGCCGTGATGCCTTCGTCGAGCATAGTCAGCGTAGCTCCACTGGAGCAGATTCCACAGGTCATCACGGAAGGGGGGCCCTGCTTCGAAAGGGGGCCTGGTCCTCTCTACCTATTCCCAGGGAGGGGGCGCCTCCGCCCGTGTCTCCTCTGCCTTGGTCCAGTTCTCCGCAGCCAGGGCGGCGTCCCCCTGGCTGGCGTACAGGTCACCAAGGGCTTGATAGGCATCGGCCAGGATGCCATAGCGCACCCATTTGCCATGTTTTCCGGCGGGCCCCTGGACCAACTCTTGGAGCGCAAGGATCCGGTCTTGCAGCCTGGTTTCGGCATCGACGGCCACCATATTGCCATAGGCCACAGCACTTGGCGCCTTGATGGGAACCAGCGCAAACTCATCCGGATGTGCCTGTATCCATTGGTCCAGAGGTTCCTGCAGCGCTGTGGTGGGCAGGAAGGTCGTGTACAAAACCCACATCCGGCCACCCTGCCGGGCCAAGTCGTCGAGTTCCGCGGGAGAGAGATGCTCCGTCAGGTAGCGCACGCTGGCGCCATCCACGGCCAGGGGACGCACAAAGGTCCGGGGTGAAACGATGACGATATCACCGGGCTGGGCCTGCTTTTCTATCACCGTCAAGGCGAATTCCAGGCGGGCCTCCGAGTGGTTGGCTGCATAGTGAGCACGCAGCGGGGCTACAAAGAGCAGCACCAGACCCAATGTGATGGCGGCCATGGCAACCCATTGGCTCGTCCGCGAAACCCTTGGGCCCCAGTGATGGCCCACGGAACCCGCAATCTTGCCCACAGCAACCATTCCCTGGCCGGCCAGGAGCAGCGCCACAGGGGGTACAAAGATCACATATCGTTCCTCAAAGGGCCGCGGAGATTTCATCACAGACAGGACCAAAAAGGGGACCGCCAGCCAGAGGACGGAAAACAGAATGGACTGCCAGCGGCGGCGGTAGAGGGCGGCCGCCAGGCCGAGTCCCATGAGACCCAGCATGATGCCTCGCAGCCAGGGATCTGCCATTCCAATTCTGCTTAGAAAACCTTGGAAAAAGGGCAGGGTGAGTTCGAGCGCGACGGCGACCCCTGACTCAGCACTGCCCTCAGGCCCAACCCAGGGCAGCCTCAGCAAGCGGATGAGCCCCGGCAGGCAGAGCAAGCCCACAACCAGAAAGGCCAGCACCGGTCCTGCCAGCCGCCCGACTAGTAGCCGCTTTTTCAGTACGCCGGCGAGCATAGTCAGCCAGATTGCTGCCGTGAACAGTGCCTCGGCTAGAAGGACAAAGAGTGTATTGTAGTGGGTGTAGAAACAGAGCGTTGTGGTCAGGACATAGCCCAGCCAAAAGAGAGGCCGGTTGGTTGCCAGTGCCCGTATCAAGAAATAGGCCGAGGCCAGGGCGAGCATGGCAAGCAAGGTATAGGGCCGGGCGATCTGCGCGTACCGGACGGTAAGCGGCAAAAGCGCCGTGAGCAGCGCGCCCGCGAGCCCAACTTTGCGACCAAAGAGCGCCTCACCGAGCTTGTAGGTTAGGGCAACTGCCAGGAGGGCAAAGGCCGACGGCAAGAAACGAAGCACGAAGGCGCTGCGTTCAACGACGGGCCAGAACAGGTGCTGGAGGAGAAAGTAGAGGGGCTGCATGTTGCCCGGCTCACCGGTGAACTTGAGGCCGGTGACGTGCAGAACGGCCATCAAGTCTGGTTGATCGAGCTTGATGACGGTCGCGTTTTCATCGCGGCCAAGCACGTCCCGTGTTCCCAAATCGTACCACAGCAAGGCTGTACTCAGGAGCAATATGGCAACCATTGCTGCCAGGGCAAAAACACGCGCTGGCTCTCCGTTTTGACTCTTACCTGGTCCTTGCTCCTTCAAGATCCTGTCTCAAGCCCCCAATGCATACCAAAGCAGCGAACCTGTCCGGCGCTCATCAAGCCATGACCGGTCCGCTGCCCTGATCAATTTGCTATTGCCGCCCAATCATGGGCAGACGCCACAGTATGGCGGAGCAACGCAGCGCTAGGCAGCGCTGTACCCGGGCCCCTCCTCAAAGAATGCGCGGTTCTTGTCGGTCCAATCCGCATACTCGTCGGGGACCTCATCGTCGGGGAAAATCGCGTCCACCGGGCATTCGGGCGCGCAAGCGCCACAGTCGATGCAGGTGTCGGGATCGATATAGTAGGTCGGCCAGCCCTCATCCTCTGGCCCCGCCACGATACACTCAACCGGGCAGACCTCTGCACAAGCTCCATCGCGGATGCATGGTTCGGTGATTACGTAGGTCATGACTCAATTCCTTTCAGTTTATTAGATATTGGATACTGTGCGCACAGTATAGAACATGGATTGCTTCTAGTGTCTCAGATCCTCGTCGACGATCTTGCTGATGTCCTGCCCCAGCCGGACGCTATAGTTGGTGCCCCGGTCCTCCGGATAGATCTGCAGGGTGTTGGCCAGGTAGAGTCCCTTAATGGGCGTGCGGTGGTCCGGGATGCGCTGTGAGTAGTTGCAGGTGATCACAGGCTGGCCCCCATCGGCCCGGAGGACGATCTTTTTCTCGATCCAATCGGCGTCAAAGTCAGGGTTGATCTGCTTCAGATAGGGCTGGTATAGGTCGAACAGTTCGTCAGCCTTCATCTCGTAGCGAGGGTCATCCTGCTCCAGATAGTTGGAGACGTAGATCAGGTGCCGGCCCTGATACTCGCTGGGTGGCACGTAATTGGTGTGCTCAATAACACCCACAAAAGGCATTGAGCGATCAGAGATGTTCAGCCAGTAGATGCGGCTCAGGCTCTTCCTGCTGACCAGAAGCAGTACAAGCGCGGCCTGGTAGTGCACCGAACGGAGCAACGCCGTGTAGTCACTGTCCATCTCGGGCGGAGCCATCTCCAAAAAATCGCTGCCTGGCACGGTGGCGATGACCGCGTCGAAAGGCAATGCCTCGTCTTGGGTGACTATCCCTGTGATCCGGTTTGGATCATCAGGGTCTGTCGTCAGGCCCGTCACCTCTCGATTGAGGTACAGCTCGGCGCCTCCGGCCCGTAGGTGGTCCACCAGTGCCTGGGTGATGAGCTCAAAGCTGCCCAAAGGATAGGCCAGTTTCTCTGTGGCCGTGGCTCCCTGGCGCGAACTGCCCCGCACCTTGATTTTGCCCCACAGCCAGGTCATGCTCACCTGATCGGCCAGGTTACCGAATTTGCCCCGCAGCAGCGCGCCCCAGAACTTGTCATATACCTCCTGGCCCATGTAGCGCACGACCCAGTCGCGGGCCGTGATCTCTTCCAGCTTGTGCCAGTCGTCCACCCGCCCCAGGTAGAGGTACATCAAGCCCAGTTTCACGCGGTTTATCAGGCCGAGCGGCTTGAAACGGATCAGATCAAGGGGGGAGACAAAGTCATAGATCTGGCCTTCAGCATAGACCCCCACCTTTGACTCGATCCAGCGCAGCTGGTCTCCGATCCCCAGCTCGTCCATCAAGCCCAGGATGTGGGTATCGCTGCCAAAGAGATGGTGGTAGAAATATTCAATGTGGGTGCCCAACAGCGGGAGGGTCGCTGCCTGTCCCCCCCATCGTCCATACTTTTCCAATACGGTGACAGCATAGCCTTGCTGCTGCAGTTCAAGCGCTGCAGTCAAGCCCGCGTACCCGCCGCCGATGATGCCAATCCTGAGAGGCGTGCTACCGGTCTCTGTCATTCCAGTGTCTCTGGGTCAGGGGCATCAGGAACCAGGTCAACTTCCTCTTCCCCACTGCGATCCAGGTCATATTTGGCCTGCTCGAACTGTTCGACAAGCTCTTCGTCGGTGCCCTGATAGCGCGAGATCGTCTGCTGGGCACAGAGTTCGCAGCCTCGCATAAAGCGATAGCTGCCCGACACGCAGTTCAGGCAAGCATTCAGCCGGATCATCATCAGGCAGAAGGCGAGGGTGTCCGGGTGCGTCTCGGGCAACGAAGCTACGTATTCGACCAGTTTTCTCCACGGCTCGCCCCGCAGATCTCTGAGATCTGGGATCAGGCGCGGTGGGAACAACAATTCTGTTCTCGCATTGATTGTCATGTAATTACCTGACTGGGGAACGGCACCAGCCGCTGCCCGCCATGGGTTTGAACCTGTGACGCCGCTTTCTCCTGCATGCTCTGGTGACGCCGCTTGAGCCCTTCCCATACTGCCCAGGGAACAGACACGCTTCCCAGTCCATTCCCCAGCATACCTCCATGATAATCGCTGCCACCGGTAATGAGCAGACTGTGCCGGACGGCCAAAGCCAGCAAGTGGCGGTTGACGCGTCGTGTATAGTTGGGATAGTAGACCTCCATACCTTCCAGGCCGGCTTCCCGCAACCGTGGCAGCCAACGCCTCAGGTCCAGTCCGACCTTGCATACGCCGGCGCGAGAATAGATATAGGGATGTGCTAGAACCGGCACACCCCCACTACGTCGCAGCAACTGGATCGTTTCTTCCGGGGAGAGCTTGTATCGCTCTACGTAAGCCGGGCGACCCCGGCCTATCCACAGGTCGAAAGCCTCGTTAAAATTACTGACGAAACCGGCTTCCAACAGCGCCGAAGCCACGTGCGGACGACCGATGGACCCCTTGCCACCGGCGATTTCTACGACCCGATCCCATTCGACCGACATCCCCAACTTGGCCAGCCGGGCCAACATCTGTTGGGCTCGATCCCAGCGGGCCTGCTGCGTGCGAGCCAACACGGCTTGGAGTTCTGGGTCGTTGAGATCTATCAGGTAACCAAGTAGGTGGATCTCTTCCCGCCCGCTTGTGGTACTGAATTCAACCCCAGGTACGACCGTGATACCCTGCCGGTTTGCCTCGGCCAGGGCTGCGGGCAGCCCCTCGGTCGTATCATGGTCGGTGATGGCCAGGACCTCAATGCCCAGGCTTGCCGCTCGGGCGACCAGTTCCTCGGACGTCAAGTTGCCGTCGGAAGAAGTGGTATGGCAGTGCAGATCAACTCGATTTTGGAACGTTGTCAAGCTCCTTGTTTTGCCGGGCTTCAACCCAGACCGGCCCGGCTATGCGCCCCGTCCTCCCTTGAGCCTTTCCTGCCAGCGCTCAAGGGCATCCCACTTGCCAGACGCAGCCAGTTTTGCCTGCCGGGGCCAGGTAGATGGATCGGCCAGCTTGAGCAGATTGGGATCGGCTTCCTCCAATATCTTCTTGATGCCGTCCACATCGGTAGCGGCTAGTTGGGCAAAGGTTGTGATGCCGGCCGCTTGCAGGGCGGCGGAGATCTTGGGACCGATTCCTTCGATCCGTGTCAGATCGTCTGGCTCAGAAGGTTCGGTGGCCACTGCTGCTTCCGCCTCTTTTGCTTCGGCAGCCTTTTGGGCGGCCTCTGCTTTCTTGGCCGCTGCAGCCGCTGCCCTCTTTTCTGCAGCCTGTCGTTTGGCTTCCTCTTTGGCCCGACGAGCGGCTTCCTCGACTTCATAGTCGCTGGGGTGCAGCTCGGCATAGTACTCGACGGGGACCAGCAGTTTGTCCAGATCGTAGAACATATCGCGGTCGCGGTTTGCTGTGGGCATCTCGTGCTTCTGGTTCATCTTGATGGCGTCAAAGGGGCAGAACTCGGTACAGTAGCCGCAGGACATGCAGATGGTGGCGTCGATCCAAAAACCCGCGGGCTGGGCCTTGGGCCTGCCCTTTGGGTCCGTGGCTCGCTGGATCCAGATGCACTGGGGAGGGCAGACCCGGGCACAGATGCCGCAGGCTGTGCAGCGCGGATCCTCGGGCTTTTCCTCGTAAACCAGCATGGGGATGAAGCGAAAGTTCTCTGTGATCTTGCGCTTCTCTTCCGGGTATTGGATGGTGAACAACCCTTTACCGTCGATGGCCTGGTGCTTTGCCAACCACTCATTGTTGTAGCGGGGCTCCCACGGCTTGCGGTCGTAAATATAGCCCTCAATGAAGTGGCGCATGGTGACGCTCAAGCCTTTTAGCATTCCCAGTCCAAACATTAGCGGTCTACCTCCCCCATCGTGGTGTCGATGCTGCCCAGGATGACGATCGCGTCGGCCAGTAGGTGTCCCACCGACATGGTCTCCAGCGCTCCCAGGTTGACGAAACAGGGCGAGCGCACATGGTAGCGGTAGGGATTGGTCCCCCCATCACTCACCATGTACCAGCCCAATTCACCCTTGGGGTGCTCTACCCGGCTGTAGGCCTCACCTTCCGGCACCTTGGGGTTCCACGGCTTTTTGCCGGCCTGGATCGAGCCGCTGGCCGGGAAACGATCCAGGGCTTGTTGCAAGATCTTGATGCTCTCTCGCGCTTCGGCGATGCGCTGCCGGTAGCGATCGTACAGGTCGCCGGTCTCGTGAGTCGGGATGTCAAAATCGAAGGATTCGTAGATGGAATAGGGCTCCACCTTGCGGATATCATAGGCAAGCCCGGCCGAGCGGAGGATCGGGCCGCTGACGCCATAAGTAGCCAACTCCTGCCAGGACATGGGCGACACCCCCCGGGCGCGGGAGATAAAAATCTCGTTGTCTGTCAGCAGGGTTTCAAACTCGTCGATCTTGCGCGCCAGCCGGTCCACTACCTGGCGGCATCGTTTGAGCCAGCCATCACTCACGTCGCGGGACACACCGCCAAAGCGGTAGTAGTTGACCATCAGCCGTGCTCCGGAAGCCTCCTCGAACAGGTCCAGCACGTGCTCGCGCTCGGTAAAGCCGTAGAGCATGGGCGTCATCATGGCCCCCAGCTCGTTGAACAAAAAGCCGACGGCCAGGATATGGTTGACGGCCCGGGTTAGCTCACCCATGATGATGCGCAGATACTCGGCTCGTTCCGGGACTTCCTGGCCCATCATTCTTTCTACCGCTACCACGTAGCCAAAGTTGTTGTACATGGGTGAGATATAGTCCAGCCGCTCGGTATAGGGAATGTTACCGGTCCACAGATTCCGCTCGCCTATCTTTTCGTGGTTGCGGTGCAGGTGGCCGACAACCGGGTAGATGCTGGTCACCGTCTCGCCCTGCAGGCCCACGACCATGCGGAACACACCGTGGGTGCTGGGGTGCTGGGGCCCGATGTTGAGCAGGATCCGGTCGGTAGCGAGGTGGCCCACATCGAGCTTGTCAACGATGACCCCGTTCGTCACATCGACCTCGGGTATGGGCTGCCATTGCTCCGGGTCTGGATCAAAGCCCTTGGGGTACTGGAGGTTGGCCCGCCAGCGTACCCGCTGTTCGGCCGACCGGGGCGCGGGGGCCTCGGGGTTGGGCCAGCGGCTCTTGAATGGTTTCTGGTCCTGTTCGTAATAGGGCTCGTGCCAATCCTTACGCAGTGGGTGCCCCTCGAACCCTTCCCACAACAAGATACGCTTCATGTTCGGGTGGCCCTCAAAGCGGACGCCAAACATGTCCCATACTTCCCGTTCCTGAAAGTTTGCGCTGGGGAATACGGGTACCAGGCTCGGCACGCAGGGAGCTTCCCTGTCGGGGACGCGTACTTTTAGCGGAATCCCCGCTCCCAACTGGTCCGGCTGGGTTGAATAGAGGTTGTAGACCACCTCAATGCGATCCGGGTAATCGGAGGCGGAGAGGTGGGTGAGATAGTCATAGCCCATCTCGTCCCGCAGATGGGTCGCAACCGCCGGGAGTTGGTCAGCATCCAGCACCAGCCAACCCCCATCGCGGTCTACCACCGCCCCAGGGGAATCCTCCGACCCTGGAAATGCTTCGTTTAATTGGGCTTCTATGGCCCCCAAATCGAATGCCATGCTTCTCTCCCTAGGTTTGCCTCTACAACCCCACTGTCTGGTGGGGTCTCACTGTTTCCCTGGCCTGGCTGTGATCGCTCTCCCGGCTTGAAGCGGCGGGCTTGAGGTCACAAGCCGACGTGGCACACGGGAATGTGCCGTCAGACCGTCTCTTCAGCCACCGGCTGTGAATCGTCAGCCTCGGTCTCAACAGCCTCAGGCTGGGCTTCGCGCGCCGCTGCGCTGATCTCGGAGATCAGGCGTGGGTCCATAAGGTCAGGCCCACCAAGAAAGGGCACAGGGGCCGCGGGGATGGCGTCCTTGCGGTACCAGCGCACCTCGTTGATCTGTTCGTTCTGGATCTTGTCGTGGACGGCCATGTAGGCTGAGATGAGCCCTTCCGGCGTGGGCGGGCAGCCGGGTACGTAGACATCCACAGGCAAGAACTGGTCAATCCCCGAGACGACGTTGTAGCCCTCTTTGAAGGGCCCCCCGCCGCTGGCGCAAGCGCCCATCGAGATGACGTACTTGGGCTCAGCCATCTGGTTGTAGAGGGTCACGATCTTGGGGGCCATCTTTTTGGTGACTGTGCCAGAAACAATGAGCAGGTCAGCCTGACGGGGTGAGGCGCGAGCCAGGTCCATTCCCCAGCGACCGGTATCAAAACGAGAAGCCGATGCGGCCATGAACTCGATGGCACAGCAAGCTACGCCAAAGAACATGGGCCACAGCGAATACTTGCGGCCCCAGCCGTAGACCTTGCTCAACGAGGTAATAAAGACATTGCCCTTAAGCTCCTCGGGCACCTCTACCTCATCGGGTACCTGTACCTCATTGGGTGCCTGTACCTCATCACTCATGCTGCTACTCTCCTTTGAGCAAAGTGCGCATGTCCAAACCACAGCCAGCTTTCACGCGGCCATCCTAACAAGCCCGAAAACCTGGCTGCTCGTTGCCAGACATGCGATACATTAGCGCCCCACATTATAGCCGTTTGTGCCTTTTTTGTCAATTAGCGGGATCGTTTTCCCCAGTTGCTCCGGCCTGTTTGGATCCGAACTGCCGGTGCGACGCGAGCGCAACACCAGTGGCCCCTCCCCATGGTCACCGTGAGATTCTACCACTGAGGTCCAATCTTGTCAAGGGTTTTGGAAAAACAAGGGCGCTGTGGGATGCTTTCCACAGCGCCCGGTGCGTACCTGGCTCCTTCAGGCTGGAGAATCAGTCTTCCGAAGGCTCTCCTTCCATCGACTGGCCAATTCCGGGCAGCATCTTGAGGGCTTCCACCAGGTTGATGCCGGTCAGCGCCTCTATTGTCTCGGGTACCTGGGCGACGATGTTTGTCACGTCTGCGGTGACCTTGGAAGCGCCAGCGCCATCGCCCCCGTTGCTGATGATGACGATGCGGTCGGTTTGGGCCAGTGGTTGGGCGACCGCCGCGGCCACTTGGGGCAAGGCTTCGATGAGCTGCTGGATGATGGCCGCCTGGTTGTATTTCTGCCAGGCCTCGGCCTTTTTCTCCATGGCTTGGGCTTCGGCAAAGCCCTGGGCTTGGATCACCTCGGCTTGGGCCAAGCCCCGGGCCTTGGTCGCGTCGGCCTCCCCCTCGCCCCGCAAGCGCGTCGCTGCGGCATCGCCGGCGGCCTCGATCTCGGTCTGGTATTTCTTGGCGTTGGCCAGCGTCTCGATGCGGTACTGTTCCGCCTCTGCTGGCTTTTCGACGGTGGCCTCCAGCTCCTGGACCCGGCGCTGAACCTCTTGCTCCTGAACCTCGATCTGCTTCTGCTTGGTCACGACCTCGATCTGAATTTCCTGGCCCCTGATCTCCTGTGTGGTGATCTTTTCCTGGAGTGTACTGGCCAGCTCGGCCTGGACCTCGCCGCGATTGGACTCTTCGTCATACTTTGCTTTCTGGACGCGATAGTGTTTCTGTGCATCAGCGATCTTGGTCTCGGCCTCGTACTTGGCCGTCTCGCCCTGCTGGCGTGCCTCGGCTGACTGGATCGTCGCATCGCGGGCAGCATTGGCCTGGGCGATGGTTGCATCGCGCTGGGCTTCGGCCTCGCCTTTGACGGCGTCGCGCTTGACCTCGGCGGTGCGGGTGCGGCCCAACGACTCCAGGTACTCTTTGTCGTCGCGGATGTCCTTGATGACAAAGGACACGATCTCCAGGCCCATGTTGGCCAGGTCACCGCCCGAGACCTCGAGCACCTTCCCGGCAAAGGCGTCCCGGTCCCTGTAGATCTCTTCTACCGTCAGCATGCCCAGGATGGCGCGCAGGTGGCCGGCCAGCGTCTCGTGAGCGACATAGACGATGCCGTCCGGGCCTTTGGACAGGAACTGCTCGGCGGCGGTATAGATGGAAGCATCCTCGCCCCGGATCTTGATCTGGGCCACACCATCGACGTGAACCGGCACGCCCTCAATGGTATAGACGCTGCGGACCTCCACCTCGATGGTCAGGATCTCCATAGAGAGGACGTCGATCCGCTCCAGGACGGGGACAATGAAGGTACCTCCGCCCTTGACTACACGGAAGCCGAGCCGTTCCCGCTGGCCGGTCACCGGGTTGACCATCTCCCGCCGCCGGCCGGAAACGACCAGCACCTGGTTCGGGCCGACCTTTTTGTAACGGCTGGCATAGAACCCAGCCGAGACAAAGATCACAAACAGAATGCCAAGTGCAACTAGTACCGCTTGCCACATATTCTTCTCACGCTCCTTTCGGAATCACAGTCCTGCTTCAGATATCCAAGATCTTCCGGGATGTTTCAAGTTACCTCAAAGTATTAGTCTTCGGACTCGCCCGACTCCCCTGCGTCGGGTGACAGGGGAGTTACCAGTACCTGATGGCCGATGGTACGTACAATCTGGACAAACTGCCCGCGGGGGATCGGCTTGCCATCAGCGGAGCGGGCCATGGCGGTCATACGTCCTGACTTGGTCGATACGGCTACCTGGCCCGTGGTGTTTTCGCCGATGGGCACGGTCACCTCAGCGTTATATCCGACGAGTTCCCCCCGGCGCAGCTCGCTGGACGCCTGGGAACCGATGAGGAACCGGCTGTAGAACAGGTACATCACCCCGGCGGCGCCAAGCCCCGCGACCACTGACCAGACCAGGCTCATGGGCGGACTGACCTCGAAGAGCTGGAGGCACAGCACGCCAACCCCGCCAAAGGTCGTGATAAAAGTAGCGATGGTGATGGGGCTGATGGGCGACACCGATACGTCTGGGGCGTCTATCCCCCCGGCCGCCATGTCCCCCGCCCCAATCTGGATGCTGCCACCGGGGATGTCCACATCCCCTGGCAGACCGACCTGGGGGATATCAATGTCTACGTCAGGCATGTCGATGTCTGTCAGGCCGCCGGTGATGACGACAAAGAGCGCGTAGCCGACGCCAACAAAGAACAGGGCAAAGTAGACACAGTTGAGGGTACTCAGGTTCGATTCAAGCATGGGCCCTCCTCGTTCTCGCCAGTTCTCATTACCAGCACAGCCTCGCCCTCATTATATCACCATAAGCACAAAGCTTCAACTACTCATGTATTGCTTTCCATCTACAGTATACGCGACTCTGAAAGGCCGCGCATGACGCATTCCTGACTGCCATCTGACTGGAGAGGCGGCTCGCGCATCTGATGTTGGGGCACAGTGCCTGCGTTACGAACACGTCAACGTCGACCCCTCAAGGCCATAGCGATTGCCGCCAATATCCAGTCTGGTGTTACCACGCTCGTATATCTTGGCGGTTTGAGTTCTGGATCGTCTGTGGTATCATGGACCATGGCTGTTCGCAGGAATCGCCGGGCAGGCTGGGCAGGATCTTTGCTTGAAGGGAGCCAGCAGACAGCATGAGCGGTGGAGGAGCCATCAGGGTGGCAGTGAGCGGAATCCCACGGGGCTACCACTATCCCCGGCCGGACGGCAACTGGCTTCAGGAGAAACACAGGGAACAGATCTGTGCCATCTCCCCGGCCATCGACCTCGTCGAGATCCCTGCCCACAGGGTGAGCTGAGGTGGAAGGCATAGAGGTACTCCTGGCTGAAGGGGGCAATCGTATTCATTACGAGGGGGAGTTGGACTGGGAGGATTATCAGGCCTTCTTTACGCCCAGTCTCCGCTGGGTGCAGATCTGCAGCACCGGCTTCAGGGACAATATCACCCCTCAGATCCTGGATGGCACGGCAACTCTCACCAACGCCGTGGGGCTGCATACCCAACCCATCGCCGAGAGCGTCATGGCCGCTATGCTGGAACATGCCAAAAGCCTTGGAACACGGCGGATCGATCAGAAGGCTCACTACTGGAACCAGATCAAGAATGACGAGTTGTTCGGGAGAACCGTGCTCATTGCCGGCTTGGGCCACATCGGCAAGAAGGTGGCCCAGCTCTGCAAAGCCTTTGACATGAAGGTCATTGGCACCAAGCGCCAGGTTGCGCCTGTTGACAGCGTGGATGTTGTCTTTCCTGTCGACGAACTCTGCCAGCGGCTGCCCCAAGCTGACTATGTGGTCCTTGCCGTGCCCCATACTGCGGAAACTGAGGATCTACTGGGAGAAGAGGCATTCCGAGCCATGAAGCCCTCGTCCTACCTGATCAACGTTGGCAGAGGGCAGGTGGTCCAGGAGCAGGCCCTGATCGCGGCGCTGGAGGAGCGGTGGATCGCAGGCGCCTACCTGGACGCCTTCACAGAGGAGCCCTTGCCAACAGACCACGTACTGTGGGATATGGACAATGTGTTTATCGTCCCCCATGATAGCCATTCATCCCCCTACATCGGGGACAGGATGGTGGCTATCTTTTGCGAGAACTTGAAACGGTACGTGGCGGGGGCGCCCCTTCTATACACCTGTGACCCGGGGAAGGGATACTGACCCTCTGTGGATGTACGGGCTTACCTTGAACGGATCGAGTATGATGGCCCCATTGCGCCAGGCCTTGATACCCTGCGAGCCTTGCACCGCAGCCACCTGCTGGCCGTGCCCTTTGAGAACCTCGATATCTATCTGGGCCGCCCCATCAGCCTTGCTGAGGAGGCGCTTTTTGAAAAGATCGTCGTCCGCCGCCGTGGCGGGTTCTGCTACGAGCTGAATGCAGCGTTTGCGGCCTTGTTGCGGCATCTGGGCTTTTCCGTATCCTACCTGTCTGCCCGGGTGGCGCGTAAAGATGGGGGCTACAGCCAAGAGTTTGACCACTTGGCCCTTCTCGTCCACGTCGCAGACAGTGGCGGAGGCGCAGATCTGGGCCAAGGGCTGGGAACGGCCCCAACCCGTTGGTTGGCTGACGTTGGCTTTGGGGACAACTTTCGAGAACCACTGCGCCTCAACGAACTTGGCGTACAGGAAGAGCCTGGTGGCGCCTACCGCATTGAAGCTGATGGCATTCACCGTGTCGTCTGGCAGCGCCAGGATGATGGTGAGTGGGAGCGCAACTACTGTTTCACACTTCAACCGCGACGACTCCAGGATTTTGCCGAAATGTGTCGCTACCACCAAACGTCGCCCGAGTCGGGATTCACCCAGAGACGTATCTGTACTCGGGCCACGCCTGAAGGCCGGATCACCCTGTCTGATACGCATTTGACCGTCACTGATCGCGGGATAAGAGCGGAACAGCCCGTCGATGGTGAAGGCGAGTACAGAGTTCTCTTGAAAAAGCACTTTGGCCTCGATCTTGCCCTGATCTGACCAACTCCTTCCTTGTTGCTCGGATTCCTTATGGAAGCGGCTGAGCGGTCCATTGGTTGATAGGGCAGCGGGAAAGAGATTCAGAGTGCTTTGTGTTTCACACCTTTTGTGGTATCATTAGCCCCATGAGGTGCTGGTGAAGACCGAATCCTTGGTGGCTGGCATGCGCAGGGTGTGGGACCGGGCCGGCGATGGCCTGCTGGCGGCAGGTCTGTTCGCTGCCAGCCTGTTCGTCTACATCCAGACGCTGGCCCCTTCGGTGGCGACGCTGTTTGATGACAGTCTGGAGTTTCCCCTGGTCGCCCACGAGCTGGCCATCGCTCACCCGACCGGCTACCCTCTCTATACGCTCTTGGGCAAATTGTTCACCCTTGGGCCCTTTCCCAACGTCGCCTGGGCGGTGAACCTGCTTTCGGCGGTAGCGGCTGCTACTACGGTGGCTCTCGTCTATCTGGTCACGCGCCAACTGACCCGTCGCCGGTGGCCGGCCCTGCTGGGCGCCGTTGCCCTGGCGGCTTCCCCAGTCTTTTGGTCCCAGTCGGTCATCGCCGAGGTCTATGCGCTGAATGCCGCCTTTGTCGCTGCCATGTTGTGGCTGGCGTTGGGCTGGTCGCGGCAGCCCTTGGCGCCCGTGACACCCTTTTCGCTGCTGCAAACCGCTCCTAAGGAAAAGCCGGCGCGATTGATGCCAGGCCAGGGCTTCTGGTCGCGCGTGCCTCTGGCCATCCGCCGGGCGATCTATCGCATCTATACCACCTATCGACGCTTTTTCCCAGCGGTTCCGCCCAAGCGGCGTCTTCAGTTCCATCCCTGGATCTATGTCCTGGCGGCTTTCTATGGCCTGAGCCTGACCCACCACCGTACGATGTTGCTGCTGGCCCCGGCGTTGCTCGTCTTTGTGCTGCTCGTCGAACGGCGTGTCTTGGGCCGGGCCGCGCTGCTTGGACCTGAACACCCGGACCGGCCGCGCTGGCGTCAATGGGCCGGCCGGCCCGTCGTTCTGCTCTTCCTATGTTTTGTCGCTCCGCTGCTTCTCTATCTCTATCTGCCCATCCGGGGACATGTGGGCTCGCTGGACGGCGCCTACACCAATACCTGGCGGGGCTTCTGGGGCTGGGTGATGGCCAGCGGCTACAACGTATTCCTTGGCGATAACCCTCTGGCCCGTGACCTGGACGCCGCCTTCCATGCCGAGCTATTCTGGAGGCAGTTCGGCCCCGTGGGGCTGGCCCTGGCGTTGGTGGGGTTCATTGGCCTGCTGCGCCGGCCCAAGGCCCTGGCCCTGACCGGCCTGGCCTTTCTGACCTATGCCGCCTTTGCCGTCGTCTATCGCGTGCCCGATGCCGAGGTGTTTTTTATTCCAGCCTTTCTGCTGGTAGCGGTCTGGATCGGGGTGGGCATGGACTATGCCGCTGACCTGCTCCGTCCCCGGGGCAGCAGCCTGGCCGTGCGCCGCTTGCTTGCTGTTTGCGGCGTGCTGCTTGTCCTCCTGGCTGTCGCCCAGCCCCTGCTCATCGCCGCGCGCAACTATCCTGACGTCGATCTGAGCCGGCGCTGGAGCGCTCACGATTACGGCCTTTACGTGTCGGAGCAGCCCTTGCCACCTGATAGCACGGTCGTTGGCCTGCTGGGTGAGATGACGTTGTTGCGTTATTTCCAGCGCACGGCCGGCCTGCTCCCCGGCATCGAGACGGTGGCCGCTGACGACGAGCAGTCCCGGCGGGCAGCGGTCGAAGCGGCGCTGGCAGGCGGCCGGGCCACCTACATCACCCGACCTCTGCCCGGTCTAGGCGACGAACTGGCCTTGGGTTCCGTCATCGGCATGATCGACGTTGCCGGGGACCTGGAGACGCTCATCTGGGCAGGCGAGCCCGAAGATGAGGCGCCAAAGATGCCTCGCCCGGCAGATCTGGAGCCAGCTCCAGGATTGCGGCTGTTGGGCTATGGCTTGCACGAACACCGGGGGCACTGGGAGGCGTGGGTACGGCTGCGGCTGTGGTGGCAGGCGCAGCAACGTCTGGACGAGCCCTTCAAGGTCTCGGCGCGGCTGCTGGATACCGGTGGCCAGGTAGTTGCTGCAACCGATGCCGAGCCCGTCTCGGGAGCCTATCCCGTCACAGCCTGGCGGCCTGGCGAGGCCGTGGCCGACGCCTACGAGATCCCGCTTCCAGCCGGTCTATCTCCCGGCGAGTACACACCCCTGGTCATCGTTTATGAGCCAGATACCGGCGCTGAATTGGGGCGCGCTGAGTTGGCGCCTGTGCATCTGGAGGGGAACCCGGCCCGTCCGCCGCGCTGGGCGCTGGAGGAAAGCGAGGGCGAGACAGTTTGCGCTATCTTTGGTGACGTAGAGCTGCTGGCTTTCAGCCCACCAGACTCTGAAGCAGCTTTCCATCCTGGCGATAGCCTGCCGTTGACGCTGCTGTGGCAGGCACGGGAACAGCCCGCCGGGGCATTGCGCCTGGCGCTCTGGCTGGAGGGAGACAACAGTGAGTACCTGCTTGCCGAGGAGCCAATAGGCGGTCGCTATCCTTCTGATCTGTGGCAGGCGGGACAAGTTGTGCGCCAGTGGGTTGCCTCTCAGCTCCCCGACGGCGTGCCGCTAGGGAGCTATCGGCTCAAGCTGCGCGTGATGCGCGATGGGCAGCCCGTTCCGTGGGGCTGTTGGCAGATTCCTCTGGGCAGCGATCTCGACCTGGGGCCGGTAGAGATCCTTCAGTAAGTTCGCCAACGGTAGGTCCAAGCGCTGGGCCTCCATTTCTTCCTTGCAGGGAGCCATCATGTCTTTACCAGATCCGCTGAAGGATCGCCATCTCGCGGGCATTGTACTCTATAGCATCCTGTTTCTGTTCTTCCTCCAGTTGATCTCCGAGTTCGTCGAGGCCATTTATGCCTTTGGTCTGCTGGGAACCAGCCTGCCGGTTGAAATCGCCAGCGTGCTGCTCCTTTTCTCCCCCGCGATCCTGCTTTTTCTGCCACAGAGGCCAGCAAGATGGGCTCCGGTCTTTCTGGGGGCATTGATGCTCGCTTGCAGGGTCATCACTCCGCTACTTGATACCAGGGGCAAAATGCTCGTCGCCGGATTTGGGGTGGCTTGCTTCCTGCTCCTTCTCCCCCTTGTCCTCTGGAATCAGAAAGACGACAGAAGGGGATTCGTTGGCTTGATCCTGGGGCTGGGCCTGACCCTCGGGCTCTTGCTGTCCATCCTATTCAGGACATTGAACTCGGGCAGCGACATTTCTAGCTCCGGCTGGTATCAGATCATCGGCTGGTTCCTGGCCATCGCGGCTGGCGTGCTGATGTTCTTGCTCTGGAGGCCCGGTAGGGCGCCGGCTGTTGATCCCCAACCAGATGGAACAGAGGCTGTTGACGGGGCCGGCGCGGGCGACCGGCCCAGCTTTTGGAAGACAGCCGGGCTTTGCCTGGGATCGGTCGCGGTGTTTGTGCTCTGCTACTTTGCCTTTGCCAGCCCCAACGTGATCGCCCGCTGGGCGGGGGTCGACTACCGGCTCATCATCACGGTCGTCGTGCTGGTTCTTTGTCTGTTCGCTCTCTTGCTGGCATCGAGACCCGGCCTGTTGGCCGCGCTGACGCCGGCAAAGGTCCTGCTGTGGAACATTCTCTTTGTGCTTTCCATGGTGCTGGCCATTCTTGCCCATCAGATCAGGTTCCCGGCTGCTGCCGGCGCCTATCCGTTGGCAGAGCCTGCCGTGACGCCCTTGCACTATATCCCCCTGTTCCTCATGCTGGTTCTATTCCCCGTGATTCTCATCGACTTGATCCTGTTTGTTCAGGAACTGGTCGCCAGCAAGCCCTCTTTGCGGGCCCTTGGTGGGGGGTTCAGCCTGGCTTCCCTCTATCTTCTGTTCATGATCTTTGCCCAGGTATTCACCACTGTCTATGACTATATCCCGGTAGTGGGTCCCTTTTTCAGGGACAAATTCTGGTTCGTCTTTTTGCTGGGCGGTCTCGCCCTGACACTGCCGGTGCTGCTGGTGGGCAGGCGTACCTTCGATCTCGCCCGGGCGGCGGCCGGGCTGAAGCTGGGCAGGGCATTCTCTGGTGTGGTTGTACTTGTCGCCGTGCTTACCGTTGCCGGCGCTGTACTCAGCGCCGGCAGCCCGGCCCCTCAGCCGGCCCAGCAGCATACCCTGAAGGTACTGACCTACAACATCCAGCAAGGGTACAGCGAGGCCGGTCTCAGAAACTATGAGGGTCAGCTTGATCTGCTTCGAGAGGTAGATGCCGACGTAATCGGGCTGCAGGAGTCCGACACCAGCCGCATCGCCGGGGGAAACCGCGACGTGGTGCGGTACTTTGCCGATGGGTTGGACCTGTACTCCTACTATGGCCCCAAGACGGTGCCGGGGACCTTTGGCATCGCCTTGCTCTCCAAGGTTCCCATCGAGAATCCCAGCACCTTTTATATGTACAGCGAGGGAGAACAGACGGCGACCATCGAGGCGCAAGTGACAGTCGGGGCCAGGACCTTTGACGTGCTTGTGACTCACCTGGGCAATGGTGGGCCTATGGTGCAGCAGGAAGCGATCCTGCAAACCTTGCCGGGCAGGGAGAATCTGATTCTCATGGGAGACTTTAACTTCCGGCCGGATACCGACCAGTACCGGCTGACGACCGCCGTACTGGATGATTCTTGGCTGCTCAGGTGGCCGCAGGGCAATGATGGACAGGGAATCGATCCGGCCGCCAGGATCGACCACATCTTTGTATCGCCGGGGACGAGCGTGGCCGCTTCCGAGTACCTGCCCAGCCCGCAATCCGATCATCCGGCTATGATGTCTGTCATTGAATGGTAGCCTGATCGCCGGGTGGGTTGCGGACAAGGATGTTGACCTGAGCGGTCCGATTTGTCAAGGGAGCTGTCCTGTGGTAGACTGAAGCTGGTCGCAGGGTCGCTCCGCCTCGGTGGGGCGACCTTATTTTCTCAGGGGATATGATCTTGCGCGTACTGTTTGTCGCTCAGCAGACCGACTATGAGCCCCAGGGCATCATGCACCTGTCCAGCGCTCTGAAAGCAGCAGGCCACCAGGTGGAGCTGGCCGTGGGCATGCACCAAGACCCGGTCGCGGTCGCCCGTGAGTTCCAGCCTGATGTGGCGGCCTACTCGGTTATCACCGGCTCGCAGCGCTACTATTTTGACGTGAACCAGCGGCTCAAGGCCGAGATGCTGCGGCAGTCGGGTCGTGACGTCTTTGCTGTTTTTGGCGGACCGCACCCTACCTTTTTCCCCGAGATGGCCCAGGAACCCGGCGTAGATGCCATCTGCCGGGGCGAGGGCGAGGAGGCCATGGTCGATCTGGTCAATGGCCTGGCCGGGGGTGGCGCTGAGGCCGTGCTGGGCCTGGCCAACTGGTCCTTCCAGCAGAACGGCGACGTGGTGACCAACCCCGTACGGCCCTACGTGGAAGACCTGGATAGCCTGCCCTTCCCCGACCGGGCGCTGGTCTACGAGCGAGATCCCATCGCTGCCAAGGGCAAGATCAAGCACTTTCTCACCGGGCGTGGCTGTCCCTACAATTGCAGCTATTGCTTTAACCATGCCCTGTCCGAGATCTATCGCGGCAAGGGACAGCGCTTTCGCCAGCGGAGCGTGGACAATGTCATCGAGGAGGTTCTCTGGGTCCGGGACCACTATCCCCTGGAGTTTGTGGTCTTTGTGGATGACACCTTTGTGCTCTCCAAGGAGTGGCTGGCCGAGTTTGCCGAGAAATACCCGCGCCAGGTCCGGCAGGATGGGCACCCTTTACCCTTCTTCTGCAACACGCGCGCCAACCTGGTAACGGCCGAGCAGGTGCTCCTGTTGAAGGAGGCCGGCTGCCACTGCGTGAGCATGGGCATTGAAGCCGCCAACGACCAGCATCCGCAATGGCCTCCTGAAACGGCGCATGAGCAAGGAGCAGATCCTGGAGGCGTCGCACCTCATCCGGGACGGCGGGCTAACCCTTACGACGACCAACATGATCGGCCTGCCCACCAGCACTCTGGAGGATGATCTCGAGACGCTTGGAGCTAAACGTCCAGGCCCGGCCCGCCTACGCCCACGTCTTTATCTTCCAACCCTATCCCCGCACCGAGCTTGGGCGAGTTCACCCGCGAGCAAGACTGGATGGTGGGTACCTTTGACGACATCGGCGAGGTGGCCTGGGATCACTCGGTGCTGGAGTTCGACGAGGCACACAAGCGCGGACTGGTGGTCCTGCAGCGTTTCTTTGCCATCGGTGTCGAGTGGCCCTGGCTGGTGCCCCTCATCAAAAGGCTGATGAAAGTGCCGGACAATCCGCTGTTCTGGCTGCTGAACAAAGGCTGGAAGGGTTGGGCCATCAAGAACCGGGTCCATCCTGTCAAGCTTAGCCTGCGGGAGATGGTAGAGACGGCATGGCATTTCATGCGCATCAAATCGTGACGGGTGGGGTACCATGCCCCGCCGGTGTCCCAAGTTAAGCCTTGCGCTGCAGATCTTTGTCCGCATCCAGTCCTGGAACTAGGAGACTTTTACATTGCACCTGCTATTTATCGTCAAAGAAGATCGACAACGAGCCCCAGGGCATCCTGCTCATCAGCAGCGTGCTAAAGCAGGCAGGGCACCAGGTCAGCCTGGTGGTGGCCAGCGAGGAGGACCCGGTCGAGGCCGCGCTGCGGCTGCAGCCCTGACGTGGTGGGCTATACCGTCTATACCGGACCGCACACCTGGTACCTGGAGCTGAACCAGCGCATTCGCGCCCAGCTGCCGGGTGTCTTCTCGATCTTTGGCGGGCCGCACCCACCTTTTTCCCAGAGATGATCGAGCGGGAGGGCGTCGATGGGCTGTGCATCGGCGAGGGTGAATATGCCACCCTGGATCTGATGAACGCCCTGGAGCACAAGGCGGATGGCGCCCCGGGGTGTACCTGCCCGATCCTGCCATCCCCAATTGGTGGTTCAAGCTCAACGGCGAGATCGTGCGCAATCCACTCCGCCCGCTGCTGACCGGCGAGGAGCTGGACGAGCTGCCCTTCTCTGACCGGGATCTGCTCTACGCTGCCCACGAGCAGAGCCGCCTGACCAAGATCAAGCCGTTTATCACCGGGCGGGGCTGTCCCTACGACTGTGCATTCTGCTTCAACAAGGCCTACTCGGACCTGTACGAGGGCCAGGGGCGCCGCTTCCGCCGCCGCAGCCCGGACAATGTCATCCGCGAACTCGCAAGAGGTCACGTCGCAATACGACGTACGCTTTGTCCTGTTTATGGACGACACCTTTATCCTGCAGGACAAGTGGCTGAACGAGTTCATGACCCGCTACAAGGCCGAGATTGGCCTGCCCTTCTGGTGCCAGGTGCGGGCCAACCTGGTGACCGACGAAAAGATCGCGCTCTTTAAGGATGCTGGCTGTGTGTCGGTCAGCTTTGGGTTGGAAGCGGGCAACGATCGACTGCGCAACGCGGTCCTGAACCGCAACATGAGCCGCGAGCAGATCCTGGGCGCGGCGGAGATCCTGCGGCGGCACGACATCACCTTCATGACCAACAACATGCTGGGCCTGCCCACCGGCACCCTGGAGACCGATTTTGAGACGCTGGAACTCAACGCCCAGTGCCGGCCAGCCTATGCCAACGTCTTTCTCTTCCAGCCCTATCCCAAAACAGCGCTGGGCGAGTGGGCTTACGAGCATGGCTGGATGATGGGTTCCTTTGATGATCTGTCAGGCTCGGTCAGCGATGATACGGTCATCAAGTTCGGCAGTGAGGCGGAGAAGCGGCAGATCGAAAACCTGCAAAAGCTCTTTGCCCTGGGGGTCGAATTCCCCTGGCTGCTGCCCGTGATCCGCCGGGTGATCCGCTGCCCTCCAACCAGCTTTTCTGGCTGGTCTACAAGCTGTGGAAGGGGTGGGCCATCAAGAACCGCATGTTCCCCTTCAAGATGACGCCCAAGGAGTACCTGGAGTCGGCGCTCTATTACATGCGCATCAAGAGCCAGTAGGTTGCGCAGTAGGAAGAGAGGAGGTGACAATGTGGTCCGAGCCAAGAGATCCTTCAGGTGGGGTTGGCTGGCTTTGGCTGCATTCGCGGTTCTAGCCAGCCAGCTTATAGGGAGCTTGGGTGGCCAGCAGCCCGGTGTCCAGGCTGCCGGTTGCTGGAAAGCGACAATCACCGAGCAGCGGACCGACGTAAGCCTGAGTGGCAGCGTGCTGCGGGTGTCGGTCTGGGGCAAGTCGTGGCTTCCCGTGAAAGTCCGCTCGCGAGGGGACTTTAATACGGTGGGCTTTACCAGTACCAAGCCGGAATATGGCCCCTTTGTGGCCGAGTTTGCCCCGTTGAGCCAAGGGATCTATTTCATCGAGCCTCAAGGATTGGGCATCGTTTTTGAGATCTGGCTGGATGGCAAGAACTATACGCGGGTGAACTTTGTCCAGAGCCCCTGCGTCCCAACACCCACGGCCACACCCCGCCTGCCCACGACCACGCCTCGCGTCCAGGTATGGGCTACACCGCAACCGGCTACGGCCACGCCCCAACCACCTGCACCAGCCCACCAACCGCAGCCTGCACAGATCTGGTATGGCCGCGTCGTGCGCCATGAGAAGAATCCCTCTGGTGTTCACTGGGCCACCATCGCCGTGCGCGTCATTGGCCGGCCTGCGGGCCAGCCGGTTGAGATCCGATCAGGGGACTGGGGCGCCCTCCAAAAAACGGGTACCAAGCCGGAACATGGCCCCGATGCCTGCGAGTTTGGCGCATTGCAGTCCGGGATCTATCGTATCATCCCGTGGGATCTCGGAACACACCTGGACGTGAAGGTGGAACCGGGTGACTTTGTGCTGGTCGAGTTCTATCCGGTTGGCAAGACCGAGTCCCATTGGGCCGGCTCGGTGGCCGAGAACACCAGCGGCGCCGAGCCGACTGAGCACGTCAACTCGGCCATCGCCGTGGTGGTAGCGGGCCGGCCGTGGCACGAGGTTGAGATAAAGTCAGTCAACTGGAGCACTACCTGCCAGACCGGATACAAACCAGAGTACGGCCCTGATGCCTGTGAGTTCGGCGCGCTGCGGGCCGGGATCTACACCATCACGCCCAAGGGGCTCGGTACCAGCGCCGAGGTCACCATGGATGGGTGGGGCTGGGCGCTGGTGCGGTTCGACAAAGTTTCCGAGCCCCGTCCACTGCCGGCCCTCCCTCCGGTTCAACCTACGGCCACCCCTATCGCTGGTGGAGCGCCTACCCAGATCCCAACGGCCGGCCCCCAGGCGGTCTATCAGCCAACTTCTACCCCAGAAGGACCGCGTTGGCGGGGTTGGGTGGCCAGCAACAGCAGTGGGGAAGGGCTGGGGCGTACTGGGGTCTCGTCGGTGATCGTCGTGCGCGTGCTCAACTGGAGCGGGGTGCCAGTACAAATCACCGGTGGCGGAGGCTGGCGCGCTACTTGCACGACCGGCACCAAGCCCGAATATGGACCCGATGCCTGTGAGTTTGGCGGGCTGTGGCCCAGTACCTACTACCTGCAGCCGGAAGGCGCCGACATTCAGGTGCCGGTGACGGTGGACGGGCTGGGCATGGCCATTGTGGAGTTTGCCGCACCCTAGGAGCCCCCAACCCCACGTCTGTGATACGCGTACAAGCCGTTCTGGACTTTTCGAAGGATGGCTTGTGCGGTCTGTCCCTGGTCAGAATCGAGTTTCCCCCACCCTTTGGTGGGGGAAACTCGCAAGTGCTTACTCTTTGATCCAGCCGTCGACGGCGCGCTCGTAGCTCAGGATCTCATCATCGGTGAAGAAAAGAGGCACTTCGGTGGCCGCCGTATCCGGCCCGTCGGATCCGTGGACCAGGTTGCGGCCGATCTCCAGGCCAAAATCGGCGCGGATGGTGCCTGGCTCAGCCTGGGCCGGATTTGTGGCTCCCATCGTATTGCGCACGATTTCGATGGCGTCCTCCCCCTCAATGACCGCCGCGACCACGGGTCCGCTGGTGATGAACTCGATCAGCGTCGGGTAGAAGGGCTTGTCTTTGTGGATGCCATAATGCTTGGCGGCCAGTTCGGGTGTGATCTGCATGAGCTTCAGCCCAGCAAATCGCAGACCGCGGCGTTCGAGGCGGGTCAGGATGGGGCCGACAAGTCCCCGTTGTACACCATCCGGCTTGATAAGGACCAATGTGCGTTCCATGTGAACTCCTTGATTTGGTTTGGGCACCCGCAATACGACGTGGCATCAGGCCTTGAATCTGGATGCCGAGCCGCCGAATCACAGATGTCGCTGCTTCTATCGCCTTGTCCACCGGGGGCTAGCCAGTATCCGCCAGCGGTATCCCCTGTGCCACGCCACCGGTGGTTGGCGCAGTGGCATCTTCTTCCAGTTGTTCTAGCTCGCGCACCCAGATTGGAACATCCTCCGCTGCGGCCTGCGCGTCGGATGCTGCCAGGGTGGGCGCCGGTGCAGCCTCGCTGCTCTCTGGTACCGGGACCAGGGCCTCCGCCGCAGGCAGCGGAGATTCCTGGCCCATCATCTCCTGGGCCATCAGGTTTTCAGGATCCAGTGCCCGGGCAACGTCCAGCCTGGCCTGTGCGGGGCGCGGGTTTCCGCCACGCAGCCAAATCGTACCGAGGATCAGATTTGCCTTCAGGCAGTTCGGGATGGTTTTGAGGATCTCCAGACAGACGTTGGCCGCCTCCAGGTCTCGCCCGTCGCGCCATAGGGCTTCCGCCAGGGCAATATGGGTGACCGGCCTGCTGGCGTCAGATAGTAGGGCGGCCTGCAGCTCGTCGATGGCTTTGTCGTACAGGCCGCCGCGCATGTACAGGCGTCCCAAAGCGCCCCTCGTTAGCCTCAGACGGGCTTTTTCCCTGGGTTCCTGGGCCTCGTCAGCTCGGCCCCTGTCGAGCAGGCTGTGCGCGCGATCAAGTTCCTGCCGAGCCTGCCCATTGCCAGGCTCCAGTTCGAAAGCGTTTTCCACCGCCCATAGGGCCTCCGCTGGCATGCCGTCCTGGCCGTAGGCGCGGCCCAGTCCCAGCCAGGCTCCAGCGTCCTCCGGATCAGCACTCAATGCCCGCTGAAAAAAGTCGCGCGCGTCGCCGTACATCTCTTTGCCCAGGCAGGCTTCTCCCAGGAGCCGGTACGTCTGGCCATGCCGCGGGTATAAGTACAGGATGTGGCGGCAGTGAGCAATCGCTTCATCCTGCCGCCCTCCCGCTATCAGATCGCCTATCCTTGCCGTGTACTCCCGTAGCTGGATGTCTGACATGGTTGCCTGTTGGCGCTTTGCCTTATGCCTGGCCGTCTGCTCCTGCCGGCAGGCAGACGGTGAATGTGCTGCCTTGACCGGGCGTCGAGTCGACCTGAATGGTACCCTGATAGGTTTTCACAATCTGGCTCACGATGGGAAGCCCCAGCCCTGTGCCCAGTTGTACCTGGTTTTGAGCAGCTTCCGAGCGATAGAACTCTTGAAAGATGCGACCCAATTCCTCGGTAGATACGCCGATGCCGGTATCAGCAACCTTGCTCACGATCACGCCGCCTCTTTCCAAAAGTGTAACCTTGACGTACCCCGAGGGCGTGTACTGTATGGCATTGTTGATCAGGTTGGTCCACAGGGACTGGAGGTGGGCAGGCTGGGCAAGCATGGTGGGCCTGCCGCGGGTCCGCACCACCAGTTCCAATCCCTTGTCGTCGGCAGCCGGCTGCACCTGCTTGACTACCTCTTCCAGGACATCAGCCACTGCCACGGGCTTGGTCTTTGTGGGCCCGTGAATCTCCTTCAAATACGCCAACTCGAGGATGTCGTCGAGCATGTTCAACAATTGGCTGGCTCTCAGGTCCAGCTTTTCCAGGTACTCGTCCCATTCGTCTTCGTCGACGTAGCCTGCCCGCATCAGTTGCATATAGTTCTTGATCACACCGGCCGGGTTGCGGAGTTCGTGGGCGATGACCAGCATGAAGCGGCTTTGAATGGCATCTAGCTTGGCCATCTCTTGGCGGGCGCGTTCAAGCTGCTGGAACTCGTCCTGCTGTACCTCCTGCTGCTTGAGCTGGATGCGTCGTTGCCTCTCGGCCAGGCCACGCTGAACGACTGCAAGCAGCTCATCCGAGGTGAAGGGTTTGGGCAAAAAATCGTGGGCTCCATGTTTCATGGCCTGAGCGGCCAGGTCCACGGTGGCATAGCCGGTGATCATGACGCACACCAGGTCAGGGTCCTGCTCGTGGATGCGCTCCAGAAGCTCAATCCCACTCATGCCGGGCATCATGGCATCCACAAGAACCAGGTCGAACGGCGCCTCGCGCAGCTTGCGCAGGCCTTCGGCGCCATGTTCGGCCGTTTCCACACGATAGCTGTAGGACGCCAAGGCTCGCCGGCAGCCTTCGCGCATCCCCACTTCATCGTCGATCACCAGGATATTGGCTGTTTCCGCTTCCACTGTCAGACCTCTTCCATCGATTGAGGTCATTATACCATAGCCTGGATGCTACCGACAAGCTATCTGGATGGCTGGGGAACCCGGGCAGGCGGCCAATGCCGCTCGTCGACAGGGGGGTGGGACAACTCCCGCGAGGGTTCGATATGAGAGATTGGATCTTCACTCACATGGGTTGGACCGCCGCAGATAGTGCTGGCGCCTAGTCTTCGGTTGGATTGGAGTCCAGGCGCAGCGACGAGATAGGTTCGATCGTCTTGGGGTCCACTTGGACAATCACGCTCTGCGTCGTCAACGGCATGTCAATGCCCGCTTTGTCGAACGCGATCTCGAGCGCTTCATGCACACAATCGACAATATGCCTCTCCTTGTGCATGTCATCGATCCACCAGCGTACCCGCATCAACCTCGATGAATCGCCAAACTCATGAAAATGCAAGTCCACCGGCTTGTCAGGCAACACGCCCTCAACGCTTCGCACGGCAGCCTCGGTGATGCGCCGTACCTGGTCAAAATCTGAGCCATAGGCCACGCCGATCTCGCTGTGGACTCGGTATCTAGGATCAGGAAATGTGTAGTTGATTACCCGGCTGGCGCTGATCTTGGAGTTGGGAACGATCACGGTTCGATTGTCGCGGCTGCGGATGCACGTGGTTCGGGCCCCGATGTCGATCACGTCGCCCCACATGCCCAGGTCTTCGATTTCGACGACATCGCCAACCCGGAATGGCTGGTCCATCAGGATGATGAAGCCGCTGATAGCGTCAGCGATGACGTCTCTGGCGCCCAAGACGATGACGGCTCCGACGATAACCAGGGTCACAGACAGGGTGGTGACATCGATGCCAAAGTGGCTCAGGCCAATGCTCAACCCGATGATGATCACCAGGACGTAGCCCATGCGCTCAACCACCGCGATGATCGTATCGAGCCTTTTTCTGTCCTTTTCCGACTCAAGGTTGTCCTGGTACCACTTGACGGCAAAATTGATCAGTTTCAGGCTGATAACCACAAGGACGATGATGCCCAGTACAAACAAGATGTCATTGATTGCGGTCCTGACCCCATGACCCCAAAAGTCCAGGCGAAGAAGGGCATAGTGGGCGACGAGGAGGAGCACCAGCCCTCTGAGTTCTCGTCCGATCGTGTCTAGGAAGGCATCGTCGAATTTGGACGAGGTTCGATCAGCGACCCGCCTGAGCAGGCCAAAGAGCAAGCGGACGCCCACCAGGTAGACCAACACAACAAGTAGGGCTGAGATGGCCAGGTTGATCCAATCCTCGACGGTGAGCCCCAGGAATGACTTGTCCTGCAGGCCGGTCTCCGCAGCCAGCTGATCGACCTGCCTTTCAACCGGACCGGCTGCCCGGGTGGGCTCTGGGGTCCTGCTGGCGGCAGCCTCGGCGACCTGCTCTGCTGTCCTATCTGCACTCTCCTCGGCGTTGGCTACAGGCGTTCCTGGCGCCATCGGCCCCGCGGCTGCATCTGTACTGGGGGCCGTTGCCGTTGTGACCGGCGCGGTGGCAGGTACGTCTGGCGCTGGCGGCGCCGTACCACAGGCTACCAGCACCAGACTGAACAGCAGGAGCCCTAATACCAAGGCTAGCTTCAAAGCAAGTCCGTGTCTCATGATGCATGACCGTCCTTAATCTCAAATAGCTGGTCAAACCGGATCTCAACAGTAGCCAGGACTTCTACTTGTCGGCGCTGTCCGAGATGCGCCCCGCCCAGCCCATGACGCCCACCGGTGCGCGTGTGGCCTCTCGCCGGCGCGGATGCTTATGCTTTAGAAGCGATTTCGTGGACGTGCTCATGCACGCTGCCCATGAGCTTCCGTAACTTCCAGTCCTCGTGCGGGTCACCGCGATCGTGGAAGCGAAATACAGGGTCGAGGACATCATGTTGAATGGGCTCGCAGGGTCTGGGCCTGTCTTCGGTCAACAGGCCGCTCAGGTCGGTGGCAGCGTCGGTGCGAGCGCCCATGGAAGGTATGCTCCCGTCAGGCCGGCGACCGAACCGCAGCAGGATCGTCTTGATGATCGACGTGTGATCAAATAGGGTGTGAGATACCGACTGCGCGGCCACCCAGGGGGAGACGATGATGGCCGGGACGCGCACACCATGGCGCGCCAACTGCGAAAAGTCATCCTCTGCCTGGGGCGGAACGACGTGATCGTAGAATCCGCCGTGCTCGTCGTAGGTGATCACCAACAGCGTCCTGTCCCAGACAGGGCTTTCCACCAACAGGTTGTAGACCTCGGCGACCAACCTTTGTCCCTTGCGAATGTCGGAGGGTGGGTGATCGTCGTTCCCTTTCAGCGTCTTGACGGCGTAGTGGGGATCGAGCCAGCTAACAGCCGGCAAGCTTCCCTTCTGGCGTGCCTGCGGAAGGCGCGAAACCGGTGTGTGCCTCCGGTGGTCAAGGGATGGTGCCGGTACCTCTCAATCAGCCACAGGAGGATATGTCGTGATAATAGGACGCCCACGCTCCTTCGGGCAAGAATTCGAAGACCGTCCTTAGGCCCGGCAGCTCATGGCGCAGCAGGTCATCGTCCTCGGTCAATCCGCCCGATGTCCCGGCCAGCGCATAGTGGCGATTGGGGAAGGTCGGCCCGGGCAGGGCGCTGAACCAACGGTCGCACACGCAGAATTGCCGGGCCAGCGCATCGAAAACCGGCACATGGTCGGCTGTGTGATAACCCATCACCAAGCCCGCGTCCTCAAGGGGAAGGTGCTTGTATAGTTGGTGATGGTGCTCCACAAATTCCCTCACGAAGCCACCGTTGTTATCGGCGATCTGGTTGGCCACGTTCTCATAGTGGTGTGGCGGGTCCCAGGGAAAGCTAAAGTACTCGTGCAGCGGCTGCGGTCTGTACGTACGTCCTTCGTATACGTTGGACTGGTCGGCCGCGCCCGTCAGACCATCGACATCGGTCCGGCCACGTCCCCCGGCTGACTCCGGCAGGGATAGGAAACCCAGCATCTGATCGAAAGACCGGTTCTCCAACATCAGGATGACAATGTGCTCAATTCTCTGTAGCTGCTCCATACAAGGCTCCATCATAGGAATGTGTTGACTATCTCGCCCGAGAGTATCACGATGAGCCAGTTCCTGACGAGGTAGCTGATGCCGACCCAAAGCACAAAAACCCGCCCGCCCGGCCTTGCCGGCGCCGGCTATTGCCGTCAAGATCTGACCAAACAGAGGGATAGATGCCAACAGAAGTACGCTTGAGCCCAAGCGCTCGGACGTGTTCAACATCCATTCCTTGCGCTCTGGCGTCAACCAGGGTAGATCGTGGATAATGGCTTTGCCCTTCCGCTGGCTAGTATGGAAGATCGCCCACTTTTCGAGCATCCCGATCGCACACCAGGCGAGGACGACCACCCAGAGGTTCAGGTCAGCGAGAAAGCTAGCCAGGGAGTCTATCATCAACCGTCACCAAGGAATTGTACATGCTTCTCACACGCTGTGCTCATGAGCTCTCAGGATTGGACACTGGGAGATTCGGGCACTGCGCAGACCATCAGAGTTCAGCATTCATTAGCTCCTGCGCTTTGGTGTGTAGGGCATAGTCGAATCGATGGGGGTCATTGGTCACGTCCGATAGAATGATTTTGGCATCCTTCGGCACATCCCGGTTCAACACGACGTCGTTGGCCAGACAGATGGGCAAGCCGGGCTGCTGGCCCTGGTCCGCACAGTTTTCGATCAGTCCGTAGCAGGCATGACCACCCACCCCGTCCAGCAGTGTCCCTTGCCGCAGGTCTTTCTTGGCGTAGGCGTAGACATTCGTCTGAAAGCCGGCGCTCGGCTGGATGACAGCCTGGCCTTCGAGAGCCGCGTCGACGATACAGGCCATGGCCTCGATGTGGCCCAGGTGATAGGGCCGGTAAAAAAGATGAGAACGGTCCTGGCCCCATCTTGGGCGGAAACCAATCCATGGTGAATTGCTGGAATTCGTGCTCCGTATAGCCGATAGCAAACACCCCTCCCGTTGGCTGCGCCCCAAGCACATAGTCCACGACCGCTCCTCCGTTGTTCCACAGAGAGCCAAGATCAAAGTGCTCAAACACATCACCCACATGACCACACCTGGGCCCATGCATGCCCGGTACAGCCGTCCGAAGCCCCAGGGCATTGGCCACAACCGCCATCTCGACGCAGAGCTTGGTTCCGTCGGTGTATGACGTACACATCTGATAGTCGAGGTCGCGCTTGTCAGCTTCGGGGATGATCGAGGTGGGATTGGCATAGCGGTCCAGGTAGCCTTTGATGCTACCCGCCATGACCAGGTCGAAGCCCCAGAAACAGAGATCGTCTATCAATCTCTTCACCACCGATGGCTGATCGCCATCGCAGCCGGTATACACCAGACCGCGCTTTCGCGCCTCAGATAGTAGGAGCGGACCGAACATCAGGTCCGCCTCATAGTTCATCATCACCACGTGCTGGCCATGCTCCAAAGCCGTCAGGGCATGCTCGCCGCCGGCCGGAATGGAATTGGTCGCTTCGAGGTAAACGTCGACGCACTCGCTCTGGGCCAGGAGAATGCCACTCTCACAGACAGCCAGCCTGCCGCGGCGGATGGTGTCATGCAGCGCCCCCAGATCATGCACCACATCATAGGCCAGATTCAGCCACTCTGCACAGTGGATGGCTAGCTGAATCCTCGTATCTGCCACCGCCACAGTGCGTATGCCAGGCGTTATAGTAGATTGAAAGACAAGCCCATTTCCGATCGAGCCGATGCCAACGACTGCAACTCGGATCTCCGTCTCCAGGGACTGCAACTGAGTAAGTCTATCCATCAGCCGGTACCTCTCTCTGGGCGGCGTACCCATCAAACACGCCGGGGCAGACCGCAGCCTGGCCCGGTGCGAACTTGTCTGGTGATTACATCCCCAGCAACTTTGCCTTTTGGGTCGCAAACCCTTCTTCGGTCAGGATCCCCTGGGCCTTGAGCGCGCCGAGGCGCTCAAGCTGCGAGATCACATCTTCCTGGGCGGGTGCTGCCGCCGCCGGTGCAGGAGCCATTATGATCTCTTATTCCTTTCTAATTTTCAGCCTTCTCAAAGTCCAGCATAGCCCAGCTCTTGTCGAAGTAGACTTCGGTTGGAGCGTAGAACCGTAGGTAGACCCACCACCCCTGAACGGGAAGGGTCTGGACCCAGTTCTTCTCCTTGCCCTTGGGTGGGGTTGGTCCGTAGTACAGGTCCACCGAGCCGTCCGGATCCATCATGAGATCCTGTCACGAGGTCTGGGCAGAGCGCTTCTGCTCATTGTCTATCAGCGTACGGGTGTCCCAGCTGTACGGCGACAGACCAGAGTTGCTCAGCCGGTGGGTTTGCAGGCACGTGTAGCCTGTATGATTTCGCACCGTCAAGCCTTTCCTGGGTGATCCACACTTCCTGTCCCTAGTCCGCAGCAGGCCAGCGCAGCGGCCTTGTGGTAAACGGCGCTCTCGGATCCGGCTGCGTCGTCAGCCCGTTCTGCTCAAGTCTGTCACGCTCAAAAGCTGGCTCAATCACCAACACCCCCGAGCTGGACTACAGGGGGTGCGGAATAGAACGAAGACTTGGCTCATAGTCCGCCCTTTCCGCCAAACCATACTGCTTCAAACGCCAAACAAGCATGTCCATCCGGTCCTGCCCGAAGAACGGTTCCCCTCGGAAGACGAAGCAGGGAACACCTGCGTGCCGACTGTCATTTGTGAGCTGGAGATCCATGTTCTCCTGGACCATCTCGTCGTACTTGTCCGGGTTCGCCTTCACATCGTCGATGAGCGAATCGGCATCGATCCCAGCCGCCTCGATGGCGTTGCGCACGTGTGCGTAGTCGTTGGCGTTCCACGGCACCTTCTGGCCGTTCCAGACCAACCGCATAACCTCGCTGAGGTACTCCCAGCCCTTTCCCATCCGTTCGGCGCCGACGGCGGTGCGAACAAGCATCTCGATATCTGGCTGCTCATCGTGTTCTTGTCGCCGCCCAGACCACCAAAGGGCAGGATCTCGCCATAGGGGCTGTCCTTGGCGGGCTTTTGCGCGACCGGATCCGGAGTCGGATACACCATCTGCACACCATGGAAGGCAGCCGTCCGGAAAATGTCGACGTTCTGATACGGAAGTCGGTACTTCATCGCCTTGGCGGCCTCGAACCAGCTCGGGTCCTTGATCGCGATGGGATAGGCGATCTTTAAGTTCAGATTGAGATGGTATTTCCTCTGGATTTCGAGACAACGGTCGAGCGAGATATAGCAGTACGGGCTTCGCATCGACCAGAACACATCAACATCAAGATTACGAATTTCTGTTTCCATTTCTTCTCCTTTATGTTAACTAATCAAGGCAAGCAACTGTCTGAGAATGAACGTTGTTCCATTGGCATGCTCCTTGTATGCGGTCCATAACTACTGCTGTGCCAATCTCATTGGCGAGCCATGGCCCGGCGCATCTCGGCTTCGGCATCCTGGATGGCATCGCCGGACAGATTTTCGCCTCCTATAGCGTGTCTATTCGTACTCCGCCTGTTTCAGAATTACTTCCTCTACTTCCGTGGGAACGGTGGTGTGGTACAGCGTACCTCTGTATTGGCCGAGGGCGTCCAGCAGCCGTTGGGTGTCAACCAAACTGTCTCGGCGGACATAGTTGATGAGCATCGAGCTGCCGGGGCCCAGTGCCGACGACACTTCCGTCACAAAACGCCCATCCAGACCAGCATCGACTAGCTGCTGCGCTCCCTCTTCCGGCTGCTTGGCCGAGACCGCGCCCGCCAGTATGCCCGGTACCTGGCTGCCTGGGCTGGGAGGCTGAGCGGGCACTGCCGATTGCTGGTGGACGATCACCTTTCCCGCCCTGTCTCTCGTGACCATAATCGCGTTCAAGGCGCCAAGCATCTGGCTGTCGCGCATGATCTCAAGGCCCCCTTGGGCCTTGGACGCGTCTACCTCGCTGTCAAACGTCATCACGATGAGATCGTGTAGCATGAGGACCCCTCAATCTTTTCACAAGACACTTGCCAGCACAAGAAACCAGGAGCCCGGCAAGCTCTCGCCAGGCTCCTCGTCTCGAACCCATCACTTGCCTTCTCAGGACGCTAGACCTCAGCGACCGCGGCGCTTCAGAGCCTGCACGCCCAGCCCACCGGCGACCATCAACCCGCCCAGGACCATGGCCAGGGCATTCGGGGGCAAGCTGCCACCGCCCGTCACTCCTATCGTCTCAGGCGTTGCAACAGCCGCTCCTGCTGCCTGGAGCTTGGCCACCGAGTCCGCTGATGCCACAAAGCTGTAGGATTCGATCATGCCTTCCGCATTCACCACGACCACCAGCTCGCCCTCGATCATGTCGACGCCCTTGGCTGTCAAGGCGTCGGAGGCGAAACTGGCCTCGCAGGTAGCCGTCTCACCCTCGACGGCGCACGCACCCAAGGCGACGTTAGCATTCACCGCCGTCAGGCCCTCGATCCAGGCTTCGACCTCCGCCTTGCCAACAGCCTGCTGCTCTGCCGCGGGATCTTCGCCCTCCGCTCCCCCTGACTCGGTCATCGCAACGGGCACCACGGCCACCGCTTCCTCAGACACCATTTCGGCTGCCGCAGCCGCCTCGCCCTTGTTGACCGCCTCCACAAACTCCTTGGTCGCAACCTCGACCTCGACCTTCTGCTCTTGGGCATAGACCGCCAGGGGCAGTGCCAGTAGGACAACAAGTACCGCTGCTAGGATTACGCTTTTCCTCATTTTGTTCCTCCCTTATTTGGTCTTGCTGCTTCGATTCAAGAATGTGCCGGTTGCCGACTATTTTCTCGGTTCTATCACCTCCTCTGCCATCTCCTCTCCCGATTCCGACACTCGCGATTCTAGGCGTCTGCTCCGCTATCAAAGATCATCACGCTGGCGTCAGTGGGCGAGTAGCCCGTTGTTCCTCACGCTGTATTCGTACGGATTCGATAGCGAGCAACAGGTCTCTGGAATCGTGGCCCCGGGCGACAAACGTTCCGGCGCCGGCGTCAATGGCGACCTGCTTCGATCCAGGTGCTGCGTTGGTGAGGATGACGTCCGGCCGGCTTTCAATCTGGCGCAGCGTCGAGACAAGCTGCTCTAGGGGTCGATCACACAGGTCCCAGTCCAGCAGAACAGCGTCGGGCTTGTTGGCCTTTGCCTGAGCCAGGAGCGTCTGAGCGTCGGCAGCCTCGGCTACCACATCCAGGTTAGGCTTGTGCTGCAGGTATAGCTCCAGGGCTGAACGTGTATCTGCCCGGCGCCCGGATATCAAGATTCGCACTGGCTGCTCCTCTCTTTAGCAAAGATCATGTTCGGGTACGCTACGGCTGAAACCCAGTATACTAAAAAGACCCTCCCTTTGCATCGCGCAAAAGGAGGGTCTTTG
The DNA here is from genome assembly GCA_963783445.1 of uncultured Chloroflexia bacterium. Classification (GTDB taxonomy): domain Bacteria; phylum Chloroflexota; class Anaerolineae; order JAAYZQ01; family JAAYZQ01; genus CAWANP01. The sequence goes on along the minus strand of CAWANP010000009.1, from coordinate 48,311 downwards.
AGGCTATTTCGGTCTAGACCGAAATGATGGGTTTCTAGGTCATGTCTCGATGAGGCCGTGCTGCAGGGCCAGCGCTGCGGCCTCGGCACGATTGGCGGCGCCCAGCTTGGAGAGGATGGCGCGTACGTGGTGCTTGGCCGTGGAGTCGCTGATGGTCAGCTGGCGGGCGATCTCGGCGTTGGACATGCCCTTGGCTAGCAGCGCCAAAACCTCCCGCTCGCGCTTTGTCAGGTCGCTGCCAAGAACGGCCCGCGCTTCGTCGGGCTGGATAAGGACCTGGGCTGCCTCCTGGGAGAGGATGGTCTGGCCGGTGTAGGCGATCCGGATGGCATCGGCGAGCTCTTTGGCGGAGCCCCCCTTGATCAGATAGCCGACCGCCCCAGCCTGCATGGCCCGCTGCACCAGGTCCTTGTCGAAGAAGCTGGTCAGAACCAGTACCTGTACCTGGGGAGACGCTGCCCGGATGGCCTGCGTCGCCTGCACGCCATCCATGCCCGGCATAGACATGTCCATCAGTACCACGTCCGGTTGGGCTTCGGCACATAGCTGCAGGGCTTCCTCGCCGCTGCGAGCCTCAGCCACCAGTTCCAGGTCTTTGTGCGCCTGCAGCGAATACCGGATGCCACTGCGCAGGATCTCGTGGTCGTCGACAGTCATGACCCGGATTGTCTGTGTTCTGCTCATCTTTCTATCTCCCTGGAGTATGTAAAAGGATTCTGACCAGGCTCTGGAGCTTTGGTCTGTAGTAACAACTTCAACCCCTGGTGTGAGATCGCTCCTGCTTCTCCTTCTGTCAGGAAGCCGACCACTCAGCCAATACTTCGGTGCCCTGGCCTGGCTGGCTGGTGATGGTCAGCGTGGCGCTGATGCCCTCAGCCCGCTCGCGCATGGTCCTCTGCCCCAACCCCTGGGACGGTTTCGCCTCAGTATCGAAGCCAATGCCATTGTCGTCGATGCGCAGGCTGAGCTTGGGCCCGTCGCGTGCTTCATGGCATTGCAGGTTGCCCCGGGCCTGGCGGGCCTGAGCGTGCTTGACCACGTTGTTGAGCGCCTCCTGGGCGATGCGGTACAGGGCAATTTTGACCTCGTCTGGGGTCTCACAGTTGCCCACCACCGTCATCGTCACGACGGTCTGCGTCCGGGCCATGGTGGCAATGGCCAATTGGCGCAGTAGGAAGGGCAATTCCTGATCCACCAGGGCTGACGGACGCAGCTCCAGGAGCAGCGCCCGCATCTCGGCGGAGGCGCCCTGGGTCAAGCGCTCCAGTTGTCTCAGACCTCGCCGTCCTTCCTCAGGATCTTCTTCCCAAATGGCCGGCAGCGTCTCGGCGATCAGGCCGGCAGAGTAGAGCCCCTGGCTGACCGAGTCGTGCAGGTCCTGCGCCAGGCGATCCCGTTCAGCCCGGGCAGCCGATTGCTCAAGGAGCTTCTGTGCCTCTACCCGTTCGGTCACATCCTCAACTAGGGCGAGCAAGACCTCGCGCCCTTCACGGGTTAGTTTGCTGACATTCATGCCAGCATAGAGGAAAGTGCCGTCCTTACGCAGGATTTTCGCGCCAAAATTCCGGACTGCGCCGGACGACAGCAATCGTGCAACCAGCTCACTTCGTTGTTCCGGTTCCAGGTAAAGATCGATGACATTGCGGTGCAGCAGCTCTTTTTCAGTGTAGCCTGTCATGTCCAAGAGTGCCCTGTTGACCGACAAGATCTCGCCTTCGGGACTGGTCAGCCCGATACCCAGTTGGGCATTCTGAAACAGGGTCCCAATCTGTTGCTCAGCGGAGTCCAAAGCCGCGGAACGCTCGGCCAACAGCTTTTCCAGCTCAGCCGTGCTCTCGGCAACCAGCTCCTCCAGGTGCAACTGCGCAACGCGCAGTTGCAGGTGGGTCTTCACCCGGGCCAGCACTTCTGCTTCCTGGACCGGTTTGGAGATGAAATCCACGCCCCCAACCTCGAAACCTTGCACTCTGTCTTCCGTGTCCTCCAACGCGCTTACAAAGATGACGGGGACATCACAGGTGCGCTCATCCTGCTTCAAGCGCCGGCAGAGTTCAAAGCCGCTCATCTCCGGCATCCTTACATCCAGCAGTATGAGGCTCGGCGGTTGCGTCAGAGCAGCTTCCAGGGCCAATTGAGGTTCTTCAGCCGCGCGAGTCTTGTAGCCCTCTCTTTTCAGGATCTCGGTCAGCATCCCCAAACTGGCACGGGTATCATCGACCACCAGGATATCGGCAGCCGGGGTCGAGAGTTCTTGGTTAGCTGCCATTGTCCATCTCTACTTCTTTCAACAGTGCGCGAATGCGTCCCATCTGGTAATTCTCCACAAGGGCGCGCAGGCTTGCCCCTGTTTCAGGCGCGTGCCCTTCGACATGCTTGATTACCGCCAGGGTCGCCTCCTGGTCGGCTAGAGCCGTGGTCTGATCAAGCTTCTGCAGCAGCTCCGGGGGTAGGCCCGCCAGCATCTCTGCACTGAGTTCCTGTACTTCGGGCTGTACCGGCGCTGCCGTTCGATCCTTGTAGACATATTCAACACCCAGCTCTCGGGCCATGACGTCAAAGATCTCCTGGTCCCGGAAGGGCTTGAGCACGACATCATCGACACCGGTGGCCTGGGTTACCTGCTGCGGATCATCGATGACGCTGGCGGTCACCGCCACGATCCTGACCTCGTCCCCACCCGGCAGGGCGCGGATCTTCTCGGTGGCCTCGTAGCCATCCATGGCCGGCATGCGCACGTCCATCCAGATGAGATGGGGACGCCACTGCTGGGTACTTGGTCACCGCCTCAGCCCCGTCTTCCGCCTCCTGCAGCGAGAAGCCGGCTTGCTCCAGAAGTCCGGTCAGCAGCAGGAGGTTTTCCCGGTTGTCATCGACCACCAGGACCCGCCAATCCGGTTGCCCGGGCTGCAGCCCGGCCACCTCAGGCACTGGGGGTTCATCAGGTGTCATCGCTTCTCCATCCGCCAGGAGCATGGGGATATCGATCCTGAAGCGCGTACCCTGGCCCACTTCACTCTCGACGTCGATCTCGCCGCCCATCATGCCAACCAACGACTTTGAGATTGAGAGACCAAGCCCTGCCCCTGCCTCTGTTTGCTGGGCATGTTCAACCCGGACAAAGGCTTCAAAGACCTCATCCAGCTTATCTGGTGGGATCCCTGAACCGCTATCTTCCACTTCCAGATGGAGCATCACCCTGCCCGGAGCGTCGTCCATCGTTTCAGTGCGGGCTCGTAGATCCACCCCTCCTTCCTGGGTGTACTTGACCGCATTGTCCAGCAGGTTGATCAGCACCTGCCGCAGTTTCCCGGCATCCCCCTGCAGGTATGAGGGGAGCTCATCGGCCAGTTCAAGGCGGAAGCGCAGGCCTTTGCCTTCTGCGCGGGACCGGAAGGTCCGATCAAAATCCTCCAGCGTTTGCCGGAGAGCGAATGTCTCCTCGGACAGGCCAACGCGCCCGGCCTCGATCCGGGACAGGGTCAGGATGTCGCCGACCATGTTCAGCAGGTGTTCGCCGCTGCGATTGATGATCTTGAGCCGGTCCACTTGTTGGGCGCTGAGGTTCTCATCGCGAGACATCAGCCGGGTGAAGCCCAAAATGGCGTTGAGGGGAGTCCTCAGCTCGTGGCTCATACTGGCCAGAAAGGTACTCTTGGCCTGGTTCGCCTCTTCGGCGCTTTCTTTGGCCAGTTGCAGTTCCTCGGTTCTTTCCGCCACCTGGAATTCAAGTTCGTGGCTTCTGGCTTGAAGGGTTCTCACCCGCCAGCCGTAGGCACCCACTAGCAAGCCAATCACCAATACTCCCAGGCCAATACGGAACCAGGTGGTTTCCCACCAGGGGGGGGTGATGGTGATCTTGATCGAGGCCCCTTCTTCATTCCAGACATCATCATTGTTCGACCCGATCACGCGAAAGACATAGCTGCCCGGGTCCAGGTTGGTGTAAGTAGCAAAGCGCCGGGCGCTGTCCACCTCGTTCCACTCCTCCTCAAAGCCTTCCATTTTGTACTTGTAGCGGTTCTGCTCCGGGGCTCGATAGTTCAAACCCGAAAACTCGAAGGACAACACCCGATCCCGGTAGGAGAGTACGAGCGCATCGGTCTCCAGTATCGCTTTTTTCAGCACCGAATCGGCACCGATGGGCATCGGCTTGTTTGCCAACCGAAAATCCGTAATCAGCACAGGCGGGGGATACAGATTATCCACGATCTGATCCGGATAGAAAGCGTTGAACCCGTTCGAGCCTCCAAAAAGCATCTTACCGTCTTGGCTTTGAGAGTACGATGAGAAATTCAGAAATGTATTGCCTTGAAGTCCATCACTGACGTCATAATTGCTAAAACTCTCCGTCTGGGGATCGAACCGGGACAGCCCGTTTGACGTGCTCAGCCAGAGCCTTCCCTGTTCATCCTCCAGGATCCCCCACACAATTTCACTTGGCAATCCGTTGGCGGTTGTGTAGTGAGTGAACTGATCATTCTGGCCGTCGTACCTGTCAAGCCCCCCCAGAGTGCCAATCCAAAGGGTACCTGTTCCGTCTTCGTGCATGGAGGTCACCGAGTCGTGCCCCAGGCTCTGTGGATCGGCGGCGTCATGTAGATAGCGTGTGAAGGTCTTTGCTTCACGATCAAACTTGTTCAAGCCGCCGAAAGTGCCGACCCAGAGTTCACCCGCCCGATCTTCAAGAACACTGATCACCTGATTGTGGCTCAATGACTGTGGATCGGCCGGATCGTGCTGGTAGTGGGTAAATTGCCCTAATTCACGGTCGAACGCATTCAACCCCCCTCCCCAGGTGCTGATCCAGAGTGTACCTTCCCGGTCTTCAGTGATTCCCATAATGGAACCCTTTCCGATGCTGCGTGGATCAGCGGGATCGTGTGGAAAGAGGAGAAGCGCTCTGTTTCCGGATCGAATCGGTTCAACCCGCTTTCCTCTGTTCCAACCCAGACCAGCCCTTTCCGGTCTTCATAGATTGCCCGTACAGAATCATTGCTCAGGCTGTCCGGATCGGCAGGGTCATGTCGATAATGGGTGAATTCTTCTGTGTCGCGATCGAACTTGTCGAGTCCACCACCCTCGGTACCAACCCAGATGGCCCCCGACTGGCCAGCGTGTAAGGCACGCACAACATTGTGGCTCAGGGTATTTGGGAGGTAAGAAATTGAGCGATAGTGCTGGAAGGGTTTTCCCCCACCATCAAAGAAACTAATTCCCGCAACTGTAGCTGCCCAGAACATCCCCTGCTGATCCTCGTACACCTCAAAGACGGTATCGGCGCCCAAACTGTATGGATCAGAGGGGTCATGCCTGAAGTGAGTAAAGGTCTCTGTTTCCGGATCGAACCGATTCAGTCCGCCCCCCCAGGTGCTTACCCATAACCTGCCTGCCCGGTCTTGATAGACCCCTGTGACAACGTTGCTACTCAGCGATTGCGGATCGGAAGTATCGTGGAGATAGCGGGTGAACCGTGTCCTATCGCGAGCCAGTTTGCTCAGTCCACCGGGCGTGCTAAGCCAGAGGCTGCCGGAACGATCCTCGAAAATCTCTCTAACCGTGTCATGACTGAGGCTGGAAGGATCATCGGGATCATGCTGGTAGCGATCAAACTGTTCCGTTACCGGATCGAATCCATTGAAGCCGTCTTCCGTGCCAACCCAAAGGGCACCAGCGCTGTCTTCAAGGATGGACCAGACGAGGTTGTGGCTCAGGCTGTTCGCATCATCGGGATCGTGCTGATAATGCGTGAATTGCCCGCTGTCACGATCGAGCTTGTTGAGCCCACCCGCTGTCCCCACCCAGATCGTCCCGTCCTGGTCTTCATGAACAGACCGTATCAGATCGCTGCTCAAGCTGTGCGGATCATCGGGGTCATGCTGGTAGCGGATGAACGTGTTCTGTTCCGGGTCATAGTGATTCAGGCCGCCGCCGTAGGTGCCAAGCCACAGGTCACCGCTCTGGTCCACGATCATCGCCCGGACAGTATTGCTACTCAGGCTTGAGGGGTCGTCCGGGTTGTGGCGGTAGATCTTTAGGTCGGCGCCGTCATATCTGTTTAACCCATCAGCCGTGGCAAACCACATGAAACCATAGCGATCCAGGGCAACGCGGTAGGTTTGATCGCTTGAAAGCCCATCCTTGGTCGTGAGCCGGGAAAAACTGAGGTATTGGCTGGATGGCATCTCTGATGTGGGAAGGTCTGATATTATGGTCGTCGGGGTGGTGGGTGGCGATGAAGGTTCGGTAGTGGCCGGGGGTATTGAGCCTCCACAGGCAGTTGTCAGAAGCGCGATGACGATTAGCAAGGCAAGGATGCAGACGTGCCTGAGGTTTCGAGTGGTCTCTGGGGATCCTTTCCTCATTCTCATTTCTCTCCGCATGGCGATCTGCTCTGCAAGGTTTCAGAAGATATATCGGCGCTGTCAACCAACAGCACTTGACGCATCCATGGCAGCCATCCGCTGTCTTGCTGCTACCATCGTTTTGCCGCAACCGATAGGGAGCGACCGCGCAGCCACGCGACTACCTCCTGACCGAACTGCACAGAAGCACCAGCCCAAGACTGGTCAGCGGTCGGTGGAGTTGCGCGCAGCTCCACCGACCATTTTGCTTGGCCGCTAGGAGAGGCCATGCCCTATACTCCCAGAGCACCGGCACTGGAATCGGCGCCGGCAGCTTTGCATCCAGTATACCACGAGTCCCTGTCATGGCCAAGTGGATGGCTGAGACCTAGGAAATCCATCGCTTCAGCTCCACTCAGGGCAGGGGCTGTGCTCAAAGAGGTCTTCTGATTGTTGGTGGGGCAAAAGGTGGTTACAGGGGGAGCGCAGGCCAAACAAAAAGAAGAGCAGGAACCCCATACGAGATTCCTGCTCTTCCCCTCACAAGGAGGAGAAAGGAGTATCGATATTGTATCCTATCCTGGCCGTGGAACAGTAAGGAGGATCACAAATCGGACTCATCTGGTCGTGATTAGGTCCTGTATCCCTTCGAAGGTAGCTGGGCCGATGCCTGACACCTCCATGATCTCTGCGGGGCTGGAAAAGGGCCCGTTGGCCTGGCGGTAGTCGAGGATGCGCTGGGCGAGCGCCGGCCCAATGCCCGGCAGGACTCGAGCGCCGCCAAATCGGCGGTATTGATATTGATCTTGCCGGCTCGATGGGCTGGCTGCGCTGGTTGGATGGGGGTTGAACCGGCGGGTTCTCCTCGCCAATGCGGGGTACATAGATCTGCTGTCCATCTGCAACGGGCTGCGCCAGATTGATGCGGTCCAGATCCGCCTCGTCGCTGGGCCCGCCAGCCGCCGTGAGGGCATCTTTGACGATACTATCAGGCGCGAGCGTGTACACATCTGGGTGATGTACCGCTCCGCTGACATAGACCCGGAGGGGAGTGCGGGGTCGGTGTAGCTTCAGGGGAAGGAACAGGCGTGGCTGTGCTCAGGAGCAGTGGTGGGGCTTCGGGACGGCGCAACTGGATGAAAATCACGCCGCCGCCGACTGCCAGCACTGTGGCCAGCAAGATGTACCATCGGTACTTTTCCAACCACTCCATCGTGTTGCCCTCTAGGGCCCGGTATCCTTTGACTCCTTTGGTTCACAGATTCCAGCGTGGGACAAGGGTCTCCGCCTGCTATTCTTCAGGACAGAGGTCCAACCCTTCCCAAGCTGGCCAGGCAGTGGAGTCAAGCTCGATAGCCTTTAGCAGCCAGGGTCGTGCTTCATCACAGCGATCTAGAAAGGCGTAAGACAGACCCAATTCGTAATAGTACTCGAGCTCGGTGGCCCCCAGATCAAAGGCCTCCTTGTACATGTCAATGGCGTCTTCGTAGTTGCGCAGGATATAGTAGGATAGGCCCAAATGCCCATAGGCCGGGACATAGGTTGGGTCAACTTCGGTTGCTTTTTTCAGGACTACCACCGCTCGCTGGTAGTCGCCGGTATTAAAGTAGGCCTGGCCCAGGGAATCCAGGGCGTGGGCGCTGGTTGGCTCTACCACGGTCGCTTTCTCATAGGCCGACAACGCATCTTTGTAGCGGTTGTGGGACATGTGAATGCGGCCCAGATCGACGTAGGGTTGGGCCAGCCGGGGATGCAGTTGGGAGGCACGCTGATATTCGGCGACAGCGTCCTGGTAATTGCGCTGTTTTTCCAGCGCGTAGCCCAGGTCTCGGTGGGCAAAGACGCTGCTATCATCCAGGCTGACGGCCAGGCGGGCTGTCTCCGCGGCTTGGGTCTTCTGGCCCAGGTCGGCATAGACCTCGGCCAGGTAGGCATGGGCTTCGGCATATCCCGGGTCGAGGTCTATGGCGCTCAGGCAGGCGCCCAGGGCCTCCTGGAGCTTGGACTGGTCTCCGATTCCCGCATCCCAGTCGAGGGCCATGCACAAAGCCGCCAATGCTTCGGCGCTGTCGGGGGCAATGCCCACCGCCTCCCGGGCTTTCTCCACCCCTGCTGCCGTACGCTGGCGGAGGGTCAGCAAGTGCGACCACCAGACGTAGGGTATTGGATCGGAGGGATCTAGCGCGGCGGCCTCACTATACTTGGCGATGGCCTCATCCAAGAGCCCCTCGCGGTAGAGTTCGTGCGCCTCGGCCATCACATCGTTGACTGTAGGCGTTGGTGTGGGCGTGGGGCCGACCTGAATGGGCTGAAGCATGTCGTCGCGCCGCCAAACCAGGATGTACACCCCGATGCCAATAAGCACCAGCAGGATGAATACCCTGACGGGCGAGGATCGCCTCTTCCTACGCGGTTGGATATACATATCCGGCTCTCATAGCAGGGATTATAGCATCATTGGAGTTTAGTGGCAACCCAGCTGTCAGGCTGCCGTAGGACTGCTGCAAGGTCAGATTGTGGATCCTCCTGCAGGTTCGCCGCTGGGGCGAACCTGCAGGAGGATCCTCGTGAGACAAGCGCTAGTACACGCGCAGGTATCGCTCCAGTTCCCAGCCGCTGACTTGGATCTGGTACTCCTGCCACTCGATGGTCTTGGCTTCAATGAACCGCTCAAAGATGTGCTCGCCCAGCGCTTCGAACATTAGCTCGTCGCGCTTTAATTCTTCCAATGCCTCGCCCAGGGAGCCTGGCAGCGTGTCCAAGCCACGCGCCTCACGTCCTTGATCGTCCAGGTGGTACAGATCTTCATTCGAAATAGCTGGCGCTTCCAGCTCGCGATGGATGCCGTCCAATCCTGCCCGCAGCATAACGGCGAAGGCCAAATAGGGGTTACAACTGGGGTCCGGGCAGCGGATCTCAAGCCGTGTGGACTCGGGCCGGTCGGGAGTCACCTGGGGCACCCGGATCAGGGCCGAGCGGTTGATCTGGCCCCAACTGACGTATACCGGCGCCTCGTAACCGGGGACCAGGCGCTTGTAGGAGTTGACCAGGGGGGATAGTACAGCGCACATGTTCCGGGCGTGGGCCAACTGGCCGGCGACGAATTGACGGGCCAAGTTTGAGATACCAATCTCGTCGCTGTTGTCAGCGAAGGCGTTCTCGCCGTTATCGATGCGTACCAAGCTCTGGTGGACGTGCATACCCGAACCACTGATGCCCGCAAGTGGTTTTGGCATAAAGGTCGCGTGCAAGCCATGCTGCCGGGCGACTTCCTTGAGCGTCGCCTTGAAGGTGACTACGTTGTCTGCGGCGCGCAGGGCGTCGGTGTAGCGAAAGTCGATCTCTTGCTGACCGGGGGCAACCTCGTGGTGGCTGGCTTCGACCCGGATGCCAAAGGCGGACAGCGCCCTGACCATCCTCTTGCGAACCTCGACCCCACGATCCGTCGAGAGATCGAAATAACCACCCTGATCGTGGGGCCGGGGCACGGCCTCGCCGTCCCCATCCCGCTTGAAGAGAAAGAACTCTGGCTCCGGTCCGGCGTGATAGCTCAGCCCCAGCGCCGCGGCTTCCTGTATGGCCCGTTTGAGGACCTGGCGGGGATCGCCTGGGAAGGGTTCGCCAGAAGGTGTGTAGACGTCGCAGATGAAACGGGCGGTTGCACCGCTATCTTGCTCCCAGGGAATGACGGCGAAGGTATCCAGGTCAGGGACCAGATACATGTCACTTTCGGCAATGCGGGCAAAACCCTCCACCGAAGAACCATCGAACCAGATGCCGCGATCCAGGGCGGTCTCCAACTCCTCAACCGGAATGGTCACGCTCTTGACCAATCCCACGATATCGGTGAACTGCAAGCTGATGAACTCGATGCCTTTGTCGGCCACGCGGCGGGTGATCTCTTTTTTTGTCGTCATAGAGCAACTCCCATATTCAGATATGGCAGCAGGGCTTTGCCTGACCAGCAACGCAGAAAGCCCTGTGTCCATTTTGGATACCGTTTATCGGCGGCAAGTATAACCCAGGCGGCGGGCCTTGTCAAATGATACCTTTTGAGACAGAATGTAGTTGTGCTATACTGGTGCCGTGTTGGATTGCAGTCCAGAATGCCGGAACCCTCACGTTGTGCACGAATCGTGAGACGTAGCCAAGAACGAGGGGTCTAATGTTTTTTCGTGTTGGGGCGGCCGAGTGCGTCATCATCCTCTTGCTGCTGTTGCTCGTGGTCGGCAGCATCGTGCTCGCCATGAAAGCGCGGCGGGAATAGGCGGTTCAGCAGGAGGCTGGATGGCGGACTGGTGGTCAGTGACTGCCAGTCAGTGAGGATCCCTGGGGTTTGCGGAATCCGGGAGGTATGGTATAATATCGGCGTATTGGGGTCAATGGGGGCTCCAAGGCCAAGAGCAGTGTGGTGATGCCCATTGTCACGCATTCAACTGATCTATGCTGCCCAGGCTGGCCCTAGCAGGCCGCGTGGGCGGTTTTCGTTTATGAGATGGGCAGCAAGACCGAGTAGTGAGGGACCAATTGCCAGTGGTAGGGTGGACGTTTGGCGAGGGACGGAGCCATGGATCCAGACTTGACCTTCATCGACCAGGTCAGCGAACTGAGCCACCAGAACGTGAGCCGCTGCTACTACTGCTTGCGCTGCTCGGCAGGCTGCCCATCGGCCTACGCCATGGAATACGCACCGGCCCAGATGCTGCGTTTGGTCCAACTGGGCCAGAAGGACGCCCTCCTCCGCTCCTCGGCCATCTGGCTGTGCATCGGCTGTGAGACCTGCGGTACCCGCTGTCCCAACGAGATCCACGCCGGCGCCGTCTTTGACGCCCTGCGCCACATCGCCCTGGCCGAAGGAGTCAGCCCGGCAGAACAATCGGTGTTCAAACTGCACGAGGCCTTTCTGGACAGCATCCGCACCTGGGGCCGGCTGCACGAATTGACCATGATCCTCCAGCACAAGCTCACCAGCCGCGACCTGTTCAGCAACCTGGACATGGGGCTGGACATGTTCATCAAGGGCAAGATCCATCCCCTGCCCAAGCGCATCCAGGGCATCGGCGAGGTCAAGGAGCTGTTTGAGCTGGGGGACGAGGATTCGGGGTGAGGTCGGGATGACAAGACGCTATGCCTTCTATCCAGGCTGCACGCTGCATTCGACCGGCGTGGAATTTGGGGTCAGCAGCGAGCTGGTCTGCCAGGCGCTGGACCTGGAGATGGTCGAGATCCCCGACTGGAACTGCTGCGGGGCGTCGTCGGCCCACTCCATGGACCCCACCCTCTTTCTGGCCCTGCCAGCCCGCAACCTGGCCCAGGCGCAGAAAGTTCCTTCGACGAGCTCAGACCTGAGCCTGGCCATCCCCTGCGCCGCCTGCTACTCGCGGCTGGCAGCCGCCAACCTGGCTCTGCAGCAAGACGGCGCCTTCCGGGCCAGGATGGAGTCGGTGCTGGATTTCGAATATGAAGGCCGGGTACGGCCCCGCAGCCTGCTGGACATCCTGGCCAACGACCTGTCCAGGGAAGCCTTGACGGCCCCGGTCAAGACGCCCCTGGAAGGGCTAAAGGTCGTGGCCTACTATGGCTGCCTGCTCATCCGGCCGCCCGAGTACACCGGTCGCTGGGACGACCCCGAGCACCCACAGACGATGGACCATATCATCGAGCTGATGGGCGCCGAGGCGATGCCCTGGAGCTATGGTGTGGACTGCTGCGGCGGCAGCCTGACCCTGAACCGCAGCGACGTGGTGGTCCACCTGGTGGACAAGCTGGCCATCGCCGCCCACGAGGCGGGGGCCGATGCCCTGGTCACGGCCTGCCCCATGTGCATGGCCAACGTCGATGGACGGCAGCTTTACCGCGGCGGGCCGCCGCTGCCGCGACCGCCCAAACCCGGCTATGAACCGCTGCCCATCTTTTACTTCACCGAGTTGATGGCCCTGGCCTACGGTCTGTCTTTGAAGAAGGTATTGGGCAAACACCTGGTCAACCCCCGGCCTCTCTTGGGCCGGTTGGGCCTGGTCTAGCGCAGGAGCTTTCAACGTGGAAAGAGCCGATTCATTGGACAGAGGCAAGGACAGCGTCCTGGTCGCCGGTGGCGGCATCGCCGGCATGGCCGCGGCGATGCACCTGGCCGAGCTGGGCATCGAGGTCTACCTGCTGGATACCGCGCCGGCCATTGGCGGCTCGATGCACCTGCTGGACCACACCTTTCCCACCAACTCTTGCGGCATCTGCCTCATGCTGCCCCGGCAGCCGGCTTTCTGCCCCACCTTCGAGTGCGAAACCAAAGAGAATGTCCACCTTTTGCCCTACGCCGAGGTCGCAGCGGTAGATTGGGGAGCTGGCGGATTGGGAAACGGAGTGCCCCAGGTCACTGTCAACCACAAGGCCCGCTACGTGGACGTGGACCGGTGCAACGGCTGTGGCGACTGCGCCGCCGTCTGCCCTGAAGCCCGGCCCCACGACCACGAGGGACGGCTCTCGCCGGTCAAGGCCATCTACCGGCCCCCGGGACTGCGGGCGGTACCCGATGCCTGGGTCATCGACATGGCCTACTGTACCCGCTGTGGCGCCTGCGTGGATGCCTGCCCCACGGGCGCCATCGACCTGGAGATGGCGGACCGCAAAGAGGTCCTGGATGTGGGCGCCGTGTTGCTGGCGCCCGGCTACGCGCCCTTTGAGGCCCGGGTCAAGGGTGAGTACGGCTACGGGGTCTATGACAACGTGCTCTCCGCCCTGGAGTTTGAGCGGATGGCCAGCCTGGCGGGTTCCAGCGTGGCCCACCTGGCCCGGCCGTCGGACGGCAAGGCGCCGAAGCGGATCGCCTTTGTGCACTGCGTCGGCTCGCGGGACAACCTCTGCGGAGCAGGCTACTGCTCCTCGGTCTGCTGCATGTACACGGCCAAGCAGGTGGCCCTGGCCAAGGCGCTGGACCCGGAACTGGAAGCGACGGTCTTTATCATGGACCTGCGGGCCTTTGGCAAGGATTTCGAGGCCTACGTGGCGGGGGTGCAGGCGCTGCCAGGGGTGAGGTACCTGCGGGCCATGCCCTCGTCGGTCTACCAGCGGCAGCGTACGCGGGACCTGGCCGTGACCTACGTGGGCGAAGAGGGGGTGCTACAGGAGGAAGCCTTTGACCTGCTGGTGCTGGCGGTGGGCTTGGCGCCGCCGGAGGGGATGCAGGCCCTGGCCCGCGAGCTGGGGGTGGCGCTGAACGAGTACGGCTTTGCCCGGACGGGTAGCTACCAGCCGACGCACATGGACCACAGGGGTGTATTCGTAGCCGGCGCTTTCCGCGAGCCGAAGGATATCCCCGAGACGGTGGCCGAGGCGGCGGGGGCGGCGGCTGAGGTGGCAGGGTATCTGCGGGCAGGCGACGACGGACGATGGACGCTAGACGACGGAGGACAGGCGGCAGGGGAATTGCGCGACGTCTCGGACGAGGAGCCCAAGGTGGGCGTATTCGTCTGTGAGTGCAAGGGCGAACTGGCGCCTGTTGGCGTACCAGAATTGGCAACTTGGGCGAAGGAGCTGCCCGGCGTGGCCCTGGCGAGGGCGGTGCCGGAGGGCTGCTCGCCGGAGGGGCGGGCGGCCATTGCGGCGGCCATTGGCGCGGAAGGGCTGAACCGGGTCGTGGTCGCTGGCTGCTCGCCGCGGCTGTTCGGCGGCGAATTCGAGGCGATGATGCGGGATGCGGGATTGGACCCCCGGCTGCTGGCGCGCGCCAACCTGCGGGAGCAGGTGGTCTATCCCCATCGCGGCAACGGGGTGGGCCTGGCCGGGAAAGCCCGATCCCTGGTCGGCATGGCCGTGGCCGGCCTGAGGACCATGGCCGGGGTGGAAGCCCTGGCGCTGGGTGGCAGCCAAAGGCTGACTCGCCGGGCGGTGGTGGTTGGCGGTGGGGCGGCGGGGATGGCGGCCGCGCTGGCCCTGGCCCGGCTGGACATTCCCGTGGTGCTGGTGGAGCGGGAATCGAGCCTGGGCGGCCAGTGGCGCCACATCCACTACCAGGCGGACGGCAGCGACCCGCAGGCGGCCCTGGCTGACCTGGTGGCCCAGGTGGAGGCTGAGGGACGGATCGATGTCCATCTCGGCGCCGAAGTGGTGGACTGCCAGGGCAAAGCCGGCCAGTACCATACCATCATTGGCGGGAACGGCCACGAAGAGGCAGCGGACCACGGCGTGCTGGTGGTGGCCACGGGCGGCGGGCCAGCGGTGACGGAGGAATACCTCTACGGCCAGGACCCGCGGGTGCTGACGCAGCGCGAGCTGGAGCAGCAGATCGCCGACGGCACGCTGGCCACGGTGCAGCGGGTGGTCATGATCCAGTGCGCTGGTTCGCGGGAGCCGGAGCGGCCCTATTGCAGCCGGGTATGCTGTACCCAGGCGGTCAAGAACGCCCTGAAGCTCAAGGCATTGAAGCCTGGCCTGGAGGTCTATGTCCTCTACCGCGAGGTGAGGACCTACGGTTTCCGCGAGACCTACTACCAGGCGGCGCGGGATGCGGGGGTGGTATTCCTGCGCTACGAGCTGCCGGACAAGCCCGTCGTCAAGGCGGAGGGGGACCGGCTGGCGGTGAGCCTCGCCGAGCCGGTGACCGGACAGTCGCTGGTCTTGGAAGCCGGATTGCTGGTCCTCAGCGTGGGCATCGACGCCGAGGAAGAGGGGGCGCTGGCGGGCAAGCTGGGGGTGGCCTTGGACGGCGACGGCTTTTTCCGGGAGGAGCAGGCCAAGATGAAGCCCTTGGATCTCAGAGCGCGAAAGGGGGCGGCATCTATGTGGCGGGGCTGGCCCACAGCCCCCGGTTCCTGGAAGAAACGCTGGTCCAGGCGCGGGGGCGGCCATGCGGGCTGCGGCCTTTTTGGCGCCGGGGGTGGTGGTGGACCGGCCGGCGTCGGTGTGGGTCAACGAGCGGCTGTGCAGTTTCTGCGGGCTGTGTGAGGATGCCTGTCCCTACGGGGCGCGGGTGATGAACCAGGACACGCGGGTCGCGGACGTGGACTATGCTTTGTGCCAGGGCTGCGGGGTCTGCGCCATGGTCTGTCCCAACAAGGCCACCCTGCAAAAGACCTTCGAGCACAAACAATTGATGGCTGTTGTTGATATGGCCATGTCGTAGCAGAAAAGAGGATCTATGGCTGAGGCCGGGTTTGAACCCAGAATCATCGCCTTTCTGTGCAACTGGTGCACCTACACCGGTGCGGACCTGGCGGGTACATCCCGCATTCAGTACCCGCCCAACATCCGCATCATCCGCCTCATGTGTTCCGGCGGCCTGGACCCGGTCTATGTCTCCAAAGCTCTGTTGGAGGGCGCCGACGGCGTCCTCGTCGGCGGCTGCCATCCCGGCGACTGCCACTACCAGAGCGGCAACTACAAGGCCCGCCGCCGGATAGCCATTCTGCAGAATATCCTGGACCAGATGGGCTTTGATTCCGACCGGGTCTGGCTGCGCTGGATCAGCGCCAGCGAGGGCCAGTACTTTGCCGACACCGTGACCGAGATGGTGGCGACCCTGAAAGAGAAGGGGCCGAATCCGCTCAAGGGTGTTGGGGTAATTTGAGTTGGATACTGGGGACTGGCGGCGATGGGGTATGTTTCATATTTGGCGCGAGGGTGAGGGATGATTGAAGCAACCGTAGAGGTGCAAGAGAGCACGCTGGCAGACGATCCAGGGTCTGTTGAGAAAGCTGCTCGACGAGCATGTCGTAGACGCCCTGCTGGTGCCCATGACCTTGCCTGGTGGAACCGTCGCGCCGATGTTGGTGAGCGACCCGGAGGCGCTGGAGAAGGCCGATCCCCTGGCGCCGGTGCTGCCCATCAACGCTGCGCGGGCGGTGGCCAACCTGACGGTGACCGGCCACCAGGAGAAGCTGGGGGTGGTCCTGCGCGCCTGTGAGATCCGGGCACTGGTCGAACTGGTCAAGTTCCAGCAGGCCAAGGCCGGTGCGGAGTCCGGGGACCAGGTTCTGATCGTGGGCATCGATTGTCTGGGGACCTATGGCGTCACCGATTACCAAGCGGCGGAGGACAAGGGACAGTTGGTGGCAGAACTACTGGCGGGTGCCGCAACGGGCGAGCTGGCGCCCCACGAGGGCATGGCCTTCCGGGCTGCCTGCCAGATCTGCGAGCAGCCCCTGCCTGATGGCGACCACATGGACCTGACCATCGGCCTGGTGGGGGTCGAGCCGGGCAAGGTCTATCTCAAGGCACGAGACACGCTGGCCGAAGCGCTGGGTGTGGCGGCCAGCGGTGCGCCAGCCGGCCGGGTAGAGGCCGTAGAGAAGCTGATCGCAGCCCGCATGGAGGCCCGCGACGCTGCCTTTGCTGCGTTCCGGGACCGGGTGGACAGCATGGGCGGGCTGCTGGCAAGAGTTTTCCACCTGCATTCGCTGCCACAACTGCATGACCAACTGTCCCATCTGCTACTGCAAGGAGTGCATCTTTCGTACGGCGACCTTTGAGCACGAGTCTCAGCTCTACTACCAGTGGGCGGCGCGCAAGGGCGAGGTACGGATGCTGCCTGACACGCTGCTGTTCCACCTGACGCGCCTGAACCACATGGTGACCAGTTGTGTGGGCTGCGGGCTGTGCACCGAGGCCTGTCCTGTGGACATTCCCGTGGGTACGGTTTTTCGGGCCGTAGGGGAGAAGGTACAGGCGATCTTTGACTATCATCCTGGCCGGAGTCTGGAGGAGGCAGCGCCGGTACAAGAGTTCCGCGAGGATGAACTGACAACCCTGGGCTCAAGACCTCATGCGTGATGCATCATACGTCAAGCGTCATACATCATCCATGACTGGGCTCCACGCACTACGCATCACGCTTGACGTAATCTGGAGCAGCAGATGAGCAGAGACAACAATCGCCCTGCAGCCCTGGTCATCGGCGCGGGGATCGCGGGCATCCAGGCAGCGCTGGACATCGGCGACGCCGGGTTCCAGGTCTACCTGGTAGAGCGAGACCCCAGCGTGGGCGGCCACATGGCCCAACTGGATAAAACGTTCCCCACCCTTGACTGCTCAGCCTGTATCCTGACCCCCAAGATGGTGGACGTGGCCAGCCACGCCAACATCGAGTTGATGACCTACAGCGAGCTGGTGGGTGTGGAAGGCAAGGTAGGAGCGTTCCGGGCGCGGGTTCTGAAAAAAGCCCGCTACGTGGACATGGCCAAGTGTACCGGCTGCGCTGATTGTACCGAGGTCTGTCCCGTGACCGTGCCCAATGAGTTTGATATGGAGATGGCGGATCGCCACGCCATCTATGTTCCCTTTCCCCAGGCCGTACCCAACAAATATACCATCGACAAGCGCGGCTGGCCGCCCTGTAAGGAGGCTTGCCCGGCCCACATCGATGTCCAGGGCTATGTGGCCCTCGTCGGCCAGAATAAGTTTGCCGAATCACTGGCTCTCATCCGGCGAACCATCCCCTTTCCTGGCGTCATCGGCCGGGTGTGCCACCACCCCTGCGAGACGGCCTGCAACCGGGGTGAGTATGACCAGCCCATCGCCATCTGCGCGCTGAAGCGTTTTGTCGCCGACGCTGAGCAGGGATCCCCTCCTCCGCCTGTTCCTGATGTGCACAGAGACCAGAGCGTGGCCATCATTGGCGCCGGGCCCGCCGGGCTGACGGCGGCGCAGGACTTGGCCCTCGAGGGCTATAGTGTGACCGTCTTTGAGGCGCTGCCGGTAGCTGGCGGCATGCTGGCCGTGGGCATCCCCGACTACCGCCTCCCTCGAGCGGTTCTGGAAAAGGAGATCGCCCGCATCGAGGAACTGGGGGTCGAGATCAGGCTGAATGCACCCGTTGGTGGCGCAGGCGGCCCCACGCTGGATGACCTGCGCCGCGCGTACGACGCGGTGTTTGTCACGGTAGGCGCCCACCAGGAACGCCAGCTGCGCATCGCGGGCGAAGATCTGGAAGGCGTGGCTCCAGGCGCGGCATTCTTGCGCGATCTGAACCTGGGGCGGCCTGTCACCATTGGCCGTCGCGTAGCCGTAGTCGGTGGGGGGAATGTGGCCATCGATGCTGCTCGCTCGGCTTTGCGCCTGGGAGCTGAATCGGTGACCATCGTCTACCGCCGCTCCCGAGCCGAGATGCCAGCCAGCGCTTGGGAAGTGGAGGATGCGGAAAAAGAGGGCATCCGGTTCCACTTTTTGGCCAACCCCATCCGCATTCTGGGCCAGGATGGGCAAGGAGCATCGTCACAGGTCGCGGGGATAGAGTGCCAGCGCATGGAGCTGGGCAGCCCTGATGCCAGCGGCCGTCGCCGGCCCATCCCCATCGAGGGCTCCGAGTTCCTATTGGACGTGGACATGGTTATCCCGGCCATTGGCCAGACACCTGATCTGGGCTTTGTGAATCCAGGGGAGCTACAGGTCTCCCGTTGGGGAACCCTGGTCGCCGATCCCGACACGCTGTCCACAGGAGCTATCGGGCGTCTTTGCCGGCGGCGATGCTGTCAGCGGGCCAGCTACCGCCATTGAGGCCATCGCCGCAGGCAAGCGCGCGGCCAAGAGCATCCACCGCTATCTGCAGGGCCAAGACCTAGCCGTATCATCGGATGGCTTGCCCGTGGTTCCCTTTGAGGCATTGGACCTGCGCCGGGCGCACAAGCAGGGGCGGGCAGCCATGCCCCAGCTCCCCCTGGAAGCTCGGGGCAGCGACTTTGCCGAGGTAGAGTTGGGGTTCACCGAGGAGCAAGCCGTGGCCGAGGCGCTGCGCTGCCTGGACTGCGGTGTCTGTTCGGAATGCCGCCAATGCGAGATAGCCTGCCAGCCCCAGGCCATTGACCACGATATGCGAGACGAGGTCGTCGAATTGGACGTAGGCGCTGTTGTCGTTGCTACCGGATTTGACCCTTTTGACGCCACGCGCAAGCCTGAATTCGGCTACGGGCGCTATCCCAATGTGCTCTCGGGATTGGAATTCGAGCGGCTGGCGTCGGCGTCGGGACCAACAGCGGGCAAGATCAAGGTCAACGGCAAGGAGCCTGAGGAGATCGTGTTCGTCCACTGCGTCGGCTCCCGGGACAAGGCCGGCGCGACCGACGGATCGGGCGAGGAGTACTGCTCGCGCATCTGCTGCATGTACACGGCCAAACAGGCCCACCTGGCCCACGATAAGGTGCCCGGGTCCAAGATCACGGTGTTTTATATGGACGTGCGCGCTTTTGGCAAGGGCTTTGAAGAATTCTACGATCGTGTGCGGGCCGAAGGCATCATCTACCGCCGGGGCAATCCCGCCGAGATCTATAAACGCGGCGACAAGCTGATCGTCCGCGCTGAGGATACGCTGCTGGGCAAGACTGTGGAAGTGCCTGCCGACCTGGTGGTCCTGGCCACAGGCGTCCAGCCCCGAGCCGATGCCGGCAGAGTGGCGGATATGCTGGATCTCGAATTCTCAGAGGACGGTTTCTTTGCCGAGCTCCACCCCGAGCTGCGCCCCGTGGACACACAGCAGCCGGGCATCTTTTTGGCCGGGAACTGCCAGGCGCCCAAGGACATCCCTGATACCGTCGCTCAGGCCAAAGCGGCGGCAGGGCGAACCATTGTCGCCTTGTCACAGCTCAAGCGAGAGCGGGCTGCAAATACTGTACAGCGCCGGGGCCAAGACTGAAGGGCGGCACAGCAGATGGGAAAAAGTGTGGGGAGGAGAGCCATGCCCAGAGCACGTGACCTGGATATCCCCTTTGAGGGGACGCCGGGCCCCCTGAACGCCATCACCGATGTGCAAGGCGTCGAGGTGGGGCATACGACGCTGATATCGGGTGAGGGGAAACTGCAGGTGGGCAAGGGCCCGGTCAGGACGGGAGTCACCGCGATCCTGCCGCGGGGCAAGATGCACGATCCGGTCTTTGCCGGCTGGTATTCCCTGAATGGCAATGGGGAAATGACCGGCACGACCTGGGTCGAAGAGTCGGGGTTTCTGGAAGGCCCGGTGATGGTCACCAATACGCACAGTGTGGGCATTGTGCGCGATGCGGTTGTGGCCTGGACGGTTGAAAAGCGTCTTAGCGATCCGACCTTTTCCGGCATTTCCTGGAGCTTGCCGGTGGTCGCTGAAACCTATGACGGCGGATTAAACGATGTCAACGGCTTCCATGTGAAACAGGAGCACGTCTTTGCCGCCCTGGAGCGGGCCTCGGCCGGTCCCGTGGCTGAGGGCAACGTTGGCGGCGGGACGGGCATGATCTGCCACGATTTCAAGGGCGGCATCGGCACGGCTTCTCGACAGCTTGAAGCCGGGCGTGGTGGGTACACGGTCGGGGTATTGGTTCAGGCCAATTACGGCGACAGGCGCAATCTCACCGTGGCCGGTGTCCCAGTTGGGCGTGAGATATCCGATCTTCAACCGATTTCGGGCAACGAGCATCCGGGTCCGAGCCCAATCCAACCAGCCGAAATGGGGGGCAGCTCTATCATTGTGGTGGTTGCCACGGATGCGCCACTTTTGCCGCACCAACTCAAACGTTTGGCCAGGCGCGTGCCCCTGGGCATCGCGCGCGTGGGCGGCATGGGCGCCAACGGCTCTGGGGACATATTCATTGCTTTTTCCACCGCCAACCCCGGCGCGGCGCAGCGTGAAGGCATCTCGACGGTTGAGAGCCTGCCCAACGGCCAGATGACGCCGCTCTTTGAAGCAACGGTATTCGCTACCGAGGAAGCCATCATCAATGCCCTGGTTGCTGCCGAGACAATGGTCGGCATTGACGGTACCACAGTCTATGCCCTTCCGCATGATTGTCTCCGGCAGGTGCTGATGGAGTACAACCGTCTGGCCCACTAGTGTCGGATTGACCCGAGTCTGTTGTGCTGGCAACCTTCAGTTTTGGAGTAGATCGAGGACGTCAGCGCAACATGCTAGATAGAAAGGTTGGGAGACGATGGAACATGAAGAAGAGTCCATGAAGGAGGCAAGAGCCGCCTATCAGGTCGAGCGACCAGGGGGCAATGCTCAAAGGAGTTCAGTACCTTGTGGACGAATCTGGAGAACGTACGCTGTGGTCCTCAGCCTCAAGGAGTGGGGGGAACTTTGGGAGGATTTCCATGACGTGCTGGTGTCTGAGTCGCGAAAAGATGAGTCGAGCCATCGCCTGGGAGACGCTGAAGTTGAGGAGAGGGTAGTATGCGCGTTGATACCCACGATTTTGTTCGGGAATACACCCTGCTGGAATGCATCCAGTGCGGGCGGTGCACTGGGGCCTGTCCGGTCTCGATGAAGACGGACCTCAACATCCGGGGCATCATCTACGAGGCCCTGATCGAGGATAGTATCGAAGTCAGCGGCCTCGACGTGCTGTGGGACTGTACCAACTGCCTGACCTGCACGACCCGCTGCCCCAAAGACATCCATCCCGCCGATGTCATCATTGGCTTGCGGGGCTATATCGTCGAGGAGGGAAAAGGCGTGCCGCCCCGCGTCCGGGACGCGCTGATGAGCGCTTTCACCCGGGGCAACACCCTGGGTTTCCCCACCGAGGACCGCGCGCAGTGGGCTGAGGAATTGGACTTTGAGGTGAAGAATGTCCTGGACGAGGGCGAGACCGATCTCCTCTTCTACGTGGGCTGCACGCCGGCCTATGACCCCCGCATCCAGCCCATCACCCGTGCCCTGGCGGCGGTCTTTCAACGGGCGGGCCTTGACTTTGGCACCATGGGCATGGATGAGATGTGCTGCGGCAACGAGATCAAACGCATTGGTGAATCCGAAGGCTTTGAGTCGATGGTCGAAGAGTACCATGAGATGTTCCAGGAATTTCAAGCCAGGCGCATGGTGACCGCTTCGCCCCATTGTTACAACACCTTCAAGAACGAGTATGGCGAGATGCCCTTCCCTGTGCAGCACTACAGCCAGCTCCTGATCGAATTGCTGGACCAGGGGGCAAGCTGACCTACAGCCATGAGGTCCGCAAAAAAGTGACCTACCACGATCCCTGCTTCCTGGGCAAGCATAACGACATCTATGACGAGCCGCGCCACCTCTTGCGGTCGATTCCCGGCATCGAATTCGAGGATCTGGATCGTTCCCGGGAGCGGAGCGTGTGTTGTGAAGGCGGCGGCGGCCGGATGTGGGCCGAGGGCACCAACATCGAGGAGAGGCTGGCTCACCAACGGGTACGCGACGCCGTTGGCATGGGCGCGGAGGTGCTGGCCGTTTCCTGCCCCTTCTGCCTGCTGACACTGGAAGACGCGGTCAAGATCCTGGAGTTGGAGGACAGGATCCAGGTCATGGACATCATGGAGTTGGTGGCGGAGGCGATCTGATGAGGAGTAGAGATGGCGTCTAGGATCGGCGTCTATATCTGCCACTGCGGGATCAACATCGCGGCGACCGTGGATCCCGAGGCCGTGGCCGAATACGCGGCTGCGCTGCCCCACGTGGTCGTGGCCCGCGACTATATGTACATGTGCTCTGATCCCGGCCAGGAGATGATCAAGCAGGACATCCGCGACCATGACCTGAACCGGGTGGTCGTGGCCTCCTGCTCGCCCCGCATGCACGAAGTCACCTTCCGAACCGCCGTCGAAGAAGTCGGCGTCAATCCCTACTATTTTGAGATGGCCAACATCCGCGAGCAGTGCTCGTGGGTCCACACCGAGCGCGAGATCGGCACCGAGAAGGCCAAAGAGCTGGTCGCCGGCACGGTGGCCAAGGCAGCCCTGCTGGAGCCCCTGGAGGAGCGGCAGGTGGACGTCACCCCGGCGGCGCTGGTCATCGGCGGGGGCATCGCCGGGCTGGAGGCGGCGTTGGATATCGCCGACGCAGGCTACAGGGTCTACCTGGTAGAGCAGCAGCCCAGCCTGGGTGGGAGGATGGCCCAGCTCAACGCGACCTTCCCCCGGATGGAGGACGCCGGGGCGCTGGTCGTCTCAGAGATGGTTCGGGCCATGGAACACCCCAATTTGGAGGTGCTGGCCTACAGTGAGGTGGTGGAGGTCGAGGGTTATATCGGCAATTTTGAGGTGACCGTGCGCCAGAAGGCGCGCTATGTGGACCCCACCAAATGCACGTCCTGTGGCGAGTGCGCCGGAGCCTGCGTGCTGGCGGGCCAGATCCCCGACGAGTTCCAGATGGGATTGGGCCAGCGATCGGCCATCTACCTGCCCTTCCCCCAGGCGCTGCCGGCCACGTACACGGTTGATCCAGACCACTGCCTGTTGTTCACAGATGGCGTGTGCCAGGGCGGACCCCCTTGCGCCCTGGCCTGCCCCGAGGATGCGCTGGATTTTGACCAGCGGGACCAGGATTTCACCTTTAAGGTGGGCAGCATCATTATCGCCACCGGTTACGATCCTTTCGACCCCCGGCGCAAACCAGAGTTTGGTTATGGGCGTTACCCTGGCGTCATCTCGGCGCTAGAGTTCGAGCGGCTGGCGGCAGAAAATGGGCCAACGGGCGGCCGCATCGTGGTGCCCGGCACCGGCAAGGAGCCGGAGCACGTGGTATTCATCCACTGCGTGGGCTCCCGGGACAAGGCTGGTGCGGCCGACGGATCGGGCAACGCGTACTGCTCGCGGGTGTGCTGCATGTACACCGCCAAGCAGGCCAATGTGGTCCTGGACCAACTGCCTCAAACGAAAGTGACCGCCTTTTACATGGATGTCCGCGCTTTTAGCAAGGGGGGCGAAGAGTTCTACGACCGGGCCCGGGCGCAGGGCGCGCGCTACCGGCGGGGCAATCCCTCAGAGATTTACCGGCGGGGCGACAGGCTCGTGGTCCGCTCCGAGGATACGCTCTTGCGCCGGACGGTGGAGGTAGAGGCCGATATGGTGGTTCTGGCTGTCGGTCTGGAGCCGAGTGCTGCCGGGAAGGATGTGGCCCAGATGCTCAAGCTGTCCTGCACGGGCGATAGTTTTCTGGCCGAGGCCCACCCCAAGCTGCGGCCAGTGGACACCACCAGCGACGGCATCTTCTTGGCGGGTACCTGCCAGGGTCCCAAGGACATCCCGGACACGGTATCCCAGGCCAAGGCGGCCGCCGCTTCGGCCCTCATTCCCCTATCGATGGGAAGAGCCAAGGTCGAGGCCATCACCAGCTCCATCATCCATGAGTTGTGTGTTGGCTGCGGCCTGTGCGAGGAGTGCCTGCGTCTACAGCGCGCTGAATCTACATCCCTGGCGGGGGGTGATGACCATCAACGAGGTGCTGTGCAAGGGCTGCGGCGCCTGCTCGGTGGCCTGCCCATCCAAAGCCATCACCCTGGGGCATTTCACCCAGAAGCAGACGCTGGCCATGTTGGACGCGATGCTGCTGTGAAAGCGGGAGCGGAGTCAATTCTGCCGATCGGCGGCTTTTACGGATTGCGGGGGTTGTGGTAGAATCAGATTCGAGGAGGAACCATGAACTCTATTGTCTGTTTGAAAGAAGTGCCGGACACCGAGACGCGTATCGAGGTACGGGACGGCAAGATCGTCGAGGAGGGCGTCCAGTATGTGGTCAATCCCTATGACGAGTTCGCCCTGGAGGAGGCCCTTAACTGGCAGGAAAAGCTCGGCGGGAAGGTAACGCTGGTTTCCCTGGGCCCGGAGCGGGCGCGCGAGAGCATCCTCAAGGGCCTGGCCATGGGCGCCGACGAGGTCTACCACCTGTCAGACGAGGCGTTCCTGGGCGGCGACGCCTATTGCCACGGCCAGGGCGCTGGCGGCGGCCATTCAACAAGCTGGGCGACTATGACGCTATTTTTTGCGGGAAGCAGGCCGTCGATGAGGACAATGCCGCCGTGGGCATCATGCTAGCCGAGATGCTCAACCTGCCCCACGTGTCGGTGGCCAGCAAGGTGGAGATATGCCGATGGAAGGGCCCGGGCCGAGCGGGATATTGAGGGCGGCAAAGAGGTCGTGGATCTACCCCTGCCGGCGGTCATCACGGCCCAGAAGGGGCTGAATGAGCCGCGCTACCCGTCCTTCCGCGGCATCCGCCAGGCGCGAAAAAAGCCCTTCACCCAGTGGACCGTGGCTGACGTGGGCCTGGATGCCGCAGACGTAGGCGCGGCTGGGGCCAAGCTGAAAGTCGTCGAGATCCTGCCGCCACCGGACCGGCCGCCCGGCCGGATTATCCCTGGCGAGCCCGCCGAAGCGGCCAAAGAGGTCGTGCGGCTGCTGCGCGAAGAAGCAAAGGTCATCTAGGAGGCGAATCATGGGAAACAATGTTCTGGTCATTGCTGAACAGCGGGACGGTGTGTTGAAAAAGGTCGCCTTCGAGATGCTGGGTGCGGGTTCTGGTTGGCTGCTGCCCTGGGCGGCAGCGTCGAGGCGGCGTTGCTGGGATCGGATCTGGGCGACATGCCTGATATCCTGGCCCAGTACGGCGCGACCAAGGTCTACGTGGCCGACGACCCGGCCCTGGCCACCTACTCCAGCGAGGGCTATGCCAGTACCTTGGCGGCCTTTGTCGGCAAAATCAGAGCCGGCCATCATCCTCGTCGGGGGGACGGCCATGGGCACGATCTGGCCCCGCGCCTGGCGGCCCAATTGGGGGTAGGACTGGCCTCGGACTGTGTCGCTCTCGAGATCGACGGCGGGCGGCTGGTGGCCACGCGCCCCATCTTTGCCGGCAAGGCGCTGGCCAAGGTGAAGTTGAACGGCGATCCGCAGATGGCCACGGTGCGATCCAACGTGCTCCCCGCCCCGGAGCCGGACGAGGCTGCGGCAGCAACAGTGGAGCCGGTAGCCGCGGTCACCGATGGCGTGCGGGCCAAGGTGGTGGACATTGTGGGCGCTGGCGAGGGCGACATCGACGTGGCCGAGGCGGACAGCATCGTCTCGGGCGGGCGAGGTGTAGCTGGCCCCGAGGGCTTTGTCCCCTATCAGCAGCCTGGCCAAGACCCTGGGCGCGGCGGTGGGCGCCTCGCGCGCGGCCGTGGATGCCGGCTGGATCGAGCACGCCCACCAGGTGGGCCAGACCGGCAAGACGGTCACGCCCAACCTCTACATCGCCTGCGGCATCTCGGGCGCCATCCAGCACCTGGCCGGCATGAAAACAGCCAAGGCCATCGTAGCCGTGAACAAGGACCCAGAGGCGCCGATCTTCAAGGTGGCCGACTATGGCATCGTCGGTGACCTGTTCGAGGTAGCGCCGCTGCTGGAAAAAGAGTTCGAGGCCCTACTGGCCGAATAGTCCTCAGAAAAGAAAAGAGGGGCGGCGCGCCATGGCGCGCCGCCCCTTGTTTGTTGGTAGTCTCGCCCGTTCGCAGCGTGATGCCGGCTGGCCGGGCGATCCCTCCTACGGGCTGACCAACTCCCGGACCCGTGTTCTGAACTCACCCCTGTCGAACTTGGCCGTGTACTTGAGGTGGATGACCACGTCGGTGATGGTACTCAGCTTGGTGTTGTTGTCGGCCGGTATCTCCAGCATCCAGTCAGAGACCGCGCCGGTGCCCTCGAAGGGGAAGTAGCGGTCGTCGAACAGGAGATTGAGGTTAAAGTCGCCGAACATGCCTGCATCCTCAACCGGCCTGGAGATGGCGATGGCTTGGTTGGCCCGCCAGTTGGAGCGGATGACGCCCGTGATCCGGTTGCTCTGCGCCTCCCGTCGCCCATGAGATATCCCACGGCGTTGGGTCCGGCTCCAGTAGGATCTTGCTGCCCAGTTGGGTCAGGGTGGCGTGGACCTCCTGGGGTACATTCGCCCCAGTCTTGATGGAGATGGACAGCGACTTGATCATGCCGGCAATAGTGGCCCGGGAAATCCTGGTTAAACAGCCCTTCCCGCAACTGGAACTCAACCTGCGCCCAGCGTCTGCAGCAGCCAGCAGGGTACCGGGCATGTCTTCCGCCATCGAGATGGTCTTTTCGATGTCCTGGAAGCGGCTGTCCTGCTCCAGGTGGGCCTTCTCCATGCGCCTCAGTTCCAGCATCAGCGACTCGCCGGCCAGTAGCCCCTTCTTGAGGTTGTCCCAGTGGCCATAGCTGATGTAGGTGTCGCTGGTGGGCAGTTCGTACTGCACCGCCCATTTGGGCTGTTCTTGGCCATGTCATAGGCCAGCTTGTAAGCCTGGAAGTAGAGGCTCGGAGAGACGGCTCACCATCCAGTTGTACAGGGCCTGATTCGAGAATTTGCTCCGGATAGAAGGCTGCAATCTGCCCGTTGTGCTCGATCGTCTTCTTGTGGACAGCGATCTCTCTCTGGGCTATGTCCCGTTTAATACCTGCGCATCTCGATCTGCTTCTCGATCTCCTGCAGCTCAGAATTGGCGGTATCCTTTTCCAGTGTCCAGCTCGCTCTTTCTCCGTCTTGTATCCGCCCTATCTTTGCCAGTTACACCAGCGGCGATGTTCAGGATGTCGCCCGATACGATCAAAGCATCCTCTCGCAGCATGCGCCTTTGGGAGACGCCGCCGCACTGCTTGCCACCAACATGGTGACGGCAACTGGGCTTGCTACGTCCCAAGCCCACATCACCGGCTCTAGACACTGAGGTACCGCTAGACCAAGCGCCCCTTCCAGCAATCTGGTTGAAGAACAGTTGAGGATAACTCTTGAATCCCTGCGCGGTCCCGGTCCAAGACCAATTCTGCGATCTCTTCATCAGATATATCCTCGTCGATCCGAGTTCCTGATAGAACTCCTTTCTCCTCGTTATCACTTTCTCCCTGCTGATTGCTCAGGGCTCATCTATCGCCTTTACCAGCTTCGTCTCGCTCATACTCTTTCACCTGCGTCATCAGGTCCAGTATCTGTCTTTTCGCTGGGTATTCTGGCAGGATGGCCAGTTGCTCAGCGTCTCTGCTCTCAAGTGCGCTCAGCATAGCAGGCCGGAGCCCAGGTCGATGACCGTCGAGATCATCTCTTTGGCCTTTTCCAGCATAAAGGCGTAGCGGTAGTGGGGTACCGGCTGGCTCACGTCGGACAGCAGGCTGCCGATATCCCGGCCGCCGGCCACGGCCCGCTACCAGCGCCGTGGGGTCGATGGGTGGCTCGAACAGGGCCAACTGCCTGAAAACGCCCTCGATATTCATGCTGTGGCGGATCTTGAACAGGCGATCCAGTACCTGGTCCCAATAGCCAGCGAACTGGGCGTTCTCGACAACGCAAAAGTCGGTGACCAAGTGGCTGTGAGGCGTCGGGTCGCCTCCGTTTCCTCCGTCTGGCACCGGTAGGTTCAGCTGGGCCAGGAAATCGGGAATCGGATCGTGTTCCTGGCGGATGGCCTGGTAGTCCCCGATCTCTTTGTACTGCCTGGCCGCCTTGGCTTTGGGCTTGGGACCCAGTAGGTCGTAGGCCAGCAGGTAGAGCATCACCGCCTCGTTGATCGACTCGCGGGTGTCCTGGCCGAACAGATAGTCGCCCCAGTCCAGCAGGTTGTCGATGTACTTCATGACTATGGCCTTCTGGTAGGCGTTGAGGCGTAAGCGGGCGATGGCGTGCGGGATCGAAGGGATCGCGGTGGTAGGCTTCCAGGCCATCCCCGTTCGAGAGCATGTCGGCCAGGCTCTCCAGATTGAGTCCCCGGAAGGGCAGGAAGCGCCAGTAACGATCGTGCGAGGACCGGGCTATCCTCCTCCTTCTCCTCCTCCTGGGCCATGGGGTTAAAGACATAGTGGTACCACTTCTGAGCTTCGGCGAATTGTTGGTTGGCGTTCAGTTGGTTGGCGATCAGCAGCGGAATGTGAAAAAAGATCTCCCGGTAGTAGATGCCGTGCGCGTCGTCAAAGTTTATGCTGTCGGGCGGCAGGATCACCAGCTCAGGTTTATAAGCTTCCGGTGCAAAGCCCGGTTCCTTTAGCTGCTGCGATCCCAGGCTCAGCAGCTCGTCCAGGCCGCCTCGGAAGAGACTCAGGCTGAGGTCGTGCACGGCGTATGTGCTTAGCGGTGTTAGCTTGTACGCAAAACCCGGCCCGTCTTCGTCCGGCTGCGCTTGAAGCACAGGATCGTCGTCGAAGTAGAGATCGATCTCCGTTTTGTCAGTGGGGAGTTCGAGATCATTGTAGACGAGGTGCAGTCGCTCCGCGGCTGTTTGGGGCTCAAGGCTGTGCCCCGGCGCCGCCCCATCCCCGGGTTCGCACGCCTGTACCAGGTACTGAGCTTCGCCCGTGTCCAGGATGTACCAGCCGGGCTGGTTGTTGACGTCGGAGAGGGAAGTCTCATACTTGGTCAGGTCCTTCAACAGGTAATTTTCCTTCTCAAAGCCCTCTTCGCGTTCATGGTATTCTCTGATGGCTTCCTTAAGGGCAAGGCGGTCTGCCCAGTCTAGTTGTTGGTTCTCAAGCAAGCCTTGATAGTATCTGGATCGTATCCGGCGTAAACCGCTTGACGACAGCTAGCTTCTGGCTTCCATCCTCGCCCCCTCTGTGAACGAAATCGTTCAGGCTCAGTCCCGGCGTCACCACCACGTGCAGATCCGAGAGCGACAAACTGAGGTCATAGCTGGCAGAGGCTTCGTCATTGCTCTCCAGTCGCTTCAGTCGAAAGCTCTGGTCTTGCATGTTGTTGCGCATCGTCTCGAACCGGCCCCCATACAGCACGATAATGCGCTCCCGCTCCTCTTCGATACGGCTCCACTCGGCCTCAATCGCCTCTTCAGGAGCCCCTGGCGGTTCGAGTACAAGTTGATCTGTATCCACCAGGTGCATGATCATGCCGGGCTCGATCGTGTCCAGGGGCAGGTAGAACAGCCCAGTCTCGCGACCTGTCATTCTTCTTCCCTTGCCGCCTTCGATTTCTTCTTGGCTCCTGACGTGGTCCCAGACGCGGAACTCGGCCATCTGCGTCTTGTAGACCGTCACCTCCACCGGATCGCTGTCCAGGTCACTGCCCACGGACAGGTCACCATTCGCGAACTCTAGGTGGTGGTCCTGGAAGAATAGCCACAAATCCAGGTCTTCTCGAGCATCAAGCCAGTTGGGGTCTTCGCCCGCAAGCACGCCATCGACGTACAGCTTGGCGCTATTCTGCTCGATATCCAGGGTCAGAGCCAGGTGAGTCCATTGATCATAGAGCATTGCCACAGACTTGCTAAACTCATCGGGGTTGAAGTCCATCCAGTAGCTCTGATCCTCAGTGTGCCAACTGAATCTGAGCGCCAGGCCAGTCGATTCCCACCTGGGCTTGTCCGTCTCGGTCTCTAGAGCCAGAGCTGCTGTCCAGATTGCATCATCAAGGGCTTTGCTGGCGCTTTCTGCGCCTTCGGCGATCGGTTTAAGGGGATTGCTGACGGCGTCGCGTGCAGCCTGCAAGTCCGCTGGGTACTCTGCGTACATGGCCTCGGCAGCATCGATGGCATCCTGGATAGCATCGATGGCATCCTGGCAGGCTTGTGCCGATTCAGCAGCCCCGGCCTCCGTGGCCTCGGAAAGGGCGCCTTCCCTGTCGGCACCGGACGAAACAAGCCTCATCCGGGATCCGATAGCATCGCTGATGTACTCGTCCTTCCAAAACTGGTACTCTTCCTCCGTAGTCTCATTGTCTGGCATCCGGACTATATCCAGATAGCCTGAGGCGGCTCGAGTCCTGTGCTCAATCGACTGGACATCCTGGACCGCTTCAGTAGTTTTCTCCCTCACTGAATCAGCTGCATCCACCCTCCTCCGATATTCGGGGTTCTCAGAAACATTGTTGGAGGCAGCGGCCTTCAACTCAAACTCAGGCAGCATGAGTATGTAGAATTTTGGAGGGACTAGATAATCGAACAGCGTCACCGACTCTGCTGGCAGTGCGTCCACCGATAACCCGGCCAGATTCTCAAAGTTCAGCCAGAACGAGAAAGTCAGCGCGTGGCTACGGAGGGGAACCTCCTTTTGAACCAGCGTGAGATTGTCGAGCTCGAGGACTGTGACCTCCTCCGCCTCTGATCCGGGCGGATCGGGAACGAACCTAAGCGCGCGCTGGGCATACACACGCTGATGCTTGGGCTTTCTACTCTCCACAGCGCTCAGGTTCTTGTCCACCTCCAGGAAGGTCTGGGGCGGGGCCCAGGTCCCGCTAAAGTTGTAGTAGGCATACTTGATGGTGGGTCGATAGACGTCGGAAGTTGTCGCTTCTTCGCCGGTACCTTCCGATTCCTTCAGCTTGATGATCTCTGGCCAGAAAGAGGTAGAGTCGGTTGAAGGCATAGACCGGCGTGACAAAGTCAGTGTTGATCGTCAGGTCGATCTTTTTCCAGGGCAGCCACTGCCGCTGGTTCACCCACTCCCGGTAGTAGTAGATCCGGGGATGCGTGTCGGTGCGGCCGACGAGATACAAAATCTCGTCGGATTCCAGATCGTCTTCCTCTCTGTGAAGGTAGCTGCCCACAATCTTGAGGTTGGCGACCGCGGCGAACCCATCCAGGTAGTTGGTATAGGCTCTTTCGACGGCGACCTGGCTGACCTCGTCCTGCATCAGTTCCAGTTCCAGGGCCTCAAAGAGGGGGGTCTTGGTGTCGCGCAGCTCGGGCTCGATATAGTTCTCCGGGTAGAGAAAGACCTTGCGGTTGGCCTCCCAGACCCGGTAGTTCTTCATCCACTCCCACTGCTCGACCGGGATCGTCTCGGGTTTGACCCCCTTCTCCAGGTTCATCAGGCAGCGTTGTACGTAGAGCTGCACGCTGGCGATGGCCTGCACGATGCGCGAGGTATCCACCTTGCTGCCGGTCTGGACGTCAATCAGGGTGTACTGGGACAGGATGTCCGCGTCCCTGCGGCCCTCGTATTCGGCGCTGACCTGGAGCATTGCCTTGCTGATCAGGGCATCGCGCCTTAACACGGCCAGGGGGTCGTGGATCGGCTTGTACACCTTGGGCCACTGTTCGTCGCTGTACCTGGCCCTTAGGATCTTTAGCAGGGCGGCTTGACCGGTCGTGGTAGAAGTCAAAGCCCAGGTCGTCTGTGGCTGCCAGCTCAATCACAAAGTTGATGTCGACGCCGAGCAGGGTCGCCAGAATCAAAACCGGCCTTCAACCGGGCCAGGCCCAGTCACCCGGTGATACTGCTCCTCAGAACCCCAGTAGCCCATCAGCGAGTCCAGTTGCCGCCTCTCCCACCCCGTGAGCCCGACGATGGCCTCAGCCGTGGCCTCCTCATCCTGCCCGTCCAAGCTCAGAAGGTTGAGCAGAAGCCCTTCCGCATCATCGAAGGCGGTCTTTAGCTCCTGGAAGAAGTAGAGGTGATTCAAATCCGCAAGATCAGGGTTCAGGATCTGCTCCACGCCGAACAGGTCTGGGGTCTCGATCAGCGCCAGGACCTCCTCTGTACTCAGGTCGAACTGGCCCGTCAGGTAGAGGATCTTGCTCAGCTTGTACAGATAATCCGTGATCGCTTCCGGTATGGGCGCATCCTCCTGAAGGCCCATCATCAACTTGAGAAAGTAGGACGGTCCCATCGCGATCAATTGGTTGCCCTCGCTGACCAATGCATGATCCTGGAAATACGCCAGGATTGGCTGCGCCCTATCCGGGTCTACACCGACCAGGCCGGAGACACCGGCCAAAACGGCGCTGGCATGATCATCCCGCCTGCCTACCAGCATGTTCACGACCTGGTCCTGGACTTCTTTTCGGAGCCAGAGGGTATCCTTGATCTGGTCCAGCTTGTCTGGGGTGGGCTCGCTCCCCGGACCGAAGCGCACGAGCAGTTCCTCGTCGCTCAAGTTTTCAAGATTTCTCAAACAGCACCAGGCCGTTGTCGTCTACGATGGGGTCATAGTCGTCGCCGTCGTCTTTGAGCGCATCAAAGATGCCGTCCTCCAAATCTATGAAGTCCTGCCTCCAGTTCCAGATCCGTGGCCAGGCCGGCCAGTTCGGCCAGTTCGGTGTACTTGGGCGTCACCGCTCCGATGCTCTCGATGAAGCCATCGTCGGACAGGAACTTGATGATTGCCCCGGACTCTCCCTGACTGATCTCGCCGGAGACCAGGCTGTCCGGCTTGACCAGGAAATCCCTGGACTGGCGGGCAAGGTCATCGGCCAGGTCGCGGATGTCCGCCTCGGTATAATTGAACGAGACCGCCTCGCTCTGGATGTCGTGGGCCAGAAAGTCGAGTTCGTCGACATCGATGCCGGTCCGGCGCATCCACTCGGCCCGGTCGACGAGCTGCGCTAAATCCTCCAGGCTTCCGACTGTACCCAGACCCATCTGGGACATCAGGCGCGTGCATTCCTTTACGCCCTGGCGCAGCAGGCCGGCCAGCTTGGCCGACCGGTACAGGTTGGCCAGATAGTCACCATCCAGCTCGATGATCGTCTCCTCTGGACCACTGAGCGTAGCCACCAGGCGATTCAGGTCGTCGTGTGAGACCTGCAGGGCGCCCATCAGGCGGTTGCGCGTCCGCCGGTCCCCGCTTTTGATCCCGCTCTCCGGTGATGTCCCACAGGACCGGCTCGTCGATATAGTAGGGCCAGGGCTCGCTGACCACCCCTTCGGGGTTGAAAACCTGGTCATACAGCACCTTCTGGTCTTCCCTGCCGGTGTGCTTGACGCTTTGCCACAGGGCGGATAGTTTGTTCCATGGACCACCGGCTCTCGTCCTTGAGTTTCTTGACAGTGGCGATCCCACACAGCGTCCCTTCGTCCAAGGGGATCGGCGGGATCAAGTAGGCTGGCAGAGCACCGATGGCCTGTAGTTGGTCGGACCTGCTCGTAGCGGTGTCGTGACCGTGGTCACTTTTGTCCAGGATCTGCGTGCCAGCACTCTGGTCGAACCGCCACAAGAGTTCCAGGAAATCCTCGCTCCCGGTCAGCGACTCGTACATGCTGTCCGCAATCTCGGCAGGGGTCCGGGCCGTATTCCAGACGCGCAGTTCCAGCATCCGCCCCTGGAAGTACTGGCCTTCGACCCCGCTGAACTCATCGTCGTGGCAGCATATGCCATCGCCACCGTTGCCCAGAGTAAGCTCCCATTCCTCTGGCTGGGGCCACAACTGCGACCCCGGCCCCACGTCCATCACTTTACCGTCCAGAAATCCCTGCAGAGAGCCCTCTCGCACCTCGGGCCGGCCATCCAGGACCAGCGCGGCATGGTGCCAACGACCGGAGACAATCCGGTCTGTACGCAGCCAGGTACCGGACCAGTTGCTCTCATCCTTGGGCTGGTTATAGCCCCCGAAATAGAGGTAGCCCTGGTGGACGTAGAGGACCAGGCCGCGCTCGGCGTTCCCCTCCTTGTAGATCACCTGGGCCCGGTTGGAGACATACCTGTCCCCCACTGCGAACCAGACCTCCACAGTCCGGCGCTGCACACCCAGATCGATCCCGGCGAAATCGTCCACAGAGAGGGCATCATCCACGCCGTTGCACTCAAGCACAAGGCGGTCCGGGTCCCAGAATTCCTCCTGGGCAGTGGGGTTCCAGTCCGCGGGCGCCAGGGTTGGGCGCCTGGCCTGCTCCGGGCCGCCCAGCCGCAAGGGATACCCATCCCCCAGTACGGAAGCGTCAACCGTCTTGACACCACCGTTCTCTGTAAACTCGACGAAGGGCCAGTAGCTAACCAGGTCCAGGGCCTCCAGATCGGGAACCTGGTACCTGTTCGCGGCGATCTGCTCCCCGGACCGGGCGCTGCTCCAGAGGCGCACTTCGGCGATACGACCCCGGAAATTCCTATCGTCCCCACCCCAGCCGACCTCGATGCAGCCAAGGGTTATACTCAAAGCTTCCTGGGTAGCCAGCTCTTGAGAAGCCACCGCGTCATTACGATTAGGACAGACGTAAAAGGTAACCTTCCCTCTTCCCACGCTGACCGCTAGGTGGGTAAACTGGTCACGCTCAATGCCCAGGTCCATGGCAGTTAGGGGGCCACCCTGCCCCTCAATCTCTAGCCTCGGGTGGCCCTGCGTGTTGATGCGCAGATCAACGATGACCAGGCCATCGCTGTTTCGCAGGGTCAAGATCGGGTTCCGCCGGGGATACCCAAGAGCATCGGGATGTAGGACGGGCCTGACCCAGACCTCCAGCGTGAACTCGCCAAGGGTGAAGGCGTCTCCATCCCAGCCCACGTACTCGCGCTCGCCGTCGAACTCCAGGGCATTATGACCCAGGGGACGCAGCAGGAGAGGATAGTCTTCGATCGTAGCCCACCTCGCCAGGTTATCCTGGACTTCGAGGGTCTTGAACAGATCAGGATCCTCTTCGAATTTACCGCGAGCCGTCGTATCCCGCCAGCCGTCCGGCCTCCCGTCCACGCCATAGCTGTCAAAGCCCTCGCTCAGGAGAACTGCAGCCTCGCTCTGCACCTTCAGGTCGTCAAAATACTTGGCCCCGGCACCCGTCGGCCCAGACACCCACTGTTCCGGATCTGATCCGGATGTCGGTGTCGTCGTGGGCCTCGAATCTGGAAACCGGCAGGCTCGAGGGCACCATCGAGCCCAGACCATAGCCTGGATATCCGTCTGTGTGCCCGTGTCTTTGACCTGGATGCGAAAACGGTACCAGGTATCGGCCACTCGTCGGGTACTTCTCAGCGCCTAGCGCCCTCACCGCTTAGCGTCTGGATGCCGTGCGGATGGGCAACCAGGTGGAAAGCCGGCCTGGCCTGCATCCCGGCGCAGCCCGTAATACTGGTCCCGGCCTTCCGGTACGGCTTAAGAACGTTACGCCGACGCCGCTCTCAGCCCCGGCAATATACATCCGGCCCGTGTACTCATAGTTCGCCCATGCCAGTACTTCAACGCCACCCGGCATGTAGTGGCTGTGCATATTTTCCACGTCCAGGTCGGTGCCATAGCCGATGTCGGCGACTGTGGATGTTTCAAACAGACCGGGTATCTTCGTCCAGTGCCGTAGTCAGCCCCGGTTGACCTCCCACTCGGGAGGATCGTGATCTTCAGGATACCCCGCAAAGTTTTCGGCAAGGAGGACTATAGGTGGATTTGTCAGGGGCAGTTCCGCAGACCTGCAGGTCGTCAAAGTACTTGCTGCCGCCGCCCTTTGTCCAGAAGCCAATCGTTCCATACCTCAAAGGCCCCGTCGAGTCATAGGCATCGATCTGCCATTCTCCAGGCTCAGGCGTTGCCATCCTCCCAGATACTGGCCCTGATGGCGGTGTAGGAACTGACACGACCCGTTTGGCGGACATACTCCACCTGGACACGGAATCGGTACCAGGTATTCGGCTTGGGCACAACGTCGAGTTCGTTGTACCGCCTTTGAGCCCTCCTCGGTCCTGCTGGGGTGCTTATCGAGGCGGAACCGGGGCTCACTCGGCCCAGCGCCGCAACCTGTAATACTTCCGCGCGGTCAGGGTAACGATTGAAGAAGGTCAGCACCGATGCCACTATCCTGCTCTGACATGTAGCAGGCGGCCCGTGTATTCGTACGCCTTCCACTCTTCTGAAATCGATGCTGCCGCTCTGCGGGTAGTAGTGGGAGTGAATGTCGTCCAGTTCGGACTCCGTGCCATACACTCGGTTCTCTCCGGAAGCGACGGTCCGAAGGACGTCGGCCTCCACATCGTGATGGACGCGAATACTGGTGTCCTTCCAACCATCGGGGTCATCCTGGGAGGAGTAGGATTCAAAGCTCTCATCGAGCAATCGCGTGGGTTCCGTCGCCCCCCCGGTTGGAAGCCCCAGTACCTCCAGATCGTCGAACCGCTTTCCCCCAGAACCAAAGGTCCACACGCCAACCGTGCCCGATGTGATGCGGTCCGGGCTTTCATCAAAGGCTTCGATCTGGTAGCCTGCGGGTTCCGGCTCACCATCTGGCCAAACCTTGGCCCGAATATCGGTCTGGGCCCCCGTGTCTTCTACTTCGATGAGGAAGCTATAACCAGGTGCCGGGCGTGGGCGCAATCGCCCGAATCAATCGTGCCGCCGATCTCCTGAACGCCGTGGGGGTGGGGGGCCAGATGGAAAGTCGGCCTTTGCTTGTATCGCCTCAGCCTTAGAACTGATTTCGTATCCTCGCGGATAGTGGCTGAGGAACGTCACGCCGACACCGCTGTCCTCCGACGCGATGTACATCCTGCCCCTGTAGGCATAATCGCTCCAGGCCAACACATTTACATCGCCTGGTTGGTAATGGGAATAGCAGTTCTCCATGTTCGAGATTGCTACCATCGTTGACCAAGGCGATGTTGCGTGCCTGCAGCACGCCGTTGTATTCTGCCTTGGAAGCTGCGATCCTGGCACCTCATCCTGGATGGCTTCACCCTCGGCCTCGTCCATGGGCAGGTAGGCGATCAGGTCTGGGTCAGGGTCATCTCTGGCATGGCGCAGCATGACGTCTCCTCCTGATCTCAGACTCGGGTCTTGATCTTATTCCAGAGGCGGAGGTCTGCGACCTGACCGGATGAAGATAGTACTGGTAATTGTCAGCGGGTTCGGAGTAGACATCCCATGAAACGGGTGATGCCTTGCTCGCCCACTCCTCCCAGGTAGGCAGGCCCCTACCGGGCTGAGCCGATAACCTTTCTGGTTGTCCTCAAGACTGACATCGGGATGGGTGTTCGAGTCCAGGGACAGTCTCCGCGCCGTCCAAGTAGGCCATGAATACCACATGGTCCAGGGCCTGAGATTCGTCGTTGACGATGGCCAATGGTACCATTGGCCAGAGACGATTGTATCGTCCTCTGAATACAGTTTCCTGCGGATTGGCACCCTCATAGCCAGCGTGCCAGGCCATCACATATAGGCTGATCCGTCATACGAAGTATGCACTTAACCCGGCCTCTTTGTCGCCCTGCGAGCTAGATCACCTGGTTCCGGTCAAGGGCCGCTTCCCTGGCCCGCGAAACCAAAGCTCCAGCGTCAGTCTTTCGTACTTGCCCAGGCCGGTATTCTCCTGATTTTGGATGAGCGAACAGGTCGTTCTTGCCATCGAATCGAGGACCGTTTCCTCTGTCTCCACCGGCAGCGCTGGCAGCAGCGTAGTCCACAACGTACCTGATCAGGCATATAGTCTTCCAGCATGCCTCCCAGGTAATAGGTCATTCTCGTTTCTGGCTCAGATCCTCTGGCAATCTTGGTCGTAAACTGGTAGGGACCCCCTTCCCCAGTGGTCTTGGTCGTAGGGAACATCGTCGACCTACCGTCTCGGCAATCTCGTTTAGCCGCCAGTAAGCGAGCAGGCCCGGCGCCTCCGCTGGCACAGGCCGGTGCATATGCATGGCGATCTGCTCGGCGTCGCGCGCGGTGTTCCAGACGCGGAGCTCTTTGATCTGGCCCTCATAGTATTGCGGACCGTCGGGACTCTTGCCTACAAGCAGACTGCTGCTTAGGTATTCATCATGGGGCACGGGCGCGGGGATCGCACCCGTGCTGTCCAGCTCGCCATCAATATAGAAACTTGAGGGTCTGGTCGGACAGCGTTGCGCACACATGAGCGAATCTGCCCATCCGGAATGGACCCACCGCTGACTGCGTCCGAAGCGCTGAACACCAGATTGCCGCTGGGATTCACCCATAATAGGAGCTTTGTCAGCTACCTGCTCGACACCACTATCGTCGATCCCTGTCTTCCAGTGCTACAATGTGGTTCTCCGCAAGCGCATCCAACTGGATCCAGGCCTCAACAGTCAGCCCGTCAGTCTCCAACCCGGTGGCATCGCGGGCGGCCAGGTACTGGTCGCTTCCGTTGAACTGAACAGCACTCACTGCGCTCTACCAGCTCCGGCAGGGGATCCAGGATCAGATCCCGGTGTACCCAGGTGGGCTCGGGTAACGAACTGCTATCACCCCCCATCAACGCCGTGGTTGCCGTTGGGCGAGTGATCGAGAAGCTCATTGCTCCGTGTGTCTCTACCAGCGGCCAGTATCCTGCCAGCGTTGGCCCTGGCGGGGTATGCCCCGGCAGGATATCCTCCCGGCCCGTCAGGCGTTGGTATCTGTATTCGGCGATGGACTGCTGGCTGCGGAATGCCTTCCCAGATCCGGACATCCTTGATGATCCCCTCAAAATAGGCGTCGTCAAGGTCGTGGCCGATGTGAAAGTCGGCGCCCAGGGGATCAATTGGCTCGCTCCTGGTGATCTCCCTGTCTAGCTCTCCATTCACATAAAACCGGATAACGGTCTCGTCATCTGGGACTGTGGGATCCGAAGAAACCACCGTCAATACCACGTGAGAGAATTCACCTTCAGGAATCTGTCTGTAGCCCCGGGGATAGTCGTCGTCTTGCGTGTCCTCGTAGTTCTCGTCGTAGAAGGCTAACCTGCCCTCGCAATCGATCCAGAACAAGAAGTGGGTCTCTTGCTTTCCGGAGGCCCCTTTCTCGCTACCCTTGCCCACGATCGGATTCGCTTTCATGCTTGTGGGGTTGACCCAGGCTTCGATGCGTGAACGTATCTAGGTCCAGCCCCATCACATCCCGGCAGGCCACGTGGTCGTTCAGGCCATCGAACTGGAGAACCTTTTCGGGAGTATAGGCTGGCTGCAGAATCGGAGGGCTGTGTCCCAACTCCACAAAGGACCAGCCCAGCTTGCGGGCCAGCTTCAAGAAGCGGTAGATGCGATCGAGCTTGGCGTAGCTCAGGTTCAGCAGCCTCTCCGATCCATAGCCCGGATCGTTGGGATACTCTGGATCCTGTTCGACCGTCAGGTGTCCCAGTCCATCATCAGCGTTGTTGACAAAGAACAACCGGGACAGACCGGCATTAATCTCGTGGCGATCCAGATCCTGGTAGACCAACTCGTTCAACTCCGGGCGAGTCAGCCCTGTTTGCTCCAGAAAGGTGGCGACGTTTTCCAAGCCATCTTCACCGGTCAGAGCCACGTCACTGTAGCGCTCGAGCACCCCCTCCGGGCTGGAGATCTCGGAGATGATCGAGCTGAATTCCCTGGGTGACAGCTCCAGGAATTCCCGACAGATGGGCGTTGCCTTGTCGCGGGATTCTGCTCGAAAGTCTGGTAGATCTGATGCAAACTTGTCTTGAGTTGGGCCAGGTAACTCCGGATCTCGGCCAGGGGTAGGTTGAAGGGCAGGTTCATGGGGAACACGGACTCTTCGACTATCTGGTAGGCGTCGGGTATCTCGTCCGTGCGGACGATGGCTTCTAGTACTTCATTGACGAGGTCGATGTAGGGGATCAGATCGTAAGCATTGTGACAATCAAGGCGGATGCGCGGCAGGTCTGGCCGGCGTTCCTCAAGCCCGTGCCGTTCCGGGATTTCATTAAATTCATCATCAGAGTGCAGGCCGATGTTCTGCTCCACAAAGCGCAGCAGGTCCACAAAATAGGCCGCCGGGCCAAAGATCGACCGGCAGTGCTCGCACTTGAGAAAGTCCAGGCTGCCAAACAGCCTGTTGTAGGCAGGGATCTGCTGCAGATAGTCGATGAACGACTTGGGGATCTCAATGTTGTTGAAGAGCGCGCCCTGATAGTAGGGAGAAGCCACAACATCCTTGATGTTGGCCCAGATCAGGGCTGTCCTCTCGTAGATGGCAACCGCTGTCTTGTGAACGCGCCTTGCCTGCCGGGATCCATCTTGAAAGGCGTCCGCATACTGCATCGCAAACTGTTCCTCGTTCACCAAGGCGATCTTTTCTGTGGTTCCGAACTCGGGATACTCTTCCTTGAATTGTTCAAGGAGCTCACGATCGCTGGGTATTCCGTCCGTTGCCATGGCTTAAAACCCCTTTCTTAACTTGGCGGAACGTGGTACAATGAAGAAACGCTTCCAGCGGAATCAA
Organism: uncultured Chloroflexia bacterium; assembly: GCA_963783445.1. Classification (GTDB taxonomy): domain Bacteria; phylum Chloroflexota; class Anaerolineae; order JAAYZQ01; family JAAYZQ01; genus CAWANP01. The sequence goes on along the minus strand of CAWANP010000009.1, from coordinate 7,432 downwards.
CTGTCGAGGAGGTGTGTAGGTAGCCAGCCCGGTGAAGTGTACGAGAAATATCTGCTGATAATATTGGATCTAGCAATATTACAGGCTATATTACACTATAAAGGATATAATGTCAAGTTTACAATTGATTTTAACCTGTTTTACACCACTTATCGGTGAGTACGAGCGTGTCGATCACTACCTGACGGAACTGGTCTAGGCTCGCTACAGGCCTGAGAAGGAGCGCTGGGGGGACTCCGCATTCGCTGGGCTCAGAATACTGGTTCAAAGATCGAGGTCAGCTCAGCAACAGGCTAGTCTAAGATCTGGACCCGTCCCTTGTTCAAGGCTTTGCAGTCCGTGTACCAAGGTTGTTATTCGTTTGAGATTCGAGTATAATGGGAGTGATGAAATAGAGGGCTGAGATTGGGAAGGTTGGGTAGGATGAGACGAAACAGAATGGGTTGGATCTGGATTCTGACTTGGCTCGCGGTACTGCTTCTGGGAGTGAGCGGCGTCGCTGCACAGGAAACGCCTGATGTAGACCAGACGGCTCAGTCTGACACCGGGGATTGTCCGATGACGCGAGCGCAGCTGACGCAGACCAGCCGGATTCGACACGCCACGTAGACGTCCTCACGATCGAGGGTCCGGTTACCCCCGTCATGATCAGTTACATCGAGCGGGGCATCCAGACGGCTGAGCAGGGCGGGGCGGAGGCGCTGGTCATCCAGTTGGACACCCCCGGCGGCCAGATCGACCTGATGAGCGACATTGTCCAGGCGCTGCTGGTCGCCGACGTTCCGGTGGCGGTCTATGTCTATCCTCCAGGCGCCTATGCTGCCTCAGCCGGGACGTTGATCACCCTCGGCGCGCACATTGCTGCCATGGCGCCTGGCACGACCATTGGCGCTGCCAGTCCGGTGGGCAGCCAGGGCGAAGACCTGGGCGAGACGCTGGAGACCAAGGTCAAGGAAGACTTGAAAGCCCAAGCGCGGGCTCTGGCCCAGCGGCGGGGTGAGGATGCCGTGGCCTGGGCCGAATCGGCCGTCGAGGAGGCCAAGGCCGCCACCGCAGATGAGGCCCTGGAGCTGGGTGTGATCGATTTCGTCGCCGACGATCTGGATGACTTGTTGGCCCAGATGGATGGCTTTGAAGTAGAAGTCAATCAACGGGATGTGATCCTGGAAACGGCCGGCGCTGCCGTCCAGGAACAGCCCATGACCTTCATCGAGCAGTTCCTGCACATCATCACCAACCCCACCATCGCTTTCATCCTGCTGACCCTGGGCATCAATGCTCTGCTTTTTGAGCTTTCCAGCCCCGGCGGCTACGTGGCAGGGATCGTCGGCGCCATCTGTCTGCTGCTGGCCTTCTATGCCTTAGGTGTGCTGCCGGTCAACTATGCCGGCTTGATCCTCATCGCGCTGGCCTTTGTGCTCTTTGCCGTAGACATCAAGGCCCCGACCCACGGCGCCTTGACGGTGGGCGGCATCGTGGCCCTCGTCGCCGGGGCGCTGATCCTCTTTAATTCGCCCCTATACCGTGTTTCGCTCGGCGCCATCGTCGCGGTGGCCGCTGTGACGGGCCTTTTCTTTGCCTTTGCCGTCAGCAAAGCAGTCCTTGCCCAGAGACAGCCGGCCGTGACAGGACGTGAGGGCTTGATCGGTCAAGTAGGCGAGGTCCGGAGCCCCTTGGATCCCGAGGGCACCGTTTTGCTCAAGGGTGAACTGTGGGATGCTGAATCTGCAGACGAGGCGCTTCCACGCGGAGAATCCGTGGAGGTCGTGGCCGTGAGTGGCTTTCGCCTGCGGGTGAGAAGGGCGTCCAGGGATTAAGAAGCAGGGCGCCTCGACTTCCAGCAGATCCGTTGGCCTGGATCTCGGTCCGTGGTTTGAGTCGCTCGGGCGGTTGGGACACCACCGCCCTGACTAGGAGTCCTCGGGGATCCCTTCGGGCGCTGGCCGGCTACTGCCCTCTGGAGCCAGCGATCTTTTGGGCCAGTTCTCGATACGCTTCGGCGCCTTTGTGGTTGGCCGCGTATTCCAGTATCGACTGGCCAGCCACAGATGCTTCGGCAAAGCGAATGCTCTTGTAGACAATGACGTCGTACACCTTGGCGCCAAAAATAGCGCGCACTTCGTCCAATACCTCTCGGGAGTGAACGGTACCCGTCGAATACATGGTGGCCAGGATCCCGCCCAGGTCCAGTTCCCGATTGTGTTGCGCCTTCACTTGCTCCATGGCTTGCAGTAGCGGCCGGATCCCACGCATGGCGAAATATTCACATTGCATGGGGATGAGCACCTCTCTGCTGGCTGTGAGAGCATTCAGCGTCAGTAATCCCAAGCTGGGCGGACAATCGATCAGGATATAGTCATACCACTGCTGGATGGGCTCCAGGATGCGCCGTAGGTGCAACTCGCGTTGCGCCTCAGCGATCAGCTCGATCTCTGCCGACGCCAGATCGATGTTCGCCGGGAGCAGATCCAAATAGGCCTTGACCGGATAGATGATGCGGTTGATGGGAAAGTCGCCATCCATGAGTGCCGTGTAGACCGTTTCCTGCAGTCCATAGCCGTCTACGCCCAAGCCTACTGAGAGGGCGCCCTGAGGATCCAGGTCCACGGCCAGTACCCTTTTCTGCATCTGCGCCAGAGCAAACCCCAGGTTGATCACCGTGGTTGTCTTGCCTACTCCGCCCTTCTGGTTGGCGACCGCAATCGTGCGCGTCGTATGTCGCGTCATCTACCCGTTCCTTTCACACGTGCCCTGGGAAGCTAGACCGCAATCAACAGCGTTATTGTAACAGAAAAAGAGGCCAGATGTCAACCTAAACATCTGACCTCTTTGTGTTTTTGGCTCTTCTCCCTTATTACTCTCGTTTTCGTGGTACTTGATGGCAGTGACGGCAGCGGGCTTCGTATGACTCACTGCCGCCAACCAGAATGACGGGATCATCATAGGCGGCAGGCCGACCATCGATCAAGCGTTGAGTACGGCTGGCCGGTGCCCCACAGACGACGCAGATGGCCTGGAGCTTGGTCACCTCTTCGGATTCGGCCATGAGCAAGGGCATGGGCCCAAAAGGCTCACCCCGAAAATCCATATCCAGTCCGGCCAGGATGACCCGCACGCCCCCGCCCGCCAGTTCGTTGCAGACCTTTGAAAGCTCCCAATCAAAGAACTGGGCCTCATCGACGGCAGCAACGGTCGTCTCAGGGTCCAGTCGGTCCAGGATCTCGCGGGCATTGCCAACAGGTACTGCTTGCCACTGAAGCCCGTTGTGCGACGCTACTTGCTCGGCGTGGTAGCGGTGGTCCAGCGCCGGCTTGAAGACCTGAACCTTTTGCTTGGCGATGCGTGCGCGGCGGATGCGGCGGATCAGTTCCTCGGTCTTGCCACTGAACATGCTGCCGCAGACCACTTCGACCCAGCCGCCACTGTAACTCTGGCGCATTTTCCCCGTCCTTCTTTCGCCCCCTTCGCGTTCCAACCCAAATCAAAAAGGGGCAAAGTTGTCACTCTGCCCCTTGATTGCGCAGGTACGCGCTAGGCTTCCTCTTGGTCGGTAATCTCCACTCTTCTTTCCAGGCGGCGCATAAAGCGTTCCACCTGGCCGGCCGTGTCTACGATGCGCTGCTCACCCGTATAAAAGGGGTGGCAGGCCGAACAGACGTCCGTGCGGATTTCTTCCTGCGTGGCCCCCGTAATCCAGGTGTTCCCACAAGAGCAGGCTACTTTGGCTTCAGTATAATACTGGGGATGGATTTTATCCTTCATCTTTTTGCCTCTCTATGCCGACATGCGCTCGGGATAGACACTTACTTGCTTTCGCTTGTCGCGAACCGTCTCAAACTTGACATAGCCGTCAACCGTGGCAAAAATCGTGTAATCACGGCCGAGCCCCACGTTGGTGCCTGGTCTGATCCTGGTGCCTCGCTGGCGGACCAAGATGCTGCCGGATGAAACCATCTCACCATCATATCGCTTCACGCCCAATCGTTTGGCGTTGCTATCTCGCCCGTTGCCACTGCTGCCGCCACCTTTTTTGTGTGCCATATTTCATAGCCCTTTCAATCGCCTGACCCAGGCGCATGAATCCGTCGCGCGCACCCTATGCAACGATTTCGTCTATGCGAAGCCGGGTGTAGTTCTGTCGATGCCCCTGCTTGCGTCGATAGCGCTTGCTCGACCGGTACTTGAAGACGATGATCTTGCGGCCCTTGGTTTGGCGGGTCACAGTTGCCTTGACCTTGGCCCCTTCCACCAACGGCTGGCCGATCCTGGCCCCGTCCCCATTGGCCACCAGAAGGACCTGGTCCAGCTCAACTTGCTGCCCTACCTCGTAAGGCAGCTTTTCCACCTCAACGGAATCGCCAGGGCTAACGCGGTACTGTTTGCCACCAGTTTTGACAACTGCGTACATGAAAGCTTTCCTCCGACTACGAACCCAGGGTCACCTGACCGTTGGCTCGCGACATCAACAAGCGGAGGGATCCTGAAGGTTCCCGCCGCTGTCCTTGCGAAATCTGATTATACCATCTCTCATCTATTTGTCAAACTCAAAACAGAGGTTGGTGCGCTCCAGGCTGTGCGGGACCAGAGACAGGCCCAGGACATCCAACACTTCGTCGGGGCGGCCGGCTCCTTGGGGACTGGCCTGCACGCGCATGAGCAGAACCTGCTCTCCCTCTTGCCCAGGCTCCACGGCCACATTCTGGATCAGGGGCCGCAGGTCGTAGGTCTGCCATTTGCCCTTGTGATGGCGCTGGCGCGGTATGGCCGGCAGCTCCATCAGTGCCTGTACGCGGGTACGGATGGCTTCGACCGTCTCGGGGCTGGAGATCGCTACCCGGTAGGATGCGGCGCGCAACTGCGACTGCAGGGATGGCGCCCTCAAGTCTACTTCCATGGCATCCACTACGTCCAATCCACGGGCCAGGGCAAGTCGCAGCCGCTCTAGCATCTCCTCCGGAGACAGTAACTCGAGCAACCATAGGTCCATCAACTCAACGCGACCGGTTACCCCCACCGGCAGCGCCGCCGCGATCTGGAAGCGGGGACGGGGATTGAAGCCCTGTGAATAGGCCATCGGTAGTCCTGCCCGGCGAAAGACCCGCTCCCAGGTCCGCGCCAGGTCCAGGTGCGATATATACTTGAGTGCTTCGCCCTTGGCGAATCTTATGCGCAGGCGTTGCTGTGGCGTTTGGTCAGTTGTCATTGGGACGATACCGGCGGACATCCCCAAGCATCCGAGGGCGTATCGGCGCGCTCCTGAGGGAAGGCGGTCAGGATGCCGCAGGCATAGCACTGCTCCCGGCAGTCAAGGCGCGTTTCGCCCCGCAGGGAAGCCTGGTAGTCGCGGGCCAGATACCTTTTGCTTACCCCGGCGTCAATGTGGTCCCAGGGAAAAACTTCGTCCAGAGATCGCTGGCGCCAGGCGTAAAAGCCCACCTCCACGCCTGTCTCGCGGAACGCCTGCCGCCAGGCCTCGATCTTGAACTGGTCGCTCCAGCCATCAAAGTGGGCGCCCAACTGCCATGCGCGGTGGATGGTCGCGCCCAGCCGCCGGTCTCCCCGGGATAGCACTGTTTCCAGGAGCGTCTCCTGGTAGTTGTTCCAGTTCAGCTTGAGGCCCGGCCCGCGCAGGTTCTCCTTCAGGATTTCCTGCTGGGCGCGGACGTCGTCCTCGGCGGCCAGGGGCACCCACTGGAAGGGCGTATGGGGCTTGGGCACCAATGTCGACACACCGACGTTCACCTGGGCTTTGCGGCCCAGGACCCGGCGACCCACGATCCGTACCTGTTCGGCCAGATCGACAATGGCCGCCACGTCGTCCAGCGTCTGGGTGGGGTGGCCGATCATAAAGTACAGCTTGACCGTCTTCCAGCCCCGGCTGTAGACCTCTTCGACTACGGCCAGCAGGTCCTCGCCGGCGATGGGCTTGTTGATGACGCCCCGCAGCCGCTCTGTGGCAGCCTCGGGGGCAAAGGTAAAGCTGGAACGCCGGCCGGTGGCCTGCAACTGGTCCATCAGGTCCACCGACACCGATTCGATGCGCAGGCTGGGCAGCGATACAGAAAGGTGCCGGTCGCCGTGGCGGGCCACCAACTCCCGCACCAGCACCTCGATCTGGCTGTAGTCGCTGGAACTGAGGGACAGCAGTGCAATCTCGTCATAGCCCGTGCTGGCCACGATCTCGTCCACGGCGTCCAGGACCTCGTCCACAGATCGCTCGCGCACGGGCCGGTAGACCATGCCCGCGTGGCAGAAACGGCAGCCCCGCGTGCAACCTCGCTGGATCTCGATGGCCGCCCGGTTGTGGACCGTATCGACGAAGGGTACCACCGGTCGCGTGACGGGCGGCGGCAGCGTGGCCGCGATGCGCTTCCGCACCGGCATCTGTGCTTCGGGCACCGTGGGCCTCACCTCGGCCACCGTCCCATCGGCACAGTAGGCCACCTCGTAAAAGCGGGGCACGTACACGCCCGGGATCTCGGCCAGTCGCCGCAGCAAAGCTTCCCGGCCGAGCTTCTGGCGCTTGGCCTCACGGATGGCATTCGTGATATCGAGGACGACTTCCTCGCCATCGCCCAGGGCAAAAGCATCGACAAAGTCAACCATGGGCTCAGGATTAAAGGTCGCACCGCCGCCGGCGATGACCAGGGGATGACCCGCGTCCGCGCTCCGCGGACAGGACCGGCAGCCCGGCCAGGTCGAGCATGTTCAGCAGGTTGGTGTACAGTTGCTCGTAGGGCAGGCTAAAGCCAATGACGTCAAACTCGGCCAGGGGCCGGCGGCTCTCCAGGCCAAAGAGGGGAATGCCAGCCGCGCGCATGGCGGCCTCCATGTCTACCCAGGGCGCATAGACCCGCTCGGCCAGCACATCCTCCTGGCAATTGAGCCGGTCGTAGAGGATGGCCAGCCCCAGGTTCGACATGCCGATCTCGTAGGTATCGGGAAAAGCCAGGGCCCAGCGCACCTTGCAGGCAGTCCCAATCCTTCACCACGCTATTCCATTCGCCCCCCGTGTAGCGCGCCGGCTTGGTCACGGTGGGCAGGATGCGTTCCAAAACGTCGTTCACACTCAAATTATACTCGCTTGGTCCAATTTGTGAGCATTATACCATAGTCAGAACATGATGAAAAACCCATCCCGTTGCCAGGAGAAGTGTCGGTGTTACTTCCGATATTGATACTTTCGTACCATTGACCGCTACGATTGTGGTGGCACCACGTTTGCTGGCATGATCTTGTCTCGAATGCACTGTCAGGGTTGGTTTCACCGCGAGGAACTTTTCCCTGCGAGCGTTGTCCCCCTGTTTCTCTTGTGGTATAATGCCTCGTGCAAACGGGAGGACACACAGGATGAACTCAAGGAATCAATCTGGCGGTCCACCTATTGCCGCCAAGCGGGCGAACGGCGCTGACTCCCTGCCGCTCCTGGTCA
>CAWANP010000008.1:0-188110 GCA_963783445.1 uncultured Chloroflexia bacterium | reverse complement strand
GGCGGCCTCACATGGACCCGGTCTCCGAGTTGGTCAGCACCATCCTGAGCCAAAATACCAACGACGTCAACCGTGACGTGGCTTTTGACCGCTTGGTGGACCGGTTCCCCAGGTGGGAACTGGTCCGCGACGCGGACGTTGAGGAGGTTATTGAGGCCATTCGCCCGGCTGGCCTGGCCAACCAGAAGGGGCCGCGGATCCAGGGTGCGCTACGCATCATCACCCAGGAACAGGGCGAGCTGACCCTCAATTTTCTGGCGGACCGCCCGGTGGAGGAAGCCAAAATATGGCTGTCGTCCATCAAGGGTGTGGGTCCCAAGACGGCGGCCATCGTCCTGCTCTTCTCATTGGGGCGCCCTGCCTTCCCCGTCGATACCCACGTCCACCGTGTGACCAAAAGGCTGGGGTTGATAGGGCCGCGGACCACGCGCGAAAAAGCCCACGTCGATCTGGAAACACTGGTACAGCCTGAAGATTTCTATGCCTTCCACCTCAACCTGATCCGGCACGGCCGCCAAGTGTGTACCAGTCGCAAGGCCCGCTGCTCCGACTGTGGTTTGACAGACCTGTGTGATTACTACCAGGTTGAGGGGCAGTGACCCAGCATACCTGATGGACCCCGACCAGGCGAAACAGGACCCAAAGAACCGGCACCAGCTTCTTGTCCAGTTCTTGGCACTGAAAAGGATTGACATTATACCCCCCGGGGGGTACAATGGGCACCGGGTTCGGCGGCGCAGAGAGTTTTCGCCTTCTGTTCGCCACCGCGATGGAGATCCAGCCCGCGCGACCTTGAAGCATCCAATCGCCCAGACTGATCAGAAAAGAGTCATACAACTTGGCTGAAATCAACTATGTCGGTCATGCCACCGTCCTTGTAGACATCGGGCAGATCCGCGTACTCACAGATCCAATACTCCGGGACCACGTCCTTTTTCTTCAGCGCCACGGCAGCAGCGTCGCCCTGGGCCTGCTGGATGAACGCCCACCTGACGTCGTACTCCTGTCCCATCTGCACTACGACCATGCCGACCTACCTTCGTTGCGACAACTGCCATCAACCACAATGGTCATTGCCCCACGAGGCAGCGGAAAATACCTCCGGCGCTGGGCCGGCGTCCAAGTCCACGAAGTTGTCGAAGGGGACAAGGTACGGGTGGCAGATGTCGAGATCAGTGTAATGCCCGCCGAGCACGGCTGGGGGGTGTCGGTCCCCCGGCCCATGACAACCTGCCTGAGCTATGTCATGGAGAATCGCCTGTCGATCTATTTTGCAGGGGATACAGATCTCTTTCAGGGCATGCACGAGGTGGGCCAGGAATTCGACCTGGACATGGCCCTCTTGCCCGTGTGGGGCTACAGCCACCGGGTAGGAGCTGGGCATCTCACTCCCTTGACGGCAGCTCAGGCATTGAACAGGCTCGAGCCACGTGTGGCCGTTCCCATACACTGGGGTTCGTTCCGTCTTGCGGGCCCCCATGCCGTCTGGGACGCGGTGGACTATTTGAAACACCCGCCTCGCGCCTTTGCCGAGCACGCTTTGCGTCTGGCTCCCCAGACTGAGGTACGCGTGCTCCAGCCTGGCGAGTGGACGACGCTGAACTGAGGGCACCTTGCCCCTTGGGGACACACATCACCCTCAGGACGAGGGCCGTAGCATTTTCGGATAGATTCTTGAGGGCATTTCTGCCCGTATACTTGGGGCCAGCCGATGACCTTGGAACGACGCCTGCTGAATATCGCCCTCATTTTTACCACCATCGTGGTGGTCGGCGTCGTCGGCTATATGGTCATTGAAGGCTGGTCATGGATAGACGCCTTCTACATGGCCATCATCACGGTGACCACCGTCGGCTTTGGCGAAGTCCATCCCCTAACCTCAGCCGGGCGACTTTTTACTTCGGCCTTGGTTGTCCTGGGTGTGGCCGCCATCACCTATTCCTTCACTGCTTTGGCCAACTATTTGATCGCCGGTGAGCTGGGAGACGTGCTAGAGGAGTTCAGGATGAAGCGCAAGATAGAAGCCCTGCAAGGACACTATCTCATCTGTGGTTTTGGCCGCGTCGGACAGCAGGTATGTACCCAACTTCAACAGGAAGGACGCTCCTTCATCGTAATTGACAATGAGAGCCATGCGATCGAACGGGCCAGGGCTCTGGGTTATCCGGTGATAGAGGGCGACGCCGGCGACGACGAGATACTGCACCGGGCAGGTATCCTCCGGGCCAATGGCCTGGTCGCCGCGGTGGAGAGCGACGCAGCCAACTTATTCGTGGTACTATCCGCCCGGACGCTCAAGCCGGACATCTATGTCGTCGCCCGCGCCGACACCGAGGACAATGCCAAGAAACTAGAGATCGCCGGCGCCAACCGGGTACTCTCGCCATACAGCCTGGGGGGGCGCCTCATCGCCCAGACGCTTCTCCGTCCCGATGTGGTGGATTTCCTGGAGGCGGTGATGTACGACGACTCGTTGCACCTCTTTCTGGAGGATCTGGCGGTCGAAGCAGGGTCATCCCTGGCAAATAGCACAGTCGGTGAGGCACGGATCCGCGAGACCACAGGGGCCAACATCCTGGGGCTCAAACATGGGGATGATGTCTTGGTCTCCCCCGTTCAGATCACCCCCTGCACCCCGGCGATGTGCTCGTCGCCCTGGGCACGCGCCAGCAACTGGAGGACCTGGAAAAGCTACTCCAGGCATCCGGTCAACCCTAGTCGGTTCGCAGGTCCGCCCTAGAATGCTGTCTATGAGTACAGCATGCCTGACAGAGTTCCGCCAACACTCGAGGTGGCCCTCCACACACCACCAGGCCGACAGGACAGCTTGAGCCAAGCCCCATCCCAGGAGCCGGCTACGGTCAAAGCCCAGCTCCTCAACCAACACATCCGTCCGCCTGGCGATGGCCTGAGCAGGCTGGGGCTGGGCCAGTAACCGTGGTGATAGGTTGCGCAGTAGGGCGCCGGTCTCGTATGCCGGCTCGGCCACCACACCTTTGGGTTCGACGGCCAGCCAGGGCTGCCGCTCGGCACTCAAGCTCGTAGGGGTTCGGCCCCTGGTCGCGGCCCGCGCCCATCGCTTCGTCAGCCATCCAGCGATGCTGCCTGGCCGTGACCTCAACCTGGACGTCCTTTATGCTTCGTCCAACAACATTCATTTGACCCTCTCCTGATCAGCTAGTTGAGATGCGGCTCCAGTTTACCCAGAAAGCGCCGTTTGGGCAGATAGCCCCTCGTTAGGATCTGCCACGACCCATCTGTGACGTCTAGCTTCCCACTGCCCTGATGGGATGTGAGCGTGGTTTCTTATCCAGGGAGCAGCATGAGGACTGTGGAAGTTTCGGGAGCATGGTTCTTGGTCGTCAGCTAGGACATTGCTCCAGAGACCGGCGGTACGGAGATGTGTTTGACTTCTCGGCGAGCGCGTGCTACAATCCTTGAGCCAACATCCCATCCAACAGGAGCGCGCAGAACCGGTGAGAAGGTCATGGCGGCCATTCAGGTCTGTGCCGCAGGCCAGGGAGGACAAAGTGAAGGGCTTTGAACGGCAGATTGTGGAAAAGATAGACAATCACCAGGAGGAAATCGTCAAACTCTGCTCTGACATGGTCAAGATCTCTAGCGAGAACCCACCCGGCGATACGACCGAACTGGTCTCTTTTGTATGCCGCCACCTTGAATCGCTGGGCCTCGAATACGAGGTATTTGCTCCCCAGGAAACCATGCCCAACATTGCCTGCCGCCTCCAGGGCTCGGGCCCGGGAAGACGGCTGATCTACAACGGGCATCTGGATACCTATCCCAGCGGAGACTCTGAGCGCTGGCAGTACGATCCCTTGAGCGGCCTGGTTGCCGATGGCAAGATCTATGGCCGGGGCGTATCCGATATGAAGGGCGGCTGTACGGCCTCCATCATGTCATACTGGTTCCTTTCCCAGATGAGGGACAGCTTCAAGGGAGAACTCGTGCTGACACTGGTCTCCGACGAGGAAACCGGCGGGAAATGGGGGGCGCAATGGCTTCTGGACAACGTCCCCTGGGTCAAGGGCGATGCCATGCTCAATGGCGAACCCACCTCGCTGTCTCACCTCACTTTTTCCGAAAAGGGCCGGCTGATCCTGGAGTTTGTGGCCGAAGGTGTGGGCGCTCACGGCGCCTACGTGCACATGGGTGATAATGCCATCGTCAAAATGATGGATTTTCTCAATGACCTGATGGGAGTCGTCGAGATGGAGTTTACCCACCCAGCCGATGTGGAAAGAGTCCTAGAAGAGGGCCGGGAGGCGCTGGACGTCGCCAAGGGTCCCGGTACAGCCGACGTGATCAAGCAGATTACCTGCAACATCGGTACCATCCAGGGCGGCCTCATCGTCAACACGGTGCCCGAGCACTGTCGCGCCGAGGTAGATGTCCGGCTGCCCACCGGCGCCCCCGTCATGGGCCTGCTGGATGAAGTGGACAGTCGGGTTGCACGCCACCCCGGCATCTCCTACCGGGTGACACAAGGGGGCAGTGACCCTACCTTTACCCCACCCGACCATGAGATCTGCATGCTCATGGCGCAAAATGCCGGAAAGGCGTGGGGGCAGAAGGTCATGCGCCTCCCCGGGCTGGGCGCGTCAGACGCCCGGCTTTTCAGAGACTATGGCGTGCCTTCCGTCCTCTATGGGCCCAAATCGCACGGCATGGGGGGCACCGATGAGTACATCACCATCGAGGACCTGATGGTTGTGACCAAGGCCCACGTCCTGACCAGTTTGGCGTATCTGCAGCAGTAGATCCAGCTTGTGGCCGTGCCGGGATGGCCGGCGCCGCTGGTTGGTTCCCTATCGCAGCCAGGTTCAGGCCTTGCCCCGACCGCCGTCCCGCCCATCCGCGCGGTCGTGCCCCTTACTCCGTCACGGCCTCAGCGCTGGCCAGCATCGCCTCAAAAGTGGGCAGAAAGTCATCCAACGCCTCCTCGCTGGGCGCCTCCACCGACAGCAGAAAGGCCTGCGCGCCCGCATAACCCATCACCGTCTCCTCCCAGCGCCCGCCTTCGGACACCCGGACCCGCAGGGCCGGCGTCCCAAAGACTGTCACCTTTGACTGCGCCACCGGCTCGCCCCAACCAAAGACCCCCGCGTTGAGCGCGTACAGGTCCTCGGGCAGGCCCAAACCCTGCATAAAGCTCAATCCCCGGTGGTCGTGCGACAGAACTACTCCCTCCAGGCTGGCCCCGCGCTGGAGCTTCGCCAGGTCCGCCTCGGTCCCGGCGAATAGGCTGACCGTTGCCTGCGTTGCGGTCACCCAACCTTCGGGGTAATCGATGCGAAAGCCAAAGCCGGGAAACACACAGGTCTGGGTCAGCGGCAGCCCCGCCAGGGGCGTCTCTGTAGGCGGTACGGGCGTCGCCTGCGACAGAGCGCCACAGCTTGCCAGGACCAAGGCTACCGCTGCCAGTACCAGGGGTAGCACAGTACGTTTTGTTCTCGTCCGCATGGGTACCTCCCTAATCATATCAAAGAATACCCGATGCATCTGCCGTCTCTAGACACGTCCCACTACCGAGACCTTACCTATCCCAGCCAGATGGGTGTCCAGTTGGGGGGGCTTGATGACGAGAGCAGTTCTAAAAGGCACCCGACTTGTCGAAAAGTGCTTGACCCTGGCCTTGCGGTGTGATATAATGTACAGGTCAACATCGCAGCCCTCTTCGCAAATCGTGTCGTTCATGTCCGCCTGGCCTACTCACAAGTGTTTCCAGGGAGCTATTCCTCGTGATCACCCTGCAGGAATTGCTATGCAGGAGAGTTCTGTCAAAGCATATGCAGGGCGGCAGAGGCAAAGAGGAGACTTGAACTTGAGATTTCTATTTACAGTTCAACCTTCACTAGCCCATCTTCATCTCATCATTCCCATAGCTCAAGCTCTGGTCGAAGTAGGGCATGAAGCGGCTTTCGCCACCGCCAAGAGCTTTTGTCCTTCAGTTGAGAAAGCAGGGCTCTCCTGCTTTTCAGCAGGTCTGGACTGGCTAGCAGGAAATACAGGAAAAACCTTTCCTGAGTGGTACGATGTTCCCCTAGAAGAACGAGGTCGCTTTGAGGTTGGCGTGGTTTTTGCTCAGCGTTGTCCGCCCCCAATGATCGACGACTTGTTGGAACTAGCTAGACGAAACTACTAAGACTGGAAACCAGATTTGATTATTCGTGATTTGTGGGAATTCGGTGGGTGGATTGCAGCTGATCTGTTGGAGATACCGTGCGCCGTGATCGGGTTGTCCGGCGGTATCATTATGCCTTTTGAAGCTATCAAGGCCCTCGTGGCAGAATCATTGAACCGAATTCGGCGTAGCTATGGACTTTCAACCGATCCAGATCTGGATTTGCTTTATCGCTTCCTCCGCTTAGATCTCATCCCCCCAAGCTATCGTCCCCCAGAGATTACGCCAACTGCGGCCACTCATACGATTCGGCCCGTGAGCTTTGATCAGACCGTGTCCTCGCAGCCACCTAGTTGGCTTAGAGAGCTACCTCACCAAAAGACAATCCTGGTGACTTTGGGCACAGTCAGTAACCAACATCTAGAGATATTTCAGTCAATCGCGGCAGGTTTTCGTGAGGAAGCGATCAACGTGATCATTACTGTCGGAACCTCTCTGGAACCTTCTCTTCTGGGCCAGCAACCAGGCCATATTCGGATCGAGCAATACGTTCCCTACTCATTGCTTATCGACTACCTCGACGCGGTGGTGATGCATGGGGGGTTCACCTCAGTCATGACCAGCTTGTCCAAGGGACTGCCCATAGTTTTCGTGCCCCTTTCCGCCGACCAGCCCAGAAATGCAGCTCGTTTTACTCATTTGGGCGCTGGTCTGACAGTCCAACGAAGTGAACTCACCGCCCGATCAATTCGGGGTGCCGTAATCGAGGTTCTTCACAATCCTTCCTATCGGAATGCGGCACTGGGGATTGCACAGGAGCTGCAAGAGCTACCAGGTCCAGAGTACGCAGCAGAATTACTGACAAGACTCGCTCGAGAAAAGAAACCAATTGTTGCGGGTAAGTTGGGATAGCGAGGGAGATATCGCGCAACTGGTTTAATCTGCTGTCCGGCGCGCAAGTCTCTCAGTGTCAGGCATAGTCATTGAGCAGGCGGCGTATCTTGCGTTATGTAACATGACGCTGTGGCAAGGTAGCCTTGGATGAAGGTGTGGCTGATTTGAATAGGAGAAGATCATGACGACAGTTGACCAGCAGACTCGCCGCCGGATAGCACGAACCGGCCTGACAGCTTTGGATGAGGCGCAGGCCTGTCCCGGTTACGTCCTCTACGCACCCCAGGCTGGTCCTGGAACCGTGTTTCTCATCGATCTCAAGGGCGAGGTAGTTCACCAGTGGGACTTGCCCCACCCACCCGGTGAATACGGCTATCTACTCCCCAGCGGTAACCTCTTTTACATGGGGAAGGTCCGTGATGAGACGTGGGATCTTTGGCCCACATGGCATCTGTTCAAAGGTGGCGTGCTATTGGAAGTAGACTGGCTTGGAAAAGTGGTGTGGGAGCACCGCGACCCGTACCATCATCACGACGCGAGAGGCACGCCCTCTGGAGGCGCGATCTACCTGACGGTGGAACGGGTGCCCCATGATGTCGCCGCCAAGGTCAAGGGTGGCATACCTGGCAGTGATAAGGATGGTATGTGGGCCGATGTCGTGGTAGAGGTAGATCCAGCAGGTGACCGCATCTGGGAGTGGCATGCCTATGAGCATCTCGACTATGAAACCGATGTTCTCCCACCCAACATTCACCGCTATGAATGGAGCCATGGTAATACGGTCGTCCCGTTGGGCGATGATCAGGTGATGGTCAGCTTTCGCCATACATCAACTGTGGGCATCATTGACAAAAAAACCGGCCATTTTGTGTGGAAACTGGGTGCCGACGTTCTGTCTGGACAGCACGATCCGAGCATGCTGCCAAACGGGAACATCCTTGTATTTGACAACGGCCCGTTTCGCAAAAGGATGGGATTCCCCTTCTCGCGGGTAATCGAGATAGATCCAAGGACCAACGAAATTGTCTGGCAGTACCAAGATAGGCCGTGGTATGATTTCTTCAGCCCTCATATCTCCGGGGCTCGTCGGTTGAGTAATGGTAATACGCTCGTCACCGAGGGCGCTTTCGGACGCATATTTCAGGTAACGCCGGAAAAGGAGATCGTCTGGGAGTACATCAATCCCCACTTTCACGAAGAGTCAGATGGTACGCTGATAAACTCGGTCTTCCGTTCCGCTCACTATCTGGCCCACGAGATTCCTGCATTGCGGCAATGGTCATGACTCTGTCAGTTGGACTATGCAGATCGAGAGCGTGCAGAAAATCCTTTCTTGGAGGAGCGCTACGGTCTGGATCGCGAATAGTTCAAGACTGTTGTGGATGAGTTCTATGGACTACACGGCTGGGATATTGAAGGTGGCTAGCCCACCCAGGAGCGCCTTGATGAACTCGGCCTGCCGGATGTATACGAGGCCATGGTCGACGGGGCAGCGGAGGCTGAAAAGAGGTCGATCAGGTCTCAGTAGCGAATCTGCGCATTTGATACTTCTTTTGGGTGGGCTTTGACTCCCACCAGATGAAGTCGTCTCATATGGGCGGATCATGCAAAGGGCGGCGGACATGAGGACAGACCAATCCTACTGGTGAGGATGTACAGGAATGGCTACGGGCTTGTCGGACAAGGTTGCTCTGGCAACAGGCGGAACTTCGGGTATCGGCAGGGCCTCTGCACTGGCTTTCGCCAGGGAACGAGCCAGGGTCGTCGTTGCTGATGTAAACGTTGTCTGTAGATGGCGGTAATGCTGACGGTAAAGACCGGGAACTCACCGCGAAGACGCAAAGGACGCCCAGAAAATCAAGGTCAAGATCTTTTTCCGATTTCTGCTTGTCCAGCCAGGATGCCCTCGGCCTTGGCCTAAAAACCTCTGCGTTCTTGTATATTTGGCGTCTTGGTGGTGAAACCAGTCTTCCCTTCGAAAAGATGCACCGGCACAGCGCAGGTCCTGTCCTCTGTTCCTACTTGCTTGTCTTACACCCCTTTTTGCAGTACAATTCAGGTACTGGGACAAGCAGTTGGGATCGCCAGCGATGCACAACTGCAGGACAGGAGGCAACTTTGCAGCACGGGGTAGCGGACGTAGAACGACTCAAGACAAAGGTACGCAAGATGGCGGCCGGGCGCGTACTGTCCGGCGACAGCGCCGACGTATGCCTGGACCTGGCTCGTATGGCAGGCTGCCGGGCACGGATCGCCGCCGGCTATGGCTCGTTGAGCGATTCGCCCCAGGCCCTGCCCCGGGACCGCATGATCTGGATCCTGGACGGTTTTGCCCAGATCTACGACGCAGCGGGCCGGGTCACCCACGTCAGCCAGGGTGAGAGCACCATCCTGACCGGGGGGCAGGCATACCGCCTCATCTTCCCCCAACTGAGCCTCTACCTGCTCGTGGAACCGGAGATCTAGTCCCAATGTACGCGGCAGGTCTCGACATTGGCTCGCGGACCATCGTCCTCGTCGAGTGGAATGGTATCCAGATCACCCGCGCCGAGGTCATCGACACCGGCACCGATCCCCTGGGCAATGCCCGGTCCCTGGTCCCCAGCGGAAAGGGCGGGCAGGGACATGGCTACGACCGCCTGGTGGCTACCGGCTATGGCCGCCACCTGGCCGAAGAACAAGACTTGGCGGACACTGTCGTATCCGAGATCAAAGCCTACGGCCTGGGCGCACACCACCTGTATCCCGACGCTGGCACCGTACTGGACATCGGCGGTCAGGACAGCAAAGTCATCCGGCTGGGCCCGGATGGCCGCGTGCTCCGATTCGAGATGAATGATCGCTGCGCCGCCGGCACGGGTCGCTTTCTGGAGAACATGGCCCATACACTGGGCATGGGGGTGGACGAGTTTGGCGCTCACGCCCTGTCAGCCAACGGCAGGACCATTGGCATTTCAAGTATGTGCACCGTCTTTGCCGAATCGGAGGTCGTCTCGCTCATCGCCCGCGGTGGCGACAGCCATCGCGTGGCCCTCGGCCTCCATCAGGCTATCGTCGACCGCGTGGGCGGCATGGTCCGCCGCGTCGGCGTCCAGGAACGCTTTGTCTTTGCCGGCGGCGTGGCCCACAACCCCTGTCTCCGGCAGCTTTTCGCTCAAGCCCTGGCCGCGCCCATCACTGTCCCCGACCAGCCCCAAACTGTGGGCGCCCTGGGCGCTGCCCTCCACGCCGCGGCGACTTGTGACGAATGACCAATACACTGTATCAGATCAGGATCTCTGACTTCTAAGACATGGGTTATTTTCAGGCCATATCAGACTTTCGAAGAGCGCGCCGTCGCGCTGCCACGGAACAGGTCTTAGCCTACCTGCGGGGACGGTCAGTCGACCTTCTGCCCTTTGAAGAAGTACGGGGCAAACTCAAGGGCAAAGCAGGCCGGTCACTGGGCCTGCAAGAAATCCCCCTTGACGCCATCGTTGGCAGCGTGGGCCGCTATGTCGATTTCACTCGCAGCTTCCTGCCGCTCCAGGACAGCGATGAAGCACGCTGGGCACGGGTCCAGGTGGCTACCGGGAAGTTCGCCGGACTGCCCCCCATCGAAGTCTACAAAATCGGCGACGCCTATTTTGTCCGGGACGGCAATCATCGTGTGTCGGTAGCCAGGGAGTCCGAACAAACCCACATCCAGGCCTATGTAACCGAGATCCAAACCCGCGTCCCCCTGTCGCCCGACATCCAGCCCAGAGACCTGATCCTCAAGGCCCAATACGCGGATTTCCTAGAGCATACCCATCTGGACGAAATCCGGCCTGGGGCTGATCTGAGCCTGACGGTCGCCTGGCGCTACCACAAACTCCTGGACCACATCCAGGTTCACCGCTATTTTATGGGGCTCGACCAGCAGCGCGAGGTACCCTACCTGGAAGCAGTGGCCCACTGGTACGACGAGGTTTATCTACCGGTGGTCAAAGTGATCCGGCGCCGGGGCATGCTTCGCGACTTTGCCGGGCGGACCGAAACCGACCTCTATCTCTGGCTCCTGGAGCACCGGGCTGAGCTGGAGGAATCTCTGGGCTGGGAGATCGAGACCGAAGAAGCTGCCGATGACCTGGCCATACAGTTCAGCGCCAGGCGGGAACGCGTGGTGGCCCGCGTGGGTAGTAGGCTCATTGACCGCGTGACCCCCGACGAACTGGAGTCCGGACCGGCGCCGGGAAGGTGGCGAGAAGAACGATTGGGCGCCCGCCGGGACGATCGGCTCTTTGCCGACATCCTGGTTCCGGTCAGCGGCGAGGAGGGCAGCTGGTTTGCCCTCAACCAGGCCCTGGAGATCGCCCAGCGCGAGGGAGCACGTCTTCGCGGCCTGCACGTCGTACCCGACAAGGCCAGGATGGAGGGCGAGGCGACCATCGCTGTACAAGCCGAGTTTGATCGTATCTGCGCGGAGGCCGGCGTCTCGGGACGGCTGGGC
Source organism: uncultured Chloroflexia bacterium (assembly GCA_963783445.1). GTDB lineage: Bacteria > Chloroflexota > Anaerolineae > JAAYZQ01 > JAAYZQ01 > CAWANP01. The sequence goes on along the minus strand of CAWANP010000008.1, from coordinate 176,603 downwards.
ATCGAGGTAGGCAACGTGGCCCGCAGGATATGCGATCGTGCCCGGTGGGCGGACCTGGTCGTCGTGGGCCTTGCCCACCCTCCTGAACCTCAACCTGTGGCCAAACTGAGTTCGGGCTTTCGTACCCTGATCCGGCGTTGCGCCAGACCTGTGCTGGCCGTGCCCATGATGGTGTCTCCTTTGAGCCACCCCCTGCTGGCCTACGACGGCAGCCCCAAGGCCGAAGAAGCCCTCTTTGTTGGCGCTTACCTGGCCAGCTGCTGGCAGGCGCCCCTGACTGTCGTTACTGTCCTGGGGGACACGGCCGTCGCTTCCTCAGCGCAGGACCAAGCAAAAGGTTACCTGGAAGCGCGGGGGGTACCGGCCACCTTTGTCCAGGCCCGGGGACCGGTGGCTGGGAGAATCCTGGAGACAGCAGAAGAGCATGAGAGCGACCTGATCCTGATGGGTGGTTACGGCCACAGCCCGGTGGTGGAGGTCGTGCTGGGCAGCGCCGTGGACAAGGTCCTGCGCTCCAGCCGGTGGCCGATTCTGATCTGCCGGTAGAAAGAGAGGCATTAATGAATCCGATCTATCTTGACTATAACGCCACCACGCCCATCGCCCGCGAGGTTGCCGATACGATGGTGCCCTATCTCTACGAACATTTCGGAAACCCTTCCAGCAGCCACGCCTACGGTACGACTACCACACGAGCTGTGAGCACCGCCCGGGCCCAGGTTGCAGACCTGCTCGGTTGCGAGCCCAGTGAAGTGGTCTTTACCAGCGGTGGCACAGAGAGCAACAACTATGCCATAAAGGGTGTTGCCCTGGCCGGTCGCGGCCGAGGCAAGCACATCATTACCTCGGCGGTGGAACACCCAGCCGTCATTGAGGTATGCCACTGGCTGGTGACCCAGGGTTTTGAACTCACGGTACTGCCGGTGGACGAATACGGCCTGGTTGATCCCGCCGCTCTGGAGCGGGCCATCACGCCTGATACTCTCCTGGTGACGGTCATGCACGCCAACAACGAAGTCGGTACCATACAGCCCGTCGCCGAACTGGCCGCCATCGCTCACCGCTACGGCGCGCTGATGCACACCGATGCGGCCCAATCGGTGGGCAAGCTCCCGGTGAACGTCGACGATCTGGACGTGGAGCTGCTCTCCGTGGCTGGGCACAAGGCCTACGCGCCCAAGGGCATCGGCGTTCTCTATGTCCGCACCGGCGTCGAGTTGGCCCAACTTATGCACGGAGCCGGCCACGAAGGCGGCCGCCGGCCCGGTACCGAGAATGTCCTTGAAATTGTCGGCCTCGGCCAGGCCTGCCAGGTGGCCGCCCGTGATCTGGAGGGGAACAAGCACCACTTTCAGGCCATGCGCGATCTGTCGCATCAGGGCCTGGTCAGCGAACTTGGAGAAGATTTGGTCAGGCTCAACGGGCACCCGGAGCTGCGCCTACCCAACACCCTCAGCCTCAGCTTCCGCGGCATCGAAGCCAATACCCTGCTTTCAGAGGTGAGTGACCAGGTCGCTGCTTCTGCCGGGGCCGCCTGCCACGCTGATGAGGTGGACGTTTCGGCCGTCCTGGAGGCCATGGCCGTGCCTGTAGAATGGGCCATGGGTACCCTTCGTTTCTCGGTGGGACGCGGAACCACGGCTGAGGAGATCGAGCAGGCCGTAGAGGTGGTGGCCGGGGCGGTGAGGCGTCTCCAGCCTCGGGCGGCGATGGCCGATCTGCGGCTTTTGCGGGATCAAGGCAGAGCCAGCTCAGTTTGACCTGTGCCGGTCCCCACTCTTTGTGGCTACCCTCCAGTAGGTCCAACGATCTTGCTCAGGGCATTCTTTTGTGCTGTTTTCTGTATATTTCAGGTTTTATCCGGCTGTTCTGACGACAATGCCATTCAGCTTCACAGTCTGTTTGACAAAGCCTCCGGCCAGTGATACAATCTAAGCAATGCAACGGCAGGAAGAGGAACCAGGGAGAATCTGAATTGAGTAGCGACGCATTCCAACACGAACTCGACGTTGCCCTGCGCCTGGCCCATGAAGCTGGGGCGGAGATCATGGGCTACTATCAGACAGGTCTGCCTGTGGACCTCAAGGCGGGAGACGAGCCTGTCACAGCCGCCGACCGGGCCGCAGATGTCCTCATCGCTGACGGCCTGCGCGCGGCCTTTCCCGGCGATGGCCTGCTTACCGAAGAATCGGAGGACGACCTGTCGAGGCTGGACAAGGAGCGGGTCTGGATCGTGGACCCCCTCGACGGTACCACCGAATTCATCAGCGAGACGGGTGAATTTGCGGTACAGATTGCCCTTGCGCTGGCCGGTGAGGCCGTGCTGGGTGTGGTCTACCAACCGGCCAAAGGGAGGTTGTTCCACGCCGTTCGAGGCCAGGGCGCTTTCCAGGTTCACGACGGCCAAACCACGCGTCTGCATGTATCCGCCCAGTCTGATCCAGCCCAGATGTGCCTGGTAGCCAGCCGGTCCCACTATTCGCCCTTCGTCGACCTTGCCCGGCAGGCATTGGGCATTGCCAGGGCAGAGCGTGTGGGCAGCGTGGGTCTGAAGGTAGGCCTTGTGGCCAGGGCCGCCTGCGACCTCTACCTGGCCACGACCATTTCCAAAGAGTGGGACCTTTGTGCGCCCCATGCCCTGCTTCTGGAAGCAGGCGGCGTGCTCACCAACCTGTGTGGCGATGTGCTGGTTTACAACAAGCGCGACGTAATCGAATGTACAGGACTTATCGCCAGCAACGGTTTGGCCCACGCCAAAATCGTGGAGACGCTGGCACCGCTGCAGGATAAGGCTGAGTGGTAGGTGGCCACAAAGCGCGTGTTCTGGCTGGGGCTCGTCATTGGCCTCGCCTCGGTCATGGGGCTGGTTGCCTGTGGTGCCAAGCCAGCCAAAGACACGCAGGAGCGCGCGGTGACCGATGGGCCTGGTCCAGGAATAGCCAGCGTGGGCATGGAGGGGCTCGGCCCCATTCCCGAATACCAATTGGCCCTGGAGTTGGACCTCGCAGACCAGAAGCTGACGGGTCGGCAGCAAACAACGATTCCCAACCGGACAAGCAGCGATTTGGAAGAGGTGGTCTTTCGCCTCTACCCAAACCTACCCCAGTATGGCGGAGAGATGCGCATCGGCCCCGTCTGGGTAGATGGCCAGCGCACGACGACGTCCCTCCGTGCAGCCGACACCTCGTTGGTCATACCCCTGGCCACGCCCCTTCCACCACAGGCCAGTACCTCTATTAGCCTCACCTTTGACATCGACATTCCGCCGCAACCCAGAGGCTACGTCCTGTTTGGTGAGAGCGATGGCATTTGGAGCTTGCCCGATGCCTATCCCTTGCTGGCCGTCCACGACGATTCAGCAGAGATCAGCGGTAGTACCTCAGCTTGGCACGAAGAACTCGCGCCGCCGCAGGGCGATGCTGTCTTTGCCGAGGCGGCAATCTATGATGTCACATTGACCCTGCCACCATCCATGACGCTCATCTCCACAGGCTCCGTGGTCAGCGAGGAAGCGAACGAGGCTGGCCAGCACGTCTACCACATTATTGGCGGGCCACTACGTGAGTTCGCCTGGTTGGCCAGCGCCGACTATCTGTCAGCCGAGACGACGGCTTCCGGCGCCACGGTACGTTCCTATTACCTACCGGGCGATGAAGCAGCCGGTCAGAGCGCCATGTACACCGCCGCCGCGGCCCTGCGAGTCTATGGCGACGCCTTCGGCCCCTATCCCTTTGGCGAGATGACCGTGGTCGAAGCACCGCTGCGCTTTTACGGCATGGAGTATCCCGGTATGAACCTGATCGGCATAGACTTGTACCGCGATCGCCGGGAGGAGTTGGAAAACCGGCTGGCCCACGAGGTTGCCCATCAGTGGTGGTATGCCCAGGTTGGCAGCGATCAGGTCAATACGCCATGGCTGGATGAAGGATTGGCCGAGTACTCGACCGCCACCTACTACCGCGACGTCTACGGCCAAGCACGGGCGAATACCCTCATCAACCAGCGCTGGTTGGTGCCCTATCAGGCCGCTGTGGAGGAGGGCTACGACGCCGTGGTGAACCAGCCATCATCGGCCTTTGGCCCTGAATACGAGGTCATCGTCTACGGCAAAGCCGCGCTCTTTTTTGATGCCATCCGCCAAAGGCTCGGTGATGCCGCCTACCAGGCGGTCCTCCAGGAGTATCTGGATCGCTACAGGTGGCGAGTTGCCACAGCTGATGCTTTTCTGAGCGTGGTCAAGTCGGCTTCAGGTGAGGATGTGGAGGACTTGTACAACCGCTGGATCCTGGGCAAAGAATGAACCTACCAGGAGTCAATGCCTGTACGACGCTCCCCCCAACAGAGCCTGCCGGGCGTTGACAGGCAGATGCCTTTGTGGTATCCTTAGCGGCGACAGAGGATTTGGAGCCGCCCAATGGCAACATTGAGTCTATATGCTGATCTTGCCCAGTTGACGACAATCCGAGAGTTTGTATCCCGTTCCGGACGCGAACTGGATCTAGACGAACGGGAGATCTATGATCTGCAACTGGCCGTGGATGAAGCCTGCACCAATATCATTCAGCATGCCTATGATGGCCAGGGAGGGGCGATGGAGGTAACCGTCGAGCCCGACAAAGGCGGGGTACGCGTGACTGTGCGCGACTGGGGCACGCCGTTTGAGTTCCAAAAGGTTCCTGTTCCGGATGTGGCAGCCCCTCTGGAACAGCGAGGGGTTGGTGGGCTCGGCCTGTTCCTCATGCACCAAGTGATGGATGACATCATATTTGACTTTGATGCAGTGCAAGGCAATACGTTAACGATGGTGAAGCGATGTTAGGGAAGAGGAGAGAGTTATGGAGATTACGGTAACCCAGGTCCAAGGCACTTCGGTACAGGTCACGGTTCTTGGAACGCATGGGGATCTGGATGCCTCGAACTACCAGGATCTGATCACCAAGGCACAGGAAGCCTATGATGCGGGAGCCCGCGACTTACTCCTGGATCTGAGCGACACGCCATACATGAGCAGCTCAGGACTGGTAGCCCTGCAGACAGTCGCCTCGTTGTTACGCGGAGAGAGAGTGACAGAATCAGAAGAAGGTTGGGGGGCAATCCGTGCGATTGACCGGCACAGGGACTCCGGTCTCCAACAGCATCTGAAACTGCTTAATCCTCAGCCCCGTGTAGAGCGCGTACTGGACATGGTTGGCTTTACACGCTTCCTCGAGGTCTACCCCAACCTGGACGCCGCCATCTCCTCCTTCTAGCTGCGGATGCCGTCAAAGGATGGTACTCCCAGGTCGAGGAACGGCAGTCCCAGCAGACAGTCCTGGGCCCTAAAGGATTGCTCAGGTGGACGCCGGGCCTGTTGCCCATGCACTGGTGAAGGGCTGAAGCTCCTGGGTGCCTGGGCGACGGTAGGTGAACAGTTCGAAACAAGAGAGCGTTAGTCAAGGTGGAGTCATTGGCTAAGGCCGAGCAGTTCAGCGTCGAGACGGAATCTTTGATCCGCCGTTATCAGAAGGGGGACGAGCATGCCATCGGAGCCCTGATTCGGCGCTATCAGAACTATGTGTATCGCCTCTGCTATCTGGTCATGCGCAACGAACAAGATGCGGAAGACATGACGCAGGAGACCTTTGTCCGCGCCTTCCAGGCACTGCCACGGTATGAAATCCGTGAGGGCATCAGCTTTGAAGCCTGGTTGTACCGCATCGCCGTCAATCGCTGCCGGTCGCGGATGCGGCGCAAATGGTACCAGGTCCTGCCCTGGCCCAGCCCTGCGCCGCAGATCACAACTGAGCTGGAAACACAACCAGACCGTTTGGTGATGCAGGATGAACGGCGCGGCGAGATCTTGGCGGCCATCAACAGCTTGGGCAATAAGCACCGGCTGGTCGTGATCCTGCGCTACTATGCCGGTTTTTCCAACGAGGAGATTGCCCAGACGCTGCATATTCCCTCCGGTACTGTGCGTTCGCGTTTGCACACCGCTCGCCGGCGTTTGAAGGTACTCCTGGCCGAACCAGAGGAAACAAGGGGACAGCAGATCGTGTCACACCAGGTGGCGCCATGAGCTGTGATTCTGCCAGCCATCTCATTGACGACTTGCTGGGAGATCAACTCAGCCGGCGAGAACACCAGCGACTTGAGAAGCATCTCTCCACCTGCCCGCGCTGCGCCGAGGCATTACGCAGACGGCTCGCATTTGAGCGGCGCATGCAGCAGGCGCTGACCGCCTCGGTTCACCAATTTCAATTGGCGCCCAAGGCCAGCCGGGAGATGATCCAGGCGGTCGAAGCCAGCCTCCAGCAGCGCGCCTGGCGATTCAAAGTCTGGCCGGTCGCCCGGGGAATGGCGGGCGTACTGACTGCGGTCCTGCTTGTGCTTGGATTGCTTCTCATGGCAGAACACGGTTCTGTTCCGCCAATGAGCGGGCAGCGAGCCGCTCGGTCTCCCGCAAGACAGCCAGCCCTGTCGGTGGATCATAATAGCATTTCTTTCGAACCGCAGAACATGGTCCCCGGCGATCGATTCACAGTGACGCTTCCTATCGAGAGCAATCTCCTGCAGGACGTTGGCACCATCCGCTGCGATTTGGAGATCAGCGGTCCGACGGGGCAATATCGTTTTGCCTTGTTTATGCAGGGTCCCTTGCCGTCGCGCGGTTTGTCCGTTATCCAAGTGACACCCGAGCTTTTGGCCAAAGCAAGCCAGGACCAATATCAACTATCGCCTGCCCAGATATTTGGCTTGCCAGGCGTCTACACCTTTCGTGTCACTGTGTTCAGCCCCGTGGTTGCATCCAGGCAGTGATCAAGCACACCGTGCATCCTAGTTTTTCTTTGCATACCCTGAGAAAAGTGACCTACCAGCCCACTGTACGGCCGTCCCCTGGAGTACCAATAGAACCCAGGAAAACCCGGGAATGTGCCTGGCGTCGATTTGTCTCATCGACCCGATGCCTATCCATACTGATGCTGATGCTCCTCGCGGTAGTCGCCTGTGGGCCCGGCAACGATAGCGACGAGGAAGAGACTGCGACCCCAGCACCCATTGAAGCCACCGAGGCCGCGTTTCTCACCCGGCTGCCCCCACTCGAGACCGCCACGCCGTCTGCCCCCCTCGTCGACCTCAGGCTGGACGAGCAAGAACTATTCGTTGAACCGCTACCTCTTCGAGCGGGTTTCCCATTCACTATCACGGCTGTCATTCACAACCATGGTGAGGTCCCGGCAGCCGGCGTGCCCTTGGTGATTCATATTTCTGCCGATCAGGAAGAGCTGGGCTATACTTCCTTTCTGCAGATAATTACCGTGACAGTGCCTGCCAGCGGCTCCCTGCCGGTGGAGTTGCCTGTTAGCTGGAACTTTGCCGGGGGCGCGCACCAACTCTGGGCACAGGTGAATCGCTTGCCCGATGCCTGGCAGTCCCCGACCTCACTCCAACCCGAGGCCGAAAGCAACGACAACTTTGCCCTGGTGGCACTAATCGTGGATCCCTTTGACGCCTACTCCAGCGATCTCTGCCCAGGTCGAGTAGATTCAGAGATTACGCCTGCTGACGTGCTGCCTGAACCGGGTCAGCAGCGTGTTTTGGTACGGGTACACAATCCTGGGAACCGCGCTCTCTACAACTTGCCCGTGGTCGTCACCGGTGATCGATTGACCGGTATCGCCTACACACCGACAATTCCACCCTGTGGTGGGACTGCCGAGGTCGTTGTGGACATCGACCACCCCTTTGAGCAAGGGACGTCGCTGACTGTCCAGCTCAATCCCGAGGACTGGGCAAGTAGCCTGCCAGAGGATGATTATACGAACAACCAGGTGGCGGTCACCGCGGGTCTGGTGCCTGGGATGCAGGTCCCTCCGGGCAGCGGTCTGGACGACTATGATTTCGCCATTACCACGGTCGACATCGAGACGGCCGAGGCATGGATCATCCTTGTCACAGTGCATAATCTGGGGACGCGTGACGCGGCAATGGTACCAATCCGCATTGAAAACGAGGCCGGTCGGCAGATCACCGATGCCATCCCCCTGGTCCAGGGGGATGGCCTGGGCATCGCAGCCATCCGCGCGGGCTATCTCTGGAGCCCGGGCGGCACGCTCACTTTCACTGTCAACCCGGAGGATACCGAGGACGCCTACCCCGAATCGAACCGGGACAACAATGTGGCGACCTTCAAGCTCCCCTAAGTACACGCTTTCATAGATTCGCACCGAGTTTGACATAGAGCGGTTCTTAAGTTGAATCTGGGCTTGGAGTTGAAAGATGCGTGGACCCAAGCCCAAGTATCGGATCACATTAACACCTGAAGAAGAGCAGCCCTTGCGACGACTGGCAAGTGCGCGCAACAGTCCTCAGGGGAAAGTGCTGCGAGTCCGCATCCTGCTGTCGGCTTTCGACCACCCGGAGTGGAGCAATCAACAGATTGCCCGCGAAGCTGGCTGCACCGATTGGACAGTGGGCAAGTGGCGAAGGCGCTGGGTCGCGAGACGGAGCATCGAGGATCTGCCTCGGCCCGGAGCACCCCGGCGTTTTTCCCCCTGAGGTGCGAGCACAGGCCACAGGCTTGGCGTGCAGTCGACCGCAACAGAAGGGCGTGCCACTGGTTCGCTGGAGTGCAGCGGAGATTGCTCACTGTCTGATCACCCTGGGTATCGTGGTCTGTATCTCGGCGAGCACGGTGGGGTGCTGGTTGGCCCAAGAGAGGATTCGGCCTTGGCGCTATCATACCTGGCAGTACATTCTGAATCCCAAGGCGTTCCTGGCGCGAGCGCGGCCGGTTCGGCGTCTCTATGAGCGAGCGCAAATCCTTCTCGCGGAAGGGCTGTGGGTCGTTTGTACCGATGAGAAGACTTCGATCCAAGCCCCTAAGCGGGAACAACCTACTGAGCCGGCGGGACGGGGGCACCCGGTTCATACCACGCCCCGTTACGAGCGCAAGGGAGCTTTGCAGCTTTTCGCCGGATTGAGCGTGGCTGATGGGCAAGTCTACGGCATGTGCCGGAACCGAAAACGATTCGTCGACTACCAGGCCTTTCTGCTGACGGTGATCATCCCTGAGGCACTGCGGCGGCGTGTCCACGCCGTGGCTTTGATCCTGGACAATGGACCTACCCATGCGCCAAAGCAGCTGGAGCAGTGGCTGGCCAAAGAAACCCAACTCAGAGGATGGTCGCTGAAGATTCAGTCCTACTGGCTGCCCAAGAACGCTTCGTGGCTGGACCAAATCGAGATCTGGTTCAGCATCCTGCAGCGCAAGCTCCTGAAGCCGAATGACTTCGAGAGCCTGCAAACGCTGGAGAAAGCGATCCGGTCGTTTATTCGGTACAGCAACAGAACTGCGAAGCCTATTCACTGGACCTACACCGTCGAGAAACTGGAACAAAAACTCGGTGCGCATTAACGATTGCGTGTGCTAATCGCTGTCCTTCTGCCGGTCCCAACGGTCCAGGGGCGGAAGGGGCCAAGGCTTGTGGCGGTGGCTGCCTGGCGGCGGGCGAAGGCCCAGTCGTTGAACCTGTGGGGGACGCGGTGACCGGGGTTTCCATGTTACGCTCCTCCTAGTTTCTGGTTGAGGCTGTGGGCTATTTGATGAGTCGATTGACCATGGGCTTGGCGATCCAGTCGTAGAGGTAGCTAGCGCCGTGGGAGATACGGTGACCTGCGAGGGTCATGCCGAGATAGATGACGGGAATATCCAGGGAGAGCATGGTCGGGCTATCGAGGCGGTAGGCGGTGCAGCGGGTGACGCTGGCAGGCACCAGATGCTGGGCAGCTGCAACCGGGCGACCGCTTCTCACAGCGGACGGTACCCGCTCCATAAGCCGGGCGGCTGTAGCCGGTCCAGTATCAACCGTCCTTCTCCAGCTCTCCGAGTACGTCCGCTGGCCGGGCAATCGGTACCCCGGCCAGCAACCGCTCCAATTGCTGGCGGTCCAGCGTAATCAGGACGGTGCCATACTGCTGGGCCACCGCGGCATAGACCGCGTCCGCCCCGTGCAGCCGCCATCGGGCGGCCAGCCCGGCGGCGCGATCCGCGACAGCGCCGTCCAGCGGCATCAGGGTCTGGTTGGGCCAGTCGCGTACCAGGGCGGCCAGCGCCAGTGCCCCATCGGCATCGTCCATGCTCCGCGAGACGGCAGCGACCTCCACCGGCAACAGGGTAGGGCAGAAGAGCGGGATCGCGCGCTGGTGAAACAGTCGCAGCAGCGCCTGGCTGGCGGCTGATTCGGGCTCGTGGGGATTCAGAGCGCTGACGTGGACACTGGCGTCGAGGGTGTACATGGTCTGCCCCCTAGCGCCGGACCGCGTCGATCAGGTCCTGGGTCGAGACGTCCGCCGGCCAACTGCCGCGCAGCTCCCCGGCCAGCAGCTCGTAGCGCGCCCAGTTATCCAGAACGGCCCGCTTGCCCGCCTGGACCATCTTCTTTTCCGCCTGTTCTGTGTCCAGGGGCAAGAGGACAAGTCTCTGATCGTCCCGTTGGGGTCGCACCGGCCCTGGAAGAGCCGGTGCTAGGCATTGAAACCAACAGAAATCTGCCCAGCACCGCCTGTTCACGGCGGTGCCGAAAATCAACTGGACCAATCTACGATCCACCCACAAAAGCTTCCAGCGAATTCCAACAAAAATCTGGCCAATTCTGGGTCTTGACAAATCTGAATAACTCTGCTTTAATAAGGACTAACTAATACTATTAGGCAAAAGAAGCAATATTAGGAGAGCGCAGATGACCAAACCAGCAGGCGAATATCTGACACCCCAGGAACGGCGCCAGCGCAATCGCCAGGAAATGATGGGCAACATCCTCGACATCGCCCGCACCCTGATGCGCGAGAACGGCGTGGCGGCCCTGAATCTGAACGAGATCGCCCGCCGGTTGGGCATGAAGACGCCGTCGCTCTATGTCTACTTCCCCAACAAGATGGCGCTGTATGATTCCCTTTTCTACCGCGGCATCCAGCTTTTCGCGCAGCAGATGGCCGCTGCGACCGGAGCGGATGTGCCGGTGATTGAGCAGGTGCGGCGCGCCATGGAGGCCTACATGACCTTCGCCATCGAGAACCCGGACCTGTACCAGCTCCTCTTTGAGCGGCCGGTACCGGGCTTTGTCCCCTCGGAGGAGAGTATGGCCGCCAGCCTGGCCACGTTGCAGGCGGGCCGCGACCAGGTGGCTCAGGCCCTCGAGGCCGGCGAGCTGGCCACCGGCCTGCCCCCGGACGTGGCCACCGATCTGACCATCGCCATGTCGCACGGTCTCACCGCCCTGCACATGGCCAATGAGCCCCACCTCCCGCTGGGGGAAGGGCGTTTTGGCAGCCTGATAGCGCCTGCCGCCGCTCTGTTCGAGGCGGCCTGGAAGAGAGATGAGTAAATCAAACCGATTGGAGGGATCATGATGGAAGCGACATTGGCATTTGCCACTGCTCAAGTTGAAGAGAATGAATCCAGACAACGCGCCGGCGACGTTGCCGGGCTGACACATAGTGAGGCCGGGGCGATGGCCGCCCACGAATTGCAGCGCACGCTGGTGCTGTTGGACAGCCTGGAGGGTGAAGACTGGGAGCAACCCACTGCCTGCACACTTTGGAATGTGCGTGATATGACCTCGCACCTGGCGGGCGCCTGTGCCGGGTTCGCCAGTTTTGCCGAGTTCCGGCAGCAGTACCTACAAAACCCTTACCTACGCCAGGCCGAGATGTCCATCGACGGCATCAACCAGCGCCAGGTGGAGGACCGGGCCGGGGTGGCGCCCGATGATCTGATCGCCGAGCTGCGGGCGGTGGGTCCCAAGGCGACCCGCACCCGGCAGCGGCTGCCGGGCCTGCTGCGGGCGTTGCCCGTGCCCTTCGGCCCGCCCCTCGGTACCGTGCCGGTGAGTTATCTGACCGACCTCATCTATACCCGCGATATGTGGAGGCACCGTCTGGACATCTGCCAGGCCACGGGCCGCGAGATGGAGGTCACCGCCGGGCACGACGCCCGCGTGACCGCGCTCGTGGTACGCGACTTGGCCCGCAAGCTCGCGCCCGACGCGGCCCGCGCCACGCCGAGCGGGGGGTAGAACCGTGGTTTTCGAGCTGTCAGGCGTGGCGGGCGGCGTCTATCAGTTCGGCGACGGCCCCGTTGACGCCACCATCCGCATGGACGCCTTCACCTTCCACGATCTGGCTTCAGAGCGATTGGCCCCGGAGGCGGCCGCGGCCCAGTCCAGTATCCAGGGCGACCCCGAGGTCGCGGACTGGTTCCTGAATAACGCTGACGTGCCCTACTAGCCGTCCATCTTCCCGGAAGGCACGCCTCGTCCTCGACCTCGGAGGTTTTTCTCAACCTCCGAGGTCTGGCCTGCATAGTCGCGGCCAGACCCTTGCTGACCAGTCATTCACGCACGCTTTTGGCGGGAATCCACGCCACCGGCAACCGTCACCGCTCACCGCCGCAGAGTGGATGCGCGCTTGACTTTTCGCCACAACTGTGCTACTATCCTTACCGAGGTAATGGGAGAACCATGAGTAAACTGAACCGGCAAGCCCTGCTTGCTGCCCATCATCATAGGCCCTAGGATGAGGCCCGGCGCTCAACGAGAGCGCGGGCAAATGTGTGCGGCCTCATCCTCAAAGACTGGTCAAAAGACCGGTCTTTTTTCTTGGGGAGTGGGAGAGAGAAGACCTGTGACAGCCAACACAAATCCAACGCCAGAACTGCGCAGCCAGATCCCCCACGGCGTCCAGGACCGCTTTCTGGTCGAGGCGGTCCGGCGCCGCCAGGCGGAAGCCGGACTGCGCCAGGCCTTTGCCCGCTGGGGCTTCCAGGAAGTGATCCCGCCCACATTTGAGTACCACGAGAACCTGACCGTCGGCGCAAGCGCCGGGCTGCAGCGGGCCATGTACCGCTTTTTCGACCACGAGGGGCGCACCCTGGCGCTGCGGGCGGACTTTACGCCGCAGATAGCCCGCACCGCGGCCACCAAGCTGGTCGACCAGCCCCTGCCCCTGCGCTGCTTTTACTTGGGCAGCCTCTTCCGCCATGAAGAGCCCCAGGCGGGACGAAAGCGCGAATTCACCCAGGCCGGCGTAGAGCTGCTGGGCGCCGATACACCGGCCGCCGATGCCGAAGTGGTGGCCCTGTCCGTCGCCGCGCTGGAGGCGCTGCAACTGCGCGATTTTCAGATCAACCTGGGACAGATGGCCTTCTTCCGGGCCCTGACCGGTGACCTGCCCCGCGACCTCCTGGCTTCTCTGCGCGAGGCCATCGATCACAAAAACAGCGCCGGGCTCGCGCTCGCCCTGGAGGATGCCAGTGTGGGCGGCGCGCGCCGCGACCTGCTGTGCCGCCTGCCCGACCTCATCGGCGGGCCCGAGATCCTGGACGAGGCGCGGGCGCTGGCCGCCGGACTGCGGCAGGCGTCTGAGGCCCTGCCGGCCCTGGATCGCCTGGAGGCAACCTACCGGCTGCTGGAGGCCTATGGCGTCGCCGGCCGCATCATCCTGGATCTGGGCGAGGTGCGGGGCATGGACTATTACACGGGCATCACCTTCCGGGGCGTGGCGCCGGGCCTGGGCTGGCCCATCGTCAGCGGCGGGCGCTACGATGACCTCATCGCCAACTTTGGCCGGCCGCTGGCCGCCGTGGGCCTGGGTCTGGGCATCGAGCGGGCGCTGCTGGTCCAGGCCAAACAGGGCGCGCCGAGGCCCGCCATCAACGCCCACCTGCTGCTGCCCGGCTGCCAGGATCCGGCTTGCCTGTCGCTGGCCCGCCGCCTTCGCGAGCTGGGCTGCCGCGTCGAGATCGATCCCCTGGGGCTGGATGCGGAAGAACTGGCGCTTCAGGCCCGTCAGCGGGGCATCCCGCGCACCCTGACCCGGTCTGGCCAGCAATGGCTCCTGGCCGATACCCAGGGCGGAGAACGTCTACTATCGGAGAGCGAGTTGCTTCAGAAAGCCGCATCCTGGATCTCTTGAATAGGGACCATAATGATGAACAAATATCCACCGCAGAGACACAGAGGACACAGAGAGAATCAAATCGCTCCAACCAATCCTCCTCTGTGCCTCTGCGGTTCAAAGCTCTCCGGAGAGGAGTTGACTGAATGGAACCTTTGACGGTTGCGCTGCCCAAGGGCCGGTTGCTGGCCCCGGCGGCTGACCTCTTTCAGCGGCTGGGCTGGCGCTGTGACCTGGGCAATGGCTCCCGGCAGTTGCAGGTCACCGAGACCCGGGCATCCGGCGCTTCCCACGAGAGCCTGCGCTTCCTGCTGGTCAAGCCCGGGGACGTGCCGGTCTATGTCGAATATGGCGCGGCCGACCTGGGCATCGCCGGCCAGGATGTGCTCTGGGAGAGCGGCCGCGACGTGTACCAGCCGCTGCAGCTTGGTTTTGGCCGCTGCAAGCTGGTGCTGGCGGGAACCCCCGCCCAGCAGGACCGGGATTTTCGGCTGGCGGCCGGCCTGCGGGTGGCGACCAAGTACCCGCGCCAGACGCGCGCCTATTTTCAGCGGAACGGGCTCTCGGCGGAAATCATCCCTCTCACCGGTTCCATTGAGCTTGCCCCACTGGTGGGCCTGGCCGACCTGGTGGTGGACGTGGTCGAAACCGGCCGCACAATGCGGGAGAACGGCCTGGTGGAGCTGGAAGAGATCGCGGCCTGCCAGGCTGTCCTCATCGTCAACCGCGTGTCCCACCGCCTGCGCCTGGCAGAGGTGCGGGACCTGCTGGCCCGGCTGAACGCCAGAACTGGCCTGACAGGTTCTGACACCTGTCAGGTCCTGCCGGGTTGCTGAAGGAAGACCATGAGCATTCAGATCATCTACGGCATCGCGCGCCGCCCGACTCACATAGATCCGGCTGCGGGCCGGGGGTGACACGCGCTGCCAGAGCAAGTATCCGCCCGGCTGCGCGCGGTCTTTGGCCGCCAGATCTCGGCCGAGGAAGCGGTGGCTCAGATCGTGGCCGGTGTCCGGCGCGATGGCGATGCCGCCTTGCGGGACTATGGCGGGCGCATCGATGACGTGCAGCTCGATTCGCTGGTCCTGGACGAGGCGCCGGTAGCCGCGGCCTACGAGGCTGTGCCGGCCCGGCTGCGTGAGGCGTTGCATCTGGCCGCGGATCGGATCCGGGCTTTCCACCAGCGAGAGCCCCGGCAGTCGTGGCTGGAATGGGACGGGTCTGGCGGCGGGCTGGGACAGATCATCCGCCCGCTGCGCCGGGTGGGCGTCTATGCGCCGGGCGGTAGCGCGGCCTATCCTTCTTCGCTGCTGATGGCCGCCATCCCGGCCCAGGTGGCAGGGGTGGAGGAGATCATGGTGGCCACGCCGCCCTTTGAGAGAGGCCTGGACCAGTCTCAGGCGGTGCTCTCCATCCTGGCCGCGGCCCACGTGGCGGGGGTGGATCGGGTCCTGCTGGCTGGCGGGGCCCAGGCCATCGCCGCCCTGGCCTATGGTACCGAAAGCGTCCCGCGCGTGGACAAGGTCGTCGGCGCCGGCGGCCTGTTTGTCACCCTGGCCAAAAAACTGGTCTATGGTGACGTGGGGATCGACGGCCTCTATGGCCCCACCGAGACGCTGCTCATCGCCGATGATGTCGCGGACCCCGCCGTGGTGGCCGCTGACTTGTTGGCTCAGGCGGAGCACGATCCCCTGGCCACCGCGCTGCTGATCACGCCGTCGGTACGGCTGGCGGAGGCGGTGCGGGTTGAGGTGGAGGGACAATTGCTGTCCCTGGCCCGGCGGGAGATCATCGAGGCCTCGCTGGCGGGGCAGGGGGCCATCCTGGTCGTCGATGACCTGGATCAAGCTCTGGTTCTGGCCAACGAGTACGCGCCGGAGCACCTGTGCCTGCTGGTGGCCGACCCCTGGCCGCTGGTAGGCCGCGTGCAGAACGCCGGCGGCGTTTTTGTGGGTGAGGGCTCGTCGGAGGCATTGGGCGATTACGTCGTCGGCCCCAGCCACATCATGCCCACGCGGGGGACAGCGCGCTTTGCCTCGCCTCTGCACGTGAGGGATTTCTTGAAGGTAACGAGTCTCTTTGCCGCGGGACAGATGGCCGAAGACGTGGCTGCGGCCGCGCAGACCATCGCCGAGGCCGAGGGTTTGACAGCACACGCCGCCGCAGTGGCAGCCCGCCAAAACTAGGCAGTGTCCAACTGCTACCTGCTCGGGATTGTGCGAAAACGCTCGCGCTGGACCACTGTCCAGCGCATCGGGCACACGAACCGGCGAACTGTGGTCTGCCTCAAGCGGGGTCTAGAAAACTGCTCGTGCTGGACCACAGTCCAGCACTGGACCGGACGGCAACTGTGGTCCGCCTAGCGGGGTCCAGAAGCTCGCGCTGGACCACAGTCCAGCGCATCGGCCAGGGACTGGCGGACTGTAGTTCCCTGCAGCTAGAAACTGCTCGTGCTGGAGCACATCCCGCGCTCTTTGTAGACAAGATCGGTATCTTGTCCGCCCTGGGCGAGTTGTCCAGAAGGTTGCTCGCGCTGGACCACAGTCCAGCACTGGAGGCGCACAGAACGGGCGGACTGTAGTCTGCCTGCGAGCGGGGTCCAGAAGGTTGCTCGCGCTGGACCACAGTCCAGCGCATCGGGCACACGAACCGGCGAACTGTGGTCTGCCTCAAGCGGGGTCTGGAAAACTGCTCGCGCTGGACCACAGTCCAGCGCATCGGGCACACGAACCGGCGAACTGTGGTCTGCCTCACAACGTGGGTCTAGAAAACTGCCCTGCTGGACCAGCCGCTGGAGCGCAAAACGGGCGACTGATCCGCCTGGAGCGGGGTCCAGAAGGTTGCTCGCGCTGGACCACAGTCCAGCGCTCGGGCACACGAACCGGCGACTGTGGTCGCCTCAAGCGGGGTCTAGAAAACTGCTCGTGCTGGACCACAGTCCAGCGCTCGGGCGCACGAACCGGCGGACTGTGGTCCGCCTGGAGCGGGGTCCAGAAGGCTGCGCTGGACCACAGTCCAGCGCATCGGGCACACGAACCGGCGAACTGTGGTCTGCCTCAAGCGGGGTCTGGAAGCGCTGGACCACAGTCCAGCGCATCGGGCACAGGGACGGGCGGACTGTAGTCCGCCTCAAGCAGATCTAGAAAACTGCTCGTGCTGGACCCGATCCCCGCACTTCGGGGACACAGTCCACCGAGCGAGAAATTGGATAAATGCGTGTTGAATCACTGATTAGCCCCCACGTGCAGGGCCTGGAACCGTACCAGCCACCCGACTGGGAGGCAATGGCTGCCCTTGCCGGCGTGGCGCCGGACCAACTGGTCCGGCTGGATGCCAATGAGAATCCCTATGGCCCCTCCCCCCGTGCCGCCGAGGCTCTGGCCCGCTTCCAGGGCTACGGCTATTACCCCGACTACCGGGCGCTGCAAGACGCCGTGGCCCGTTATGCGGGCGTGGAGCCGGAGAACGTCGTCCTGGGCAGCGGCGGCGATGAGAACATTGACCTGGTGGTGCGCCTTTTCGTCGAGCCGGGCCAGGGCGTGATCGTCTGCCCGCCGGCTTTTGGCCTATACGCAACCAGTACCCTGGCGCACCGGGGCCGGGTGCTAAGCCTGCCCCGCCTGGCCGATTTCAGCCTGGATGTGGCAGGCATTGAGGCCCTGGCCGCAGGCGAGGGTGAGTGGGGACCGCCCAAGCTGCTGTTTGTGACCTCGCCCGGCAACCCGGACGGGCAGGTGATCCCCCTGGAGACAATCCGCCGTTTGCTGGAGCTGCCGCTGGCCGTCGTCGTGGATGAAGCCTATATCGAATTCGGCGGGCAGAGCGTCGTGCCCCTCTTGGAGGAGCATGCCAATCTGCTCGTGCTGCGCACCTTCAGCAAGTGGGCGGGCATGGCCGGCCTGCGCCTGGGTTATGCCCTGGCCTCAACCGGGATTGCCATGGCGATGGCCCGGCTGCGACCGCCCTACAACGTCAACGCGGCGGCAATCGTTGCCGCGCTGGCTACCTTCGAGGACATGGAATCTGTGGCAGCTTCGCTGGCCAGCATTGTCGCCGAGCGCCAGCGGTTGTACGCTGCGCTGGAAGACCTGCCGGGCGTGTACCCCCTGCCCAGCCAGGCCAACTTTGTCTTCTGCCGGCTCAAGGACCGCTCCGGGCGGGAAGTGGCCGGTCTGCTGGCCCGGCGGGGCATCCTGGTGCGCAGTTTCTCCGATCCATCTCTGGCCGATGCCCTGCGGATCTCGGTGGGCCGCCCGGAACAGAACGACGCCGTCATCGCCGCCCTGTGGGCCGAACTTGCTGCAGAAGGTGCGGCGCCGCCACTGTCAGCACTGCCCCCCCTGCCAGGCGCCTCTCACTCCGCGCAGCCTGGACGTCTGGCAGTGCGTAGCGGGTTCGTCAATCGCCAGACCGGCGAGACGGACGTGTCCGTGAGCTTGGACCTCGACGGTACGGGCCGCTACCAGGTCGATACCGGCCTGGGTTTCCTCGATCACATGCTGGCCCAGCTCGCAGCGCATGGCTTGTTCGACCTGGAGGTGCAGGCCAGGGGTGACCTGGAGGTGGATGAGCATCACACGGTCGAGGACGTGGCCATCGGGCTGGGACAGGCGCTGGACGAGGCGCTGGGTGCCCGGCGGGGGATCGTGCGCATGGGACAGTCCTACGCACCGTTGGACGAGGCGCTGGCCCGTGTCGTCGTGGATCTGAGCGGGCGGCCCTACGCCGTCATCGAGGCCGAGTTCGAGACGCCCAGCCTTGGCGCGGTGGGTACGGACCTGATCATCCATTTTCTGGAGACCCTGGCCTTCCAGGCGCGCATCAGCCTGCATGCCCGGGTACTGTACGGGCGCAACGATCACCACAAGGCCGAGGCGCTCTTCAAAGCGTTCGGCCGGGCCCTGGATGCTGCAACGCGCATGGATCCCCGCCGCCAGGGCATACCGTCTACCAAAGGAGTGTTGTGACATGCGAGCCATCTTGAGTGTGTCAGAAAAGTCAGGCATTGACCTGTTGGGCCGGGGCCTGGTCGAGCTGGGGGCAGAGATCTATTCCACCGGCGGCACCATGCGAGCGCTGGAATCTGCCGGCGTGCCGGTGCGTGCCGTGAGCGAGCTGACCGGCTTTCCCGAGATCCTGGGCGGCAGGGTCAAGACGCTACACCCTGGCCTCCATGGCGGCATCCTGGCTCGCCGCGACGTGGCCGCCGATCTGGAAGCGTTGAGTGAACATGGCCTCAGTACCATCGACCTGGTGGCCGTCAACCTCTATCCCTTCGAGGCGGCGGTAGCGCGGCCTGGTGCAAGACTGTCCGATGCGCTGGAGCAGATCGATATTGGCGGGCCGACGATGCTGCGGGCCGCAGCCAAGAACTACCGGGCGGTTCTGCCCCTGTGCGACCCGGCTGACTATCCTGCTGTCCTGGAGGCGCTGCGCCTGCCGGGCGGACCGGACGAGGCCTTCCGGCGCGGGCTGGCGGCCAAGACCTTCCGCCATACGGCTGGCTACGACGCCCTCATCGCCGCCTACCTGGGCCGGGGCAGCGAGCCCTGGCCTTCGAAACTGCCGCTGAGCCTGTCCCAGGTACAGAAACCGCGCTACGGTGAGAATCCCCAGCAGAGGGCGGCCTTCTACGTCGTCAAGCTGCCGTGCGGGGGCGTCAGTGGCTTGGCCGCGGCGCGGCAATATCAGGGCAAGCCCCTGTCCTACAACAATCTGCTGGACGCCAGCGCGGCTTGGACCGTGGTCAGCGATTACCAGCCGGTGACGGTGGCCATCATCAAGCATACCAACCCCTGCGGTCTGGCCCAGATCGATGATGCCGGTGGGCTCGAGTCGTCCACCCTGGCGGCCTACGACCTGGCCTTGGCCGGCGACCCGCAGGCGGCCTTTGGCGGCATCGTGGCCGTGAATGCACCGGTGGGCGGCGCGCTGGCCCGGTGCCTGACCGAGCGCTTCTACGAGATCATCCTGGCCCCTGAGTTCAGCAGCGAGGCGAGGGAGGTCTTGGGTGCGCGGCCGAACCTGCGCGTGCTGGCCATGCCGCCCGAGCTGGCTGAGGAACCGCAATGGCGGAGCGTGGCCGGCGGCCTGCTGGTCCAGGAGCCCGACCACTTGGACGATTCGGAGGTGGCTGAGGGCAGGGTGGTGACCCGCCGCCGGCCAAGCGACGAGGAATGGAAGACGCTGGCCTTTGCCTGGCGCGCTGTGCGGCACGTCAAGTCGAACGCCATTGTGTTGGCCCGGGCCGGAGGCGATTCCGCCACCAGCCACGTGACGCTGGTGGGCATGGGCGCTGGCCAGCCCTCGCGGGTGGCCTCCGTCGAGATTGCCGTGGCGCGAGCCGGATCTCGAGCCGCTGGCTCGGTGCTGGCCTCCGACGCCTTCTTCCCCAAGGCGGACGGCGTGGAGGCCGCGGCCCGGGCCGGGGTGCGGGCCGTCGTCCAGCCGGGCGGATCCCGCGGCGACGAGGAAGTCATTGCTGCCGCTGACGCGGCGGACCTGGCCATGGTCTTTACCGGGACGCGGCACTTTTGCCATTGAGGGCTGAGGTTGAGGGGGCGTGTTATGATCGTGATTGTGGACTATGGCGTTGGCAACCTGCGCAGTGTGCAGAAAGGGCTGGAGCGCGTGGGAGCGGAGGCGGTCGTCAGCGACAACGCGGCCGTGCTGGACGCGGCCCAGGGGGTGATCCTGCCCGGCGTGGGCGCTTTTGGCGACGGCATGGACAACCTGGTGGCCCGGCGGCTGGTCGAGCCGGTGCTGCGCCAGGTGCAGGCTGGCAAGCCCCTGCTGGGCATCTGCCTGGGCATGCAGCTCCTCTTCGACGAGAGCGAAGAGATGGGCCGGCACCAGGGGCTGGGCCTGCTGCCGGGGCGTGTGGTGCGCTTCCCTGAGAGCGATCTGAAGGTACCCCACATTGGTTGGAACCAGCTGGTGGGTATCAGGGGACTCGTACTCGAGGGCATCCGGAACGAGTCCTATGCCTATTTCGTGCACTCCTACTATGCCCTGCCCGCCGAACCGGCCGACGTACTGGCCACGACCGAATACGGCTTCGACTTTGCATCAGTCGTAGGCCGGGGAAAGATCTGGGGTGCGCAGTTCCACCCTGAGAAAAGCCAGGAAGTAGGTCTGCGTCTGTTGCAGAACTTTTCCCGGCTGGTAAGCAAAGGAGATCGGCCATGATCGTTTTTCCAGCCATCGACCTGCGGCATGGCCGCTGCGTGCGGCTGCGACAAGGACGGGCGGAAGACGAGACGGTGTTTGGCGATGATCCCGCGGCCGTGGCCCGGAGATGGGTCGAGCAGGGAGCGGCATGGCTGCACGTGGTGAACCTGGATGGCGCCTTCGGTGATGCTGCTGGTACATCAGATAGGCCCGTCAACCTGCAGCGCCTGGCCGAGATCCGCGCCGCCGCGCCAGAGACGCCCATCCAGTTTGGCGGCGGCGTGCGCGCACTGGCGGACGTGGAAACAGCTCTGAGTCTGGGAGCGACGCGTGTTATCCTGGGCACGGTGGCGGTGCAAGACCCTGATCTGGTGGTGGAGGCGGTAGGACGTTTCGGCGCGGGGCGGATCGTCGTTGGCATCGATGCCCGTGATGGCCAGGTGGCCACCCACGGCTGGCTGCAGACCAGCGATACGACGGCCGTGGCGCTGGGCCAGGCGATGGTCCAGAAAGGGTTAAGCCGCGCCGTCTACACCGACATCGCTCGCGATGGCATGCTGACTGGCGTGAACGTCGAGGCCACGGCGGCCCTGGCCAAGGAAACGGGGTTGAAGGTGATCGCTTCAGGGGGCGTGGCTTCCCTGGAGGACATAGCCCGTCTCAGGGCAGGGGTGGATGCCGCCATCGAAGGGGTGATCATCGGCCAGGCCCTCTATACGGGGGCGGTGTCGTTGCCAGCGGCGATCCAGGAGGCAGGCAAGGACTGAAGGCTCAGCCGAATCTGCGGGCCAGTTCCGCCTCCACGTCGGCCCAGGCGAGGTCGCGGGCGGCGAGCAATACCAGGGAGTGGTAGGCAAGGTCGGCCAACTCGCTGACCAAGCGTTCGTCGCCCTCGCTTTGGGCAGCGATGATCACTTCGATGGCCTCTTCCCCCACCTTGCGCAGGATGCGCGGCAGGCCGGCATCAAAGAGTTCGCAGGTATAGGAACCGGGCTGGGGATTGGTTTTGCGATCTTGGATGACAGTCTCCAGGTGGGCCAGCACGCCGCCGGCCGGAGGCGGGGCTCCCACCTGGCGTTGAGCCGGGAGGCGCCGGTAAAAGCAGCTTTGCTGGCCGGTGTGACAGGCTGGGCCTGAGGGCTCGACGCGCAGCAGCAGGGTATCCGCGTCACAGTCGTAGCGGATCTCTACCACTCGTTGCGTATTCCCGGACGTCGCGCCCTTGTTCCACAGCTCGCCCCGGCTGCGGCTCCAGAACCAGGTCTCGCCGGTCTCGATGGTTCGGTCCAGTGACTCTTGATTCATATAGGCCAGCATCAAGACCTGGCCCGTATTCGCATCTTGTACGATAGCCGGAACCAGTCCCCGATCGTCCCATTTGATCTGTATCAACGTGGTCTCTCCTTTGGCTTGAAGATGGAAGAGGGAGGATGGAATGGAACGCCTCCCCCTTCCATCATCTTCGTACCGGCACGCCACGCTCGGCCAAATAGTCCTTCACCTGGCCGACGCTCAGTTGCTTGTAATGAAAGACCGACGCAACCAGGGCTGCGCTGGCCCCGCCTTCGGTCAATGCCTGAAAAAAGTGTTCCAGTTTTCCAGCGCCGCCGGAGGCGATGACCGGGATCTGCACGCTGCTGGATACGGCCCGCAATAGGGGGATGTCATAGCCATCCAGGGTGCCGTCGGTATCCATGCTGGTGAGCAGGATCTCGCCCGCGCCCCGGTCCTCGGCCTCCTTTGCCCAGGCGAGGACGTCGCGACCGGTGGGTATCCGGCCGCCATTGACATAAACTTCCCAGCGAGGCGCATCGTCCCCGTTGGCCGGAAGCAATTTGGCATCGATGGCGACGACCATGCACTGGCTGCCAAAGCGCTTGGCCCCCTGGGTGATTACCTCTGGCTGGCGAACGGCGGCGCTGTTGATGGAGACCTTGTCGGCCCCGGCGACGAGGATCTCGCGAAAATCCTCGACCGTCCGCAGCCCGCCGCCCACCGTGAAAGGAATGAACACCACGTCGGCCACCCGGCGTACGACGCTGCGCATGATCTCTCGCCCCTGGTGGGTAGCGGTGATGTCCAGAAACACCAGTTCATCGGCCCGTTCTTTGTCATAGACCACAGCCTGCTCAACGGGATCGCCCGCGTCGCGCAGGTCCAGAAAACGGACGCCCTTCACCACGCGTCCATCTGTCACATCCAGGCAGGGTATGATACGTTTGGCCAGCACCGGCTATGCTCCTTGGCTCTTGTTGGCCGCCTGTTTCGCAGGACTGGCAGTCCTTTGGCGAGTTGACAGGCAGGCTGGTTATCGCTTGGAGGACAGGCTACCCTACAGACATGACTCGGCAGAAGGACTGCCAGTCCTCGATGATTCTGGGTGCCATTCTACTCCATCGCCTGCCAGGATGCAAGCTGGCTGGAGGGCACAAGGGCAGGTGGGCAAAAGTGAGCAGGTCTATCCAAAAACCGGCTCCCAGTCCTCACCCCAGACCTCCTTCCAAAACAGGGGCTTGTCTGAGTTTGATTTTACCCTGCCGCCCTGCCACAGATCGTAGGCCTGGTCTGTGTATTGGCTGAAAAAGGCATCAAGGCGTGTGCTCAGCGACTCAGCCACCTGTGAAAACTCTGCTACCTCTATCAGATTGTTCTTCTCGGATGGATCGCGAACCAGATCGTAAAGCTCGTCCTGGAAGGGATACTCATGGCCTTCTTTGAATCTTTTCATATAGAGCCATTCTCGCGTGCGAATAGCGCGCACTTCCTCCTGCTCCAAAAAGACCACGTCTTCCCAGGCGATCCGCTGGCCGCGGAGGAGCGGCGCAAGGCTCCGGGACGGAGAATTCCGATTGGCTTCGGCTTGACCCAAGTTCGCGTATTCCAGGATCGTGGCAAATAAGTCGACCTGGTTCACCAACCTGTTCGACACCTGCAAGGGCTCGATCTGACCGGGATGGCGTACCAGCAGTGGAATGCTGTAGGCTGCTCGATGGGCATTGGCAGGCCAGGTTGCCTGGCCATGTCCCCAAAATCCGTGATGACCCAAAGAGAACCCGTGGTCCGCAGTGTAGATCACCAGGGTATTCTCATCCAACCCCTGCTCTTGCAGGGCCTCCAGCACTCGACCTACGCCATCGTCCACCATCGTCACTTGCGAAAAGTAGTTGCGCAACGAGGTCAGGTCATTTGGAATCTGCAAGTGCGCACTGTAGTCAATTTCAGCACTACTCTCCTCATGTCTCATGAGAAATCGTGCGATTGCTTCAGGGCAAAGCCCCTCCCGGGGAATGCTCTTCATCTCGGTGTTGTCGTACAGTCGAGCAAAGCGATTTCGGGCGGGACCCCGGATGGATGGCCAGTGACCATAGGGCGCGTTGTAGGTCAGGTAGAGGAAGAAAGGCTGATCTGACTGGGGATCCTGTCTCTCGATGTACTCGACCGCCTTTTCAGTGAAGAGATCCACGATATGGCCGGGATATTGGTACTGTTCACCGTTTTCAATGATCGTATTGTCCCAGAAACTGACGGTGTGGCCCAGGGGAAAGGTGACCCAGTGCTCAAATCCGTTCTGCGGTGTGTGGGGCATTCCCAAATGGTATTTTCCGATCAGGGCCGTTCTATACTCGTTCTCTTTGAGGATCTCCGGCAAGCTCGCAAACTCGGCGATGGCGTTCCAGTTTGGTGGCCAGCGGTCGATAACGCGATCATCCAGCCAGGTATGGATACCGTGCTGGGAAGGCATCAAGCCAGTCAAGGTCGAAGCACGACATGGGGAACACATGGCATTGACGCAGAAGGCGTTGCTGAATCGTATCCCCTGCCGGGCAAACCTATCCAGGTTGGGGGTATGGATCTCATCGTTGCCCGCACAACCGAGCAGATCGCCCGACTGGTTGTCTACCATGATCAACAGGATATTGGGACGTTTCTCTGGCATGGGCTCTCCTTTCTGTAATGCCGTGCCTTGCAGTTCTGTTCGCAAACGGGTGACCTGATCCGCCGGGTACAGTGTCGGGGATCCGTCCGGGTTAGTCGTCCGCCGGCAGCAAGCCGCCCGACTCAGGAGGTGAAATCGCTCACCTGCGCTTCCAGCACCTTTTGCAGGCCCTGAGGGTCCAGCTCCAGTCCCATGTCGGGCCGGCCTGAACTGATGATGGCCCTTTCTAGCTCCAGGACCTGCTGGTCGAGATAGCTGGGAACATTGTCGCGGCGGAAGCCCAGTACAGACACGGCGCCCACCTGGTAGCCGGTCACCCGCTGTACGTCACGTCCCTGGGCCATGGCCACATTCTTGTTGCCCAAAACCGCGCCAATCTTCTTCAAGCTAAGCTGCCGGTCGCCGGGAACAACGACCAGGGCGAAGCTGCTGCCCGAGTATTGGACGATCATGGCTTTGACCACCCAGGACACGGGCACATCCAGATCCCCGGCCACACCCTCGGCCGTGAGCTGCTTGCGGGCCTGTTGGCGCGGCAGGTAAGAGATCCCCTTCTCCTCCAGGATGCGCATGGGTAATGTCTTGGCCCTGCCCTTTTTCTTCTTGGCCACTTTGGATTCCTCCCGAGACCTGTTGGACGCTGCCAATCTGGCTGATGGCCCGACCCGCATCTCTTTGAGGGCGCGTGCTCAAGCTGTTTCATGACGTCAAAATGCTCACAGGTTGGCGAGAGTATATCATCAACAGGGACTTAAGGCAATGCGCTGCATAGGAATGTTCCGGGCAAAGGAATCTCACGTACGCGCAACCGAGACCCCCTTCGGCTGAACTCAGGGCATGCTTGTATACTGCACTTTGAGCCTATACGGCATCCGTCCACAAGTGGCCTACGTTGAACAACAACAACCTCGAATAGTATTGCCAGACCTGGCCGGGGATGGAATGCTTGCTTCTGGGAGGGCAAGGTGCGAGCCTAGAATGGAATGCTGAGGAGCCTCGGCTGCCTCTAGGTGAAGATTGCTCACCTCCCGCCCAGGAGACCCGATTAGGAACATTGAGGAGTGCGAGTCGTGCACTGCCCCTAATCAAGGACAATCCTGGGTTAGCCTACCATCCCTTCACTTCGTTCAGGGCAGGTCCTGAGCGCGGTCGAAGGATGACGGTCTCCTGGGGCAGGCTCTGACACATCGAGAGGCTTTCTGCGTCTTGGGCCGCTTGGAATGACGGAATCTCTGCCCAAGTCACCCAGAAAGTTGGACTACACCCCCTTAAGTTGGACCACACCCCCTTGCTGGGCGTGGTGCACGGGCTTTTGTGATGATAGAGACCTTGTGGTATAATGGCAGTACGCGCAGTTGAGATAAAGCTGCTGGTTGCTAGGAGCGTCGGATTGGCCGTGGCGAAGGACAGCCTCGATATGAATCCACGAAAGTTGTGTGGTCAAGCTCTCCCCCGTCGCGCGGGTAGGGAAATGATGGCGCGATGATCTTGACCATCCTGTTGGCTATCCTCGTTATATCGGTGATGATCTTTTTCAACGGGCTGTACGTGGCCGGCGAATTCTCGTCGGTCAGCGCCCGCAAGACGCGGATCATCCAGATGGCTGAGGAAGGCAACCGGCTGGCCCAAACCCTGCTGCCTGTCCTGCAAGATCCGCGCAAGCTGGACAACTATATCGCCGCCAGCCAGGTGGGCATCACGCTGTCGAGCATCGTGCTGGGCATCTATGGCGAACAGCAGATCGCGCCCCTCATCGCGCCCTTGATCGCCAAGATACCCATCGGCACGGGACTGGCCGCTGGCGGTATCGCCTCTGTTCTGGTGCTCATTGTCCTGACGACGCTACAGGTGGTGATGGGCGAGCTGGTGCCCAAGTCGGTGGCCATCCAGTATCCGGAGAGGCTGGCGCTGCTCACCGCCCTGCCCATGAAATGGTCGGCAGACTACATTCTCAGACCTCTCATCGTTCTCCTGAACGGAAGTGGCGCGCTGATCCTCAAGCTGCTGGGCACGAGCGATGGCGGAAGCCACACCCACGTCCACTCGCCGGAAGAGATCCTGATGCTGGTCAAGGAGAGTCACCGCGGCGGGTTGATCGCCGCCGATGAACGCCAGTTTCTCCAGAACGTGTTCCGACGCAGCCAGCTCCGGGCTGAGGAGATTGCCGTACCTCGCAACCGGTTGGTCGCTGCCCCGGTGGACAGGCCGGTGAGTGAGGTGCTCAAGCTGGCGGCCGACTCGGCCTACACGCGCATTCCCATCTATGAGGGCGACGTCGATCACATCGTTGGCTTTGTTCATCTGCGCGACCTGTTCGCCCTGTACCGGACCGACGCCGGCGCGGATATCCAAAGGGTTGTGCGGCCGGTGCCCTTTGTGCCCGAAAGCCTCACCAGTGCCGAGGTGTGGGAGCGGCTGGACGAGGCGCAGAGCTATCTGGCGATTGTCTTTGACGAATATGGTGGTACCAGCGGCCTGATTACACGAGAGGACCTGGTTGAAGAGCTTTTTGGCGAGCTGCAGGATGAATTTGACCAGGAACAGGCGCTCATGGTGTCTGCTGGTGCTGGGCGCGTCAGCGTTCGCGGCGACACGCTCATCTCCTATCTCAACGACAAGTTGGAGATCAACCTGCCGCACGAAGAGTCCCATACCGTGGGCGGGCTGGTCATGGATAGCTTGGGACGCATCCCCCAGGTGGGCGACGCAGTGGAGATACAGGGCATTGGCCTGCTGGTGGAGGCGGTGGAGCATCATTCGGTGACCGAGGTGTGTGTCACACTCCCTGTTGAGGAGAGGACGTGATGCCGGTGTTATTTTCGTTCATCGTCATCGTGATCCTCATCCTTGTCAACGGTCTGTTCGTGGCCGCCGAGTTTGCCATCATTGGCGTACGCCCCACGCGCGTCGAGCGGCTGGCTGCTGGTGGAAACCGGGCCGCGGGCTGGGTGCACGGCATCCTGGAGGACAGGCGCAAGACCGACCGCTACATCGCCACGGCCCAGTTGGGCATTACCCTGGCCAGCCTGGGCTTGGGTATGTACGCTGAGCCGGCCATCGCCCATCTGATCGAACCCCCATTGCATGATTGGTTCGGCCTGGAAGGGGCCATCGTTCACACCATCTCCTTTATCCTGGCCTTGGGGATCATCACCTACCTCCACGTCGTCGTCGGCGAAATGGTGCCCAAATCGCTGGCGCTCCAGAACGCCGAAGGTACGGTACTGGGTCTGACCGCCCTGATGAGGCCCATAGGCAAGTTATTCTCAATCCCGGTGACGTTGCTGAATCGGATTGGCCTATGGACGCTCAAGCTGCTGCGGATCCCGCCGCCCGGCGAGGATAGCCGGCTGTATTCCCTGGACGAGCTGGAGCTTCTCGTCTCCGAAAGCTATGCCGGGGGCATGTTAGAGGATGACGAGCAGGAGTTGGTGGCCAATCTCATCGATTTCTCAGAGGAACGGGTGGACCGGGTGATGATGCCCCGGCCGATGATGACTGCCGTCCCCATCGACATTGACGAAGAGGAACTGCTGTCGCTGTTTGCATCCACACCCTACAGCCGGTTGCCGGTGTATGGAGAGAGCATTGATGACATTCTGGGAGTTGTACATCTAAAGTACTTGGTACGGCAGCAGCTTGCGCAGGAACCCTTTGAGTTAGAACCTCTGCTGCGACCGGTGTCCTTTGTGCCCGAAACCCTGCCGGTGAAAACGTTGCTGGCCGAGTTTCAGAGGCAGCGCCAACAGATCGCCATCATCATCGATGAGCAGGGTGGTACGCTGGGCCTGGTAACGATGGAGGATCTGCTTGAAGAGGTCGTCGGCGAGGTATGGGACGAGTTTGATGTCGCGGAGGAGGAGCCGATCACCCTCGTCGAACCCGGGCACCTCATCGTGCAGGGCGCCGTGCAACTCGAGGACCTCGAGGCTTACGTGGACGTTGCCCAGTACGAGCATGACGTGCAGACCGTAGGTGGGCTGGTCTGGGCCGAGTTGGGTCGCCGGCCCGAGGTTGGCGACCAGGTCACGTTTGGCAAGGTGACCGTCCGCGTGGAGGTGATGACCGGTCTGGCAATTAGCCAGGTTTCGCTTGATTTTCCGGCGGAAACGGGATGATCTGAGTCTCTGAACCGACTCGATGCCTACGCCGCTGTGTTTGTCTCTGCCCCCAGTATGTTAAGCCATACCCTGAAGCCATAGAAAACCGGGGCCAGCATGAGCAGAATGAGTACGATGAGAAGCGGAACTGTGCTCATGCCAGTGAAGCCCAAGAGCGAGATGACAAAGCTCGACAGGAACAGGACCTGGCCTGCCGAGCGGATATATCTGTGATGTTCTGGGAAAACCTGAATCGTTCGCATCAGCAGGGCGACGCTGACCAGAACGACCGCAATGGCTCCCACCAGCAGCCAGCGTACCTCAGCAGGCAGGGGCTCTCCCTCTTGCACCACTACATTCAAGATGGCCGCCCCTACGGCCGCGATGCCCATGGTCATGGGCAGATGCAGGGACATCCACCCCGAAACTGTGACATTGCCGGGCCTTGGTAAGTGGGGGGAAAATCAAGTCAAAGTAGACCCACCACAGTCCGATGGCGATGAGCATACCCAGCGTCGCAGTGGCGCCAACGAGCCAATTCAGGTGATGGTGCCCAGCAACCCCCTGTACCACAGCGACAATGACTTCGCCCAGGACGATGATCGTAAAGAGCCCAAATCGCTCCACGGCCGAAGGGCTGACATCGGCAGTCCGATTGATTTCGGCCTGGATCCGAGGATCGCTCCGGCCCAGATTGAAGGTCATCAGGGACAGCAACAGAGAAATGAGTAGGGCCAGTCCCCACAGGACAAAACGCCAGGGCGCCGGTACAAACACGGAAACCACGAAAAGGAGCGTCGTGACCAGGAAGGCCAGGACATAGGGCTGTGATAGCGGCCAATGATCGGGGTCGTGGACGTCTGTCCGCCACCAGAGAAAGGTCAGGATAAGTTGAAAGGCGGCATAGGACGGGGCGAACCCCACCGAACTCTTGCCCAAGGCATCATGGGCAAAGACGGCCATTGAGGCAACGGTGAACATCTGCAGGAAGGTAAAGACGCGGGTTCGGATGTCGTTGCTGCCGTGTAGCTCGTGGTACATGGTGCCGTTGAGCCAGGCCCACCAGACGATGACAAACAGAAAGGCGTAGCCAGCCAGGCCGGCCAGGTCAACGTGCCCGGCCAGGGCATGGGCCAGCTCGGCAATGAGCACCACGTAGACCAGGTCGTAGAACAGCTCCAGGAACGTAACCTGGCGTGCTGCCTCCCGGTCTCTTGTTCGTCTGGGGGCTGCCACCAGGAGCGAAAGCTACTTCTCAGTGAGATCATGGGCAGCTATCCTTACCGGCTCATACTCACCGTACTCAGGGGTGATGGCCGGTCCAGCTTTGTCATCACCGCCGCTCGGTTGAAGGCATCGACAGGATCGGGCATGGCGCCGGTGCGAAGCATCCCGATCCATCGAAAGCCCTCGTTGCTGGTGGGGACTGCTCTATGCACCCCCACCTGGCAGATACGCTGCCGCCCAACCAACGCCCAACTCGTGCAGCTTTTCCGGGTAGGGAATGCCCGTCTCGCGATCCCAGCCCATCATGACATAGTAGGTGTGCATGGCTTGCTGCAGCTCCTCCTCGTCGATCCCGCCGTCCGCAAGAAAGCCATCGCGGGTGGGCGAGTAGCTGCGCTCGCAGAGCCGGTCGTCCTCCGCGGTCAAGCCCACGCGCATATTGAAAGCGCGAGCCAGCGTCATCGCCCGCTCGCCTACCTTGACCAGTTCATGGTCAGAGACGTCCCAGCCCGTCGCTGCCCGCACCATATCAGTCAGGTCGCCCAGACTCCAGCCCGGGAATACACATATCGTGAGACAGTTTTGCATGATGGATGTCATCGAGTCATAGATTGTGGCTCGTACCTTCTCTGGACCCAGGCTTTCCAAATCTAACGGTTCCAACACCCCTACGGCGCGCAATCCTTGACGGAAAAGAAAGCCATCGTCGTCGGCGACTGCCAGACCCGTGTCATGCAGAGCATGACAATGATCGGCGCCGGTGGGTGATACGGCATAGCCGATGGCCAGGCCCCGCTTCAGCCGCGGCTCGTGCATTGGCTGGGCCTGCCCCTTGGCGTGGACGGCGAACCGTTCCGCGCCGCCACCGATCTTGGCCGCGGCAGGAAGCAGGCCTTCTGCCAGAATATCGCCCAGCCCTTCCCGCCTGGCGATCTTTTCCACCATCTGGACCATGGCCTCGCCGTTCCCAAATCGTAGGTCTATGCCTCCCGTGTCCTCCAGGGTCAGCAGGCCCTCCTCGTAGCATTCCATGGCGAAGGCGATGGTCACTCCCGCGCCGATGGTATCCAGCGAATGGGCGTTGCAGAGCTGGTTGGCCCTTGACACGGCCACGATGTCACTGACCCCGCAGGTGGAGCCCAGGGAGCCGATGGTCTCGTACTCTGGACCGCCATAGTCGGGATCGACCTCGAAGGGCTCCTGGGCCTGGACGACCTTTTTGCAGCGCACGGCGCAGGCCCAGCAGCCCTCCATGCCCACTCCGATCTTGTCCACCACGTACTCGAGACCCTCGATCTCGGGGAACACGCCATCGCGAAAGTTGCGCACGGGCATGTTGCCCGAGATGATGCCGTCTTCCAGCGCTCTCCCGCCGGTGCCCGCCTCGTGCAGCCAGGCAGCCCGTTCCCCGTCCCGGACTTCTTGCGCCGAGCGACGGGCCATGGCCTGGATGGTGTCTGGATCCGCGGCCTGCAGGTTCTGCGTCCCGCAGGCTACCACGGCCTTGAGCTTCTTGGAGCCCATCACAGCACCCAGGCCCGTTCGTCCGGCAGCACTTTTGAGACCGTTCATGATGCAGGCAAAGCGCACCAGGTTCTCCCCACCGGGACCGACCATGCTCAGCTCAGCGCGCTTCTCCCCCAACTCTTCCCGGACCATCTCCTGCGTCTCTTTGACCGTCTTGCCCCAGAGCTGCGCGGCCTCCCGGATCTCGACTTGACCGTCCTTGATCCAGAGATATACCGGTTGCTCCGACACCCCCTCGACGATGAGGGCATCAAAACCAGCCCGCTTGAGCTGCGCGCCGAAATCGCCCCCAACCTCGGCGGCGCCAAAGCCCCCGGTGGTGGGTGACTTGGCGCCCACCGCATTTCGGGATGCGCCCATGATCGGCAGACCGGTCAAGACGCCGGGTGCGAACACGAGCTTGTTGTCGGGGCCAAGCGGATCGGCGTCTGGCGGTACCTCATGCAGGAGCGTGTCGGCAATGATGTTCCAGCCGCCCATGTACTGCCGCATATAGAGAGCGCCGGGCTCATCGATGCTGATCTGGCCGTCAGTCAGATTGACGCGCAGGATCTTGTTGTGAAACGAGCGAGACATGCGTACCTCCTTCTTCATAGCGAATGGGTCCATCCGTCCAAGTCATTGAGTGTCATGACGTCTCTGGCCTCCTGTGCCTGCCTGCATACGATTGGTCTACAAGGCGGAAATCAGGAGTGCCATGCAAACACAGGCAGCAAGTTGAGTATTTCCTTCCAACGAGGTGCTAGACCCTGTCGTCCAGCCAGGCCAATATGTCGGCCTGTACTTGATCACGGTTGGTCTCATTCAAGATTTCATGGCGGGCGCCGGGGTATATGGTGTAGCGAACGTCACCTAGCCCCAGTTCATCCCGGTAGCGATTGACCAAGGCCAGCACGCCATTGTTCGCGCCGATGGGATCCATCTCGCCCGAGATGATATGAACCGGCAGGTCTTTGGGTATGCGCGCCTTGTGCGCAGGGTCGAACAGGTTCACCATGCCCTTGAGAAACTCGTAGGTCATGCCGTTGCTGAACATAAACCCACACCAGGGGTCATCGATGTACTCTTGGACCTCGAGCTCATCACGGCTGAGCCAATCGAAGGGAGTCTTGACCGGCTCAAAGGGCTCGTTGACTGAGGCAAAAAGCCCCATGAAGAGTTCTGATGGCTGATCGGTGGCCTCGCCCTGGGCCGCCTGCTCAGCGATGGGGAGAACGGCTGCGTCCACCATGGATATGCCCGTCGAGCCGCACAGGATGGCGCCGGCCAAACACTCACCCCAGTTCTGAATATACTGCTGGGCCATCATCGAGCCCATGCTGTGGCCAAAGAGGAATACCGGCAGTCCCGGGTGATTCTCCTTGATGATACCGGTGAGTTGCTTGGCGTCTCTTACCATCCCGTTCCAGCCATCGGGCCCGCAGATGCCAGCCTTGTCCATGGTCACCGCTGTCTTCC
Source organism: uncultured Chloroflexia bacterium (assembly GCA_963783445.1). Lineage (GTDB taxonomy): Bacteria > Chloroflexota > Anaerolineae > JAAYZQ01 > JAAYZQ01 > CAWANP01. The sequence continues at coordinate 143,249 of CAWANP010000008.1, read as the reverse complement.
AGTGGCCGCGGTGATCGTCGGCATAGACGATGTAGCCTTGCTGGTTGAGAACCCGGGCCAGCCGTTCATAGCGCAGTGCGTGCTCGGCTGCTCCGTGCTCGACCTGGACCACCGCCTTGGGTGTCACGCCGTCGGGTGGGGCCCAACAGTAGACAAAGATGTCGTACCCATCGGGGTCCCTGAAGGTGAAGGTCGTGTTGTGTTCTGATTGCATGGTTTCCTCCTCGAGAAGTGGTGAGCGTCATTGGCTCAAGAATAATGGTCCGAAATCTTTCCTCGTTTGCCAAGAATGGCATGTACCTTTTCCAGTTCCACGGGGATGTTGATCCCCTGCGGGCACTTTTCCACGCACTTGCCGCATTCGATGCAGAAGGATGCATTGCCGTTGGGATTCTCTTTGTCGAGCCTGTCCTTGGAGCTGGCCAGATTTCCGTAGGCTCTTCTTGACTGCCAGCGCCGGATGCGACCCTGTTCCTGGGCGACGTTGTTCAGAATGGCAAAGTTCTGGGGGATGCTGACGCCGGTGGGGCAGGGCATGCAGTACTCGCAGCCCGTGCAGGGTACCAGGATCTGGCGGCGATAGACGTCGGCCAGTTGGGCGATCACCTCCTCATCCTCCTGGCTCAGGGTGTTGATGCCCGAGCGGTCGGCGCTGGCGCAATTCTCGTCGACCATCTGCTGGCTGCCCATACCGCTCAAGACAGTGGCTACCTCGGGCCGGTTCCAGAGAAACTGCAGGGCCCAATCGACGGGCGTGCGTTGGCTGCTCGCCTCCTCCATGATCTCCAGCGCTTCGTCGGGCGGGTTGGCCAATTGGCCGCCCTTTAGCGGTTCCATAATGACCATGGCGATGCCCATGCTGTGGCCGTAGGCCAGGCCGTCGCTGGTGGCCTGGATGCCGGTATCCATATAGTTGTACTGGATCTGGGCCATGTCCCAATCATAGTAGTCCACTATCTCTTTGAAGACAGGGAAGGTATCGTGGAAGGAGAAGCCGATGTGGCGGATCCGGCCCTGCCTTTTCGCCTCTTCCATCTTTTCGATCAGCCCCAGCCGCTTCACCTTCTCCAGACCCCCGGCATTCATGGCGTGGAAGAGATAGATATCCAGGTAGTCGGTCTGCATCTTTGCCAATTGCCCATTCAGGTAGCGGTCAAATGCGTCCGCGTTCCTGACCAAGGGCACCGGCAGCTTGGTCACCAGGCGAACCCGCTCCCGGTAGCCGTCCTGCAGCGCCTGGCCGACGATGCGCTCGCTGTCGCCCAGGTGGTAGGGCCATGCGGTGTCAATGTAGTTGATGCCCAGATCGATGCCATGGCGGATGATGCGGATGGATTCCTCCGTCTCGGCTCTCAGCCGGTTCAGCCTCCTCTGCGGAAGGCGCATGCAGCCAAAGCCCAGGGCCGAGACCTCCCAATCCAACGATCCCATCTTGCGGTATTGCATCTGTGTCGCGTCCTTTCCAAATATGCTACGAGCTAGGCGGTGCTGTGTTCGGCAGGAACATCCCTGCCCGTCCAATCCAATGAAATGGGCCGCTCAGCGTACCCGGTAGCGAGCCATCAGCGCTTGAGCGCATCCCAGGTGGCGCTCATGGCCAGTTCCTTGGCCTCATCGTCCAGCGTCAACATCCCAGACGCGTGGTGTTTGGCCAGGGAGACGGTTACCTCCGCCGTAAAGGCGGAGAGCATGGCCATGGGCATCTCCTTGAATACGCCTTCCTCGTACGCATACTGGAAGAAGCGCATGAGGGGTTCGTACTGTTCGGCGAAGGCGGCTTGTACTTCGGCGGTCATGTAGGGCGAGTTGTCGAACTGCTCGGCAAAAGCCAGCTCCTGGGGGTGGTCGATGTAGTAGTGCAGCATGTTGAGCCACAGGATCCAGAACCGCTCCCGCAGCGACAGGTCCTCGGAGTAGCCTTCAAGAAAGGATTTGCTTTTCTTATGCTTGATCTCCAGGTACAACTGGGTGATCAGGTCTTCCTTGCTGTCGAAGTAGCGGTAGATGGTGCCGGCACCGACGTCCGCCTTGTCGGCAATCATGGACATCGCCGTGCCGTGAAAGCCGTGTTCGGAGACCAACGCTAGTGTTGATTCGAGTATCGCAGCGCGCTTGGTTGTCATCTGGTCTTCTTCCTGTCCCCCTCTGCCACATCGGATGGAACGTTCATTCCGGATGCAGTATGCCATGACACTGGGCAGGTGTCAAACAGAATGCGGGCTATGGCTGGCCAGTGTGGACGAGATCTATTATCGATTCTTGAGTGGCGAGCGGGGAAGTGAGCTGAGAGCCCTCTTGCAGCAAAGGGGCGAGATCCAGCGGATCTCAAGGGCGGTGGAATATATCCATCAGAACGTTGACAAGCCTGTGTCGGTGGAAGAACTGGCCGGGATGGTCTATATGGGCCGGACCAGCTTCTATGAAACCTTCCGAGACGTGATGCACCTATCGCCCTTGCAGTAGGCCAAGTCGGTGAAACTGGACAAGGCACAGGCGCTCACCAAGGAAGGGAAGAAAGTCAACAAAGCGGGCTATCTGGTCGGCTACAACAGCCCGGCCCAGTTCAGTCGCGAGTACAAACGACATTTCGGTTTTGCCCCGTCTGCAACCTGAGCAAAGCTGGTATCTATTGCTCTGCCCCAACTGAAGCCGCACAGCAGGACACTGGGCTCTTGGTGGCCTACACTGCGTGTTCTGCCCAGCTGAGCCCCCGGCTCTTTGGGTCACGGCGCCTGCACCATCGCCAGTGCGCAGAGGGAAGCGCCACCCGTCTTACATGAACCCCCTGCTTACAGTTCAGTTCGAGCTAGGGGCTGTTGTCCCCATTCTATGATCCCCTCAGGTACTGCCTCCCACAGGATGATGTCGGCCCGCCCAGACTCTAGCCAGCTCGACATGGCACTCGCAGAGCCCCCATCTGATATTGGTACATCACCTCGTGGTATAGGAATAGCAGGTGGCCGAGGGCCCAATTCGCCTCCCTTCCAATGATCGATTAGCTTATTGATAGCATCTGGATAAGCAATAGCGATGAGTAGCTGGTATACTATCCCCGAAAACCCGAATCATATCTTCCCTGAGACGTTGTCCAGGGGAAGGGGTGTGGGAAAGAAAGTACCTCAAAGGAGGTAGGCTGATATGAAATCGATCATCATCATCGGAGCAGGGATCGCGGGATTGTCCGCGGGGATTTATGCGCGCCGAAGCGGTTACGATGCGACTATCTATGAATTGCACTACCTGCCGGGCGGTATGTGTACAGCCTGGCGGCGCAAAGGATTCACCTTTGAGGGCTGCCTACATTACGTCCAGCTCGTGGGATCCTCTCCCGAACACGCCTTCTATCGCCTATGGAAAGAGCTTGGCGTTGTACCCGAGACGAAGATAATCCATCATGATGTTTTCCATAGCTTCCGGGGCAAGTCCGGACGGACACTGAATCTTTACACGGACGCAGACAGGCTGGAAAAGGAGCTGCTCTCCCTCTCGCCCTCCGATGCAAAGGAGATCAGGACGCTCTGCACGGCCGTAAAACGGTTCTCCTGGTTCATACGCACAACCGGCAAGAATCCTTTCCGGCTGATGGCCAAGGCTGCAGGAATTCTGGGAGCGATTCCGCTCTTGAAGAAATATGGGGACATGAATCTGGCCGAGTATGCCGCCCGCTATAACGACCCGCTTATTCGCTACGCTCTCTCCTATCTTTTCGTATACCCGGATTTCGCCTACACTCAGCTCTGCTTCCTTCTGGCCGGATCGCACATCAAGAGTACCGGTTATCCGCGGGGCGGCTCCCTGTCCTTGGCGAGAACGATTGAAGGCACGTTCCTTGGATTGGGCGGAAGAATCGAATACAGGAAAAAGGTCAATCGCATCGAGGTGAAGGAGGGTCGGGCAACGGGGATTGAACTAGACGACGGAACGGTGGAACGGGCTGACATCGTTATCTCGGCTGCCGACGCGCACACAACCCTTTTCGACATGCTTGAAGACAGATTCACGACTCCGGCTCAGCGTGAACGTTTCGCAACGCAACCCCTTTATCATCCGTTTGTCCAGGTGTCGCTGGGGGTGAACAGGGACATGTCGGGCACTCCGCACGCGGTGAAAGTACAAACGGCAGATCCCTATGAGCTTGCCGGACGGACCCGGCAGGAGCTGTGGTACCAGCACTTTGCGTATGACCCAACCCTGGCGCGGCAGGGGAAGACTTCGATCACGGTGCTGTATCCGTCCGATCTTGCTTGGTGGGAAAAACTCGGCTACGCAAGCGAGGAGTACAGGGTGGAGAAGAAGAACACCCTGGATACAACGATCGCTCAACTGGAACAGGTACTGCCCGGTATCTCGTCGCAGATCGAGGCAAGCGATGTGGCCACGCCGTTCACGACGTTCCGCTATACAGAGAACTGGAAAGCCGCGCTGGGTTTCATTTTGACCAAGACGCTCGCTGCAGATATGGTCATGAAGCCCCAATACGGGCTACCCGGACTTGAGGATTTCTACATGACAGGTCAATGGGTGAAAGGCTTCGGCGTGCCAACGGCAGCTCTCTCCGGGAAAGAGGTGATCCAGAGAATCTGCAAAGATGACGGCAGGGGGTTCAAGGCAGAGTGATTGCTTGCGGCCGGACAGCGCAGCGCGGTGATCTTTGCACAATGCCTATTCAGCTTGAGCCAGTGCGAGTCGTCTGATGCCTTTCGCCTCTGGTCCGCCATCTGAACCACGACAGCAGCAGCACGCCAACCACGACCAGGACGGCGCCCAGGATCTGGCTCGGCGTCAGGCGCTCGTCCAGCAGGACGTAGGCATACACGGCCACGAAAGCGATTTCGCTCATGGCCAGGATAGAGGCCACGCTGGCCGGCAGCCGCCCCAGGGCAAAGGTATAGAGGGAGAACGGGATGATGGTCGACAGACCGATGAGCGCCGCGAACCAGAGCAGGGAGGTGGTCCCCACGGGAAAGGGCTGGGGAGTGAAGAACTGGAGGGGAAGAAGGATCAGCGCGCCAAAGCCAAAGGTGTAGGTCAGGCTCGTCATTGGGTTGCAGGTCTGGCGCACCTTTTTGCCAAAGAGGTTCCAGGAAGCGTACAGAGTCGGGGTGCCAAAGCCCACCAGCAGGCCAACGAGGGAAAGCTCGGATTGGCCCAAGACGTCCACGCCGGAGACCAGCACCGTACCGGCGAAGGTCAGTACGATGGCCGCGATCTTGCTCCAGCTCAGCGACTCGTGCCACAGCAGCCAGGCGGCCACGGTGACGATGGCCGGCATGGCCGCCTGCTGCACCGTGGCCACGGCCACGCCGTTGATAAAGACGTTCAGGTTCCAAAAGACGTGAAAGATGCCCAGGCTGGCGCCCATGCCCACCAGCCAGGGCAGGTCGGACCGCTGTCACCCGCAGCCAGTCCCGGCGGAACAGCACCAGGCCGAGGAACAGGACGGCAAAGGTGGTGATGTCCCGCCAGAATGCCAGCGAAATGGCCGAGACGCCTGTGTCAACCGTGATGAGCGTGACAAAGATGCCCGATGTGCCCCAGCAGGCAGCGGCGACCACGACCAGCAAGGAGCCGGTCAGGTCCGAGCGCGGGGGCGCGGCTGCCTCCTGGGTTCGTGGCCTCCGTCATGCGCAGTGGCTTTCGGGCAGCTCCATCGACTCGATGTAGCGCATGTTAAAGTCGGCGTCCAGGTCCAGGTCGACCTGCACCGCATCCGCAGCCAGCTTTTCGCCGCGGGCGAACTGCTCGTCGTCGAGGAAAAGCGCCGCGCCAAAGCCAGCGCCATTGGCCGAGGGCTCGACGACGTCGACGTCCACCGGCGGGATCATACCCAGGCCGACGACCGCCTGCACGTTCAAAGCGCTGCCAAAGGAGCCGGTGAGGATCATGCGCTGCAGGTCCTTGGGCTCCAGCCCCAACTGGGCCATCAAAACCTCGATCGCGGCCCGGATGGCGCCCTTGGCCTTTTGCAGCTCGCGGACGTCGTGCTGGGTCAGGTAGAGAGAAACCTGCTCGGCATCCTCCCACGACTCGGCCCCGCGGAGATCCACGCCCTCGTCGGTGATCAGCATGCGGCGGACGCCCTGGTGATCCGACGCTGATCCGGTGGCCAAAGACGGGATGTTCCTTGGCCATGCGTCCAGAGCGCTCGATCAGGCCGACCCGGCGCATTTCGCAGATCATGTCCAGCAAGCCCGAGCCGGTCAGGCCCACCGGCGGGCGGTCGCCGATGGTGGTCAGGGAAAAGCTGCCGTCCTCGTCGTTGGCGCGGACATTGATGATGGCCCCGTCGACGGCGCGCGTACCGCAGGAGATGTTCACGCCCTCAAATGCTGGGCCAGCAGCCGTGGAGGCGACCAGGATTCTCTCTCCATCGGTGACCATCACCTCGCCATTGGTGCCCAGGTCGATGGCGGCCATGGGCCCAGGGGCGCGGTCAAAGTCATAGTAGGCCAGGCAGGCCAGGGCATCGGAGCCGACGAAACCGCCGATGAGGGGCGGCAGGGCGACCTCGGCCCCGGCGGGAAAGGTGTCGCCAAAGATGCCGTTGGACTGGCGGACGGCCGCGGTGCTGTGGGGCTGGAAGGGGATCCCCGACAGGGACTCGACCGGGCAGGCGCAGCAACAGGTGATGCATCGTACAGTTGCCGACGATGGTCACCCGCTCGATGCGCTCCTTGATGCTGCGCGAGAGCTTGAGGGCGTCGGTGGCCTGGACGATGGAGGACAGGGCCAGCATGGAGAGCCGCTCCGCGGTCTCGGGCCCTTGCAGGGCGGCCGCCATGCGCGAGATGACGTCGGCGCCAAAGGCGGTCTGTTGGTTGAGCGCGGCCGCGCCGGCGCAGACGCGCCCCGTGTCGAGCGTGGTGACAAAGGCGGCCACGGTGGTGCTGCCCAGGTCGATGGCCAGGCCCAGGGGCACGCCCTTGCGCCGGTGGTCGTCGCAGGCGCGAAACATCTTGTTGGAATAGACGACGATGGGGGCCAAGGTGACGGTGACGTCGCCCTCTACCCGAGCGCGGCAGGCGAGGCGATAGTCGGCTGCCTGCTCAGCTTCGGTGAGCCCTTCCAGTTCCTTATTGTCCAGGGGACTCAGGGCGCCCTGGGCGATGACCTTGCATTTTTGGCAGGTTCCCCGGCCGGCACAGGGCTGCTCCAGGGGCAGGCCCGCGGCGATGACCGCTGCGCCCAGCAAAGAGTCTTTTTCTACGGTGACCGACCGCGTGTCGGTGCCATAACTGACGGTGACGTTCACGAGACTTTCCCTCTCTCCGGATTATTGTACGGCTGACTCAAAGGAACAGGGGCCCGATGGCGCATTTTCCGCAGACCTGGGCCAAACCCACCTGCCTGTACTCTTCCGCTACGCTGAGGCATCGCTGCCAGCAGCTTTGCTTGTCCAGCGGCTCGTCGGGGTCGATAGCGCTGGCCGGGCAGCCCATTGCGCATTCCAGGCAGCTACCATCGTAGTAGAAGGCGCAGCGCTCCCTGGGCTCGATGTTGCTGGCGGGTAGCTCGGCGTCGAGTACCAGGCTGCCAAAGCGACCCGCGCAGCCGGCGTCGGTGATGACCATCTGGTGCAGGCCAAAACTGCCCAGGCCGGCGATGACGGCCACGCTCTTGTGCGCCCAGCGGCTGACCAGGGTTTCGCGATCAAAGTTGTGGGTGGCCGGCTCGGCCGCGGCCTGAATGCCGCGCGCTGCCAGGGACTCGATGAGTTGGGCGGCAATCCGCCCGATCAGTTCGTTGGTTTCGACATAGGCCACGGCCCACTCGCGGGCAACCTGCTCTCTGTCCTGGGCGTTGGCCTCGACAACCCAGGGGCAAAAGGCAAAAAGAATGATACCACAGAATGGGCATCCGGGACAAGGTCGTGGGGCAGCATGTGGCTCGGGTGAACGACCTCTCGCAATTGGAGAAACCGTGGATCATCTGCGCTGGCGAATGCGACCAGCGGCTGGCGGTATCCGGTGACAGTGCTGGCCCCAGCTACCATGCTGCGAACCGTGGTCGTGATCAGCGCGGCTAAGCCGTCAGGATCCATTGTGACTCCTTCGCCAGTACCTTGCGCACTTGGCTATAGAATTCTTGGATGAGGCTAGGCATGATTCCTTCCGCTTGACCCGCGTCCCTGATCCTGAAGGCTTTCACCAGGTTCAGGAGTCTTTCCACGGCAGAAGGGAGAAAGCCCCGCTGTGGTAGTGCAAGATACCACAACCGCCGTGAGAGTCCAAATAACCGTTCCTGCCCTGCCAGCCTGGTACCTGTTGCGGGCCGCCCGGGCAATTGTCTGGAGAGATTTGGTGTGCCATGCCAACGGACTTTTGTACTGCTGCGGCTGCTGGCGAACTCAATCAGGAGCCCTCCGTCCACGATCTGTTCCGTGCCTCATCGCATGTGGCCCAGGGCTAGAACCTAGGCAACCAGGTCAGCGTCCAATTCATTGTCTTTGTGGCGCGCGTCGGCCAGCTCGCAGACGCGGCGCAGCTGGTTGAACATCTTTTCGTTCATGAGCGGCTCTGTCTCGGCCTCGAGGATCTCGATGACCCGCTCGTGGACGCGCTGGCGATGGGTTTTGCAGCCGGAGGCGGTCCAGTTTTCCCAGTTCTGGCGGTTGATGAGCTTGGGCCGCCAGATCTCGTTCCTGAAGAGGTTGTAGGTATGGTCCTGGTCGAGATAGTGTCCGCCAGGGCCAACCTGGTCCATCACGTCAAGCGCCTGGCTCTCCGTGGTGACCGGAATGCCGCGCAGAATGCGCTTGACCATGTCAATGATCTCGTCGGAAGCGACCATCTGCTCCATGGAACTGGTGAGGCCCTGCTCCAGGTAGCCGACGCCATGGATCATGTTGCCGCCGATGAGGGCCGCGGTGGTGATATTGATGGTGGCTTCCATTGCCGCCTGCTCGTCAAAGATCTTGGCGTCAGAGCAGCCGGCTGTCTCGTAGCTGGGTACGCCCAACCACTTGGTGATGTCGGCAAAGGCCGCGCCGAGTAGTGCCGTCTCTGACGATCCGTAGCAGTAGACGTTGGTCAACATGTCCACGTTGGACATCAAGCCGCCGATGATGAGCGGCGTGCCAGGCTTGCGGGTCTGGCTGAGGACGATGCCAAAGAGGCTCTCGGTGAGGGCTTGGACTGCGGTACCGGCCAGGGTACAGGGTGCGGTGGCGCCCGCGAGCAGGCAAGGGGCATAGACAAAGGGGATCTCGTTGTCCGTGGCAAAGAGCAGCTTTTGTACCGCCTCTTCAGAGTGGCTCAGGGGCGACCCCGGTTCGATGTACAGTGTGAACGCGGGGCCTTTCCGCCACTCGTCCTTGCCGCCTACACGAATGTGGGCCATCTCGAGCTGGTCGCGCAAGCCGTCCATATCGACAGCCGTGATGTTGATCGGCTTGTTGGTACCCTCCAGCATGGCCAGGTACTGCCAGCGATCACAAGTGCCCGCTTGCATGTCTTGGGCGATGCCCATCGACATGTGAAAGCCAATGTTGGGCAGCGCCTGGGCCAGCCGGGCAAAGTTCTTGACGTCGTTGTATGTGGCCCGCCGCCGCTCGCCGGTGTAGGGGTCGATGGTAAAGGGCGTATCGGACCCGGCGCCAAAGTAGATCGAGTTCTTGTACAGCTCCATTTTGTGTTTGCGGTCAGGGCCGGTGGCCACTACCTTGCGGGGCAGCGTGGCCAGCGCCTTGTCCACAAGCCAGAGTGGGATCTTGACCAGGCTGCTGTCCTCGGTGGTATCTTGGATGATGGCGCCGCCCTCATAGGCGATCTGCACCCCCTCCTTGTCGTACACCCGAAGGCCCGTCTCATAGAGTACCGTCAGTGACGAGAAGTAGATGGCCTCGATCTCGTCCTCGCTGAGCACCTGGAATTTGGGCGCAGCGTTCACAGCATAGTTGGTCTTGTTTACCTGCATGTCTGCATTCTCCTATAGGGTCAAGGCCAAAGGTTCAGGCTTGGGTTGAGTTCAAGGCTGAACCCCACCCCTTCGCTCTTTCACCTTCCCTACTTTTTCACTCGCTCTTCCGCTTCGGCCAGGACCTTCCGGATCACCGCTTCCGTCTCCGGTTTGATGGGCGAGGGTTGGTGGGTGGCCAGGATGTCGCGCACGCGGGCCACGGTCCGTTCTTTGAAACTCGACTTGCCCATCATCTCCCACTCTTGATAGTTGCGGCGGTCGCAGAGCTTGGGATCCCAGAACTCGGTCTTGCAGTGGCGGCGGGTATGCTCTTCACGCAGATAGTCGCCGTTGGGACCCACGTTGTGGATCGTGCCCACGGCCAGCGTGTCCTCGTTGACCTCGATGCCGCGGGTGATGCGCCGCGAGTAGCCGATGGCCTCGTCCATGGCTGCCAACTGGAAGACAGAACCGGTCATGGCGCTCTCGGTATAGCCCACATCGTGCGTCAGATCGCCACCGGTCAGGGCAGAGAAAAAGCTGGACAGGGTACCCTCAATGATGGCCTGCTCATCAAAGGTCTTGGAGTCGGTGCAGCCGCCGGTCTGCCACAGGGGCAGTCCAGCAAAGTGGGCCAGCTCGGTGAGTCCGGCCATCATCAACGACAGCTCTGGTGCGCCGTAGGCCAAGATCATGGAACTCATGTCCATCACCGAAAAGACGCCGCCCATGAAAAAGGGCAGCCCCGGCTGAATGGCCTGGGCCAAAGTCAGGCCCATCCATGATTCGGCTGCTCCCTGGGTGATGATGCCGGCCGCTGTGACGGGCGCCGTGCCCCCGGCGATGGGGCAGGGAGTGAAGATCAGCGGCACCCGGTACTGGGCAGCAAAAATCAGCTTGTCGATGGCTTCAAAGGTGCTGGTCAGGGGCGAGAGGGGCTCGCAGTAATGGACATAGTTGGGGCGTTTCTCAAAGGCTGCTTGCCCTCCGGCCTCAGCAACGGCGATTTCGTGGATGCCAGCCGAGTCGAAGCGGTCGTAGGACCAGGCCACAATGGGTTTGCTGGTATTGGGGAACATACCGGCGAACTCGTAGAGGGCGCCCAGTTCGTGGTGTACATCGCCGACAGTGCCCAGGGACTCGCAAAAGTCGATGTTGGGCAGTGCGTCTACCATCTTGGCCACGATTGGTACATCGGCCTTGACATAGAGCCGGCGCTCCAGCGTCTCGACGTCGATAAAGTTGGGGCAGGTGGGGCCAGGGCCAAAATGCGCCCGGCCCGGGCCGATGTGGATATCATGCTCGGGATTGCCGTCGCGGGCCCAAATCGTAAAGGAGCGAGGCGCCAGATCCAGCGAGCGCCTCACCAGGTAGGAGGGCAGGCGGACTCGTAGCCCATCCACCCAGGCGCCAGCCTCTTTAAGGATCTCCCGGGCTTTTTCATGGTGTACATCGAGGCCCGTGTACTCTAGCAGATGAAGCACGCCTTCGAAAAGCTCCTGAAGCTGGTCCTGGGAGAGCATCTCGAACCGGACCCCGGAATTGACGCGATAGTTCGTCCTCATGGAGCAAACCTCCTCAGGTGGGCTTCTAATGCCAGTGCTTTTCCATCCGTGCCAGCTCTTGGACAAGGTCTTCGGCCAGGGCTGCGGGCTGATGATCCATGGCCAGCAGGGTCCGCTCGCGCAGTCGCTCTTCGAACTGTTTCCCACCTTGAGCCTGCCACTGGTCATAGATGGAGCGGTCGAACAGGTCCGAGTACCAGACATTCCGAAAGTGCTTGAGGGTATGGTCCTCCAGCAAATGGTGCCCGCCGGGGCCGATTTTGTCCATTAGATCCAGAGCCAGGGACTCGTCATTGACCGGAACCCCACCCATGTACTGCTCGACCATGCGCAGGATCTCGTTGACCAGTACCATGTAGGCGGGCGAGGCAACCGATCCATGGTCAAGCCAACCCGAGTCGTGGACCAGGTTGGCGCCACTGAGCGCTGAACTCAAACAGGAGAAGGCGGCCTCGGCGGCGGCCTGCGCGTCGGGGAGCTTGGCGTCGGAGCAGCCCGCGGTGCCAAAGAAGGGCAGGCGATAGTGCTGGGCCATCTGGGCCATAGCGGCCACCATCAGGCTCATCTCTGCCGCACCGTAGGAAAAGATGGTCGTTTTCATGTCCATGATCGTGGCAAAGGCACCATAGATAAAGGGGGCTCCTGGCCGGACCAGTTGGGACAGTACCAAGCCGCTGAGGGATTCGGCGCTGCCCTGCACGATCTCGCCGGCAAAGGTCGCGGGTGCTGTGCTGCCGCCCTGCGGCGCCGGGTAGTTGATGAGAGGAATGCCCTTCTCGGCACAGAACAGAATCTTTTCCACCGCCGGATCATAGTACAGCAGCGGCGAGATCGGCTCGGAGTAGTGGACGCAGGTGGGCGCCTGCCGGAACTGCTCTTCGCTGCCTGCAACCAGCAGATACATTTCATAGATGTCGCGGGTGCTGTTGACGTCCTTGCAGCAAAAGACCAGCGGTTTTTCGCAATAGGTCAGTACCTGCTTGGCAATCACCCGGTCGGCGATGTCAGGTGGCACATCGTCAGCCATGCCTATGGTCATGACCCACGAAAAGTTGGGCAGGGCATCGGCGACCGACGAAGTAACACGGCAGTCATCGCTGGCAAATCGACGTCTCTTACCTGTGCGTGGATCCAAATAGTCGATACAGTCTACGCTGGGGCCAAACCAGACCTTGTCGCCTTCCAGGAATACGGATCGTGTGCCATCGCGCTGGCCCAGTACGACGCGGGCGGGCGCAGTACGTATGGCATCCTCCACCAACCAGGCAGGCAGGTGTGCTCGATCTCCCTGGACGCGCGCTCCAGCGCCGTGCAGCAGTTCCAGCGCCCGGGGATGGGTGATCTGGATGCCCGTTCGCTCCAGCAGCTCCAGCGTGGCCCAGTGGATCTGCTCGACCTGTTCCTCATTGAGTACCGACAGTCTGGGTTTGAAATTCAGGTCAGGATAGATCATCAGGAGTCCTCCCTCTTACAATGGTAGCCAGACGCCGATCCCCTTCTCCACAGCCTGCTTGTAAAGGAGGGGCGCGACGGCCATGTCGTCCAGGGCCAGGCCCAGGTTGGCGGCAATGGTACGCTCCGTGGGTGTCTCACGACCCGGCTTTTTCCCCGTCACCAGCTCTCCCAGGTCGGCATGGACGGAGGGGATGTCCTGAAAGTAGCCGGCGCCTTCATAGTAGCGCAGTTGGGCCAGATCGTCGGTGCAGAACTTGTCTGCTTCCCTCAATGCGCCGGGGTGCCAGTAGGAGTCAAAGTCCACCAGGGAGGCAAAGGAGCCCGCATCCATCCAACCGGCCTGGATGGTCTGGTGTGGTACCTTCAGAAGCGGACCGGCGGTGACGATCAGGTCGCAGCCGCTCACGGCAGCTTGGGGTGTGTCCGCCACGACCACCTCCAGGTCGAACCGGCCCCCGATCTCTTCTGCGAACAGCCTGGCAGCTGCAGAATCCAGGTCATAGGCCATCACGCGTTCCAGAGGAAAGAGGACCTTCAGCGCCTCAATGTTTGTCCGTCCCTGCACGCCGCAACCGAGAACGCCGGCGACAGATGATTCCGGTCTCGCCAGGTAGCGGGCAGCTATGGCTGTGGCTGCCCCGGTGCGCATGGCCGTGATCCAGACACAGTCCATCACGGCCAGGGGCAGGCCGGTTTCCACGTCGTTCAAGATGAGCAGCCCGGTGACGTAGGGCAGCCCCCGGCTAACGTTCCCAGGAAAGCCGCTGACCCACTTGACCCCGGCTGATTTCATGGCCGGGATGTAGGCTGGCATGGCGTGGATAAAGTTGTCGCCCTCGCCTGGATGGATACCCGGCTTGGGCGGCATCTCTACGCGGCCCTCCGCCTTTTCGCGGAAGGCTGCTTCCAGGGTATCGATGATCTCGGCCATGGTCAGTCCCACGGCAGCGACATCGGTCTGGGAAAGATAGAGGATCTCATTCATAGGTGTGGTTGTTATCCTTTCGCTTGTCGATCCGCCCTCAAACCTGGAAGCGGGTCCTTCCAGATCTCCTGAAAGCTGGCAAGTGCTTCTAAATACTGTGCTCCTTCACAAATGCCTGTAATTGACGGGCTGTCGTTTCGTCCAGGGGCGGATCCTTGTGTTCGGCCACCAGATTCTGCCATCGCTGGCGGGCGCGGGCCACGGCATCCTGCCGTCCGCCCTGCATCCATCCCTCCAGACCGCCGCGGTCGCAGAGTGCCGGCTGCCAGAACTCCTTGCGACAGCGTTTGACGGTGTGCATCTCCGTGAGGTAGTTGCCCCCCGGTCCTACGTTGGCGATGACGTCGTAGGCCAGGGTTTCGGGCGTGACGGTGATGCCTTTGTGCAGGCGGCGCACCATGCCGCACATCTCGTCATCCAGGACGAATTTCTCATAGGAGAAGGCCAGGTAGGAGCTGAGGATGCCGCCTGCATGCACGACAAGATCCAGGCCGCAATTCACAGTGGTGAGCAAGGCCAGCATTGACTCAAAGCCGGCCTGGGCGTCGGGATAGCTGGCATCGGTCAGCGCGCCGCCGCTGCGGGATGGCAGGCCGTAGTAGCGGGCCAATTGGGCGTGGGCGGCGATCATTTGCGACAGTTCCGGGCTGCCGATGGCCAGGGTGCCCGATTTCATGTCGATGTTGGTAGATGTGGACCCAAAAACGACCGCCGTGCCAGGGCTGATTATTTGTGTCAGGGCGATGCCGGCCAGCAATTCGGCCGTCTGTGTGGCCAGCACACCGGCCAAAGTGACAGGTCCGGTGGAGCCAGCCATCATCAGGGCAGCGATGACCACCGGCTGGCGCGCCCGGGCGTAGGTTACCAGCGCTTCGAGCATTTCCCTGCCGTAGGCCAGCGGGCTGAGGCTGTTGATCAGGCCCAGAGTCACCGCCCGATCGCCCACTCTGCCAAAGAGGATGTCCGTCATCTCCATGGTGTGCTGCGCGCCCCTGGCGCCCACGGTGCTGCCGATGAAGGGCTTGTCAGAGTGGATCATGTGGGCCTGCAACATATGAAGGTAGGCCGAAGCGGCAGGTACATCGCCAGGCTCCACGAGCAGGTGCCCGCTCAGGTCCTGGTTGGGCAGCGCGTGGGCCAGCTTGACCAGGTTGTGATAGTCATCCATGGTCGGCATACGCTTGCCAACCTCGGCGTCGACCAGGAACGGCGCGCCATAGCCGGGGGCAAAGACCGGGTGGACGCTTTCTCCGTCGTTACCTCCGATGGATACGCTCCGGTCCGGGCTGCGGGCGTGGACAGTGAACTGCTTCGGCACAGTTTCCAGTGCCTTCATGACCTGGTCTTCAACGAGGTAGACGCGGCTGCCATCAGTCCTGACGCCGAATTTCTGAAAGGCCAGCAGCACTTCTTCGCAGGCAAAATCGACGCCAACCTCGGCCAGCAGCTTCATGCTGGTCTTGTGGATCTGTTCCATGTCTGTAGCAGACAGCAACTCCTGATACATCGAACCGGACCTCCTTGTTGATGTATCCGGTCTTCATCCCTGCCAAGGTTCAAGCGAAGGCCAGCCTTGTACCCATTGGCAATGGTCCTTAATGACGGCCCCTCAAAAAGCTGTCACCCTCGTAGGCGATCCCTTCGGCGTAACGGGTTGGGCGCAGAGGGTTGTCCTCTGGGGCCAGCGCCCCCGTGACCAGGTCCGCGATGCGCTTCCCTGCCCCGGGAGACAACATCACCCCGGCCCAGTAACCGCAGTTCAGGTAAAAGCCGGCGATCTCCGGCAAGGACCCAATCAGCGGCTGGTCATCCGGCGTGTAGACGTACTGGCCCGCGCTGGGGTGCACGTCCTCCTGTCTGAGCTCATCGGTGACCTCCTCCCAGAATGGATTCAGCCGGACTAGTTTCTCCAGGACGATGGCTGGATAGTCCCAATCAAGGGCAAGTTCTTCCGCCGGCTCGCCGACCGGTTCATCGGGGTCCACCCAGGCGATGTAGGCGCCGCCTGTTTCGGGGCGCCAGTAGACGTCCTGTACCAAGTCAATGGTGAGCGGCGCATCCTGGGGGATCTGCGGCTTGGGGGAGATGAAGGCCTTCTGGCGTCGGATGGGCTCCAGCGGTAGGCCGAGGCCGGCCATGCGGCCCACGATCCCGGCAAAAGGTCCGGCGGCGTTGACTAGGACGCGGGTGCTGATGGTTCCGCGCGTAGTCTCTACGGCGCACACACCCAGGGCGCTGCCAGGGTGACCGGTATCCAAATGGATGGCGGTAGCCTTGGTGCTTAACAGGTAGCGCGCACTGCTTCCCTTGGCAAAGCCCTGCGTGGCCTCGTGGGTGGACAGCCAGCCATCCTGCTGGCGAAAGGTGGCTGCGACAGCCTTTTCCGACAGGTACGGGAAGCGGGCCAGCAACTCGTCGTGGTCAAGAAACTCGGAATCGACCACTCCCAGCCGGCGGTGCTGTTCCACGGCCGCCTTCAGGTCGCCCACCATTTCTGGATCGTCGGTGACGAACAGATAGCCCTGATGGCTGAGGGAGATGTCATAGCCCGGTATGCCGATGACCTCGGCAAAGTTTTCAAAGATCTCGATACTGGGCAGGACGAGCTCGGCCATAGGCGGCTCGGTGAACTGGGCGCGAAAGCACTCGATGGAATTGGGTGTAGTCAAGGTCGACAGGCCGTCGCGCATTTCTACGAGGACAGTATCCAGCCCTCCTCGCGAGAGCCAAAAAGCGGTGGCCACACCCACGATCCCGCCGCCGATGACAACTGCGTCGGCCGTGGCCGGAAAATCTCCTGCTGTAGGGGTGAATATCTTGCCCACGCTACGCCTCAGCTTTCTGTGCTCGCGACTTGTCCCTGGCACACGAGCTGAATAGCTGGGCCAGGGGCAAGTCCTACTGCCCGGCAAGGCCAGCCGGGCAATAGAACATGACCGCGGTCACCAACCTGCCCCAAGTTCCTATCCCGCCTTTTTCCGCTTGCGATAGGCCTTGAGGTAGCGCATGGCATAGTCATCGCGACCCAGCGCCAGATCGGCCGCCAGGATATAGTGCCCTACTTTGGCGGCATCGACGATGGGGCAGTTCAGGCCGCGGGCAATGGCCATACCAAGAAAGACTCCGTTGATCGTGTCCCGCTCGGGCAGACCGAAGGAGACATTGCTGGCGCCCAAGGCCAAGTTCACCCCCAGCTCCTCCCTGACCATACGGATGGCCTCTAGTGTGATCCAGCCGGCCTGTGAGTCGGCCCCAACGGTCAGTGCTAGGCAGTCGATGAGAACATCTTCACGGCCGATGCCAAATGCCTCGGCCCGTTCGACGATTTTTGCTGGCGACAGCGAGCCGCTTCTCGGGTGTAGCGGGAATGCCATCGTCGTCCATGGCCAGGCCGATGACGGCGGTGCCGTACTCGGCCACCAGAGGAAGTACGCGCGCCAGGCTTTCTTCCTCGCCGTTGACAGAGTTGATCAGTACTTTTCCGTCGGGATTTAGCTCCTTGTGGGTCACCAAAGCGGCCGCCATCGCCTGACCATTTGCTGTGTCGATGGCAATGGGCACATCCACCGTCTCTAGCACCAACTTTACGGCTTTGGGCAACAGGTCCGTTTCGTCGACGCCAGCGGCCCCGACGTTGACATCCAGGATGTGGGCGCCCGCTTCGACTTGGGCCAGAGCTTCCTGGCGGACTATCTCCAGGTCGCCGGCGGCCAGTGCGGCGGCCAGTTTCTTCTTGCCGGTGGGGTTGATCCGCTCGCCGAGCATGGCTGTTGGCCGGCCATCGCCAATGACAACTTTCTTTTTCATGCCTTTCAGGATCGTATCCATGATTCGACTCCTCTCAGCTTGTTTGATTGCTCATTCCCGCGTCAATGCGCGATGGGTGATGTCTCTCGAGCTGGGCCTTTCCCGGACGTTCAAAAGCTTGGCATACTCCCTCTCAGGGTCGGTTAGGTGCCTCTTTCTGAAGGCCGGGTAGGTTTGACGGGACAGGTTCACTCGGCGACGTACACTTCCAGCAGCTCGACCCTAGCCTGTGGCGTGACCAGCAAGACGTTGTCCCGGATGTTCTCCAAGTGGCTCTGTACCTTTTCTTGCCCGATTCCAGGTGGCGCATAGGCGGTAAACAGAACATGGTGGGTCTCGGCAGTGATCTGGGTGCGTTGGTCGGGTCCATAGAGCACGGTAGAAATGATGCCCTGTGCGTCAGCGATCATCATGTCGCCCGCCTTGGTCTGCTGTTCCTGGCCATTGATCCGGACGTAGCGCTCGCTGCCATCCGCGACGTCGACGCCTGCCGGAAGTTGAACCACATCCAGATCGTGCCCGGCCGTCAGAAGCAAATCCTGCAATTCCGCCATGAACATGGCCTCCACAAGGGCAGCGACGCGGGGGATCGATTTCCCCTTGAGGACGACCGACTCGAGCTGCAGTTGGAGATGGTAGGTCTTTTTGAACTGCTTGTAGAAGGCATGGTAAGCCTGTAACTCGGGCAGACTTCTCAGCTCCGCCCTGTCATAGCCGGCATAGTGGATTCGCAGCTGTTCTTCCATCTCTGCCTTTTTCTGATCGAGGCCAGGGTGCTGCTTGGGGTTGGCAACGTCGCGCATAGCCAACACGCCGACTGCTGATCCCGGGTAGGTTGTCTTCCACTTTTCCGAAACTGTGAACATATCGCCCTCCTGCAAGGCTCCATCCAGTGGTTGGTACTGCGAAATAGAGTTGCTTAGGCTTCTTCCCGCTGGGCCAAGATCTGAAGCCACCTTGGATAGCCGTAGGAATCCTGGGCCGGCAGTGGAGGCGGGCTGGTTTCCCCAAGGAGTTGTTCCGCCGCAAGCGATAGGTGCTCTTGGAGATTGGCCTCGCCGCCAAAGGCCTCAAAGCCGAGAGTCCACCATTCGCTCCCTGATACACGGACGCTTGTCAACTCCAGGTCACACCCTTGGTCTGGGTACTCAGCGGCGGACATGGCAATCAGTTTCCTGTCACCAATAATGCGATATCTTGACAGCGTGCGCTCCTTGCGAACGCCAACCCAATCCGACGCTGGCACAGTCATGCCGCCAAGGTCACTGGCCTCACTGGAGAGGGCAAAGCTCCACTTGCGCCAGTGTTCCACCATGCCAATCACCCGTTCCTGGAGGCGCACTGCCCCCAATTGGCGCTGGCGTTTTTTGATTTCAATCCGTCCCTCGCGCAGTTTGATGCCGAGCGAGTCGCCTCCGGAAATACGGAGGTAGTGGTCCACCCTTGGCAAGGGTTCCGCAGGCTGGCCTTCGCTCCCATTGAACCACGACAGGACGTCTGGGGGCACCGGGCCTTTGAAGAACCACCTCACCTCCAGAGTCGAGATCATGGGGTTCCCTTCAGCAAGTCTCTCCCTACCCGAACCCCGTCCGGCAGCATCGGGTCCACCGGTCCCTCCTCAAGCCAGAATCTCAGCAATCTCTTGGCTGCGCGCGGAAATCACTTCCGCTGCCTCCTGCCAGAGGTCTTGGGCTACGCTCCAGGCTCCAAACGTGGCTCCTTCAGCCTCAGCCAGCGCCGCAAAGATCAGTCTCAAGATACGTTTGGCCTCAGTGGGGCTGTGTCCCAGGGTGTCCAACGCCTTGCTAGCCTGGATCGTGTGCTGGCGGAGGTGCGAGTCCAAGCGGTGCAAGCGGAAGCGCAGGCTCAGGTCATACCCTTCCCAGTAGCGCGAAGGAGAGGCCA
The DNA here is from genome assembly GCA_963783445.1 of uncultured Chloroflexia bacterium. GTDB lineage: Bacteria > Chloroflexota > Anaerolineae > JAAYZQ01 > JAAYZQ01 > CAWANP01. Next base: position 123,635 of record CAWANP010000008.1, on the reverse strand, counting down.
ACTCCTGGCTGGTTATGGCAGCGAACTCGCGCACTACCCGCCCATGAAGCGTTTCGTGATAGGCACGGATGCCCGTCAGGGGACCATCCAGGAGGGAGTCAATGGAGTCGATATCCTCCTGGAGGATGTCGTTCCAGGCACTATCTGGGATTTCCACGGCCCGGCCGTCCGCGGTGCGATGCAGGTCCAGGGCATACTTGACCACTACGTAGAAGCCAATCTCGGCGCCAACGATGTGGGCCAGTACTTGCCGCAGCGGCCATTCTCCCTCGTCTGGAGCCTGCTCCTCAACGCCATCTGGCAGTCCTAGTAGTACTGCCTGCAGGTCGCGATAGGCAGCATGATACTGGGCCAGGATCCGCTGAGCTGAGGAAAGGGCTAGCCCCTGCGCCGCCCGTTCCCTGGCCGTCCTGACGGCCAACTCGCGGAGTTCCTCGTAGGTGCGAAAGAGGGAGAAACGCACACCTTCGGAGTCATAGGCGCCCCACGCCCAGTCTCGATCCAGTTTGGAGTCGGGTTGTTCCTGCAGGATGGCGGCAAAACTCTCCACAGCACGGGCCAGTGAACTGTAGACGACTGACGGCTGGGACATGATGTGCCTCCTAGATGCGCGTGACCCTGGGCTGCGCCTCGTCAGCAATATCACGTACGATGGCCAGGGTTTCCTCAATCTGGGCTGACGAAACATCCAGATGTGTCACGGCGCGCGCCTGCGAACCGCCTATGACTGAGACGCGTACCCCGTGCACTGTCAGCAATTCGTTGAATTGCTCTGCCGTCAGCCCCAGCCCAGCCACGTCAAAGAAGACCAAGTTCGTGTCAACTGGTTGCACCTGGATCCCCTCTACCTCGTCCAAGCCCAGGGCCAAGGTCTTGGCGTTGGCATTGTCCTCGGCGAGACGCTCGATATGGTGCTGCAGGGCATAGACGGCCCCAGCAGCGATGATGCCGGACTGGCGCATTGCGCCCCCGAATAGGTGTTTCCAACGCCAAGCTTCTTGGATGAAACTCTGGGAGCCTGCCAGCGCGGCCCCAACGGGAGCCCCCAACCCCTTGCTAAAGTCGATCCAGACCGAGTCAAAGGGGGCGGCATAATCCCTGGCCGGGATGCCGGTAGCCACCACGGCGTTGAACAGGCGCGCCCCATCCATGTGTCGCCCCAAGCCGTGTTCCTCAGCCACGGCGCAGACCTCCTGGATCATCTCCAGTGGCCAGATGGAGCCGCCGCCCAGGTTGGATGTCTGTTCAACCACAATCAGTCGGGAGCGAGGATGGTAGTTGCTTGGTGGGCGGATTGCCGTCCTGAGCTGCGCCGCGGAGAACACGCCTCGCTTGCCGGGGAGGGGATAGGCCAAGGCCCCGCAGAGCGCCGCCGGGCCGCCCGTTTCAAAGTGCCTGGTGTGACCTGTCTCGTCCATGATGATCTCGTCACTGGGCTGACAATGGACGCGCAGCGCGATCGCGTTGCACATCGTACCGGATGGCAGGTACACGGCGTCTTCTTTGCCCAACAGGTCGCAGACCATTTCGACGAGCTGGTTTACGGTCGGGTCCTCTCGTTTTTGCTCGTCACCCACTTTGGCTGTGGCCATAAAGTCCCGCATGGCCGGTGTCGGGCGTGTGGCGGTGTCGCTTGATAGATCGATGCGGATTTCGGGCATCACAAGTCCTCCTGCCTGGCAGCAACGGCTCAGGTAGTCACCAAAAAGACCGCGCCCGCTGCCTTTGGGTCAAAATCGACGGACCATCTTGTGTACTTGTCGAACCGGGCTCCATGCAGATCGACTCCGCTCAAGTCTGCGTGCTGAAAATTGGCCCCCACGAGGTGGGCGTCTCGTAGGTCAGCGCCGCGCAGGTCGGCCTGGACGAAATTGGCCTTGGCCAGGTTGGCCATCTGCAGTTTGGCCCCACTCAAACGGGCTCTGGACAGTTCGGCCTCCATCAGGGTAGCCCCCGAAAGATCCACGCCAGCAAGATCAGCAGCCGCCACGTTGGTATTGGTCAGGTCTGCATCGCGCAGATCGGCCCCACTCAGATCTGCCTTGTAGAGGCCCAGACCCGACAGATCTTGGCCCTGCAGGTCCAGGCGTTCACCCCGCGCGCGAGCCAGCGCAGCCAGGTCCCTGACATCTGCTACCCTCAATTTCATCTCTCTTCGGACCTCCCCTTTTCGACTTTGCCCTACCGCCGCTTTAGCGGAACTGTGGGCAGGCTGTTGACGGCCTTTTTGTCGAGGTTCAGATAGACCGAGTCGCCCTCCACGCGGTCGATGGCCGACAAGGGCAGCGTCACCTCTTTTCTGCCCCACAGGTGCCCTTCTTGCAGGACCAGATGGGTAACGTGCTCACCCTCCTTATCGACGACCAACTCGCCTACGATTCCGACATGTCCATCTGTGGCTTCTACATGGGTGCCCCGGCGCACAGCCAACTCGCCGGGTGGTATGCGCTCCACGGTCGGCCCCGCGTCATAGTCGTCCTTCGGGGCTACAAAGGGGGCGTTCAGCAGCGTTCCATAACCCAGGGTTCCCGGATCTGGCTGGTCGTCCTGAACATAGTGTGTTTCGACAAACAATTCCATGCGGCTTAGCTCATCGCTGATGGAGTGCAAGCGGATCAGGCCGCGACTGGTGTCCTCCACCTGGCTGACAGGCACGAGGAACTCTCGCGAGTACCGCCCTCGCACCACCACGTGGGTTACCTTCTGCGTCACCGGGTTCACAATCAATGCGGTCGACTGACCGCAGGGACCATCCTGACACTCTACTCTGGCGTCTACTGGAATGTCCATGGTTCTCCTCCAGCTATCGATTGCTTGCTTGAGAATGCTCCTACCGTGGCCTCAGGAGAGAATTGTGTCCCCGAAGACAGACCCCGCTGGGATGCGGGAGTACGAGCGAGTAATCGGATAGCTTTCAAGACCTTGCTCCTTGGCTTTCGTTGGAAATCTATTGTACCACATAAGCCCCCGCGTGCACAATCCATCTGCAGCGTTCTGCGCAGGGGCGAGTCTCTGCTCACCCGAGGTCGGGTCGCGTCATTTGACAGGATCTTGCATCTGTGCTATGATTGCGCAACTTCTGGCAGGGATGGAAGGATGCATCATCGAGCGCTGGACAGAAACCGGATAGATGGCTCGTCACTGGCCATTGGCTGGAGCGAGAGGCAAGGTCTTTCCAAGAGCACTGGGGCTCGTGATTGGTATTTTGGCTTCTTTTATTTTACCGGTGTGTACGCACCGGTCGGTTGCCCTGCGCCAGGGGGGTCTTGCCAGAAGTAGATTTGAAGCAAGAAGAACCTTAAACGAGCGTGGTGCAACCAGCACCACGCTCGTTCGTTATTGTCTGGGAGTGAGCAATGGCCTACAAAGGGACCTGTACCGTACGGTGTCGAGGCATACGTGGCGCGACCACGGTTGAGCATGATTCAGCCACGGCGATCATGGGGGCAACGCGCGAGCTGCTGGACCGAATTGTCGAGGAAAATGGGGTATCTGTCGAGGATTTGGCCAGCGCCTTTTTCACCGTCACTTCAGACCTGACTGCTGCGTTCCCGGCAGCAGCGGCCCGAGATCTGGGCTGGCAGCATGTGGCGCTGCTGGATGCTCAGGAGATCCCTGTACCGGGCGGCCTGCCTCGCTGTGTCCGTGTGCTGCTCCATTGGAATACCGGCACGCCGCAGGCAGAGATCCGCCACGTCTACCTCCGGGGTGCGGCCTCGCTACGGCCAGACCTTGCCAGCGAAAAGTGAGGGGACAGGACCAAGAACCATCAGAATGGAAGGGAGGAGATGAACCATGACCACCGTCGCATTCCAGGGGGTACGAGGGGCCTATTCCGAGGAAGCAACCTATCAGTTCTTTGGCGCGGACGTCGAGACGCTGCCCTGCCAGAGCTTCCAGGGCATATTCGAGGCGGTCGAGTCTCGGGCGGCCGACTATGGCGTGCAGCCTATCGAGAATTCGACAGCTGGATCGATCAATCGTGCCTATGATCTGCTGCAGTCTCACGATCTCCGCGTCTGGGGAGAGGTCATTCTCCGGGTCCAGCATGCGCTCCTGGCGCCACAGGGCATGGCGTTGGCCGACATCGAACGGGTGCGCTCTCAGCCCGAGGCCCTGGCCCAGTGCAAACGTTACCTGAGCAATCACGGCTGGACACCCGAGGCCACCTACGATACAGCGGGCAGCGCCCGAGACCTGGCTGCCGAGCCTGATCCTGGCGTGGCGGCCATTGCCAGCCGGCTGGCGGGCCAGCTCTATGGCCTCGAGGAACTGGACTATGGCATCGAGGACTCGCCAAACAACTATACGCGATTTTTCATCCTCAGCCTCGACGATGCGCCGCGGGCCCAGCGCAGCAAGACCTCGCTCGTTTTTGCCTCACGCCATCAACCCGGCGCCCTGTATGAGTGTATCGGGGAGTTCTCCAAGCGACACGTCAACCTTAGCAAGCTCGAATCGCGTCCGCGGCCGAATCGGCCGTGGCAATACAGCTACTACCTGGATTTTGATGGCCACTGTCAGGATCCAGAGTGTGAAGCCGCGCTTATGGGGCTGCTGCGACGCTCTTCGTTCGTCAAGTTGCTGGGATCGTATCCTGCGGCCACGACCCCTACGCTTGACGACACGACCTGATGCCCGGAGCAGCGATAGTTGGAGGGAAGGCTATGATCGTCGTTATGAAGCAAGGAGCAACCCGCGCCCAGGTCGTCAATGTCACGGCCCGTATTGAGCAGCTTGGCTGTACAGCGCACATCTCAGAGGGAGAGGAGCGCACCATCATTGGCATCATCGGCAATGGGCGCCCGATAGATCAGGGAGCCGTTGAGCGGATGGACGGGGTCGAACAAACGGTACAGGTACTGCGACCCTTCAAACTGGCCAGTCGAGATTTTCACCCGCAGGACACCATCGTTCCCATCAACGGGGTGTCGGTCGGTGCCAAGAACTTGGTCGTCATGGCTGGCCCGTGTGCGGTCGAGGGGCGTTCGGAGCTGATGGAGGCCGCGCATCTGGTCAAGGACGCCGGCGCCCATATGCTGCGCGGCGGCGCCTTCAAGCCGCGTACTTCGCCCTACAGCTTCCAGGGGATGGGGGAAAAGGGACTGCGCATTCTAGCCGATGCCCGCCGGGAGACAGGGCTGCCCATCGTGACCGAGGTCATGGCCCCGGAGCAGGTGCCTTTGGTGACGACCTATGCCGATGTCCTGCAGATCGGGGCCCGAAACATGCAGAACTATGCCCTGTTGCACGCTGTCGGTGAGGCGCAGCGCCCCGTCCTGCTGAAGCGGGGAATGATGTCTACCATCGAAGAGATGCTGATGTCGGCTGAGTATATCCTCTCCCATGGCAACAACAGAGTGATGCTATGCGAGCGTGGGATCCGTACCTTTGAAAAATACACGCGAAACACGCTTGACATCAATGCCATCCCGCTGCTTAAGCAGCTCAGCCATCTACCCGTCATCGTAGATCCAAGCCACGGGACCGGCAAGTGGGAGCTGGTTGAAGCCGTCTCCAAGGCGGCCGTGGCTGCCGGGGCGGATGGGTTGATCATCGAGGTCCACCCGCATCCCAGCCAGGCCATGTCCGATGGCGCCCAGTCCCTCAAGCCAGAGACCTTTGCCCGGTTGATGGATGATCTTGGTGCCATAGCGCGCGCCGTGGGCCGGGAGCTGTGAGGATGGCGCAACCGGAACAGGAACGATCCCCGGCCGACCAGCATCCGCTGACAGAAGGCCGGCTGCAGGATGCCCAGGTCACCATCGTGGGGTTGGGTTTGATGGGAGGCTCGCTGGCTGGCGCACTACGAGGCCAGTGCCGAGCTGTTGTCGGGGTAGCCCGTCGGGCCGAGGTGCTTGAAACTGCGCTGGCCCAGAACCTCGTTGATTGGGGCACGACCGAATTGGCGGAGGGCGTACGCCAGGCTGACGTCGTTGTTCTGGCAACACCGGTGCGCGTTATTCTTCGGCAGTTGGCCGAGCTTGCGCCTCTCTTGCCCGAGGGCTGTCTGTTGCTGGATCTGGGCAGCACCAAGGCCGAGATCGTCGCCGAGATGGCGAGACTGCCGGAGCATGTCCAGCCTCTGGGTGGGCACCCGATGTGCGGTAAGGAGGTGTCGGGCATCGAGGTGGCCGATCCGGCCCTCTATCAAGGAACCACTTTCATCCTCTGTCCGCTGCCGCGCACCTCCGGCTGGACGCTGAACCTGGGCCGCGAACTGGTCGAGGCCGCCGGCGCTCAGGCATTGGTGCTGGAAGCGGAGCGCCAGGACTCCCTCGTCGCTACCCTGAGCCACCTGCCCTACATGCTGGCCTGTGCGCTGGTTGGTACCGCAGATACCCTGACTTCTCCTGATCCGGCGGCTTGGGAGATCGTGGCTGGAGGCTATCGCGATACGTCGCGTGTGGCGGGCAGCGATGTGAAGATGATGCTCGATATCCTGATGACCAACCGGGAAGAAGTCGTGCGTTCGGTAGAGGCTTGCCAGGCCCAGCTAGGCCGCCTGGCAAGTCTTGTACAGGCAGGTGCAGAGGACGAACTGCAATCTGCGCTGAGCGCCATTCGTGAAGAGAGGAGGCGAATGTACCCGTGAGCCAGCTCCGCGTGCAAGGCGCCGCGCCTCTGCGTGGGCGCATCCAGGTTCCAGGCGACAAGTCAGTCTCGCATCGCTCACTGTTGCTGGGTTCCCTGGCAGAGGGCACAAGCCGCGTAGAACATTTCTTGTCTGCTGCCGATTGCCGCGCTACGCTGAGCGCCGTGCGCGCATTGGGTGTGGAGGTCGAGGAGTTGGGTCCATCGTCGCTGATTCTCAGGAGCCGGGGATTGCGCGGATTGCAGGAGCCGGACGACGTCGTAGATTGCAGCCGCTCGGGTACGACCATGCGGCTGCTGGCCGGCATCCTCGCCGGCCAGCCCTTCCCAACTGTTCTCTCAGGCGATACCCAACTGAGGCGGCGGCCCATGGGGCGCATTGCAGAACCGCTGCGGTGCATGGGCGCGACGGTCCTGGGCCGGGATGGTGGCCGCCTGCCTCCCCTGACCATTCAGGGGGGTTCTCTTCAGGGCCTGGACTATACGCTCCCCGTGGCCAGCGCTCAAGTCAAGAGCTCCCTGCTGCTGGCTGGCCTGTACGCCGGTGGGGCCACAAGCCTGTGCGTGCCCGGGCCTGCGCGGGATCACACGGAACGGATGCTGGTGGCGATGGGAGCGAGGTTGGAGACTGAAGACTGGGGATTGGCCACTGGTGGACAGCGCTTGTGGCTTGAGCCGGGCTATCCCTTGCGGGCACTTGATTTCGCTGTGCCAGGGGACTTTTCGTCGGCGGCCTATTTCCTGGTGGCAGCAAGTCTGGTGCCTGGCTCAGAGGTCCTGATCGAGGGCGCCGGCGTGAATCCTACCCGTACCGGACTCCTGGATGTGCTGCGGGCCATGGGCGCCGACGTGGTGCTGGAAGATGAACGCATGGTGGGCGGCGAGCCTGTTGCGGACCTGGCGGTGCGCGCTTCGGATCTGGCCGGTACGGAGGTGAGCGGCCAACTCGTGGTGCGGACCATCGACGAGTTCCCGATCCTGGCTGTAGCGGCCACCCAGGCCCGGGGAGAAACGGTGGTGCGTGACGCGGCCGAGCTACGGGTAAAAGAGACCGACCGGATTGCGACCACGGTGCAGGAATTGCGCAGGCTGGGTGCCGAGATCGAGGCTCAGCCAGACGGTTTTGTCGTTCAAGGTCCAACCCCACTGCAGAGCCCTGATTTCGCCGAAGGACAAGGATCCATGGTTTTCAGCCATGGTGACCATCGCCTGGCGATGGCCCTGGTCGTGGCCGGGTTGATTGCCAGGGGTGAGACCTGCGTACAGGACACGGACTGCATTGCCGACTCTTTCCCTGGCTTTGCGGCAGCGCTGGCAAAGCTGGGGGGAAACGTGTGATGACCAGCACACCCACGCAGCTTGTGACTGGCCCAGTCCCAGTGGTCGGGGACCCAACCTTTCGGGTTGGATTGGTGGGCTGGCCGGTAGAACACAGCGTTTCGCCGGCCATGCACAATGCTGCCTTTGATGCGCTGGATCTCAACTGGCGCTATTTCCCTCTACCAACACCTCTCGACAAAGTGGAAGTTACCCTGGCCCAACTCCGGGAGCATGGGTATCGGGGTGCCAACATCACCCTGCCCCACAAGCGGGCTGTTATGCCCTACCTGGACGAACTCACAGATGCGGCGCGCGCGATTGGCGCCGTGAATACCGTCCTTGCTGATGGCGCGTGGCTAGTCGGTCACAATACCGACGGGGATGGTTTCCTGGTCGCGCTGAGGGAGGCGGGTTTTGATCCCGCTGGCCAGCGGGTACTGGTGCTGGGCGCTGGCGGCGGTGCACGGTCCGTGATCTATGCCCTGGCTCAAGCTGGTTGTTCGGTTACCCTCTACAACAGGACAGTGCGGCGGGCTACAAGTCTTGTGCAGGACATGCAGGGCGCGCGCTTCCAGCCAGCAGGCTCCTGGCTAATACAGGCGGCCAGCTTACAGGATCTGGACCTGGATGCCTACAGCCTATTGGTCAACACGACCCCGGTGGGGATGTGGCCCAACGTGGAAGCATCTCCGTGGCCGGAGGCTCTTCCAATGCCGTCGCATTGGACGGTCTATGACCTGGTCTATAACCCTGAGGACACCTGCCTGCTATCCAGGGCGCGCGCTGCTGGCGCCGTGCCGGTCCGGGGCCTGGGCATGCTCGTGCACCAGGGCGCCCTGGCCTTTGAGTTGTGGACTGGGCAGGCGGCGCCGGTGGAAGTCATGGTTGCCGCAGCCAGGGAGGCACTGGATGTCCAGGGCAGGACGTCGAGTATCCAATATCGACTTCGTGGAGGCTTGAGATGTTGCGCTTCTTGACTGCTGGCGAGTCCCATGGCCCGGGTCTGACGGCAATCCTGGAAGGCTTGCCCGCGGGCTTAAGCCTGAGGGAAGAAGACATAAACGTTCAGTTGGGCAAAAGACAGAAGGGATTTGGCAGCGGTGGCCGGATGCGGATCGAGCGGGACCATATCCGCTTCACAGGCGGCCTGTTGGGCGGCAAGACCACAGGCGCCCCGCTGGCCATGCAATTGGAGAACAAAGATTGGGCCAACTGGCGCGAGCGCGATATCCCACCCATGACCATTCCCCGGCCGGGCCATGCCGACCTGACGGGGGCGATCAAGTATGGCTATGGGGACCTGCGGCTGGCATTGGAGCGGGCCAGCGCCCGGGAGACGGCTGTTCGCGTAGCGGTCGGCGCGGTCTGCCAGCGGCTACTGGCAGAGGTCGAGATCGCCGTCGGCTGCTACGTCGTGCGGATTGGCAGCGCCTCGGCTGCGTTGCCGGAGGAACTGAGCTATGCCCAGCGGTTCGCCCAGGCTGAGGAGAGCAACGTGCGCTGCCCGGATCCGGTTGCGGGGGAAGCCATGTACGCCTGCATCCGCGAGGCAATGACCGCCAAAGATACCTTAGGTGGCGTATTTGAGGTAGTCGCACTTGGGCTGCCACCCGGGTTGGGCAGCCACGTCCACTGGGACCGGCGGTTGGATGCCCGCTTGATGTGGGCTGTGGGTTCCATCCAGGCGGTCAAGGGCGTGGAAATCGGCCCTGCGTTTGAGAATGCGGCCAAACGCGGCACAGAGGTGCACGATGAGATCCTGGAGGAAGGGGACCTGCTTGTCCGGCCGACCAACCGTGCCGGTGGTTTTGAGGGCGGTATTACCACGGGGCAGCCGGTGGTCGTGCGGGCGGCGATGAAACCTATCTCAACGACGCTGACTCCCCTGCGATCGGTCGATCTGGCTACTGGCCAGCCGGCTGCGACACGCTATGAGCGATCGGACACCTGTGCCGTGCCTCGCGCAGCCATTGTGGGTGAGGCGATGGTCGCCTTTGTCCTGGCCGATGCCCTCCTGGAAAAACTGGGAGGAGACAGCCTGGCTGAGATGCGACCCCGCTTTGCCGCTCTCCGGCGCGGTAGCCTCCAAGATCTGGAGATGGACAATGCATCCTGGCGATTCTCTTAAACTGGGAACCGAGAACCTGATCCTCACCGGTTTCATGGGCACCGGCAAGACGGCCGTGGGGCAGAATCTGGCACACAGCCTGGGCAGAGAGTTCCTGGATATGGATGCCCTCATCGCAGAGCGAGAGGGCCTGAGCGTGGCCGAGGTCTTTGGCCAGAGGGGAGAGGAGCACTTTCGCCTCCTGGAGGCTGATCTGTGCCGAGAGCTGGCCGCCAGACAGAATCTCGTGATCGCCAGCGGGGGCGGAGCACTGTTACCGGCTGCCAACGCGGAGATCTTGAGCGCCAGCGGTCCGATTGTGTGCCTCAGCGCCTCGCCAGACGAGATCCGGCGCAGGCTGGAGAGCGTCCAGGACCGGCCCCTGCTCGATGCTCCCGACCGGGATGCTCGCATCGCCGCGCTGCTGGCGCAGCGGGAGCAGGCCTACGGGCGTATCCCCTTGCAGATTGATACCACGGGACTGACGGTCACCCAGGTTGCCGGCCAGGTTCTGGCCCTGGTAGGTATTGCTTCGTTCCAGAGCATACCAGTGAGTCATCCAGGCGGCGAGTATCCGATCTACCTGGGGGGAGGCCTGCTGGACCAGGCCGGAGACCTGTTGCGGTCACGGGATGTAGGCGACCAGATTGTGCTGGTCTCCACGCCCCCTGTGGGTGAGCGCTACGCGGCGACGGTCACTGGCAGTCTGGAGCGCGCAGGTTACCATGTGGCTGCCTGTACCGTGCCAGATGGTGAGGTTCACAAGACGCTGGACACGGTGCGCGTTCTCTACGATGCTTTCATTGAGGCCGGACTGGACCGGCGCGGGGCGGTACTGGCTCTGGGTGGGGGAGTCGTAGGCGACATGGCGGGCTTTGCCGCGGCTACCTATCTTCGGGGGGTAGCATTGGTTCAGTGCCCCACCAGCTTGTTGTCGATGGTGGACAGCAGTGTCGGTGGCAAGGTGGCTGTGGATCACCCGCGGGGCAAGAACCTGATTGGTGCCTTCAAGCAGCCCGAGTTGGTGATTATTGACCCTGAGACTCTGTCCACACTTCCTGCCAGGGAGGTTGCCAGCGGCCTGGCCGAGGTTGTAAAGACAGGCCTTATCGGGGATCCTGACCTGTTTGAACAGATTGAGCGGTACGGACCGGCTCCGGAACGCTGGATCATCGAGCGGGCGCTGCGGGTCAAGGCCGGAGTTGTTCAAGAGGATCCCTACGAGCGTGGCCGCCGGGTGGTACTCAACCTGGGACACACCTTTGGTCACGCGCTGGAGCTGCTGAGCGACTACAGGCTGTCCCACGGCGAGGGGGTTGGTATTGGGTTGGTGGCGGCGTCACTGCTGTCAGCCCGATTGGGTCTTTGCAGCAAGGCTCTTCCCGGACGGATTGAGCATGTACTGGCGCGTCTGGACCTGCCAACGCGGTATCGGGGCTATGCGCCAGAGCAGATCTGGCAGGCCATGTCCACGGACAAGAAGCGCCGGGGAAAGACATTGCGCTTTATCTTGCTCCGGGCGGTAGGTGAGGTCTTGATGACAGACCAGGTGAGACAGGAAGATGTCTTGGCTGTCTTGGAGACGTTGAGCGACGGATAAGGCGTGGGGCGTGACCAGGGATGCGTGCATGGCACGATAGGGGAGAAGAACGATGTGGCAGATACAGGTGATTCACGGACCCAATCTGAATCTTTTTGGAAGGCGCGAGCCTGCCATCTATGGCCGGGTGACACTGGTCGAGATCGATGAGCGATTGCAATCGCAGGCTGCTGAGGCTGGTATCGCGCTGCGGACCTTTCAATCCAACCACGAGGGAGCCATCGTGGATGTAGTACAGCAAGCGGCCGAATGGGCACATGGCCTGGTGATCAATCCCGGCGCCCATACCCACTACTCCTATGCCATTCGGGATGCCATCGCGGGTGTTGCTCTGCCAGCAGTGGAGGTGCATCTGTCCAACGTCCACGCCCGCGAGCCTTTCCGGCGTACTTCAGTCATCGCGCCGGTTTGTGTGGGACAGATCAGCGGTTTTGGCTGGCGAAGCTACGGGCTGGGACTGAAAGCACTGCTAGACCACCTTCAAGATGCGGCGGCCAGCGACAAAGGAGAATCTCGGTGAAGGGCATTCTCTTTGGGCAGTTGGACCGCGCTCAATCGGAGGGAAATGGTGGGCTCGCTGTTGGACGAGGGCGTGGTTTCCGTTATGATCGGCCTTATCGGATCCACGGAGTCGGGTATCACGATGACCTTGGGGCGGGGCGGCAGCGACTTTAGCGCGGCGACTCTGGAGGGGGACATCAACGTGATTGCGATTGCCCAGGGTTCGTTAGAGTGCAGCATCTCGCTCGTGGTCGAGGCTGCGGTCGATGCCGTGCAAAGGATCCACGATCAGGTGCTACTCAACATTGGCGTATCTTGATTGATTCTGGGAGGCTACGCTGGATGAAGAATTATGGCCGTGCATCCGTCCATGATTTCCTGGGCGATCGTATTGTATACCGCAATCTGGTACCCTCTGATCCCCGGCTGCCACCGCTGTCAGAGGTGGGCCGGAAGATAGGGTTGCCACCGGGCCTGGTCCCGCGCAAAACTGCGCCAGAGTACGCCCAGATCATCGTCCACCTGCTCCAGCAGGCGCGGGCCCTCGATGTGCCTGGCACCCCTATCCAGCGCCTGGTCTACGTAGGCGACACGCCCATGAACGATGGAACGGCATTCACAAACATCAGCGATGCGGGAGACTGGCCCGGGTTGGCTTTTATTGGTTCTGATCGCGATGAACCGGCTGGTGTGGAACTGGTCGAACGTGAGAAGGGGGCGCTCTACGTGGCAAACCGCTGGGGGGCGCTCTGCAGACTTTCGGCAGTTCTGTCGCGACCGGAGCTTTCCGGTGGATGAGGCGACGGCCGTCATTGTTGACCTGGACAAGACAGCCGTGGGGGCGCGGGGACGTAACGATCACGTTATCGATCAAGCCCGTGTTGAGGCGGTGCGCCGGACGGTCGGCGATCTGCTGGGCGATGAGTTCGACCCGGAGAGCTTTCAGACAGCCTATGACCTACTGAACCAACTGGAGTTCCACCCCTTCACCACCGACAACCAAGATCATTTGGCCTACATCTGCCTGATCTTGGGCAGTGGACTGTATCCATTGGATGGTTTAGTGGCCGACATTCGGGCGGGCCGGATGGCAGCTTTCCAACAGTTCATCGCTGAGGTAGACGACCGGGCTGGCGAGCTGCCTGCCAGTTTGCGGAAGATACACGGCGACATCCATGACCGTGTGCTGCAGGGTGATCCGACTCCCTTTAAGGCGTTTCGTTACACAGAGTATCTGGTCACAGTGGAAAAGATGGGTTGGCTGGCTGAAGGCGCAACGATTGACGCGTTGCTTGCAGACGAAATTGTCATCACACAGGAGGTTCGAGAGACGGCGCTGGCCTGGCTTGGCCAAGGAGCATTGCTTTTTGGACTCTCAGACAAACCCGACGAGGCATCCATCCCGACCCGTGATCTTGCCGCGCAAAGATACAGGCCGATCCACCGTGTGGATACTCGCGCTGTAGGTACCGTACGATGATCAAAGATGGGTGGAGAAAGGCAGGGTAGAGCCAGATCGGTGAGCCGGTGAGCTAGGAGCGAGCTGTCAAGGTGCTGCAGGCTTTTGATGGCGTGGTTGAGCAGGCCACCGAAGATGAGCTGGCCAATGCTGGAGCTGCCGGCTGATACCAAATCTGTGCTCCGGGCCATCGAGCAAGCTCTCTGAACGAATCGCTGCCGGATTCCCTGGATCCGGAAAGTTTGTATCAGGTTCGTATTGCCTTTGGTAGGGACGACGCACAGTTCTGGTGAGAACCGGTCAATTCTGGTTATGCCAGATATGCCCGAATGCTGTCAGCCAAAATGCTGATTTGACAAATGCCGCGAACTGTGGTATAAGTGCGCAACTTGAAGATGAGTGAGTCATGGCTCCAGCGGGCTGTGGCCGAAAGTGAGAGTGCAGTGCTCCAAGCCTTATACCTTGCCCAACTGGTTATCGTTATTTTGTTGTTGGTTGAGCTCCTTGGGATTAAGGAGCAATTGGCCGTTGGGAGGGTTTCTGCGTAGCAGACACACACAGCAAACAGGCGAGGGCCTCCCACAAGGGGGGCCTTTTTTTGCGCCAGGCCCGTTTCCATCGGACGCCGATGGGAATGGGTGGGTAGAAAGACAGAGCCAGAGAGGAGAAAAATGAGAAGCGACGCTGTCAAGCGCGGGGTGGAAAGAGCGCCCCACCGGTCGTTGCTGCGGGCATTGGGCTGTACCGACCGGGAGATGGATCAACCGTTCATTGGTGTCATCAATTCCTACAACGAGGCAATCCCTGGCCATATTGGGCTACGGCCGATCGCTGATGCTGTCAAAGCGGGTGTTCGTATGGCTGGTGGTACTCCCTTTGAGAGCAACACGATTGGCGTGTGCGATGGACTGGCGATGAACCACATGGGTATGAAGTACTCGCTGCCCAGCCGCGAGCTGATCGCCGATTCGGTCGAGGTCGTTGCGCAGGCGCATGCTTTTGATGCACTGGTCCTGATTCCAAACTGTGACAAGATCATCCCTGGCATGCTCATGGCTGCTGCCCGGCTCAACTTGCCGGCGATCGTCGTCAGTGGCGGGCCGATGCTCGCCGGCCGTCTGGATGGCCGGGAGGTTGACCTGGCTGATGTCTTTATGGCCGTAGGGGCCGTGGCTCGTGGCGAGATGGACGAAGAGGAATTGAGTCGCCTGGAGCATGCGGCTTGTCCCGGCTGTGGCTCCTGTTCGGGGATGTTCACGGCCAATACCATGAACTGTCTGACTGAGTCGTTGGGTCTGGGCCTGCCGGGCAATGGGACAATCCCGGCGATTCACGCTGCCCGTCTGGCACTGGCCAAGCAAGCAGGCATGCAGGTCATGGAATTGCTGGCTCGCGACATCAAGCCCCTGGACATCCTTAGCCCCGCTGCCTTTCGCAATGCATTTGCCGCGGACATGGCCCTCGGCGGCTCGACCAACTCGGTGCTGCACTTGATGGCTATCGCCCATGAGGCCGGTGTCCACATCCCGCTGCACGAGCTCAACGAGTACAGTGACCGCACCCCGCATCTCTGCAAAATGAGCCCAGCGGCGGGAGGCCACCATATCCAGGATTTGAACGACGCCGGTGGCATCCCGGCGGTGATGCGGCGGCTTCTGGATGGTGACCTGTTGGAGGGCGATGCCCTCACGGTCACAGGACGCAGTGTGGCTGGCAATTTGGCCAGGGTCAAGGTTCGTGACGAGCGCGTAATTCGTCCCCTCGATGAGCCTTACGCTGCCACCGGTGGCCTGGTCATCCTCTTTGGCAACCTGGCGCCGGATGGAGCCGTCGTCAAGCAGGCGGTGGTCGCGCCCGAGATGCGCCAGCATAGGGGCCCAGCACGTGTCTTTGAATCGGAAGAATCAGCTACAGCGGCCATCATGGCCAGGGAGTTTTCCGAAGGAGATGTTCTGGTCATCCGGTACGAGGGACCTAAGGGCGGCCCGGGCATGCGCGAGATGCTTACGGCAACCTCGCTGCTTTCAGGTATGGGCTTGGATGACAAGGTGGCATTGCTGACCGACGGGCGCTTTTCCGGTGCGACACGAGGGGCGGCGATCGGTCACATCTCGCCCGAAGCGGCCGAGCGCGGACCGCTGGCCGTGGTTCGCGATGGCGACCCCATCCGTATCGACATTCCCAATCGGAGGCTTGACCTGGATCTGCCTGTGGCCGAGATGGACCAGCGCTTGGCGGAGTTGCCGTCCTGGGAACCGCCGATCCGGTCCGGGTACCTGCGTCGCTACGCACAGGCTGTCACTTCCGCTTGCAGTGGCGCAGTCTTTCAGGATTGACCGTCTTGCGTCACAGAATCTGAAACACGAGGAGAGGATATTATGAGACTAACAGGAGCACAGGCGGTCTGGGAAAGCGTCGTACGTGAGGGTGTCGATCTGATCTTTGGGATCTCGGGTGGTGCCGTGATCCACTTGTATCACGCCTTACCCGAGTTTCCCATCCGTCACGTGCTTACGCGTCATGAGCAGGGTGCGGCTCACGCGGCTGATGGTTATGCTCGGGCCACGGGCAAGGTTGGTGTCTGTATTGCAACCTCTGGCCCCGGTGCCACCAACCTGATTACCGGTCTCGCCACAGCACAGATGGACTCATCGCCCGTCGTGGCCATCACCGGGCAGGTTGTGACGCCTCTCATTGGCACTGATGCCTTTCAAGAGACGGACATCACGGGTATTGCCATGCCAATCACCAAGCACAGCTACCTGGTCACCGACGTCGAGGACATACCGGCCGTCATGAAAGAAGCCTTCCATATTGCCAGGAGCGGCCGGCCGGGCCCGGTCCTGGTCGACATCGCCAAGGACGCCCAAGCTGCCGAGCTGGACTATGTATACCCCGACGACGTGTATCTCCCGGGCTACAAAGTGCCCGATTCGGACCTGTCCGCTGAAATCGAAGAGATGGCGAGGATGATCGACGAAGCGAATAGACCTCTGATCATCGCTGGGCACGGTGTGGTCCTGGCAGAGGCTGAGGATGCGCTGCTCCAATTAGTTGAGCGGGGCAAGGTACCGGTGATCACCACGCTGTTGGGCATCGGGTCCATGCCAGAAATGCATCCGCTCTGCCTGGGCATGGCCGGGATGCATGGTGAGGCTTACACCAATCTGGCCATATCTGAAGCGGATCTGCTCATCTCCTTGGGCAGCCGCTTTGACGATCGCCTCACCGGACCGGTCAGCCAGTTCGGAGAGCAGGCGCGCATCGTCCACGTGGATATCGATCCCGTCGAGATCGGCAAGACGGTCTGGCCGGATCTGGCGCTGGTAGGTGACTTGAAAGAGGTTTTGCCAGCGCTTGTTCCCCTGGTTGGAAATGGCGGAGATGTGGACGCGCGACGGCAAGGGCGGGAGGAGTGGCTGGCCCGCATCCAGGAGTGGCGTGGAGAGTCGGCCAAGCGGGACATCGTGGAGCAGGAAACCGACGAAATGGTGCCCCAGTACGTCATACGCCAACTGTGGGAAGCGACCCGCGGCGAGGCGCTGGTGGTCTCGGACGTTGGGCAGAACCAGATGTGGGAGGCGCAGTACTTTATCCATCATCGTAGGCGGGGGCTGCTCTCCTCCGGTGGTCTGGGTACCATGGGCTTTGCCCTTCCGGCGGCCATCGGTGCCCAAATGGGATGCCCCGATGAGTTGGTGTGGGTTACAGTGGGTGATGGCGGGTTTCAGATGAATATCCAGGAGTTGGCGACGGTTGTCCAGGAAAAGCTGCCCATCAAGATTGCCATTCTGAACAATGGCTACCTGGGGATGGTACGCCAGTGGCAGCAGTTGTTCTTTGAAGGGCGCTATTCCGGCACACCGCTGTTGGGACCGGATTTTGCCAAGGTTGCCGAGGCCTATGGCATGGTTGGTATCACGGTCCGGGATAAAAATGAGGTCGTGTCGGCCATCAACGAGGCCAACTCTATTGAGGGGCCTGTGTTGTTGGATTTCGTCGTTGAGCAGGAAGAGAATGTCTATCCCATGGTTGCCCCTGGCGCTCCCGTCCACGATATGATCCGCCGGCCAAGCCCCTAGGAGGAGTGAGAATGGAGGACAAAGAGATGATGCAGCACACGCTGATCGCCCACATGGAGAACAAGCCAGGCGTGCTCAACAGGGTTTCCGGTCTGTTCCGGCGACGCAACTACAATATTGAGGCCCTGAGCGTCGGTCATAGTGAGACACCCGGCATCTCGCGCATGACGATTGTCGTCAACGGTGACAACCGCATCGTCGAGCAGGTGGTCAAACAACTGTACAAGCTGGTGAACGTGACAGAGGTTGTGGACGTCAGCGATCAGCCCTCGGTGATCCGCGAACTGGCGCTGATCAAGGTCAAGTCCAGGCCGGGTACCCGTATGGAGATCATCGAACTGGCCAAGGTCTTTCATGGGCGGGTCGTGGATGTTGGTTCGGAAGCGATGACCATAGAGATCACTGGACCGGAGGAACGGGTGAATTCCCTGGTGAGGCTGCTGCAACCCTATGGCATTAAAGAACTGGCGCGTACCGGCCGGATGGCGATGGTGCGCAGCGACGATGGAAGAGAGCCGCTCCTGGAGACATGATGGGGCACTAGAACCAGGTACCTGGATCCTTCATCCGTGAGCGATTGATTGCCACTCGATGGCGGATCTCACTGCAGTACAAATACAAAAGCATACATAACTGGGAGGAAGTCAAGCATGGCTAATATCTATTACGACAAGGACGCAGACCTTGGGCTGCTCACGGACAAAAAGATTGCTGTCGTCGGCTACGGCAGCCAGGGCCACGCCCACGCCCTCAACCTGCAGGACAGTGGTTGCCAGGTGGCAGTCGGGCTCTACGAGGAGAGCCGCTCTTGGGAGGCGGCTCAAGAGGCGGGATTGACCGTGATGCCGGTCGCGGAGGCGGCCGAGTGGGCGGACGTGATCATGATCTTGGTACCCGATCCGGTCCAGCCAGTGCTCTATGAGACGGCCATTGCTCCAGGTCTCAAGGCTGGCGATACGCTCATGTTTGCCCATGGCTTTAACATCCGGTACTCTCAGATCGTACCCCCGCCCGATGTGGATGTAAGCATGATCGCTCCTAAATCTCCTGGACACCGCGTGCGCGAGTTGTACCAGGATGGACAGGGCACCCCGGCTTTGCTGGCTGTCTACCAGGACGTCAGCGGACAGGCAAAAGAGGTGGCAATGGCCTATGCCAAGGGGATCGGATGTGCCCGGGCAGGCGTCCTTGAGACCACTTTTTCCGAGGAAACTGAGACAGACCTATTTGGTGAGCAGGCTGTGCTCTGCGGTGGGGTGACGGAACTGATCAAAGCCGGGTTTGAGACGCTGGTCGAGGCTGGGTACCAGCCCGAGGTTGCTTACTTTGAATGCCTGCATGAAATGAAACTGATCGTGGACTTGATCCAGCAGGGTGGTCTGACCTACATGCGCTATTCGGTCAGTGACACCGCCGAGCATGGTGATTATACCGGTGGCCGGCGTGTTATCACCGAGGCGACCCGAACTGAAATGCGCCAGATGCTGGACGAAGTACAGGATGGAACCTATGCCCGCAACTGGATTCTGGAGAATCAGGCCGGCCGGCCTTTCTTCAATACCATGCGCAAGCGTGAGGAAGAACATCTCATCGAAAAGGTCGGGCGGAAGCTGCGGGCCATGATGCCCTGGATGGATCCCAAGGAAGTGTCTTGGTAGACCGGTGAGTTGGTGGATTGGGTGATGGGTTGACCAGCATGACAGTATCCGGTACACCCTTCTACCAAGGCCCAATCCACCAATCGCCCAGCTATGCCGCTTGACCAAGAGAGGTACACACCATGTCAGTAGGAACGGATCGCGTTTATGTCTTTGACACAACACTGCGTGATGGCGAGCAGTCGCCGGGAGCGGCGCTGACTGTCAATGAGAAGATCGAAATCGCCCACGTCCTTGAGGATCTGGGGGTCGACGTCATCGAAGCGGGTTTCCCCATCTCTTCGCCGGGTGACTTTCGGGCGGTACAGCGCATCTCCCAGGAGATCCGCAATTGTACCGTCTGTGGCCTGACCCGAGCCAACAAGAAGGACATCGATGCCGCGGCCGAAGCGCTGCAAGATGCCGCTTACCCCCGCATCCACACCGGGTTGGGCGTTTCTGACGTACACATCGAGTACAAGCTGCGCACCACACGAGAAAAGGCGCTGGAGCTGGGTGTGGAAGCCGTCCGCCATGCCAAGAGCTATGTCGAGGACGTGCAGTATTATCCCGAGGATGCTGGCCGCGCGGATCCAGAGTACCTCTACCGGGTAGTGGAGGCGGTGATAGACGCCGGTGCTACCGTGGTCAATATCCCGGACACTACTGGCTATTCCACGCCTGACGAGTTTGGCGCCCTGATCCGGGGCATCGTCGAGAATGTACCCAACGCCCACCGGGCAACCATCGCGGTACACTGTCACGATGATTTGGGCATGGCCACGGCCAATACGTTGGCCGGCGTGCGCAACGGCGCCCGGCAGGTGGAGGTTACGGTCAACGGCATCGGCGAGCGGGCGGGCAACACCTCGTTGGAAGAGGTGGTCATGGCTCTCCAGACCCGGCGACATGTCTTTGAGCTGGAGACCCGCATCATCCCCCGGCACCTCTATCCTGTCAGCCGCCTCGTCAGCCAGTTGACCGGCATCCCGGTGCAGCCAAACAAGGCGATTGTGGGGGCCAATGCCTTTGCCCATTCGTCGGGTATTCACCAGGACGGCGTGCTCAAGGAGCGTACGACCTACGAGATCATCAACCCCAGGGACGTCGGCGTGCCTGACTCGGAGATTGTGCTCTCGGCGCGATCGGGCCGGGCTGGCTTGCGCCACCGGCTTGTTGAATTGGGCTATACGCTGGAGGAAGAGCAGTTTGAGAAGGTCTACGAGCGTTTTCTGGATGTGGCCGACAAGAAAAAGACAGTGGACACGCGCGATCTGGAAGCCATCGTAGCCGACGAAGTGCAGATGTTCTTCGAGGAGACCTATCATCTGGAGCACGTCCAGATATCGTGCGGGGATCACAGCATCCCCACGGCAACGGTCTCAATTCGGGGGCCAGAGGACGAGATGTTCTGTGACGCTGACCACGGCACCGGCCCTGTGGACGCCGTCTACCGGGCCATCAACCGCGTCATCCGCGAGCCAAATGAACTTATCGAGTTCTCCATCCAGGCCGTGACAGAAGGAATCAATGCCGTGGGCAGAGTGACCGTTCGCATCCAGGCCGACGAACCGGTGACCGACAATGGCTATCGAGCGGCGGGTGTTCAGCGGCCGCAGCTCTGACACGGACATTGTGGTGGCTGCGGCCAAGGCATACATGTTCGCTCTCAACCGGCTGATCGCTGCCCGACGTGAGGGAGAGAAGCGCGTGGAATCGGCCGTGGTGGGCTGAACTATGGGGAAACCCAGAATAGGAAACGGGGATTCAATCTAATGGGATATACAATGGCAGAAAAGATTCTGGCGGCGCACGCCGAGGAAGAAGAGGTGCGTGCGGGCCAGTTCGTCGAGGTGGATGTAGATATTGTGCTGAGCAACGACATCACGGCCCCCATCTCGATCCGCGAGTTTGAGAAGCTGGGAGTTGACCAGGTCTTTGATCCCGATCGGGTGGTGCTGGTGGCCGACCACTTTGCACCCAACAAAGACATCAAATCCGCCGAGCAGTGTCTTGCGATGCGCAGTTTTGCCCGAGCCCAGGAGCTTCCCCACCATTTTGAGGGTGGGCGTATGGGGATCGAGCACGTACTGCTGCCAGAGCAGGGATTGGTATTGCCGGGTGACATTGTGGTAGGCGCTGACTCACATACCTGTACCTATGGTGCACTGGGCTCCTTTGCCACCGGCATGGGCAGCACCGACATCGCCGTGACCATGGCCACGGGACGTACCTGGATGCGCGTGCCAGAGACGATCCGCATCGTGTACCACGGTGAGTTGAAGCCGTGGGTTGGTGGCAAGGACCTCATCTTGTACACCATTGGCCTTCTTGGGGTTGGTGGGGCGCGCTACCAAGCCATCGAGTTCGCCGGGCCAGCTATGGAGTCCCTGTCCCTGGAAGGGCGGCTCACCATGGCCAATATGGCCATCGAGGCCGGCGCCAAAACCGGGCTTTTTGCTGTGGACGATACGACCCTGGAATATGTGGATGCTCGCGCCACACGGCCCTATCACGTCTATGATGCTGACGAGGACGCGGTCTATGTCGAGAACCTTGAGATTGACGTCAGTACCGTCGATCCACAGGTAGCTTTTCCGCATTTGCCGGAGAATTCCCGACCTGTGAGCCAGGCTGGTGACGTCAAGATCGATCAGGTGGTCATCGGTTCTTGTACGAATGGCCGCATGGAGGACCTGGAGGCTGCAGCCGCGGTGCTGCGCGGCCGCCAGGTGCACCCTGATGTGCGCTGCATCGTCATTCCCGGCAGCCAGCAGGTCTACATGGACGCTCTGCGCGCGGGCCTTGTTGAGGCCTTTCTTGGGGCGGGCGCAGTATTCAGCACGCCGACCTGTGGCCCATGCCTGGGCGGCCACATGGGGGTTCTGGCCGGTGGAGAGCGAGCGGTGAGTACCACAAACCGCAACTTCCGCGGGCGAATGGGTCATCGGGACAGTGAGGTCTACCTGGCCGGACCAGCTGTCGCCGCGGCTTCGGCGGTGGCCGGACGTGTCGCTGGTCCAGAGGAGGTGCTGGCGTGAAACTGAGGGGACAGGTCTGGAAGTATGGCGACAATGTCGATACGGATGTCATCATTCCGGCGCGCTACCTGAATCTACATACGGCTGAGGAACTGGCGCCGCACTGCATGGAGGACATTGACGCTGGCTTTGCCGAGGCGGTGCAGCCAGGGGACATGATCGTCGCCGGTGAGAACTTTGGCAGTGGTTCGTCGCGCGAGCACGCGCCGCTGGCCATGAAGGGGGCGGGCGTGAGTTGTGTCGTAGCACACAGCTTTGCCCGTATCTTCTATCGCAATGCCATCAACGTCGGCTTGCCAATTCTGGAATCTCCGGAGGCTGTGGACGGTACGGAGCGTGGCCACGAATTAGAGATCGATCTGGAGATAGGCAGGATTCACAACCTGAGCACAGGAGAGGTCTATCAGGCTGAACCCTATCCGCCCTTCATGATGAAGATCATCGCTGCTGGGGGGTTGGTGCCATACACCCAGTTAGGCATGAGCGCGTAGCATCAAGATCAACGATACCAGGAGCAGAACACGTGATCGAACGAGACGAGAACAAGGATCTTGACGATTCTGGGGGACCGATCCGGATTGCCGTGCTAGCCGGTGACGGGATTGGCCTGGAGGTGACCGCCGAGGCGGAAAAGGTACTGTGCACCGTTGGAGAGCGCTTTGGACATCAGTTCGAGTTGGTGCCTGGATTGGTGGGCGGCGCTGCCATGGATGAGACTGGGGATCCACTGCCGGAAGAGACGATAGCTTTGTGCCGGTCTTCCAGGGCGATCCTTTTTGGCGCGGTAGGCGATCCAAAGTATGACGACCCGCAGGCAAAAGCGAGGCCGGAGCAGGCGCTCCTGGGTCTGCGCAAGGAACTGGGGTTGTTCGCCAATCTGCGCCCGGTATGGGTGCATCCTGATATGGCTGATTCCTCTCCTCTGAACCCCGAGTTGGTGCAGGGAGTGGACCTCATCGTTGTCCGTGAGCTGACCGGTGGCATCTACTTTGGAAAGCCCCGGACAGAGGGCGCTCGAGCGGGCGGTGGATACGATGGTCTACACGTACGAGGAGGTTGAGCGCATTGCTCACGTCGCCTTTCGCATCGCCCGGAGACGCCGGTACAAGGTTACGTCGGTGGATAAGGCCAATGTGCTGGCCTGTTCGCGCCTTTGGCGTCGGACGGTTGAAACCGTAGCACAAGAGTACCCCGACGTCGCCCTGGAGCATCTGTTGGTGGATGCAACCACGATGCATCTCATCAATCGCCCTCGTGACTTTGACGTAATTGTCACCGGTAACATGTTCGGGGATATTCTGAGCGACGAAACGTCGGTGCTGGCCGGGTCAATGGGGTTGCTGCCGTCGGCTTCGCTTGGAGAGGGAAGTTCCGGCATGTACGAGCCGATCCATGGCTCCGCGCCTGACATTGCCGGAAAGGGTATCGCCAATCCGTTGGCGGCCATCCTGAGCGCGGCCATGCTCCTGCGCCATTCACTGGATCTGGAGGCAGAAGCGCTTGCGGTAGAAAATGCCGTCAATACCGTTCTCACCGCCGGGTATCGCACGGCCGATCTTGCCCGTTCTGGCCAGAAGGCGGCAGGGACGCAGGAAATGGGCGACCTGGTCAGCGGTGCGCTAGGAGCCTGAGGAACAAGTTGAGGACGAAGGACACAGGAGCCTTCGTCCTCAACTTATCACTCCCTGTCTGTGGTGGGAGAATAGAAAACCTGAATACAGACGAGCCGAGGCTCGCAGGGAAGGAGAAGACGATGGCAGCTCACAAAGCAGAGATGGTTTGGTTCAATGGAGAACTGGTTCCGTGGGAAGAGGCGACGGTCCATGTCACAGCCCACGTGTTGCACTATGGATCCAGCATATTCGAGGGCATTCGGGCCTACGCCAGCTGACGATGGTCCGGCAGCCTTTTGCCTGGATGCCCACATAGTACGCCTGTTCAACTCGGCCAAAATCTACCGCATGGAGATCCCGTACACGCCGGAAGAGATCAAACAGGCGATCCTGGACACCATCCTCGCCAACGGGCACAGCTCGTGCTACATCCGGCCCCTGGTATTCCGCGGGGCTGGATCGCTTGGTGTGAATCCACTTGCCAGCCCAGTCGATGTTGTCATTCTGACCTTTGAGTGGGGGGCCTACCTGGGACCTGAAGCCATCGAGCAAGGGGTTGACGCGGGCGTGAGTTCATGGCGGCGCATGGCGCCGGGCACCTTTCCCGCAGCGGCCAAGATCGGCGGGCAGTACATTAACTCACAGTTTATTACCATGGAGGCGGCTGGGCACGGCTATGTGGAAGGGATCGCACTGGACGTGAATGGCCTGGTCAGTGAAGGGAGTGGTGAGAACATCTTTGTGGTTACCAATGGCGCCATCGTCACCCCCTCCTTTGCTTCCTCTATCTTGCAGGGGATCACGCGGACCTGCGTGATCCAACTGTGTCAGGACCTGGGATATCCGCTTCGGGAGGAATCGATCCCCCGTGAGCTGCTTTATCTGGCTGATGAGGTGTTCTTTAGCGGTACTGCGGCCGAGATTACGCCCGTTCGTTCTATCGATAGAATCGCCATTGGCAGCGGCCGGCGCGGTCCCATCACTGAGCATCTGCAGTCCGAGTTCTTTGGTATCACCGAGGGCAAGATCCCCGACCGTCATGGCTGGCTGACGCCGTGCCGAACGGTTTAGAGGTGTTGCCCTCCAGGGTGGCTGCCAGTACTCTGGGAATGAGGAGCAAATGACGATCAAGCTCTATGACACAACGTTGCGCGATGGTAGCCAACGGGAGGGCATCTCGTTCTCGGTAGAGGACAAGCTCAAGATCGCCCGACAGTTGGATCGGTTGGGCATGAGCTACGTGGAAGGCGGCTGGCCTGGATCAAATCCCAAGGACATGGCCTTCTTTGAGCGGGTTCCTGATCTGCGCCTGGAACGAGCTGTCGTAACAGCTTTTGGCAGTACACGGCGGGCCGGCACCGCGATTGAGCGGGATGCAAACATTCAGGCTCTGATCGCTGCTAGCACGCCCGCTGTGGCTGTGTTCGGCAAGAGTTGGGATCTCCATGTCCATCATGTGCTCGGCACCACTCTGGAAGAGAATCTACGCATGATCGCCGATAGTGTGCGCTATCTGAAAGCACAGGGGCGCGAGGTGATCTACGATGCTGAGCATTTCTTCGATGGCTACGATGCTGACCCAATCTATGCGCTGCGGACATTGGCTGCGGCCGCCGACGCTGGGGCCGACGTGCTGGTGCTGTGTGATACCAACGGCGGCGCGCTGCCCTCGGTACTGGCTCACGTTGTCACCATGGTACAGCAGGCCACGACTACGCCCTTGGGCATCCATACCCACAATGACAGTGGGATGGGCGTGGCCAACGCTGTCGTGGCCGTCGAGCGGGGTGTTGTCCACGTGCAGGGCACGATCAACGGTTACGGCGAGCGCTGTGGCAATGCCGACCTGTGTGCTATCATTCCAGCCTTGAAGCTCAAGATGGGGCACGATTGTGTCACCGATGAGCAGTTGGCCGGTCTGACTGAAACCGCCCGCTACGTCAGCGAGCTAGCAAACCTGAAATTGGATGCGCACCTGCCCTACGTCGGTCACAGCGCCTTTGCGCACAAGGGGGGGATGCACGTCAATGCGTTGGTCAAGTGTGAGGAGAGTTACCAGCACATCCAACCCGAACTGGTAGGCAACCAGTCGCGCGTCGTCGTGTCCGAGCTATCGGGCAAGAGCAACATCGCCTACAAGGTAGATGAGTTCGGTCTGGAGTTGACCGATGGAACGAAGTTGGCCCAGCCTATTCTGAGCCGTATCAAGGAATTGGAGAGCCAGGGGTTCCAGTTCGAGGGGGCAGAGGGATCCGTGGAACTGCTCATCAGGCGGACCCGGCCGGACTATGTCCCACCCTTTGAGCTTTTGGACTTTCATGTCCTGGTACGTGGTAGTGAAGAGGCTGGCATGGCGGCCGAGGCGACGGTTAAAGTGCGGGTGGGCGATGAGGTGATGCACACGGCCGCCGATGGAAACGGCCCGGTCAATGCGCTGAATACCGCTGTCCGGAAGGCGTTGTTGCCTTTTTATCCCGGACTGGCTGATGTCCACCTGATGGACTACAAGGTCCGTATCCTGGATAGTGAGGCCGGGACAGCGGCTCAGACCCGGGTACTGATAGACTCGGCCGATGGGCACCGTACTTGGAGCACAGTTGGCAGTTCGTCAAACATCATAGAGGCCAGTTGGCAGGCACTGGCTGACAGCCTGGAGTACGCCTTGTTGAATGGTGGGGATAATTGATCTGATGCGACCGTGTCGTTGCTTCTGGGATTGACAGGGCCTGGAATTTGCTGTACAATCGTCAGTGCAATGCCTCATCAGCGGAGGGTATGATGGAGAGGGTCAGGATCTTTGACGCGACCTTGTATGGCGGTGGACAGGCGCCCGGTGTGGGTCTCAACATCGAGGAGAAGCTAGAAATCGCACGCCTGCTGGAGCAGATGGGCATAGACGTCATCCAGGCAGGCTTTCCTATTTCTTCGCCGCGCGAGTTCGAGGCGGTGCAGAGGCTTGCCCGAGAGATCCAGAACAGTGTGGTGTGTGCCCTGGCCCGCGCCCGACAGGAGGACATTGACGTGGCCCTTGCCGCCCTCAGGGGTGCGGCTCAGCCACGCATCCAGGTTGGGCTCGGTGTCTCTGATTCGTACGTCGTGGGCAAGCTCAATAGTACGCGTGAGGCGGTGCTGTCTATGGGCGTCGATGCGGTCCGCTACGCGCGTCGCCATGTGGACGATGTACAATACTATGCCGCTGATGCCTGCCGGGCCGATGTCGAGTACCTGTACGCCGTGTTGGAGGCGGTAATCGAAGCCGGGGCAGGGACCGTGAACATTGCAGACGCCATCGGCTTCTACACACCCTCTGAATGGGGTGCGCTGATCTGTGGCATACGGGACAATGTGCCCAACATTGACAGAGCGGTCATTTCGGTCCATTGCCACAATGACCTGGGCTTGGCTACGGCAAATGCGCTGGAGGCGCTGAACAATGGCGCCCGCCAGGTTGAATGTGCCGTCAATGGCATCGGAGAACGAACCGGCACGGTTCGCCTGGAGGAGATGGTGGTGGCCCTCCGGGCTCGAGGCGAAGCCCTGGGCCTGGACACCGGTGTCGAGTCGCATCTGATCTACCCGCTCAGCCAGCTGGTCAGCCATCTGACCGGGCTTTCCATCCAGCCGACCAAGGCCATTGTGGGCGACAAAGCCTTTGCCTACACTTCGGGCATGTACCAAGATGGCGTGCTGCGGGGGCGGACCGATGTCGAGATTATCGATCCGGCGGACATCGGAATTGTGGAAACACGGGATGGGGTTGCTCTGCTGACAGGGCGCCAAGGACTGCGCCGCCGGCTGGCTGAGATGGGCTACAGCTCTGGACGATGTGCAGTTTGAGCAGATCTACAATCGGTTCCGGGCCATGGCCAAGAAAAAACCCAACCTGGAGCTTCGTGACCTGGAGGCCATCGTCAGTGGTGAGACGGCCGTCTTTCTGGAAGAGACCTACGAGTTGGAGCAGGTCCAGATCACCTGTGGTACCAATACTCTGCCTGTGGCTGCTGTCTGCCTGCGGAGTGCAGAAGAGGAGCCAATCTGGGCAACAAGCTATGGAAATGGCCCGGTGGATGCCGCCTTTAGGGCCATCGACCTTCTCGTCGGCGTGCCGAATGACTTGCTCGAGTATTCGGTGCAATCCATGACTGAAGGTGTGGATGCACTGGCCAATGTGGCGGTCCGGATCCAAGGAGAAATCCCTGCCGCCGATTCGCGCCGTACAGAAAAGCGCGTGTTCCTGGGCCGGGGCGTCGATACGGACATCTTGGTCGCCAGTGCTAAAGCTTATCTCTTTGCACTCAATCGTCTGCTGGCTGCAAGGCGTGCTACCAGCCGGCGGCAGGTCATTACCGACGAGGTGAAACAGGCGCTGGAAGAGATGGATGCCCAGTATGGCACGGCCCATTCGGGCGACTTGATGGGTTGGAGCGCACTGAGGGATGAGGACCTGATCTAGCGATGGATGACTGGTTGCTGGGAGAAGAATGGGGGTGGGATCTTGGGGCAGATGAACAATCCTTCCTCTATGAGATAGTCGAAGAGTTTTCCGACCGGTTCTTCCTCAGCGACAATCACTATCTGCCAGACGCGGGTGAGGATTTTAATCTGGGCCATCTAGATCCTGAGGACTGGCGGCCGCTGCTGAATCAACTGGACGAGATGGTGGACTTGGAACTCCTGGCCGAGTTGGCGAATCTTCTGGATGGGCAACTTTCTCTCCCTGACCTCCCCACAGAGTTGCTGGAGGCACCCCTCAGTTTTCTGGAAAGCGTTCTGGAAGGAAACCTGCCCCGCGGGTCCTCTGGGCGACGCGTGGGCAGCCGGCGTTTGGTCAAGATTGCCCTGCTTATGACTCGCTTGCTGCAAGAGTTCCCTGCCCCGGCGCAGGCGGCGGTCCGTGCCTGGGCGGACGTGCACCGGAAGCTGGCCAATCGCTATGACCTTCCTGGTTTCGATGATGACGATCTGAGCGAGTTCTTGGCTTCAGCTGACCTGCCACCAGCGGTAACAGGTTTCAGCTTGATGTTGGCCATGACTCTGATGCGCTGGCCGGAGCGAGCTGAGGGGATGCCCCTTCCCTCTGGCTTTCTCGACCCTGAGCTGTACGACGAGGTGTATGCCCAGTGGGAATCGTTGCCCGATAGCCCGACGGTAACGGAAGAGGGGGTGGGAGAGGCTGAGGCACTTTTTGCTCAAGGCCAGCTAGCCTACGCCTTGGCCCAGTTGGGTACGGTTGAGGGACTGGATCCTGATGAGGTCGAGGATGGGGATGCGACACGGGCCTATTCTCGCTTGAGCCGAACTATTCTTTGGCTGCATGACCAATGTCGCCAGTGTCCCGAGCGCGAGGGGATTGTCTGCCAGGCTGTCACTGACTCACCTGAACGCCCCGTACCCCTCATGGATGTGGCCAGTGAGATCTCAATTACCGGCCGGATCAATGGCTGTGTGCGCATGTAGGTATTTCCTACAGTTCTGCGAGCCTCCCACTCCCTCACTGCCTTGATGGATCCGCTGCCGCAGTCAACTGACAGCCTTATAAAACACCCCTAGTCCTTGGGGGGTGCTGGCTTTGACCTACAAGATATCGTACATCTGACTTCAGAGGTTGGCGGCAGTCTGACGAGGTTGACAGGACTGAGATCACAGGCTATAATAACTTGCTTTTGCACCTTCGGTCTTCCGCTCTAGCCGGTCTTCTGTGAGATAATGGATTCCTACGCATTATTGGTGGTTGGACGTACCCAATCGTTGGCTGAGCATCTGCGAAGGATTCTCGACGCGGAGCAGTACCGCATCCGCTGGGTACCCAGTACTGCCCAGGCGCATGCGCTCGATTTTGGGCCCTCTCTGTTGATCCTTGACCTGCCGCCTTCGGGCGGTGCCCGCAGCGTGCCGCGTCTAAAACTCCGCTTTGAGGTCCCCGTGTTGGCTTTGCTGCAGCCCGGCCAATCTGTTCCCGGCCAGGTGGATGCCTTCTTGCCCCGGCCTTTCACAGTGGACCAGTTGGTCGAGGCGATCTATGCGACCTTGATGGCTCATACGCCCCATGTTGTGCAAGCAAAGGGCATGTCTTTGGACACGAGAACGAGAAGGCTCCAAGTTGGCGGTGCCTGGTACCAGCTTCCTCCTATCGCCTGCCAGATCCTGGCTCTGCTCATGGCTCGGGCTGGCAAGGCCGTGCCGCGCGATGAATTGTTCCACCGCATCTGGCAGACAGACGATGGGGACAGTACGCGCGTACTGGATGTGCATATCGCTCAGCTCCGCCGTTTGCTTGAAGACGATCCCCGCCATCCAAAGCTGATCCTCACGGAACGAAGGGTCGGCTACCGCCTTCACCCCCCCGACTGACTGGCCGCAATCCCCCGGTTCACAGGCGCAGCACCCAAGTGTCACGGCCGCCTGGTATCTCTGCTAGCCATCTCGAAGGAACACCAGATAGAACTGGCTGTCGGCAAACACGACTGACAGGCATCAATAGGAAAGAGAAGGATAAAGAAAACCACTTCCCTTAGGAGATAGTTATGAGGAAAATGATGAAGCATTGGAAGACATGTTTTGTGCTTGGCCTAGCCCTTCTGATTGTCACAGGGTCTTGGCTGGTGCTGAGCGAGGGGCTATCAGCGCAAAAGCAGGAAAGCGAGCCTGCCCCGCTGCGAGTTCCACCCCTTCGAGTGAGTGACGGGTCGGTCACCAAGGCGCTGGGCAGCCCCGAGCAGATCTACCTGCCCTTGATAGCAAACCAGATCCCTCCGAACCTGCCCAAGATTGCCTTTGAGACGGTGCGCGATGGCAACTATGAGATATACTTGATGAACCCTGACGGCTCAGAGCAGACGAACCTGACCAGGCATCCGGCCAAGGACGTAGCTCCCGCCTGGTCGCCCGATGGGAAACGGCTCGCCTTTGTCTCGGATCGGGACGGAAATGAAGAGATCTATGTCATGAACCGCGACGGGACTGGGGTTGTGCGCCTCACTTATCGTATAGACGCTCTCGACGGCTGGCCCACTTGGTCGCCCGACGGGCTCAAGATCGCGTTCCAGTCAGATCGCAGCGGTGGCACGAAGCCCAAGTTCGACATCTATGTCATGAACGCCGATGGTTCCGACCAGAAAGCTCTAACGACCCACCCTGCCCATGACCGCTGGCCTGCCTGGTCGCCGGATGGTGCCTGGATCGCCTTTACCTCCAATCGACTTGTCGTCAAGAAGGTCTATTTGATGAGGCCTGATGGCAGCAGCCTGACACTGCTCTCGCGGCTCAACATTGGCTACGACGACCGTTACTCAACTTGGTCTCCAGATGGGCGGATCACCTTCGTCTCCAACCGCGAAGCGCTCACCGACGGAAGTACAGATGAAGAGATCTATGTGATGGATGCGAATGGTTCGAACTTGCGGCAGCTCACCGACAACGATGCTGGGGATTGGCTGGCCCGCTGGGCGCCTGATGGGGCGCGGTTCGTCTTCTACTCCGATCGTGATGGCGAATACCACAAGAACATCATTGTCAAAATCCTGTCCAGTGCGGCAGAGATCAGAGTCACTGATAATACTTGGAACGACGAGTACCCGGTTTGGTCTCCGTAATGGGGGTTTGCCAGAGATGATTGCACTTCCTCAGGAGGGAAAATCTGCCGAAAACGTGCTGTCGGCCATGGCAGATCTGCGCGAGAATGATGCCAGGTGGCGGGAAGGTAGGACGTGGAGCCTGGTCTTTCATGCCGGCGACGAGATCGCAGACCTGCTCAAACAAGCTTACACCATGTTCTTCTCGGAGAATGGTCTGAATCCCATGGCCTTTCCCAGCTTGAAGAGGTTTGAAGCCGAAGTCGTGGCGATGACGGCGGACCTGTTGGGAGGCGACCAGGAGACGGTGGGGAACATGACTTCGGGGGGGACCGAGAGCATTTTGATGGCGGTCAAGACTGCTCGCGATTGGGCCCGCGCCAGGAAGCCAAGCGCTGCCGAGCCCGAGATGATCCTGCCCGCGACAGCCCATCCAGCCTTTGAGAAGGCGGCCCACTACTTTGATGTCAGGCCGGTGCGTATCCCGGTCAGCGCCGACTTTCGAGCCCATGTGGCTGCTGCCCGAGCGGCGGTCTCGCCCAACACGATCTTGATGGTGGGGTCTGCTCCCTCCTATCCCCAAGGAGCCATCGATCCCATTGCCGAGTTGGCCGGGATTGCCCGGGAGCAAGGGATCCTGTTCCACGTGGATGCATGCGTGGGGGGCTTTATGCTTCCCTTTGTGCGAGATCTGGGCTATCCGGTACCCGATTTTGACTTTCGCGTGCCCGGCGTCACCTCCATTTCCGTTGACTTGCACAAGTATGCCTATGCGGCCAAAGGATCTTCCCTGATCCTTTACAGGGATCCGGCCCTCCGCCGCTATCAGTTCTGCGTGCAGACTGATTGGTCCGGCGGCATCTATGCCTCACCGACGATGACGGGTACCCGGCCGGGTGGCGCCATTGCGGCCGCCTGGGCTATCATGAATCATCTGGGCAAAGCTGGGTACCTGGCGATAGCCGATACCGTCATGCAGGCCACGACAGAGCTCAGGGAAGGGGTCGCGGCCATCGCTGGCGTAGAAATCCTGGGTGAACCCTCGATGAGCATTTTGGCCATTGGCTCCGAGAGTCTGAACGTCTACGAAGTCGGAGACGAACTGACCCAGTGTGGTTGGCACCTGGACCGGCAGCAGGATCCGCCCAGCCTGCACTTGACCGTGACCCATGCCCACGCACCGGTGGTCGCTCATTTCCTTCATGATCTTGGCGAGGCGGTAAATCAGGCCAAGAAGTTGAGCAGAAACAGGTTGGCCAATTCCATTCAAGTAGGGCTGGTGCGGTCAGCGGTGAGGTTGTTGCCGGAAAAGTTGGTGAGTGACCTCGCCGGACGCGCGTCGGCCTTGACGGGAACGGAAGGCGGCCAGTTGCCAAGCCGCTCGGCGGCCATGTACGGTATGATGGCCTCTCTACCCAATCAGGGAGATCTCGATGAACTCGTCCTCGATCTGTTGGATCAACTAACCCGGCTGGAATGAGTGGTTTGGCCGGTGGGCTTGGACCAATCTCGATCCCGCGATACATGGCGAGGGAGTGCCTGTGAGAACGATGGTCCTGGATGTCTCAGTCCCAAAAATCCTGCTCACGCGGCTCCTGGGGCGCGTCTCCAGGAGGGCCTACTTTGGACCGACCTCACCTCTGCGCCTGGTGACCCTGGCCGACCCGCCGTTGCCCGCGCCCGATTGGGTGCGCGTGCGAAACCGGTTGTGCGGCATCTGCGGAAGCGATCTACACCAGCTTTTTGTCGATGCCAGTCTGGACGTAGCACCTGTAGCGCTGTCCAGCCACCAACGCATCTACCTGGGCCACGAGATGGTTGGCGAGATCGTGGAGACCGGTGATGCAGTTGAGGGTTTTGAGGTAGGGGATAGGGTGGTCCGTTGGGGCCGGGCCGACGACTGCCGGGCTCGCGGTCGCGCAGAGCTTTGTCCGGCCTGCGCCCGTGGGCATCGCGTGCTGTGTCACTTTGCCTCCGAACCGAAGGAACACTGGCCCATCGGCGGTGGCTTTGGTGATACCTTTGTCACACCGGTGAGTTCGCTCCTGCCTGTCCTGGAGGGACTGACCGACGAGCAGGCTATTTTCACGGAACCGGTAGCGGTGGCGATTCACGCTGCCTGGCGGCGCCCGCCGGGTGCTGGTGACCGGGTGTTGGTCCTGGGCTGCGGCACGATCGGGTATCTGCTGATCCAGGTGCTGCAGATCTTGCAGCCCGCCTGCGAGATTGTGGCCCTGGCCCAGTTCCCGTGGCAGGCCGAGATGGCCCGGGCCTTTGGCGTGGCGCACGTTTTTCTGGCGAGCGACGATGGCTTTGCCGAGGTGGCTCGCCTTACCGGAGCCCAGGCCTACGAGGGCTGGGCTGGCAACAGGATGCTCTTGGGCGGCTTTGACCTGGTTTATGACGTGGTGGGCAAGTCCGGCACCTTGAACAATGCGCTGCGCTGGACACGGGCCGGGGGAACCGTGGTCCTCGTTGGCGTGAACCTGCACCGCATGAACCTGGACGTCACGCCGGTCTGGTACCAGGAGGTGGATCTGATCGGCGCCGTGGGGCACGACGTCGTGAGCTGGGAAGGCGAGAGTATCTCTACCTTTGAGTTGGCGATGCGTTGGATGCGAACAGGGGACGTGGCCAGCGAGAGGTTGCTGACGCACCGCTTCCCCCTGGCTGCCTACCCGCGGGCTTTTGATGCTGCAATGGATAAAGCCAGGTGCCGGTCGATCAAGGTCGCGTTTGAAATGTGAGACCAGGTCACGGATACCAGGAATGGAACCGGTTTGTACAGTTCGAGATATCCGATCTCTCTGCAGGAGGAGAACATGGCAAGCTCAATGCTGGCAGTACCGTCAACCCGGCGCGAGCGCTGGGCCTGGTATCTGTATGATTTTGGTAATTCGGCCTACGCTTCTGTCGTGCTGTTGGCGGTCTATTCGGCCTACTTTCAGGGGCAGGTCGTCGGCGGGGCGGAGGGTACCCGGCAATGGGGAAGGGCCGTCTTCTTTGCCATGCTGGTCGTGGCCCTGAGTGCGCCGGTGTTGGGGGCGATCGCTGACTTTTCTGGGACCAAGAAACGTTTTCTCCTCTTCTTCACTGCAATGGCCTGTGTTTTTACGGCCAGCCTCTTTTTCGCCAAACCTGGCTATGTACTGTTGGGTATGGGCTTTTTCATTCTGGCCGAGATTGGCTATCGCAGCGCCCAGGTGTTCTATAACGGCCTGTTACCCGAGATCGCGACACAGGAGGAGGTGGGGCGCGTTTCAGGCTATGGCTGGGCCATCGGCACGGCCGGCGGCATCGTCTGCCTGCTGCTCATCCTGCCGCTCATTGTGCTATTCGGTGACAAGCTGGCGGATGACACATTCATCGTCCGCCTATCGATGGTCATTACGGCTGTCTTTTTCGCGGTCTCGACTGTGCCCCTCTTCCTCTGGCTGCAGGAGCGGGCCGAGCCACAAGTATTGCCCCCAGGCGAAAACTATTTGAGTATGGCCTTCAAGCGGTTATGGCGGACCATCAAGAACGTGGGCCGCTACAAAGAGTTTGTCAAGTTTATCATCGCCTTTGTGATCTATAATGACGGTATCATCATGGCCCTGGACTTTGCGGCCATCATTGGTGCAGTGCTTTTTGGGTTGGATCAGCAGATGCTCATTGTCTTTGTCATCGTGGTCCAGGTAACGAATGTCATCGGCGCTTTTGTTTTTGGGTACCTGGTGGACCGCATCGGCGGCAAGCCCTCCCTGATCGCATCGCTGCTGCTGATGATCGTCGTGGTGATCTGGCTGTACTTCAACCAGACGCAATCCGGGTTCTTTCTCATCGGGGCCGTGGCTGGCTTTGCCATGGCCGGGGCACAGTCGGTAAGCCGTACGATGGTTGCCATGTTTGCTCCACCTGGGCAGAGTGCAGAGTTCTATGGCTTTTTTGCCTTTGCCGGGCGGACCTCGTCCTTCATTGGTCCTTTGGTCTACGGCACGCTCGCTGCTGAGGCTGCCCTCTGGTTCCAGGCTCAAGGCCAGGACGTTGTGCTGGCCGAAGAGTCGGGGCAGCGATTGGCGATCCTCTCCATTGGCGTGTTTATTCTCTTGGGTTTGATCGTTTTGGGCTTTGTTGACGAAGGAAAAGCTCGTGCGGCTGCACTAGCAGAGGTTTCAGATCGTACCACATAGGAGGCAACGACAAATATCATGGTTTCTCACATTGACTTGACGGAATGCGGCCCCCGTTTTTCGCGCCTGGCGCTGGGGTTGTGGCGCCTGGCAGACTGGCGTCTGGACGACGACCAGCTTCTGGATCTGATCCATACCAGCCTGGAGGTAGGGATCACCACCTTTGACCATGCTGACATCTATGGTGACTATGCCTGCGAGGAGCTCTTTGGCCGGGCCTTGCTCCAGAACCCCTCCCTGCGGGAGGAAATGCAAATAGTGACCAAGTGTGGCATCAAGCTGGTATCGGCCAGGCGGCCTGAACATGGAGTCAAGCATTACGATACGAGCCGGGATCACATCATCGCATCGGCCGAGAACTCGCTGCGGATGTTGGGGACGGACCGGATTGACCTCCTGCTGATCCACCGTCCCGATCTGCTCATGGATCCCGACGAGGTCGCCGGGGCGTTCACCGCCTTGAGGGAAGCGGGCAAGGTGCTGCACTTTGGCGTCTCGAACTTTACGCCATCGCAGTTTGATCTCCTCGCCTCGCGGCTCGATTTTCCCCTGGTCACCAACCAGGTCGAGCTGTCGGTCATGAATATGGAGGTGCTGCACGACGGCACCGTGGATCAATGCCAGAGATTGGGCGTCTCTCCCATGGCCTGGTCGCCACTGGCTGAAGGGCGCCTGTTCCGGGATGACACGGAGCAAGCCCAGCGGCTGCGTGAGGCGCTTACCACGATTGGCGAGCAGTTGGGTGGGGCGTCGATGGATCAGGTCGCGCTGGCCTGGATCCTGCGGCATCCGGCCAGGATCGTGCCCGTTCTGGGTACGGGTAAGGTCGACAGAGTGCAAAGTGCTGCCCAGGCCGAATCGCTGCTCCTACCCGCGAGCAATGGTTCACGATCTGGAGTGCGTCCACCGGCGTTCCGGTTCCCTGAGAATAGAACCGCCGTCAGCCTCTGAGAATAGCGGATGGGCAGGATTGGCGGATTCGGGCAACGCTGGGTACAGCGAGGCATTTTCCGGTCGCCCTTTGTCGCGGCGGCCCTATCGTGATTCTGGATAATGAGTAAAGAGAGATGGAGGGTATCGCATGGCGGAAATGACCGGTGGTGAGTTGCTGCTCAAGTGCCTGAAAGAAGAAGGCGTGACGCGTCCTGTTCGGCATTCTGGATGGGAGTTTTAACCCCTTCCTGGCCAAGCTGGACGACTATGGCATGCGTTTTGTCAACCCCCGCCACGAGGCGGCGGCGGCGCACATGGCCGAGGCCTGGGCCCGGATCCGGGGAGAGCCGGCTGTTGTCATCGGCGGCATCGGCCCCGGCGCGGCCAACATGGTCTCGGGCATCATCACCGCCTACGCCGAGGGCAGCCCGGTGATTGCCATCAGCAGCCAGCGACGGCGCAATATCATCTATCCCGACCGCGGCGGCTCGTTCCAGAACGTGGACCTGCTGGGGCTCTACGGCCCGGTGACCAAGTGGAGCGCCGGCGTCCGCGACTGGCGCCGCCTGCCCGAACTGATCCGCCGCGCCTACCGGGAAGCGACCAGCGGCCGCCCGGGTCCTGTCTATCTGGAGATCCCGGAGGACATCATGCGCGGCACCGGCGACCCTGAGAAGGTGGATATCTGGCCGCCGGCGCAGTACCGGGCGGGCCGGCCCGGCGCGGGCGATCCGGCGCTGATCGCCCAAGCTGCCGAGTTGCTGGCCGCAGGCCGGAGCGTCCCCTGCTGCACGCCGGCGCGGGCGTCTCCTGGGCTGGGGCCTGGGACGAGTTCCTCGCCCTGGCCGACCACCTGGCGGCGGCCATGACCACCAGCCTCGCGCGCGGGGCGTCGTTCCCGAAGACCACCCTCGCTACTTCCACCCGCTGAACCGGGAGGCGCTGGAAGCCGCCCGTACGGAGGCCGACGTCGTGCTGGCCGTGGGCGGGCGCCTCGGCGAGCTGGATGGCTGGGGCCGAGCGCCCTCGTGGGGCGATCCGGCCGCAGCAAAAGATCATCCACGTGGACCTCGACCCAGCCTCCATCGGCCTGAACCGCCCTGTGGACGTGGGCATCGTCGGTGATGCGCAAGGCTGTGCTGGCGGCCCTGCTGGCGGCCGTGAAGCAGCGTACTGCGCCAAAGGATGAACACGCGGGCTTTGAGAGGTACCGGGCGCTCACCCAGGAGTGGCGGGATCAGACTCGAGATGCGCACTCCAGGCGGGCGAGGGCGAGATCAACCCTGGCCGGATGGTGCAGGTCGTGCGGGATTTCTTCCCGCGCGACGCCATCACCGTCATGGATGGAGGCAACACCAGCCTGTGGACGCGCCAGCTACAATCCCATCCTGGCGCCGCGCAGCTACCTCTACACGGCCAAGTTCGGCCACCTGGGCACCGGCCTGCCCTACGCCATCGGGGCCAAGCTGGCCGCTCCGGACCGGCCGGTCTATCTCATCTCTGGCGACGGGGCCATCGGCTTCAACATCCAGGAACTGGAGACGGCCCGGCGCTACGGTGCCGCCATCACCGTGGTCGTCTCCTGCGACCGGGGCTGGGGGATGGAGCGCTCATCGCAGATGTTTGCCCAGATTGATGGATTGGTAGAGTGCGACCTTTATCCCGAGACGCGCTACGATCTGGTCGCCGAGGCCATTGGGTTGCCATGGCGAAAAGGTGGATGAGATCTGGACGAACTGCGCCCTGCCCTGGAGCGTGCCGCAGCATCGGGCAAGCCAGCCCTGATCCAGGTGATGGTCGATCCGATGAACAACTTGGCGCCTCCGGGTATCCTGGTGTTCACCTCGATGGTCTATCGGGCGGAGGACTAGGGATGGGGAGTGGGGAAACCAGGAATCGGAGATTTGAGGGGGAGTAGTGGAGTGTGAGCTAAGGGACAAGGTAGCCATTGTCACGGGTGCGGGGCGCAAGGGGGGCATTGGCGCAGCGGTTGCGCTGCGGCTGGCGCGGAATGGGGCGCACGTGGTCGTGGGCGATATCTGCGCGCCGCCGACGGACCTGCCCCATGCCGGCAGCGGCCAGTGGGAGGAACTGGTGGCCATCGCCGATGAGATCGAAACTCTGGGCGTGCGAGGGCTGCCTGTGCGTCTGGACGTGACCCAGGCCGATTCGATCAAGGCCATGGTGGCAGAGACCAAAGAGACTTTTGGCCGGCTCGACATCCTGGTCAACAATGCGGGCGCGGCCATCGGCCCGGCGCCGGTGATTCAGATGGCCGAAGAGGCGTGGCGGCGGACGCTGGAGATCAATGCCACGGGCACCTTTCTGTGCAGCCAGGCTGCGCTGCCGCTGATGATCGAGGGCGGCCAGGGGGGGCGCATCATCAACATGTCCTCCCTGGCCGCCGAGCGGCCCAAACCCTACGTCTCGGCCTATGCCGCCAGCAAGGCGGCCGTCGTGGCCCTCACCCGCTCGCTGGCCCAGGAAGTGGCCGAGTTCGGGATCACCGTCAACGCCATCCTGCCTGGTGATGTGGACACGGCGCTGAAGCAGTGGGGCTTGCAGCTCGAGGCACTGGTTACCCAGCAGGACTATGACCAGGTTATGGCCGCAGCCGTGGCCAAGGTACCGCTGGGGCGCTTTGCGACGCCGGAGGACGTGGCCCACCTGGTGGCCTACCTGGCCTCGGACCGGGCCAGTTTCATCACGGGACAGGCATACAATCTTACTGGAGGTAGGGAGTTGACCTAGATCTCCATAATTCCAATCCTGTCGCCAAATATCGACAACCAAATGCTATGCTGGCGTACAACACCTCTGAAAACAAGCCCATTATAGCCCATAAGCCACAAGGGGTCAATGCCTGTCGCTCCCCTCTTTTGTGACTCACTGGGCTACATAGCCGCCATCCACCACCAGGGAATGTCCAGTCACAAACGACGCTGCGTCGCTACACAGCCAGACTACTGCTTCTGCCACTTCTTCTGGTGTCCCTGGTCGCCCAATCGGCTCCTTGGACACGACTCGTTCTCGCCGCACAGGATCGCCGAGTGTGTTCGCTGTCATGGGGGTGTGGATCAGACCGGGGCATACTTCATTTACGCGAATCCCCTCGCCCGCATAGTCCAGCGCCCCCGCCTTGGTCAGGCCACTGACCCCGTGCTTGCTGGCAACATAGGGCGCCTCGCCGGTCATGCCAACCAGCCCCCATATCGACGACATGTTGACGATGGCCCCGCTGCCCTGCTTGAGCATCTGGATCAGCTCGTATTTCATACACAGCCAGACGCCCTTGAGGTTGATGCCCAAGAGTCGGTCCCACTCCTCTTCCGACACCTCGTGGACGCGCCCTTCTATCGAAATACCGGCGTTGTTGAATGCCGCATCCAGCCGGCCGTAGACCTGGACGGCTTGGCTGACCAGTGCCTCTACCTCAGTTGCCAGGGCCACATCCGCCCTCACAAAAATGGCTTCTCCGCCTGCATTCTTGATCGAGCGAACCGTACCTTCACCGCCCTCGAAGTTTAGATCGGCGATGACGACCTTTGCGCTCCTGGCTGCGAATTTGAGTGCCGTGGCTCGACCGATCCCTGAACTGCCGCCTGTTACCAAGGCGACCTTGTCCTGCAACTGCCCTGTCATCTGGATCCTCCTCCTTTCAATCCTCCAATATCCCCCCTTTAGATGCCCAATCCACGCAGCGCTGGCGCCGTCGATTGTTTCCATTGAGCGTGCAGGTGTGACCATTCAGCGGATGATGCCCCAAGCCGTGATGCCTGTCGGGGATGGACGAGCGGGAGGATCCCAATCGTCCGGCCCAGAATGCTGACTTCATGCACGAGCCCGTAGCAGGATAGATCCTGTGCCAAAGTCAGAGAGCCGGCGGTACCCGGGCTGGAAATTGGACAAGAACCAGTGAATAGGTTTGTCTCCAAGCAATATCAGAATCTTGGCTCTAGCCTCTGTAATCTCCTGCCAGATTTCCTGGCAACGTTCCTCGCCAGGACCCTTGTTCGGTGCTGGCCGGAGTGATGGCTGGGCCAGGCCGTATTCTTCAATAAGGGGAAGGTATTCTCGAGCTACTGCTTTCCG
Source organism: uncultured Chloroflexia bacterium (assembly GCA_963783445.1). Lineage (GTDB taxonomy): Bacteria > Chloroflexota > Anaerolineae > JAAYZQ01 > JAAYZQ01 > CAWANP01. Next base: position 82,913 of record CAWANP010000008.1, on the reverse strand, counting down.
TTGACCCGGATTCAAATGGGAAAAAGGATAGAGGTCGCTGAGCCAGACATCATCTCTGGTTATGCCGAGCGGCTCAAGGAACTCTCTATCCAAAGAGCGTCCACTGGGACCATTGAACTGCCTAGGGGCTGGGGAGAGTTGTCCCAGTTTGCTCGGTACCTTGATTGAGGCTATGATGGACCCGGCGTCCTCGCCTCTCCAAAAGATTTCGGGTTCGCTGGCCACGGCAAGGGCGTTTACTTTTCTCTTCCCATCCGAGCCACACCACACGGCGTGGACAGCACTGGCATAGACTCCCAAAACGAAGAACTGTTTCGGAGTTCGATCCTGTTGGGCAACTGGTTTGACCGGACTTCCAAACGGAAAGACACCGAGATCTTCCATGCATAGTCTCCCTGGTGGGTTCCATGCATTGTACTCGCGTTTGCCGTGCAATGCAAGTGCCCAGTTGCCATCTGTGCTGGTCCTGATCACCTAACGGTACCCTTTTGACAAATGAATATTCCTTTGATATAATGTGAACCATGGGTTCATATATAATGGGATTGTCGGAGTGGACGCGCATCCATACCTACATCCTTCGCTTCGAGGAGGAGGGTCTGGTAACCCGTACCTTCCGGCGGCTGGACCCGGAGCGGCAGCAGGTGATCCTCAGCGCCATTGTTGAGGAGGCTGTAGAAAAGGGACCCTACTGCGGTCAATGTCAAGCAAGTCGCCGGGCGGGCGGGGGTTTCGGTCGGCGCGTTGTATACCTATTTCCCCGACCGGGATGCCATGCTGGCCTTTGCTGTCCAGGTCTGCGCGCGTTTTGTGGCCGATGTCTTTGACGAGTTCCGGCTCTACCTGGCGGCTCTCCCGCTGCGCGAAGCGCTGGTCATGTACCTGACCGGCGGCATTGAGTGGAGCCGCTACTACAGCGACCTGGTGCGTCTCTTTGCCCGGGCCGCATACCACGGTGATCCAGGCCTGGCCGATCAACTCGTCCGTCCTGTAGCTGACAAGATGCGGGAGATGGTCCACGACATCCTCAGCCAAGCGGCAGAACGGGGCGAGATCCGCGAGGATGTGGACCTGGAGGCCGCGATACGCATCGTCCACACGCTGATGATCGCTGTGGGGGACAGCCAACTGCTGCCCTATCTCAATACCTATTTCCAGGTGACGGATGAGGACATGCTGCCAGAGCGGGTATTGGAATCCCTGGTGGCACTGATCCTGGACGGGATCAGCCATAGCGAAGAAAGCGAGGGAGAGAATGGATGAGCGTGGAAGTGAGGGAGGAGAAATGAAACTGACAGGCATCCATTTTCTGCTGAGCTACCGGTGTACGGATGAGTGCGATCACTGCTTTCTGTGGAGCAGTCCCCAGGCCAGGGGGACGATGACGCTGGCCCAGATCCGGGAGGTGCTCCATCAGGCCAAAGAGCTGGGCACGGTTGAGATGGTCTACTTTGAGGGGGGTGAGCCTTTCCTGTTCTACCCGATCATGCTTGCTGGCCTCCGGGAGGCGGCGTCCCTGGGTATCAAACGGGGCATCGTCACCAACAACTATTGGGCCACGTCGGTCGAAGATGCCGTCGAGTGGCTGCGGCCCATCGCCGAGATTGGCCTTGACGACCTAAGCCTATCCAGCGACCTGTTCCACGGCGAGGCGATGATGATGCAGTCCGCGCTGAACGCGATGGAGGCTGCGAAACGATTGGGCCTGCCTGAGAGCGTGATCACCATCGACGTCCCGGAGGGTTGCAGCGCCCATTCCCAGGACGGCAAGGGAGAGCCCATTGTCGGCGGCCCGGTTCGCTTCCGGGGACGGGCCGTGGCCAAGCTCGCAGAGGGCATGCCGCGCCAGCCCTGGACCGAGTTCACCCAGTGCCCGGACGAGGATTTCGCCGACCCCGGCCGCGTGCACGTCGACGCTTTTGGCCACGTGCACCTGTGCCAGGGCTTGGTTATGGGCAACGTCTGGCAACAGCCTCTGGAAGAGATTGTGGCCGGGTATGATCCCGTGGCCCATCCCATCATCGGACCTCTGATGGAGGGCGGGCCCGCTGCTCTCGTGGACCGTTACGACCTCCCTCATGAGGAGGGCTACATTGACGCTTGCCATCTGTGCTACGTGGCCCGGGACGCGCTGCGTGGCCGGTATCCCGGAGCTTTTGGCTCCCCCGACAGTCTACGGCGAGCTGTAGAATCGGGGACCGGGTACTGACGGGAGGGAAAAGTGAGTGAAAAACAGATCATCATCATCGGCGCTGGGCTGGCAGGCCTGGCCACCGGCTGCTACGCCCAGATGAACGGCTATCAGAGCCGCATCTTTGAGCATCACATCCACCCGGGTGGGGTTGCCGCCGCCTGGCGGCGTGGGGAGTATCTCATCGATGGCGGCATCCATTTTGTCATGGGCCACAGGCCCGGCACGGGTCTGCATGATCTGTACCGCCAGTTGGGCATCGTCCCTGCCGTTGGCTTCAAGGATCTGACGACCTATGGCCGGTTCGTCGATGAAGCCAGCGGGCATACGGTGACGGTAACCAGGGACCTGGATCGCCTGGCCCGTGATCTGAAGGCCCTTTCCCCGGCTGATGCGGCCATCGTGGACGAGCTGATCGCCGGCGCCCGGGCCTTCCAGGGCAGGGACATGAGCGAGATGGGGATGAGCAAACCCCCTGAGCTGGCGTCACCCTGGACCAGATCAAGGAGCTGTGGGCCATGCGCCGTCTCTTCAAGTACGTGGTCGGCAAGTATGGCCAGCCGGTCGCTGACTATACGCAGGCTGTCCAGGCACCCTGGCTGCGCGACTGCATCGAGAGCCTGTTCTTGCCGGATGTACCCGTTTATTTTGTCTTCATGCTTCTTGGCCTGCTGGCCGATGGCCAGTTGGGCCTGATCGATGGCAGTTGCGCCGATTTTGTCCGGGCTGTCGAGGAGCGCTACCTCTCGCTGGGCGGGGAGGTGACCTACAATGCTCGGGTTGAAGAGATCCTGGTGGACGATGACAGAGCCGTAGGCGTCCGCCTGGCCGATGGCGCGCCACTGCCTCTAGAGCGCCGCGCCGATGCTGTGGTTTCGGCGGCCGATGGCCACAGTACCATCTTTGAGATGTTGGGCGGGCGCTATGTGAACGAAAAGATAGAAAAGCGCTACCAAACCTGGCCCCGGTTCCGGCCACTGCTGATGGCCAACTATGGCGTCGCCCGGGAGTACCCTGACGATGCTGGCTTTGTTACCATCCGGCTTGAGCAGCCCCTCACCATTGGCGATCATCAGGTAGACGGATTGATGATCCGGAACTTTCACTACAGCGACAAGTTCGCTCCACAGGGTAAGACGGTGATCCAGGCGGAGATGGAGACTGACTGGGACTATTGGAACGATCTGCGCCGGGATGACCGGGCCGGCTACGAGGCTGAAAAGGAGCGGCTGGCAGAGGAGATCCTGGAGCGGCTGGAGCTCTACTATCCCGGCATCTCTGCGCAGGTGGAGGAGACCGATGTATCAACACCCTACACCTGGTGGCGCTACACGCTGAACGACAGGGGATCCTGGGAGGGCTGGCTGATGACGCCCTCCGCCATCAGGACGCCCGTAGAGCGGACCCTGCCCGGACTGGCCGGCTTCTATATGGCTGGCCAGTGGGTGATGCCTGGGGGCGGGGTCCCGCCGGTCCTATACTCTGGGCGCCACGTGGTACAGCTTCTTTGCAAAGAGGATGGCAAGTCCTTTGTGATAGAACCTCGTACTGCGACCTGACATGCCTGCAGCGATCAGCCAATCGAGTCGCGAGTTTCCCTATCACGCAGAGCGTGCAATGTGTCTTGGTTCAGAGAACCTGTCAAGTCTGTTCAGAGTAGGAATCTGGCCCCACCAGCCCGCAGCTTGAGGGAACGCGCCAGTTGTGCTATGATATAGTCCGTTGGGCATTCCTCGCCCGGCGGACTAGCTGTATTACAGAGAGGTTGCAGCCGTGGAAAAAACCCAGGCCAATCATCGCGTCGTGCCCTTTCCGCGGATGCGCCAGGTTTACGTGGATAGCTCTGCATCTGGGGCACCGCAAGCACACCGTCCACGCTTTGATTGAGGCTGACGTCACCGATGCCCGGTCGCTCATTGCCGCGCACAAAGCCCGTACGGGGGAAACCCTGTCCTTCACCGCCTTCGTCCTCGCTTGCCTGGGCCAGGCCGTGGACACGAAACCGCTACATGCATGCCTTCGCAACTGGCGCAACCAACTGGTCCTCTTTGATGAGGTAGATGTGGCGACCATGATCGAGGTCCAGGACGGCGATGAGCGCTTTCCCCTGCCCCACGTCATCCGCGCTGCCAACAAGCGCACCTTTCGCGAGATCCACGACGAGATCCGCGGCCACCAGGCGGAGCGGAAGCGGCAGCCCAATCCGTACGAGCGCTTGCTCCCCCTCTACACCCTGGTACCCGGTCCCCTCCGGCGGCTGGTGTGGAAGGCCCTTTTTCGCAGCCCTCATTTGGCCAAGCAGCAACGTCGGCACCACCATCCTGACCGCCGTTGGCATGTTTGGCCAGGGCGCCGGCTGGGGCATCACCATGCCCCTCTATACCCTGGGTGTCACCCTGGGCAGCATCGTCCAAAGGCCGGTCTGGGTCGGCGGCCAGCTTGAGGAACGCGAAACTCTGTGCGTCACCCTCAGCTTTGACCATGACATCGTGGATGGCGCCCCGGCCGCGCGTTTTGCCCAGCACTTCAAAGAACTGCTGGAAAATGGACACGGCCTTGAGGACTGAAGTATAGCGTGCAACGCCCTTGTTCACCTGCTTCCGTAGGGGCGAGGCATCGCAGGAAAGCTGTCCCATTTCTGGAAGTTTACTCCTATATGCCAGCCGCCGCTCGAGAAATCGGTTGCTGGCGATGCCTCGCCCTTACTTGGGCCAAATCATGGTGAGAGGTCAGAATCAGAAAGTGAGTGTACCCATGCAAGAAGACAGAAGCGCCAATCGTACTGGTGTACGGCGCCGGCCCCCTGGGCAGCCTGTTCGCCGCGCGGCTGCAGGAAGGCGGCAACGAGGTCTCGATCCTGGCCCGCGGGCAGCGCCTGGCCGATCTGCGTGAGCACGGCATCGTGTTGCAGGACGCAGTGACCCAGCAGAGAACCGTGACCCGGGTCAACGTCGTCGAGGAGCTGGCGCCTGGCGACGCCTACGACCTGGTGCTGGTCATCATGCGCAAGAACCACGCGCTGAAGATCCTGCCGGTGCTGGCGGCCAACGAGCACACGCCCAACGTCCTGTTCCTGATGAACAACGCTGCTGGACCGGCAAACTGGTCGAGGCGCTGGGCCAGGAGCGGGTTCTCATCGGATTCCCGAACTCGGCCGGATACCGCGAGGGCCATGTCGTCCACTGCCTGACCGGCACGGAGGAGGAACCGGCAAATGTGCCCTTTGGCGAGGTCGATGGCTGCGTAACGGCTCGGACCCTGCAGGTAGCCAGCATCCTGGAGAGCGGGCCGGGATTCGGGGCCGAGATCCGGACCGACATGGACACCTGGCTCAAGTACCACGTTGCCCTGCTGATGCCCTCGCTGGCGGCTGCGCTCTATGCGGCGGGCGCGGACAACTACCGCCTGGCCCGGACGCGCGATCTGATCGTCCTGGCCATTCGGGCCATGCGGGAGGGTTTTCGCGTGCTGCAGTCGCGGGGCTTGCCCATCACACCGTCCAGGCTGAGGCCCTTGGCCTGGCTGCCCGAGCCGCTGTTGGTTCTTTTCTTTCAGCGGCGGCTCGGAAGCGAACTCATCGAGGTGGCCCTGGCCAAACATGCCAATGCGGCCCGGGACGAGATGGTATACCTGGCTGACGAGTTCCTGGCGCTGGCTGGGACGACGCAGGTACCCACGCCAGCCATCGACCGCCTGTACCCCTATTTTGATCCCGAGGTCCCCCCGATGCCGGAGGGCAGCGCCCAGATCCCCTTGCGCTGGGGCAGCACGCTGGCCGGGCTGGGCCTACTGCTGGCGCTGCTGGTGGGTGCCGTGGCCCTGTTTCGGCGGCTGGCTGGAAGCGGATACCGCTATTCGAGCTAGCGGCGGTCAAGGCAGGTATGAAGTAATGGAATCGATCGTACTCAGAGAACCTGATACCCTACTACGCCTGCTGGTAGCCTTTGCTCACCCCGACGATGAGTCATTTGGCCCAGCAGGGACACTCGTGCGCTATGCCAGCCAGGGAGTAGCCGTCCACTATGTATGCGCCACGCGGGGCGAGGCCGGCGATGTGGCTCCCGAACTTCTCGAGGGATACGACTCTCTGGCTGAATTGCGTACTGCAGAGCTGTGCTGCGCGGCGGGCTACCTTGGACTGGCCGCGGTGCACATATTGGACTATCATGATTCTGGCATGGAGGATACGCCAGAGAACCAAAACCCAGCCTCTTTGATGCAGGCTCCCTTGGAGGATGTCGCCGAAAAGATAACCCGGCTGATCCGGCAGATCCAGCCACAGGTGGTTCTCACCCACGATCCAACCGGCGGCTATTTTCATCCTGACCACATCAAGATACACCGGGCCACCACCCTGGCTTTCCATGCGGCCGGCAGCCTTGATCGCTTTCACTGATCAGCTAGTACCAGGCTTGGTTGCCTACCAGCCGCAAAAGCTGTACTATACGGCTTTCCCTCGCGGGCTGGTAAGACTCTTTGTCAAGATACTGCCCCTGTTTGGGCAGAACCCGGAGGCATTTGGGCGGAACCACGATATCAATCTCCGGCGTCTGGCCGAGGTGGATCAGGCTGTGACGACCAGAATCGGGATCAGGCCTTACTTCCAAGCCAGCCAGTTGGCTGCCCGCTGCCATACTAGCCAGACCGGCGGCAGCAGCAGCCGGGTGCTCGACCTGATGGGGCGGCTGGTCCGGTTTGACACGTTTTCACGAGTGGTCCCTCCCTTTGAGCGTGGCGGGGTAGAGCGTGATCTATTTGCAGGAGTTGATGACGTATGATGGTCAGTCCAGATGGCTGCGGATGGTTACTCATCAACCGGCAAAAGTCCCAACGCTTGCGCCTGGGCCACCGCCTGCTGGCGATCGTGAGCTACTTGGTGCGTCCGGACGCGCAGGCCCTCAAGAACGATAGCCGGCGGGAACTCGCTCGCAAGTTGATCGGTACCAGCAATCCAGAGAGTCTACTATGATCCAGCGAATCGTACTGTTCGGTGCATCCGGTGACCTCACCTCGCGCCTTCTGATGCCGGCCATTGCCCAAGTGACGGCGGAGGGCCTGCTGCCCGATGGCTTCAGCATTTTAGGCTCATCGACCAGGGATTGAACACCGGAGGATTTCCGCGAGCGGATGGCGGTGGCCCTCGACCAACATGCTTCCGGCCTCTCCCCCGAGGTCATGCGGACGGTTGTTGATATGCTCAACTTCCGCACTGCCAACGTCACTGACCCGGCCGACGTGAGGGCCGTTGTCGGCGACGCCCACGAACCGACGCTTGTCTACCTCGCTCTGCCGACGGGCCTGCTCAAAAGAGCATTGTTGCCCTGTATTGTGGCGTATTCTCGCCCCCATCGTCAAGGCTTGGGCCAACAACGAGGTACCGATGCAGACCTATCCTGCCGGCGGCGAGCCACCCGCGGCCAGTACTTGATTGCATCGGCAATCCGGTGCGGAGACCCCGCTCATTCCGCCGATCAACACCCGGGCAATGGCGAGTGAACGATTGCCGAAAGTGATTACCCCCGATTGACAGCCCGCGTTCGATAAGGTACAATTGTCCCTGGAGTTCCCTGCCTGTGCAGGTCTGAAAGGACGCCTAGCCAAATGCCATACAAATCGGTTTCACTGCTGGACCAAGATACCCTGCAAAGGATCCAAGGCGAGTCCCTCCGCCTTCTTGAGGATGTGGGCGTCCATGTCGGCGACCCCAAAGCCGTCGAGACCTTGAGAAGAGCAGGCGCAAGGGGCTCTGGGCAATCCGATGTCGTCCGTTTGCCCAGGGCTATGATCCTTGAGGCGGTAGATCAACTCACCGGGTCATTCAGCCTCTTCGACCTGCGCGGCCTTCCGCTGCCCCTGCCCAGCGACAGGCCCCGGGCCGGATCGCGGGTCAGAATGCCCAATTTCCTGGACTATGGCGCCGTTGAAAACCGTCCCGTGCGCCGCCAGGACAGCATCAACCTCTGCCGCCTGACGAGCGCCCTGCCCCGCTACGAGTGGTCGGTCGTGATCGATGCCCCCGCCTCTGATGGGCTGCCCGAGATAGACTATCCCGAGGTCATGGGCCTGGCGCTGGCCATCATGGGCCACCCGGTGCTGACGGCGCCGACTACGGAAGCCGGCATGCAGATGTGTATCGAGTTGGCTGCTGCCGCGTCTGCATCAGGCAACCTGGATCAAGAGCCCAACCTCATGGTCTGCGTGAATACGACCAGCCCCCTCCAGATGGCCTACGAGGAATGCCGCGTCCTGCGTCGCGCCGTGGAGGCGGGGGTACCCATAGACGTGGAGCCGATGACAGCCGCGGGGGCCACGACGCCCTTTACCCTGGCCGGCACGCTGATGGTCGAAAATGCCGAAGTACTTTTTATGCTGTGCCTGGCCAACAGTATCCTGCCGGGAGCCAAGGTCATGGAGAGCACGGTTGGCTCGGTCATGAACATGAAGGGCGCGAACCTCTCCCTGGCCGCCCCGGAGTCGATGCTGCTGGCCAGCGCCGAGGCGGCCATGACCCGCCTGCACGGGCTGCCGGTCATGCGCATGGGTGGCTACAGCGATCCCTACTATCTGGACATTCAGACCGGCATTGAAAAGGCAGCCTTTACCATGATGATCGCCTTGAGTGGCGCGGACCTCGTTCTTATGGGGGGGCCGCTGAAGAACGCAGCCCACCAGAGCTACGAGTCCCTCGTCATCGACCACGACATCTGGGAATTCGTCGATCGCTGCACTACCGAGATCGTGGTGGACACCGAACGGCTGGCCTACGAGACGGCGGTAGAAGTGGGTATTGGCGGTTCTTACTTTGAGACGGATCACACCCTGGCCTGGCTGCGCAGCGGCGAGCATTACTATGGCGGCTCTTTTGATCGCAGCGGGCGACCTGGAGAGCAGTATACCATGCTGGCGCGGGCGCACGCGCGCGTGCAAGAGATCCTCAGCGAGCCGCTTGCCTATGGTGCACCAGCGGAGGCCGTGGAGCGTATCAAGCAGTACCTGCGCGACAGGGCCGCATCCCGCGCTGTCGCTGCGCCCGATTGGACGCAGGGTTAGGAGGAGGACTGTTGTGGCAACGCATCCGGTCGTACAGCGGATCATCGACGACTATCTGAACCGGACCCCACGATCGTGGGCCCACTGTGAACTCGCTAGCCGCGTTCTCCCCGGGGGCGATACGCGGCGGTCGGTCTACTTTGAACCCTATCCCACGTACATGGAGCGGGGCGAGGGCTGTATCCTCTATGACGCCGACGGGAACCGGTACATCGACTTTAGCAACAACTATACGAGCCTCATCCACGGACATGCGCCCCCGGCTGTCGTCGAGGCGGTCCAGGCCCAGGTCGCCGAGGGGACGCTCTTTGGCTCGCCGGCGGCCTGCCAGTACGAGCTGGCGGGCATGCTGAGCGGCAGGATCCCGAGCGTGGAACGCGTCCGTTTCTGCAATTCAGGCACTGAGGCTACCATGATGGCCATGAGGCTGGCCCGGGCCTACAGCGGTAAGGATGTGATCCTTAAAATGGATGGCGGCTACCACGGGACGCACGACTTTGCTGAGGTCAATATCACAGCTTCGGCCGATGCCGCGGGCCCGCCGCGCCTGCGCAAGGAAAGCCAAGGCATTCCGGACACCCTCTTGCAGTCGATGATGGTCGTTCCCTTCAACGACCTGGACGCCGTCGAGGAAACGTTCAGCGCCTACAACCACAGGATCGCCGCCGTGATCGTGGAGCCGATGATGAATGCCGGCGGCTTGGTGGCCGCGCGGGCGGGCTATCTCGCCGGCTTGAGGAAACTGACGGACAAGTACGGCGTGCTGTTGATCTTTGACGAAGTGGTGACTTTTCGCCTGAGCCTGGGCGGCTGGCAGCTGCTGGATGGCGTAAGGCCTGACATTACCACGCTGGGCAAGATCATCGGCGGCGGATTCCCGGTGGGCGCAATCAGCGGCCGGGCGGAGATCATGGAACTCTTTAACCCCACGCGCCCGGACAGCCTCAAGCACTCGGGTACTTTTAACGGGAACAGCGTTACCATGGTTGCCGGCATCGCCACGCTAAAGCACTATGGGCAGAGCGAGATCGACAGAATCAACAGGCTTGGCGATCGACTGCGACAGGGTATTACCGATGCCTTCACTGTACACGGGCTGCAAGTCAATGTCACGGGTCGGGGTTCGTTGGCCTACATCCACTGGACCAGTGGCGAGATCCATACCGCGGTCGACGCTGCTCGGGCGGCCAGGGATGCGGGCCAGTTGCTGATGCTGCTGCAGTTGGGCTTGCTCAACCAGGGCATCTGGCTGCCCTATCGCGGCGAGCTGGCCGTATCTACGCCCATGACCGAGCAGGAGATCGATCGTGCCACGGAGGCTGTACATACCGTGCTGGGCCAGCTGATGCCTTACGTTGAGGAAATGGCGCCTCACCTGCTCTTGTCCTGAGTACCTATGCACTCTTTGAGGCTGGTCCGTCGTCCTGAGTACATCGAATCTTGTCCTGAGCGCAGCCGACGAATGATGGGAATGTTTTCCAATAGCAGGCTATGTCGATGGCAAGTGCCGAAAGAAAGGGCGTGCGATGACTTTGACTGAAGCCGGGGGGGGCAGGCTGGAAATCATCGATCTGACAAGAGTACTTGATGAGCACCTGCCCATCTACACACATGGCGACTATTCTGACCTGCCTCTTGAAGTGGAAACTTGGTGTACGATTCAGAGCCAGGGATTCAAGGTCTCACGCTTGTCGATGGGGACTCAAACCGGCACGCACATTGATGCTCCTTCCCACTTTGCGGAAGGCGGGGCAGCGTTGGAGGCACTGCCTCTTGATGCGCTGATCGGCAGGTATTTGTGGGTGGACCTTCACGAAACGATGCAGAAGGCAGAACGTGGCTTTCAGCCAACCTATCACGGCGAGACGATTCTATTCTTGACCTCATCTGCCCGTACTGTGACCACGGTATCAGAAGAGGTTATGAATGCATTGCTCAAGCTGCCGTGTGCCGTCTGGCTGAGCGTATTTGGCGTTCGGGTAAAAGGCAGGGGAATGTTCTACTTTCATCAAGCGCTGGCTGAGGCTGGAAAGTACTTGGTTGAGGATGTAGATGAAGGGGCGGCCATGCGGGTCAGGCCCGGTGGAGAGCTTATTGCGCTGCCACTGCGGCTTACAGGGGTGTCTGGGTCGCCATGCCGTGTGGTCGTCCGGCAGCCCATGGTGGACGACCCTGCACTGGCGCAGGCCCGCGTCGACAAAACCTGAGCGGCCTTGATCAAGACCCTTGACCCCAGGCATGGCGACCCCTTCCCAATAGAACGATTCACAGCAGGTATCTGAAAGCAGGCGCACAGTTGTGAGACAGGGTTTCCTGCCTTTGCTTTTTCTGTCTGCTCTCTTGCTGCTGGCCCTTCTGCTGGCGTCTGCGTCCAGTATCCAGAAAACGACAGATTGGTGTCAGGTACATTCGTAGAAAGCATCGTATGCTAGACGCCAGAGGGGAGGGAAATCATGAAGGCGCTGGTCATCTATGACTCGGTCTATGGGAATACAGAGAGCATCGCACGGGCTATCGGTGGTGCGCTTCCTGGTGAGGTACAGGTACTGCGTGTGGGTCAAGTCAATGCTGGTGTATTGGAGGGCATCGATCTGCTCATCATTGGCTCGCCTACCCACGGAGCGTTGCCAACGGAGGCGGTCCAGGGCCTGGTTGAAAAGATAGGGCCGCCGGCTCGCGAGGGTGCTCGAGTAGCCACCTTTGATACTCGCTTGTCCTGGAGATTCCTCCGGCGTTATGGTTTTGCCGCGGATAGAATGGCGGAGGCGCTCAAGGGCAATGGCTGGACATTCGCAGCCGAGCCGGGCGGTTTTCTCGTCAGGGGCCTCAAAAAGGGGCCGCTCAAGAAAGGTGAGGTCGAGCGTGCTACAGGCTGGGCACGGGCGCTAGCCGGGAGCAGCTAAGGCGATGGCGCCAACGGGTGCAGCGTGACTCCGGTAATCGAAACAGACAAGCTATCAAAACACTATGGTCCGGTGCATGCGGTTGACTCGGTCACCCTGAGGGTTGAGCCTGGGGAGATCTATGGTTTCCTCGGCCTGAACGGTGCGGGCAAGACGACAACGATCCGGGCTCTACTGGGCATGATCCGTCCGAGTGCAGGCTCGGTCAAGGTACTGGGCCAAGATGTCGGGCCGAACGGGCGCGGGCCATGGCGGCGGGTTGGCCATCTGGTCGAAAGGCCCGCCGCTTATCCAGAACTAAGCGTGCGGGAGAACCTAGAGATCGCCCGGCGACTGCAGGAGGTATCCGACAAGAAGGTCACGTCCCGTGTGATTGAGCGCCTTGGCCTTGCTCCTTACGCGGACCGAAAGGCCGGTACGCTCTCGACGGGCAATTTCCAGCGCCTGGGATTGGCGCGCGCGTTGTTGCATGAGCCCGAGCTGCTGATCCTCGACGAACCGGCCAATGGGCTCGACCCGGCGGGGGTGGTTGAAATACGCCAACTCCTGGCGGGTCTCGCCCGTGAGCAAGGCGTGACCGTGTTCATGTCGAGCCACATCCTCACAGAGGTGGACCGCCTCGCTACGCGCATTGGCATTATCCACAACGGCCGCCTGCTGGAGGAACTCGATGCGGACGAGCTGGAGGCATTGAGGCTGCAGCGTCTGGAAATCCAGGCGCGCAACCTGGACGCCGCCCAAACCGCGCTGACCCGGGCTGGCTTTGCCGTAAAAGCGACAGGGGGTACGCTCATTTTGACCGAAGCGCGCGCCATCCGCGCGCCGGAAGCCGTGGCAACCCTCCTTGTCAAAGCGGGAGCGCCCCCGTCGAGACTGGCCGTGGAGCAGGAGGATCTCGAAGGCCATTTCCTGCGCCTGACAGGCGGAGCACCGTGAGAGACTTTCTTGCATCTTTTTGGGCCGAGGGGCTCAAAGTACGCCGCTCCAAAGTAACCCTGCTGTCGGCCGTGGCATTCTCTATCTTGCCCTTGGTCAGCGGGCTGTTCATGGTGATTCTTAAAGATCCCGAGGCCGCCCGTTCCATGGGCTTGATCAGCATGAAATCCCAGCTTATCGCGGGGGCCGCCGACTGGCCCACCCATTTTGAGATACTCTTGCAGGGAATGGCAATTGCTGGAGCCATCCTGTTTGCGTTCATCACCGCCTGGGTTTTTGGACGCGAGTTCTCCGACCATACGGCCAAAGAACTGCTTGCTCTCCCCACCTCGCGGGCGACCATTGTCGCTGCAAAGTTAGTTGTGACGGCGCTCTGGATCTTGGGCCTCGCCCTCATGGTCTTTGTGCTTGGGCTGGTTGTGGGAGCGGTCGTCGGGATTCCGGGTTGGTCTGTTGAATTGGCATGGTTCTCGTTTTGGTCCCTCCTGCTCGTTGCCCTCCTGGGTTTCATGCTCGTACCTTTTGTTGCGCTGTTTGCCAGCGTGGGACGCGGCTACCTGCCAGCGCTGGGCTGGGCCTTTCTCACACTGATTCTGGCCCAGATCGCGGGCGTCCTGGGTTGGGGCGATTGGTTTCCGTGGTCCGTGCCGGTGATGATCAGCGGTATGGTCGGGCGGGACGGAGCTGGGCAGATTGGGCTACACAGCTATATTCTGGTACTGCTGGCCTTCATCGTTGGGGTCGGGGCGACAGTCGCTTGGTGGCGCAGCGCAGACCAAGCCGGCTAGCCGTAGCTGAGTCAAAGCCGTCTTTAGGATGGCTGGGATCTGCTTCAGACGACGCTTCTTCGATGTGTGCCGTGCCGCGTCAGCCCGTAGCTCGTTGCTAGCGCAGGGACGCACCGGCGGGTTCCAACGGACTCCCCTTCATTGGCTCGTTGTGTCACGGAAATCCCCACTTCTGGCTGTTGCTCGCAAAGAGGACCTGTGCTACAATCTGGCTGCGTTGGCGAGAGATACTAATGGAGGTGCATCGAATGTCTGAAATGCGGGATGTATTCTATCCAGACCGCACTGGCAAGGACACATTTCTTGGCTTGCCAGCGTGTGCTGACTTGGCTCAACTGGAGGCGGCGGTGGCCATCATCGGCGCACCCACTGCAACACCGTATCCGGGCTTTGGCAATTTCTCGGCCACGACAGCGGCTGCCCTTCGAGCGGCCATGTCCTACTATACTCCTCTTAGCGGGCACTATGACTTTGAAATTAGCGGCTCGCTGCTAGATGACGAATTCGGGCCTGTCGTTGATGCCGGAGATCTGGCGACGAGTGAGTCGGATTATGCCAGCAATCGGACGATCATCACCAGCGCCGTCAAGCAGATTCTGCAGGCTGGGGCGGCTCCCATCGTGATCGGGGGGGATGATTCTGTCCCCATTCCAGTTTTCCAGGCTTATGAGGGTCGAGGCCCTTATACCATTCTGCAATTCGACGCCCACATCGATTGGCGGGAAGAAGTAAACGGTGAGCGATACGGCCTGAGCAGTACCATGCGCCGCGCCTCCGAAATGCCCTGGATTGAGCGTATCGTTCAGGTCGGGATGCGCTCCATGGGCAGTGCCCGGGCGGGCGAGGTTGAGGATGCGTTGGCCTGGGGAGCAAAACTCATCACCGCCCAACAGGTCAATCGTGAGGGGATTCAACCAATATTGGACCTCATTCCGAAGGATAGCGACGTCTTGGTGACCTTTGACTGCGATGTGCTTGATTCAAGCATCATGCCCGCCGTCATGTCCCCCACGCCGGGCGGCCTCACCTACTGGGATGTCGTGGAAATCCTGCAAGGCGTGGCTGCCAGGGCCCTCCTCTGTGGTTTCAATCTGGTTGAGTTTATGCCAAGCAGAGACAGCGACGGGACCTCTGCCCTGACTGCAGCACGACTCATTTTCAATGCAGCTGCCCTGCTTGCCAGAATAACTCCCTAGCTGGCGGTTTGGGCCTGCAGACCTGACATAGCTGGCTGGTATTCTGTGTCAAAGAAGGAGATATGGCCGTGAGCATTCAATGCTCAGTGTATATTGCCACCAGTGTTGACGGGTTCATCGCCCGGCCAGATGGCGACATCGCCTGGCTTCACAATCCAGCCTATGCAGTAGCCGATGGGGGCGACTTGGGCTATGGCGAGTTCATCAACTCGGTTGACGTTCTGGTCATGGGCAGCGCAAGCTTTGAAAAGGTACTATCCTTCGGCGAGTGGCCTTATGAAGAGACTCTGGTCATCGTCTTATCGCACCGTGCCCTGGTCGTTCCTAGTCACCTCCACGGCAAAGTTAGGGTAGAAAACCTGGCCCCAGGCGAACTGGTTTCTCATCTGGAGCGTGAGGGGGCCAGGCACCTCTATATCGATGGCGGCAGAACCATCCAAGGCTTTATGAAAGCTGGATTGATCCACGAGATCACGATCACGCAAATACCTGTCATTCTTGGTAGCGGCATTCCGCTGTTTGGCTCCCTGGGGGTTGAACGGTCATTGCTTCACCAGGTTACGAAATCCTTCAGCAATGGATTTGTTCAAACGACCTATCAGGTGGCTTACGCGACCTAGCGCACAAAAAGTCCTCTGATGTGATATAGAATGGTTCACCACAAACCCGCTAGTCACATCGGAGGACGGTCCATGATACACGATTTTGAAGATTTCTGCACATACGTATTCGTGATAGTCGATGATATTCTCCAGAACTTGGCCAGTTCTGATCGGCCTGGGCCGGCTCCGGTCTGTGGACAGTGAACTGATAGCGATGACTCTTGTAGGGGAGTGTCGAGGCTGGATGTGGAAACCGAATTGCTCAGCTATATGCAGGAGCACACGGATCTGTTTCCCTGCATCCCTTCGCAGAGCCGCTTCAATCGACGACGACGGAACCTGATGTTTGTTATCAATCTCATTCGATGAATCCTATTGAGCTGGTTAGACTTGGCCCAAGATCGCCAGTGCCTGATCGACAGTTTGCCTGTGCCGTCGTGCAGTTTTATCTCGTGCCGAGCTCGACAGGCGATTGGAAGGCCTACGGTGCTCGTTCGGCAAGTGCCTCCGACATCAGAGCCGAGAAGTACCCGGTGATACTCACCCACGTGATGCGCTTGGTGCTTGCGGCCTTTGGTCTGGGTTTTGTCCCGTTCTACGGTGACTCGGTTGCTGCCCAATCAGGAGGATGTGAGATATGAACCAGGTGCCTGAGACTGAAGCGGCCCCGCTTCGATATGCTGGCGTAGCCACGCTGTTGCAAAGACCTCTGGTCAGCGATCCATCCGGCGTGGATATCGCTCTGATTGGCGTGCCCTATGATGGTGCCACCGAAAACCGGCCTGGCGCTCGGCACGGCCCTCGGGAAATCCGCAACATGTCCAGCTTCACACGTGCTGTCCATCATGTGACGCGCGTAAATCCCTACGAACTCTGCAACATCGCAGATCTGGGGGACGTGCCTCTCTCGAATCCTTTTGACCTGCGACAATGCTTCGCCGACATTGCCGCTTTCTACGACGAGGTCTGTGCTGCTGGCGCAACTCCCCTGAGCGCTGGCGGCGACCACTCCATCACGCTTCCCATTTTACGAGCAGTTGCGGCTGACCGGCCAGTGGGTTTGGTTCACATCGATGCCCACACCGATACGAGTGACCATGAATTTGGGCAAAAGTATACCCACGGTACCCCATTCCGCCGAGCCATGGAGGAGGGTTTCCTGGACCCCAACAGGACGATCCAAATCGGCATAAGAGGGGCGCAGAACTCGGAGGAGAGTTGGCATGGTTCTGAGGATGCAGGCATTCGCGTCGTATACATGGAAGAACTCACCTCCCTGGGCGTCGAGGCCACGCTTGACCAAGTAAGGAGCGTGGTCGGCTGGGGACCTACCTACCTCTCCTTCGATATCGACAGCCTTGACCCGGCCTTTGCCCCGGGTACCGGGACACCAGAGATAGGTGGCTTGACGCCCATCCAGGCACAGGCGCTCATACGAGGGCTTGCAGGTCTCAATCTGATCGGCGCGGACGTGGTTGAGGTGTCACCGCCTTTTGATCCCACCGGGAATACGGCCCTGGTTGGCGCCACCTTGTTGTACGAGATTGTGTGTGTTCTGGCGGATGCTCTCGTCCGAAGGCAGAGTTTGAGCCAGCACTGAACGCGCGTGCCCGCGTGCCAAAGATGCCTGTCGAAGGACAGTGACTGAAAGGAATAGCCGGATGGAACAAGGCTGGCAGCTTGCCCTCGAACAGCAGACGGACCTGACAATCACCGCTGGCGACGTGTCCGGGTTGGTCGGAGCGGTACGCAGCGGTGCAGACCTGAGACTCTACATGACCACGGATCTGTATGAGGAAACGCTCTATTTCCAGCAGACCTACGTGGGTGAGGGGGATGCTTTCGCCGGACTCATGAGCCACCACCATAGCTACGTCCACCGCGGGCGAGACATTCAACAGCCCTATATCAGCATTTTCAAATACGATGCTTCTGGGGTCTATTGCCAGGTGAAGTGGATGTGGGGTGATGTCCGCGTGGATGAGAGCCAAGCCTATTCCTACGGGGTCTATCGCTGGTTTGTCTGCGACCGCTGGCGAACTGTCTACGAACATGATGCCGATGGGAATCGCGTGCGCGGCAATCTGGAGAAACTGAAAGAGCATGTCCGGCAGGGCCACTCGGTTCAGGTGGGAATCCGGCAGCTCTTTGGTTTGGCGGAAGACATCCCCGACGGGCCAGCGCATATCTCCTACGTCACGACGATGCAGCCGGTCATCCGCAATGGTCACGTGGAGTCAAATTGTGACCTCGTTGTAGTCGGCGCTCCGGCATGGCCCTTCACCTGGCGGGACGGCCTCCATGTGGCTATGATGCTGCCCTCCACATCAGGCGAGATCCTCTGCTTCCTTGCTGAGCCGGGGAATCTGCCCTTCAAACGAACCATCCGGCGCCGCGCTATGCAGTGGATGGTGGCAGAGATGGCCTGATGAACTGGATACCGGTCATCGTCAATCCTTCTGCGGGTCGAAAGACAGCGATTCTGGCAGAGCTAAACCAGGTTTTTCGGGCCGCCGGTGTCCGCTGGTCAGTTGAGATTACCCAGGCAGAAGGTGATGGGGTAACACTTGCCTGGCAGCTTGTCGAGCAAGGGGCACAGATTGTTGCAGTGTACGGCGGTGATGGGACGATATGCGAGGTAGCAACGGGTCTTGCCGGCACCCAGACGGCGCTTGGCCTTCTTCCTGGCGGCACTGGCAATGTGCTTACCTACGAATTTGGGATCCCTCGTGATTTTGTCGCAGCCGCACGTTTGCTTGTTTCCGAGCATGCTCTCCGTCTCGTAGATTTGGGGGAAATTGGAAATCGAAAATTCCTCTTGAGGGCCGGTGTGGGTTTGGAAGCAACCGCGATAGAACGAACCCCACGCGAGCTAAAAGATCGCTTTGGCCTATTGGCGTACGGCATTGGCGGTTTGCAGGCATTGATTGAGTCTCGCCCAATGACTTATGTTCTAGATCTGGATGGCAAGACTCACGAGACGCAGGGCGTGGTCTGCACAGTAGCAAATTCGGGTCACTTGGGATTCCCTGGTTTGAGGTTGTCACCCATGATCGACATCGAAGACGGCCTGCTCGACGTATTTGTCCTCCGGCGTGTGGACCTCAAGCTCATCGTGCAATTCATTGCTGATAATGTTGGCGGCGCTCTTGGGATGGAGGCGCTTCAGCATTGGCAGGTCACACATGCCAGTATACAGGTCGACCCTCCCCAGACCGTTCAGGTTGATGGTGATTACTTGGGCATGACTCCGGTCGAGATACGCTGCCTCCCCCGTTCTTTGCATGTTGTCGTGCCGAAATAGGTCCGCTCGCGTACATTCTGAGTATTCCATGGTACAGGGTACCATTCTATGATTAAGAACTGTCCCTGGGGTAGTCGTCATCCTGAGCCAAGCGAAGGATCTCTTCAATGCTCAGCTGAGATTCTTCACTTCGTTCAGAATGACAGGATCGGGTTTCTTGGTAGCTTGCACCCCCCCGCACTGGCATGACGCTACGCCGTGCGTGGTTGTTGGTTCTGGCGCAGCCGCCGCAGCAGAAGGAAGCCAGTCCCCACAACCACCACGCCGGCGAACCAGCCCTGATAATCGCTGATCGCCTGACTAACCACCTGCCACTGGCTGCCAAAGGCATAGCCCAGCCCACCATAGAGCAGCAGCCAGCTCAGGCGGCCGAGCATGTCCCAGGCCAGGAACTGGCGGAAGGGAAAGTGGCTGCTGCCCGCGACCAGGTTGGTGGGCACGTCGAGGCCGGTGAACAGAACCCGCGTCGATAGGAGGGTCAGGACGCCATGTCTCAGGAACTGGGCCTGGGCCTTGAGCCGCAGCGTGGCGCGGTTCCCCTTCAGACGGTGCTGTACCCAGTCACCGGCAAAGCGCCCCAGGCCATAGCTGCCAATGTCACCCAGGACCGTTCCTGCCAACCCCACGGCGGCAGCCACCGGCCAGTCCATGAGGCCCTGCCGGGCAAAGGCCCCGGCAGCCAGTACCAGCAGGCCTGTTGGGATCGGCAGGCCCAGCGGGCTCAGCAGGAGGGCCAGGCCGAACAGCAGGGGCCCGTAGGAGGTCATCCCTGTCAGGAACAGATCAGTCAAGTCCAGCGTGATCATGGTGATACCCTGCTGCCACTGGCGATTCTGCCCTTCAGGCTGGCCCACGGGCTGCTGCCCACCTCGACCGGGCTGTTGAAGGGCCTGGCCGAACTCGACTGCGCCAACTCTATGCGCTGGGCGCTCATACCGGCGAGATGCCCGATCCGCCGCATAACAATGTCCGAGACGGTATGCACAAACTCGCGATCCGCCAGTTCCCCGGCGAACCAGATGGGCCGGCCCACGGTGACTGCGTACGGTCCCCCATAGCACACCCGGCCCTCCGCCTCTTCGCCCGCGATCTCCCCTCCGATGGGCCGGACGTGGTCGCGATCCAGATGGATGCCCACGGGGATGATCGGCGCGCCGCTGCTCAGGGCCAGGCGGGCTGCCCCGGTGCGGGGTGCCTGGCAGCCACCCTCCGCTGGGCTCAGCGCCCCCTCAGGGAAGACGGCCAGCGTACGCCCCTCCCTCAGCAGTTGTCTGGCCTCCTCAAAGGCTGCCCGGCCGTTGCCCTGCACGACCGGCACGTGGCCCATGCGGCGGATGGTATGCCCAAAGACGGGAATCTCAAAGGCCGCCCCCGTGACCAGGATGCTGACCGGTTCGCGCACAACGTGCAGCATCAGAAAGGGATCGAGCGTCGTGGGGTGGTTGGGGGCGATGATCTTGGGCCCCTCGGGCAGTGGCGCCTGCCACTCGACGTCCATCTTGAGTGCCATGTGAGCGTACAGGTCGACGACGGACTGCCCCATCCAGTACAGGCTTTTGTCTGAAGCAGTCCGAAGTGACTGCTTCAGAGCGGAGCTTGTTGTGTTACCTACTTTGCCGATCTCGGCGTACGATAGCATGATAACCCTCCTCGTGTTGCTGGCGCGGATGCTGTCTTCCACAGCTCTACCGAGGAGGATACCAGGCAAGGGGGTGCAGTGTCATGGGCCAAAGGGCACATTCGGGGGGTACATTTCGGAGAGCGCCGGCCGTGGGAAAACGCGAAAAGGCCACCCGCGGGTGGCCTCACTCAAGAACCTGTGCCGCCTACAGCAGGTCGAGTTCTCGCGCCCGCGCTACCGCCTGCGTCCGGCTGCGAACCTCCATTTTGCCATAGATGTTGTTGATGTGCCTCTTGACCGTGCCCTGAGCGATAAAGAGCTTCTGGGCAATCTCGCGGTTGGAGAACCCGGCGGCGATCAAAGCCAATACCTCCAGCTCGCGCTCGCTAAGGGCTTCGACCAGGGCTTGGGCCGCCGCTGGCTGGCTGCCAGGTTCAGGACTGAGTTCGAAGCTTCCGACGAATTCTCTCAGTCGGTCAACAAAGGCCGGGGCAGTCTCGCGGACATCGGGCAACAGGGCCAGAACCTGCTCATCCTCGTCCAGGAAGGCCCGGTAAAAGCCTTCGGGGGCGCCGATCCGTACTGCTTCGGAGAGGTGCGCGCGAGAGGAGGGGCGATCTCCCATGCGCGCGGCAGCCAGCGCCTGCAGGATGTGGACGGTGAGAAGCCAGCGATAGAGACCTCTTTCCAGCGCAAAGCTTTCCAGGCGGGCCAACCAGCGCTGGGCGTCCGACAGCCGGCCCTGGGCCAGCAGCAGGCGGGCGTAGGCCACGTGCCGTTCGATGCCCAGGTAGTCGGGGTCGCCGTCGGGCGACAGCCCTAACTGTTGTGCCCACTGCTGGGCGAAAGAAACGTCGCCCTGCTGCAGGCGCATGTTGACCTCCCGGGCGAGGAAGGGATCAGCCTCGGTCAAGCCGGTCTGCGTGGCGAGTTCGCGCGCCTTGTACAGGGCTACCAGGGCACCTTTGGTGTCTCCCTGTGCCCAGAGGGTTGGCGCCAGATAACCGTGCGCGAACAGGAGGCTGGCATCCAACCCCAGCTGGCGGCAAAGGGCCAGGCCCTGTTCCAGGTACGCGCGCGCCTGCTCAAGCTGGTTCGCCTCATAGTGGAGCATGCCCAGCCAACTGATTATCATCCCCGCTACCGGTGATGGCCGGCCTGACTCGTCGCTATGCTGCTCGAGGGCATCTGTACAAACAGCAACCGCTTCCTGCCGCTGCCCGTGTAGGTACAGGGCCGTTGCCAAAAAAAGATCCACGGTGACTGAAAACATCAATTTGCCCAGCGTGTGTCGGGTCCTGTGCGCTTTGTACAGGGTGGCTATGGCCTCCGTGATGTTGGTCGTCCGCTCCTGCGACTCAGCCATGGCCCAAAGCGCGATCACGCGCCAGTGTGCCTGGTCCTCGCCCATCATCTGGAGGGCATCTGCGGCCAGCTCGATGGCAGCTTTATGGTCCTGGTGGCCAAAGACGGCGATGAAGGCACGCAGGACCAGGAGCCTGCCCAAGTCCTTGTCCGGGGCCTCGGCCTTTTTGAAGCAGAGTTCGGCCGCATGAGCATACTCCTCCGCCCGGTCTATCTCGCCGGTCAAGACCAGGACCCAGCCTTTGTAGGTAGCCAGCCCTCCACTGGCTCGCACCCGTTCGTCCGGCAGCGAGTCCAGCCATCTGCCCACGGTCAGTAGACTGCCCGAGTGGATCGTCTCGTCCGCGGCGTGGCAGATCAGCCGCTCGGCCTCATCCAGATCACCGGAGGCCGAGGCGTAGGCCAGCGCGTGTTTGATGGCTTGGCGCATATAGCCGTGGCCCTCGTACCAATTCGCAGCCTTCTGCTGCAGAATCATCTGCTCTTGCGGGTCGAGCATTGTGCGCAGCACCTCGGCAAACAAGCGATGGTACCGGTACCATTCGCGCCGGTGGTCGATGGAGATCAGAAATAGGTTCGTACCCTCTAGCTGGTCCAGGACTGCTTGGCCGTCTTCTCTCCCTGTCAGCGCATTGCACAAGGAGGCGGTGAGCCGGTCTACGATGGCCGTTTGCTGCAAAAAGCTGCGCATCGCCTCTGGCTGCCGCTGGAGTACCTCTGCAACGAGATAGTCCATGACGTAGCGATCATCCCCGGTGAAAGCGGAAATGAGGGCTTCGGATCTCGCTGCATCTGGTTCCTCCGAGGAGACTGGATGCGATGGCGCCTGCTCGTAGGAAAGGGCGGCAACCGCGGCCAGTTGCAGGCCCGTGACCCACCCCTCGGTACGCGACTCAATGGCTTCCACGGCCTCGGACGAGAGGGCTAGGTCCATCGTCTTGGCGAAAAAGTCCGCCGTCTCCTCTACCGTGAAACGCAGCTCTTGCTCCCGGACTTCGGTCACCTGGCTCCGGGCGCGCAAACGCGGAAGGGGCAGAGGGGGGTCCTGTCGTGTGCCGACGATCAGGTGCATATTGGGCGGCTGGTGTTCCAGGAGAAAGGCCACGACCCGGTGTGCCTCTGGTGAAGTGATGAGCTGGTAGTCGTCCAGTACGAGCGTCAAGGCGCTGGCCGCGGCGCTGATGTCGTTGACCAATACCGTGATCAGGCTTTGGGTGGGCGGTAGTTGGGCAGCCTGCAGGATCTGCCGGACGGTTCCTCCGATGCGGCCATCGACCGGTTGCAGTGCGGCAATCAGGTAGTGGAGCAGCTGTACGGGATCATTGTCCCCCTCATCCACGGACAGCCAGGCGATCTCTCGTGGGCTGCCGAGAATCCACTCAGTGATCAGTGTCGTTTTGCCAAAGCCCGCCGGGGCGGAGACGAGGGTCAGCTTGTGGCGCAGACGCAGCCCCTCATCCATGCGCTGGACCAGACGAGGGCGCGACACCAGGTTGGCGCGCGGCGGTGGGATGTAAAGTTTGGTGGTCAGGAGCGGTGCGATCATCTCATTCCCTGTGGGGCCCTTGCGGCAAACCCCGCTGGCTGGCGCGAACGCAAACACAAGCGTTCCTGCACTCATCTTACCACAGCTTGGGCGTGGCGCCAAACAGGTTCCAGCAGCCCGGCTGCCAATCCAATCGCAGCAGTTTACACCTACCACGTCAGGGCTGTAACTGGAGTCGCTGGTTCGTAGTGCGCACTTTTGTGCGCTTTCAGCGCTACAGTGTCTTCTCGGCCTCCGGCTAGCCTCCGACCCATTTGCCGCAAAGTACCGAATCATGGTAGAATGTTGAGACGCTGAAAGGAGCCATCAATGACCTCCATGACCTGTAGTGGGTTCATCTTTGACATGGATGGCACCCTTGTCGACAATATGGCTTTCCATACCCAATCCTGGCTGGAGATGTTTGCCGAGTTGGGCATCGAGATGACCCCCGGACGCCTTGCTCGTCTTATGGGCAGCCATACGACCCCGGAACTGCTCCGGCACGTACTTGCCGGGAGTATTTCCGGCCAAGATATCGACAGGCACTCGGAGCGCAAGGAGGTTATCTACCGCAAATTCTATGGACCTCACCTCAGAGCAGTCGCCGGGGTCCATCGCTTCCTGCGTGAAGCGCAGGCATTGGGCATCCCGATGGCCGTGGCTACATCGGCTGGCAGGCGCAACATCGAATTCACCCTGGATGGGCTGGGCCTCAATACCTGCTTCAACGTCATCGTCGGGGGCGATGACGTTCTCCAGGGAAAGAGTGGGCCCCAGATCTTTTTGACTACTGCCCAGAAGCTGGGCATCAGCCCAGGGCAATGCCTGGTATTCGAGGATTCACAGTCCGGTGTCGAAGCAGCGCATCTCGCTGGAATGCACGTCATTGTCATCGCTACGAATCCACAGGCTGAGGAATTTCGTGTCCCATCCTCCGTCCTCGACGTGGTGAGCGATTTCAGCGGGCTGGATCCAGCCAGCCTGGTCACAACTATCGGGCATGCCGGAGAGCACGGGACCCAGTGGCGTGGCGAACGAGCTGTCCGCGGCTAGAGAGGTACCTGTGCAAGATGGGCAAAAGAGACGTGCATAAGCGAGACCTGGTCAGCCTCTTTGATGGCTTCGTGGCAACTGGCGATGTCAAAGATCTGACTGCCTACTTCCTCTCAAACAGCAACCTGCCAGGCCCCAGGGGAAACCTGGAGTTGGCCCTGGCCTTCGGTGACGTTGTGGGGGATCTGGCCGGCTGCGATGCGTCGCTGGAGTCCATTTGGGCGCTGTGTGAGGGCATGACAGAGATCTCGGCGGCAGAGGCTCCCGTCAACGATCCTCGCGAGTTTCTTCCCTTCTGTGGGACCGTTGGTCTCGGGGCCATCGGTGCAACGAATGCAGCGTATACTGAGCTTGCGTTAGGCGCCCTCCGCGAGCTGGCTCGCGATCCCCGTTGGCGGATGAGGGAGGCCGTGTGTTTTGGGCTGCAGCATCTTCTACCTGTACGCAGCGAGGAGACCCTGGCGGCCCTTGCGACCTGGGTAGCAGGCGGGCATCCCCTGGAGATGCGGGCCGTGGCGGCGGGCGTAGCTGAGCCTGCGCTCCTTCGGGACCCGGCGACAGCGATGACGGCCCTGCGACTGCACCGGGAGATTCTCACCCGGATACTAGAGATGGACGACCGCAGGTCGGATGCCTTTCGTGCGCTTAGAAAGGGCCTGGGCTATACTTTGAGCGTCGTCGTTTGTGCGGTTCCCCAGAAGGGATTCTCTTTCCTGGCCGAGTTGGCCGTGCTCGACGATCGGGACGTCCGCTGGATCGTGAAGGAGAACCTGAAGAAGAATCGGTTGCTCAAGAACTACCCGACAGAGGTCAGTGCGCTGAGAGCAACCCTTTAGACGTATGGGGGACGCCATCGGGGTCCCTGGACAGGTGGAGACAAGGAGTCTGAAATGGAAGAACAGAAACAGAAGCAAAAACAGGTCGATCTTTTAGGCCCGGTGCTGTTGATCGCCGTGGGCATTGTCCTTTTGCTGAACGTGCTCGGGATCCTGGAATGGAGCGTGTGGTGGACAATCATCCAACTCTGGCCGGTATTCCTGATTGCGCTGGGTCTGGAGATTCTCATCGGTCGCCGTTCGATCTGGGGTTCTCTCTTGGTTGTGATACTGGTCATTGGGATCGCGGCAGGTGCCCTGTGGCTTAGCCAGGCTGACGTGATGGGGGAACGCACGACGGCTAGCCAAGAGATCAGCCAGCCCTTGGAAGGCGCTACGGAGGCGAGGGTAGTGGTCGAGCCTGGGGTGGGAGTTCTTCGCATTGAGGCTCTGCCCGAGTCAGCGAACTTGATCGAGGGCAGCCTTCAATTGGCCGACGGCGAGAAAGTGGATCAGGAATTCTCTCGTGATGGTGATCGGGTGACTCTTGAGCTGCGAACCACTCAGTACGGATGGGGCCCCTTCAATGGCGGCTTTGGCCTGCAGCGGGCCTGGGATCTGGGGTTGAGTCCTGCGCCCCTGTTCCAGCTGGAGACGAGCATGGGCATGGGAGAAGCCAGCCTGAACCTGACCGGCCTGGCGTTGGGCGACCTTCAAACCGACATGGGCGTTGGATTCACAAAAGTCACGCTGCCGTCTCAAGGTCGCTATCAGGCCGGTGTTGATGGGGCCATTGGGATGACAACGGTTGTCATTCCCGATGGTCTGGAAGCCCGTATTCATGCGGACAGTGGTATTGCGGTGCGGGTGATGCCCGATGGCTACCAGCGCGATGGTGATGTTTACACCTCACCCGGCTATGATGCGGCTAAGGACCGGGTGGACCTGACCGTGAGCCAGGCCATTGGTCTACTTGAGGTACAGGCTCGAGACTAGGAATCGTTGGTAGCCCGGGGTGTGGAGGGCAACATGAAAGAGGGGAACGGGTGAGTAGCAAGCTGTATTTGGGTCTTAGGCGAGCCCTCACGCGCTTCTTTGTGCGGCGCTACTACGAGGAGTCCTACCATCCGCTGGGACTGCAGCCTGACGGTCTCGGTGGCTATCCGGAGGAGCATCACCTGGATGACGTTCCCTGGATTGCGGCCCGGGAAGCGGTTTGCCAATCCACCAGCCTGCAAATGATCGCTGCCCAGCACGGCATATCCCAACCCCGGCGGTACTTTGACTTTCTCATGGGCTTCACCTACGGTGCGGGCCAGATTCCGGGTGGCCTGGGATTCTATCCGGGTACGGATCCCGAGCCTGGCTTTGTCATCGCCGCACCCTACTTGGGCCTGGAGCGCCGCTTCCACGTCACCGACGATGCCGGGCCTTATCTTGATGCCCTGCGATACTACCTCTCGCAAGGATACCCGGTTCGCGTCGGATTGGACATGGCTGTTCTGTATGATGGCCTGGAGGCAGCAATTCCCCATAGCGACATATTGGTAGGATACGACACAGTCGGCTTCTACTACTATGAGACGGTCTGCCTGCCAGATGTGCCTTGTGAGCCGGGCCACCGGCTCCCTGGCGCAGCCGGTCTTTTCGTAGAAAGTGAGAAGCTATTGGAGGCTGTGTTGGGTCAGGCGCGGCTCTTTGACTATCCCTGGCGCTATTCGCTCTCAGTCTTTGAGCCAGGACCCCTAGAACCGGATCTGGGCCCGGTCTGGGTTCACAATGGCCACTCGCTCATCGGCGGTGCGCGGTACGGCCCGCCCCAGGGTGCTGACGTCATCGATAGACTGGCCAGCCAGATCGAGTTGCGAGGTGCCAAGGTCGACGCCACGGAGATGCAGCCTGGCCTGAAGACAGCCATCTATGTGCGCCAGGAGAATACCACTTACCTGCGGGAAGCGTTTCCGGGCGAGGCTGATCTGGAGAAAGCTGCCATGCTATTTGACCAGGCTTCGGATACCTATGGGGCATTGCTGGCGGCCCTGGAAGATGGCATCGCGGACAGGGTGGAGGCGCGCCAGGTAGCTGGCGGTCTGCGCGCCGCTGCGGCTGCTGAGCGGGCCGCTGGAGAGATTCTGCTGGCCTGGGGCCAGCGTTCGCAGTCTGCCTGACAACTGCAGATCCGGTTTAAGGTAGTTGGACCTCACTGGCCAGGCTTTCGTCCTTGTTGGCGGAAGGCGGTTAGTGGCCACAGACTGCCGTTCTGCAGCAGCTTCTGGAGCACACTGTTGAGAGACTGCACTTTTCATGTGGGAGGAAACCATGACCAAGCGCCTCGTTCTCGTCGCCGGCAACATCGCCTCGGGCAAGACCTCGCTGACGGAGCGGCTGGGTTCGCGGCTGGGCTGGCGCACAGCCTTTGAATCGGTGGCCGACAATCCCTACCTGGCCGATTTCTACGCCGACATGGCCCAATGGTCCTTCCACCTGCAGGTCTTTTTTCTGGGCCACCGGGCGGAGCAACACCTGGAATTGGCCAGTGGTCCGGAGTCGGCCATCGCCGACCGTAGCATCTATGAGGATGCTCACATCTTTGCCCGGGCCCTGTACCACCTGGGCAACCTGAGCGAACGCGACTTCCATGCCTATCGGGCCGTTTTCGAGCAAGTAGTCGCCAGCTTGCCCCGACCTGATCTCCTACTCTACCTCCATTGTCCTGTCGATGTCCTTCTGGCGCGCATTGGGCGGCGGGGGCGGGCCATCGAAACCGGTATCACAGATGAGTACTTGTCGCTACTGGAAACCTTCTACGATGAGTGGCTGCAATCCTTTGACCTCTGTCCGGTGATCACCATCCGTACTGACGACCTGGACTTTGTCCACAGGTCCGGGCACCTGGACATCGTCGTCCAGCGCATCCAGGATCGGCTGGCGGGTAAGGAGGAGGTCGTCTTTCCCTCGGTAGAGTGATCGCCAAGGAAACTGGCAGGTGACCTTACCAGCCAACTCTGCCATCAATTGTGCCTAGCCTACCGGCGCCTTGACGAGAATGGCAAAGACCACGATGGCAACGATCAACAAAATGGTCAGGCCAACGGCAACGCTCTTGACTACGAGATGATGCATATTCGTTCCCTCCTCCTAGACCATGTCAAAGCGTTCTGTGTGGACGTTCTCGGGCGGGACCCCAAGTTCGGGCAGTGCTTGCTCCATGGCATCCATCAGCGGTTCTGGGCCGCAAACAAAGTAGATGAATCGTTTGTACTGCTTGGGCAGATAACTCTTCATGACCTCGCCGGTCACATAGCCGCTCTCCCCTTCCCATCCCTCGGGTGGATGTGACAGAACGTGGATGATCTGCAGGTTCATCTTCCCTGCCAGGTCGTCCAGTTCCTCGCGAAAGGTCAGGCTTTCCCAGTCGGACCCGCCATAGAAGAGCAGTACCGGCCGCACGTCCTCCCGCTTGACCATCGTTTGCAGCATTGAGTAGAGCGGGGTGATGCCGACCCCGCCCCCGACAAAGACATAGCCCATCCCCTGCTCGCGATCCATGGAAAAGACGCCGTGCGGGCCGTCCAACCACAGGGTATCGCCAGGTTTGAGAGCGGGCACCTCCTGGCCCGACCAGTCGCCCAGGTCTTTGATGGTGAAGGCCACCTGGCCGCCCGGTTCAACATCCCCGCAGGATGACATGGAGATGGGGTGCTGTCCAACTCCAAAGGGCGTGCGACCTGTTTTCAGCCAGGCAAACTGGCCCGGTTGGAAGGAATAGCCCTTGTGGCCCACCGGCTTTAGTATCAGTGTGCGTGAGTCCCCTCGTTCCTCTCGGTTTTCAACAACCTCCCACGTCTTGTTCCAGTTGAGAATGGGCATCAGGATCTTGTAGTACAATAGCAGTACCGTGACCAGGATCGCATAGACTAGCCACACGGCCTTCATGATCGGGGTGGTGGTGTACCGGCCAAGGACAAAGATGTGGACCATGGCCGCGACAAGCACATAGAGTGCGAACAGGCCATGGGTGACCTGCCACAGCTCGTACTTGATCCCGAGTTTCTTGCGCCAGATCGAGAGCCCAACCAAGAGAACCAAGACATAGAGCGCCAGGGATGCCGTCCGCGTCGCAGTGTTCGCACAACCGGCAAAGGGATTGAGCCAGCAGTCGGCGGGGTAGCCGGAGATGATGAGTAGGGTGGGGTGGGCCACCAGGAAACCCAGAGCCACCATGCCCATCAGGTTGTGAAAGAGTTGGAGGGCGTCCTCTCCGAATGCCTGGGCCGCTGCCTTGGTTCGCGATATTAGCGCAAACTCCAGGCACATGAGCGCCAAGCCGACAAAGCCAGCGCCCACTCCCAGCTCTACGCTGAAGGACGGCGCCACGCGGGCCGGGGCGGAGATGGCTGCTGTAACCAGCGGCAGCAGGATCAAGAACAAGTAGAGTCCAAACCACAGGGCGCCCCGTACGATCAGGGTCATAGTCCAATGCCTCCTACTTTGGATTCCTCTCGCGTCAATTTGGGCAATGAGACGGGCATCGTCTGTATTGCGCGCTCTTTGGCTTCGCTCAGGATACGCTTCAGCGCACATCTGAGTGATCCATGGCCCGGGGCGCCACTCCAGGTGAAAGAATCCTGCTTTCGGGCAGCCGCCATCCTGAGTGAAATGAAGCATGTCCTGAGCGCAGTCGCAGGTTGACAGGATTAAGTTTTACGGTGTGCGCCTGCTCCGGATCATGATTCTGAAGATTCAGACGATCTTCGTTCCTGAATGGGCGCCAGCAGGACCGGGCGGTGGGTCTG
Source organism: uncultured Chloroflexia bacterium (assembly GCA_963783445.1). Taxonomy (GTDB): domain Bacteria; phylum Chloroflexota; class Anaerolineae; order JAAYZQ01; family JAAYZQ01; genus CAWANP01. The sequence goes on along the minus strand of CAWANP010000008.1, from coordinate 52,765 downwards.
TTGCACCACGCGGTCGGCCACGCTGCCCATCAGCAGTCCCTGCATTTCCCCCTGGCCATGGGTGGAGAGCATGATCACGTCGACGTCCTCCACCTCGGCTACCTGGATGATCTTCTCCGCCGGTCGCGACCCGGCGACCAGCACGTGAGTCTCGATCCCCTCTTGCCGCAGGGCGGCCGCAATTCCCTCCAGGTACTGGGAGGCTTCGGCTTCGGCCTCAGCTCTTAGCCGCTCGATCTCCTCCGTCATGGTGCCGAACCGCTGCGGTCTGGGTACCTCCGGCACCCGCAACAGCAGGACAACGCTTCCATACATGGCCGAGGCTCGTACCATGGGCAGGACCCGCTCTGCGAACTCGGAACCGTCCAGCGCCACCAGCAGCTTCCCAAAATCCGGCACCGGCGGTGGGCCTTCAGGAGCAGGATGGATGATAAGCACCGGCTCGGTCACGCTTTGGATCAGGTCGGTTGCCACACTGCCCAGCACCCAGCGCTGTATCCCAGACCGGCCGTGCGTGCAGATGATGGACATGTCAATGGACTGTTCCTGCATGAGTTGGTTGACCGACTTGACTACCGGCCCTCTTAGCACCGAGTAGGCTGTGTCAATCTCCTTAGCCTGCATCCGTTTTGCCACGGCCTTCAGATAGGCTTCGGTCTCCCGGCGCCTGCTGCCTGGCTCCTTGGAGCGGCCAAAGGGCCAGAAACGAGGTTGCTTCGAGAGCACGGAAACCAGCGTCAACCGAGCATTGAAGGCTATGCAGATCGATTCTGCTGCCGGAAGTGCCTGTTCCGCAAAGTCCGAACCATCCAGGGTCACCAGGACGTGGTCGGGTGTCCCGCGAGCCTGCTGCCAGAGGTGGCTGGGAGCCGCAATAACAGCCTCCCCCTCCTGGAAAGAAAAAGTAGCCGGCAGGCTGACCGTACCAGCCATGCCAGCAGCCTCAGCGGCAAAGGATTGTCCAAAGCCAAAGCCGCCCAGCATGGCCCCTTCCAGTTCGCCTAGCTGCTCTGCCAGAGAACTGGGAGCGCCAAGCCGCCCGCGAACGTAGGTAAAGGCCCCAAAGAGTACAGGGATGAAAACAAAATAGGTCCAGGCGCCCTCAAAGAATCGCTCCTGAAAGATGACTACCGTGGCGGCTGTGGTGATACTTGCTGCCAGTACCGTACCAACCAGCATGGCCATGTACGATGCCGAGAAACCCTGGCGCAGTTCCCGTACCAGGCGCTTGGAGGCCGCCCAACCGGTCATGCTCAAAAGGACGAATACGCCTGCGGCATAGATGGCCAGGTAGGTCTCTTCGTTCGTGCCCGCCACCAAAAAGATGAGCGTCACCAGACCCACCTCCAGCCACACCGGCTTGTCGGCCACGCCAAAGCGATTCTGTTGGCCCAGGGAAGCGGGGACATAGTTCCGATTTTTTAGGCCCAGCGCCAGATTCTGCAATCCCTGGGAGCTGGCCGCGGCAGCCGATCCCAGGACCAGTACACTGACCAGCGTGCCCAGGTAGGGCAGCGGTGCCGGCAAGAGCTGGTCCATCGTCTGGGTGAATACTGAGACGTGCAGGTCGGTGGGATCCGAGAGGTTGGCGATGGCCGGTCCGACAATCAACATCGTCACCGCTGTGGTGCCCATAATGATCAACAAGCTGCCGAATGCCTTGTTGCTGCGCTGGCGGGGCTGTCCCCCGTAGGCAGCCACCAGGTTGGCAAAGACCTCGATGCCCGTCATCACGGCCAGCATGCGGGTAAAGCCCCCAAAGGTAAAGTGAAGGTACTCGCCCGTGAATGCCTGCAGATTGAGGGTAGGCAGATGAAGGCCATACTGCCAGATTGTGGCGCCGATCATGGCCCACAGCAGGATCAGGACACCCGCCGTGGCCGGACCAAAGACAAAGGCCGAGGTTTTGGGTCCGCGGTTGACCAGATAGCCGATGGCGAGGCTCAGCAGAATGGCCACCAGGGTCCGGTACTGGATGCCCAAGACCGACTCGTTCAGCATGGGCAGGCGGTCGGCGAGGAACGTGACCAGGGCGGCCATGCTCACCAGGAAGGTCAGAGTATACTCCACAAAAGTGATTGCAGCGTTGACCTTGGCCGCCCAGCCCCCGAACTCCTCCTCGCTCAGGCCGGTTCCGCCACTGCCGTCGGTCACCCACAGCATCACCAGGCGATACATTGCCGACACCATGGCGATGGTAAAGACCACCAGCCAGATGGTGGTCCCAAAGGTTACGGCAGCCACCCCGCCGACGACGATCAGCCTGAGAAAAGGCCCAAAGACATACAGAGGTGAGGTCGCCGGATCGCCTCCCCCGGCCAGTGCGCCTTCAACAGAATTGGATAGTTTGTGCGAAACGTGCGCCATGCTAGGCTTTTCCTTCCCAGATCATGTGATAACTCAAATGCGCTGCATTAACAGTAAACTACAGTACCCGTTCGTAGTGGGCACTTTGGTGCCGTTCTTCTTGGTATTCTCGCGCCTATCAGGGCGCGAAAGCATGTCCTGAGCTTGTCCCGAGTCCGCGAAGGATCTGTCAAAGGCTGCTCACCGCGAACCTTCGTTGTTGCCTACTGGCGCTTGATGACCCTCAATGTGGTGCGCTGTCTGTACCTGGCGGCTGACCGCAAAAGACAGAAACGCAAGCGACAACATCAGCGGGTCCTCGTCCCGACTTACACGCCAGTTTCGGCCGCTACGCGCCCGGACTTGACCGCTTCCACCAGCGATTGGTAGTCGCGCTCGGTCTGGTCGGCATAGGCCACGGCAAAATCGGCGATGGCCTTGGGGAAAGTGTCATTCTTGCCCATGTAGCCCAGAATGCTGGTTTCTTCGCCGGTCCGCGCGTGGGCGCGGGCCAGGCACCAGCTACACAATGCCACGTAGGTCGTGAAGGTTTCTTCGTCCATAGCTCCCACGTCGGCCGAGCCTTTCATATCCTTGAGCTGGCGCCAGTAATAGTCCCGGTCCGAGACTGTGCTCCTGTGCCACCCAAGAAAGATGTCGCTGGAGGCCTGCATAAGCCGCTGTCCAGTCACCACCCGTTCCGCCTGTTGCATTGAGCCGCGCCTGTCCACATATTGTTCCAAAACTGAAGAACCGGCCTCCTTGAGCTGTAGCAGCAGATAGTCATCTCCACCCCTTCCCTCCAGGAGCACGATCGAGCAACGGGTGCCCACACTGCCCACCCCCCCCACCCGCAGGGCGGCATCCACCAACCGGAACTGCTGCAAGAGGTAGCGCCGCTCGGCTGGCAGGCTGTCCAGGTATTGGGCCCAATTGTCTTCGACGGCCTTCTCCCTCATCTGGCGCCGATCCTCGTCATTCAGAATCTGTTCAAGGCCCATTTCACGCAGAGGCACCAGCAGTGGCGGATTACTGATGATCCGTCGCTGTCCCGCTTCGACTCGGGTGAGCTTTTCCATGGTCTGCTCCTGTGTTCGGGAGCGTGCCTTCTTGATCAGTTTCTGAGCGTGTTTCTCCGCTTTTCGCGAGGAAGTTGTTTCAAAGACGGCCAGAACCGCCTCCGCATCCACGTGGTAGTACCACACATCCAGGACGTGCATCTGGCTAAAGCGCTCCATGGCGGTGCGATAGGTCTCGGTAATGGTAACCGCCATCCGCCGGCAGGTCTTTTCGCTGAACCCATTCTCGCGGCCGGCCACTACGGCGCTGGCTGCCAGCCGCTTGAGGTCCCACTCCCAGGGACCTGGATAGCTTTCGTCAAAGTCATTGATGTCGAAAACGAGTTGGCGCTCCGGTGTGGCAAACAGGCCGAAATTGGACAAATGGGCGTCGCCACATAGTACGGCCTTCAGGCCTGTGACGGGTGTGGCGGCCAGATCGGCAGCCATCACCACCGCCGAGCCGCGCAGAAAAGCAAAGGGCGACTCGAGCATGCGGCCGTACTTGATGGGCAGCAGGTGCTCGATACGGCCCTCATCCTGGGCCTGTAGCAGGCCGATGGGATCCGGCCGGTCGACGGCGGGCGCCCAGCTTCCGTGGCTGCTACGCGGCGCCTTCTCACGAAGCGCTTTGCCCGCTTCTCTGCGATCTGAACGGGACTGGCTTAGTGAGTTTTGTATGTCCTCTGTCATGGGCCGTTTCCTTTCTTGGCAATCTGGCAGGTCGTCCACAGTGGGTCTAGCTACTTTTCGATTCCAAACCAGGTTCTCTGCAACTCGTCGTAGGTGCCATTCTCCATCAGTTCCAGGAGGGCTTGGTTGATCAACTCCTCATGGGGACTTTCCGGAGGCAGGGCGATGCCATAGTTCTCCTCCTTGATGGGCGCCCCCACCAGGAAGAATCGATATTCGTCCGTGGTGGACGCATAGTGAGCCAAAACCGGTGCGTCATAGACGATGGCATCGATCGCCCCGCCGTAAAGCATAGCATACGCGCTCTCGATGTCCTCCACGCCGACGTAGGGGATGCGCTGGTTGGCCAAGTACTCGGCTGAGGTGGTACCCTCAACCGTGGCCACCCGATGCCCGCGCAGGTCGTCGGCGTCCTGAATCGTGGAGGTGAACTGAGCGACAGTGAGTTCAGCGGTCACTGTGGCTGTGAAACCGGCAATAAGAACCAGGCCGAAGAACATCCACACGATCCCCAGCATCCGGCCTAGCACCCGCCGGACCTTCAGGTCGCCGTAGCCAACGGTTGTGACCGAGACCGACGCCCACCAGATACCCGCCCACACCCCTGGCAGGTACTCCCTTGGAAAGTCCGGGTTGTCCCCGCGCTCGAACAGCCAGACGAGGTGACCGGCGATCACGATGAATAGGGCCATGACCCCGAGGACAGGTAGTAGCCTGGAGGACAGCACATTGGCCAGCACTGTGAGTAGGCGCGTTTTGGCACTTGTGGCCGTCATGACCTGCAATCCAGAGTTGTAGTAGGGATGCGAGAAATCAAGCGCTTCCTCGCGCTTGGCCGTTATGCTGATGGCGGCAATGCCCACATCGGCCTGCCCCTGCTCCACAGCCTCCAACTGCTCGCCAACCGACTCCACCTCGATGTACTCGAAAGCGAGGCCAGTTAGAAGGGCAATCTCATTCCACAGGTCGATGCTGAACCCGGTGAGCCGGTCGCCGTCCTTGATGACAAAGGGTTCGATCTCTTTGGTCACCACGCGCAGGGGCTGCTCGTCCTGAGTAATCTGACCATCAGCTTCTGGCGACAGGGCGTAGGCCACATTGGCTAGGGCAGTAGCGAGTGTAAGAGCCAGTATCACGCAGACTGCCGGTCGAAGTGTGGTACTGTGGACCGCCGGTTCTTGGTTCACGAAACACTCTTTTCAGGACTATTCGACGGTACACAGTATACACTACTCAGCTGCCTAGTGTCAACTGGCTACTCCGACTGTCAGAGGGGAATCAAGGAGGTCGTCGAATCAGGGCAATAGTCACAGGCTTGAAAGATGTGCGTATCTTCAGATTGTGTTGGGGTGGGGCAGCGCCTACCCCACCCCAACACAATCTTATCTAGGTACTCACAAAGTCCACGTCCGACTCTTCGGAGCCGGCTGGAGCCTTGCCCTTGAACTGGCTCATGTACAGGGCATAGTAGAAGCCTCGCTCGGCCATCAGCTCATCGTGCGATGCCATCTCTTCGATCTCGCCGCCGTTGACGACCATGATCCGGTGCGAGTCTCGGATGGTGGCCAGCCGGTGGGCGATGGAAAAGCTAGTCTTGCCCTCCATCAGGTTCCTCAAGCCCTCCTGGATCAGCTTTTCGGTCCGGGTGTCCACGTTGCTGGTGGCCTCGTCCAGGATCATGATCTTGGGGTCGGCCACCATGGCCCGGGCGATGGTGATCATCTGCCGCTGCCCCTGGCTGAGGTTGGCCCCGCGCTCGGTCAGCATCGTGTCGTAGCCCTGGGGCAGGTGCACGATAAAGTCGTGGGCGTTGGCCTTCTTGGCTGCCTCGATGCAGTCCTCGTCGGTGGCCCCTTTGCGGGCATATTTCAGGTTGTTCATCACCGTGTCGGTGAACAGGAACGCTTCCTGTAGGACTGCACCGATCTGCTTGCGCAGACTATCCCGTGTCAGTTGGCCCAGGTTCTGGCCATCGATGAGGATGGTGCCGCTGTCCACGTCATAGTAGCGGGTCAGGATGTTGATGATCGTGCTCTTGCCCGCGCCCGTGGGGCCGCAGATACCGATGCTTTCGCCGGGCTGGACGTCAAAGTTGTTGTTGCGCAGGATCTTTTGCCCGGGAACGTAGCCAAAGTCGACGTCGATGAACTGGATGTGCCCGCCCTTGAACTCATAGTCAACGGCGTCGGGCGCGTCTTCGATGTCTGGCACCTGGTCGATGACCTCGAATATTCGCTCGCCACCGGCCGCCGCGTTGAGTGCATTCGAAACCAGGTTGGCTATCTGCGACAGGGGCGATGTCAGCAGGGCCACATAGCCGGAAAAAGCCATCACGACGCCCAGCGTCGAGACTCCCGCGATCACCATCAATCCGCCGGCGGCCATGACGAGGACGACCTGGACGTAGCTCAGGCTCAGCGTTAGCGGATACTGCATGAGCGAGGTAAAGAAGGCTCTGCTGCCGGTCTGAAACACTTCGGCGGCGTTGGCTTCGTTTTCTGCGTCGGACCAGTCCTGGCGCCGTTTGCTGATGATCACCTTGTGCCCGGCCAGGGTTTCTTCCTGGAAACCGCTGGTCTCCCCCAGCTGCTCCTGAAGCATGGCAAACGCGGGTGTGGAGACCTGCGAAATCACATACATCGAGAGCAGCATCACCGGTACGACGAACAGGGCGACGAGGGTCAACTGCCATTGGATGGCGAACATCACGACCAGAATCATGAGGATCTGCAGGACCGCGCGTACGAGTTGGCCGACTGCCGACTCGTAGAACAGCGCCACGGCCTCCGCGTCGTTGGTTACCCTGCTCAGGATCTCGCCCACAGGCGTCCTGTAGAAAAAGCCCATCGACAGGGACTGCATATGGGAGAATAGATGGATCTGGAGCTTGCTGAGTGCCTTGGTCGCCAGGTCGGAGAATATTCGATCGGCAAAAAAGCTCCCCGCCAGGTAGACAGCACCCGCAATGACCCCGATTATCGCCCACTGCAGTAGCTCTGCAGTGGTGCCATCCGGGTCGCTGATGACGTTGGTCCCCTGGCCGATGACAAAGGGCATGGCCGTCAGGCCGAGCAGGGCCACCACGCGGACGAGGATCCCCCCGATGAACTTGCCCCGGGACTCTCCACCGGCCATGTACTCCAGCAACCGCCGCAGGGTCGCGCCGCTAGTGCTCTTCTCTTTGATGGCGGCGCTGCTGTCCTTTGTCTTTTCCTTGTGCACTGAGTGACTTGTTGTTTGCTGTAGCTGTTGCTGCCGTCATGCTGGCACCTCCTCCAAACCCACTCCAGCCGTGACCGCACCACCCAGCTGGGACTCGTAGATTTCCTGGTAAAGCGGGCTGCTCTGTAGCAACTCTTCGTGGGTACCCATGGCCACGATTTCCCCGTTCTGCAGGAGCACGATGTTGTCCAGTTCGATCACGGCGCTGATGCGCTGGGCGACGTACAGTGTCGTACTGCCGTGCGTAAACTCGGGGATCTCTGCCTGCACGCGACCCTCGGTAGAAGCGTCCAGGGCACTCGTGCTGTCGTCCAGGATCAGGATCTTGGGTTCTGGTGTCAGGGCTCGGTTGATCGACAGGCGCTGGCGCTGGCCACCGGAAAAGTTGTAGCCCCGCCTGGCCACCGGCGCCTCCCACTTTTCAGGAAGATGGTTAACAAAACCCCAGGAGTCGGCCGCCTTGGCCGCGTTGAACATGACGCCATCCTCCGCCTCGGGATTTCCGAACTTAAGGTTGAAGCGCATGTCACCCTTAAAGAGTACCGCCTCTTGCAGGGCAATGCCCACGATGTCGCGCAGGTTGTCCTGGGGGATGTCGCGCACGTCGATACCGTCGATGGTGATTCGTCCCTCGGTGACGTCGTAGAAGCGCGGGATCAGGTTGACCAGGGCTGACTTGCCGGCGCCGGTCGCACCCAGAAATCCCACCTGCTGGCCCGGTTTGATGACGAGGTCGATGTTTTTCAACACCGGGGGATCCAGTTCGCCATCCGGTCGCTGGAAGGCAAAGGACACGTTCTCGAAGGCAATGTGGCCCTTGACCGTTTCTGGATCGAGAGCATGGGCGCCTTCTTGGTCCTGTACGGCAGGGACGCTGTCGTACACTTCCAGGATGCGCTCGGCCGACGTGTCGCCGCGCAGGACCATGGGAATGACGATAGCCAACATGGCCAGGGGGGCGACAGTGAGGGAAAGGTACTGGGTGAAGGCGAACACCTGCCCCACGTTCAGACCCGTATTGTTCAGTACCTGCATTCCGCCGACGAGTACCCCCGAGAGCATGGCCAATTGGCCGAGTCCGGTGAGCAGGGGCGAGAGAAAGGCGACCCGCCAGGCTGCGCCATAGGCCGGCACGCGCATGGCATCGGATCGCTTGCTAAAGCGCTCGATCTCATAGTCTTCGCGCACAAAGGCCTTGACCACCTGTATACCGGTCACGTCCTCCTGCAGCGTACTGTTCAGGTCGTCGAGCCGTTTTTGACGGTTCTCGTAGGCCCGAAAGACGGCAGGGATGAGGAGAAACATGGTACCCAGAACGACGGCGATCACCACCAGCAGCAACCACAGCAGCTCCCGTGTATTGATGATGACCAGTACCAGCGTGCACAGGATCATAAAGGGCGCGTACAGTCCCAGCATGAGAGCCCAGAGCATCCCATTCTGGACATTGATCGCATCAGAGTTTAGATTGACCATCAACCTGCCTGTGGAGAATCGGTCATAGTTGGCAAAGGAGAAGGTCTGGAGCTTCTTGTACAGTCTGGTCCGGATCATGTACGAGGTTCCCTGGGAGAAAAAGACTGCCAGGGCGGCTGCCCCAGCCATGCACAGCCCGGCGATCACCGCCAGCACGAACATCCAGACGGCGATATTCAAAAGAGTTCGCGGGTCACCAGCCTCAATCCCCTGGTTGACCAGCCCCTGGGTCAGTGTGGCAAAGCCGATGGTGGTTAGTGCCGACAGGAACAGCAGAACCTGCGAGAGCACCAACCTGCCCTTGAACATGGTGGTGATTCCAAACATGCGTAGCATCGATTTTGGCATCTATGTTTCCTCCTCTTTCCGGCCTGCCAGAGCCGGAAGCTCACGTTGTTGTGTTCCCAAAACGCTTGCTAGTTGTAGGCGCGTGTCTTTGCCGATCAACGTCCCCCAACCGCCGCCTCATGCTCGCTAGATCCCACTCTGGGGCCACCGTCCCTCGGAAGGAGACTTCTTCCGGCAACTTCTGGTTCTTCTCTTCGGCGGCCGCGCATGCCTCCTGTCCGCAGGGGGGGGCTTTGAATTCCACCCTCCTGGGCCTCACGGATACGCGGCCGGAACAAGTGTGACATTGGACTTGGAGAAATCGGGACGTGTATAGTCCCCGGCTTCCTGCCGCGGTGGAAACTCCAACAGTTCGGGCGTCAGATCTTCGTAGGGGACCTGGCTCAGCAGGTGTCTGATGATGTTCAGGCGGGCATGCCGTTTGACATTGGTATCGACGACGTACCACGGCGCGTGGGCCGTGCTAGTGTGCATCAGCATCGCATCCCGCGTCTTGGAATAGTCCACCCACCGGGAACGCGCCTCCAGGTCCATGGGGCTCAGCTTCCAGCGGCGGCGCGGGTCCTCAATGCGCTGCTCGAATCGCTCTTCCTGTGTCTCGTCCTCGATGTCCAGCCAGTACTTGATCAGCGTCGTCCCCGAACGGGTCAGGGACAGCTCAAAGCCGTTGACCGTACCCATGAACTCCTGGTACTGCTCATCGGTGCAGAAGCCCATCACCCGTTCTACTCCGGCCCGGTTGTACCAGCTCCGGTCAAAGAGCACCATCTCGCCGGCCGATGGCAGGTGGGGTACATAACGCTGGAAATACCACTGCGTCCTTTCCTTCTCCGTCGGCGCGGGCAGGGCAACTACCCGGGCAACGCGGGGACTGAGCCGGTCGGTGATGCGCTTGATGACCCCTCCCTTGCCGGCCGAATTGCGGCCTTCAAAGATAACGGCTACCTTCAGGCCCTCGTTCTTGATCTACCCCTGGAGCTTGACCAGTTCCACCTCCAGCCTGGCCAACTCCTTTTCGTACGCTTTGCGTTTCATCTTTCTTGTTTTCTGGTCCTTTTTTGATATATCGCCTTTCCTCGTCTCTGACTTTCCCGATTACAGCGAGTGCCGCACTTCAAAGAAGGTACTCAACCCGCTGGCCGGTACTGCCTTCTTTGCCAATGGGAGGACACACAGGTGGCCTCCCTTACTCTCGGTGGTGATGTTCATGTCTCCTATCCGGGTGGGATAGCTGTCGTCCAGATAGCTCTTGACTGGGGCCCAGTATCTGGCCCGGGAACTGGCTTCGCAGCCCGCGATTGAACTGGAGCAAGTCAACGCAGATCAATTGTATCACAATATCGCTTCTCGCGCATCAACCTTTTGTACAGTACTGGACCTGTACAGGTGTCCAGTGACAACCCTGTACAGGTGTCCATTGCACAGCCTGTGCCAGCGAGGTTGCGGGCTGGCGCTGATGGCGGGGGCCAGTCCTGCTCTTCACGATGACTGGACCCGCTCTTTCGCGCTATGTGGTGCTTCATCTTTCTACGGGCATGGTAGAGTCTGGTATGGATCAGGGAACTTGCTTCATCTGTCATTCCAGGCATGACCACAGTCTGTCCCGAAATCCTATGCTATGGAAAGTGCAGGGTCCATTATACCATAGACTCACCCAGAGTGCATCTGCCATCGGCAAACTGTTCGGCTTCGGCGCCAATCAGAATGGGGGAACGTAAAGCTGAGGGCACACTCAGGGACAGTGATACAGTGACACAGTAGCCCGTTCGCCCATAACATTTCCTCACCATCGTATACATCACCAAATTGGGCGCAATTGACATTTGGTTTCCCCTGTTGTATAATCCTCCGCAGATGATTCCCCGTTCTGTCGTACGTGATTGTATCGACACTCACCAGGCTGGTCGCGACAGGACGAGCTGTCAGGCTTCTATTGAGAGAAGGGTACCGTTGACATGGCTGTCTACGAATGTGACGTCTGTGGCTTCATCTATGATGAAGAGTTGGAGGGAATTTCCTGGGACGAACTGGGTGATGAGTGGGAGTGCCCTGCCTGTGGCGCAGACAAGTCGGACTTTCGTCTCATCCAGCCGGCGTCACCTGTTCAAGCCCAGCCGCCAGCACCGGAAACAACGGCCGCCACCGGATTTCCGGGGGAATGGACCCGCAAGGGCGACGAGCAGGAAGTCTATATGGCTGCCATCCACCAGATGGCCACCAGTGGGGAGTCAATCATTGAGCCCATGCGGACCCCGGCGCCTGTCATTTCCTGGGACGATCTGCTGATCAAGGGCGCCCAACTGGCCAGACTGCCGCTCAATGAGGAGGATGCGGTCAATACCCAGACCATCATTGGACCCAGGGCGGAGCACCCGCTGGTGATTGAATCCCCCATCTATGTCACCCACATGTCCTTTGGCGCGCTTTCGAAGGAGATCAAGGTGGCACTGGCCAGGGGCAGTGCCGCAGTCAAGACCGCCATGTGCTCGGGCGAAGGTGGCATTCTGGACGAATCGTTGGCGAGTGCCTACAAATACGTTTTTGAATACGTCCCCAACCGCTACAGCGTGACGGACGAGTACCTGCAGCGCGTGGATGCCATCGAGATCAAGATAGGGCAGAGCGCGAAGCCCGGCATGGGCGGCCACCTGCCAGCCGAAAAAGTGACCGCCGAGATCGCCGCCATCCGGGGCTTTCCTCAGGGTTTCGATATCATCAGCCCCTCTCATTTCCCGGACATCAAGGACAAGCACGATCTCAGAAAGAGGGTGGATTGGCTCCGTGCCAAGTCCGGGGGCAAACCGATCGGGATCAAGTTCGCTGCCGGCAACGTAGAAGATGATCTGGAGGTAGCGCTATTTGCCGGCCCGGATTTTATTACCATCGACGGCCGGCCGGGAGCGACGGGCGCGGCGCCCAGGTTCGTGAAGAGCAATACCTCTGTTCCGACAGTGTTTGCCCTCTGCCGGGCCAGGGAGTACCTGGATCGAAACGGGGTGGAGGGCGTGTCCCTGCTGATTACGGGCGGTCTGCGGATCTCGCCCGACTTTGCCAAAGCGCTGGCGTTGGGGGCCGACGGCATTGCGATTGGCACAGCGGCCATGATGGCTGCGGGCTGCCAGCAGTACAGGCTCTGCCATACGGGCAGATGCCCTGTGGGCATCGCCACACAGGACCCCGAATTGCGGGCAAGGGTGGACATTGAGGCAGCGGCGGGGCGGCTGGAGAGGTTTCTGAGGGTATCCACAGCGGAACTCGAGACCTTTGCCCGGCTGACCGGCCACAGTGATGTGCACGACTTATCGATCTCAGACCTCTGTACGACAAACTCAGAGATCTCGAACCATACGGCCATAGAACACGTCTAGGGCCTGGGGGTTCGGTACAAAACTCGGAAGAAAGGACAATGACTATGGCAACGATCGAAAATCTCCAGGATGCCTTTGCCGGCGAGAGCCAGGCCAATCGAAAGTATCTGGCTTTTGCCAAGAAAGCAGAGGCTGATGGCTACCCTCAGGTCGCCAAGCTCTTTCGCGCGGCGGCCGGGGCGGAGACCGTCCACGCCATGGCCCACCTGCGGGCCATGGGCGGCATCAAGGATACCGCTGAAAACCTGCAGGCGGCCGCTGACGGCGAAGGCTTTGAATTCCAGGAGATGTATCCGCCCTATCTGGCCCAGGCTGAAGAACAGGGCGACAGGAAGGCTGCGAATTCCTTCAAGAACGCCCTGGACGTCGAGGAGATCCACTACAACCTGTACATCGAGGCCCTGGCTGCCGTGAAGGCCGGCAAGGATCTGTCAGAAGAGCGGATCTTTGTCTGTGACGTCTGCGGCAATACGGTCTATGGCGAAGCGCCGGACAGGTGCCCTATCTGTGGAGCGCGACACAATCGCTTCTTTGAGGTAGAGTAGGGTTCGACCGCCCGGAAGCAGTTGGAGGGCGCTGTCTGTCTTGGACAGGCGGCGCTCTTCTGCATGCTTGAGACATAGTGGGGCAAGCCTCCTCGCTGAGTCGCTCCTGGAATGCCGGACGCCAGCTTGGCTGGGTTTTTTGGAGGCCATCGTCCAAAGCCTCAGCTTGCAGGCTCCCCATGTTTCTTGCCCCGTGTCAGCCACCCCAGTAGCAGATAGCCCACCCCCGCAGCCAGGCCGGCGATCAGGCCACCATACCAAATGGCGGCTGGCCCGATCTGGTCGTTGAGGAAGCCCCCGATCACCGGGCCAAGGCCGATGCCCAGCCGCCAGGTGAGGCCGTAGAAGCCCATATACCGTCCCCGCATGTCGGGAGGGGAAAGGTTGGCCGCCAGCGTCGTGCCGGTCGGGATCAGGAGCATTTCGCCGATGGTAATCACGACCATGCTCAGCAGAAAATGCACGAATCCGGTACCCAGTGCGATGCTTCCCACCCCCAGAGCATAAAGAACGGCCCCGGCGGCCATGACTGGAAGGGCAGGGTACTGTTTGGTTCTTTTGGTGACGGCATACTGGAACAGGACCACCATGGCCGCGTTGGTCGCCATCACAAAACCGTACTGGCTTTCCACCACACCGTATTGCTCCTTGCCATAGACCGGCAGCAGCACAAACACGAGGGCTGAAGGCACGATGGCCAGCGTCGTGACAGCACAGAAAGCCAGGAATCGCCTGTCGCGCAATAGGCGACCATAGCCCCCGCTGGTCTCGCTCTCACCCTGTTCCTCCTGCGGCGAGGGGAGTGTCTCGGTGACAAAGAACAGGACGAGCAGGCCAAATGCGGCCGACGCCGCAGCCGCGGCATAAAAGGCCCAGTCATAGGAAACGGCGGCCAGGAATCCTCCAACCGCTGGACCAACGGCAATCCCCACGTTGTTACTCATGCGGATCAAGGCGTAGGCGCCCGATCTCTGCTCGGGCGGCAGCAGGTCGGCCACCATTGCGTCGCTTCCAACGCGGAACAAGGGGTTGAGCGCCCCGTTGGCCACCATCAGAATGGCCCAAGCCGGCAGGCTGCTGGCCTGGCTCATGGCCACATAGATGAGGGTACTGGCGAACAAGCTGAAAACCATGACGCCCTTGCGACCGAGGCGATCGGCCACAGGACCGGCGATCAGGGTCGCGACCAACGCAGAGGCTGAGTTGAGCGCCAGCAACAGGCCGACCATCGTCAGGGGAATGTCCAAACGCTGCCGGACAATGATCGTCAGGAATGGCCAGACCATACTGCCGCCGACTGCGCTGATGAGCATGCCGGCGAAGAGCAGCCAGAACTGGCGGGGGTACTCGGCGATGAGGCGCTTGATGCTGTGCAATCTACTGGAACCAGCCAAGGAATCTCCTGCCCTGGATTAACGTAGAGCAGAGACAAATATAGGCCACAAATGTGATGGCGTCAAGTGACCGCTGGCAGAGATCCCACGTTTGGCGCTTTCTCCTCGACCGTTCACCCGCCAGTCCCGACTGTTTGCCGGAAAACCATTGCTACTGCTCTCCCAATCTGGTACTATGAGAGCACAGTGAAGGAGGCACAGCAATGAGTACCGAAGCATTCTGGACCCAGGTGAGTGTGTACAACGAGGGTACGTGGCCACTGCAACTGCTCCTGGCTGCCATAGCGGCGTTCTTGACGTACCGGGTGTTTGCCAGGCCAGGCACGAAAACTGATATCCTGATGAAGGTGTTCCTATCCTTTGCCTTCGCCTGGAATGGCATCGCGTTTTTCCTGGTCTTCCTGGGGAATCCGGTTTCTATGTTCACCGGAGCCCCGCTATTCATCATCGTGGCTATCCTGTTCGCCGCGGATGTCCGGACCAAGAGGACCCACTTCCGGCTGCCGGAGGAGAGATGGCGGAAGGTATTGACGGTCTCTTGGATCGCCCTCGCTTTCCTCTACCCTCTGCTCGGATGGCCTCTGGGGCACCTATACCCACGGAGGCTGATGCCCATGTTCCCCTGCCCGCTGACGGTGTTTGCCCTGGCCTTGGTCGCCGCGGCAGCACCCATAGTGGACAAGAAGGTCTATGTCTTCTTGTTGCCCTGGGCCCTGATGGGCTTGCCCAAATGCTTTGGCGTTCTGGACTGTTATGAGGACTGCATCCTGTTCGCAGCAGGCGTATACGCTCTGGTGGTGCTAATCAGATACTGGCGCCTTCGACCATCGAGCCTCCACGTGGTACACCTCGTGGAGCACCGAGGGGCCGACTAGCGACGACCCTTCTCAGCACGTTGGGAGTCTGAGGATCCGCACGCCAGGTTGCACGCTTGGAAAGGGGGAAAAACGTGTTCTGGATTATAGCTCCGATGGTCGTGATTTCCATGGGCTGCGGCTTCGTGGCCGTGCAGCATTGGCGCAGAACCCAGATTCCTTGGTGGGAAGGGCTGGGGTTGCGTTTCGACGTGTGGACCCTGTGCGACCTGGGCGTTGGGCTCCTGATTAGCGGCCTGGTCATGGTCGGTATCTTTGTCGTGGGCTGGATGCTCGGCCTGCTGCGGGTCGATGGCCTGCACCCTCCTGACGTAGGTTTCTGGGCTGAACTCCTGAAACGTGCCGCCTTTGCCTTCGAGGAGGAGTTTATCTTCCGCGGTCTCATGCTGGGTGGATTGGCCCTCCTATTCCGCAGGTCCTGGCTGGCCCTGGGTGTCATGGCTGCTCTCTTTGGTCTGGCGCACGCCGGGAATCCAAGTGCTTCGGTGCTGTCGGTTTTTGGGAATGGGCTGGACGGGCTGCTGTACGGGATCGCCTTCCTGTGGAGCGGGCGCATATGGCTGCCGTTTGCCGTGCATTTTGGCTGGAACGCTTTTCAGGGACCGGTAGTGGGCTTTCCCGTCAGCGGGTTTGACCTAGGGGGCCTGGTGACACAGCAAGCGGTTGGCAGTACGCTGGTGACGGGAGGCAGCTACGGACCTGAGGGTGGTCTGCTGGGCAGGCTGGCCTGGCTCATCGCTCTGGCTCTGGTCGTGGGCTGGCTAGCCTTGAGCCACCGTCTCCGGCCCGTCGACGGGACAGCCTCGGTGTGAGGGAGCTTCATCCATCACCTATGCTGCCTGGCTGGGGATTCAACAACCGCTGTCCAGAAGTTTGACTTGCCAGCCCGCCGGATTGAGTATATGATAGGACGGACGGTTGGCGTGAAGGAGTTTTCAGTGGAAGAGCAGACAGGTGGTGGCCAATGGCAGGATTCCGCTGCCCTGCGCGTGCTGACAGAGTTCGGCTTGCCCGCGCTCGCCTTTGCCCTGGGTGTCGGCTATGCCACAAGGAACTGGCCGGTCTCCTTCGTCACCGGCTTGGCCATGAGCGGCACCATCTGCCTGTTCTCCTGGCTGGATCAGAGGCTGCTCCACCCCCACCTGGAGGCCCTGTCCTGGGACTGGCTGCGCCTGGGCCTGGAAATGACCCTCACTCTCGTTGACCACGTCCTCGGGGTAATGGTTACTCTCTTCGTCTCCAGCAGCGTCTTTGGCTTCGAGCTTGCCCCTTGGGCAGCCTGGATCCCGGTGGTCGGCATGGCGCTCGCTTTTCCCATCATCCATGGCACCGAGCTGGCGTTGCGCTACTTCCGGCGGTTGCAGGAGAAGGAGAGCCAGGAGGCGCAGCTCCGGGCGCTGGCTACAGAGGCGGAGCTACGGGCACTGAGAGCCCAGGTCAACCCCCATTTTCTCTTTAACACGTTGAATACGATCGCCCAACTGATCCATACGGACTCTGACAAGGCCGAGGACACGGTCGAGCGGCTGGCTGAGATGTTTCGCTACGTGCTGAACGGCAGCGAGCGGGGGTGGGTACCCCTGGAGGAAAGCCTGTCTTTCCTGGACAACTATCTGGAGATCGAGCAAGCCCGCTTCGGGAAGCGGTTGCGGGTCAGCCGGGCGATCGACCCGGAGGCTCTGGGTGTGCTGATCCCCGGTCTGGTTCTCCAGCCTCTGATGGAGAATGCAGTCCAGCATGGCAGCGGGGCCAATGGTAACATCGATGTGGGCATTCGCGTCGAACTGGACGGCGACGAGCTGGAGATCAACATCACAGACCAGGGACCAGGCATGCCCAGAAGCCACAAGGTCGGCAAAGGATCTGGGCATGGTCTGCGGAACGTGGACGAGCGCCTGCGCTTGGTATATGGGGAGAAACACGGGCTCACCATTCGGGACAACGAACCACATGGAACGGTAGTTACCATCAGGGTCCCGGTCGCAAAGAGGATGTGAGTGGACTCGGGGCAGCGGTGGGTCTGGACTGGCCGGACATTGCTGGTGGCACTGGTAGCGACAAACGTACTGTTCCTATTCCTGGCGCGCACAAATGGGCCTCTGATCGGAACTCTCTTCTATGCGATCCTACTGATTGTCGGCTACCGATGGTCTGACCGGCGAGAGATCCTGGTGGGAGGACTCGTAGGACTAGGAGTGCATATGGCGGAGGTGGCCCTGCTGGGCTGGTCGCCCTACCCCATCCTAATGGCGCTCAATCTGATACTCCCGGCCGCCTTGGTGTTAGTCACCGGGGCAGCCGGTCAGCGAGCACACCAGGACTAGGGATTGGAGCAAGAGGTGTCGATACGAACGTTGATCGTTGATGATGAAAAACCCGCACGCGAGCGCTTGCGCCGCCTATTGGCAGATACTGAATCGGTCGAGGTCATCGGCGAGGCTGAGGATGGCCTGCAGGCGGTGGAAATGATCGAGCGCCTGTCGCCGGATCTGGTGCTGCTCGACGTGCAGATGCCGGGCCTTGACGGCTTTGGTGTCATCGAGGCGCTGGATCACCCGCCAGCCATCATCTTTGTCACTGCCTACGACCAGTATGCCATCCGCGCCTTCGAGATCCAGGCTCTCGACTATCTGCTCAAGCCGTTCAGCCAGCAGAGGTTGCGGGAAGCCATCAGCCGGACCAAGCATTCCCCCGCCGAGGCTCACAAGCTCGGTGCGCCCTCTGCGGATCGCTTTGCGACGCAGTTCCGTCCGCTGCTGGAAAGCATGGCGGCCCAGGGGAGGTACCTGACCCGCTTGGCGTTGCGCGATCGGGATCGGATTCGGGTGCTGGATGTGGGCGAGGTGGATTGGATTGACATTCAGGAAGAGCAGGTCCTTGTTCACGCGGGAGATCAGACCTACCCGATCCGTCGCACCTTGGCCGAACTGGAGGTCCGCCTGGACCCAGTCCACTTTTTCCGCGCCCATCGCTCGGCCATCGTCAACCTGGATCGGGTGCAAGAAGTGATCCCCTGGTTCAAGGGTAGCCACATCCTTCGACTGACCAGTGGTGCGGAGATAGATCTGAGCCGGGTACGGGCCAGGGAGCTGCGCGAACTCCTGGAATGGTAGCGCGCCCCCGTAGGCACTTGCTGCGGAAGATTTCTATCTCAACCCTGGTCCCTCGCCGCGAACGCGATCCCAGCCCTGGCAGGCACTTGCACTCCGGCGATTCTCCCCCGGACGACCGGCAGTACCACGTCACTCCACACATCCTGAAGGACGGCGCCGTCGTCCAGGTATCCTGTCACTGGCAGGTCCACCGTCACCGGCTGGCAGCCACTGTTCAAGGCCACAACCAGGGTTTCGGGTCCCAGCCGCCGGCCATAGGCCACGATGCCGCGTCCGGCAAAGAGGTGCTCAAAATCACCTCGCCGCAATGCGGGATGGGCCTTACGCAGGGCAATACAGCGCTGAACGTACTCGCGCAGATCCTGGTCCCATGCCTGCTCGTCCCAGGGGAACGCGCCCCGGCAGCCGGGATCGTGCTCGCCCTCCATGCCTATTTCGTCGCCATAGTAGATGCTTGGCGCGCCGGGATAGGTCATCTGGAGCAACGTGGCCAGCCGGTAGGCCGAGTTGTCCCCTTGGGCCAGCGTCCTGAAGCGGGGTGTGTCGTGGCTGCCCAGTAGATTGAACTGCACCTCCGTCATCGGGCGGGGGTAGAGACTCAACATCCGCTCGATCTCTACGGCAAAGGCTTGGGCATCCAAGGCTTCAACATGCCGGTAGCCGGACTTGGCTACCTCCTCTTGGTTTAGCCTGTCACCCACAAAGAAGCCCAGACAGGCGCGGGTCAAGGGGTAGTTCATCACGGCGTCGAACTGGTCGCCTTGCAGCCAGCGTCCGGCATCGTGCCAGATTTCGCCGACGATGTAGGCTTCTGGGTTGATGCGCTTCACGCGACGGCGGAACTCGCGCCAAAAGTCATCATCGTCGATTTCAGCCGGCACGTCCAGGCGCCAACCATCGATACCAAACTCTATCCAATAACAGGCCACATCCAACAGGTACTCGCGCACGGCAGGCGTAGAGGTGTTGAGTTTCGGCAGGGCAGGCAGCCCCCACCAGGCTTCATAGCCGTGTTGCCCCCTCTCCGAATGGTAGGGGCGCAATGGGTGGTTGTTGGCGATGAACCAGTCCAGATAGGGGGAGGCTGGCCCGTTCTCCAGAATGTGATGGAACTGAAAGAAGCCCCGGCTGGCGTGGTTAAAGACCCCGTCGAGGACCACGCGCATCCCGCGCCGGTACGCCTCGTCCAGCATCGTCCGCAGGGCGTCGTTGCCACCCAGAATGGGATCCACCTGATAGTAGTCGTGGGTGTGATATCGGTGGTTGGCTGCGGACTGAAAGATGGGATTGAAATAGATGGCCGTGACTCCCAGCTCTTGGAGGTAGTCCAGGCGCTCGACCACGCCCAATAGATCGCCGCCCTTGAAGCCAAAGACGGTGGGCGGGCTGTCCCACGGCTCCAGGTTGGATGGTTTGGGTACCTGGGCGCTGCTGGCAAACCGATCTGGAAAGATCTGGTAAAAGACCGCGTCCCGGACCCAGTCGGGAGTTTCAATAGACGCCATCGCCTTGTTCCTTCCTTCTCTATATCGGTGATTCTGCTCTAGCCCTGGTGTTGGCCGGGCGCCATTCTATCATAGGCACTGTGCCCCGTCAAAGGCCGCCCCGGGCCATACGCCGCCCATGTTGAGGCCGGGGCGTAGCTGGACGGGAGCATCGCCTTCCCCAGAGGGGCTTGGGTCCGCTTACCCCTGGCGCCAGCGTTCTAAAATGACATAATGGCTGTGGAAAGCGATCATCCCCTGGGGAGGAAGTTCAGCAGGTGAAAACCAGCGGGCAGCGGCTGCGTCATCACCGGGATTCAGGGTTCCGTCTGCTACCTGCGCCTTATAGATCAGGTTGATCCCTGGTCCGCGGAAGTCTTGCGTGTAGTGGGTTGCCTCCAACAGCTCGAGGTTGGCGACGATCAAGCCTGTTTCTTCTGCGCACTCCCGGGCGGCCGCGGCCTCGGGCGCCTCGTCCCATTCTACAAAGCCGGCGGGCAGACACCATTGGCCCAAGCCTGGCTCGATGGCCCGCCGCACAAGCACTACCTGCCCGCTGCGTTCTACCAACACCGAGACCCCGACTTTCGGATCGCGAAAATGGACAAAGCCACAACCCGGGCACGCAGGCCGCTGCCGGCCAAAAGCCACGTGTTTCTCCAATGGATGAGCACAATGGGGGCAGAAGCGCAGAGGCGCTCCCGGCTGCCAGCGGTCAAGGATCCGGCTTTGCCAGGCACGGATGGCCCGTGCGTGTCCGCCGCCACACAAGGGCGCCGGCAACCGCTCGGGTGGGTAGAAACCAGCAGCAGAGACCTCTGGACCCGTGCCTTCTTTGCGCAGCTCGCCGCCTGCGACTTTGGCTTCATAGACCACTAGCAGGCCGTTGCCCCGCGGGTCATCATCAAAGTAGTAGACGTCGACCAGGCGGCCTACCTGAACCTGGAGGCCGCTTTCCTCAGCAGCCTCGTGAGCAGCGGCGATGAGCGGAGGCTCATCGGCCTCACAGTAGCCAGCGGGCAGGTTCCAGGCTCCGGGGAATGCCTTGTTCTCCGGCGAGCGTTGTACCAGGAGCAACGCTCCCTCCTGTTCCACCAGTACGCCGGCGCCGACCTTGAGCTGTTGGTAAGCGACATGGCCGCACGCCGGACAGACCGGTCGCAGCCGGCCATCGAGTTGCTTCTCTGTCAGCTTGGCACCACACTGGATACAGTACAATCTCTATCTCCTAGATACCTACCCGCAAGGGCGCTAGCTATCTGCCACATCTGCCCTCGGGACCGAGGTGCAGGGGATTGTACCACAGGTCCTTGCGGAACCCAAGCAATGTGGGCCATGCATCAATACACACGTGAGCGCTTCGTACTCAGAAGCGCCCACGACAAACCCTTGTTGTGGGCTACTGAGAATGGTTAGCTAAGGTAGGTCTGAACCAAGGACCGGCGGCGAGAACCGGTCCAGCTCCGTAGGCAATTCGGCCAGGTCGTCCAGGACATGACCCAGGGGATGCTGCGCTACGACACGAGCGCACCAGGCTGGGGTGTAGGGTGTGCGTAGTAGGAAGAAGGGGATGCCCAGCATCAGTGGCATCGCCCCCGGCAGGGAAAAGGTGTCGGCGACCACCGCCAAATGCAGCCGGCCGGAGCCGTCGTCAGCCGCTGCTTGGACCAGAGCCTGATAGTAGGCCGGACGGCGCAGGTCCACGGCATGCAGCTCGTCCACGGGCCAGACCTGGATCTCGCCCAGTTCTGGATGACGGAAGCGATGCGGCCACCCGGGGGCCATTTCGTACTGGCGGGTATCACCCAGTACCGCTACTTCCTCCGCGAGTCCAATCGTCTTCAGTTGCTTGTGCACCTTGTCGCCCAGCGAATTGGTGAGGATGATGGGCGTACGGCCGGGGTGTTCGGCCAGCCCGATCAATACGTCGCGAGCCGCCGGGCGAAATTGAGGCAGCAATTCCGCCGTGTGATGATGAAAGAGATGGTTGGTACAGTCAACGACAGGGTCGTATTCGGCCTGTGGGTAGGCGGCGGCGATGGCCTTGGCATAGACCGGGTTTTCGCGTAGCATAGTTTGTAGCGTCGTCGTATTGAGGATAAAGGCGCCTTCGTCACAGTAGGAGGCTACCAACCCATGGACTTCCCAGAAGTAGCGGTGCGGCTCTCTCAGTAGCCGTTCCTGTGTCTCTTGATAATCGTCAGCCAAGGTCTGCCGTGATACCCGGATGATCTCTTGTGCCAGCGTATCCAGCGACCTCGCGGCCAATTCCGCGACCTGTGTCTCCTCAGCGGTCAGTGTGCCATCGAAATCAATGATAACTTTGAGATGTTTTCCCATGTCACCGCCTTGCGACCCAAACTTGCTCGCCGCTGTGTTCATCCAGAGGGCGCCGGTCGAACCAGCCATAGACCGCCTCAACCTCAAAGCCGCAGCGGGCCAGCAGGTGTTCCATCTCCCGCGGCCAAATGTAGCATAGGGTGAAACTGCGGTAGCGCGTGCTCGTCACCAAGCCTTCGCCATCCAGTTCTTCGTAGCGGTATTGCACGCGGATGCGCTGTTGGTGGATCTCGTAGCGGTGGCTCGCCCAGACGGCCACGCGGGTACCGCGGGTCGCATCGCTGATCTCCTGCAAGTAGCTGAGCCCTTGTTGGGTCGTGGTCGTGTGCTCGGCTATCCTTCTCAGGTCGGGGATGAACAGATTCAGAGCCAGCCGGCCACCAGGAGCCAGATGCTCGCCGATGTTCGTGAGGACCTGGATCTGATCGTCGGGGTTGAGTAGGTGAAGGAACGACCGGGCGGGGATAATGGCCAGGCCAAAACGTTCCTCCAGGCAAAAGCTGCGCATGTCGGCTTGCAGCCAGCGTACCGGCAGATCACCCAACTCCCTGGCCTTTGCCTGGCCCTTATCCAGCATCCGCACCGAGCTGTCTACCCCAACAATCGGCACTCCAGCCTGGGCAATGGGCAGCGTGACCCGGCCGGTACCACAGGCCAGTTCCAGCACCGGCGGCTGCGCAGCCCTGGCCTCCTCGAGATAGAAGTCCAGGTCCATCGTGGTGGTTCCATACTGCAAGTCATACACATCGGCAAACATGTCGTACTCTGTTGTCACGTCTCTCCTCCAAGAATCTGCTATCAGCGGCTATCTGCCAGCTATCAGCCATCAGCTTCCATTTGCCGCATCTCAGGGGCTGATTGCTGATAGGTGGCAGCATTCCACTCTCAGCCTGCCATGGCCAAAGCCACACAGCCTACCGCGTTCTCCACGAGTTGGTCCAGAGATATCCGCTCTTCTACCGTGTGGACCACCGTATCGACCCCGGGGCCAAACCCGAGAACGGTGGTACCTGCGGCAGCAAAGTGGCCGCCGTCGGTGGCAAAGCGCCAGACGTCCACCTCTATTTCACGACCTAGTGCCGTCGTCAATGTCTCTTGCGCCGCGGCCAACCAGGGATGGTCGGCATCTGTAGTAAAAGAGGGAAAGGTGTCGGGAAAGGTCATCTGAAAGCCGGTGTAGGTGGTTAATTCCTTGGTGGTGACCTCGACCCGACCCTGGCAGCCGGACTCCAGGCTGCGAGCGAGCGGAGCCTCCAATTTGCCCAGGATTTCCGCTGGCCCTTCACCGGGGATGTTACGCCAGTCAAGCACAAGGCGGATCTCACCAGGGGTCACGTTGGCGCTTCCTGGTTCACTAACTACGCGTGTTGGAGCCACCGTTGAGGCGCCATAGACCGGGTCCGAGGCCATGTGCAGGGATCGCAGTTTCTCCACAAAGTGCATCATCGAAAAGTGCGGATTGATGCCCAGGTCTGGCATGGAGGCGTGAACCGACCGTCCCTCAAAGTGGGCCAGCAGCTCTATCCTGCCCCGGTGCCCGCGGCGCAGGTGGTTGCCGCTCGCCTCTCCGACGATAGCCCTGTCCACGGGCAGGGTTCGGGCCAGATGCCGTGCTCCCAGACCGCCCACCTCTTCCTGGACGACCGCGCTCACGTATACGTCACCCGGTGGGCTGGCCCCCAGTTGTTTGATCAGACCCCCGGCATAGACCATCGCCGCCAGGGCGCCCTGCATATCAGCCGCGCCCCGGCCCCACAGCTCGCCGTCATAGATCTCGCCACCGAATGGTGGATGGGGCCAGCGGGTCGGGTCGCCAGCATCCACTTGGTCCATGTGCGCGTTGAACATCAACGACGGTCCCCCGCTGCCAGGGATACGGCCGATGACATTGCCTGCCTCGTCCACCCAGACCTTATCGTAGTCCAGGAGCCTCATTTCGGCCTCTACCAGCGCAGCCAAGTCGCCTTCCTGGCCAGATAGGCTTGGTGTTTGGATCAGTTTCTGAGCAAAGGACACCAGGCCCTGGCGATTCGCTTCTGCTAGCTTCCAGATTTCGCTTGCCTTCATTCCTGTTCCTCCAAAGAACTCGAGTTATTTTGATTGCCGGAATTCAATTCGGTTCCCCGTAGCTGCATCCACCGCTGTCTGAGTACCAATGTCAGGAAGCGGGGTAGCGCCAACTGGCGCCGCCAGCGCCATGGCTCGCGGATCAAGCGGTAGAGCCATTCCATACCTAGCCGGCGCATCCAAGCGGGCGCTCTTTTGGTGACGCCAGCTACAAAATCAAAGCTGCCACCCACTCCGATCATGACCGGCACGCCCAAGCGATCCTGGTTGCGGGCAATCCACTTTTCCTCAGCCGGGACGCCATAGGCTACGAAGAGCAGATCCGGCGCCGTGGCGCGTACCTGAGCAATGACCTCGTCTTCGTCCTCGCCGCGCGGGGTGCCAGCAAAGGTGCCGGCCACCTCCAAGCCTGGATTGGCCGCCGCCAGCCGTTCGGCGACGACCTCGGCAACACCTGGCGCAGCCCCCAGGAAAAATGGCCGGTAACCCCACCGGGCGCAGTGGGCCGAAAGCCGGTGGATGCCGTCGGAGCCGGTCACCCGCTCCCCCAGGGAATGGCCGAGCAAGCGGGCGGCCAGAACCAATCCCACGGCGTCGGCCACGACCAGGTCGGCCCTATTCAGTATCTGGCGGAATGCCGGGTCGCTGTGGGTCGCGACCAGCATCTCTGTGTTGAGCGTGACGATCTGATGGGGCTGGCCGCTGGCGATATAGGCGTCCACGTGGTCCAAAAGCTCGGTGTAGCCTGCATTGTCCACGCCCACGCCCAGGATCTCAACCCTGTTCATGCCCTGTCTCCACTGGTTCTGGCCGCTTCCTCGAACACCTGCATCGTCTCCCGGGTGCAGCGCTGCCAGGAGAAGCGCTGGACTTGCCGGTAGCCGCGCTCCACCAGTTCGCGACAAAGCCCATCGTCTGATATGACGTGGTACAGTGCTTGGGCCAATGCCTCCACATCCAGAGGATCCACCTGGATCGCGGCATCCCCGGCCACCTCGGGCAGGGACGAGACATTGGAGCAGATGACTGGCGTGCCGCAGGCCATCGATTCCAGGACCGGGAAGCCAAAGCCCTCGTATAGAGAGGGATAGACAAAGGCCCGTGCCCCGCTCAGCAGGGCAGCGAGGTCAGCCTCGGGTACGTAGCCGGTCAGATGCACCCGATCCCTCAGGCCCAGTTTCCGGACCAGGGCAAATACCTCGTCGTAGAGCCAGCCCTTCTGCCCGGCCAGAACCAATTGGAGATTGGGGATCAGCGACTGAGCATTGGAGGCCGGGGATTGGACAAGGAGGCTGAATGCCTGGACGAGGCGGACCAGGTTCTTGCGTGGGTGAAGGGTGCCAACGTAAAGGAGGTACGCTTCGTTCAGGCCGTAGCGAGCGCGAACGCCGGCAAGGGCAGCCGGATCGCAGATGCGAAGCAAAGTCTCGTCCCGACCGGGATAGACGACGCTGATCTTTTCCTTAGGGATTTGGTAATGACGCACAAGATCTTGGCGCGTAGCTTCCGAGTCAGCCAGCACAGCGGCGGCAGAGCGGGCATTGAAGCGTGTAGACCAACGCAGGTAGGCGTTCTGGGATAGGGTGTGCGCCTCCGGATAGTAGAGATATCCCAGGTCGTGGACTGTGACGACACTGCACTGGGGATGGACGAGCGGCAGTACGTGCGATGGGACAAAGAGTAGATCCGGTGCATGCCTGAACATCTCCCATGAGAGACGTAGGTGGGTCCATAACCGGGTGAAAGGGATTACCCTGTACTCTGTTTTGTCCGGAAATAGACCAGGGGGCGGCGCCTGATTGAAATAGAGCCTGAATCGATGCCCTTTCGTCGAGGCAAGAAGTTCCCTGATCAGGTAAAGGGAATAGTTCTCAGTACCTGTGCGCTGCCCAGCCGTCGATCGGCTGGCATCAATGCCGATGAGCATCTAGTTCTGCGCACCGAGCCCGTGACATGACACGTTTTGCCTCCTGGGCGAGTAATCCCTCTGTTGGGCGTGTATTGCATCGCGCGGGGGCATTATAGCACGATCTGGAGGGAGCGTCAATCAGAGTTGTGGCGCCTCCTTGGCCAAACCGGATGGTTTGGTGAGCGCCAAAGGCACGAGGCTGGCCAACTGATCTGCCTCCACCGGACCAGCTCGCAAGATTGCCGGTGGCCACACGGTCAGGTCCAGCACGGTGGATGCCATACCACCCGAGCAGGCCCCGCCATCGAGCAGGAGAGGGATGCGCCCCCCTAGCATGACCTGCACTTCGTCGGCAGTGATGGGGGGCGGCTGGCCGTGCAGATTGGCGCTCGTGGCTGCCAGGGGGGCGCCCACTTGGCAGCAGAGCGCTTGGACAAAAGGATGGCCGGGCACGCGTACAGCCACCGTTGGGCCCCCAGCAGTCACGGCATCAGGTACAGCGCTCGCCCGGTACAGTACCAGGCTGAGGCCGCCTGGCCAAAAATGCTCAGCGAGCTGCCATGCTACTGGAGGTATTCCCGTACAGACAGTATCCATATCACCTGCTTCTGACAGCAAGAGAGGGATTGGCAGCTGCGCTGGTCGTCGCTTTACGCTGTACAGGCGTGCAACCGCATGCTCCAGGAATCCGTGGGTCCCGACACCATAGACGGTGTCCGTAGGAAAGGCAACCAGATCCCCTTGGCACAGTCGTTCTGCAGCCTGTTCCAGGGCACCAGGCTTCTGTACTGAGATCCTGTGGGTCTCGACCATGAGTGTCTCTCCGCGCAAGCATAGCGAGTCATACCTGGCTTTGCTAATCTGATATCCTGACTATTGTACATCCGATTCTCCTAGGGGTCAATCCCCCGAATTGACACATTCTGTCAATTGCGCTATAATGGCTCTCAGCCTACTACGCAGACAGAGGGAAAGCCATGATCACCAAGGGGCCAGTTGGCAAAGATGGGGTTGTAGCGGTTACTTTTGAGTTGCCTTCGACCATGTGGGCCGAGCGTGTCAATCTGGTAGGTGAATTCAATGATTGGGACACCACCGCCACGCCCATGACCCGTACCCGATCCGATGCCAATTGGCGGGTGACCGTCCAGTTGAGTGAGGGACAGCAGTATCGCTTTCGCTATCTGGTAGATGGCAAGGAGTGGCTCAACGACTGGCACGCCGACGATCACAAGGAGAATCCATACGGATCGTATGACTCGGTGGTGGATCTGAGTGACGCAGAGGCGCCAACTCCTCTCTAGTTGCTGCGTGACGCAGGCCTCGACCCGGCCTGGTCTCACCGCGACACTTGCGGTACCCAACGAATACGGCGGCCGCCCCTGTGACGAATAGGGGGCGGCCGTTTGATGTTCTTCCTCTCTGTATCCGAGAATTCTCTGGTTGGACGCCACTAACATGAAGAAACACTTGATTTGCGTTAATATCGGATTGATACAAGAATAAAATTTTGAAAACCGTTGTGATGTGATTAGAAGCTAGGTAATCGGTAGATAAAGATTAACAACACGAGAAACACCCAGGGAGCGACTTGACAAACAAAAAGTTTTGCAGTATAATATGGTAAATCGGAATCTGAGTTTCTAAGCCCTTTTGGTGCCGAAAGGAGTTAAACCGATGAAAAGCCGTATGATTTCTGTGTTGGTCCTCATCGCTCTGCTGTCCGTATTTGTCCTGCCAGCAACTGCGTCTGGCAGCGCCTCTGCTGCTACCTGCAAGACCTGGCACAAGGTGTCACGCGGTCAGAACTTGACCCAGATTGCTCGCAAGTATGGAGTCAGCGCGTCTTCCATTGTGCGCGCCAACAACATAAAAAACGCAAACTTGGTCTATCGTGGTCAGCGCTTGTGCATTCCCAAGAAGAGTAGCGCTGCAGCCAAGCCAGCATCCTCGTCAAGTGGGAGTACCTATGCCTGCACGAAAGTCGTTGTCGTAAAGCGCGGAGAATACGTAAAGATCATCGCTCAGCGGTATGGTACCACCATAAAGGCCATTACCAAGGCCAATGGGCTCAAGAATGCCAACAAAGTCTATGTTGGCCAGAAGCTCAAGGTCCCGACAAAGTGCGTGAAGCCGGCGCCCAAGCCGCCAGCAGGCAAGCCGCCAGCAGCCAAGCCGCCAGCAGGCAAGCCAGCTGCAAGCATGCCGCCTGCGGGTGGGTATACCATCGTATGCGATGCGGCGGGACATTGCAAGTACATTCCTCACGCCAAGTGTGTAGACAGGCCTTTCCTGCAGAACGGCGGCTTTGAGAATGGCTTCCATCGAGTAGCAAACGGAGATGTGGGCAACAAGTGGGGCGCCTTCCAGAATGGTGGCGAGGTGACCTATGGTTTCTACGATGAAACCTGGGCGCCAGTGGTTGCTCAGGGAAAGCACTCGCAGTTGATCGAAATCGCCAGCTTCTGCAAGACCACGCTCTGCCGAGATGGTTCAGATCCCGATCGCTACGCCGGTATCTTCCAGACCGTGCACGGGCTGGTCCCCGGGGCAAAGTACAAGCTGTCCATGAGCGGTATGTTGCGGGCGCTGGCTGAGGACGAGGATCGCGATGACGATGCCTACCGTGTCCAGTGGGGTTACACTGCCAACGGAAGCACCAATTGGCAACACGTGAACAACTGGGTCACCCTTCCGTGGGAAGGGGTGTACCCCCGTGAGGCGCCAGGGGCCATGCAGAACTACAGCACGACTTTTTTGGCTCCGTCGGGCAAAATCACTATCTTCATCCGCGCCTGGAAGAAATGGGGTACGGTAGGAAAAGAGCTAGACGTCAACCTGGATGCCATCAGATTGGAGTGCGCCAGGTAGGCACGTACTGGCTAGCGTCGGTTGAGCCCACTGTTTGGAGACCTGTTCTGTAGGTACCAGAGGTGGTGTGGGCTCTTGTCCTGAACGGAAAGTCATAAACCCCGCTGAGGCCGGTTTCGGTCGCCAGCGGGGTTTCTTGTAGGACATCAAGTATGGGATGTGGACCCAGCCGCACAGGATAAAACGTGTGCTCAACTAGTTCGCTGGTGTAGCCTCTGTGAGATTAGAATAAGCCTCAACTCCAGACGCGCTAAGCATTTGACATATTGTAGCCTTGGCCTTACAATAGTACTGAAGTTCAGCCTTGTAGAATAGGGGGATACAGACAATGTTAGTTAAGGACCGAATGATCAAACATCCTCTGACCGTCTCAGCAGGTGAATCTCTATCGGGCGCGCACCAATATATGCAGCAGCAGAGTATCCGGCATCTCCCGGTAGTGGACAAGACGGGCAAGATGGTGGGCCTTGTCACCGAAGATGACCTGCTAAAGGCCGGGCCATCAGAGGCAACTTTGCTGAGTGTGTGGGAGATTCATTCCCTCTTGACCAAAGTCAAGGTGAAGGAAGTCATGGTGAAAACCGTGATTACCACCTCGGAGGATACTCCCATCGAGGAAGCAGCCCACTTGATGCTGGATCACAAGATCGGCTGTCTACCTGTGCTGCGGGACGGAAGACTGGTAGGTATTGTCACCGAAAGTGATGTATTCCGGACTTTCATGGAATTGTTTGCCGCCCGGCAGAAAGGCTTGCGCATTACC
This sequence comes from uncultured Chloroflexia bacterium, assembly GCA_963783445.1. Lineage (GTDB taxonomy): Bacteria > Chloroflexota > Anaerolineae > JAAYZQ01 > JAAYZQ01 > CAWANP01. Next base: position 22,893 of record CAWANP010000008.1, on the reverse strand, counting down.
CTGGAGGTACCAAATCGGGAAGGTGAGCTGGCCCTGGTTGCCCAGGCTGTGGCCGGGCAAGGCGGCAATATTGTCGCCTGCGGAGCTTTTCTGGCCCAAGACCCCATCAAAGCTGGCCTGGTTGTCAAGGTCAGGAATGTGGATCGCGAGGTATTGCTTTCCAGCCTGTCCCAGATTGAAGGGGCCGAGATCATTGACGTTCGCGAGATATAACCCGGGCCCAATGATGCCGTAGCGCTTTCCAGTACAAACACAAACAGCAGCCCCGTATCAGGCAGAAATCATCTGAAAGCGGGGCTGCTGTTTTGTTCCCTGCAATTTGAGCCAGAAGGCGCCTACTGCCAGTGGAAGGAACGTTCCTCGCCTGAAGGACTAAAAGGAGCAAAAGTCTCTTGGCCGTTCTCGCCCGTTTCCTCCCGGGCAAGCTGTACCCTCCAACCGTAGACCCGATCGGTCTCCTGATCAGCCCGAAGATGGAGTGACCCATCCACGAACCAGGAAGTTGCCTGTACGCATACTTGTGTGCTTGTCCGAGCCCCTCCCTCGGTCCAGCGAACCGTCACCAGGAAGCATTCATTGGGCCTCAGCGTGTGTCCGCTGGTCCACGCCAACTCGATCTTGGCGTTTTCTCCGCTGAACAAGGCGCCATCTTCAGGCCTGAGCGGTGTTGGCGGGGCGACGGTTGGCGCGGGTCTCGGGGTTTCTGTCGGAACCGCTGAGGGCCGCACGCGTGTGACCGTGGGCGTGGGTGTCCAGGTCAGCGTAGGTGTAGGCGTTTCGGTTGGGGTAGCCGACGGTGTCAGGGTAGGTGTCAAGCTGGGAGTTGGCGTTGTCGTGGGGGTGTTGGTGGGTGTGGGGCTGCTTGTCAGTGTCGGCGTGGGCGTGAGAGTCGGCACCTCGACGAGGACGAAAACCGGTACCTCGCTGGCGACTGCTTGAACGGTGCTCACGGCCAATGGCGGCTGGAAGCCTTCCAGACTCTGCTGCAACCAGGGGATCACCAAGAGCCCAACCGCGATCATGATGGCGATGGCGGCTACGATTGCCAGCGGCCGGAGCCAGTCATGCCGCAGGGTTTCGCCGCAACTGGGACACACCTCAAAAGCCCGGCTACTGACTGTGCCACAGTGCCGGCAGCGAATGCTCCGGGGGCGTCGCTGGGGCTTGCCACAATGGGAACAGACGAGTTGTCCAGTCTGGACCTCGGTGCCACAACGGCTACACTTTTTCAATGGACTGCCTCGTCGCCAGCGAGCTGGACTCCACTAGAACGACACGTTTTGTGATGTGAGATGCATGCTACAGTCCCGGACGCTGTGAGCTAGAAGAAACTGCCCCAGTCCAAAGAGGGCACAGGGTTGATCAGATCCTGCCAGGTAATGAATAGCATCAGGCCTACCAGCAACAACATGCCAATAAGGTGTACCAGGCCCTCTTTGGCCGGGTCCATGCGGCGGCCACGGATTCCTTCGACAATGACAAAGAGAATGCGCCCGCCATCCAGCGCAGGCAGCGGCAGCAGATTGGTAACTGCCAGAGCCACGCTCAGGGTACCCATCATCTGCATCACCGGAAACCACCAGCCGCTAGTCGAGCGAGTACTGTACTGCATCGCCCACCAGCCGCCCCACTCCCACTGGGCCCACGGGCCGGGCCAGGTCGGCTGGGATCAGACCCCTTGACATCTGGATGGGAAGGGTGATGATGAAGCCGATGTAGCCTGCTGTTTGTTTAATCCCCAGCCAGAGGGCTTCGGCCACGGATACGTTCTTGACGGTCATGCGTGGGGTCAGGCTGATGCCCATCGGTCCCTCGCCCTCTGGCGGGGTGATGCGGGGTATGACGTGATCTGCTAGTGTCTCGTCGTCCCGCTTTACCGTCAGCGACACAGGCTCCCCCAGGTGGGCTCTGAGATGCTCCTGCAGGTCTGTGATCTCTCAGATCTCCCGATCATCGGCGCGCAGGATCACGTCCCTCGGGCAGCAACCCTGAAGCCTCGGCAGGCGAGCCTGGAGCTACAGCGTTCACCACTGCATTCTCTGGCTCCGCGACAGCCGGTGCGCCCAAACGGAGTGCCAGGGCAAAAAAGACCACGGCCAGTCAACAGATTCATGCCTGCCCCGGCAGCCAGTACCACAATCCGCGTGATCTTGCTCTTGCTGGCCAGGCTGCCAGGGAAGGTCGGATCCTCCTCGCCCAGCATGCGGGCAAAGCCCCCAAAGGGGATGGCATTGAGAGAGTAGAGTGTGCCGGGATCCAGCAGTTCGACATAGCTGGCCGATTCGATGGCTGCATCCTCGGGTTCAACCTTCTCAACGTGGGTCAACACCTCTCGGCCCTTTTGTCGGTTCCCGTCTCGGTAGACCACGAGAGACCGAGCCTGCAAGCCTTTGGGCAACTTGAACTTCACGGGGGATCACGATTTTTCTCCCGCCGATGACAATATCACCTTCGCTATGCCAAAAGGTAAACACGCGGGGTGGATAGCCGAAGCCAAATTCCTCGACCACCACCTTTGCGCGCTTGGCAGCGAGCAGGTGTCCCAGTTCATGCACAAATACCACGACACTCAGTGCCACTACCAGCGACAGAACCGTTACCACAGTTCTATTCCCTAAGCCTTTCCCTAACCAGCCTGAACCTCGTGCCAGGCCATCTGCAGCTTTTCCAACTGCTCCTCGTTGGCCGCCTCCGGACTGTCGTCAAAGCCGGGCAGCTTGAGGACCATCTTGAATAGCTTGGTCGTGCTCAGGTCCAGGGGATCTGTATCCGGGTAGGCGGTGTTCAGAGCCCGCACCATTCTGCAAAAATCGTCCCAATGCAGTGGCTCGCGCGCTTCCTCCGAATCCACGGGCTCGGCCACTTCATCGTCTGTCAGCTCGGCGGCTTTTTCCAGTTGACCCTGGCGGGTATAATAGTCGGCCAGCGTGGCGCGCAGGGCATCAGCAGCCAGAACCGAACAATGCATCTTGACAGGCGGCAGCCCGTCCAGCGCTTCGGCGATGGCCCGATTCGAGATCTCTAGTGCTTCGTCGATCGTTTTGCCCTTGATCAACTCCGTGGCCATCGAGCTGGTGGCGATGGCTGCCCCGCAGCCAAAGGTCCGAAACTTGATGTCCGTGATCACGTTTTCATTGATCTTGATTGACATCTCCATAAGATCGCCGCAAGTCGGGTTGCCCGTCCGGCCGACGCCGTCAGCATCCTCGATAACCCCCACGTTGCGGGGGTTCATAAAGTGGTCCATGACCTTTTCGCTGTACTCCAACTCGAGATCCTCCAAATATGACTTTTGCTCTTCTAGAACAAATGGTATTCCACTGGCCGCACCCCACCACCCGGGCCGCTAACCAGCACTTCTTGGATGCCTGGCAGGCCACGCAATCGTGCCTCAACCTCAGCGACGTCGCATCTTTCACAGAAGCAGTGCACATTGGGGCCAGCGTCCAGTGTGAAAAATACGCCCAGACCTGATTGGCGCCAAGCTCGTACCCCTTGCAGGACGGCTACCGTCGCGGCTTCCCAGTACAAGAGCGAAGGAGCTGAGGTCATCATCACCCCATGCATGGCCAGGGTATCGGCCTCAATGGCGGGTCCCATTGTCGCAAGATCACGCTGCTGAATGCCTGACAGGACAGTTGCCAGCAGTCCTGGCACGGCATTCAACCGGGCTGCGTAGAATGGACTCGTCGGCGCCATCTCGTGTCCGTCGTGCGAGCCTACCCCTTTGTGCTGGTGGCTGACAATGGCAACCAAATCGCACAAGTCCCAGTGATCTGGGGGCGCTACCTGACGGGCAAACGATGTATCATCGCGATCCCCATCCCATAGGACAAAGCCTGCCGGAACCGATCGGCACGCCGACCCAGATCCCAGTCGCGCCAGGCGCGACAGCTCTTCTTCGTGCAGCCGAATCCCTGCCGCTTGCGTCGCTGCCAGTGACAGGGCGGCAAAAGCGGACGCTGATGAGGCCAACCCTGTCCCAGCCGGAAAGTCATTCTGACTGACGACCTGGGCACTTTCATCGATTCCAGCCAACGTCCGGACTCGATCAAGGTGCTGGACTACCCGCTCCAGGGCCTGGCCCGTTGCCGGCTGTCCATCAATGGTCACCATGTCGCTGGACAATCTCGACCGAAACTCGACGGTGGTCACTGTCGTCAGTGCTGCCAGGTTCATCGAAAGTGACGGATTCGCAGGCAGGTTCAGGGCGTCGTTGGCCTTGCCCCAGTATTTGATGAAAGCGATATTTGGGTTTGCGACCGCGGTCGTCTTGCCTTTCGACATTCCTGTATGCCAGCCTTTGCCGATATCATAGCACTTTTTGGGTCTATGGGCAAGTTAGCTGGATTACCTTCCGATGCCCACCTAGCCATTCCAGCGGATCATGGTTCCACCTGCAGCCCTGGCAGGTTCAAGCAGGGCCGTCTCCAGGGCGCCGCGACGCTCGCCCGAGATCAGGTGTACCGTCAGCCCCGGTATTTCTTGGACCAAGCTCACCATCTCTGCAACCTTGGCCTGCATCCCGCCAGTCACGTCGGTGGCATGAGAGCCGCCCAGGGAGCCGCGTACCGTTTCCCAGTTCGAGGCCGAAATCTCTGGGATGGGGCTGGCTGATGGGTCACGCAAGGGATCCCGGTCATATACACCATCTACCTCTCCTACCAGTACGATCTGGGCCGGGCGGAGTTGGCGAGCCAGGTAGGCAAAGATCTGCTCGGTGGAGATGATCGTGCCTCCCTGTACCTCGTCCAGGGCCACGTCGCCGTACAAAAGAGGGACCAACCCACAAGACAGCGCGCGTTCTACGGGCCTTGTAGCCAACGATATCAGTTCGCCAGCCCGGCACCAGGCCATAGCAGATGGCTGGAGCGACCAAACTGGAACGCCAACCTCCAGGAATTCCTCAGTTACAATGCGATTCAGCAGCGATGCGACCGATGCTACCTCGGCAAAGCCCCGCCATTGGGCTTCACCGCATACCCCATGGCGTGTTCCATAGTGCTGGGCAACAACGTGCCCGAATGATCCACTGCCGTGTCCCAACACCAGTTGCAGGTCAGGGCGGCGAGCCAGCGCGCGCGCAACCTCGTTTGCGAGGCGGCCGATTACTTCAGGTCGATCCCTCTCGGGCTGAGTCTTGTCGGTGATCACCGAACCGCCTAGCTTGACGAATACCAGCCGGCCTGTACTGCTTGGGATCATCGGCTTACTTCCACGCGATCTCCATCGACAGACACCCGGTCGCCGGTCCGGATCTGGGTGATGTCCACCTGGTCTACCATGGGAATGTCGCTGATGATCGCTCCCACAGCCACGATTGCTTCGCTTTCGGCGTTGATGATGGCAGCCGGTGCTGTGCCAGCCTTGGCCATGCGATAAAGGGTATACGAGCCTACCGTGCTGCCCTTGCCTGTGGGAAAGACCAGCACCCGGCCGGCAACACAGCTGTCGCTCCAGGGGATGCCCAGGTTCAATGACGAGACCCGTCTCCGGGTCTATCCCACCGAGGAATCCGATGGGTTCTGATGTTACCAGGGCGATGCCTTTGGCGGTTCCGTTCTTGATGATCCGTCCTGTGAGTTCCATGCTACCTGATCCGGGTTTCGTGATGTGTAGATCGCAGGCTGGGCCACGCGCCTGTCCTGGCGGCCTCAAGACACTGCTCCATGGTGCCAAAGCGCACCGAGAGCCCGCTGTGGGAGGGTGTGTAGAAGGCCATTTTGGCCGAATTGGTGGCCAGTGTGCGGTACCCGAGATCGGCTACGGGAGCAACCACCATGCACGTGTCGGGTACCACCCGGCCGCCCGAGGCTTCGATACGGGCTACCAATCCGGCCTCGTCGGCTGCATCTCGCGTGGCTCGCGCCGTGGTTATCCAAAGGGCAGCCTTGACCCGCCGCCCCTCCAGGTAATCGGCAATGGCCCCAATTTCGCCCAGGGAGGCGTGGGGGCAGCCCAGGCTCACGAGATCCACCGCCTCGGAGGGGCCGTCGAGTTGGGCGTAGGCGGGAGCCAAGCTGTCTACGACCAGGGTCTGGGCGCCGGGTGTGAGCACGCCCCCAGCCGTTGCCTCTGGGGTTATCCCTTCAACGTGATACAGGGCAACTGCGCCACTGGCAGCCATTGCCGCTCCCAGCGTCCTTAACCCCCAGTTCCCCAGCCTGAGGTTTACCCAATCTACCATACCCTGATTCCGAAAGTAGGGGACACCATTCTTGACCTGTTGGCCCACCAAGTAACCCAGGGCGCCCAGATCGGCATCTGACGTGACGGCACAGCGAACGTCGACGATGGCTGTCGCCGTCCGGTTCACGTCCAGGTGAAGGCCGTAACGTGCCGTCCGCCCGGTGATCGCTGCCGCCAGAGCACTGGGTCCCCCTTCGCGATTGGTCCGTGCACCCAGGACAGAGTTGGCGTAACTCACCGCCGAAGATTCGGCCCAGGCCAGATGCTCTCCAAACTGGGGTCTGTAGCCTACCAGGTAGGGCGTGCAGGTGCAGGTTGGTACGATGCCCAAGGATTCGTAGGCGGCGATGACGGCCTTCTGCCGCTGGGCGAATCCCTGGCTGAATCCAAGCCTGCGCCATGCAAACATGTCCATGCCGGCTGGATTCAAGGTAGCAGGCACCCGGGCTCGGGCGCCTTGGGACGCCCACTCTTCCAGAAACTCGAGGCCGGCGTCGCCCAGGTTCTTATAGCTCACGCCGGATACCTGAACACTGGCCGCCGGTACCAGATCAGCGGCGCCATAGATCTGGCCCAGGGCGACCACGATCTCCATAGCCTTTCGCACGCCCGGTCCGGCTTCACCGGACCACATGGCTTGTTCCTCGCTCGTGAGAAGTAGTCTTGATGTCTCATGTTTGCGAGGGTTATCGCTCGTCATGTGAATCTCTCATCACAGAAATCATGGTCGAATGGGGCGCCTTCCCGTCAATCTTGCTCCGGGCCTGAAATGTACCTGGAGAGATCCACGCCATCGTAGGGTACCTTGCGGAAGCTATCTCGCTCTGCCAGGCTTCTAGGACGCCCGGCGCCGTCAACCCAAGGTATGGTGGCATCCAATCCCATCTTGGCCGAGCGGGCTTTCTGCCCTGGTACCTGATTGGCGGAAGGATCGAGGCTGCTGCTAGGCTGATCCTGAAGAACCATCAGGTCCTGGTCTGCCTGGAAGCGCGTAGCGATGGCCCACTCGACGGCTGCCGGATCGAAGGGATTGACGTCCTCATCTACGATGACCACGTGCTTCAGAGAGCCATGTCCCCGGAAAGCGGCCTCCATGGCGTGCCAGCCGTCGTCGGGGTTGCGCTTGGAAATCTGCACCACGGCGTGGAGCCAGCTCATCCCACCGGGTGTGATGCTCACATTCAGGCAGTCGACCACCTCTGCCACTGCTCGAAAGATGGTGGGCTCTCGGGGCAAGCCCATCAGCAGCTTGTGTTCCAGCCCCCCAGGCAGCAGGGCGTGATAGATGGGTGACTGCCGGTGGGTCATGCAATCGATCTCGATGATCGGCTGATGGCGGATCACGTCCCAGGTTTCGGTCAGGTCGATGAACGGTCCCTCGTCGGCCTCACGCCCGGTGATCCGTCCCTCCAGAATGACCTCGCACTCGGCTGGCACCTCCAGATCCACCGTTGCACAGCGAACCAGGGGTGCCTGGGCCAGGGCATGGGCAAGGCACAATTCGTCCACCCCTTTGGCTGGGCTCATGGCCGCCGCCAGCAGAACGTGGATGGGCACGCCCAGGCAAACGGCTACCTCCAGATCCTGTCCGGCAGCCAAAGCCTTGCGCCAGGCCGTATCTGTTCCCCGACCCTCGACGATGCGGGCGGTAAAGGCTCGGGGGCCAACCTGCATCAAGCGGTGAAAGCTGACGTTGCGGCCATAGTCAGGATCGCGGATGACCGCAATGCCAGAGGTAATGTAGGGACCACCATCACCGGGCAGGTGCCGGAGAAGGGGGAGGGTGTCCAGGTCGGGCTCGTGGTCCACGATCTCCTGGCAAGGTGCATCTGCTACCAAGGGGGGCTCGGTGGGATGATTCAGGGCTTCGGCCAATTGGGGTACGATGCCAGCCACGTCGCAGCCCAGCGCCCAGGCAAAGTGCTCCCGTCTGGCACAGACTCCTGTTGCCACCTGCCAGCCAGGCCGCAGTGGATCGGTGAATAGCAGTGGCCGGCCTTCCATGGCGTGGATGACACGGGCCATCTCCAGGTGCGGGTCGACCGGCTGGGGGATGGTCGTCAACTGGGCCTTGCCCCGCGACCAGGTCAGGAACTCCCTCAAGTTCATGGCTACTCCCTCCACCGTCGATACAGGCTGTGCCGAAGGCCCAAGACGTCGAGTACCTTGCCCGCGAAAAAATCGGTCATCTCCTCTACCGTTTGTGGTTGGGGATAATAGGCTACCACAGGGGGCAGGATGATGGCCCCTGCCAGCTTGGCCAGGCGCATGTTTTCGATGGCAGGCAAAGACAGAGGCGTCTCGCGGGGCATGAGCACAAGCAGCCGGTTTAAGCGCAGCATGACCTCGGCAGTACGGACGATGAGATCGCTGGCGTATCCGTGGGCGACGGCTGACAGGGTCTTCATGGAGCAAGGTGCTATGACCATCGCCTCTGGGCCGCGGGATGAACTGGCAATGGGTGCAGTCAGATCGTCCGCGCTCCAGCGATGGGTCGCTGGTAAACTCGGGTCGTGCCCGATTTCATGTGCAAGCACGGCACGTGCCCCGTGCGAGACGATCAGGTGGACGGTGTGGTCACCCTGTTCGTCCAGCGCTTCCAGCAGCCGGACGCCGATAACCGCTCCGGAAGCGCCTGTCATGGCTACGACAATCTCCACGGACTACTCCTTGGTGACAAAGAAAAAGGACCACGCCACGGCAGCCCTGGCGTGATCCTTTCTAGCATCCACTCAAAGCTCAGTCTTCAGCTACTTCCTCGCCCTCGGCATCAAGTCCGATGACGCCTTCCATCTCACCCTCTTCCATCTCGACTTCCTCAACCTCTTCCGCAAGCACCGCGCGCGGCGGTACCACGCTGGCGACAGTGTCGTCTGGATCGGCCAAAATGGTGATGCCTGGTGGGACAACCAGGTCGCTGATATTGATGCTGTCATCCAGGTGTTCCAGCACCGAAATGTCTACCGGAATTGAGTTGACAAGATCGGTTGGCAAGCACTCGACTTCCACCTGATTCAGAATCTGAACCAAAACCGCAGCTCCCGCCTTGACAAGTGGTGATTCGCCCACGAGCTCCAGAGGAGGGGACGTTCTTACCTTCTCTGTGAGCCGGACCACATAAAAGTCAACGTGCTGGAAGCGGCTGGTGAGAATGTCACGCTGGATATCGCGGGCAAGAACGACATTGGCTTTGCCCGTGTTGTCGATCTTTAGATCGATCAGTGCCGTCGAGCCTGCCTGCTGCAGTGCTCTTGACAGTTCGCGCTCCTCTATCTGGATGCTCTTGGACAGCGTGTCTGGCCCGTAAATAACAGCGGGGATCAGAAATTGTTCCCTCAGCTGCTTCACCTTCTTGCCGGTGATTGCCCGGCTTTGTGCTTTCAATTCAACTCGTTCCATACTATGTCTCCCACACCACAATGTCGTATCGATGAGCAAGCCGCAGGTTGCTCTCAGGTTGGGTTCAGAGCCTGCGCGCACCTTGCACACAGCGTCCTATTGTAATGTAGAAGGGGCCTTTCGTCAAAAACGAACGCGGGCCTGACCCTATGCGCAGTCGTTGCTGGTACGCTCCTGCAACGAGGTGATGAGCGAGTCGTCAAAGCTCACGACTGTGCTTTTGCTCAGCCCCCATACCGGTCACCGAGCGAGATGGACAGATCCAATCGGTTCAGGTTATAATAGGGGTCTGAATCAACCTTTCACTCTTGAGGTAGCCTCATGCGCTATGGCTTTTTCGACGATGAGAACCGCGAGTACGTCATCACCCGACCGGATACCCCTCAATCATGGAGCAACTACCTGGGCTCCACCGAGTATGGAGCCATCATCACGAACAATGCGGGAGGCTATGGTTTCTATCAGTCGGGAGCACGCGGGCGTTTCTTGCGCCTGCGTTTCAACAGCGTACCCATGGACCAGCCTGGACGCTACTTTTACTTGCGCGACCGCGAGACTGGCGATTACTGGTCGACTTCCTGGCAGCCCGTCGGCAAGCCGCTCAACCAGTATCAGTCCACCTGCCGTCACGGCATGGCCTATAGCGTGTTCGAATCGTGCTATGCGGGGATCGCCAGCGAGGTCACCTATTTTGTCCCGCTGGGGCAAACCTTCGAGTACTGGCGGCTAAAGATCACCAATGAGAGCAACCTGCCGCGTGAGATTTCGGCTTTCACCTTCTGCGAATTCACCAACCAGTGGGATACCTACCAGGATCGCGTCAATTTGCAGTACTCGCTCTTTATCGTACGTGGAGAGTTGAGCGATGGATTGCTGCGCATTGCCATTCAGGATAACCTGACCCCGGATGAAGATGGGTTCTTTGTCCACGATCTTGCTCGCCATACCTGGATGGCGTTGGCCGGCGCGACTCTGGTCGGGCACGATACGAGTCGCGACGCCTTTCTCGGTCCATACCGCAGCTATCACAATCCGCTGGTGGTTGAACAGGGCCACTGCACCAACAGCAACGCCTACGGCGATAATGCCTGCGGCAGCCTCCAAGCTGACCTGATCCTTGAGCCAGGTGAAAGCCGCGAGCTACTTGTCATGCTGGGTATCGGTGATGCGTACACGGTGGGCAAACGTACGGTGGCCGAGTATGGTTCGTTGGAGCGGGCCGGGGCTGAATTGGGAAAACTCAAGGACATGTGGCATACCAGGTTGGGCAGTTTGGTGGTACAGACACCGGATGAAGATCTGAACCATACCATCAATGTCTGGGGACCCTATAACTCTCTGATCACCTTCGCTTGGTCGCGGGCTGCCAGCCTGACCTACAATGGCGAGCGGGATGGATTAGGATTCCGCGACTCGGTACAGGACATTGTGGGGGTGGTCGCAGCCATTCCCAGCGAGGCCCGGGAGCGCCTGGAATTGCTGCTGACGGGCCAATTGTCCAACGGTGGGGCTATGCCGGTCGTTCGGCCCTTCGAGCATCAGCCCGGCCACGAGCCCGGCCCCGATCCCGAAGAGTATCGCTCTGATGACTGTCTGTGGTTCTTTAACGCAATTCCGGCCTATGTAGGTGAAACCGGCGACATGGCGTTCTACAACAAGGTACTACCCTACGCCGATCGGAGCGAAGCCTCTGTCCTGGGTCATTTGCGCCGTGCCCTGGAATTCAACCTGGAGCGTACCGGCAAGCATGGATTGCCCTGTGGCCTGTCCGCCGACTGGAACGACTGCCTCCGGCTCGGTTATTACGGAGAAAGTCTCTTTGTCGCCTTTCAGGTGCGGTTGGGCTTGACGATCTATGCCGAGATCGCCGGGTTGCTGGACAAGCCGGAGGAGAAAGCCTGGGCGCTTGCTCAACGAGAGGTCCTGGACGCCAGCATCCAGGCCTGCGGCTGGGATGGAGATTGGTTCATTTGGGCCATCGGCCAGGATGGGACGGTCTATGGGACGCGCGAGCATGAGGAGGGACAGGTTTACCTGAATACCCAGCTCTGGGCCGTGATCAGCGGCGCAGCTACGCCTGAACAGGTATCCCGCTGCATGGAGATTGTCCAGGAGCACCTGGCCACCCCCTACGGCCTGATGCTCTGTGCGCCGCCCTTTGTCAAAACTCCCATCGATGTGATGCGAGCCGTGGTCTTTAACCCTGGCATCAAAGAGAACGCCGGTATCTTTAACCATACCCAGGGCTGGGGAGTGATGGCTGAGTGCATGTTGGGCAACGGGGATCGTGCCTATGAATACTATCGCGCCGCTATGCCGGCTGCCTACAATGACCGTGCCGAGATCCGCCAGATCGAGCCCTACGTCCAGGGGCAGACTACCTACTCGACCTATTCACCTCGTCCGGGCAATACCCGCACTTCGTGGTTGACCGGTGCGGCAGCCTGGGCCTACTACAGCGCCACCCAGTACATTCTGGGGTTGCAGGCTGAACTGGATGGCCTGCGCATTGACCCTTGTATCCCCAGTACCTGGCCTGGATTCATGGCTACGCGCCGCTTCCGGGACCGGACGATCCACATAGAGGTGAAGAACCCGGACGGCGTGTGCCGTGGCGTCAAGACGCTGACCTTGAACGGCGAACCGCTGGCGGGCAACCTGATACCGGTCGATAGGCTTGGTGATCAGAACCAGGTAGAAGTCGTTCTGGGATAGATCTGTCGAACTTTTTTCCACACCCCCTTGACAAATCATCTCGACTGTGATATACTGTGTCTTGAGAGCGCTCCCAAAACTACACTGAGATCGCCCGTATTGACGCTACAGGATGGAGTTTCTGGGAAATCCTTTGAGAGCGCTCCCAATAGGAGAGTGCAGGGTGAACGGATCGCCTACCCTTGAAGAGATTGCCAAACTAGCCGGTGTCTCGCGCTCGACCGTCTCTCGTGTAGTCAATGATCACCCCAATGTCCGTGAGCCGGTCCGGGAGCGCGTCTGGCAGGTCGTCCGCAAGGCGGGGTATCAGCCTCATGCTGCTGCCCGAAGCTTGGTCACGCGCCGTACCCGCATTGTCGGTGTGATCATCCCTGAAGCAGTAACTACCCTGTTCACTGATCCCTTTTTCGCTCACTTGTTGTGTGGAATCACCCAAACCTGCAATTCCCAGCGCTATTACCTCATGCTTTCTCTGTTCAACGATCCGGTGGGGCCGGAGGAAATGTACCGGCGTGTCGTCCGCAGTGGTCACTTGGAAGGTGTGGTGGTGGCCTCGACGCGAGCGGACGACCCGCTCATCGCAAGGCTCTTGCATGATAGTGTTCCCCTTGTCATGGTGGGGCGCCATCCGGATGACCGGGTTGGCTATGTAGACATCGACAACGTCGCTGCAGCGCGGATGGCGGTCGAACATCTTGCTCGTCTGGGCCACAGCCGCATCGCCACGATCACGGGCCCCCTGAACATGACCAGCGCTGAGGACCGGTTGACCGGATACCAGCAGGCCCTGGAATCACAGCGTCTGCCAGTGGATGAAGCCCTGGTCGTTGAAGGTAATTTCACCGAGGCAAGCGGCGCAGCGGCGGCGCGGCGTCTCCTGTCCCGATCGGTCACCGCCATCTTTGCCGCCAGTGACATCATGGCTTTGGGCGCGCTGAAAGTAATCCGGGAAGCGGACTTGCGCGTCCCCGAGGACGTGGCTCTTGTCGGATTCGACGATCTCCCTGTAGCCTCGGCCTTGCAGCCGGCGCTGACAACCGTGCGCCAACCCATCGAGCAGATGGGATCGATGGCCGCCGATCTGCTGCTGAGCCTGCTGGAGAACCCTCCAGAGGAACCCGCGCCTGCCCACAGGATTGTGCTGCCTGCAAAACTGGTAGTGCGGGAGTCATGTGGGGCTTTGCTATGAGGATGAATTGCGCTGGCTGTATGGATCCTCCCCGTTGGCAACGGCGATCGGGCGTTTGACAACTGGGGCAGACGGTGGTAATGTTTAGTAGAATTCTAGTAAACACTTGAGTAGATGTGAGGCGAAGGATGCCGTCCACTGATCGGGTCACGATGGCTGAGGTTGCAGGGCAGAGCGGTGTTTCCCTGTCTACGGTATCGCTCGTCTTGCGGGATAAGGCGGGGGTTGGTGCTGTAACACGGCAGCGGGTGCTCGACGTCGCCAGGGACCTCGGCTACATCCTCAAGAGTCCGATGGCAGCCTATTCATCGGTTCCAACAAACATTGGCCTGATCTTCAAGGCGGAACCAGAGCGCATCCCCCAGGCCAACCAATTCTACTCCCACGTGCTGGCCGGCATCGAAGAATCTTGCCGCAAGCGCCAGATCAACCTGCTCTACGCTACCATGACCGTGGATCAGGACAGCTATCCCCTTGAACTGCCTCGCGTCTTGACGGACGATGGTACGGTCGATGGTTTGCTCCTCGTAGGCGCGTTCCTGAATCAGCCCCTCGCCCAGGTGATCGACCGCCACGCGACGCCCACTGTCCTGGTGGACGCCTATGCCAGCCATGATATCTACGACGCGGTGGTGTCCGACAACTTCAAGGGGGCTTACGAGGCCGTCACTTACCTCGTTGAACGTGGTCACCGCCACATCGGCCTGGTCGGCTGTCACCCCCATGCCTATCCGAGCATTCAGGAGCGCCAGAACGGGTATGCCCGGGCGCTCAAAGACAATGGCATCTCCCATCGCTATCTGGCCAAGGGCCACCTCATCGACACCCCGCGAGTCGCGGAAGCGGCGGCGGATCTGCTGCGCCGCAATCCCCAGATCACGGCGGTGTTTGGCGTCAACGACGAGTTGGCCCTGACGGTCATTGATGTGGCGCGGGAACTCGGACGACGGGTGCCCGACGATCTCTCTATTATCGGCTTCGACAATGTCGATTTGGCGGCCTCTACTATACCCGCCCTGACTACGATGCACGTGGACAAGGTGGGCATGGGCCGGCTGGCGGTCCACGTTCTCATCAACCGCGTCAACCATCCTGGAGCGAGCCCAGTCACAGCAGTGGTGCGCCCACGACTGGTCGAGCGGGCCTCGGTCTGCCCAGTCCAGCCGAAGGGCCAGAGGCGACAAACCACCATCACACGGGAGGAAGACCGACTCACATGCAAGACTGGAGCATGATGGTAGCCACAACAGAGACGGTACTGCCCAACATACCATGGGAGGAGAGGCCGCGAGGCTGCGCCGATGTGGTGTGGCGCTCAAGCCGCAACCCCATTATCCTGCGTGACCTGATCCCTTGCTCCAATAGCATATTTAACAGCGCTGTGGTCCCCTTTGAGGATGGGTTCGCCGGGGTCTTTCGCGTGGACAACAGGGTACGCGAAATGCGGATTCATAGTGGCAGGAGCATGGACGGCTTTGAATGGGATATCACTGAAGACCCGCTTGAATTGATTACTGACGTCCCCGAGCTCAAGCCATTCGAGCATCAGTATGATCCCCGTGTCTGCTGGATCGAGGATCGCTATTATGTGACCTGGTGCAACGGCTATCATGGCCCGACCATCGGCGTTGGATATACCCAAGATTTCGAGGACTTTTACCAACTGGAGAATGCCTTCCTGCCCTTCAATCGGAATGGCGTTCTCTTCCCGCGAAAGATCAATGGCAAGTATGCCATGCTCAGCCGTCCCAGTGACACGGGGCACACACCCTTTGGTGATATCTTTTATAGCGAAAGCCCTGACATGTGCCACTGGGGACGTCACCGCCATGTGATGGCGCCCAAGTCGTGGACCTGGCAGAGCACCAAGATCGGCGCCGGTCCGACGCCCATCGAGACGCGCGAAGGCTGGCTGATGATCTACCACGGTGTGCTGACATCGTGCAACGGTTTCGTCTATAGCATGGGCGCGGCCTTGCTCGACCTTGATGAGCCCTGGAAGGTGATGCACCGAGCGGCGCCTTATCTGCTCTCCCCCCAGGAGATCTATGAATGTGTCGGCGATGTGCCTAACGTCGTCTTTCCCTGCGCAGCCCTGACCGATGCAGAGTCAGGCCGCATCGCCATCTACTACGGGGCTGCCGATACCGTCACCTGCCTAGCCTACGCGCAGGTGGGTGAGCTCGTCGAGTATATCAAAGGGAATTCGGAGGAATGAAAGGAGGGAGAAAAGCTGAAAAGACAGCCCATGGAGCCGGGTGAGGGTGGATGCAATACCGAATGTTCGGTCGTTTTCAGCGAAAAGGAGGTGATCACGAGAGCGAATCGCAAGATCTGTTGTTGGTAGGATTGAGAGAAAATCCCAGTGAGATGAATCCATGAAGGAGGAAAAGAAAATGCGTTCCAAGACACTATCTATTCTGATCGTTTTGAGCATGCTTGGGCTCCTGGCCGCGGCCTGCGGCCCAGCACCTGAGCCCGAGACCGTCGTCCAGACGGTGGAGGTCGAGAAGGAAGTCACCGTCGTGGAGACTGTTGAGGTCGAGGTCGAGAAAGAGGTGACCGTCGTCGAGACTGTTGAGGTCGAGGTCGAGAAGGAAGTCACCGTCATCGAGACCGTTGAGGTTGAGGTCACGCCGGTCGTGGAGGAAGATCCTACTTCTCTGCCCCGCAACGAAACCCTGTACTCTAATGGTCAACAGTGGGGTCCGGTCGTGGGTTGGAATCCCTACTCCAACAGCAACAACAATGCCATGGCTATCGCCCAGCAGGACAACGCCCGCGTGATCATGTTCGAAAGCCCCTACCTGTACAATATGCTCGATGGCAAGCAGTATCCGCTATTGGCTGATGGTGACTATACGTGGAACGATGATCGGACCGAGATCACCTTCAAGATCAAAGAGGCCGCAAAATGGAGCGACGGCACCCCGGTGACCGCGGAGGATGTCGCCTATACCTGGGCCACCCACGTCAAGTACAATACCCCTACCGGTGCTGCCAACATAGATTACATCGAAGACATCGTAGCCGTTGATGATCAGACGGTTGTGATCAAGGCCAAACTGGATGAGAGCGGCAAGGCAGTCAATCCTCTGCTCGTCGCTGCTTACGTGAGTACCAACTATGTCAACCAGAAGGCCTGGACCGAGACACTCGAAGAGCGCGTCGGCGGTGATCCCACCGAGCTATTGGCTGATCCCGCGGAGGACGTTGTTGCCTCCGGGCCCTACTACAAATTCTTCGCGGACGATTCAAAGGTTGTTTACGTTCGCGATGACAACTACTGGGGCCAGGACGCCAGCATGTGGGGCAAGCTGCCTGTTCCAAAGTACCTGGCGCATACGATCTTTAAGGACAACGCCGCCGGTTCTGTGGCTTTGGCAAAAGGTGAAGTGGATGTCAGCCAGCAGTTCAATTCCAATATTCAACTTCTTTGGCTCAACTATGGGCTGCCCATCTCCACCTACCTGCCCGAGGCTCCTTATGGCATTGGCGCCAGCCTACCAACCGCCTTCTACAACCTGAATTCCCCTGGGTTAGACCAGCCTGCGGTGCGCAAGGCCATCGCCATTGCGGTTGACTATCCCACCATCATTGCCAACGCCATGACCAACCAATCGGCTACCTTCGACCAGGTTCCGCGCTCACTCATGAACCCGACCCCAGGTGAACAGGCCCTGTACGATCACGATGCGGTGGCCGACCTGCAGTGGGCTGGCAACGATATCGAAGGCGCCAAGGCCCTTCTGGATGAAGCCGGCATTGTCGATTCCGATGGCGATGGCTGGCGTGAATACGACGGTCAAAACCTTAGCTACGTAGCCACCTGCCCCAATGGCTGGTCCGACTGGCAGGCGGCGATCGAAGTGGTTGCTGCCGCTGGAAAGGAAATCGGCATTGATATCACGTCCAACTACCCTGAGTGGTCCGTCTACCAGACCGTCGTCACAAAGTCGGATGCACCTCTGCCCGAGGGCTATGACATCTTTATGATGTGGAGTGACGGTGCTGGCCCCACCCAGCCGTGGGGACGTATCCGCAAGCTACTCAGCTCTGAGTTCATCGGTATGGCGAGCAACTGGAACGGCAACTGGGGTCAGTACAGTAATCCTGAGGTGGATGCCTTGATCCAGACGATCCCCGGTGAAACCGATCCTGACAAACTGAAGGAAACGTACACGGAATTGGTCAGGATGTACCTGACCGAGATTCCCTCCTTCACGCTCATGTACCGCCCCCAATCGTTCCATGCTGTGAACGAGACGGTTTGGACCAACTTCCCTCACCAGGATGATGGTACCGATCCGCCGGTTCCACCACTGAACCTGACTGACGGATGGAGTATCGCGGGCCTGTATAACCTAGAGTTGGTTAATCCGTAACGCATCCTGCAACAAAACAGCCATGTTCCGTTGACCACGGAACATGGCTGTTTACTAAAGAGGGGCTAGGGAGGTGTTGCGTTGAAAGGATATCGAAGATATTTCCTTAACAAGCTGGGCTGGTTCTCGGTCACTTTCGTTACCGCCTTCCTGCTGAATTTTTTCCTGCCTCGCTTGATGCCGGGAGATCCTGTGGCAGCCATCGTCGCCAGGATGGCCCAAGGCATGAGCAATGCGACCGGGGTTCAAGCGATTTACGAGCAATACACAGAGTTGTTTGGCACCAACAAACCCATGCACGAACAATTTTACCTCTATGTGAGGAATGTGGCGCAGGGTGATTTTGGGTACTCTTTCAGCCAATATCCTAGAACGGTGGCAGATGTTATCGGATCTTCCATTTGGTGGACGCTGATTCTGCAGTTACCGGCGATCCTCGTCGGCTGGCTGATCGGCAACTTCCTTGGCGCTTTGGCGGCTTATCGCAAGAGCGGCTTTGACAAAATCCTCATGCCCGCCAGCATTTTTCTGAGTAGTTTGCCGGCCTTTGGCATGGCTGTTATTCTGTTGGTTGTGTTTGCAGTCAACCGGGAATGGTTCCCAACCTCTGGTGGATATGGATATGACATGATCCCCAATTTTAGCCTAGAGTTTATCTGGTCCGTGATTGTCCATTACCAATTGCCATTCTGGTCGATCGTGTTGATCATCATCGGCGGCCAGGCAATTGGCATGCGCTCCATGGCTATCTATGAGCTGAACGCGGACTATGTAAAATACGCCCGTTTCATGGGGATCAAAGACCAGAAGATCCTCCGCTATGTATTTCGGAATGCCATGCTTCCGCAGGTAACCGGTTTGGCGCTGTCGATAGGAGTCATGGTCGGCGGCGCGCTGGTGGCAGAGATCATCTTTAGTTACCCGGGGCTTGGTTCCACCATCCTGACCGCTGTACTGGGGCAGGATTACCCGCTGATCTCAGCGACTACCTTGATCATCACGTTGATGGTACTGATCGCCACATTCACCATCGAAATCCTTTATGGTTTTATTGACCCGCGCATTAGAGCGGCGCAGTCTGAGGATTGAGGAGAGATACTGTTATGAAACATACGCTTCGACAGGTCTTTCACTCTGGAAAATTTGTTGTTGGTTTTTTCATTTTTATGGTCATATTGCTGATCGTCATCGTCTATCCGCTGATTGTAAGAAATCCGCCACTGGAGATGATCGGCCAGGGTACTTTCTTTCCTCCCGGGATCTATGTGAGTGTATTTGACAGCATCGGTTCCACCACTCACTATACCCTCAATTTGGATGATGCCGCTGCCAAGCGACTTGCCAGCAAGCTGACCGAGGAGG
This sequence comes from uncultured Chloroflexia bacterium, assembly GCA_963783445.1. Classification (GTDB taxonomy): domain Bacteria; phylum Chloroflexota; class Anaerolineae; order JAAYZQ01; family JAAYZQ01; genus CAWANP01. The sequence goes on along the minus strand of CAWANP010000008.1, from coordinate 3,654 downwards.
ACCGCCTTGCCATGAAGGAATGGCTCGTGGCATCTGGGATTCCTGAAAACGAGATCGATACCACGGACACCCAAGAACTTTTGGATCTGTGGTTGAACAATTTTGATCCCAAGAAGAAAATTCCTGGAATGACAAATGCCAAGAGGAATTACTATATCAGGCTCGATGCCTCACTTGATGGAATCCTGTCAACCGAAGGGTTGATCATTGCAGCAAAAAACCCAGATACGGGTGCCCTGGAGGAGAGAGGTATCATCGAACAGTCTGATTATGCTGTTGTCAGCCAGGTTCCGAATGTACGCGTGTTACCGCTTGGAACTGATAACTTTGGCCGGGATGTATTGACGGAGCTGGTTCGAGCCACTGGCGTATCGCTGCTAATCGGTTTTGTCGCCGGTATCATTGCAACCGGGATCGGTTTGACCCTGGGATTGTTGGCCGGGTATGTCGGCGGCCTGGTGGATGACAGCATTATGTTCGTCACAAATCTCTTTACCGTTATCCCTTCCTTTGTCTTGTTGATCTTGATCTCCTTCAGCATCGGGCAGGAACAACGCGGCGCGGTCACCATCGCGGTGGTGATCGGGTTTACCTCCTGGGTATGGACAACTAGGGCCGTGCGGGCGCAAGTGATTTCTCTGCGTAATCGAGACCATGTCAACCTGTCGAAACTATCTGGGCACTCGGTCTTTCACATCATCCTCCGCGATGTTCTGCCCTATATCGCTTCGTATGTCGTTATGGCGCTGATCCTGCAAATTTCCGCGGCCATCCTGGCGGAGGCCGCATTGTCGATCCTTGGGTTGGGACCTAGAACTACGGATGTGCCAACCTTGGGTCTGATGATGAACTGGGCTATGATCTACCAGGCGCACATCCTGGGACAGTGGTGGGCCTACTTTCCCGTGATCATCACCATAGCTCTGATATCGTTTTCGCTGAATTTGATGAATACAGGTCTCGACCAGGTATTCAACCCAGCATTGAGGGACTAGGTGTTTGAGATGTCAAACGTAATCTTGGAGGTCAAAGACCTAACAACAAAATATATCACCCGGTATCAGGAAGATATTTACGCGGTGGACCACGTTTCTCTGAAGCTCGAGGAAGGCAAATCGCTGGGAATTGCGGGAGAATCCGGCTGCGGAAAGTCGACCCTGGCCCTCAGCCTGATGGGGTATTACTTTCCTCCGCTGCACTATACGGGTGGAGAGATCATCATCGACGGGCAAAATATCTCTGGAATGCGCCCTGATGACATTCGCAAATCGATATTGGGGACGGAGATTGCCTATATCCCCCAGGCCGCGATGAACGCGCTCAACCCCACCCAGAAGATCATCAACTTTATTGAAGATGTTGTTCTAGCGCATGATCCAACCGAAAACAAAAAGTTCATCTATGACCTTGCCAGAGCAAACTTTCTACTCCTGGGGCTTCCAGAAGAGGTACTGCACAAATACCCTGTCGAGCTTTCAGGCGGTATGAAACAGCGCACGGTGATCGCCGTGTCGGTGATTCTCTCTCCAAAGGTGCTAATTGCCGACGAGCCTTCCTCCGCACTGGATGTTACTACACAGAAGATGGTCATCAAGATGCTCAAGGGTTTGATAGAAAACGGTTTCATCAAATCCCTGATCTTCATCACGCATGAGCTCCCTCTCCTTTATAACGTCACCGATGACATCATGGTCATGTACGCAGGGCAGATCGTGGAGAAGGCCTCGGCCAAAGAAGCCGTGTTTGATCCGCTCCATCCTTATGCGAAGGGCCTCATGGGCTCGATCATCGTGCCTGAAGAAGGTCTGCGGGATATCAAACTGACGGCCATACCTGGGGTGCCACCTAACCTGAAAGAGCCGCCGGAGGGTTGCCGCTTTGCCGAACGATGCAAATATGTTATGCCAGAGTGCAAGGTGACTTCTGTCCCTCTTTACGGTGCAGGTCCTGGTCGTACTTACCGCTGCATCCTGCCGGAAAAGACACTGAGGGAGTTCTACTCAAGGGAGGCTAGTCAAAATGCCCGGTGAAAAACGCCCATGCTTGAGCGGGACAGGCCTTACCAAGGTATTTGGGTTTGGCCGCACGAGAACGGTTGCCGTCGATCATGTAGATTTCGATTTCCACGAGGGCGAAGTCATCTCGATCGTGGGCGAATCAGGCAGTGGAAAGACTACTTTGGCAAAGATGCTTTTGGGATTAATCAAGCCTACTGAGGGCGTTATATACTTCGAGGGGAAGAAGCGTGATATCAGGACTCAAAAGAAGAAACGGGAATACTGGAAACAAATACAGGCGATCTTTCAGGATCCGTACAGTTCCTACAACACATTTAACAAGGTTGATTCCGTACTCTTGGATTGTATTCGCTTGCGTGGCGGCCGAAAGCTTCCGCGTGCGGTAAAAACAGAGATGATGGCCGAGGCGTGCAGCTTTGTCAACCTAAAGTTCGAGGAATTGACCAACAAGTATCCTTTTGAGCTTTCCGGCGGACAGCAGCAGCGTTTAATGATTGCCCGGATTTTCCTGCTAAAGCCAAAGATCTTGCTGGCCGATGAGCCAACCTCAATGATCGATGCCTGTTCACGCGCGACCATCCTGGATATGCTGATGCAATTGCGTGACGAAATTGGGATGACAGTTATTTTCATCACTCATGATATGGGCTTGGCGTATTATCTTTCTGACAGCGTATACATTATGGAGCATGGGAAGATAGTTGAATACGGTTCTGCCGATGAGGTGATTCTGCATCCGAAAGAGGCATACACCAAACGCCTGCTCGATGATGTTCCAAAGATCTACGAAGAGTGGGATCTTTCAACGGTGGAGTCCATTCCACTGGACTTTGGATTCGAGCGAGACCCAGGGTAGGTTGGACAAGAAGACGAGCATGGTGCCGAACGACCAAACGAACCAACTACTGGGGTATCCGGCCGATGCTCGTCTCTTGATAGTCAACGCCGACGATTTCGGAATGTGCCATGCGGTGAATGAAGCCATCTTCCGCACGTTGAAAGAGGGCATCGTCCGCTCCACCAGCCTGATGGTCCCGTGTACTTCAATGTTACACGCCACGCATTTCCTCACAGACAATCCGGAAATACCCTTTGGCATTCACCTCACGGCCATCTCTGATTCGGCCGATAACCGTTGGGGACCGGTGATTGCCAGAGAAAAGGTGCCCTCCCTGCTCGACAAGTACCTGCCGGGGCAGGCGCGGTATTTCTACGACTTTGAGCACATGCCCGAATTCCTGGCCAAGGTCAGGCTCGATCAACTGGAGATGGAATTCAGGGCGCAGATACAGGTCGTGCTGGCTGCGGGGCTTCAGCCTACGCACCTGGACTGGCATTCTCTGCGTATCGGCGGTAGGGAGGATATTTCTCGTGTGATGCTGAGACTGGCAAGAGAATATGGATTGGCACTCCGAGTTTCCGGACGACCCTGGATCGAAAAAGTACAAAGCCAGGGTTTACCCACCAACGATCATGATGTTTTGGACAGCTACCTCCTTGATCCGGTCAATAAAGCTGCTCACTATGTTCAACTTCTACACGAGTTGCCCGTTGGTTTGAGTGAGTGGGCGGTGCATCCGGGCCTCGACAGCCCCGAATTGCTGGCTCTAGAACCTGGTGGAACCCATATCCGCCA
>CAWANP010000007.1:0-29187 GCA_963783445.1 uncultured Chloroflexia bacterium | reverse complement strand
AATCTAGCATCAGTATATCATGGATAGGGCTGGCTGTCAAGGAGAAGGTACTCCCATGCAAGTTGCCAACCAGTCCTTCCTGGGCTACAATGGGAACGGGAAAGCGACCCAGGCCCGCTGTGTTGTCTCCTCGGACTTAACTGGGAGTTGTACCAATAAGCTGGACGAGGTTTCGTGCAGCGATCGGTTCTTGAAGGAGCGGAGGATGGAATATCGTCAACTTGGAAGTTCTGGAGTACGCGTGTCCGTCATTGGCCTGGGAACAAACCGCTTTGGTTCGGCCAAGGTACCCCAGACAGAGGTCAGCAGTGTGATCGATGCGGCGCTCGAGCTGGGCATAAACCATATCGACACAGCCAATCGCTACCAGGGCGGTCGGTCCGAGGAGGCATTGGGCGTTGCGCTACGGGGACGTCGGGACCGATTCGTGGTCGCCAGCAAGTTCTCAATGCCTGTGGGCGATGGCCCGAATGACCGGGGGGCGTCCCGCTACCACATGATGAACGCTGTCGAGGATAGCCTGCGCCGCCTGCAAAGCGATCACATCGATCTCTACTACGTGCACCGTTGGGACCCTCATACGCCTCTTCAGGAGACGCTTCGTGCCCTGGATGATCTGGTGCGGATGGGCAAAATCCGCTACGTAGGAGTCTCGACCTACACCTCGTGGCAATTGGCCCAGGCCAATCTGCTCAGCGAGGTACGGGGCTGGACGCCAGTTGTGGCCATCCAATCGGAATACAACCTGCTCCGGCGCGAGCCGGAGCGCGATGTCTTGCCCTATTGCGCTGCGCACAAGGTTGGCTTTGTACCCTACTACCCCCTTGCCGGTGGATACCTGACCGGCAAGTATCGGCGCGGACAGCCCGCGCCTCCAGGGTCGCGGGGCGAGACGGTAGAGATGGTGCAGGGCTTTATGGTCGACGCCTTCTATGACAAGATTGAGCGCCTGGAGGTCTGGGCGCGGGAGCGGGGGAGGGGTCTGAATGAGCTGGCTCAAGCCTGGCTCTTGGCTCAGCCACAAGTCTGCTCTGTCATTTCAGGCGTGACCAAGCTGGAACAGGTCCTGAGCAACGCCAAAGCAGGCGACTGGCCGCTGGCGTCTGAGGAAGAGGCCGAGATCAGGGTGATCTTGACCCAATAGCGGCAGGGTCGCGCTGCAAGGTCAGATCTGTATCTGGCCTAGCTGGGCAGTTGCGCTTCGAACGGCAGGCGAGACCCTCTCACAAATAGTCTCGTCTGTGCTTCTAGAACTCGATCCCCGTACCAGCAAGCGAGCTTCCAGGCTCGTCGACCAGGTACGCTCACTGCGGGCCTGAGCCATCGTGATGCCAGCGCTCGTGCTGGCGCCTAGACCCGGGTATCTCTGGCAGCGAACTCTTCCACCAACCCCGTGATGTGGGCGACCATCCTCGAGAACATTGCTTCCCCTTGCTCTGCGGTGGCGTAGGTCGGATCGCCGGTACCCCCACTCTCTGGGGAGATATCCTGCATCCGGAGGGGCATGTTGAGAGGGAAACCCTGAAAGCTGGGAGTCATACTCCCCACCGGAATCGGCAGATCCAGGAACTCTCGGCTGAACTCGTTGGGTACTGCCTGTGAAAGATCAACCATGTCCGGCTCGAGATACAGCGCCAGAGAGAGGCCCGGATCGGCGCCATGGCCGCGCGCCGCGTCATAGTCAGGCGAGACCTCTTTCATGATAGCCGGGGCCAGCCTGCCCGGATTGATCCAGGCGATCAGCACGCCCAGTTCGTCGCGCAGCTTGTGGGCGACCTGCTCCATCATGGGCTGATTGGGCACGTGCATGGCCAGGAAGAGAAGATGGTCAAAACCATGCTTCACAATCGAACGTACCACATCTTCATAGACGGCGCTGACCACTTCCGGACGCAACGATATCGTACCGGGAAAGTCCTGGAACAGCGCCGAGTAGCCGAATGGAATCGTTGGTGTGACCAGGGCATTCGTCTGGCGCGCCACCGCCTCGCCCAGCCTCTGCGGAACCACACACTCAAGCCCCGTGTAGGTATATGGACCCTGTGTCTCCACCGTTCCGGCCGGAATGAGGATGACGGGATTGTCCTTCTGTGCCTCGCGAATCTCCTGCCAGCTCATCATATGCCAGTGTATCTTTTTCGCCATCCCAAAACCCTCCCTGTGAATTAAGGGGTCGATGCTTACAAGACCCTACATCAGCCGATTATACTTGCCCCCCGTGCACCTGTCAATGCAGTGCTACGATGATTCCAGGGGAGATGAAATGCCAGAGATCTCCACTTGACAAGACTGCTAACCTGCTGTATACTGTTTCTGTCTTCCGGCACACTGTTCCAGCCAGCGGAACAGATTGTCTCTCTGATCATTCTTTCCCCCATTCATACTTGTACTGGATGTGTTGGCCTGGGTCCGTCAGGATCTGGGTCCTGGAGCAGGCAGGATTGGCCTACTGGTGATGCAAGTAGAGGTTGCAGAAAGCTCGAACCTACAGACGGTCGAACGCGCTGTCCAGCTAATTCAGCAAGTGGTCTTTGCGCAGCAGGCCCTTGGTACCCGTGAGTCAGCCAGATTGCTGGGGATCAGCCCCAGCTCGGCGCACCGCCTGCTTAAGACGCTGGCTGACCTGGGCCTGCTCGAACAGGATGAGACGACGGGTGGCTTTGGTCCAGGACTTGAACTGTACCGCCTCGCGGCAGCCCTGCTGGCATCGAGCAACCTGGGTCAAGCAGCCAGGCAGCCCATGCAGAGGCTTGCGACGAAAACGGGCGAGGCCGTCTTTCTTTGCGTGCGCTCTGGCCATAGTCGGATGCTGCTCGATGCAGCTACCGGCCCGCGACAGCTCCAATATCTCCTGTACCCGGGGGAGGAAGTGCCTCTGTATGTGGGCTCCAGCGGTCTGGCCATCTTGGCTTGGCTGCCTGAGGACGAGATCGAGTGCATCCTTGGTGGGGAGTTGCGACGCTACTCGCCCAATTCGATCACCGAGCCAGAGGCATTGCGCCAGGCCCTGCAGACGATTCGCTCCCAAGGCTATGCCGTGAGCTTTGGCCACCATATCGAGGATGGTGTCGGAGTCAGCGCGCCCATCTTTAACGTCTACGGTGAGGTGCTTGGCTCTCTGTTGCTCACCATTCCAGAGGCCCGTCTGGATCAGCACGACCCATTGGGCAGGCTGGGCCAGGAGGTTCGGGAGGTTGCGGACGTTGTTTCCCTACACCTGGGAGGACGGCCTGAAACCTGAAGTTTCAGGTCTGAGACTCTTGGGTGAGCAGAAAGGGGGTGTAGCCTATCGAGCAAAAGGTTCGGGTCGATAGCAGGCGCAGAAGCCCGGATACAGGATCTGGGGGCGCCATAACTGGAATCGCAGAACATGAGCGGGTATCTTGCTTGCTCACCAGTGCAAGGAGGAAAAGAACGATGAAAGGCAAACTCCGGGTAGTGATAGCCGTGCTGTTGACAGTTACAACGCTGCTAGCCGCCGGATGCGGGGCAACGCCCGAATCGCAGACGGTGGTGGAGACGGTAGTCCAGACCGTCAAGGAAACTGTCGTCGTCATGGAGACGGTCGAGGTCATTGTAGAGGGTACACCCCAGATCGTGGAGAAAGAGGTGGTCAAGGAAGTTGTTGTGACCGCAACCGCAGCTCCTCCGGATGCCACACGCATTGAAGAGCTAAAAGTGGGTCAGTTCGGTAATCCACAAGTGCTGGACTGCTGGGACTGGGTCGCGGTAGACGGACTAGATATTTTGCAGCACTTTGCCGAGCCCCTCTTCCGCTTCGACCGGGAGGGCGTGATCCACGGTGTGCTGGTGGAAGACTGGGAGATGGTGGACCCCACAGAGTGGATCCTCAACTTGCGCAAGGGAGTCAAGTTCCAGGACCCCGAGTACGGCGAGCTGACGGCAGAGGACGTTGTGGCCAGCCTGGAGGCCTGCTTCGATCCCGAAGCACTGGCCATCCGAAAACAGGCTGGGGTCGTCGCCGAAATGGAGATGGAGATTCTGGATGAATACACCATCCGGATCAAGTTCCCGGAGCCCGGGACAGCGGCGTTGCCTAACCTCTGGACATACACTGCAATTACAGCCAAAGAGTATCTGGAGAAGGTGGGGAAGGATTTCACTCAAAGGCCCATGGGCACCGGTCCGTTCAAGTTCGCGGAGTGGACGCCCAACGTGCGCATCGTAGGCGAGCGATTTGGCGACTACTGGGGTCCGGATCCGGGTGTTGAGCGCATCGAGTGGCGCATCATCACCGACGCTTTCACCCGCAAGAGCGAGTTCCTCACCGGCGGGCTTGATGTCTTGCCCTTCATGGTTGCGGACTGGGTGCCCGAGGTAGAGGGAAATCCTGACGTGCGCGTCGAGCCTATCCTCAGCGCCCGTTACATCATGGTTGTCCTGCCCGCGGGAGAGCCTCCATACAATGACCAGAGGGTGCGCCAGGCGCTCAACTATGCGGTGAACAAGGAAGAGATGGTGGAGCAGCTTTTCGCGGGTGTTGGCGCTGTGGCCCCCGTGGGGATTGTGAACCCTATCATCCCTGAGGCTGACCGCACCCGGGAGGTCTATCCCTATGACCCGGAGAAAGCCAAACAGTTGCTGGACGAGGCCCGCGCCGACGGGGTGGAGATCCCCCCGTTGACCCTGTACGCACCCAACGACCGCTATGTGATGGACAAAGAGATGGGCGAGGCCGTGGCCGGGTATTGGCGGGATATCGGGCTTGAGGTGGAGTACATCCCCGAGAGCCGTACCACATTGTTCCCCAGATCTCAGGCACTGGAACTAGACGACCCGTTCCTGGTTGGTTTTGGTAACACCCAGATGCGGGCAGACTATCCCATGAATCTGTGGATCCAGACTCGTGAGGATCCACCCAGTCGTGGCAGTCACTACGTGCAGGGGCCACCCGAGTGGGACGAGTTGATCAGCGAGTTGAACGCCCTGCCCAGCGGCAGCCCCGAGTCGATCGCCCTGGCCAGAGAGCTTGACGAAATGATCATCGAGTACGCTCCGTGGGTGTTTGTAGTCAACTTTGTCGACCTGTACGGCGTGAGCAACGACGTCGAATGGGTACCATATCCCTTTGAGAGCCGCTACTTCCTCGACGTCAAGCCGAGGTAACGAGCCTCTCTCTGCCCAAGACGAGGGAGCCGTCTGGCCCTCATCGGGGCCTGGAGTGAGGCAATGCCCACGAAAGTGGCGCGATGCCAAGGGAGTGGGTGCCTTCATCATGGTGGTGGGCCTCCTGTGAGGAGAGTCTTTTCTCCAAACAGGATGGCCCATCACTAGAAGCCAAGTAACTACAGTGTAGCATCTGCGTAGCCGGCCACCATCTGGTCGGAAGGGGCGGCAATCGAGTCTAGCTCATCCAATGGCGGGATGAGCGAAACTCGATTGCCCAGCGCAACAACGGCAGGCAGGTCACAGCGGACGGTCCAAGTCTCGAGTTCCAGACAGACCGAGGTCAGGGAGATCGAGAGTGAATCGATACATCATCCAACGCGTGCTTCAGGCAATTGTCACCATCATCGCCGTAAGCATTGTGGTGTTCCTCTCCGTGCAGGTGTCTGGGGACCCGGCTGCTCTCCTGGTGCCGGAGGAAGCAAGCATGGAAGACGTCGAGCTGATGCGGCATCGGCTGGGCCTGGACCGCCCCTTGCATGTACAGTACCTGCTCTTCATGAGGGATTTTTGGCGCAACGATGCGATCAGGTCCTTCCGCTATGCCACTCCTCTCCTCCCTCTTCTCCTGGGTGCGCTTCGTTGGACCCTGGTCTTGGCCGTGGGAGTGCTTTTCATATCAGTGACTGTGGCCATTCCCCTGGGTACGCTCGCTGCCCTGAAGCGTGACTCGACCCTCGATGTCCTCATCCGTGTTGTGGCAGTCTTTGGCCAGTCGATGCCTAGCTTCTGGGTGGCCATGTTGCTCATGCTGTTTTTCGCCGTGAGACTCCAGGTACTCCCTGTGTCCGGCCTGGGGGTCAAGAACGCTGTTCTGCCCATCGTGACCCTGGCCTTTTTCCAGGTGGCTGTACTGCTCAGGCTGTTTCGCTCAGAGATGCTAGAGATCCTGCACCAGGACTATGTTCGAACGGCACGGGCCAAGGGACTGAAGGAGAGGGTGGTGGTCATCCGCCATGCTTTCAAGAATGCCTCCCTACCGGTTCTGACCATGGCCGGGCTTCTCCTCAGTGGTTTGATCCTGGGTGCTGTGGTGGTGGAGCCCATCTTTGCCTGGCCAGGCCTGGGACATCTTATGGTAAATTCAGTTTTTGCCCGGGACTACCCGGTTGTGGTGGGTGGTGCCATCGTTGCCGCCGTATTCGTCACCCTGGTAAACTTGGTCGTAGACATTCTGTACGGCTACCTGGACCCGCGCATACGGGTTGATTGAGGGACAAGACGCCACCCATGATGACACTGGATGTCAAGCAAGAAAACTCGGAAAACCGGCGGCTGCCCCGGCTAAGGGGGCCCAAGCTGGGCGGGCGGCTAGCCGGCAATATGGCCTTTCTTGTGTCGCTGACCATCGTCCTGTTGTTCACCTTTTTTGCCATTTGGCCCACGTCAGTGGCCCGCTACGACCCTACAAAGAACAAGCTTAGCCTGCGCCACAAGCCCCCTGGTCACGTGGATGACGAGGGCAACCGCTACTTCCTGGGGACGGATCACATGGGCCGCGACGTGTGGAGCCGTCTGGTCTGGGGCGCCCGCGCCTCCATGACGGTGGGCTACATGGGCCTGTTCCTGGGCGGTTTGGTGGGGATCGTGATCGGTCTGGTTGCGGGCTATCGGGGCGGTTGGTTCGACCGCATATCGATGCGTGTTGTGGATGCCTACCTGAGCTTTCCCTACATCCTGCTGGCCATCGTCTGGGCGGCGCTCATCGGCACGGGCATCCAAGGGCTGATCATCATCGTGGCCATCCGGGGTTGGGTCGAGTTTGCGCGTGTGGCACGAGGCCAGGCCTTGACCATGAAAGAAAGAGAGTTCGTCACCGCGGCCAAGTCGCTGGGAACCAGCGACTGGCGCATCGCTTTCCGACACATCTTGCCCAATACCTTTGCGCCGCTCCTGGTGGTGGCTGGTTACCAGCTAGGGCGCCTCATCATCCTGGAGGGGACGCTGTCCTTCCTGACCATCGGCATTCGTCCGCCCACACCAGCCTGGGGAAGCATGCTCAGTGATGCGCGCAACTATATCAGCCTGGCCTGGTGGACCGTGCTCTTCCCGGGGATGGCCATCTCGATGATCGTGATGTCAGCCAACTTTATGGGCGACAGCCTGCGCGACTATCTGGACCCATCTTTGCGAGGCAGGAGGAACTAGCGGTGCCGTCCCAAGATTTGTCGGCTGTACCACTGGAGGGCTAGATCATAATGAGAATCACAAAGGTTGAGGCTATCACCATCCACATTCCCCTGCCCAAGCCCGTGTGGGTGGGCAAGAGGGAGCTAGGCTTTCGTGATCATAGTCTGGTCAAGATTCACACCAATGAGGGGATCATTGGCTGGGGACACACTTTTGGCTACGGTTCGGCCGGGATCATCTCTCAGATTACACGTGAGATCTTGACATCCTTTCTACTCGGCCAAGATCCCCTTGACAACGAGCGGCTCTGGGAGGACATGTTTTACGGTACGCAGCAGTTTGGTCGCAAGGGGGCTGTGATCCGGGCCATCAGCGCCGTCGATATCGCCCTATGGGATATCAAGGGGCAGCGCGCGGGTCTTCCCCTTCACAAGCTCCTGGGCGGATACCGGGATAAGGTCGAGGTCTATGTGAGTGGCGGCTACTACCGGCGCGGTGAGGGACTGAAGGAACTAAAGACAGAGATGGAGACCTGGGCCGAGCGAGGCTTTCGTGGCGTCAAGATGAGGGTCGGCATGTTGCCCATCAAACAGGACATGGAACGGATCCAGGTGGCCCGCAAGGTCCTGGGCGACGAAGCCTATCTGATGCTCGACGCTGAATATTTGTGGGAGGATGCCAACCAGGCGATCACTGCCATCAGGCATTTTGAGGAGTTTGATCCCTACTGGATCGAAGGCCCTGCTCCCTTGAACAAGCTGCGAACCCACGCCGAGATCCGGCGTAGCGTGAGTACGCCCATTGCCACTGGCGGCCAGGAATATACCAGGTGGGGCTTTCATGAGTGGATCCGCGAAGGTGCCATCGACATCATCCAGGCAGATGCCATCGTCGTCGGTGGCATCACCGAGTGGTTGAAGGTGGCGCACATGGCCGACATCTATGAGCTCAAGGTCTCGCCGCATGCCAATTGGAACCTTCACTCCCATCTAGTTGCTGCTACGCCGAATGCGCTGTTTGTCGAGTATTTTGACCCGGCTGCCGAGATCAAGGTCTTTGACAAGGTGGTCAAGGATCCCGTGACGCCTGTGGACGGCTTCATCTCACCGCCCGACAAGCCTGGCTACGGCATAAGCTTTGATGAAGATAGGATACAAGAGTTTCGGGTGGATTAGCTGACCAGCGGGGCTATGGAAATAGAGAACACTGGGCTGGTCGCGACGCGTCGCCTGGCCCGATACGCAGTCGAGACAACTTATACAGACTTGCCCAAAGCGGTGGTTGAGCAAGCCAAATGCGCCATCCGCGATTCCCTGGGCTGCATTCTGGGCGGCTCCTCCATGGCGGCTGCATTTCCGATGCGGGACGTGATCCTGTCGATGGCCGCTGACGGACTAGCCACCGTTGTGGGTACGAGGCGGCGGGTATCTCCGCCACTGGCGGGCCACATCAATGCCCAATTGGCAAATGTGCTCGACTATGACGACACGATGGCGGATGGAGATCCCGGACACCCGGGTGCGACGGTGATACCCTCGGCCCTGGCTTTGGCCGAGCAGCATGGAGCTAGCGGCAAAGAATTCCTCACCGCCGTCGTCGTGGGCTACGACGTCTACTCGCGGGTGGCTCGGGCCGGGCAGCCTACGCCCGCGCGCAGCAGGCAGGTACGCGGCATGGCTACTTGGCAGGTCTTTGGCGCTGTCGCCGCAGCGGCGAATATCCTACGCCTGGATCCGGACGCGGCCGCGAGGGCCTTTGGCCTGGCTGCCCTCCACGCTCCAGTGCCTTTTCTGGGCAAGTTCTACGAGGAGCGGCCCATCTGGGCACTCAAGAATAACTTTGGCTGGGCCACCATGGGTGGCTTGCTGGCCGCCCAGTACGCTGCCGAGGGGCTCGAGGCTAACCAGCGTATCCTGGAGGGCCAGACCGGCTTCTGGGCGATGGCTGGTTCAGACCATTGCGATTTCACCCGTCTCACAGAAGCTCTGGGACAGGAATTCCGCATCCTCGATACTTCGTTCAAACCCTATCCCTGTTGTCGCTTCACCCACAGTGCCCTGGACGCCATCGATCATCTTTTGCGTGCCGGGGAGATCCAAGTCGAGGAAATAGGGGCGGTATCCATCTACTCCACCTCCAAAGTCCGCGTCTTTGCCGACTATCGGCCCCAAACCTTCACCGATGCCCAGTTCAGCCTGCCCTACCTGGCGGCCGTACAGTTGCTCCGCGTACCCTCTGGCTACGAGTGGGTCACGGCTGATCGCTGGCACGAGCCGGTTGTCCTGTCGTTGGCAGACCGGGTCCGCCTCGAGGTCGATCCGGGTATGGACGTCGGCCAGGTCAAGGGACTCATGCCTGCCCGGGTCAAGATATCGCTTGTAGATGGATGCTCGCGGGAAGCTGAGGTGGCCTACGCGCGCGGCCATCCCAAAAACCCTCTGCCCGCCGCTGATTTCCGGCTTAAGTTTCTGTCTCTGGCCGAGCCTGTTGTCGGATTGAGGATGGCAGAGCATCTTGATGCCCTGATCGAGCGACTTGAGGGGATGCCCGACATCACCGAGTTGGCCCATTGCCTGGCCGGTGGCGCTGCCAGGGATGGTGAACCGATCTGAATCGATAGGTTTCTTATCTTAGCTGAGCCTCGCCTTATCTGGCGACCGGAAAGGAGACTGTCTTATGCTTGTACTCAAGGATGCCCGGGTCATTAGCGGTGACGGAGTCACCGACCTGGAGCAAGCGTCGGTGCTGGTCGAGCGCGGGCGCGTCGTGGACGTCGTGTCCACAGTACCGGAGAGCACACTGGAGGATGTCGAACGTGTGATCGACTGTGCCGGACAGCTTGTGATCCCCGGCATGATCAACCACCACACTCACGGCTGTCACTATGGCCCGCTGTGGCCCAGTGCATCGCCGACACTGTCAGCGGATCGGGTCCAGTACTTCTTGGACAAGCACCTGGTGGGAGGCACGACGACCATCCTCAATATCTGTGGCTTTGCCACCGTGGAAGATGTGACGGCGGCAACGGCAGCCCATCCGCTCCAGGTCAAGTCTGCCACGTCGTACACGCTGGCCAATGTTGAGGCTGCCCAGGTGGTGGACGGCAGCGGCTTTGCCGGCTGGCACCGGGGCGAGTCGGTTGAGAAGCAGCTGGAGGCAGGGGCCATCGCTATCGCCGAGGTCGGCGGTGGCATGACGCTGGCGGGTGGGGGGCAAGAATACCACTTTATCCCTCTGGCGGTCAAAGAGGCAACCGGCAAGACCATTGATGCCGGCCAGGCACGTCAGCTGAAAGAGGCCGTCATCGGCCATTTTGCGGATCCCGCTGACTTTGACGCAGAGGCATTGGCGAAAGCGCTGGAAGAGACGGGCCTGGCTGGGGACCTGACCGTTGCCCAGGGCAGGGACCTGATCGTCAACTGTGTGATGCCCTCCCTGGGTCCGGCGCTGACCGGCTTTGAGGAGGCTGGGGCGGAGGCCAAAAAGCACAACGTACGAGCGGTGTTCCACAACGCACCGCAGTCGATGCGCACCTTGCGCAAGGTGGCTGAGGCCGGCGGGGATCTGATTGTTGCCGGGCACTCCAACCATCCGAACTTTTATCCGGAAGAGTCGCTCGAAAACGCTCGCGCCCTGCGGGAGCGGGGCGCCATCATCGATGTGGCCACCCTGGACTTTTGGGGCGCGCAGAGGCTGAGTTCGGACGTTTGCCAGGAACTCTTTTACGAATTCTATCGTCAGGGCTTGGTGGACCTGCTGTCCACCGACTATGCCGCCGGCCACTTTGACAACCCCCTGGTTGGGGTGGAAAACGCTGCCAGGGTCGGGGCTGCGAGCCTGCCGGAACTGATCGCTTCCGGTACCTCCCAGGTCGTCGACGTCTTTCCTGCACTTGCCCCGGAGCGGGGCCTCATCGCCCGCGATAAGATTGCTGACCTGGTGGTCACCGACTCTGAGCGGCTATCCGAGGTGGAGATGGTCCTGGTTGGTGGGACCATCGTCGTCGAGAACGGAAAACGGGTTTAGGAGGCAATGTGAAAGCTACAGTGGTAGGCGGCGGCAACACAGCGTTTGGCCTGGCAGCTACCCTTACGCTGCGGGGGTTCGAGGTGGCCCTGTCCGAGGCGCCCGAGTTTGCGGCGAGCGTCGAGCCGGTGATCGAGCAGGGTGGTATCAAGATCAGGGGTGTTACTGGCGAGGGACTCGCCGAACTGGACATGGTGACTACGGACGCTGCTGAGGCACTGGCTGATGCGCCGATCGTGTTTGTCTGTGTGCCTGCCTATGGCCATGAGCGGATGGCGGAACTGATGGCACCGCACCTCGTCGACGATCAGATCGTGTTGCTTATGCCCGGGAATTGCGGAGGTGCCCTGGAGTTCGCGCAATCGGTTAGGTGCAGCGGAACGGAACAACGGCCGCTAGTGGCCGAGGCGGCATCATGCCTCTTTGCCTGTCGCAAAGATGGACCGGCCGGCGTCTGGGTGCGGGGCCTGAAGCAGAGTATGCCTGTCGCCGCATTCCCGGCCAGGGACACAGAGCGAGTCGTTGGTGCCCTCCGAGAACTGTTCCCCCAGTTCGAGGCTGCGCGACACGTTCTCGAAACGGGTTTGAACAATTCCAATCACATGCTACATCCTCCGGGCGTCCTACTGAACCTGGGCCTGGTGGAGCTTTCCAAAGAGGAATGGGGTTTCTTTTTTGAGGGCCTCAGCCCCGCTGTCTGCCGGATGATGGAAGCCATGGACCGGGAGCGCGTTGAGATCCTGAGCCAGTTGCATCTGCCACCCACTACCTTGCTGGATTGGCTCCTAACGTTCTATGGGCACCAGGGTATGGCTGGGGAGACCGTCTATGAGGCGGTGAGCACATCCCCGGTGCATGGCCCCTCCAAGGGCCCGCGATCCATCGAGCACCGGTACATCACCGAAGATGTGCCCTTTGGGCTGGTGCCCATGGCCTCTATTGGCCGGGAGCTGGGAGTTGCTACCCCGGCCATTGATGCCCTTGTCGGCGTAGCATGCGTAGTGAACGATAGAGACTGGTGGGCCGAGGGACGCACCGCCGACAAGATGGGACTCAAGGGTCTATCCGCGACCGAGATGATCGAATATGTCATGGATGGTGGTGCTTAGCTTGTGGCGGCGATCAGCGGCAACCGTACCATGATTCACTGGATGATATTACCGCCATTCAGCACAAGCTTCTGTTGGTGATGAGGAGGGTCGGATCTATCGCGACAATTTGCGCTGAGTAAGATAAAACAGTCGGCATACGAGATGGAAAAGACCCAGGCGAGTTCTGCCAGCAGGCAAAGGCCAGCGGCTGACACGCTGGACGTCAGGGTATCCGAGCCCTGGAATGTCTGGGGGGCGACTCGCTGCCATCCATCTGATCTTGGGCGTCAAGGGGAGGTAAGCTAGTGAATACGATACATAACACAGAAGTGGTAGTCGTTGGCGCTGGGGCGGTAGGTTGTTCCATCGCCTATTGGTTGGCCAAGCGGGGCAAAAACGTCACCCTGGTCGATAAGAGTGGCCCGGGCACCGGGTCGAGTGTGGCCAACTTTGGCCTGGTGTGGTCAAGTGCCAAAGAGCCTCACACCTATATGGAGCTGAACCTGCGCAGCAGCCAGCTCTGGCCGCAGATGCTCGACGAGTTGGATGAAGACGTCGAGTACCGGCTGGGTGGCCTCAAGATCGTCCTTACCGACAAGGACTATGAGGCTCAGGCAGCTCTCGTCGAGCGGCAGCGGCGCAGTCCTAACTTCCGGGGGCACATGATTTCTGGCCCGGAAGCCCGTGATATCCAGCCTGGCCTTTCATCTGGGGTTGTGGGTGCCCTCTACTGCCCCGACGACGGCGACAGCAATCCCATCAAGTGGACCTACGCGCTGCTCCGGGGCTGCAAGCGGCAGGGCGTCAAGGTCATGAGGGACACGGAGGTCCTGGGCTTTGACCTGGACGAGGAAAATCAAGTCGCCGGCGTGTTCACCGACCGGGGCCGAATCCAGGCTGGCAGTGCGGTGAATGCTGCCGGCGTATGGGCCGCTCAGGTTGCCCAAATGGTGGGGCTGACGATTGGGCTCTACCCGCAGCGCGGGCAGGTGCTCATTTCCGAGGCCGTGCCCACGATTCTGCCCATGGCCCAGTCCACGGTACGGCAGTCCTTTGATGGCAATATCTATATGGGGGCAACGATGGAGGATGTCGGCTTTGACTGGAGTACCAGCCCGGAGGGCGCCGAAAAGATTGCCAAGAATGCATCCAAGATGGTGCCCTTGGTCCGAGATCTTTCGATCATCAGGCAGTTCTCCGGCTTGCGCCCCATGCCCAGGGACGGCGTACCTTTCATAGGGGCCGTCCCCCACGTGCCTGGCTACTATATCGCCGTAGGACACAGCGGCAACACTCTGTCGCCCATTCATGGCAAGATCATCAGCGATCTGATTGTGGAGGGAGAGACCGACATTCCTCTGGAGGACTATGATCCCTTGCGTTACGACGAACGGGGGACGAGAAAGGCAGGACCCGACCGGAGTGGACACTGAGCTTTCCAGTCGCCATCTTGGCCGCATCTCTGTTACGCGGCCCGGTTGGGAGGCCAGCAGCCCTTCGGGCGCGGCGGTAGGAAATGCAATCAATCAAGCACGTTGCGGTGATAAGAGACAGGAGGCCGAGCTGTGAGTGACGATCTAATCATCTGCCGGTGCCAGGAGATCATGAAGGCCGAGATCGAGGAGGCCATCAGGCAGAACGATCTAAAGTTGATGCGAGAGGTCAAACGTCAGACCCGGGCTGGAATGGGCCTGTGCCAGGCCAAAACCTGTGGGCATCTGGTGATGGGAATTCTGGCCGCAGAAACCGGCCAGGGCCCATCCGAAGTGGAACCGGATACGAGCCGTCCCCCTGTTCGCGCAGTACCTATACGGGTGCTGGCCAACAGGGTGGTTGACGATGAAGAAGGGTGAGGAGCGAGCTATGCGTATCGAAATGCATCCTATACTGGGAGAGGCGCAATGGGGGCCAAAGATAACGTTGATGGTGGATGGCGAGGCCGTCGAGGCCTTTGAGGGAGAACCGATCGCGACCGCGCTGCTAGCCGCCGGACGCCGTGTCTTCCGCACCACGACCAAGCGCAATGAGCCACGGGGGGTGTTTTGTGCTCTGGGCCGTTGTACCGACTGCGTCATGGTGGTTGATGGCCGCCCCAACGTTCGTACTTGCGTCACTGCCGCGTGCGACGGCATGGTCATTGAGACCCAGAGCGGGTTGGGTCACTGGGGAGCCGAGCCAACCCAGGGCAAGAAAGGGGAGTGAGGCCATGCATGAGACAGAGATCGCCATCGTCGGGGCGGGACCTGCCGGATTGGCGGCGGCCATCGAGGCCGCTCAGGCTGGCGCACAGGTGACGCTGGTCGACGAGAACGCACGGCCTGGGGGCCAGCTCTTTAAGCAGATCCACAAGTTCTTTGGGTCCAAGGCGCATCATGCCGGTACGCGGGGCGTTCAGATCGGCCGAGATCTGCTTTCTGAAGCCGAAACATCCGGCGTTGAGATCCGGCTGGACACGGTGGTCCATGGCATCTATCCGGACAAGCGCCTGGGTCTGGCTTGCGACAGCCAGACGGAGGATCTCAAGGCAGCATCCATCATTCTGGCCACGGGGGCCAATGAACGACCTCTGGCCTTTCCCGGCTGGACAATGCCGGGCGTGATGGGTGCCGGTGCGATCCAGACCTTGATCAATATCCATCGTACGCTGCCCGGCCGCCGGGTGCTGATGGTCGGCGCAGGCAATGTAGGGGTGATCGTTTCCTACCAGCTCCTGCAGGCTGGGGCCGAGGTAGTGGCCATCATCGACGCGCTCCCCGGCATCGGGGGCTATGGCGTGCATGCATCCAAAGTGCGCCGGGCCGGTGTTCCTATCCTTACGGGTCATACCATCCTGGCTGCCGAAGGGGAGCTGGCTGTCGAACGGGCCGCTATTGCCCAAGTCGACAGCTCCTGGCAACCCATTGCCGGTACGGAACGGACACTGGAGGTAGATATTGTTGGCCTGGCCGTCGGCCTGTCCCCGCTGGCAGAGCTGGCCTGGATGGCAGGCTGCCAGTTCGCTCACGTTCCCGAGTTGGGCGGCTGGGTTCCCCTTCACGACGAGGAGATGCAGACCAGCTTGCCAGGTCTCTATGTTGCTGGCGATGTTACCGGAATTGAAGAAGCCTCCATCGCCATGGAGCAGGGCCGGATGGCCGGCTTGACGGCGGCCCAATCCCTGGGCTACTTGCCAGCGCGGGAGGCGGAGGTCAAAAAGACCGAGGTGCGCCAGAGGCTGGATGCCTTGCGCGTTGGATCCTTCGGAGATACCCGGGCCATTGCCCGGCAAAGAATTCTGTCGCTCTCAGAAGCTCGGAGGGAATAGGGGAGGATGACAACCATGGAATCGACGCAAGACGGTGTTTTGACAACAGGCATTCCCTCGCTGGCCGAGTTGGAGGCATCTCCTGGCTATCCCAGTGCTGAGGCCCTGGCCCGCGGGCCCATTGTGGTCATTGAGTGTGTCCAGGACATTCCCTGCAACCCCTGCGAGTTGGTCTGTCCCAACAACGCCATATACATCGGCGAGCCGATCACCAATCTGCCCGTCTTTGTCGCCGACGAGTGTGATGCCTGCAGCCAGTGTATCCCTATCTGTCCCGGCCAGGCTATCTTTCGCGTGGACATGACCTACGCTGAGGACCGGGCAACGGTGTCCTTCCCCTACGAGTTTCTGCCCATGCCCAGGGCTGGCGATGTTGTCCAGGGGGTGAACCGCGCTGGCGAGGTAATCTGCGATGCCGAGGTGCTTCGCGTGCAGCAACCCAAGAGCTTTGACCTTACTGCGGTGATTACCCTGGCTGTCTCGAAGGAACTGGCCATGGAGGTACGGAGCATGAAGCGCCTGCCACGGCTCTAGGGCCAGCGGCAGCTTTTGAGGTCTCTGACCGGGCGCAAATCGCGCCCGGTCAGAGACTGGGACATAGGATCCCTGGGTAGCATAGTTTCAGCGTGGCCCGAAGGTCCTTCAACGTTGGCCTCAACGATGGCCGAAGGTCTCCCGACCGAGGCCATGAGGGCGACAGATCACGGGTCCATTTTCCCCAAGAAGTAAGGCATCTGTTTTCGCCACCAGGGCCAGTCGTGGTTGACGTCGTATCCCCACAGGTCCAACCAACAGGGAACACCCTTGGCTTCCAGGATGGCCTTTACTTCGCGCGCCTCCTCGAGGCCATTCTCCCATGCGCCCTGCCCGGAACAGATCGTGATCTTGCTCTGGCGGTACCGGTCCAGGTACCAACTGTCTTCCATGCCCGGCAGGTAGGTGAGCGGAGAGTTAAAGAAGACATTGTCATCCATATAGTCGCCCACGCTGAAGCGCAGGCTGTACAGTCCACTGAGGGCGATCACGGCGTCAAAGACGTCCGGGTGTCTGAAGAAAAAGTTGGCCGCATGGTAGGCGCCCAGGCTGCAGCCCGTTGCGAGAAACTTGCCGCTGGTGCCGGGGTGATTGAGGACAAAGGGCCTGACTTCCTCGACGATGTAGCGGTCATAGTCGTTGTGCCGGAGGGCGCGATCTGCGGGGTGGGCGTCATGGTTGAACCATGTCTCATAGTCCACGCTGTCGACGCAAAAGACCTTGATCTTTCCCTCCTCAATGAAAGGCTGGCAGGCCTCTATCATGCCAAAATCCTCATACTCGTAGAACCGGCCGCCCGAGGAAGGAAAGACTACCATCGCCTTGCCCAGGTGGCCGTATACCTTCAGCTCCATGTCACGGTGCAGTGCTGGACTCCACCATTTGTGATACTCGACGTTCATCGTTTCTGCCCTTCATGCCTGCTGCAGGATAGAGTGGGCCATGGCATGGATCTCCTCCAGGTTGGGCGAACGGACGAGGTAGCCATAGTCCCCAAGTGCCATGCCAAAGGTTGAGTCGATGCGCTCATGGTGTACGAGGCGCGGTCCCAGTTCGCTCACGAGTGCTTCGTGCGTATGTGCATAACGGTTCCGGAACCTGCGGCCTGCGTAGCAGCAGTGATAGGGCCGCGTGTAGTCGGCCGTGAACCGGTCAAAGACTACGAGGTTGGCCCATTCCCTATAGACGTTGATGTCGTTGGCATAGTTGAACATGTCCGTGGTGAGCCCCCCGGGGGTCTCATGTTGACCTCAAGAGCGACCAGCTCGTGATTCCTTGCCGTGCGGAAGAATTCAAAATGGAAGAATCTTTCCCGTACGCCAAATGCCTTGACCGTCTTGCGCCCAATCTCTTCCAGGTATCGTGGGATTTCCCGCTGAGAATAGTAGTAGACGTCCAGCGCTTCGTTGACCGTTTCCATGATACCCTGGCTGTACACGTGTGAGGTGAAAAAGACCAGGTTGCCGCCCCGATCGGTCAGGCCATCAAAGGTACAGATCTCTCCCTCGACAAACTCTTCCATGATATATTCTACGTCGGGTTTCTGACCGAAAAAGCTCTCCATCTCTGCATCGTCATGGATCTTGAAGGTGGCCGCTGCTCCTACTCCGCCGTCGGGCTTGGCCACAACAGGATAGCCGACATCCTGTACAAACCGCCTGGCTCGCTCCGGCGTCTTGACCAGCACACCGCGCGCCACCGGGATACCGGCCTTTTCAAAGACCTTTTTCATCTGGGACTTGTAGCGGATCTTGGGAATGGCATCCAGCTTGATGCCATAGACATTAAAGTCGGTGCGGATCCGCGCATCGGTCTCGAGCCAATACTCGTTGTGGGACTCAAAACGGTCTATCTTGCCGTGGCGATGGGTGAAATGCCCGCAGGCGCGCAGGATCTGGTCATAGCTGTGCATGTCATCGACATAATAGTACTCAGCCAGAGCTTCCCGAAGTTCAGGGCTCAGCTTTTCGTAGGGCTCGTCGGCGATGCCCAGTACGTTCACGCCGAGCCGCCGCAGCCAGATGGAGAACTGGACATAGTTTGGTGGGAAATGGGGCGAAAGGATCACTACATTCATCAGGTCCTACCTCGGTTTGCGCAGAGAAACGCCACCACGCGCGATGCTAGCAGGCATCGTGGCTTGCAGCTATTGGCTTCTCTCTGCGGGTATCATGCTTGCAGATGGGGTGAGCGACGTCGCCGTCGCCAGAACGCGGGCTATTCTACCACAGAACCCGACAGCCTGCAAGTTGTCTTGTATGTTTCCGGCAGATCTCAACCAGCGCAGTACGGAGCCTACGATGGATAGCCCTCCAGGCTGCGCGATTCCGCCGTGGAAGCGGCCAGCCAGCCACCGATGGGTACCAATCCTTCCAGGGCCCTCCGCAGGCGCTCCAAGGCATGGTCGCTGAAGCGACTGTCACCCTGCTCGAGCCCGTACAGCAGCTCGTGGTACAAGATCCGCTGAGAGTGGAAGGCAACCCGCGCTTGAAAGCCAGCGTCTACTGGAAGGTGGTAGGCGTTGAGCACCGCCTGGAGGAACGCAGGGCCGTATTCAGCCGCCAGGACGCAAAAATCCCATGCTGGATCCCCAAAACGTGACGCCTCGAAATCAATAATGCCCAGCAACGTTGCATCCGCCGGGTCGCACAGGATATTCGACGAATCCAGATCGCCGTGGACCAGAGCCGGTTTGAAGCTCTGGTGTCCTTGATCGGCCAGGAATGACTCGAACAGTTCCCGTGTCCAGGCTCGCTCTCGAACGCTCAGAGATGGGTAGACGTGCTGTCTGACCCCATCGTACAATGCCTGCTGTCTATCCATCACTTGGGCAGGCCCAATGCGCGGCAGCACGACTGGCTGGAGCGTCCTGGGTGGGATGCTGTGTAGCGCTGTCAGGAACCCGCCGAGCTGGTTGGCAAGCCGCTGCAGCGCCGAGCAGCTATGCGCGCAATCCTGGAGGGCGATCCCAGGGATCTTGCGGTATCCAGCCACGGGTCGGGGAAATAGCGGACAGCCCTTCGCATAGTGTTCGTAGCGTGGGACAGGGATCGGCAGGATGGCAGCGAGCGTACTGAGAAGGCTCCGCTCTCGCTGGAGAAGCAAATCGCCTTGGCCACCGTGGGGAAAACGAAAGATCAGCGCGTTGCTGGCAGTGGTACCAGGGTTCGCCTCATGGCCAACAGCCACCTCAAAGACCCGGAAGGTCCCTCCGCCGATAAATGCGATCCCAGCGATATCCAGACGAGGGAAGCACTGCTGCAGTATGTCACCATAGTGCCCCACATCCATGTCGCAGCTCTAGCTTGTTGATTCCTGAGCTGCCTTGATGATACTCTCCAGCTTCTCGATATATGCAGGCGGAAGCCGCAGTGCCCTGGCTCCAGCTAGAATGGGCCGGGTATAATCTGTGGATGGCTGGAAGGGTCCCCCAGGCTCAGGAATGACATAGGTGATCGCTGGCATTTCTGCGCCGTCCTTCCCCCTCACGCTGATGTCAATCTTCTTGTAGTAGCCCTTGTCCACCCCTGCTATGGAGTCCAGGGCTTCGAGCGCTTCAGGACTCATATCATAGAGAAGGCCCAGTATTTCCTCACCGCTTACTTCCTCCAGGTTGCACCCTCCACCCGAACTGACCTGGCTGTAGGTTGCGAAAGAGACCTTGTAGCCTGACAACCGTGCGATTCCTGTGGGCTTTGCCGTTGGGCAGTATTTGCCCATTTCGTCGATGTCCAGAAGCGTGCAGTAGGCAAAGTAGAGCATATCCTCTCCTCCTGTTGGGTAATAGCTGGATTGAACAGCCCGCGGCCAGCAGTGCGAAAACCATGAACACGCGATGCAAGACGCGGCACAAATGGCCTAGTGATGCTTCTAGCCAGGATTGTACTCGCGGATTATACCCGAAACGCTCCCGAGCGGCAAACCACAAAGGTTACTCGCTTCAAGGGCGCATCCCCAGGAATCCTTTTCCCCATGGAAGAGCTGAGAAGCACCTCGTTTGCCGTCCCTGGCCCGGAGCTAGGCCGAAACACGCCCCAGCAGAGTCCCGGACCACGGAGATACCTGGGATCACTTGAGGGACATAGATGAGGCCGGGGATAGAGGATTTGACCCAGCGGCTGGGAGGGCTGCGCTCGTGTCTTGTTCCTTGCTGCCTTTGTGAATCTCATGATATAATGACTGGCGCCATCTGTTGTGCGAAATCGAAATACGGGAGCGATAGTGACGTTGATCGGCAGCCCTGGCACGCATTTTGCTCAAGGACTAGTCAGTCCGCCAGCAGGTGCCAGGGCATGCATATTAAGCTCTCCTGGATTCCTGTAGACGGCAGAGGGGCAGCTTGCCCCTTCACCACCCAAGGGTCTGGGCATGTGCCTTGAAAGCTCACGAACGATAGGTACCTGGACCGCAAAGGAGGACGAAATGCTGCGCTCGCTTTTTCGTACACCGGAGGGATCTGTTCAAACCGATCTGAGCCCGGAGGCTTTTGCGGCAGCGCTCAAAGAGCCAGACGCCCAGCTCTGGGTGGACCTTGAAGGCGAGCCACCGCAGGTGTGTGAGCCCATCTTGCGGCAAGCATTCGATTTCCATCCCCTGGCCGTGGAGGATGCCCTCCAGGAATCGCATGTGCCCAAGGTGGACGACTGGGACACTTACCTCTACGTCGTGCTCCACGAGGCGACGTTGGACCAGGCAGACCAGGTTCAACTTGAAACCATGGAGGTCGACCTCTTTGTGGGCGCCAATTATCTTGTCACTCATCGGACCCGGCCCGTAGCCGCTGTGGATCGCGTGTGGTCCATCTGCCAGCGGGATGATCGCCACCTGAGAAAGGGCAGCACGCACCTGCTCTACACCCTGGCCGACGAACTGGTATCCGACTATATGCCCGTGGTCGAAGGCTTTGACGAAGCCATTGAGCGCCTTGAAGAATCGATGTTCTCCGCGCCCACGCCGTCCCTGCTGGAGCAAATCTCTGCGCTCAAGCGCACCCTCTTGCATCTGCGACGCATCATCGCCCCGCAGCGGGAAGTGCTGAGCAAGCTGGCCCGAGGCGACTATGCCGTCATCGATCCCGACGATAGAGTTTTCTTCCGAGACGTGTATGATCACCTCGTTCGCCTGCATGACATTATTGAGAGTCTGCGCGAATTGCTTGGCGGCGCGCTGGAGATCTACCTTTCGGTGATAAACAACCGCATGAACGATGTGATAAAGACGCTGACGGTGATCACCACTCTGTTCATGCCAGTTTCGTTTCTGGCCGGGTTCTTTGGCATGAACTTCTTCCAGGCGACGGTCTCATTTGAGGCATGGACAGGACGGGTGGCCTTTGCGGTCATGATCGCCGCCATGATCCTGCTGCCATTGGGCATGTTCCTATGGATACGCCGCAGGGCCTGGATGTAGCTGCGGAGCAGGGAGTCTGATTCGCTGGAAACCTGGAAGCGTAGGGCAGATGTCCTGAAGGAGAGTGCTTGCTTATGGAAAAACAGCTCACGCGATTGCTCCAATCTGTGGAGGGAACGGGCAAGATCCTGATCCTGCCTCACAACGATCCTGACCCTGACGCCATCGCCAGCGCTGTTGCGCTGCGACACCTGCTTGCGGAGCAGGCCGGAGTGGATGGCCGCATTGCCTACAAGGGCATCATTGGCCGGGCCGAGAACCGGGCCCTGGTGCGCTACCTGGACTACCCACTCCAGCGCCTGACCGGCTCGGATCTGCATCAGGCGTGGCCTATCGCCCTGGTCGATACCCAACCCGGAGCGGGCAACAACGCGCTGCCTGCTCATGTGGCGCCGGCAATCGTCTTTGATCACCATCCTTACCGTGAAGCGACCGCCGGTGCAGCCTTTGCCGACGTCCGCCCTGGGCTGGGCTCGACCTCTACCCTGCTGGTCGAGTACCTCCAGGCGGCGGGTATCGAACCCTCGCCTCCCTTGGCGACGGCCCTGTTTTGCGGCATCAAGACCGATACCCTAGGATTGGGCCGGGGCGCCGGAGCGGCCGATGTCGCCGCGTACTTTTATCTCCAGCCTCGGATCGACGTCGAAGCCCTCATCGAGATCGAGCGCGCCAAAGTGGCCGCCGAGTACTTTGTCGAATTGCATGCGGCGCTGCACGCGGCTCGGGTATACAGCAGCCTGATCATGGCATATATCGGTCCCATGGGTCGCCCGGACCTGGCGGCAGAGATGGCGGATCTGCTTTTGCGATTGCAGGGGATGCGCTGGGCAATCTGCATGGGGGTGTACAAGGGAAATTTGATCCTGGCCGTCCGCAGTCAGAGCCGGCGCGTCGGGGCGGGACAGCTGGTACAGGCTATCGTTGGCCATGAGGGCATAGCCGGTGGGCACGGTACTATGGCTGGCGGCCACATGCCCCTACATGGCCGGAGCCCAGAACCACTCGCCACCCAGCTTGGGCAGCGTGCCCTGCAGCATCTAGGCATTTCGTCGGCCAGAGCCGGCAGGCCGCTCATAGATGCCGACCTTTTTCTAGGCCAGCTGACCAAGCCTGCGGCCGATAACCATCAAGAGCAGGGCTGAGACGACCCCATGAAGCAGCTCGGCTGAGGCATTTGGAAAACTGGCCGTCGCCGCCGGTAGCGACACAACCACGGCGACGGCCAGCACATGGCGATCCAACGTCTAGTGCCCTTTGCCTGGAGGGAACACCCAACATCCAAGTGCGAAAGCACTTTGGCCGACGGGAAGCGCGAGAGAACAGGCAGTCGAGTCCCTACTCGTTGCCGGCATGGGTGCTAGCCAAGGCTCTGGTCATGAGCGACACGAAAACCACAGGTTCTTCAAACAGAGGGCGATGGCCAGAGTGTTCAAAGATGATCAACTCTTTTGATGGCGCATCGAGCATCTGGTACCACTCATTGGCCAGGACAGCGCGACCTCTGGCCTCGTGCTCACCCATCACCATGAACACCGGTACGTCGAGCCTCAGTACGTCGCTACGAAAGTCTATGCCTTGGAGCTGCGGGTAGAGAACAGAGCACGTGTCGAGAAAGGCGCGCAACCCATTGACCCGGTCCATCAGCGAGTTTTCGGGCACGAACAGGTTGAAGGGCATTTCCTTGCTGGTGTCCAGTTCTGGATACGGGTTCCCGGCGTGCTCGTGAGAAAGAGCAGGTTCATAGTCGAGGAGGTTGTCGTAGGGAGGTGGCCCGTTCTGGACCAACCTGGCTGCGAGCGCGTCATTGCCAGTCTTTTTCGCCCAGGCCAGAGTCTCTTCTTAGAACATGATGTCGGTCTCACGCGGGCTGACCATCTGCCCGGTGCCCACATGCGCGTGGAACAGCTCGGGATGCTGTTGCACGGCAAGCACACCGAGGATCGTGCCCCAGGAGTTGCCATGAAGGTAGATCTTTTCCTGGCCGAAGCGATCCCGCAGGTAATTGGTCACCTCGATGGTGTCGGCCACCATCTGCCCCAGGGCAAGGGTCTCCACGGGGTCGAGAGCTGAATAGGACTTGCCGGCGCCCCGCTGATCCCAGGTGACCACCACAAAGTGCTGTTCGAGCCCAGTATCGGCGCGCATGGCGCCAAGGTCAGTGCCGCCTGGCCCACCAGCCAGGTACAACAGAACGGGGTTCTCGATGTTCCTGCCCCGGATCATCATCGCCTGGCCATGACCGCCGATGGGTATGGTAGCCAGTTCGGCGATGCCGCCGGGCAATGGTTCGCCGTCGGGACCGATAATTGGCTCGGTGGTCGCTGGACGGGCAACGAGGACGGCGACCACGATCAGTGCCAGGCTAGCGAGCCCCAACAGGGTCCAGCTAGTGGCTCCCGTCGGGGCCGAGGCGTCGTTGCCAAGCCGGCCCGCGAGCGAGACCCCGTAGCCTGCGACTACGATCATCGGTAGCAAAACGAGGGTGCCCGGAACTAGGCGACCGAGAACAAGGGCAAAGATGCCGTAGGTGGATCCGAGGTGGATGCGGTCGACCGTTGGACCGCTGACCCCCAGGCGGCCAAACTCAAAGGCCGCGAAGAAGACCATCGGTGTGATCAACAGGCTCCAACGACTGCCAGTGAGCAGGCCGGCCATCATGCCTACAAGGAGGGCGGCCGCCATAGAAGTCAGAGCTTGGGGCGTAGTCACGGGCCCACGAGGGGTCAGCCAGGCAGCGATCCCGCCAGCGCCGGCTGCCAGAACTGTTGCGACGGCGAGGCATACTCGCCAGTCTGCCCAAAAGTATTCCAATACCGGGCGCCATGGCGCCCTGCCAACCCAATCGTTCTCCAATGCTGTGTTCAATGCTAGCCTCCCAATCAGGTTCTGGTGTTGGCAACTGAAAATGTCAACTGAGTGAATTGCAGCAAAGCTCATGACATCTGCCATCTACAGGTATCGCAGCCAGACGTAGCCGGTAGCGAGCAGGAGCGAGAACGCCGTCGTGGGCAAGCCGTACTTGAGGAACTCTGTCCAAAGCTGATGGGGTAGCAACCCCGCTCCGCCATCTCACTCCTTAGCCCCAATACGTATCTACCCTGCCACCCGGCCAGTTCTTGCGCGTACAGCAGTGTTTTGGGATCTGCTTTCCTGACTATCGTAAGCAGGCGCGGCAGTCCGCGAGATGAACGCACGATATCCAACTAGGCCACTGACTGCCGCCTGCTTGCCCTGGTCACGAGACAACTGTCAGCACTGACCGGCTTCACGCGCGGCCTGTCCTCTACCCAGTAGAATTCCAGTGGAGAGACTTCAGTCACCTCCAGGTTGGTACCGCAGTGCGGGCAGGTGACACGTTGGCCTATCCAAGGGCGCCGTCCGATGCGAATCGGCAATTCGCAATCAGGGCAGAACTCTGTCGGCATGCCTGTTCCCTCCAAGCATCTTTCCCTGGTTGGCTGATTACCTGCGCTCCTCTGCTGGCATCTTGGGTTCGTCCGTTCGCAGCCACTTTCTGCGCACCGGGAGAGCTGGGAGGGCCTTGACTCCCTTCCTATCCAACGTGAGATGTACCGTTCTCTCTTCGATGCGTTCTATCACTGATATGGGGATTGTCACGCCATCCCTGTCCCATGGCTGTCCCTACCGCAGCACCAGGTGGGTGATGTTGCCGCTGGCAGGATCGATCACAAACTCGCCCGCACGGCCCACTTCTCTATCGGTCGCCATCACGCGAACGCCACGTCGCACGCCGAGTTCGCCCCGGGGGATGGATTTGTGTTTTACCTTCACCCATTTTGGGACCAAATAAGGAACGTCCGCACACTGGCGCGGCCCATCATCAAGGTCCGGCATCTCGGCCCGCACAAACTCGGTCATCACAAGTGGTCGCATCTCGGACAGATCGTGCAGGCTACAGCGTAAGCGGATCACCTCGCCGGTGGTGTCTCTGACACAGCGGATCGGCACCAGGCGCTCAGCTTGTGGCGGCTGCCGTTCCTTCACAACCAAGTGCGTGATTCTATTGTTCGTAGGGTCGACGAGCAACATCGTCGGCTGGACGCCAGCACCATCAGTACACTGCACTTTGGCCTTCATCGGGATTTCCATCCGCCTTCCTCTCCCTTCGCTAGGCGCTTGCTTGCTCTCGACGAGCGAGCACCATGAACCGGATCGCATGGCCTCCATCTTCCTGCTCCATACATCCTCCAGAGAGCCCTCGGAACCCTCGTCATCATCGTCGTAGACCCAATCAAGCTCCAGAGGTACCTCGCTGATGACTTCAATGGCCGTACGGCAGTGAGGGCACAGGAACCGCTGGCCCAATCTCAATCGACGTCCAAGCCCTATCCCCCTGTCACATTCTGGACAGTTTACTGTTGCCATATAAAACGCTCCTTTTCATCTCCTGCTGCCCTGGTTCAATGCAGTCTTTTCCACACTTTGAAAGATGGCAGCCTTTCGAGGCTTCTCTTGTCACGTTTCAGGTACACGGTTCTCTCCTCAAAGCGCTCGATCTCGGAAAATGGAATGGCCGCTTGCCCCCGCCCCCATGCATGCCCTTCTCGGAGAAGCAGGTGGGTAATCTCCCCGCTAGCCGGGACGAGGACGAATTTGTCTATGCTGCCGACGTCTCCATCCGTCGCCTGCACACGTGCACCGCGGCACACACAGACTCTGTCCCGTGGCAGGGACTCGTGCCCTGCTTCCGGGAGCACTGGGACTGCGTGCGGCAGACTGAAATCTGAGAGGTCCGCCCACACGAACCTGGTCTCCTGCAGGGGTTCCATCCTGGCGAGTTCTTGCCGCGTGCAATCGAGGTGGATTAGGTTATTGGCCGTACCACTGACACGCCCGATCGGAGCCAGGCGCTCGGTCCGCCAAGGACCTCTTTCCCTGACGACCAGATAGGTGACTCTTCTGGTCACGGGGTTGACACTCACCCGAGTCGACCGGCCAGTAGCTCTATCGGTGCACTGTACCTCGGCGCCTATCGGCACATTCATCACTTTCACCTTCCAGCCTCCTGTTCGCGCGCCCGTGCGTTCCTCGCGTATCCTGATTGTAGCCGACAGTACAGCGTCGTGCATCGGCAAGAGGACCGATTCTTCGTAGGACACTTGACCCAGGCAGGCCAAGACTGGATGAGTGCTTACCGGCGCCTCCACCCGGAGGCGCCGGGACGGGACATGCAAAAGAGGAGCCCCGGGCGGGACTCCTCGAATGCTCGACTCAGTGCCTACGCTGGCAACGTAGGCATCTACTTCGGCGCAGCGGGTGTCTGCCTCTTTGGCTTCCTGCTGCTCTTGGCAGGCTTGCTCCTCTTGCCTTCGCCGGATTGCTGTGTCATAGGGTCATCTCCTTCCGCTCTGATGGTTGCCCCTAGGCATGCGCCTGCAACATCCCGGTGGCTTCCTACACAGGGCGAGATCGGCGTTCCGCCATTGCCGCCTCTGGTTGGAGACCACCTTCCGAGAATGAATATAGTATGCATTTACCAGGAGTGCATCGGTCAGCAGGATTTAGCGCCTATGGCGCCGCGCCCGCACCTGCAGAGCGGCGTAGCCAGCCAGGGCCAGGGCCGAGCTGCCCAACAGGCCCAAGGTCGAGGCCTCGGGCACAACCGGTGGCGGCGGTGCAGGGGTTGGCGTGACGGTGCCGGTGGGCGTCGCGTTAAACGTACTGGTAGGTGTCAAGGTCATTGTGCCCGTGGGTGTCGGGGTAGGCGTATGCGTGGGTGTCGGCGAGGTTTCTTCGATCCTCATCCGGCGCCCGGTGGCCATCAGAATGCCGCTGGCAGGCCGCCAGCTCATGTCCCGCGGATCGCGGGCAGATTCCACCTGGAGGCAGACCCAGCTGTGGCCGGTCGGGATGGTCACCTGGCTGGTGTAGGTATCCCACTGGGGGTCATTGTAGGAGCCGAATGGGTAATCGGGCGGGCCCTGGATCAGGGTACCAATGACCGGACCATCGGTCGGGGCATTGACCAAGTCCGTTGGCACGGGATCGCTGTCGGTACCCGTCAGGTACCACAGGGCGTTGGGCCGCGGCTCCTCCTCGCCCAGGCGGACGATCTCGGCGGCGAACATCCAGAACTCCATCTGGCGCTCGAAGGGTTGCTGGGTCATGATGACGCAGTTGGCCGCGGTCTCACCCCGCGGTCCTTCTCCCCAGCCACGGTAGAAGCGGTCCAGGCCATCCCGGATCACGACCTCGCGCACCGGGAGGTTGGGATCGTTGTAGACCACCATCAACCCCGCTCCATCGCGCCTCACCAAGGACCCGCCAAAGTCGGACACTGCGTAGGTGTCTAGTCCAGGTCGGATCAGCGAGGTAGCCTCGGCGATGTAGACATAGTAGTAGTAATCACCGATCCAGAAGCTGGGGCCGTGGGTTCCGGTGTCCGCATCCGCTACCAATGTGATGGAGACGCCGTCGCTCAGCCGGGTCAGGACTACGGTGTCGTCTCCGCCACTGAGCGGCGCATAGCCAGACCAGTAGAGATAGGCGACCTCTACGGCCGTGCCTGGAACATCAATCGCGATCTCCCCCGGGCCGGGCTTGAAGCCGCGGTGCATCCCCTGACCGGCAGCGACGATGCCCCAGCTTCCTTGCCCAGAGAACCGGTCCTGGAGGACCTCCTCGGTGTCGTCGGCCATAGACAGTTGGGGCAGTGCCAGCATGCCCAGCAGCAGCACCGTCAGAACCCACAGACCCCGCCTGCAAGCTATGCTCTGATGGACTCCTTTCATCCCAGCCTCCTTTTACAGACCACAGGTGACAGGCGCGCTCCGAATGCTCGCCTCCCGGCCATACCCGCAAGGCCCCCGAGTTCGTGAGGCATAACGAATGCCTGCAACCGGCTCTCGAAGGTTGGGCGCCTGGTTCCTGTGCTGCCTGTTGACTTGATTACACACGAAAAGTACTAGACGCGCAAACCGTTCAGGTTACGCCAAGTGAACACAGCGTTTTTTCAGTCACAGAATCGCCAGGACAACCATGCACTGCCTTCGCCCAATGCCCCCGTACCAGTAATACTGGCACAGAGGCGCCGCGAACCACCCGATCGGCCACGCTGCCCATCAGCCAGCGACTCGGCCCCGAATGCCCCCTGGAAGAAATCACGATCAGGTCCACGCCGTTTGTCTCGGCAAAGCGGGTGATCGCTTCATGGGCAGGATCCTGGGTAATAACCACCTTGACCGGAATACCTCGCGCCCGCACATCGGTAGCGATACTCTCCAGATAGTCACGACCCCATTCACCGGCCTCTTCCTGTACCCATCCGAGTTCGATGGGTGATAGACCACCGCTGTGCGGCCAGGGGCCGATGGCTTGCAGCAGGATCAACTCCGACCGGAACCGTTCGGCCTGTTCCACGGCGTACGGCAATGCCTGCTCGGCGATGCTTGAACCATCCAGCGGCAACAGGATCCGTCTATGCATAGCCTTGTGTCCCCCCCAGCCACTCAAGACACCGCTGCAAGGGAAAGACGGCCATTGGCC
>CAWANP010000006.1:0-398772 GCA_963783445.1 uncultured Chloroflexia bacterium | reverse complement strand
TGCTGGCGGTGCGCGCAGTTTCCGGCGTCAACAAAGCCTTTGGAACGGATCTCCCTGTGGTCGCCCTGTTCCAGGCGCCAACGGTCTCAGAGCTGGCCAATGTCCTCCAGGCAGATGGGAAGGCGGGTCCGGATGCCTGGTCATCACTGGTACTCATACGGCCTGTTGGATCCAGGCCCCCACTGTTCTTTCTGCCCGGAAACATGGGCAACGCGTTGACCGATCTCAGAGACTTGGCCCACTATCTCGGCTCCGACCAACCCTTCTATGCACTGCAAGACAGCGAGCAGCATCCGGTCAGGATCGAGGCGCTGGCCACACGCT
Organism: uncultured Chloroflexia bacterium; assembly: GCA_963783445.1. GTDB lineage: Bacteria > Chloroflexota > Anaerolineae > JAAYZQ01 > JAAYZQ01 > CAWANP01. The sequence continues at coordinate 398,448 of CAWANP010000006.1, read as the reverse complement.
ATCTGGACGAAATACGGAAGGTAAAGCCCGAAGGGCCCTACCTTTTGGGCGGTGTATGCTCAGGAGGCGTGGTGGCCTATGAGATTGCCCAGCAGCTCCTGGCCCAAGGCGAGCGGACATCTCTGCTGGCCCTCGTTGAGCCCTCATCTCCAGCAGACGGCAGCCTTGGCGACTATGTCAGTGTTGGGATCTGGTCAGCGGGGCGCCTATTCGGCAGGTCTGGCCGCCACGCACGAATACTCTCGCAGATTCCCACTATCGAGTGGAGAGGCTACTTGCGGTTGAGGGTGAAAGTGTTGCGGAATGCCTGGGCTTCGCTTCGCTATGTGCCAGAGCTGTAGCCCGGGCCGGCTGGAGCTCTTCCTGACTGAAGAGTCACTCAGACTCAAGGACAACGACCAACTAGCTTGGTGCGATCTCGCTGTTGCGGGGGCAACCGTGCACGAGTTTCCGGGTACCCATGCGACGGTTGTCGGCTTTGATGTCGCCATTGAGCCGGCTCACATGCGAGCCTTGGCAGAAAAGCTGAACGCCTGCATCGAAAGGGTACTGGCTGAAGAAAAAGGACACAGCAACACTGCATAGAGAGTCGCTCCCTCTGGAGGCGCGGCTCGATCAATGGGCATCATAACGTCTGAGTCGGGCCAGCGAACTCGCCAGGGTTTCTGGTCCGAGTTTCTTGCGAGTTGGACGCGGCCAGCTCAACACCCAAGTAATCATGTCAAGGGCACGGACAGCCATAAAGAACTCAAGACCTGCCTCATGGTGAGGCGGCAAACATCGCTCGTGGGCGTATCCTCGTAGGAATCCGGCCTTTAGGCTGTCATAATCTTGTCGATCGTCAAGATATGTGAGAGGCATCGCCATATCATACAGGAAAGAGTGCGGTAAAAGTCAAGACCCAATCTGAGCCGCACAATGGACTTTAACAGACGTTTTCGATACGTACTCGGCTAAACCTGCCCACGTCGATTTTTCGACAAAGGAGGCGAATCAGCAAGTTCTATGGCGACCGGTGATTCGCTAGGCCGACCCAGGTGACACCAGTCTGCCTGGGTCGTGTGCGACGGCCGATGGATGGAGACTTGCTGGGTCTACACCTCCCTGGGGCGATAGGCTTCGTTGCGGTGTAGCAGCCCGACAACGAGTCCTACGCTCTTGCGTGCGGTCAGGACCAGAGCCCGCTTGTGATGGTGCTTGGAGGCTTCTCGATACTTGCGGCGGTAGAACTGCGGCGTATTCGGGGATGTGCTGGCGCATGAGATTGGCCGCCTGGATGAGGTAGTAGCGCAAGTAACGGTTGCCGGTCTTGGCCATACGGCGGTCTTCGGCTTCAAAGTCACCGGAATTGGAACGAGGCCACCACAGACCGGCTATCTTGGCGACGGCATCTTCGGCGTCGCGGAGGTTTCTGGGACGATAGCGCTTACGTTTCTTGTCCCACTTTTGTGCTTGCAGGAAGCGCTGGGTGTCACCAATTTCGGCGCCGTTTCCACTGGAGAAGACGGGGCCGACGCCGGGAATGGTCGCCAGTTTCATGATGGTGGGCTGGAGCCTGGACTTCGGCGGTAATCCACTCCTCGACCAAGGCGATCTGGCCTTCCAAGAAACGGATATGTTCCAGGGTGAGGTCCAGGATACGGTGCACCGGCAAGGCCAAAGCATCGGGCAGAGGGAAGCTCTCGACGGCCACCCTATGGAGCTTGCGGGCGTTGTCGAAAGGGTCGGGGAGATGATGTCCGCTCATTTCGTGCAAGGTCTGGGCCAGATCTTCGACTGGAATGGCAGCTAGCTCGTCGAGAGTGGTATACTCGGACAACACCTGGCGGCTGGTGACGCCAAAGACATCGGAGAAGGGCTTGAGCCGGCGATAGGAACTGGCTTTGAGAAAGAGAAAAGCAGAGAAGTAGCATTTCTCTCGGGCCAGGTTCTGGACCAGGTGGAAGCGGAGGCGAGTGTAGAAGCGCAGCGGCAGCGTGTCCAGTTGTGGGGACCAGGTCGTGTCAGGTCGTCGGGTACGGGTACGGTCGGCGATGTAGAAGGAGTCCTTCTGGTCAGTCTTGTCATCTTGAGGGAAGCACTTCTTGAACCACTTGACCCAGCGTGGATTGAGAAGGAAGAGGTTCAAATCGTAGGCTTCCAGGTCAGGATCGGCGGCGAGTTGGTTGAAGAAGGGCAACCACAGGAAGCCAGTCGCTTCCCCGGATACATCCAGGCCGTCGAATTGGTAGGTTTCCAGAGCATCGATCATGAGGGCCTTGGCCAGCGAGTAGCCAGGCAGAGAGTTGTCGAAGGACCGATGCTGTTCCAGGGGCCGGCCATCAGGGAAGAGAAGGCAAAAGTCTGCCTTCTTCTGACTGAAGTCAATGCCGGCCTGCAAATGATGGGTGGTCATAGGCGATCTCCTTTCGTCGAGACAGAACGAACAGCCAGCGGTCCACCCGGGTGCCCCGGCGCTCCCTGGAGCGGCATCCTTGCGGCAAATCAGCCCTCATGCTCCGTCGAGAGGTTCTGCGGGCTGCTACCCCGCAGCTCGGCGGAGGTAGGGGCATCGTGCGATGTCAGACGTTGATCCCCAAGGAGACCGGGAGTCAAACTTTCCAAGACGTAGCTGGCAGCTGGTCACAGCCAGCTCGGCAAGGAGCAACAGACTTGCCCGGTATGTCCGCAGTCCGGCCCATGCCGAACTGCCTTATTATCGCCGGGGCACCCGGCTTTTGCAAATGTCATATGACTATTATATACAAGGCGCGTACTGACAACTGTCAAAATCAATGGCCCGCACGGTTCCTCGGTGAAGCAGCATATTCCAAGGATGAAGATCCAGATGGACGAGACCGTAATCCACGTCTAGAGGGAAGGTGTCGGTCATGCCCAAGACTGCTCCAGCGGTTGTCACACTGAGATTGTAGTCGTCCGGCGCCAATACCTGGGATTCGAGGCAGTCCTCATCTAGCCATGGCCAGAGCTCATCCCACCTGACATGTGGCCTTGAGACGCCATCAGGTGGCTTGAACCGTTCACCATGACGATGTAGCTGGGCCATGAGGGATCCGACCAGCTCCATGGTAGCCGGTGACAGTGTATTGGTTCAGCGGGAAATGGAGAATTGCCTCTTCCCAATAAGACACTAGAGCGGGCATGGTTCAGCCACTCCTCGATCCTGACTCGACCGCTCTGCTGAGGAGCCCTTGACTCTGCTTAGGCTGCGTGACAGGCTCCTTCTCTTGCGGGCCGCCGCAAGCTTGCGTTTGCGCTCGGCAAAGATGACGGGCTCGCGACCTTCGAGCTTGTCTTTGGGCGTCACATAGCCGATGGCGCTGTGCAGGCGCTCCTGATTATAGTACATTACAAACTTTTTGACCAATCGGCGGGCATCTTCCAGAGAGAGCGGTGTCCCTGGCCGGATGCACTCTCCCTTCAGCGACTTGTGCCAGCGCTCAATCTTGCCGTTGCTTTGAGGATAATACGGGCTGGTGCGCACATGGGTCATGCCACATTGCCGGATGAACGTCTTGAAATCCCTGGCTATGAACTGCGGCCCATTGTCCGAGATGATCCGTGGCTTGACCTGGGGAAACCGTTCCCGAGCTCGCTGCAAGATGATCTCAACGTCGGCTTCTGTCATCGTCTCCCGGATCTCCCAATGGACCAGATAGCGGCTGTAGCCATCCAGGATGCTGCACAGGTAGTAGAACGTGCCACAGATGTTGATGTAGGCCACGTCAATGTGCCAGTGCTCATGCGGCTTCTCCGGTTGCTGGAACCCTTGACCTTTCTTTGACGGTTTTTGATTCCATCTGTTCAGAAGCTTCGCTTGCTTGAGCACCCGGTAGACACTGCTGGGGCTAGCGGCCACGATGTCGGCGTCGATCATCATGTACGTCAAGCGCCGATATCCTTCATCGGGGTGCTCTCGGTAGAAATCAATGATGGCCTTTCGTTCCCATTCCTGCAACCAGAAGGTACGTGGCACCTGGCCGTTATGTTCGTTGGCTTGGCCGTAGCGTCGTCGCCAGTCGTAGTACTTGCTTTGATTGATCTCCAGCCACTCGACGAAACGAGCCATCGGAATGCCTGATTCTCTACTCCACTTGGTCACGAAATCCACGACTTCATCGCGCACTTGCTGGGGCACCCAGCAGCCCGTCAGGATGCCCCACGTGACTTTTTTAGGGCCACGTACTCCTCCATCACCTCGCCCAGAACCTCGTCCTTCTTGGCCAGCTTGGCTTCCAGCTCGCTGACCTGTCGCTTCATCCGAGCCGACTCGCTGTCCCGCGACCGCTGAAAACAGGTCTCGGCTGCCTGCTCGAACAACTGCTTCTGCCAACGATAGAAGACGTGGGCTGCAAACCGTATTCGTCGCAGAGTTCCGAGACCGGGATCTTGTCCAGAAGATGCTTCCGCAGAATGGCTACCTTTTCTTGCGCCGAGTATTGCTTCCGTTTCTTTCTCACGAGATAGACCTCCTGTTGTATACTAACTCATAGGAGGCGTTTCTCCAATTCCAACTGAAGCATTACAACAGGTCGTGGATGATGGACCTGCCCTCAAGCCACCGGAACAGGGAGACCTGCCGTGGCTGGGACATCTTTGGTGAAGACACTTCCTGCACAAGCGTACCATCCTTGGCTGCCACAGGCTCGGGGATACCCAGTGAAGTATCGTTTCGCAGGGCCAATAGCCACAACAGCTCTGCCTGAATCCTCTCTGTTGTCCAGCTATCGGGAGGGTGGATCGCAGCGCATACTTGGCGCCGTCTGCCTCCACTTGAAAGACAGCATTGTCCGAGTCGCTGACAAACCGGATGCTATCTGCCTTCAAGGCATATCGAGGTAGAACATACTTGGCCAACATATACAACCGTCTTCTCTGAGCCGCTTGCCTCATCAGCATCATTACCGCCTTGGACAAGGGGACATCTGAAGCACGATAGTCTCTTACCTTCTCAACCCCTTTCCAGACCAAACGCAACGGACTATCGGCTGACAGAGAACGTATTGCCACTTGACTACCTCCTTGACTTTCAATTGCCTTTGGCTACAGCACACTTGCTTTCAAAAGGCTAGATTTCATGATACGGTGGATTCCAAAAGCAGGGCGAGCGTTGGGCGTACCCCTTCTCTCGCCGTCCCTTCGCGCCGGCTACCATTGTATACCGGTATGCGATGCAGGTCAAACGGAATGGAAGAAACTATCGATTGGGTCATTGGAGGACGAATAGCAGTGGGGGATTGATTTCCCAACGCCTTGTGGACATCTCCCCCAGAATCAGGTATACTGGTTCCAGGCAAACTGGGACGACACAGATAGCGGCATGAGCAAGCCAGTGCCCAAGAGCCATCAGAGCAGGTCACAGCCCAGGTCGCCTGACCGCGCCTGGGGTATAGAATTCGAACAAGTCATCCGCCAGCTCCCACCCCCACACCGCCCTGCCCTCCTGAACCATATCCGCCACCCCTCCACCCGCCTGTTCATCCACGTCAATCATACTGGCTACCTCCAGTGGCAATGAGTGGCACCGGAAAGGAGATTCCGTGGAATCAGCCACTGCGTGCGAATATGCAGAAAGGTTCTGTAGAAGGATGTGTTATACATATGAAGCCTCTGCACATTGAAACGCCGCTCTTCGAGTCCCGCGTGCTGACCATCGGCGCAGGCCGAACTGTCTGGCTAAAGCTCGAAGCAATGCAGCCGCCCGGTTCATTCAAGATTCGTGGGATTGGCTTGGCTTGCCAAGAATACGTTCGCCGCGGCGCCGAGCGGTTCATTTCATCGTCCGGCGGAAATGCGGGTATCGCAGTGGCCTACGCTGGGCGCCATCTATCCGTGCCAGTGGTCGTCGTGGTTCCCGAGACCACCACCGACAGAGCCAAGGCACTGATACAGCAAGAGGGCGCCGAAGTAGTTGTCCATGGCTCTTCCTGGCAAGAAGCGAATGCCCTGGCATTGTCGATGGTCAAGGAATCTGATGCATTTCTGCATCCGTTCGATGACCCTCTTATTTGGCAAGGACATGCCAGCCTGGTTGACGAAGTAGTGCGATCGGGTGTGAAGCCTGATGTCGTCGTTCTCTCCGTAGGAGGCGGCGGGTTGCTATGCGGCGTCGTAGAGGGGCTACATCGAAACGGCTGGATCGATGTCCCGGTGATTGCCGTCGAAACGGAAGGAGCCGACTCATTAGCTCAGTCGGTTCGAGCAGGCTACCGAGTCGAATTGGCCGCCATCACCAGTATTGCCACTTCACTGGGCGCCAGGCGAATTTGCGAACAAGCGTTCAGTTGGTCAAAGAAGCATCCTTTTCGCAGCATTGTGGTCTCAGATCGGGCCGCAGTATCCGCATGCCAAAGATTCCTTGCCGATCATCGGGTAGTAGTGGAACCGGCTTGCGGAGCATCTCTCGCGGTCGTGTATGACGGCGCACCGGAACTTGAAGACTTCAAATCCGTTCTGGTCGTCGTCTGCGGAGGAGTCACCGCAACCGTCGATCAGTTGCGAGGATGGTCGGATAAATATGCATAACCCGTCGCTCCAGCGGACCGCCTTCGGCGTCCGCTGAGCGCCGACGTTAGTCGGACAAGGAGAAATGTGGCGCGGGTTTCCACACCCGCGCCACCTGCCGCAATGCGCGGGGACACTCCCCACCCCTCAGTCTGCCTCTCTCGGTCAAGCTTTCTCCGCTCAAGTTGACATCTACCCCATAGTCAGGCATACTGCATTCCGGTAGACTGTGACAATAATTGCATTGTCGCCACAGTCAAGTTCTTCCAACCTATTTTCTTTCATTCGGGGCGTAACGCATACTGCTACCGCAGACCTCAAGGTTCCTTTCACCGCAGATCCCAAGGCTTGCGCAGGGGGGGATAAATGAGGTCTCCGGTTCGCGGCTGGTAACTCAAGGTTCGGGTCCGTGAGGTCGGAGGTTCAAATCCTCTCGCCCCGACTTTCAGCAACCGCAGACCGCACGGATGGGCTGATTCCCTGCCCTTGCGGTCTTCGGTTCAAGATCCAACCCGATCCCCGGGCAACCGCAGACCCTAAGGATCAAGCCTACCTCCGCATGAAAGAGGCGCTCCGGCGATTATCGCCACAGAAGGCGCATCATCCTCACAGGCGAGCAGGAACCGGCTCGCTCACGGCCAAAACGCAGAATCCCCCATCCCAGGCCGTCGAAGGCTGCTTTTCGGCCCAACCCCGTCGGTTGCCGCCCCACCGGGGTGGGGATTCCATCCACCCATCTGACTCTTCCGCCAGGTCCTCAATCCAAGGTCCCGCCCGGTTCTCGTACAAAGTGGGACGCAGTCTGAGAAGGCTCGCTTGGGATATGTGTACTTGCGGGAAACGGCACGCTGGTTTATAATTACTCGTCACGGATTTGATACGCCAGAATTGTCTGGTCTACGAACTGGGCGGCGGTTCAAGTTTAGAGCGTTGGCCCTATTGCTGTTACGGTCTGAGCCAGCTGCAGCAGGCAGCAAATGTGCAGCCCCTTGCCATCCAACCTAGCCAAACAGCCAGCCTTCATTCCGCGACCGCACATCTGACACCTGCGAGAGCCTGCAAGACGGAGCGTCACAGTGGCGCCCGGCTGCCCAGCCCAAGCCTGTGGTATCCGTCTCGTGAGATGCTGTGCACAGCATCTCACGCGGAGCCCAGTCCTTGCGAAGGTGACGCCAGTCCTGGTTGAGAGGATCGCACGCATGAGCGAACTCCAAGAACGGTGTATCCACCAGCTTCTCGAGGCCCAGGTGGTACGAGCCAGAATACGTACGCTCCAATTTCGATCTGACTGCCTATGTCTGGGAAGAAGGCGAACACATCGAGGTCAATTTCGTCTATAACACTGACTTGTTCAGCTCTGGAGGAATGGCAGAGATAGTAACCAATACCAGCACCTGCTAAAAGGGATCGCTGAGAGCCCTGAGCGGAGGCTCTACAGCTACTCATTGGTGACGCCGGCGGCGGCAGACGTCTTACCCGATCCGACGCTGCCTCTGTCCAGTAAGGGGCGTAGGGCCATCCATGATCTATTCACCGAGCAGGCGCTCCTGGCTCCTGAACGCAGCGAGTTGGCCCAATTCTTGACAGAGAGACTGCCCGTCTACATGGTGCCCGCGACGTTCCTCTTCCTTGAGGCCCTACCACTGACTCCCAACGGGAAGGTCGATCTCCGAGCACTGCCAGCGCCCGACTGGTCCAGGCCAGAACTGGAGCAAGAATTCGTCGCCCCTCGTACGCCCATTGAAAAGAGCCTAGCTGGCATCTGGACCCAGATGCTCGGCATCGAGCGGGTTGGTGTCCACGACAATTTTTTCGATCTCGGTGGTCACTCGCTGTTGGGCGTTCGCTTATTTGCTCAGATCAGAAAGGACTTCGGGGAGTCCCTGCCGCTGGCCGCCCTGTTTCAGGCGCCTACAATCGCGCTGCAGGCAGGTCACCTCGACGAGGGAGGGAAGCAACAGTCAGTGTTCTCAACCTGTTTGATCGTGATCAGAAGCACCGGCTCCAGGGCACCCCTTTTCTTCCTGCCTGGCAACCTGGGCAATGTGTTCGCTGACCTGGGCATCCTATCCCGCCAGCTTGGCCCCGATCAGCCATTTTATGGTCTCCAGGATGGTATGGCGAACCCGATCCAGATTGAAGCCTTGGCCGCCTATTATCTGGAACAGATACGTGAAGTCAAGCCTGAGGGTCCATACCTTCTGGGTGGGGTTTGCGCTGGCGCAGTTGTGGCCTTTGAGATGGCCCAGCAACTTCAAGCTCAGGGGCAGCGAGTACCCCTCCTGGCCATGGTCGAACCCGCAGGACAGCGGGATGCAGGCCTGCGCCCATACCTGGACCTTGCCGGTCAGTCCTGGAGCGCCTGCTTCAACGCTTTGGCTGGCATCTGCGCCAGGTTGTGTCACGAACCATCACCCGGACAGGTGGACTATGTTCGGTTGAAACTCAAAGTAATCGCCAATAGATGGGCCCTTGTCCGCTACAGGCCACGGCCTTATCATGGCCGCCTGGATCTTTTCCTCACCGAGGAGTCGCTCAAACTCAACGAGAATCCTCAATTGGGTTGGTGCAAACTGGCCGTTCTTGGAGCAGAGGTACACGAGTTCCCGGGCAGCCATGCGACCATCTTCGGCCTTGATGTCCCAGTTGAGTCATCTCATATGCGAGTTCTGGCTGAGCAGATGAACACCTGTATTGAAAGGGCGCTAGTCCAAGAATGAGAGTGCAGCTTGGGCTGCCCCTAAGCGTTGCGCACTCCCACCTTGGACCTATGGCTAGACTGTCATTTGAGCTGTAACAAGCAGTTGCTACAATAGACTCGGCGATGAAAGCACGCGCGGCACAATGAGAACATCTCAACTGAGGATACTCTAACTCTAGTATGACTATTCGACCGGAATCACCTCGCCCACGATCTGGTCTCTCGCCAGCGAAGCAAGCATTGCTGCACAAACGGCTGCAGAGTGCGTTGCTGTCCCCCAGCGGGATCCGCGGGATCCCGCGCCGTCCAGATCGTGGTACGGCACCCTTATCCTTTGCACAGGAGCGCATGTGGTTTCTTGAACAGTTGCAGCCTGGAAACCCAGCCCACAATCGCCCCCTCGCTCTGCGCCTGAGGGGCGTCTGGATTTGACTGCACTCGAGCAGGCACTGAGCGAGATCGTGCGGCGGCACGAGATCCTGCGCACGACCTTTCCTGCGGTGGAGGGGCAGACTGTCCAGGTCAGTCTGCCCTCAGCTCCCGTGACTCTGCCTGTAATGGACCTTAGCGACCATCCTTCTGACCAGCGTGTGGCCGAGGCCAGACGCCTGGCGACTGAGGAGGCCGGACGCCCCATCGACCTGGCACAGGGGCCATTGTTTCGGGCCATGCTGCTGTATCTTGACGAACACGATTCCGTCCTGGTCGTGGTAACACATCACATTGCTTTCGATGCTTGGTCTGCAGGCGTCTTCCGACGCGAGCTGGCAGCCCTATACGCTGCCTTTTCTGCCGGCCTACCCTCGCCGCTCCCCGAGCCAGCCATCCAATACGCGGACTTTGCAGCCTGGCAACGGGACTGGTTGCAGGATGAAGTTCTCGAGATGCAACTGGCCTATTGGACAGAGCAGCTGAGGGGTCCACTGCCGGTCCTGGAGCTTCCCACCAACCGCCCGAAACCTGCGAAGCCCAGTAGTAAAGGGGCTCTCCAGACCTTGATTTTACCGCCCACCCTGGTCCGGCGCTTGCAGGCCCTGAGCCTGCAGGAGAACGCTACCCTGTTCATGGTCTTGCTGGCAGGATTTAAGGTCCTGTTGCACCGGTATACCGGAACGCCAGACATCGTCGCAGGATCGCCCATTGCCGGCCGGACTCGCACGGGTACTGAGGCGCTGATCGGCCTCTTTATCAATACCCTGGTGCTGCGCATAGACCTGTCAGGCCAGCCCAGTTTCCGCCAGCTCCTGGCGCGCGTACGGGATGTGGCGCTGGGCGCGTACGAACACCAGGAGTTGCCGATCGAGAAACTCGTCGAGGTATTGAATCCGGAACGCAGCCTGGGCCAGACGCCTCTTTTCCAGGTACTGTTCAATTTCGAGAATATCCCAGGAGAGGATGCCCCGGCACAGAGTCTACAATTTGAGCCCTTTGAGTTTGAGAGGGGAATCGCACAGTTCGATCTAAGCCTGGAGCTGGTCGAGACAGCGGGAGGTCTTTCCTGCCTGTGGAAGTATCGTACAGACCTATACGACGATGCGACCATCACCAGAATGATGGAAAGCTACCAGACACTGCTGGAAGGCATCGCGGCCAATCCAGACGAACTCATAGGCAGGCTGCCCATTCTCACGGCCGCGGAACGGCACCAGGTCCTGGTTGCGTGGAATGACACGGCACACGACTATGCTGCCAGTACCCTTGTTCACGAGTTGATTGAGGCACAAGTCAACCAGAGTCCGGACTGTGTTGCCGTGTTCTACAAGGACCTGCAATTGACTTACAGGGAACTGGGGCAGAAGGCCAACCAGCTCGCCCACTATCTGCAATCGCTGGGCGTCGGACCAGAGGTGCGGGTAGGTGTCTGTCTCGAACGATCTGCGGAGATGCATCGTGTCGCTCCTTGGCATCCTCAAAGCGGGCGGCGTCTATGTGCCGCTGGATCCAGGGTACCCCGTGGATCGCCTGGCCTACATGATCCAGGAGGCACAGCCAGCGGTCCTGCTGACCAAAGAACGCTCTGCCGTGGAGCTACCAGCCTCAGCGTCACAGATCACATACCTTGATACAGATCGCCTGGCCATAGAGCTGCACAGCAGCGGCACGCCTGGCAGCAATGTGGGACCCGAGAATCTAGCCTACATCATCTTTACCTCTGGTTCTACCGGCAAACCCAAGGGCGTGATGGTGTCCCATCGTGCCCTCTGCAATCGTTTGCTCTGGACACAGAGGGTGTGCCCCCTCACAACTGCGGATCGCGTTCTAGCACGAGCAGCCTTTGCCTTTGACGGTTCGCTAAGGGAGCTCCTCTGGCCCCTAGCCGCCGGTGCCCAGGTAGTCATGGCTCAGACTGGCCAGCATCGGGATGCTTCGGCGCTGGCCCAGTTGATCTGTGAGAAGCAGATCTCACATGCGTACCTGTCCGTCTCCCTGCTGTCCGTTCTCTTGGAGGACAGGAACGTTGACGGCTGCAGCAGCTTGAGGGGCATCACATCTGGCGGCGAAGCTCTGCTGCCTGAACTCGTGGAGCGCATCGTTGACCGTTTGCATGTACCCGTGTTCAACACCTATGGCCCGTCCGAAGCTCCAACAGCCACGACCTGGAGATCTGACGTTGAAGGAAACTGTAGTGACGTCATACTTGGACGTCCTGCGACAAACGTGCAAGTCTACCTGTTGGACCAGAGCCAGCAGCCGGTGCCAGTCGGGGTACCAGGTGAACTGTATGTCGGCGGCACGGGACTTGGACGAGGCTATCTGGACAGGCCAAGAGAGACGGCTGAACGGTTTCTGCCAAACCCTTTCGCTGCCGAGCCCGGGATGCGCCTCTACCGAACCGGTGACCTGGCCCGCTACTTGCCCGACGGCAACCTCGAATTCCTGGGTCGCATCGATTCTCAGGTCAAGATCCGCGGGTACCGCGTTGAACCAGGCGAAATCGAAAGCGTTCTGAACCAACACCCGGACGTTCAGGCCTCGGCAGTAGTGGCTCAAGGGGACAGCACGGATGGTTCTTTGCCGCATCTGTCGATGGGTACAAGACTTGTAGCCTACTACGTTTCCAGGGTGACTCCGGGACCGACAGCCACTGATTTGCGGGCATTCCTGCAGGTGGAGCTACCCGACTACATGGTACCCTCAGCCTTTGTGTCTCTTCAAGCCTTTCCCTTGACGCCAAGTGGGAAAGTGGATCGCCGTGCGCTGCCCGCAGTGGAGTTGTCCAGACCTGACCTGAAGCAGGATTATGTCGCACCGCGTACAGACATCGAACAGACACTGGCCAATATCTGGACGCAGGTTCTCGAGATCGAGCGAGTCGGAATCCACGACGACTTTTTCGAGCTGGGAGGACACTCGCTCCTTGCTACGCGAGTTACCGCCCTTGCCAGCAATGCCTTCAACCTACAGGTATCGCTTCGCAGCCTGTTCGATGCCCCCACTATCGCCGGCCTGGCCACTAGCATCGAGATCGCCCAGTGGGCGGCCATGAGACCCCAGCACGGCGAGCCCGGCGCCGGGGAAGAGCGGGAAGAGTTTGAGCTATGATGATGCTGGAGTTCTTGTCATTCCTTCAGGATCAAGACATCCGAGTCTGGGCCGACGGCGACCGGCTACGGATCAGCTGCCCTCAGGGCAAACTAACAGCGGAGCTAAGGAGTACATTGGTGGCGCGGAAGGCTGAGATTCTTGCCTTCCTGAGAACAGCTACTGTCGAGGCGCTGCCCATCGGCCGCTCTCCCCGTGATGGGGACTTGCCCCTCACCTTCTGCCAGGAACGCATGTGGGACCAAGACCGGGCGGCTCCAGGCAACCCAGCCTACAACGTAGCCCGCGCATTCCGACTTACTGGACGCCTGGACGCCGTCGCTGTGGAGCGAAGCATCAACGAGCTTGTGAGACGCCACGAAACCCTGCGGACATCCTTCCCGACCATGGACGGGCGCCCGGTCCAGAGTATTGCGCCTGGCAAGTGGCTGGATCTGCCGGTGATCGATCTGGGGGCTCTATCGCAAGAGGACCGCACCAACGAAGCTGAGCGACTGGTTTCAGCAGAGGTTCGACAGAATTTCAACCTATCTCGCGGGCCGCTGGTGAGCAGTCTATTGCTACGGCTTGGCCAAAACGATCACACGCTCGTTCTGACCAGACATCATATCGTCACCGACGCCTGGTCTACTCGTCTCCTCCTTCGGGAGTTTTCCAGCCTGTATGGAGCCTTTGCCAGCGGAAAGCCATCGCCACTGCCAGCGGTTGCCCTTCAATATGCCGACTATGCTCTGTGGCAGCGGGGCTGGTCAAAGGGCGCAGCATTGCAGGGTCACCTGAGCTACTGGGAACGGCAACTGGACGAGCTTGCGCCTTTGCGTGAGCTTCCTGCCGACGGCCCCCGTCTGCCGAAAGGTACGCGGATCGGAGCAAGGCAGGGAGTTGAGCTGCCCGGGCATCTGGCAACAGCTACCCAGGCCCTCAGTCGCCAGGAGGGTGTGACACCGTTCATGACCTACCTGGCCATCCTACAGACTTGGCTGCATTACCAGACAGGCGCCGAGGACATCGTTGTAGGCTCCCCCTTCACAAACCGGACTCGGGCAGAGACGGAGGGCATCGTCGGACTCGTTGCCAACTTTTTGGTGCTGCGAACGGATCTTGGCGGAAACCCTACGTTCCAGGAACTCTTGCAGCGCGTTCGGGTAGTTGCTTTGGGTGCAACCGCTCACCAAGAGCTGCCCTTCGCGAAGATTTTTGCTGAGCTGTATCCCAACCGCGATCTGGACCTCGAACCCCCGTTTCAGGTCTTTTTCAACGCGCCGAATCTAGGCAACCAGGGTCTGCGGATACCGGGGCTGAGAGTTGAGCCACTGACGCTGCCTCAACTGCCTCCCCGGTTTGACCTGACAGTTTATGTGCGGGAGCGCGATGGGCGGACGAACCTGGAGGTATCGTACGATGCTGGCCTTTTTTCCCGAACACAGATAGCGGCTTTTGTGGGCGAGTTCGAATACCTGCTCCAGACAGTCATCCACGCACCAGAGCTTGACATCCAGGCACTCTTGCGGCGTCTTGACCATCGCAGGGCTCCTCTGACCAATGGCCGGCCAGTGCCTGAAATCGCTGCCCACCGCGCAAAGGAAACTCCGGCTGAGAGGAAAGCATGACCACCCTTGAGTTTCTGTCGTACCTTCGGGATCGAGACATCTTGGTTAGGGTGGACGGTGATCGGTTGCGCATCAGCGCACCCAGGGGTGGGCTGACACCTAAACTTAGAAGTGAGTTGGTGGAGAGGAAAGCCGAGATTCTGGCATTTCTGCAGATGGCAGCCACCGAAGCGCCGCATATCAAGCCCGCGCCGCGAGATACAGCCGTGCCCCTGTCCATCGGCCAAGAGCGACTGTGGTTTATCGACCAATTGGATCCTGGTACCGTGATCTATAACCACAATCTCGCCCTGCGTTTCAGCGGGCCGCTCGATCTGGCGGCGCTGGACAAGAGCGTCAACGAGATCGTGAGGCGCCACGAATCGCTGCGGACAACTTTTCCGGTCGTGGACGGTCAGCCCTTTCAGCTCATCGCTCCCAATCTCAGGATTGAACTCCCTGTCGTCGATCTCTGCGACCTACCCGAAGGCGAACGGGAGGCGGAGGCCATGCGCCTGGCTCAAGAGAGAATACAGCAGCCATTCGATCTGGCCGGCGGCCCTCTGCTAAAGACCTGGATTTACAGGCTGGCTGAGGAACAACACATCCTACTAAGGACGTCACACCATATTGTCTCTGATGGGTGGTCGACCCGTGTGTTTCTCCGTGAGCTAGAAGCTCTGTACAGCGCATTCTCCACCGGGAGACCCACCCCGCTGCCAGAACTATCCATCCAGTATGCCGACTTTGCCATCTGGCAGCGAAAATGGCTGCGGGGAGGCGTGCGGAATGCCCAGTTGGCCTATTGGATGAAACGGCTTGATGGGCACTTGCCGGTACTGGAACTGCCCACCGACCGGCCTCGACCGACAGTACAATACTATCATGGCGCTCACGAATCGGTAGATCTCCCCCGGACACTCGCTAACAGGCTTAGAGAATTGAGCACCCGGGAAGGCGCCACCCTGTTCATGACGCTCCTGGCTGCGTTCAAGGTGCTGTTGCACCGCTACACGGGTCAGGACGACGTGTTGGTGGGGTCTCCAACTTCCGGCCGCGAATTGATGGAAGTTCAGGGACTGATTGGTTTCTTTCTCAATACACTGATCCTGCGCACCGATCTCTCGGACGACCCGAGCTTCCGGACGCTGCTACCCCGTGTGCGAGAGACAGTCTTGGAAGCCTTTGCCCACCAGGTCATTCCCTTTGAGGACCTATTGAGAGAACTGCAACCGGAACGCAGTCCGAGTCATGATCCCCTGTTCCAGGTGCTGTTCGTCTGTCAGGATCCTTCCGTGGCGCAACTGGATCTGCCAGAGATCAAAGCTAGTCGGCACCGAATCCCACGAAGGACAGCCCAGTTCGAACTGACTCTGATAGTTCGGGAACAGGAAAATGGGCTCAATGCTTCCTTCTCGTACAAGACGGACATCTTTGAGGCTGCCACCATCGCCCGGATGCTAAGTCATCTTCAAGTTCTAATGCAGAGTATCGTAGACGATCCAGACCTGCCCATCTCCCAGTTGCCACTCTTGACCGGGGCAGAGCGCCAGCAATTGCTGGTGGACTGGAACGACAGAGGGGTGGACTATCCCCTCGATCTGTGCCTGCACGAGTTATTTGAACTACAGGTAGAGCGAACGCCTGATGCAGTAGCCGTGGCCTTTGAGGAACAACAGGCCACATATAGTGAGCTCAGCAGGCGAGCCAACCAGCTTGCCCACTACTTGCAGAGTCTGGGCGTCGAACCTGAGATGATGGTTGGACTTTGCATGCAGCGTTCGGTAGAATGGGTAGTGGGTCTGCTGGGTATTCTCAAGGCGGGTGCCGCCTTTGTTCCGATGGATCCAGCGTATCCAGGCGAGCGCCTCATGCTCATGCTGAAAAACGCCGGACTTTCGTTGGTGGTAAGCTCAGAGGAACTGCTGGATAGATTATCCGGCTATGAGGGCCGTAGAGTCTGTTTGGATAAGGAAGAGAGCTCCATTGCTCACGAGAGCGAACAGAATCCAGATAGTGGAACAACAGCCGCGAACCTGGCTTATATGATCTTCACCTCAGGATCGACGGGCAGTCCCAAGGGGGTCATGATCGAACACAAAGGACTGGTAAACCTGACTTTGGCGCAGATCGACGCCTATGATGTGCTTCCTGGAACGCGATTTCTCCAGACTTTCGCCTTGGGTTCCGACGCCTCGATTGCTCAGGTCACCAGGCCTTTATGCTCCGGAGCTACGCTCCAGCTAGCGCCAGAACAGAGCTTGCTTCCCGGGCCTGACATGATCCGACTCTTGCTAGATACCGGCGTTACACACCTCAATTTGCCACCATCACTACTCCAACTCCTGCCGACGGAGGAGCTTCCCGACGTGACGGTCGTGGTCGTAGGAGGAGAGGCTTGCCCAGCAGACCTAGTGGCCCGCTGGGCTCCCGGCCGCAGATTCCTTAATGCCTATGGACCAACCGAAGCGACCGTTGGCTCGACTATACACGAGTGTGTTGCCGACGGCCAACCTCCGCCCATTGGACGTCCAATCGCCAACAAGGAGATCTATATTCTGGATTCCCATCTCCAGCCTGTGCCCACAGGTGTACCCGGTGAACTATGCATCGGGGGTGCTGGCCTGGCACGGGGATATTGGGACCGGCCTGACCTGACTGCAGAAAGTTTCATCCCCAATCCGTTCAGTAGCAGGCTCGGGGCACGCATGTACAGAACCGGAGACCTGGCAAAATACCGCCCCGATGGCAACATCGAGTTCCTGGGACGTCTTGACTACCAGGTCAAGATCCGCGGCTTCCGCATCGAGCTTGGCGAGATCGAGTCAGTATTGGGCGAACACCAAGACGTCCGCGAAGTCGTCTTGCTCGTCAAGGAGAGTGCCCATGACGACGAGCGCCTCGTAGCCTATGTCGTCCCTAAGGGAGGGGCAACTCTGGTCTCCAGTAATCTGCGCGCCTTTCTCCAGGCAAGGTTACCCGACCATATGGTCCCCGCCGCCTGGGTGATGCTTGAGGCCCTTCCGCTGACGCCCAATGGCAAAGTGGACCGCAAGGCCCTTCCCGAACCAGACTGGTCGAGGTATGACCCAGCGCGGGCCTACGTCGCCCCTCGTACACCAGTCGAGGAAGTGCTGGCTGACATCTTTGTCGAGGTTCTCAATATCGACCGGGTTGGAGTCCACGACAACTTCTTTGAGCTGGGGGGACACTCGCTCCTGGCCACACGGATCACCTCTCGGCTGCATGCTTCCTTGCAGGCAGAGGTGCCCCTGCTTACCATATTCGAAGCACCCACGGTCGCCGAGCTGTCAGAGGCAGTGATTGCCCGTGAAGCAAGACCCGGACAGACTGAAAGAATCGCCCAACTCAGGAAAAGGATCGAGAGCATGCCGGCCAACGAGGTCAAGGGCATGCTTGAGCAAAGGCGGAGAAGAGACCCTGCATGACCGGTTCCAGACCTCCACAAGATACCAACAAACTCACTGCCGAGGATCTTGAGCTTCTCGCCTACCTCCTCAAGGAGGAGGGGATTGAGCCTGCCCAGCAGCAGGTAACTCCCCGGAAACAAGAATTCGAAGAGATACCACTGTCCTATGGACAAGAGCGCCTGTGGTTCCTCGACCAGTTAGAGCCCGGCAGTCACCTCCACAAAATGAACAGGGCTTACCAACTGACAGGGCTGTTGGATGTACCAGCGCTGGAACAGAGCATCAACGAGATCGTACGACGTCATGAGGCGCTGCGAACCACATTCACCGTCGTGGCTGGCCGGCCGTTGCAGATCATCGCCCCCGTCCAGCCCCTCAGCCTGTCAGTGCTAGACCTGCGCGACTTGCCCGAGAGTACACGGTGGGATGAGGCTCAACGCCTGGTCGAGGAGGAACACCGGCAGCCCTTCGACCTCGCCCAGGGCCCGCTTCTTCGGGCATCCCTGCTTCGTCTCCAGGATGAGGAGCATGTGCTGCTCATTGGCTTGCACCACATTGTGACTGACGGCTGGTCGATGCGCATTCTCCGTCATGAGCTTTCCGCCCTCTACAACGCATTCTCGGCCGGCCAACCTTCGCCGCTTCCCGCACTGCCCATCCAGTACGCAGACTATGCCCTCTGGCATCGGGAGTGGCTCCAGGACGAGGTCTTGGAGACTCAGCTCAACTACTGGAAGCAGCAACTCGCTGCTGCCCCATCCGCCCTGGAACTGCCTACCAATCATCCACGCCCGCCTATTCAGACTTACCGCGGAGCCCGACAGTCCCTAGAGATCCCCAAGGACGTGACCCAGGCGCTCAAGGCCCTCAGTCAGAGGGAAGGCGCCACTCTGTTCATGACCTTGCTGGCCGCCTTCAACACCCTGCTCTTCCGCCTCACCGGTCAGGATGACGTCATCGTTGGCACACCCATCGCGGGTCGCAATCGCTCCGAGATCGAGGGACTCATCGGCCTGTTCCTGAACAACCTGGTCCTGCGCACAGACCTGTCGGGCCAGCCCTCCTTCCTCGAATTGCTGCACCGCGTACGCGACACCTCCCTTGCCGCCTACGACCACCAGGACATCCCCTTCGAGAAGCTACTGGAGGTGCTGCAACCAGAGCGAGATCTGAGTCGTACCCCCCTGTTCCAGATCTTTTTCAACATGGTGCCAGAAGGAAACAACCCCTGGAATCTGGATGGACTCAGTGTCACGGCCTTGCCCCGCAAGGGAGCCCGCTCCAATTTCGACCTGACTGCCTACGTCTCCGATCTCGGCGACAACATCCGCCTCAGTTTCGTCTACAATGCCGACCTCTTCGACCAGGCACGCATGGCCGAGATGGTGGCACAGTACCAGCATCTCTTGACGCAGATTACCGCCAGCCCGGCGAAGAGCCTCTCCCAGTACTCGTTAGTGACGCCTGGGGCCAATAACCTGCTGCCCGATCCTACCCAAACCCTCTCCGCTAGCTGGCACGGACCTATCCATGCCGCATGCACCAGTCACGCTGAACGGACCCCAGACCAAGTAGCCGTGGCCGACACCCGTGAACAGTGGACCTATCAAGAGCTGGACCAAGCTACCAACCAACTCGCCAACCGTTTGCGGTCCGACGGCATCCAGCCTGGTGATATCGTAGCCATCAATGGCTATCGCAACGCCACCCTAGTTCTGGCCATCCTCGGAGTTCTCAAGGCAGGTGCAGCTTTTCTCATCCTCGACCCCGCCTATCCACCCACACGCCTGGCTGACTACCTCGGTGCTGCACAGCCCAACGGCTGGATCCACATCAAGGCTGCTGGTGAGGTTCCAGAGGAAGTTCAGAAACTGCTGGACACTTTCTCCCTGGACTGTCAGATTACCCTTCTCAGCCGGGAGGAGGCTCATTCCCACCTCCCCCTCGGTTCCTCTTCGACTGGCGATCCCGCCGTCAACATTGGCCCCGATGACCTGGCTTGTGTTGTTTTCACCTCTGGCTCCACTGGCCGGCCAAAAGGGGTACTGGGCAGGCACGGATCACTAACCCACTTTATGGCCTGGCGCCAAGAACTCTGTCATCTGACCCAGCACGACCGCTTTGCCGTGCTCTCCGGCCTGGCCTACAGTCCTCTCCAGCGAGACATCTTTACCCCCTTGTGGCTGGGCGCAACCATCCTCATCCCTGATGCGGATACCATCGGCACCTCAGGCCAACTCGCCCGCTGGATGTCCCAGCAACGGATCTCATTTGCTACCCTGACCCCAGCCATGTCTCAGATCTTGACCGAAACAAATCCGGACCTTAGTCTGCCATCGTTGCGGAACGTATTCTTTCTCGGTGACAAGCTCACTCGCGACCACGTCGCTGGCCTAAGACGCCTGGCCCCAGCAGTGGTTTGTATCAACTCTTATGGTTCGACGGAATCCCAGCGGGCAGAAGGTTTCTATGTTGTCCCTGCAGAAACAGAGGAAGATCGACCCAAGGCCGTGTATCCCGTGGGCCGTGGCATGCCCGATGTCCAACTGCTGCTTCTGAACGACGGCGGACAGATGGCGGGTGTCGGTGAGTTGGCTGAGATCCACATCCGCAGCCCCCACCTGGCCCGGGGATACCTGGGCGATGAGGCGCTAACTCAAGCACGCTTCCTGGATAACTTCTTCACTACTGTCGCAGGAGACCGGCTATACCGGATGGGCGACCTGGGCCGCTACCTGCCCGATGGTACCGTCGAGATTGTCGGCCGCGCTGACCGCCAAGTCAAGATCCGGGGCTTTCGCATCGAGCCCGGAGAGATCGAGGCTGTCTTGAGGCAGTTTGATGGCCTCCAGGACGCCGTGGTCCTTGCCCGGGAGGACCAGCCCGGACAGAGAAGGCTGGTCGCCTATATCGTCCCTGCACAAAAACCGGTGCCGACTCACTCTGAGCTACGCAGCTTCTTGAGCAGCAGGCTGCCTGACCATATGGTTCCTTCGGCCTTTGTCATGCTTGACGCGCTGCCTCTGACGCCCAACCGCAAACCGGACCTCCGGGCACTGCCCGTGCCTGACTGGTCCAGGCCCGAACTGGAAGATGCATTTGTCGCCCCTCGCTCCGCGGTAGAAGAGATCCTGGCCGGTATCTGGGCCGATATCCTCAACGTTGAGCGCGTCGGCATCAACCACAACTTCTTCGAGTTGGGCGGTCACTCCCTGCTGGCAACTCAGGTCATGTCCCGCCTCCGAGACGCCTTCGGCGTCGAACTTCCGCTCCGCTCCCTGTTCGAGACCCCCACCATCGCCAGTCTGGCTGAGTCGGTCGAGATCGCCCGCCAGGCTCAGCCAAGTTCGACAGAAGAGATTCCCAGGCAACCGAATCTGGGCTCAGCGCCTCTGTCCTATGCCCAGGAACGTATGTGGTTCCTTGACCAACTCGACCCTGCCAGCCCACTGCGCAAGCTCTTCGCCAACCTGATCCTTACCGGCCCGCTCGATGTACCCGCTCTAGAGCAGAGCCTCGACGAGCTTGTTCGGCGCCACGATGCACTGCGCACCACCTTCTCCATGGTAGACGGCCAGCCACTGCAGACCATCGCCCCAGTTCTCACCTTGACCTTACCCGTACTGGATCTTCGAGACCTGCCCGAGAGCAAGCGGCGAGATGAAGCCCAGCGGCTGGCTCAGGATGAGGCCCAAAAGCCCTTCGACCTCGTTCATGGCCCGCTCCTGAAGGCTATTCTACTCCAGCTCCAGGACGAGGAGCATGTCCTCCTCCTCAGCATCCACCACATTGTCTCCGATGGCTCCTCCATGGCCATCCTCCGCCGCGAGCTCTCTATCTTGTACGATGCCTTCTCCGCTGGCGAACCTTCGCCGCTTCCCGAGCTGCCCGTCCAGTACGCTGACTATGCCCTCTGGCAGCGGAAGTGGCTCCAGGACGAGGTCTTGGAGACTCAGCTCAGCTACTGGAAGCAGCAACTCGCTAAGGCTCCCCCCGCCCTGGAGCTGCCCGCCGACTACCCACGCCCGCCCGTTCAGACCTACCGCGGAGCCCGACAGTCCCTGGACATACCCAAGGACGTGACCCAGGCGCTCAAGGCCCTCAGCCAGAGGGAAGGCGCCACCCTGTTCATGACCTTGCTGGCCGCCTTCAACACCCTGCTCTTCCGCCTCACCGGTCAGGATGACGTCATCGTTGGCACACCCATCGCGGGTCGCAATCGCTCCGAGATCGAGGGACTCATCGGCCTGTTCCTGAACAACCTGGTCCTGCGCACAGACCTTTCGGGCCAACCCTCCTTCCTCGAGTTGTTGAGCCGCGTGCGAGAAACAGCCCTTGCCGCCTACGAACATCAGGACATCCCCTTCGAGCAGCTTCTTGAGGAACTCCAACCAGAACGCGAACTTGGCCGAACGCCCTACTTCCAAGTCTTTTTCAATATGCTTCCCGCTCGGATGCTTTCAGCACAGGGCACCCCCGTGGCTCTGCAGGGACTCAGTGTCAGCAGATTCCCACGAAAGGGAACGCGCTCCAATTTTGACCTGACTGCCTACGTCTCTGACCTGGGCGACAACATCCGGGTGAATTTCGTTTACAACGCTGATCTGTTCAGCCAAGCACGCATGGCCGAAGTGCTCGCCGAATATCGACAGTTGCTGGAGCTGGTTGTCGAATCTCCCGAGAAACCTATCCTGGCTCACTCGCTTGTGACACCGGAGGCCCACACCCTGCTGCCTGATCCGCGTACCCCTCTGGCTGAACCGCCCCAGGAATCGGTAATGCACATGTTCACCACCTGGGCAGAACGCGCCCCAGAAAGCACGGCAGTCATCCAGGGCAATCGAATGTGGACCTACAGTACGTTGTCCAAGCGTGCCCGTCTCCTCGCGCGCCATTTGATCGCGAGAGGAATGGGGCCAGGCGATGTTGTTGCGGTATTCGGGTCACGGAGCTTGGGCTTGATTGCCAGCATGATCGGCACGCTGTTGAGCGGCTGCGTGCTCTTGCCCATTGATCCCACCCTTCCCCGTCAACGCCAGGACCTCATGCTTCGAGAGGCCGGTGCAAGAGCAATGTTGCAGGTCGGCCGCACCCGCCTAGAGGCCGAGTGGTTGCCTGGGGCGCCAGCCCTGGATGTTCTGTTGGTTGACCAAGAGACAGGCAAGGTCCTGGGTGCAGCTCCGGGTGTGGGGCAGGATTCAGGAGTTTTGCCAGATCTGAGACCTGACGATCCCGCCTACATCTTTTTCACCTCTGGCACCACAGGCATGCCCAAGGGCGTCCTGGGTTGTCACAAGGGCCTGGGCCATTTCCTCGCCTGGCAGCGCGATACCTTTGCCATCGGACCTGGGGATCGCGCCGCTCAACTCACCGGCCTCTCCTTTGACGTGGTGCTGCGAGACATCTTCATACCCCTGGTCAGCGGCGCGACCCTCTGCCTGCCGGAAGGAGCCGAGGCTCTCGGTCCTGACGACCTCTTGCACTGGCTCGAGGAGGAGCGGATTACGATTGCACATGCCGTGCCCTCCCTGGCCCAGTTTTGGTTGGCCCACGTCCCACCAGGTGTATCGCTACGCACCATCCGCTACGTTTTCATGGCCGGTGAGCCTCTAACCGATACCCTGGTCCACCAGTGGCGGGCTGCTTTCTCCAGTGGTGCCGAGATCGTCAACCTATATGGGCCCACCGAGACGACTATGGCCAAATGCTTCTACAGGGTGCCTGCCGACCCACTCCACGGGGTGCAACCCACTGGTCTATCGCTGCCTCAAGCTCAGGCACTGGTTCTGACCAAGGAGAACCGGCTGTGTGGAATCGGTGAGCAGGGAGAGATCGTAATACGCACACCCTTCCGCACCCTGGGCTTTGTTAATGCCTCTGAGGAAGATTCGAAGCGCTTCGTCCCGAACCCATTCCGCGACGACGAGGGAGACCTTTTGTACCATACGGGCGACCGCGGTCGATATCGACCCGACGGACTGCTCGAGATTCTGGGCCGGCTCGACGACCAGGTCAAGATCCGAGGTGTGCGCGTGGAGCCGGGAGAGGTCACCGCGACCTTGGCTCGCTACCCGGCCGTTGAGGCATGTGTGGTTGTCCCCCGAAAACATGAGCAGGATGGGACCTATCTTGCGGCTTACGTGGTCGCTTCAGAGAGCGATGGCCCAACAGTTGGCCAATTGAGAACCTATCTGAACCAGCATTTGCCAGCGGCGCTGGTCCCTTCAGCATTTGTGTTTCTGGATCAGTTGCCCTTAACACCGAATGGCAAGGTCGACCGCCGCGCGCTTCCCGAGCCAGATCGGACCCTATCGCAGTTGGAAACTGCCTATGTCGCCCCCCGCACGCCTGAGGAAGAAGCGCTGTCCACTATATGGGCCCAGGTACTTGGCGTTGAGCGAGTTGGCGTTCATGACAACTTTTTTGACCTTGGTGGGCATTCGCTGTTGGGAGTACGCCTGTTTGCCCTTATCAACAAAACACTCGATGTAGACCTGCCGTTGGTAGCCCTCTTCCAGGCACCGACAATCGAAGGGCTGGCTACTATCGTCCACAGGGACAAGGCATCCAAGGCCGATGAGTGGTCGCCGTTGGTATCGATGCGCCCTACCGGCTCTAAGCCTCCACTGTTTGTCGTTCCCGGCAACCTGGGCATAGTCTTCACTGACCTCGGTCATCTGGCCCAGCACCTGGGTCCTGACCAGCCTTTCTACGGCCTCCAGGATGGCCCCCGGAATCCTATTCGAGTCAGGTCCGTGGCCGCACGCTATTTGCAGGAGATCCGCCGCGTTCAGCGCGAGGGCCCTTATCTCCTGGCCGGCGTGTGCTCAGGCGCCGTTGTCGCCTACGAGATGGCTCAACAGCTTTGGACGCAGGGAGAAGAGGTATCCCTGCTGGCCATGGTGGAACCCAACCCTCCGCAAAAACCTGACCTTCGGACCGCTACGCGCTTCATAGCATCCCTCTTTCAGAGGTATCGGCGACGCATTGGGCATCACGTACACACAATGGCACAGCTCTCCTCGACTGGACAGGGAGAATACACGCGTCTCAAGCTAAAGGTCGTGGCTAACCGCTGGGCCGTGAGGCGCTACGCCCCACGCCCCTATCCAGGCCGTCTTGAGATCTTTTTGACCGAGACTTCCCTCAGCCGGGCCGAAAACCGACAGGTTGCCTGGCACGAGCTCGCAGAAGGTGGGGCGCAGGTCCACGAGATCCCAGGTACCCATGCAACCATCGTTGGTCTCAGCGGTACGCCGATAGAGGAGGCACACATGCAAGCCCTGGCGGAACAGATGAACACATGTATCGAGCAAGCACTGGCAGATGAGTGAGCGTGGTTACGGAACAGCCTCCCCGCTTCCGACCTCGGAGAACGGGGATGGGGTTCCGGTACGGTTTTCAGGTCAAAACCATTACCCGCTAGCGATCTGAACTCATTCCGGCATAGCAAGGTCCATCGGGGATGGAGAAAGCAGAAGTACAAGAAGGAACTCCATATGCGGAGGACCAGGCAGGATCTACCCATACTGCTTCAACACCCGCGGCTCTGGCGGCAGCAACTCCTTCCGGCTCTCATGAACCGCGGTTGGTGGCTCAGTTCTCGATTGGCAGCCACATACCGGCGCACCGCTGCCAAGGGGACCCACGTCGTCGCCGTTGTGGGCTCACTGGGCAAAACAACTACAACGCGGGCGGTTTCCGCAGCGCTCGGCTACAAACTGCCGCTTTGGTACCAGCGTGGATTCAATAATGCCTACTACAGTGTGGCGTTGCGGATCCTCGAGATCCAGCCCTTCACGCCCCGCGCCGTGGTTGAAGTTGGGATCATCCATCCGGGTCAAATGGCTCCTATCGCCCAGATGCTGCGTCCTGATATCACGGTGGTCACGGCAATCGGCAGCGATCATTGTCAGTACCTTCGCACTCTCGAAGTGACACGTACGGAAAAGTCTGAGATGGTACGGGTGCTTCTACCATCAGGGACTGCAGTCCTCAATGGAGATGACCCGAATGTGTTATGGATGCGAGGCCAGACGCGGGCACGGGTCATCACATTTGGGTTCAATCCGGGCAATGACATCCGTGCCGACAGCATCACGCTCCAGTGGCCGGAAGGTATGCGGTTCAGGCTGCACGCGTTCGGCGAGACTCGCAATGTCAGCATCCGGCTACTCGGCAGGCACATGGTGTATCCCATCTTGGCCGCCGTGGCGGTAGCAAGTGTTGTAGGACTCCCCTTGGACCAGGTGCTCGCAGCCCTGGCTTCGCTGCCGCCCACGCCAGGACGCCTACGACCGGTACGGCTTGACGATGGCACAATCATCCTTCAGGACGATTCGAAAGGGAGCCTGGAAGCAATCAAGGCAGCCCTGGACCTGCTCGCGGAGATCCCCAACGCCCGACGCGGCATCCTTCTTGGGGATATGCAGGCACCGCCGGAAAATCCAGATGCTGGATACGAGTACCTTGGCCAGCAAATAGCCGAGATTGCATCCTTTGCCATATTCCATGGTGACACACCCGCCGTTCAAGGCTATCTGAAGGGTGTCACGCGCGGCGGTCTCCCGCCGGAGCGGACCGTACAGGCGAGAGGCTCTGTTTTGGAGGCGGTAAGCGCGGTTCGAGAGCAACTGGAACCCGGAGACGTCCTGCTCTGTAAAGGGCGCGGCGGCCGGCGTCTTGAACGTGCAGTAATAGCACTTCAAGGGCGAATGGTACGTTGCGACGTACTGGAATGTCGTTGGGGGATCTTGTGCGAACACTGTCCCAGGCTGGACCGTGACTGGGGATAACTACTAGTCCAGTGGCCGAGGCATTCAACACGTCATTGGCCACGACGCAGCACAAGAACTCAAACCGGGTCAACGTTCGGTAGAGTACGGCAGCAGCACCGGGAAGAACCCATACGTGGAGGAACCAGCCCCTCCACGTGTATTGGGGCTTGGGCAACCAGGGCTGTGACACGGACATTGGCAGGAAGAACGGGAGCACGAGAGCGATTGAATACGCGGAGTACTTGGCAAGATCTACCTGTGCTGCTGCGATACCCAGTGCTTTGGAGGCACAAACTCCTTCCCGCTCTGATGAACCGCAGTTGGTATCTCGGCTCTCGACTGGCAGCCACCTATCGGCGTACCATTGTTCGAGATACTCGCGTCATCGCCGTCGTAGGTTCCCTGGGTAAATCCACGACAACGCGCGCTGTCTCCACTGCGCTTGGCTCTGAGCTTCCACTTTGGTACCAACGGAGCTTTCAGAATGCCTACCCCAGTGTGGGGCTGCGGATCCTTGGCATCCGGCCGTCTGAGCCTCACGCAGTTGTTGAGGTCGGCATCAGGGAACCTGGACAAATGGCCCCCATCGCTCAGATGCTCCGTCCGGATATCGCAGTGGTAACCTCGGTAATGACCGAACATCAGGAGTACTTTGGCACCCTCCAGGTGACGCGGGCTGAAAAGTCGGAAATGGTGCGGGTACTGCCTGCGACTGGAACTGCGGTCCTGAATGGAGATGACCCGAATGTGCGCTGGATGCAAGGCCAGACCAACGCTCAGATTGTCACATTTGGGTTCGATGCAGGCAACGACATCCGCGCGGAGGACATTGCCCTCGATTGGCCGGCAGGTATGCAGTTCAAGCTACGGGCGTTTGACAAAATTTGCGATGTCAGCATGCGCCTACTCGGCAGACACATGGTGTATCCCTTCCTTGCTGCTGTCGCCGTGGCACTTGTGGAAGGACGCACATTGAACCAGGTGATTCCGGCCCTGGCTTCGCTGCCGCCTACTCCTGGACGCCTGCAACCAATCCAGATTGAAGATGGTACGGTACTATTGCGAGACGATGCCAAGGCGGGACTAGAGTCGACCGAGGCAGCCCTCGACCTACTTGCAGAGATACCTGCGCGCCGGCGGGGGGTAGTTCTGGGGAACCTCATGGATCTGCGTGGAGATCCCGGTCCAATCTACTATCACCTAGGCCGGCGCGTCGCTGAAATTGCCTCTTTCGCCATCTTTTCCGGCACTGATCCAGCCATGCACGAGTATCTAGCAGGAGCGAGCCGTGGAGGGCTCACTCCGGAACGGATCATACACGTGGAACGCCCGTTTCCCGGGACGCTTGAGGCAGTCCGTCAGCAAGTTAGGCATGGAGATGTTGTTCTTTTGAAGGGAGTCAGCAGCCGGCGCCTTGGACAGGTATCCCTGTCCCTTGGGGGGCGGTCGGTACACTGTAGCAGATTGGACTGTCATTGGGGCATCCCGTGCGACCATTGCCCGATGCTGGAACGTGGCTGGGGATAGCCGCTGAGGCTCCAACATCAGGCTACAGTGAGATCTCCTCCCAAAATATTGGGGGCAGGATCCTCTGCAGAAACGACTGATGACCAGCCATGCCAGCGACGGAGCCGGACTCCATCCAAAAGCACCTAGATGGCACGTTCAGCCTGGCCGATGGTTGGCACAGAATCTGACCGAGCTCCAAGGGGAAGACAGGCCCCGGGCAGTCGGAATGCCGACGTACCGGGCAGAGGCGAGGACAAATGGCCAGGACCCAGGTTTGAAGAATCACTGGGATGAAGGTATAATCACCGCGCGGCGACAAGCAGTTTTGTGTCCGTCTAGGAAGAAGACCCGGAGCATAGCACTGGACAAGATGCCAGTGATACCAAAGGATACAAGAGTGAGAAGGAATCCCGCATGACCGACTCTGGAAAGCACGCTGGTGGAGCCAACCCCTGGGCAAGAAATCTTGAGCTTCTGGCCGAACTCCGCAAAGAGATAGGAGTCGAACCTCCACAGCAGCAGATCGTTCCGCGAAAGCTCGAAATCGATGAGATACCTCAATCCTTCGGCCAGGAACGGCTGTGGCTCCTGGACAAGCTGGAACCTGGCAATCCCGCGCGCAAGATCCTCAGCGCATTTCGACTTGTGGGACCGCTCAACCAGTCAGCCCTGGAGCAAGGCCTCAACGAGCTCATAAGGCGACATGAGGCTCTGCGAACCACCTTCACCGCTGTGGAAGGTAGACCGGTTCAAATCATTGTTCCGTTCTCGACCCTGAGCTTGCCGGTGGTCGACCTGCTGGACCTGCCCGAGAGCACGCGGTGGAACGAGGCCCAGAGACTTGTCGAGCAAGAACGCCAGCAACCCTTCGACCTCGCCCAGGGGCCGCTGCTTCGGGCCACACTGCTCCAACTCCAGCCTGAAGAGCATGTGTTCCTCCTGTGCGTCCACCACATTGTGACCGATGGCTGGTCGATGGGCATTCTTCGCCGCGAGCTGTCCGCCCTGTACAATGCATTCTCCAGGGATGCCCATTCGCCACTCCCAGAGTTGCCAATTCAGTATGCGGACTATGCGCTGTGGCAGAGGGAGTGGGGCAAAGATAGAGAACTGGAGACACAACTCGACTACTGGAAACAGCAGCTCGACAGCGCTCCCCCCAACTTGCAATTGCCCCTCGACCGCCCGCGCCCACCAGTACAGACCTATCGGGGGGGAAGCCAGTCCCTGGAGATCCCGGAAGAGGTGACGCGAGCCCTCAAGGCGCTCAGCCGGCGAGAGAGCGCCACCCTATTCATGACTCTACTGGCCGCATTCGACACGCTGCTCTACCGCCTCACGGGCCAGGATGATGTCCTGGTTGGCACGCCCATCGCTGGCCGGAACCGCCACGAGATAGAGGAGTTGATCGGCTTCTTCCTCAACACACTGGTACTGCGCACGAACCTTTCCGACCAGCCGACATTCCTCGAGCTGCTGCTCCGCGTGCGGGAGACAGCACTGGACGCCTATGGCCACCAGGACATCCCCTTTGAGAAGCTCCTGGCAGAGTTCCAGCCAGAACGTGATCTGAGCCGCACCCCCTTCTTCCAAGTCTTCTTTAACATGATCTCAGCAGGGGACGCTTCTCTGTCCCTGCAGGGGCTGCATGTCAGTAGGTTCCCTCTGGGGAGTAATCACGCCAATTTCGACCTAACTGCCTACGTTTCAGATCAAGGCAGGAGTATCCAGGTCCGTTTCGTCTACAATGCCGATATGTTCAGCCAGACAAGGATGGCCGAGATGCTGGCGCAGTACCAGCATCTGCTGGTTCAGATCGCTGCTGACCCTGAACAGAGACTGTGCCAGTACTCGCTCATAACGCCAGCCACTGGCGAGGTGCTTCCCAACCCAAGGAAGCCTCTCTCGGGCCAGTGGCAGGGATCCATCCAATCTCACTTAACCAAGCATGCACGAATGGAACCTGACCAACTAGCTGTCATCGATACACATGAGAGTTGGACCTATCGCCAGCTGGATCTTTGGAGCAACCGTCTGGCCAATTGGCTGCGGGCGAGCGGGATCCAATCCGAGGGAACTGTGGCCATCTATGGCCATCGTAGCGCCGCGCTCGTCTGGGCCATTTTGGGCGTGCTCAAGGCAGGGGCGGCATTCCTCGTTCTCGACCCGGCCTATCCCTCCAGCCGCCTGGTCGAGTATCTCCGCACCGCAGAACCTCAAGGTTGGCTCCAGATTCAGGCCGCCGGTGATGTCCCAGAACCTGTCCGCAAAGCCCTGTCCACATTCGACCTCCATTGCCAACTCTCGCTGCCTCGCCGGGCTGAAGCCCAGTCCCGCAATCTGCTCGGATCCCACTCTAGCGACGATCCAGCTCTGTCCATTGGCCCCAATGACCTGGCTTACATAGCGTTCACTTCTGGTTCAACCGGCACGCCCAAGGGAATCCTGGGCCGCCATGGGCCGCTCACTCACTTTATGCCGTGGCAAAAAGAGGCATTTGGCCTCTCGGCAGAGGACCGCTTCAGCATGCTCTCGGGCCTGTCGCACGACCCACTGCAGCGGGACATCTTTACCGCGCTGTGGGTGGGAGCCACTATCTGCATTCCCGATGACGATACCATCGGCACCCCTGGCCAGCTCGCGGAGTGGATGGCCGACGAGCAGGTCACTTTTGCTCACCTCACTCCAGCCATGAGCCAGATCCTGACTGAAGCAGCAGCCCCTGACTCTCGTCTGCCATCCTTGCGTTTCGCATTCTTTATCGGCGACCGATTGACTGAACCAGACATCGGACGGTTGACCACCCTCGCGCCCAATATCACCTGTGTGAATTCCTACGGCTCTACTGAAACGCAGCGCGCTGTTGGCTACTATCGAGTGCCTCCCAAGTCCGAGGATGGGTGGGCTAGGGTTGCATATCCCCTGGGCTCCGGCCTACCGGATGTACAATTGCTGGTCCTGACCCGTAGGCAGACGATGGCCGGAGTTGGCGAACTGGGTGAGATCTATGTCCGGAGCCCGCACCTCGCCCGGGGCTACCTTGACGACGAAGCGCTGACCCGAGAGCGCTTCCTCACCAACCCTTTCACCAATCTAGCGGACGACCGTCTCTACAGGACCGGCGATCTGGGCCGCTACCTGCCAGACGGCCAGGTCGAGTTTGTCGGCCGCAGCGACCAACAGATCAAGAGCCGCGGTTTTCGCGTTGAGCTGGGCGAGATCGAATCTTTTTTGCTGCAGCACCATGGCATCAAGGAAGCTGTGGTCTTGGCCCGGGAGGATGAGCCTGGACAGAGGCGGTTGGTCGCCTATGTCGTCCCTGCGCAAGAGCCGGCGCCGACAAGCACTAGCATCCGGAGCCTCCTACGGGCCAAGCTACCTGACTACATGGTTCCTGCGGTTATCGTCAGCCTGGACACGCTGCCCCTGACACCCAATCGAAAACTGGACCGCGGGGCTCTGCCTGCGCCCGACGGAACTCGGTCAGAGTCTGGATCCGCATTTTCCGCCCCCCGGACACCTGAAGAGAAAGCCCTCGCCGACATCTGGAGCGACACCTTGGGGGTGGAGCGAATCAGCATCCATGACAACTTTTTCAACCTGGGAGGGCACTCGCTGCTGGGTGTACGCCTACTTGGCCAGATCAACCATACTCTCAACACGAAGCTGCCCTTGGCCACACTTTTCCAGGCGCCGACAATCGAGCAATTGGCTGCTATCATCCACTGTCACAGGTATTCCGAAGCTGCAGATTGGTCGCCATTGATATCCATGCGCCCCACTGGCTCCAAGCCTCCTCTTTTTGTTGTTCCTGGCAACGTCGGCAATGTTTTCACTGATCTTGGCGATCTGGCCCAGTACCTGGATTCAGACCTTCCATTCTACGGCCTCCAGGATGGACCCGAGAATCCGGTCCGGATCGAGGCGATGGCTGCACGTTATCTGGAGGAGATCCGCGAGGTGCAGACCGAGGGCCCCTATCTCCTGGTCGGGGTATGCTCGGGCGCGGTTGTAGCCTTTGAGATGGCTCAACAGCTCTGGGAGCAGGGGCAGGAAGTAGCCCTGCTGGCAATGGTCGAACCTTCATACCCACAGGAGCCTGGTCTCAGAACCGATATAAGATTCCTGTCATCCATCATTCGAAGATCCGGCCCTCGCCTTGGTCATCACGCGCGCACATTGGCGCGCTTCCCCTACACCGGCCAGGGGGAATACGCCCGACTCAAACTCAAGGTCGTGGCCAATAGGTGGGCGCTGAGGCGCTACGCGCCACGCCCCTATCCAGGATCTGTCGAGATCTTTTTGACCGAGGCTTCACTGAGCCGCGCCGACAACCGGCAAGCGGCCTGGCTCGATTTCGCAGAGGGCGGGGCGCGGGTACACGAAATCCCTGGCAGCCACGCGACCATCGTAGGCCTGGATGATACGCCTATTGAGCCGGCTCACATGCAAGCCCTGGCGCAGCAGCTAGGCACGTGCATACAGGAGAGCCTGCTGGCCCGGTAGAATAGCAGCCTCCCTCCTGCAGCCTACGCATATGGGGATGCCTGTTCCAGAAGAGAGTACCAGGAGCGATTCCCTCCTGGCTGCAGCCATCTTGGCATCTGGCTTTTGACCAAGCACTAGCTTGCCTGATATGTAGCATATGCCGGCCCTGGTACAATAGGAATCTACACGCACCAGATTCCTCGCGTCGCTCAGAACTGTGTGCAAGTTGATAGCCTACAGAACATCAACAGGGATGGAACTCCTCACCCTGTATGATTGCCTCACGAGCATTACCGGCATTTTGATCGCACAGGTCAAGAGCATCGGTTGGATGCTCTGACTACAGTTCTTTCTCCAATTGTCGCCATACGGTAATGTCGCCTGCGCCACCGATCTGGGGAATGAAGCCGAACTGCAAGTAGAGACGGAGGGCCGGAATGCGAGCAGAAGAGGTCTTCAGATACGCACGCTCATGCCCCAACTCCCGCAGCCGGCAGCACACAGCCGCCATTAGCGGCTTTGCCAACCCCTGGCCCTGGTACTCTGGAACGATGGCTACCCAGTGAACCCGGCCATACGCCTCGCCCCTAAAGTCATCATCGTACCACGCCGTGGCCGTGCCAATCGCCCGCTGATGGGCGTCCAGGAGGTAGAATTGACGCTCTGCCAGGACTGATTCCTCCGTGCCAAACTCCTGGCCGAATAGACCTGGCATGATGACGCTGTACTGATCGGCCAGGCGATGGATCTCTTCCCATTGAAGCCTGTCGCCCGGCTGGTACCCCCGAATCGAATAGCCAGCAGGCAGACCAAAGTGGGGGATTCCCTCAAGGTTGTCCCGCACCATGGTGAGGGGCAGGTTTTCTCGGATGATGCTCATCACGCTCACTCCAAAGACGCACCTGGTGAGACGGGCTGGCTACCCCATATACGGGACCCTGCGCAGCCAGGCGTTTTTCTGATCAGGATGCTCTTGGAAGAACTTGCCAATGATCTGCTCGACTCTCTCCTGGCCAGTGGCAAGCGCCTCTTTCAGATCCAGGCTGGTGAGGTTTCCATCTTGCTTGAGGACACGCCCATCCACGATGACCGTGTCAACATCCCGCGAAGAACCATAGAGCACGATACTGGTGAGGGGGTCCAGGGTGGGCATGAGGTAGGGGTTCTGCATGTTGATAGTGATGATGTCGGCCTTTTTGCCTGGCTCCAGGGAGCCCACCTCCCCGTCGATGCCCAATGTTTCCGCGCCACGCCGGGTGGCCAGTTCGAGGAGATCGTAGAAGGTGGGCCGGGAGGTACGCCGGTCATTGGCCAGCATCTCTTCGGCCCCTTCGATGAGTCGAGCGCGCGCGGCCTGGCCGGCCACGTTCTCTCTCAGGAGCTGGAACATGTCGTGGTGGTAGTCGTCGGTCCCCAGACCAACCGGGATGCCCATGTCCATCCAGCGGAGGAGTGGATTGGTGACGGAGCGACAGTGCAGGATGCCCATACCGCTATTGGCGATGAGCTGGGTATCCAGCTCGGTGGCGTAGGTACAGTGGGCACCGGTCAACTGCTCATCGAGCACGCCGAGGTCGAACAGATGCTGAGGCGGCGTCTTGCCATGTAGCTTCTCCACCTGCTTGACCTCACGCCAGCTCTGGGAGAGATGTGTGGTCATTCTCAGTCCGTGTCTCTGCGCAAACTCTTGGCATTTCAGGTAGGTTTCGGCCCTGGCCAGGTCGGGGGCCTTGGGCGCCATGATGGTCGTTATCCGGCCCTCCGCTTTCCCATGCCAATTGCGATAGAGTTCTTGGGCGCGCTCGAAGGCTGCCGCCCCCTTCTCGGGCAGATATTCATAGACCCCCTGCCCAAGCCTGTCCAGATCCACCTCTTCGATGTCGGCAGCCACGATAACCCGGTTGCCCGCCTCGTTCACAGCCCTGGCAAAACCGTCGGGATAGGTATAGATGACCATGGCTGTGGTGCAACCGCCATAGATAAACTCGGCGCAGGAAGCGAGGCCCAGGTACTCCATGTCTTCGGGACGGCGGTACCCTTCAAGGGGAAGGTTGACCTTGTAGAACTCGCCGACCAGCTCATAGACACCGCGAAAGTACTGCTGGAGGTGGGCGTGGGCATTCACAAAGCCGGGGAGCACGACCTTGTGCTGAGCATCAATGATGTAATCCGGACTGCCAGGGACCTCTACCTGCTCCCCCACCGCGACAATCCTGCCATCCTTGACGTACAGGCTGCCGTTCCGGTAGACGCTCTTCTGCGCATCCATCGTAGCAATGAAACCATTCTTGATCAGGATCTCTGACATTAGGGATTCTCCTTGAGCTTGCTATGGCCCTGCGGACCGGGTGTTCGGCCCGGTTTCGAGTGTGCCACCCGGGCGCCAACTGCGCATTCCCCAGATCAAGCATACCAGGCCCAAAGCAGTGACTATGGCCGCGGCCAGACTGGTCGCGGTCAGCCCACCTTGTTTCCACACCAATGCTCCGGCGACGGTACCGACTGCCCGTCCCACGCTACTGGCGACAATCAGCGCCGAGATCATTGTCGCCCGCGCCTCGGGTAGTATCTCTGTGGCCAGTGAAACGCCGGTGACGACCACGAATTCATAGCTGACAAAGACAATGAACAGGCCAGCCAGCGACATCGGCAGGCTCAGACCAGCCCACGGCAAGAGGCAATAGCTCGCGACCAGGAGGGCCGAGCCCGCGATGAGCGCCTGCTTCAAACCCACCCTATCGGCGGTAAAGGCAGTGAGGCCCTCGCCCAGCAGCTCACCGATGCCGATGAGCAGCCCCGTCGTTCCCAAGGCCACAATGCTCAGGCCAAAGGACTGCTCCATCCAGACGCCATAGACGACAAAAAGGGCAAGATTGGCGGCGCCCACCAGCAGACTGAATGCCAAGAACCAGAGGGCGGCCGAGTCCCTGCCCAGGTGCTGCCAGGCTTGCAGAACACTGGCCGCGATGCCTGAACGCTGTGGCCGCCGCCGTGCTCTTGGGTACAGCATGAGAATGGAAGCAGCGCCCACCAATCCGGCAACCCCCAGGAGAAAGAAGGGCGATCGCCATCCCAGGCGGTCCACGAGCAGGGCGATGAGCGGAATGCCGACGAGTAGACTTCCGGCCCAGGAGAACTCGAGCAGGCCCATGGCCCGCCCTCTGTGCTCGTAGGGCACCCAATCGCCAAGATATGCCTTCAAGGGCGGGTCGAAGAAGGTCTTGCCCAGTCCTGCTAGAAACAAGGCCAACATCACGCTTGCGAATGTCGGGAAGGCGCCGGCCAGCAGCATACCCCCGGCCAGCATGCCCAACCCGGCCAACATCATCCTTCGCCGGCCCCAACCATCGGCCATTGGCCCCGTGATCAGACCAAATGCTCCGGTGACCTGGCTGATAGCGAGAAGTGAGGTCACTGATGTGAGCGGCACACCCAATCCGCGGCTGAGGGCTGGCGCAAAGGGGTAGCCCATACGAAGCGCCGTATTGAGGAAGAGGCGCGCCAGGCCAGCCACTCCCAGCCGCCAGGCGGTGGTGCGTGAGGAAGCACGGGCGTGGGGCAAGCTATCGGTCAAGTGAAAGTCCTTGAGCGTGAGACGCCGCGGTTGACAGCGGGCCTCTTCTCTCAGCGATCGTCATTGATCTCAGCCGAAGCCACGAGGAAGCGGTCGATCTCCTCGGGGGTATTGTAGTGGGCCGCACAGAGCCGGATTGCGTCCGGCCAGCCGAGCGCTTTGAGCGGCACCACCGAATAGGGATCTGGGACCCTGGCGGAGACCCTGACGCCAAACTCGCGATTGTAGCGCTCCGAAACCTGGGACGAGTCCAAACCGCTGATCCGGTACAAAAAGATGCACAGCCGGTTCGATGCGCCGCCACTCATGCCACAGACCGTCACACGATCGAGTGCAGAAAGGCCCTGTAGCTCGCGAGAGCCAGAGATCAACCGGCGCAACAGCGCCTGCATGTGTCCCATGATGGCGGTTTTCGCGGCGATGACGAGATCGCGCCGATCGGTTGAATCGGTAAAATGCCCCCCCAGCCAGCACAGATAGTCGACAACCGCCGACCAGGTGGTATACATCGGATGTGCCGGGGAGCCCAGTACCCAATCGGTTTCAGCCTTGCCGTCCAGTTTCCAATGAGGGAGCCCGGCCAGTCTCTCTGAAAGATGCGCGAAGCCGATGCCCTTGACGCAGTAGGCCTTGTAGGGACCGAAGGCATAGGCGTCAGCGCCAATGGCCTCAACATCGATGGGGCCGTGGGGGGCATACTGGACGGCGTCGACCAAGACATACAGATCAGGATTGATCCTTCTTGCCTCTCGAACAATGGTCTCAGCGTCGTTGATGGCTCCTGTTTGGTTGGAGCCGTGTTGGAACACGAGCATGCAGGTGTCCCTGTCGATCTGCTCCAGTATTGCCTCAGCAGGCACCGAGCTTGTTTCTCGAGACAGCCTGGCGACCCGCCATTCCATATGGTTGAGTTCCGCAAACCTCTTGGTCGAACTCAGGACTGCGGGATGCTCGAGTTCAGTCGTGACAATGTTGGTACCGGGGACATGGGAGGTCACCGTGTTGATGGCACGAAAGATGGCGTGGGTCGCGCTCTGGGCTGGCATGATCGTCCCAGACCTGGCCCCAAGAAAGAGCTTGACGTCTTCGATCCCCTTTTCTATAGACTTGACCACGTGGTCCGAAGCGGGATTATACCGATACAGCTCATCAGGTAGCGCTGACTCCTTGGCAATTGACTCTACGACTGACTTGAGCCGCAGTGACCCCCCGGAAGCTTCGAGATAGATGCGCTGCCCGGAGTAGGGATCCCAGTCGACGTACATGAACTGCCGCCTGATCTCTTCCAACAACGCCGGGGAAAGCATAGCTTCTTTCGTTGTCGTTGCCAATACCCTTTCTCCTTGTGAGCCGGTTGACTGTCGCAATGACGAGCGATGGCCTGTGTCATTTGTACCGCATCTGACCGGAAATGTCAACCCTGCGGTTCAGCCTCAGCCCTGGGGATGTATTTCAACTTTGTGAGTGCGTTGATTCCAGTCTCATGATAGCACTGGGCTCAGCTCTGCAGAGTGAGCATCCCCTGATGCGAACGGAGTGTGCCCTGTGGCAAGAGGTTTTGCATCAGGGGCCTGCCACGAGGCATCGCGGTGGATGCTCCACTCCCCAGAAGCAATGGATCAGCTCTCCTTTGTCCACAAATCTGAACTACACCCAGCCCTGGCCTGGGCGGCAGGCAGCTGCTGAACAGGATGGTCCCGCTGGACAGCCCAGGTCGGACCATCCCTGCAATCTGAATGCACAATGATTCTTGCCAACATTCAGCTATTGCAGTACAATGCCCCAGCGTAACGCCCAAGTCCCTTCAAACCAGGAGGAAGAACGCAATGGAGCATTCAAGAGTCGTTGACCTGCGAAGTGATACTGTAACCATGCCTTCACCCGCCATGCGCCAGGCCATGTTTGAGGCCAAGCTTGGCGACGATGTCATGGGCGAGGATCCGACGGTCAATCGCCTGCAGGCATTGGCCGCCGAGATGCTGGGCAAGGAAGCAGCGCTTTTCGTTCCCAGTGGAACGATGGCCAACTTGGTTGCCCTGCTGACCCACTGCCAGCGCGGCGACGAAGCGATCATGGGCCACATCTCCCACATGTTTCTCTTCGAAGGGGGCGGCGCTGCGGTGGTTGGGGGCATCCAGCCACGGACGGTACCCAACCAACCCAACGGCACCATGGATCTTGGCGACATCGAAGCAGCAATGCGCGACCCAGCGAACCCGCACTTTCCTCGGAGCCGATTGATCTGCCTGGAGAATACGCACAACCGTTGTGGAGGGGCAGTACTCACGCCGGCCTATACGAGCCAGGTTCGCGCGCTTGCCGATCGATACGGCCTGGCCGTCCACCTGGATGGAGCCCGCGTCTTTAATGCGGCAGTGGCCCTGAGACTACCCATCGCGGAGGTCGTTGCGGACGTCGATTCGGTGAGCTTTTGCCTATCAAAGGGCCTGTCGGCACCGGTGGGCTCGCTCGTCTGTGGCTCAAAAGGATTCATCCAGGAAGCGCTGCGCCAGCGCAAGGTGCTTGGCGGCGGGATGCGTCAGGCCGGTGTGCTGGCTGCTGCCGGCATCGTGGCTCTGGAAACAATGGTCGATCGACTGGCTGAGGACCAGGCCAACGCCAAAAGGCTGGCCGAGGGGCTGTCCCAGCTACCAGGCATCGTGCTCAATCCGGAACAGGTTTCGAGCAATCTCATCATCTTTGGTCTGGATTTGACTGCCCCGTCAGGAGCAGAGCTAAAGGCAGACCTGGAAGCCTGGGGGGTCAAGATCCACGCCATGGGCGGGAGGAAGGTACGCGTCCTGACCCACTATGGAATTGAAGCGGAGGACGTGGACTATGCCTTGACCGCCATCAGGGCTGTCCTGGAGGCTGCTGGATAAGTAGGGGGCAGCGTGCGCGCAAGCCTACCGCTCGCGGCTCTCTTTCCAGATCCGCTCCCATTCGGGCACGTCTTCATCCTCTAGCTGCTTGCGCAGCTCAAAGATCTGATCGCGGAGCAGGGCTGCCTTTTCGAATTCCAGGTTCGTGGCAGCCTCCTTCATCTGCGCCTCCAGCTCGCCGATCAGGTAGGTGACCTCAGCTTGAGGCAGATCGCCTGTGAGGCGGTATTCTGCCCGTTCCTCTGCCACCTTGCGCACCCGGTCGGTCAGATCGCGAACCTCTTTGACGATGCTCTCGGGGCTGATGCCGTGTTCCCTATTGTGCTTCTCCTGGACGGCACGACGGCGACTTGTCTCGTCAATGGCTCGCTGCATCGAGTCGGTGGTGCGGTCCGCGTACATGATCACCTGGCCGTTGACGTGACGGGCCGCCCGCCCGATGGTCTGGATCAGGGCCGTGTCAGACCGCAGGAAGCCCTCCTTGTCGGCATCGAGGATGGCCACCAGCGAGACCTCCGGCAGGTCCAGGCCCTCGCGCAACAGGTTGATGCCCACCACCACATCGTGCACGCCAAGGCGCAGGTCACGCAGGATCTCTACGCGCTCCAGTGTCTGGATCTCCGAGTGGAGGTAGTGAACCTTGATGCCCAATTCGGCCAGATAGTCGGCCAGATCCTCGGCCATCCGCTTGGTCAGGGTCGTGACCAGCACCCGCTCGCCCCGCTCCGTCCGCTGGCGGATCTGGCCAAGCAGATCGTCCACCTGCCCCTTAGTCGGCTTGATGATCACCTCTGGGTCCACCAGACCGGTGGGGCGGATGATCTGGTCAACAACCTGAGCTGACACCTGCTGCTCATAGGGTCCCGGCGTGGCCGAGGTATAGATCACCTGGTTGATGCGCTCCTCAAACTCGTGGAACTGGAAGGGCCGGTTGTCCAGCGCTGAGGGCAGCCGGAAACCATGCTCTACCAGTACCTCCTTGCGCGCCCGGTCGCCATTGTACATGCCCCGGATCTGCGGCACCGTCATGTGGCTTTCGTCGAGGACCAGCAGATAGTCGTCAGGAAAGTAGTCGATCAGGGTCCAGGGTGAAGCGCCAGTCTCGCGGTGGCTGAGGTGCAGGGAATAGTTCTCAATGCCCGAACAGTAGCCGATCTCGCGCATCATCTCAATGTCGTACAGCGTGCGCTGCTCCAGGCGCTGAGCCTCCAGCAGCTTGTCCTGGGCACGAAGCTCGGTCAGGCGCTCCTCCAGCTCGGCCTCGATGTTCTTGATGGCCTCGGTCATCTCCTCGGCGCGGGTGACAAAGTGCTTGGCCGGGTAGATCTGGACCGCCTGCCGTTCCGCCAGGATCTCGCCGGTGAGGGGGTCGATCTCGGTGATGCGGTCCACCGTATCGCCCCAGAATTCGACCCGCATGGCCGTGTCGCGGTAGGCAGGAAAGATGTCCAGCGTATCGCCGCGCACCCGAAAGGTGCCGCGCTTGAAGGCCACATCGTTGCGGTCGTAGTGGATGGCCACCAGGTGGCGCAGTATCGAGGCGCGGCGGCGGGTCTCCCCCATACGCAGTTCAACCACCTCACGTCCATACTCCTCGGGCGAGCCGAGGCTGTAGATGGCCGACACGCTGGCGACAATGATCACATCGCGCCGGGTCATCAGCGCTTCCGTGGCGGCCAGGCGCAGCTTTTGGATCTCTTCGTTGATGTCGGCATCCTTCTCGATGTAGGTGTCCGTGCGGGGGAGATATGCCTCCGGCTGGTAGTAGTCATAGTAAGAGACAAAATACTCGACGGCGTTGTGGGGAAAGAACTCGCGAAACTCGGAGTAGAGCTGGGCCGCCAGCGTCTTGTTGTGGCACATGACCAGCGTTGGCCTCTGGGTCTGTTCCACGACCTTGGCCACGGAGAAGGTCTTGCCGGTGCCCGTGGCGCCCAGCAGCGTCTGATGTTGATAGCCTCTGGCCCAAGCCCTCGACCAGTTGTTCAATGGCCTGCGGCTGATCGCCCATCGGTTGGAAATCAGAGACAACCTGAAAATCAGGCATCTTTTTCCCCCTATAGAACTAAAGTTCGCGTGGGTATTATAGCCGTTGCAGGGCCATTTGTCCAGACTGCCAGGGATCGAGTCTTCAGAGGCCAGGACCGCACCGCCGTGAAACAGGCGGTGCTAGTCGTAGCCGTGAAACAGGCAGTGCTAGCCATAGTCCTATGGTTTCAGGCCTAGCGCTGGCTCTTCCAGGCCAGCGCGACCTGTGCATTCAAACCATCAGTCTCAAGCATGCACTAGGCCCTCCAGCGCAGCCAGGCCAATTCCACCAGGGCTCCGGCCAGGGTTGCCCCTGCGGCCAGAAGAACACCGGTGGGTGACAAGAACACGATGCCCACCAAAACCATCCCGACGAGGGTCAAGACATTGGCCGTCATCGCTGTCCGTACTGCTCCTGTACGGCCCGTACGGATGAACACGCCGCGGAGCAGAGATTGCGAGCCCATCACCAGGGGATAGATGACCAGGAGCTGCATGGCCGGCCGCGCCAGCGCCTGAAGTTCGGGCGACAGATTGTAGATGCCGCCCATCACCACGCCATAGAGCGGTGTGAAGGCAACCAGGCCCAGGATGAGGGCCATGATAGCACTCAAACTCAGCGAGAAGCGGCGCACGCGGCGATAGGAAGCTTGGTCCGTGGCGAGCGCGGTGGTGAGCTGCTGCAGGCTCCAGGCCGGACCGGTGATCAGCATGGCAAAACCCCAAACCACCGGCCAGGCGGCCAGGGAGGCAACGGCCAGGCTGGCGGCCGCGATCCCAGCGTTGAGCACGGGCCGGGTCGTCTGGCGAAGGATCGTCGTCGTACCCAGGGGCCGGTAGAAACGCCAGAGACTGCGCAAGGTCAGGGCCGGTTGATCAGTCCCGGAAGCGTCCGCAGGCAGATCACCAGAGCGGAGAACAAACTGCACCGCCACGGTGATGAGGGTTGCTTCGACGATGACACTGAAGACCATGGCCAGGCCAGCCACTACTGCACCCTGCTCGGGCATCAGAGACATGCCCAGGAACAGGGCCCCGGCCAGGCTTACCAGGCGGATGGCGGTGGCCACGCTGATGCTGGTCGTCTTTTGGAGGCGGATCAGCACGCCCTGGTTGGCGCGGCGCCAGGCGATGGGCAGAGACCAAAAGGCAAGTATCTGCAGGGTCGGGCGGGCTGCGGCGGAAATATTGGCTGGAATATTCATCAGCCCTTCG
The DNA here is from genome assembly GCA_963783445.1 of uncultured Chloroflexia bacterium. GTDB lineage: Bacteria > Chloroflexota > Anaerolineae > JAAYZQ01 > JAAYZQ01 > CAWANP01. The sequence continues at coordinate 356,207 of CAWANP010000006.1, read as the reverse complement.
ACAATCAGCACATAGAGGGGGCTGAGCGATATGACCAATCCGACCGCGGTTACAATGAGCCCGAGACCCAGGGCAAAGCGCCGAATCAGGCCAAAGGCCGCCCGGTCCGTGGCTCGAGCTACCGAGGCATCGAGGAGCATCAAGATGGGCGCTTCGACCAACAAGGCGAGGCTAAAGGCTACGCCATAGGCAGCCAAGGCCAGTTCGGCCTCAGCCGTACGCCCCAGGCCGATGTTGATGACAGAGGGTTCCAGGACCATCATGGCGATGCTGGCGGCCAGGGGAAGCCACAGGGCCAGCATCTGGCGAAGGGTCGGCTCAGAGTCGGAAGTGTGATTTTGTGCTCTTTTTGTGGTCATGCCTTGGTCCGGTACTTGTGGCCCTCTTGTCGTGGCCTCAAGACAGGCCGGCAGGGGGTCGCAGAATAGGCGAGATTATACCACACTGCGGTGAAAAAGGACACTTGTGCTGGTCTCTTGTATAGGTTGAAGGATCATGTTGCCGATGGTGAGAAAGTCGACAATAATGGGCGCCCGGGCATCGGGATCTTTTCTTTCGGATTCAATATCGGGATCGGGAGCGTGCACGGGTCAGCTCTCTCCTGCATGACTGTCTAGCAGCAGGCACATGGGCGCTGTCGCGCCTCTCTATTTGTCAATCATAGCACAAATGTTCTATTTTGTCAAGAAATGTTGTTTAGTGTTTAGGGGAAGAAAAGGGACGTTGGTTGCAGGGTCCAGACCTCGGAGGTCCAAGGCAGACCTCCGAGGTCAAGGTGGTGGGGTTGCTCGGGAAGCGAGGACGGTTGGGGCGCTTTGGAGGATGGGATCTGGAGTACAGGGGTTGGCGGGATTTTCGGATTATTTGCTCTGGGTTAGGGTGTCTTTGGGCATGATGGGGATCCTTTCAATGCCAAGAGTTGAGGCTGAGGTCAGGGTTCGATGGGGTGAGGTGGAGGTGGCCGGTGCAGGCTTGGCCGGGGAGGCGGGCGCCGGCGGTCCGGAGTTTTGAGATGCGACGGCGATGCTCACGGCGTCCCATCCCACCCGGCAAGCCGCGCCGACAGCCACCACAGGGCCTGGCCCTTGAGCTTGCAGTTGAAGCCGTGGCTGTGGGCGCACTCGTCGTCGTTGCCGGGCAGATGCTGGCAATCCTCTGGATGCTGCCGGCACCATTGATCGCACCACGCACAACTGTCGTCGGGGTACTGGTAGTAGTTTCCGGCCGGATCATGACTCTCAATGTCGGCAAAGTCGTAGAGTACCTTGCCTTGCTGGCGGACATATTCCCGCACTCGATCGTTGTTGCGAACCAGTGTGTCGTTGTCGCCGTCGGTGTGCCCCGTCATGTAGACAAAGCGCACGTGGGGATACTCTTCTTCGAGCTGCGTCATCATGTCCAGGTAGCGCTGCACACGGGTGCCATCGTCGGACATCTCGCCGCACCAGGACCACATGAAGGCGGTCGCCTGGGGGGCGTTGTCGAGCATGTCCCGCGCCGTGTCCAGGAACTGGCCGGGATCCCACGACCAGCCATCATCGTAGCCCATGCGCAGACGCGGCGGATCGCCCTGGGCTGGTGGATCCCACCACTCCTTGGCAAAACTGTAGGTGGGCCGGTCCACGTGGGCGCTCAGATGGTCGGCTCCGGTCCACAACTGGGTGCCATGCGACGTGGAGCCATAGATCCAGACGACCTTCTCTTTGGCCTGCTCGATCCAGTGGGCCGGAATCTGGCCCAGGTCGGTGCTGTTGTGGTCGGCAATGATGGCGCCCCCCGCAGTTGCAGGAGGGGCAGTCTCGGGTACGGGCGAGGGCGTTGGTGCAGCCACAGCTGGGCTAACAACAGAGGCGGCCGTAGGCTGAGCCACGACCGTCGCGGCGACTGTCGGAGCCGCAGCGGCCGGCGCTGCGGCACGTGGTCTGGCTTCGCCTCCGGTCCAATCGGCCGGCACGTCGATAAGGTACATGTCTACCTCATCGCTGCCGGAGCGCCCCCAGTTGGAGGTGAATAGGACCCGCGTAAAGTCGTGGTTCACGGTCGCCTGGGGCTCGGCCCAGTAGTCGTGCTCCTGGTCCTCGTCCACCAGGGAATGGGTGTGCGCCAGGCGCACGACGCGCCCGCCAGCCTTCAGCTCGAGGGCGAAGACCTGGTCATCCATCCAGGTATAGGCGCCCGGATAGCCCCCAGTGTAGGTCGATACCAGCGCCCAGCCGGGCCGGTCGTAGGCCAATCCAGAGAAGTGGAAGCCAAGGGGCGTGTGCGAAAAGTCGATGGGCCACAGAGGGGTGATCTCCCCGCTCTCCAGGTCGAGCATGGCGATCTCGTCGGTGTCGATGTTCTGGAAGACGATCACCTCGCGCCCCTGAGCATCCAGCGCTGTGTCATAGTGGCCGATCACGCGCAGCAGGCTCCGGCCGCCGGTCAGGTCGCGGTCGTAGACCATCAGGCCGCAGGGGTGGTCATCGCCGGCGGTCCCCACGCCGGCCCCGGTCGACTCGTCCACCCATTCGCAACCGCGGTCGAAGGAGGCAAGGAAATAGGTCCCGAGGGGGCTGATGGTCACGTGGTCGACGTCATCCTCGATGCCCGGCACGCCGCGCATGTCACGTACGGTCACCTCATCGGTGGCCCGATCGTAGACGACAAAGGCGGACGGCATCCAGTCCTCGTCCTCGGCCATGAAACCCCAGAGCCGGGTATCCATGGAGGGCCGGCCTTCGTTGCGGGTCCACACGGCGGCCAGGTTTTGCCCTGGGAAGTCCGTCAGCAAATTCGTGTACCAAGGTATCCTGGCCGGTCGAGACGTCGTGGGCTATCAGGCGCGTCTCGTCGGTAAAGTAGAGCCGGTCGGGATCCTCTGCATCCCAGCGGGGCTCTGATTCGGCCGGGACGCGACCCAGCGGCTGCAGCGAGGAGGCGTCGTAGAGGAAGGTCTCCCACTCGGTACCGCGGACCAAGATGCGGCTGCCGTCGGCGTTGAAGGCCTGCACGCGGGAATACTCGTTCTTGAGGCCACGCGACGCGTCGTCGGATGTGAGATCCGACTGGCGGTCGGTCACGCGCACCAGGCAGGAGCCAAAGACCGGGTCGCGCAGGGGGGAGCGGGCGGCCGGTTCGGCCAGGGTCGGCGGCTGGCGCACCTCGAGAATCGGTGACGGGGGGCGGCTGTGGATCGGCGCACAGCGACGAGGGGAGCGCGGCCGCAGGGGCCACTGGGGCCACCGTGGGCGAGGCCACCGCGGTCGAGGCGACCGGCACAGGCTGGCCCTGCTCTTCAGGGTCTCCGGGTGGGGGCTCCTGGGGCGAAGCGCAGCCGGAAAGCAGCGGGAAGAGGAGACATAGGGCGATCCAAAGGGGTAACAGCCTCACGATCCACCTCCTGACGTTGAAGGGCCAGGTGGGCCTCACCGACACGGCAACCAATCGGTGGCCAACCAAAGGCCGTCGGCCACCGGTTGGCGAACCCGCCCTCCAAGGGGGTGGGTCATTGCACCGCCTCTGGCTTATGATACCACAGATGGCGCGAAACAGCAATCCGTTGTTCTTTTTCCTGTCCAGCTCTCGCTTGTGCCAAGTTTGAGGTACCTCTCTTGTTCGGTTGGTTTGCTGAGTCAGGAAAGCGCGCTGAAGCGCGCACTACGAACGGGCACCGCGACCGGCGTAGGTTGACAGCACGGGCGACAAAGATGGGCTGGCACCTGGGCAGTTGCACAGGGGGCCATGTGGTGGGATTGGGAGGTTGAAGCCAGCGGGAACGTGAGATTCGTGCTTGGCCTGGCTGCGTTGAGACCAGACCTCGGAGGTTGAGGCCAAACCTCCGAGGTCAAAGCGGGTGCTCAGCCGAATTGTTGGGGGATGATGCCGCCGGTGACGCCGGGCGGGATCATGAGCCAGCGGGCGTCGTAGAGGGATTTCTCGGCGTCAAAGACGCGGCCGTCGGGCAGCATGTATTGGTTGGGCGTTCCGGGCGGGAGTCCGGATTCGAATTCGGGCAGGCGGCTCCGGTCCTCGGCCAGTTGGGCGTGGACGTCGTCCCAGTCGAAATCCTGGTAGAGCCACTGGCGCATCTGGCGACAGCGGGCAGCGTGGGCGGGATCTGCGGCCAGGTTGCTTGTCTCCAGGGGATCCTCGTCCAGATCAAAGAGCAGGGTCACGCCTTTTTCGACCTCGACGTATTTCCAGCGCTCGTCGCGGACGCAGCGCCAGGCGGCGTTTGGGGCGTCGTCGGGGGTGCGGCCGTAGCTGATGCGGACGCCGTAGCGGTAGGTGGCGCTGGGGGCAAATTGTCGTGGCGGGGCCGCTGTGGCGGGATCGGTTAGCAGGCTGCTGGCATCGACGCCGTCCAGGCCGGGCGGGATAGGCAGCCCGGCCAGGGTGCAGGTGGTGGGGAAGAGATCCATCAAAGAGACGGGATGCCGCACCGAGACTCCGCCGGGAATACCGGGTCCGGCAATGAGCAGCGGCACGCCGATGGATGCATCATGGTAGAGTTGCTTGCCCCAGAGGCCGTGCAGGCCCAGCATCTCGCCGTGGTCAGAGGTGTAGATGATGATGGTGTTGTCGAGAAGCCCGGCCTCGTCGAGACCGTCAAGCAGCTCGCCCATGCAATCGTCCACGAAATCGACGCAGGCATAGTAGGCCTCGCGGCCGCGGATGGCCTGCTCTTCTGTCAGGTCGGGGGCAAAGCGCCGGGCAAAGGGCTCCATATCCTCGTCCCTGCCCACCGCCGCCGGGGGTACCTGGCCGCTGTAGCGACGAATGTAGCGACCGGGCGCTGTCAGGGGCGAATGGGGCCGGCCGTAGGAGGCACAGACGAACCAGGGCGTGTCGGGCTCGCTGCTTTGATGTTCCAGGAGGAAGGCGAGGGTTTCGCGGGTGACGACGACGTCCTGCATGAGGCTCTCGGGAACCTCGGTGACGCCGGCGCTTTCGGCGTTGGCATAGCCCGGATACATGTGCAGGGGGTCGGGCTGGTGGCCGAGGGCGTGGCGCAGATCGCCGTAGGGCCGGTGCTGGAAGCCGTTCATCTGGTCACGGCCGCCAAAGTGCATCTTGCCTACCAGGCAGGTGCGGTAGCCGTGGGCAGCAAAGTGGGCAGGCCAGGTGGGGTGTTCGGGAAAGAGGATCCAGTGATTGGACCAGGCGGCGCAGCGATGGGCGTCACGGCCGGTCAGTGTGGACATGCGGCTGGGCGTGCACACAGGGTTGGTGCAGGTGGCGTTGTCGAAACGGACGGCGCGGGCGGCGAGGCGGTCGAGGTTGTCCGTGTTAACGATGGGATCGCCGGCAAAGCCGGCTACCTCGCGGTTGTGCTCGTCGGTCATGATCCAGAGGATATTGGGCTGGCTGGTCATTGGCATGGTCTCCTTGGTGGATGACAGCATTGTAGCATGATTCTGGACGGAGGGCAAGAGGGGATGGGGTGCCTCTGCGGGCTTGGACCGCTGCTCAGGAGCTGGAGTGGTTGCCGCTTTCAGACCTCGGGGGTCGAAGCCAGACCCCCGAGGTCTAGTGACTTGTTGCGCAACAGACCTTGGTTTTTGGCAGCTGCAGGTCTATGCAACCGGTCCGTGACCGGTTGCGAGCAGGAGGAGAGTGGGGCGAGCTGTGTAAGGGTTGCCGTCATCACAGACCTCGGGGGTCGAGGCCAGACCCCCGAGGTCTAGATCTACTGGCGCATTTGCTTTAGGGCCATTTCGGCGGCGTTGACGACCTGATAGGCGACGGGCGAGGCGGTGAGCAGTGGGTGGGTGCCCATCTGGAAGGTGGCGATTTCGTCGGCGGTCATCTCGGCCTGGATCATGGTGGCCAGGAGGTTGATCTCCGCGCCCACGGAATCACCGCCACAAGCTTCGCCGCCGATGAGGGTCTCGGAGTACTTGCGGAAGATGAGCTTTACCTTGGTTAGCTTGGCGCCAGGCAGGCCGCCGGGATGGCGGTCCGGGGACTCGGCTTCACCGACGACGTAGGCCATGCCCGCCTCCCGGGCGGTCTTTTCGCCGATGCCGGCCAGCCCGCAGGCCATGTCGCCGATCTTGGTGGAAAAGACACTGATGGAGCCCTTGCTGGCGCGCCGGATCTCAAAAAGATTGGCGGCGGCGATGCGCGCTTCGGCCGTGGCCACCGAGGCCAGCCAGGCCCTGGAGGGTTTGCCGGTGAAGAAGCAGACCTTCTCGGCGCAGTCACCGGCAGCCAGGATGTTGGGGTCACTGGTCACCATGTGGCGGTCGACGACAACGCCACCGGTGGGGCCGATGGCCAGACCCGCCTCGCGGGCCAGTTCCACGTTGGGGCGGACACCGATGCCGAGGATCACGGCATCGGCCTTCAGGCACTGGCCGTCGTCCAGTTCGACATATTCCACTTTTCCGTTGCCTTTGATGGCATTGGCCCTGCGGGCGGCAAGGACCTGAACACCATTCTTGGCCACTTGCTCCTCAGCGCGGATACAGAGCTCCTCGTCAAAGACGGCAAAGAGACAATGGGGCAGCATCTCTACAACAGAGATGTTCTTGCCGTCCAGCTTGCTGCATTCGTCGGCCATCTCCAGACCGATGAAGCCACCACCGATGACAACGATATCCTGGGCCTCGTGCAGGACGTCCAGGAGGTGGGCCAAATAGTCCACGTTCTTTTCGATGGGAAAGACGTTCTCCATATCGACGCCGGGGATGGGTGGCACCAGGGGTAGCGAGCCCATGGTCAGGATCAGCTTCTTGTAGCCGATGGTCTCCCCCTCCGCGGTGGAGACTGTCCTGGCGTCCCTGTCGATGCTGGTAACGCGGCCGATGATGAGGTCCACGTTATTTTTGGCCAGAGCCGGATCGGGCATCAGGTTCTTGTCGGGAGAGCCCAGGGTGCCAAAGATATAGGGGATGCCACAGGGCACCGGGGTCTTGGCCTCCTGGCGAACGACAGCCACGGTGGCGTCAGGATAGTGTCGTCTCGCTGTGATGGCGGCTGCAAAGCCCGCCGCGCTGCTGCCAATGATAAGTGCGTCTACGTTTTTCATTGTCCGTCTCCTGATAGATTATTGTAGGTTATTGCAGAGTACAACGCACCAGGCAGGGCAAGTTCTACCTCGTGCGCCACGTGTCAAGACATGACCGGCTGGTGTATCGTATCCGAGAACTTGGGCTTTGTCATCAGAGAGTTGGTGGATCTTGTACTCCACAGAACAGGACCTTGGGAAGGCGGTCTTGCTCCACACCTGCTGATACGGGCCTCAACAGATGTCGTAGATGAGACGGCCATCCGTACGGCCGGCCCTTTTTGGCTGGTCGGGCCATGAGGTGATATCCCCAGCGCTGGTTGGGATCGCGGATGTTGCGCGGGCGTCACACGGTCAACCAAGCCAGTTCTGCGAGCAAGCCGGGCAGGTAGTGTGGGGCAGATGCGAGCGATCACTCTTTCGACATCACAATCACAACAGCTACCAGCACCCCAATTGCCAATGAAATGACGCTGTACCGCCGGTTCTCTTTTTCCACCTCAGGCAGCAAATGGGAAGCACCAACATAGACCAATGCGCCCGCAGACACGGCCAACAATAGGCCCAACGTTGGCCTGGCAATGCGATCGATGAATGGGTAGGAAACCAGTGTACCCACAGGTGTGGATAAGGCAGCAGCCAGGAAAGCGTAGAGAGCCGATTCCCTCTTGCTGAAACCTCCCCGCTCCAGGAGCAAAAAGGTGACGATCCCCTCTGGAAACTCGTGGAGTACCATGCCAACAGCGGCTAGAATCCCGGTGAACACGCTTGCATTGAAGGTGATCGAGTAGATGACCCCATCGAGCAAGGAATGGAGCCCGATACCCACCAAGGGTACGAGCCCAGCGGCGGCGGTTTCGCCTCGATATTCCTGGCAGATGTACAAGTTCAGAAAGCGGTTAAACAGGTAGAGCAGCAGGAATCCAGCCAGCAAGAACACCGGCGACCGGTCGTGCATCTGGAAAGACTTGGGGATGATGTGGATGAAGGATACGGAGACAAGCACCCCCGCCGCAAAACTCATAAAGTAGGCTATGTTTTTCCGTCCCCAATCCTCGTGCCTGCCAATGACATATATGCCTATCGTAGTTACTACACAGGCCAGAGAACTGGCCAGCATGACCGCTATGAAGGTCTGGCTAGGCATCATCTTTTCTGCTTTCGCGTCAGGCTGATCTGGCTTTCGACTTTTCCGGCACCGGACAGGCATTGGAGAAGGTCACCACCATCACTACCTGACCTCGCTCGGCTGCATTATGGAACGCCTCCTGCAATGCCCCAAAAACGGTGGCTTCGTCACCGACGAGTAGGGTGCTCATGGTGTCCGGCTCCACCTCTAGAGCACTGTCGCGCAAGATCTGCAGTGTCTCCCCAATCACTGGTGCCAGCGATTCCTGTCGCAATGGATACAGGCCGACCTGTGCAGTGATCACGCTCGTGTTCTCCTTTCTTCCACGGTCAGGGCAGCATCACTGCCATACCGATAAACCCACCCCAGGGCAGCGGTAGCACTCCAGACCAGGCTGGCCACAGGGTCGTTCGCCAGACAATCTCAGCCGGCATCCCAGCTGCAGCACGGTATACCAAGTTACTCAGTTCCGCAGGCGCGAAAAACCGGGCTGCTCCCCAGATTGGCCCACCCTCTCTCTTTGACTGTAGCCCCAACAGACTTTGACGGTTCAACACACCCAAGACCAGTCCCTGCCGGGCTACGCGCAGCGCCTCGGTCAAAGCCTGGACTGGTTCGGGCAGGAACTCCAGCGTCGTGACCAGGGCAACCAGGTCAAAGGCCTCACTCGCGAAGGGCAAGGCCAGCGCGTCGCCACGCACGCACGGCGGACTATCCAGACGCACGGCCTGGGCTAGCATGGGCCATGACAGGTCCAGCCCCATCGCCTGTAAACCCTGCTCAGCAAACCAGCGGATGAAGTGGCCGGTTCCGCAGCCCACCTCCAGGACAGTACTCGCCTGCGGAAAGCCAGCCAGCAGCCGCTTCACTAGGGCTTTCTCCAGGCGGTCGGCCCGGCGGCCAGCGGTCTCGTACCAGGTATCGTATCCGGCGACGGTGGCGGGGCTGGCGAAAGGATTGGCGGCTGACATCTTGCTTCGATAGACCCGGCCGCGCGCCACACGAGGTAGATGACTCTCCATGTCGCCTGCCGTTTAGGCTTCGCCCGCCGTCCCCACAGGTGCAGCATGGCGCACGAGCAACACCGGGCAAGGACTGTGGCGTGCCACCTTGTCGGCCACGCCGCCAAAGGTCCAGCGGGCCAGCCCTCCCTGTCCGTGGGCGCTCATGACGATTAGGTCAACCTTCTCGCTGCCGGCCACCTGCAGGATGTCTTCGGCGGGTGATCGGTCGCGCATCAGCGCACGTACCTCGATCCCTTGCCGATACACCTCTTGCTGCCGGGCTTCCAGGTAGCTCTGGGCCTCCTGATGAGCGTGAGCCCGCGCTTCTCTCACCCAGCCGATGGTCACTCCTGGCTGCGATGCCGGTGGCGTGGGCATAGGGATATCCAGAACACGCAGCAGGATGATCTCGCTTCCAAACTTCTGAGCCAGGAGCGCAGCCATCGGCAGGGCTTGCTCCGACAGGGGCGATCCGTCCAAGGGAACTAGCATGCGTTTGAACTCGATCATGGTTCACACCTCCCTCGAGGGTTTCCTCGCATAGAGCGTTTGCCCTTCGTACTCCATCTCGACGACCTAGCCCTTGGCGACCAGGTTACGGATCCCGAACTCATCCGTCCCGGTCCGCGTTCAAGTCGTCCACCGCCTCCAGGCGCATGGGATTCACAGCGGTGAGGCCTCGTAGCCCGAGACAACAGCAGGGTCAGTGAAGGAGTCAACAGCAAGTTGCTTCAGTTGCCTGGCACAAAAGTGTGTTGTGCTATCGGCAACACCATGAGGAAGCGCAAAACCTCATTGCCCCTGTTGACGAACCGGTGGCGTTCTGCCGGTGGTACGTAGACCACGTCTCCCTCACCCAGTGGGAGTTCGCCTTCCTCTCCAACCACCGCTCCTCTGCCGGACAACACGAACACCTGGTGTTCCCAATAATGGCTCTGAGCCGTGGTCGCGGCCCCAGGCTCCATTTCATAAAGGCGCAGGGCAAAGTTGGGTGTCTCGCTCAGTTGACTCACCAACCAGCGGACAGCCACGCCAGGCTCCTCGACTACCGGCTCAGCTCTCACGTCGCGATAGTTCCATACGATTATGACAACTACCTCCTTTGGGCGTATCTGTCGTTCCGCTCAACTCTCAGCAGGCCCTCAGCAACTCGGGACCCCCTACCTTTCTTCCTCGTCTGTGGCCCTTATGACCAACACCGGCGTGTGTGTATGGGCCAGCACGCGATGGCTCACGCTGCCCAGAAGCAGGCTCGCAACCTCACCGTGTCCGCGGCTACCCATTACGATCAAGTCAGGCTGCCGGACGTCGGCGACCCGCAGGATGGCGTCGGCCGGAGGCCCTTCCAGAACCTCTTCGATTACGTCTACGCCTGTCTCCAGCAGCTTCTGTGTTGCCTCCTCTGCCACCTCTCGAGCTGAAGCAATGTTAAGCGCCATGACCCGCTTACCCCATGGTTCTCCCAGATAGGAGGGCGTTGGCTCAAAGGCATGCAACACGATCACCTGGGCGTCGTCGCGCAAGGCCAGGTCCCGCGCATACTCTAGCGCTTTTGCAGCGCTGGAAGAACCATCTGTAGCTAGTAGAATTCTCTCAAACATCCCTACACCTCCTCATTCTTCTGGTTCTATCCCTTTTCAAGTGGCTTCATGGTCAAGATAATGAACACGCTCTGCCCTTCGGCTCAGCTCAGTCCGGAAGTCTATCGTTCTTTTCAACGAACCCAGAGGGTGCCGGCCGGCAAAAGAAACCCGTTCGTCCAGTTGGCCTAGGATCCGAGAGGCAGCCTCCTCAATCGACAGGTGCGCCGTGTCCACGCGAGCCTCGGGATACTCTGGTGGTTCGTATGGTACCCCTACACCTGGCAAGGTGGCTATCTGGCCCTTGTCCGCTCGCTCCCAGAGACCCTTCGGATCTCTGGCTTGACACACCTCCGGCGAACAGGCAACATATACCTCTGCGAATTGGGCGATGCGTTCTCGGGCAGCCTCGCGATACGCCCGGCGCGCGGCCGTCGCCGCGATTAGGACGTTGACCCCGTTATCCGTGAGGAGTCCAGCTAGAAAGGTGACCATGTCGTAGAACCAGTCTCGTTCCTCATCCGAGTAGGTCGCATTGGGCGTCAGTTTCTGGCGCAGGTCGTCAGAATCCAGCACCTGTACCTCAATGCCTCGCTCTGCAAGCAGACGTCTCAGGGCATGGGCCAAAGTCGTCTTGCCCGAAGCTGGCAACCCCGTCAGCCAGATGGCAAACCCTGGTTGCACCATGGCATGGCCTGCTCCTGTCAGCATCAGACCTCCTCCAGATACCGATTCACGTCCTGGTAGTCGTACCGATCTGTGGACATGACCTGGTGGGCGAAGGCCAGCAATTTGCGCCGCACACCCTCTCTGATGGTCGGGTACCAGGTAGGGCTGGCGAGTACAAGGGCGCGCCAAGCATACCAGGGCTGGATCACCGCGGTTAATTCGGTGTCGGGTTCCAGGGCCAGATAAGACTCCCAAAACCTGTCGTGCAACTCTATGAACGGGCTTTTCAGTCGACCGTATCGTTGCAGCGAAAAGAATAGATAGTTGATGGTCATGCAACTCACATCGTCGGCCGGCTCCCCCCACTCGCCACGACTGCGATCCAGGATGTGGAAAGGAAGACCCTCTTCAAAAAGTATGTTGAATGGGTGAAAGTCGCCGTGGACCTGGCTCAGGCGGTGATATAGCGGCTTGAGACGCCAGCGCCAATGGTTGGCCATATTCTCCATTGAGCGCAAGCCAGGCTCTGTTATGTATGGTACATTCTGAGGGTAGCTGTCGGTCAGGCCCATGATGCCTTCGCCGTGGCCGACCAAGTCGCGCAGCCGGCGCCGCCAGAGCGCGGGATCCTGATGTTTCACCTGGTGGATCTCGGCCAGATAGGTCGCTAGCACTTCGGCCCGCCTGAGATCGAGGGGGGATAGGGATCCCTCATTTCGAATGCGCACGAGATCATCGGCGTAGAGATGGCCCGGGCGGTACGCTGTCACCAACAGCAGTTCCTCGGCAGAGCGGATCGACTGCACAGATCCCTCTGTGGAAAGGACTAGCATATCGTTGGCCGGAGTGTGGTGAGGGAGGCGGTTGAAGGTATGGAAATCGAGCCAGACGGCCGCCACGCGATCATCGTCGCGCTCGCGCCCGAAAGCGTTGCGCCGAATGCGATGGAATACTTCTTGTACCCTTCTGCCCCCTGCCTGATAGTCGACCAGCAGTGGATAGCCATAGCCAAACTGCTTTAGCGCAGCTGCACCGGTAGCCTCACTACCCAATTGGCGCACCGCCTGGATCTGAACGGCCTCACCGTGCCTTTTCTCCAGATATCGTACGAGTTCGCCAGTTTCTAGCTGCATGTCCACCACCCCCTAGTCCAGGAGCCTTGGCTCGCAATCCTGTTGGTCTATTCTGTCCCCAGATCACTATGGCTGCCCTGATCCGTCCTCCTTCGCGCCTCCGGCCCGCTGTTCCAGCCGATGGCTGACAGGCGCCAGCAAAATCAGCCAAATCGTGGATAGAATCGTGGCGAACACAGCGAGAAAGTAGGCGCCACAGCCCACCGCCATGCCGATGGCCGCCACCAACCAGATTCCGGCGGCCGTGGTCAGGCCACGGATATTTCCTCTGGCCTGCAACATCGCACCTGCGCCCAGAAAGCCCACTCCAGTGACAATCTGAGCTGCGACCCGAGCCGTGTCCTGGGCTGCTCCCTGAAGGGGAAAGCCCTCGATGGAAAGAATGGTAAAGAGGCAGGATCTGATGTGATAGCGCTTCTGCATGACGCGGCCCTTACGAACCTGTCAGCAATCGCTTTGAACGATTCGAGCCAATCTTGCTCTGGTTCAACTGGCCTCCTCGTACCATGGCGGGACGGCAGAGCACGCTCAATGCATCAGTAGATAGTGATAAGCCGAGATGGCGGCCTTGGCCCCCTCGCCAATGTGCACCAGCACCTGCTCCGAAACGTGCGTCACGTCACCGGCGGCAAAGACACCCGGCCAGTTCGTAGCACAGTTCACGTCGACGATGATTCGCCCTTCTCTGTCGCAACCTACCCACGCTCGTACCAAACCGGAGTTGGGGGTGCGAGGCAGCTTGACGAACACGCCCTTGAGCGGTATCTCGCGTACCCTACCATCAGGCGCAGCAATGACGATGCCTTCCACATAGTACTCGCCGCAGATTTCTCGTATCTCCACACCCTCTGCAATTTCGACGTTCTCTGTCTGGTGCAGCTTATCGAGCAAGGGTGTGTCGGACAACGAGTCAGGAGCCAACAGAAAGACTTGGTGGGCCTTGCGGGCGAGATCTGCCGTGGCCAGTTGGGCGCGAGCCTCATTGCCCACCACGGCGACGTCTTTTCCCAGGAACAGGCCGGCGTGGGTGGTAGCCGAATAGCTCAAACCGTGACCGGACAACCTGGCCTCCCCGGGGATGTTCAGGTGCTGAGGCTTGGCCCCTGTGGCCATGATCAGGGTACGTCCCTCAAAGCAATCGCCTTGCTCAGTGTCCACGACAAGGTGCCCATCTTTGTGCGTCACCCTGGTCACCGTATCAAAGCGACGAACAAAGTCCAGGTAGTCGAGCTGGCGGCGATAGGAATCGAGCAGTTTCTCACCGGTGATGCTCTGCCGCCCCTCCGTATCTTCCAGCTGCATGGCATAGGTAATCTGTCCGCCCCACTGCCGGGCGATGATCAGGGTCTCCAGACGTTGGTTGAGAGCCGTTGCTGCAGCAGTGATGCCCGCCGGCCCGCCACCGACGATGATCAGATCGTACATGGTCTTTTCCTCCTCTAGGACCACTCCTCCGGCAGGGGTGGGATGAGTTCTTTGTCCATCATGAATCGCGTCATTTCCTGCGCCTGCTGGATGGTCTGCTTGGCGTTGTCCAGCAGTTCGTCTCGAGACAGGCTGAGACGCGCCACGCCTTGCTCTTGGGCTCGTACGCCGACGGCCGCTGCTTCCCTGGGAAAGACCTCCCAATCGTCCATCGTGGGTAGCAGGTGCTCCTCATCCAAGCCCCGTTCCTCCGCGCAACGGGCGAGTTCCTCGGCGGCGGCCATGGCCATCTCGTCGGTGATGGTCGTGGCGCGCACGTCCAGCACACCGCGAAAGATGCCGGGGAAGCCCAGCGAGTTGTTGATCTGGTTGGCAAAGTCGCTGCGGCCCGTGCCCACAATGCGCGCCCCAGCCTCTTTTGCCTCCCAGGGCCAGATTTCGGGAATGGGGTTGGCACAGGCAAAGATGATGGCGTCTTCATTCATGCCCCGGACCCACTCTGGAGGGATCGTTCCCGGACCGGGCTGACTGGCGGCGATGCACACGTCAGCCCCACGCATGGCCTCGGCCGGGCCGCCACGGCGGTCTGCTGCGTTGCTGTATTGGCAAACTCGCCACTTGTCCACGAATTCGATCTTGCGCTGCGCAATGTCCTCCCGTTCCGCATGAAGGATGCCCCTGCTGTCGCAGGCGATGATGTTGCCAAAGGGGAGGCCACTGGCGAGCAGCAGTCGCAGCGTGGCAACATTGGCCGCCCCGGTCCCGATCACGGCGACCTTGACATCCGCCATGTTCTTGCCTACCACTTTGAGCGCATTGATCACGCCCGCCAGGATGACCGTAGCCGTTCCCTGCTGGTCGTCGTGCCAGACGGGGATCTTGATCTCGGGGTCGGTGCGCAGCATGTCGAGGACGCGGAAGCACTTGGGTTGCGAAATATCCTCCAGGTTGATGCCGCCAAAGGCAGGCTGGAGCCACTTGACGGCGAGAATGATGCGGTAGGGGTCCTTGGTATCCAGGCAAATGGGGATGGCGTCCACCCCACCCAGGTATTTGAAGATCAGCGCCTTGCCCTCCATCACCGGCAGCCCGGCAACAGGGCCGATGTCCCCCAGGCCCAACACGCGCGTCCCATCCGTGACAATGGCAACGGTGTTGCCCTTGTTGGTGTATTCATAGGCCAGTTCTTCGTTCTCTTGGATGGCCCGACAGGGGGCGGCCACGCCGGGCGTGTACCAGATGGCGAAATCATCAAGCCCGTGGACAGGGCACTTGGGCGCAATCTGTATCTTTCCGCGATAGAAAGGGTGCAGGCGCATCGCGTCTTCTGCAGGTTTCCTGGCTTTGGCCAGGAGTTCCTCTTTTGCGAGCATGGTATCTCCTTAACTTCCGGGCTATGATACACAGCGGTCTCTTGCACAGGTGTAGGTCGCTCTGCACCCGGTGGCTCAGAGCGAGGTCTCTGTCACCAAGAAGACTTAGAGCTTAATCTCAAACATTCTGGAACCTTTCTCAAACAGAACACTTTGAATCTCATGGACAAGTCCGTAGACAAGCGCTTGCTCCGAATTCAACACGGTGCCGTCAAGAATGTCGCGCTCGACCGTGGCCAGGGGCCTACCCGTGCTGTCGGCTATGACACCTGACATGTTTTCGCGATCCATCCGCAGGCTTCTGACACGCTCGTCAAGTGTCTTCTCCTCGAATCGGTTCGGTTTGGTAACGTCGTAGCTGATCCCATGGAGAAGAAACCTTGCGTTCAGCTTGTTTACGGTCTTGACCTCAACGCCGGCGGAAAACCTGACATGGATGGTCTCTTTCCTCGCCACGGGCGTTCATCCTTGAGAAGATTCTCTCCCGCTATCCCTTTGCGAACGTTCGGGTTTTCTTCCTCGCTTCAGCTCAAACCTGTCGCCCTTGTCTTTCGTTGCCTTCTGACGCCGTACCCGGAAGGCAGGCCGCAGGGGTCTGGCGTGGCGGCGGTGGGGCCACCTGGGCCCCTTTGGCAGCCGGTCATCCAGGTCGTCGAATATGCTGCCAGGCACTGCGCCCAAGGACCAGAACCAGTCCAATTTTTCTTGTGACGTCATGTGGACGATCCCTTCTCGATCGATTTTCTGACTCAAGTCTTCTTGGCCCGGACCAGCAGGATCGGTTTGTCACCTGCGCGTAGGACCCGGTCGGCCACACTGCCCAGGGCCCAGCGCGCCAGGCCTGTCCGGCCATGGGTGCACATGGCGATCAGGTCCACGTCGTTGACCTCAGCATAGTCAATGATCGACTCCGCAACCGCACCCAGCCATATGGCTGTGGTTACTTGAATTCCCTGATCCCTGAGGCCGCTGGCCTGGCGCTCCAGATAGGCATGGGCCTCCTGGTCGGCTGTCTGAAAACTGCCCTGCAGAGGCATGTACCAGTCGCCTATGAGCGAGCCAGAGGCGTAGATGATGGGTACCTGGAAAAGGGTCATTTCGCACCCCAGAGACCTGGCAATCGGGGTGATGGCTGGCAGAACCTGCTCGGCCACTTGAGAGCCGTCCAGCGGCACCAGGATACGACGACAGGGGCAGGCATCCGGCAAGCCTGCCGGACCCTCCTCTTTCGCGCGTACCAAAAGCACCGGCTGGCCAGCCGACTGCAGCACACGCTCGGCCACGCTGCCGTGGGTCCAGCGATTGATGCCCGTATAGCCATGGGAGGCCATGACGATCAGGTCGATATCCCCTGGCTCAAGAAAATCCAGGATGGCGTCCGCCGCCAGCCCATGGCCGACGGCGTGGCTGAAATTCAGCCCAGCCTTTGACAGGAGATGGCTCATCGCTTCCAGGTATTCGTTGGCCTCGATCTCGAGCTGCTCCATGAGTGGGGCAGACTTCAAGCCAGCTCTGTCCAGAGCCTCCTGAGCGTCAGATGGAATTGAAACGGCGCGGAACAGGATGAGTTCGGCAGGCAGCCCCCGGCCCAGGGTCATGGCGCAGGAGAGTGCCTGCTCGGCAAGGCGTGAACCATCCAGTGGAACGAGAATTCGAGTCTCCATTGCCCCCTCCCTCTATTGCTTCACGCGGTATGCAGTTTCTAAGCTTCAATCGCGCAGTGGCCAAGACAGCCAGCACCATTGCCGGCTCGTCATTGGTATATCATTGGCCAGGCCTAGTGCTCCTTCACAGAACAGACCTTGGCCTTTTCCTGCTCAAGCCAGGCCTGCGCTGAGCTCAGCCGAAGCGTCCGTGACCTGGCGGGTTCTGCTCCTTTGAGCGTGAATCATCGGGTCACGGACCCGATGCGAGCCACCCAAAGTGCCCACATCTGTGGTGTGAAGCGGCACTAGCTGGCAGGGCCGGATAGACCCTGGACCTGGGCCAGGATGGCGTCATGCAGCGCTTGGGGCGAATCGCCTTTGAACAGGATAGCGTCGGCTCCCGCGGCGGCTGCCTTGGGCCGATACTGAGGGTGGATCGTCAAGGCAACGACCTTTACTTCAGGCCACCGGTCCTTGATACAGCGCGTGGCCTCCACCCCATCCATTACCGGCATCTGCATGTCCATCAGGACCAGATGAGGCTGGCATTCTGAGACAAAGCGGACTGCCTCCTGGCCATTCGCAGCAGATCCCACCACTTCTACCTGTGGATAGAGGGATAGCAGGGCTCGCAGACCCTTGCGCGTCGCCCGTCGATCATCGGCGATCAGTACCCGTACCGGTCTCTCCACTGCATCCCTCCTTCTAGGCTGGACATTGAGCGCCAGGGGACGCACAATGAGCGCACAGCAACCTCTGCTGTTGTCAGCATCACAGTACGGCTACTGCCTCGTTCCACTTTATGTCGAATTCCCCTTCCGTGCCGCTGCCCTGGACGGAGATTGTGTAGCAGCCTGCCTGGTTCACTGGCAGCGCCTTGAGTCTCCCACAGTCCTCGCAGAGACGACGCACCAGACGGTCTTGCCGTATGGATCCTCGACCTCCAGACCGTTAAATCCCCTGTATCCACCTTGGCACCATACTCCAGGAAGAGGGTCTCGCCGGCTTGGGCTGGCACGGTACGGGTCTCGGTGCCGGTGAACTTGATGTAGCTGGCCGCGAGATGACCCGGTGATGAGATTTCCACCCAGCCGAGCCGGACGGCGGCCTGGCCACAGGCCGCCAACAGGCCGGCCAGCAGCAGGGGTACTGCTGCCAACAGAGTTTTTCGTACCTTGTCCATCCTGAATCTCCCAGTATACCGGTCGCGATGGTTCTGCACGGCCAGATTGCGTCCTGCTGATTCCGTGGGATCTCGTGGCCCGGTGTTCATAGCATGGGACGGCTAGTTTGCCTCAGTAATGGTAAAGTCGGTCTGCGGGCTGATCAGCCAGGGCATCGCCTTTAGGTACCGGGCTCCGTCCTGTTCCACGATGGTGAACCTCGCATCCGTGGTGAGAAAGCTTGAGGTGCTGTAGGCCAAGCGGTAGGTGCCCGGCGGCAAGGTGGTCTTGATCTCCAGTGGGAACACGGTTTCACTGGAGGCCACCGGGCCCAACTGTTCGACTGTCGCGCATTCCACCAGGTACTCGTTCTCATCGAACAGGGTTACCTGTCCAGCAAAGTACTTGTCTCCAGCGAAATCCCGCGCGCCCCTGTTGCACACACCCACCCTGACCACGGTTCGACCATCTGCTTCCATGGTCAACTGCACTTTCGGATCCAGCAGTTCTGACGGGTTTGCTGCTCCCGACGCGCAAGCCGTCAGGACCAGCAATGACACTCCTAGCAGCCCTATCACCAGTTTCTCTCGCATTGGAAACCTCCCTCCGGGAGCGACCTTGGGTCGACTCCAGCTCACTCATGACACCCTACTCCACAATCTTGTGCGCATCCATAAAGTTGCCCCGATCGAGATCGTGTCCACTCGGACCTGGTGTAGTGCAACGTCTTCTTATGATCATAGTACCCGAGATGTCTGCCGTTGTCATCGGAGAGTTGATTGATCTTTTCCTCAACAAAACAAAAGCGGCCCAGGGCCGCCATGCTCCACATTTGCCGATGGGCGTTCAACGGCTGTCGTAGACGCCACACTGGACTGCATTTCTGGGGGAACAGGCCCCGCGGGTGCACTGAATAGGCAACTTTGTCCACTGCCAGCATGTAGGCTCGCAGCCGCAGCCAATGCCCTCGCCTGCTACAGCAAGATCGGAGGCCATGGCCAGGCACTCGGTCTGCAGCAGGAGAACACTGCTCACAACTCATGGCATGTTCCTGCCGCCCATCAAGACTGTACCTCGTGCAGTTGGCCATCGCCTAGCAGCGGGATCTCCTCTGCCGACAGGATCTCTCCATCCAGCGTGATCTGTTTTACACTCCGATTAACGCCGTACGGGTTTTCCACACGGATCTGGTACTGAGTTTCGCCGTCACGGTAGATTACATCGTAGCCCGGCCAATCCTTGGGGATGCAGGGTGTGATTTGCAGCGCCTTCCCGACTCGATGCAACCCTCAGGATAGCTTCCACACCCAGGCGATACATCCAACCAGCCGAACCGGTGTACCAGGTCCAGCCACCGCGGCCAGTATGCGGTGCCACACTGTACACGTCCGCCGCCACCACATAGGGCTCCACCCGGTAGCGCGCCATCTTCTCGGGTGTGTCGCCGTGGTAGATGGGGTTGAGCAACCGGAACAGTGCCTCGGCGCGGTCCCCATCCCCCAGTTCGGCAAAGGCCCACACAGCCCACAGCGCGGCGTGAGTGTACTGGCCGCCGTTCTCCCGAATCCCCGGCGGGTAGCCCTTGATATAACCGGGATCGTGCGCCGTTTCGATCGAATGGCGGGGTGAAGAGCAGCACCAGTTGGTCATCCTGCCGCACCAGCCGGTCAGCTACGGCGTTCATTGCGTGCGCCGCATACACCGGGTCGGCAGCTTTGGACAAAACAGCCCACGATTGGGCGATAGAGTCGATCTGGCACTCGTCGTTTTCGGCCGACCCCAGGGGTGTGCCGTCGTCATAGTAGGCACGGCGATACCAGTTCCCGTCCCAGGCATTGGCCTCCAGGGCCTGGCGCAGGTTGCGAGCCTGCCGCCGGTACGTGGTGGCCTGTTCTTCGTCGTCCATCAGCTCGCAGATGGCCGCAAAGCGCGTCAAAGTGGCGTACAGGAACCAACCCAACCATACGCTTTCGCCCCGGCCCTCGATACCCACCCTGTTCATTCCATCGTTCCAGTCTCCAGTGCCGATCAGGGGCAGGCCGTGTGGCCCGGCCGTTCGCCCTTTGTCCAATGCCCGGCGGCAGTGCTCGTAGAGTGTGCCGCCCTCGTCGGCGGTCTCATAGGCGCCATAGCGTTCTTCCTCCTCCGGATCCAGGGGGGCGGCCTTGAGAAAGGACACGTTTTCGGTCAAGATCGTTCTGTCGCCGGTTGTGGTCACATAGTGCGCGGTGACATAGGGCAGCCACAGCAGATCGTCGGAGCAGCGCGTGCGCACCCCGCGATCTGAAGGTGGATGCCACCAGTGCAGCACGTCCCCTGCCTCGAACTGGTGTCGGGCCGCTTGCAGGATGTGATCTCGGGCGAGATCGGGCGCGGCCAGCGTCAGAGACATCACATCCTGCAACTGGTCACGGTATCCAAACGCGCCTGACGACTGGTAGAGCGCCGAACGTCCCCACAGCCGGCACGAGAGCACCTGGTAGGGCAACCAGCGATTGAGCAACAGGTTCAGCGCCGGATCGGGCGTCCGCACTGTGACGGCGCCCAGCAGGTCGTCCCAGAATTCATTCAGCGCCTCCCAGGCGGCCTCCACCTGCATCGGATCCTGGTACCGCTCGACCAGCCGGAGTGCCTCTGACCGGTCCGCGCCCTGGCCCAGCAGGAAAAAGATCTCCTCTGTCTCCCCAGGAGCCAGCCAGATGTGGACCTGGTAGGCAGCGCAGGGGTCGAGGCCAGCCTTCACCGTGCCAGCCAATCCCATCCGATCGAGGGCAGCCGGGCGACTGAGGCTCCCCCCGCGTCCCAGAAACTCGGTGCGGTCGGCGGTCAGACCGTGCGGTTCCCTGCTGGCAGATAGAAAGGCGACCCGCTCGCCAAACTCCTCATTGTAGGGATTGCAGGCCAACAGCGCGTTGCGAATGGCGTCAAACTCGGGCACGATGTACTGCTGGTGCGTGTCTCGGGTTGTGCCCAGCACCCATTCAGCGTAGAAGGTCGCGGTGATGCGCCGATTGCGGTTCCACGTGTTCTCCAGCCGCAACCGGAGCACCTTCACCGGTGCATCCGGGACGGCAAACACGCGCAATCGTTGCCTGAGGCCATGGCTACTGTGCTCAAAGACAGAGTAGCCAGCGCCATGGCGGATCAGATAGGGGGCCGGCGCGCCCGCAGGCAGAGGCGTGGGCGACCAGACGTGCCCCACCTCCTCATCGCGCAGATAGAGCGCCTCTCCTGGCGGGTCAGTCACCGGGTCGTTGCGCCAGGGGGTGAGCCGGTTTTCGCCGCTGTTTCCCGCCCATGTGTAGCCCGATCCTGCTTCGGACACCAGGAAGCCAAAGTCGGGGTTGGCGATGACGTTGACCCAGGGAGCGGGCGTCCCCTGGGCCGGCCGTTCAACAGGCCCTTCGACAGGCTCAGGTACAGGGCTCAGGACGGGCTGAGGACGCCGCTCGAGGTAGATGACGTACTCTCGGCCGTCGGCGGTGAACCCCCCCAGACCGTTGTCGAAGAGGAGATCGCGCGGCCGGGCCAGGGGTGGTGTGAGTTCCTCGTGCTCGGGGGAGACAGGGTGGAGACAAAGGATGGCAGGCGAGTCGACCGCTCGCGCAGTGGCCCCAACTGGTCGGCCAGCCGCCCCTTTTCCCCGTCCAGAATGGCCCGGGTGGCCGTCTCCAGCAGCAGCCGGTCGGCCGTGCTCATCTGGTCAGCGCGCAAAAGAAAGATGCCGCCACGCCGGTTCAGCCAGGCATCGCCGCCCGTGCGGGCAACCATCTGATGCAACCGGTTGTGTAACTCCTGGGAGTAGCTGGTATCCTGTAGATTGAGGATGACCAGGTCAATCTTGATGTGTCGGTTGCGCCAATAGGCGTGGGCGCGCAGCAACTCGCCCACCAGCGCTGTTTCATCCTGGCTAGCGATGTGCACCAGGAGGATCGGATGGTCGCCGGATATGGCGTACGGCCACAGTCCCGATTGCCCCTTCCGGTTCGCTGCCAGCGTGGCAGGATCCGCGCGCAGGGCGAGATGGGGATAGAGGAGGACAGAAAGCAATTGCTGAAAACGTTCCACTTCCGGCACCGTGAGATCGAGCTGGTGTAGCTCCAGTTCGCAGGCAGACTGGGATTGGTCAAAGGCCCGATCGATCAGGTGAAAGGCTTGGTAGCGGTGGGCTAGCCTCAGTGCTTCCGCCCGTGACCTGGCTACCAGGGTGAGGTAGGCGACCTGCATCGTCGCGTGCGGTTCCAGATCGATCTCCTGGCCCAGCGCCATGATCGGGTCCAGCGTAGCGCCAGTGGTTCCTGAAAGCCCCTGGCCACCTTCATCGCACAGGGCGGCCGGGGCACGGGGTGTCCGACCGCGGCCCAAGAAGCGGGCGCGGTCGCTTTCATGAGCGCCAGTGGTCTCCTCCTCCACGACCAGTAGATGAGCCAGGTAGATTGGCATTTCCTCGGCCGAACGCGGGCGGCGGTGGAACAGCAGGCCATTCACTTCGGGCAGGTATTCGCTCTCGACAAAGAGCTTGCTGAACGCTGGATGACGCCGGTCGGCCGCCTGGGACGCGAGCACGATTTCGCCGTAGCTGGTGAGCATCAGCCGGCGGGGACGGTCACTGTGACTGGTCAGGGTGATGCGCCGAATCTCGACGTCGTCGTGGGGCGAGACTGTGACCTCCATCCGCAGGGAGATGTCGTGGTCTAGGCGCTGAAATTCCACCTTGTGAGCGTGAAAGAGCACTTGCTGGCTTTCCGCTGGAGAACCGGTGGGCTGGATTCCCGCCGACCAGAGGGCGCCGCTCTCTCTATCCTGAACGTACAGCCAGGTGCCCCAGTTGTCCAGGGTGGTATCGGCACGCCAGCGAGTCAGATCTATGTCCTGCCAACGACTGTAGCCACCGCCAGCACTGGTGATGAGCGAACCATAACGGCCATTGGAGAGAAAATGCACCTGGGGCAGTGGGATGTCCACAAGCGCGGACCAAGGGCTTGGGGCTGGGTGGGGTTGAATCGAAGAGAGTGCACCAACATCCTCCGGGTGCGGGACCTCGACCGGGACCTGCTGCGGCACCTGCTCCTGCAGCAGCAATTCCACGCTCTGCACGCGGGGGTCGGAGTGGAAGCGACGGATCATTGCCTCGCCCTGGAGATAGCTGGCCAGCGAAAGCAGAATCATGCCCTGGTGATGAGCCATGTAGGAACGCACCATCCCGCTTTCCTGCCCCAGGGACAGCCGGGAAGGCGTATAGTCGATCGCCTCGTAAAAGCCGTAGGGGCCGAGCATGCGCAGTCGGATGAGGTGGGCGATGTTTTGCATCACCGCCTGGGGGTCTTGGGGCAGGGCCAGCAATGAGGCATAGGGCGAGATTACCAGGTCCTCGCCCAGGCCGCGCTTGAATCCGAGCCCCGGAACACCGAATCCCCGGTACTGGTAGTTCAAATGCGCGTCAAAACCATAGTAGCCCGCCTCCGAAATGCCCCAGGGTACGCCCTTCTGGCGTCCGTAGTCAATCTGGCGCTGGACGATGGCGCGCTGTGACTGGTCCAGCAGCGTGCCCTCGTAGCGCCGCACTAGCAGAGAGGGCATGAGATACTCGAACATGCTCCCGTTCCACGAGAGGAGCGCCTGCGTGTGGTCAATCCGGGTAATGGGGCGAGCCAGGTGGAGCCAGTGGCTCTGGGGAACCTCCCCTTTGGCTATAGCCACAAGACTGGCTATCCGCGCTTCGGAGGCCAACAGGTCATAGTGGTTGCTATCCGTTTTTTCGCCCGCCACATTGTAGCCCAGGTAGAACACCTGGCGTTGTGAGTCAAACAGGAAGCTGAACTCCATCGCCTCGAAATATGCCTCTGTCGGCACACTCAGGTTTTGAACGTCTATCAGCGAGGCCTCTGCAGCTATCTGGGCGGAATCCAGTCCGTCGGCCAGGCCCACACACCAGGCGCGAGCCTCCTCGACAAGTTCCCCTCGACGGCGATCGGGGGCTGGCTCCATCCCATCGGCCAGCAACCCTTGTAGTCGTTTCAGTTGCGCCTTCCCTGCTCTGCAGACTGCAGGTGCTTTGTCGAGCTGTGGTATGGCAGACAGAATATCCTGCAACCCCTGCCAGGCATCAGAGATGCCTGGCTCGGTTTCTGCCTGGGTGAACAACGCGGGCGGCCGGCTTAAGGGTAATGACCAGGGCAGCAGCAGGTCCAGTTTTCTCTGCATGTCGAGCAGATGGTGACGCACACGCTCGGACCAGATGCGCAGGTTGTGCAGGGTCTCTGCCTCCAGGTCGTGCGAACTGGCCTCGACCAACGACATCAATCGCTGATCCAATTGAGGCAAGCCGTCGTCGCACAAACCAGCCAGCAAGGGCGCCCAGCGTCCGGGGTCGTCTCGCACCGCCAACACCTGCTGGCGGATGTGGGCCAGGTGTGTTTCAAACGGAGCACCTCCCTCCAGGCCCTCCACAATCTCTGCTAGGACACCCAAAGCGTCAAGCAAGCCCTGCCAACGCTGCCAGCGCAGAAGGGGCTCATGAAGCAGTGGCCGTAACCCCTGCTTGAGAGCCAGCAAACACGCCGCCAGGTTGCCGCTATCCACAGTGGAGACATACCGCGGGGGCAGAGGCTCCAGACTGTGCGTGTCGTACCAGTTCAAAAAGTGACCCCGATACCGCTCCAGGCTGCCCATGTTCTCAAGGGTGTTGCGCAGCCGCAACATCAACTCCACCAGGCCAATGTAGCCCAGGTCGTAGGCAGTCAGGGTCGAAAGCAGCAGAAGCCCCAGGTTGGTGGGCGAGGTACGGTGCGCCACGAGCCCGCGCGGATCTTCCTGGAAATGGTCAGGGGGTAACCAATGATCGTCCGGGCCGACGAATTGCTCGAAATAGAGCCAGGTGCGACGGGCCAGGCGGTGCAACTGCTGGCGTTCATCGACCGACAACGCGGCAGGCTTGTGAACCACGGGCCGGCCGATCCAGTGAGCGACCCAGGGGGATACCAGCCACGCCAGCAACAGCGGCGCCGCAACGGGCAGTGTTTCCGGCTTGGTGATGCCTACCAGGAACGCAAGCCCCATGGCCAGCAGCATCACGCTCGTTATCCTCCTCCAATTCAGCATCAGCTTCCCCTGACTGAAAAAGGGGACCGTATGCGCGGCCGTAGTCCATTGCAGGAGTCTTCTGTGCGTAACGAGCAGGCGGACTAGGGTACTCGCGATGGCATCCAGCACAAACAGTGTTTCACACAGGAGAAAGGTGAGCGACAGTAGGCAGCGACAGGCCTCTGACCACAATGACGGCGCGGCCACACGCAGGGATGTCCCGCGCAGCCTCTGAGCCAATGCCGTTACACCACTGGTGAAAAAAGGTGTGGAGGACATCGCCAATGCTGCCAGCGTCCACACCAACGCCGAACCGGGCAACCACCACCAACCGGCCATCAGCAGAGCCAGCAGCGCCGGCGCGAGCAGGCTACGACGCAGATTGTCCAGGATTTTCCAGCGATCGAGCACCGAGAGCTCATTCGGGATCTTCCCCTCGCCTGCATGGGACACCCTGGGCAGCAGCCAGGGTAACAACTGCCAGTCCCCGCGTACCCAGCGGTGCAACCTGCGAGCGTAGGCAAGATAGTATGGTGGGTAATCCTCGAATAGGATCACGTCAGTCACCAGTCCCACGCGCCCGTGCATTCCTTCAAACAGATCGTGGCTAAGCAGTGCGTTGTCGGGTACCCTGCCGGCCAGGCAGCGCTCAAAGGCGACCACATCGTAGATGCCCTTGCCGACGTAGCTCCCTTCACCAAAAAAGTCCTGGTACACGTCGGATACTGCCAGTGTGTACAGATCCACACCAGTGTTTCCAGAGAATACTCGTGCGAACAGCGTCCGGTTGGCACTGACTGGTCTGATCTCCACCCGAGGCTGGAGCACGGTGTATCCGGCGACCACAGCATCGCTGCCAGGGTCGAATTCGGCCCGATTCAGCGGGTGCGCCAGAGTAGCGACGAGCCGGCGTGCGCTGTCCCGAGGCAAAGATGTGTCCGTGTCCAAGGTGATTACGTACTGGATCTCTGGCAGGACATCGAGATCCCCCATTTGCAGGCTGAAGGAGGTTACCCCGCTGGTAAGCAAGTGATTGAATTCAACCAGCTTTCCCTCGCTTGCGCTCCCAACCCATCCAGCAGTCCTCTGCCGGGTTCCACTCCCGTTCGCGGAAAAAGAGGTAGAAGGGACCGGTACCCTGCTGCGCATGTTTCTTGTTG
The DNA here is from genome assembly GCA_963783445.1 of uncultured Chloroflexia bacterium. Lineage (GTDB taxonomy): Bacteria > Chloroflexota > Anaerolineae > JAAYZQ01 > JAAYZQ01 > CAWANP01. The sequence continues at coordinate 329,848 of CAWANP010000006.1, read as the reverse complement.
AGGGTCTGGATACCAGTCTGGAGCTGCTCCAGCAATTCGTCGTCGCCAGGCATGTGCTTCTGTGGCGCATCGGCGAAATCGGCGAGCAGGGCAAAATGGAGGTGGAGGTCGGCATTGCCCAGAAAGTGAAGCTCCACCTGCTGCAACAGAGATGCAACCTCGCTGGCGTCGGCCACAAGTGCGGGGACGACCACCATCGTGCGGAACTCGGAGGGAATACCTTCGTGGAAGTCCATCCTGGGCAACACCCGGGGCGGCACGGTGTGGGTGATCATCCAGTTGATCAGGGTGACGGCCACCGCCGTAGCGGGTAACAAGGTCAGGGCACCTGCCCCAATCAACTGAACGAGGGTCCCACCGGTGGCAAGGGCATACCAGACGGCACCGAGCAGAACGGCCAGAGTGAGGAGGACAATGGCGCTCAGGTACACCAACGCGGGATGGCCGAACAGCCAGCGACGCAGGTACGTGCCCCAGGGGGCATGGTAACCCAGCCGGGTTTCAAGCTGCGCGCGACCAGCGTCCAGGAGATAGAAACCGACGTGGCCAGCGCGAGGCGAATCCTGGCCGCTCTGCTGCTTCTCTTCAGCCAGTCCAATGGCTTCTTGTGCGACCTCTTCCTCGTCCCGGCCTGTCTCCAGCGCCAATTTCTCAACCACCGTGCGGTAGCGGTCCCGCGTCTCAAAGTCCATACGGCTGTAGACACTCGCCGGGTCGCCACGCAATACCTGCTCCACGCGGCTGATACGCTCAAAAAACGCCTTCCAATCCTGGGTGGCCAGAGTGCGCAAGCTGAGCACACAATTGGCAACAATCGCCTCGTCCGCCAGCTCTTGAGGTGGGGGCGTAATGGCCGGTACGCCCTCGCCGCCGTACACCTGAAGTCCCGTGATCTGAGCGAGTGTCTGCGTCAGACGCGCCACAGTTCCCATGCGCAGCATGGTCGGCAGTGCCCACAGCTCGCCCATCGTCAGCGGTGCGACCCGTTGATAGGCTTGAACAAAGCGCGTCACGCGATCAAGATCAAGGTGGCCCTCACAGAGCCCAATCACCTCCTGCGCGATGGCATAGATGCGAGGATAACCCTCCAGGGAGGAGACGCCAGGCTGAGGCTCCTGGCGGCCAGGTCGGGGTAACTGGCGGCCAAGTTTGGGCAACTGGCGGTAGAAGCCAGCCGGCATGTCCTCACGGATTTGGCGTATTGCCCGTTGCACAACGTAATAGTTGTCTAGCAGCCATTCGCCCGCATACGAGATAGCACGTTGCGCCTCAGACGCCTTGGCAAGGTACTGGTAGGCTTCGCGCAAGAGCAATTCCTCCTCTTGGAGATGGTCCAAGAGTGAGGGCCTGCGCCTGGGCCGGCGAGAGACGGTGTGGCTCTCAGCCAATCGGGAAGCCAGCCCTTCCATGTCTGTCATGCGCTAGTGTCCTTTGTACTCTGTCGCGGCCACTTCTGCCTGTGTCCTCTTCACTTCTTCCTGACAGAGGTCCTGTACAATCAGCAGCGGAGTGGTACCGTAGACGATGAAGCTGAGAGCCACGCTGCCATAAGGCCATTTGGTCCTGCCAGAATAGCCATGAGCGCCCAATACGACCAGGGACACATCCTCCTGGTCCACCAGATCGTGGAGCGTGGCTGCGATGTCATCGCTGACAAGCAAACGGCTCTCAACGTCCACAGGCAGTTGGGACCGAATCTGTTCTAGGTAGCTAGATGCTACCAGCCGGTTGCGCTCCGTTAGCTCGCTCACCAGTTCCGATTCTTCCAGTGTCAGTGGTACGCGACGGGGTATCTCCGGCCGGCACACCAGGTGTGCCAAAAGAAGCTGCGAACCGTGGAAACGGGCCAGGGTGGTTGCCAGTGGCAGAACGCACTCCGCTCGCTGCGAGCCGTCCAGGGGAACCAGCAGCCGCCGATAGCGCAGGCTTCCCAGGTCGCCGGCACAGGGCTGGTAGGCCCGCACGATCATCGCCGGCATGTAGGCGCGCAAGATGATCTTCTGAACAACGCTGCTGATGTTCCACTCCCTCAGGCCACTCTGGCCGTGGCTGCTGAGGATAATCAACTCGACGTCATGTCCACGTGCGAATTCGATAATCTGCTCCGCCGCCTGACCTTCCAGGAGTCTGCTCTCTGTTCGGAACCCGAGTTTTCGCACTCGGTCAGCCAATCCCCCCAGGTAAGCCTCAGCCTCGGCCTTGCGGAGATGCCAACTCAACGGGTCAACGGATCGGGCTCGATCGGCGGTGGGGCCACGCTCCAGGGCCTGCAGCAGTGTGACCCGAGATCCAAAGGCCTGAGCAAGCGCCACAGTGTGAGGCAGCACACATTCGGCAAGAGGAGATCCGTCCAGGGGAACCAATATATGCTCGAACATGGTTCTCTGTTCCTCCTTAACATACCAGCGGAAAGGTTTCCATGATCCGTTTCACCGACTCTGTGATCTCGACCATTCGCTGGCCTACTCAATCATGCAACGATGCCCCCACAGGCGGCAACACATACGACTGCCGGCTGGTCTCTCAGACTACGGCTTCCTTCATGGGCTCTTTTCCCATTTGCGTTCCCATACGATGTTCCCAAGACCGATGCACGGGCGCGTACAGGGCATGATCGAGTGAGAGGCAGGCCGCTCTGCCCGTTGGCCTCGGGCTTGGCCAGCAGCGATTGGAGAGATCGTAGTGATAGGAAATGGCCCGGCGGTCCTGTGCTCGCGAGTGGAGGGCACCGGAGAGGCGGGCAGCCTGGCGGCCTTTCTGCGGCGCACGGGTGCTAGGCAGCGCTAGCAGTTGCCGCCCGAACCAGAGCTTGTCGGCCGTCCCCAGCTCCAGATGCTCAAAGTAGTCGGCCAACCGGAAAGCATCGATCAGGTCGCCCTCCACGTTAAAGTCGCCATAGATGTATGCCTCGCCCAGCGTCAGGTCCGTGGGAGGCAAGAACATACGGCGTAGTGCGCCAGGATGGGTCAGAACCAGCGTAATACGACTCACCCTCCTGAATCACCCTCTGGAGCTTGCACAGATAGGGGATCCTAGCGCATCAGCCTGTAGTGGCAGGCTGAGCGCGTCTCCCTCACTTGGCCCGTACCAGCAAGATTGGGACCCCGCCGGCCCGGAGGACCCGATCAGCAACGCTGCCCATGGCCCACCGCGCCAGGCCCGTCCGGCCATGAGTGCACATCCCGATCAGGTCTACCTTGTTGTCCTCGGCAAAGTCCACAATGGATTCCGCCACCGGGCCTATCTGGATGTCCGTGAATACCTTGATTTCTTCCTCTCGAAGGGAGTCGGCTACACGCTCCAAGTATGCCTGCGCTTTCCGCTCTTCCTCCTCAAACTCACCTTCCGCAGGCAGGAAGAACCACTCGCTGCCAAACATGACGGCAGGCTGGTCAACGGCTACCTGGAAGAGAAAGACCTCTGCACCAACCGCCTTGGCCACGGATGTGACCGGTGGGAGAACCTGTTCGGCCATCACAGAGCCATCCAGCGGCACCAGGATGCGCCGGCATAGCATAAGCTGCTGCGAGTCTTCGGCATCCTTCTCTTGAGCACGTACCATCAGTACCGGCACGCTGGCACCTTGCAGCACGCGCTCGGCCACGCTACCGTGGGTCCAGCGCTTGATCCCGCCATAGCCGTGGGTGGCCATAACGATCTGCCAGATGTCCATTTGCTCAGCATAGTCCACAATGACGTCTTCTGCTGGCCCGTGCCGGACAACGGGCCGGACACCTAGACCAGTTAACCGCACCCGGTCGGCCACTTTGCGTAGGTACTCATTCGCCTCGGCATCGATCCGCTCCTGCAGGTTGATCTCCTTGATGGCGGCGCCACCGAGGTAACTGCGGGTATCCGAAAGATCCAAGACGACACGCAGAAGCACCAGTTCGGCTGACAGCCCCCGTGCCAATGTGACGGCACAGGAGAGCGCCTGCTCGGCGAGAGATGAACCATCCAACGGAACGAGAATTGGGCTTGCCATGTCTTTTCCCCCCTTTCCTTTGCTGCCTTCAGCCTATGCTTGGTAGACTCTCATCAGACGTGATCAGGAGAGCGACTTGCTCTCCGCTCTATAGGCGTCTATCCCCTGGGCACTTGAGTTACAAAAGCCCGCCGGGTGGACTGACCCCGGCGGGCTGATATGCTGTGCTGCTTGTTGCCAGGGTCTCCGAACCCCTCGGCCGTGGCCCCGGACTGGATTGAGTCACAAGGCACTCCTTCTCTCTATTGACATTATACCACACTTTTTGGTCGAAAGGAAGGCTTTGGCTCACCATTTCCCCGTTGGCTCCCTTTGCTCATCGCCTTCTGCGCCCTTATTCAATTGATGCCCCTCTTGAGTTGCACCCAACGCCGAACTCTGCCTTAGGATGAACCGGCGATCTCGATCACAGCATTGGGCTCTGGCAGCTTTCCTTGTTTGACCAGGGTCAGGACATCCGGCAATTCCTCAAAAGAGAACACACTTGTTCCCAGCCTCAAGTCAAGTTGATCGACGATGTCGAAAAACTCCTCCGCATCAGACCTCTTCAGGTTGTACAGCGTCCTGATGTCACAGCCCCACAGGTTCGCACTGTAGTCCACAATCGTAATGGTCGACGCACTCACGGGGGCCATGACCAGAATCCCTCCCCGTTCCAGTTGAGAGAGAACGGGCTCGACCAGATTCCCGGCTGGAGGAAAGAGGATGGCCGCATCCAGCTTGGAGGGCATCTGCTCTTTGGCGGCGTTGGCGGCCCAGCGGGCACCCTCCCCTCTCGCAGCTTCGATGTTCTTCCGGGATCGGGTGCTCACATAGACCTCTATGCCGAGGGCCTGCGCGACCTTGAGTACATAGTAGGCCGTGGGGCCAAAGCCATAGAGCCCTAGCCTGTCCCCTTTTTGCACCTCTGCGAGCTTGAATGCCGCATAGCCCGCGATGCCCGGGCACATCAACGGCGCGATCTCAGGGCATCCATCTGGACCTCGTTCAAGGGCAAGGCATACGCTGCCGGAACCGTCACATACTCGGCATAGCCGCCATCCCCATCCCATCCGGTGCACTGAATCTCTGGGCAATAGTTCTCCCTGCCCGAAAGGCAGTACTTACACGTTCCGCAGGCGCTGTGCAGCCAGTAGACCCCGGCCCTATCCCCATCGCTGAAGCGATGAACATCGTCTCCCACCTCGTCCACCACGCCCACGATTTCGTGTCCCAGGATGATCGGGAGTCTTTCTCAAGGCAAGGTCTCCCTCGGCGATGTGGATATCCGTTCGGCACACGCCGCAGACCGACGACCCTGATGCGCACTTCGTCGTCCTGCGCTTGAGGGGCGGGAACCTCCACCAGCTTCAGTGGCCTCTCCTCTACTCGCGACTGTTCTTCAAGGATCCAAGCTCTCATCGTTCTCTCCCGGACAGCTCCTGCCGGATCTCAGACAACACGCGCCCCCGCGTAGCGGTCCCTGAGCCTCTCATCCAGGCCCTCTCGAATCGCCTTCACGGCCGGGGGCAGATAGTCCAGGATATCCTGGGCCGTGATGCCGTCCTCACCTTGTCTTCGGCGGCAAGGTCACCGGCAAGCCCATGTACAAACACGCCTTGCCTGACTGCCTTCTGCAAAGGCAACCCCAGACCGAACATGGCGGCGATCGTGCCCGTCAGCACATCGCCCGACCCCGCCGTCGCCATGCCGGAATTCCCGCTCATGTTGATGAAGACGCTTTCATCAGGATACCCGATCAGCGAGTGGGCGCCTTTCAGCACAATCATGGCGTTCAACTCCCTGGCCGTGCGCTGCAAGACGTCCACCTTGTTGATATCTATCTCACCCACATCCAGTCCAGTGATCCTGGCCATCTCGCCCAGGTGAGGCGTGAGGATCGTCTCTGCCCTCCTGTTCTTGATGAGCTGCAGGTCCCCGCAAAGCGCTGTAATACCGTCGCCGTCTATCAGCAGCGGCTCTTCGATCTCGGCTGCCAACTCCCTGGCCAGTTGTTGGGTCTCCGCCTCAAGGGATAGCCCCGGTCCCAGCACCACCATGTCCATCCTCCGCGATAGTGCCAGTATGGCCTGCTTGCTACCAAGGGCGATACTCCCAGCATCCGTCTCCTTCTGAGGCAGGAAGACGATCTCGCTGCCCTTGTTGGCGAGGAACGGTGTGATCGATCGGGGCGCCGCGAGGCGAGAATATCCACCACCCGCCTTGAGGAAGGACAGGGCAGCGAAATAGGGAGCCCCAAAATAGCCAGCCGCACCCGCAATGAACAGCACCTGGCCGAAATCCCCCTTGTGTGCGTCTTTCCTCCTCGGTGGGAGCTGCAGCGGACGATTGATCTCCACCTTCAAGGAATCCGCAGCGGTCATGGACGGCGGGAACGAAATATGCGAGACGTACAGCCTTCCCCCCAGATCGCAGCCCGGAAAGAGCATGTTGCCGATCTTGGGCAGGCCAAAGGTCACGGTGTAATCCGCCCTCACCGCCGCGCCCATGACCTGTCCCGTATCGCCATGGACGCCGGACGGGATGTCCACGCTGAAGACCGTCTTCCCGCTGCGGTTGATGCACTCGATCACGTCGCGGTACAGCCCTTCGACGTTGCGCGTGATCCCCGTGCCAAGAATGGCGTCCACGATGGCATCGCAGTGAGCGACGTCCGATTCTACCGTCTCGACTGACTCAAGTCGCCGGACCTCGATGGGCAGCCGGGACACGATGTCAAAGTTGACCTTGGCTGCCCCTTTGAACCTGGCCGGGATCGCCCAGGACAAAAACCTTGACTGCTCCCCCATTGGAATGGATCTTCCGGGCAACGACAAAGCCATCCCCCCCGTTGTTTCCAGGACCACAGAAAACCACGAATCTCCGGTCCTTGATGCCAAACTCGTTCATCAGGACAAAGTACAGGGCCTGACCCGCGTTCTCCATCAGGAGTTCTTCGACGATGCCATATTGCTCGATGGCGAGTCCTATCCAGGGCCCTCATCTTGGAGACTCTGCTGACTTTCATCTTTCACTGTTTCTCCAAAGCTTTAATCAAGCGATCCGTTCTCGTTTTCCAACGTCTGGTTTCAGCACCCGGCAAGGTCTGCTGGCCCGAAACTATCTGTGCTCAATCAGGAGACCTCCCCCTGCAGAAGCGCGATCTGGCGCCTCTAGCGCCTCGCTGAGTCGTCAGTAGCCCAGCCTTCGGCTCCGCTTATGCATCCACACCGCTGACATCAGAAACACGGCACCACTCAGGAGAAGCACGGCCAGATCAAGCCACGGGCTTAGCATGCCTACCCCCAATATGGCGTGGTTCATGAGATCCTGAGAATAGGTTAGTGGGGAGAGGTAGGCCAGTATTCGTGTCCACGGGGCCATCTCCCCTAGCGGGATAAAGATGCCGCTGATGAACATCAACGGCCAGCGCAACAGGGTGCTAGGCATCATGATGCTGCCTACAGACCGCGTGGGAATCGAAGCAAAGACCAGGCCGAAGGCGGAGAAGGTCAGACTGGCAAGCACGATGCTGAGCAAGAGCATCCCGGCGCTGGCCACAGTCACGTGCAGCAACAACCATCCAGCCAGCAGTGGGAGCATCGAGACCGCGATGGCGAAAAGTGCACCCACCAGCGTCTTTCCCAGCAGCAGGGTGACCAGCGACATCGGTGCCATCAACAGGCGGTCGTAGGTGCCCATTCGCCGTTCTAGAGGGATGATCACCGGCCCGGCAGAAGAAGCGGTGAAGAAAGTAACCAGGGCCAGCAGCCGGGCGATGCTCTGTGCTGCCTCCATCTCCCGTCGCACCGAGAAGGAGAGGAACATGAACAACGGCATCATAAGACCGAACATGACCATGGGCGGGGTCAGGTAGTAGACGCGAACGTCCTTGAGGGCCACGTTCCACGCCTGGGCTAGTTCGTCCTGCAGGCGTTGCCACAAAGCAGGCTTCATCGCCGACCCCCTTTCCTGCCTCCTGGTCCCCTGGGAGCTTTTTCCTGCACAGTGTGGCGCACCGAACCTACCTCCTGACCGGTGATTTCCAGAAAGACGTCTTCCAGGCTGGGGCCCTGCGTGCTCAGGCTGACCACCCTCAGGCCGTGCGAGTCAGCGTAGCCCATCACTCTGGGCAACAGAGCCGAGGGATCATCCGTGTACAGCCGCCATTTGTCGCCCAGCTTGACCTGCGTGGAGACGCCTGGTAGTGCCGCCAGCGCCGCTCCATGGGCGCCTTCACGTGGCTCAAAGGCCACCTCCACAGACTGGACCCGGCGGAAAGCACGCTTGAGCCCCTCCGGGGTGTCAATGGCGGCGATTTGGCCCTGGTTGATGATGGCCACGCGGTCGCACAACTGGTTGGCCTCCTCGATCTGGTGGGTGGTCAGGAAAACGGTCGTTCCCCCAGCATTCAACCGGCGGATCAGCTCCCGGATGGCACGGGCACTCTGCGCGTCCAACCCTGGCGTCGGCTCGTCCAGGAAGAGAAGCGCCGGCCTGTGGATGACGGCCATGGCGATGCTCAAGCGGCGGCGCATGCCCTTGGAATAGTCCTCCACCTTGACGTCTCGCTTCTCCCACAGGCCAAAGATCTCCAGCAGTTCCTGCGCCCGCGCTGCCCGCTCGGTTCGGCCCACCCGGTAGAGTCGGGCGGTGAACATCAGGTTGTCCCAGGCGGTTAGTTCGGTGTAGACGTTCGACTCCTCCGGCACCAGGCCCATCTGGCACTTGACCGGGTAAGCGTCGCGGGCCAGATCGTGCCCGCTGATGACGATGTGGCCCTCGGTCGGCTCCAGAAGCGTGGTCAGCATGCGCTGGGTAGTGGTCTTGCCGGCCCCATTGGGTCCCAGGAAGCCGAAAACCTCGCCTTGATGCACCGTGAAGTTGATATGATCCACGGCCAGTAGATCGCCATAGTATTTGGTCAGGTTACTCGCCCTGATTGCGCTTTTGAGATGGATGATTGGCGTGGGCATTGCATCCTTCCAGTTCGCTGCGAGCTGCGCACCAGGCCGTGGGTCATCGCCAACGAGGCGACCACGATCTCCTTATCCATGGATGCTGCCTTCTTGGCCTTCCAGCCCCAGCGCACTGTCAGTCAGCAGATGTTGGGTTCTTTGTGCGCCAAGGCCCTCGCCAGCGCCGATTCACTGGGACCGCAGGCAGCGACTGGACGGCATGCCTGTCAAGCTTCAAGTAGACTACTTTCTCAGCAATGCGGCTGATCTGCGAAGCGGAAATGGATACGTCCTTCTGCTGCCACACCCGTCCTTCCCGCACCACCAGTTGGGTGATGCGCCCGCTCGCGGGTTCCACCACGAACTCTTCCAGTCTACCCGCGCGGCCATCGGTGGCCTGCACCTGGGCACCCCGACGCACAGCCAGAACACCAGGTGGAATGCGTTCGTGTTCCACAGATACCCACTCCTCAATATTCTGACAGGTGAAGGTCTGCCCGGAGGAAGGGTAGTCTTGGCAAAGGAGATGCTCTATTTGGACGTACTGGGTTTCGATGAAAGGTTCCATTGCCGCCAATTCGTCTTTGGTGCAACGCAGAGTGATCAGGTCCGAGGTTGTTTCCAGGACCTGGTCCACAGGTACGAGACGCTCCGTGTGGTGGAGTCCCTTCTCCCTCACCACAAAGTGCGTCACCTGTCGGGCCGCATAGCTGATGAGCACGTCATTAATCCGGCCACAAGGACCATCGACACACTCTACTCTACCATAGATTGGAATATCCGCCATTGCTGCCTCCTCACTGTAGGGATGATAGTGGGCCCATGTAGCATTCAGGTGGCCAGTCCCCGCACTGCTGCCTTTCGTGCGGCCCACTTGGACTCCCTCTGCCAGATGATATCGTCCTCTCTTCTCCCCTTGGCCAGTTCCTCATCAGTGATGCCATATTTCGGCCTTATGCACATCCACGCAGTGGCCTCAATCGAGATCATTCTGACTCGTTCCTGATATGGTCCGGCGTCGCACCACTCCCATGCTACCAGAAATCCTCTTCTTTGTCATCGGAGGGTTGATTGATCTTGTCCTCAACAAAACATAAGCGGCCTTGGGCCGCCATGCTCCACATTTGCTGATGGACGTTCAACGGCTGTCGTAGACGCCGCACTGGACTGCATCTCTAGGGGAACTGGCCACCGGATGGTGCTGAATGGGTGTCTCGATCAATGCCAGCATTGACCGAGACGTTTGGCGCAGCCATGATCTACAGACGAAGCAGGATCACATCCACTTTAGAGGGACGTGGGACAATACGCCTACGGCACTCTGGCTCAGCGACCGCAAATACTGAGCCGGGTCAGGATCTGCAGCATCCATCTCAGGGCTGCTGAAGGTTCCTCAGGTAGAATGTCTGTCCCCCGTAGGCAGCTTTGACAAGTTGACCGCTGGCGATGAGTTCGCGGACGACGAGCCACCCGGCTCCGGCCCGGTCCAGCAGTTCGTCGACAGCGTCCTGGCGCATGGGGTGTACGGCGGTGATACTCAGCAGATCTTGCTCGACGTTGCCCGTGAAGGCAAAGGCGTTGCCCTCATAGCCAATGAGAAGCTCTACCTGGCCCACCTTCTCACTGAAGAGTTGGTAGGCCTGATTGATGACTGCCTCTGTTGGGGGTCGCACCCACGCTTCCGCTGGCGGCCGCGTGGGGACCGCCAAGTAGGCGGTGGCTGGCTGCAATTGAGCCAGCAGGCCGGCGACTCTGCTGAGGTGCTCGGTGCCATCGTTGATACCCTCGACCAGCATGGTCTCCGTAACCAATTTCCCCTGAAAAGCTCGCGCAAACGCAAGCGCCCCTTCAAGTATCGCATCCGATTGCAGGGTGCGGTGCGGACGATCAACCTGGCGCCACGTCTCTTCCACCAGCGCATCGACCTTCAGAGAGACCCAGTCCGCCTTCATCAGGGCAGCTCTCACATCTTGGCGCCAGATGAGAGAGGTATTGGTGATCACGGCAATCGGGATCCCTAGTGACTTCAGCAGCTCGATCTCACAGCCAAGGTTGATGTCCAACGTGGGCTCTCCATCGGGCACAAAGGTGAGGTAGTCAATCGCTTCGCCAGCCGCCCTGGCCAGCCTGACCTTGTCCTCAACAGCCCGAAAGATCCTCTCCGGCTCGTAGAAGGCGCAGCGCTCAACCTGCATCTTGAGGGTGCGTCCCAACTGGCAGTAGACGCAGGCATAGCTGCACGTCTTGGGCGGGATGTTGTTGATCCCCAGGCTGCGCCCCAGGCGCCTGGAGGGAACTGGTCCAAAGGCAATCACGGGTTGCCCTCCTTGGGTTACGGCATCGTGTTGCTGTTCTTCTCACGGCGCTAAAGCGCCTACTACGAACGGGTCTTGCTTGGTGTTTCTGTTCTTCTTGCGGCGCTGAAGCGCCTCCTACTACGAACGAGTCGTGCTTTTAGGTATTTCTGGCCGAAATCGGAAGCGTATTGGATGTCGCGACCTTTGGTTGGACAGCCTGGGGCAGTCCAGATCGTGATCTGAACCGCCCTTCCTCCAACAATGATCAGAGATCAGACGCCAAAGACAGGCGATGTAGCCATCTGCTCCACATAGCCCATGCCAAAACCCGGCTCCAGCAGCCGGGCCTTGAAGGCGGCGACGTTTACGCCACGGTTCATCAGGCTGAGGTAGATGCCGGCCGAGCTGATGTCGCCGGTCAGGCGAAAACCGACGATTCGCTCGTCCTGCAAAAAGACTTTGCGCAGGATTCCATCGCAGCGCACGCGCAGTTCCTCCCCTTCCATCTGGCCCACGGCCATGACCGGCAGGCCCAGGTGCTTCAGGCTGTTCATATTGTCCGCGCCTTCGTAGACGGTGTCCTGGCCCAGTAGGTTGTAGGCCACAACCCGTCCCTGGGCCACGGCGTTGGGAAAGATGGCGTGCACGTAGCGTTTAGCGGTGATCCGGTCCACCGTCTCTGCTACGTCCCCGGCGGCATAGACCTCCGGAAAGTTGCTGCGCAGGTAGTCGTCGACCAGCACGCCCCAGCCGGTCTCGATGCCCGAACCAGACAGCAGCTCGATGTTGGGCCGCAGGCCGGTTGCGGCCACCATCAGGTCGGCGCCAAGTTCGGCGCCGGAGCGCATCCTGACTGCCTCCGCGCGGCTATTGCCCACAAAGGCTACTGCGTCGGCATCATCCCCCCGCCGCACCTGGATGCCGCGCTCTTGCATCATAGCCAGCACGATCTCGGAGGTTTCGGGGTCGAGCATGCTGCGCATGACACGCGAGCGCACGAGCTGGGTTACCTGGACACCAAGATCGGCCAACAACAGCCCGATCTCGACACCGATAAAGCCGGCGCCGACGATGAGGGCACTGTGTGCATGCCCCTCCTTGACCAGGCGCAGCAGTTCCTCGGCCGCGGAAAGCGACTTGAAGTTGTAGATACCCGGCTTGTCCGACCCTTCAACCGGGGCATAGAGCCGCCCGCCCGTGGCGATGACCAGGCGGTCGTAGGTGAGCGCCTCGCCTTCCTGGAGACGGATGGCGCGTTCCTCCGGCATCACAGCCGAGACCCGCGTGCCCGGGCGATAGTCCAGGCCCAGCCGTTCTGGATAATCCTGGCCCCGCCAAAAGTGCACTGGCTGCCCGCTTTCAAAGTACTCGACCATCGCCGGTGGCGAGTAGGGTGGGTAGGGCTCATCCGTCAGCATGACGATCTCGGACTGGCGGTCAAACTGGCGCATGGTCTCGGCCACGGTAACACCAGCCGGGCCAGCGCCTATGATCACAACTCTCATAGGATCCTCCGTTCGAGGGAACAAGGGGGCGCTGTCTCCCTCCGACAACCGCGTCCCAGCCCCTTAGCCGATTCCCAGAGCATCACGCTTCTTCTGAATGTGTTGCAGGATCAATGCGCTGGCCTTTACGGGATCGGGCTCGACAGCAAACTTGGCCCCGATGACTCCCTCCGCACCGTCCGTGAGGAGTTGGGTGACGGCCGGGCTACCCAGCACCGGTGGCGCCACGCCCAAGACCGTGTAGATGCCGGAGGACACGACGTAGGTACCGATGGACACCGCTTTCTCGCTCATCCACTCCGGAGCTGCGCCGGCCACCGGCAGATCGGCAATGTCCACGCCCAGGGCGTTGGCGATGGCCGCGCAGGCGACGAGGATGCGGCTTATGTCAACGCAAGAACCCATGTGCAGAACTGGCGGGATGCCTACCGCCTGGCAGACGGCTTTGAGACCCGGGCCGGCCATCTCGGCAGCCTCGGGCAGCAGCAACCCGGCCTTGGCGCAGGCAATGGCGTTGCAGCCGGTGTTCACGACGAGCACATTGTTCTCGATCAGCTCTTTGACCAGGGTCACGTGGGCATAGTCGTGTCGTATGCGGGGGTTGTTGCAACCCACCAGGCCGACGATGCCCTGGACCGCGCCGCTCTTGATGGCGTCCAGCAGGGGGTCGAGGGTCCCGCCCAGGGCGCCGACGATGGCCTCGACGCTGAAACCGGCCATGCACTCGGTCTTGTCATCGGGGATGTCGACCCTATCCGGGTTCCGGTTGCCATAGTTCTCGATGGCTTCGCGGACGATGCCCTTGGCAATCTCGTAGGCATGCTCTTCGTGAAACTCGATGTGGGTCGCGCCCGGGAACTTGGCCTTGGGCGACGTGGAGATGATCTTGGTGTGGAAACAGCCGGCCAGATCCGGTAGCGCCGGCATGATGCACTGGACGTCCACGATCATGGCTTCCACCGAGCCAGTAATGATGGCCAACTCCTGCTGCAGAAAGTTACCGGCTATAGGGACGCCGTGGCGCATGAGTACCTCGTTGCCGGTACAACACATGCCGGTCACATTGACGCCTTTGGCTCCCTGCTGCTGGGCCAGCTCGATGAGTTCCGGATCCTGGCTGGCAGCGACGATCATCTCCGACAGCGTCGGCTCGTGGCCGTGGACAACGATATTCACCTTGTCTTCGCTCAGCACGCCCAGGTTCGCTTCCGATTTGACGGGCGTCGGGGTACCAAAGAGAACATCAGACAGCTCTGTCGCGATCATGGAGCCGCCCCAGCCGTCGCTGATAGAGGCTCGCAGGCCGTGCAGGATCAGGTTGACCGGGTCATTGTCCACACCGATGTGGGTGCGGTGCATCGATTCGACGATCTCGCGGTCCACACCGCGCGGGTCCACGCCCAGCTTCTCCCACAGCTCGACACGCGCCGTGGGCGCGCGCCGGGTAAAGCGGATGGGGCCCTCCTGGTTGCCAAACTCGGCATAGACGGCCCGGGCCAGGTCGAGGGCAATCTCCTCCTTGGTCCGCCCTTCAGTTGGGATCTCGTACTCGACGGCCAGAGCCTGCAGTTTGACCTCGTCCTTGATCTCGTAACTGCTGGCCTTGCCCTCGGCCGTCAGAAGCAGCGTGTGGGCAATATCCCGCCCGTGGTCAGAGTGGGCTGCCGCGCCGGCGGCGATCATGCGCAGCAGGCCGCGGGCCACAATGGTATCGGCCGTCGCACCACAGACCCCCTTCTTGGGACCTGTATCGCCAAAGGGATCGATGCGGCACGGGCCCATGGTACAGTGCCGGCAGCAGACCCCCAATTCTCCGTAGCCACAATGGGGCTCTTGCGCCTGAAACCTGTCCCAGACAGTCTCGTATCCCCGCTTTTCTGCAACACGCAGCATGTATTGACTCGCTGGATCGTATGAACGCTGGACTGCAGTGTCTTCTGTCATCTCGCTATCCCCTCCCTATTTCTGTGGTGCTTTGTCCCAGGTCCCGCCAGGCTTCGATGTTGGCCGGGAGACGAGTAATTTCGGGCTGAATCTCACCCATGGCCACCGAAACGACCCTGGCCAATCGCAAGCTGGCATCTTGGACCAGTTCGTTGATGTCGCCAAAGACCAGAGCACCGACCTTGCAGGCATCGACACAGGCCGGCATCTGGCCCTCGTGTTGGCGGTCGATACAGTGATCGCACTTGATGGCTACGGGCTTGTCCAGCTTGACTTCAGGCGATGGGTAAAAGCTAAGGACGTCAAAGGGACAGACCATGGCACACATGGCACAGGTAATGCACTTATGGCCGTCGACGATGACGATGCCCAGTTCGGCATCGCGGCTGATGGCGCCTGTGGGGCAGACGCTCATGCATGGAGCCGGATCACAGTGACGGCACTTGTTCGGAAACGACGTGGATAGATGGAGCCCCGGCATGACGTGTATACGCGACGTGGGCCTGGGCTTCTCAAGAATGGCCTGGAAGAGGTTTTTGCTCTGAGAGTGCTCTACGGCACAGGCGATCTCACAGTGCCTGCAGCCGATGCACCGCTCTGGATTGACAAAAACAGTTCTCATATGGGCTACCTCCTTTGATGGCATTGGGAGACACACGCGCCCTTTGGGGTCTCCCTGCAGTGCAAAAAGAACTGATGATTCAGATGGTCTCGTGGTCCCGGAGCCACCTCCTTTCCGTTCCTCCTATCGCTGGCATGCAGTCCAACCCAATCTCCTCCCCCCAGCGTTCAGCCTGGTGTTTTAGAACTCCAGGATGGTTCCTGCCGGGCAGGGGCGCACAACCGATGCTCCGAGAACCTGCGTCAGAGCGACAAAGGCTGCCTCACCGGAACAGTGATTCGGGTAGACATGCTGAAGCGCCGGCATGGCCGAGAGCACATCGCCGATGTGTTGCAGATCATCGTCGCTGGCGCTGGTCAGGTGCAGGCCGCCGACGATGACCGTGATCGGGCCTTCGCACAGGCACTTGACACCTGCCAGTGTGTTGAGCAGACCGGCATGGCAGCAGCCACAGAGCAGAACGAGATGATCGGGCGTCCGCAGTACCAGCGCCATGTCATCCCCATAGGCGTCGGGGACGAGCGCATCTCCGTCGCGCATCAAGTGACGCTGGCTGCCGCTTTCCGGTTCAGATCGTTCGGAGATCTCACCCGTTGTCCAGACACCGGGGATGATCTCTTGTGGCGCCGCACTCAGCACAAGATTGAACTGATCAGCCAGATCTGCCTGCACCATCGCAAAGCCAATCGATTCTGGCTTGCCTTCCCGCCGCGAAAAGCGCTCGCGAAAGACGTCAGGGTTGGCGTAGAGCGGGGTGCCGGGAGGCAGGCGCTTAAGCAACATCGCCAGGCCCCCCGTGTGGTCATAGTGTGCGTGGCTGATGGCCAGCGCGTCTATCGTCGCTAGATCCACGTCCAGCAACTCTAGATTGTGCAGCAGCACGGTGCCACTCTGGCCGGTGTCAAAAAGCAGGCGCTTGCCCTCTGCTTCGATCAGGAAGGCCAGACCGTGCTCGCCCCAGAATGGGGAATTGCGTTGGACAGCGTCGTCAACAATACAGGTTACTTGCATGGCTCTCTCCTTTGTGTCAGGGCTGGCGACAGGCGCCCTAACGAGCCAGCCCACGTTTGTCAGCCACTCAGTACCCTCCTGGTTGTAGAGTACGAAGGAGAGAATGATCTGGCCAACGGCTGCGATGGTCAAAACAGCAGCGAGCAGAATGTTCGTCTTGCTTCTCACCTTCACCCCCAATACAGCGCATGTCTTCTGGCGCGTGTCTGAGCGAGTTGATCAGGATGCCAGGCCACAGCACTCAGCCTGCGCTTGTCCTCATGCAGTCGGTCCGGCTCGACGCGGGGCGAGACAAGGCATCTGTCAGTAGAGCGCTGAAGCGCTCCAGGCCAATCGGGTGAAACTCTACTTCGAGGCCCGTCCAGTCGAACAGTTCTAGAATCTCCTCTGCGTGACGAGTCATGTACTCTTCTTCAAGCCCCAGGCTATCCAAGACGATTATCTTGTCGTAGAACCCTGGAAAGTTTGCATTGGCATCAGCGCTATCCCAGGCAAAGTACTTCTGGTAGACGGCTTGCCAGTGCTTGAGCCATCCCAGTGTGAACCAGAGGATCCTGTCTTGCCTTCCTCCACTAATACGTTGCCGATCCGCATGGCTGGCCAACATATCGTAGCCATACTCCCCCTGCACCCTCGAGATCTCCCTGCCAGACTCCTGCAAGATCGAGTCCACTCGTCTGAGTGGATCACCAAGATTGACGTAGCATTTCTTGCCATACACGACCACGATCTTTTGGCCGGGACACCATTCGCCGGCCTGCGCCAGCCTTCGGAGCAGGTGCCGCTCCAGCTTGTCAGGCAGAGCATGCAGACCTGGCGGCGTGAACAGAAGCCGGCTCGGGTTGAGAAAGCCGATGTTCCGCAGGTGGGCTATCTCTGGATACAACATCCCGCAGGATATGATGCAATAGTCTCTGGACGTACGATAGGCCATATCCGTCACCTCTTAGTAGCTCGTGTTCATTCCCTCGACAGATGCAGTGTCTCCTGAGTCATAGCCAAAAGCGGCAAGCGCAGGCACACATCGATGGCGATGGCCGCAAAGAATACGTACTGCGGTCCGACATGCTCCCAGATCAGCCCGCCTATCAGAGGAGCAGGAATACTCAGCAGACCACGGAACAAGCCAACGACGCCGATCCAGCGCCCCATCTGCTCCTGGGGCATGATCTCGGCCGCCATGGAGGAGGCCAGGGCCATGTTGATGCTGTTGAAGCCAAAGAGCAAGCCATAGAGCAATAAGCTCAGCGATGAGCCCACTCCGGTGACCGGAGCATAGATCAGGATTAGGTTAGCCAGATAGGGCAGCGGAGCGATGGCAAAAAGCAAGGTCTTGCGACCGTAGCGGTCAGCCAGGCGGCCGACTGGAATCGAGGCTACCATAGGCACCAGCACGCTGGTCACGGCAATGCCACCCAGTACAAACTCGTTGGCTCCCTTGATATCATGCGCATAGACCGGCATGAAGGGCTGGGCTATCGTATAGGGCAGCTCCATGAGGCCCATCACCAGCAGAAGACGAACCACGTCTGGGCCCTGTTGAAAGACCTGGGCAAAGCTCGAGAGAACCCGGTGGCGGCTGTCGTGGCCGTTGAGGGCCTTGGTCGCGGACAAGCGGGTCAGCAAGAGCACAAAGATGAGCCCAAAGATGAGCGCCTGGATGGCAAAGAGGGGGCGAATGCCCTCCACACTGATGCCGCCAAACCGCGAGATGAGCCAGGCCGCCAGCATTGGGGTAACGATTGCTATGGGCGAAGCCAGCGTCCGGCAGAGACCGCGCCCGGTAGCCCGCCCCTCGTTCCGCAACTCTCCGGCGCAGGTGACGGTGCAGGCGGTACAGGTGATACGCGAGCCCAGATAGTAAATGATAATCGCGACATAGAGCCAGGTCCAGAAAGGAGCCGCAAAGTATAACAAGCTGGACGCCGCCAGTAGTGCGGCGCCGATGAGAAACACGTTCTTCAGGCTATAGTAATCGATAGACCAGCCAGCGGGCAAGGAGGCCAGGGCGCTCACGGTGTTGCCCGCGCTGTTCAGCGACCCCAGTTGTACCGCGTTGGCCCCCAGCAATGTGGCATAGATGGAGGTATATTGCGTGGTGAGGCCCGTGGCCAGTCCATGCAAGGTCCGGCGGCTCAACATGAGCTTGAAGTTGGGCGTTTGACGTCGTGCGAAATCGATCCCGCGCCGGGCGATCCTTGTTATATTCATAGGCTCCAATGCCGAGGGATGTGACCAGGCTGTCCCTCTCTACTGCGTTGCCAGTGATGGTCAGGGTACAGGACTACAGCCTTTACCAGTCGAACTGCACTTCGCCTTGGCTCGCTCCATCTGTGAACCATTCAGCAATCGCCTCTTGCAGTGTATTTACTGCCAGGCTGGCGCAGTGCATTTTTGCCCTGGGCAAACCATCCAGAGCGATGATCAACTCCCCCGGTCCGATTATGCCGGCCTCATCCAGCGACAGCCCCTGCACCATTGTGGTGAGCATGCTGCCGCACGCCAAAGCCGGCTCGAGGCCGTCGGTCATGAAGGTAGCTTCGCTGATCCGGTCACCATCCAGCCGCAAATAGATCTCCATCGTATCGCCACAGCAGCCACGAATGATCCCATAGACATCTGGCTCAGCCATGCGGCCCTGATTCTTGGGTTCGAGGGCTAGATCGATCACTTTGGCCGAATAGCGAAGCTCTGTCTCGTGTTCGACGGTTGCTGTGTCTCCTTGATGTACCACGCAAGGCTCCTTTGCTGGTAGAGCGTAGCCCTCCCTGTCACTCGGGCTGGTGCTCGATCTCTTCCAGATATCCCCGCCAGTAGCTCAGATCGCCTGCGGGCAGATTCCACGCTACTTCACCGTCAATCGGGATCAACATGCCGTTCCTGAGCTGATAGTCGCCGAAATGGCCGGTCCACGGAGTAGGCTCATAAGCGCCATCCACGTCTCTGTACCGGTCCGCGGCAAACACACGCTCCACTTCATTCTGGCTGTTGAAGCAGAATAGGAGCGAGACCTTTGTACCCAGGTGTTCGATGGTGGCGATGGCCGACCGCTGGTCTACCGGCTCCCAGACGACACCTTGCCCAGGCAAGAAGGCGGTGGGAAACCAAACGGCCTCGGCCAGGTAGCGCATCAACTCGCCCGAATTCAGTTCAGGACTCGTCGCGGCATTGGCAACAGGGACGGTGGACAGGATTTTGGCGCGTAGGGCTCCGTCGCCCGCCTTGTACATATCCACGACACGAACCGGCAGCAGCGGCAAGATCACCACCCTGGCGTCCCAGACAAAGCCGGGAGGATCGACCGTGAAGTGCTGTGTTGCACTGAGCGGTTTCCAGGGCGCTGTCGCATCGCCCAGGCGGAATTCACCACGCTGCCGCAGACGAACCGTTTTCACGTAGGGCTGTCCCTCTGTGAGCACGTGCGCCAGGTAGTTCTGTACCGGCTCGGGCAGCCCGGCGAGGTCATCACTGCTAAAGCGGCGATCAGCCCCGGGACTGGCGCTGGAGAGCAGGTCGCCCACGAGGCCGGCATTTTCTCTATCAAAGCGATCCCTGCTGACCAGAACCGTAGCGATTGAGCCAACAGTGATCACACCCAAGGCAATGAGAATGCTTTTGAGCCACATGCTGTGTGAAAGAGCCTCCAGTGCTTGCCAGACCGTACGTCAGGGTCATCGAATCGCGGCAAATCGCTCACCCGCGTCCAGCCTCAGTCATAGGCCAGGCGCATCTCTTCGTCCGGCAAGACGTCCTGGATGAGTTCCTGCCACCCGGCCGGCTGCCAGGTCCCCAGCGCCTGGTGGGTCAGATAGTAGTTCTGGGGGATTGGATGGGTGCCGACTACGACCTCCAGCCCGTACTTGGCCGGGATGAATTCGCAAAAGTCCTGCAGGTGCGGGCAGGGCGGATAGCCAACCACCAGACCCGTCGCCAGGTGAACGATCTCTGCGCCGTTCTTTTTCATCTCGGCGGGAGCGTACTCTATGTTGCCACCCGGGCAACCCCCGCAGGTCGTGTAGCCAACCAGTTCGATCTCCTCACCCTGATAGCGGGCAAAGGCTCCTTCCCGGTTGCGCAGGGAACGCAGGCACTTGCCGCCTGCACAGCTTTGATAGCGATGGCAAATAATGATCCCAAGCTTCTTCATCCGAATCGGGCCTCCTATGGTATTCTTGTCATCCGTTCTTTTTGGGCTCTCATCGCATCATGGTCAGCAGCCGCTTGCCCCGTATCTGGCGAAAGGTGGCTGCCTGGCCTACGGTCTGCAGTGCTGCGGCCACATCCACCACCCGCGTCCCGGATATGGCATCGATGCCGTACTCGAACAGGACCGGCGACAGCGGGGCGCTGGCCCCGAGCAGGACCACAAATGCTTCAGGCCGGCACAGACTGACCAGGTCGTCAAAGGTATGATTGAGGAGCGAGGTGCCGGTGAGCGCCACCACATCTGCCTGGGGAAGAATCTCTACCGCCTGCCCGGCGGAAAGGTCACCGGCGCGAGGGCGCAGTTCCAGTACCCAGCAGGTGTCCGCTGCCTGGCGCACCCGCTCCACAAAGGGGAAGTGACCGATGATGGCCACCCGGCGCCCGGCTGCGCGCTGTAGAATCACATTCTCGGCATTCACCTGGGTGCAGGCTGCCTCATCCACTTCCAGCAGGGCATTGAAGGCCGCCATGCCGATGCTGGCCCTCAGAATGCTGGGGGAGCGAAGCCACTCGGCCAGCTCCCGCCCGCTGTATTCCAGCAGGCGACCTGCCTCCGGCACTGGCGGTCCTGCTTCGTGGCTCTCTGCGCGCAGAGTAGAGGCCAGGCCACATCGTAGTGGCTCGGTGCCCAGAACCACCGCTGTCCAGAAGGCCCCGACCAGAACCTGTCGCACCGGTACGTCCGCTTGCAGGCTATTCAACAACGTGTCAATGGCGTTCATCTTGTTCCTTCTTCAAAGTATTTCCTGACCTGATTAGGCGCCGCGCCGGCGCCGGCGCCGGCCACGGCCGCGCTCCCCCCGCCACGGGCCCGGGAACCACCGTCTGGCTTGCTCTGCCGGGTAACCGGCGATTGCTTGCTCTCCAGCCGGCGGTCCAGATCGCGCAGGAAATAGTCCGCCAGCCGGGGCAGGATCTCGCGCCCAGCCCAGACCAGGGCGCCACCGACAACCGGCAAAACGCTGGCCCGGAGAGGTACCGGCGCAGGCCCGGTCTTGACCTGAATGACTTGCGGCTCGGGCCGCAGAGCCGGCACACGGACCGGATCGGCAGCAGGTTCTGAGGGCATGGCGAAAGAGATGGCTTCTGTGGGGCAGGCGGCAATGCAGGCCTCGCAGTCGCGGCAGAGCCTTTGGTCTACTGCCGCCCTGCCACCGTCCAGGTAAACGGCGCCCGTTGGACAAGCCTCCACGCACGCGCCGCAGCCATTGCAGCGGTCCACGTTGATGACAATCACTCTCAGATCACCTCCTTCCCCACGGTCCCAGTCAGCAGTCGTGTGGATGGGGATGCACATGATCTGCCATCGACCCACCCAACTTCTCCAGTGCCGCCGCCAACGCATCGTTGGCTGATTCCATCCGAGCTGCCGCCATCTCGATATCAGCTTCCGCTTCGGCTGCCATCCCCGCCCAAAGACGGAACTGGGTGGCGTGTTCGACATTGTGCTCGATCCAGTGAGGCAGCATTGCTATCAGCTTGTCCCGTCCGGTCATGGCTGCCATCCTATGCTCCCTCCGTTGGCACCAGCGTGACCGAGTGTTTCAGAAAGTCAATGCGGCTCACCCTGGCCTTGACAACCACGGGTTCCTCGAAAAATGCCTGCAAACGCAGACCATCCTCTACCGGTTCCAATAGGACCAGATCCCGCATGATCTCCTCTTCCTGGCCGTTCTTGGACAAAAAAACCGTTGCTTGGCACATGGCATCCTCCGCTCAGGGACTCTCTCTCAGCATCGCATTCAGTTCCTCGGCCCCCACATAACCCACTACTTCTATCTCCTGCTCTCTGACACCAGGAACCTGGGCCACCGCAGCTCGGATGTTCAGGACGAGCGTGACGGCCAGTGGGCAGAGGGGTGACGAAGGCCGGAACTTGTAGCGCACGAGGCCTGTCCCGCTGTCGACTTGCAGATCTTCGATGAGCCGCATGCGGATCACATCCACGCCTGTCTCCGGGTCGATGACCTGATTCAGCCCCTCAATGATGGCCTGTTTGAGTTCGATCGAGTGTATGTCCATCCTACTCCTCCAGTCGTGCGCTGACATTCAGCCACATTTCCGCCAGCGCCCCTGTCATTGCCCCCTTGGGCTGGTAGGCGGTTACCGGCTGCCCCTGGACCATGGCCTCAGTGACGATGGTGTCGTAGGGCAATTTGCCCACCACCTCGATCCCCACGGAGGCGCAGTAGGCTTCGATGGCAGTCGTATAGGTGGGGCTGAGATCCGCCTTGTTGATACACACCAGCGCGGGCACACCAAAGTGGTTCACCGTACCCAGTGCTCGTTCCAGATCGTGGATACCGGACACGGTAGGCTCCACCACCAGCAGGGCCAGGTCTGCACCCGCACTGGCTGAAATGACCGGGCAGCCGATGCCGGGCGGGCCGTCCACGAAAAGCAGGTCGCGGCCCTCGTCCAGAGCCAGCAGCCGGCCGTGCTGTTTGACCAAGGTCACCAACTTGCCCGAGTTCTCCTGTGCAGCGAACAAGTGGGCGTGAAACAACGGCCCGTAGCGTGTGTCCGATCGGAACCAGAGCCCGGCATGTTGCTCCTCACAGTGAATGGCCTCTTCCGGGCACTGGGTCACGCAGGCAGCACAGCCCTCGCAGGCCAGCGCGTCCACGCGGTAGGTGTCGTCGCCAGGGATGACAGCGTCGAACCGGCAGACCTCATGGCAGCGCCCGCACAGTCCACACAGGTCCGGGTCAATGATGGCCACCTGCCCGCCCATGAAGACGTGTTCTTCCACCTGGGTCGGGTCCAGGACAAGGCCCAGATTGGCGGCATCCACGTCGGCGTCGGCCAAGACGATGGGCCTCTCTTGCGAAGCCAGGTGAGCCAGGGCGGCCACCACTGAGGTCTTGCCCGTGCCGCCCTTTCCGCTGAGGATCACCAATTGCTTCATAGAGCCACCTCCTGGGCGATCTGTTCATAGAGTCTGACAAAGCGGGGGCGATACTCGGGCAGCGCCTCCACCAGCGGCTTACCACCCGAGATAGCTTCCGCAATGCGGCGGTCGAGCGGGATGCGCATGAGGATTGGGATGCTCTCGCGGGCGCAGTACTCCTCCACACCCTGGTCGCCGACACCATCCCGGTTGATGACGACACCGACCCGCAGGCCAAGCTCATCACGGGCGACCTCCACCGCCAGGCGCAGGTCATGCAAGCCAAAGGGCGTTGGCTCGGTGACCATCAGCACAAAGTCGGCATCGCGCATCGACTCGACCACAGGGCACGATGTGCCGGGCGACGAGTCGACGATCACCACACGCTCATCTGTTGTGCCCCCATATTTCTTCTTGAGCTGGTGGATGATGGGTACCGGCATGGCCTGACCCACATCCAACGTGCCCTGGGCGAAATCTAACAGCCCCGCGGGGCCTGATTCCAGAGTGCCCGTGACGTTGAGTACCTCGTGAATCGCTTCCTCCGGGCAGTTGAGGGTACAACTGCCACAGCCGTGGCACAGTTCGGGGAAGATGAGCACCCTTTCGCCTACCACAGCGATGGCATGCCAAACACAGACCTCGGCACAGCGGCCACAGAAGGTACACTTGGCATAGTCCACCTCGGGGATCAGGATACCGACCTCCTCGCGGTGGTCCAGCTTTGGTTGGAGAAAGAGAGCGGCGTTGGGTTCTTCTACGTCGCAGTCCAGGAAAAGCGGATTGGTAGAGCTGGCGGATCGATCCGCTGTCATCGACAGCGCCAGACTGGTTGCGACGGTGGTCTTGCCCGTACCGCCTTTACCACTTGCGACAACAATCATCATGTCTGAGCATCCTCCGGTTCAGTTTCGGCCTCACTATCGTCCCACCTCCGGCGCTCCTGCCAGAGAGAGACAAGGTGAGATGGATCATTTGGTCAGGTCCACGAGCGCCTCGGCCAGCGTCGCGGCTTGTGTCAGCCGTGTCTCCACGCCCGCGTCAGCAAACACGTAGGCCGGCCCCTTGCCTTGAACATCCTGGCGCAGCAGGACCACGTCCGTCTTGAGGGCCACCAGCCACTCACTCACGCGAATGCCCTTGGCCTTGTCCGCGTCCATGTGGGGATTGGCCAGTACCTCCTGGCGCTCGACCTGGCCATCGGACGTGCGAACCATTGCGAGAGCAAAGTAGGGTGCTTCGCCAAAGTGTTCGCTAACCGTCCCACCCACATCGGCGAGAGGCGCGGCGTAGAGTAGGTGGGTGCGTACCTGCGGCTCGTAGTGGATCAGCACCCGTTCCACATGGGGCACCTGGACACGGATGGCCTTTTCGAGACGCTGGCTGACGGCGTGAGCTTTTTCCAGATCATCCACCCGCAGAGCCAGGTCGGCTTCCAGAAAGCGATAGCGGCCCGCGTTGCGCCCCACCACCCACCGAAGCTCCGTCACCGTGGGTTCGGCCTCAATGATTGCCCGTACCTGATCCAACGTCTCGGCGTCCAGCGAGGCATCCAGCAGCACGCGCATCCCATCGGACAATAGCTCCCAACCAGTTTTACAGATGAGCACCACGATGACCAGCGCCGCGAAGCGATCGACCGGGTACCCGATCATCTGACCGACGAGGGCCAGAAATACCACCCCCGACGAAAAGACGTGGGCGCGGTACTCCTGGGCGTCGGCCATCAGGCTGGGCGAGTTCAGTTTCCGGCCTACCCGCATCTCGTAGAAGCTGAAGGCCAGCGGCACGACCGCCGACACTGCCACGCCGGCCAGCATCCAGCCGTTGACCGTCGTCGCCTGAGCGTCACCAAAGAGCGCCTGCTTGGCGATCTCGTAGCCAGTGAAAAAGATGAGGATCGAGATGCCCACGGCCACCACGTTCTCCACCTTGTAGAGCCCGTAGGGAAAGTCCCGGCTTTCTCGCTCCGAGATCTTGACCCCTGCCAGCACGGCCACCGAAGCGACCAAGTCCACCAGGTTGTGGACCATCTCGGCTGCCACAGCCAAGCTGCCCGAGGCCGCCGCGATGGCCAGGTTCAGCAGGCTGAGAAAGATATTGATGGCAATGGATGCCCAGGCAACTCGCGAAGCCACGTCGTCCCCTCTGTCATTCTTGCGCGACTAGTCGCGCACCAGTTGAGTGCCGCATTTGGGGCACTTGATATCGTAACACGGCTGCCCGGTCTTGTGCGACACTCGATGCCCACAGTTGGGGCAGATGCAATTGCCGGCAGGCCCGGCGGCTTTGGATCCACCCATGCGCCCCGGTCCACGGCCTCCACCACGACCACCCCCTTGACCAGCTCCACCCCCCTGTCCTCGACCCATGTTGCCCTCCTTCCGTGTCCGCTATTGGCTCAACTGGTTCAGCCGGCGGCTTACTTCTTCCAATTGCTGCTGGAGCATCTCGGCTTCCTCGCGCAGCCGGCCCGCATCGTCCTTCTCGTACTCGCCTTCGGACGGCAGATGCCCATGCTCCTGGCTCTCCTTGCAGGGCTCCGCGCCCTGGAGCAGTCCGCCCAGGTAACGCTCCACCGACTGGCTCACGGTACCAAAGGCCCCGGTGACACCATCGATCCCATACTGCTGAAAGAACATGATGGCCCGGCTGCCCATGCCACCGGTGAGCATCACGTTTGCCCCCAGGCTGTTGATAAAACCGGGCACCTGGCCCGGCTGATGCTGCCCATAGAAGGGGTTGTCCACCGCATGAACCCCTTCGACGTCCTGGTCATGTAGGTCCACCAGGATGAAATGAGAACAGCGCCCAAAGTGAGGACTGACAACGCTGTCCAGACCATTGTTGTTGTCGGCAGAAACAGCAATACGCACCGGCTAACCCTCCTTCTCCAGGTCGTCGATCTTTTCCATCGTCTCGGCCAGTTGCTGGCGCAAGCCCTTGAGCGTTTCGCGCAGCTCTGCCATCTCCGATCCGCTGGCAGTTTGAGGCTCCGGCTGCACCGGTGCGGATTGTTGCATCCCACGGCCCATGCCAGCTCCACGCCGGCCTCCCATGCCGCGCCCCATACCCATGCCTGCGTGGCCGGCCACGTTGGCTCCGGCCATCGGGCGGAGTTGGCCTGCCTGGTGGGCTTCCACCGCCTGGCGGACTGTTCCCTCCCCAACCAGGTATCCCGGCACGCCGGCGGCCTGCAGTACTTCATAGGCGTTCGGCCCCAGGTTGCCGGTCAGTACGGCCTGGGCGCCCTGGTTTACCACGAATTGGGCGGCCTGAATGCCCGCCCCGCCACCCTGGTTCATGGCCGGGTTGGGAACCGCTTCGAACTCGAAGGTCTCGGTATTCACAAATACGTAGGTCGGACACCGGCCAAAGACCGGGCTTGCCGGTGCATCCAGATTCTCGCCTTGCGCAGATACTACAAGTTTCATTTTCCAAATCTCCTGTCCGCCGGTTTGATCCGCCGGTGTCATCTGAAAGTGGTGGTTCCCCCATGGCGGGTACCTGCCATCGTTCGGCTGAGGACTTTTGGGCTCGGTCCAACCGCTCGGGCCCATCTACCCCCCGGGCAGATGGGGAAAGCGGGGAGCGGAGAGTAGGCGGCTACGCCAAGTGTTCTGCCCCGGCGCCTTCCCCAGCGCACTGCCCTATTCCTGGCTCAACTCGTCCATCCGTTGGCTGATGGCGTCGAGATGGTCCTTCAGCCACTGTGCTTCATCCCTGAGCATCCCAAGCTCTTGCTCCTGCGATGGTGGTGCATAGGAAGCCCCATAGGGGGAGCCATACTCCATCGCCGGGGGTGGCCCCCAGCGGGCCCAACGCGGCGGCCCGGCATCGTAAGCCCGATGCCGCCCTCCCCAGGCGCCACCACGGCCCGCGCCGTAGCCAGCCAAACGTCTACCACGCATCCCAACACCGCCTCGTCCGTAAAACCTTCGGCCTGGCCCCGGATTTGCCCAGCCGGGTGCGTCGTAGCCGCCACAGTAGCCCACACCCCGGCCGGTCCCTGGTCCCATGCCTGAGGGACCTGTACCGTCTCCTGCTGGCATTCTGCTCACCTCCCTTCCTTCACGTATTCGATATCTCTACCTAGTTTACCTCGAATATGGCGTCCTCAGGGCACTCGTCAAAACAGATTCCGCATTCCAGGCATTCCTCCGGGTCGATGAAGGCGTGGCCATCGACCATCGAAATCCCCTCGTTGGGACATACGTCCACACAGGTCTCACAGCCGCTACACTTTTCAATGTCCACTTGATACATCTTGGTCTCCTCTATGAGTTTTGTCCGGCAAAGACCAGCCCGGTCTTTATTTGCCGGCGTGCATCTGCATGAAACTCGACGCTTGCGCCTCGGGCGTCCGTTTGGCCAGTTCCCGCGCAATGGGCACAAAGGCATCGGCAGCATACTCTTCTACGCGCCCGGCGTCGCACAACCTGGCGATCTCGGGATCAATGGGCAGCCGGCCCAGGAGGGGGACGCCGATCCGCTGCGCCGTCTCCTCGGCGTGGCTGGGTCCGAAAATCTCGTAGCGCGTGCCCGTGTCGGGGCACTCGAAATAGCTCATGTTCTCGATGAGTCCCAGCACCGGGGTCTGCATCTGCTGGGCCATGCGCGCCGCCTTACGCACGACCATGCTTGCCAGGCCCTGCGGAGAGCTGACCAGCACGATGCCGGACATCGGCAGCGACTGCATTACCGTCAGCGAGGCGTCTGAGGTACCCGGCGGCAGATCCACGACGAGATAGTCCAACGTGCCCCAAAAGATGTCGCCCCAGAACTGCTTGATCGCCCCGCTGATGAGTGGCCCGCGCCAGATGACGGCCTGGTCCTCCTGCTCCAGGAGCAGATTGATAGACATTATCCTGATACCGCTCTTGGTTTGGGGGGGCACCGGGCCCAAGGGACTCTGGCCCAGGCGCGCCCCGTTGGGGAGGAACATCTTGGGGATGCTCGGCCCCGTGATGTCGGCATCGAGGATGCCGACCCGGTATCCCTCCTGACGGAGCGCCACGGCAAGCAGCCCACTGACCAGGGACTTGCCGACGCCACCCTTGCCGCTCATCACGGCGATGACTCGGCGGATCTCATTCAGGCCTTCCGCGGCCCCTTTTTCAGGCACACCGATCCCGATCCGCTGCTTTTCCTCGGCGCTCATCTCGGTCAGATCGACCTCCACCCCCTGGACGCCTTCAAGACCCTCGACCGTCGCCCGTACATCGCCCACGATCTGGTCCTTGAACGGGCAGGCCAGCGTCGTCAGCGCCAGCGTGATGTCCACCTGGCCTTGATTGACCCCCACCTTGCGGACCATGCCCAGCTCGATGAGACTTTTGTGAAGTTCTGGATCCATGACCCCATCAAGCGCCTCACGTACCGCAGACTCGGTAATCGACCTCATATCTCCCCCTGTTCGATCCGTCCTTCAGGACACCTGCCGGTGAACTGCCATGTGCAGGTCGTACACTTTTAAAAAGTCGTGGAGCATCCGGTCGGTCTCTCTGAGATCCTCTACCCACCAAGCCAGGTAGCTGTCGCCTTTCTTTGTGATCTGGTACAGGCGGCGGGCGGGACCGGCGCTGCCGGTGTCCCAGCGTGAAGTGACAAAGCCCCGATCCTCCAGGTTACGCAGAAAGCGGTAGACCGTGCTCGAGTCGACCGGATTCTGCTCAAAGCCGAACTGCTTCAGACCCTCCAAAAGCTCGTAGCCGTGCGCCTCGCTGTCATGCAGCAGCATCAGCAAACATGGCTCCACAAAGCGGTGTATGCGCCTCGGGCAGGCTTCCTGCGGCTGCCCGTCTCGCCAGCGGCGACCAGAGCGCATCTGTACCTACCTTTACCTGTCATCTATGTGCACGATGCACATAACTGTACAGCCATGATACGGTACGATCCACTCGTTGTCATCAGAGGAATGATTGATCTTTGATTCCACAAACTGAGACCTCCTGAGGCCGGTCTTTCTCCACATTTGCTGAGAGCCTCTGCGCAAAAGTCGTAGGCGTAGTGACAAGCAGGCACGGGTAAGCAAAAACCCGCGATATGAAAACGTGCTAGGCATGCGGCCTGAACCCCACCTCGTCGTGGCTCGTTCTGTGTCCCTTGTGAGCCAGCGTCTTCGGACCCCATCCGCTCCGACAAGATCCCCTCTCACGGATTGCTGAGATGACCGGACAGATCCGGTCCTTGGGCCAGGATGGCATCCTGGAGCGTTTCGATACGACTGCCTTTGAGGAGAAAGGCATCAACACCGGCGGCAACGGCTCGGGTGCGGAACCTGGGGTGCATCGTCAGGGCGATGACTCTGGTCTCCGGCCACTGCTCTTTGATGCGGGTTGTCGCCTCGAGACCATCCATGACCGGCATCTGCATGTCCATCAGGACCACATCTGGTCTGCACGCCGCTACCATGCGCAGGGCCGTGCGCCCATCCCCTGCCTCACCGACGACCTCTACCTGCGGAGAGAGGGTCAGCAGGGCCCTCAGACCCTGGCGTGTTGGCCCCTGGTCATCGGCGATCAGAACGCGTACCTGGTGTGTCATTCTCTGCCCCCCTTCTCTGTATCGCACACAGCTACCACCTCCGATCCAGATTGCATCATGGTATCCCAGAATCTACCGGTTGTCATCGGAGGGATGGCTGAACTTGGGCTCAACAAAGAAGGCCGCTGTGGAACGATCCTTCTCGACATTTGCGCACCAGGTCTACGCGAGGACGCGTAGACGTTCTGATGATAGGCGGGGTCTATGCGAGGACGCGTAGACGTTCTGATGATAGGCGGGGTCTATGCGAGGATGCGTAGACGTTCTGATGATAGGCGGGGTCTATGCGAGGACGCATGGACGTTTTGATGATGGGCGGGTCCATGCGAGGACGCGCAGACGTTTTGATGATGGGCGGGGTTTATGCGAGGACGCGCAGCTGTTCTGTAGAGGGGGCGGGCCTACGTGAGAACGCGCGAGAATTCTGACGGTGATGTGGGCCTACGTGATGACGCGCAGGCGCTCCCATGGTGGCAGGGGGAGACAGTTCGGAGGACCTACTCGCTGCCCAGACTGTCGTCCAGCGAAGTGATCCCTTCCTGCAAGGCGTACAACGTCGCCTGCACCCGGTTCGCCAGGTGCAGTTTGCCGAGAATGTTGCTGACGTGGGTACGTACGGTTGCCTCGGTGACCACCAGCTGCCGGGCGATTTCGGGATTGCTCAAACCTTTGGCCACCAGGCGCAGGACCTCCATCTCCCGATTAGTCAGCGGATCGGGCGTCGGCGGACGCGCGGACGGATGTCTCAGTTCCTTGAGTACCTTCTGGGCAATGCTCGGCTGCAGCGAGGGCTCGCCGCGGTAGACCTGTTGGATGGCTTCTACCAGATCTGCTGGTTCGGAATCCTTGAGAAGATAGCCCAAGGCCCCGGACTTGATGGCGGGAAGGACTTTGTCGTCACCGGCAAAGCTGGTCAGCACCAGGATGCGCGAACCAGGATTGTATTCCGTGATCTGACGGGTGGCTTCGATACCGTCTACGCCAGGCATCACCAGGTCCATCAGGACCACGTCAGGGTTCAGCGCTTGCGCCTGGGCCAGGGCTTCTTGCCCATCGCCGGCCTCGCCCACCACCTCAATGTCCTCGAACTCTGCCAGCAGCGCCTGGATGCCCCTACGGACGATGGCATGGTCGTCCACAATCAGTACCCGGATGGCTGGTTGATCCATTGCTGCTACCTCCCCTAGCATGGCACTGGCGACCGAAGCTTCTAGGCTCGCCTGAGGATCTGGCGCAGATCCTCAGCGCCTTTTACGAATCCAAGCTCTCGATGCCCGTATCCCGTACCTTTACCCTCAGCGTCGTCCCCTCACCCGGGACGCTCTCGAGGGTGAACGACCCGTGGATCCGCTCCACACGCTGCTCTATCCCAAGCAATCCCATTCCACCGCTTCGCCTGGCCATGGCGGGGTCAAATCCCACACCGTCATCCGTGATTTCCAGGCAGACGTCCTCGCCCTCAAAACTCAAGTCGACGGTCACCTGCCCGGCGCTGGCGTGCTTGAGCACATTGTTGAGGGCCTCCAGGGCAATGCGGAAAAGCTCCTCCTCTACCAGCATCGGCAAGCGCCGTTCGCCCTCCACGCGTATCTCGGTCTGCAGCCTCGCGCGGCTTTCCACAGAGGCCAATCTGGCTTGCAGGGCGGCAATCAATCCCTCTTCTTCCAGCACAGGCGGATGCAACTCAAAGATGAGCATCCGCATGTCTACCATCGCCTCGCGAGCCATGTTGTGCAGTTCCTGCACATTCTCAGCCGCCACCTGTGGCTTCTCCGCCAACAGCGCCAGACGGGTGGCCTCGGCATAGAGGGTCACACTGTATAGCGCCTGGGTCACAGAGTCGTGCAGTTCCCGCGCCAGGCGGCTGCGTTCAGCAGCCACGGCTTTTTCCTTGGCCTGCTCTTCGAGCGCCTCCTCAGCCCGCCTGCGCTCGGTGATGTCACGATTGCTGCCGCGCCTGCCCAGGTAGTTCCCGTTGGAGCCGTACACCGGTTGGCAAACATGCTCAAGCCAGCGCTCATCGCCGCCGCGGGTGATGATGCGGAATCCGACAGGATAGACCACACTGCCTTCTACCGGTTCCTCGCGAAGGTGCTCCGCCACCCTGGCGCGGTCGTCGGGATGGATGATCGTCTCCAGCAGCTTGGGATGCTCTCGGAGTTCCTCGGAGCGGTAGCCGGTGATCCGCTCACACGATGGCGAAACGTACAAATAGCCCCCGTCTGGGTCCACCCAATACTCCCAATCGTAGGTGAAATCAGCCACGGTACGGAACCGTTCTTCGCTTTCCTTCAGCTCCGTTTCCATGGCTTCAGCATACAGGTGCCCAAAGCGGCCAAGCTTGACCCGGAGATAGGCATCCAAAGCCAGCTCTGCTTCATCTCTATCTCGAGAACCAGGCAGGAAGGCTTGCCGGATAACCGGGAGCACGGCCGGCCTGAACAGTACCAGTCCCTCTGTCACATCGGAAATATCAAAACCCATGCGCAAGCGGGTGAGCGAGATGTCTCTGAGGTGTGCCTCCGTCGGCCTCATATGAACCTGTCGACAGGGTCTCGACAGCGGCCAGGACCCCACGCGACAGCCACGTTCGTATCTCGGCGACCGAATACTCGGCATATCGGGTACCGGACAGGTTGTGGGCCATCTCTGCCCACGCGGTCGCGATTTCCTCCTGGTGCCGGGCTAGTAGGGCCGCGAGTTGCGGTGCCCTGGGCGCATGTCGAGTCATCCTCATCCTTTGCACATCATGGCTTTGTGCTTTCATTCTACCACGCCATGATCGGCCTGTCAAAGGCGGACACAGGCACACCGGCGATCTGGCTCTGGCTTGCAGCCGTCGCTGGAAAATGACAGGCACTTCCGTTAGAACACGGATTGGCGGGATTGACGGATTTAGACCTCGGGGATTGGAGAAAACCCCCGAGGTCGGTCCTTGGCCGGTGGGTTGGTACACTGGCGGGATTGACGGATCTAGACCTCGGAGGTCGAAGCCAGACCTCCGAGGTCTAGATCCCGGAGCCAACAAGAACCAGTCGTGGAAAATAGTTCTTGGCTTTTGGCAGCTTTGTGCAACCCTGTGATGTGAGCAGTGGTGTGCTACTCGATGAGCGGGCGTCCGCCCAATTGGTCAAATTGGCGTAGCAGCACGGCCAGGTGGACGATCAGGACGATTGTCAAGGTTTGGGCCACGGCATCAAGGAGGCCTACGGGCAGAACTTCGCCGGCCATGGGGCCGAAGAAGGGGATGCCGACGGTACGGGTGACGGCCCACAGGGCCATGAGAAGGACGTTGCCGGCAATGCCCGCCCAGAGCAAGGCGCGGTTGGGTTCGCCGACGGCCAGGGCCATGGAGTACATGACCTGCAGCACGGCAACGAGAATAAAGAACACGCCGTAGCCCAGCCACTGGTCAAAGTAGAGCGGTGTGGCCAGGACATGGATCAGTCCGAGCGATGCTGCGAGGATGGTGGCCCGGATCAGCCAGGTTCGCGGCTGCAAGTGCGCGCTGAAGGTCTCACTCAAACCGGGCTCCATAGGAATGGGCTTGCTCATTTCAGGATTGATGGGAATTGACTCACTCATCTTGGGCTCCTTTGGGTTATTCGGGAACTCGACGGCGGCACGACAATTGGCTCCTGCGCATCTGCGCCACCTTCAATCTCTAGCCGAGGGCGCGGATGCACCGCCCCGCCATCCTGCTGTCTGGAGACCGACCACATCTGTCCACTCTCCAGACGTTCTGTCCACCGGGTCTCTTACCTGCCTCGCTCCACTTCCTTCTCACCATGAACCCGGTGTGTGCAATGCCGGTGATCACCCGCAAGTGTCATCTGCTCCTTTCCGCTGCTCATACCAGCACCGCACGGGTGCCAAGAACGCAAAGTGATATGAGCGATGTTGACACTGTGAGGCAGCTATGCCATAATCCAAAGACGGCAATTTGGACAATGACTCTGTTTCCATCGCGACTTGGCTTCGGAAATGCGCTCAGTGCGTCCATGAGAGCCTCCAGGACAGCTCGCTTCAAGAGGCTCCGCGAGCTGATCATCCCCAGGGGAAGGGCTATGGAGATCGTCGACAAACTCCTCAGATCGGATGAACCGTCTGTGCGTCTCAGGATGCAGCTTGGCGTCCTGGGCCGCGACCCAACCATGCCCGGGATCGGCGCACTGCGGGAGGAGATACGCAGCTCGGACCGCGTCCGGACCCTGCTGTCCGGACGCGACGCAGAGGGCCGGATTCCAGGCTCTGTGTACGGCAAGTGGACCGGCGCCCATTGGGTTCTGGCCGCCCTGGCCGACCTGGGCTACCCGCCAGGCGACGGGTCGCTGGTACCACTACGGGAGCAGGAGCTGGCCTGGCTGCTGGGCAATGTGCACCAGCAGCGGATCCGGAGCATCGCGGGCCGGGTACGCCGCTGTGCCTCGCAGGAGGGGAACGCGCTGTACGCCCTGCTGGCCCTGGGCCTGGCCGATGAACGCGCGGATGAGCTTGCCCGGCGGCTGGCCGGCTGGCAGTGGCCCGACGGCGGCTGGAATTGCGACAAGAACCCGGGAGCCGTCCACTCTTCGTTCATGGAGAGCCTGATCCCGCTGCGGGGACTGGTGCTGCATGCCCAGGTCACCGGCAGCCCGGCCTCAAGACAGGCGGCGGACCGCGCGGCCGAGGTTTTCCTCAAGCGCAGGCTGTACCGGCGGCAGTCGGACGGGAGTATCATCCACCCCGACTTTGTGCGGCTGCACTACCCCTGCTACTGGCACTATGACATTCTGTTTGGGCTCAAAGTCCTGGCCGAGGGCGGCTACATTGGCGACGAACGATGCCGGGATGCTCTGGATCTGCTGGAATCGAAACGCCTGCCGGACGGGGGCTTTCCGGCCGAGAAAAAGTACTACCAGGTAGGCGGCAAGGCTCGCAGCGGGCGGTCGCTGGTCGACTGGGGTGGCACGAGCAAAGGGCGTACCAACGAATGGGTGACCTTGGACGCGCTCTATGTGTTGCGCGCGGCGGGGCGGCTGGAGTCGGCGTGAGCGCCAGAAGCGCGCTGAAGCGCGCACTACAAACGAAGCTGGGTTTTTTGGCTGATCGAGTTGTCTGAGTTCGCCCCGCACCCCTTGCGCTGGCGCACCTTTTTGGAGCCCGGGCTTTGTCTGAACCGGATGCGGTACTCGGCTATTGCGGCCCCTACATGGTACCTTTGTAGGGCTGCCAGTGGAACGATTGGTAGACCATGTCGATCAAGCTAAAGATGTGGTAGATGGGCAGGCCCACGGCTTCCTGCACGGCGTGGGCATAGGGCGGCATGTTGGTGCACTCGAAGAGGATGGCGCCGATGTCAGGGTGGCCCGCCACCAAACGCCTGGCGACGTTCACCATCTCGTCCTCCATCTGGTCCACGTCAAAGGCCAGGCGGTGGTCGGAAACGACCTCGGAAAACAGGGGCTCATCCTGCATGCCGATGACGGCGATGGAATGGTCGCCGGCGGACCAGCCCACCCCGCGAAAGTGTGCTTCCCCCAGAGCTGACGCATCGGCGGTCATGATCCCGACCCTCCGCTTGGGTCCGAGCATCCTGGCGATCATAGGCACCAGCATCAGGCTGGAGGTAAAGACCGGCACCTCCAGTGCTTCCGCCAGTTGCTTCTGAAACAGGGCCAGGAAACCACAGTTGGTGGTGATGGCCCGCACCCCTTCGGCTTGGAGCTCCTTGGCCGCCTCGATGAAGGGCTGGAGCAGCGTTGGATCCCGGTCGAGCACGAGCCGCCGATAGTCCGCCCCTTTCACGGGTCGGAGGCGCACGGGATAGTCAAAGCTGGAGGCGTTGCCCGTGTCGCCCGGGATGCGAGGGAAGGTGCTTTCCAGCATCAGGATCCCAATGGTAAAGCCGTAGGTATTGTAGCCACCTTGCACCAACCGCATGGTTCCTCCTTTTCGACGATTCCTGTCCCTAATTGGGCACGCTCGGGCCGGTTGTTGTTCTCAGCGCTGTTGTCAGCGGCCGAAGCGTGGCTTTGCTCTAAGCGTATCTGGAGCACAAAGCGCACAAGTGACCTTTCACCGAACAGACATTGGCTTTTCCCTGCTCAAGCCAGGCCTGCGCTGAGTCCCTCGACAAGCTCAGGAGGGACCTCAGCCGAAGCGTCCATGACCTGGCAGTTTCTGCTTCTTTCAGCGTGAAGCATCAGCTCACGGACCCGATGCGAGCGAGCAATGTGCCCACATCTGTGGTGTGAAACGGCACCAGGAACGGGTTGCCTGCCGCCGGCTGATTATACCACGGATCTTTGCTGTGATGAAAGGCCCTGCCGGGACGAACACGAGTAACTTACGGGCGAATCTCCAGCGCCCCGAGTTGCGGGGCGCTCGCAGGCGTGGTATACTGCCTCGACGCTCCAATCGACGAAAGTCCAAAGCTGGACCAGGCAAGATGCGCGGACGTGGTTCAGCCCCATTGCGTTGAAGGAGGGATGACCAGCGATGAAACAACGTCACGCCGTCAAATATCCGATCTCCCGGTACCTCAATACCCATTCCGCTTATTTCCCCAGCATAGCGCCCGATGGCCAGCGGATGGCCTTTATCTCGGACATCACCGGCGTGCCCCAGGCCTGGCTGATGCGCCTTGCTGCAGACGTTGACGAGGTACTGTGGCCGGACCAGCTCACCTTCGGGGTGGACCGCGTCACGGGCCTGTGGTTCTCCCCCGCGCCCCAGGACCCCCGGCTCATCTTCTCCCGGGACGCGGGAGGGAACGAGAAGGAGCAGCTAAGCCTGCTTCATACCGGGGATGGTACGGAGATCCTCCTAACGGAAGGCCACGAGGGCGCCGTACACCGCTTTGGCGGCTGGTCCAGCGATGGGACTCGGATTCTGTTCGCTGCCAACCGGCGAGATGGGGGCTTGTTTGACCTCTACCTGCAGGCCCTGGACGGCAGCGCCCGCCTGGTGTGGGAGAACCATGAGCCCGGATACCTATCCAACATCTCTTTCTCACCAGATGGCAGCCATGCCCTGATGACGCGCATGTCCGCAAGTTTTCGTCACGACCTGATCGAGGTAGACCTGGGCTCTGGCGCCGCGCGCTTGCTTTCTCCCAGCCAGGAAGATGCGCGCTACGAAGCCGCGTGCTATGAGCCGGACGGCCGGTCGCTGTTGCTCAATACCGACCTGGCCTCTGATTTCCTGCACATCCTCCGCCTCCGTCTGGACGATATGAGCACCGAGTCCGTGGTCTCGCTGGACTGGGACGCCGAATTGATGACCCTTTCTCCCGACGGGCGCTACGTGGCCTACGAAGTCAATATGGAGGGCGCATCGAAACTCACTCTGTTTGATCTCACGACAGGGGAGACGCGGGTCGCGCCAGGGACGGGTAACGCCCCAGGTGTGGTAGCAATGACGGATGAACGGTTGGCCTTTGCACCCGATTCGCGCAGCCTGGCATTCTCTTTTACCAGTGCGACGCGAAGCTCTGACGTCTATGTCTGGGACCTGGAGGACGACCGGGTCCGGGCCGTGACGCGGTCCTCCCATGGAGGGATTCCGGCCGGCGCGTTCGTGGCTCCGGAACTGGTCCGCTTTCCCACTTTTGATGAGGTGGCTCCGGGCCAGGTACGAGAGATCCCCGCCTGGTTCTACAGGCCAGCGGAGCGTCGCGGCGCAAAGATGCCGGTCGTCGTCTATGTTCACGGCGGCCCTGCAAGCCAATTCCGGCCGGACTTTGTGCCGCTGCTCCAGTTCCTGCTACAGAGGGGCTACGCTGTCTTCGCTCCCAACGTGCGCGGCTCCACGGGCTACGGCAAGGCCTACGCCGCTCTGGACGACGTAGAGAGACGTATGGACTCGGTGGCGGATCTGGACTACGCGACCCGCTGGCTCAAGGGCCAGCCCGACGTAGACGGGGATCGACTGGCGATCTATGGCCGCAGCTATGGCGGGTTCATGGTGCTGTCGGCCGTGGCCACCTACCCGGACCTGTGGGCGGCGGCCGTCGACGTGGTGGGCATCAGCGATTGGGTTACCTTCCTGGAAAACACCAGCGGCTACCGGCGGGCGCATCGCGAGGTCGAGTATGGCAGCCTGGCCACTGACCGCGAGTTTCTGAGGAGGATTTCGCCCATCCATCAGGTCGACAGGATGGTGGCCCCCATGATGGTCATCCACGGCGCCAACGATCCGCGGGTACCGGTGAGCGAGACGGAACAGATGGCAGCGGCCCTGGCCCAGCGGGGCGTCCTAGTGGAACTCTTGGTGTTTGACGACGAAGGGCACAAACTGGCCAAACTCAAGAACAAGCTGGTGGCCGATGCCGCGGTCGCAGACTTTTTGGACAAGCATCTGGCGTGATCTTTGGCGTAGGGGCGGGGTGACCGCGCCCCTACAGGCTGAGGTTCTGGGTTCAATTCATAGGAAGAGGGAGGCTCTTGATGCCTGACGTTCGATTCGACACCTATTACCGCTATGACGATCTCACGCGTATCCTGGAGGCCTTTGTTGCGGAATACCCCCAGCTCATGAAACTGGAGAGCATCGGCCAGAGCCACGAGGGACGCGACATATGGACGGTTACCGCGACCAACTTGCAGACAGGCGAAGCCGAGGACAAACCGGCGCTGTGGGTGGATGCCAACATTCACGCCACGGAGCTTGCCCCAGGGACCGCCTGCCTGTACCTGCTCCAGAAGCTGGCCACGGGCTATGGCGTCGACCCCGACATCACGCGCTGTCTCGACAGCCGCGCCTTTTACGTCAGTCCCCGGGTCAACCCCGATGGCGCGGAATTGGCGCTGGCCGACGAGCCCAAGTTCATCCGCTCCAGCACGCGGCCCTATCCCTACGACGAGGACCCCATCGAAGGCCTGACCTGGGAGGATGCGGACGGCGACGGGCGCGTCCTGCACATGCGCGTGCCCGACCCCAACGGCGCGTGGAAGGTCTGTCCCGAGGAGCCCCGGCTCCTCATCCGGCGCGACCCGACGGAGACCGGCGGACGGTATTACCGGCTGCTGCGCGAGGGGCGGATCGAGGGTCCTGACAGCATCGTCTACGGCGCTCAACCGGACAAGCAGCGCCTGGACATGAACCGCAACTTTCCCATAAACTGGCGGCAGGAGTTCCAGCAGCAGGGCGCGGGCCCCTATCCGACTTCGGAGCCGGAGGTGCACGCGATGGTCGATTTTATCGCCAGCCATCCCAACATCACCGGCGGCGTGGCCTTTCACACCATGAGCGGGGCGCTGCTGCGGCCCTATCCCGATCAGCCCGATGAGGCAATGCTGGCCGAGGACCTGTGGACGTATCAGAAGATCGGCCAAAAGGGGACCGACCTGAGCGGCTACCCGGCCATCTCGGTCTACCACGACTTTCGCTACCATCCCAGTTCCGTCACCAGCGGCTCGTTTTCGGACTGGATGTACGAGCATTTCGGACAGTTTGCCTGGGTCGTAGAGATCTGGAATCCACAGGGGCAGGCGGGCATCGAAGAGCTGGATTTCCAGCCCTGGCGCCGCGAACACCCCTTGGAGGATGACCTCAAGCTGCTCAAATGGAGCGACGAGGAACTGGAAGGTAAGGGCTACATCGATTGGTACCCCTTTGAGCACCCCGAACTGGGCCCCGTAGAATTGGGCGGCTGGGACTGGTTCTACGCGCTCAAGAATCCACCCTCCCATCTGTTGGAGAAGGAGATCGCTCCCTTTGCCGATTGGCTGATCTGGCAGCTGCTGATCTCGCCGCGCCTGGAGCTGTTTCAGGTGGACGTCAAGCCGCTGGGAGACAACACGTACCAGATCCGCATGGTGGTCCACAACACAGGCTGGCTGCCGACCTATGTGACCAAGAAGGCGCTGGAGAGGAAACTGGTACGGGGCGTGGTCTGCGAGATCGAGCTGCCGGAGAGCGCGACGCTGGAGGCGGGCAAGGTCCGGGAGGAACTGGGGCAGCTAGAGGGGCGGGCCTACAAGCCGTCGGTTCACTTTGTCTACTACCAGTCCGACGTTCCAGCGGAGCGGGCCAAGGTGGAATGGGTCGTACGCGCGCCCGAGGGAGGATCGGTCACGCTGCAAGGCGCGCCATGAACGAGCGGGTACGGTCGTCACCAGCGTAGAGCTGTAGCCATCTGCGGCCTGAGATGCAAGTCTGGAGTGGATGCAAGTTTGGAGTGGATGCAAGCGATGAGTCTGGTGCGGCGTGGTTGAACAGGGACAGATTGGAGGATTGGACTGAATGAGGCAGTACCTGGACTTGATGGAGCATATCCTGGAACACGGCGTCAAAAGACTGGATCGCACGGGAGTGGGTACGCTGTCCGTCTTTGGCTACCAGATGCGCTTCGACTTGAACGAGGGCTTTCCACTGCTTACGACCAAGAAACTGCACCTAAGATCGATCATCTACGAGTTGTTGTGGTTTCTCCAGGGCCAGACCAACATCCGCTACTTGAAGAAACACGGTGTCAGGATCTGGGACGAGTGGGCGGATGAGAAGGGGGATCTGGGTCCCGTGTACGGGTCCCAGTGGCGGTCGTGGAGGGCGGCTGACGGTCGCGTGATCGACCAGCTCTCGCGGGTAATAGAGCAGATCAAGACCAATCCAAGCTCACGCAGGCTGATTGTGAGCGCCTGGAATCCGGGTGAAATCGACGAGATGGCGCTGCCAGCCTGCCATGCTCTGTTCCAGTTCTACGTGGCCAACGAACGCCTATCCTGCCAGCTCTACCAGCGGTCGGCGGATGTCTTTTTGGGGGTTCCCTTTAACATCGCCTCCTACTCGATCTTGACGGCCATGGTCGCGCAAGTTTGTGGTCTGGGTGTGGGGGAATTCGTCCACACGCTGGGGGATACGCACCTCTATCTGAATCACCTGGAGCAGGTCCGGCTGCAGTTGTCTCGAGATCCGCGCCCACTGCCCCAGATGGTGATCAATCCTGAGGTCCGGTCCATCGACGGTTTCTGCTACGAGGATTTTGAGCTGCGCGGCTACTCGCCCCACGCGCACATTCCGGCTCCGATCGCGGTCTAGGGAGAGACAAGGAGACCCGGAGATGGGGAAATGGGGAGACTGGGGCACTGCCTCTGGCAGCTTGTCCCAACAGGTACCCCGAGTAGGTGCTGGAATGGGCGCAAGTAGGACACCAGAAGCGTATATGCGGCACACGCTGGCTTTGGCCGCCGGGGCGCTGGAGCTGGGGGAGTTGCCCATCGCGGCGATTGTGACCCTGGATGGCGAGATCCTGTCCAGTGGCACCGCATCGGAGCAGCAGGAGAGGCGCTATCTGGGCCACGCGGAGCTGGTGGCCCTGGAGACGGCTGACCGGATGGGGCTATCCCACGAGCAGCGGCGCAGGGCCACGCTTTTCACCAACCTGGAGCCGTGCCTGATGTGCATGGGTGCGGCCATGTCCTTCTTTTTGGGGGAGATCGTCTACGCGCTGGAATC
Organism: uncultured Chloroflexia bacterium; assembly: GCA_963783445.1. GTDB lineage: Bacteria > Chloroflexota > Anaerolineae > JAAYZQ01 > JAAYZQ01 > CAWANP01. Next base: position 288,466 of record CAWANP010000006.1, on the reverse strand, counting down.
ACCGGGCGATGGGGCGGTAGACCTGGTCCGGGCTTGGAAGCGCGAGGAGAAAGACATCCCAGGGTACCAGGTACCCAGGATCTCCGGCGGCCTGCTCCGAGCTGAGAGCATAAGGCTCTTTGAGGCGTACGTGGACCGGCACGAACCGGGCCCGATGCGCGATTGGGCCGAGACGCTGGCCAGGCTTTAGCAGTTCCCAGGCCGAACCACCCTCGAGACAAGGACTGCGATACCTAATGCGCTTGCCCCGTACAAGCGCTTGACAAGAACTGAAAGTGGTGCCATAATGGTTTCATATCGAAACCGTTTTGGAGGAATGAGCATGGCCACCATTACAGTGAAAGGCATACCTGCTGACCTCTATGAGCGATTGAAGGAGTCTGCCCGAGGCAATCGGCGCAGCATCAACAGTGAGGTAATCGTATGCATCGAACGGTGCGTCAGACCCCAAGAGATCGAGCCGGAATCGCTGATCGCCAGGGCACGCCAGCTTCGTGAAAGGACTGGCAAGTATCAGATCACGGACAGAGAATTCAGTGAGGCCAAGAGGATGGGGCGCCCATGATCGTCGTAGACACGAACATCATCGGCTATCTTTACCTCACAGGCGAGCGGTCACATCAAGCTGAGACGGCCCTGCTCAAGGACCCACATTGGGCAGCGCCGCTTCTGTGGCGAAGTGAATTGCGAAACGTGCTGGCCCTCTATATGCGGCACCGGCAGCTGGCACTGCAGGATGCTCAGGTACTCATGGACGAAGCCGCAGAGCTGATGCGGGGCCGGGAATATGAAGTTGTATCGTTCCAGGTGCTCAAATTGGCGGGAGCGAGTTCCTGCTCGGCGTACGATTGTGAGTTTGTCGCCTTGGCCCTGGATCTAGACCTGCCTCTGGTCACGGTGGATCGCCAGGTTCTGAATCAGTTCCCCTCTGTGGCCGTTGCTCTGGACGCGTTTGTCACTTCCTAGGGTAGATCCTGCAGCCCCAGTCGGAGTCGATGACCATACCAGCCCAAAGGCAGGACCGCAGATCTGAAGATCTGACCCTTGACTGAGACAGAACAGGCAAGAACAACGCCCCGGCGTTGGCCGAAATTCCAGGACTGTGCTACAATCTGTAGACTGCAGTGGCCAGCCTGTTGTCTGGCCATATCAGGCCTTCGGCGGCTCTGGTCTGGAAAACGCCGATCACGGGCCGGCTTTGGGCGATGGGTTGGTTGCGCTCCATCGGCAATAGATCACAGCCTGCCATTGAGAAGGAGACCAAGATGGGTCCTACTTTGCTAGGAAGCGGAGACCATGTCTACCAGGAAGTAGCGGGATGGGCGAGATTGCCCGAGGGGTTAGCGTACAGGGAAGTCGTTGACGTCGCGGTAGATGCCGAGGACCGCGTGTACCTGTTCTGCCGGGGCGAGCATCCTGTCCTGGTCTTTGAGGCCGATGGCTGCTTTGTGGATTCCTGGGGAGAGGGGCTCTTTACCCGCCCCCATGGCCTGAGCATCGGGCCAGATGGAACCCTATACTGTGTGGACGACCAGGGCCAGTGTGTTCGCCGCTGCAGTCCCGACGGCCAGGTACTGGAATTGATGGGCACGCCGGGCAGGCCGGCGCCTCGATTCAGCGGCCAGCCCTTCGACCGCCCCACCAAGGTGGCCTTTGACCCTCAACGCGGCGAGCGTTATGTCGCCGACGGTTATGGCAACGCGCGGGTGCACAAATACTCGGCTGCCGGACAGTATCTTTTCTCCTGGGGTGACTATGGCAGCGACCGCGGACAGTTCAACCTGGTGCACAGCGTCGCCACCGACCGTCAGGGGAGGGTCTACGTCGCCGACCGGGAGAACCACCGGATCCAGGTCTTTGACCACGAGGGTGGCTATTTGACGCAGTGGAACAATGTCCACCGTCCTTGCGGCCTGCACATCGCCGGCAACCTGGCATACATCGGCCAGCTTCCCACCGCCCTGGCAGTCAACGCCAGCTACCCCAACCTTGGCGCCTGCATCAGCATCCATGATCTGGCTGGCCGCCGCCTGGCGAGGCTTGGCGATGTCAGGGTGGGCGAGGGGCCAGGGCAGTTTACGGCCCCCCACGGCCTGGCCGTTGACTCAAAAGGTGACATTTACGTGGCGGAGGTATCCTGGACCCACTATGGCAGCAAGCTCGACCCACCCAGGACGGCACGTTCCTTTCGAAAACTGGTGAAGGCTGAGCAGGAAAGCTCGGACTAGAGACTTATCAGTGAAAATGGAGAGTGGACGATGACAGAACAGACAGGATTTATCGGACTTGGCATCATGGGCCAGGGCATGGCCCGGAATCTGCTTAAAGCGGGTTTCGACCTGACGGTGTGGAACCGCACAACCAGCAAGGCGGAGGCGCTGGGCGCGGAGGGGGCCAAGGTGGCCGGCAGCCCAGCCGAACTGGCCGGCCAGTGCGAGATCATTGTTATCTGCGTCAGCGACACGCCGGACGTTGAGGCAGTATTGCTGGGCGACGAGGGCGTTATCCACGGCCTGCAACCAGGCGCGCTGGTGATCGACTGCAGCACCATCAGTCCCATCAAAACGCAGGAATTCGCCAAGATGGTGGCCGAAAAAGCGGTCCACTGGCTGGACGCGCCGGTCAGCGGAGGAAACGAGGGCGCGGCGCAGGGTACGCTCAGCATCATGGTCGGCGGTGAGGCGGATCAGTTTCTTCGGGCCGAGCCGGTCCTGGACGCCATGGGCAAGAACATCACCCACGTGGGTCCCAGCGGCGCGGGCCAGATGGTCAAGCTGGTAAACCAGATCCTCGTGGTCCACAGCATGATGGCGGTGGGCGAGGCATTTCTCTTTGCGCAGGCCGGCGGCCTGGACCTGGAAAAGACACTGCGGGCCGTGGAAGGAGGCGCGGCAGGGAGCTGGACGCTGAGCAACCGGGGGCCGCAGGTCATTCAGCGAGACTGGCGCCCGGGCTTTATGATCGACCTCCAGCAGAAGGACCTGCGGTTGGTGCTCGAGGCAGCCGACCAACTGGGCGTCCCGCTCTTGGGATGCAGCAACGTCTTTCACCTGTACCGCACCCTGCAGGATCGCGGCTTCGGTGGACAGGGAAACCACGCCCTCGTCAGAGCGCTGGAATTCCTGTCTGGCATCGAGGTCGGCACCGAGGCTGAGGCAGGCGAGTAGCGCCGGGATTGACCCTGCTCAGGGCTGGAATCAGGACATAGAAGACGATTGAAGACAACAAACCAGGCACACAGCCAAGACAATCCAGCAGGTTCGATCCTGCCCCTGGAGGAGGTCGCGCTTGTCCTGCATCCAAGGGACAACGTGGCCGTCGCCAAGACCGGCCTGGAGCCAGGTTCGATCTTGGTGCGGATTCAGGAAGCACAGGCTCCAGAGAATATCGCGGTAGGTCAAACTGTACCCATGGGCCACAAGGTCGCAATCCGGGCCGTCCCTGCAGGGGAGCCGGTACACAAATACGGGCAGCCCATCGGCTTTGCATCCCGGCGCATCCGGCCAGGGCAGCACGTGCACGACCACAATGTGGACCCGCAGGCACTGGAGCAGGACTATGCCTTCGGTACAGATGGTGAAGCCGTGGAGGTGGTTCCCAGGGCACAGAGGCGTGCTTTTCTCGGTTTCCAGCGCGCTGACGGCCAAGTGGGCACCCGCAACTATATCGCCATCATACCCAGTGTACATTGCTCGGTCCAGGTCTGCCGCGGGATCGCGCGCCATTTCACCCCGGAACGCCTGGCGCCCTACCCCAACGTGGACGGTGTCCTGGCGCTGACTCACACCGCGGGCTGCGGCGGGAGCATGGACTATGCAATCCTGCAGCGCACGCTGGCCGGCATGGCTCGTCATGCAAACACCGGCGCCTACCTCCTCGTTGGTCTCGGTTGCGAAGGGAACCAGATCGAGGAGATGTCAGCCCAGTATGGGCTGGCTCAGCCGGGCGCCAGCGAGGACAACCAGAGATCGATGGCGCTGGTCATCCAGGAACTGGGTGGCACAACCAGGACCGTAAGCGCTGGGATCGACGCGGTCGCGAGGATGCTTCCAGCGGTGAACGACGTACAGAGAACGCCACAGCCCCTGTCCGAACTCGTGCTGGCCACCCAGTGTGGGGGCAGTGACGGCTGGTCGGGCATCACGGCCAACCCCTTGCTTGGCCGGGTCGCCGATGTGATCGTGCGTCAGGGCGGCACAGTGGTCCTGTCCGAGACGCCCGAGATCTGCGGGGCGGAGCACCTGCTGACCCGGCGGGCTACTAGCTCGGAAGTTGGTCAGGAACTACTGTCCAAGCTGCGCTGGTGGGAGAACTATGCGCAGCAACAGGGGACGGTGCTGGACAACAACCCTGGGCCGGGAAACCGGGCTGGCGGCATCAGCAATATTTATGAAAAGTCGCTGGGCGCCATCGCCAAGAGTGGCAGTACGCCGCTTATGGCTGTCTATGACTATGCGGACCCACTGGACGAGCAGGGATTGGTATTCATGGACGCACCGGGCGATGACGCCGTATCGATCACAGGTATGGTTGCCGCGGGCTGCAACCTGGTGGTGTTCACCACAGGTCGGGGCTCCGTGTCCGGCTCAGAAGCGGTCCCCTGCCTCAAGATCTGTTCGAACTCGAACACCTACGAACGCATGGCGGGGGACATGGACCTGAACGCTGGCAGGCTGCTGGAACCGGGAGTCGATCCTGAGGGGCTGGCGGCAGAGCTGCTTGACCTGATCATTGCCGTTGCCTCCGGTCAGGCTTCCAAGAGCGAGCGGCTGTACGTAGGCGAGGGTGAATTCATGCCCTGGATACCTACCGGTACCATCTGAGGGCAAAGGGATCCAACAAGGACCCTTGTCGGCCTGTGAATTCGCGCTCAGGCCGCCAGGCTTGCCCCCCAAGAACGCCCTGCCCATGACTAGAGGAGATTCGAATCAGAGATGAGTGAGCTTCAGTATCCCTTCCCGTTGGCGATCCAGACGATCCTGCCCGAGGATTATCGGGAGACAAGCTTTCGAGCAAAACTCGAGCTGCTCCAGCAGTTTGGCTTTTCCGGCATCGAGCTGAACATGTCCAGACCCGAGCAGGTAGATCCCCTTGACCTCAAGGCGCTGCTGGCGGACCACGGCCTGAAGATGACAATGTTTGCCTCGGGGGCCACCGCCAATGCGGAGGGCCTTTCGCTGTCCCACGAGGACGAGCGCGTCCGTGCGGCCTCCAACCAAAGATGCATCGAGTTCCTCGACCTGGCAGCGGAATACGAGGCCGGCGTCATCGCCGGTTTTCTCAAGGGCCCTGCCAGTGCCGACAGGTCCCGCGCCCGCGCGCTTTTTCGGGATTCGCTGGTTCAGTTGGAGCCTCACGTCCGCGAAAGACAGGTCCCGCTGCTCATCGAGGCGACCAACCATTACGAATCCTCCGTGGCCAACTCGCTGGCAGAGGCAGCCGGCTTCTTCGATGGCTTTGAAAACCCCTTCCTGCGCATCCTGCCCGATACCTACCACATGAACATCGAGGAGTGCAGCATGTTCGGCGCGCTGGTGAAATACTCGGACCTGTACCAGTCGGTGCACATCTCTGACAACAACCGCTTCTTCCCGGGTCTGGGCGCCATCGACTTTTACGCGATTCTCCGCTTCCTGAAGGAGAATCGGCTATGCGGGCGGCGTGGGCATCGAGGGCAATCTCCGCGATGGCTTTGAAGAGGACCTCAGAGCCTCCATGAACCTGCTCCAGCCCATGCTCCTGCAGCTCCAGGGCTGGATGGATCCAGTTCAGTGAACTGGCTTGGTCCAGTTTCGGAAAACTGGACCAAGCTGAACGGGTTGATTTGAAGGGCAAACCAGAATGAGCCTAGATCTCTTCCGGCTGGACGACCGGGTGGCCTTGATCACCGGCAGCAGCCGGGGGTTGGGTTTGGCCATGGCCCAGGCATTGGCCAGCGCGGGCGCTCGAGTTGTCATCAACAGCCGGCGTGGCAACGAGGCCCAGGCAGCCGCCCAAAAGATAGCCGCATTGACGGGAAACCAAAGCCTGGCCATCGCGGCGGACGTTACTCGGACTGAAGAGGTCCAGTCCATGGTCGAGAAGACCATGGACACCTGGGGCAGGATCGACATCCTCGTGAACAACGCGGGCATGAACCTGCGCAAGCCCTTGGAGGACCTGCTCGATGACGAGTGGGATGCGCTGCAGGACGTGCTGCTTCGCGCTCCCTTTCTCTGCTGTAGGGCCGTGGCGCCTCATATGAAAGCTGCAGGATATGGCCGGGTCGTCAATGTAAGCTCCATGATTGGCCAGGTGGGCCTGGCGGGCCGGAGCGCCTATGGCAGCGCCAAGGGAGGCCTCATCCAGCTCACGCGCACTCTGGCGCTGGAATGGGCGCAGTATGGCATCACGGCCAACGCCCTCTGCCCTGGGCCTTTTGCCACAGAACTGAGCAGGCCGGCCATGGACGATCCCCAGACCAACCGATTCATCCTCGAGCGAATTCCTCTGGGCCGTTGGGGCGAGGCCGAAGAGTTGGCCGGCGCCATCCTTTTCCTGGCTTCTGACGCCTCCAGTTTTATGACCGGAAGCTGTCTCACCGTGGATGGCGGCTGGACGGCGGCGTAGGACCGGTATCAAGCTCATTTCAAGCTACTTTGCTGCACCCAGAAGAGCGGCGGATGGCACGAGCCGATTCAACCGGACTCCGGACCCCTGGCGCTGATTTGGTAGAGCACGCGGTCAAGGCGCCGGCGATTTGATGTCTGCTGCTGGTCCGGGACCAGCAGCGAGCGACGGGGGCCAAGAAGACAAGTACAATTTCGGAAAACTGGACCTATCTCAACAAGCAGGGTTATGCCAATCAGCAGAAAAATGGACCTAGGCCAGGAACTGCTTGGCAACTTTGGTTATATAAGTGAAGGTTGGATTGACAACGGCCGTGCAACGCGCCTCCAGGATCTGGCCCAGAAGCAGGTAGGCGTCGATCCGGGAGAAACCGTAGTCCTCCTCCATCCAGAGGATCAGCGACTCTAGCGCGTAGCGGAACGCGTCCTCACAGGGTCGGGCCATGGCCAGCGTGGCGATGTAGCCATCGTTCATCAGACGGGGCCAGAAAAAGCTCTTGGGCCTGGGGGCCAGCTCCACGCTGATCCGGACCCGGCCGCTGGTCTCGATGCCACCCGCGCCGCAGATCTCGCCGTCGCCCTGGATGGCGTGCATGTCGCCGATGTGGAGCAGGGCTCCCTCAACGTTCACACCCAGCATCAGGGTCGCGCCGGTGGTCACCTCCTGGGCGTCAAAATTGCCGCCCCAGTAGCCGGCCCAGCCGTTGTGATAGCGCTCGCGGGCGGGCGCCACACCGATGCAACCAATCATGGGGCGCGCCGGTAGCTTTAGGCTATCGCTCCAGTGGATCAGGCCATCCTCTATCTCTACGACCTTGTGCCCGGGTCCGAGGCCATTGGCCCCGAACCAACCGGGTAGCGTGCCGTTGTTGCCTGGATAGTTGGTATAGCCCAGCGGGTCCAGGTCGATCTCGCCGATGTGGACCAACAGCACGTCTCCCGGCGCCGCGCCCTCGACATGGATACAGCCACTGGAGGGATTGCCACTGGGCAGTCCGGCCGGCACGAACCAGGGAAGGGACCAATCAGGGCCGAACATGTTTTCCACCGGCTGGGCGCCATCGTTCAGCCTATCGCGGAGCGACGTCCCGTCAGGATGACCGTCCAGCCAGGGCCCCCGATTCATCTGCGTCTCGACCTCAAATTCTTCTCCCGGCTCCACCCGTAGGGTCACCGGGTTGTCAGGACCGGTTTCGAAATACAGGACATCCTTGGTGGCTCTTTTCATTGTCAACCTCCAGCAACAACGTCATCGTGGCGGGATGTGGCAGCGGCCCATCAGGCCGGGTGGGGCGGTAAGATCTTTCCAGGATTCAGCACCTGGTTTGGGTCAAAGACCTCCTTGATGCCGCGCTGCAGCGCCAGAACCTCCTCGTCCATCACCAACGGCATGAATTCACGGCGCTTGATGCCGATGCCGTGCTCGCCGCTGATGGTTCCGCCCAACCGGGCCACAGCCTGGTAGAGCTCCAGGAGCACGGCGTGCTCCTGTTCCCGCCACTCATCCATGGGCGTGTCGGGATGTTTGACCATGGTGACGTGCAGGTTGCCGTCGCCGGCATGGCCGTAGCAAGGGATCGTCACGTTGAAGGTTTCGGACAGCCGCTCAAGCTCGGGGATCAGGTCCGGAATCTGAGCAAAGGGCACGACGATGTCCTCCAGGCTCTGGACGGGGCTGTAGACCTTGAAGGCCTCGGCGATGTTGCGGCGCACGGACCAGACCCGCTCCTGGGTCGTGTGGTTGTCGGCCACGTAGACCTCGATGGCGCCTCGTTTCAGGCACAGGTCGCCGATGGTCTCATACTCTTGCTCGACCTGGTCCTCGCTGTTGCCGTCCACCTCGATGAGCAGCATGGCGCCGGCCTGCTCGTAGGGCAGCTCTTCCTGAAGGTAGCGGCAGGTGGTCTGGACCGAGAGTCGGTCCATGAACTCGATGGCGGTAGGGATGATACGGCCGTTGGTCATGATCTCGGGCACCAGGGCCATGGCCGAACGCACGTCCGCAAAGAGCACCAGCAGGTCGACTTTGGCCGTGGGCAGAGGCAGCAGCTTGAGAATGATCTTGGTAAAGATGCCCAGCGTGCCCTCCGAGCCGACCATGAGCTGCAGCAGGTCGTAGCCGGTCACGTCCTTGACCCGCTTGCCGCCCAGGGTAACGATCTCGCCGGTGGGCAGCACCACCTCCAGGCCCAGTACGTAGCGGCCTGTCACGCCGTACTTGATCGCCTTGCCGCCGCCGGCGTTCTCGGCCACGTTGCCGCCGATGAAGCAGGTCTCCACGCTCATGGGATAGCCGGCGTAGAAGAGACCGTCCTCCTCGATGGCTTCGTTGATGTCGTTGGTGACCACGCCCGGCTCGACGACGACGACCATGTTGTCGCGGTCGATCTCCAGGATGCGGTTCATGCGCTCCGACGAGAGCACGATGCCGCCATAGATGGGCATGGCGCCGCCGGAGAGGCCCGATCCCGCGCCGCGGGGAGTGACGGGGACCAGCTCCCGGTTGGCCAGCTGCATGATGGCCGAGATCTCTTCGGCGGTGGCGGGTTTGACCACCACCTCGGGCAGCTGGGCGAAGCTGGTATCCGCGACCTCGTCGTGGGCATAGGCGGCCAATTGCTCTTCGTCGTCGTGGATAACGTACGTTGGCGCCTACGATCTCGCCCAGTTCCCGGATGATGGCCGGCGTGACCGGATTGTATCGCGTCATGTGCTGCACCTCCTGAAGCTTTTCGATGACGGCGGGTAGAATGTCGAATACGTCGCCGACGATGCCCAGGTCCGCCACCTGAAAGATCTGGGCATCGGCATCAGAGTTGATGGCAATGATGTTGGCCGCGGTCTGCATCCCGGCCAGGTGCTGGATGGCGCCAGAGATGCCGCAGGCGATGTACAGCTTGGGCGCCACGGTCCTGCCGCTGAGTCCAACCTGGCGGGGATAGGGCTGCCAGCCCCGGTCCACTGCCACCCGCGACGCCCCAACGCTGCCGCCCAGCAGGGCGGCCAACTGCCGGAGCAGGCCAAAGCCGTCCGCCTTGTTCAACCCGCGGCCGCCCGCGACGACGACCTCCGCCTCCTCGATGGCAACGGCCTGTGAGGTATCGGGCACAAAGCGCTCAAAGCGCATCGCGGTCTGAAGCAAATGCGGCGGCACCGTGACGGCGATGATTTCGCCGCGACGGCCCGGATCGGGGCTGGCAGGGGGAGTAGACTTTGGCCTCACCGTCGCCATCTGGGGCCGGGCCGTGGGCGTCCGGATGGTGGCCATGATGTTGCCTCCGATCGCCGGACGCGTCTGCAGCAGATCGCCGCTTTCGGGATCGATGTTCAGACCCGTACAGTCGGCCGTCAACCCGGCGTGGGTCTTGACAGCCAGGTAGGGCATGACCGTGCGGCCCGTCGTCGTCGCGGCAGCGATCACAACTTCTGGCCGGTAGGATTCGACCAGGTGCTGTAGGGCACCGGCGGAGGGCTGGACCAGGAACTCGGCCAGCGCCGGGTGCTGTACGACATAGACCCGGTCCGCACCGCGGGCGATCAGTTCTTCCGGCTCCTCCGGGGCGATGGCGTCGCCCAGGACCACCGAGCAGAGACGGCATTGCCGCGCGTCGGCCAGAGCGCGCCCGCGCGTCAGCAGCTCGAACGATACCGGGTGCAGCCGGTTGTTCTTCCGTTCAGACAGCGTCCAAATGTCCGACCAGTTCATGATTCCGACTCCGATGACAGTCGATTTTCTCGGGTCGGGACCAGGTGCCGCTCTCGCAGAAACCCAACCAAATGGGTGGCGGCAATGTCCACATCGGCAGCGTCCTTGACGTGGATCCGCTCACCCTGCCGGGCAACCTGCGGCTTGTTGATCCTGGCGACGCGCGTCGGCGAGCCCTTCAAGCCCAGCCAATCGCTCCTGGCCCCGATGTCATCCGGCCCCCAGACAGGCAGATCGGCGCCCTTGGCGCGCTGTTTGCCCCGCAGCGTGGGCAGACGGGGATAGGCGATCTCTTTGACAACGGTCAGAAGCGCCGGTAGCGGCGTCCACAGGATCTCGGCGCCGCCTTCCACCAGGCGCTCGACGCGGAGCCCGCCGTCAGAGAGTTCGTGGATCCGGCTCACGTAGGTGGCCAGGGGCAGGTCCAGGAAAGCCGCGATGCCCGGCCCCACCTGGCCCGTGTCGCCGTCGGTGGCTCGTTCTCCACAGATGATGAGACTGACCTCGCCCAGCCTCTTGATGGCTTGGGCCAGGGCATAGGCGGTCGCCCAGGTGTCAGAGCCCGCGAACTGGCGGTGGCTGAGCAAGACCCCGTTGTCGCAGCCCATGGCCATGGCCTCCCTGACGGCCTTCTGGGCCTTGGGCGGTCCCATGGATAGGGCCGTAATCCTGGCGCCGGTCTGCTCACGCAGCCGCAGCGCCGCCTCGATGGCATAGAGATCCAGGGGGTTGACGATGGATTCCACCCCAGCGCGGATCATGGTACCGGTCTCGGGATCCATCTTGACATTGCTGGTCTCGGGTACCTGCTTGATGGGCACAACGATATGCAAAATACACCTCATCGGGCAAAAATCGGTAACAGCAGTCACATCCTATCACAGGCCGCAGGAATGAACAAACTGAGGGGCAAATTCTGCAGAGGTCCGCACACACTCGATGCGCATTTGACAGGGGATAGGAAACTGGGTATAATGCTCGGCGTATGAAAACGATACCATAACATCGTTTTCATAGAACGGTTCCAGTGAATCGTTTTCAGACCTGAAGTCCCTAGCCTAGATTTCAAGCCTGGAGGGAACGGTCGTTGCCGACGATCAGCGACGTTGCACGACAAGCAAAGGTATCCCCGGCCACGGTCTCGCGCGTCATCCAGGGCGCAAAGAACGTCAGCCCCACGACCCGCGAGAAGGTCCAGCGCGCCATCGAAGAGTTGGGCTATGTGCCCAGCGCCGCGGCCCAGAGCCTTGCGCTCCAAGCGTACCCGCTCCCTGGCCCTCATCGTTTCCGACATCACCAACACCTTTTGGACGACGGTCGTCCGCGGGGTGGAGGATGTCGCCCAGCAGCACGGCTATTCGGTCCTCCTCTGCAACTCGGACGAGGATCTGAGCAAGCAGCAGCAGTACCTCGATTTCCTCATCGGCCAGCAGGTCGACGGGGTCATCATCGCCCCCTTTGACTCCGACGCCCGGCACCTGGACAAACTGCGACCATCGAAAGATTCCCACAGTCATTGTCGACCGGCGTATCGCGGGCTGGGACGTGGACTCTGTATCGGGCGACTCTCTATCCGGCGCTCGGGCTTTGGTCCGGCACCTGATAGGTCTGGGCCACCGCCGCATCGCCGTGGTATCCGGGCCGGCCATCACCTCCACGGCCGAGGACCGCATTGCAGGCTATTGCATGGCCATGGCCGAGGCAGGCATCCCCCTCGATCCAGCGCTGATCAGGCGCGGAGAGTTCCGCAGCACCACAGGGGAGGAGCTGACTCAGCAACTGCTGGCCGACGGCCTTGAACCCACGGCCATTTTTGCCGCCAACAACCTCATCGCCATGGGCGTCATCGATGCCCTGGAAAAGCGGGGGTTGCAGGTTCCACAGGATATCGCCCTGGTCTCTTTCGACGACTTGCCCAATGCCTCCCGCCTCTTTCCCTTCCTCACGGTCGTGGCCCAGCCCGTATACGACATGGGGGTCAATGCCGCACAATTGCTGCTCAGCCAATTGGCCAGTGACGTCCCCCTCCGGCCCCGTCACGTGGTACTGCCGGTCCACTTGATCGTCCGCCACTCCTGCGGAAGCCAGTTGCGCCGGGATGGGGGCTGCCCGCTCAGCTTGCCCATTCCCCAGGTTGCTTCGGGGCCCAATACCATGGTCAAGCCCTTGAGCCCCGAGGAGCAGCGCGACCTAGCCCCTTGCCTCGAAGGCATCACGACCTCGGTTCCAGTCGGGCCGCACCGGCTCAAGGATTATGACAAGTCTGATGTCAACCGCCTACTGGAGGTTCTGCAACACCAGGAAACAGACCGTGTGCCGCATCTCGAGTTTTGGGTGAGCAGCCGGGCGGTCTACGAATATGTCTTGGAGCACGAGCTGGAAGACGACATCACCGTTCCCCAGAATGGCGGGCTGCGCGTTACACCCGAGGACCATGTAGAATTTGCCCAGCGGCTGGGCATGGACGCCGTGCCCTGTGATTTCTACTGGCACCCGATGAACGGCCAGCCCGATCGTCTGGAACCGGCGCCATCGCTGGCGGACCAGATCAGCCACCTGGAACGATACCTGCGGGCGGCCCAGGGTACAGGCGTTGGGGTCATTGCCCGCTTTAGCTCTTTCTTTGGCCCTGCCCTGGCGGCCGCTGGCGTGAGAGATGCCCGGCAGGAATTTCCAGGCAGGCAGGATGTACTGCTGCGGCTGATGGACAAGCTTTTGGCCCGCCAGGAACGGGTGATGCGCGTGGTCTGCGACCGGTTCGCCGGCGACCTGGCCCTGGTCATGGTGACTGAGGACGTGGCCGGCCCCGGCGGCCTGGCATTGGATGCGGAGACTTTTTCGGCAGTCTTCACCCACCGCCTGAAACGCCTGGTGGCCGCGGCCAAGGACCATGGCAAGTTGATGCTCATGCACAGCAAGGGCGACCTGGACCAGTTCCTGCCCATCCTGTATGAGGTTGGCTTCGATGCCGTTCATCCCATCGAGCCCGAGTGTAACAACATCTTTGAGATCAAGAAAAAATGGGCGGGCAGGCTGGCGCTGGTGGGCAACATCCCCACATCTCTGCTGGTCAATGGCAGCGAACTGGAGATTGAGGAGAGGGTCAGTGAACATTGTGTCAGGCTGGCGCCTGGCGGCGGCTATGTGCTCAGCTCTTCCGCCGGCATCACAGCCGAGATCCCGCCTCTGAACTTTGTGGCGATGGCTCGTGCGGTACATCGCTACGGTCGCTTTGAGTCCCTAGGACGCGAGGCTACCGGCAAAGTGAAGGGCAATCGTTAGGGAGGATAGCCAGATGAACCACCGCGAACGCATGTTAACCGCTCTTGAAGGGGGCAAACCAGACCGCTTGCCGGCCACCATCCACGGCTGGATGGACTATTGGAACAACAAGTACATGGCCGGCGCCGACCAGTTCGAGATCTATCGTCATTTCGACATGGACGCCCAGATCTTTTATTTCGCCTGGTTGGACGAACCGGTTGTCCCGGCCATGTACTTCACCGGCGACCTGGTGCCCGGGCCTAACTGGAAGGTAAGCACCCAGATCGTCAAGCAGGACAAGGTTTCGACCATCTACAAGTTCACCATCGAGACTCCCGAGGGTACGCTGACCAAGACCATGGAAAAGAATGAAATGATGGCCTGGGTCACCGAGTACCCCATCAAGGAGAAAGAGCAGATCCACTGGATCCGCAAGTACATGCCCCTGCCCCGCCCGGACATCAAGAGCATCAACGAGGCGTTTGAGCGCATGGGCGACATGGGCATCCTGCGGGCCGGCATCTTTAACCACCAGGGCGGCTGCTGGCAGGATGCCTGCAATTATGTGGGCACCGAGAAGCTGATCATGGATACCTTTGACGATCCGGCCTGGGTCCACGAGTTCCTGGGTATCATTGTCGACTATAAACTAAAGTTCGTCGAGAGCCTGAAGGGGGCGCGCATCGACATGCTGGAGAACGGCGGGGGCGACGGCTCCATGTCGGTCATCTCGCCCAAGCTCTTTGAAGAGTACGGCGTGCCCTACGACCGGCAGACGACCGCCGCGCTGCGCGACATCGGCATCAAGACCGTCTATCACACCTGCGGCAAGATGATGGCCCAGCTCGACCAGGTCAAGGAGATGGGCTGCGCAGCTTCCGAGACCCTGACGCCACCCGAGATGGGCGGCGACGCCGACCTGCGGGTGATCAAGGAGACGATCGGCGATACCATGTGCCTGATCGGTGGCTTTGATCAGCAGCAGGGCTTCGAGCAGGGTACACCCGAAAAGATCCGCACCCAGATCGAGATGTGCTGGGAACAGGCCGGTCCTGGCGGCGGCTACATCATGGCCGCTTCCGACCACTTTTTTGAGGGTACGCCCGAGAACATCCGCACCTACGTCGAGACCGCCAAAGAGTTCACATACTAGTCAGCGATAGAGCCTGCCATAGACCTGCAGGTTCTTGTCGCGGAGAGCATTCTCACGCCGGATCAAGGAGACAGTTAGATGCTGAAGAAGCACATCAAACCGGTGATCGGCCCCCTGATCGGCCTAATTGCCATCAACGCCGTGTTCCTCATCTTGGCACCAACCTACCGGCAGACGGTGGCCATCAGAGACATTCTGGAGCAGTCTACCGTGTTGCTGACCATGGCCACAGGGACGACGATTATCCTGATTGCAGGGCAGCTCGACCTCTCTGTGGGTTCGATCTTGGCCCTGGTTTCAGTCGTCACAGGCAGCCTGCTATTGGCCGGGATGCCGGTGCCGATTGCCATTCTCGGCGGCCTCGCCGCGGGAACCTTGTGCGGACTGATCAACGGCCTGGTCATCGTGAGCACGGGCGTCCCCACCCTGGTGGCCACGCTGGGCATGATGATGGCCGCCAGAGGTGTGGCCAACATGATCGGCATGGGCAAGGACATGTCCCGCTTCCCTGACTCCTTCAAGTGGCTGGGCGCGGGCTTTGTCGGACCGGTTGTCGTCACGCTGCTGGCAGTGGTTGTGATGTTCTTCATCCTGTCCAAGACACGCTTGGGCTTTAACGCCTATGCCATCGGCGGCAACCGGGAAGTTGCCCGCCTGTCCGGCATACCGGTCAAATTCAACATCGTCATCTTTTACTGCATCAGCGGCCTCACCGCCGCGCTGGCGGCCATCGTGCAGACGGCGCGCCTGGACTTTGCGACCCCGAACCGGGGCCAGGGTATGGAGCTGTGGGTCATCGCCGCCACCGTCATCGGTGGCACCAGCATGTTCGGCGGCGTCGGAGGTGTGGGACGGACCGTGATCGGCGTGCTGATCATCAAGTCACTGCAAGCGGGCCTGATCCACCTGCACGTCCAATCGTTCTGGCAGCAGGTCGCCATCGGCGTCGTCATCGTCGTCGCCGTGTGGATCGATGCGCTTCAGAGACGCGAAAAGACCTAGACGTAGGAATCGATAAGGAGGGCCATGACAGAAGAACGGATCGAAGCCAAGACGGCATTTGCCAAGAAAACCATGAGAATGAAAGGGAGGAAAGAATGAAGACAAGAAGAATGTGGTACCTGCTCTTGCTGGGACTGATCATTGCTTCGCTGGTGGTCGCCGGCTGCGGCTCAGCCACCGAAGAAGCCAAGCCCGCGGAAGAGGCCAAGCCCGCGGAAGAAGCCAAGGCAACGGAAGCACCCGCCGAAGAACCTGCGGAAGACGCGCCGACCATCGCCTTTTCCGGCTTTTCGTCGACCAACGAGTTCTGGCTGACGCTGGCCCGCGCGGCCGAGGCCAAGGCCGAGGAGATGGGCGTCAACTTTGTGAACGTGACCACCGAGGTCCAGGATGCTGAGGCCCAAAAGTCAGCCGTCGACACGGCCATCACCCAGGGCGTGGACGCCATCATCGTCGGCGCCGCCGACTCGCGCGGCTGGGACGACTCTTTCAACAAGGCCAAGGAAGCCGGCATCCCCATCATCACCGTCGACACCGGCATCGAGCATGACTGGGTCTCGACCCTCATCCAGACCGACAACCTGGCCGCGGCCACGGCTGCTGGAGAGTGGATCGTCGAGCAGACCGGGGGCCAAGGCAAGGCCCTCGTCCTGGGTGGCTCTGTCGGCCACCAGACCGGCGACGCACGCAAGAACGGCGTCCAGGACACACTGGAAGCCGCCGGCATGGAGGTCATCGGCGACTGGTCCGACTGGGACCAGAACAAGAGCGCCGAGCTGACGCAGAACGCCCTGACCGCCAACCCCGACATCAACGTCGTCTTTGTCGCCTTTGACCCCGGCGCCGTCGCCGCCCTGTCGGTCATCCGCGACAAGGGTCTGCTTGACCAGATCACGCTGGTCGGCTTTGACGGGCTGCCCGTGGCCCTGAAGGCCATCAAGGCCGGCGAGATGGAGGCCTCCATGGCCCAGAACCCGGCCCGCATGGGCGCCGAGGGTGTGGAATTGGCCCTGAAGGTCATCAACGGCGAAGAGGTGCCCAAGTTCATTGCCATCGACGGTGTGCTCATCACCGCCGACAATGTGGACGAGTTCCTGACTGACGAAGGCGGGGCGGAAGCTCCTGCCGAAAGCGCCAAGGCGCCCGAGGATATGACCATCGCCTTCTCCGGCTTCTCATCGACCAACGAGTTCTGGCTGACGCTGGCCCGCGCGGCCGAGGCCAAGGCCGAGGAGATGGGCGTCAACTTTGTGAACGTGACCACCGAGGTGCAAGACGCTGAGGCCCAAAAGTCGGCCGTTGATACGGCCATCACCCAGGGTGTGGACGCCATCATCGTCGGCGCCGCCGACTCGCGCGGCTGGGACGACTCCTTCAACAAGGCCGAGGCCGCCGGCATTCCCATCATCACCGTCGACACCGGCATCGAGCACGACTGGGTCTCGACCCTCATCCAGACCGACAACCTGGCCGCGGCCACGGCTGCTGGAGAGTGGATCGTCGAGCAGACCGGGGGCCAAGGCAAGGCCCTCGTCCTGGGCGGCTCTGTCGGCCACCAGACCGGCGACGCACGCAAGAATGGCGTCCAGGGCGCACTGGAAGCCGCCGGCATGGAGGTCATCGGCGACTGGTCAGACTGGGACCAGAACAAGAGCGCTGAGCTGACGCAGAACGCCCTGACCGCCAACCCCGACATCAACGTCGTGTTCGTCGCTTTTGACCCCGGCGCCGTCGCCGCCCTGTCGGTCATCCGCGACAAGGGCCTGCTCGACCAGATCACGCTGGTCGGCTTTGACGGGCTGCCCGTGGCCCTGAAGGCCATCAAGGCCGGCGAGATGGAAGCCTCCATGGCCCAGAACCCGGCCCGCATGGGCGCCGAGGGCCTGGAACTGGCCGTCAAGGTCGTCCAGGGCGAGGAAGTGCCTGACTTTATCCCCATCGACGGCGTGCTTATCACCGCCGACAATGTCGACGAGTTCCTGGAAGGCGGCGAGGAAGCGCCGGCTGGCGCCAAGGCGCCCGAGGACATGACCATCGCCTTCTCCGGCTTTTCGTCGACCAACGAGTTCTGGCTGACCCTGGCCCGCGCGGCCGAGGCCAAGGCCGAGGAGATGGGCGTCAAGTTTGTGAACGTCACCACCGAGGTGCAAGACGCTGAGGCCCAAAAGTCGGCCGTCGATACGGCCATCACCCAGGGCGTGGACGCCATCATCGTCGGCGCCGCCGACTCGCGCGGCTGGGACGACTCCTTTAACAAGGCCGAGGCCGCCGGCATCCCCATCATCACCGTCGACACCGGCATCGAGCATGCCTGGGTCTCGACCCTCATCCAGACCGATAACCTGGCCGCGGCCACGGCTGCTGGAGAGTGGATCGTCGAGCAGACCGGGGGCCAAGGCAAGGCCCTCGTCCTGGGCGGCTCTGTCGGCCACCAGACCGGCGACGCACGCAAGAACGGCGTCCAGGGCGCACTGGAAGCCGCCGGGATGGAAGTCATCGGCGACTGGTCCGACTGGGACCAGAACAAGAGCGCCGAGCTGACCCAGAACGCCCTCACCGCCAACCCCGACATCAACGTCGTCTTTGTCGCCTTTGACCCCGGCGCCGTCGCCGCCCTGTCGGTCATCCGCGACAAGGGCCTGCTCGACCAGATCACGCTGGTCGGCTTTGACGGGCTGCCCGTGGCCCTGAAGGCCATCAAGGCCGGCGAGATGGAGGCCTCCATGGCCCAGAACCCGGCCCGCATGGGCGCCGAGGGCTTGGAACTGGCCGTCAAGGTCGTCCAGGGGATGGAAGTGCCCAAGTTTATCCCCATCGACGGTGTGCTTATCACCGCCGACAATGTCGATGAGTTTCTGAACGAATAGTTAGGTATGGAACGGGACTGGCGGTCCGGCAGCCTCTGGTTGCCCGGGCTGCCAGTCCCAAGTATCGCCGCGAGCGCCCTGCAATTATCGTGCGATAGAGTGGAGTATGGATGTTCATGGTGAACTCGTCTCAATCTGGTCCTGTTGTCGAAATGAGAGGCATCACAAAAGAGTTTCCAGGCGTCGTCGCGCTGGACAAGGTCGATTTTGAGCTTCGACCTGGCGAGGTCCACGTCCTTCTGGGCGAGAACGGGGCCGGCAAGAGCACCCTGATCAAGGTACTGAGTGGGGCATACACGGCCGATGCGGGCGAGATTTTTATCGATGGCGAAAAGGTCGACGTCGATTCTCCCCAGGACTCCCTGGACCGGGGGCTGCGCTTCATCTACCAGGAGATCAACCTCGTCCGGGAGATCGACATCGCGCGCAATATGTTCCTGGGCATGGAGCCCATGAGTATCCCGGCCCTGGGCGTCGTCGACCAGAAAAAGCTGTATGCGCAAGCGGCGGAGCTGCTCCAGCGCTTTCACATCGATCTCGATCCCAGGGACCTCGTGAGTAGCCTGAGCGTCACCCAGCAAAAGATGGTCGAGATCGCGCGGGCGCTGACGACAAAGGCCAAGGCCATCGTCCTCGACGAGCCGACGGACGTGCTTGAGGACCGCTCCCGAAACGACCTCTTCCAGGTCATCCACCAGCTCAAGGAAGAACAGAACGTTGGCTTTATCTATATCTCGCACCGGTACGCTGAGGTGTACGAGCTTGGCGACCGGGTAACCATCCTGCGCGATGGCAAGAACACGGGTACCTTTAACATCGCCGACATCACTTTTGATACCATGATCGAAAAGATGATCGGCGGCCAGATCCAGAAACAGTACCCGGACCTACCCCCACCGGCAGGCGAAGATGCACTCCGGGTTGAGAACATTGCCCGGGAGCCCGTACTCAACGGCATCGACCTGACGGTCAAACAGGGCGAGATTGTCGGGGTAACCGGACTGATGGGAGCCGGCAAGACGGAACTGGGCCGGGCCATCGCCGGCGTGGACTCCATCGACCAGGGGACCATCTACGTCCAGGGGCAGCAAGTCAAATTCAGCGAGCCCAGCGGCGCAATCAGCGATGGAATCGCCTACCTCACCGAGGACCGCAAAACGCTGGGGTTGGTTCTGGACGCAGACATCCGCAACAACTATGCCATGCCCAGCCTGGGACGGTTGAGTTCCCTGGGCCTGGTGAAGCACAAGCAGATCGACATTGAAGCCCAGGATTTTATGGACAAGCTCAACATCAAGGCGCCCAGCATCTATACGCTGACCCGCCAGTTATCTGGAGGCAACCAGCAAAAGACCGTCGTGGCCAAGTGGCTGGGCGCGCAAGCCAAAGTGCTCATTTTTGACGAGCCGACCCGGGGCATCGATATCAACGGGCGGCGCGAAATCTACCGCCTCATGGAAGAGCTGCTGCGGCAGGGCGTGGGCATCCTGATGCTGACCTCGGACTATACCGAGGCCCTGGAGATGAGCCATCGCATCCTCGTCATGCGGCGCGGCGAGATTGCCACAGAATACCTGCGCGGAGAGCCCACCGAGGAGGATCTGCTGCGCGAGGCCATCGGCAAAGTGAATGGGGACGGCAGCAAGCAAGCTGAGGACAAATCATCATGACCATGACATCCAGGGAGCGAGTGATGGCTGCCTTTGATTTCGAGGAGCCCGATCACGTACCCTCCTGGCTCGGCGCCTCGCCCGAGTTTCGGGATCTGGCCAGGATTCATCTGGGGCTGCCCGATGACGAGAGCCTGTCTGTCTACCTGGGGGACGACTTTCGCCGGGTCTTTGCCGAGTTCAAAGGGCCCGCGGGTTTCAGTCCCACGGACTACCTCGAGAACCCGGGCGCCACCTACAGAACCCCGTTCGGCGTGGAGCGCCATGGCTATGGCTACGGCCAGCCGATAGAACATCCCCTGGCCCAGGCCACACTGAAGGACGTACACGATTTCCCTGGCCCGATCCGGCCTGGATGGATCCCAGCCGCTATCCGGGCGGAGGCGGCCCGGTGGGACGGAGCAGTATGCCATCCTGGGCGGGGATTGGTCCCCATTCTTTCACGACCTCATCGACCTGCTGGGCATGGAGAACTTTTTCTTCAAGATGTACGATGATCCAGAGCTAGTCGACACGATCCTGGCCTACGTCGTGGACTATTATGCCGGGGTCAGCCAGCGTATCTTTGATGAAGCGGCTGACGTCATCGACATCTTTTTCATCGGCAACGACTTTGGCGGGCAGACCGGGCCGCTGATGGGTGACAAACTGTTCCGCCGGTACATGGCGCCCCATCTCCAGCGGCTCATAGACCTGGGCCACGACTATGGCCTGAAGGTGATGATGCACTGCTGTGGCGGTTTCGCCCCCTTGATCCCGGTCATGATCGAGATAGGATTGGATGGCCTGCAGGCCCTCCAGCCATCGGCACGGGACATGGAGCCGGCCCAGCTCAAGGCCGAGTTTGGCGACACCATCGTCCTGAACGGTTCTGTCGACACCCAGCACGTCCTCATCGAGGGCACGCCGGAGTTGGCCAGGGAAAAGACGCGCGAAGTCATGGCGACCATGAAGCCCGGCGGGGGCTATATCTGCTCGCCCAGCCACGATTATTTGCTGCCCGAGACACCGGTCGAGAACGTCATTGCCATGTTCGAGACGATCCGTGAGTACGGGAGCTATGACACACGAGCAGCGGAGGAGGCAATCACGATGAGAAGGTACGGTCAAATCATTGGTGTCAAGCCTGAGGCCTGGAAGAGTATGTCAAGTACCACGCCGCCGTCTGGCCCGAGGTACTGGGCATGATCCGCGACTGCAACATCCGCAACTATTCCATTTTCCACAAGGACGGCTGCTCTTTGCCTATTTCGAGTACGTGGGCGAAGATTTTGACGCCGACATGGCCAAGATGGCGGCCGACCCCAAGACCCAGGAATGGTGGGACATCATGATGCCCATGCAACAGCCCGTGGAAAACCGGGCCGAGGGTGAGTGGTGGGCCGACATGGATGAGGTATTTCACACAGACTGACGGGAGAACCACATGGAAAGAACAGCCAACTGCCTGGCCAAGCTAGAACGGATGAACAAGACCCTGCGCCACGAGGAAGCGGATCGAGTTCCCGTCAGTGACTTTTTCTGGGGGAGCTTTCTCGAGCGCTGGCGCGAGGAAAAGGGGCTTGCGGACGATGCCGACATCTATACCTACTATGACCTGGACTGGATCGTCACCGTGCCCAACATGGACCCCCACATCAAGGACTTTGAAGTCCTGCGGGAGAATGACGAGGAGGTGGTCGTCCGCACCGGCTTTGAGGCGGTGTTGCGCAAAAAGTTCGCGGACCCCATGCCCGAGTTCATCGGCTTTGACACCGACACCATCGACAAGGTAGATGCATTCGAGTTTGATGACCCGTGGGACCGACGGCGATTTTTCGAGGGCGGCGACAACCAGATCGGCGGCGTAGGCGATGGCTATGCCCGGGACCTGCCGCCCTGGATCGACACGGTGAAGGCGCTGCATCCCAACTTTCCGGTCTATGGCAGCCAGTGTGAGGCCAACGAGTATATGACGCGCATCATCGGCCCGGAGAATTTCCTGCTCTGGATCGCCATGTACCCCGAGCGCATGGGGCGCTTTATCCAGCGCACCAACGAGTGGGCGCTGGAGCTGCTCAAGGCCCAGATCAAGGCCGCCGACGGCCTGATCGACGGCATGGTCATCTGGGGCGACGTGGCCTATCGCAAGGACGTGTTCTTCTCACCCAAGTACTGGCGCAAGTACTACAAGCCGGGGCTCAAGGCGATGGTCGACGCCTGCCACGATAACGGGCTGCCGGTCATCTACCACGGCTGCGGCAACGTCAAACGCATCTTTGCCGACTATATCGAAGTCGGCATCGACGCCTACAACCCGCTGGAGGCCAAGGCCGGCATGGACGTAGTCGACCTGCGCCGCCAGTACGGCCACGAGATCGCCTTCTGCGGAAATATGGACGTGCTCGACTGGGCCAACAAGAACAAGGAAGAGCTCAAGCCCATCGTCCTGCGCAAGCTGAACGCGGCCAAAGGCGGCGGCCTGATCTTCCAGTCCGACCACTCGGTACCCAGCAACGTGTCCGCCGAGAACTATGAGTATGTGGTGAATCTGGTGCGCGAGTACGGGCAGTACCCACTGGATTTGGGTGAGTATGATTTGGCGGACGTAGTGTGATCCTTCCGCAGATCCCTCGGGGACTCGGGACATGCTCAGGACAGGTACGTGTTGCGTGGTGCGTGGTGTGTCCCTGTTGGGGCAAAGCGTAGGTACATAGGTTGAACCAATGAAGCTACAGTATCTGTTGCCACATCAACTGAAGAAAGCCACCGATGAGGGCTGGCCTTTGCTGGTGCCTACGGGCTGCATCGAGTACCACGGGCCGCACAATGCCCTGGGTCTGGATACCATCGTCGTGGAGGAACTGTTGGCGCGGGTGTCGGGTCGCATGGACTGCATCGTCGCCCCGCCCTTCTGGTATGGGCCGACGGGCTATGCTGTGACCGGCCCTGAGGAAGGGACCGTAGACGTCTCCACGGAACGGTTCGGCCGCCACGTGAAGGATGTACTGGACAGCTTCTGGGAGATGGGCTTCAAGTGGATCATCATCGGGGTGCACCACCAGCAGATGGACGGGCCAGAATCGCTGGCCATTCGCCAGGCGGCAGCCGAGGTGACCTTTGAAAAGACCCACGCCGAGCGCGGCCATGCCTGGTGGGGCAAGGCGCCCCTGCCGCGCGAGCGACCGGGTCTTTGAGCGCATCCAGGTATGGCCGTCGGTTCTGCCCGCGGCGGCCGAGCAGGGCGTGGTCATGGCCGACCATGCCGGGTTCCACGAGACTTCGCTGCTCCTGGCCGCCCGGCCCGAACTGGTCCAGACTGGAGCGCCTGGGCATGGACGCGCCCTGGTATTGCATCACGCCGGACAGCAGGGCCCGGGACGCCACCGCTGAAGCGGGCAACCGCATGTGGGCCGCTATGGTGAACGCCTGGGTTGGGAAACTGTCGACCCTGGTACGGCCCACGCGTCCCACGCCCGACGAAATGACGGTCAAGGGGATTTTCTGAGGGAGACGAATTCATGTCCAAAACCGCTACGATGACATCCAGGGAAAGAGTCCTGGCCAGCGTCCGGCACGAGGAACCGGATCGCGTGCCGGTCGATCTGGGCGGCACGCCCAGCTCCGGCATCTCGACCATTGCCTACGACAACCTCAAGCAGTACCTGGGCATCCGAAGAGGCAATACCCGCGTCTATGACGTGGTTCAACAACTCGCCCAGCCCGAGGATGAGATCCTCGACCACTTTGGCATCGACGTGCTGGACCTCGGCCGGACCTTTAACACGGAAGACGCGGATTGGTACGATTTTGCCCTGCCTCAGGGCATCACGGTCCAGTTCCCGGCCTGGTTCCACCCCATCCAGCAGCCCGATGGCTCCTGGGACGCCTACATACCGGATGGAAATCCGTCCGGCCAGCGCATCGCCACCATGCCCGAAGGGGCCAGCTTCTTTGATCAGACCTACTTTCCCTACCTGGATGGCTATCCCGACGACTACCGGGATCTGCCCCAGGAGATGGCCAAAGTCCATTGGGCGGGACTGGCCCACAGCCCCTGGGACCACGCGGGCGAGCCCGACTTCTGGCAGCAGTTGAGGGAGCGGGCCATCGCGCTGCAGAAAGAACTCGGACCGGGCCCTGATCATCGTCGCCGGCTGCAATCTTTTCGAATGGGGGACCTTTCTGCGGCGCCTGGACAACTTTCTCATGGACCTGGTCCTGGAGCCGGTGCAGGTCGAGCGCCTGCTGGACGCGCTGATGGAACTGCACCTGGCCACGCTGGACATGGTCTGCCAGGCCGTGGGAGACGTGGCCGACATCCTGCGCTTTGGCGACGACCTGGGCATGGACAGCGGGCCTTTTATGTCGCCCAAGACCTATCGCTCGCTGTTCAAACCACGCCACACCATTCTATGCGATTATGTCCACACCCACAGCCAGATGCACACCTTTCTGCACTCCTGTGGGTCGATCTACCGCCTGCTGCCTGATCTGATAGAAGCCGGCTATGACATTATCAACCCCGTACAGACGGGGACGCGCGACATGGAACCGGAGCGCTTGAAAAAGGAGTTCGGCCAGGACATCACCTTCTGGGGCGGAGGCGCCGACACGCGTCACGTGCTCAATCGAGCCCAGCCGCAGCAGGTCAAGGACCACGTCAAGCGCAGGATCGACATCTTTGGGCCGGGGGGCGGATTCGTGTTTAACACGGTGCACAACATCTTGCCCGATGTACCCCCGGAGAACATCGTGGCCATGTTTGAAGCCCTGGACGAGTCTGGCAGCAACTGAGCAGCCAACTCCACTATTCGGCCGCCCAACCGGACACTCATGAGCGACAGGGGCGTGCAACCATCAGAGTTGAGACCTCAGCAAGCGTGACCTGAGGGAAGGAGGTGAAACACGGAAAACGGACCGCCTGGATGTGATATCAACGCCAATAGTATGCTGAAGAAGAACAGACTATAACAGAGGAGGAGTACCAATGCCTGAAGAAAAAAAGATCTCCCGTCGGAATTTCCTCAAGGTCGCCGGCATCGCCAGCGGCGCGGCGACCGTTCTGGCCGCTTGCGGCCAGGCGGCCGAGCCAACCGCGGCACCCGAGCCGACAAAAGCACCCGAGGCCAAAGCCACGGAGGCTCCGGCCGTTGTGGGCAAGCCATTTGACGGCAAGACGCTGCGCATGCACGCCATCAGTGGCGCCAACTATGACGAACTCTACAAGATCATCCCGCAGTGGGAAGAGGAGACGGGCGCCACGGTCGAGTTTGTCTTCAAGGGCAACGGCTTTGAGACCGACAAGCGCCTGGTGCAGGACTTTGCCGCCGGCACCGTAGACTATGACGTCTGCTGGGACCACAGCAGTTTCTTCTCCCAGTACGTCAAGGCCGAGGGTCTGGAGCCGCTGGATGACTATTTCAGCGACGAGGACCTGGCCGACTTTATTCCCCGCCTGGTTGATGCTGCCCGGCGCGACGGCAAGCTGTGGGTCATGCCCCGCCACTTTGACATCTCGTGCAACCACTACCGCACCGATGTGGGCATCGAAAAGGCGCCGGAAACCTGGGACGAGTTCAAGCAGATGGCCCTCGATGTCACCAAGAACAACCCGGGCGTCTTTGGCACCCAGTTTGCCGGGAAAGAGGAAGCGCTCACGGGCCGCTTCTACGAAGTACAGACCGCTGAGGGCGGCGAGCTGTTCGACGCGAGCTGGGAACCCACCTTCAACAGCCCGGCCGGCGTCAAGGCCGCAACCATGTTCGCCGAGCTGTACGACGCCGGTGCCATGCCTCCCGACATGACCAACTTTTTGTGGGAGGACGTCGCCCAACAGTTCGTGAGCGGCCTCGTTGGCATGTACACCGAGTGGTACGGCTGGTACAGCTACTTCCAGGATCCCGAAGCCAGCCAGGTAGCGGGCAAGTTTGATCTGGCGCGCCAGCCCAAGGGCGATGGCGGCATCTACAGCGGCTGGGCCGGTCACCACGGCTTCTCCATCACCAAGGCTTCCAAGGAGAAAGAAATGGCAGCCTCCTTGATCAAGCACTTGACCAGCGTCGAGGGCAACCAGACTGAAGGAGCGCTGGGCATCCTCGTCAGCCGGCAGAGCGTCTGGGATGAGTTGATTGCCGGTGCGGCCTCTGCAGAGAACCCGCTGGACAAGAAGCGCCTGGAGCTGGCCCTTTTGCAGGCCCAGGAAGATTTCAAGACGCCGCCGCTGATCGCCGAGTGGCTGCCCCTGTCCAACATCCTCTACCCGATCCTGCAGCAGATCATCCTGGGCGACGTTGAAGCCCAGGCAGGACTGGACAACGCCGCCGAGCAGGCCCGGAAAATGATGGCCGATGCCGGCTACTATAGCTAGATTCTGTATGTAGCACTGAGATGTGGGAAACCCTAAACCTGGTTGGGTGAGGATGTGGCCTCCACGGCACACCTTGCCCGGCCGGGTTCCGGGCCCGCGCTAGAAAGGCAAACCATGACCGCACAAGCTGCCAGCCAGAGTACCGCGCCCAAGAAACGCCGGGGGCTTCAATTGGGCGAGCGGAACCTGCCCTTTGCCCTGCTGACACCAAGCATCGTCATTATCGTGCTGGTTATCGGTTTCCCCATGGCCTACTCGCTGTATCTCAGCTTCACCAGCTACACGCTGACCTCGGCCGGTAACTATGAATTCGTGGGGCTGCGGAACTATACGGACCTGCTGTTCAGGGATCCGCTCTTCTGGAAAACCTTTCTGCGCACGGTGCTGTTCATCTCCTTGGCTGTGAACCTCGAGTTCCTGCTGGGGCTGGGCATCGCCACCCTGATGGCCCGCGCCATCCGCGGACAGAGCCTGGGCCGGACGCTGATCATGATCCCGATGATGTTCGCTCCCATCCTGGTCGGCTTTCAGTTCAAGTGGTTTTTTAGCGCCCAGGTGGGTTTGGTCAACAACATCCTCTATACACTTACCGGCGAGTCCCACTTTATTCCCTGGCTTATCCACGTTCCCCTGGGCTTTATCTCCATCCTGGTCGCAGAGATCTGGATGAGCACGCCCTTCATGGTGGTCATCCTGGAGGCTGGCATCCTGTCATTGCCCCAGGAGCCCTTTGAGGCAGCGGACGTGGATGGCGCTTCGGGCTGGCAGAAATTCCGGCACCTGACGCTGCCCATGCTCATGCCCTTCATCTACACGGCCATGGCCATCCGCTCTCTTGATATTGCCCGGGCCTACGACATCGTGAGCATCATGACCGGTGGCGGGCCAGGGAACCGCACGGAACTGATCTGGACCTATGTCAACCGCCTGGCCTTTACCGGGCAGCAGTTTGCCCGGGGCGCGGCCCTGTCCTATATCACAGTTCTCCTAAGCTTTCTCTTTACTTATATGTTCTTCCGCAACGTTCTCAAGAGCCGCTGGGCAGGAGGCATGAACGAATGAGTGGACGCACTGGGAAGAAGCAAAGATTCCGCCGCGACCGGTGGAAGAATGCACTCAACGACATCCTCCTGTGGGTGATCCTCTTTGTCTTTTTCATTCCAGCGCTGTGGATTATCTTGACGTCCATCCGTCTTCGTGCGGAGGTCAACGCCCACCCACCCGTCTGGATCCCGACCGGCTTTTCCTTCGACTCTTACAAGATCCTATTCGGGATGCCGACGCCTGAGGGAGCCTTTGGCATGGGCGGATCGATCCCCGTTGCCGACTATGCCCTCAACTCTATCGTGATCGCGCTGGTCGGCACCCTGTTCGCGCTGTTTTTTGGAACGCTGGCAGGCTATGTTTTTTCACGGTTCCGATTCAAGTACATGAATGTCATCTATCTGGGGTTGATGCTGGCCCGAGCCATTCCGGGCATTGCCCTCAGCCTGCCCCTCTTTATCCTGTTCGCCAGGGCTGGACTTTCCGACACGAGATTGGGCATGATCATCATCTATGTCGCTCTGAATATCCCCTTCACGGCATGGCTCATGGACGGCTTTTTCCGGGCCATTCCCCAGGAACTGGACGAGGCGGCCCGCATTGACGGCTGCTCGGCCTGGGGGGCCTTTGTCCGGGTTGATCTGCCGCTGGCGCTGCCGGGCGCGGCGGCGGCCGGTATCTTTGCCTTTCTCACCTCGTGGAACGAGTTTGCGCTGGCCAGCGTCATCACGCGGACGCCGGCTTCCCGTACCTTTCCACCGGCCCTATTCGAGTTCACTGGACAGTTTGTCTCCGATTGGCGGGGCATGACGGCCATGTCGGTCCTGATGCTCATTCCCGCCGTCATCTTTGTTATTCTGGTCCAGCGCCAGTTGATGGAGGGACTGACCTCCGGCGCGACCAAGGGCTAGCAGTGTCCGAACACTGAACTATGATTCCCTCCCTTGCTCGCGACCGGTCCGTGACCGGTTGCATTGGGCTGAAGCAGACAGAAGCCGCCTGGTCACGGACAGTTTGACTGAACTCTCCAAAGTCCGGGCTAGAGCAAGGGATAGCCAATGATTGTAGTCAAAATAAGGCGAGAGGCTTCTCGAGAACTGTGAAATGACAGACATGATCTACCGGGAACTGGGCCAGACAGGCCTGAGCGTCTCCATACTGAGCTACGGCGCCTCGCCGCTGGGCAACGAGTTTGGCGCTGCCGACCCCAAGGAAGGCGTGCGGGCCGTACACTATGCCATTGAACAGGGGATCAACTACTTTGACGTTTCCCCCTACTATGGTCGCACCCTGGCCGAAGCCCGACTGGGCCAGGCCCTGGCTGGTCACCGGGACAAGGTCTACCTGGCAACCAAGATGGGGCGCTATGACACAGACGCCTTCGATTTCTCGGCCGGGCGCGTGTTCAGCTCGGTGGAGGGGAGTCTCAGGCGACTGCAGACCGAAACCATCGACGTCTTTCAGATCCATGACATCGAATACGGCAGCAAGGATCAGATCATGGACGAAACGCTGCCGGCGATGTTCAAACTGAAGGAAGCCGGCAAAGTCCGCTTTGTGGGCATTACCGGTTACCCCGTAGGGATTCTGAGCGCGGTGGCCGAGGCCGCCAGCATTGACACCATCTTATCCTACTGCCGCTACAACCTGATGGACACCTCCATGGACGATGTCCTGACGCCCGTAGCGCGCCGGAAGGGCATCGGCTTGATCAATGGTTCGCCGCTGCACATGCGCGTGCTGACCGAAAAGGGCGCGCCGGACTGGCACCCGGCTCCCAGGCGCGTGCTGGAAGTGGGCCAGCAGGCTGCCGACTACTGCCGCGGCCAGGGTGTGGACGTGGCCGACCTGGCCCTGCAGTTTGCGCTGCAACACGAGGATGTGGCCACGACTTTGGTGGGCATGAGCAAGGTCCGCAGCGTGCAGCGGAACCTCAGGTCAGTGGGTATTGCCCCCGACCCCGAGCTGCTGGCCACCGTCCAACGAATGATCGAGCCGGTGGCCAACGTCTGCTGGAAAGAGGGCCGCCCCGAGAACGACGACCCCGGCGCAGTGGAGAAGCAATCGTGAGGATCGACGCGCACCAGCATTTCTGGCACTACACGCCCCAGGAGTATGGCTGGATCGGCCCCGGTATGGAGGTCCTCCAGAAGGACCACCTGCCCGCCGACCTGGCGGCGCTTGCCGCCCCGCTGGGCATCGGTGGCAGCGTAGCCGTCCAGGCCCGCCAGACCCTGGCCGAAACCCAGTGGCTGCTGGACTTGGCCGAAGGGCAGCCCCTGATCAAGGGTGTCGCTGGCTGGGTGGACCTGCAAAGCCCCAGCCTGGGCGAGCAGTTGGAGCGTTTCTGCGCCTCTCCCTACTTTCGCGGGGTCCGCCACGTGGTGCAAGACGAGCCTGACGACCAGTTCATGCTGCGGCCCGCTTTCCTGGCGGGTCTCGCGGAGTTGGCTGATTTCGGACTGACCTACGACATTCTGGTCTTTCCCCGGCATCTGCCCGTGGCCTGCCAGGTTGTGGAGCAATTCCCGTACCAGCCCTTCGTGCTGGACCACATCGCCAAGCCATCTATCAAGGACGGCACCATGGAACCGTGGGCCAGCGATATCCGGCGCCTGGCCGCCTACCCCAACGTGACCTGCAAGATCTCGGGCATGGTGACGGAGGCTGATTGGCAGCGGTGGCAGCCCACTGACCTGAGGCCCTACCTGGATGTTGTTTTCGAGGCATTTGGCCCGGCGCGGATCATGTTCGGCTCTGACTGGCCGGTGTGCACCGTGGCCGGCAGCTATGCCCGGGTGGTCGGGCTCGTTGAGGATTATGCCGAGAACCTTTCCAGGGATGAACAGGCAGAGGTCTGGGGCGGCACAGCCATCAGATTCTATGGGTTGGAGGCGTGATGAAAGCTATCTCACTGCCAGAGCCGGGAAAAGTCCAGATCGTCGACGTACCCGAGCCCCAGTTGGGGCCCGAGGACGTTCTGGTGGAAATCGGCTATGCCGGCCTATGCGGCAGCGATCTGGGCATGTACCGCGGCACCTTTGCCATCGGCACCTATCCGCGGATCCCGGGCCACGAGGTGAGTGGGACCATCGTTGACAGGGGCAGCCAGGTTCCGGACTCTGTCCAGGATGGGGCCAGGGTAACACTGTGGCCCTACAGCGAGTGCGGCATCTGTCCGGCCTGCCGCCTGGGCCGGATCAATACCTGCCAGTTCAACGAGACGCTGGGCCTGCAGCGCGACGGGGCCATGGTGGAGCGCTTTGCCATCCACTACAGCAAGGTGTTCTCCAGCCAGGCGCTCACCCTGGAGGAACTGGCCCTGGTCGAGCCCATGAGCGTCGGCTACCACGCCGCCAACCGGGGGCAGGTGAGCGAGACCGACTCGGCGCTCGTCATCGGCTGCGGCACCATCGGCATGGGCGCCGTGGCGGCCGCGGTACGCAAGGGGGCGACCGTCATCGCCGCGGACGTAGACGACGGCAAGCTGGAACTGGCTCGCCGCTTTGGGGCGCAGCACTGCCATCAACTCCACCAGGGAGGATCTGCTGGAGCAGGTCGCCCGCCTCACAAAAGATGAAGGGGTGGCCGTGGCCATCGAAGCCGTGGGCCTGCCCCAGACCTACCGCCTGGCTGTGGACGCCGTCTGCTACGCCGGGCGGGTGGTCTATGTCGGCTATGCCAACCAGGAAGTATCTTACAACACGACGCTCTTTGTCCGCAAGGAGCTGGACATCCGGGGCTCGCGCAATGCGCTGCGCGTTTTCCCAGCCGTGATCAGAATGCTGGAGGCCCGGCAGCAGCCCTTCACCGACCTGGTCACGCGGGTGGTTCCCTTTCAGGAGACAGCCCAAGCGCTGGAGGATTGGAGCAAGAACCCTGGCGCTGTTGCCAAGATCCTGGTCGACATGAAGGCGTCGCAGCACTAAGCTTGGTTTCATTTTCTTCCTCCTTTTCTGGCCGCTCCGCTCCCCCGCCGATCCCGTACCAGGGCAGCGGGGGGCGGGACGGTCCAGAGGTAGATGGAGGCAAAAGTTCAGGATAGCACATGGAAAACGATCTACAGGACAGGCTGGCCCATCAGAGAGCCTTCTGGGAAAAAAGCAATCATGACCGGCCGGTGGTGGGCTTCACTGGCAGCTACTTTTCGCCTGACACCGTCCAGCTCATCGGGCGCGAGGAGGGGCGGGTAGCGCCCGAGGACATTGACATCGGTCGCATCCTGGCCTACACCGAGGCCCAGTTTGAGGCGTGGCAGGATTGCACCGGCGACCTGTTCTGGACCGCAACACAGTTGTACCAGTTTCGCTGGCTGGCCGCAGCCGTAGGCGCACCGGTCTTCTCAGGCGGCGACTCGGTCTGGGCCGAGCCCTTTATCAAAGACTATGGGCAGATCCACCGGATCGAGGTTGGCAGCGAGGATCCCTGGCTGAGGGTCCTGTGGCAGCTTACCGACGCCATGGTCGAACAGGCCAATGGCCGCTATCCGGTGGCCGCCAACGAGTTCATGAGCCCGCTGAGCGCCCTGGTCGACCTGCGCGGCAACACAGACTTTGCCTTTGACCTCTACGATCGGCCTGGCGAGGCCGGACCTGCTCTGAGCAGATTCACCGAGGTCTGGCTGGACCTGGTCAACCGCCAGTACGAGCGCATCCCGCCCTGGCACGGTGGCTACCCAAGCGCGCAGCGGTACATCTGGGCACCGGGCCGGATCAGCGAGTTCAGCGAAGACCCAGCCTTTATGCTCTCGTCGCGCTTCCACGACGAGATCGTGATGCCCTCCCACGCCCGGGTCGTGCAGCAGGTCGAATACGCCTACATCCACCTGCACTCAACCCAGCTTCACACCCTGGACCGATTGCTGGAGATGGAGGAGCTGGTCGCCATCGAGCTGACGCCGGATCATGGGGCATCGATCGGGGAACTGATCCCGGTGATGGCCAGGATC
The DNA here is from genome assembly GCA_963783445.1 of uncultured Chloroflexia bacterium. Lineage (GTDB taxonomy): Bacteria > Chloroflexota > Anaerolineae > JAAYZQ01 > JAAYZQ01 > CAWANP01. Next base: position 255,855 of record CAWANP010000006.1, on the reverse strand, counting down.
CAGGAGAGAAAACCCTTGATCGTGCATGCCTTCTTTTCGGCCGAAGAGATGCGCATGATCATAGACAGGCTCCCGCCAGAGGGCCTGTGCGTCATTGGCCGGGCCGACACGCCCGACGAGGCCCGCCGTCTGCGAGACGCGGTGCTTGGGTAAGGTCACAGGTCCGAGACTGAACGAAGGAACAATCACTTATTACGCGATAGGCAAGGAGGAAAAACGATGGCAGAGATCAAGATGAATCCCCCCGGTAACCGGCTGGTCGGCGAGATGCCCAAGATCGGCATCCGCCCCACCATCGACGGCCGCTGGGAAGGCGTGCGCGAGTCCCTGGAAGACCAGACCATGGCTATGGCCCAGACGGCGGCCAGGCTTCTGGAAGAGAACCTGCGCCACCCCAACGGCCTGCCGGTCGAGTGCGTCATCGCCGACACGCTGCATCGGCGGCGTGGCCGAAGCCGCCCAGACCGCCGAGAAATTCGCCCGCGAGGGCGTGGGCGTCTCCCTCACCGTCACCCCCTGCCTGGTGCTATGGCGCCGAGACGATGGACATGGACCCCCACCTGCCCAAGGCCGTCTGGGGCTTTAACGGCACCGAGCGCCCGGGCGCGGTCTACCTGGCCGCCGTGCTGGCCGCGCACAACCAGAAGGGCCTGCCCGCCTTTAGCATCTATGGGCGCGACGTGCAGGATGCGGGCGACACGACCATCCCCGAGGACGTCCAGGAAAAGCTGCTCCAGTTCGCCCGGGCCGGACTGGCCGTGGCCAGCATGCGCGGCAAGTCCTACCTCTCGATGGGCGGCATCTCGATGGGCATCGCCGGCTCGATCGTCGATCCCAGCTTCTTTGAGAGCTACCTGGGCATGCGCGTCGAGCCGGTGGACATGACCGAGTTTGTGCGCCGCATGGACGAGGGCATCTATGACCCGGACGAGTTCGCCCAGGCCTGGGACTGGGTCAAGGCCAACTGCCCCGAGGGCAAGGACTATAACCCGCCCGAGGCCCAGCGCAGCCGCGAGCAAAAGGACGGGGACTGGGACGTCGTCGGTCAAGATGGCCATGATCGCCCGCGACCTGATGGTCGGCAACCCGCGCCTGGCCGAGCTGGGCTTTGGCGAGGAGGCCATGGGCCACAATGCCATCGCCGCCGGCTTCCAGGGGCAGCGCCAGTGGACCGACCACTTTCCCAACGGCGATTTCATGGAGGCCATCCTCAACTCCTCCTTTGACTGGAACGGCATCCGCCAGCCCTTTATCGTGGCCACCGAGAACGACTGCCTGAACGGCGTCTGCATGCTCTTTGGCCACCTGCTGACCAGCACGGCCCAGGTCTTTGCCGACGTGCGCACCTACTGGAGCCCGGAGGCCATCCAGCGGGTGACCGGCCACCAGCTGACCGGGCGCGCGGCCGGCGGCATCATCCACCTGATCAACTCGGGCCCGGCAGCGCTGGACGGCACCGGCCAGCATGTCGCGTCGACGGCAAGCCGGCCATGAAGCCCTTCTGGGAGATCACTGCGGAAGAGGCGCAGGCCTGCCTGGAGGCGACCACCTGGTACCCGGGCGTCGTCGAGTATTTCCGGGGCGGCGGCTGGTCCACCGACTTTCTGACCCGGGGCGGCATGCCGGTGACCATGAGCCGGCTCAACCTGATCAAGGGCCTGGGGCCGGCCTTGCAGATCGCCGAGGGCTCCACCGTCGAGCTGCCGGACAGAGGTGCACAACGTCCTGGACGAGCGCACCAACCCCACCTGGCCGACGCACTGGTTCGTGCCACGTGACCGGCAGCGGCGCCTTCCGCGACGTCTACTCGGTGATGTACAACTGGGGCGCCAACCACGGCGCCTTTTCCTACGGCCACATCGGCGCGGACCTGATCACCCTGGCCTCGATGCTGCGCATCCCGGTCTATATGCACAACGTCGAGGAGGCCAAGATCTTCCGCCCCAGCACCTGGACCGCCTTTGGCACCAAGGACCTGGAGGGCGCCGATTTCCGGGCCTGCGCCAACTTTGGGCCGCTGTACGGGCAGTACTAGACACTGACCAGATTTAGGCTAATCGGGCAGGCAGGGCGAAGGGCGCCCTGCCTGCCTTTTTGTGGCTACATGGAGACCAGGAATCTGGATGTGTGGTGCAATGCACCATGCAGTTGTATGGGGTTTGGGGAGAGTGAGAAGAGCGACAAGCTTGATTTTCCGGCCATTTCCTGCTATACTATCATCCGAGGGAATCATGTCAACTCCAGAGGATATTGTCAGGCAAGAAATTCGACTCTATCTCGAGCGCGCTTGGGAAATGCTGGACGTCGCCAGCCTCAATCTGTCTGAAGCATATCCAGACTCGGCAGTAAACCGCGCCTACTATGCCATCTTTTACGCTGCCAATGCTTTGCTTGTGACCGAAGGGCTTGAGCGTGGCAAGCACTCGGGCGTCATTGCCTTGTTTCGGGAGCGCTTTGTGAAAACGGGCATCATCGAGGTTCAATACAGCCGCATTTACGGACGAGTAATGGATGACCGGCACACCAGCGATTATGAAGTCGGGCTACCGGTAGAGACTCGAGTTGCGGAAAAAGACATGGCGGATGCCCGGCTTTTCGTGGAACGCATCGAAGGCTACTTGCGGCAGGAAGGTAGACTATGAGCGAACGAACGATCGAACACCTCACGCTCAATGAGCAAGGAGCGGTTCAGGCCTTTCTGCAGAGCCTGCAAGAACACCTCAGCGGGCAGTTCGTGCAGGCGTTCCTGTTCGGTTCCAAAGCCCGTGGCGATAGCCACCCTGGGTCAGACATTGACATACTGATCACTGTGAGGGAAGAGAGCTGGCCACTTCGGGCTCAGATCAGCACCCTGGCAGCGGACGTCTCGCTAGACTACGATGTCCTGATTGGTCCTCGCGTCATCGGCCAGGAGCGGTGGAGACGCATGAAAGAGGCCGGGTTCGGCCTCTATAAGAACGTCACTGCTGAAGGCGTCCCCTTGTCGCTGCCTGCCTGGTAGGCTGCTTGAAAGCCGCACGGCACGGAGGTCGCCCTCGAAGCCTGGGGCCAGCCCGAGGACGACACTCAAAGCCTAAGCCGTATTCTCGCCCTGGCCGAGGACCGTACCTATCGCAACGCCATGCTGGCCCAAGACGGCAACGAGCATCAGCTCCGAGTCCGCACCAGCAACACCGACGAGAGCGGCAATCCCAAGTTCGAGACAGAGGCAGGTAGATGGATAACAATCACGACGATCGTTTTAGGAAATCGGACACTGGCACCATGCGCGCCGCGCGCCTGCACGGCATCCGCGACCTGAGACTAGAAGAGCTGCCCAAGCCCGTACCCGGTCCTGGCGAGGTGCTGCTCAAGGTAGCCGCAGTAGGCGTCTGTGGCTCTGACGTGCACTATTACCTGGAAGGCCGCATCGGCAGCCAGGTCGTGACCGGGCCCATGATCCTGGGCCACGAGTTCTCGGCCTGGGTGGCCGAAATGGGCGACGGGGTCACGGAGCTGGAATCTGGGCAGTTGGTGGCCGTCGAGGCGGGCATCCCCTGTGGCGCTTGCGAGCAGTGCCTGCACGGGCACCCCAACCTGTGCCCCAATGTGCGCTTTTGCAGCACGCCGCCCGTCGATGGGGTATACGCCGAATACACGGTCATGCCCGTGGAGAACTGCTTCCCACAGCCGGACGGCATGGACCCCGTGGAGGGCGCCATGCTGGAGCCGCTGGGCATCGCCATCCACACCGTGGACCTGGGCCACCTGAAGGCGGGCGATACGGTGGCCGTGTTGGGTGCCGGGCCCATCGGCCTGCTGACGGCGGCGGTGGCCCGGGCGGGCGGCGCCAGCGAGGTCTATATGACCGAGCCGCTGGCTTTCCGCAGGCAGTTTGCCTTGGATTATGTCGCCGACGTGGCGCTGGACCCAACGGAAAACGATGTGACGGAAGAGATTTTGCGCCTGACCGGTGGCCGGGGGGTAGACGTGGCCTTTGAGGCGGCCGGCGCGCCAGAGACGCCGCAGCAGGCAGCCACTGTCACTCGCCTGGGCGGCAAGGTCATCATTGCCGGCATCCCCTCTGAGGACGTCATGACCTTCAGTCCCGACACCGTGCGCCGGCGGGGCCTGACCATCAAGATGGTCCGCCGCTCCAAGCACACCTACGAGCGGGCCTTGCGGTTGGTGGGGGCAGGCCAGGTGGACGTCAAGTCACTGGCCACCCACCTGCTGCCCCTGGAGCGCATCGGCGAGGCATTTGAGATGGTGGCTGGCTATCAGGATGGGGTCTTGCGAGCGGTAATAAAGATTTCCGCCTGAGCTGATGCTGGCGCCCTCAAGGCTCTCGGGCCATCACGGTCTCGCTAGTGCGCATTGACTGTTGTTGATCAAGGGTGACCAGACTGTCCTCCAACTGGGCAGCCAAAGCGGCGTACGCTGCATCGCGCCCTCGGACCCTGTCGTCGGCAGCTATCAAAGCTGGGCGCTCAGCCAGTGACCACGTCACAGGCAACAGTTTAATGACATCCGAACGCTTGACTTGCCCAACAACGTGATGCGCAGCTTTCAGGTCTCCCAGTCCGCGACTCAGCGCGGAGGCCGCCTCAGCCAGCAGAATCACCGGCGCAAGGATAGGCTCTCCTGCAGCCAGAGTCTGCTAGAGCCTCCACCGCGGGCAGACTGGTTGGAAACTAGGCTCCGGGTCTCCGGGCATGAGATCGTGAGTCTGGCCCGCGCCCCCTCTTCCTGGTCAAGTGCCGAATGGATTGCCCTCTTGGTACTTGCGACTTGATGATTGATGGGTGCACCACTGGCGAGTCTGTGGTATAATCCAGGAGAATCATGGCATCGGGCATAGCCATGCAGAGGGACTCGTGCAGGAAAGCAGCAGAGAGACCAAGCTATCCAACCTCATACAGACCAAGCTCGTCCACCCTCGGCTGAGGGGAGATCTGCTGGTCCGCCCCCACCTGCTGGGCAGGTTGGAATGCAGTGAAGAACGCAAGTTCACACTCATCTCTGCGCCAGCCGGGTACGGCAAGACCACGTTGATGGCCCAGTGGCTTGACACTTGTTCCACGCCGACGGCCTGGATATCGCTCGACGCTGGTGAAAGTGACATCGGGCCTTTTGTAAGTTACGCCGTGGCTGCCATACGGACCGCATATCCAACGAGCTGCACCGGCACCTGGCAGCTGCTACACGCACTCTACCCTGCGCCAATCGACAACCTTGTCAGCGCACTGGCCAACGATCTGGAGGCTCTTCCCAGTTCTCTCATCCTGGCCATGGATGACTACCATACCATCCGCGACGCTTCTGTACACCAACTGATGGCCCAGCTCATCCAGTATCTGCCCAACCAGGTCCACCTCGCCGTCGCCAGCCGCACAGACCCGCCTTTTGCCCTGGATCGGCTGCGGGCCGGCCGGCAGATCCTGGAGGTACGAGCCCAGGACCTCCGGTTCTCCGAACAAGAGACACAGTCCTATTTGGAACTAGAGCTGGAACGGTCTACAGACCCCGAGATCGCTGCCCTGCTCGCCAGTCGTACTGAGGGCTGGATCGCCGGCCTGCACCTTGCGACTTTGTGGCTGCGTGGGATGGACAATCCGGCTGAAGCCCTGGCTGGCCTTGGAGGCGACACTGCCCAGTTCGTGGCCGAGTACTTGGCCTCTGAGGTTCTCAGCCATCAACCTGCCAGCGTGCGGCAGTTCTTGCTGCGGACCTCCATTCTGGATCGTTTCTGCGCGGACCTGTGCGATGTCATGCTAGAGTTGTCCCCCGGGTCCGCATCGGCCCTGCCGGATGAGTTGAAACGGGCCAATCTGTTCCTCATCTCCTTGGGCGAGGAGGGGGGCTGGTATCGCTACCACCAGCTATTCCGGGAGATGCTCAGGGCAGCACTTCACAGCCAAGTCAGTGAAGACGAGATCAGCGCCTTGCACTGCCGGGCCAGCGACTGGTTTGAGGCTCAAGACCTGGTCGAGGAAGCTCTGCAGCATTCCTTGGCCGCGGGTGACGTCCAATCTGCGGTGCGAATTGTCCAGGAGAATGCCCATAATCTACTCAACCATCTGGAACGCCAGGCACTGGAACGATGGCTGTCGCTCCTGCCTCCGGAAGCGGTCTGGCAGCAGCCGCAGTTGCTGATTGCCCAGGCTTGGCTGCTCTATCGCCAGGCACGGATAGCGGCCATAGATGGCATCCTCGATGCCGCAGAAAGCTGCCTCGACGATCCTCGGGGCGGCCCTCTTGCCAGGGATCAGCGACCCATGTGGGGCCAGATCTACGCCCTGCGCACCGCGATGGCGTTCACGAACCACGATGAGTTCCGCAAAAGCCAGGACTTGGCCGAGCGAGCACTGGAATGCCTGCCAATAACTGAGCGCGGAGCACGGAGTACAGCCCTGGTCTTCTCGTCCTTGGCCAAACAGGCGTTGGGCGAAAAGGAAGCGGCGGTTCGCAGCCTTGAGCAAGCCCTGGGCGATGCCCCGACAAGGGGCCTGGCCCCCCCTCAATTGTATCATGGCTTGTCTTTGGTCCACTATCTGTCTGGCGATCTGCACCAGATGCTTGGCGCGACCCAGCGGAATCTGGCCTATGCCGCCGAGATGAATCACGTCAATGCCGTAACTGGGGCAAACTGGCTCTCGGGCTTGTTGCACTACGAATGGAACGATCAGGCTGCGGCGACGGCACACTTTTTGGAGGTCCTGAACTGGCGGTATGCAGCACAGTTTCTGACGACGTCCACTTGTATGTTAGGACTGGCCCGGATCCTTCAGATCCAGGGCGAACTGGAGAAGGCCCAGGAGATGATCGACGGGCTTCGGGCTGAAACCCTGAGACTGGACAACACCAGCTTGTTGCCGCCAGTGGACTCGATCCAGGCGGGCCAATGGCTTCAACAAGGAGATGTGGCACGGGCGCTGCGTTGGGCACGTTCTTTCAATCCCCAGCGGCTGGCCGAGCCCTTCCTCTGGTTCGAGTCGCCCGGTTTGACACAGGCACGCATCATCATCGCGGCCGGGACGAAAAAGAGGTCGGGGCTGCGCGAGATACGCTTCAGGACAAGCTAGCAGTAGCCAAGAAGCAACATCGCGTCCAACGCGCCATCCCGATCCTGGCTCACCTGGCCCTGGCCCATGACCGGCTAGGTGAGCTGGAGCAGGCACTGGCAGCTCTGAACGAAGCGCTCAGCCTGGCCGAACCCGGCGGGTTCATCCGGTCCTTCGTGGACGCTGGCCCACAGCTTCGAGTTTTGCTCCAGCAGATGGATCAGCCAAGCATCACCCCCCACTACCTGGCTGAAATCCTGGCGGCCTTCGAACCGACTCCAAGGGGCGATCCTGTTGCCGCCGCCCCGGCGAAACACCTGACCCGGCGGGAAGAGGAAATCTTGCGGCTCATGCACGACGGACTAACCAACGAAGAGATCGCCAGCAAACTGGTGATCTCTGTGCATACGGTCAAGCGGCACGCCACGAATATCTACCGCAAGCTGGATGTCCGCGGTCGCTGGCAGGCCATCCGCAAGGCACAGCAGTTGGGTGTTCTCCCCATAGATTGACGAACTGCTCACCAGCAACTAGCTCGCGTCTCCTCAGTCTGTCCTTCGCCACACGAACAAAAGATACTACCTTTCTACTACCTGTGTACGATGCGCGGCCTTGCGCCACGTGGTAGAATGCGATCCAATTTGGTGATATTGGTTATCAGATTCTATCGCGAGCGAAGAGTACTAGATCGGAGAGTTGATGGTACAACAACCGATAGCCCGGGATGAACCCGTCAGCTACCAGATCCAGGTCCAGGGATACCTGAGCCAGACCTGGGCCGATTACCTGGGCAGTATGGCCGTCTCGGTTTCGGGCCAGCGCGAACGAGCTGTGACCACGCTCTCGGGACAGGTCATGGATCAGGCAGCCTTGATGGGGCTGCTCAACAGCCTGTACGATCTGGGATTCTCACTGCTCTCTGTCAAATACCAAGCTAATCCACGAGAGGAGGTGACCGAAGACTGAGCTTGGTAGGTCATCTCTACATCTGTGCATGAAACGTCCACCAAAAACAAAACAAGTCAAACAGGAGAAAAACCATGACAATGCCAAAGAATCCCTATGGAGGCAAACCAGGAGGCGGTATCACTCTGCCACCCTACTACCGGCCAACGCCATCCATGAAGAGCCGGAACAACTTTTTCCCCATGTCCGAGGAGCTTGGCGCGGACGAGATGCGGATCACGTTCGTGGGCAGCACGCCTTTTCCACCGCGCCTCAACCAGGCCGGCACGTCCATCATGGTGGAACTTGGGAACGGCGACAAGTTCTTCTTCGATTTTGGGCCAGGATGCATGCGAAACATCATTGGCTTGCAGCATCACGTCGCCACAATCAACGACATCTTTATCTCGCCACCTGCACGTTGATCATTATCATGACCTTTCCTACCTGCTGCCTTTCCGCGCCTGGGCTGCTGGATGGCTCCCGCTGCGGGTACACGGCCCCTCGGGCCGCACCCCCGAGCTGGGCACCCAGGCTATGGTTGACGGCATGAAACAGATGCTCAAATGGCATCTGGAAGCCTTCGATGTGTTCCCCATCGGCGATGGCTACGAAGTCGAGGTCAACGAATTCGATTGGAAGGACGAGAACGGCATTTGCTACGACAAGAACGGCGTTACCGTCCGCCACTGGCGGCGCTCGCACGCCAAGGATGGGGCCACGGGCTACCGGCTGGATTGGAACGGACTGAGCTTTGTCTGGACCGGCGATGGTCGTCCCGGATGAATTGACCGCCAAGTATTCCAAGGGCGTGGATGTGTTTGTTACCGAACTCGAATTGGACACCGGGCGGCTGATCGAAATGAAGTACGGCCTCCCGGACTGGCTCTACAACTACACCATCGACACGCACCATACGCCCCACTATGCCACCGGCTACCTCATCAATGAGGTCAACCCGCGGGTAGGCATGGTGACTCACTTCCCCTATGAAGAGGATCTGGTCAGCGAGGCGATTGCCGGAATCCGGGCACACTGGGATGGCTTGTTCCTGTGGGGCGCCCCTGATGGTGTGGTTGTCAACGTCACCAAAGATGCAATCTGGTCTCGAGAGGCGGCGATTCCCGAATCAACGGGCAGAATCCGCCGCCCTTTGCCTGCTTGCCGGCGATGCCGCTGCCCAAGGAGTTTGTTGTTCCTCAGCCCAGAAGCTCGCGAGAGGAGCAGCAGGAGCAGTATACCCGCGACACAGAGATCGATCCGAAGAAGTATATTCCGGAGGATGTCTATCGCGAGCCGCTCGTCAAGCTTCCGGACCCGATGATACTCGACCTCGAAGCGATGATGAAAGCAAGAGGGCCTGTCAAGAAGGACGAGTAAATTCGTATTCGTCTGGGTGCGATCTACACCTGATACAGGACTGCCAGTCCTTTGAGGACTGGCAGTCCCAACAAAAGGGAAGAGCTATGGAATTATTTGATGCCGGCCAACAAGCTACTCCAGTCACGATCCTGACCGGTTTCTTGGGTGCAGGAAAAACAACCCTGCTCAACCGCATTCTCAACGGCAGTCACGGTCTGCGAGTGGCGGTGCTGGTCAATGATTTTGGATCGATCAATATCGACACCGAGTTGATTGTCGGCGTGGAAGACAATGCCATCAGCCTGGCCAACGGCTGTGTCTGCTGCAATATCCGTGATGATCTGGTAGAGACGGTAGAAATGGTCATCAACCGCCCTGAAAACCCGGAATACATTCTGCTGGAAGCCAGCGGCGTGGCCGACCCATCCGGCATTGCCCTGACCTTTGCCATCCCCAAATTCCGGGATCGCATTCGACTGGACAGCATTATCTCCATTGTCGATGCCGAGCAGGCTTTTGCCCATCCGGAGTATCCTTACGTCGCAGGTCCTCAAACTGCGCCAGATTGGCTTCTCTGACATGGTGGTGCTGAACAAGATCGATCTGGTGGATGAGGCTCAACTGCAAAAAGTAAGAGACTGGATCAACAGCCGGATGAAGCGAGTGCGCATCGTCGAGACCGTTCAGTGCGATGTGCCGCTGGAGATTCTGCTGGCCGTCGGCCGCTTTGACCCCCAGCAGTTGGTGGAATCGGATGACGACCATGACCACGATCATGCAGACCACGGTCATCGCTTCAGCACCTGGAGTTACGAAACCGACCAGCCCCTGTCGCTGGAAGCGCTCAACGAGATGGTCAAGAAGAGACTGCCCGGAAACATCTATCGCTGCAAAGGTGTGGTCTATGCCGCCGAAAGCCCGGAGCGACGCGCCGTGCTGCAGGTGGTTGGCCGCCGGGCAGATGTGGCTCTGGACGAAGAATGGGGTGAGACAAAGCCACGAACACAGATCGTCGCTATCGGCGCGTATGGGCAGTATTGACCCGGAAATGTTGACAGCGCAATTTGAGGCCTGCTTGAGCTAGTCGTGGTAACTGAGGAGATGGAACATTGGCTCATGGAAGAGACGCAAAGGTCGTATTCATCTTGGTTGACAGCCGAGGCTGATGGGCACATTGGGCAGATCCAGCTGCCAGCGTATCCAACCAAGACCGGCAGGGTTATAGTATTGATAGGTTAGTACGCATCCCTGGGCAGGCAGTCCTGGGATTGGATCAATTCGACGTAGAATTAATCAGTTTGAGGAGGAGTTCATGTTTCTAGGCTGTGGATGTCTCTTGGCCATGACCGCGGCGTTCGCGCCAAGGGTCGTGTTGATTTTCATGTGGATCTTTGGCTGGCGGGTTTCGGCTGCGTTTAGCTCCTGGATCTGGCCGCTGCTCGGCATCATCTTTTTACCCTACACCACCATCATGTGGGTCCTGGTCTGGACTCCAGCGACCGGCATCTCCGGCTGGGACTGGCTCTGGATCGCCATGGGCGTCCTGACTGGACATCATGAAGTGGGGTCAGATCGCAAACAACCGCAAGCAAATTCCGTACTACCCAGAAGCCGCTTACTAGTACGCTCAGGACTGCCTGCCCAGGGACGCGTACACTGCGACTTTGATGGATATTCTGCTGCGATTGACTGGCGCCGGCCCGGCGCTAGCGCGTGCTTCCTCCGTTTGACAGAATCCCACTCTTTGTGTTATAGTATAGCGGGAGTACACCCAAACTCACACAAGGAGGAGCATCATGTGCTGCATATTCACGGTTCTTCTGTTCTTCGGACCCCGCCTGGCCATCCTGATATGGTGGCTATTCAATGGGACCTATGTCAACGCGGGAGTCGGCGGCAACTGGATCCTGGCCATCCTGGCTGGATCTTTTTGCCCTGGACGCTGCTCATGTACCTCATCATCTGGCCGGGTGGCATCATTGGCTTTGATTGGCTCTGGCTTGGTCTGGGTCTTCTGGCCGATATTGCCTCGTACGCTGGTGGGGGCTACGGCAACCGCGACCGCCTGACGGGCTGATCCGGTAGCCAGTTCTGCACGATTGGCCGTGGTGAGGAGTCCAGACCGGTAGCCTGGACTCCTTGTCGACCGTCCCGAGCGCGGTGCGGCTGTGGGACCGTCCTATCTTGTCTGCGGATCGACTGGGACTCCCAGAATTCAAAAAGAAGAAATCAAATATAGCGGCCCAAGAGGGTCCAGGAGGAAAGAATGCCGGAACTTAAAGAAGGCGCCCAGGTCAAGACCAGCGACGGGCACGATGTCGGCGTGGTCCGGGAGTTGGCCGCGGACGAGCACTTTGTCGTACAGCATGGAAACGATTGGGAGCTGACGCTGCCTGCCTCGGCGGTAGGTCGGGTTGAGGGCGACACGGTCTATCTCGCGCTTGATGAAGAGGCGTTCGAGAAACTGCCCACCATCCCGTTGGCAAAAAAGGCCAGGGATGGCTATGAGCAGGAGCGAGTCGAGCTGGTGACCCGCGTCTTTGACAACCCGGGCAAGGCAGCCGAAGCGCTAGAGTTCGTGGACGATTTCATCGTCGCAAGGTGCTCAAGCTGCTCAACGCCGCCGTTCTGGTCAAGGACAAGGACGGCAAGCTCTCCATCGACGATGTTAAGGAATTTGATCCCAAGAAGGGCCGGCTCTGGGGCGCCGTCACCGGCGGCCTGGTCGGCTTGCTCGCCGGCCCGGCGGGCGTCGTCATCGGCGCGCTGGCGGGGCTTGGCCTGGGGGGCCTGGCCGGCAGCAAGATTGACGCTGGCTTTAGCAACGAGTTCCTGGAGAACCTCGACCAGTACCTGCAGCCGGGCAGCTCGGCCCTCATCCTGCTCATTGAGGACCACTGGGTCAAGAGCGCCGCGGAATCGATGGATGGTATGGGGGGCGTGGTCTTGCAGGAAACCCTCACCGATAGGCTCGTCAAGGACCTGACAGAAGCGGCGGACAAAGAGGAATAGGGCCAGCACAGGCTCTGCTCCGAGCAACTGATGCTTTGATTGCGCCCGGGCTGGACAGTTCGAGGCGCTACTGAATCGTGATAGGTATGCCTGCCGCGCCGGAAGCTAGGCGCGGCAGGTTTGTGTTCAGGATGGGCCAGTCTGGACGGCCCTCACTGCGGTATCCCCTCCTCGTATGGGCAGAGAAACCGCGTTGTGCCCGAATACCGCCATCTCCGGCCAATACAAGGGCGCGGAACTGGCAGGTAGGCGCATCCGATGAATACAATCCCCGGGCCATCCAGGGCAGACAGCGCGCCGCCAGCCTGTTCCGCATCAGGCGCTGCTCCACTCCTCGGTGGGTGAGGTCTTCTTGCCAATATGGAGCAAGCATCCTCAGATGCGAGGGGGCTCGATTGGCGCATGGCGAACCCCTTCCGCATCTGCCCTGGCTACTGCCCCGCTGCCAGTTGATTCTGCCATCTGGCAGGATACCAGGACAAGGCAGAAATCTGCGGGAGGATGCCGAGCGCGACTTTGCAGCAGCCCTGTCATCCTCCGGTACGGTCCTTGACAGCAGTCGCAGTTCGTGGTACCCTATACCTGTCTACACAAGTAGACAGGCACTGCCTATGAAACCAATCGACAAGTCCAGTCCCATACCCTATTACCTGCAACTTGCGGAGATGCTGAGGGAGGAGATCGGCACAGAGCAGTCTCCCGGCATGCCCTACCAGCTCCCGTCAGAAAACGAGCTGGCCTCGCTGCACGGCATCACACGGGCCACCGTCCGCCGCGCCCTGGACGTGCTGGAGCGGGACGGCTGGATCTACCGGGAAAAGGGCGTCGGCTCCTTCGCCGCGGCCCGCCGGGTTGAGCACGAGCTGACCCAGTTGGTATCAACCACGCAGGACATGCGCGAGCGCGGCTGGTCGCTGACCACCAAGCTGGTATCCCTGAAACAGGTGCCGGCTTCGCCTCAGGTCGCCAGCGCGCTCGAGATCCCGGAAGGAGCCCCCTGCCACAAGTTATGTCGTCTTCGCCTGGTGGACGGCGAGCCCATCAGCCTTCAGACGCCCTACCTGGCGGTGGCTCTGTGCCCGGACCTGGAGGACCATGACCTGACCAGCTCCCTGTACCGCCTGCTGGAGACCCGCTACGGGCTGCGCCTGTGGACGGGTAGGGAGATCCTGCGGGCGCGGTGCGCCCTGCCCCACGAGGAGGAACTGCTGGGACTGGAAGCCTGCGCGGCCGTCATGGCCATGGAGCGTGTGACCTACGCTGCCAGCGGCCAGGCGGTCGAATACCTGGAAGCCGTGTGGCGCGGGGACCGCTATGATTTCACGGTATCCCTTTCGCGACCCCAGATATGAGGAGGAAGAACGATGGCAAGAGAGCTACGCTTTTCGGCGAACATCAATACCTTTAATGCCTGCGCCGACCGCTACGTCCTTTCGGGCTATGGCCAGCGGCTGGCCAGCGAGGAGCTGATCGAGGCCGCCACACGCGTCGAGGGGCTCACGGGCGTCGAGGTCGTCGGATTCTGGCACGTAAACGACGACAACGTCGCGCAGGTCCACCGCCAGATCAAGGACGCCGGCCTGGAGGTGACCTGCGTCACCCCCGATATCTGGGCCTCGGGCAAGTGGGGCTGGGGATCGTTCTCGGCCAACGACCCCCAGATCCGCCGCGAGGCCGTGCACGAGGTCAAAAAGGCGATGGAGTGGGCCAGGCAGATGGACTGCGAGGTCGTGGACCTGTGGTTCGGCCAGGATGGCTACGACTATCCCCTCCAAACAGACTATATGGCCGCCTGGGACCGCATCATCGACTGTACCATCGAGTGCGCCGAGCACCTGCCCGAGGTCAAGATTGTCATCGAGTACAAGCCCAAGGAGCCGCGCACCCATGCCTTCATCGGCACCGTGGGCAAGACCCTGCTCCTGGTCGAAAAGGTAGCCAAGCCCAACGTGGGGGCCATGATCGATGTGGGCCACGCGCTCATGGCCTACGAAACCGCCGCCGAATCGGCCGCGCTGCTGCAGTATTTTGGGGACAAGCTCTTTTACATGCACTTTAACGACAACTGGCGCATGTGGGACGACGACATGACGGTGGGCTCGGTGCACACCGTCGAGATGCTGGAGCTGCTCTACTGGCTGGACCGGATGGACTATGACGGCTGGTACGCGCTGGATATCTTTCCCTATCGCGAGGATGGCGTCCGGGCCGCCACCGAGAGCATCAAATGGATCCAGGGGCTGCAAGGGCTGCTGGACAAGATCGGCCGCGAGCGCATGGGCGAGGTCGTGGCCAGCGGGGATGCGATGGAGGCCTCGGCGATGGTACGCGAGGCGCTGTTGGGGTAAGGTCGTGGTGCGTGCTGCGTGTTGCGTACGGTTGAAGACCTGCCACGTAACACGCAACACGTAACACGCAGCACGGTTCACGCATCGGGTTCGCATGGCACATCTAGATCGCTATACATCTCGAATCACCTTGAATACCTAACACCGGAGGACACAATGGTAAAAGAACTGTACGATCCGCACATGTTCAACTATATGTGGGAAAGCCTGGACCAGGACCGCTTCGTCGTAGGCACCTACTATATCGAGGACAACAAGCCCGAATGGGACTTCATCGACCACCTGGCCCAGGTCCAGCGGCTGGCCTTCGAAGGGTCCACGGCCAGCTGGATGGAGGTTGAGGAAGAGACGCCCGAATTGCGCGAGCGCTTGAGCAGCAAGGTGCTGGGCTACTATGAGATCCCGGCAGCCAGGGGTACGAAGAAGGCCATTGTGCAACTGGCCTTTCCCATCGCCGCCTGGGAAGCGAATGTGAACCTGCCGATGTTGCTCCTTTCCATCTCGGGCAACATCTTTGCCTTCTGCGACAAGGTGCGCCTGATGGACGTGTACATCCCCAAGTCGGTGGCAGCCAAGTTCAATGGACCGAAGTTCGGCATCGAGGGCATGCGCGACCTGTTGAACGTCCACGACCGCCCGCTGTGCTTGCAGATCATCAAGCCCAAGATGGGCATGACGCCCGAGCAAACGGCGGCCCAGGTCTACCAGAGCGCGCTGGGCGGCGCCGACCTGTGCAAGGACGACGAAATGTGCAGCGAGCTGGACAACTGCTCCTTCGATGACCGGCTCGAGGCGGTGATGAAAGCGCTGGACAAAGCCGAACAAGAGACCGGGGAGAAGACGATCTACCTGGTGAGCATCACCGACGAGTCCAACCGGGTGCACGCCAAGGCGCTGCGCGCCGTTCGGGCAGGAGCAAACGGGCTGCTGCTGGCCTATTCCGCTGGACTTTCGACCCTGAAGGAACTGGCCGACGATCCCGAGATCAACGTGCCGATCATGCTGCACCCGTCACACATGCTGGGTATGATCGAGACCTTTAGCTGGGTGACCCTGTCCAAGCTGTGCCGTCTGAGCGGAGCCGATCTGATGCTGTCTCCCTCTCTGTGGTCCAGCCTTCAGACCTGCTCCATCGAGGAAGAACTGCGCACCTCGCAGACCCTGCGCGCGCCGTTCCACAACATCAAGCGCACCTGGCCCATGCCCTCGGCGGGCATGTACCCGGGCCTGGCCGATGTGCTGATCCAGGAGCACGGCATCGACTTTATCGTACCGGCGGGCGGCGGCATGCTGGGGCATCCCATGGGCTACAAGGCCGGGGCCATGGCCTGGCGGCAGGCCTTCGACGCCGTGCTGTCGGGCATGACCCTGCAGGAGGCCGCGCAGCAGTACCCCGAGTTCCGCGCCGCGGCCGAGACGTGGGGCATCCGCGAGCGGCCCAAGACGCCGTGGTCCTACCACAGCCCGGAGTACCATCCCAAGTTTGCGCCAAAGAACCTGTAATCTGGGGTGGTAGGCTGGGAACTCGGGCGATTCATGGCAGAAGGCGGGCCACAACCGGGCCAGCCTTGCCCGGTGCCTGATTCCCAGCCTGCTCACTGTTGACACGGGAGGACAAAGCCGTGCCTGGTTCCGAACTACCGCTGCAAGACATGTACCGCACCATGCTCACCATCCGCCGCTTCGAGGAGCAGTGCAACTACCTGTACCTGGAGGGGCGGATTCCCTCGACGCTGCACCTCTACATCGGCCAGGAGGCGGTGGCCACGGGGGTCTGCGCCAACCTGCGACGCGACGACTACCTGCTGAGCACGCACCGGCCCCACGGCCACGCCATCGCCAAGGGCGTAGAACCCCGGGCCATCATGGCCGAGCTGATGGCCAAGACGACCGGCTGCTGCCAGGCCAAGGGCGGCTCGATGCACGTGGGCGACGTCAATGTGGGCATGTTCCCGGCCATCGCCATCGTGGGCGGCAACGCGCCCATCGCGGCCGGGACGGCCCTGGCCGCCAAGTGGCTGGATGCCGACCGGGTGACGGTCTGCTTCTTTGGCGAGGGCGCGGCCAACGAGGGCGCCGTACACGAAGCCATGAACATGGCCGCCATCTGGGACCTGCCGGTGGTCTATGTCTGCGAGAACAACCTCTACGCTGCCTCGACGCCGGTTTCAACGACCTTCAAGATCGAGGACATCGCCGATCGGGCGGCTGCCTACGGCATGCCGGGAGTAATTGTCGATGGCAACGACGTGGAGGCGGTCTACGAGGTCGCCGGGGAAGCCATCGCCCGCGCGCGGCGCCGCGAGGGCCCGACGCTGGTGGAAGCCAAGACCTACCGCCAGTGCGGGCACTCGCGCAGCGACCCGCGCACCTACCGCTCCAAAGAGGAGGAGGCATTGTGGGAGGCGCGGGACCCCATCCCCAGGCTGGCGGAGCACCTCAAGGCCCTGAATCTGGCCAGCGACGAGTGGCTGGCCGCGGTCGAGCAGGAAGTGGAAACCGTGGTAGACGAGGCCGTAGCCTATGCCGAGGTCAGCCCATCGCCGGAGCCTGAGGACGCGCTCAAGCACGTCTTCTGGTCCCAGGCGCCGGACCTGGCGGAGGTGTCCCATGGCTAGGATGAGCATAGCCGAAGCCCTGCGCCAGGCCATCCGCGAGGAGATGGCTCGCGACTCCCGCGTCTTTCTCATCGGCGAGGATATTGGCATCCAGGGTGGGTTCGGCGGCGCCTTTACGGTCACGCTGGGGCTGTCCGATGAGCTTGGCCACGAGCGCATCCTGGACACGCCCATCTCCGAAGCCGGCCTCAGTGGGGTGGCCATCGGCGCGGCCATGGCCGGGCTGCGCCCCATCGCCGACGTCCAGTACGGCGATTTCCTTTTCTGCGCCATGGACCAGATCGCCAACCAGGCGGCCAAGATGACCTACATGTCGGGCGGCACGGTCAAGGTGCCCATGGTCATGCGCGTGCCGGTGGGCGCCACCAGCCGGGGGGCGCAGCACGCCCAGAGCCTGGAGGCCTTTTTCACACACATCCCGGGCTTGAAGGTCGTCGCCCCGGCCACCGCCTACGATGCCAAGGGGCTGCTCAAGAGCGCGGTGCGCGACGACAACCCGGTCCTCGTTTTCGAGCACAAGATGCTCTACGGCAGCAAGGGCCCCCGCTCCGAGCCGGGCGCCCTTAGCCCCATTGGCGAGGTGCCCGAGGAGGAGTACCTGGTGCCCATCGGCCAGGGGGTGGTGCGCCGCGAGGGCAAAGATGTAACCATCGTCGGCAAGCTGCTGACCATGTACCGCGCTCTGGCCGCAGCCGAAACGCTGGCCCAGGAAGGGATCGAGGCCGAGGTCATCGATCCCCGCAGCCTGGTACCGCTGGACAAGGAGATGATCCTGGCCTCGGTGCGCAAGACCGGACGATTGGTCGTCGTCGAGGAGGACAACCTGACCGGCGGCTGGGCGGCGGATATCGCCGCCATTGCCGCCGACGAGGCATTCGACTGGCTGGACGCGCCCATCAAGCGCGTGTCAGCGCCCGACACGCCGGCGCCCTTTGCCCCAGTCATGGAGCAGTTCTACGTGCCCAGCGCCCAGCGGGTGGTAGACGCGGTGCGGTCCCTCTTCTGAGCGCAGCCACGGATAGGGATCTTTGCGCGCCAGAAACTGAAAAAGCCCCCTCGGTCTCCACTTGCTGGGACCGAGGGGGCTTCTGTATCCTTGGGCAAGTCGCTCGCCCTTTGCTCAGACGGTGCTATAGTTGTTCCACTCCTCGACCTCGTAGGCCTGGCTGGCCTTGAACTGGACATAGATGCCGGCCCCGGCCACAACCAGGAAGAAGATCAGCCACAGGAACGAGTGCTGGATGGCCATTCGTACGGGGTTGGCCATCATCGCCACCGGCCCCAGGTCGGCGAAAGCCGCCAGCATGGTGTAGATAATCACGCTGGTGCCGCCCACGGCGGTGATAATGATGACGGCCCATTTCTGGATGTTGAAGCGCAGCACGATGAGGGCCAGCGCTACACCGGCGACGATGCCGATGATCCAGACGAGAAAGCCCCCCTCCAGCCCAATGGCCGCCAAGAGACCGACCGCCAGGCCATAGCCCGCGGCGCCGGACAGAATGGCCACGGCCAGAAAGTAGAACAGGTAGGACAGCACGGCAAAGATGGCCCCCACGATAAAGCCCACGATCCAACTCGTAATGGTGGCCAAAAAGCCGATGCCAAATATCCACTGGAGCGTCTGCGCGCCCAGGGCAAAGCCAAAGAAGAAGCCAAAGATCGGGAGCACGATCCACATCAACCTGTAGCCCATAAAGGCCATAACCAGGCCAAACAGGACCGCGATCAAGCCCATGCACATCAGTTCGAACGCCATAATAAATCCTCCTTGTATATGTGACTTCTATGCCAACTACCGGTTGCAACGATCGATCCAGCTCTCGAAATGGGCTTCACTCCTCCTTTCTCAGGCCGCGGGCCTGTATAGGCGCGTCAGTGCATTGCACATTGGCTGGAATAGGCTGGTGCGCCCCAGGCTGGGAAACGCGATTGTGCTGCAGGATCCCCGAACCTGCCAGGAGCGGACCCCGGGCTGCTGTACCTAATAACCCCCAGAGATGGCCAAGGTTACGCTGATCTTCTTATGTTCTGCTCGACGTGCCGAATCATAACAAAGAACCCGCTGCTATGGACCCGAGGCTTGGAAAACCCTCAGAGGTCGTGCGCTGTGACCACTAGCAGCAGCCTAGCTCAGGACGTTGTCATTTTCCCGCGACGGTGCTATAATTCGGATTGTGAGCAAGGGTTCGTATCAGCGTGAAGCTCGGGTCACGGACCCGACGCGAGCAACCAAAGTGCCACATCAGTGGTGTGAAACGGCACTAGCAGAAAATGGAGGACCAGGATGTCCGCACAGCGAAGCTTTTTGTCCGTCGACCTCGGTGCAGAGAGCGGCAGGGCGATGCTCGGCCGCTTCGATGGCGAGCGGATCCACGTCTCCGAGGTCCACCGCTTCCCCAACGTACCGGTCTACCTCCCGCACGGGCTGTACTGGGACATCCTGCGCCTGTGGAGCGAGGTGAAGGCGGGGATCGCCCTGGCCGCCCGGGATGAGGGGCCAAGCCTGGCCTGCGTGGGCATTGACACCTGGGGCGTGGACTTTTGCCTGCTGGACCGTGACGGCGCCCTGGTCGCCAACCCCTGCCACTATCGCGACGGGCGGACCGACGGCATGCTGGATGAGGCCTTCCGCCTCGTCCCCCGCGCCGAGATATTCGAGCAGACGGGCATCCAGTTCCTCCAGCTCAACAGCCTGTACCAGCTCCTGTCCATGGCCGCCAGCGGCTCGCCCTTGCTTGACATCGCCGCGACCTTTCTGACCATCCCGGACCTGCTCAACTACTGGCTCACAGGGCAGGCGGCCTGCGAGTTCAGCATCGCCACGACGACCCAGTGCTACAACCCTCGTACCGCAGACTGGGCCAGGGACATGCTGGAGCGCCTGGGCATCCCGGCACATATCTTTCCAGAGATCGTTCCGCCAGGTACCGATCTGGGCCCGCTCCTGCCCCGTACAGCACAAGAAGTAGGCCTGTCGCCTGAGACCGGACCGACAGTCGTCGCCCCCGCCTGCCACGATACGGGCTCGGCCGTGGCGGCGGTACCAGCCGCGGAACCCGGCTTTGCCTGGATCAGCTCCGGGACCTGGTCGGTGGTCGGTGCCGAGGTGCGGGCGCCTGTCATCAACGCCCAGAGCCTGGCCCACAACTTTACCAACGAGGGCGGCGCCTGCGGTACGTTCCGTTTCTCCCGGAACGTCATGGGCCTGTGGCTGGTGCAGGAGTGTAGGCGAACGTGGGCCAACCAGGGCAAGGAATACAGCTACGCTGATCTGGCCGAGATGGCGGCGAGGGCCGAACCCTTCCAGGTCATCATCGATCCGGATTATGTCGAGTTTTTCAAGCCGGGCGACATGCCGGCCCGCATCCGCGACTACTGCCGGATGACGGGCCAGCCGGTACCAGAGAGCAGGGGCGCCATCATTCGCTGCGCGCTGGAGGGGATCGCCCTCAAGTACCGTTGGGTGCTGGAGCGGTTGGAGGAGATGCTGGGCTATCGCCTGGAGCCCCTGCACATCGTCGGCGGCGGGACGCAGAACCGGCTGCTGTCGCAGTTCACGGCCGACGCAACCGGCCGGCAGGTGATCGCGGGTCCCGTGGAGGCCACGGCGACGGGCAACATCCTGATGCAGATGCTGGCCCAGGGCCAGATCGCTTCGCTGGCGGACGGCCGGACTATGGTACGTAACTCCTTCGATCTATCCATCTACGAACCTGGTCCTGGCGACCGGTGGTACCAAGCCTATGCACGACTCTCCGCACTGATGATTTGACCTGCGTAGGCCAGAGCCCTTACCGGCTGTGGGGTCTATCAGCGCCAGAGCGTCCGACAGCTAGCACAACCTCCCATGACTGCGTGGGTGATGCCGACGCCCAGCGCATGAACGGTTACTGGTTGAAGCCCGTACGCATGCAACGTGCGCGATCGGCCAGTCTGTGGTACAATATAAGACATAGTTCTGCCACCCGCTTACAGAGCAATAATCATGAGGGCAGCGTTGACTGCGGATGATGTGGATCAAGGGCGAGGCAATCTGGCGGAACAGCCCATGCCAAGAACTGCAGTCCACGGGGTGACCACAGCTCCTCTGCATTTTTGGGAGACTGTCCAGCTCACCGACAGTTGGGTGGAGCTGGTCTGCTCTATCCAGGCTCTGCGGGGTCGCGGCTGCGCATTTGCACCGGAAAGAACCAGTGCATCCTGGCTGATTTCTCCACGGCCGGGACTGTCATCTCATCTATGCCAATAGGCACCCTTCCGCTTCCATCAACCGTACGGCAGGGACAACCCCCTGCCGCCGCAGCGAGAAAGGAGCTGGCACGATGACGATCGAGATTGCCACCGTCCTGGCCATTTTGGTCGCGGCCATCGTCATGTTTGTCACGGAGCGGATCCGGGTCGACGTGGTGGCCCTCATGGTGCTGGTCAGCCTGGCTCTGACCGGTCTGGTCACCCCTGCGGAGGCCCTGTCCGGCTTTGCCAACATGGCCGTGGTTACGGTGTGGGCGGTGCTGATCCTCAGCGCCGGGCTGGCTCGCACCGGTGTGGCTGGCCTGATCGGGCGCCCAGTGTTGCGCCTGGCCGGCGGAAGCGAGGCGCGGCTTATCGCCACGATCATGCTCACGGTCGGCGTGCTGTCTGGCTTTATGAACGACATTGGCGTGGCGGCGCTGATGCTGCCGGTGGTTGTCGACATCGCCCGACGTACGGGCCGTCCACCTTCTCGCTTGCTGATGCCCCTGGCCTTTGCCGCGCTCCTGGGCGGCTTGAATACCCTCATAGGCACGCCGCCCAATATCCTGGTCAGCGAAGCCCTGCGCCAATATGGGTTGGAGCCTTTCCACATGTTCGACTACACGCCGACCGGTATCGTCGTTATGCTGGCTGGTATTGCCTTCATGGTCCTGGTAGGACGACACCTGCTGCCGTCCCGGGACATCAAGGCCCTGTCGGAGAACGCTAGGGCAGCTCCCGGTGAGTTCTTTGGCCTGCACGAGCGGTTGTTCGTTGTCCGCCTTCCTGCCGATTCGGCCCTAGCCGGAAGACCTCTGGCTCAAAGCCGCCTGGGCGCGGCCCTAGGCTTGAACGTTCTGGCCATCCTGCGCCCCGACCGGAACCGCTTGGCCCCCGACCCGGCTACCATCCTCCTCCCCGGCGACCGTCTGCTGGTCGAGGGCCGGCCCGACCGCCTGGCAGAGCTGCGCGGGCGGCGCGCCCTGGTCGTGGAAGAGGACCACGTGGCCGTCGAGCGACTGCGCTCGGCCGAGATTGACTTTGCCGAGGTAGCGCTCTCTCCCCAGGCGTCGCTGACGGGCCTGACGCTGGAGCAGGTCAAGTTTCGCCGCCGCTTTGGCGTGGCCGTGCTGGCCATCCGGCGGGGCGGCGGTGTAGTGCGGACCAATCTGGAAAAGCTGCCGCTGCAACGGGACGACGTTTTGCTGGTCCAGGGGAGCCGCAAGCAGCTCGACGCGCTGCAGGTCGAGTCGGAATTCCTTGTCTCAGGTGCTGAGACGGCGCAGGAGTACCACTTGGAAGAGCGGCTGGTCGCCATGCGCGTGCCCGAGGGCTCGATCCTGGCCAACAAGACACTGGTCGAGACCCGCCTGGGCGACGCCTTTGGGCTGGGGGTGATGGGTATTGTCCGCCAGGGCGCCACCCACCTCATGCCTGACGCGGAAGAGATGCTGGCCGCCGGCGACCTGTTGCTGGTCAAGGGCCGGCCCGACGACCTGTCGACCCTGGAAGGCTTGCAAAGCCTGGAGATCGATGCGGAACCGCCGCCCGACCTGGCCGAGATGGAGTCGGAGCACGTCGGCCTGGTGGAGGTGGTGCTCTCGCCCCGAACCACGTTGGCGGGCAAAACGCTGCGCCAGATCCACTTCCGCGACAAGTACGGTCTGAGCGTGCTGGCCATCTGGCGCGAGGGCCGGGCCTACCGCTCGGAACTGCGCGACATGGCTTTGCGCTTTGGTGATGCGCTGCTCCTCTACGGCCCCCGCGAGCGACTGCGGGTACTGGGCCTCGAACCTGACTTTTTGGTGCTAACCGAAGCGGCCCAGGAAGCGCCGCGCTTGAACAAGGCGCCCATCGGCCTCCTGATCATGGCCGTTGTTCTGATTCCGGTCATCTTTGATTGGGTACCCATCGCCATCTCCGCTGTGGTCGGTGTGGTGCTCATGGTACTCACCCGCTGCCTGACGATGGAGGAAGCCTACCGGTCTATCGAGTGGAAGGCCGTCTTTTTAATTGCCGGAATGCTGCCGTTGGGCATCGCCATGGAGCAAACCGGTGCGGCGAGCTTTCTGGCCGAGGGCATGGTCGGACTGGTGGGCCCAGCGGGTCCGCTAGCGGTGCTGGCCGGGCTGTTCGTCCTGGCTGCCCTGGCCTCCCAGGTGATGCCCAACCCGGCCGTGGCCGTTCTGCTGGCCCCGATTGCGCTCAACACCGCCAGCGATCTGGGGATATCGCCCTACCCGTTGATGATGGCCGTGGCCATTTCGGCCTCTGCGGCGTTCCTCAGCCCCGTCGGCCACTCGGCCAATGTGTTGGTCATGGGCCCCGGCGGCTATCGGTTCTCCGACTATACCAAAGTGGGCATACCGCTGACCCTCGTGGTCCTGCTAATTGTCGTGCTGGTCGTGCCCGTCTTCTGGCCATTCTGACGGATCGACCGGATGCAACGTTCCCTGGCGTTGTCCACTCAATTGTGTTGCCACTCAGTACCGAGCGGGCGGCGTCAAATTCAGTCTGCTGGGAGGCAAGATATGGAATTCGAAGGAATGACCAAAGACCTGGCCAGCGGCTTGTTGATCGTGGGGTTGACGCTGCTGTGCATCGTTGTCGTGCACCTGGCCGCGAAACGCATCCTGGTTTGGGTAAGGTCCGTACAGACTATCCGAGACGCTCGGCGACAGCAACTGGCCACCCTGGTCCTCGTCGTCCGGTGGTTACTGGATATCGCGTTGGTTACTGCAGCAATCCTGATGTTCTTGAGCACCATTGGCATAAACATTGCACCCTTTCTGGCCGGCCTCGGCGTGGCCGGTCTGGCTGTTTCCCTCGCGGCCCAAACTCTAATCAAAGACCTGATCGGCGGCCTGTTGCTGATCATCGAAAACCAGTACACCCTCGGCGAGACCATCCAGGTGGGAACTGTGTCGGGCACGGTGGAGCAGATCACCCTCCGCACGACCTACGTGCGGGCCGCCAACGGCGATCTGTGTATCGTGCCCAATGGCGAAATCAGGGTCCTGATCAACCAGACCCGAGACTGGTCGCGGGTGCTGGTCGATATTGGCGTTGCCTACGAGGAGGACCTGGACCGCGCCCTGCGGATCCTGGCAGAGAGTGCAGAGATCTTTGGCAAAGATCCAGATCTCGCCGCCTACCTGCTGGAGCCGCCCGCCGTCCTGGGCGTCGCCAGCCTTGGCGACTCGGCCGCCCAGGTGCGGGTGGCCGTCAAGACCCAGCCGGGCAAGCAGTGGGAAGTGGGCCGCCAGCTCCGCAAGTTCCTCCTTGCCACCTGCGAGAGGGAGGGGATCTCGCTGCCCTATCCACGCCAGGAGGTGTGGCTGCATCCCCACGGAGATCAGGAAGCTGCGGTCGCCAGCGAATAGAGGGGACGAAGAAGGAACCACGTTCTTTGTGGCCCAGATCTTGACTGACAAGGGGAAACCGTGAGGAGGTGAGCGTGGTAGAACTGGAGCGACTGTTCAAAGCGGTGGGCAAAGCGGAGCATGTGCTGATCCTGCCTCACAACAACCCCGATCCCGATGCGGTCGCCAGCGCCGTCGCCCTCAAGCACCTGCTGATGGAGACTCTGGGCGTGGAAAGTACCATTGCCTACCTGGGCATCGTCGGCCGGGCAGAGAACCGGGCGCTGTTGCGCTATCTCGGCCAGCCACTGCGGCCCCTGACGGACGCCGATCTGGCCGGCGATCTGTCCATCGCTCTGGTGGACACCCAACCCGGCGCCGGAAACAATGCCCTGCCGGACGGATCTGAAGTGACCATCGTCATCGACCACCACACCTGGCGAGAGCCCACCGCCCTGGCAGCTTACGTTGACGTCCGGCTTGAGGCAGGTGCCACTTCGACCATCCTGACCGAATACCTCCAGGAAGCTGGTCTCGAACCTGGGTCGGCACTGGCCACAGCTCTCTTCTATGGCATCAAGACCGATACCCTGGGGCTGAGTCGTAGCGCAGGTCCGGCCGATGCAGCGGCCTACTTCTATCTCCAGCCACGTATAGATGCCCAGGCATTGGTCGAGATCGAGTACTCGCAAATTCCGGCCAGCTATTTCCAGAGCTTTGCTGCCACCCTGCAGGCAGCGTGCGTTTACGATGGCGTCGTCGTTGCCTATATCGGTCTAATGGACTATCCAGACCTGACAGCCGAGATGGCTCGCCTTCTGATGCGCTTGGAGCAGTCCCGATGGATAGTCTGCATGGGAGCATACCAGGGTGTCCTGATCCTGTCGGTGCGAACGCAAAACCCTGCTGACAGGGCCGAGGAACTCGTGCAGGCCATTGTAGGAGATGACGGCACGGCGGGCGGGCATGGACCGATCGCCGGCGGACAGGTGCCTTTGAAAGGCAGAGATCCGGAGCGGGTTGCCCACCTGCTCCAGCAGCGAGCACTCCACATCATGCGGATTCCACCAGAGGTGACGGGTGAACGACTCATCTGACGGTTCCCCCGTGGATTCGGAAGAGGCGCCTGCCATCAGCTCGACGGTTCCTGAAACCAGAGAGGGAGATCCGGACAGCAATCGAGATACCGCGCTGGGGAGCCAGCGTAAAACAGCGGCCAGCCAGCAGGTTCCCAGGAGCAAGGGCCCATGACACAGGCGATATTGGAGAGACTGTACGAGACCGCCAGGGGGGCAGGCAGGCTCCTGATCCTGCCACACAATGACCCAGACCCCGATGCCATCGCCAGTGCCTTCGCTCTACGCCATCTGCTGGCTGAACAGTTGGGGATGGATAGTACCATCGTCTACCAGGGCCTGGTCGGCCGGGCCGAGAACAAGGCACTGGTTCGCTACCTGGACCATCCGCTTGAGCCTCTCGTTGAGGCGGACCTGCAAGGATCACCCAGCCTGGCCCTGGTCGACGCCCAGCCAGGAGCCGGCAACCTCACCCTATCTCCCGAGACCAGGATAGCCATTGTGATCGACCACCATGCCAAGCACAAAGAGACAGCGAGAGCCCACTTTGCCGACGTCCGCCCCGATTTTGGGTGCGACTTCGACCATCCTCACCCAGTACCTGCAGGCCGCCGGTGTGGAACCACCCTCGTCACTGGCCACCGCCCTGTTCTACGGCATCAAAACCATCACGATGGGGCTGAGCCGCAATACCAGTCCGGCCGACGCGGCAGCCTATGCCTACCTTCAGCCCCAAATTGACGTCACAGCCCTGGCCAATATCGAGCATGCCCAGGTTCCGGCCGGCTATTTCAGAAGTTTTGATGCCACCCTGCGAGCAGCACGCATGTACGACGGCCTCATCATTGCCAACATCGCCATCCTGCGCTATCCAGATCTGGCCGCGGAACTCGCCGACGTCCTATTGCGGCTGGAGAGGGCCCAGTGGGTACTCTGTGTGGGCGTGTACCAAGGGGCTCTGATCCTGTCGGTGCGCACCAGAGGCCAGGAGCATACAGCCGAGAAACTGGTGCAGGCCATCGTGGCAGGAACGGGCAGTGCCGGCGGGCATGGTACAATGGCCGGCGGACAGATCCCCCTAGCAGGCAGAGATGCTGAGCAAGAGGTGGCCCTGCTCAGCCAGCGCGCGTTGCAGCATCTGGGGATCCCACCAGAGCGTGCCGGGGAGCCGCTCATCTGAAGTGCGGGACTCCCATCACTGATTATGGAGTGGGCCAAAAGAAGCCAAGAGCCTCACTTCATGGGGTACCACTACTTAGCCCGGTCGGCGAAGTAGCGCAGTGACTCTGCCGCCAGGCGAGCCGCCCCGGCGCGGTTGCCACCGAAAACGATGCACGATGCACCAATTGGGCCTGGCCGGCTGGCGATTGGATCCACTTTATGGTATAATGCTTCGCTGTGAGCCAATAAGTGTCGCAACGGCAGTTGAGAGCAATCAGGCAACTCCGGTAGGAAGCGACATCCCTTTGGACTGGCAGGTGCGCGGCCAATACGTACAGAAGCGGCCTATTGCTGGCAACTGCCGATCTACCATCCGTCCATCCAGCCAGCGCGCTGGCTGGAACTAGGTTTCGCCAGAAAACAAGATCAGGAGGAGTACGAACATGGTTGTCCTTGACAAACTACCAATTTGGGCAGTCTATTTGCTGACGGTGGTCTTGGTTCTTGTGGCCGCCGAAATTGGCTTTCGCGTCGGCATGTGGCTTCAGCGCCGCGATCCCGACTCGAAAGGGAGCCCGGTAACAGGTACGGTGGTCGGCGGCTTGCTGGGCCTGATGGCCTTCCTGCTTGCCTTTTCCATCGGCATCGTCATCAATCAGCAGAACGGCCGCAAGATCATGGTCGTCACAGAGGCCAACGCGGTCGGAACAGCCTGGCTCCGGGCCGGCTTTCTCGACGAGCCTGATGGGACCATTTCGCGCGACCTCTTGCAAGAGTATGTGGAGGTGCGCCTGGCAACTGCCGCGGATGCCACGCTATTCGAATCCGCCATGAGTCGTTCGGAAGAGATTCACAGCCAACTGTGGTCGATCGTGGAGGAGACTGTCAGTCAGGGACAGAACTCGGCTATCATGGCTCTGTACGCGGACTCGATCAATGAAGTGATCGATGTTCATTCGGAGCGCCTGTTTGCCGTTGACCTTCGCCTGCCGAGGCTGCTGGGGATGGTGCTGTATGCAGCCACGGTGCTGAGCTTTCTGCTGGTGGGAATTGCCAATAGCGGAGACGGCAAAAGGGATTTCGTCGCCATCTTTCTCTTTGCCCTGGCGCTGGTCGCGGTTCTGATCATCATCGTCGATCTCGACCGGCCCCAACAGGGCTTACTCACCGTCAGCCAGACAGCGATGGAGGATGTACTGCGAAGCATGGGTGCGCCCGCGCCTTGAGCGTTGGAGTGCCAGAACTTCAGTCGGTTGTTGGGTCTCTAGGTTCACGGCCCCGGCGGTTCCAGGACCGCCGGGGCCTTTTTGAATCTTGCCCTAGAGACCAGGCTCAGTGAAATGGGCACGCACCCTCGCCAGACAAGTGGAGAGTGGCCCTGCGCCCTGCCTTGTGGTAAAATAGGTGATGGACCAGGAAAAGCACCCTCCCAGCAGATCGCAGCAACAGGAGGCCCTGGTGGAAGGAGCGCTGTTTGGACAATCAACTGACCACCAAAGATCTACAAGAGCAGATTGTAGCGTAAGAGGCCTACCTCCGTCAAGGGCTTTGTCCACGACGGCCTGGGTCTCAGCCAGCGTGAGCTAAGGTGGATTCGAGATGAGATGCTGGAGTAATCAGGCTCGGGGTCTCGAATCTGGCACGGGATTTGGCAGGGCTCGCTGGGCATAAGCAGGACTGGCAGTCCTGCCCACACCTTTTGGAGCCATTAAAAGCAGGCAGACAGTGATTGCGGTACCACCCATCGCATGACCAAAGGACTGCCGGTCCTCAGTTTTGTAGGAGTAGGGAGACATGCCGAGCTTTTTCAGGATCAGGACAACACCGACCGAACACGAACAAAAGACGACCTGGCTGGAGCTATTCTTCGACCTGGTCTACGTCGCCATCCTGGTCGTGCTGGGTGACCGGCTGAGCCACAATATCTCGCTGCTGGGCGTCATCGAATTCGCCCTGCTCTTTATCCCCATCTGGCTGTCGTGGCTGGAACCAGTCTTTTACAACCGCCGCTTCCCTACCGACGACATCGGCCACCGCCTGCTGACCGTGCTGTACATGGGGGCCATGGTGTCGATGGCTTTCGAACTGCACGACGTGACCGGCCAGACGGCTACCTCGTTTCTGCTGGCCTATGCGGCTACCAAGGCAGTCCTGGCGCTGATGTACGCCCGGGCCTGGCACCTGCATCCCGAATCCCAGTCCTTCACCGGGACCCATGCCATCTTCTTCGCGGTAATGGCGGTCGTCTGGACTGCCATCGCGTTCCTGGAGCCCACCAGCTATGCGTGGTGGGTCGTCGCCACGGTCATTGGCCTTTTTGCCCCATTCATCATGCCGCGGATCCTGAAACGGGCGGGGCTGCCGGCGATGGAAATACCGCCGGTCAAAGCCCACTACGTCCTGGACCGCTTTGGCGAGCTGACGATCATTGTCCTGGGTGAGTTCTTTCTCAAGGCCGCCCTGGGCGCCGCCGAACGGGAGAGCTACCGGCTCACGACCCTATACGGCTTGGCCCTGCTGGGAATCTCGGTTGGCCTGTGGTGGCTCTATTTTGACCACCTGGAGCACTCAACCCTGGCCAAAGGCAGAGCCAGACGGCGGGTCTGGATCGATCTGCACTATCCTCTGCTGGCGGCTATCGCTGCCTACGGCGTGGCGGGAACCAAGGTGCTGGCTCTGGCGCCGGGCGAGGCTCTGGCCGACGAGAAACGCCTGCTGCTCACTGGTGCCTTGGCCGTGGCCCTGCTGGCCGGAGCGGGGCTGGAATGGGCCGCGCCGGAAAAAGAAGAGGCGATGGCCCGTTATCCGCAGATTTGGGTGCGCATCGGTGGCGCGGCGATTCTGGTCGCCCTGGCAGCATTGGGTGGAGGGCTGAGCGCCCCTCTATTGGTGACCTCGATTGCACTGGTCATTGGGGCGCTGGTGGCCGCGGACGTATATGCACGCGTGGCCAGACCAAAGCTCTCGGCAAGTGAAGCAACCGGAGAGTGAACCCTGACTGAACGATGGCTTGCACTACCACCGATCGTGCTTGCGTTCCTCATCTTGCCGGCCAGGACCATCACCCAGTCTGAACGAACAGGTTCGGCTTAAGAAGGACGGGCTGTCGCCTGGATAAGTAGAAATAGAACCTAGGATTCTACCAATGAGGAAGTGATGGAGACATGAAGCTGGAAGCCATCCGAACGTTCGTCACCGACCTATCGGGCATCTGGAGCGCCAAGAGGCCTGCTCGCTTGGCTGCCGCTCTGGCCTACTATGCGATGTTCTCCATCGCACCCATGCTCTATGTAGCCATCACCGTGGCGGGCACCTTTATCAACGAAACGGCTATCGTCGATAGACTGGTCGCCCAAGTTGCCGATAACCTGGGCCCAGAGATGGTCCAGTTGATCCAGGACATGGTTGCCGGCGCTTCTCTGAATACCTCGGGGGGCTCGCCATTGGCCACGTTGATCAGTGCCGGGGCGCTGCTGTACGGGGCTACGGGCTTGTTTTCCCAACTGCAGTATGCGCTCAACACGATCTGGGACGTTCCACCCGCTACCTACGCTGGAACGATTGCGGCCATCAAGAACCGCCTGTTGGCCTTTGTGATGGTACTCGGTCTTGCCCTCCTACTCATCCTCGCTACCTTTACTAGTGTCCTCGTTTCCCTATTGGGTTCGTGGTTCGGTTGGGCCGGGTCCGCGCCCATCGCCACTCAGGTTGCGTTTGTAGGGTTGCTGACCGTGACCCTTGCCCTAATCTACAAGGTCGTGCCGGATGAGGAGATTGCCTGGTGCGACGTCTGGGCGGGCGCGGCAATTACGGCATTGCTCCTTGCGGCCGGCAGGTGGGCGATAGGCTTCTATCTAACACACAGCGGGGTGGCGACCGCCTTTCAGGCGGCCGGCGCCCTGGCGATGCTGCTCATCGCCATCTATTACCTGGCCCAGATCTTTTTGTTTGGTGCGGTCTTTACCAGGGTCTATGCCTCGCATTTTGGTTCAAAGCGCGAGGGGTGACCCGGGGCAGCTTCCTGGCGATCATCCTGGAGAGATAGGGATCCTGGGTTCACGAAAATCGGCGCCCAAGGTGTCCAGGTTTATGGGGTCACTGCAATAGCTCCCTCGCTCACTTTATCATTTGACCCAACGATACAACTCTGGTAACATTTTGCACGAGGGAATACGGGCTTTCTGTACAAAGAACGTGTTCCTGGAGCAGCCGCAATCCGGCGCCTCACACGGGCAGACGCTGGTCTCCGCTGGGGCCTGGGTCGCACGAAACGATGAAAGCAAAGAGGGTTCATCCGTATGAGAATGAGACACAAAGAACCTGCAAGATTGGCTTGCATATTGGGATTCATGCTGATCGCCTTGCTCGTGTCCGCCTGTGGTTCAGAGAATGCGGTTCCAGCCGCCACTCCCACCGTCGCACCGGTCGCAGCGGCAACGGGTGTACCCATGGTCACGGCTCAGCCCGAAGCCACAGGCACGCCTGCGGAGGAGGGTGGTGGCCCTCCATCTGAACCAGATGTCGCCGGTGTCTCCACGGCCGTTGCCGAGAGGACAGCGGTGCCCACGCCAACACCCGGCCCGCTCCAGATAAAGGTCGACCAGTCGCAACGGACCTGGGACTGGCCGGCAAGTCGTTTCTCGGTTTGAAGACTGATGACTGGATCAACCTTGCCATCTCGGGCCTGATAGTGCTGGCAGGCTACCTGGTAGGCGGAAGGCTTCTTTTCGCCTTGTTGAAACGACTCGTGCGCCAAACCTCGACCACATTCGACGATGATTTTCTGGACGCCATCGGGAATCAGCTCAAGTGGCTGGTTGTGGTCATTTTCACCCGCTATGCCACCATGCGTTTGGACTTCCTTGGCGAACAGTTCAGGAGCTTGCTCGATGACCTTTTCTTTGGCCTGGGATGGCTCCTGGTTCTGAGCATGGTCTTGAGGCTGATCGATTTTGGTGTCAAGTGGTACCAGGACCACCTGGAGTCTGCGGATGATAGAAGCAGGCTTGACCCAATCATCCTAGTCCTCAAGCGCTCCGCCTATCTTCTTGTGTTCGTGGTTGCTACGAGCATCGGCTTGAGCCATTTTGGCATCAACATCACCGCCCTGTCCGCGAGTCTGATCTTTGCCGCCGTGATCATATCCCTGGGCGCCAAGGATATCATCGCCGATGCCATCAGCGGCTTTATCATCCTTCTCGACCAGCCATTCCGGGCCGGTGATACGATCCAGATCGAGGAACTGAACAAAACGGGCACCGTGGAGGAGATCGGAACCCGTACCACGCGCGTTCGCACCGGGGACAACCGGTTGGTTATCGTCCCCTAATTCCAAGATAGGCGCCAGCCAGGTGATCAACTATAGTTTTCCAGATACCAACTACCGGGTCCAGATTGAGATTGGCGTGGCCTATGGCTCAGACTTTGACCAGGTTCGAAGCGTCATCCACGATGCGGTGCGCGGCGTAGACGGTGTGCTGCCCGACAAGCCGGTGGACGCGCTCTACCATGAGTTTGGAGATTCTGCCCGGACGATGCGTGTACGTTGGTGGATCGACGACGTCAACCACGAGGGGGCCATGATCGATCAGGTAAGCGAGGCCCTGGAAGCCGCTCTCACCAAGGCGGGCATCGACCTGCCCTTCAATACAGAGAACCTGATTGTCCAGGTAGACCCCGAGACAATCAAACAGCTCTCCCCGTCGCTTCAGAGGCCCGAGAAAGACGATGGTACAACAGTACCCGGCATCCCAGATGGGGAAGACAGGGAGTAGTACTGTCTGTCTCAGACTGGGGCGAGGGCCAACCATCATCTTCTCAGCCATAATTCATCATCCTGTCCGCATCCGGGCGTCGCTCCGCGGGTTGCTGAAATCTACTGAGGGCAGCCCTATATCAACAAATTTCAACAGCCCTTGCTGTACTATTTCCACAGATTCCGAATCCAACTTGACAAGTTTCGCTAACTGTGATATACTGCTCCAATACGAACCGACAATGAAGCGGTAGGGTTCGTCTGTGTCCATCCCAGACCAGCGAGCGAGTCTATGACCACCTTTGAACGGCGGCAACGCATACTGCGCCTCCTGCGGGACCAGCCAGGCATCAAGGTCACCCAGCTGGCCCCGCGCCTGGACGTCTCTGAGGGCACCATCCGCAACGACCTCAGCGCCCTGGAAAAAGCGGGACGGCTCACCCGCGTGCGCGGGGGCGCCGTGTTGAGGAATGGACACCGCTTTGTCAGCCCCTCCTTTTGCTGCCCGCGCTCAAGTCAACACTGCGGCCAAACAGCGGATCGCCCGCTGGGCAGCCGACATGGTCGAAGACGGAGATTCGGTCCTCCTCGACTCTAGCACCACCGTCTTCCACATCGCCTCCTTCTTGCAGGACCGGTCCAACCTGACAGTCGTCACCAACGGCATCGAAGTCGCCTTTGCCCTGTCCCAGAATCCCAGCCACACCATCATCCTCATCGGCGGCATCCTGCGCCACGAACAGGCCCTGCTGGTGGGCCATCTGGGCGAGCGGATCCTGGAGAACCTGCACATCAAGACCGCCTTTGTCTCTTGTTCGGGCTTTTCCGTGGAGACCGGCTTGACCCAGGTCGACATCCAGGAGGCCCAGCTCAAGAGCAGGATGATCGAGTCGGCCGAGCAGGTGGTGGCCCTCATCGACTCGACCAAGTTTGGCAAGGTGGACCTGACACCCTTTGCCAGCGTGGACCAGGTCGCCCACATTCTGACCGACAGCAGCCTGGATCCCCGCTACATCGAGGAACTGCGCCAGACCTGCGCGGTCCTCACCGTGTGCGGCGAGAACACGACCTCGTCCTACACACCCTGCAGCGAGGAGATGCCCCGCTACAAGATCGGCTACGCCAGCCTCGGCGAGAGCATGCCCTTTCCCGTCGACGTCCGCCGCGGCCTGGAACAGGCAGCCCAGGACGCCAGCAACGTGGACCTCATCCTGGCCGACAACCAGCTCAGCGGCGAGGTCGCCCTGCGCGTGGCCGACCGTCTCATCGCCGAGGGCGTGGACCTGGTCATCGAGTACCAGATCGACGAGGAAGCCGGCGGCCTGATCATGGACAAGTTCAAAGAGGCGGAGGTACCGGTTATCGCCGTGGACATTCCCATGGTCGGCGCTACCTACTTTGGGGTAGACCACTACCGCGCTGGACACATGGCGGGCGTGGCCCTGGGGAGCCTGGCTCGCAGAGCACTGGGATGGTTCCTTCGATAGGCTCATCGTCCTGGAGGAACAGAGGCCCGGCGCATTGGTGGCTGCCCGGATCCAAGGCCAACTCGATGGCTTGCAGAGCATCATTGGCCAGGTACCCCCGGCCAGGACCATTCATCTGGACAGCGGGAATACCGCCGACATCAGCCAGACCAACATGAGGGAAGCCCTGGCAGGCATGCCCCACGAGCACCGGCTGGCCGTCATCTCTTTCAACGATGACGCTGCCGTCGGGGCCATCAGCGCCGCTCGCCAGGCCGGGCGGGAGCAGGACGTGGTTATCGTGGGCCAGGGGGCGGACCGCATCGCGCGCAAAGAGATCCGCCGGCCCGGCTCGCGGCTCATCGGCTCCGCCGCCTACTGGCCCGAGCGCTACGGCAGGAAACTGATTGACGTTGCCCAAAAGATCTTGCGCGGGGAACCTGTGCCGCCAGCCGTATACAGTGAGCACGTCTTGATCACCAGAGACAACATCGACGAGTACTATCCAAACTCGGGCAGCGGCTCCTGACCGGCAGCATGGAGTTTCTCGTTTGCTTGCACGACCAGCAATGACAGAGGTGGGGTAGATGGAACCGATTCTGGAAACGAGGCACACTTCGAAACGGTTTGACATGACGCAGGCCCTGGATGATGTTTCCATGGCCCTGTACCCTGGCGAGATTCACGGCCTGGTTGGCGAAAACGGGGCGGGCAAATCGACGCTGATCAAGATCATGACCGGCATCTACCGGCCCGATCAGGGCGAGATCCTTGTGGATGGCAAGCCCGTACAGATCCCCAACTCGCAGGAAGCCCAGGCCCTGGGCATCGCCGCCATTTACCAGGAGCCGATGGTCTATCCCGATCTGAACGTGGCCGAGAATATCTTTATCAGCCACCGCGATTTCGGGCCCATTGTCCGCTGGGGCAAGATGTACAGGGAGGCCGAGGAGGTTCTGGCCAAGCTGGACGTCCATCTGGACGTGCGCATGCCGGCGCGGGGTCTGACGCTGGCCGCCCAACAGACGGTCGAGATCGCCAAGGCCCTCTCCCTCGACGTCCGTGTCCTGATCATGGATGAGCCAACAGCATCGCTCTCAGCCCACGAAGTGGACCAGCTCTTTCGCACCGTGCGCTCGCTGCGCGACCAGGGGGTGGCCATCCTTTTCATTGGGCACCGGCTGGAAGAAGTATTCGAAATCTCAGATCGGGTAACAGTCCTTCGCGATGGCAAATGGATCTCGTCCACGCCACGGGCAGAGGTCACCTCAGAACAGGTCATCCGCGACATGGTGGGCCGCGAGGTCGGCGACTTTTTTGCCAAGGAGGCCGCAGAGCGCGGCGAACTGCTGGTATCTGTCCGAGACCTGAGCAAGGAAGCGACCTTCCACGGCATCAGTTTTGACGTCCACGAGGGCGAGGTGCTGGGTTTCGCCGGGCTGATTGGGTCGCGGCGTACCGACGTGGGCCTGGCATTGTTTGGCGTCGAGCCAGCCGACTCGGGTGAGATCATCTTCCAGGGGAAGGAACAAACGATCAAGTCTCCTGACTCTGCACTGCGGCTGGGCATCGCCTACTCTTCTGAGGACCGCCGCCAGCTCGGCCTGGTCATGCCCATGTCCATCTATACCAACATCTCGCTGCCAACGCTGCGCCGGTACCTGAATGGGGCGGGCCTGGTCAAGCAGCGCAAAGAGGTCGCCACCGCCGTGGACTTTCAGGAAAAGCTCTCCATCCGTACCCCTTCCGTCAAGGTGAGCGTGGACAAGCTGTCCGGAGGCAACCAGCAGAAAGTGATGTTGAGCAAATGGCTCAACGCCCATCCCAAGCTCCTGATCCTGGATGAACCGACGCGCGGCATCGATGTGGGCGCCAAGGCTGAGGTCCATCACATGATCAATGACCTGGCGGCCGAGGGCCTGGGCATCATCCTCATATCGTCCGACCTGCCAGAAGTACTGGCCATGAGCGACCGCATCCTGGTGATGCGCGAAGGCAGGCAGATGGGCATCTTTGACCGGGAAGAGGCCACACAGGAGAACATCATGACCGCAGCCATGGGACAGAACGCCCCCAGGGACGAGGGCCAGCCCGCCACGGAGGCCCAGCCATGAGCACACTCAGACGCCGTTTTCAACCCGACCAGATCCGCGAGTGGATCACCCTGCTGCTCATCGTCGTCGTGCTGCTCTTTTTTGGCACGCAGATCGACAACTATTTTAGCCCCAGGTTCTTTAACCGCATCTCCACCAGCGTGGCCATCATCGCCGTCGTGGCCGTGGGCCAGACCCTCGTCTTTCTGACGGAGAACTTTGACCTGTCCGTGGGCTCTATCGTGGGCTTTACGGCCTATTTTGTGGGCCAGCAACTGACCGGCAACAATGACATGGCCCCCGGCGTGGCGGTCCTCATGGCCATCGGCATCGGCGCCCTCTTGGGTTCGGTCAACGGCCTGCTGGTGGCCTACGGCCGGATTCCGTCGGTCATCGTGACCCTGGGTACCCTGGCCATCTACCGCACGCTCCTGGTCGAGTTTTCGGACGCCCAAACTGTCCTGACCTCCAACCTGCCCCAGTGGCTCCTCGAGCTGCCCCGGGCCAATATCTTTAGCATCGGCGACCTGGACCTGCGCCTCATGGTCGGAGTGATGATCGTCGTCGTGATAGCCGCCCAATTGATGCTCAAGTACCTGCCCTACGGGCGCAGATTGTACGCCATCGGCTCCAACGCGGAGGCTGCCCGCAACGCCGGGTTTCCCTCACAGCGCATCGTGTTCCTCGCCTTTGTGCTCTGCGGCTCCCTGGCCGGTCTGGCCGGGTTCATGTTCCTGGCCCGCTTTGGAAACATCACCGTGGTGGCCGGATTGGGCATCGAGTTGGCATCTATTGCCGCCGTCGTGGTCGGTGGTGTGAGCAATGCCGGAGGGATAGGCACAGCGGTCGGCGCACTGCTCGGCGCCATCCTCATCGACCTGCTGGAAAACAGCCTGATCCGCTGGCTGGAGATCAGCGAATTCTGGCGCGACGCCCTTCTGGGCCTGTTGATTCTGCTGGCCGTCGCCGCCGACAAGGTGATCATGAACCGGCTGCGCAACCTCTGGGCGCAGCGGAGCGAGGTTCAGGTGAATCTGGATGGCGGTGAACTTGATACCCCAGAAGGAGGCAGCCATGTCGCCTGATCAAGGATATCTGTCTGGCCTCTGGGAACGGCTCAAGAGTTGGGAAGGGTTTCTGCTCGTCTTTCTGCTGCTCCTTATCGCCGTCAACAGCGTCCAGGCGCCCGCCTACCTCAGCATCGGCAACCAGGTGAACCTGTTCCAGTTATCCATTGAGAAGATCATTGTCGTCCTGGTCATGACCTTTATCATCATCAACGGCGAGATTGACCTGTCCGTCGCATCCATGATGGGCCTTTCAGCCTGCGCCCTGGGGTGGTTTCACGAGCAGGGAATGCCGATCCAGACGGGCCTTCTACTGGGCCTGGCAATCGGCGTGCTGGGAGGCGCCTTCAACGGTTTCTGGATCGCCGTGGTCGGCCTGCCTTCCCTGGTGGTGACCCTGGCCACGATGATTATGTACAGAGGACTGGCCCGCGTTCTGCTGGAGGACCGGTCTATCGGGGAGTTCGCGGAGTGGTTCGATGCCCTGGGACAACAACCGCTCGCCGGCCCCCTGCCGCTGGCCATGCTCCTCTTTTTCGCCTTTGTCATCACTGTCGTGGTGATCCTGCAATACTCTGGTTTTGGGCGCTATGTCTATGTCATCGGCAACAGTGCCGACGTTGCCCGCTATTCGGGTGTGAAGGTGCGCCGGGTCAAGATGCTCCTGTTCATCGCCTCGGGCACCGTCGCTGCCATGGCAGGGCTGCTCTTTGCCGCACGGCTGGGAGCCGTCCGCGGCGATCTGGCGCTGGGTTTCGAGTTGGACATCATCACCATGGTCCTACTCGGTGGTGTGAGCATTTTCGGCGGTTCCGGAACGATCTTTGGCGTGTTGTTGGCCATCATGATCGTCTTGAATCTGCGCAACGGCATGTCGCTGGCCAACCTGACCGGCCACATCCAGACAGGCGTCATCGGCGTCCTGCTGATCCTCTCGGTGCTCATCCCCAACCTGGTGGGCAATGTCCGGGAGCGCCTGAATCGTCGCCGTCACATGAGCCAACCAACGGAAAGGGCTGTACAGGAAACCTGAGTTCGGTACGGCCACGACTCGCCGCGTTAGGCCAATTTGCACCGCACATTTGGAAAGGAGGTGCCATACATAGAGAGAACTGCAACTGAGCGCAAAGTGACCCGTTTGTTCCACCAAAAGTAGATCTAGACACGAAAGAGGAGGTAAGAAGAATGAAGACGAATCTTTGGCGAATCATTACGCTGCTCGTCGTCGTAGCCATGGTCATGGCCGCCTGTGGACCGACACCCGTACCCACGACAGCGCCCGAGCCGACCGCAGAACCGGCCGCGCCTGAGCCAACCAAGGCGCCAGAGGCAAAGCCTGAGGGCGGAACCGTAGACGCCACACCAGGCGAGACGGTGAACATGGTGCTCCTGCCCAAGTTCTTGGGCATCCTGGTCTTTGACCAGGCCAACGACGGCGCCATGGAAGCCCACGCCGAACTCCAGAACGCAGGCGAGCTGCAGTTCCTGGGGCCCACGCCCGAGAACAGCGTCGCCGGCCAGATCGAGATCGTCACCACCGCCGCTACCCAAGGCCAGGACGCCATCATGATCTCCAACAACGCTGGAGACCAGATCGCGCCTGCCGCCAAGGAAGCGATGGACGCGGGCATGACGGTCGTCACCTGGGACTCGCCCATCCCCTCGGCCGAAGGCGAGCAGGTCTTTGTCGCCCAGGTCGACTTTGACGAGACCGGCACCGTCATGGCCGACATGGCCCTGAGCATCCTGGGGGACGATGGCGGCAAGTTCGCCGTGCTCTCCGCCTCACCCGATGCCTCCAACCAGAACGCCTGGATCGCCGCCCTGGAAGAGGTCCTGGAGGCCAACGACAAGTATGCCAGCCTGGAGCTGCTGGACATTGTCTATGGCAACGACCAGTCGGAGGACAGCTACAACCAGGCCCTGGCCCTCGTCGACAAGTACCCCGACATGGAACTGATCATGGCCCCCACCACGGTCGGCATCGCCGCCGCGGCCAAGGCCATGCAGGACGAGGGGCTTTGTGATGCGGTCAAGGTCAGCGGCTCTGGGCCTGCCCGCCGAGATGGTTTCCTACACCCTCAACGGCTGCGCCCCAGAGTTCGCCCTGTGGAGCTTTGTCGACCTCGGCTACCTGACCTACTATGTCAGCTACCTGCTGGCCACCGGCGCCATCGAAGGCAAGGCTGGCGAGAGCTTTAACGCCGGCCGCATGGGCACCTACACCATCGAAAAGGACCCCACCCGCGACGCCGGTCTGCGCGTCCTGATGGGACCCTTCAAGGTCTATGACGCTGCCAACGTTGAGGCCGAGGCCGGACCCCAGGCTGGGGCCAGCGAAGGGCCAGTGATGGCCGAGACAGGACAAGAAGTCAACATGGTGCTCCTGCCCAAGTTCCTGGGCATCCTGGTCTTTGACCAGGCCAACGACGGCGCCATGGAAGCCCACACCGAGCTGGGGAACACCGGCGAGCTGCAGTTCCTGGGGCCCACGCCCGAGAACAGCGTCGCCGGCCAGATCGAAATCGTCACCACCGCCGCTACCCAGGGTCAGGACGCCATCATGATCTCCAACAACGCCGGAGACCAGATCGCGCCCGCCGCCCAGGCTGCCCGCGACGCGGGCATGACCGTCGTCACCTGGGACTCGCCCATCCCCTCAGCGGAAGGCGAGCAGGTCTTTGTCGCCCAGGTCGACTTTGACGAGACCGGTACCGTCATGGCCGACATGGCCGTGAGCATCCTCGGCGACGATGGCGGCAAGTTCGCCGTGCTCTCCGCCTCACCCGATGCCTCCAACCAGAACGCCTGGATCGCCGCCCTGGAAGAGGTCCTGGAGACCAACCCCGCCTACGCCAACCTGGAACTGCTGGACATCGTCTATGGCAACGACCAGTCGGAGGACAGCTACAACCAGGCCCTGGCCCTCGTCGACAAGTACCCCGACATGGAACTGATCATGGCCCCCACCACGGTCGGCATCGCCGCCGCGGCCAAGGCCATGCAGGACGAGGGGCTCTGCGACGAGGTCAAGGTCAGCGGTCTGGGCCTGCCCGCCGAGATGGTTTCCTACACCCTCAACGGCTGCGCCCCAGAGTTCGCCCTGTGGAGCTTTGTCGACCTCGGCTACCTGACCTACTATGTCAGCTACCTGCTGGCCACCGGCGCCATCGAAGGCAGCGTGGGCGAGCGCTTTGAGGCCGGACGCATGGGCACCTACACCATCGAAAAGGACCCCACCCGCGACGCCGGTATGCGCGTCCTGATGGGACCCTTCAAGGTCTATGACAAGGACAACGTCGAGGCCGAGGCCGGACCCGGGGCTGAGTCAGGCGGAGCCCCCGTTATGGCTGAGACGGGACAGGAGCTGAACATGGTGCTCCTGCCCAAGTTCCTGGGCATCCTGGTCTTTGACCAGGCCAACAACGGCGCCACGGAAGCCCACACCGAGCTGGGGAACACCGGCGAGCTGCAGTTCCTGGGGCCCACGCCCGAGAACAGTGTCGCCGGCCAGATCGAAATCGTCACCACCGCCGCTACCCAGGGCCAGGACGCCATCATGATCTCCAACAACGCCGGAGACCAGATCGCGCCCGCCGCCCAGGCTGCGCGCGACGCGGGTATGACCGTCGTCACCTGGGACTCGCCCATTCCCTCAGCGGAAGGCGAGCAGGTCTTTGTCGCCCAGGTCGACTTTGACGAGACCGGTACCGTCATGGCCGACATGGCTGTGAGCATCCTCGGCGAGGATGGCGGCAAGTTCGCCGTGCTCTCCGCCTCACCCGACGCCTCCAACCAGAACGCCTGGATCGCCGCCCTGGAAGAAGTCCTGGAGACCAACCCCGCCTACGCCAACCTGGAACTCCTGGACATCGTCTATGGCAACGACCAGTCAGAGGACAGCTATAACCAGGCCCTGGCCCTCGTCGACAAGTACCCCGACATGGAACTGATCATGGCCCCCACCACGGTCGGCATCGCCGCCGCGGCCAAGGCCATGCAGGACGAGGGACTCTGTGATGAGGTCAAGGTCAGCGGTCTGGGCCTGCCCGCCGAGATGGTTTCCTACACCCTCAACGGCTGCGCCCCAGAGTTCGCCCTGTGGAGCTTTGTCGACCTCGGCTACCTGACCTACTATGTCAGCTACCTGCTGGCGTCGGGCGCCATCGAAGGCAGTGTGGGCGAG
Organism: uncultured Chloroflexia bacterium; assembly: GCA_963783445.1. Lineage (GTDB taxonomy): Bacteria > Chloroflexota > Anaerolineae > JAAYZQ01 > JAAYZQ01 > CAWANP01. The sequence goes on along the minus strand of CAWANP010000006.1, from coordinate 214,125 downwards.
CGCTTTGAGGCCGGCCGCATGGGCACCTACACCATCGAAAAGGACCCCACCCGCGACGTCGGTCTGCGCGTCCTGATGGGCCCCTTTACCGTCTACGACAAGGACAACGTCGAAGCGGCTGCCCAGTAAGAATCCGACCGACCTGACAGGTCTGCCAACGAACCATGGGTTCGCGACCTGTCAGGTCTGGTTGTCAGACACAGTGGTTCAGGGTACGGGCCTTCCAAGGCTCGTACCCTGAACCACCACCACAAGCATCCCATCAGCCATGCGAAGTCGAGGAGCTGGATCATGCGCTTGAGAGACAAGGTCGCCATCGTCACCGGGGCGACACGCGGCATCGGGCGGGCCATCGCCGTACGCTTTGGGCAGGAAGGAGCGCGCGTGGCCGTCGTTGGCCGTGATGAAGGGATGGGCCGCGAGACGGTGCACCTCACCAGCGCAGCCGGGGGCCAGGCCATCTTTGTACCGGCTGACCTTGCCGACAGCGCGCAGGTACAGAATATAGTGGATACGGTGGTGGATCGCTGGGGCCGCATCGACGTCCTGGTCAACAACGCCGCCATCTGTCCCTTCAAGGGCTTTTTGGAGATGAGCGAATCGCTGTGGGACCAGGTACTGGACACCAATCTGAAGGGCTACTTTCTCTGCTCCCAGGCCGTGGCGCGGGTAATGGTCGAAAAGGGCACCAGAGGCCGTATCATCGCTGTCAGCTCCATCTCGGCCGAATTTGGCGGCAGCCAACAGGCCCACTACTGCGCATCCAAGGCCGGCATCAATCTCCTGGTGAAATCGATGGCCATTTCCCTGGGACCCCACGGCATTACCTGCAACGCCGTCCTGCCCGGCACCGTCGAGACCGACATCAACCGCGAAGCGCTATCAGACCCGGAGGTCCGCGACTACTGGCTGAAACGAGGGCCCATCGGCGGCCTGGGCCAACCCGAGGACATTGCCGGGCCGGTGCTCTTTTTCGCCAGCGACGACTCGGCCTGGTGCACGGGGTCGATGCTGGTTGTGGACGGTGGGACGTCGGTGAATCTGCAGTAACCACGTGTTTCGTATTTCGTGTTGCGTAGTACGTGTTCGTGACTCGTGAGTCGCGGTACGCAGCACGTAACATGCACCACGTGTCACGAGCACTGGATGCCGCAACGGATCTTACCGGTAGGAGCATACAACAGTGGCAACCTATAACATCAAGGCGATCAAGTACGCGGAACAGTCGGTACCCGGCCCCCAGATGTTCTTCATGTCGCGATGGGGAGAATGGATGACCGCCGACTTTTATCTCTTCATCCTGCGGCGGGACGACGGCCAGGTGATCCTGGTCGATACTGGCGTCCGCGACGTCAACGAGATCCAGCCCCTGGTCGTAGCTGGCGTGGGGCACAAGGGTCGCTTTCGGATGGACATGGAGACCCAGAACATTCCCTTGCTCCTGAAAAAAGAAGGCATCGATCCCGCTGACGTGGAACACGTTCTTATCACCCATCTTCATTACGACCACGCATCAAACGCCAAGCTTTTTCCCAATGCCAGCTTTGTGGTGTCGCGTACCGGCTGGCACCTGACGCTGGACCCGCCCCACCCGGCACTCGTTCCCGACATCCTCTTCCCCCGCGACGTGCTGGCCTACTTTGCGGGTGAGGCCCGCGACCGGCTGATCCTGGCCGACGACGAGGCACCAGAGATCCTACCCGGTATCGGCGCCTTTTACATCGGCGGCCATACCATGTGCAGCCAGGCATTCACCGTGGAGACCAAGGAGGGCACTGCCGTTCTGCCGGGGGACACCATCTTCTACTACGAGAACCTTGAAAAGAACCACCCGGTCGGCCTGGCAGTGGACATCCTGGAGTGTTACGAGGCCATGGAGCGTGTCCGCGAGATCGGCGGCATCTTTGTGCCGCCGCACGACCCGTTGCTGCTGCGGAACTATCCCGACGGGGTTGTCGTCGGTGACTGAACGAGCAACGCTTCTATTCGCCGGTGGGTTAGGGCGCTGGCGCGGCCAAGCGTGTGCCGCCACGTTCAACAAGACCAGAATGGATCGTTAGGAATGATCGCCAGACTCTGGCATGGAAGAACCGACATCTCCAAGGCCGACGAGTATGCCGAGTTTATGAAACAGAGAGCAGCACCCGACTATGGCTCCATAGACGGTCTAGAGAAGCTCTACTTCCTCCGGCGAATCAAGGGGGACGCGGCGCATTTCTTGTTGCTCACCCTATGGGATTCGATAGAGTCAGTAGAGAAGTTTGCCGGGGAGCATCCCGAGAAAGCCAAATACTACCCGGAAGATGATTCTTTCTTGCTCGAAAAGGAAGATACCTCAGATCTCTATCAAGTATTCTTTGAGAAGTGACGGCCGCTCAAAGAGCGGGCAGAGGTGATGACAAAGAGATCATGGAGATCATACCGAAGGTACACAAGATTCCCGGCATGCGAGGGGCCAACGTCTATCTGCTGGTAGACCGTGAATTGACCCTGGTCGATGCTGGCATGCCCGGCCAATGCGACTTGATCCTGGGCTACATTGAGAGTCTGGGTTTGTCCGCGGACGATCTGGCCCGCATCGTCATCACCCACAACCACCTGGACCACGTGGGCAGCCTGGCCGATCTCAGGCAGCGCACGCCGGCACAGGTGATCGCCCACCATGCCGAAGCGCCCTTTATCTCTGGCAAAGAGACCCAGCCTTCACCACCAAGCACGCTTATGCGCTTGCTGGAGCGGCTGCCACTCCTGCCCCGCGTCAAGCCCGCGCCGGTGGATGTAGCGGTCCAGGATGGCGATCACCTGGAACTGCTGGACGGCGCCACGGTCATCCACGTGCCCGGTCACACGCCGGGCTCCATCGCCCTACACCTGCCCTTGGAGGGCGCGCTCATCTGCGGCGACGCCATCGATCATCGTAGGGGCAAACTGGGGCCGCCGCCGAAGGCATTCACCCTGGACATGGACCAGGCGCTGGATTCTGTGCGCCGCATGGCCGGACTGGATTTCGACCTGCTCTGTCCCGGCCACGGCACGCCCATCGTAGGCAGGGCAGACAAAGAGGTGCGGGCCTTGGTGCAAAGCTGGGCGTGACCGGGCGGGTTTGCCAACACTGAACAACGATTTTTCGCAACACAATACGCATTTAGAGGGTTAGCATGCCAAAACTGGAATCCGCTCACATTGACGATTGCACGGTATACAATCTTCCTGGCCGCAATTGGTACTATATGCTGGGACCGCAGAACTGCCAGACCCAGAACCTGACCTTTGGCCTGGCCGACTTTCCCGGCGGGACGCTGGCCTCGCCCCACACCCACGACACGCAGGAAGAGATCCTGTACGTCATCTCTGGCCAGGGTGCCATCATCGCCGGCGACCAGGAGGTGGCCATGATCCCCGGCGCGGCCGTCTTTATCCCACCGGGCCTGCCCCACCAGATCCGCGCCGATGGCCAGGAGACACTGAGGGTCGTGACCCTCTTTTCACCGCCGGTGGTACCGGGCGCCTACGATCCCGGCAAAGACTAAAGGGCAAAGGGAGGAAAGGTTGAACGGTGAACTGACAGGACGGACCGCGCTCATTACCGGCGCTGCGCGGGGCATTGGCCTGGCCATCGCTGAAGCATTGGCCGCTGATGGTGCCTCTGTCGCCCTGGTGGACGTGGACACGGCTGCTATCCAGACAGCCTCCCGTGCCATGGGCGACAACGCCCTGGCCGTCACAGCCGATGTCAGGCGTCTGAAGGATGTACAACGGGCCGTGGAACGGACGGTGGAGCATTTCGGAGGCCTGGACATCCTGGTCAACAACGCCGGGATCTGTGCCCTCACCGGGATCGCCGGCATTACCGAGGACGAGTGGGACCGGATGCTCGACATCAACCTGAGAGGCGCCTTTTTCTGCTGCCAGGCGGCCCTGCCCTACCTGCGCCAAAGCAGCCAGGGGGGCCGGATCGTGAACATGGCCTCTGTGGCCGGCCAGTCGGGAGGGGTCACCGTCGGCGTGCACTATTCCGCTTCCAAGGCGGGCCTAATCGGCCTCAGCAAATCGCTGGCACAGATGCTGGCCGCCGACGGCGTGACCGTAAATTGCGTGGCCCCCGGCACCATCGCCAGTGACATGACGGTGGGCTGGTCGGAGGAGATCCAGGCCGACCTCATCCAAGCCATCGACCTGGGGCGGTATGGCCAGCCGGAAGAGATCGCTGGCGCGGTCCGCTACCTGGTTTCCGACGGGGCGGCCTTTGTCACCGGGGCCACCCTCGACATCAACGGCGGGCTCTACTACCGATGAATTTACAATCCGCTGGCACATTATCTGGACTCGGCCGGGACAGGCTGGCCGAACTGTACTATGGCATGTGGCTCATCCGCTACTTTGACCAGAACGCCATGGCCCTCTACCAGCAGGACATGATCCGGGGGACCACCCACGCCTACATCGGCGAGGAGGCCATCGCCGTGGGCGCCTGCGCTGCCCTCAAGCGAGATGACTATATCACCAGCACCCATCGCGGCCACGGGCACTGCCTGGCCAAGGGCGGCGATCCGAAGCGGATGATGGCCGAACTGCTGGGCCGGACCACGGGCTATTGCAAGGGCAAGGGCGGCTCGATGCACATTGCCGACCTGGACCTGGGCATCCTGGGCGCCAACGGCATCGTCGGCGGTGGGATGGGCATCGCCACCGGCGCGGCCTTTTCCGCCGATCTGCGCGGCTCTGGCCAGGTCGCCGTCTGTTTCTTTGGCGACGGGGCCAGCAACCAGGGACTCTTGATGGAGGTGGCCAACATGGCCGCGCTGTGGAAGCTGCCGGTCATCTATCTCTGCGAGGAAAACAAGTACGCCGAGTTCAGCCCCAGCCTGCCCTTCATTGCCAGCGACCAGATCGAAACGAGGGCCCAGGCATTTGGGCTGCCGGGCGCCACCCTGGATGGCAATGACGTGCTGGCCGTCTATGGCGCCGTCAGGGAAGCCACCGAGCGGGCGCGCGGTGGCGGGGGACCCAGCCTGCTGGTAGCCCAGACCTATCGCATTGAAGGACACACCGTCGGCGACCCGCTTACTTATCGCCCCAAGGGCGAGGCTGAGGCGTGGCAGGCGCCGGACCGCGACCCCATCAGCCGCTTCGGACGCCGCTTGAGAGACGGGGCTGATTTCACCCAGGAAGAGCTGGAGGCCCTCCGCGAAAAGGCCGGCGACGACATCGCAGCGGCCATCCAGTACGCTGCCAGCAGCCCCGAACCCGAGATCGAGGCGCTCTGGGAGGATGTCTATGCCTGGCCGGCAGAGAACGCGGGTGCCGGGGGGGCATCATGACCATGCGTGAACTGCGCTACGTGGATGCCCTCAACGAGGCTCTGCACGAGGAAATGGCCCGCGATCCTTCCATCTGTGTATTCGGCGAGGACGTTGGCCGCTACGGCGGCCCCTTCCGGGTTACCAAGGACCTGTACGATAGGTTCGGCGAGAAGCGGGTACGCGATACCCCGATATCCGAGGCGGGCTTTACCGGCATCGCCGTGGGCGCGGCCATGACCGGACTGCGCCCCGTGGTAGAGATCCTGTACGTCGATTTCAGCACCCTGGCCATGGATCAGATCGTCAACCAGGCGGCCAAAGCGCGCTATATGTTTGGGGGCAAGGCCCAGGTGCCGATGGTCGTGCGCGCCCAGGGCGGAGGGGGGCGCGGCAATGCCGCCCAGCACTCCCAGTCGCTGGAGATGTGGTACGTCCACATCCCGGGCCTGATCGTCATCCAGCCTGCCACGCCCTACGACGCCAAGGGACTGCTCAAGTCAGCCATCCGGAATGACGATCCGGTGGTCTTTCTTGAGCACAAGCTGCTGTACAACACCACGGGGCCGGTGCCCGACGAGGAGTACCTGCTCCCCATCGGTGTAGCCGACACCAAGCGCGCTGGCAGCGACGTGACCATCGTCGCCACCTCGCGCATGGTGCTCTTTGCCCTGAACGCGGCCAGCGACCTGGCCGGGCGCGGGATCGAGGCCGAAGTCATCGACCCCCGCACCCTGAAACCCCTGGATCTGGCGCCCATCATCCGGTCGGTACAAAAGACGGGGCGGCTGGTCGTGGTCAATGAGGGACACCTGACCGGCGGCTTTACGGCAGAGGTAGCAGCCCGGGTGCAGCGCGAAGCCTTTGATTGGCTGGACGCGCCCATCATGCAAGTCGCCACCGAGGATGTGCCCCTGCCCTACAGCGGCCCACTGGAACTGGAGGCCCTGCCGAAGGAGCAGGACATCATCGACGCGGTACTTGAGGTAACGAGCAGGGAGTAGAAGGCTGGATTGACGAGCGAGGTCTGCATTCAGCCGCAGGACCACGGAACGCCTCCGCTTTAGGTTCCCGGAGCACGTTCTGGGTATTCTATTTGCTCAGGCCAGGTCCGTGACCTGCAGGGCCGCCTCTGCACAGGCCGTGCGGGTCACGGACCCGCTCCGAGCGCTCGAGCGGTCCGTGCCAGAGGCAAGATTCACTCCCGAGCGTCGGCTATAAAGGAGAACAACGAGATGAAGCGGGTAGGATTTCTGCTGAAAGTGAAGGAAGACAAGCTGGAGGAATACAAAGAGCACCACGAGGCCGTCTGGCCTGAAATGCTCGACGCCCTGCGGCGGACCGGCTGGCACAACTACTCCCTCTTTATGCGGGATGACGGCCTGCTCTTTGGCTATTTCGAGACACCGGAAGGCTTTCAGGCCGCCCTGGATGGCATGGCGGAGGAAGAGGTCAACGCCAAATGGCAGGATTTCATGGCGCCCTACTTTGAAGGCTTGGGCGGTGCCCACGCCGACGAAAGCATGGTCGAACTGCAAGAGGTCTTTCACCTGGATTGACCCAAGCAGCCGTGCAACACACCTTGGGAAGCGTGATGAAGGCTTCCACTGAAAGGAGGACAAAGCATGAACTCAAAAGAACGTGTATTGACCGCTCTGCGGCGAACGGGTACAACCGACCGAGTACCCCTGCAGTTTGATCTGTGCCGTTCGCTGCTGGATGCCTTTGGAGCCAAGCTCGGCATACCCGTGCACTATACAGCGGCCTGGTACGAGGACCTTACGTACCGAGTGTCAGCCAACGAACTGCGCGTGGCCATGGGCAGCGACTGTGTCATCGTCGGCGCCGCCATCCCCAGGGACTACGAGCATCCAGTCGATGACGATGGTTATGTCATTAACGAATTCGGAATGAGGCTGCGCCAGGGGCCCGTATACATGGAGGTCGTTGCCCCCCCACCGATGGCCCACTTTGAGACCGCCGCGGATGTGGAGGCGTTCGAATACCCCGACCCCCTGGCCGAAGGCCGCTACGACGACGCGGCCATGTACATTGAGAAGTACGGGGGCGAGTACTTTGTCATCGGCGACATGGAGCTGTCCATGTTCGACCTGATGCACCTGGCGGTAGGCATGGAAAAACTGCTCATGGACATGGCCATGGGCAAGGACTATGTGCCGGCCTTGATCGAAAAGACCAAGAACTTTTCATTGGCCATTGGCAAAAAGCTGGCCTCGATGGGTGTCGACGGCGTCTGGGCCGGGGACGATTTTGGGGGCCAGAACGGCATGCTCATTTCACCCAAGATGTGGCGCAAGTACTTCAAAGAGCCCTACCGCGAGATCTACGCCGAGCTAAAGGCGGTCAACCCCAACCTGATGATCATGCAGCACTGCGACGGCGCGGTGGCTCCCATTCTGGGGGAGTGGATTGAGGTCGGCCTGGAAGTATTCAACCCGGTCCAGCCCAACGTGCCCGGCCACGAACCCGAGGATCTCAAGAGCCAGTTCGGCGACAGGCTCTCCTTCTGGGGAGCCATCGACCAGCAGCACCTCTTGCCCTATGGCTCTCCCGAGGAGATCGAGGCCGACGTCGCCGAAAAGATCCGCGTGCTGGGGGCAGGCGGCGGCTACATGTGCTCCCCGGCCCACATCATCCAGTCCGATACCTCCATGGAGAACGTAGAGACCTTTATCGCAGCAGTCAAGAAGCATGGCGTATATGGTTAGCCTGGCCGCAGCGAAGTCAGACTTCCGAAGTTTTCAACGAACCGCAGGTTCGCAACTTCGGAAGTCTGTAGCCGGGGAGCAAGCCACAACGCATGCCACTCAGGAGAACACATTTTGAACAACCAACCAACAGAAGCACAGATACGAGAACGCCTACGCCCTGGCCAAGGAGCGCTACGCCTCCATGGGCGTCGATACAGAGCAGGCGCTGGCGGCCCTGGCCCGCATCCCCATCAGCCTGCACTGCTGGCAGGGCGACGACGTCGCCGGATTCGAGTCGCCCGATGCCGAGCTGGGCGGCGGCATCGCCGCCACCGGCAACTACCCGGGCAAGGCGCGGAACGCCGCTGAGCTGCGGCAAGACCTGGACGTAGCCTACGGCCTCATCCCCGGCACGCACAGGCTCAACCTGCACGCCATCTATGCCGAGACGGGCGGCAAAAAGGTGGAGCGCACAGACCTCCAGCCTGAGCATTTTGCCAACTGGGTAGATTGGGCCAGGGAGAAGAACCACGGCATCGACTTTAATCCCACCTTCTTCTCGCATCCCCTGGCGGATGATGGCTTTACCCTGGCCAGCTACGACAAGGGCGTGCGCGACTTTTGGATACAGCATAGCATCGCCTGCCGCAAGATCGGCGAGTACATTGGCCGGGAGCTGGGTTCGCCCTGCGTGACCAACATCTGGATCCCCGATGGCCTCAAGGACACGCCGGTAGACCGCAAGACGCCGCGCCGGCTGCTGAAAGAGTCGCTGGACGCCATCCTGGCCGAGCACATCGACCCCGGCTACAACCTGGATGCCGTGGAGTGCAAGCTCTTTGGCCTAGGTTCTGAGAGCTATGTGGTCGGCTCGCACGAGTTCTACCTGGGCTACGCCGTCGACCGCGCGACATCCAGCAAGGACGCCGTCTTGCTCTGCCTGGACAGCGGGCACTTTCACCCCACCGAAGTCATCTCGGACAAGCTCTCGGCGGTGCTGCTCTACATAGACGAGGTATTGCTGCACGTCAGCCGCGGGGTGCGGTGGGACAGCGACCACGTCGTCACCTTCTCCGATGAGCTGCAGGCCATCATGCAGGAGATTGTGCGCGGCGACTACCTGGAGCGGGTACACATCGGCCTGGACTTTTTCGACGCCAGCATCAACCGCGTGGCGGCCTGGACCATTGGCACCCGGAACGCGCTAAGGGCCCTGCTGCTGGCCCTGCTGGAGCCCATCGAGACGATGCGAGAGATGGAGATTGACGGCGACTATACGGGCCGGCTGGCGCTGCTGGAGGAACTGAAGGGCATGCCCTTCGGCGCTGTCTGGGACGCCTACTGCCTGCGGCAGGATGTGCCGGTTGGCTTTGGCTTTATGGACGAGATCAAGGCCTACGAGAAGCAGGAGCTTGCCAGACGGGCCTAACACCTCAGCGTTCTGAACCTGCCGCGAGCCCTGGTCCCTGGAATGCTCGGCGCGGGTCCGTGACCCGCGCCTGGGTGTACAGACTCATAGACATCCGGCGAGACAGCGACCAGCCTAAACCGATTCTACCAGAATAGAGGTAAGAACAGCCATGACAGACAACCAGATCCTTGAGCAATTGATCGCCATGTCGCGAACCCTGGGCGACCCGGCCAACGACTATGCCATGTTGGGTGAGGGCAATACGTCTGCGCAAGCGGATGCCGGCACCTTCTGGGTCAAGGCCAGCGGCGCCGAGATGCGCACCATCGAGGCCAGCGGCCTGGTCCGGGTTCGATTCGACCGGGTGCTGTCCCTGCTGGAGGCGGGCGAGCTGGGCGACGACGAGGTCAGAGCCGGCCTTGAAGCGGCCCGCGTGGACCCCGAAGCGACGGCCCGGCCCTCGGTAGAGACCGTGCTGCATGCCCTGGCGCTGCGCCTGGAGGGCATCAACTTTGTAGGCCATACCCACCCCACCGCCGTCAATGCCATCCTCTGTTCGCAAAAGGCCGAGGAGGCCATTGCCGGACGCCTCTTCCCCGATGAGATCGTCTATTGCGGCCTGGCTCCTGTCTACGTGCCCTATACCGATCCCGGCCTGCCCCTGGCCCAGGCCGTGCGCGACGCCATCGACGCATACCTCGACGAGTACCGCGAGGTCCCCAAAGTACTCCTAATGCAGAACCATGGCCTCATCGCCTTTGGCAAGACGGCGTCCGAAGTGGAGAACATCACGGCCATGTACGTCAAGACAGCCCGTGTCATCATTGGCGCCTACGCGCTGGGCGGCCTCCACTTTATGAGCCCTGAAGCCGTGGCCCGGATCCATACCCGTCCCGACGAGCTGTACCGGCGCCAGGAGTGGGGGAGCGGATAGCCCGCCCAGGGTGAGTCGCTCGCTATTCTCAAGCTTGGGCAAAAACGACACCTTTCCGGCCAGGTGAGACCTTGGCGCACTCTGCCACGTGTCCGGCATCAGCCAGGTTTGACCTTGACATCGCTTTCGCTTTGTAGTATTATGGTTGTACTTGAAAGAATTACACTAGCAGTCGAAAGTAAACGAAAGTCTACAGGCGATGTCAGAAAGGCTTTTCCTCCAAGAGAGACTGGACCAGATCCTGGCCATCCTCCATGATCAGGGGCGCGTTTCTGTCTCTGAACTCAGCGACAGATTTGACGTTTCTGCTGTCACCATCCGCAACGACCTGGCCACCCTGGACCAGCAGAGCCGGCTGGTGCGTACCCACGGTGGCGCCGTGCTCAAGAACAGCCAGTCCGCGGATCTGCCAGCCTTTGCGCTGCGCAAAGAGCTGCACATCTCCGAGAAAGAACGGATTGGGCGCGCTGCCGCCGCACTGGTTCGTGACGGCGACGCCATCGCCCTTGATGCCAGTACGACGGCCTGGCAAGTAGCCCGCCATCTCAAGGATCACCACGAACTCACCGTAGTGACCAATGGCCTGTTCATAGCCCTCGAGTTTGTCGACTCGCCAGGTGTGACGGTCGTCATGCCGGGTGGCGCACTTCGCGCCGCTTCTGCCTCGCTGGTAGGCGACGAAGGCGCCTGTATCCTGGACCGCTACCACGTACAGAAGGGTTTCTTTAGTGCCGGAGGATTTACCCTGGAGGAAGGTCTGACCGACACCAGCCAGTACGAGGTCGAACTCAAGCAGCTCATGGTCGATCGATCAAAGGCCGTGATTGCGCTCGTGGACAGCAGCAAGTGGGGCCAGGTCACCTTTGCCTCGCTGGCCTCCGTGGATCAGCTGGATCAGGTGATCACCGATGGCGCCGCGCCCCCAGAGATGGTCGCTGACCTGCGCCAGCGGGGGATCGAGGTAGAGTTGGTATGAAGCCCAGGATGGGGGACGGATGAAAGAGGCCCTGGAACAAATCGCTGAACTAGAGAAGCGTCTGGATAGCTATGACCCCAACCTCCGGGGCGAGAGCCTCGAGAGACTGGCGCTTCTCACTCAAAAAGGGAAGGTCCGGCTGGAGCCAGAGACCAATGTGGTCAACATGCACTGCCATACCTTCTATTCCTTCAATGCGCTACGGCCACTCGCCGGCGTCCCTGGCCTGGCTGGCCAGGCAGCGAGGATTCAGGGCGGCCGGGCATCGTGGACTTTGACGTGCTCGAGGGCGTGGACGAATTCCTGGGCGCTTGCGAGACCCTTGGCGTGCGGGGCAGCGCCGGGATCGAGACCCGCGTGTTTGTGCCCGAGTATGCCAGCGAAGGAGATCAACTCGCCAGGCGAGCCAGGCGTCTGCTATCACATGGGCATTGGCTTTACCGGCGGCCAGGTGCCCGAGGCCGTCGCCGCCATCCTGGCCGGCCTGGGCCAGCAGGCCGGCCGAGCGCAACCGGGCATCCTGGCCCTGGTCAACGCCTACCTCGATCCGGTCACCGTCGACTATGAGCGCGACGTCCTGCCCCTGACCCCGGCGGGCAATCCTACCGAGCGGCACATGGTCGTGGCCTACGTTCGGGCGGCGGAGCAAATAGTTCCCGACCCGGCGGTATTCTGGGCCGGCAAGCTGGGCGTCGCAGCCGACGAGATGACGGACCATCATGCAAGATTCGCGCGGCCTTCCAGAATCTGATCCGGGCCAAACTGATGAAGCGCGGCGGTGTGGGCTATGTCCAGCCTGATTCGGGCATGTTTCCCTCTCTGGAAGCCTTCCACGAGCTGATCGTGGCCTGCGGCGCCCTGCCCTGCTGCCGCCTGGCTGGACGGCACCACGGCCGCCGAAGCAGGCCATGGAGGATTGGTTGGGTTTCCTGGTCAACAAGGGGCGTGGTGGCCCTCAACATCATCCCTGACCGCAACTGGAACATCGCCGATCCGGAGACGCGCCGCCGGAAGGTACAGAACCTCTACCACGTCGTCGAGCTGGCCCAGGAGCTGGACCTGCCGCTGAACATCGGCACCGAGATGAACAGCTTTGGGCAGAAGCTGCGTCGACGACTTTGATGCGCCGGAACTGGCGCCCGTCCGCCAGGCATTCCTGGATGGGGCGTATTTCATCTATGGCCACACCGTGCTGCAGCGAGCCCTCGGCCTGGGCTACCAGAGCGAGTGGGCCGCAGCCTACCTACCCACCCGGCGCCAGCGCAACGAGTTCTATACAAAGGCCGGTCGCCTGATTCCGCCGGGCAGGCCCGGTACGGAGCGTCTTGGGCAGCTGGATCCGGCACAACCGCCGGCCCGCATCTTGTCCGGCCTGGAGAGCTAAAGTTACCTGCGACTTGGGTCGGATAGGACAAGAGTAGGAGCAGATAGCCATGACAGACGACAACTTGACCAACTACAGGGCCGCCAACGTGCCCCTGCCCGACCAGAACCGCCTCTGGCCCCTCTACGGGGCGGGCCTGGAGAACCTGGGCGACGATGGCACAACCCATCGACGTGTCCCGATGCCCGAGTACGGGCCTGACGAGCTGCTGGTGCGCCACGACGCCTGCGGTCTCTGCTTTTCCGACATCAAGGTCATCCGCCTGGGCCCGGACCACCCCCGCATCTACCGCGACATGCAGGCCAATCCGGTGACGCTGGGCCACGAGGTGAGCCTGACCGTCGCCGGCGTCGGCGAGAACCTGCGCGACCAGTACCAGGTCGGCGACCGCTTTATCATCCAGGCCGACATCTTTGTGGACGGCGTGGGCTATGCCTATGGCTACGAGATCCAGGGCGGTCTGTCCCAGTACGGGGTCATCGACCAGCGCATCCTGGACGGCGATGACGGCAACTATTTGATTCCGGTCCAGCCCGAAACCGGCTACGCCGAGTCGGCGCTGACCGAACCCTGGGCCTGCGTCATCGCCGCCTATGATCTCACCTACCGTACCGGTCTCAAAGCCGGGGGCACCACCTGGATCATCGGCGCAGCGGCACAGATCGCTGCAGATGCTTCGGGGGACCTCAGCACAGGAGATGGCGCGGAACTGGCCTACACCATCAGCGCCGGCTTTGACGCATCCTCACACCCCGACCGCCTGCTGTTGACGTAATGTCCCGGCTGGCTTTGCCGCGCTGGCTGAAGGAACAGGCCGCCGCGCTTGGGGATCGAGGTACAGGAGGCAGCCGACCTTGCCGCCCCACCGGTGACGCCCGGTGGACGACATTGTCCTGCTGGGCGCCGACCCCGACGTGGTCGAGACCGTCAGCCCACACCTGGCCGATCTTGGCGTGGTGGCCATCGTCGCCGACACAGCCCCTGCCGCGCAAAGTAGCCGTGGACGTGGGTCGCGTGCACTATAACCGCTGGGTCTATGTGGGCGGGTGCAAGCCCGACATCGCCAGGCCTACAGCGACGTGCCGGTGCGGTCTTCGCTCAAACCGGGCGGGCGGGCCTGGTTCGTGGGCGCCGGCGGGCCCATGGGCCGGATGCACGTCCAGCGGGCCATCCAAGCCCACGATGGTCCGGGGACCATCGTCTGCACCGACGTCAGCGATCTGCGGCTGGATGACCTGTGCACCAGCTTTGCTGCCGAAGCGGAGGCCAAGGGCATCGACTGGATCTGCCTCAACCCCCTGAACCAGGATGCCTACGAGGCCGGCATGGCCCGCTTCAAGGCCGGAGGACTGGCGACAATGCCGGGTTCGACGACATCATTGTGCTGGCGCCCGTGCCGGCCGTCATCGCCGACGCTGCCAGCTATCTGGCGGCCGGGGGCGTGATGAATGTCTTTGCCGGTGTGGCGCGGGGCACGATGGTCGATCTCGATCTGAGCGACGCCTATTGTCAAGGACGCGCGCGTCATCGGGCACTCGGCCTCCACCATCGACGACCTGCGGCTCATGTTGGGCCAGGCCGAGTCAGGGCAACTGTCACCCAACCGGTCGGTGGCGGCCATTGGCTCGCTGGGCGCCGCGCGAGACGGTCTGCAAGCTGTACAGGACACCACCTATCCCGGGCAAGGTCGTCATCTTTCCCAACATCAAAGAGATGCCCCTCACCGCGCTGGCCGATCTCGAGGAAACACTGCCCAGTGTCTATGCCAAGCTGCGCGATGGGCGCGAGTGGACGGTGGAAGCGGAAGAGGAATTCCTGAGGCAGATGCTGCCGTGAGGCGTGGTACGTGGTAGCGTGGTGCGTGGATTGCGTGATGGGTAAGGAGTAGACAGAGTATGGGCAAAGTCTCTGAAGGACAAGATCGCGGTGGTGACCGGGGGGGCGCAAGGACTGGGCGCGGCTATCTGCCTGCGGCTGGCCAAAGAAGGCGCTTACGTGGTCGTCGCCGACCTGAATCGAGAAGGCGCCGAGGGCACCGCGGCGGAGATCGCGGCCCAGACCGGTCGTCGTGCCATCGGCATCGGCGTGAACGTCACCGATGAGGACCAGGTCCGGGCCATGGTCGACCGAGCGGTAGACGAGTTTGGCCGGTTGGACATCCTGGTCTCCAACGCTGGCATACTGCTTGCCGGGGCCGTAGATGAATTCCAGGCCGAAAAGTGGCGAGCGGTGATCGACGTCAACTTGGTTGGTTACTTCCTCTGCGCCAAACACGCCGCACGCGTGATGAAGGACCAGCGCAGCGGGGCATCATCCAGATCAACTCCAAATCGGGCAAGAAGGGCAGCTACAAGAATTCGGCCTACGCCGCCTCCAAGTTCGGCGGAATTGGCTTGACCCAAAGCATCGCGCTGGAACTGGCCGAGTATGGCGTGCGGGCCAACGCCATCTGCCCAGGCAATCTGCTGGATTCGCCCTTGTGGGTAGACTCTCTCTACGGCCAGTACGCGGAAAAGTGGGGGATCACCGAGGAGGAGGTCCGCCAGAAATACATCGACCAGGTGCCGATGAAGCGAGGCTGCACCTACGATGATATCACCAACGTGGTTGTGTTCCTGGCATCGGACCAGGCCGGCTATATGACCGGCCAGGCGATCAATGTCACCGGCGGCCAGGAGATGCGCTAGCTGCCGGTCCGGTGAATGGACGGGCTGTAGAGGAGGATGACCATGAGCAAATACCTGGCCCTTGACCTTGGCGCAGAAAGCGGGCGCGCTGTGGTAGGCCACGTGGACGGCGAAGGCCTGCGCCTGGAGGAGGTACACCGCTTCGGCAACGGGCCGGTGCAGGTTCTGGGCAGCCTGCACTGGGACGTTCTGCGTCTGTGGAACGAGATCAAACAGGGGCTGGGCCGGGCCGCCAGCGCCTACGGCCGCGAGCTGACCAGCATTGGCCTGGATACCTGGGGCGTGGACTTTGGCTTGCTGGCAAAAGACGGCGCGCTGTTGGGCAATCCCTATCACTACCGCGACAGCCGTACCGATGGCATGATGGACGAGGCATTCAAAATCGTATCCCGCGCCGAGATCTATGATCGCACGGGCATCCAATTCATGCAGATCAACAGCCTGTACCAACTGCTGGCCATGGCCCGGGCCGGATCCCCTCT
This sequence comes from uncultured Chloroflexia bacterium, assembly GCA_963783445.1. Taxonomy (GTDB): domain Bacteria; phylum Chloroflexota; class Anaerolineae; order JAAYZQ01; family JAAYZQ01; genus CAWANP01. The sequence goes on along the minus strand of CAWANP010000006.1, from coordinate 198,240 downwards.
GCTGGACACCGCCCGAACCTTCCTGAACATGCCTGACCTGTTCAACTATTGGCTGAGCGGTCGCAAGGCCAGCGAGTTTACCATCGCCACGACAAGCCAGTGCTACGATCCCCGCCAGGGCGACTGGGCCCGCGGCCTGCTGGAAAAGCTGGGCATTCCCACCGGCATTTTGTGTGAGATCGTGCAGCCAGGTACCATATTGGGCGAGCTGCTGCCCCAGGTGGCCAGGGAGACAAATGGCCCGTCGATCCCTGTGGTGGCCACGGCAGGCCACGATACCGGCTCTGCGGTGGCGGCCGTTCCCGCACAGGGTAAGGATTACATCTACCTCAGTTCCGGCACCTGGTCGCTGATGGGTGTGGAAACCAAAAAACCGATCATCAGCAGCAGGAGCCTGGCCTACAATCTGACCAACGAGGGTGGCGTCGACGGCACGTTCCGCATTCTGAAGAACATCATGGGCCTGTGGCTGGTGCAGGAATGCCGGCGCGAGTGGGCGCGCGCGGGTGATGCCTATTCTTATGACGACCTGACTCGCATGGCTGCGGAAGCGCCAGCCTTTGCTTCCATCATTGCCCCCAGCGACAGCCGCTTCCTGCCGCCAGGCGACATGCCCGCCCGCATCCGGAGCTTCTGTCAGGAAACCGGACAGGCCGCGCCGCAATCCAAGGGAGAGGTCATTCGCTGCGTGCTGGAGAGCCTGGCCATGGAGTACCGGCTGGTAGCCGGGAACCTGGCCGAAATGGTCGGCCATACGCTGCCCGTGCTGCACATATTCGGCGGCGGCTCGAAGAATGGCCTGCTGAACCAGTTCGCCGCGAACGCCACGGGCCGGACGGTCGTCGCCGGCCCCGTAGAGGCCACGGCCATTGGCAACGTACTGGTACAGGCCCTGGCCCTGGGCCAGATCGGGTCCATGGCCGAAGGCCGGGCCCTGGTCCGCCGCTCCTTTGAGGTCACGACCTTTGAGCCCAAGCCATCGGCCGCCTGGGACGAAGCCTACGACCGGTACCTGCGGCTGAGCCAGAGAGAAGAGGCCAGTGAATAGCAGCCAGCCGCCGCCCCTGATGACCTCTGAACCTGGGTCTTTTGCTCGCGCCACGATCGCCGAGCGCAAACCCCAGATCATTGCCCAGGTCATCCAGGACACTGGCTACCCGGTGGAGATCGTGCGGGCACTGAGTGCCTTTGGGCAAGAGATCGCCCAGGAGCCAGTCCAGATGCTCGCAGCCTCAGAGCCGGACGCCGCCTTGTGGAACCAGGAGCTGGTTGCCTATGAGGGCAACACCTGGCTGGACCTACCCTGGTATCTGGCCGAGTCCTATTTTTACCGGCGCCTGCTGGGCGTGGTACGCTACTTTGATCCCGGCTCCTGGCAGGATCACGACCCTTTCGGGCTGCAGAAACAGAAGCAGGCCCAGGCCGCTGTTGCCTGGCTGGCAGACAACTGGGGCCAGTTTCCCGGTGCTTCGCCAGAAGAACTTTTTGTGGCCTACCTCCACTCCTGCCTGTGGGGCAATCGCGCCGATCTGAGCAACTATACCATTCGCGAGCAAGCCCAGGGAGGTGTGGCCACCCACCGGGAGCGCCACAACATCCTCATCGATCACACGGAACAGGTGGCCGGCCTGCTGTCAGCCGGTGTGGGCCGCGTCGATTTCATCAATGACAACGCAGGACTTGAATTGCTCTTTGACCTGGCGCTGGCCGACTTTTTGTTGAGGCAGGGCTGGACGCGCAAGGTGGTCTTTCACCTCAAGAACCGGCCCTTCTTTGTCTCCGATGCGATGCCCCAGGACGTGAGCCAGCTTGCAGCGCTTCTTCCGGCAGAGCCACTGGGAGGGCGACTGGAGCAGCATCTGGCTTCGGGCAGGCTCTTGCTCGAGGAGGATCCCTTTTGGACCACAGGTTTGATGTTCGACCAGATGCCAGCGTCTTTGCGCCAGGAACTGAGTTCATCCGACCTGGTGATCATCAAAGGGGACGTAAACTACCGGCGGTTGCTGAGCGATCGCCACTGGCCGTACGATACAGAGATGGACAGCGTTGCCAACTATTTCCCAGCGCCCTTTCTGGTGTTGCGCACGTTGAAGGGAGAAATCGTGGTGGGCCTGGCGCCTGGCCAGGCGGAAGCGCTGGCGGAAGAGGATCCCACCTGGTTGATCAATGGCAAGCGAGGAATCGTTCAATTACACAGGAAATCCAAGTGAGTACAGGGAGAAAAAATGCCTGAAGAGAGAACTGAACAGCTTTCGGAAGACCATGGAGTGAGCAAAGAACAGGCCCTAGACATGCTACGACAGATGTGGGAGATCCGCATGTTCGAAGACCGGGTCTATGACCTGCTGGGGCGCAACATCATCAAGGGCGCTTCGCACCTCTACGCAGGCGAGGAGGCCATCGCCGTTGGCGCCGTCTCGGTCCTGCGCGACGACGACCTCATCACCAGTAGCCACCGCGGCCACGGGCACTGCCACGCCCGGGGGGCCGTCATCGCCAAGACCGAAGAGGCGAAACAGGAACATTATGACAAAATGATGGCCGAACTATGCGGCCGGGAGACCGGCTACTGCCTGGGCCGGGGCGGTTCGATGCACATCGCCGATGTGCAAAAGGGCAACCTGGGCGCCACGGGTATCGTGGGCGGCAACATCCCGGTAGCCACCGGGGCCGCGCTGGCGGAACAGATGCAGGGTACCGATCGGGTCGTCCTCTGCTTCTTTGGCGACGGTGCGTCACAGACCGGCAATTTCCACGAATCGCTGAACATGGCCGGACTGTGGGACCTGCCTGTGGTTTTCATTGTGGAGAACAATCTGTATGGTATGTCAGTACCTTTGAGCAACGCTGCGGCCAAGGCAGACATTGCCGAGCGGGCCTGCGCCTACGACATGCCTGGCATCGTTGTGGACGGCATGGATGTCCTGGCCGTCCGAGAGGCAGTCGGAGAGGCCGTGGATCGCGCCCGCCGGGGCGAAGGCCCCAGCCTCATCGAGTGCCAGGCCTATCGCTGGTATGGACACTCGCGCTCGGACCCTCGCGCCTACCGCACCAAGGAAGAGGAAGCCGCCTGGAGGGCCCGCGATCCAATCCCCACCTTTTCGGACTGGCTCGTGAAAACGGGCGTCTGCAGCCAGGAGGAGATCGATGCCCTCGAGGAGCAGGTGGAAGACGCCATCAACCACGCCGAGCAGTTTGCCCTCGATTCGGCCATGCCCCCCGGCGAAGAAGTAGAGGACTTTGTCTACGCGCCCTTCAAGTGGACTGAGGCGGATTATGCCAAGGAACGCGAACTCCGGGAAAAGTGCCGTGTTGGCGGACCGGACACGCGCAAGATCCTCTATCGCGAGGCGCTCGTGGAAGCAGCCCGGGAGGAGATGCTGCGCGATCCCAGCGTATTCATTATGGGCGAGGATGTGGGCCTCTATGGCGGCGCCTATGGCGCGACGCGCGGACTGTACGACGAGTTTGGTGCAGAACGCGTCCGCGACACGCCCATCTCGGAGGCCACCATCGGCGGCGCGGCCGTGGGAGCGGCTATGGCCGGCATGCGGCCCATCGCCGAGATCATGTACGTCGACTTTACGCCGCTGGCCATGGACCAGATTGCCAACCAGGGAGCCAAGAACCGCTATATGTTTGGCGGAAAGACCATCGTGCCCTTTGTCCTGCGCACGGAGGGCGGAGCCGGACGGAGCATCGCCGCCCACCACTCGCAGAGCCTGGAAGCCCTGTGGACGCACTTTCCCGGCATCTATGTTGTCATGCCCAGCACGCCCTATGACGCCAAGGGACTGCTGAAAGCGGCCATCCGCGACGACAATCCGGTCATGTTCATCGAACACAAGATGCTCTACGGCGTCGAGGGCTATGTACCTGACGAAGATTATGTAATCCCATACGGCGTGGCCGACGTGAAGCGTGAGGGAACAGACGTGACGGTGGTCACCTACTCGCGCATGGTGCACCGCGCCCTGGAAGCCGCCGAAAAGCTGGCTGAGGAGGGCATCAGCGTCGAGGTCATCGACCTGCGCACCTTGAAGCCGCTGGACATGGAGACCATCGCCGCTTCGGTGCAAAAGACGGGGCGCGTGGTGGGCCTCACTGAGGCCTACAAGACCGGCTCCTTCATCAGCGAGCTGGCCATGCGCATCCAGGAAGAAGTTTTCGACTGGCTGGACGCGCCAGTCGTGCGTGTGGCAGCAGCCGACGTGCCGGTGCCCATGAGCGAAACCCTCGAGGACGCGGCGATTCCCAACGTGGAAGCCATCATCGCCGGCATCCGCCAGGTTCTTCGGTGACGACAGGCGAGCGACGCAAGACGACCGGAAACAGGACGCAGGATTGTTCGCCTGCCGTCCATCGTCCGTCGTCAGTCTTCATCCGACATTGTGTTCAGAAAGGAGACGGTGAATGATAATCTTTCTAGATACCGCCGATATCGACGAAATCCGCGAAATGGTAAGCCTGGGCATCATTGACGGGGTGACGACCAATCCCAGTCTGATGGCCCAGGTCGGGCGTACTGACTACAAAGAGGTCGTCCAGGAGGTCTGCTACCTGGTCCAGGGGCCTGTCAGCGCCGAGGTGATCGGTACGGACGCGCAGGACATGATCGACGAAGCGCTGCAAATCATCCAGTGGTCGCCCCATGTCGTGGTCAAGATCCCCTTCATTGAGGAGGGGCTCAAGGCGCTCAAGGGGCTGCGCGGCCGCCATGCGGACCCGGCAAGCATCTGCAGTGGCTGCCCCTGGCAGGGCCAGTGCGCCACTCCCCTCGAAAAGGCGCGCCAGATCGTGACCGAGGAAGCCATACGCTTCAACGTGACACTGATCTTCTCGGCCAACCAGGCGCTCCTGGCAGCCAAAGCCGGCGCAACCTACGTGTCGCCCTTTGTTGGGCGGCTGGACGATGCCGGCAACGAGGGCATGGACGTCATCGCCGACATCCGTACCATCCTCGACAACTATGGCTTTGACACCAAGATCATCACCTCCAGCGTGCGCCACCCGATTCACATCACCCAGGCGGCCGTGATCGGTGCGGACGTGGCGACTGTACCCACCACTGCGCTCAAGAAGGCCATCACCCATCCGCTGACAGAGATAGGGGTGGCCCAATTCGTCGCCGACTGGGAAGCCACGGCTGCGGCCCTGGCCAAAGCCAACACAGAGGGGAAGTGAGCCATGATCACTGAAGTCATTCTGCCCAAGCTGGGCCAAACCATGGAAGAAGGCTCGGTCGTCGAGTGGGTCAAGAAGGAAGGCGATCCCATCAAACGCGGAGACCTGCTCTTTACCGTCGAGTCGGATAAGGCGGTCCTGGACGTGGAAGCCACAGCGCGAGGTTTTCTGCGCAAAATCCTGGTGCCGGAAGGGCAAGTCGTGCCGGTACTGACCCCGGTGGCCCTCATTACCCGAGCGGCCGACGAGGATATCTCGTCCTATGGGACCGCGGCGGCAGAAGCTGCCGCTGCAGAGACTGCCGTGGAAGAACCAGCAGATGAAATCGCCGCACCTGCGACAACAGCCGCAGCGACCGGCCCCGTGCGGTCCGCGGGCCGGATCTTTGCCTCGCCCCGGGCGCGCAAGACGGCGCGGGCGCAGGATGTCGACCTGGCCCTGGTAACCGGCACCGGTCCCAACGGCCGCATCGTCGAGCAGGATGTCCTGGACCACGTGGCATCGAGGCCCAAGGCCACCCCCGTGGCCGCCAAGACAGCCGGCGCCCTGGGCGTGGATCTGGCCGCGGTAGCAGGCACCGGGCCGGGCGGGCGCATCACCAAGGCGGATGTAGAAGCCGCCGCCCAGCCTCCTGCGCCAGCGGTTGAGACGCCGGTCACGGTTCCGGCCAGTTTGCCGGCCCTTGCACCTGTGGAGCGAGGCATACAGCAGGTCCCGATGGCCGGGCCTGCGGGGCATCATCGCCCAGCGCATGGCGGCCAGCGACGACAGCAACGGCCCGCGTGACCCTGGTCACCGAGGCCGACGCCACTGGCCTTTGTGGAGGCGCGAGAGCAGCTCAAGGCCGCGGTCACCGAGGAGTGGGGCTTTGCACCCGGCTACAACGACCTGCTGGCGGTGATCGTCGCCCGGGCGCTGCGCGAGTTCCCCTACATGAACGCCCGCCTCAGCGAGGATGGAAGAGTCCTGGAGCACCTGCCCTTCGTCAATGTGGGCATGGCCGTCGACACGGAGCGAGGCCTGCTGGTGCCGGTCATCCGCGACGCGGACCAGAAGGGCCTGCGTGACTTTGGCGCCGAGTTCCGGACGCTGGTGGATAGAGCCCGGGTGGGCAAGTCGCTGCCCGACGACCTGAGCGGGGGTACCTTTACCATCACCAACCTGGGCATGTACGACGTGGACGCCTTCACGCCCATCATCAACCTGCCCGAGGCAGCCATCCTGGGCGCGGGACGCATCCAGCCCAAGGCAGTAGTACGCGAGGGCGAGATCGTGGCCCGGCAGATGTGGACGCTAAGTCTGGTCTTTGACCACCGGCTTGGTGGACGGCGCGCCAGCGGCCCGCTTCCTGCAGCGGGTCAAACAGTTGGTAGAGAACCCCTATTTGCTCTTGGGCTAGCGCAGGACGCGGCCAGCCGCCTGTGCGATAGCCGGCAGCTACCTATTCGATGGCTGCCTGACAAAAGAACAAGGACGAAGGACCGATAGCTGGTCCTTCGTCCTTGTTCTTTTGGCTTGCCCGGCGCCGCTCTCAGGATAGAAGGATCTTGTCATCCTGAACGAAGTGAAGGATCTTATTCTATGCCTAGCCGAGATCCTTCGCTTCGCTCAGGATGACGATATGTCTAGTAGCTCCGGGGTTCCTTGTCATGGAGTTACAGCCCATACCATGAAACACAACGGCTAGATCAGGCCGCCTGACTACTCTCGTCCTTGTCAGCAGCCGCCTGGGCGGCCTTTCGCTTTTCCCTGTGCTGGCGCACTCGATCGCGGATGGGCTTGCTACCCTCGCTCGTTTCTGGCCATGAATACACAACAAAAGTGCCAGCGAATTTGTCGTGGCCTGCCTGGCGCCGGCTGTCGATGAGGACCAACAGATAGCCCCAGAACAGGATGGCCGAGATCCAGTAACCAGCCAGGCGGCGGACACAATTCCCCATCTTGAGGCGGTTGCCATCAGTACGAACGATGCGCACGCCCATGAGCGCCTTGCCCAGGGTTTGCCCGGCCAGCATCCAGGAGCCGAGATAGTAAAACAGGTAGATAGACAGCCCGACTACCCCGGCAATAATGACCAGGAGCAGCGAGGTGTGCTCCCCGAGACCCAGCCAGTCGTTAATGCCAAAAGCCTGCTCGACAAAACCAATGATGGCGGCCACCACGGTGATGACGCCGGCCACGATCAGCGAGTCAATGAGCCAGGCAATCAGGCGCGTAATGAAACCGGCGTATTGTCCCAGAGCAATCGGCCGGGGTGTCTGATCATTTGCTGTCATGGTCCACCACCTGGGCCGCCGTCTCGGGCGCATACATGTCTTGGGGCTGGCCCGCCAGGGGCGACGGAGGCAGGGCAGACCGAGGTGTGCGTCGCAGGAACTTGCGAACCACACCCTCTACTGCGTCATCGGACACTACTGTGACCTGGCGAGCGTTGTCCATCATCGTACCTGCAATCCCCACACTCTGCTGCCCGATCAGTTCCTTGATTGCCCGCATCAGTTCAGGGTTCTGGGAGATCCAGTCAATCATGTCATCCGTGATCTCCCCGATCGTCTCCTGGGCCAGCAGGCGGCCTGTGACTTCCTCCTGGTGGCCTTCACGGATGACAACGCCGGCTTCCTGTCCCCAACTCTTCAGACGGGACTCTATGGGATTCCGCACGGGACGCGCCAAAGGGTTGTCGGTCAGCCGGTCCAGCTTGCCAAGAACCCAGCTCGTTGTGCTCAGGGAGGCTTGGAGGCCGCTGCGAACCCCGCTGGCTATCTTCCTCTGCCCGCGTCCGAGCAGGCCGACGGTCAAGTAGCGCAGCAGCTCCGCCGTTGAGGCATCGCTCAGGTCCGCGCCGGTCTTTGCATAGGCGGGGAATGTCTCGTCGATGTCCTGCTGGGTCTCTCGGACGCGCTGCATCAGCTCATCGGAACCAAAGACCAGGATGCCGACCAGAAAACGGTACAAGAGTTCCATGTCATTCCCGCCGGGTTGTGCTTGGGCGGGGAGTGGGCCCCTTACTCAGGGATTGAGCCTGAGAGCCTGCCTGAGTATCGGTGTCTGGAGAGGGTGCCGTGGAGCCGCTCGGAGCCGATTGGCCCTCCTGTTGCCCAGCGGCATCCCCTTGCCCTTGGACCGGGGAGCCGTTGTGGTCACCTGTATCATTCATAGCACCTGCCTCCAATCCTATCCTGGCCAGACATTCCGAGGGCGCGCAACTCAAAACGCGAGACCGAGCATGCTGGACGCCGGTCTCGCGCTAGTTCGTGTCTATGCCAAAGTAGGCCCACTTGTCCTTGACCAAAAAGCCCAGTATGACCAAAGGGATGATCTCGTGAAAGACCCACAACTGCGTAGCGGTCAGGATTAGGCCCGCGACGATGCTGACGCCAATCGCGATGGCGTACAGAATCAGGCCCCAGCGCTGCCAATACCAAATGGCAACGGCAGCTACGATGATGGCGATGGACGAAAGCAGCAGCAGGCCCAGCCAGATACTTTGATCGCCGCCCTCCTGGTTCCGCTGGGAGTAGATGAGCAGCGAGGAAATGATGCCATGGATCAGCATCAGGATCAGCCAGCCGGTCAACCAGCAGCCTCGCTCTTTGGAAGCTTCTTGGGGCTTCTTCGTCATATTGGTCACTCGTCTCCTCTATAATCCTATTGATGACTGCAGGTACCAAACCATTCTACTATCAGTGCGGCCGTTTGTCAATCTACCCTGCTCGAAAGCATGCGGCCATCGCTCTATGCTCGTGACAGGCTCCACCGCAGGCGGCCCAGCCCCTTCCAGTATTAACGATGAAGCCGCGGGGAAAGCCGGGCTCAGCTCAGGCAGATCCGCTCCGGACAGGACAAGGACCGACACGCAGGCCAGGGCCAGAACCAGGACGAGCACAATCAGAACCAGCCAGGTTGGGACCCGTGCCTTGCTAATGACTTCGCCTCGCAGATCCTGTACCTCGTGATCGGCCGACCGCACCCGAACCGTGAAGGGATGGCTCATCTCCCCGCCGATCAGCGGCCGGCGGCGGGGCGTGGCCTGCAGCTCGACCGTCTCTGTTCGGCCGGCAGGGATGCGCACGTCGCGAGTCGCACTGGCCTCAAAGGCCACTTCATCGTTCAGGCTGCGCCACATCAGGCCAAAAATCTGCTGGTAGTTGCCCAAGTTCTCAATGGTAATTCGTGTGGGATCCCCAGCCTCGGTACAAATCGGGTCCAGCACAGCCGCAAAAGCTGCATAGGTCGCCACCGTGAGCACACACTCGGCCTCGGCCACATCCTCCGGATTCACCTGGCTGGCTACCTGGATCCTGAAAGGGTGGCGCCCAGCCCGGCTCTCAGTTCCTGGAGGCGGCTGGATAGCGATTGAGACCTCTTTCTCCTGGTCGGGAGCCAGCGGGACCAATGCCTGTGAATAAGACACCCAATTGCCTGGAATCCCATCTACGGCCAACTGAAGAATGTCGTCTTTGGCAGCCTGGTTCAGCACGACCACCGGGACGCTGGTACGCTCGCCAGGGATGGCCGAAAAGGTGTTTGAGGCCAAGAGCAGGCCAACCGGGCCATCCACCTCAATCGTGGCCACGGTCAGCGTGCCCTCCAGCTCCACCACGTCCTCTGGAACGGCATGGCTGGCCACCCGAACAACGAGGGGGTGACGGCCGGCAGGAATTTGGCTGGAATCGGGTGGCTGGATGAGCAGAGTCACATCCCTCTGTTCCCCTTCCCGGATCCGCACCACGGGTGAGGGCAGCGACACCCAGTTGGAAGGCAGGCCCTGCACAGATAGCTTGAAGAAATCAGCTTCTGATCCACCGTTAAGCAAGACCAGGGGTACAGACACGCTCCCCCCGGAGGCACCGATACCTTTCTCGGCGCCATGTGAACAGCGACCCGGCCCTTACTCTCGAATAGGCGGTCCTCCATCACCATGGGACCTTTCTCTCCTCCGTTTTCAACCAGCCTACGGCTGCTCAAGTCCCCCGGCAGGTCTCTATTTACCGCTGTCCACTTGCATGCAGATCAGCCAGTACCTTTCAACATCCAGTCCGCACTTGCGGAGGATTGCCCAGATAAAAAGCGCCACCCTGCCGGGAGCCGGGCCGGCCAGACTGCCCGACCAACATGAATGGCCGACATGCCCCAGCCGCAGTTGCTGTGCCATCTCGTCGTTGGCGATGCCCAGATCGATAGCTACCTCGGACCCAGTCATCAGAGCGCAAACACAGATCCAGGTCGGGAGCCCATTGCGAACAGCGCGGGCTCAAACGGCCCCGGTGTCAGTTCGGTCATTATACCCGGTTTTCACAACAAGTGCAAGAACCAGTGTGGAACCCGCCGAAGAATACGAGGAGATTGGACATCGCCACGGGATAGTCAGGGGTTGATTGACCGTCGATGGAAGGTCGAGCTGCAAATAGAGGCAGGGAGAACCTATGGCAGCGAAACAGCTTGCTGGGGAAAGAAGGAAAAAGCTAGATTGGGAGGGTTACGGCCTGGAACGAGAGGACCAGCTAAGGTGGAGCAAACCGAATCTGGAGGCGTACGTCCAGGATCTCCTGAATCTGGTCAGTGCTCAGGCGCAGATTGCGCCACGCTTCCAGCAGGCGGAAAGCGATGTTCTTGGCCGAGCCCACGCCTGCTGGGAAAGCCTGGCGAAACAAGCTGCCCCTCTCGATCAACTGGGCGATGCAGGTGGGCAATCTGCAAGAGAAGGTAGAAAACCTTGCTGGCGATAGGATGGGTGGTGTAAGCGTGTTCCAGGTCGAACCCCCCGTTCTTCTGGACATTGAAGCCTTCATTCTCGATTTTCCAGCGTATACGTCCTCCTTGGTTGGCTAACTCGATGACTTGCTTGGCCTTGAGGGTGAAATTGGTGATCCAGCTGAAGCGCGTGGTCTTGGTCTGGCTGGGCTGCTTGGATCGGTTTGTTTTCCACACACTCCAGGACAGCAACCGTGTGTTTCTTCTTCTCCGAATCCGTGTAGGAGATGTCGTTGATCCAGCGGTACTCCTGGCGGGTCTTGCCCTGCGGACCGGTGAGAAAGGTGAAGTGGTTTTCAGGAGTAAGCGGCAAAAGCGATTCGAATTCCTTGTGAACGAAAGGGATATCTCCTTCTTTGTGCACGATCATGAACTTCCAGTTGTTCTTCTCACAGATGCTCATGGTGGGGCCGCCGGCAAAGAGAGAGTCCAGACTCAGGCAGATGGGCAAGCGGGGGAATTCCTGCTTTCAGCCGCTCGGCCAGGCGGTAGAAGGCCTTGAGTTCGCAATCTTGCTTGGTCGGATTCTCTCCTGGGTTCTCGATGAACTCGGTCAGGATGGAGAAGGCAAAGCCGTTGGGCAGCACCAGCTTGGCTTCCAACACCGGATGATAGTAGGTCGTCTTGCCGTTGTGAGTCACCGTCATGCAGTGGGGGCAGTGTCGCTCGGGGAAAGTGAGCCGACCGGTGCCATCGATGGCGATCACGAAATAGTGATCGAGCAGGCGATAACGATCCAGCACCTTTTTCCGAATCAAGGTCCTGACCATATCGGTGACGACGGCCTGCACCTGGTCGGGGTCCAGTCGACCAAACGCCTCATTAAGGGTATCGCCGTGAGGACAGGTATCTGTGCCAAACAGAGCCTGAAACTTGGTCTCGGAGGGTCCGTTGTTGCGAAACATATGGGCAACCTGCCGCCGTGCGCCCAGGCGACAGAGATACATCAAGACACCAGCGAAGGTCAGGGAAGCCAGGGGGTAGATGATGAGTTCAGGTACACGAGGGTCGTCAACAGACTGAAAGAGATCGTCGAAACGGCCAAAAAAGTGGTGGACGGTGGTCAAGAAAGCTTTGAGGATCGAGAACTGTTCTTGCTGCTCTTCTATCCCATTCCTGCTCTGGCTCCGGTGTAGCCGGACTCACATTCGCCATCGGCCCCTCTCGGATCAGTCTTGGGTACTCCCTGGCTCCAGTATACCTCTACATGGCCCCGAAGGCGAAAAAAGACCACGATGGCCGAGCATAGGTCCTTGAGGCTGGACAATGATCGCCTCAGGGCAGATGCCGAGCCACCATCTTCCTACAGATTCGGGAAGAAACGGAGACCAGGAAGCATCCTGGTCTGTGCGGTAACCCCAGGCGGCCAACTGGCAGCACAGAGTTTGTGCGAAGAAAAGTCGGGGCGATTCTGATGGATTCGCAAGACTAACCGAGATACAATGATCCTGTGGAGGACTCCAGAGGTTGCCACTACAGGTAGGATGGCGTCAATCACTAATCCCCCAGATATTGGGAGACTTGCGCCAGCCTCTTGTATCGGGGGCAATCTTGGAGTCCATGCCCACCGCAAAGAGTTAGTGCGAAGAATGGGGTATTCTTCATTGCTGGTGGAACCCATTGACCATGGCGCCAAAGATGTCCACATTCCATAGAAAAGAGGGACGGAGCAATCAAGCTCCGCCCCTCCCTGTCTTTTCTACCGAGCCCACCAACCAGGGCAATGTATAATTGTCAGGGGTCCCCATCGCCCTGGCGCTTACGGGGTGAGCGGCGTCAAGCAGATCTCTGCTTGAAGGCGATGAAAATCAGAGCATGCCGCCTATGATGGCTGTGATCGCCGCGGCCCAGAGGAAGGCCAGGCCCATCCCTAGCATACCCCAGTTGGCTGTGAGGTAGATGCCCAGGAGAAGCATCAGGGCACCCAGGATGCCAATTCCCCAGCCGCCTCCCTTGAATGCCATGATAATCATGAGGATTCCCTGGAAGATGCCCGAGAGGCCCAGCACCAGCACAAAGATCTTGGGCAGGGCCAAGCCGGCGGCCACTGGATACATCAAGACGTAGGCGCCAGCGATGATGCTAATGACGCCCATAAACAGCTTCCAGCCCCAGGCGGTGTGATCCTGGAACATGTGGACGAGGGTCATGATACCCGTGATGACCCAGTAGAGGCCCAGAACCGCCACCAGGACTTGGTAGGTATCAACCTTGGTCTTGGCCGGTGCCCAGAGTAGAATGGCACCGATGACGACAGCGAGAATACCCTCGACAAGGATGCATCCCCAAGGGCGAGCCTTGGTCTCTAGACTTGTTGCTTCTGCACTCATTTGATTTCCTCCTTGAAAAAACCTGTTGTGATAGAATTCGCCTGCAATACTACGGGGAAAACAATACTACTGCGCCGGACTGATCGATAGGCACCCCTCCTTTCTGTCTGTTGGCAACGATAGCCAAACTGCCTGCGCATATTATACTGGAAACTGCGATTCTTGTCAACTGATGCGAGCGGCCAAGCCAGCAATCACCCCGACAGTTGCAAAGTCGGAGCCTAAGCGTCCCGCAGGTTCGCCCGCGGCAGAGCTTCCGACAGGACTGGGCCTGGACTCCCCACCGAACATACCTGGAGAGCGGAACCTGCTGAAGAGCTGCGCCGGTCGTTGCACAGAGGCCCCATCCTTCCGGCTCGCCATCCTGTATCCGTTCCATTTGACCAAAACGGCAGCGTCAAGGATCTTAACGCCTTTCGCCGCTGCAGGTCCTCGACAGATTCCAGGGCTTGGCCGCACAGTTCCCCTAGATCTTTTTCTTCAGGATCCGGCGCAGTTCTTCTTCATCTTCCTCGGGAAGGGTTGTCTGGAGCACCTTGCCCTTGTAGGGCCTGAGAGCGGCAACAGCCATGTCGGCGTTCGCCTCGCGGACGATGAAAAAGATGGCCGAAGTACTTGGCTGCATCTCTGCTTCCACGTCCTTGACGAACTTTTGGTCGATGCCCGTGTTAAATGCCTTGCCCACCAGCGCGCCGCCAACGGCGCCGATGATCAACCCACCAATCGGGAAAAAGACGCTGGCCAGCAGCAGGCCAAGCATGCCGCCACCGACCGCGCCGATCTTGACCCCGCGGTCCATCTCATTCTTGACGTGGATCTTGCCATCCTCATCCTTGACCACCACAGCCGAGTCATCGAGGCTGAGATAGTTCTCTCGCTGCGCCGAGCGCAGGGTCTCGCGGACTTGGCCCGCTTCTTCCACGTTGTCAAACAGGATTACAATCAGATTCGACATTTTACCTTTCCTCCCTTGTCTTCTGATAAGTAAAAACAGTCGCTCAATCTTGTCTCTAGGACTGCCAAGTCTGGAGACCTGTCCAGACGGATCCCAGCGTGAGCAGACATGCGCTGCGAGTATTGTACCTCAGACGCCAATTTTCGTCTAGTTGCCACCGTTCCCACCCAAGCCCCGTACCAGCTCGCGGAATACAGTCAAGAGCTGTTCAGGCGACTCGCCTTTGCTAACGAAAGCGTCAGCACCTGCGCGCATGGCCGCTGTTTCTGTCTCCGGGCGAGCACTGAGAATGATCACTTTGGGCTTTGACTCCAGCCCGTGGAAGGCAAAAAGCAGCGCAGCAGCCGGCCGGCCGGGAAGCTCCCAATCCAGCAGCACTACGTCAGGCTCAAAGCCCTTGATCTCGACCGCCAGGCATCCGATGTCCGGGCATTCACGGACCACAATTGGCTCGGCTTCCTGTGCCAGCAGTGTGTACAGTGCTGAGCGGACCCGAGCATCACCATCCGCGAGCAGGATGCGCAGCTCCGTATTGTTGCCCATAGGTACCTACCCTTTCAAAAGCCACTTGCCGGTCGCACTTGCACCCAAGAATCTGTTCCGTCCATCACAGGGCTGCGGCTGCATCTGCAGATGCAGGTTCTTTCATGCGACTGCTGCCAGTATATCATGGACCGAAGCCTTCCGCATCAGGCATTCGTACAGTCTTTTCCCTGTACATTCGTCCAGGTCCCAGCCTGTACGAATGTACAAGCTCTGCCCGAGGCCATACCGTACCAGCCTGCGCGCTTGGATGAACCAGATCGCCAGGGATCGACATGGCCGGCCACTCGCGCTTGCGCCCAAAAGAAAATCTCCTCGAGCGCTCTTTGCGCCTGAGGAGATCACCTGCCAGTCGGGGTACTCGGGATGCCGTCTGCTAGGGTACCAGGCTATGCCTCACAGCCAGAGTAGCCGCCTGGGTGCGGTTGGCGGCCCCCAGCTTGTCGATGATGATGCTGACGTGGAACCTGGCCGTCGATAGGCTGACCCCCAACTCCTGAGCGATCTCGGCGTTGCTCTTGCCCTCAACCATCAGCGCCAGTACCTCCCGTTCTCGCCCGGTCAGGTCACCGCCCAGATCAAGGGGATGGGCCACAGCCCCTGCCAAGGCCTGGGCCGCTTCGGGTGCGAGTCTCGCCTGCCCTACCGAGGCGGAGCGGATGGCGGCGGCCAACTCATCCATGTCCACATCTTTGAGCAAGTAGCTGAGGGCCCCGGCCTGCAGGGCATCCTGCACGAGGCTCCCCTCCTGGAAGCTGGTGAGCGCAATGATCCGCACCTGCGGATGCTCTGAAAGAATTGCCTTCGTTGTGGCCACACCATCCATGCCGGGCATCATCATGTCCATGAGAACGACCTCTGGCCGGGCCTCGGCACACAGCCGCAGAGCCTCGGGACCACTCCCAGCCTCCGCTACCAGTTCAATATCCTCAAAGGCCAGCAGCGAATACCGGATACCACTGCGGACCACCGTGTGGTCATCGACCACCATTACGCGCACGCGATTTTCTTCTCCCACTGAAACCTCACTCCCTCTCCTGTTGCCAGTCGACCATGATCCGGGTGCCCTGCCCCGGCTGGCTCTTCACGCCCAGGAGGGCGCCGATGCCCTCGGCCCGCTCGCGCATGATGCCCATACCAAACCTGTCTGGCCGGACCTCGTCAGGGTCGAAACCGAAGCCATCGTCGGCCACGCAGAGCGTCACCCGGTCCGGCTGGCAGCGCAACTCTACGGATACCCGGCTGGCCCTCGCATGTTTGGCCATATTGTTCAGCGCTTCCTGGGAAATTCGGTACAGGGCGATCTGATGGTCTGCCGGCAGCAGACTGTGCCCCTCCACCGTCAGGCCAATGGGTACGCGGGTCCGGCTGGTCATGGCCTCGGTGAGGTGGCGGAGAAGCTGGCCCAGGGGTTTCTCCGCCAGGCCCGCCGGCCTCAGCTCGAGCAGCAGGGTCCGCATCTCGGCCAGCGCCCCACGCGTCAGCTCGCGCAACTCTTCAAGACCGCGGAGTCCCTCATCTGGATGGGCTTCCCACACGCGGGGCAGGGCCTCTGCGATCAGGCTGGCCGAAAACAGCGTCTGCGTGACCGCATCGTGCAACTCGCGTGCCAGGCGACTGCGCTCGGCCGTCGCAGCGGCCCGCTCAACCTGTTGCCGCAGCCTTGCGTTCTCCACCGCCAGGGCCGCCTGGTCGGCAAAGAGAACCGCCAGCTCGACATCTTCCTCAGAAAAGCGCCGAGGCTGGCCATAGTAAAGCAGCATGCCCCCATAGATCTTGTCCTGCATCGTGATGGGCACAGCCAGCAGGGCCTGATACACATTCGCCCAATACCCGGCCCGGGCCCGGCGTTCGGCGTCGAATACAAGGTCGGCGCCGCTGACCAGCGCCGCGCTCACGTCGGGTACCGCTACCGGCTGGCGTGAAACCATGGCCTGTCTCAGGGCGCCCTGGCCGATGGGCGTGTTCGTGCCGGCCACGTAGGCGACCAGCAGGCCCTGCGCCGCCTGGATGGCCAGCGTGCCAGCCTCATCTTCCAGGCTATAAATGCCAACCGCGCGTGTCCCAAGCAGGACCCTGGCTTGCATCGCGATCAGATCCAGGACCTCGGCCAGGCTCTGGCTAGAGTTCAGCGCCGCCAGAACCCCCGCCAGGCTTTCGGCTATCTGGCCCCGCCGCTCTGCCTCCCATCTGCGCTCCTCTTCCCGGCGCATGGCCCCTTCGGCCGCTTCCTTGGCTGTCTGCAGGTCCTCCGCCGCGCGCACACGCTCGACGATCCGGCCCAGACGTTGGGCAATGGCCCGCAGCAGGTCGATCTCCTCATCGAGAAAGGGCCTCTGGCCGGCTGGCAGCACCGCCTCCAGGTAGCAAACCTCGATGCTGCCCACCGGCACGCCATAGACTGAAACAGGCTGCGCCGTGCACCAATCTGTGTCTTGGAAATTCGCGGTCTTGAATTCCTGCCCATCCAGGACAATCCGCGCACCGCAGATCTCGGGGTACTGCCACGCCCTGGGGATAAGTTCAGCGGTCCCCCGGAGAATCTCCTCGAAAGAGATGCCCGGCTGCTCCACCAGGTGCGAGATCCCAAAGAGGCAGTTCAGCTCTTTGACCCGCTGGCCCAATTTATCGGACTGGGCCTGCAGCGCCTCTCCGGCCAGCCTGCGCTCGGTGACATCCTCATGTGAGATCACTACGCGCGTGCCTTCGTTGCCCAGGAAACGCGTGGCGCGCATCAGGAACCACCGCTTCTCGGTGGGGCTGTGGCATGCATACTCGAGCCGGAACTGGTCGAGTTCGCCCGAAATCAACGCCTTGATTCTCGCGCTGCCGCTCAGCCCCGTCCCCCGCCTCTCCCCGGGCCGGCGCGAGCACCTTCAGGTAGTTTCTTCCCACCCCATAGTCCGCCCACGACAGGCCATTTTCCAGTGCAAAAGCCCGCCACGAGGCATTGACAGAGAGGATGGTACCCCGTCCGTCGAGAATGGCGATATTGGCCGAGAGCGCGTCGAGGGCGGATTGAAGGAGTTGCTCCGAGGCTCGCAGCGATTCCTCCGCTTGTTTCCGGCTGGTGATGTCGCGGACCACACCCAGCATCCGAACGCCCTGACCGGCCTGGTCACGGATAACATCTCCGGTCTCTGAGACCCAGCGCACACTCCCATCCGGCCAGACGACGCGGTGATCGATGGCATATGCCGCTCCCTCCTCAATGCAGGCGTCAACGGCATCCATCACTCGCTGGCGGTCCTCGGGGTGGACGCATTCCAAAAACGCCTCATAGGTCGCCTCAGAGCCCCCACCGCCAAACCCGAACATAGGCGCGACCTGCTCGGACCAGAACAGCTCGCCGGTATGAATATTCCAGTCCCAACTTCCGACGTTGGCGGCTCGCTGAGCCAGCGCATACCGCTCTTCGCTGCGCTGCAGCGCCTCCTCCGCCCGCCTTCGTCCCGCTATCTCTTTCCTGAGCGCCGCATTAGTCTCGGCCAGCTCGGCCGTACGCTCGTCGGCCAGCTCCTCGAGGTTTTCCTGATAGCGCCGCAGTTCTTCTTCGGCAAGTTTGCGCTGGGTGATATCGCGGTTGCTGGCCCGGTAGCCCAGAAAGCCTTCCTGGGCATCCATCACAGGCTGGCACATGTGCTCGAATCCAGCGCGTCTCGCCATCACACCGCCGTATGCGGAACTGCACCTCGCCTGGCTCGCCCTGTTGGGTGCTATGCCGGTGGCTGGCCCAGACCTCGCGCTCCGGGGGCAGGATCAGGGTCTCAAAGAGCTGCGGATCTTGAAGAAAGGCTTCAGCGGGATAGCCGGTGATGCGCTCGCAAGAGGGGGAAGCGTAGCGGAGGGTTCCGTCAGGGCCTTCCCAGGTCTCCCAGTCATAGGCGAAATCCGCGATCATCCGGTAGGGCATATCCGCATCGTGCTGAACGTCTGGCGTACCATCCATCATAGGCTCTCCATCTCCATAGCGCTGGGCGCGGCCATTATAGCACACCTGCTCGCCGGCGGTCAAAAGTATAGAGCAGGGCAGGCGCGGCCGAGGTAGCCGCAGAGGGGGCGTGGCCTTCACCCCAGTAGCGGCGCAACAGACCCATGACCCGAAGGGAGTATCAGGCACGCTCCAGCGTCTGAACCCAGCCAACCCGGCAGAACGCTGGACCAGCAGCGTCGCGGAGCAAGACCTAGTCTCGGCCCGGCTTGCGCTGCACCGACTAGACCCCAGGTACGAGCACAGACTAGCACACAGGGGGAAAGAGTTTACACCCTGATCTCCGCCGCAAAGGGGATAGAGCAAACAGCCTCACCATGATACAATAGTTCCACAGGTGAAAACACATAGTTTATATGGAAAACTTTGTTATTGTCACCTTTCACTGGAATCCCAAGTGATGGCAACAGCTTCTGGCCAGCCCGCTCCAGTCCTGGAGCGGCATTCACGAGGAGCCTGATGCAGGAACCATGGGACCGCATTTCTAAGGATCAAACCATATCTTTTTCAGAGCTTGGCCGGTATAGCCGGTGTACACAGACAGACTACTATGCGCTGCCGGACCATCAAGGCTTGCGCGTGCTATGCGGTGCGGATCTCCTGAACACACCTCTCCACGACACGGCGCGCAAAACACCAGCGGGCCGCAGCTTTGACACCCACAAGGCCAGAGCCGTCCTCGAGCGCCAGTAGGCGCCCATCCGCCGCAATTCCGCCAGCCATCTGACCCGCGTCAGACCAGGATTGAAGCGCGTCAGGCCCGGATTACCGTGCGTCAGGTTGTACAAGGAACCTGCGCTGCGGCAAGAAACCAAGAGCCCCTCCGGCAGCGGAACACTGCCGGAAGGGCAGAACCCACGCCGATTCTGATACAGGAATTGTGTCAGAACGGCGGAGCGTGCCCCGAGTCATCGAAGAGCACGAAAGGGAAGCTCACTGCGCACAACCCGGAGATCCTTCACTTCGTTCAGGATGACGACTGCCCGAGGAGCGAGTTTCTGCCACATCGAGTACCGTCCCGCGACATGGAACACTCGGGATGACGGCACCGCGAGGAACGAGTTTCTGACACAGACGCAGAACGGCACCTTGTGCTGATGAACACCCAAGGCTACAGCCCACCGAAGCTAACCCATGCCCAAACACACTGAAGTTGCACCCGACTGGCTCTGCTATCTCGATCTGACCTGTGCCATTGTAGCTGGCGGAATCTGGTACGTTCTACCCGGCGCAGGGCCCTGGCCGCTGCTTCTGGCCTTGGCGCCCTGGGCCATCCGCTTTGTCCATACGGGGCAGCCCACCAAACGAACGGCCTTTGACCTGCCCCTCCTGATCTTTCTGATCACGGCCGGCGTCGCCGTCTGGGCCGCCTATGACCGTGCCGCCGCCTGGCCCAAATTCTGGCAGATCCTGGGTGGGGTGCTCCTTTTCTATGCCTTTGCCAACGCCGAACCGGTTCCCCGGGTCCGGGTCTGGCTCCTGGCCCTCCTGGGAACAGGCATCGCGGCCTACTTTTTGCTCACCAACGATTGGGACGCCTATCCGGCCAAGATCCCGGCGCTCGCTGCGCTGGGACGGGCCCTGCAGGCGCCGCTGCCGCGGCTTCCCGGCCACCGCCTCCATCCCAACGTCGCGGGCGGCCTGATGGCCATGACTGTGCCCTATGCCGGGCTGGCGGCGGTTCAGTCCTGGCGGGACCTCCAGCGGGCCCAACAACCAGGCGCGGCCAGACAGCGGCTGGCCCTGGCGGCGGCGATTGCCGCTCTGGCAGTCACCCTTGTTGGATTGGCCATGACCACATCGCGGGCCGCCTGGATCGCATTGGGCGCCGCACTGCTGCTGGCCCTCCTGTGGGCGTTTGCCGGCCTGCTCAGTACCGGTAGCAGGAAGAGACAGGGCTGGCTCTTCGCGGGCCTGGCCGCCGGTGCGTTGGGCATCGTCCTGGTCGCTGTGCTCGTCTGGCCGGGCGGCATTACAGCGGCCATGGAGGCCCTGCCGGGCGAGAACACCGCCGTCGGCCGGGCGGAACTGCTGCGCAGCACTCCCAGCCTGGTACGTGACTATCCGGTCATCGGCGCCGGCCTGGGCGGCTTCCAGATGCTCTACTCCACCTATGTCCTGCTGAGCCACGTGGGCTACACGGTCCACAGCCACAACCTCTATCTCAACGTGTCCGTGGAGCAGGGCCTGCTGGCCCTGCTGGCCCTGCTCTGGATGTGGATCCTCTTTGCCGTTGCCGTCTGGCGGGGGCTCTTGCGCCGGGGGCCTCGCTCCGGCTGGGGCGCGCTGGGCGCGGCGGCCCTGAGCCTGGTGATCATCCTCGTCCACGGCCTGGTGGACGACGTCCTGTACGGCAGCCGCGGCGTCCTGCTGCTCTTTGTACCCCTGGCCTTCGCCGTACCCTTCCTGCGGCTGCGCAAGCCAGCGGCTCGCTGGCTATCGTGGATCCTGCCCGCCGGCCTCATCCTGCTGATAGGCCTGGCGCTACTGCTTCGCGGGCCTGTGCTGTCGCGGATCTCTTCGAACCTGGGCGCGGTGCACCAGAGCCAGGCTGAGCTGGGCGTCTATGCCTGGCCCGAATGGCCCATCCAGGACGAGGTACGCCGCCAGGTGGATCTGAGCCAGCCCGTGGCCGAGTTCCAGCGCGCGCTGACCTTCGACCCCGGCAACGCCACCGCCAACCGGCGCCTGGGCATGATCGAGCTGTCGTTGCGCCAGTACGGGAGTGCCCTGGCCCACCTGGAGGCCGCCTACGCCGCCGAACCCGAGAGCGCAACCACGCGCCAGCTATACGGCGAGGCCCTCATCGCCAACGGGCGTCTGGAGGAGGGACGGGAGTTATGGGCCGGCGTAAACAAAGATCAGGGCCAGCTCGATGCGCGGATCTTTTGGTACGAACACATTGGGGATGAGGAGCGGGCGGAATGGATGCGGCAGGCGGCAGAGAGCCACTAGCTGTTCGTATCAGGGTAAGATTACCAGACCTTCGATCTCCCTGAGCACAGCGGCCAAGTCCGGGGCTGCTGACGCCACGACCTTGTGTTCCTCGGCGTCGTGCTTGTGATGAGGGTAGGCTTCAATTCTCAATCTGGATCTCCTGCAGAGTGTGAGCTTTTTCACGCAAGCGCGTGAGCAAGCGCATCTCACCTACCCACTCTGCATAGTCCAGACTCTCGGCCAGTTCATCGTTCTCGTACCGTCGGAGGAACGCGCTGGAAGAGAGTCCGTACTTGGACTCAAAGCTCTGCAGGCGTTCTTCAGTCCGCCAGATACCGGCGTGCAACAAGCGCAGTTCGTTCTCGAGCGCCGCCTCTACCAAGGCCTTCAAAGGACGCTCAGTAGGGGAAACCAGTGTGATTGCAGACATTGGGATTCCCTCCCTATCGGAATAACGTACGCCACAATCATGATTATAGCAGCGATCCCTGCCCTAGTCAAGGAGGTCGGATTGGCACTGTCGACCACTCTTCGCCCATGACCGTCAGCCACAGCCCTCGTCTCTATCTCTCCCGCCAGGCCAGCAGCCTGCGGCGCTATCTCTGGGAACAGTTGATCCTGTCGCTCTTTGGCTGGATACCCACCATCGCCGGCATCGGCCTGCGCGCCCTGGCCTACCGGCTCATCATGAGGCTAGAGGGCACGGTCGCCATCGAGCGCGGCGTGCGCATCCGCTTCGCCGGCCAGATACGCCTGGGCAAGGGCGTCTACCTGGATGAGGGCGTGTACCTGCACGCCTGCCCCGGCGGCATCGAGATCGGCGAGAATACCCTGGTGATGCACCACGCCGAACTGCACGTCTACAACTTTCGCGACCTGCCCCACGCCGGCATCAAGATCGGGCGCGACAGCCTCATCGGCGAGTTTAACGTGCTGCGCGGCCAGGGCGGCATCACCATCGGCGACCGTGTCTATACCTCGCCCTTGGTTCAACTGGCCGCCGTGGACCACGTGTTTTCCGACCCCGAACGGCCTTTCATCGACCAGGGCATCACGGCCCAGGGCATCACCGTCGAGGATGACGTCTGGATCGGCGCCGGCGCCATCGTCACCGATGGGGTACACATCGGCCGTGGCGCCGTCGTCGCTGCCGGCGCGGTCGTTACCAAGGACGTGCCAGCCCATACGGTCGTCGCCGGCGTCCCAGCGCGCGAGGTGAAGACCATTTCGGGTGACGATCCACCGCCGGAAGGGCCGGTCTATTTCTAGTACAAAGTTCGAGGTTTCAAGTTCGATGGTCGAGGTTCGGGGTTCGAGGAGGATATGGCGATTGAGCGGTTTGAGGAGCTGAAGGGCTGGCAGGCTGCGCGTGAGCTGGTACAGATGGTATACGCCAGCACGCGGCAGGAGCCTTTCGCCCGCGACTATCGTCTCCGCGATCAAATTCAAGGCGCTGCCATCTCCATCATGGCCAACATCGCCGAGGGCTTTGATTGCGACTCGAACAGAGAAACCATCCGCTTCCTCGGTTTCGCCCGGCGCTCCGCCTCAGAAGTCCAATCCCTCCTCTACATCGCCCTGGACCTGACCTACATCACCCAAGAAGAGTTCGACCGACTCTACCAGCAGTCCCAGAAGGCCAAAGGACTGATTGGAGGCTTCATCCGCTACCTTCGCAACAATCCCGATCCTAGAAAGACCCAGCGCACGGGATGAGCACGACCCACACATAGAGTACCGTACTTCGAACATCGAACTTCGAACTTGTGGTAAACCCACAACTATGGTAGAATTCAACCCATTATGAGCCTGATCAACGAGAACCTGGGAAACCGGCCGGTACGCCCGCTGCCCCAGGCTCAGTTTCCCGACGTGCGCCAGGCGCGCACAGAGCTGCCCACGGCGGCCCGGCCCGAAGGGGCCGTGGACGTGCTGCTGGTCAATCCGCCCGCGCCCGACGGCGGCATCTGGATCCGCAGCCAGCACCGCGTGGGCCGCCGCAGCCGCGAGAACATGATCTGGCCCCAGGTCAGCCTGGCCCAGCTGGCCGCCCTGCTCCACCCGGACTACTCGGTGGCAGTCGTCGACGCCATCCCCGGCCGCATGACCTGGGAGGACTTTGAGAAGCTGCTGGCGGAGAAAGCGCCCAGCGCTACTATGTCACCCAGGTGACCGCCCCGACCCTGACCAACGACATGCGCGGCGCCTTCCTGGCCCGCTGCCTGGGCGCCCGCACCATCGCCTTTGGCACCCACGTCACGCCCATGCCCCTGGAGACCATGGAGGCCTTTCCCACGCTGGACTTTGTCCTGCGCGGCGAGCCGGAACTGACGCTGCGCGAGCTGATCGATACGCTGGAGGAGGGCAGAGTGGACAGCGGCAGAGCGGAGAGACGGTCCGGCGGGATGCAGAGTGGAGCGGCACCTGCGCAAGATGTCAGGCGTGCGTCCGACTGGCAGACGCTGTTCCGCGATGCAGACCCCGACTGGCAGCCCGCCTGGCAGGCACAACCCGGAGCAGCCACTCGCCGCCATCAAAGGCCTCGTCTGGCGCGAACTGGACGGACGACCGGCAGCTGCCAGATCCGCGTCAACCCCGACCGGCCCTTTATCCGCGACCTGGACGACCTGCCGCTGCCCCTGCACCACCTGCTGCCCTGGGACCAGTACCGGGCGCCCAAGATCCGCGGGCCCTATACCTTTATCGTCACCAGCCGCGGCTGCCCGGCCGGCTGCACGTTCTGCATCAAACACGTCAGCTATGGCTACTCGGTGCGCGTCCGCTCGCCCGAGAACATGCTGGCCGAGCTGGAACTGCTGCTGGGACCTGGGCATGCGCAACGTCCACATGTACGCCGACCTGTTCACCGTCAACCGCGAGCAGGTGATGGGCATCTGCGAGGGCATGGTCCGCCAGGGCCTGGATTTCAAGTGGACCTGCAACAGCCGCGTGGATTTTGTGGACCCAGAGATGCTGGCAGCTGATGGGCCGCGCCGGCTGCTGGATCATCAGTTGGGGCATCGAGAGCGCCAACGAGGACATCCGCAAGCGGGTGCGCAAGGGCACCACCGGACGAGAAGATCGCCCGCGCGCTGCACTGGAGCAAGGACGCCGGCATCATGAACTGGGGCTATTTCATCATCGGCCTGCCCGGCGAGACGGAGGAGACGATCCAGGCAGACCATCGATTCTCCAAAAAGCTGCCGCTGGACCTGGCCCTGTTCCACATCGCCGCGCCCTATCCCGGCACGCCCTTCTTCTTCGAGGTGGTGGAGAAGGGCTGGTTCCGCCCGGCACGACCTGGGAGGAGGTTGACATGGACGAGTCAACCGTGCTAGACTATCCGGGGCTGCCGGCGGAGCGCATCGAGTACTGGGCCCGGCGCGCCTTCCGCGAGTGGGCCCTGCGGCCCGGGCCGATGTGGACCTTTCTGAAGAGCATGAACAACTGGCAGTCCTTCAAGTCGGCGGTGAATGTGGGCTGGCAGGCGTTGGGGTGGATGCGGTGAGAGCGGATGAGGGGGAGGGGGAGATGGGGAGAGAGGGTGACGCGGATGGAAAAGGGCTTGCTCGTTGAACTGGCCGTCGCCTTGTACAGCCAGGAAGCGCTGTCATTTGGCAAGGCCAGAGATCTGGCCAGGATGTAAAGTACGAGTTCGGCCATTTGCTAGGCAAGCGCAGCATACCACGGCACTACGGGGAGAAGAATCGAGGAAGATTTAGCCTATGCCCACCGTGAGTAATACCTCTCCGCTTCTGAACCCGGCCATCATCGAGCAGTCCCGTTCCTCCAAGCGCAGTTTGGCAAAGTCCGGATCCCCTTTGGATGAACTTGAGAAGTCAAGCAATGCATGAGCAGGATCAGCAGATGACGCAGGAAAAACACTGGCCCGAATTTGATTGGACAGACACCAAGGTGATCGTCACCGGCGGCGCCGGCTTCCTGGGCAGCCACCTGGTGGACGCCCTGCGTGTCCGCGGCCTGGACGACGATCAGATCATTGTCCCCCGCAAGGCAGACTATGACCTGCGCCGCTGGGACGCCATCCAGCAGCTCTTCCACGATTCTGGCATCACGGATCCAGGGCCCAAGACCAGAGGCCGGACATCCATGATCCTGCACCTGGCCGGCAACGTGGGCGGCATCGGCGACAACCGCCAGCGCCCCGGCGAGTTCTTCTACGACAACCTGATGATGGGCGCGCAGCTGATGGAAGCGGCCAGGCAGAACGCTGTCGCCAAATTTGTGGCCATCGGCACCATCTGCGCCTATCCCAAGTTCACGCCCGTCCCCTTCCGCGAAGATGACCTGTGGAACGGCTACCCCGAGGAGACCAACGCGCCCTACGGCCTGGCCAAGAAGATGCTGCTGGTCCAGGCCCAGGCCTACCGGCAGCAGTACGGCTTCAATGCCATCTACCTGCTGCCGGTCAACCTCTACGGCCCCGGCGACAACTTCGACCCGGCCTCCTCGCACGTCATCCCGGCGCTCATCAAGAAGTGCGTGGACGCCCAGGAACGCGGCGACGACCAGGTCGCCGTCTGGGGCACCGGCTGGGCCACCCGCGAGTTCCTCTACGTGGAGGACGCGGCCGAGGGCATCCTGCTGGCCGCCGAGCGCTACGACGGCCCCGAGCCGGTGAACCTGGGCTCGGGCTTGGAGATCAGCATCCGCGAGCTGGTGCCGCTCATCGCCCGGCTGACCGGCTTCGAGGGCGAGATCGTGTGGGACACCAGCAAGCCCGACGGCCAGCCGCGCCGCTGCCTGGATACCAGCCGGGCCAGGCAGGCCTTCGGCTTCCAGGCCCAGGTGGATTTTGAAGAAGGTCTGAGGCGCACGGTGGATTGGTACATGAGCCAGCACGGAAGGCGAGCAAGTAGGAATGGCTCAGGCCACGGCGAGTGCTACCCCAGGAACCAGGGGACAGCGTCCCCACCATCGTCATCGAGCCCACCCGCGGCTGGGCTCGCCCTGAGCCTGCGCGACGTGTGGGAATACCGGGAGCTGCTCTACTTCCTGGTCTGGCGCGACCTCAAGGTCCGCTACAAGCAGACGGCGCTGGGCGTGGCCTGGATCGTGCTCCAGCCGGTGGTCAGCATGGTCGTCTTTAGCGTGCTCTTTGGCGGCTGCTGGACGTGCCGTCGGGCGACGTGCCCTATCCCGTCTTTCTCTACGTCGGCCCTGCTGCCCTGGAACTATTTCGCCAGCGTCGCTGACCCGATCGTCCACCAGCCTGGTGGAACAGCGCCCACCTCATCACCAAGGTCTACTTCCCGCGGCTGGTCATCCCCATCTGCGGCGTGCTCTCGGGCCTGGTCGATTTTGCCATCGCCTTTCTGGTGCTGATCGGCATGATGGTCTTCTACCGCATCGCGCCCACGCCGGCCGTCGTGCTGCTGCCCGTCTTTCTGCTGCTGGCCATGGCTACCGCCCTGGGCTTTGGCCTGTGGCTGTCGGCCCTGAACGTGCGCTACCGCGACGTCAACTACCTGGTCCCCTTCCTGGTCCAGATCTGGATGTACCTGACGCCCGTGGTCTATGGCACCACGCTGATCCCGGAGCAGTGCCGCTGGCTGCTGGCGCTGAACCCCATGACGGGCGTGGTCGAGGGCTTTCGCTGGGCGCTGCTGGGCGACTATCTGGCCGATGCCCAGCCGCCTGGCCCGCTGTTCGCCGTCTCGATCGCTCATCACGCTCGCTGGTCCTGGTCAGCGGCGCTGTTCTTTTTCCGGCGCACCGAACGCACCTTTGCGGACATCATCTAGAGCCATGGAGCAGATGAGTGACATTGCCATCCGCGTCGAAAACTCTGGGCAAGCGTACCGCATCGGCAGAGCCCAGCAGCAACATGACACCCTGCGGGATGCCTTGGCTGCCGGCGCTGCAGGGCGCCAGCACCAGCGAGCTGTCATCTGTCGTCCGCTCGTCCGTCGCTCCGGTGGCAGCGACGGCCGGCAGGCAAGACGACGACGACACATCTGGGCCCTGAAGGATGTCTCCTTCGAGGTGAAGCGCGGCGAGGTGGTGGGCATCATCGGCCGCAACGGGGCGGGCAAATCACCCTGCTCAAGATCCTGTCGCGCATCACCGAGCCGACCGAGGGCCGGGCCGAGATCCACGGCCGGGTGGGCTCGCTGCTGGAGGTGGGCACCGGCTTTCACCCCGAGCTGACCGGCCGGGAGAACATCTATCTGAACGGCGCCATCCTGGGCATGCGGCGGGCGGAGATCGACCGCAAGTTCGACGAGATCGTGGACTTTTCCGGCGTGGAGAAGTTCATCGACACGCCGGTCAAGCGCTATTCCAGCGGCATGAACGTGCGCCTGGGCTTTGCCGTGGCCGCCCACCTGGAGCCGGAGATCCTGCTGGTGGACGAGGTGCTGGCCGTGGGAGATGCAGCTTTCCAGAAGAAGTGCCTCGGGAAGATGGGCGATGTGGCAAGGGAGGGCCGAACGGTGCTGTTTGTCAGCCACAACATGGAAGCTGTACAGCGCATCTGCCAGAGGTGTGTTCTTTTGGATGACGGCGAGATTGGATTCGATGCCACCCCCCGCGCAGTCATCGACCAATATCTTCACAGCCAGTCCAGGAATAACAACGTTGGACCAGTATTCGCACGCAAATCCCCATTTACAGACGTCACTGTGGAAGTGAATGGGAAGCCAAACTGTCATTCTGTTATTTGGAAGTATCCCTGTACCCTGTCAATCGCTGTGGTTGTGAAGTCTGACCATCCTGTACCTCTTCCGCGGGTAGATATTGCATTCTACCGATTGGATGGCCTCAAACTGTTCGCTGTCCGCAGCGACAGGCTAATTGAGGCTGACAGAGAAGTCCAACGCAAGGACTGGGTCCTTACATTCGAAATTGGCACAACCCCGCTTGGATCACAACAAGCATATTTCGATGTGGGAGTTCGCGAACACTACCCAGGTCGATATCTTGTGCTCTGGCAGAGAGTTTGCGAAATCGTGCTGGATGCTGGCGAACCAGGTGATTTGGTGACACGCGACTCGCTTCTGGCGCCCGAGGTTGTTGTCAGAACACATCAGGCGCCGAGCTGAGATCCTGTCCGGAGCCATCGGGCCGAAACGTGGATGGTAACATTGAAGCCGGTTCAAGCTGCAAAGGCAATATCGCGCAAGCTATATAAATACCAGTTTTATCGTTACCTGCGAAGTTTCCCAGCCCTCTTTGCACTCCGTCGACTGAAGCAGAGAGCTACCCAAGAACCTCGACGAACGCCCGGTACTGTCCGGATTTTTGGCTGGGATCTCGAATACTTGGACGCTAAAACGACAGAAGGTATGCTCCGACTACAGGTACTTGATGGTTACAACGACTTTGTGACGGAGAAGACAATCCCTACATCATCGACTGTGGGTCGAATATTGGCATAAGCGTAATGCGCTACAAGCAACTTTTTCCCGCTGCAGAAATCACTGCGTTTGAGCCTGATCGGGAATTGTGCGCCGTACTGCGGCGCAACCTTGCTAGAAACCGAATCACCGGCGTACAAGTTGTGGAAGCAGCAGTATGGATTGAGTCAGGGGTCATGGAATTCATAAGTGAGGGAACCGACAGCGGACATCTCGCACTAGAACATCTAGGTGATTCTGATATATCTCAGATAGCCGCAGTCAATCTTGTGAAGACTGTACGCTTGTCCGACTATCTTGTGCGTCCTGTCGATCTGCTCAAGGTCGACATTGAGGGCGCTGAGCTACCCGTACTACAGGATAGTGGAGAAAAACTGGAAAGGGTTGAAAGGATCGTAGTCGAAGTACATCACATCGTTGATACCGCCGACATTCTGGGATCGGTGTTGATGCTACTGCATGGCCTCGGCTTCCATGTATCGGTCAACTGCTTTCAGCGCATTGACTTACGAGGGCCTTTCACCAGACGTCCCCAATACGCCTTTGACCAGTGGCCATTGGTCTGCGCATGGCGTGTGCCCCGAGCCAGTGACGGCTTTTCACCAGACGTCCAACATCCACGGTCTCGTGTTGGATGAGGTGAATCGATGTTGAGCCGGGAAGAACCCGAGGTAGGTCGCGAGTTGCGGGTAGCCATAGTCAGCAAGTCAGATGCATCTGGCGGCGGGGCAAGTCGCGTCGCGGCGAGTCTGGCGGGACTGTTGCTCAAGAGAGGACATCACGTGGAGCATCACGTCGCCTACTGCTCTGAGCAAAAAACGTATATGTACCTTCTGCACCGCGCGCGTGGCCTGTCCCGCCTTGATGCGCTCTGCCTCAGCCTATCGCGCAAAAGCTGGGCCTGCCCGATCTGATCAGCCTTGATGACATGATTTTTGGGCCAGGACCCATCTCCAATTCGATCTCATTCATGTACACGATATCTCCGGTGCTTTCTCGCCTTTGAGCCTGGGAGGCTGGCCCGGCAGGTACCAGTTGTCTGGACATTCCACGACTGTTCTCCCTTTTACCGGTGGCTGTATCAACCCCCTGGATGGCAGGGCGTATGAGACCCACTGCGATAGTTGTCCTCAGTTGGGGCTGTGGCCTCTAGACGTGCGAGCAGACCGAACGGGTTTCCTGGCAAGGCATCAAGCGAGGTATGGCCGCGGCCCAAGCTTACTTGCCTATTACCCCTAGCCGCTGGCTGGCCAAAGTAGCAGTGAGTTCTGGCATGTTCCCGGACCAGCCGGAGGTGGTACCATACTTTGTGGACAGCGAAAGTATTTCGCCCGATGGATAAATCCCTTGTGCGCAGGATACACAGTTTGCCAGCCGATTGATTCCTGGTGCTGGTCGCCGCTGGCTACATTCACGATAGATTCAAGGGCATGCCACACGCCTGGGAAGCCCTCAACAGATCGAGCCATGCCGATCCCTTCGTCTTATCGTCGGCAGGTACAATGCAGAAGTGAAGGAGCGCTTCTCGGTCTTTGACACCCACTTCACCGGCTACGTCGCAGATGACCGGCTGGAGACCGGCCCAATATTACGCCTCGGCCAACGTTTTACTCTACCCCACGCTTGCCGAGAACCTACCCAACATTGTCCTCGAGACGATGGCCACGGCCACACCAACCGTTGGATTTCGACTCGCGGAGTACCAGAGATCGTCATCCACAAGAGTCAGGTTGGCTATGCCCCACGGGAGACACCGCTGGGCTGGTCACTGGACTACGCTATGCTCTGCAGCACCCCGAGGAACGGGAAAGATGGGGTGCACAAGCGAGGCGAAGGGCGTTGGAGCTATACACGAAGGAGCGCTTTCTGCGTGCCCACATGGATATCTATGGGCGCGTTCTTGCCGGTGAGTTTCCGACCCTGGCGAAAGGGCGGCGAACGTGAGTATCTGCTCCTGACGACGTATTCCGACACGGTGGTGACACGGATTTTGCCCGGCCTGAAAGATCTATTTGCCGCCCTGGCTGCTGAGCAGCTTGATGGGCATGGGGGCACTGGTCCAAATGGGGTTGACTGGCAGCGGTTCCCTGCATCACGGGCAGAAGCCGAAGTCCGAGCACGAAGGGCGGCAGAGGACGAGGACATTTCCATACTGGAGATCTATGCGCACCTGATCCCAATGCTGCGAATTGGCTCGGGGCAGCTCCAACAGCTCATGGGCGAGGAGATCGAGCTAGAAAGGCGTTCGATCCGTCCCGTTTGCTCGGTGTTAACAGCCATCCAGGAAGCGCGTGCTGAAGGCAAGCGTGTCGTCTTTGTGTCTGACATGTACTTGCCACACGAGACTGTACAATCCATGCTGGAGGAATGCGGGGCTTTTCGAACAGGAGACCGTCTGTATCTATCCAACGAGGTGGGCCTGTCCAAGGCAACAGGCAACCTCTTTCGCTACTGCTTGGAGCAGGAAGGTGTTGCACCTGGGCAGGTACACCATGTCGGCGACAACGCCCACGCCGACATCCAGCGGGCGCGCGAGGTGGGGATCGAGGCTACACATTTCACAGACGCGCACCTAAATCGGTATGAGAGGACAATTCTCGATGCCTCTGACGTCGCCCCCGTTCACATCCGGTCGCTGGTCGCCGGAGCCAGCCGGCTGGCCCGCCTCCAATGCCCCTACACCAACGAGCATCGCCGCACCATCTGGCATACGGGCCCCGGAAACGTCGCTGGCCCCATCTTGACCGGCTATGTTGCATGGCTGCTGAAAGAGCGCAGAGGTAACGCGGCCTGGAGCGGCTGTACTTTGTGGCCAGGGATGGGCAGATACTATCCAGGCTGGCGCGGATCATCTGTGAGAAATTGGCTATCGGCATCGATTGCCGCTATCTCTATGGTTCGCGGCAGGCCGGCACTTACCAGCGGTGCAATCTATCGGCGAGTTCGAATATACCTGGATTCTTGCACCCACTCATTTTGCCTCGGTTCAATCCGTACTCAAGCGCGTGGATATCTCGCCGACAGAGATCAACGACCTCCTTGTTGAGGCGGACTTTCGCCCTGAAAACAGTGGAATCGCAACCTACCGCCCGCGAGTGCCGTTCGATTCTCGAGGCGCTGGTACGTTCGCGCTGCCTGCAATGCCCTGGATCCAGCAAAAAGCAGAAACAGACGCCCTTCTACCCTGGAATATCTGGCTCAGGAGGGCCTTTGTGACAAAGTTCGGTATGCGGTCGTCGACATTGGTTGGAACGGACGATTGCAGCGCACTCTGGGCGATTTGATGAGCATTGCCGGAGATGGACGCTGCCTCACTGGCTACTACTTTGGCCTGAGATCCCGCATCAATCCCCGGGAAGGGGATGAACTGCGGGCCTATTTCTGGGATCATGCACAACCATCCCCACGGGGACACACTCTGGATTCCAGACCCGCCCGTTTATGGAAATCTTTACGGCCGCGGATCATGGAGGAGTGGAGGGTTACGCGCAAGGCATGACGAGGGTGGAGCCGGTTCTGCGCGATCAGGCTGCCGATCCCACCGTAGCATGGGGGGTGGTCGTGCAGCAGGAGGCAATCCTTCAGTTCGCCGCAGCGCTCGATCCCAATGCTCTGGGGAATATGGCCAACCTCACATGGTGTAAGCCCCTTGCGCAGCTGTTGAGCGAGTTTTACTCTAGCCCAGCTTTAGACGAGGCTATGGCCTACGGTCGTTTCGCCGTGGCTGAAAGATCAGAACTTAGGCAGCACACCAACCTTTGGCCCAGCCTTTCGGCTTTCGTGACATTCTGACGGCTATGCGCCACGGCACAGCGAGTCACCACCACAATGAGTGGCGCCAGGGCGTCAAGGCGCTGACGCCAACGGGCCAGTACATCTTGGTACGACTGGCAGAGGGAGTCTCGGTCGCCAAGCGATGAGCCAAGACGTTGCTGAAAGCCCAGAAAGGGCATCGTGGAGAGACAGAATCTGACATTGGGTGTGGTTTGAGTACATATTACCCGACGTGGATTAACCTCGATATTGCCCCACAGGGGTCAGGGGTGATGGCTCATGATTTCCGCTCGGGTATCCCTTTTCCTGATGCCAGCTGTGATGTCGTGTATCACTCCCATATTCTGGAGCATCTGCGGCGCCCCGATGCATGGTCCCTTATGCAGGAGAGCTATCGCGTGCTGAGGCCCAGTGGCATCCTCCGCATCGCCGTACCTGACCTAGAGCGGCTGTGCCGAATCTACCTTAGAAAACTAGAGTCAGCTTGGCATGATGACGACGCCGTGGCCCATGACTATGAATTGGTCATGTTGCAGCTGTATGACCAAGCGGTTCGCGAAGAACCGGGAGGTGGTTTGCGCAGCTATCTGCATCGGATTCCTTTTACCGAACGAGGAGTTTGTGTACGAACAGCTTGGGGAAGAGGGCCGAGAGATGGTACGGAGCCTCAGAGAGCAAAAAGCTGAAGGGGCATCCCACCCACAGCCGACAGATCCTTTGCCTTCAGCGCAATGGCGCCGTCTGCGATCTGTCGTGAAACGTTGGCTAACGAAGCGATTGCTCGGTCGAGAAAGTCTGCATGCCCTTGCCATCGGGCAATTCCGCATGTCTGGTGAAGTACACCATTGGATGTACGACCGCTATTCTCTGGCACAACTATTTTGGCCGCGGGTTTTCAGAACCCCGTTGTACAGACCTCCAGCCTGAGTCAGGTTCCAAATTGGGATAGCTTCGGCCTTGATACGTTGTCCAATGGCTCAGTGCGCAAGGCCGATTCGCTATTCATGGAAGCCGTGAAGCCGATGGACAGGTCATAGAGCATTATGTCCACGGAAGGAGTGTTCGTAGCAGAGTTTCGGAATCAAAGCGAGGCAGTATACCGACATTTAATCGATTCCAAGCATGATTTTCCGAACCCAACCATTGTTGCCTACAGCCAGCGGCCCGGGCATTCTTCAAACAACGGGGATTCAGTTGCCTTGACACCGTGCCATTCTTCAGCAAGAACGATCATTCCGGTCTATTGCAGCGTTCTGAGACGCTGACCCAACTTATCCATGATGACCTCTGTTTGGACCTTCAAGACGGCTATGAGGAGCTGTACAAGCAAGAGTTCACCTTGTACTTCCTTCACGTCTGGACCCATATGTGCAAGACAATTAATTTGGCGGCTGTCAATCATGCCTACCCAACCAGCACCTTCCACATATGCCCGCACCCAGGACCACACGTTAGCTTTCTCGATTCCCTCGGACCGAAATTCTGCTCCGAACATGGCATCGAGCTTATGCTAGTATCATCTGCCTCCGCCAAGTCACATGGAGTAGAGAGCTTGGAGGAATCACGGAGCAACACTCTTGCATGGATGCCAGTTCGTGCTGGGCGTGCCCTGGATTAGATCATCGGGAAGCTGTACCTCCAGGCAATTCGCAAGCAGGCCCGGTCCGCGTCGGTTCTTATCCTGCAGTCTTCCGGCATGGACGCCCTGCTTTATTCTGTTAATGATAGGTTTCCTGAGATTAAGCTTCTGGCACTGCGCACCCACCGGTACCGCGGCAGGGCGGATCTACGCCGGGCATTGTCGTGGTTCCTGAGGCTGAGCGTGGGCCGTGAGCCGAGCGGCAGGCTTCGCAGCATCCCGGTTGACCGCATTGCTGACCGTCTGGACCTTTGGACGGAATCAGAAGCCGAGGCTACCTTTAGACAAGGCATGTTGGACTGGTCCCATCGGAACAGCGCGTTCTTCATTGAGCATGGAGTATCATGCGTTGAGGAGCTACGGGTTCAGGCAGAGAACTACACGCTCCCCCTTCTCTTGAACCTTCGCAGATTCTGTCATGTTCAGGCATTCCTTCTGCAACAACTTCAACCAGCCTTGGTTCTATCGCCTTTTAGCTGGGGGATAGCCCGCCCTGTGGGAAAGGTTTCCAAGAGGTGTGGGATACCGGCCATGGTGATACCATCCAAAACATTAGCCGTGCACGACGACAAATTGGCAACGATTGGAGAAAAGCAGATCGGGCTCGAGATAGTCACCAATGACTATGCCTACGCTGCCGTCCAGAGCCCCATGACAGAAGCCTACCTGAGGGCACTGAGTATTCGGGCACGATAATCCGCACCGGCCCACTGATATGGGCAAAACGTGAAGAACGAGATCGGGAACCTTTGCGGCAATCCTTCTTAGGGACAGCGGGCGACGAGATGAGGATTGCAGTATATGCTCCGTCTACCAGGCCAGATTCCGTATCTGTATGTAGTTGAAAGCATGGACGAAGTGCTGAGCAGTATGGCAGACATCGTTGACGTGGTGTCGGCGATGAAAGACATCCACCTGATCTGAGACTGCATCCAGACCATTACTTGAAAAGAGATGACGTTGAGACCCTTGTCGGCTTACCAGATAACGTAACCATTGATGATGGCGATCGAGCCTCTTTCGGGCAGGTGTTGGCCCTCGCTGATGTGCTCATCAGCAATGTCTCAACTTCGACCGAGGAGGCTCTTCAGAACCGAATCCCTGTCATTCTGTACGACAAGTGGGGGCGCTACAACCACTTGAGTGCACCACCTGTGCGTGGTCATATTCCCGACGACCCCTCCCTGAGCGTACTATGTCTCTTCAAAGAAGGTCCTCGGGCCCGACACTGCAATGGGTCTTGGATGCTCACGAATCAGCTCCGGAGATCTCGCCCGATCTGGCGGCCCGATATGTCTTTGCCCAAAGATCTCAGTCAGGTCTTCTACGACTTTGTGGCTGACGCTCTAGCCGATTCAGAGGAGAAGCGTGAAAAGGGAGATCGAGGATAAATGAAGAGAAGATTCATCCGGACACTCGGGTCAAATAGGTTGTATCCTACCCTATCGTGGGCTTGGAAAACCATTGTACCAGTGAAGATACGCCAGAAGTGGTGGGCCACATACCATGCCTGGAACCAGAGGAGTACCAACAGCTGCGCTTCAACGGCAAGACATATGTGAAGGGTGTGGATCGGTCGCCTCTGTACGAACAGATCTTCCGGGATCCTCCTGCAGGCAAGTCGATCCTTGACGTGGGCAGCAGCCTCGGCTACTACTCGCTTAGGGCTGCCCTTGAGGGCGCGAGCTGCTGCACAGCTATAGAACGTGACAGGAGATACGCGCAAAAGACGCGAGAAGTAGCCGGGAGGCTGGGGCTCGACAACATCGAGGTCATCAACGCCGACATCTTTGATGTAGCGCTCAAGGAAGAGTTTGACATTGTCCTGTGTCTGAATCTATTGCACCATTTTTCATCCATCGAACGAGTGGAAAAGATACTGGACAAGCTGTATAGTTATGCGCGTTCTACCATCATTCTGAGCGTCGCGGCACCAGAGAACCTGAATCAGATCTACGCGGTCGACACGGAACCCGATCCAGAGATCGGTGTGCGCCTTATCCGAGTGTCACCAAGGTTCTTCATCGATCGATACTCCGAACACGAGGTCCATGTGATGGAGAACATCCAGTACTCTGGCCGGTGGGTAGTTATCGTCCATAAGAAACCTGGAGATCGCACAGAATGAACAGATCCCTTCTGTACGATGGACCAATGACGTGGCCAACCATCCGTATACAGTTTCCCCGGCCGGATAGTGCACTTGATGCCAGATCATGTCGAGCACTCGAAAGGACGCGCTAAAGCCTCCATGTGTGGCATCGTAGCCTTAACAGGTTTTGGCAAGACCGCAGAGGTAGCTGCGGTGGCAGATCTCCTCTCCCATCGCGGGCCCGAAGATGCGGGGCAGTTTGTTGATCTGCAAGGGGATGTCGCGCTCGCCATGCGGAGGCTGAGTATCATCGATCTGGAGGGCGGTCACCAGCCGATGACCAACGAGGACGGAAACGTCTGGGTCGTCGCCAATGGCGAGATTTATAATGCCCCAGACTTGCGGCCGGGACTGGAAGCGCGCGGTCATCGCTTTGCCACCAACAATTCCGATACAGAAGTACTGCTGCACCTTTATGAGGAGAGGGGTCTGAATCTCCTCGAGGACCTCAACGGCATGTACGCCTTTGTGATTTATGACCAGGCCCGCCAGTTGCTGTTTGGCGCCCGCGACCGGCTAGGCATCAAGCCCTTGTACTACTGGTGCGGTGCAGGGCGATTTGCCTGCGCCTCGGAGCTCAAGGCTCTGCTCCTGCTGCCAGACGTTGCGCGCCAGGTAAACCGGCAAAGCCTCTACCACTATCTAACCCTGCTGTACGTACCGGATGAGGCCTCGATCCTCCAAGACATATACCGTTTGCCGCCAGGCCATCGTTTTGTCTACAACCTGCGCAACCGGGAGCTGAGCATCGATGGCTACTGGCAACCACAGTTTGACACTCAGGAGGACTTTAGCGAAGGAGAGTGGGTGGAGCAGCTGCGGGCTGGGCTGCGGACGGCAGTCTCCCGATGGACGTTGAGCGATGTGCCCATCGCCTGTTCTCTGTCCGGCGGGCTCGACTCACCAGCCCTCGTCGGCCTGCTGGCCGAACTGGGCTACCCACGGAATCCGGACCTATACCCTGGGCTTTGTGGGGGCAGGAGAGGAGGCATGGGACGAGACAGACCGTGCCCGGCTTGTCGCCCAGCGTTGGGGGACGGAGCACCACGAATTGCACCTGGAGCCTGACGACCTGCTTGAGGATCTCGTGTCGATGGTCTGGCACCTGGACGAGCCCTATGCTGGGGGCTTGCCCTCCTGGTATGTTTTCCGCGAGATGAGCAAGGACGTCAAAGTAGGCCTGACCGGCACCGGCGGCGATGAGCTCTTTGGCAACTATGGCAAGTTCGGCATCTATGAGACCAATCCTGTGCTTCGTGCTACTCTTGCTATGCGACACCGAATCCGGGGCGCGGGCAGAGCGATGGCGCAGGTCAGCGCTCCGTTTGCCGCCTTGGCTGACCGGCTACCACCCTCCTGGCGATGGGTCGGTCGCGGGCGCGTGCTGTCGCAGTTACCACACATGCTCGGTGAACCGTTTGGCCACTACTACTATGCTAACTCGCTCTATCTGTCTGACGGGGACAAGCGTGCCAGCGTTCTGCAACTAGCCGAAGCTAAACTTCAGAACACAGGCAGCTATCTCCAGGATCTCTACGATGCGCAAGGAGTGTCACACCTTCGGGACGGCTTGGCAGCCGTCGACATCCGCACCCAACTGGCCGAGGAGTTCCTGTTCATGACCGACCGCTTCTCCATGGCCCATTCGCTGGAGGCCAGGGTTCCCTTGCTGGATCACGATCTGGTGGAGATGATTTTTCGTATCCCCGCCAGGATGCGGACGCAGGGGGACGATCTCAAGTACCTGTTCAGACGTGCGGTGTGCGACCTGGTACCCCCTGAGCTGCTGGACGCCCCAAAGAGTGGATTCGTAATCCCAGTGCAACTCTGGCTTCGCGGACCCTTGAGGCCCCTTGTTCAGAGCCTCCTGAACGCTGACGCCTACGCAGGCAGGGCATCTTTGATCCGCAGTTCTATACGCAGTGGGTACGTCCCCATCTCGATGGTCGCCAGGACTATACCTGGCAGGTGTGGGCGGCCCTGATGTTTCAGTTGTGGCACGTGGTCTTTATCGAGGAAGGGTGCCGGTCTGCACCGGCTTTCACCTGGCAGGATCTGGTGGCGGCGTGATGTCTCGGAACCTGGTTGGTAGGAGGGCAGGACGTCCATTGCGCGTGCTCCACGTTAGCACCTATGATGCACAGGGCGGTGCTGCCCGCTCTGCGCACCGGGTGCACGAGGGCCTCTGCCGTCTGGGAATCGACTCACATATGCTCGTCTGGCGGAAATCCACCCAGGACGAGAAAGTATGGCAGTTTGAGCCTACCCGCAGACTTGACCTTCGCCTCCGTCAGCGGCTGCAGCGCGAAATCCGCACCAGCCAGGGCCAACGCTATGCCGCTCAGCGCCGGGATCCGTTCCAACCCTTTAGCGACGACCGCACAGATTACCTGGTCGACGTTGGTGCTTTGACGCCCAAGCCGGACGTCGTCAACCTGTACTGGATCGCGGGCTTTCCTGACTATGGGTTCTTTTTCCGGCACCTGCCGGAGGAGATTCCCATCGTCTGGCGCCTGTCGGACATGAACCCCTTCACCGGCGGTTGTCACTACGCCTGGGATTGCGATGGGTGGACGAACATGTGCGGTGCCTGCCCAGAGTTGGGCAGCAGCGACGACGACGACCTTTCACGCCATGTCTGGCACAGGAAATGGCTGGCATACCAAGGGAGCACGATACAGATCGTGGCACCCAGCCACTGGATCGCCCGCGAAGCATCGCGCAGTTCGCTACTAAAGGGTCAGCCTGTGACCGTGATCCCCAACGGCCTGGATACGTCCATTTTTCGGCCCCAGATCTGACAGAAATCGAGGGACCTCCTAGCACTGCCCCGGACCGCACAATCATCCTGGCCGCAGCGGATCATCTTATCGACCGTAGAAAAGGGTTCCGGTATCTTCTGGAGGCCCTACAAGTACTCCCCAAAGGACAGGACGCCATACTCGTGACGGTGGGCGAAGGTGAGCTCTCGGGCACCGTCGTGCCAGCCCTGGCCTATCAGGGTTTGGGCCGGATCATAGAGGATGACCTACTGGCTGCTGCCTACAGCGCGGCAGATCTGTTTGTGATACCCTCGCTATATGAAGATCTGCCCAATACCGCCCTGGAAGCCATGGCCTGTGGTACGGCAGTTATCGGTTTTCGCACAGGCGGCATCGTGGATGTCGTCGACCACGGCCGGACCGGTCTGTTAGCCTCCTGGAAAGACGCGACGGACCTGGCACGGCAGATTCAATGGTTGCTTGACCATCGCAGGGAACGGCGGCAAATGGGGGCCAGCGCCCGCGCATTCATGAAACAGGAACACAACCTGGAGATCCAGGCCCGGCGCTTTGCCGAACTGTACAAGTCAGCCACACGGGCAGCCGCAAAAACTACTGATCTGCCGGGCGGTAATCGTGGCCCATAAGATTCTCGGACGCTCGCTACTTCTGGTCGTGATCCTGTCACGCTCTGCAGCCTTTCTGCTGGAGAAGCGATCGCCAGGATGGGGTACCCGCAACAACCGACTGGAGCGAGAACATGCTGTTGACCAGAGAGGGACTCCCAGAAGGGTATGTGCCCAGGATGGCTGTGGATCGACAGGGACGGGTACACGTCTTTTGGACTTCGTGGCTGGGCCCGGCTGAAGAAAAGCCCAATCCAGAAGCTGTGGACGCCATCATCTACCGCCGCCTGGAGGGCGATGAGTGGACGGACCCGGTCGACGTGCTGACAACGCCTTGGAGCGGCCCGCTAGGCATCGGTTCCGTAGCCATCGACGACCGCGATGTCTTGAACCTGCTTTGGTACGACCAGGGAACCTCGCGCGACCTCTATCTCAGCCAGGCGCACACATCAGAAGCCGAGAGAGCAAACAACTGGAGCACAGCGATTATCGATGTCCCGCAGAAGGCCGTGACCGGCCCAGATCGCCACGAGCGCGGATGGTAGTCTGCACGTGGTCTATGCCCTGAATCACGCTTCCATTGTGTACTTGGCCTCCAGGAACTATGGTGCAACTTGGTCCGCTCCAGTCGTCATTTGGGGTGTCACGAGCCCTGACCTGAAGGCGGCGGCGTACCCCAGGATCGCAGTCAATGCGAGGCATAATCTCCATGTTGTCTGGACGGTGAATGCCCGCGAGCGTTTCTGGGGGCCGGAGGCCGTCTGGTACGGGCGCTCAACGGATGGTGGCGAGACGTGGGATGCGCAGGAGATGTACCAGAGCCTGAAGAATGAACCGACAGCAGGCTGGATCGGCGTGGCTGTCAGAAATGATAATGAAGTCCACCTGATCTGGAATAGAGGAATCGGCAGCCAGCAGGGCAGGTGCCACTTCTGGTCGCCCGACAATGGGGAAACCTGGCAGGGCCCTAATTCTTTCCTCCCCGAGTTCGTCAGTGGTCAGACCCAGTGGCCCCTGATGGTTGTTGACTCGGCGGAAAACTTGCACCTGATCACTGTTGCAGGAGGCCCCCTCGACCAGAGAGTACAGGCGACTGGACCAGGCCCAGGCACAGCTATTGGGATGGGAGCAATTGGTCGGAGATGTATACTTTCCCCGAGAGTACTGGCGACCTGGACACGGCGCTGGCAGTTGGCCTGGGCAACCAGCTACACGTGGTCCATGCAAGTGAACGCTTCCTGGGCCGCCTTTTATACAACACCCTGACTGTCAATGCACCAGCACTACCGGCCCAACAGATTCAGACTCCGCTGCCAGCGTCGGTGCCCGCGCTCCCACAGCCAACGATACCCGCCACAGCCGAAGCCAAGCCTACGCCCACATGCATCGGTGGTCGTGGCCGCGCAGGCATCGACCCCTGACTCGGGCATGCTTGCTCTCGCCACGCCCATCGCGTTGGCCGTGCTTCCAGTCATAGGCTTGGTCTCCATCGTGGCATTCCTGAAGCTGGGAAGGCGGCGCAATTGAGTTGAGAACTGGAAGATTCTGATGACGCTGAACCAGCCGTCTCAGTGGTCACTCCGTCTTACAACCAGGCCCAGTTCCTGGGGCAGACCATCGCCTCCGTCCTGGCCCAGGACTATCCGCGCCTGGAGTACCTGGTGCTCGATGGCGGGTCTACCGACGGCAGCGTCGACGTGATCCGGCAGTACGAGGATCGCATCGACTATTGGATCAGCGAGCCAGATGGAGGGGCAGGCGGCTGCCATCAACCTGGGCTGGCAGCGCTCCCGGGGCGAGATCCTGGCCTGGCTCAATTCGGACGACATCTACGAGGCCGGAGCCGTCTTGGCCGCCGTCGAGGCCTTCCAGCGACATCCGGAGGTCGACGTCGTCACGGGCGACTGCCAGGTGATCGACGAAGCAGGCTGCTTCGTCAAACGCCTGCCCTCTGGTAAGTTCGACATCCAGGCCATCCTCTCCGGCAATCGCTGCCCCAGCAAGGGGTCTTCTGCCGACGCCAGGCCGTGGCCGCAGTGGGCTGGCTGGACACGAGCCTGGACTGTGTCTTTGACTGGGCGCTGTGGCTGAAACTGGCGTTATCGGGAGCCCACTTCCAGCACCTACCCAGAGTTGTGGCCAGTTTCCGGGTATGGGGAGGGGCAAAGACCGCGTCTGATACGGTGGGAAGCCTCCCTGTCAGGTGGCATCCGCTTTGCCCGCGAACGGTTTGGAGTTTATCGGATCTGGCAAATGATCCAGACCTGGCCAAGGACTCAGGACTGCAGAGCATGGTACGCGAAGCATGGATGGGCGGCATGCTGGAGATGGCC
Source organism: uncultured Chloroflexia bacterium (assembly GCA_963783445.1). Taxonomy (GTDB): domain Bacteria; phylum Chloroflexota; class Anaerolineae; order JAAYZQ01; family JAAYZQ01; genus CAWANP01. The sequence continues at coordinate 155,881 of CAWANP010000006.1, read as the reverse complement.
CTATTACACCACCTCCGCGGAGAATCGGACAAGGCGACTCCATACCTCGCCCAATTCGCGCGGCAGGCGCTGGTCTCTACTGACGCACTGCCTTTCCCACAGCCTTGGCTGCGCATCTGGCCTACCAGGATGGGGACATTGAGCCGCTGGTCGACGGTTTTGTGGAGGCGCTCGCCGTGCAGAGGCGGGGCATCGGCGCGGCGACGGACCCAGATGGCTGGCGCAGGGAGCTGCTGGCCGGGACGCCCTCGTCCAGGCCTGGAACGCGACCCACTACCGTGATCAAATCGGGGCCGCCGACTTCTTTCTCCGGGCGATGGCGGCCCAACCTATTCTGGCCCTTGAGCGGAGGGTAATCTCGCCGACGATCAAGACTCTATTGAAAGCCCCATTCATGGGGCGGGGCTATGCAGCCCGTCGGCTTCAGTCCCGGGCGGGGGATCATTCGACATGACGCCAATGTCGAACAGGCCCGCTATCAGCGTTGTCATGCCAACCTTCAATCGAGCCGATGCCATTGGCCTCACGCTCCAATGCCTGGGCCAGCAATCCCTGCCGCCTGGGCAATTCGAGGTCATCGTGGTGGACGACGGCTCCCGGGACGGAACGGACCAGATTGTCGCCGCCCAGAGCGCGCCCTTCCGGCTGGCCTATTGCCGGCAGGAGAACCGTGGGGCTGCGGCCGCGCGAAACCTGGGTGTAGAGCAGGCACGGGCCGAGTTGATGGTGTTCTTGGACTCCGATGTCATCACAACCCCATCTTTTCTGGAGCAACACGCGGAGAACCATGTCGGTCGAGTCAAGCATCTGGTCATAGGTCGCATGAGACCATGGCAAGGGCTCGAGCGACCATGGTACGAAGAAACCATCAATCCGGAAGGTGTCGGCGGGGACTATGGAGACCGTCGACGCTCTGTGCCCTTCTATTTCGCATTCACTTGCAACATGTCGGTGACAAAGAGCGCACTGGAGGAGGTTGGAGGCTTTGACGAGTCGTTCCCCGCAGCGGGCTTTGAAGACACGGAGTTTGCCTATCGAGCTAGCCGCCTCGGGTACTTGCTGTTTTACGAACCCAAAGCGATCGGCTACCACAACCATCCTCAGACGATTCGCCAGCGCTGCCAGCAGCAGGCGGCACACATGTCATCAATGGCTTTGATGTTGGTCAAATACCCGGAGGTACAAAGCGTAATCCACGATGTCGACGATCTGATGCCTGTGGTTCCCCCCCGCTCGGCAAAGTCCCTAATGCGCCGCGGGAGGGCGAGGATATACGGTCTGTCTCTGGTGCGGTTCGCCCTGTACCAGGCCCTCTCATTGCTCAATCGTGCGCAGTATTGTCCGCGTCTAGCAGAGATTCTCTTCTGGCGGCTGATGACCGGTTGGCGGCAGGTCGGCCTTCGCCAGGGGCTGCAACGCTACGGCTTTGGCGCCCTGCCCAGGAGAGATGGCGGGTGAGAAGACTCACTTCTCCCTGGTCTCCCTATCCCCTGGATACGGGCTCGCGGACGCGGGTCTACCACCTGCTGCGGGCGCTGGCTGCCCGGCACCGGGTCACGCTCCTGGCCCTGGACCCCCAGGGCTGGGCGCCGCCGGAGCCAGAGGCTGTTGCACCGCTCTGCGAGCACCTGGCCATTGTACACCAGGATCCATTTCAGCGCTCCCGGCTGCGGACAGCCACCCGCTTTGTGTCACTGAGGCCTGCGGTAGCAGAACCGTTCCCAGAGATGCTGGAGATCGCCAGAGAGTTGCATGACAGAAAACCCTTTGACGCTGTCATCGCCGCCACCACCGTGATGGCGGACTATGCCCTGGCTATGCGAGCACGGTACGGTTACTGGAGGAACACAACTCCCATGCCCGCTGGATGCAGGAGAGGTACCTAGGCCAGCGGACCGCCCTTCATCGTTTTCGCTGCTGGGCGAGTTGGCGCAAATCGGTTTTGTATGAATCCCGGCTGTTCCCGCGCTTTGATCTGGTTGCGATGGTCTCGGAACAGGATGCCGGCATCAGCCGGAATCTACTTCCCGATAGCCCGCCGGTCGAGTTACCCCAACGGCGTGGACTGCGAGCAATTCAGGCCCGGCCTGGCCCAGCCACAGCCCGCCACCTTGATTTTTGCCGGCGCTCTGGCCTACCGTGCCAACCACGAGGCGATGCAGTTCTTTCTTGCGGGTTTATCCAGGGATCCGCGAGCAGTACCCTGGCCCAACTACGAATCACTGGCTCACAAAGGGGTGGACTTGACCAGTCTTCCGCTTGACCCGGCTTCGATCCTCACAGGCTTCCTGGACGACATTCGACCCGAGTGGCCGTGCCTGGGCCTCCATGGTGCCCATCCTTTCCGGAGGCGGCACCCGGCTAAAGATACTGGAAGCCATGGCCCTGGGCACCCCGGTGGTATCGACGGGCAAAGGAGCTGAAGGGTTGAATGCTAGGCCGGGGCAGGACCTGCTTCTGGCCGACGATCCACTCACTTTTGCCCAAGCCACCCTTCGTATCCTGGAAGATAGGGGAACTGAGGCGCCACCTTGCCGCCAGCGCCCGTAGGCTCGTGCAAAATCACTACGACTGGCACAGCATCGGCCAGCGGTTCTGTGCGCGATTAGAGGCGCTGGTGAAAGAGCAGGAGAAAGCATGAACCTTTCACGACTGGCGGAGGAGGGATCTCTGCCAAAACCAGGACGATCTTGATCGTCGTGGCAGTACTGGGCGCCGCCGCCCTGGCCAGCCGCGCGGCATCGCTGCGGCTGCTGATGATGATTGGAGGTCCCTGGCCGGAGTGCTAGTGCTTTTGCAGGAACCAGCCCTGGGGCTTGGTGGCCCTGGCCGCCCTGTCTTTCACGCTACCTTCGCCTTGGGCACCGGCACGGAGGTTGCCCTGACACCCCCGGTGTTGCTGATCCCGGTCATGGCAGGCGCCTGGCTAGTTTCCGGTCTGCGGGGGAAGGACTGCGGCTCCCCACGTCACGCACTGTGCTGCCACTGCTCCTCTTCCTGCTGGCGGGCTGCTGTCGCTCCTGGCAGGTCGCGCCTACTGGGACCCGCTGGTGCCCCAGCCGGGCAACCTGCTGCTGGTGCAGTTGGGCCAGTGGGGCTTGTTTGCCCTTTCGGCCGCCATCTTTCTCGTGACCGGCGATCTGGGCGCGCGGGGTCGCTGGCTGGAGATCGCGACCGTTGTCTTTCTGGCCGTGGGCAGCGTTGTCGTCCTGGAGTTCTATCTGCCGCCGCTGCGGCGCATCCTGGGCTGGTCCAGGCCGAATGGCCAACCGCAGCATGTTCTGGACCTGGCTGGCGGCGCATGGCCGCCGGGCAATTGGTCTTCAACCGCAAGCTGCGTCCGGTCGTCCGTCTTGGCTTGCTGGCCCTGCTGCTGGCAGCGGCCTATGTCGTCTGGTTCCATGCTGAACGACTGGGTCTCGGGCTGGGTGCCCTTTACCGTGGCAGCCGTCACCGTCGTCTGGCTCTGGCTCTGGCGCCGGAACCGGGCGTCGGCGTTCTGGCCGGCGGTCGCCCTGGTGGCCTGCTGGCCGTGGTCCTCTTTCCCATCGCTCTTTGTCCACGCCGGGGGCGAGCAGGAGCTGGCCATGAGTTGGGGCGGGCGGCAGCACCTGTACCGGACCGTGCTCGACCTGGCCAAAACCACCCCATCCTGGGCCTGGGTCCGGCGGCCTACCGGCACTATGCCTTCACCAAGTGGCTGTCCCTGGGCGTGGGCGAGGCGCTCTACATCCGGCCCGCCGTCTCCTCCCACAACAACTATATCGACATCTACGCCCAGATGGGCCTGGTGGGGCTGGGCCTCTTTCTCTGGTTCATCGTGGAGCTGGGCATCGTGGGCTGGCGGCTGGCTCCCGCTTCCAGGGCGACTTTGAGGAGGGCTACGTCCAGGGAGCGCTGGCCGGGCTGGCCGGCACGCTGGTGGCCATGATGCTGGCCGACTGGTTCCTGCCCTTTGTCTACAACATCGGCTTTCCCGGCTTTCGCACCAGTGCCCTGGCCTGGATGTTCCTGGGTGGGCTGGTGGCGCTGGAGCAGAGGGCGAGGGGAAGAGATGGGGAGAGGGAGAGAGCGGGGAGAGTGGGAGTACTGGAGTACGGAGACAGGGCATCAGGGGTAGGTCGGATGGTGGAGGAGGCTGAAGGCCTGACTGGAGTCGGTGCTTTGGTGATCGTGGTCAACTGGAACACCCGCGACCTGCTCGCCAGGTGCCTGGCATCTGCTCCAAGCCGCAGCTTGCCAGTACACATCTCCACTACGAGAACCGCTCGCGGTTCTCCACGAACATCAACCTGCCGAACCTGGACATCGCCGAACCTCGATCCTCGAACGATCGAACCTCGATACCCTGGTACCCTTGGACTCGTTTGTCGTCGATAACGCCTCCTCGGACGGCAGCGCAGAGCTGCTGTACGTGAGGCCTTCCCCTGGGTGCGGCTGATTGAGAACAGGAAAACCTTGGCTTTGCGGCGGCCAACAACCAGGCCATCCGCGCCTCGCGGGGGCGCTATGTCGTTTGCTCAACAGCGATACCGAGGTTCGGCCGGGGGCGGTGAAGGCGCTGGTCGCGTTCATGGACCCCATCCCCGAGGCTGGCGCGGCCGGAGCACGGGCCGGCTGAACTAACGCGACGGCAGTCTGCAACCCTCCTGCCACCCCCATGCTCACGCCGGGCCGCGAGTTCTGGCGCACTGCTGTTTTTGGAGCCGGTCTGGCCCAGCGGCGACCTATCCCATGGGCCGCTGGGACCCGTGCGCACTGCCGCGCACCTGGTGGAGGCCATCAAGGGCGCCTGCCTGCTGCTGCGCCGGCAGGCACTGGACCAGGTTGGGCTGCTGGACGAGGACTATTTTATGTATCACCGAGGAAGTGGACCTCTGCTACCGGCTGGCCCAGGCGGGCTGGGAGCTATGGTGGGTTCCCCAAGCCGTGGTCACGCACCATGAGGGGCAAGAGCACGCGCCAGGATGCCCGAGCGCATGTACAGTCCAGCTCTATCGCAGCAAGTGCAGTTTTTCCGCAAGTTCTGGCGGGGCGCGCCAGGCGGACTCGCTTCAAGCGCTACCTGCGGCTGGCATACTGGCCTCGCCTGGCGGTGGCTGCGCTGGGCGCGCCTTTCTCCGCCTCGCTGGCCGCACAGGCGCGGACCTATCGGCGGCTGCTGGCTGAGCTACCGGGGATGTGATGCGGGAGGGCACACGCCGGGACAGTGAGACAGTGAGACAGTTGGAGAGAGGGACTGGGAGAGAGAGTGATGGGGAGACGGGGAGAGAGCGAGAGTAGGGAGACGGGGGGACGTTGAGTGAAAGGCTAACGCTGAATCAGCGGGAAGACGCATTGGGCGGCTTTGGCCGGCATTTTGATTCTGGCCGTGGGGCTGCGGGTGGGGGTTGCCTTCTACCTGGGCGATATCGTGGACGCGCCGCCGCTGCTCACCGACCAGCGCTCCTACCACGCCCTGGGCGCCCGGCTGGCCGCTGGCCATGGCTTCAGCTTTGAGACCGGCTGGTACCCCTTCACCCCGGCCGAGACGCCCACCGCCCACTGGTCCTTCCTCTATTCCCTCTATACTGGCCGCCGTCTATGGGCTTTTTGGCGTCCACCCCCTGGCCCTCCGGCTGCTGGGCGCCGTCATCAGCGGCCTGCTCCTGCCGCTGATGGTCTACCGCCTGGCCCGCCGGCTCTTTCCCGGGCAGCGAGCCGTGGCCCTGGCCGCCGCCGGGTGCGCGGCCGTCTATGCCTACTTTGTTCTCTACGGTGCCACGCATCATGACCGAGTCCTTCTACATCGTCGCCCTGCTCTGGACGCTGGAGCGGGCCATGGCCGCGGCCGAAGAACCCACGGTGGGCATAGGCATCGTGCTGGGCCTGGGGCTGGGCATCGCCGCCCTCCTGCGCCAGTCGATCCTGCCCTGGGTGGTCCTGCTCTTTGCCTGGCTCCTCTGGACCGCCTGGCGGTCGGGCCAGACGCGCAACATGCTGCTCAGCCTCCTGCCCTCAGCCTTTGTCTTGGTCTTGATGATCCTGCCCTTTACCATCCGCAACTATGTCGTCTACGACCAGTTCCTGCTGCTCAACTCCAACGCCGGCTATGCCATGTACTCGGCCCAGCATCCCATGCACGGCACGGACTTTCAAGAGTTTGCGGCGGCGCCCGTGCCGCCCGAACTGAGCGGGCTCAACGAGGCGCAGCTGGACCGCGCGCTGATGGCGCCGCGGCATCGGCCTTTGTCCTGGCCGAGCCGGGCCGCTACCTGCTCCTGTCCCTCAGCCGCGCCCGGGACTATTTCGAGTTCTGGCCCACGCCCGACACGACCCTGCTGCACAACCTGGGCCGTACCGGATCCTTTGGCCTCTTTCTGCCCTTCATGCTGGCCGGGCTCTGGCTCGCCCTGCGCCAGGCATGGCCCGGCCGCTCGGCGGCCGGCTGGCTCAGCTTCTCCACCACGCCCCTGGCCCTGGTCCTGCTCTTTATGGGCTTCTACTCGCTGCTGCACATCCTGACCTGGGCCATGCCCCGCTACCGGCTGCCGGTGGATGCCGTGGCCCTGCCCTTTGCCGCCCTGGCCCTGGTCGAACTGGTCCGCGCCCTCCGCCGGCTCTTTGCGCAGCGTCCAAACTGACCAGGAAATCTGAACGATATCTATAGAAACTAGCGCGAATCAGAACTATATGCTATAATACAGAGAGGTAGTTCAGGCTGTAGAGGAGCGACAAGGGGAGAGGGAGACGGGGAGAGTGGGAGAAAAGATCCGGTCGCATCGGGATCTGGATGTCTACCAGATGGCGTTTGATGCAGCCATGGAGATCTTTGAGTTGACCAAGGCCTTCCCCAAAGCGGAACGGTATGCGCTGACCGATCAGATTCGAAGGTCCTCGCGGTCAGTCTGCGCCAATCTAGCCGAAGCCTGGAGGAAGCGCCGCTACAGTAAAGCATTCGTATCCAAACTAAGTGATTCCGAGGCTGAAGCTGCCGAAACGCAAGTCTGGCTCGAGTTTGCTGTAAAGTGTGAATACCTGGATACCGAGACAGCCCGCAAGCTCTACACAACCTATGATCACATCATCGGCAAGCTCGTCAACATGATCCGCCACCCAGAACAATGGACCATTGGGGAAAGATGAACTCGACACAGGAGACACGGGAGAAAAAGAGACAAAGAGAGAACGGAAAGTGGCAGCGCGTCACCTGTCTCCCCCTCCCCCTGTCTCCCCCTCCCCATCCCCCCCTCTCCCCCTCTCCCCATCACCCCCTCTCCCCCTCTCCACCCTCCGCCTCTGCTACGTCCTCCCCTCCCCAACCTGGGGCATGCACCAGTATACGGCCGACCTGGCCAACCGCCAGCAGGCGGCGGGCGCTGACGTGCACCTGGTCACCACCCGGCAAGCGCCTCTGGACCGCTATGCGCCGGGGATCACGGTTCATACACCCGTGGATACCCGCGATACCGGCTTTTCGCCCAACGCGCTGCGGCCGCGGGATCTCAATCGGCTGCGGGCCACTGTCCGCGACCTGCAGCCCGATCTGGTCCACTTGACCGGGCCGCACCTCTGGAATCCGCTACTGCTGAACAGCCTGCGGCGGGCCCGGGTACCCGCCGTCCACAGCCTGCACGACCTGCATCCCCACACCGGGGCAGCCTATGGCCGGCTGCTCTACCTGTGGAACGACTGGGTCCGGCGCGGGACCGGTCACCTGCTGGTACACGGCCGGTGCTACGCGCAAGAACTCGTGCGCGGGGGTATGGATCCATCTCGACTAACCTGCACGCCGCTGACCCACCTGTTTGTGGGCCATGCCCAGGCGCGGGAGCTGGAGCAGGCACCGCCTGATGTGAGCTATGAACCCTGGGCCCTCTTTCTGGGCCGGCTGGAAGCCTACAAGGGGCTGGACGTGCTCGTCGAAGCGGCACGACACCTCGATCCCGGGCGGGTGCGGGTCGTGATCGCCGGGCCTGGCGCGCTGGAGGGCATTGTCCGGGGGAATGTACCGGGCAACGTGGAGGTACGGGACCGGCTCATCGGCGACGAGGAGGCCGTGGATCTCTTCCGGCGCTGCGGGCTGCTGGTCTTGCCCTACATTGAAGCCAGCCAGTCAGCGCTGGTGGCGGCAGCCTACTGTTTCTCCAAACCAGTACTGGTGACTGATGTGGGGGCTCTGCCAGAATACGTTGAGGCTGAAGCCGGGGACCGGACCGGCTGGGTCGTGCCCGCCGGCGACGCTGGATCCCTGGCCCGAGTCATGCGGTCCAGCCTGGAGGATCCGGCGAGCCTGGCTCGCATGGGCCAGGCAGGCCGCAAGTGGTACGAGCGCCAGCGCCGGGCCGAGGGGCTGGCACTCCAGGAGATGTATGCGGGGCTGGCAGCACGTCGTTTGGGCTCGCGCCCTGCCAGCCTACTGACGGGTGTGAACTGATGAAAACTGTTGAACAATCCTCCCCTGTTCCTGTTGGCGATGGCCAGGCGCCGGACACGCCCTCACGTCCAAGGCGTAGCCGGCGCATCCCGCTGCCCCGGCTGCACCTGACGACGTCTGAGCGGCGGCTGACGCTGGTGGTCACCGACGTGCTGGTTCTGAACGGCGCCCTTCTGGTGGCGCTGGTCCTACGCTATGATTACCGGCTATCCTGGGCCACGATTGCAGAAGCACCCATCTACTTTGTGCTGCTGACCGTCTTGTGGCTGATATGGGCTTCCTTTTTTGACTGCTACGACCTGGCCCTCACGGCCAAGGCCAGCCAGAGCGCCTGGAACACGGGGCGCGCTGCCTTAATGACCGCGCTTGTGTACCTGGCTATCCCCTTCTATACGCCCCACTTTCCTACCTCGCGCGCGTCGGCCTACCTCTTTGTCGCGCTGGCCACCGCCAGCGTACCGGCCTGGCGTGCCCTATATGCCACGGTCTTCAACCAGCCCAACTTCCAGCGGCGCCTCCTGATCGTGGGTGCGGGCAAGTCCGGCGCTGAGCTGGCCCGGGAGCTGGTCCATGTACCACCCAGCGGCAATCCCCACACCGGCTCGGGCTACCAGATCGTGGGCTTTGTCGACGACGACGAGGCCAAGGTTGGCAAGAAAGTCGAAGGCGTGCCTGTACTGGGCGACCGCTATGCGCTGCGAGACTTGGTTGCGCAGAATGAGGTCGATACCCTGGTGGTGGCCATCACCCATACTCCCGAGATCCATCCTATCCTCTTCCAGTCGCTGCTGGACTGCCAGGAGCAGGGCATCCACCTGGAGCCGATGACCAGTTTCTACGAAGGCCTGACCGGCCGGATACCGGTCGAGCATGCCGGCCGCAACCTGCACGTCATCCTGCCCCTCAACGATTCACCGATGCACAGGGCTTTCTTGGCCCTGAAGCGCCTGGTAGACCTGTTTGCCAGCGCCTTGGGCCTCTTGTTGCTCGCTATCCTGGCCCCTTTGGTGGCCCTGAGTAATCTCCTGTGGGCCCGAGGCCCCCTGCTCTACCACCAGATCCGCGTGGGCAAGGGCGGCAGGCCTTTCAAGCTGGTCAAGTTTCGTTCGATGATCGCCGATGCGGAGGAGGACAGCGGGGCGGTCTGGGCCCGGGAGGACGACGACCGGATTACACCGGTAGGCCGAGTCTTGCGCAAGACCCGGTTGGACGAACTCCCCCAGATGTGGAACATCCTCAAGGGAGAGATGAGCCTTATCGGCCCCCGTCCCGAGCGGCCCGAGTTTGTGGCCGATCTGGTCCAGCAGGTGCCCTTCTACCAGGCGCGCCATGCCGTGCGGCCGGGCGTCACGGGCTGGGCCCAGGTGCGCTACCGCTATGGCGGCAGCGTTGAGGATACGCTGACCAAGCTGCAGTACGACCTGTATTATATCAAACACCGGAACCTGTACCTGGAGACCTCTATCCTGGTAAAGACGGCCGCGGTCATGATCAGGGCCAGGGGGAGATAGACTCCTATGTCTCGACAGCAGCGGACGATCCGGGTATTGGCCATCGTCGGCACGCGGCCCGAGGGCATCAAGATGGCTCCGGTCATCCAGGAACTGGAGCGCAGGCCGGAGGACTTTGAGGTCCAGGTCTGTGCCACCGCCCAGCACCGCGAGATGCTGGATCAGGCGCTCGATCTGTTTAGCATCAGTCCCCACATCGATCTGGACCTGATGCAGCCCAATCAGACCCTCTCGCAGGTGGCAGCCCGGGTGCTGCTGGCTCTGGAACCGGTGATGGCAGGCTGGCGGCCTGACTGGGCGCTGGTACAGGGCGATACAACCACCGTCATGGCGGCCGCCATCTGCGCCCACAACAACCAGGTGCGGGTCGGTCACGTCGAGGCCGGCCTGCGGTCCTTCGACCGGGCCAACCCCTTCCCCGAGGAGATGAACCGGGTGGTGGCGGATCACGTCAGCGACCTGCACTTTGCCCCCACGCCCGGCGCCCGGGACAATCTGCTGCGCGAGGGGGTCCCAGAGGCCAGCATCCACGTCACTGGCAACACGGTGGTCGATGCCCTGTTGCAGGTTGCTGCCCAGCCCTGGGCGCCGCCGCAGGGCGATCCGCTGCAACAGATCGATCCCGCGAAGCGGCTGCTGCTGGTGACAGCCCACCGGCGCGAGAACTTTGGTGCGCCCCTGCGCGGCATCTGCTCCGCGCTGCGCAGCCTGGCTCGCCGGGACGACGTGCAGATAGTCTACCCCGTGCACCTGAATCCCAACGTCCGGCAGCCGGTGCACGATGCTTTGGGCGACATTCCAAACGTGTTGCTGATTCCACCGGTGGGCTACCGTCGCCTCGTGCACCTGATGCAGGCCAGTGCTCTGATTCTAACTGATTCCGGCGGCATCCAGGAGGAAGCCCCCAGTCTTGGGAAACCGGTGCTCGTTCTGCGCTCAGTCACTGAGCGACCTGAAGGAATCGAGGCCGGAACGGCACGGCTGGTCGGCACAGATCCAGGCCGGATCACCGCCGAGGCCACCCATTTGCTGGAGAACGACACAGCGTACCAAACTATGGCCCGGGCAGTGAATCCCTATGGCGACGGCAAGGCTGCTCAGCGCATCTGCCAGGTCCTTCGGGAGTTCGGAGGCTAGACGTGGCGGCCATCGCATCCCTGCTCCTGACACTGGTCCAGATCGTGTTGCTCTTCTGCTTGGCTTACCAGGTTCTGATGTTGATAGCCAGCATCCGGCAGCCCAAGGCAGCCATAGAAGCCGCCAGACCGCGTACCCGGTTCGCCGTCTTGATCCCGGCCCACAACGAAGCACAGGTATTGCCAGCCACACTGGCGCGGCTTCGAGAACAAAACTATCCCGGGGATCTTTTCGATGTGCATGTGGTGGCGGACCATTGCAGCGACGGTAGCGCTGAAGCGGCCCGCAGGGGCGGTTGTTCGGTCCACGAGCGCTTTGACCTGCCCAAGGGGCGCAAGGCATATGCGCTCAAGTGGCTGCTGGACCGCATCATGGCTGAGGAGCCACCCTACGATGCGGTGGCCATATTTGACGCTGACAGCCAGGTGGAACCCGGTTTCCTGCGGACCATGGATGCGCATCTGATGACTGGAGCGCAGGTACTGCAGGGACAGCACGTCGTCGGCAACCCGCACGACAGCGCATTGGCAGCCATGGCCGCCGTGGACATGCGGCTGAACAATCGGCTGCGCAACCAGAGCCGCCGCAACCTGGGCTTCTCGTGTCGCTTGATGGGCGACGCGATGGTCTTTGACGCCCGGGTACTACGTACAGTTGGCTGGCTGGGCGAATCGCTAACCGAGGATCGCGAATACGGCTACCAACTCCAACTGAGGGGCATCCGCATCCTGTACGTGTCCCAAGCCAAGAGCTATGGACAGGCCGCCAGTGGTTGGAAACAGGCTGAACCTCAGCGCCTGCGCTGGTACCAGGGCCTCGTGGCCCTTCAGCGGCGCCTGGCTGGCCCGCTGCTCTCGGCAGCGCTGCGGACAAGATCCCTAGCACTGCTCGACGGCGCCATTGAGTTGCTCATGCCATCTTTTTCGTTTCTGTGGGCCGCTTCCGCCCTGAACCTGCTCCTGGTACTGGGCTTCCAGGGCATCGGGCTTGCGATAGATACTCTTTTGCAGCTTCCCGGCTCGGCATTGCTGTTGGCCGCCTGGTCGCTGTATCCCGTAGCCGGCCTACTTGCGGATCGGGCGCCTGCCTGGGCGTTCAGAACCCTGCTGTTGGCTCCGGCCTATCTTGTCTGGCGGTTGTGGATCTCTGTGCTCGTGCGCAAGCGCGGCGATCGGATTGCATGGATCCGCACAGAGCGGCGGGAAGAGGCAGATCGGGTGGAAGGATGAACCTTGAGCACTATCCAACCTGCGCAAAGCCAACCGCTGCCGCACAGAATGCCAGTCTTGGTGACGGTTCGCGCTGTGTTCAAACGTCGCTGCCAGAGCAGTTGCCCACTATTCATAGTCGGGGACGACTCATCACAGAAACTGCGAGGAAATAACCATGGCCACTGATCTCTGCCCCTGGTTGGGCTCTGAGGATGACCGCGACATCCGCGGCATGGAACCCTATGAGGCACACCTCTGCTACGCGCAGGAACCCGAAGCAGATATTGAACTCGACTACCAGGCCCAGTTTTGCCTGGTGGGCGCGCATCGGGGCTGCCAGTTCTATCGCGAACCATCAGAGCCAGCGCCGCCTGCGGCCATCGTCCCCGCGGATGACGAGGACGAGTATGGCCCCATGCCGCCCCGCTTCCCCGCGCTCCGCGTGATTCTCTGGATTGTGGGCATCGTGGCAGTGGCCGCCTTGCTTTACACCTACGGATCGGCTCTTCTGACTCCAGCGCCAACCACGACCCCCACCGCTACGCTGGGACCCGGCGTAACCCCGAGCATCGCTCCCACCTTTTCGCCCATGCCGACGGACACGGCGCTGGCAGTCGCGCCAACGCCTACCTTCGAGTTCCTTAATCCCACTGCCACACCCACGCCCTTTCCAGGAGGAGCGGTATACGGATTGTCCCCGGATCCCGGGGCGGCCGGCTGGGTGGCCAGCGACGAAGAACGGGGCAACCACCTCGGTGATTCCTACCTCTACACCGGCCTATTTGACGGAATCATCTACCATGGCGTGATGCAGTTTGATCTCTCGGCCATACCTCGGGGCGCGACGATCCACGCCGCCACCTTGGAGATCGCCGGGCTGGACGCCCGTCGCATGAATGGCACCGGCGTGTGGGAGATGCGGATCCTGGCTCCCGACGCTGACGAGGCATGGAGCCGGATGACCTTCCAGGACGCGCACAACGCACCGATCCAGTGGACCTTACCGCCGGCGCTGGGTGTGGGCGACCTGGTTGTGGGCGAGACCAATGTATTTGAGCTATCGCGCGAGCAAATGCAGGATCTGGAGCTGCGCCTGCTCGACGAGCATTTCACCATCTCTTTCCGGCTGGACGGGCCACTGGCAGGGGAAAACAGCGTCTTTGCCTGGGACACAGGCTACGGCCCAGCGACGCAGGGCCAGCGGCCTCGCTTGCTGCTGAACGTGGGAGAGCCGCCTGGAACCCCCATCGCGACCGGCACCCGGCCGCCCACCCTTACGCCAACCGCCAGCCTGACACCCACGCCCAGCCTCACGCCGACACCCAGCCTCACACCGACACCCACCGACACGCCGGTGTACTGGGTGGTTACCAGCACGCCCACAGCCGAGAACGCCGTGACGGCTGCGGCCATCGCCGTGCAGGAGACGGCGCGAGCTGAAGCGACCGGGACAGCGACGGCCACGCCCGAGTACATGGCCACGGCCACACCATACTATATCATTGTCACCAACACACCGACACCGGAAAACCGGGCGACCGCCGCCTATCTCCGCGCGCTGTCCACAGCAAATGCCATCCTTACCGGTACCCCAACCCCGACGCCGCCCCGCCTGGCCACCGCTACCAACACGCCGCGGCCCACAAAGACGCCGGTATTGGTCTGGCTGGACAAGGTAACGGGGACTCCGACCCTGACAGCCACACCCACTGGCACAGCAGTGCCGCCGATCCCAAAGGTCTTGCGAAACAAAATCGCCTTCCTGTCGGATCGGGGCGGCGGCGAGATACCCGACGTCTATTTGCTGGATCCCAAGACCAAGCGCGTGGCCCTGCTCACCGACCGCTGGCCATACGACGAGGCTCTGCGCCTGGATCGTTTGTCACCCGACGGGGAATACGTGGCCAGTGTGACGACCGGAGAAAGGGGTGAGCAGATCTATGTGACCCAGTTGAGCACGGGTATCAAATGGGCCATCACTTTCTCTCGCAGGCTGAGCTACGATCCGGCTTGGTCTCCCAGGGACGACGTTATCGCCTACGTCTCACAGGAGATGGGCCCCGAGGGCGGCAGCGATGAACTCTTTCGGGTGAATCCCCAGGGATCAGAGAAACAGCGATTGACCTTCAATACGTGGGAATGGGACAAACATCCGACCTTCTCTCCTGACGGGTCGCAGATCGTGTTCTGGTCCAACCAGACAAAAGGCACCCGTCAGCTCTGGATCATGAATACTGATGGCACTGACCGGCGTCTCCTACTCGACAGCGAGTACAACGATTGGGATCCTGTTTGGATCAAGTAGTTTCGGGGTTGAACTTGGTGGGAGAATATGCTATAATAAAGAATAGGACATTGTCCACCACCGACGCACGTCGCATCTCTGTTCCTGACAACTTGAGCGACACCTGGGAGAACATGTGGGCCTGGTCCCAAGCCCAAAAGCGATCTGGCCAGCGTGCCGGGGCCGTTGGCGGTGAGGCGAGGCCTTCCCCCCAGCGATCGGAGAGGTAGAAGATGGAACTACGTGAATATGCAGGGACACTCTGGAAATGGTCGTGGTTGATCGTCCTGGCCGCGCTCATTGCCGGTTTTGCCGCTTGGTGGACGGTCAAAGACCAGCCTGATATCTTCCAGACATCTACCACGCTCATGATCGGCCAGGCCATCCAGAAGGTCGATCCCAACTATTCAGATTTTTACACCAGTGAGCGCCTGGCCCAGACCTATTCGGAGCTGGTCAAGCGCGAGCCTATCCTAAAGAATACGGCCAAGGCCCTGGGTTTTGAGGATCAGTGGACCCGGCTGCGAGGGCAGATCGGCGTCAATCTCATCCCTGGCACCCAGCTCATGGAGCTTCGGGTCACCGATAACGATCCCCAACGCGCCAAACTGATCGCTGATGAAGTGTCGCGACAACTAATGTCCACCGTGGAGCGTTCCAGGCCCCAGGACAGGAATCGCGAGTTCATCCAGACCCAGTCCGCAAGTCTGCCACCCAAGATCCAGGCAGCCCAGCAAGAGATCGAGGAACTGCAGGCCGAGTTGAGTGAGGCTTTCAGCGCCAGGCAGATCCAGGACATACAAACCCGCATCAACACGCTGGAGGGCCAGATCAACAATTGGCAAGCCACTTTTGCCCAGTACCAGTTGCTGCTGGGTGAGACCGGCACGAACGTCCTGACCGTCATCGAAGAGGCGTCCGTACCGTCAACGCCCCATCGGATCCAACTGGATGATGCAGGTGGCCCTGGCAGCCGTTGTCGGGGCGATGCTGGCCACCGGTGCGGCCTTCTTGATAGAATACCTGGACGATACCCTAAGATCTGCCGATGATGCGGAGAAAGCGATGGGCCTGGCCACGCTGGGCACCATCAACCGCATTCCTGGCGATGCACCACCGGAGAAGCTGATCACCGCGCGCCATCCCAGGTCGCCTACCTCTGAAGCCTATCGCTCGCTGCGAACCAGCCTCCGGTTTTCGTCCCTGGACCACCCGCTGAGGTCCCTCATCGTCACCAGCGCGAACGCGCTGGAGGGCAAGAGCACCATGGCCGCCAACCTGGCCGTCGTGATGGCCCAGACAGGCAGCAGGGTGGTCCTGGTGGATGCAGATCTGCGCCGGCCCATGGTCCACAAGATCTTTCAGGTGTCGAACAAGGAAGGGCTGACCAACATCCTGTTCGAAGACCGGCCCGTGTTGGACGGCCACCTGCAGGAAACGGGGATCGAGAACCTCCGGGTACTGCCCAGCGGGCCTCTGCCGCCCAACCCTTCAGAACTGTTGGGCTCCCAGAAGATGCGGGGGCTCCTCGAGCAGATCAAGGAAGAAGCCGACATTGTGGTCTTTGATACGCCGCCCATCCTGCCGGTCACCGACGCGGTAGTGCTGGCTCCCGCAGACAGATGGTGTGCTGCTGGTCACCTACGCCGGACGCACCCGCCAGGCGGCAGCAAAACACGCCGTGGAGAGGATGCAGCAGGTCGGCGCCAACCTCCTGGGCGTCGCCTGGAACCGCATGTCGAGCCGGGGCCAAGGGGGCAACTATTACTACTACTACTATGCCCAGGATACCAAAGGGCGTCGCCGAAGAAAGCGCAAGCGCAAGTCCAAGCCGCCTGCCGCCAGCAGTAGCTCCTGAATACTCCGGCCTGGAAGCCAACTTACATCATCAAGTAAAAGAACCGGCCGTATGGCCGGTTCTTTTACTTGGAACCCCGTGCACAAGCCCGAATCTGCTACGGTTCAAAGGTCACGTAGACGGGACTGGGGCCAATGCTTACGTGCACGCGACCGTCAACCGCACCGTCATCCCCGTCCAAGACCGTCTGCACGTTGCCGAACGTGTCCGTGACGGTCGAACGGCTGGTCTCAAGCATCAGGACGTGAGACGCCCCATCATTGGTCCAGGCCACCACAGTATGGTCAGGGCTAAACCGGAGATCAAATTCGTAGCCCTCGATCTGGTCCGAGCCTTCCTTGCCTGGCGCAAGGGCCCGCTCATAGTCCGCTGAGGACATCTTGCCCGAGAATGTTTGATAGGCAATGTAGGATGGCTTGGGACTGAGGTCAGGGTTGAGCAATCCGTGCTTTGGTTCGGCCACAAGGACCCTGTCAACAAAATGGAACCAGATCACGGTTCCGAGGTCCGCCGCCATGCTTCTGGTCAAGACCTGAACTACGTAGCGGCTCTGACTTTCGTTGCTGCCGCCGTGTGCCGGATCGCTGACATCACCCGCCTCCGTGCAGATAAAAGGTTTTTCCAGCCCGTAGGCCGCTAGCTTTCTCCGCAGGAAAGTTGCCTTGCCGATGATACCATCTCCAAAGGGAGCCCAAGAATCTACCCATTGGGGATAGTAGTGGAAATTCATCACGTCGAAATAGGCACCGCCCCCCTTTTCCAGAACCCGATCCAAAAAGTCTTGGCTGAACGTCCCCTGCGGAGTCCAATTGTCATAGGCGATTCCACCAAAGACGATCTGCGCCTCGGGGTCGATGGCCTTCATGGGGTCATACACGGCTCTCAGTATCTCGACATACGCCTCCGGCTGTGTCCCAAAGTAACCGTGTCCGGTCAGGGCATAAAGTTCACTAACGTTGTCCGGTTCGTTGTAGAACTCCCAGAACTTGACGTTGTAGGGTGGCTGGCCATAGTGGGCCACGGCAGCTTCCATGAACTGCACCATCTCACCGATCTCGACCTTGTCGATGGGTCCTGAAGGGTAACTGGCGGCCCACCACGGATTTGAAGCCAAGGTCAAGATTGTCTGGATATTCCTGTCAGACAGATCGGCAAGCAGCGCGTCATATGCCTCGGGCCACTGGTAGTTCTCTGGACTGGTATTCACCGGTTCGATCTGATCCCAAAAGAACTGTAGGCGTACCCACCCCGCTCCGACCTGAGAGGTCTCTTTGACTGCAGATTCGTCAAAGTGGGGAGACAAGATCTGCACACCAAAGGGCGCATCTACAGGCGATCTGGCCCCATTCAGACTCATGGGTAGGTAGGCTGCATAGGTAGCTGCGCGTGAACTCTCGCGCCACTGCTGAGATTCTGCCGGGACTGCAGATGAAACAGGATCCTGCATCTCAGGCTGCGAGCCAGAGGGTATCACGCTACGGGCGCTGGCAGGGGCTCCTTCAACAGCAAGATATGCCAGCGCACATACCGTTGCCAGGAGAAGCACCAAGCCAAGCCTAAGTGATCGAAGATGGACCACAGACAATCGAAGAAAACGCTTCATACTGACGCCCTCTAGTACCAACAGAATAGAAACCATATCTACCGGGAAACTAGCGGCAGATACACATCGTTAGACGGAGGACGGCAATATCGCCCAATCTGATTGGAACCTGGCGCAGCATACCAGGCACAGCCTGCACCGTCGACTGCGATCCCAGTCGGCTCGCTGCCCGGTGTGGGTAGCTCATACTGCCAGGGGACCGTACCGCCTATGTAGCGGCCGAGGCGATCACTGGACCTTTCGGTGAACCAAACCGCGGTCTGACCTTCCAGGGCGATGCCGAACGGCGCGCTGCCCGGAGGCGCGTTGATTTCGAGGATCGGGTTGAGCGTGGAGGGCGCAAAGACCACAATCCGGTCCGCCCCCGGTTCGGTCCACCAGATCCTGGCTGGTCCGGCAAGGGCCACGTCCTGCGGCTGGCTACCAGGAGGCCTTTGCAGGCCAGACTTGCTGCCTGTCGTGACATTGAGCCAACCGATCCTATCGGCACCGGTCTCAGCGAACCAGACATAGTTTCCAAAAACGTCAATGCCACTGGGCCCTGCGCCCTCATTCAGTGGATACTCGATGAACTCACCTGTGGCTGGATTGAGCCTGCCGATCTTGTCAGCAGCTTGTTCAGTGAACCAGATGCTTCCGTCATCACCGATAGCCACATCCCAGGGCTGGCTGTCTGGTGTCGGTACTTCATACTCCTTGATCTGCCCAGTGGCGACATCCAGCATGCCAATTCTGTTGGCAGCAGGGGCAGCAAACCACACGTTGCCGTTGGCATCCACGGCCAGACCCCACGGCTTGCTGTTGGGGGAAAGACCGTCTTTCTCGTCGTACTCCCGCCACTGACCGGTGGCCGGGTCGTAGCGGGCGATCTTGTTGCCATCTCGTTCAGTGATCCAGACCCAACCGGTGGCTGGATCCAACGCGATCTGCCCGGGATAGCTATTGGCAGTGGGAACCGAAAACTCCTGGAATCCGGGGTCAGCTTCGCCGAGCACGACCGGAGCGGGTTGCCTGGATGCTACATTGGCGCTCTGAGAAACGTACCGAGTCCCTGACTGGATGCTGCCAAGGCCGGAGACGATGGGCAGATACGCTCTGTCCGTCGGCACAACGAGGGTCATGATTGCCTCGTTGTTGCATTCCAGAGACTCTGCTACTTTGCCGTCCGGATCCACCTTCACGGATACTCTGTAGGCACCGGGTTCCAAATCCTTCAGGGTGAAGCTGAACCACTCGGACTTGCCCGGTGACAGTCCGGACAACGTCCTGCGGACCACTCCATCCACCGGACCACTGTAGGACAGCTCCAGATCGGTACCCGCCGAGGCAGCGGTCCCGATGCTGACCGCTCTGACCTGGAGGGTGCGGTCACTCTTGGGACCCAGCTCGGACAGACTTGAATCCGGGGATACCCTGAGCGTAGCAAGGCCCAGATCCGCATAGCTCAGCGGCGGGAAGGTGGCAGTATGACTGGCATATTCCTGTCCAAAGGCAGTGAATTCCGCAGTCTTTTGATGAAAGAGGAATCCATTAAAACCTTCCGGGGCAGTTACTTGGTCATAGTGGTAACCGTCCAGCCAATACCATGCCCAGCGCTGAACTAACCGTTGCCCATCGCTGGGATCGCCCAGGTACGGGTCAGTAGCTGTCTGGAGAAAATCAAAAGTCGCCGACATGAAGGCGTTCACCCTGGCCTCAGTGAATCCGTAGATTCTTGGCTGAAGGATGCCGTACTCAGTAATAAGCAGCGGGTAGCCCCGATAGCCATTCTCGGCCATCCAGCGTCGGAAGGCCCATATCTGGTCTTTGAACATGATCATGTTGTCGTTGTCTTGTATGTCCCGGATCTCACCATGTCCAGTGTTGATGCCGCGAGGGATCCCTGCGCCCCAGCACCAGCTGGGATCATACTCGCAACTGACCTCGTTGAGGATCGCATTATGAATATGCCACAGATCCACCGGCATGGGCTGACCATACCTGGACTGGTAAGCGGCCAGTACCTTGTCCAGATACTGCAGCCGTATGGGCGTCGGCTGGAGGATGCCGCCCGCTGCGATCCGGCTGGCACGATCGCGGCTCTTGATCAGGATGTAGAGATCATGGTAGAGTCGCGCGTACTCTTCAGGGAACAAGGCATCCTGATGTTGCTCCAGCGGCATGTCCGGCTCACTGCCGATGAGCCAGATAGCGCCAGGATTCGCTTCGATCAGGGGAATCACGCTGGCAGGATCAATGATAGCCCTGGTCACCGGCGCTCTAAGTTTGACTACAACAGTACGGTCCATGCCCTGGGGGCGAGACGTGGTGAAAGAGTAGTCGACGTACCAGCCAGCACGCAGGCGCTCGATGTCAAAAACCTCGTGCCAGTTGTAGGCGTGGGTCGCATACCCGAAACGCTGACGATCGACCAGCGGGGGACGACAGACGGGCTCATCAGCTCGTGCAACTAGGCCGAATGTGGAAGCCACTCCAGCAATAGCTACGAGTAGAACAAACAATCGGCCAAGGGACCGACGCAGATCAAGCCCCAGTGATAGAGCTGCTCCATCTTTACTCCTGGTTCCCTCCAACATGGCCTCACCTTTCATGATGGTCGATAGACAAGTCTGCCCTCGACCTGAGTAAGACGATTATACCATGCTCAGGCACCGAGAGCAAGTCTGTTCCGTAGGCCAGTGGCGTGGCAGATGCTGCTCATTGCGGTCAGAGAAGTCGATTTGTCAAAGCCTGGTGGTCATGCTATAATGGCATAGACATGGAGTTGGCGTCTCCAGGCTTGGTAGGCAGGCAACCCGCCTGTGATTCGCTAGCAACCCTGGCTGTCAGATGCGAGCAACGGAAAGAAATGCCATGATTAGAACTAGGCTTGGAAACCGCTGGTTGCTGGTTTTGTGGATGGTAGCATCGGTGCTGCTGGCAGCCTGCACTGACCAGTCGGTTGAGCCTCCCGAACGGACGGCCATCGCTGAACTGTTGACATTGCAGCCTGAGATGGCCCTGACCCTGACCGCATGGCCGACTTCACCACCCGTTCTTACCCTGCCGCCCACGCCCAGCGCCGCGCCCCAAGCCCTGTGGACTGCTGAACCGGAAGAACCCTTGGCGAGCACAGATGAGCCAGTACCAACCCCTGCCACTCCCGTTCCATCGCAGGGGACTATCGCACCACCGAGCCAGGTCAACCCGGCGGGCCTGGGTTCAAGCGCGCGTCCGACTCAGCTTCTCATCCCTGAGCTAGGGCTGGATATACCTGTTGTGGAGGTGAGTTGGGAAGTAGCACTCGAGAATGGCACGTGGCGCAGCAGGTGGCAAACCGTTGATGATGCTGCCGGCCATCACCGCAACAGCGCCAATCCGGGAGAAGGAGGCAACGTCGTTCTCTCTGGTCACCACAACACCGGGACTGAGGTTTTCCGCCAGGTCAGTGAGATCGGCCTGCCTGGCAGCCCCCTTGGGGAGGGCACAGACCTCATCCTTGTGGCAGCCGATGGAGGCCAACACGCTTACGCAGTGGTCTCTTGGGATCGATTCCAGGTAGAAGGCGTCCCAGGCACGGAACGCCGCAACTATGCGCGCCACATGGATCCCTCTACGGATCCAATTCTGACGCTCATTACTTGCTGGCCCTACGAGAGCAACTCACACCGCGTCGTCGTTGTCGCAGAGTTGCAGGCAGCAGAGTAGGTCCGATCCAAAGCCAAAGGAGGAGGCGACAAGAGATCAACGAGCCTGGCAGCAGGTCCGACTGTCAACCATGGAAAGCTTCAGTCATCGTTCCAGTTTTCAACGGCGCGGCTGTGCTCGAGAGCTGCTTGCTGGCACTGACAGGCCAAGGCATTGAGGCCAGCAGCTACGAAGTGATCGTAGTCGACGATGGATCTACCGATGGATCTGCCGAGATTGCCAGCCTGCAAGGCGTGACCGTCATCCGTCAGGGTCACGCGGGAGCGGCAGCCGCGCGGAACCGAGGTGTGCAACGCGCTCAAGGCAACATTCTGCTCTTCACCGATGCCGACTGCGAACCCAGATTCGACTGGATCGAGCGGATGCTGGAACCCTTTGTCGATGACGATGTTGCTGGGGCCAAAGGCGTGTACCGAACACGGCAAAACTCACTGGTGGCGCGTTTCACCCAGGCTGAGTACGAAGAGAAATACGACTACCTGGCACGTGCAGATCAGATAGACTTTGTCGATACGCATGCGGCAGCCTACCGGCGTGAGTTGTTCCTGGAATCCGGAGGATTCGATCCCGATTATCTTTTGGATGAAGATCAAGAATTCTCCTATCGCCTGGCACAGGCAGGTCATCGTCTGGTATTTGCACCCAAGGCCGTCGTCTATCATCAACATGCGACCACAGTCTGGGCCTATGCCAGGCGAAAGGTGGGGCTGGGTCGATGGAAGATTCGCGTCCACATCCGGCACCCAGCAAGGGCAATTCGTGACTCGTACACACCATGGACACAGAAAGCCCAGCTTGTACTCCTACCTGTGACACTTGGGGCGGCGGTCGCCGCCGTCTGGGGGATGCTACCCTGGTCGGTGGCAGTGTTCGCTGCATTTCTGGGCCTCGCGAGTTCATTGCCACTCATGGTCAAGGCCGGTCACCAGGGCTGGCAGGTTGGGCTCGTCGCACCAGCGTTGATCTTGGTGCGAACGCTATCACTAGGACTCGGCCTGGCCTGGGGCGTGGCAAGCATGTTCAGACTAAGACCATGAGCATGGTTGGGCCCCGTGCCCTGTCAAAATACGCAGTTGACGAGAGATTGGTCGCATAGCATGGAGAAACTGACCTCGAAAGAGTACCGAGCCCTAGCCATTGGCCTGATCGGAACCGTACTAGTCCTGGTGCTGGCCCTGGGATCCCAGGTACAGGCAGCCAACCGCCTGTTTCAGACGATTCCCACGCCGACACCACGCACTATCCCCGCACCGACGGTCGACGGCACCTCCCCACAGGGGAGTGAAGGGTCAGCGGCGAGTACCAGACTGGTCATCGAGCAAGAGATGGCACCACAGGATGTCACACCTGGGCAAACGATCAATATTCGGTTGGTGGTCACCAACACTTTGGCAGAATCCGTCACGGGCATCCTTCTCCTCGATCACCTCGATCCTGGTCTCCAGCCACTTGAGGTCAGGGCATCGCAAGGCGCGGCGCGGGTTCAGGGTCAAGTTGTGCTTGTTGATGTAGGCACCATGGAAGCGGGCCAGACAGTCCTAGTGCTCATCGAGGCACGCGTGGATCCCAGCGCGCGAGACGGGCAGATCATCTTGAACCAGGCTACGGTTGACTTTGATGGCGGCCGGACAAGCTCTGAGGCCAGGGCGGCTGGCCTTCCCCCGGCTGAACTCCCGGCTACCGGTCGAGAGCGGAGGGCGCCATAGCTACCCTGTCCCAAGCAGCGCCGATCTCCAGCAGGCAAAGATCGTACGCGCCTGTGCACGTCCGGCGTGTGCGTGTCGCGCATCTGATTGCCGGCAGAGGGAGTGTTGGCCCAACTTGCCGCTCCCAGCCACCAAGAAACCAGCCATGGAGGTCACCCAGGGGTTGTAGGTTCCTAGTCCCGCAGGTCCGATTCAGTGCCCGGCAGGAGCATCGAGGGTGACACACAACCGCAAGCGTGTTCTGGCTCGAGCGTTGATCCTGGCGCTGGTGCTGGCTGCTGTGGCGGCCGTCGCGCTGGGCGCATCCACTTTGCGGCGTTTCCGCCACCACTACAGCTCGGCCCAACTTGCGTTGGGTCACCTGGAAGCAACGCTGGCAGGCGGAGGTACCGGCGCCATCGAGATCGTACGGGACCCAGCTCAGTTGACCATTCTCCTGGGTACACTGGACACACTCGACGCAGATCTGGCCGCAATGGAGAGCCTGGCCCGGCCCTTCCTTCCCTTGAGCGAACACCTCGGTTGGCTGCCAGTCATCGGCGGCGATGTGCGGGCAGCCCCCCACCTGCTGGCCATCGCCCGCAACACCGTCGATGCCGGCCAATCCTTGAGCGAAGGGTTCGCACCGCTGGTGGACCAGGCGAACCAATCTGAAGCCGGTATCAACAAACTAGCGCCGGAGGTTGTGCGCGTCTTGGTCGATGCCCGGCCTCAAGTCGAATCCGCTCAGGTCAGCCTGATGCATGCTGCAGAGTCGCGCGAGAAGGTGGATCCAGAGGAACTGTCCCCGAGAGCTGCGGCAATCTTGAATCGTTTTGATCGCTACCTGCCGCCCCTGGAGGATGCATTGGCGGCGCTCAGCATACTCCCCCATCTGCTGGGATCGGAGGGCAGGCGCTCCTATCTGCTGGTAGCACAGAACAACCAGGAACTACGGGCCACAGGGGGTTTCATCAGTGGCATCGGCCTATTGCAGCTCGAGGCAGGCCAGATCACAGGTCTGAGCTTCCAGGATAGCTACACGGTGGACGATCTGACCCAGCCCCACCCACCGCCTCCGGCGCCCCTACGCCGACTGATGGGGGCTGGCATGCTGCTGCTGCGCGACGCAAATTGGTGGCCCGACTTTCCCACGTCGGCCCAGGCAATGGCGGACCTCTACTATCAGGACCAAGGGGAGAGTGTGGACGGCATCATCGCCGTAGATCTGACGACGCTGAATCTGCTGCTTCAAGCCACGGGCCCGATCCAAGTGCCCGGCTATGAAGAGCCGGTAAGCAGCGACAACCTTCAAGAGATGATGATGTCCTACTGGCAGGCACCCCGGGCCTCTGCCCCTGGCAAAGAAGGCGCGGACTGGTGGCTTCACCGCAAGGATTTTGCAGCCGATCTGCTGTCAGCGCTTCTCCCGCATGTGATGCAGCAGGCCACGCTCGAAGACCTCGCCGCCCTGGCACGGAGCGTGGGCAAGGCCATTGACGAAGGTCATCTGCTGGTCTTCGCGGAGGAGCCTGAAGCACAATCCGCCCTGGGTACCATGGGATGGGACGGCGCCCTGAGGCCCCACAGCGGCGATTTCCTGATGGTCGTGGATAGCAACGTTGGCTTTAATAAGGTAAACCCAAACATTGAGCAGACCATTGACTACCATGTCGAAATCGACGAGGTAGGTGAGACCACGGCCACGCTGAATCTGGGGTACCGGCATCTCGTTCAAAAGCCCATGCCTGCTTGTGTCCACGAGTCTCGCTATGGGGATAGCTACCAAGACCTCTTGGAACGATGCTACTGGGACTATGTAAGGGTATACGTCCCAGAAGGCAGCGAGGTGGACATGGTCCTTGGCGCTGACGGAGCCGTTGAGGTCTATGAAGAGTCAGGGCGCACCGTGATCGCCACATCTTTCCTGCTGGAGACCGGGCAGGCCCGCAGGATCCAGATCACCTACCGGCCCAGTTTGGAAGAGACGAGTTCGGGCTATCGCCTCTTGGTGCAGAAACAGCCCGGGACCGAGGCCCTGCCGCTGCGTGTCCGTGTGGTTCTTTCCGGCGGCGAGCAACCGGCAGCTTTCTCGCCGCCCGGTTGGAGCTGGCTGGACGGGACGGCGGTATGGCAGGGGTTGTTGGACGAAGACCAAGAGCTTGGGATCTCCTGGGAGTGAGCAGGTATTCGTTTTCTGTTCCAGAGTACCCGCATTGTGCCCTCAAGCAGGTCTTGATGAGGAGCGGCTGCCTTCCGGGGTATATCTTCTGGTAACGCTGAAGGCCAGATACGGCTAGCCAAGGGAGACTGCGTAGGCTCATGAGCGAACCAGCCTTTCAGATCGGCAAGGAAAGCGACACAGGCCCTGCCCGCGAACGAAACGAGGACTATGTCGATTATGTCGTGCCCGAGGACGAGGAATTGGGCCACGCGAAGGGCGCGCTCTTTGTAGTAGCCGACGGGATGGGCGGCCATAGAGCCGGCCAGGTGGCCAGCCGGAAAGCTGTCGAGCGGGTGATGGCCGAGTACTATGGCGACCCGGACCGTGACGTTGGCGACTGCCTGGTTCGAGCAATCAAGACAGCCAACCAGGAGATCTACGACCAGGCCCAGGCCGATCCCGACATGGCCGGCATGGGCACCACGCTGGTGGCAGCCGCGATCCGGAATCGAGGGCGACAGGTCACCATCGCCAATGTAGGTGATAGCCGGGCGTATCTACTCCGCCGTCAGAATCTGAAACAGCTCACCCTAGATCACTCGTGGGTTGAGGCTCAGTTCCGAGCGGGGCTACTGACGCGAGAGCAAACCAAGAAGCACCCCCAGCGCAATCTGATCACTCGGGCGGTGGGCCTACAGCCCACAGTTGAGGTAGACCTCTTCCAGGCCAAGCTGCGAAGGGGAAACGCGATTGTGCTGTGTACCGATGGCGTGAGCGGCGAACTCTCAGACGAAGAGATGGCGCAGATCGTTGGCACCAGACCGGCAGATGACGCAGCGGCTGAACTGGTGGCCCAAGCCAACTCCCTGGGCGGAACAGACAATGCCACCGCCTTGATCGTTCAGACGGAAGCCCAGCCTGGCTTTCTTGGCCTGCCGCTCGGTTCGACCACATCTGGCTGGCAGGGCCGGACCTGGGCCCGAGTCCTGATTCTGGTAATTCTGCTGTTCATCTTGTTGCTGGTGATCGCGTTGATCGTTTGTTTCGTTCTGGGCCCATAACCTACCCCGGAGCTGTCGTGTTCCGCTTCCCCTGCCCCACCGTGGCCAGCAAGGTAGATGCCAGGGCCAGTGCGCACAGCAAATAGATCCAGCGCAGGTCCAGGGTTGCCAGCAGCGCATAAGCCACGAACGGGCCAGCCGCACTCCCGATGTCGCCAGCCGTCGCAATTCCACCGATGGTCAAGCCCTTTTGCTCGGCATTCGCCAGATCGCCTACCAGGGCCACGAGCGCTGTAGCCAGCGTTCCAGCGCTCAAGGCGACCAGGGCTACTCCAGTTGGTACGGCCCAGACATCAACGAACAGCGCCAAGGTGAGAAAACCGGCCACACCCAGCAGAATCCCTCCGCGGATGACCGGCCACCGATCGCGCAAGTAGTCTGATAGCGTACCCGCCAGCGGCCCGGCCAGCATGCCCGCGAAGGCTCGCATGGCCAGCAGCATCCCAGCCAGCGAGGCCACTCCGATCACCACTCCGTTCAGCGTGATATCGGCGCCCCATCGCTGCCCCAGATAGAGGGCAATGGTGGACATCATCACCCCGCTGCCCACAAAGAGAGTCACCAGGTAGATGTAGCCTGCCAGAAGGATCCGCCGATCCACGTGGCTCAAACCTTGACGAATGGTCCCGAAAGGGCCGTCATGCAGTACCTGCCGCCAGGTACTAGCCCAGGCCGCCAGCCGCTGGCGCCATGCCCCAGCCCCTGACATCTGCTGTGTCTCGTCCTGCGGCGACCCCGTCTCGGGTAGGGTCAAGAATGCCAACACCAGGCCAACGCCCGAAACGGCAGCACAGACGCGCACTGCCAGCCGAAAACCCACAGCATCGGTCAGGATCCCACCCATTAGCGGGCTGATGGCCAGACCCAGCATAAAGGCCATCTGGTAGAAGCCCATCATGCGCCCGCGGTCAGCCTGTGTGCTCCAATCCAGGACCATCGTGTATCCAGTCACGTTGATGAGCGACCAGGCAGTACCCCACAGCAGACGGCCTCCCAGCAAGGGCCAGAAACCGCGCACAAATCCGTAGCTCAACGTGGCAAGGATCCCGAGAATGAGGCCCAGAAGAAAGAGCGGGCGTCGTCCGAGCCATCGGCCAGGACGATCGTTGAGGGCGCCAGCCAGGAGGTTGCCAGGGATTCGGATCAGACGGTTCATCCCCAGCAGGACCCCTACGACAGCCAGGGTGATGCCCAGTACCTCTGTCTGGTTGGCCAGTACAGCGTACATGGTGAGATCACCAGTGAGGGAAAGAGCCATGGACGCCCCGAGAGGCAGCATGAGCCTGACCTGCCTTCGATCAAGCAGCACGATGGGCGATCCCTATCAGTCTGTACCGATTCATGTCTGCTCGCAGGTCGGCCAGGCTGCCACGCCATGGACCGGGCTTTTCCTGTTTGAGGGAGGTGACAGCCCCAGCCAGGCGGGTTGCCTGCGCTGCTGGCGCGGTCAGCCGGCAGCCAAGATAGGTAGCGAAGCAGGTATCGCCCCGGCCTGTCCGCCCGGCGAGGGATCGGGAGGTAAAAGGCGCGGGGTGGAGGCAGCCATCGGCAAGGACTGTGACGCCCGAGGATTGGGTGACGACGATTTCGCTTGGCCCGTATTCGGCTAGCCGGCGGGCGGCCAGCTCCAGATCGGTCTGGCCTGTCAGCAGCTCCGCCTCGGCCCGGTCGACCTTGAGGTAGGTCACCTGGGCCAGTCCCTCTTCCATGTCAGGCCACTGGCGGAAGACCAGGTCACCGCCATCGCGGACGCGGACAAAACCCTGTACATCCAGGGCCACGGGCCCACGCCGTGCCAGGGCCTTGAGCAGCGCGAGATTGATCTCACCAGCAATAATGGAGGCAGCCACATAGACCTGGGCCTGTAGATCGGGGACGTCGTGAGGCTGAATCGAACCGGCAAAGCCCAGGGGCTTGCAGATACGCCGCTCCATATCGGCCGAGTCATAGATGTTCTCGATACCAGAGGTTTCCGAGGCTGGCGCGGCATAGACATCAACTCCTTCCCGCGTTAGCTCATCCAGCAGCGGAAAGTCGTCTGGATGCAGCCGCGTGACAACCGCGACGCCAACACCCAGATGGCGCAGAGCCACGCTGCCATAGTAGACGCCACCGCCTGACACGATCTCGCCCTGGCCATCGACGACGATGCGATCTCGGGCGAAATGGCCCAACATCATAACGTCGGTATCATAGGTTGCAGTCATCCCATTACCTCCTGCCGGTCCCTGACCCAGCCCTGCAAGATATCGACCACGCCATCGCCATCCTCGTAGGGCGAGACATAGGACACCTCCGCCTGGACCTCCTCTACCGCGTTGGCCGGCGCCGCAGAACACCCCGCCAAACGCAGGAACCTTAGATCGCTGGTCGAGTCACCAATGCCGCCCATGCGCTCCAGCGGGATACCCACCTCCTCGGCCAGCCAGCGCAGACCGGTTCCCTTGTCGATGCCCTTGGGAGTTATGTCCACGCAGGCCGTTGAGTACTGGATCGTCAGAGAAGTATTGTGTGCATGAAGAACGTTGGTCACGACCTGGCACAGATCCACAACCTCGAAGCGGGGCGACGGAACGATGCTCAGCGAGATGTCTCTACCCGGTTGGAAATACCCCAACCCGGGCTCTATGACATCGCGAAGAAGGTTCGCCCTGGCCGCAGCCAGAGCCTCACGCGTCTCCACGGATATGAGAGGATGAAGGGCAAAGCGGTACGAGTTGGGGAAGTACAGCCCGCAGCCGTTCTCATAGATCCCGGGTAGCCTGGCGCCGATGGCCTGCATGAGCACTTCGACGTAGGGCTGCTGGCGGCCGGTACACAGCGTGACTGCCGGTACTCGCTCACCTCGCCGCGCCCGCCGGTTGAGATCGAATATGGACCGCAGTGCCCCCCAGTTCCAGTCGCTGGCCACCCCAGGCGTCAGGCAGCCGTCTATGTCAATGACGGCGAGACGAACACCACTCGCGTCAAGCCTTGAGCGCATTCACAATTCCTCCCAATCGATTCCCGACGGCATAGAACATCGGCTCCCGTCTTGATATCATTCCAAAGCCTCACATACTCGCATCTGGCACTCAAGATCAGGCAATGTGCCTAGGTTTGATCGACTCTATCCAATGATTTCAGGATCGGGAGCAAGCCCATAGGCGTATTGATAGTGTAGCGAGGTACCTCTGACTCATCAGCTGGGACTTTGGGGCGGCGAGGGGACCAGTCAAGCCAAACGCTAATGAGTCCCAGGGCATTCGCCCCTTTGACGTCGCGGGCCAGGTGATTCCCAACCATCACTACCCGTCCATATTCAGCCTTTCCGATGTGCAACTGATCTAGGGCATGCCGGAATATGCGCGCATCAGGTTTCCTTGCACCGATCTCTTCCGAAATGGCGTAGGCATCGAACAGGTCGTAGAGACCGTAAGGCCCAAGATTGTTGCGAAAGGTAGCAGCAGGGCCATCGGCAACCAGGGCCAACTTGTACCCCCACTGCTTTAGCGCATAGAGCATATCTGCAGCACCGGGGATGAGTTTAGCGCTCAAGGAAGTATCGGTTTCATCCTTTATTTCTGTAGCCTCGTCGACAAGCGTGTCACCACAGTCCAAGCATACAGCCAATATGTTATGGTATCGCACGTGTTCAATTCCCTCTCTCTGCCAAATGATAGTTTGAATCGAAAGCGGGCATCCTCGTCGTACCACATTGGGTAGTTCGTTCCCCAGATATTGTTGTACAGATTGAGGTGCATCCCCTTTGCCAGCACCGGCTGCTGGTCATCGAAGTTTAGAAGCGAAGGTTCGCCTGGGGCGACCAAGGGGGCATCAGAAGATTCGATGGTCAATCTACGTTCGCCATCGTTGTACACTAGGCGACGCTCAATTGCATGTAGTTTGCGATTGCCGTTTCCAATCACCTCAAGCGGGGAGATCCATTGTCCCAGTTTTTCCATCAACCAGCCATTGGGCTCGGTGACGATAGGACAGAAGGAGAACCAGAGGGCCTCTGGCAGCCGACTGGCAGATTTGCCAAACCACTGCAGGACGAACTGGAGGGCTGGTTCATGCCTGGGTTGAAAAACCTCCAAGTAAAACTCTCGGGGACAGCCGTACGGAACCACAGGTTGGCCCGGAACCGCCATCCGCAAGACAAACCTGTGCCCGGCAATATCCGCTTTTCGATAGAGCCGCAGTAAGGTAGGCTGCCACCAGCCACTTTCCGCCCCAGCCTGAGCTATGCCCGGCTTGGAAAAATCAGCCAAGGCCCAATCAAACGATGAATCCAGATATTGATCGATAAAGCGATCATAGTCTGCCTGCGAGAAGGTCTGGTAGCGCACCCATCCCGCCAAGTGAGATCCATCTGCCCACACCCAACCGTCGCGTTTGTCTCTCAAGTAACCGATGGCCCCGGTAGGCTGATCAAAGCTGATGGTGAAGAATTGGGTATCAAACGACGCGGACAGGTCAGCCACCCTTTCAAAACCGATTGTAGGGGAAACAGCCGGCTCAATGCTATCGAGTCTGCTGCGAGCCTCTTCAGAGAATGCGGAGTCCGCAAGCGAGGAAATCGCATCATCCAGATATGCCCGCTGTTCTGACCAGGAAGCAGCAAAACTTCGAAACCTGCAGGAGTTTCTCACTCGCTCGAAGCCCTTGCGGCTGTAGTGGGTATAGTCCGCCAAGTGCGTTTTTTCATCCATCCCCCAAGTATGCTCAGGGACCATCAGCATGAACTTTGAGAACCGATGGAAGTCCAGGTCATCCGGGCCAATCCTTCCATCGGTCAGCCACTCTTTTCGCAAGCGGAGCAATTCTCGATAGTGGGCAACCTTCCGTGGATCCGTGCCGGCACCATGGATCCAGGTGTCGGCAATCTCCCCGGCAATCACCGGCAGTTGGGGCTTGACCTGCATCAGATGCCGCGCGTAGGTATCCAGGGTAGAGGCCACTATGCTGGCTTGCGGAAACTCTTTTTGCAGACAGGCATAGGTGTCCAGAACTTGGTCAACCGTTTGTGGTCCCAGATTATCGTGGGTATGGGCAAACATGATCGCATGCGATGTCCCAGGCACCAGCATCAAATCGCCGTAACCATGTTGGTACATCACAATGGTCTCAGCTCCACTGTCATCTCGCCAGACAAAAAGCGGCGGCACATTCGGCAACGTCGATGCCTCATTGACGCCAATATGCAGGAACAAGATGCCAGCTTCGGCAAGCAGGGGGACAATGCCACGCGTATGACCGGGGATATCGGTCATCTTGGCCGCAATGGTCGTTCTACCAAATCGACGATCCAGTTTCTGGGATAGGCTCAGCCCGGCCCGAAAAAGAGAAACATCCATCAACTCGCTGTGCATCGTGAAAGGCAGGCCGTGCCAGGTGATGTCGCCTGCTTCAACGGCCTTTTCCAGGCTTCTTCTCGACGAGGGCGAGGCGTTTTCCAGGTATTCGTCGATGAGCCATGAGCCTGTGGTCCAGATGAAACGTTGGCCTTGATCCCTTTGCCGCAGCAAGGCGGCAGTTTCTATTGCCTGGGGTATGTATGAGTCGAAATAGGTTGCTACGACACGCCGGGCAAGGTCGGTAAAACCAATGTCCAGGTGAGTCTTGAAGATCAGATGAATGGATTTGATTTGATGGGTCATTGGTGGCAGCGAGTTCGAGGCCACTGCACGGTGGCCATGATGGTTATCACGAGTGACAGCGGGACCACTGATCTGACACAGGCTGCCTGCTATCCACTCAACAAGGCCTGAACCTCACCTGGTATTTGCAGGCTAACTGCTGTGCCTTCCGCGAAAAACTCATCGAGACCAGGGTTGTGCATATCCACGGTCAATTCCGGTCCATTGTCCACCCCAATCACGTAGCGAACGAGAGGACCGAGGAAAGACATGGAAACTACCCGAGCTGGCACACCGTGGTCGTCGCGTGCCGCAATGTACAGTGCCTCAGGGCGCAGGACGACAGATACCCCATCGCTCATGCTGCTGGGAGGCCGGCGGCTGTTCAGGGTTTGGCCAAAAAGGCCCACAGTAGCACCATTCTCATTGGCTTCGAGCACCTGGACCGGAACTATGTTTGACAGTCCAACGAACTCGGCCACAAAGCGATCGGCCGGCGCATGATACAGCTCGAGCGGCTGGCCAAGCTGAACCAGCTTTCCCTGATTCATGAGCGCGACCTGGTCGGAGATGCTAAAGGCTTCTTCCTGGTCATGGGTCACATAGACGCTGGTAATACCCAATCGTTGCTGCACTTTGCGGATTTCATCGCGCATCCGAACCCGCAGGAGGGCATCCAAATTGGACAGCGGTTCATCGAAGAGCAGCACCTTGGGGCGAATCACCAACGCACGGGCCAGCGCCACCCTCTGGCGTTGTCCACCAGACAACTGCGGAGGAGCTTTCTTTTCCTGCCCTTCCAGCTCCATCAGGGCTACCACGTCTTCTACACTTGACTTGATCTCTGCTTTCGGTAGCCGCCGTGTCTTCAGGCCATAGGCGATATTCTCAAAGACGCTCATGTGAGGAAAAAGCGCGTAGCTCTGGAACACCATCGCCGTTGGGCGAGAATAGGGGGGAAGTTCCGTCACATCGTCCGAGCCAATAAAGACCTTGCCATCCGTTGGCTCTTCAAAGCCCCCAATCATTCGCAAGGTAGTAGTTTTCCCGCAGCCACTTGGGCCAAGAAGGGTAATAAGGGACCCAGCCTCCACCTCAAGATAGAAGTCATCCACTGCCGTCACAGTCCCAAACCGTTTGGTCAGGCTCTGCAAAGTAATACTCGTCGTGACAAAGTCGTTGGTCATGGTCACATCCTGAACAGATCTACGAAGCTCTTGCCTGTCACTTTGCTCAACACACCTAGCGATATCAGGACTATCACAATCAGCAAAGCAGCAAAGGCAGCCGCCTCGCTGGGGGTACCAGTGGTCATGACCCGAAACATACGTACCGTATAAAGCTGGGTTTGTCCAGAACTCAGGAACACGGCTGAACTCAGGTCGGTCATCGAGCGAATAAAGATATAGATTACCCCGGCAAAGAAGGCGCGATTCAGCAATGGAAAGGTAATCTTGGCAAAGGTACGGAGACGTGACGCACCCAGATCAAGTGACGCCTCCTCCAGTGAAGGATCCACTTGCTTTTGGGCTGCGATGCCGGTACGGAGGCCAACCGGCAGACGGCGATATGCATAAGCAATAATGATGATAAAGAATGTGCCAGTCCAAAAGTAAGGAGCCGGATTGAAGGCTACGAGAAAGCCAATACCAATCACGGTACCAGGAACAGCGTACATCACCGTTGCAGAGAAATCGAGGGGCCCCCCCCAAGGCGCCCTTGGCCGCGTAACCAGCCAGGCGATCATGATACCGACGAGGCCACCGATAATGCCGGCGCCAACCGACACAATCAAAGAGTTCTGAAGCTGCGGCAGCGCACTGACCAAGCCGCGGAGGTTGCGCAAGGTAGGTGTATAATCGAATCCCCAGGTCTTGACAAAGGTGCCTACAAAGATGGAGCCATAGAGCAGAATGTTGAATCCCGCCAGGAAGAAAGTCAGGCCATAGAGCGGCCACTTGAGTCCCCTGGGCAATTGGCGGACATGGCCGGTACGTGCCCCACTGGTCACGGTAACGTAGGAACGGCGATTAGAGATCCAGTGTTGCAGCAAGAAGGCGATCAAAGCCGGAATGAGCAACAACATGGAGAGGGCCGCCCCCTGTTGCAGGTCGTACATCTCGATCAACTGGATGAAGGCCTGCGTGGCCAGCACCTGAAAGCCCCCGCCGATCAGCATGGGATTGCCAAAGTCCGAGATAGAGGCGATAAAGTTGAGCAGTGCAGCAGTCATGATCGCCGGAACGACCAAAGGGAAGGTTACAGTTCGTAGCACGTGAAAGGGTCGCCCACCAAGGTCTTCGGCTGCCTCTTCGAGATCGCGGCTAACCGAAGCAAAGACTGCGGACAAGATCAAGATCGCCACTGGGATGTCGCTGATCAATTGAACCAGGATGATCCCTTGGGGACCATAGATATCGTACTGGGTAATCCCCAATAGGTCGTAGGTAACGACACCCCGTCGCCCAAATAGCAGGATAAATGCGAAACTCACGGCAAAAGGAGGAGACACCAAAGGCAAGATGGTCAGGATGCGCAGCCAGCGTTTTCCGGGGATAGGGGTCAGGGTCAGGGTGAAAGCAACCAGCGTGCCGATCAATACTGTCAATACGGCAGTGGTCACACCGATGATGAGGGTATTCTTGGTGGCACGGGCGACCATGGGCTGCTGCAAAAGTCGCTCAAACTGTACCAGCGAGTATCCCTCTACTTTGTAACCGGCCTTGAAACCCTCGATAAATACCTGGAGCAACGGCCACAAAGCAAACCAGACCAGCCCGGCGATGGCGACCTGCAGGGCCACCAACATAACTGGCTCGCGGCGCAGTCGCCGAAAAGCCAGCGGTACCGCAAAGGCCAGCACGAGCAGCACCGCCAAGGCGGGGTCTCCCATGACTTCATTGCGGAAATGAATGTACTCGTCGGAGCCCACGGTTTCCCGGTGATCCTCTACCGGTTCAACCCATACCAGATACGAGGCAATGAAAACCAGAAGCAGCACCTCAACCACAAGCAAAAGGGCAAAGGATACCTTTTGGCGTTGTGGCCCGGTCCATCGTGACGGTATCAGGGATGCTTGCTGTTCCATTGGGATCTCCCGGTTTTCACTCGTCGGCCCATGCCGTTCTCGGACTTGTTCAGGAGAGAAAGGTCTGTGGGCACCCCAGTCTGGGCTGAGGTGCCCACGACAAGCCTATCCCAAAGTCTTAGCGGTTGGCTCCGATCTCGTCCTGCCAGCGCTTGACCAAACGATCTCGTTCAGCAGCCCATTCGGTCGGATCGTAGCCCTCAATGAGCTTGACATCGGCCAGCCCATAGTTCCCTTCGCTCAGATCAACACCGTCCACAACTGGGATGCGATGGGCCACATCGTTATGATAGCGTTGGAAAGCCTCGGTAAAGACGTAATCCACCCAGGCCTGAGCGGCAGCTTCGTTCTTGGCTCCCTTGATAACAGAGATTCCCCCGATCTCGAAAGGGGTACCCTCGGTAGGAAAGTTGAGGATCACGGGCAGCCCCTTGTCCTGCTGTACCTGGATATCATGGGCGAAAGCGATGCCGATCCCGAATTCGCCGGCGGCAGCCAGCTTTCCAGGCGCACTGCCAGACTCCGTATACTGGGCAATATTCTCATCCAGTTTGTGATAGTACTCAAATGCCTCATCTTCGCCATAGAGCTCGGACAGACCGCTGAGGACGGTATAGGACGTGCCCGAGGCGGCCGGGCTGGCAATCACAATCTCACCAGCGTAGACCGGATCGAGCAGATCTTCCCAGGATGTCGGGCACTCAGCCCCCATCTCTTCCAGCCGTTCTGGGCTGCAGGCAAAGCCAATGACGCCATAGTAGAAGCCGGTCCAGCGGCCGCCGGGATCTTTGATGGCTCCATCCGGCATCATACTCCAGCCTTTTCCCTGATAGACCTCGGTCAGATCATCATTGGCCAGGTTGACGTGCGACAGGTTGGTGGTACCAAACAAGACGTCGCCCTGGGGGTTCTCGTTCTCGGCTCGGATACGCTCCAGCGCCTCGCCGCTGCTCATATCCAGGCAGGTCGGCTCGACGCCGTACTGCTCCTCGAATGTCTTAAAGATCACCTGCAGTTTGTCTAGGTCGAAGAGGCAGGCATACAAGATTAACTCGCCACCGATGGGCGAAGGAGTCACTTCGACTTCAACCTTGACTTCCTTCTCGACTTCTTGGGTGACGACAACCGTCTCGATGACGATTTGCGGCTCTGGAGTGGAACAGGCAGCCAGCACCAGGGACAGGACCACGACCAATCCAACCAAGGGCAGAATTTTCTTACTCACGGTCTTCCTCCTTTTGTTGAAAGCGTATTGAAGCTTCTAGTACCACCATGTCCGAAGAACCCACCCGCATATTGTCGTAGACTACCTCCTTTCACAAATGACCAGGCACCGAAGCGAGCCCGCTACGATTTTCCTCGCATCCTCTAACCAGGCACCCTTTCTCCAGCCACGCTACCGCCAGGAAATGGCCAATATGGGTGTGAAAGGATCTGGGTTCATCGCGATTCACTCGACGATAACGTCTCCGATGTAGCTGACACGTCGCAGAGCCTGCATCAGCGACCCAAAGTGGGTACGACCGGCACAAACACCTTTCGGTTTGAGTCGGTCACGGCTAGCAAAAAAGAGGTGGTCTCTTGCGTTTGGCCGCAAGATCCACCTCACTTCCGTTCATCCGACGCACAATCGACAGGAAGCTGTCGCCAGCAGTGAAGGCACCCAGTTCGTGAAGCGCCTGGGCCGTCGTTTTCCAATCTGACACCAGTGGAGCCAGAAAGATGAACACAGCTACCAGAATCTCAAGGTTGAGAATCCAATGGTCAGCGCCATGCTGCACTGTATGTGTCCTTTCCCCGAACAATTGAACTGGTTGCCAGATGCGAAGCTCTTCGCCATGCGTACCAGCCCATTGTGAAACAACATCCTACAGGCATTGTACCACAGACCGTAGGTTCTTGCCAATATGGAGAACTCGTGTATAGCAGTACTGATACATTGGCAGCCTTTGGGTCGCACCAGCAGGTAGCCCATCCAAGCAAACCCGACAAGCAAGCGTACAATAGAGGATCCGTCTGCGACCGGACGCCAGGCAGAATCAGTGAGCATGCTCCAATCGCCGCAGCGCCTGGCGCGTTGCTCCCGGATCGTCGGACAGCACCGCGTCACAGCCCAGCCAGCGGTAGAATCGCAGCCGCTTGTCGGGACTGGGGTCCAGGGGGCAGACCACTTGTCCGCGCCTGTGCGCCAGCCAAACGTAGAGCGGATTCAAGATGAGAAGCGGCCACAGCGGCCCCAGCAGTTGGGCCTCTCCAAGCGGCCAGGGTCGCGTAAGGGTGATCCAACCGATGGGTATTTCGGGGGCGACCGCCTGCACGGCTTGCAGCC
Source organism: uncultured Chloroflexia bacterium (assembly GCA_963783445.1). Lineage (GTDB taxonomy): Bacteria > Chloroflexota > Anaerolineae > JAAYZQ01 > JAAYZQ01 > CAWANP01. The sequence continues at coordinate 118,226 of CAWANP010000006.1, read as the reverse complement.
GGGCCAGCGAAAAGGACAGCGCCACCGTTCGGTCGCGGACCCCGGTCCGGTCTAGCTCGGCCAGAAGGCTCGCACAGACCTCAGTCTCCAGGAAACGATCGGTTTTCAGCTCCAGGCCGAGAGCCACGTCACCGGGCAGCAGGGCAGCCAGTTCCGTCAAAGTCGGGATGCGTTCTGCTTCGAATTCCGGGCGGCCACAGGCCGCACTCAATGCCTTTAGCTCGGCCAATGTCAGGCCGGCCACCGCCCCGGTGCCATCCGTCGTGCGATCTACCGTCGCATCGTGGATACAGACAAAGACATCGTCAGCCGTCAGGTGCAGGTCGGTCTCGATGATGTCTGCTCCGTCAGCCAGCGCTTGCCGGAATGCAACCAAGGTATTCTCCGGGCAAGCCACCCTGTTGCCACGATGGGCCATCAGGTACGGTTTGGTCTTATCCGGAAGGATGAGGGCCGGATGCTCGATGCTCATCTTCACTTCCTCCAAGCCTTGATCGCCCTGCTGCTGGTGATCTCTGGCTATTTTAGCCGTAAAGTCCAGGAAGCGCAAAGGGCATCGGGCGCTGGATACTCTTGTTTGTCAGTTCAGGCACCGTTAGCTAGTTGTTGGCTAATACCTCATCTACGGTGAAAAGCCGACGTCACCCCACTCCCTTACGTTCTGGACGTAGGCCCAATCAAGCACAGGCGGATCCACAGAGAGCACCTCCAGGTCTACGTCACAATGGGGACAGGCGAGTTTCTGCCCGATGCTCGCATGGGAATTGAATCTGATCTCTCCATCACAGTCAGGGCAGAAGGCACGAGCCACCACCTTTGCTCCATCCCCGTCCGACTCGGGCTCTTGCTCCCCGTCTTCCTCTTCCCACATCCAATCGTAGGCCCAGTCGAATTTGAGGGGATGGACATGAACCACCTCCAGCTGGATGTCGCAGTGGGGACAAGTCAGGAATTGGCCCACCTTGGCTGGCATGAGCGAGATCTTGCGCTTGCATTCCGGGCAATGTCCGGGCCGCCAGTTGTCCGCTTTCTTCAACCTGACATCTCCTCTTTCAATCAAACTCGTCTTCACGGCCAAGGGGTTCACACTCAGGAGAGGGACACTAGGGGTGATGTACCAATCTGGATCAGATCCACCACCGAGTCGCACAGTCCGTGTGGCCCTGCGTCATAGACAAAGCCATCCGCATGCCAGTCGTTGAGCCACTCCGTCCCGTCCAATAGATACCTGAAACGATAGCGTTGCCCCGCCTTCAGCCCGACTGTGATCTGCCAGTTCGCATCGCCGCGGGTCTGGAACATTGGCGTCGCGCTGGTGTCCCAATCGTTGAACTCACCCACCAGGTACACCCGATCCGCCCAGGTGGCTGACGGCACCACGAAGGTTACCTGGATCTGGTCTGTGCCCGTAACCATCGCCTTTTCTATCACAGATCTTCCTACTCCTTTCACCAGACAGAGCACAGGCTCCGGCGGGACAAGCGGACAATGAGAGATGAAATCCGCAGAAGCCTGTGCTCGCCCATGCCTCCCTCGCCAACCAGCCCCTGGACGGCCGAAAGTGTAGGTTGGCATCTAGCAGAGGCTGCCGACACTTTGGATAGCAGCACAAGAGTGGTCATGATGCTCATGCTTCCATCACTGGCTTTGTGGGCCGCTGCCCACCTTCTGCCCGGGTCTGGGGATAGGCATGGCTGGCCGCTGCCGCATTGCTCGAACATGGCTTCGTCAAGGGGGACGTAACTCAAGTGGGAGTGTGATCCCCCTTTCGGCACTTGCTGTCACCTTGGCTAGTACTCGGGCATGGGTGGCACAGGTGCCTTTGCCTCCTCAGGGATGTCGCTGATGAGGGCTTCCGTGGTCAGGATCATGGCCCCGATGCTGGCCGCGTTCTCCACGGCGCTGCGGGTGACCTTGACGGGGTCGATGATGCCCTGCGTCACCATGTTGACGTATACCTCACGCAGCACGTCGTAGCCCACCTTAGGGTCGCCCTGCTCCTTCTGCTGGCGCCGCACGTTCTCGACGATGACCGCACCGTCCTTTCCGGCGTTCACCGCTAGCTGTCGCATCGGCTCCTCCAGCGCCCGGCGGACGATGGTCACGCCGGTCTGCTCGTCGGGGAACTCCATTTTGATGTCGGCCAGCGCAGGAGTCGCGTTGATCAGTGCCACGCCCCCGCCGGGGACGATGCCTTCTTCCACCGCCGCACGAGTCGCGCTCAGCGCGTCCTCGACTCGATGCTTCTTCTCCTTCAGCTCCACCTCGGTGCCGGCACCCACGCGGATGATGGCCACCCCGCCGGAGAGCTTGGCCAGCCGCTCCTGCAGCTTTTCCTTGTCATAGTCCGAGATGCTGGCTTCGACCTCGGCTTTGATCTGGTTGATCCGGGCCAGGATGTTCTGACTGATGGCCTCGTCCTCGACGCCGACGATGGTCGTGTCCTCCTTGGTCGAGATCACCTTCACCGCCTTGCCGAGGTCGCTGATCTGGGTGGTTTCCAGCTTGCGGCCCATCTCCTCGGTGATTACCTGCCCGCCTGTCAGCACCGCGATGTCTTGTAGCATCGCCTTGCGGCGGTCGCCAAAGCCGGGGGCCTTGATGGCCAGACAGTTAAGCACACCCCGTAGCTTGTTGAGCACCAGCGTGGCCAGCGCCTCGCCGTCCACGTCCTCGGCGATGATCACCAGGTTCTTCCTGCCGGTCTGCACCATCTTTTCCAGCAATGGGATGATGTCCTGGGCTGAGGAGACCTTCTTGTCATGGATGAGGAACAGCGGCTCGTCCAACACCGCCTCCATGCGCTCCGGGTCGGTCACAAAGTAGGGCGAGATGTAACCCCGGTCGAACTGCATGCCCTCGACGTACTCGGTCTCGAAGGCCAGGCCCTTGCTCTCCTCGACAGTGATGACCCCGTCTTTGCCGACCCTTTCCATGACCTCGGCAATGAGTTGCCCAATCTCGTTGTCGTTGGCCGAGATGGCCGCCACGTTGGCGATCTCTTCTTTGGTGTCGATGTCGGTCGCCATCACACGCAGCGCCTCCACCACGGCCTCCGATGCCCGGGCGATGCCGTTCTTGATCAGCATCGGATTCGCCCCCGCTGCCACATTCTTCAACCCTTCGTTGACGATCATCTGCGCCAGCACCGTGGCCGTCGTCGTCCCGTCGCCGGCCACGTCGTTGGTCTTGGTCGCCGCTTCCTTCAACAACTGGGCGCCCATGTTCTGGAACGGTTCCTCAAGCTCGATCTCCTTGGCCACCGTCACCCCGTCGTGGGTGATCGTTGGCGCGCCCCACTTCTTGTCCAGCGCAACGTTCCGGCCCTTCGGCCCCAACGTGACCTTGACCGCATTGGACAATCTGTCCACGCCTGTCTTCAGCTCGCGTCTTGCACTTTCGGAAAAAACCAATTGCTTTGCCATTTCTGTCTACTCCTTTTGCCCTCTCGTTGCCTCACTAGGGCAGAGTCGCGGCAAGTATGGCCACCATTCATTTCCAAACTGGCGGCTATAAAAGGATAGCTAGCACATCGCTTTCCTTGAGGATGAGGTACTTCTGGTCCTCTAGCTTAACCTCGGTGCCCCCGTACTTGGCGAACAACACGCGGTCACCCTCTGCTATGTCCATGGGGATGCGCTCCCCTTCGTCGTCCTTACGACCGGGACCGACCGCGATCACCTTGCCCTCTTGGGGCTTTTCCTTGGCCGTTTCGGGCACATAGATGCCGCTGGCCGTCGTCTCCTCGCGCTCGATGGGTTCCACCACCAAGCGGTCCGCCAATGGTTTAAGTCTGAGTGCCATGTCTCTCTTACCTCCTCCCCACCTTTTTATGTAGGTGGCCGACAGAGACGGACAGGTGAGCTAGCCGATTTGTCGTCCATCTCTACCAGTACAGAACATCTGGTCCAGGAACACAATCAAGCCGTTCTTCCCAAGGATACCCGACCCCGGCCAGTTGTGCAACGGGCAGATGACTGATTCGTGCAGGGACAAATGACCTAGCGGCGGGGCAGCCTGCGCAGTGGTAGGGCATTTGTCCCAGCAGAGATTGATCTTTCCGCCAATGCGCCCTTGAGCTCAGTGTGCCATAAGAGCACTCAATGTACGCTTGCATTCCACTCCCCGACGAGATTCAATCCTACAGGAAGAAGGTACAGCCCCAGCTAGTTCATGTCCGGGTATTTGTCTGTGTGCATGCGGATCTCGGTTGGCGCAGAGTTCCTGCAGCTGCGTTGGGGGCCTGCCGAGTCCAGGGGAACAGGCTAACCTGGACCACAATCTATGGCGGCTTGGGCTATACCTCGGGCATTCACTGGGAGTCCGTTGGTCAGAGGGCCAGCAGTTATGCTGCCTGGCTGGCGTGATGGTCGTAGTTCTAGGAGCCTACGCTCTGGTTCGCCGATGGGCGAGGACCAACTTGCCAGTATTGAGACCAGGAGTCCGGATCAAGACATAGGTGTCACAGAAGCCGGGAGGAAAGATACTTCTCACATCATTGGGTTCTTTCTTTCCTACTGCTGCTCCAGTTGGAGCAGTTGTGCTTTCGCACTGAGCTGGTCAGGCGCGGGGATACGCACTCTGATCATTGCGCCCTTCCCGGCCTCGCTTGCAATCTCAAAAATGCCCCCCATCTGAGCTGCCCGCTCGCGCATCGAATTCAAGCCCATGTGACCGGAATACTCAGCCTGGGGGTCAAAGCCAACTCCATCATCCGTCAGGTCCAATATGATCTCTCCCTGGTTCACGTCCAGACGAATATTCACCCTCTGGGCCAGGGCATGCTTGACCGTGTTGTTCAGCGATTCCTGGGCGATGCGATAGAGGGCCTCTTTTGCCTCAAGAGATAGGGCTGGTTCTTCGCAGAACTCGACGTGAACCTCTAGCTTGTGACGTGCGCGCAGGGCAGCCGCCTGCCGCCCTAGGGCCGCAACCAAGCCCTCCCGTTCCAGGGAGTCAGGCCGTAGCTCAAAAATGAGTGCGCGCATCTCGGCCAATCCCGCCTCGGCCAGGGAAAGTACGTAATCCAGTGGCTCAGCCAGGCTGGCTTGCAGTTCTGGTGCGCCAGTGGCGCGATCCAGTAGGGTCCGCGCGGTGCGTGCCCCCAGGCCGATTCCGTACAGCACCTGCGACACCGAGTCGTGCAGCTCTCGGGCCAGCCTCTGTCGTTCCTCGATGGCTGCCAACCGCCGCGCCTGACCGTACAGCCGGGCGTTCTCTATGGCGGCGGCCGCCTGGTTGGCTATAGTCTGGGCCAACGTCACATGGTGCTGCACATAGGCCCCGGGCTCGCTATGATGGAGGCTCAGCCAACCAATAAGCCGCTCCCGGACAAGCAGCGGGACACCGACCCAGGTACGCACGTAACTCATCTCCCGCTGCAGGTATTCGCCGAATGCATGCCGGAACGCCTGCGCCAGCCAAGAATCGCCCTGGACGTCGCCAATGATCAGCGGCTCGTGCCCCTCCATTGCCTCCCATAGCTCGCCCATATGTTCTCGACTGAGATGCATCTGGGCCTGCGCGTCGCTTGAGATCGGCCCGTGGTGTGCAACGTTGCGCAACGCATCTCCCTCCAGGATCAACACGCTGGCCCCGTCATACGCTACGACCTGTTGGAGTTGTTCCAAAATCAGCTCCAACAGCCGCGGCAGGTCCAGAGTGGAGGCAATGTTGGCCGACACATCGAGCAGCATGGACAGTTCTCGGGTGCGCTCCTCGACTCGCTGCTCCAGCAGATGGTAGGCTTCTACCTCTTCGGTGATGTCCCGCACCACGGCCAGCGCGTGACGCTCGCCTCTATATGCAAAGCCTGTTCCGATCACTTCGATGTGGAACGGTGAACCATCCCGTCGCAGGTCCCGCACCCGGCCATGAAAGTCGCGTCCGGCCTTTACCAGCTTGATGAACTGCTCAAAGACGGGGAGAGAGCCAGCATGGATGAACCGGCTGGGCTCCAGACCACGGAACTCCTCGATCGAGTAGCCGTGCATTCGGGCGGCGGCCGGGTTCAAGTCCACGAGCTTGCCTTCCAGGTCAAAGACGAGCAGGCCGTCACTCGTGGATTCAAGGACGCTGCGGTATTGAGCCTCTGGTTCCGTCAGGATTGCTTCGGCTGGTTGGCGCTCGGTTTCAGCGGGGCGGAGATCCCTGTTCACCATAGCGTCACTCCATAGGTTCCAGCGACACTAGGCCACTGCGCACGGCGTGGAGGACCGCCTGGGTACGGCTGGCCACCGCCAGCTTGGCCAGAATGTTGCTGACGTGGGTCCGAGCCGTCTTTTCGGCGATGACCAGTTCCGCGGCGATCTCCTTATTAGATTTACCCAGGGCCAGCTGCCGCAGGACCTCGGTCTCCCGCTCGGTCAGCGGCTCTGGATTCTGGGGGGAAGGCACCTCTCTCAGGAGCCGCGCTGCGACCGGCGGTGACATCTGCACCTGTCCGGCCGCCGCTGCCTTGATAGCCTGGCACAGTTCGTCTGCCTGGGTGTCCTTGAGCAGATAGCCGATGGCTCCGGCGCGCATCGCCGCATAGATGGCGCTGTCCTCCAAGACGCTGGTCAGGGCGATCACCTCGACTTGGGGCAGCTCGCGGCGGATGGCCTCGGTGGCAGCGATGCCGTCCATCCCCGGCATCAGCAGGTCCATCAGGACTACGTCCGGTTCCAGCTCGTGGGCCAGGCGCAGGGCTTCGGCGCCATTTGCCGCCTCGCCCACTACCTCTAACTCGGGGTCCAGAGCCAGGTACATGCGCAGTCCCTGGCGTACCACACCATGATCATCCGCTACCAGGATACGGATCGCCATTACCCTTCCTCCTTTGCCGTCCCTACGGCAAATGTCCCAGCAGAAACCGGTCCCTTTGTCCGATGCGATATGTGTTGCCCCTGATTATAATACGAGCATGCACAGGATCAAAATCGCGGTCACACTGCCACAGGGAAGAGGGAATGGGCATGGTTCGAGTCCTGATAGTTGACGGGCAGGCCGAGGTGCGCCGGGGTCTGCAAATGCGCTTGGCCATCGAGCCGGACATGACTGTCGTCGGTGAGACGGGCAAAGTCGGGGAAGCCGTCTACCTAGCCCAGGCTCTTGACCCCGACGTGATCGTGGTCGATGTCGAGATGCGCGGCGCGGAGGGCGTGAGTCTCCTCCGGCGCTTGCGGGCCGGTGCTCCTGCTGCCTACGTAATTGTCCTCACCCTGCACGGTGACAAGGATTTGCGCGCACGAGCATGCGAAGCCGGCGCCCAGGTTTTCCTTGAGAAGTGCGGGGGAGCAGCCGACCTCGTAGGGGTCATACGCCGGCTTGTAGCTTGCCAATCCCGGGAAGGCAGCCGGGTCGTAGGTACCCAGCGCGCTGGCAATGTGCCGGCCAAGAGCCAGCCGAGATTCGGGCTGCTTCGTCCGAAATGTGGCGACCAGGGGGGAGCACTCTGGTCGGGCTCTGAGAAGAAGCTTTAGGACTGGAGGGATTACGATGGAAAGACGTCAGAAGATTATCAAGAGCATTCGGCGCGTGCTGGCCGTGCTCATCGTCGTGGTGGGGCTGAGCACAACGTGGGCCTGGGGGGAAGTGGTTCGACTGGCAGGATCGGCGCCAGCAACGGAGCAACCGCAGGTGAGCACTCTCTACGCTGCCTGGCAACTGGAAGGTAGCGAGCAGCCTAGCCTGCACCGCAGCGACGACGAAGGCATGACCTGGCAGCCCCTGGCTCTGCCCGGCGGCGCCATTCCGCTGGCCTGGGCAGATGATGGGGGCCAGCAAGTGGCCGTTGCCACGGGCGGTGGCACCCTCCTCCGGTCTGGCGATCGGGGCGGCACCTGGACGGCCGTGGCCGATGGCCTTCCTGTTACCAGCCTGGTCTGGGGCGAGGACGATGACCTGTACCTGGGTACAAGTGGTCAAGGCATCTATCGGCTGGAGGCCGGTGGTACCCTGGTGGATATAGCGACGACGCGCGCGGAGCTGGCCTCGGCGCAGATCGTGGATCTGTCCATTAGCGGGAGCCATTTCTTTGCGGCGACGCCCACTGCCATCTACCACACTGCGGACCGCGGCGCCACGTGGGCCGCAAGCGCGCCCTTGCCGGAAGGGGTTACGGCCGTCGCGGCCATCGATCCACAGACGATCTATGCCGGGACGGCGACTACCGGCGTCTACAAGAGCAGCGATGCCGGGCGAACCTGGACGCCGGCATGGGAGGGCCTGGGCCTGGCTGCAGGCCAGATGGTCACGGTAAGCGCACTGCGCGCTGATCCGTCCGAACCTGGTGTGCTGTACGCAGCGGTCGACCACTTGGTGGGCAGCACTCACGTCCACGCCAGTGCGGCGGGGCTCTTTGTCACGGTGGATGGCGGCTCTTCGTGGCAGCCACTGGCTGGGCCGTCCTTTCCGGACGCCAGACATGCTTCCAGCCTGATACTTCTCCCGGGCAAGCCGCTCCATGCTCAGGTGGTTACGGCAAAAGGCCTGCAGGGGTATGCGCCTGACGTGATGCGTCTTCTGGCGGCACTGGAGAACAATGACGCCAAGATGCGAGCATCGGCAGCTCGCCAGTTGGGCATCGCCAGGCCCTTTGGGGTGTGGAACGAACTGCTCGCTGCCCTGGACGATCCAGATATGGCCGTAAGCTTGGCCGCCACCGACGCCCTGGGTCGGATCGAGTGACCCGGCCGCCGTTCCCGGTCTCTTGATCGCGATAGAGCATCCAGCAGAGAAAGTACGGCTGGGTACAGCGCGCGCACTGGGCATGATGGGCATCGAGGCAGCCGTCGAGCCGCTGCGGGCCATGTTGCTCTGGGGCGAGGGTCTGGAGGTTAGTGTAGCTGGAGAAGCTCTGGGTCGCATCGGAAGCCCGGCAGCGACGGACGCCATGCTCATTGCCCTGGCCGATGCACGGCCGACGGCCCGATGGCACGCGGCCATGGCCGCCCTGGAAGTGATGGGTGAGCCGGCTGTAGAGCCGCTGCTGGCGATGCTGGGCAGCCAAGACATGGACGCTCGCCGCAACGCAGCCCAGGCGCTGGGCTGGATCGGGTCACCCTCGGCTACGGAGGCCCTGGTGCGAGTGCTCAGGCAGGACGGTGACCTCGGCGTGCGCAGCCAGGCGGCCTGGGCATTAGGCGAGATCGGAGACCCGGCCGCACGCAGGGCACTGGTACGTGCACGCCTGCGCGATTCAACGATCGAAGTCCAGTCAGCAGCTGAGTGGGCGTTAACCCGCGTACCAGTACAATCGGCGGCGCCGCCCAGTTGGACTGCCCGTTGGGCGCCGGCACTTGCCCAGCTACAGCTAGTTCGCTGGTTGGTGCTGACTCTGTCACTGGCCGGAGCCGTGTGGTTGATGATGGGCAGCCAGTCTTTGCTCGCCGCGCAGCAGGGTCTGCGCCACCGCCATCGCTAAGCCTTGGCAGGCTATGAACCGGCAAAGAGTTCAGCCTGCACAGAGCGGGAATGCCTGTCGCTTACAGAAAGGGGAGGTGGGAACGTGATAAGGTCGATCTACTTTCCGTTGTACACGGTCCTCCTAGGCGTCGTCAGGCCGGGAAGGCTGCGCTGGCTTGGGCCTTCGGTACCCAAGTTGACCCTTGGCAGGCAGGATCTGGGGCGTGCAATACACCCTCTTGGATTCCACTGGGGATGGGTGCTGCTTCTGGCCATTGCCTTGGTCCTCGCGATGGGGGAAATCAATCCTGCAGCGTCCGCCATCGCCTCAATTCCGTAAAAGTGGGGATGCCAGCAAGCCAGGAAGTCAAGTCTCTGAATCTCTGTCTGTGCAAGAAGATGGCGTCAAAATCGTCAAGAGGCATGAAATGCGAATCAAGTATCTGCCGTCCGTCCTGTTCCTGTTGCTCCTGTTGCTGTTGATTGTGCTGTTGCTCGTCACATGTGGGGCACCAGTGCCCACTGCCACGGTCGTACCCCAGCCTACCGCGCTCAGCCGTGCCACGTTCACACCCACGGCCGCGGTTGTGTTTGCGCCCACAGATACGCCGACCGTCGAGGTTACGGCTCTGCCCACGATCCAGCCGACCCATACTTCCCCCCCCACCAGCGAGTCAACGCTAGCGCCGACTCTGGAGCCGCCGACTGCTACACCTCTACCAACGCCTCTGATCGTCCAGGTCGAGCCAACCTTGACGCCGCTCGCCGGAGGAGAGGGCGTCCGTGTGGGCGAATTGCCCATCGGCCAACCGGATCACTATGTCAACGTGACCTATGGCTATTGGCTGCAGCACCCAGCAGATTGGCATACCGGATTCGGCAACCGCCCCCTGCTGGTCAGCTTCAGCGACCTCGACCCCGGAGGCCATAACCGGCTCTCCATGCGCGCGGAGGGCTGTCTGATCGAGATCAACGCAGCGGTTAACATCCATGGCTTCACCTTTGACGACCTGATGAGCCAGTCGCCCCGTAGTTTCCCCAATGCTGAACGGTTCGAACTCGGTGGTGAATCTGCTCTGCGCGTCCGGGTGAGCAGCGCTGACAATCCCTTTGACGGCGAGGATGTCTACGTGGGGCACGATGGGCGCCTGTACCTCCTAACCTTCGAGTATGCTCGCCAGGCGGCCGACACCTGCCGTCCAGTCTGGGAGAATATGCTGCAAAGCTGGCAATGGTTCGAACCCTCGTTTGCCGCCTACCGCAACCCCAGCTACGGCTATTCCATCTCCCATCCCCGGAGCTGGTATCGATTCAACGCGCAGGAGCGGGGCATCTCTATCAGCAGCCGGGACCCGTCAGGCGCTGCTGACTTGACGGCGCTCTTGGACGGCGAAATGCTGGTCCAGACCGATGTCATCGAGAATGCTCAGAATCTATCGCTAGAGGAGTGGCTGGCCGTCCAAGATTGGGACATCGATCTGGCCGATGATCTTCCCATGGATGATGTGCGCGGCGTGCGCATCTTTCGAGAGGGTCCGAGCCCCGAGATCCGGGAGGTAAGCGGCTATTTCCAGGGCCCTCTGGGCAGCATCTATGTGGTAACTTGCCTGTATCGAGCCGACCAGAAAGACAAATTCCAGCCAGTCGCCAATGCCATCATCTACAGTTTTGAGTTCTGAAAGCACTTCTGAACTTAGAGCGTGTTTTGAAAGTTATGTTTATGTGCAGGATACGCAGTCTACAAAGCCACTGCCGGTTTGCGAGCCAGCCGACGCAACATAATGTGAACCATCGCTGCATAGATCATGGCTTCGCTGGTCTCTGGCAGTTGCTCATAGTCTTTGCTCAACCGCCGGTAGCGTCCCAACCATGCGAATGTTCGCTCGACCACCCAGCGGCGTGGAAGCACGACAAAGCCGGTTGCTTCTTCACCGCGCTTGATCACTTCGAAAGTCCAACCCGCCAATTGCCAGACCCAGTCGATCATTGGCTGTCCACTGTACCCACCATCTGCCCAAACCAACTCCAAGCGCTCGAACCCTTTCTGTACAGCGCGCGGGAAAAGAAGTTTGGCGCCAGCTCGCTCTTGAATACTCGCTTTGTGGACAACCACAACCAGGAGCAAGCCCATTACATCCACCATGATGTGTCGTTTGCGCCCCTTGACCCTCTTGTTGCTGTCGTACCCGCGTTCACCTTTGACTTCTGTGGTTTTCACGCTCTGGCTGTCAATAATTGCGGCACTGGGCTCAGTTTCGCGGCCCGCTTCCTGGCGCACGGCTTCACGCAAGGCATCATTCATAACTTCCCAGACACCCTCTCTGCGCCAGGTTTTGAAGTAGCCATACACGGTTTGCCAGGGTGGGAAGTCATGGGGCAACATGCGCCAGGCGCAACCGCTCCGCAGGACATAGAGAATGGCATTGACAATCTCCCGCATGTTCACACTTCGGCTACGGCCACCTCTTTTGGCAGGTGGAATGAGTGGTGCCAAGATGAGCCACTCGACATCGTTCAGATCGCTGGGGTATGCTTTTCTGTGCATGCGCCCAGCATGCCAGGATTAGCCCAATGGTGCAACTTTTACATAACTTTACAAACACCCTCTAACCGAGTTTGTCCGGACCGACATGCCGGATGTGGATGACACGTCTTACGAATGTCTAATGCATCCCTATGTAGTTCCAAGGTGGGTGGGGGTGAAACACAAATCCATCCCGCCACTCGAACTCGCCGTACGCCGTGGAGCCAAGGTAAGGGCGATTGACGGGACGGTGGGGCGCTTAGGAGAGTTTGTAATCGAGCCGGTCACGGGGAACATCACCCACCTGGTGCTGCAGGACGGACACCTGTGGGACCAGGAAAAAGTGACGATTCCCATTACGGAGATGGAGCGCATCGAAGAGCAGATGGTGCATCTCGCACTTGATAAAAGGGGCGTCAAGGCGCTCCCGACTGTCCCGGTACGCAGGAAGTGGCTGTGAAGTGACGACACCAATGTGTTTGAACCATGGTGCGCGCAATCCGCCAGCCGAGGAAAAATGCGTCGGAGGTAACAGACATGCCAACTGAGTTCTGCCCCGATTGCGAGATGCCAATTCGCATCGCCATCCCCTGGATAGGCCAACGTGTCGCCTGCCCGTACTGCAGCGTCAGCCTATTAGTGACTGACGTCACACCCCTGGAATTCTATTGGGCAGACAACAAGCCGCCGGTTGTTCTGAAGGGTGGTGGCAAAAGTACGATAACCAGGGCAAGCAGGCGGTAATACACCCTAAAGGATACAAAGTGGAGATTCTGATCTGGACATCCGTCATTTTTTTCGCGCGAGTGGTTGACGTAGGCCTGGACACCTTCCGCGTCCGATTCATCATCCGCCGTAAGAAGGTCCTGGCGGCCCTAACTGGCTTTGTCGAAGTGCTGATTTTCATCCTGATCGTCAGCCGGGTCATCAATGATATTCAGCAGTGGCCCTACGTGCTGGCCTATGCAGGTGGTTTTGCCACCGGTACATTGTTGGGTATGTACCTTTCGGAAAAGCTGTCTCAGGACGTGGTGCAGGCTACAGTGATTTCCAGTGATTCGAGAGAGAGGATGGAAGCTGCTTTGCGCGAGGCTGGCTTTGCCCTGACGCGGTACGACGGCTTCGGGCGCGATGGGCCAGTCGATGTATTGGACATAGTCTGTACCATCTCGCGGACTGTCACGCCTGCTCGAGGTGGTCAGAACGATATATCCCAAGGCATTCCTGTACGCGCAAGAACTGGCCACGCTTCGTGGTGGATACGTAGTGGGGCTAAAGACCAGGCTCTGAGAGATCTGGACTTTAGCCCAGCTCGCCAGGACGCAGGGTCAAGGTTGGGGATGCACGAGCCATGTACGAGCGTATTCTGCTAGCCCTAGATGGTTCAGCCCTCGCTGAGCTGGCCCTGCCCCATGCCGTCGCCCGGGCCGAGTGCTTTGGAGCAGAGCTGCTCCTGTTGCGAGTCTTGGAGCCCTTTCCCCGGGCCGGAGTGTTGTGGCAAGAAGACGTCAACCGCAGCGAGAATTAGCCTAGCGGAGCGCAGTGGCCACCCTATCATCTTCCGACAGTTTCTAAAGTATGGGCTGACAACGACGGGGATGTCCCTGATGGTCGCCACTGGCTACGTATGGCTGCGGTATCTGTAGAAGGCAGATGTCATGGAGTTCAGAGCAGTGCACTCAGTTGGCGATTCTGGTTGTTCACATCGAGATTGGACTGGGAGGCTAGTAATACACATAGTGTTAGAGAATGATTGGCTTGGCAGGGCGCCTTGGCGCCCCGCAATGGAATACTCCTGGGCAGATTGGCGGGTAGGATTCACCGTCGCAGCTGTTCTGGCAACTGGCGCCGGATTGATCGGCGCCTGGCTGACGCCTCGTGGGCCCGTGACCACGCCCCAGGCACTTGCGTCCATGGCAGCCGCTCTCCTTGTTGGCTTGGCGGCCGGCCTTGTCACGGGCAGCCGCTGGAGCATGCTGGTCACGCCAGTGGTCTTTGTGGCCGTTTTCGAACTCGCCCGGCTTGGGGATTGATGGTCCCACGGTCGATGGCATCCACCTTGGATCCACGTATGGCATCATTGCCTTTGTCCTGGGTCGCCTGGTTCCGGGCATCCTCGTTCTGCTACCGATGATTTTGGGCGCAGCCTACGGGGTCTGGTTCGCGGGCCGTCTTGGCAATGACGCCTCGGCCCCCACGGGAGCCGTTGGCTGGACCTTGATGGGGCTCGCCACCTTGGCACTGATCGCGGTCGCCGTCCTCGTTGCCCGCCCGGCGACCACCCAGCCGATCATCGGTCCCGACGGCGAGCCATTGCCCGGCAGCATCGCCGAATTGATCACCGTGCCCATCGGGGGCCATGACCAGGCGATGATGATCCGGGGCAGGAACATCGAGAACCCCGTCCTGCTGTACCTGGCCGGCGGGCCTGGCGGCACCGACCTTGGCGCCATGCGCGCCGACGTCGGGCTCGAGCAGCACTTTGTGGTGGTCACCTGGGAGCAGCGGGGCGCGGGCAAGTCCTATGCGGCCCTCGACCCGGTGGACACCCTGACCCTCGATCAGATGGTGGCCGACACTATCGAGGTGACCAACTACCTGCGGGAGCGGTTCGGCCAGGACAAGATCTACCTGGTCGGTAACTCCTGGGGCACGATCCTGGGCGTGCTTGCCGTGCAACGGCATCCCGAGCTGTTCCACGCCTACGTGGGCACCGGGCAGATGGTCAGCCCGCGGGAGACCGACGTCATGTTCTACGAGGATACCCTGGCCTGGGCCGAACAGACCGGCAATGATGCGCTTGCCGCCACGTTGGGCCAGAACGGGCCCCGCCCTACGACAATCTGCTCGACTACGAGCCGGCTCTCTCCCACGAGCACGATTGGAACCCCTATCCGGAGCTTGACACGAGCAAGGAGATGCCATCCAACCTGTTTGTGCCCGAAAACTCGCTGATGGACCGGATCAACGGGCTGCGGGCTTTCTCGACACCTTCTCCGTCCTCTACCCCCAGCTTCAGGATATCGACTTTCGCAGCGACGTGCCGAGCCTGGATGTGCCGGTCTTCATGGTGATCGGCGAGCACGAGGCCAGAGGCCGCGCCGTCCTGGCCAACGAATGGTTCGAGCTGCTCGAAGCGCCGTCGAAAGAGATGATCGTCTTCGAACATTCAGGCCATCGCCCCTCTGTTCGAGGAACCAGCGATGTTCGCCTCGCTCATGACCAGGATTTTGGCTAGCACCCACGCCGGCAACGCGAGGGTGCTCAAGTGAGTGTTCCCTCGCATATCTCTTCAGACATGACGATTGCATGTGTGGGCTAGCAAGACAGCCCTCGCCATCTGTGTCGCAGTCAGCAGCGAGGGCCGGTACTGAAAATGCCTCGGCCGGGCTGGTTCCTGGGGTTATCTCAGTCCAGCTCATTGGGGCGGGCAACATCCTTTGGAAGGACCCAGGCCTAGTTGGTCGGCTGGCCGGGAAGAAGGCCGGCCTCTATGAGTGGCCTGCCTGTTATGGCCGACGAAATGCCCAGACGCCGCAACGCATGCTGCCCAAGCTGGCTGGAGACCTGTTCCGGGTTCCGGCCTTGTAGGGCTACGTGGCCCCCGGCCATGGTACCGTGCCCACCGGCTGTGCCCTCATGGCCAACGATGGCCTGTACCAGTTGTCCCGCCCCGACGCGCCGGCTCTGACTGCGGACGGCCAGGATCAAATTGCCCTTGTACACCCCCATGCAGATTGCCCAGCGCATCCCCTGCAATCGCAAAAGCAGATCCGCCATCTCTGCTGCCATGTCCGGGCGACCCATGGGACCGAAGTCGGCCATAATCAGGCTGTCATATACCCGAGCCGCGTGCAGCGCCGCATCCAATTCGACAAAGTACCCGGCGGCCACTTTGGCGCGCTCGATCTCGATGAGGGCTTGGACGTCGATCCGGGCTGGAGATAAAAGTACGCGGCGACATCGGCCGTCCGGCGCCCCGGCCCAATCCTAGGGTATCGGTCTTGATGCCGTAAAACAGGGCCGTCGCCAAGGGAGGCGAGGGTTCGATACCCGCCGCCTGGAGGTACTCGACCAGCAGGGTAGAGGTCGAGCCCAGCCCGGGGCGGACGTCGGCAAAGGCTGCACCGGCGGTCGCTTCACGGTAGGGATGGTGATCAAAGACGATTGCCGGCGCCACATGAGCGGGCAGCGCGTTGTTGCCCGCTCCCGGCTGGGTATCGACCAGGGCGATAGGCCACGCCTGACGCAGGTCCGCGCCGGTCAGGCGCTGGAGTGGGTAGTCCAGGTAGCGCACCAGGGCCCGGTTCTCGGCCCGGCCGATGATTCCCTTGTAGGCAATGCGGCTATCCACGCCGGCCTGCTCCGCAAGCAGGTGTCGCAGCGCAACGGCGCTGGCGATGGCGTCAGGGTCAGGATCGTTGTGGGGCAGGATGAGGATCTTGCTTGTTCCTTCCACAGATTGCAGCAATCGCGTGAGCTGTCTTTCCATAAGAAAAGATCTCCTTCGGGAAATCTGCCCTACGCTTCCAGATTCCCAGCGAATCAGACTCCTTGCTCCGCAGCTACATCCAGGCCCTGCGGCGTATCCACAGGAACATGCCCAATGGCAGCAGGATCATGGCGGCGATCATGACCGCAAAGGCGACCCGTCCTGTTCAGGCCTCAAATGAGACCGTCGCCTGAAAGAAGTTCATGCCAAAGAACCTGGCCAGAAACGACACTGGCATGAACAGAGTGGTGATCACCGTCAGCGTCTTTATCACATCGTTCATGCGGTTGTTTATCACCGAAAGGTAGATCTCCAGCGCGCCGCCAAGCAATTCGCGCAGACTCTCAGCAATGTCATGCAGGCGAACGAGGTGATCATACACGTCTCGGAAGAAAACTCTATCGTTGGGAGCGATGACGGCATAGTCGCCTCCAGCCAGCTTGTTCAGCACTTCCCGCTGTGGGGCGATGATGCGTCGCAGATGCAAGAGGGTGCGCTTGAGCGCAGAGATTTGCTCCAGCAGGGACGGCGTGGGCGCGGAGAACATCGATTCTTCAAGGCGCTCAATAGCTTCGTCAAAGGCTTCGACCACGGGCATATAGTCGGATACCAGTTCGTCGGCCAGGGTATAGAACAGGTGCGTGCTGCCCTTTCTCAGATAGCGATCATCCCGCTGGCAGATGGACCACACGCGATCCACGGCGGCTACGGGCCGGGTCCGATGAGTGACAAGATAGCTGGCGCCCACAAAGAGGTCGATCTCCATGGTTTCAAGTTGAACCTGGTCTGTCTGGTCCAACGTCGCCTCGTGGAGCACGACGTAGAGGCAAATGTCCCAGTCGTCCACCTTGGGCACATGCGATTCCTGGAGGGCATCCTCCACGGCCAGGGGATGGAAATCGAATGCTTGCCGCAAGATGGGCTCACACACCTGCGGTGGCTCGCCTTCAAAGGCCCACCCAGAGCTGGGCGTCTGGCTCTTTGAGCGCTGCCGCAAAAGCCTCCGGGCTCAGATCGGTTCGAACAGATCCCTCCGGTGTACGAAAAAGCGAGCGCAGCATTTCGTCCTCCTTTGCGGTTCAGATACCTATCGTTCGTGAGCTTTCAAGGCACATACCCAGACCCTCGGGTGGTGAAGGGGCAAGCTGCCCCTCTGCCGTCTACAGGAATCCAGGAGAGATTAACATGCATGCCATGGCACCTGCTGCTAGACTGACTAGTCCTTGAGCAGAATGCGTGCCAGGGCTGCCGACCAACGTCACTATCGCTCCCGTATTTCGATTTCGCACAGCAGATGGCGACAGCCATTATATCATGAGATTCACCAAGGCAACAAGGGTTGGAGGATTCCTGGAGATGCGCCATTGAAGCGAGTAACCTTTGTGGCTTGCCGCTCGGGAGCGTTTCAGGTATAATCCGCGAGAACAATCCTGGCTGGAAGCATCACTCGGGCATTTGTGCCGCGTCTTGCATCGCGTGGTGCATGGTTTTCGCACTGCTGGCCGCAGGGCTGTTCAAGCCAGCTATTACCCAACAGGAGGAGAGGATATGCTCTACTTTGCCTACTGCACGCTTCTGGACGTCGACGAAATGGGCAAATACTGCCCAACGGCAAAGCCCACGGGAATCGCACGGTTGTCAGGCTACAAGGTCTCTTTCGCAACGTACAGCCAGGGTAGTTCGGGTGGAGGGTGCAACCTGGAGGAAGTAAGCGATGAGGAAATACTGGGCCTTCTCTATGATATGAGTCCCGAAGCACTCGAGGCCCTGGACTCCATAGCAGGAGTGGACAAGGGCTACTACAAGAAGATTGATATCACCGTGAGGGGGAAGGACGGCGCAGAAATACGAGCGATCACCTATGTCATTCCTGAGCCTGGGGGACCCTTCCAGCCATCCGCAGATTATACCCGGCCCATTCTAGCTGGGGCCAGGGCGCTGCGGCTTCCCCCTGCATATGTCGAGAAGCTGGAGAGTATCATCAAGGCAGCTCAGGAATCAGCAAGCTAGAGCTGCGACATGGATGTGGGGCACTATGGTGACATACTGCAGCAGTGCTTCCCTTGTCTGGATATCGCTGGGATCGCATTTATCGGCGGAGGGACCTTCCGGGTCTTTGAGGTGACTGTTGGCCATGAGCCGGACCCTGGTACCCCTGCCAGCAACGCGCTGATTTTTCGTTTTCCCCACGGCGGCCAAGGCGATTTGCTTCTCCAGCGAGAGCGGAGCCTTCTCAATACGCTCGCTGCCATCCTGCCGATCCCTGTCCCACGCTACGAACACTATGCGAAGGGCTGTCCGCTATTTCCCCGACCCGTGGCTGGATACCGCAAGATCCCTGGGATCGCCCTCCAGGATTGCGCGCATAGCGCTCGGCGCTGCAGCGGCTTGCCAGCCAGCTCGGCGGGTTCCTGACAGCGCTACACAGCATCCCGCCCAGGACGCTCCAGCCAGTCGTGCTGCCGCGCATCGGGCCTGCCCAGGTGATGGATAGACAGCAGGCATTGTACGATGAAGTCAGACAGCACGTCTACCCATCTCTAAGCTTTCGAGAACGAACCTGGACAGGGGAACTGTTCGAGTCGTTCCTGGCCGATCCAGGACACCAGAGATTCAATCCTGCGCTGATCCACGGCGATCTGGATTCGTCGAATATCCTGTGCAACCCGGCGGATGCAACGCTGCTGGGCATTGTTGATTTCGAGGAGGCATGTTTTGGGGATCCGGCATGGGATTTTTGCGTCCTGGCGGCTGAATACGGCCCGGCGTTCCTCCAGGCGGTGCTCGACTCCTACCACCTTCCCGTAGACGCTGGCTTTCGAGCGCGGGTTGCCTTCCACTCTCAGCGGATCTTGTACCACGAGCTGCTGTACGGGCTCAAGCAGGGTGACAGTCGCTTCAGGAACCATGCCTTGGAGCGCCTGCGGAGGGCCATGGAAGGATTGGTACCCATCGGTGGCTGGCTGGCCGCGTCCACAGCGGAATCGCGCAGCCTGGAAGGCTATCCATCGTAGGCTCCGTACTGCGCTGAATGAGATTTGCCGGAAACATACAAGTCAACTTGCGGGCTGCCGGGTTCTGTGGTAGAGATCGCCCGCGTTCCGGCGACGGCGACGTCGCTCACCCCATCTGCAAGCATAATACCCGCAGAGAGAACCCAATAGCTACAACCTCGATGCCTGCTAGCATCGCGCGTGGTGGTGTTTCTCTGCGCACAACGAGGTATGAACTGATGAATGTCGTGATCCTTTCGCCCCATTTCCCACCCAACTATGTCCAGTTTTCCGTCTGGCTGCGGCGGCTCGGCGTGAACGTACTGGGCATCGCCGACGAGCCCTACGAGAAGCTGAGCCCTGAACTTCGGGAAGCTCTGGCTGAGTACTATTATGTCGATGACATGCACAACTATGACCAGATCCTGCGCGCCTGCGGGCATTTTACCCATCGCCACGGCAAGATAGACCGGTTTGAATCCCACAACGAGTATTGGCTCGAGACCGATGCGCGGATCCGCACCGACTTCAATGTCTATGGCATCAGGCTGGATGAGATTCCCAAGATCCGCTACAAGTCCCAGATGAAAAAGGTCTTTGAAAAGGCCGGTATCCCCGTGGCGCGCGGGGTGCTGGTCAAGACGCCGGAGCGGGCCAGGCGGTTTGTAGGGGACGTCGGCTATCCTGTGGTGGCCAAACCTGACGGTGGGGTAGGCGCAGCGGCCACGTTCAAAATCCATGACGATGCAGAGATGGAGAGCTTTTTCGGTCAGAAACCCGACGTAGAATATATCATGGAAGAGTTTGTCGAGGGCGAGATCTGCACTTTTGATGGCCTGACCGATCGGGCGGCAACCTGGTCTTTTTCACCTCACACGTGTACAGCCAGGGTATCATGGAAACGGTCAACGAAGCGCTGGACGTCTACTACTATTCTCAGCGGGAAATCCCACGAGACCTGGAAGAGATTGGGCGCAAGACGGTCAAGGCATTTGGCGTACGGGAAAGATTCTTCCATTTTGAATTCTTCCGCACGGCAAAGAACCACGAGCTGGTCTCCCTTGAGGTCAACATGAGACCCCCCGGGGGGCTCACCACGGACATGTTCAACTATGCCAACGACATCAACGTCTATAGGGAATGGGCCAACCTCGTAGTCTTTGACCGGTTCACGGCCGACTATACGCGGCCCTATCACTGCTGCTACGCAGGCCGCAGGTTCCGGAACCGTTATGCACATACGCACGAGCACTCGTGAGCGAACTGGGGCCGCGCCTCGTACACCATGAGCGGATCGACTCAACCTTTGGCATGGCACTCGGGGACTATGGCTACCTCGTTCGTTCGCCCAACCTGGAGGAGATCCATGCCATGGCCCACTCTATCCTGCAGCAGGCATGAAAGGCAAAAACGATGAACGTCGAGTATCACAAATGGTGGAGTCCAGCACTGCACCTGACATGGAGCTAAAGGTATACGGCCACCTGGGCAAGGCGATGGTAGTCTTTCCTTCCTCGGGCGGCCGGTTCTACGAGTATGAGGATTTTGGCATGATAGAGGCCTGCCAGCCTTTCATTGAGGAGGGAAAGATCAGGTCTTTTGCGTCGACAGCGTGGACTATGAGTCATGGTTCAACCATGACGCCCACCCCGCAGATCGCGCCCTCCGGCACAACGACTATGACCGCTACATCGTCGATGAGGTCAGACCCTTTGCCCTCAATCACCCCGGCGCCAGCGGCAAGTTCCTTGCGACGGGCTGCAGCCTGGGCGCCTACCACGCGGCCAACCTTTTCTTCAGGCACCCGGACGTCTTTGACGCCGTGATCGCCCTCAGTGGACTGTACAGCCTGCGCTTCAGCGTGGGCGACTATATGGATGACAATGTCTTCTTTAACTCTCCGCTGGCCTACCTGCCGGGCATGGAAGACAGTTGGTACCTGGACCGGTACCGCCAGAGCAAGATCACGATCTGTTTCGGCCAGGGCGCATGGGAGAATGGCCTCGAAGAGGCGCGCGAAGTCAAGGCCATCCTGGAGGCCAAGGGTGTTCCCTGTTGGTTGGATCTGTGGGGACACGACGTCAACCACGACTGGCCCTGGTGGCGAAAACAGATGCCTCATTTTTTGGGAAAGATGGATCTGTAGCCTGTCGCCCAAATGGCCTCGGTTGGGTCAAGATTGCCCGGATCTCGACCTCTTCCTCAGCCGTCAGCGGCCAGTCGCCTGCATTGGCGTTGCTCAGGACCTGTCCTAATTTGGTCGCCCCCGAAATGACAGAGCAGACCTGTGGCTGAGGCAAGAGCCAGGCTGGCGCCAGCTCATTCAGACCCCTCCCCCGCCCAGGTCTCCAGACGCTCAATCCTGTCGTAGAACACGTCGATCATGAAGCCCTGCACCATCTCTTCCGTCTCACCCCGCGACCCTGGAGGCACAGGCTTTCCCCGCCGGTACCTGCCCGTCAAGTATCCACTGGCCAGGGGGTAGAAGGGTACAAAGCCAACCTTGTGTACAGCGCAGTAGGGCAGCACATCGCGCTCCGGCGCGAGCCAGAGCAGATTATATTCCGACTGGACGGCAACTTGCATGGGAGTACCTTCTCCTTGACAGACAGTCATATCCATGATATGCTGATAGTTCAGAGGTCAGACGTCAGATGACTGACGACATTGTCCAACCGATCAAACCCAATCGCGTTTCTCTCGCCACACAGGCACAGCAGTACTTGCTGGGTCTCATTGAGGGCGGGACATACCAGCCAGGCGAGCAACTCCCCTCGGAGACCGAACTGGCCGGGCAATTGGGCATTTCCCGCCCCACGCTGCGTGAAGCCCTGCAGAACCTTGAACAGGAAAGCATAGTCATCCGGCGCCATGGTGTGGGCACTTTTGTCACAAATGGCAACAGGGCCCGGCTCGAAGGCGGCCTGGAACGCCTGGAGAGCATCTTGGAGCTGGCCGGGCGGCAAGGGCATCAGCTCGGATACGTTGATCTCCAGCTTCGAGAGGTGATAGCCGACCCTGAGTTGTGTGAGAAGCTGCAGGTTCCGACCGGCACTGCCCTCACCAGTGTCCAGCGCGTCATCGTGTCCGAGGAGAGGCCGGTTGCCTACATGGTCGATCTAGTGCTGGCCTCAGCCCTGTCCGTGGAAGCCGTCGACGCAACCTTTACCGGCTCCGTGATCGATCTGCTGAGGCAGGACCAGGGTGTGCAGATCGACCAGGCCGTGGCAGATATCGAGGCCATCAGCGCCGATGCCCAGCTCGCCTCAAAGCTGGCCATTGAGCCAGGACAAGCTGTACTGATGATGGAGGAAGTCGTATTCGACACGGCCGGTACGGCCCTGGATTGCTCGCGCAACTACTTTGTTCCCGAGTTCTTCCGGTTCCACGTAGTGCGTCGATGAGCACGGACAGAGGCAGATCCCTGGCGTGGACACACTGCTCATCCAATCTAGACAAGAAGGCGGGTAAGGACTCACGATGGATCACGTTCTAGGTCTCAAATGTACCATCTGTGGCGCAGAATACGAAGCCGGCGAAACCGAGTACGTCTGCCCCAGACATGGAGATGACGGCATACTCGACGTTGTCTATGATTATGAACTCGTCGGGCAGCGCCTTGCTTCGGGCAGGACCGGCAGCCATGCCCCACATTCCATCTGGCGCTACCTGTCGCTGCTGCCAGTAGAGCCTGAAGCTGCGCGGCCGTTGATCGAGGGCACTGTGCTGGGTAGCGTCGGTTGGACGCCCCTGTACCCCGCACCGCGCCTGGCAGCCCAACTGGGCCTGTACCACCTGTGGGTTAAGGACGACGGGCGGCAGCCTACGGCCTCCTTCAAGGACCGGGCCTCGGCCATCGCCGTCGTCAAGACCCGTGAGCTGGGCTACCAGATTGTGACCACCGCCAGTACCGGCAATGCAGCGGCCGCCCTCTCGGGGCTGTGTGCTGCGGTCGCGCAGCCCAACGTCATCTTTGTACCCCGTACCGCTCCCGAAGCCAAGATCGCCCAATTGCTGGTTTATGGCGCCACCGTCCTCCTGGTAGACGGTACCTATGACGATGCCTTTGAACTGTGCTTGCAGGCCGCGCCAGAGTTTGGCTGGTACAACCGGAATACGGGCTACAACCCCTACATGAGTGAGGGGAAGAAGACAGTTTCGTATGAGATCTGCGAGCAGTTGGCCGATGAAGACCAGGGAGCGTGGGAAGCGCCGGATGTTGTGATGGTGCCGGTGGGTGATGGCTGTATCATCGGTGGCGTACACAAGGGCTTCAGGGATCTCATGGCATTGGGCAAGATCGACCGCATGCCCAGGATCATCGGTGTGCAGGCCGAAGGTTCCTCGCCCCTGGTGGATGCCTGGGAACGAGGGCTAGCGGGCTGGGAGATGGAGCCCGTGGAGGCCCATTCCGTGGCCGATAGCATTGTGGCCGGCCTGCCTCGCGATCGCATCAAGGCACTGCGTGCTGCCAACGAGACTGGCGGCGCCTTTATCAAGGTGAGCGACAAAGAGATCGTTAAAGCCATCCCCGAGCTGGCCCAGGGCTGCGGCGTCTTTGCCGAGCCAGCCGCCGCGGCCGCCTACGCCGGATTGGTGAGGGCGGTCAGCAGTGGAATGGTCGCTGCTGATGAACGAGTGGTCGTTTTGGCCACGGGTTCGGGCTTGAAAGACATCGCCACCGCCATGGAATCTGTAGGTCGCCCCGTCGTCGTCGCGCCGGACCTGGAAGACGTGCGGCGCGCGTTGGATGAAGTGAAGAACTCAAGTACCGCGTAGCAACACTTTATAGGAGAACCAGACGATGATAGACTTGACCATTCAGAGAGAACAACTGGAAAGAACCGTTCAGAGAGCGCGGGAGCGCGACATCTATGTCCCCACTTTTTCGCAGATGAAGGATCCATCCCTGATCCCGGACGGTATCAAAGAGGGGCTGAAAGATGTCGGCCTGTGGGATGTGAACTCGCTCAACCTTTCCCGCATCACCTGGAAGAATGAACCCAAAGCTTATGGTGGAGGATTCGGCGGTGTGAATTACGTTGAACTGCCGCCTTCACTGACCGGCGTTCCGGCGCGCATCATATCAATGGTGGGCAAGTGGTTTCCCACGGGAGCGCACAAGGTCGGAGCCACCTTTGGCTGCCTCGTCCCACGGCTGGTCACAGGCCAGTTTGACCCTACCGCCCAAAAGGCTGTATGGCCCTCCACCGGGAACTACTGCCGGGGTGGGGCCTATGATTCGGCTCTGCTGGCCTGTGAGTCCATTGCCATCCTGCCCGAGGAGATGAGCCGCGAGCGCTTTGAGTGGCTGGCGCAGGTAGCCGGCGAAGTCATTGCCACACCAGGCTGCGAAAGCAACGTCAAGGAGATTTTTGACAAGTGCTGGGAGCTGACGCGCGAGCGCGGCGACGATATCGTCATCTTTAATCAATTCGATGAATTCGGCAACCACCTGTGGCACTATGATGTCACCGGCCACGCGATGGAAGAGGTCCTCCAGCAGGAGATGGGGCCGAACGACGTCTACCGAGGCGTGGTCCTGACCACAGGCTCGGCAGGCACGATTGGCTGCGGCGACTATATGAAAGAGATCTTTCCGGCCAGCAAGGTCGCCGGCAGCGAAGCCCTGCAGTGCCCCACCCTGATTCTCAATGGCTATGGCGGGCACCGCATCGAGGGTATCGGTGACAAACACGTTCCCTGGATCCACAACATGAGAAACACCGACATGGTGATGTCCATCGACGACGAGGCTTGCATGTGCCTGGTACGGCTGTTCAACGAGCCTGCCGGCCGCGCCTACCTGGTAAAGCAGGGGGTACCGGAGGAGTTGGTGGGCCAATTGGACCTGATGGGTATTTCGAGTATCGCCAACGTGCTGTCCTCCATCAAGTTTGCCAAGTGGTACGAACTGGGTGAAGAGGACATTGTCCTGACCGTGTGGACCGATTCCATGGAGCTGTATCAGAGCCGGCTCCAGGAGCTGCACGAGGAGCATGGCGATTATTCCGAAGTGGATGCCGCAGCCGACTATCACCAGTACCTGTTGGGCTGCACGATGGATTATGTGGAGGAGCTAGGCTACTGGGACCAGAAGCGGATCCATAACCTCAAGTACTTTACCTGGGTGGAGCAGCAGGGCAAAACCTACGAGGAGATCCAGGCCCAGTGGTACGACCGCAACTACTGGAGCGACATCCACAGCCAGATCGATGAGATCGACGCGCTCATTGAGCAGTTCAATGAGATGACGGGACTGGGAAAATAGGGAACTGGGGATTGGGGATTGGGTGCAGCCAAGGCTCCCAGTCCTCAAAGTGCCAGGTCCCTTTACAAATCATACGAGGAGAATCAAAATGAGGACAGACACTTTTCGCGGGAAGGACTTTATCACACTGCTGGACTGGTCAAAGGAGGAGGTAGGACAGATCCTGGATCTGGCCCTGGACCTCAAACGGGACCGGGCCATTGGCCGGCTGCACGACGATCTGCTGCGGGCCAAGACCCTGTTCATGATTTTCTACAACCAGAGCCTGCGTACCCGCAACAGCTTTGAGGCGGGCATGCACCAGATGGGCGGCCACGCCCACTTTCTGGATCCGAGCAAGATCTATACCCCGGCGCTGGAGGGCAAAGAAGTGGCCTACAGCACCGAGCGGGTGAGCGACGTGGCCCGGGTGTTGTCCCGCATGGGCGAGGCCATCGCCATCCGGTGCTACGGTGACCCGGTGGACTGGGAGTACGGCGAGGCCAACGCGTTGCTGCACGAGTTTGCCAAGTGGTCAGACATTCCCATCTTGAACATGGAAGACGACATGTACCATCCTTTCCAGGCCCTGGCCGACGTGCTGACGGTCAAGGAAAAGTTTGGGACCTTCCAGGGCACAAAGTTCGTCATGAGCTGGGCCTACTCCCCCAGTGCCCACAAGCCGCGGGCGGTACCGCAGAGCGCGATTCTCGCTTCCACGCTGATGGGCTGCGACACCGTTCTGGCTCATCCGCCGGAGATGGCCCTGGATCCCGAGATCATTGCCGCCTGCGAGGCCAACGCCGAGATGAACGGCAGCAGCTTTGAGATCACCGACGACTTTATGGGCGCGGCAGAAGGCGCGCACGTCCTGTATCCAAAGGCTTGGGCGGCGACTTCGATTTACAAACCGCCGGTTGGTGAGGACAGCCTGGAAATGGCCCAGGTAGCCTTTGACAAGTACAAAGATTGGAAGGCCACGCGCGAGTACATGGAGCTGGGTGACAAGAATGCCATCTATATGCACTGCTTGCCGGCAGACCGCGCCTGGGAAGTGACCAACGAGGTCATGGACAACACCGATCCCCACAGCGGGTGGTCCTCGGCTATCTATGATGAAGCCGAGAACCGACTGCACGTACAGAAGGCTGTGATGGCGTTGACAATGTAGGGTGGGGGTTTGGAGACTCGGGGTTCGGAGGTTCGAATCCTGAATCTCCAATCAATGGAGGCTAAAGATGGACCTATACGGCAAGGACTTTATCGTATCTCAAGAGTGGTCGCTCGAAGAGCTGCAGGCGTTGCTTTACCTGGCAGCCAAGATGAAGCGCGATCGCTACTCGCCGCGCTGGACGGATACCCTGGCGTACAAGACCTTTATGATGTTCTTCTACAACCCGTCGGTACGCACCCGGATGTCCTTCGAGGCGGCTGCCACCGAGCTTGGGCGGGCACGCCCAGTTCATGACACCCTCGGCCGGCCGCTTCAAAACGGAAAAACAGGCAGGCGAGACGATCGAGGACGCGGCCCAGGTGATGGCGCGTTACGTTTGCGGCATCGGCATCCGCATTCTGGAGGACAAGGTCCCCTACTATGGCGCCGGCAACGAGCTGCTGCGCGAGTACGCGCAGTGGGCGGATGTACCCATCGTCAACATGGCCGACGACAAGTACCATCCCTGCCAGGGCATGGCCGACGTGATGGGCTGGGCCGAGTGGTACGGTGAGGGACCCGGCCGGCCTGACTATGAGAACCTAAAGGGCAAGAACTTTTTGCTCACCTGGGGCTCCGGTGCCCTGGCCCGGTCGTGGTGCAGCGTGCAAGAAGCGCTCCTGGTGGCGTCCCGCTTTGGGATGAACGTCACGGTGGCCCGGCCAGACGGCTATGATCTGGATCCAGAAGTGTACGACTGGACCAAGGAAAATTGCGCCGAAACGGGGACCAGCTTCAATGTCGTCAACGATCCTGAGAGCGGCTACGACGGCGCGCACATCGTCTACAGCCGCAACTGGGTAACAGCCGAGGCTTACCAGGATGGTGCGCTCCAGAAGCAGGCCGAGATCGAGAAGGCCATCACCATCCCGGGCTGGACGGCGAACGGCGAGCGCATGGCGCGTACCGACAATGCTATCTACAGCCACCCCATGCCGGTCGACCGGGGGACTGAAGTCACAGACGAGGTAGCCAGCGGCCCGCGCAGCGCCATCTATGACATCGCTGAGAACCGGCTGCACGTTCAGAAGGCGGTAATGGCCCTGACAATGGGTAACCTGTAGCGAATCTAGGAACCGCAGATTTGGGAAGCGGAAGCACTTCCGCTTCCCAAATCTCGGCTCCCTCATCTTAGATTCCCAAACCGAAGGAGGAATCCATGAGCGAAGAGCGAAAAACGGCTGTCATCGCCATCGGCGGAAACTCCCTGATTCTAAGCAAGGATCACGAGGACGTAGCATCTCAGTGGCGCGCAGTCCAGGAAACCTGCAAGCACATCGCCGACATGATCGAGCGAGGCTGGAATCTGGTGATCACCCACGGGAACGGGCCTCAGGTCGGCTTTATCCTGCGCCGAAATGAGCTGGCCGAGCACGAGGTGCACACAACCCCGCTGGATCTCATCGGGGCCGACACGCAGGGATCCATTGGCTACATGATCGCCCAGGCCCTGGAGAACGAGTTCAGCCGGCGGGGGATCCACCAGCCTATCGCTGCGGTTGTGACCCAAGTCCTGGTGGACCGAGACGACCCAGGGTTCCAGAACCCCACCAAAGGCATTGGCGGTTTTGCGACCGAAGAGAAGGCCCGAGCGTTTGAGAAGGATGGCTGGCAGGTTACAGAGGACGCTGGCCGCGGCTGGCGTCGTGTCATCGCGTCACCCATTCCCCTGCGAATCGTGGAACTGGACGCCATCCGAACCCTGGTAGAGCAGGGCTTTATCGTCATCGCCGTGGGCGGCGGTGGCATCCCTGTCATCGAGGACGAGGACGGCTACTTGATGGGAACGCGAGCCGTGATCGACAAGGATCGGGCCACCAGTCTACTGGCCAAGGAACTCGGGGTAGACCTGTTCCTGATCTCCACGGCAGTCCCGCAGGTGGCCATCAACTTTAACGAGCCGAACCAGCAGTGGTTGGGCAGCATGACGGCAGACCAGGCTCGCGCCTACCAGGCCGAAGGGCACTTTAAGCCGGGCAGCATGGGCCCCAAGATCGAATCGGTTCTGTCCTTCCTGGACGCCTATCCGGCCGGCAAGGCACTCATTACTGATCCGCCGAACATTGCCCGGGCGCTGGATGGCGAAAGTGGAACATGGATTGAAGCCTGAGTGAGTGGCTGGGACTGCCCGGTCTGCAAGCGAGCAGTCCCAGCCAACGAGTCGAGTTGGGACTCTGGGAATAGCGAGCCCAGACCCAGACTGCGCAGCGTACTCGCGTGTCCCCAGGAGGACCTCTGATATGTGGCAGACTTATTGCGCGCCGCCCTCCGTTGACGAAACACTGCGCCTCCTGGCCGAGCACGGCCCGGAAGCCTGCCTGATCGCTGGCGGAACCGATCTGATGGTGGAACTGCGGCGCGGCATGCGGCCGGCAGCCGTACTGCTCGACCTAACCCGTGTTGCAGAACCCTCAAACGTAGACCAAATTACCTTGGACGACGGAGGCGTTATCCACATCGGGCCGCTGGTCACGCACAACCAGGCAGTGGCCTCGGACCTGCTGACCAAGCAAGGGCTTCCACTGGTACAGACGTGCTGGCAGGTCGGAACCCCCCAGCTTCGAAACCGAGGTACCATCGCCGGCAATCTGGTCACCGCCTCCCCCGCCAACGACACGATCACCACGCTGTGGGCGCTGGGCGCCCGCTTGACCCTGAGCAGCAGACGGGGGATTCGCAGCCTGTCCTTCCCCGACTTTTATCATGGTGTGAGACAGACGGCCTTGGCTGACGATGAGCTGGTAACCGATATCTCTTTCCCGGCCCTGAAGGGCAATCAGCGCGGCGTCTTTGTGAAGCTTGGCCTCCGGCGCTCACACGCCATCGCTGTGGTGAACGCCGCTGTGGTGCTCACCTTTGACGGCGATAGGGTTGCCGAGGCGTCGATCACACTGGGCAGCGTGGCGCCGACCATTATCCGAGCGCCAGAAGCAGAACAAGTGCTCGAGGGCTCGGCGCTCCATGAGGAGGGCATCACCCAGGCAGCCAGCTTGGCCGCGGAGGCCGCCACCCCTATTGACGACATCCGCAGCGGAGCAGGCTACCGGCGACAGATGGTCCAGGTTCTGGTACACCGCGCCCTTTGCGCCCTGCGCGAGGGGACCGAAGGCTCGGAGCACCCCAGCGCCCCGCCCCTGCTATGGGGGAAAGGGGACGGCCATTTCCAGCCCGGGGCTGGTCACACAGCCATCCACCGTGTCGGCGGCTCCGAACCAATCGTCTGCACGGTCAACGGGAAGCGCGCTTCTGTGCAGGGGGCGGTTGACAAAACGCTGCTGGATATGCTGCGCGAGGATCTGGGCTTGACCGGCACCAAGGAGGGCTGTGGCGAGGGAGAGTGTGGCGCATGCACCATCTGGATGGATGGCATTGCCGTCCTGGCCTGCCTGGTACCCGCCCCCCGCGCTCACGGGGCACAGATCACCACCATCGAGGGGCTAGCTCGGGGCGAGGTTCTCCACCCGGTGCAGCAAGCATTCATCGATGAGGCAGCCGTCCAGTGCGGCTTTTGTACGCCTGGATTTGTCATGTCGGGCGCCAACCTGCTAGAGGAGATCCCTCATCCCACGCAGGAGCAAATCATCGCCGGGCTGCACGGCAACCTGTGCCGCTGCACCGGCTACTACAAGATCGTGCGGGCCATCGAGAGGGCGGCGGAGGCGATTGATCCATGACCAAGGACCAAGGGAAAGCCAGCCAAAGTGCCGGAAACATCGGCCAGTCGGTGAGCCGCGTTGACGCTCGTGCCAAAGTCACGGGGGAAGCGGCATATCCGGCCGACCTGGTCATGGAGGACATGCTCCAGGCCAAGGTTCTCTTTGCCGGGCGGCCCCATGCCCGGATCCTGGCCATCGATACGATGGAAGCGGAGGCTGTCCCAGGCGTGGTCACCATCCTGACGGCCAAAGATGTACCGGTGAACCAGTACGGCCTGCAGACGGCCGACCAGCCGGTACTGTGTGGGCCCGGGGGCAGCATTCCCAGTGCCGATGTGATACGCTTTGTTGGCGACCAAGTGGCCGTGGTCGTGGCCGAGACCGAAAGAGCTGCTGTCCGCGCCCGCGACCTGATCCGCGTCGAGTACCAGGATCTGCCGGTTCTATCCGATCCTTCCGCAGCGCTGAAACCTGATGCTCCCCAGCTCCATCCAGACAGAGAGCCCAACGACATCCACCCTGAATTGTGTACTGAGGGCAACCTTATCTCCCACCACCAGATCCGAAAGGGAGACATGGCGGAGGGCTGGGCCGCAGCCGACGTGGTCGATTGAAGGCGAATACTACACTTCACCCCAGGAGCACGCCTACCTGCAGCCCGAGGCCGGAGTGGCCTACGTCGACCACGCGAGCAGGAGGACGGCGAGGGTGATCGTGACGGTGTATGTGGGCGGCCAGTGGACGTGGGAGGACCAGCAGCAGTTGCCCATGCCCTGGATCTGCCTCCGGAACGAGTTCGCGTGATCTATCCTGCCATTGGCGGAGCTTTTGGCGGGCGGGAGGACATGTCCGTCCAGATCGTCTTGGCACTGGCTGCCTGGCGGCTCGACCAGATGGGCGTCCGCCGTCCGGTCAGAATCGTCTGGAGCCGGGAAGAATCGATCGTCGGCCACTGCAAGCGACATCCCATGTGGTTCCGCTGCAAATGGGGAGCCACCCGCAAAGGACAACTGGTGGCCGCAGAGGTCAAGGTGTTGGCCGATGGCGGAGCCTACTGCTATACGACCAACAAGGTCGCGGGCAACACCACCGTGACCTGCACCGGCCCGTACGAAATACCCAACATCAAAATCGATGTGGACGCCGTCTATACCAACAACGTGCCCGGCGGCGCCTTCCGTGGTTTTGGCGCGCCCCAGGGCAGCTTTGCCGCCGAGACCCAGATGAACAAGCTGGCCCAGGCCTTGGGCATGGATCCGGTCGAGCTGCGGATGAAGAACCTGCTGCGCGAGGGCAGCCTGACCGCTATGGGCACGCCCCTGCCCGATGGCGTGAGCCTGACAGAGGTGACGGAGCAGTGCGCCCTTGCCGCTGGCTGGCAGCAAACTGGAGCCGGGTGGCACAAGCCAACCCTACCTGCCGCTTCACCCACCTGCCGGCGGGGTATTGGGCTGGCCACCGCCTTCAAGAACGTCGGCTTTTCATTCGGCTATCAGGAGAACTGCTGGGCCAAGATTGAGTTGCGAGGAGAGGCAGAGATCGAGGAGGCCCTAGTCTACATTGGAAGCGCCGAGGTAGGGCAGGGCACGCACACGGTCATCCGGCAGATGGCGGCCGAGGCACTGGACATATCTCTCGATCAGGTTATCCTCGTCGCCTCCGACACAGCCACCAGCCCTGGAGACGCCGGCTCTGTCAGTTCCTCTCGCATGACTGTGATGGCCAGCAGCGCCGTCCAGGGAGCCGCGGAGAAGGCGCTGAAGCGATGGCGTGACGAGGAACGCCCGGCAGTCGCTGAGTACACCTACCTGGCGCCCAAAACCACCCAGTTTGATCCAGAGACCGGCTACGGTACCCCCAACTTTGCCTATGGTTACGTCGCCGAGGCCGTTGAGGTGGAAGTGGACACCGAGACAGGGCAGATCCTGATCCTGCGCGTCATCTGCGCCGACGACGTGGGCAAGGCCGTCAATCCCCAACAGGTTGAGGGGCAGATCGAGGGCGCGGTGGCCCAGGCCATCGGTTGGGCCACCTGCGAAGACTATCTCACCGCCAACGGCCAGGTGCTGACACCCAACCTCAGCACCTACCTGATCCCTAACATCAGCGACATGCCAGAACGAGTCGACTCGGTCATTGTCGAGCATCCCGATCCTCGCTCGGCATGGGGCATACGGGGCATGGGTGAAATGCCCTTGATACCGCTGGCTCCGGCGCTGGTAGCGGCCATCCACGACGCCACAGGGACCTGGTTCGATGAGCTGCCGCTTTCCCCAGAACGGGTCTTGAGAGAGTTGCCTACCAGCGACTAGAATGCAGAAGAGAAGGGGTTTGAGCGTCCAGAATGCGGCCCGCGCCCAGGCTGCTTTGTTACTGCCTTTCTGCACTCCCAGATTGGACAGGTCAGCTACTGGACATTGTGACTGGTTCACGGTATAATTTGATCGTGCAGCGTCACTTCGCGAGGAGGTGAAGCATGTCAGAAACGATGAAAGTCCAGCCATTTTCTGTTCTCCTCAAGTGGATCTTGAGGAGCTTGAAGAGAACGACTCCATCTTTGGCATTCACCGGTCCTTGTTCTACATCCCCATGCCCGACGCACCCTACACCGAGGAAATGTTTGGGTGCCACTTGGCCACCCCCATTGGCCCGGCGGCGGGCCCCCACACACAACTGGCCCAGAACATCATCTGCGCCTGGCTGTCTGGCGGCCGGTTCATGGAACTCAAAACCGTTCAGATCATGGACGAACTCGAGATCCCCCGGCCATGCATCGACATGGAGGATGAGGGCTACAACGTCGAGTGGTCCCAGGAACTCAAACTGGATGAATCGACCCGGGAATATATCAACGCCTGGGCCCTCATTCACGTCCTGCGCCAGGTTCTTGGCCTGGAGGGCCAGGTACCCTTTGGCACCATCTTTAACATGAGCGTTGGGTACAACCTCGAGGGCATCCAGAGCCCGCCCATGGTTCGCTTTGTAGACCGGATGCTTGACGCCTCGGCGGAGCTGGGTGAGATCCAGAAGACACTGGAGAGCGAATTCCCCCAATTTTCGGGCATCGAGATGCCCGCCCAGCTTTCCAACAGCGTGACCCTTTCCACCATGCATGGCTGCCCCCCGGACGAAATCGAAGCGATCTGCCGCTACATGTTGGAAGAGCGAGGGCTTCATACTTATGTGAAATTAAACCCCACGCTGCTCGGCAGAGATGAGGTGCTACGCATCCTTCATGATGAGCTGGGCTACCGCGAGATTCGCATCCCCGCCGCGGTCTTTGAACACGACATCAAGTACGACCGGGCGGTACCCATGATCAGGGCGCTGCAGGAAACGGCTACCGAGCGGGGACTCACCTTTGGCGTGAAGCTGAGCAATACCCTGGCCATGGCCAATCACCGGGAGGAACTCCCGGGCGACGAGATGTACATGTCCGGGCGAGCGCTGTATCCCATTACCATCAACCTCTTTGACAGACTAGTTCGGGAGTTTGGCGGCGAACTGAAAGTCTCTTATGCGGGCGGCGCGGACGCCGTCAACGCGAGCGGCATCTTGGCCGCCGGCGCCCTCCCGGTGACGGCTGCTTCTGACCTGCTCAAACCAGGAGGCTACTCCAGGTGCCTGCAATACCTGGAGGATCTGGAAACGGCGATGCAGGCTCAGGGCGCGTCCAGCCTGGCCGAATTCGCCTGCGATAAGCTGGCCAGCCTGGAGCGGACGGCTGCCGAGGCACTGCAAGACCCGCGCTACAGAAAGAGCTACTTTCCCTACGGCCTGCCCAAGGTAGAATCTGGGCTGGGCCTGTTTGACTGTGTCGTTGCCCCCTGCATGGAACAGTGCGCCGTATGCCAGGATGTGCCCGAATATGCCTGGCTGATCGCCCAAGGCGAATACGACCGCGCGCTGGAGGTCATCCTGTCCCGGAACCCCCTGCCGGGGGTTACCGGCTATGTCTGCACTGAGCTGTGCAAGACCCGCTGCACGCGCAACGACTATGAGGCACCGGTGGCCATCCGGGCACTGAAACGCTTTGCCGAAGAACGAGGCAGGGTCCAGATCCCGGTCCCCAGAGCCAGCAGCCCAGAG
This sequence comes from uncultured Chloroflexia bacterium, assembly GCA_963783445.1. Lineage (GTDB taxonomy): Bacteria > Chloroflexota > Anaerolineae > JAAYZQ01 > JAAYZQ01 > CAWANP01. The sequence continues at coordinate 83,622 of CAWANP010000006.1, read as the reverse complement.
CGCAGGGTTGCCATCATTGGCGCAGGGCCTGCAGGCTATTCGGCGGCCTATTATCTGGCCCTGAGCGGCCTGAAGGTCACCATCTTTGAGGCCAAGGACGCAGTCGGCGGCATGATGCGCCTGGTTCCTGTCTTCCGGCTGCCAGCCGAGATCATCCAGCAAGATATCGACCGCATCACCGCCCTGGGCGTTGAGGTCAATCGCCCCGAGCCCGTCACCAGACCACCAGAGGCTCTGTTGCAGGACGGCTTTGACGCCGTATTCGTCGCCACGGGTTTCCAGAAGGACACACCCCTGCACATCGAGGGGTTGGATGAATCGACCGCCCCAGCCAAGGGCGTCTTTGCCGCCCTCGACCTGCTGGAACGCGTCCGGGACGGGGAACGGCCCGATCTGGGCTCCAAGGCCCTGGTTATCGGCGGCGGCGACACGGCCATGGATGCCACGCGCGTGGCCCAGCGCCTCACCGGCAACCCGGCCACCATCGTCTACCGGCGGACGGAGGAAGAGATGCCGGCCAACGAGGAAGAGCTAGAAGGTGCTTTTGAGGAAGGGAACATCCTGCACGAGCTGGCCTCTCCCAGTCGGATCCTCCTGGAGAACGGCCGCGTCGTGGGCCTCGAATGCATCAGGAACAAACTGGGCGAGCCGGACGACAGCGGGCGGCGGCGGCCGGTTCCTATTGAAGGCAGCGAGTTCCAGGTCGAAGCAGACTCGGTCATCGTCGCTATTGGCCAGAGCCCAGAGATCAGGTTCCTCGATGGCAGCGGGATCTCGATGCACAAGTGGGGAGCTATCCGCGTCGATCCCGCGACCGGGCTGGCAGGCATGCCCGGAGTCTATGCAGGCGGGGATGTCGTGGACGGGCCGGATAGCATCATCGCTGCCTGCGCCGACGGCCGCCGGGCCGCCAAAGGCATCTGTGAGAAACTGGGCGTTCCGTTCATAGAGTTACCCTCACATCCGGCATCGCTGACGGAGGAAGAGATCCTCCCCTTCAGGCGAGTGCGGGCCAGGAAAGAAGACAAGCACCAGGCGGAGATGCTCCCACCGGCCCAGCGAACGGGCTTTGACCTGATCGAAGCCACGCTGACGGAGGAAGCCGCCCAGGCGGAGGCATTGAGGTGCGTGCAATGTACCACTTTCTGCGACAAGTGTATCGAGGTCTGTCCCAACCGCTCCAACTTTAGCTACTTTGTCACGCCGGTGACCCTGCAAGTACCCCAACTGTCCTGCCATAACGGGGAACTCGTCGTTAGCGGCAGTGAGGCATTCACGGTCACGCAGGACCGGCAGATCATTCACGTGGACGATTTCTGCAACGAGTGTGGTGACTGCGCCACATTCTGCGTTCACGAGGGAAAGCCCTATACCGAAAAGCCGAGGCTTTTCCTGGAGAAGCGCGATTTTGATCTGGAAGACGACAATGCCTTCTACATCGAGGGCGTGGTGGGATCTGGCGCTATCTGGCGGCGGGAGCGAGGTTTGGAATCGTTACTCAGAGTTCAGAACGGCACCCTGCTCTTCCGTGACGCCAGAATGAGCATCAACCTCACTCCCGATCTGGCCATCCTGGAAATGGCCCTCAAAGAGACGTTTGAGGGCACATTCTCACTGAAAGAGGTCGCCGAGATGGCTGTGATCTATGAAGGGATTACAGAATCGGTGCCCTTTCTATTGGCAGGCCGCCAATAGGCGCAGCCTGCGGTGAAGAGGAGCCTGGCAGGGTTCCTCTGACAAATGCCGGCAAGTGCAATCTATCTCCACAAAGCGACAACACAAGGAGGTGAACCCGGAAAAGCAGGAAAGGCCCTTCACAGCAGCCACAAACACAAAAGTGGAATCAACTAAAACATGAGGAGGAATAACAATGCTGTCCAAGCGAATGTATCTGTTGTTGGCTGCCCTTATCGCCCTGGCTTTGGTGCTGGGCGCCTGTGGGGATAGCGAAGAGGAAGCAGCGCCTGAGGCTGACGCGCCAGAATCTAGCGCGCCGATGGACAAGGTCAAAGTGGCCTATATCTATATCGGCCAGCCCGGAGACCTGGGCTGGACCTTCGAGCACGACCGCGGCCGCCAGATGCTGGAGGAGCAGCTGGGTGACAAGGTCGAGGTCGTCACCGTTCCGGATGTGCCCGAGGGCCCGGAGGCCGAGAAGGCCATCCGCGACGTCGTCCAGCAGGGCGCCGACGTCGTCTTTGCCACCAGCTTTGGCTACATGGATCCGATGCTGACCGTCGCCGGGGAGAATCCCGATGTCACGTTCGAGCACTGCTCCGGCTTCAAGACCGCGGACAACATGGCCACCTACTTTGGCCGCATGTACCAGCCCCGCTACCTCTCTGGCCTGGTGGCCGGCGCCATGACCGAGACAAACATGATCGGCTACGTGGCCGCCTTCCCAATTCCCGAGGTCATCCGCGGCATCAACGCCTTTACCCTGGGCGTGCGCGAGGCCAACCCCGACGCCGAGGTACGCGTGGTGTGGACCAACACCTGGTACGACCCGGTGAAGGAACGCGAGGCCGCCGAGGCCCTGCTGGACGAAGGGGCTGACATCATCGCCCAGCACCAGGACACCACCGAGCCCCAGAAGGCAGCCAAGGAGCGCGGGCTGCTCAGCATCGGCTATGACTCGGACATGGGCCAGTTCGTGGGCGATTCGGTGCTCACCAGCCCGATCTGGAACTGGGGCGAGTACTATATCGCCACCGTCGAGGATGTGCTGGATGGCTCCTGGGAGACCCACCAGTACTGGGGCGGCTTGGCAGATGGCGTCGTCGAACTGGCACCGTTCAGCCCCAAGGTCCCCGCGGACGTCAAGGCCACCGTCGAAGCGGCCAAGGAAAAGATCCTCAGCGGCGACTGGGACGTCTTCTGCGGGCCCATCAACGACCAGGATGGGAGCGAGAAGGTCGCCGACGGCGAGTGCATGGAAGACGGCGCCATGCTCGGCATGGACTGGTTCGTCGAGGGTGTGGCGGGTACCATCCCATCACAGTAGATGAGCACAACCAATGCCTCCCCTGGCTTACGATACGGCAGGGGAGGCATTGACTCTCATCCGCATCGGACTTGTCGTACAGGAGCCCTATGCACCTGCTCGTAGCGCGCGAGAGCGGCTCTTACTGGTTTGTCTAGTCCCCTTATCACGGCTCATCCTCATCTCAATGTAGACGAGAGATGCCTCTTCGCTTGGCGAAGGCCGGCAGCAAACAAATTACAGAATTGAGGTATCTGCCCCTAAAGGAGGTTCAGCGATGGACAGTTCGCATGCCCGCGTCGCAGATGCAGGCTCTGCCCCAGGGAAGCCGTCTGCTGCGCAGCCGCGGTATGCGGTACAGATGAAGGGCATCACCAAGCGTTTTCCTGGCGTGTTGGCCAATGACAGACGTCGACCTGGTTCTTGCTCGCGGCGAGGTCCTGGCCCTTGTTGGGGGAAATGGTGCCGGCAAGAGTACGCTGATGAACGTCCTGGCCGGGCTCTACCAGGCGGAGGAAGGCGAACTCTTTGTCGACGGGCAACCGGTTCACTTTCGCTCGCCGCGCGACGCCATCGCGCACGGCATCGGCATGGTCCACCAGCACTTTATGCTCGTGGAAACGCTGACCGTGGCCGAGAACATCATCCTGGGTCTGCAGGGTACCAGCCAGGTACTTCACCTGGACCAGGTAGGCAAAGAGATCGCGACTGTCCCAGCGCTATGGACTGCAAGTCGATCCCGATGCCTACATCTGGCAGCTCTCCGTCGGCGAACAACAGCGGGTCGAGATCCTCAAGCTGCTGTACCGCGGCGCAGAGATCCTGATCCTGGATGAACCCACCGCCGTGCTCACGCCCCAGGAGGCGGAAGAGATGGCGACCACCCTGCGCCAGATGGTCGACGAGGGCAAATCGGTCATCTTTATCACCCACAAGCTGGACGAGGTGATGGCTTTTGCCGACCGGGTGATGGTGCTGCGCGGCGGCAAGGTCACGGCCACACTGGGCATAGCAGAGAGCAAGCAAAGCAGAAGCTGGCCGAGTTCATGGTCGGCCGCGAGGTCCTCTTCTTCCTGGAAAAGGAATCCTGCGAGCCTGGCGAGGCTGCACTCGAGGTAGACAAGCTCGAAGCGCTGAACGACAAGGGCCTGCCGGCGCTGCGGGGCGTCTCCTTGCGCGTCTGCGAGGGCGAGATATTGGGTATCGCCGGGGTCGCCGGCAATGGGCAGCGAGAACTGGTCGAAGTCATCACTGGCCTGCGGCCAGCCACCGCCGGAAGCGTCCGGGTCGGAGGGCAAGGACATCACCGGCTACTCCCCTCTGGAGGTGATCCAGGCCGACGTGAGCCATATTCCTGGCGACCGGCTGGGCGTAGGCATGGTCGCCCAACCTGCCCGTTTCCGATAACCTGGGGCTCAAGGCCTATCGTGAGCCGCCGCTGGCCCGCGGACCCCTCCTGGATGGCGGCGCCCTGTACCAGCTTTGCAGAGAAGCTCATCGAGACTTTTAACATCGCGACGCCTGGGCCCGACACGCGCGCTCGACTGCTCTCCGGCGGCAATCAGCAAAAGGCCATCGTGGCCCGCGAGCTTTCGCGGCCCATCAAGCTCCTTATCGCCGCCCAACCTACCAGAGGCGTTGACGTGGGCTCCATCGAATACATCCACAGCCAGCTCCTGGAGAAACGCGATGAGGGCGTGGCCGTGCTGCTGATCTCGGTAGAGCTTGGACGAGATCATGGCCCTGTCGGACCGGATTGCCGTGATGTACGAGGTGACGGTCGCTGGGCATCGTAGACGCCGAGCAAGGCCACACGCGAGGGCTTGGGCCTGCTGATGGCCGGAGAGATACATCGCAGGCAAAAAAGCCCGGCATTGGCACAGCTCCCATGGAGGATAGGCCATGAAAGAGCTACTGCCCACCATCCTCTTTGAAAAACGTCTGAGCCGCTCGCGCAAGGCATCTCGTTCTGGTGCCCATTCTCTCCTTTGTCCTGGCCCTCGTCTTTGGCGGACTCGATCCTCCTGGCCTTTGGCATCAACCCCCTCGAAGCCTACAGGTGATGGTCCAGGGCTCCTTGGGCAGCGGCTACGCCCTGACAGAGACCCTGGTCAAGGCCATACCCCTCATGCTAACTGGCCTTGGCGTCTCCATCGCTTTCCGCATGCTTTTCTGGAACATCGGGGCCGAAGGGCAGTTGGCCTGGGGCGGCATTGCGGCCGCGTTCGTGGCCCTTTTCCTGAGCGACTACCTGCCTGGCTTTACGCTTATCCCCATCATGATGATCCTGGCCATTTTGGCAGGCGCTTTGTGGGCGCTCATCCCCGCAGCGCTCAAGGCGTGGATCGGCGTCAACGAGATCTTGACCACACTGATGATGAACTATATCGCCATCCTGATGGTCGAGTACCTGTACCACGGGCCGTGGCGCGATCCCGCAGGCTATGGTTTCCCAGGCAGCGCCATCTTTCCTGACGCTGCCTGGCTTCCGCGGCTGACAGGCCGCGTACACATCGGTCTCATCTTTGCCATCCTGGCCGCAGCGCTGATATGGTTCATCCTGAACCGGACCCGCTGGGGCTACGAGATCCGCGTGATCGGCGAGAATCCCAAGGCCGCACGCTACGCCGGGATGAGCATCGCCAAGAACATCGTCCTGGTCATGCTGCTGTCAGGTGGGCTCGCGGGACTGGCCGGTATGGCCGAGGTCTCGGGGATCACCCACCGGCTGTACCATGGCCTCACGGTTGGCACGGGCTACACGGCGATTATCGTCGCCTGGCTGGCCGCCCTGAATCCGTGGGGGGTACTGGTCGTGGCCTTTCTGATGGCCGCACTTGCAGGTCGGCGGCGACCAGATACAGATTGCCCTCGGGCTTGCCAGCGGCGGTAGCCGGCGTGCTCCAGGGCGCAATCTTGTTCTTTGTCCTGGGGGGCTCCATATTCGTGAACTATCGGGTGCGGGTCATCCGACCTGAAACGGAGACTGGTCAGGGGCCTCCGACGGCCACACACCCCAGGCCCCGAGTCCGCCCCTGCAGGAGGCAGCCATGACTGAAGCGCTGATCGTCTCCATCCTGGCCATTACCATCCGGGCCGGTGCCTCGCTTCTCTACGCCACGCTGGGTGAAATCTTTACCGAGCGCTCGGGCATACTCAACCTGGGTGTGGAGGGCATCATGTTGGTGGGTGCGGCTACAGCCTTTGCGGTATCTTATCATGGCGGCAGCGCCTGGCTGGGTTTGGGGGCAGCTATCTTTATTGGCGCTATTTTGTCCCTCATTCACGCCTTCCTGACCGTCACCCTGCGTGCTGAGCAGGTCGTCAGCGGCTTGGCGCTCACCATCTTTGGCGTAGGCTTGGCCGCCTTTATGGGCCAGCGGCTGGGTCCTGGCGGTACAACGATGGTCGGCCTTGAAGGCGCCACCTTTGGGCGCATCCCGATACCAGGACTGAGCAATCTGCCTGTAGTCGGACCAGCCCTTTTCACCCAGGATCTGATGGTCTACATGCTCTACGTCCTGGTGCCAGTGCTCACATTCTGGCTGTACAGGACGCAGCCCGGCCTGCACCTGCGAGCCGTGGGCGAAAACCCCGCAGCCTCGGATGCGATGGGCGTCGATGTTACCGGCGTCCGCTATCTGTACACGATCGTCGGCGGCATGCTGATGGGCATGGCCGGGGCGCACCTCTCCCTGGGCTACCTCCAGGGTTGGGCCGACAATATCACGGGCGGCCGGGGGTGGATCGCCATTGCCCTGGTCATCTTTGCCACCTGGGATCCACTGCGGGCAGTGATCGGGGCGCTGCTGTTTGGCGGCATCAACGCCATTCAGTTCCGCATGCAGGCCATGGGGACCACCATCCCTTCCGCATTCCTGAACATGCTGCCCTACATCATCACGATCCTCGTACTGGTGTTGATCACCTGGCGGGAATCGAGGGGCAAGCGTACCGGCGCACCCGCAGCTCTCGGCTTACCCTACGTACGGGAAGAGAAGCGGTGATGCACGTCCGTGTACGATTCCTGGCCGTGCCACCGGGCACGCTGAAAAACAACAGGATGGAGGTTCAGGTTGCGCCAGGGACGACCGTGGGCGACCTGATTAGCATTCTGGCAGAAGAGTACCCGGTTCTGCGGGCCTATACCCGCTTCATCAGCGCTTCCGTGAACCGCGCCTACGTCGGAATGCAGGCAGAGCTGTACGATGGTGACGAGGTGATCTATTCACCTCCGGTTGGGGGAGGATAATCATGTCAACACTACTCCTAAAACACGCCGATCTTCTGGTGACTACGGATGCCAGACCCACTGGCTCGGACAACCCCTTCAAAGTCCGGCGCATTCCCGACGCAGGCATTTTTGTCTGCGACAACGTCATCGAACAGGTTGGACACACCGCCGAGTTGCCGGACGAGGCAGATACAATCATCAATGCCCGGGGGATGATCATTCTACCCGGGTTGGTGAATTGCCACCACCACCTCTACCAGACCCTGACCAGGGCGGTACCGGCGGCCCAGGATGCAACCCTATTCGGCTGGCTCAAAACCCTGTACCCCATTTGGGCCGGAATGACATCAGAAGCGATCTACACCAGCGCGCTGGTTGGCCTGTCCGAACTGATGCTGTCGGGCTGTACCACCGCCTCGGACCACCTGTATGTCTACCCCAACGACTGCCGCATTGATGACGAGATCCGCGCCGCTCAGGAGATCGGCATCCGCTTCCAGCCATGCCGGGGCTCCATGAGCCTGGGCGAGAGCAAGGGGGGCCTGCCCCCCGACCGCGTCGTTGAAGACGAGGATTTCATCCTCAGGGACACCCAGCGCGCTATCGAAACCTACCACGATCCGGAACCCAACGCCATGCTGCGCATCGTCGTCGCGCCCTGTTCGCCTTTCTCGGTCACTCCCGATCTGATGCGAGAATCCGCGGCGCTGGCACGCTCCTATGGCGTCCAACTCCATACCCACCTGGCAGAGACGCTGGACGAGGAGGCATTCTGCCTGCACGAGTTTGGCCGCCGACCGGCGGGCTATGCTGAGGATCTGGGCTGGGTCGGAGAAGACGTTTGGCACGTTCACTGCGTGCACCTGAACGAGGAGGAAGTGAGCCTCTTTGCCCAGACAGGCACTGGCGTCTGTCACTGCGCCAGCTCGAACATGCGTCTGGCTTCAGGCATCGCCCCCGTGCGGGCCTACCTGGACGCGGGAGTTCGGACGGGGTTGGGCGTGGATGGCTCGGCCAGCAACGATTCCTCGCACATGCTGGCGGAGGCCAGGATGGCCCTCCTCCTGCAGCGGGTGTCCGGCAACCCTGCCGGCCTCTCGGCGGAGGAGGTACTCTGGATGGCGACGGCGGGCGGCGCGCGGGTGCTGGGCCGTGACGATATTGGCCAGCTTGCCCCAGGCAAGGCTGCTGACTTTATTGGGTTCCGCCTCGACACGGTGGATTTTGCCGGAGCACTGCACGACCCGCTGGCCGCGCTGTTCTTCTGCCACCCGCAACAGGTGGAGCTATCGGTCATCAATGGCCGGGTGGTCATCGACGATGGGCAGCCTGCTGACACTTGACCTGGAACCCGTGATCGAAAGCCAGAATCAGCTCGCACGCAATCTTGTCATGCGCTAGAATGCTGTGAGTGAGGCCGACGGGCAGCAGCCAGGCTTTGGCATATTGCAGTTCGCCAATCTCTGCACTCCGGTAGGCCCCAAAGGAGACAATCGGAATGAAAGTTGATCAATTTCTCCCCAAAGATAAAGGAAGCATCGACGGTTGGTGGAGTATCGATGCCCGGCTTTCGCTCCAAGCGATACTGGAGGCCCCGGAATGCCCACCCTTGATGCGCCAAACGCTCTCCGGCGAGTTGGTCTGGCAGGAGCGGAATCGAAGGCAGATCCACCGTGCGCTGCTATCGCCCAAGTTGTGCCCCGCTGGTCTGCCGCACTCTTGGCGCTGGGGGCAACGACTACTACGCAGGGTGCAGGTGGATCCGAGCAACGGTCCGTCGAGGCGCTGCTGGAGGTCAAAAAGGCCGTGAACATTACCAGGCTACACGTCCCGATCACTGGCTTGAGCTGGGGTGAGGCCCACGTGGGGCGTACCCCGGCCGACGAGCCCATTGTTGCCGCGGTTGCCGCGGTGGAAACAACCGATGGGATCGTGTCCCAGGCTCGGGTCGCCCTCACGGGTGTCTGGTCCAAGCCAGTGAGTTTGGCGGTGGCACCGGCGAATCTGATAGGCAGTCCGTTGACGCAAGCCCAGATCCTGAGCAGTGGCCACCGAAGTAGAGGGCGAGGTCGAACCCGAAGGTGACTTTCGGGGCAGCGAGCAGTACCGCCGGGCGATGGCGGCTGTGCTGACCCGGCGCGCGCTCGAGCAGTGCTTGCGGAAGGAGATGGGGAATGAGTAATGTCAAAGACGAACGTGATTGCACTGACTATCAATGGCGAGAAGAAAAGCCTGAGCGTGCAGCGAGGGGAAACCTTGTTCGACGCGCTACGAAACGCCTCCTATTTCAGCGTAAAGAATGGCTGCAAGACCGGTGACTGCGGCGCCTGCACCGTCCTGCTGGATGGGCAGCCCGTGTACAGTTGTACCCTGCCTGCCGCCAAGGCCGAGGGGCGAGAGGTCCTGACTGTGGAAGGCCTGGCATCTGGAGGCCAGCTGCACCCCCTCCAACAGGCTTTCATCGATGCTGGCGGGAGCCAGTGTGGCTACTGCACGCCGGGACAGCTGATGGCTGCCAAGGCGCTGCTGGACCGCAACCCCAACCCCACCGAGGCAGAGATCCGCGAGGCGATGAGCGGTGTGCTGTGCCGCTGTACAGGTTATGTCAAAATCGTGCAAGCGGTACAGAGAGCCGCGGCCATGCTGCGGGGCGAAAGAGTGGACGCCGGTCAAGCCGGTCCGTGCCACCCTGAGCGCCCGATGAGTCGCCTGCGGAGACGGTCCGGCAGCACTATGAGTCGGCCGAGGACGCGATCTCTCTTCCCCCCCTGGTGATCACGCCGCCAGACATGGAATCACTGCAAGTGGTGGGCAAACCCGAGCAGAAGGTGGATGCAGTCAAGCTGATCACCGGGCAAGCCCGTCTTTACCGATGACATCAAGATGGAAGGGATGCTGTACGGCGCACTGCTCACCAGCCCCCACGCCCACGCTCGCATCAAGCGAATCGATGCCAGCCGAGCCCGGGCGCTGGACGGGGTTCACGCTGTCCTGACCCACGAGGATGTGCCGCGCATCAAGTACGCCACGGGAGGACAGAGCTATCCCAACCCGCCGCCCCTCGACCAGGTCAGCCTGGACAACAAGGTGCGCCACGTCGGCGACCGGGTGGCGATCGTCGCCGCCGAGACGCCGGACATGGCCCAGCGGGCGCTGCGCTTGATCGAGGTCGAGTATGAAGTACTGCCCCACGTCCTGGACCCCGAGGCAGCCATGCAGGAGGGCGCGCCAGTCATCCACGACGAGCCCGACACTGAGGGCATCTATGATGCCCAGCGCAACATCGTCCACCATATCGAGGCGGAGGGCGGCGACGGCGAGGCCCAGTGGGCAAAAGCCGACCACGTCTTTGAGGGCGAATACCGGACCTCCCAACAGCAGCAGGCCCACGTCGAGCCCCACGTCTGCATCACCTACTGGGACGAGGATGGCCGGCTGGTGGTCCGGACCAGCACCCAGGTGCCCTTCCACGTGCGGCGCATGCTGGCTCCCCTCATCGGCCTGCCGGTCAAGCAGATCCGGGTGATCAAGCCCCGCATCGGCGGTGGCTTTGGCAACAAGCAGGAGATGATCCTGGAGGATCTGTGTGCCCACCTGACCCTCGCCACCGGCCGGCCGGTGCGGATGGAATACACCCGCGAGCAGGAGTTCACCAGCTCTCGCAGCCGCCATCCCCAGATCATGCGCTACAAGATCGGCGTCACCGACGAGATGGAAGTAGTCGCCATCGAGCTTGACCTCATCGGCGATACCTGCGCCTACGGCACCCATGGCCTGACCGTACAGATGGTGGGCGGCCAGAAGGGTCTGACGCTCTACAACGCTCCCTTCTCCAAGTTTGTCTGCGACGTCGTCTACACCAACAAGCCTACGCCGGGCGCCTTCCGCGGCTATGGCGCCATGCAGTGCTACTTTGGCCTCGAGACGCTTGATGTCCGAGATTGCGGACAAGCTGGGCTGGGACGTCGTCGAGTTCAAGCGCAAGAACGTCATCAAGGTAGGGCGAGGAGCTTCTGATGGCCAAGGCCCTGGGCGAGGGGCGCGAAGGGTTTGCGCAGTATCATCCGCTCCAGCGGTCTGGAGCAGTGCGTCCAGGTGGGCCTGGAGGCGATGGACTGGTACAACAAGCGCGGCCAGATGAATCCAGACCCGGAGCAGATCCGTGCCGATCCCATCCGCCGTGGCATCGGCATGGCCGTCATGCTGCACGGCAGCGGCATCGCCGGCCTGGACATGGCGGCGGCCACGATCAAGATGAACGACGACGGCTCGTTCAACCTGCTGATCGGCGCGACCGACCTGGGCACCGGCTCCGACACCATCCTGGCCCAGATGGCGGCCGAGGTGCTGGGCATCCCTGTGGAGGACTTGATCGTCTATTCCTCGGACACCGACTTCACGCCCTTTGACAAGGGAGCCTATGCCTCCAGCACGACCTACATCAGCGGCGGGGCGGTGCGCAAGGCAGCCCACAAGGTAGCCGGCCAGATCAAAGAACACGCGGCCACGATGCTGGGCCTGGAAGGCATCGAGGGCTTTGAGCTGCGGGACCGGCAGGTCTTCGTGCCCGACGGCCGTGCCCTCACCCTGGAAGCAAGTGGCCCTGAGCAGCCTGCACCAGCAGAACCAGCACCAGATCATCGCCAGCGCCTCCCACGTGAGCTACGACAGCCCGCCGCCCTTCGCCGCCCAGTTTGTCGAGCTGGCGGTGGATACCGAGACCGGACAGGTCACCGTGGAGCGGGTCGTTGATGGTGGTGGATGCCGGCCGGGTGATCAACCCCATCACCGCCTCCGGGCAGGTGGAGGGTGGGCTGCAGCAGGTCCTGGGCTTTGCCCACTGTGAGGAGATGGTCTACGACGAGCAAGGCCGGATGGTCAACGCACGCTTCGGCCCCTACCACACCTATCAAGTCCAACGAGATGCCCAAGACGGAAGTCATCTTTGTGCAGACGGACGAGCCCACGGGGCCTTTTGGAGCCAAATCAGTCTCCGAGATCGCGATGGATGGCATGGCCCCGGCCATGGCCGATGCGATCCACGATGCGACGGGCGTCTGGGTCCGGCAGGTGCCCTTTACGCCAGAGCGAGTGTGGCGAGCGCTGCAGGCAGGGACTAGGGATTGGTGGACTGAAGAGCGACTGGGCTCGGTGGTCCGGTGCTGTTCAGTGCACGTGCCACTCCGAACGAGGAGAGCGACTGAACATGAAAACTGGTTGTCAAAGATCGACTTTTCCCAGATCATCGATGCCCTGTTGCCGGTGTTTGCCACCTTTGCCGCGCTGGCGCGTGGGGGCAGTCATGCTGCTGGTGCTGGGTGCGAACCCGATCACAGGCCTATGGGGCCCTGGCGGAGGGCGCGTTCGGTAGCGGCAATGCCCTGGCCGAAACCGCAGTCAAGGCCGTGCCCCTGTTGCTGGTAGGCCTGGGCATCTGCATTGCCTTTCGGGCGAACGTCATCAACATCGGCGGCGAAGGCCAGATGATCATGGGCGCCCTCTTTGCCACCGCGGTGGGGCTTAGCTCTGCCAGAGTTGGCCTGGCTGGCTGGTCATCGCTCTGGCCATCCTGGCCGGCTTTGTCGGAGGAGGGCTCTGGGGAGCGATCCCGGGCGCGCTCAAGGCCTACTTTGGCGTCAACGAGATCCTGAGCACGGTAATGATGAACGCCATCGCCGTCCAGATCATGAACTTTCTGCTGCGTGGCCCGCTGATCGACCCGGCCCAGGCTGAGCTTGCCTCCAAGATCCCGCAGACCGCGGCTCTGGAAGCAGCCTTCCGCCTGCCCCGACTGGTGCCCACACGCCTGCACCTGGGGGCGCTGATCGCCGTGATCCTGGCCTTCCTGGTCTACATCCTCTGTGGCGCACCACACTGGGCTATCGCATCCGGGCCGTGGGCCAGAACCCGGACGCATCCCGCTATGGCGGGATCCGGGTGCGCCGACAGATCGTGATCGCGCTCCTGCTGAGCGGCGCTTTTGCCGGGCTGGCGGGCGCCATCCAGGTCTACGGCCTGAACTACCGCATGATCACCGATGGCTCGGCCACAGGATTCACGGCCAGCGCAGGCTTTAACGGCATCGTGGCCGCCCTGTTTGGGCAACTGCACCCCCTCGGCACCATCCCAGCCTCTTTCTTCTTTGGGTCGCTTGCTGGTGGGTGCCAACAAGCTGCAGCGGGTCATGCAGGTGCCCTCTTCTTTCATCCTTGCGCTCAACGGCCTGGTCGTGATCTTTGTCGTCAGCAGCGAACTCTGGCGCCGTCGCAGGCAGCGGCAGCGGCTGATTGAGGCCACAACCAAAGCGGAAAAAGAACCACCTTTGGTACCAGAATCGGGGGTGACATCCATGACATCCGAGCTTCTTCACGGCTAGCTTTCTCGTTGGTATCCTGGCCTCGGGCATTCGACTGGCCACGCCCTACCTCTATGCCGCCATCGGTGAGACCTTTGGACAACGTAGTGGGGTGCTCAACCTGGGAGTGGAAGGCCAAATGCTCATGGGCGCCTTCTTCGCCTTCTATGTCTCCATCACCACCGGCAACCTGTGGCTGGGTTTGCTGGCAGCTATCATTGTCGGCGCGGCGATGGGCTTGGCCATGGCCTTTGTGACCATCAACCTCCAGGCTGAGCAGGGGATCAGTGGCATTGGCTTCTATCTCTTTGGCCTGGGGATGAGTACCCTGCTCTTTCAGATGACGCTGGGCACCGTGGAGACAGTGAGTGGCTTCCCAGCAGTCCATATCCCCGTACTCAGCGACATCCCGATCATCGGCGAGGTCTTTTTCAGCCACAGTATCCTGGTCTATGTCGCCTATCTCCTAGTTCCCATCGCCACGTTTCTCCTGAACAAGACCACCATCGGCCTCAAGATCAGGGCAGTGGGCGAAAACCCTGAGGCAGCTGACTCACTGGGTGTGAGTGTCAGCTGGAGTGCGCTATGTCACCGTCACATTGGGGGGCATCCTTTCCGGCATCGCTGGCGCCTCTCTGTCCATCGCCGCTGTACAACGTGTTCCAGCAGAACATGACCAGCGGCATGGGGTTCATCGCTGTGGCCCTGGTCTACTTTGGTGGGTGGCGGCCAGTGGGTGTGTTGCTGGGCGCGCTGCTGTTCAGCATGGTGATCGCCTTCCAGCTTTGGCTTCAGGTGATGGGGGCTGCCATCCCTTCAGACCTCGCTGGTGATGTTGCCCTACATCCTGACCATCGTGGCCCTGGTCCTGACTGTCGCAGCGGGTACGCGCCCCCTCTGCGTTGACCAAACCTTTTGAGAGAGAGGGTTGAAGTTTAGGGTGAGGCTGTGAGGGTCGATCGGCTCCTTGACCCTGGCATGAACCTGACTCCAAGACAAGGAGGTGATGACGGAGGAGCAACAGCGCTGATCACAGACTAGCCGGACTCTGATGGATCAACATCTTCCAATATAAAGGAGGAAGAAATGTCAAAGAAAGAGCAGTTTGCTCGTAGTGGTGGTATGGTGGCGCTGCTGGTTTCCGCCTGCGGACCCGGCGGAGGGGAAGAAGCAGGGAGCGATGGTGTATTCCGCGTGGCTGTCATCATGCCCAGCACCATCAACGACCTGGCCTTCAGCCAAAGCATGTATGACGCCCTGCTCGCCATCCAAGAGGAGATGGGTGGCCCCGAAAAGATGGAACTGGTCTACTCGGAGAACATGTTCGTAGTGGATGACGCCGCGGCAGCCATCCGCGACTATGCGTCCGAGGGCTACGACCTGGTGATTGCCCATGGCTCCCAGTATGGCAGTTCGCTACAGGAGATCGCTCCCGACTTTCCCGAGACGGCCTTCGCACATGGCACGACGGTGACTACCTTTGCCGACGAAGGCATCAACAACGTGTTTGCCTACGAGGCTGCCTCCCACGAGGGCGGTTATGTCAACGGCGTCATGGCCGGCATGCTGACCGAGAGCAACGTTGTTGGCATGGTCGGCCCCATCGAGACCGGCGACGCCAAGCTGTACATCGATGGGTTTGTGGCCGGCGTCAAAGCCTCCAATCCGGACGCCCAGGTCAACGTCAACTACATCG
Organism: uncultured Chloroflexia bacterium; assembly: GCA_963783445.1. Classification (GTDB taxonomy): domain Bacteria; phylum Chloroflexota; class Anaerolineae; order JAAYZQ01; family JAAYZQ01; genus CAWANP01. The sequence continues at coordinate 68,354 of CAWANP010000006.1, read as the reverse complement.
GCTCCTTCTCCGACGTGGCCCTGGCGGCTGAGGCGGCCAACACCCACATCAAGGCCGGCGCCGACGTGCTGTCCGGCACAGCCCAGATGGTCGTGGGCGCCATTGGCGCGGCCGAGGAGAACGATGTGCTCTGGTTCGGCACCCAAGCCAGCCAGACCTCACTGGCTCCCTGCCATTGTGGTCGCCAACCAGATCTACGACTGGACCGTTGTGCTTGATGAGATCATCGACCTGATCGGTCAAGGCACCTACGGCGGCAAGGCCTACACCATCACCCTGGCAAACGAAGGTGAAGTCATGGACTATAATCCTGACTTTGACCTGCCGGCTGAGGTCAAGACAGCAGCGGAGGAAGCCACCAAGGGCATTGTCGATGGCTCTATAACCATCAGCGTGGGCGAATAGCCCGTGTCGCACGTTGCGTATTGTGGCCGGTTGCCGTTCACAGTCCGAGCCACCAGCAGTGATAGAACTCCAGCCTGCTGGCTGGCCAACAGGCTAGACTACCATCCGGCCGCAATACGCAGCAACTTAAGCCTACCCAGGAGCAGGTGATGACAGATAACGGACTTCTACCCTCTGGTCGCACTCGAATCGATCATCTGGAGATGAAGGGGATAACCAAGCTGTTTCCCGGCGTGGTGGCCAATGATCATGTCGATTTTGACGTACGCACTGGCGAGGTCCACGCCCTCCTGGGAGAGAACGGGGCAGGCAAAAGCACCCTCATGAAGGTCCTCTACGGGATGTACGCTCCGGAGGAAGGCGATATCCGGCTCAACGGCGAATCGGTGAGCATCAGTTCTCCGACAGCTGCCATCGATCTGGGCATCGGCATGATCCACCAGCACTTTATGCTGGTAGATACCATTACGGTGGCTGAAAACGTGGCATTGGGCTTGCCCTCTTCTCGTGGACCACTGACTGATCTTGACCGGGTCTCCAAGCGCATCCTCGAGTTGGGCGAGATCTATGGCCTTGACGTAGATCCTGACGCCTACATCTGGCAGCTTGCCGTCGGCCAGCGCCAGCGTGTTGAGATCATCAAGGCCCTCTACCGGGGCGCCGCGCTGCTCATTCTTGACGAGCCAACCGCCGTGCTCACACCACAGGAGGTGGACGAGTTCTTTGCCACACTGCGCCAGATGGTCCAGGACGGGCACGCCGTCATCTTTCATCTCGCACAAGCTGCACGAGGTTCTGGATATCAGCGATCGCGTAACCGTGCTGCGTGACGGCAAGCGGGTAGATAGCTGCGAGACGGCTGGCTGCACGAAGGCAGACCTGGCGCGAATGATGGTCGGCCGCGAGGTCATCCTGCAACCAGACCGTGGTGCTGTAGAACGGGGTGAGGCCCGGCTGACCCTCAAGAACGTTCATGCCGCAGAGCGACCGCGGTACACCCGCCTTGCGCGGTGTTGATCTGGAGATCTGCTCAGGTGAGATCCTGGGTTTGGCCGGGGTGTCCGGCAACGGTCAGAGAGAACTGGCCGAGGTAATCACTGGACTGCGCCCAGCGACGCAAGGACAAGTCTTCCTGGAAGGTAAGGACATCACCAACGATCTGCCTGGCACAGTGACAGAGCAACACTTGCCTATGTCCCAGAAGAGCGGATGAGAGACGGCATCATTCAAGAGTTTTCGGTATCTGAGAACATGATCTTGCGTGATCATGCCAACGCCACCATTCTCACGTAAGGGGTTTCTGACACTGCCGGTCATCAGTGAGTTTGCTGACAACTTGATCAAGAGCTTTGATATCAAGACGCCTTCCCGTGAAACCCAGGCCAAGAGCCTGTCAGGCGGGAACGTACAGAAAGTCGTGGTAGCACGAGAACTCTCGCGCAAGCCGCGAGTTCTGGTCGCTGCCCAACCGACCCGTGGTGTCGACATTGGCGCAACTGAGTACATCCACTCTCTGCTTGCTGGAGCAACGCAGGCAGGGCATTGCCATCCTGCTCATCTCAGAGGACCTGGACGAGATCCTGGCTCTATCCGATCGAATCGCTGTGATCTTTGAAGGGCAGATCATGGGTGTGGTGGACAGCGACGAGGCCACGCCAGAGCAGCTCGGCCTGCTGATGGCGGGGGTGAAAGAAGAACAGAACAGGAGGTAATCCATGCTCATAACAAACGGACGCGCTGGTCACCTTTGGGGAAACCAACCAGATCATTGAGAATGGCGCTGTCTGCTAGATGGCTCATTGGTCACTGCCGTCGGGGACACAGCCGAACTGATGGCGGCCTATCCGGATCATGATGTCGTGGACGCGGGCGGCCAGCTCGTCATGCCGGGCAACATCTGTGGCCATACCCACTTTTACGGTGCTTTTGCCCGGGGCATGGCCATCCCTGGCGATCCGCCCCGTGACTTTCCAGAGATCCTGGCCAAGCTGTGGTGGCGCCTGGATCGAGCCCTTACCCAGGAGGACGTGCGCTACTCGGCGCTGGTCTGCCTGGTGGATGCCATCAAGCATGGCACCACCACCCTGATCGACCACCATGCAAGCCCATCAACCCTTTCAGGCAGCCTGGATGAGATTGCGGAGGCTGTCGACGAAGCTGGCCTGCGAGCCAGTCTCTGCTACGAAGTCACCGATCGCAACGGCCGGGATGAAGCACAGGCCGGGATCGAGGAGAACGTCCGGTTTCTCCGCGCGGTGCAGGCAGGACAGAACCCCCTGCTCGCTGCGTCTTTCGGCCTGCATGCTTCCTTGACCCTATCGCAGGAGACCCTGGCCGATTGCGTGGCGGCAGTCGCAGGGCTTGGACGACAGGCTTTCACATCCACGCTGCCGAGGGCATTTCGGATGAAGAGGATAGCCTGCGCCGCAGCGGAAAGCGAGTCGTCGAGCGGCTCTACGATGCCGGCATCCTAGGCCCAAAGAGCATTCTGGTACACTGCGTGCACGTGGACGCCTGGGAGATGGAGATCCTGCGCGACACCGGCACCTGGGTCACCCACCAGCCACGATCCAACATGAACAACGCGGTGGGTGTGGCGCCGGTAGAGATGATGCTGCGCGGCGGGATCCCGGTTGGCATGGGCAATGATGGATTTAGCAACAACATGTGGGCTGAGTGGAAGACCGCCTACCTGCTGCACAAGGTCTGGCACGGCGACCCCAGGCGGGCCAACGGCTACGACATCATGCAGATGGCCGTCGCCAACAACGCGGCACTGGCCCGGGTCTTTTGGCCGCAGGCCGCCGTTGGTCGAGCTGTCTCCCGGCGCCTATGCCGACCTGATCCTGGTGGATTATCACCCCTTTACCGAGCTGACAGCCGGCAATCTACCCTGGCATATTCTCTTTGGCTTTGAGGCCGATGCGGTGACGTCTACTATGGTTGCCGGCAAGTGGCTCATGCGCGACCGGCATCTGTTGACCCTGGATGAGGAAGCGATCGCAGCCAGGGCAAGGGAGCTATCGGCTGGAGTTTGGGAGCGCTGCGCAGAGATTGGGGAGCAATGAGCCGGGAAACTGGCAAAGCGGTAAATGGGTGAGTGGCACCCAATCTGCCATTCTCCCGATCTGTTGCGGGCACCCATTCAGGAGGTAATCAATGCTGGATTTCTTTGACACTCCTTTAGCGGCACTGGACCCTGCCGTTGCCGGCCTGGTTGAGTATGAGGCCGAGAGGCAAGCCCGCAAGCTGATCCTGATCCCCTCTGAGAGCCAGGCGCCCACGGCGGTACGCGAGGCCCTCGGTTCGGTCTTTCAGAATATCTATGCCGAAGGCTACCCCGATCCTGACATCCATGGCGCTTCTCAGGAAGAAATCCTGGACTATGAAGTTCAGATGGCCCGCTACCGCCGCTACTCTGACCGCCGCTACTACAAGGGAGTAGAGTATGTCAATATCCTTGAATCGCTGGCCCGCCGTCGGGCGGCGGAGGCTTTTGCCACGGATGCCGTACCACCTGAGGAAATCTGGGCCAACGTCCAGCCGCTATCGGGATCCCCAGCCAACAGCGCCATCTATGCGGCCCTGGTCCCACCTGGCAGCACGGTCATGGGCATGGACCTGCTGCATGGGGGTCACCTGACCCACGGAAGTCCAGCGAACCGCTCGGGAAAGCTGTACAACATCGTTTCATACGGCATCGACCCGAAAACCGAGCGGCTGGACTATGATGCCATCGAGGAACTTGCGCGCCGCCACAAGCCAAAGATGATCATCGCTGGCTACACGTCGTACCCGTGGACGCCAGATTGGGCCAGGTTCCGCCAGATCGCCGATTCTGTTGGCGCATACCTGCTGGCGGACATCTCTCACATTGCAGGAATGGTGGCGGCCGGTACCGTGCCGAGCCCAGTGGGGCATGCCCACGTCATCAGCTTTACGACACACAAGACCCTGTACGGCCCCCGTGGCGCTTGTATCCTGACCACAGACAAGAAGCTGGCCAGCAAGGTAGATTCCGCCGTATTCCCAGGCGAACAGGGGGGACCGCACTGCAACGCCATCGCCGGGATGGCCGTGGCCTTTGAAGTGGCCAGAGTCACCAGAGTTCGTGCAGCTCCAGCGCCAGGTCGTGGAGAACGCCAGGCAGCTTGCGGCCGAGCTGGAGGGGCATGGTCTGCGCATTCCCTACGGAGGGACTAGACACACACATGCTCCTGGTTGACTGCAAGGGCATCCGCTCTGACAATGGGGTCAGTCCTGACGGCAAGCGAGGTACCCCTCTGATGGGTGATGTGGCCGCGCGGATTCTGGACCTGGCTGGGATTGTACTCAACCGCAACACCATACCGGGAGACAGGAGCGCTCGCAATCCCAGCGGTATCCGGCTGGGCACCCCCTGGGTTACCCAGCGTGGGTTTCGTACGCCAGAGATCAAAGAGCTGGCACAACTCATCGCCAGGGCACTCGAGGCATGCAGCCCCTATGCCTTCGCCGGCCGGCAGGGGCCAGTCTACCGGGCCAAGGTGAATTTTGACACCTGGAGGAAGTCAAGTGGGATGTGGTGGATCTCTGCGCCTGTGCTGACCTACCACGCGACTATGCGCCCAGTGGCTACCCGCACCACTACTTTATGCACAAACCAACCAGCGACCCTGGCGGCGACTGGGACATCATTGAGATAGAGGGCAGCCATGCTCGCGGCTTCTGTAACGTAGCCATGACCAACGACGTCTATGCCCTCAAGCCAGGCGAAAGCCAGCCAACCTGGATCCTGGAGCCGGATGGGCGGCTGATGGGCTGCGGGCTGCTCAAACGCCCAGGGGAGGAAAGTACGCGATTCCAATTGTTGACCAGAAAATCGGTCGAATCCCGGGTTTCCCACTGGTTGCGCGCACTATCTGACGGATTTGTGCGTATGGATGTGGATGATGTCTTTGCCAAGGCGCCCGGGCCGGTTGTGATCCGCCGGCTGCCCACACGTTCTGGCGGAAGAGTGGGACGCAATGCCTCCCTCGTCCGAGACCTTGGATGATGAAACAACCGGCTGGGCTTTCCACAAACCCTATTGGATCGGGCAGAGGGCCAGGGCCAAGGCTCCGGGCGAGCCTGGAGTCCGCGCCAGAGTTTTCGTGGGAGGAATCTGCCGACGCGCCAATCCGGCAGACGAACCTGTACCACATTCACCGCAAGACCGGTGCGCAAAGATCGCTCCCTTTGCCGGGTGGGAGATGCCGATCCGCTATACCTCCGTCCAGGACGAACATCATGGCGGTGCGCCAGGCAGCCGGGCTCTTTGATGTGAGCCACATGGGGCTCTTTGAGTTCGAGGGAGACAACATCCACCTGTTTCTCAATACCCTGACCACCAACGACATCTCGCTGTTGGATGTTGGGCAGGCCCAGTACTCTTTTCTCCTTGACCAGAACGGGCACGTCCTGGATGACGTTTACGTCTACCGTTTGGAAGAGGACCGTTTCTGGATGGTCGTCAACGCAGCCAACAATGACAAGGACTGGGCCTGGGTCAATTCCGTATGTAGCGGCCAGGTGATGATCGATCCAGAGCGGCCGTGGTCCCGCGCCCTGGGCACGGAAGAAATCACCATCCGGGACATGCGCGAACCGGCACGAGGGGGTGAGATGCGCGTGCAGTTGGCGCTGCAAGGCCCTCGCTCTCGTGACATCCTGATGTCCATGCTGGATGAGCGCGATGCGCTCACCGAACCGCTGTCAGAGATGAAGCGAAACGAGATCCTTCACGGCCAACTAGAGGGCTATGACCTTTACCTGGCGCGGACCGGCTACACCGGAGAACTGATGGCCTTTGAGATATTTGTCCATCCCGCTGCCGCGCCCGCTCTCTGGCACGCGTTGCTGGAAGCCGGTGAGCCTTTTGGCCTGCAGCCGGTGGGCTTGGCAGCTCGAGACAGCCTCCGGATCGAGGCCGGGCTGCCCCTCTACGGCCACGAGCTGGCTGGGCCGCTGGACCTCAATCCGGCCGATGCAGGCTTTGATCCCTATGTAAAACTATACAAGCCCTTCTTTGTGGGAAAGGACGCATACCTGGCCCACGAGCAAAGGCGCCAGGCAAGGCTGATCCGCTTCCGCTTTGCCGAAGAACACGCGCCGGTGCCCAGGCAGGGAGATGTCATCGTCAGCCGCAAGGGGCGCGTGGTCGGAGCTGTGACCAGTTGCTCCGTTGACAGCGAGGGCTGGCTGACCGGACTAGGCCTATGTGCAGACCAGATATACCAAGCGTGGAACTCGCCTGGCTATCTTTCAAGCCGATGGCCGCAGTTGGTCCAGCAAGCCGCTGCAGAGCCTCAAGACAGGCGACCGGCTCCAACTCCACGATAACATCCTCGTCGTCCGGCGATTCCTGGACAAGAAAGCATAGGGGGTTGAGAGAAGCATAATCTAGCGCGATAGAACCAGGCATTGTACCCAGCCCTGCCTCCAGCCCTGGCTCCAGCCGCTCTTTCTACCTGGCTCGCGCCAAACTGTGCTGACAGCAATGACCGAACCGCAAGAGCTAGAACTGACCCCAGTCGGGGCAGCATCACTGTTCGAGACTGAATTGAGCCGGGCCGAGGAGGCGCTGCTCGAGGGCATGGTCGATTCGGCCCTCGATGGCTATGTCCGGGCCATGGGCCTGGCCCTCCAACTCGGCCCGGCTCCTACCGGCCAGGCTGTGACCTTTGTGCTCCAGGCCGCCCACCTTTTCGCCAGCCAAGAGGATGCAGCAAGTCTAGCAGCACTGGGGCCAGCTCTGGTGGGTTTGATTAGCCAGATGCGTGAAGCTGGGGCTGTACCCGCCACGGCCATCATGGAAGCATGGGCTCAGTTTGCTGAGAGCCTGGGAGCTTTGATCGGCCAGATCGGCCTGGCGTTGACCCTGCCCAGCGATCACCGCAGCGGTATGATAGCCAACGCTTGCTCCCATGCTGCCCTCTTGGACGATGCCACCGATGGCCGATTTTCCCTCACCGCGTGGCTCGACAGAATGGCGCAATAGCACCTGCCTGCGAACAACTCTGCGGTACCAGGTTGCAGCCCAAGCAGCCCTTCGACGGGCTCAGGGTGTCTTGTACAACAACGGGCAGACACAAATCAGCAACCATTTGACAGATCGGCCCATCTAGCCTAAACTTGCCCCACTCAGCATCCCAGGCGCAGCTCTGTCTGCCCGATCACTGGAAAGGACCATTCCTTTGAACTCACCCACCTACCAAACGGCTTCCATTACCTGTCCACAGTGCGGCACCCCCTTTTCGACTCCCGTTCTGTCGGCCATTGACGTCGGTCAGAACCCTGATCTGAAGGCCCTGTTCTTGTCCGGACAGATCAATGTCGCTGTTTGCCCTCAATGTGGCCATGCAGGCATGCTCAGCGCCCCCCTGGTCTACCACGACCCGGAAAAAGAGCTGTTCTTCACGTTTGCACCAGCCGGGCTGGGTGGTTCGGACATGGAAGAGCAGCGCATCATCGGCGATCTGACCAATCGCATCATCGCGGCCCTCCCTTCCGAACAGCGCAAGGGTTACCTGCTGCAACCACGTAGCTTCCTCCGATTGGAGGCCATGCTGGACGCCATCCTGGAAGCTGATGGGATTACGCCCGAAATGGTCGCTGCCCAGCGGGCCAAAACCGACCTCCTCGAGCGGCTAATGAGCGCCACGAGCCCAGATGCTCGCCAGGTGATTGCCCGAGAGAACAATGACCAGATAGATTATGAGTTCTTCCAACTGCTCTCTCTGCACATCGAGATGGCTGAGAGGGAAGACCTGACTGAAGCCGTGCAGGAACTGTTGGGGCTGCGGCAGCAGCTCCTGGAATGGTCCACGGTAGGTCAGGAGATTTCGGAACGGGACGAGGCCATTAGAAGCCTGGGTGAAGGCATCACACGTGAGGAACTGCTGGAAAAGGTTGTCGAGGCGGCGCTTGCTGGTGAGCAGGCAAAGGTGGAAACCATGGTCACCGTCGCCCGGCAGGGCATCGACTATATCTTTTACCAGCAGCTGACCGGTCGCATTGAGGCGGCGGAAGCAGCGGGGGATGCGGACCAGGCGGGGAAACTCAAGGCCCTTCGCGAAACGATTCTGGAAGTGACTGCCCAGGTTGACGCCGAATTTGAGCGAGCGAGCCAGCAAGTAGATCGGCAGATCCAAGAGTTGCTGAACAGTGACGATCCCGAGGCTGCCCTGCGCACAAGTCCATCTCAGATCAATGAACTCTTTCTGGGCGTTTTGACTACGAGGCTGCAGGCTGCCGAGCGGTCAGGACAAACCGAAGAAGCGGAGAAACTCGGCCGGATCAACGAGGTTGTCATTCAGATGATCCAGGAGAACCAGCCCCCTGAGATCAAACTCATTAGCCAGCTTCTCGCAGCCGATTATCCCGACGGCACGAGAGCCCTGCTGGAGGAATATCAAGAACTGGTTGGTCCACCCTTGCTGGAACTCATGGAGTTGCTGGGCAAGGACCTGGCAGAAGGCGACCGGGAAGACCTGGACCATCAACTGGCCCAAATCCGCGATCAAGCGGCCGCGATGGTCCAAGGCTAAACCCCAATCAATCGACCGTACTTACAGAACCACGTTCTCAACGCGGAAGCCGTGCCCTCGCACTGTCACGACATACGGCGTAGCAGGATCCGCCTCGACCAAACGCTCGCGCAGGCGACGGGCCAAGGCGTCGATGGCCTGTTCCGAGATGCCCGCCCTATCATCCGCGGGCCACACAGCCTCAACCACATCGTCGCGGCTATACACCCGCCCGGGATCCTGGTACAGCAACTCCAGCAAGCGGTACTGTGCCGGGGAAAGTGGGGGATCGAGTTCCTGCCCCGCTATCCACACCCGCTTGCTCTCCAGGTCCATGTACAGGCCTGATTGAGGCTCCTCGAATAGGACCGGCGCGGTAGATTCGGCATCCACGAAAGCCAGCTTGCAGCACAGAGCGATTTGAATCTCGTCCCCATCCTCTAGTGAATGAGATTCGCTGATCTCCCTGCCATTCACAAAGGTACCATTTTTCGAGTCCAAGTCCTCAAGGAAATACTGAGCACCATCGAGGCGGATGAGGGCATGGCGACGTGACACCAGCCGGTCAGAAATGACCAAGTCACACCTTTCATCACGCCCAATGAGCAACTCGGGCTGATCCACAAAGAAACGCTGTCCAGAACTCTGTCCTTCCATCATCAACAGCATGGGGACTTCGGCAGGCATATCTGCACCTCCTACCCAATGGCGTTTTTTCGCATCCTGGCAAGCTCTCAGAGAATGCGAACTGTCTTGACAAGATGTCAATTCTGCGTTAAGCTAAGACCGTTTTCGACGGGGCGGCCAGAAAGAGCCTCATCTTGAACATATGGTCCATGATCGCGGATCACGGTCCGCCAGTACGGAGCCCGCCTTGGAGCAAACACTATCGCCGGAGACGATCCTTCGGGATCGCTATAGGATCATTGAGCTGGTTGGACGGGGCGGCATGGGCGCGACGTACCGCGCCGAAGACCTCCGTCTGGAAGGGCGTCTGTGCGCTGTCAAGGAAGCCTTGCCCGATCCCGAAACCTCAGCCAGCGAACTGGAGCAGAGCCGCGAGCAGTTCTACCAAGAGGCGAGCACGCTTGCCCGCCTGGATCACCCCAACCTCCCCAAGGTATCAGACTATTTCACTGACAATGACCGTGATTACCTGGTCATGGACTTTGTCCCCGGCCAGGATCTCAACGAGATGCTGGTCAGCGCTTTGCATCAGGGGCAGCCCCTTGTCTGAAAGACAGGTACTGGCCTGGACCTCACAGATGTGCGATGCGCTGAGCTACATGCACACGCAGACTCCCCCGGTACTGCACCGTGATATCAAACCCAGCAACATCAAGATCACGCCGTCGGGCAATGTCAAGCTTGTAGATTTTGGACTCGTCAAGGTCCTGATCCCAGACGACCAGCGGACCATCACGGTTGTCCAGGGTCGTGGGACTGTCCAGTACACTCCACTGGAGCAGTACGGTGGCGATACAGGGCACACAGACGCCCGATCCGACATCTATTCTCTAGCCGCAACCCTCTACCACCTGCTGACCGGAAAGCCGCCACTGGACGCCAAGGCACGTTTTCTTAAACCAAGGTCCCTGCCCACACCCCGAAGCCTCAATCCCAGCATTTCCCCCCAGACCGAAAGGGCCATCCTGTGGGGCCTGGCCATGCACCCCGATGAGCGGCCGGCCGACATTGCCGAACTGCAAACGGAACTGTTTGCACCCAGCCCGATCAGCCGCACAGTTTCCCGGCTTTTCGGCCGGGATCAGCCCATGGCTCAGTACATCCGGGTGAATCGTGGCTTGCTGGTACTCATCGGTGCCTTCTTCTGGCAGCGACCCTTGCCACAGCGCGACCAGGCATGATCCCTCCGCCGCCCACGGCGACACCAACACCAACTGAACCTATCCCAACTGCGACCTGGACGCCGACCCCTACGCCAACCGTCACGTTGAGCCCAACGCCCAGTCCGACGCCAACACCGCGCCCCAGCCCGACGCCAACCCGATCCTTCGAGTAGAAGCTTTCCCCTGGCAGGTGACCATCAGCTACTGGTTGCCTCTCGCAAAGTCAGCCAGGCGACGGCCACGAGGGGCAACAGACCACAACCCAAACCGATGAGGAGTCCGCGCAGTCCCGGCGTCAAGCCCTCCAAGATACCACTGCCAGGCAGGCCCAAGCTGTAATAGAGGTAACCTACAAGACCGCACACGAGGCTCCACAGGGCAAGCTGTATCGCAGGCTTTCCCGCATCGACCTGAAGACCGGTTGCGATCGCCGCAAGCAGGACGAATACCGCAGCCCCAAGCATACCCAGGCCCGCAAAGCCAAAATCCGTCCATTCTACGCGAGGTTCAGGGGGAGGCGGTGGTGGTACGATGGGAACCGGTGTCGCGGTCGGCGTTGCTGTGGGGGTCGGCGTGAAAGTTGGAGTGGGGGTTGGTGTCGATGTTGGCGTCGGTGTAGGAGTAGGAGTAGGTGTGAAAGTCGGCGTAGGGGTCGGTGTAGGCGTCAGAATCTCGGTCGTTTCCCCCAACTTGAGCACCTGCAATGGCAGCGTATTCTGGGCAGGTTCGCTGGAGGCCCTGATCTCAAGTACACCCGCATGCTCCAGCGTAAGCGTAGTCTCGGCGATTCCGTCAACTGTCGTCGCCTCAACCTGCCCACCCAAGCCCTCGTCCACATAGACATAGTTGAACACAACAGGCGTCCCATCGGGTACCGCATTCCCGTTGTGATCGACAATGACGCTGGTACTAACACGCAAGGGATCGCCGACATCCAAGGCCACGGGCGGAGGTGTCCCTTCCACTGATTCGGGCTGGTCGGCCCACAGCACAGAAATGACCTGCTCGGGATCAGGCGCCAACTCTCTGGCCAGATCATAGCCAACCCCCTCCACCGTTACCGGCGATCGCCCAGTCAGAGCAAACTCGAGAAATAGGGCCCGAACAGACGCATCAATGAAAGGTTCCGCTTTGCTATAGAGGCCATAGTAGGCCGTCAGCTTGCTGACCTCCGTGGTATCCAGATAGTAGGGTGCTTCGTAGGCCAGAGCAATGACGTTCTGCGTCTCCAGGCTGGCGGTCCAGTCACGGAGAAACTGTCTCAGGGCCTGGGAAGTCGGGTATGCCTCCGGCGCATAATCCAGCATGGCGAATACAATCCACTCTGCATTGCGGATGACTTCGTCCAGATCAGGACTGCCGAGCTGAAGGAAACTCTGCAATTGGGCAAAGGTCAGGGAAGTGACACGCTCGGGATCCACCTGTCCAGTCGCATCCGGACCATACATGCGAAGGACAGTATCCCGCAGGATTGCAGGGTCCAAGAGATAGAAAGGAGGGCATGCCTCGCAGTCGCGTACCTCCCGCGCATCGGTAAAGATCAGAATGTCTCTCGTCCAGACGCGGTGGGCGAGGCAGGCGTATGGCGAGTTCATCAGCTGAGGGGCTGAGCAGCGTCACCGATTCCTGAGCAAGCTGAGCTACGAGCCCTTGCGCACCCCCAACCTTCGACAGAGACGCATCGCTGCCGGTGCAGGCCTCCAGGGAAAAGCCAGAGCAAATGCGTTGTTTCAGGGACAGGATCCGCCGTACAGATTGGTCCACGCGTGCGCGGAAAGTGTCGTCAGCCTCGTACCGCGACTGGAAGAAGAGGATCGTATCCTCGACGTTGCGCATCTGCTCTTCCCAGGTACCGTCCAAAGCAAAGTGCGATAGTGTCAGGAGATCGTTGCCGGCTAGAAACGCATCCAACCCGATCTGGCGATGGGGGAAAGAGTCCAATTCGGGGGAATAGTAGCGCTGGACAGCCGGCACGCCCAATGAATCGCTAACCAGGACCCCACCTGCCTCCCGCCAGGGTATCAGTTCTGGCTGGTCCATGATGACTTGCAGGCCCTGAGAGTGAAGGCTGATGGGCGGAGTTACGTAGCGAATGTTCCCCTGGAAGCCCCGATAGCGGATGTGGGCCGTCATCAGCGCATCGGCGGTATTCGTAATGGGGTCGCCGTGTGTCACAGCAAAGAAGGGCGGCAGTTCGATCAGCCGCAATTCCTGCAGCGACGCATCTACAGTGGCTATCTCTTCCTCCGGCGCGCGGTCGCTCGCTCCCAGGCCAGGCAGGTGTTTGGCTACCGTAGCCACCCTGCCCTGGCTGCCCAGGCGGACCCCGCCAATATAGGCCTGGCCCATCTGCCCCACCCAATAGGGGTCGCCGCCAAAGACCCTCACGCCAAGATCCCCGCTCACCCCAGGGCGAGGATCATGGAGTACGTCGAGGGACGGCCCCAGGAGCAGGTTCACACCTACCGCCTCCAACTCTTGTCCGGCAACCCTACCCATCACCTCGGCATTGGTCTCGGACCAGGCAGCGCCTACGGCCATGTTGCTCGGTAGCTCGGTAAAGCCTCCGCGCAGAGACGTAAAGGGGTAGCCGTCGCCCTCCTGGTGGGCAGCGATTAGCAGGGGGATCCCCTGCGCGGGCAGCGTCACTACTTCAGAGACGGTGATCACGCTCGTAATGGTCACCGGCTGCGTGTCGGTCTGCAACTCAGTCGCCGCCAAGGGCAGAGTACCCGTGACAGGTATCGTCTTGGTGATGGTCACGGGCGATGATTCGGTGAAGGCCAACTGCTGCAACGCAGTCGTCAGCGAGAGAACCTGTTGCGGAGCAGTGAGGTCGTTTCCAAAATTCTCGTTTTCGGGAGCGAGCATTACGGCGCCTACCCGGTGCACCTGGACGAGACGCGCGATATCCGAGAGAGTACTCGCATCGTTGCCCGGGAAGGTGACCAGGAAGAGCTGTCCGACCTTGTCAGCGGCGGTCATGCGCGATAGGGCATCGTCCAGCCAGAGATCCTCGTCCGTGGGTGGCGGGATCGTTGGCTCCGGCGTTTGGGCTGCCAGCGGCGGTGGTATGAGAAATGAGGCCAGCAGCACCAAGAGAAGAAGGCTCGCCACCCCACGCCCACCGAGACACCTCTCGTTTCGGGCAAAACCGTGTATAGTTGGATGCAATCCGCTGAACCTCTTCACCCCGACCTCCAGACCTGGCAAGATTGTACCGCAGGAGACCGGAAAGTGCAAACCCAGCATAAAAGAAAAGGACTTATAGAGACCCAGCCGCTCGCTGCTTGGCGTCCGAGCTTTTTTGGCACAGGGGTGGTGTTTTCTCTTTTCACAGCACCTGTGCTACAATGAACCTGGCATAGCAGTCTGGCAAGCGCCCTTTGTCCGCCGCAGCCAGACTGCACCGCGAGTGCATCGGGAGCACATCAACAGGATCCTGGCCAAGAAGGGGGCTCACCGGTGCTGGCAACCGTGTGCGGCCCTTTCGCATTTATGGCGAAGCGCGGCAGACTAGTTCTCGATAGAACCATGCGTGGAGGAATCAACAATGGATAGATCCGAGAAGACGGTGCATCCCTACATCCCCAATTCTGCGCCAGAAATCAAAGAACAGATGCTCAAGGCCGTCGAGGCGGAAAGCGTGGAAGAGTTTTATGAGGACGTTCCAGAGAAGCTGAGGCTCACTGCGCCTATGGACCTGCCCCCGCCCTTCCCCTCAGAGTACGCCTTGAAAAGGCACGTGGAGGGCCTGCTGGCCCGGAACCAGACCTCCGGGGAGCTTCTCAGCTTCCTGGGGGCAGGATGCTACCAGCATCACGTACCCGCGGTCTGCGACGAGGTGAACAGCCGGGGCGAATTCCTGACCGCTTATGCCGGCGAGCCCTACGACGATCACGGACGTTTCCAGGCTCTCTTTGAATACACAAGCATGATGGGCGAACTTTTGAACATGGACGTCGTGAACGTGCCCACCTACGACGGATTCCAGGCCACAGCCACCTCACTGCGCATGGCCTCACGCCTCACGGGCCGGCCCGAGGCGCTGATCTGCGGAACCATCAGCCGGGCCAAACTGGCCAAGATCGAGGACTATTGCCAGCCGACCATGCAGCTTCGTCTTGTCGGATACGATCCGCAGACGGGACGGCTGGATCTGGGTGCCCTGCAAGCTGCAATCTCTGACCAGACAGCTGCTGTTTACTTTGAGAACCCTTCCTACCTGGGCGCCCTCGAAACACAGGGGGAGGCAATCTCGCGCATCGCCCGCGAGCACGGCGCGGTGTCTGTTGTCAGCGCCAATCCGATTTCGCTGGGCATCCTCACACCACCGGCAGACTATGGCGCGGACATCGTCTGCGGCGACATCCAGCCGCTGGGCATGCACATGCAGTTCGGTGGCGGCCAGGCTGGCTTTATCGCCACGCGGGACGAAGAAGCCTATGTCATGGAGTACCCGTCACGGCTTTTTGGCATCGTACCCACGACGGTTCCAGGCGAATATGGCTTTGGCGACGTCGCGTACGACAGAACCTCCTTCGCAGTCAGGGAAAAGGGCAAGGAATGGGTCGGAACGGCCGCTGCTCTGTGGGGCATCACGGCCGGTGTCTATTTGGCACTCATGGGGCCCCAGGGTATGGTGGAGATCGGCGAGGGCATCATGGCCCGGACGCACTATGCCATGATACAGATAGACAAGCTCAACGGGGTCAAAGCCCCCTTGCACCAGGCGCCCCACTTTCAGGAATTCGTCGTCAACCTTGACGGGACCGGCAAGACGGTCGCGGAGATCAATAAGGCACTGCTGGCCAGAGGGATCCTGGGCGGCAAGGACCTGAGCCAGGAGTTCCCGGAACTGGGCCAAAGCGCCCTATACTGCGTCACCGAAATTCACACCCAGGCAGACATCGACCAACTGGTAGATGCGCTGCGGGAGGTCATCGAGCAATGAGCCAAGACATCGTTGACATCAGCGCCCACAGATTCACCAATGGGAAACTGAACCTCCGGCGGTACCACCAAGCCAAGTGGGATGAACCCGTCATTTTTGAGTTGAGCCAGAAAGGGCAGCGGGGCATCCTGGTACCCGAGGTGGAACAGGGGATCAGAGACGAGGTCGGGGACGTCCTTGCTACCCTCCCCGAGGGCATGCGCCGGAAGCAGGCTCCAGCCCTGCCCGAGCTTGGCCAGCCGCAGGTACTGAGACACTATGTGCGGCTGTCCCAAGAGAATCTGGGCGCCGACCTGAACATTGACGTCGGCCAGGGCACCTGTACCATGAAGTACAGCCCCAAGATCAACGATCAACTGGCCAGATCCCCAAAGGCGACGGAACTCCACCCCCTGCAGGATGATGAGACGGTGCAGGGAATGCTGGAGATCATGCATCGCTTTGAGGGTATTCTCAAAGAAATCTCGGGCATGAGCCGCTTCTCGCTGCAGCCGGGCGCCGGGTCGACCGCCATCTATACCAACGTCTCTATCGTCCGGGCCTACCACGAGTCCCGCGGGGAAAAAGACCAACGGGACGAAGTGATCACAACCATTTTCTCCCATCCTTCCAACGCCGCCTGCGCCCGTACCGCCGGATACAAAGTCATCACCCTCTATCCCGATGCCGACGGATACCCGGATCTGGCAGCGCTGAGAGCGGCCGTATCGGACCGGACAGCGGCGCTTTTCATCACCAACCCCGAGGATACCGGCATCTATGGTCCCCGCATTGCCGAATTTGTGGACGTGGTGCACCAGGCGGGAGGGTTATGCTGCTACGATCAAGCCAACGCCAACGGGATCCTGGGCATCACCCGGGCGAGGGATGCCGGCTTTGACCTCTGCCACTTTAACCTGCACAAGACCTTCTCCACGCCCCACGGCTGCGGCGGCCCAGGCGCTGGTGCCGCCGGCGTGTCCGAAGAACTGAGCCGGTTCCTGCCGGTACCTGTCGTCCAGTACGATGGTGAGCGCTACTATCTGGACTATGATCGCCCCGACAGCATAGGCAAGATCGGTCCCTGGTACGGCAACGCCACCGTCATCCTCAAGGCCTACGCATGGGCCATGAGCCTTGGCGCTGAGGGCCTTCGGGAAGTGGCCGAGATTGCTGTCCTGAACAACAACTACCTGATGAAGAAGGTTCTGGAGATCCCCGGCGCCAGCGCCCCTTACGCCAAGGGCAAGCGCCGCATCGAGCAGGTTCGCTACAGTTGGCAGGAATTGGCGGAAGAGACGGGCGTGCACTCTGAGGAAATTGGCCTGCGGGCGGCCGATTTTGGCATCCACTACTGGACCAGCCACCATCCCTTCGTCGTGCCCGAGCCCTGCACACTAGAGCCCACCGAATCGTATACCAAGGACGAGCTGGACGAATACGCCGGCATCCTGGCCCACGTCGCAGAGGAAGCGCACCGCGATCCAGAGATGGTCAGAACTGCGCCGCACAATAGCACCATCCACACGGTGGACCACGATCCCCTGGATGATCCCGCTCGCTGGGCGGTGACCTGGCGGGCATATCAGAAGAAACTTGGGCGATAGGCAAGAGGCAGAATGGGCGCAAGCAAACTGGGTTCTGATTGTCAATCCCCTGGCGGGGATCGGGGGCAGGGTCGGGCTCAAAGGCAGCGATGGCGCCGAGATCCAGGAGAGGGCGCTGGAGCTGGGAGCTGAGCCCCAGGCATCGAGCCGCGCCGCTCAGGCTCTAGAGCAACTCAGATCCGTGCCAGACCTGGATCTCATCACCTATCCTGGTGAGATGGGGGAGAATGCAGCCAGGGCCAGCGGCTTTGAGCCCACGGTCATCGGCCGCATCGCATCGGGAGCAACCACAGCACAGGACACCGTAGAGGCTGCCCGTGAGATGCAGCGCGCCGGCATCGATCTCTTGCTCTTTGCGGGCGGGGATGGCACCGCCCGGGACATCTACCGGGCCATCGGCGAAGAGCTGCCCGCTCTCGGCATCCCGGCCGGGGTCAAGATCCATTCCGCAGTCTATGCCACCAACCCGGCCAGCGCGGGCAGCCTGGCGGCCCTGTACCTTCAGGGCCGGGTAACCAGCCTCCAGGAGGCCGAGGTCATGGACATAAACGAGGAGGCTTTCCGCGCGGGCACAGTCTCGGCCAAGCTCTATGGCTACCTAAAGATCCCGTTCCGGACCAGCCTGGTACAGAGCCAAAAGACAGCCAGCATCGGCGGCAGCGGCTCATTGACCGCCATCGCCGAGGATGTCGTGGAGCGGATGGAGGCAGGACTGTCTGTATATCGTCGGTCCGGGGACCACAACCCGGGCCATCGCCGTCGAATTGGGGCTGGAGAAGACATTGCTGGGCGTGGACGTCTTCCAGGCCAGCCGAGCGATGCGCGAGGGGATAGAGGGGGGAGGCTGGTCAAGGCGGATGCCAACGAAACGGAGCTTCTTGAGCTGCTGGACGGGGATGGCCAGGCCAAGATCATTGTCACCCTCATCGGCGGTCAGGGCTTCATCTTTGGCCGGGGAAACCAGCAGATCAGTCCCAGAGTGATCCAAGCAGCTGGCGCCAGCCTTTCCAGCGGGGACGGTACGATCAGACCATGGGAGAACATTGTCGTCGTGGGTACCAAGGACAAGCTCAGTGCGCTGGGCAGCAAGCCTCTGCGGGTAGACACAGGCGACCCGGCCCTGGATGAAGCACTTAGCGGCTATGTAACCGTCGTCACCGGCTATCACGAGCGCGCCGTCCGCAAGGTAAGCGCTTAGGAGCAGGTCTGAGGCAGGAAGATAAAGGTGCAGGCTGCAGAATCCTGCGAGTGGGTTCATAAACCCTGCACGTTTGCTGCGCTTCGGTGACCAGGTCGTAAGGTGCATGCCAAGGAGAGTACTATGATACTGAAACAACAGGTCGCCCTTGTCACCGGCGGCGGATCAGGCATCGGCCGGGCGATGGCCCTGCTGTTCGCCGCCGAAGGAGCAGCCGTCTCCGTCGCGGATCTGGATGAGGCCGCCGGGCAAGCCGTCGTACAGGAGATCCTGGCCCGAGGCGGCCAGGGCATTTTTGTGCATTGTGACGTTACACGTGCAGATGACTGTCGGCACGCAGTCGAGCAGACCGTGACTGCTTTTGGGCGATTGGACATCCTGCTAAACAACGCGGGCATCATCCGGCGTACCACCATTCTGGACATCACTGAGGAAGAGTGGGACCGGGTCATGGCCGTGAACGTCAAATCGATCTTTTTGCTGAGCCAGTCTGCCATCCCCGTGATGGTTGAGGCTGGCGGAGGCGCCATCATCAACACTGCTTCCGGTTGGGGGCTGGTTGGCGGGCGCAACGCAGTGTCCTACTGCGCCTCCAAGGGGGCTGTAGTGAACATGACCCGGGCCATGGCCCTGGATCATGGCCCGCAGAACATCCGCGTCAACTGCATCTGTCCTGGAGACACCGACACCCCCATGCTTCGCAACGAGGCACGGCAGCTTGGGCAGCCGGATAAAGAGTTCCTGGTCGAAGCGGCCGAGCGGCCTTTGCGGCGCATCGGCCGGCCAGAAGACATTGCCCAGGCGGCCCTGTACCTTGCCAGCGATGCCGCATCTTTTGTCACCGGTACCGCCCTGGTGGTGGATGGCGGCGGGCTGGCCGGCTAACCGCCAGCCTCTGGAATCTACGAACCCGTTGGTAGGATCTGATCGTGAAGCCTGTGGATCGTCGGAACCCTCCGAGGTCCAAGTGGGGAGGCAGTATGCTCAGCAAAATGAAAAAGTGGAGACCCCCGGAGCACTGGCTCCGGATCACCACCATTGACGCCCATACCGGGGGCGAACCCTTCCGGGTCATCACCGGCGGCTATCCTGAGCTACAAGGCGACACCATTCTGGCACGCCGGCGTTACGCCAGAGAGAATCTGGACCACCTGCGTACCGCGCTCATGTGGGAGCCGCGGGGCCACGCCGACATGTATGGCTGCATCGTCACGCCGCCCGTCAGCCCCGGTGCCGACATCGGCGTGCTCTTTATGCACAACGAGGGCTACAGCACCATGTGCGGGCACGGCATTATCGCCATCACCAAGGTAGCCCTGGAAACCGGCCTGCTGCCCATGGCGGCGCCCGAGACGACCATCAGGATCGACACTCCGGCCGGGCTGGTTACGGCCCACGCACAGATTGTCCGCGGGCAGGTGACCAGCGTCCGATTTCATAACGTCGCCTCCTTTGTCCTGGCCCTGGACGAGACCGTATTCGTGCCGGGCCTGGGCGAGGTACGCTACGACCTGGCCTTTGGCGGCGCATTCTATGCCTACGTCCAGGCGGCAGATGTGGGCTTGACCTGCACGCCGGAGGATTTCCGGCCCATCATCGAAAAGGGAGTCGCCATCAAGCGGGCGATCATGGCCAGCCGGCCCATCCCACATCCCTTTGAAGACGACCTCAGCTTTCTCTATGGTACGATCTTTGTGGGACCGCCTCTGGGCAAGGGAGCCCACAGCCGCAACGTCTGTGTCTTTGCCGAGGGTGAGGTGGATCGCTGCCCCACGGGTACGGGCGTCAGCGGCCGGCTGGCCATCCACCATGCGCGTGGGGAGATCGACCCGGGCGAGACCATGGTCGTTGAGAGCATCATTGGTACCCGTTTTCGGGGCCGGATCGTGGAAAAGACGACCTTTGGTTCATACCCAGCCCTCATTCCGGAGATCGAAGGCTCGGCGCACATCACCGGGCGGCACGAGTTCCTGATCGATCCGGACGATCCCCAGCGCGATGGCTTTGTGTTGCGCTGAGGGAGAGCAACGAAGGACCAGAGACGGATAGACAGCGTTTCTGGGACAGGAGGCGCACAAGACGGACCAAGATACGGCAAGGAGAAGCCCATGCGTGGATTGAAAACAAGCGCGTCCTGATCACGGGCGGAGCGGGTGGTATCGGCAGGGCAACAGCTGATCCGTTTTCTGGAGGAAGGGTGCCGGGTGGTCGTGCTGGATCGCGACAGTGACAGCCTCAGCCAGCTGGAGGGTGACCTTGCCTTGAGCGGCAGCATCAAAGCCGATGTCGCAGAGCCCGAGGACGTGGCCCGAGCCTTTGACGAACTCGACGGTATGGTTGGGGGACTGGACATCCTCATAAACAACGCCGGGATCAGCATCCGCCACCCCTTTGCCGAGATCACGCCCGAGGAATGGCGCAGGGTGATCGACGTCAACATGAATGGTGTATTCTATGTCGCCCAGCAAGCAGCGCGCCGGATGCGGGCGGGAGAGGGCGGCGTCATCCTGAACATGGGCTCGACCAATGGTCTGATGGGCTACCCGTACTATGCTGACTATAACGCATCCAAGGCCGGCGTCATCGAGCTCACCCGTTCCATGGCGCTAGAACTGGGGCCTGCTGTACGAGTGAATGCTGTCTGCCCCGGCTTTATCCTGACGCCCATGCAGGAAGCCGAGTACACGCTGGAGATGCAACAAGCCTTCGCCAGCAAGCTGCCGCTGAACAAGCTGGGCCGTCCCGAGGACGTGGCCGCGCTCTTTGCCTTCCTGGCCTCTGACGATGCTGGCTTTATCACCGGGCAGTCCTTTGTGATCGACGGCGGCGAGATAGCGGGGGGGCTGGCCAGCCAAATATGAGCGGTGCAGAAAACAGCCACCGGATCGTGCATCCGGTGGCTGTTTTTTGTCATACCTCAAGACCAGAGACCAGGGATCCCTCCCCTGATCACGGTTTCGACTGTCTCATGATGACCGGCAGGTACAGGCAGTCAGGCAGGTCGCGCACGTAGGTGTTGCCACCCACCTCCTTGTCCCCCACTTTCTCTGTGACCACAATGGAGAACTTTTTATCGATCTCGGCCGTGACAGTCATCGATATCGTAGCTACCTCGTGAGCAGCCATCTCGACGCCGTTCATGCTAGCCGGGAAGCCGGTTAGCACGAGCGTGGTCCCTGACTCGACAAAGTTGGTCAACGTGGTCCAATCGTTCCAGAGGCTGCCAGGGTCCACGATCACTTGGCCACTGCCCAACGGGAAATCGGTGCTCGCAAACCCAAGGTCCACGTCTGTTGTTGACCCCAGCGGATTGACTGCATCGAAGGAGATGGTATCTGTGTACTTAGATGTACTGGAGAAGCCACAACGGGTCACTTCGGGATAGTCCACGATGCCGAGGTTCTTCTGCACGATGTTGTTGTTGTTCAGCACCTCATCAACGGGTACCACCGTGTCAAATCCACTCCCGACAGGATCATTGGGTGCATCGGCCCGCGCCAATAGGCAGAAGTGGCCGGCAATGCCGGGAACGGTCCATGAGACGGACTCGACCGTCACGGCGCCGCCGGCCAGGCTGGGAATCGTGACATTTCCTAGGGGGCTAAAGCCGCCTGGCCAGGTGAGGCTCAGGGCTGCGCTGGCATAGTAGACGTTGACGGTGATATCGTCCACTGTTGTGGTCAGGCGATTGCGCACCCGGACACAGATCGTCGTCGTGGTACCAGCGATGGGGTTCTGGTGGTCAGTCTGCGTGCAGTCATGATCGTTACGAGCCCAAATGTCCGGGCTCATCCACCGGGGAGGACTGCTGGGAACCGTACCGTCATCGGTGAGAGTGTCCTTCATGTAGATGTCATAGTCGGGATCCTGGTCCGGGCAGTCGATTACGGTCACTCTCTTGGTTTTTGTGTCTGGCCCACAGGCGTTGCTTGCCGTCAGACTCACGGAATAGGTTCCAGCGCTGGTGAAGGTAAAGGTCGGGTTCTGCAGAGTGCTGGTACCCAGACCATCAAAGTCCCAGGACCAGGTCAGGGGAAGCGCACTTGTGGAGGCATCCAGGAAGGAGACAGGTTGGTTGGTACAGATAGTCGTCGGGTCCCAGACAAAGTCGGCTACAGGCTTGGGACAGGATGGCTGAAAGTAGTAGTCTTCGGTTTCGCCGTACTTGTAGCCAGCGTCCGGGCCACGCCCATCGGCCAGGCTGGTCACGGGGGAGCGGGGAGCCGCCTGGTCAGCCAGGGACACACGCATCCAGATCTCATCGATATTTGCTCCCAGAGGATTCCAGGGCAGGTAGGCCGGCGTTTCTAACACATAGGTACCTGGACCCAGGGTGAGCACCTGGTTCTGCACCGCCCATTCGGGCGCATCCCCAGACTTGGCGCACTTGAAGGCATCCTCCCAGTCGCCATCGCGGTTCCAGTCAAACCAAACATTGACGTAGCGGTCGACCTTGGGCGCTCCCGCTGCGATGGTGACGGTGTACTTGAACACAGTACGCACACAGTGAGGCGCCGGCACGGGAACCTTCACACCATCATCGGCCTTGTCTCGATCGGGCGTGTCGGGCCTCGGGTCGATATTGGTCACGGCGTCTTCGTCTGGCAACTGGTCGGCATCCTTCTCCAGGGTCACACGCTCTCCCAACCAGGAGTCGGCCCGTGGCTGCACGTGCAGTGGGCCCTTGGGCAAACCGGTCAGGGGATCAAAGACCGTAGGATACCGGGCACCAACGCCCGGCGGCCCGCCCGCAGGATAGGCCGTCATGGCGGTACCAACATGGTTGGTGCTATCCGGGGCATCGCCCAGATCAGAGGCATCCCCAGGAACAGGCTCACATTCTGCCCAAAGTGGAGCATCATAGGTATAGTGACACTCGGGCCAGCCTGTCGGGTCCGTCGTGAACTCGGGAGGGTATTCGCACTCGGGCCACAGCGCGGCATCGGTCGTATAGTCCCTGGTGGCAAAGGGCGGATCTTCGTCGCAAGCCTTCCACAGGCCAGGCTCGGAGGTATAGTGGCATTCGGGCCAGACGCGGGCATCGCCGGTGTAGTACTTGCACTCTGGCCAGACCTCCGCATCCTGCGTAAACAAGCCCTCACGGCACTCCTTCCAGCTTTCAGGATCCTTAGTGTAGCCGGGCGCACACTGGACCTGCCCTGCATCCCACGTCCATGCCGGATCACACCAGGGCCACACGCCTGGTTCGGTGGTATAGCGCGGGTCACACCAGAAGTTCTGGTCGTAGGTCAGCTCCGGGCCACAGGACTTGGGCCAGAGCTTGCTGTCCCAGGTAAAGTCTTTGGTCGGGTACGGCTCGCCGCAGGCATCCGGCCACGTCCTCGGATCAGAGGTGAAGTGACAGAGGTTCCACTCAACCGCGTTGGTGGTGTAGCCCGGATCGACACACCAGGGCCACGCATCGCTAGAGGTGTATTTGGGATCCTCACACGGCACCTGGGTTGGATCCCAGGTGAAGCTTGGATCGCACTCTTTCCAGGTCAAGGGATTGCTGGTATAGTCCTGCGTTGGGAAGGGTCGTTCGATGCAGTCCGGATTTCTTGGGTCCGACGTAAAGTGACACTCGCTCCAGCGGTAGGGGTCGCTGGTGTATTCGTCCGCATCACACTCTTTCCAAAGTCTGCTGTCCTCAGTATAGAAGGGTGGCTCAGTAGGGCAGTTCGCCCACTGTTCGGGATCCCAGGTATAGCGGGGCTGGCACCAATTCAGCGCCTCGGGATTTGAGGTATAGTCGGAGCTACACTGGGGGAATTTCCCTGGATCGCGCGTCCAAGTCGGCTCGCACCAGAAGCCAGGATCCTGGGTGAGTTCCTTCCCGCATTGCTTGGGCCAGAGTTCACTATCCCAGGTATAGTCTTTGGTCGGCCAAGGGGGATCCTCAGGGCCGCAGCTCCACTTGGGGTTGTTGGGGTCACTCGTATAGTGGCAGCCCGGCCACTGAATCAGGTCACGCGTGAAACCAAACTCGCACTGAGGCCAGAGCTTTGGATCGGTGGTGTAGTGCTGGGTCGGGGAAACCTGGGCCGCAGCCCGAGCGGCCCTCGCTTTTCCGTCCAACTCATCTACAGCTTGCTGCAATGTGGCATTAAAGAAGGGGGAACTCGCCGGTTCTTCAGTAGGAGAGGCGTCGGAGGCCAGTACCAGGCCAGCGGCCGCAGCCAAGACCAAGACTGCTGCCAGGCCAATGAGAATACTCTTCCCAATCTTCACGGTGCTATCGCTCCTTTCTCACTGCTCATCGAACCACTACAGCTTTATCGTAGCCGCGCCACCTCCTTCTCTCAACTAGAGCTTCAGGTTGATCCCTTGTCATGCTTGCTCGGGCCTGGTTACATTATAGCGCAAGTACCAGCAATTGTCAATAGGCCACGTTTTTCCCATTGCTGTCTGTTGTTGCATTTTTAGGTGGTAGTACCATTCCGTGCGCCGGAGGCATCCGCAATTCTTGCCCAGGGACCACGGCCGGAACATCGCCTGGCTCATGTAGGACAATCGCATATGATCGGGGACATTACTGCACCGTTCCGAACCCCAGTGTCAGGGGCGCTGTAACTCGCGGGGAGTGGATTTCCGCCTTCGACAGATTGCACTGTACGTCGATTCCCGCCCTATTTCACCCTCACGGCAGTCCGAGCGAGAATGAAAGCTCCGGCGTTGTGGGTTGAGGAACGCAGCTCCTGGAGCACTTTCCTGTCTGAACTACCCTCGAGACGATGGCTCCGTCTCCAAATGCGATAAATCCGATTGCCCTGCTGGAAAACTGGCCCTGAGTGGACAACACAATCTGCTTGTGGTATACTGGCTCTGCTAGCTCGTCTGAGAACGAGCGGTGAAGAGCTTGGGTGACTGGGGGCAAGGCGTGCAGATCAAGGCCAGTCTACGGGTACGGCAGGCTCTGGTCATGGGCTGTGGCCTGTTGGCCATGGCACTCATCACCGGCAGTCTCGGCAACTTGAGCCGAATGCTCAACGGGGCCTTGGCTGCCAGCAGCCTGCTGGCAGTGGCCTTGCTTGTCCCCTGGCGCCAACGGGACATCCCGCTCTGGCGGTTGGCGATGGCCCTGGCGATCATGGTCATCTCCTTGCCTATCGCCGCCAGAGGCGGCATTGTTGGGCTGATGGCAGCCTTGCTCTTTTTCTTCGCCCTCTCGCTGGCAATCTCGGACAGGAACTCCAGCATGGCAGATACCCTGCCCCTCACGGCCTTGCTCTTTGGCTTCTACTGGATCGCCATCGAGTATGTGTCCCTTGCCTGGCACAGCCAGCAGTCCCTGGCCATCAGCTTTTCCTGGCTGGCGGGATCCGGACTGAGACTCGGACCCACGGCGCTGGGCCTGCCGCTCCTGGTACTGTTCGCCTGCCACGCCCTGAGCGTTTTCCTCCTTTCCCTCCACCGGGAACCGCTACCCGGAACCGCGGGAGCAAACGGTGGCTCGAGAAGGATCTGGCGCAGCTTGGGCGACCTGTTCGCCTGGCTGCTGGCCCTGTTGCTGGCGGCCGTGGCCTACCTCTGGCTGCAGCCGCGCCTGGCAGTCCTGGCTACTCGGCCTCTGGCCCGCCTCCATCACCGCCTCACCGACGCCGAGCGGCGCGCCTGACCCTGACCTACCTGGACTCGCTGCCGCTCCTGTTTCTGCTGCTGTGGCTGGTGTCGGCCCTGGCCAGCCTGGCCCTGCGCCCAGCCCCGCTACCGCTTGGCCCACGGCCGGGTTCGGCCCGGTGGCTGGCCGTCGGGACTGGCGCTTCTGGCCCTGGCAGCGGCCGTGCTGACCCTCGAGCCCCCATACCAGCCGCGCCGGGGGACCATTCTCTTCTACGATACCGGCCACCTGGATTGGGGCCGCCCCGTCTTTGGCCAGTACGGCCCCCACAGCGGCGGCACCTTTGGCCTGTGGCCCGACTATCTGGCCGCTTATGGCTATGAGGCAGAGATGCGGCCCCTTGACAGCGCAGAACCTGGAGGAAGCCCGGGCCGTGGTGCTGATCAACCTGCCCGAGAACCTCACGGACGAGGAAAAGGAACGCCTACTGGCCTATGTCGAGGCGGGCGGCGGGCTCATCATCTGGGGCGAGCACACCGGCGTGGGCCGCATCCGCGAGCCGATCAACGATCTGCTGGCTGACCTGCCGGGCGTCCCCATCCACCTGCGCTTCGATTCGGCGGTGCCCAGCCGCCAGGGTTGGGCCGAGGGCCTGACCTTTCGCCCCATCCGGCACCTAGGCATCCAAAACCCCATCGACCTGGTCATCGCCGTGGGCGCCTCGCTGCGACATTAGCGCCACCGGCCCGGCCGCTCATCGTCGGGCGATTTGGGCACTCGGACATGGGAGATGGGACCAACCGCGCCCGCAACTATGTAGGCGACATGCGCTACAATCCGGGCGAACGCCTGGGCGACGTGGTGCTGGCTGCCGAGATGCCCTATGGCAGGGGCGCATCGTCGTGCTGGGCGACACGACCCCCCTGGGCAGCGTCAACCTGATGACCACCATGCCCTTCCACGCCCGCCTGCTGGACTGGGTGACGGCAGAGCAGTCAGAAGCCTGGGCTCCTCTGCTGCGCAATGGCTGGCTGGCGGCTCTGCTGTTCGCCGGGGCCGCGGCTCTGCCTGGTGGCCGGGCGGAGCCGGCTGGCACTGGCCGGCGCGGCCCTGGTACTGGGCCTGACCCTGACGCTGACGAGCGAGGATCAACACGGCCCAGAGTGCGCCAGCCAACCCCCAGCGGCCCCATCGCCTACGTGGATGTCTCCCACCAGGAGCGGTTCGACCGCTTGCTGTGGGAAGACAACCTCCATCGGCGGGCTGGACTATAACCTGGTCCGCAACGGCGCCCTGCCCATTGTTGCTGCACGAGATCGATGCTGAGCGCCCTGGACAAGGCAGAGCTGCTGGTCATCATCGCGCCGGGCGAGCCGCTTCTCGGCGCAAGAGGTAGAGACCATCAATGGTTGGGTGGAGACAGGCGGGCAGCTTGCTGGTCTCGGTGGGTTATGAGGAAAGCGAGGCCAGCGAGGCGCTGCTGGCGTCGTTTGGCCTGGCGATCGGGCACATCCCGCTGGGGCCGGTCGAGGTAGAACGCGAGGCCGGTCCGGTCCGTTTCCACGAGGCCTGGCCCGTGAGCGCAGCTAGGCGCGGCTGCCCAGCCGATTGTGGAGGGCTATGGCTACCCGCTGGCCGTCTACCAACCATGGGGAAGTGGAGGCGTGGTACTCATCGGGGACTCGGCCTTCCTGCTGGGGGGAAACCTGGAGGACCAGTATTCGTACCAGGAGGGCAATATCCTGCTGCTGCGCGATATTTTGACTGACTACCTCGCGGTCGGAGATGCGCCATGAACTCGGTCCTGGCCTGGCTGAGCGTCTGGTCACTGGCAGCAGGCTGGCTGCTTCTGGCCGGCTTTTTCCTGCCCCCCGATAGCAGGGGCTGGGCCTTTGCGGGCGTTGGGATCCTGCTGGCGATCCTGGCGGCGCGTAACGCTCGCTGGCGGCGGGTCGATCCCTGGGCCTACGTACTGGCGGTACCCTTGGGCATTGCGTCCATCCTCTGGCCCTTTCCCTACCGGGCCGGGCCGCTGCTGGTTCTGGCTGGGTTGCTGCTGGCCCTGGCCCTGCGCCGCGCGCGTTGGCTCACCCCCCTCTGCCTGGGTCTATGCCTGGCCGGCGCGGTGTGGATCGCTCAGGGTGGCGCGGTGGTGGCCTATTGGTGGTTGGGAGCCCGCTACCACGAAGCTGAGCGCCCTCACGCCGCTGCTGTACTGGTTGAGCAGGGCTCTGGGCTGGACGGTGGGCAGCAGCCAGGGCAGCCTCTTCCTGCCCCACATCGAGGGCATGGTCCGGGCCACCACGACCTGGGAACGATTGGGCGCACTGCCCGCCATGCTGCTGGGTGCCGGGGGTCTGGCGCTGCTGCCGCAGCTACAGCGAAAGTCAGCCCGCGACCTCTTGGTGCGGTTGGCGGTGGCCGGGTTACTGGGAACCGGCTACCTGCTGCTCCGTTACCTGGTGCTGACCGCGGTGGTAGCCATCAACAACAATCCTACGCTCTTCTGGCTGCCGCTGTCGATGGCCCTGACCTTCCTGCCCCTGGGCCTGTTGCTGGCCAGGGCACTGCCCCTGCGCCCTGCGGTGCCCGAGCCCGCTGCCCCTGCCTCGCGCGATGCGGGCGGGCGCTATGTGGTTCTGGCGGGCCTGGCCTTCCTGAGCGGCATGTCTGTCATCGCCTTGCTCACCTTTCCCGATCCGGGCAGACCGAAGGCGGGCCGGGTGCTCTTGGACGAGTACAACAGCAATTGGGAGTGGACGACCCAGGCCCTCGACACCGAGTGGTACGGCCAAAAGTCGGGCTACAACTACTACAGCCTGGGGCAGTGGCTCAGGTACTATTACCAGGTGGATACCAATTTCCAACCGCGAACAGCAGAGATGTTGAGGAATTATGACGTGCTGGTCATCAAGACGCCGACAGCGCCCTTTGCCCCGGAAGAAATCGAGGCCATCACAGCCTGGGTTGAGGCCGGAGGTGGGCTCTTTCTCATCGGCGATCACACCAACGTATTTGGCACCAGTTCCTACCTCAACCCCCTGGCCCGGCGCTTTGGGCTGCGCTTTCGCTACGATTCGACCTACGACCTGCCCACGCTGCGCGTGACCCAGTACGAGCGCCCTGAACTGCTGGCCCATCCCGCCGTGCTGGAAATGCCGCCCTTTCTTTTCGCCACCTCCAGCACCCTTGAAGCGCCGCTTCTGGCAGGCAACGTGATGGTCGGATACGGACTGCGGGCACTGCCGGTCGACTATTCCAAGCGGGTGTTCTTTCCTGACAAGGAGAAGGAACAGGACTATCCTTTTGGGCTGTTTCTCCAGTCGGCCAGCGTTCGCCACGGTCGCGGCCGGGTGGTAGCCTTTACCGACAGCACCGTCTTTTCCAACTTTACGATGTTCCTGGGCGGCAAGCCCGAGTTCTTTCTGGGAGTGATGAATTGGCTGAACCACGCCGAACGCTGGCCCTGGCTGGAGGGCGTTCTGGTGGCCCTGGCCCTGCTGGCGGGGATTGGGACCGTTGTGCTGGCGGGAACCCTGAACCGGCGGAGAGCCAGCATAGTGATACTGGCCGCGCTGCTTCTTGCCGCAGCAATTGGACCCTGGGCCAGCCTGCAAGTGGCCGAGGCCAGATACCCTCTGCCGGATCCTCACACACGACCGATCAGCATCGCCTTTGAGGCCGAACACTCGCGCATCCTGCTGCCGACCACACTCGCCAGCGGCCCGCCGGATGCCAGTTTCCAAACATTCTACGTCTGGACACAGCGCCTGGGCTACGTACCTACCTTTGCCCCTACGCTGGAAGAAGCGCTGGAATCAGCCCAGGTCCTGGTCGTGATCGATCCCTTCAGGCCCTTTGAGCCGGCCGAGATTGCGGCCGTGGAGCAGTTCGTGCAGGGAGGAGGACGGCTCCTCGTACTGGCAGAGCCATCAGCCGAAGGTCAGCTGCCTGCCTCGGGCGCCGAGCTGCTGGCCCCCTTTGGGCTGGGTCTGGAGGTACGCCGGCCAACGACAGGGGAGATCTACAACACGGACTGGGGAGCGTCAGGGGCAGTTGTTTGTGACGGGTGTGGTGAGCGGTGGAGAGCCGCTGCTCACGCTGGGCGGCCAGGCCCCGGTGGCAGCGGTGGCGCGCTACAGCGATGGGCTGGTGGTCGCTGCCGCCTTTGCCAGGCCCTTTAGCGATGGGGAACTGGGCAGCACGGCAGTGGTTCCCAACGACCACCAGCGTTTTCTGTACGAAATCGAATTCTGGCTTCTCCGGGGCCTGGTTCGGGACGAATTCCCACCCCTGCGAATGCCGGCCAGCGCTGGCGAGTAAGCTGCGCTAGGGCCTGTATGCCTGTACCAGCTCTGCCATTGCAGGATCATCGGCAATCGAGGGATCCATCCACACCGACTCCCATTGCTCCCCGCTGAGGCTGCCATCGCCCCCCAGGGTTGCCAGCAGTCTGCCAACCCGCCGGCCCGAGTGCCGCGGGCTAGCCTGCTCGGCAGTGACCACCAGGGTCCCGGTTTCCGGTACCCGCACGGCAACCTCGGGTAACTGGCCCGGCAGAGCAGCGATGACCAGGTCGATGCCCTCTACGTCCTGCGCCAGGGCCAACCCGGCCCGATAGGTGAGATTGGTCAGGACGACGACGGTATCCGCCTCTTTGGCCATCTCTGGTAGATATTGGGCCGCCGCCTCCTGCGGATCAAGGACCCGAAAGCCGTCGAGTGGCTCAGCCGGCAGCCGGGTCAGGCCAAGCACGCCCACGCGGTGATCGCCCAACTCCAGGACCGCATAGGGTTGGGCCAGCAACTCGCCAGTAGCGCTCAGCACCACGTTGGCCGACAGCACTGGAAAATCAGCCTCCGCCAGTCGCTGGGTTAGCTTCTCAGCGCCCAGTTCCAGTTCCTCCGGGCCCAGGGCCATGGCATCATAGCCCATCATGTTCATGCCGGCGACAATCACTTCACCGTCGGTGAGGTCGCCGAGCCAACCGCCGCCAGCCAGGGCGTCACCGGTGTCGAGAAGGAGAAGGTGCTCCGCGTCCGCTTTTTGCTGCTTTAAGTAGGTGGCTCGCCGGCGGAACCCGCCGGTAGAGTTTTTTCCTCAGCCGCAAGGCTCCGTCTCCCCCCAATTGTCGTTGGTATGGAGCACCAGCAATTGCAGAGGGCGCGGGCGTCGCCGGCGCCGTGGGGAAAGACTCGACAAGCGGGGAAGTGTGCCCGCCAGATGCTGCGTCAGCGCCAGGCCCGTCGGCCTCAGGCGCCACAGCCCCGCAGCCCGCGGCCAGCAGACAGAGGGCCAACAGCACAAGTACCGAGGATCTATGAAAATGGTTGAACATGGTCCCTCTCAAGCGTTTTGGTCCCCCTCACCCCCGGCCTTTCGGCTGCGCAACAGGAGCCAGAGCGCCACGCCAGCCAACACCAGACCGACCACGAGGGCTCCGGCCGAGACCAGCAACAGTAGCGGTCCCAGGGTTTCGTCCTGACTGCTGGCTTGCTCAGTGACCGCGCCCTGCCCCGGGTCCGTTGTAGGCACCAGCCTGGCCTCCAGCTCAATGGTCGGCAATGGTGTTCGAGTGGGCAATGGCGTGATGGTGGGAGGCGCTGGCGATGGGGTACTCGTCCAGGTAGCGGTGGGCGACGGCGTAGGGGTCTGGGTGGGCGTGGATGTGGGTGTGGCCGTTTCGGTAGGCGTCGGCGTTTCGGTGGGCGTGGGAGAGGGCGGAACCGCGGTGGGCGTCTCGGTCGGCGGCACCGGCATCGGGGTCTGCGTAGGCGGCCGGCGGGTCGGCGTGGGAGACGGGACTGGCGTCACGGTCGCCGCTGGCTGGTTCGGGTCGGGCCACAGACCCACGGCATCGACAAAGATCCAATCGTTGCCATAGGTGGTCGGGTGATCGGTCCAGACAAACACGGTCATGGTCGGCCCTGTAGCCCTGGTCGAGACGGTCAGGTCAGGCCAGGAGTTGATCCCCCGTTCGGAAGGGCCCCATACCACCGTGGGTGCAAGCGGATCGGTGCCGCCGGTGGGATCCAGGCCAAGCCTGCGCTCAAAGTTTGGCTGGGTAACAGCCGCCCAGCCCGCGTCGGTCTGGTATACCACGCCGGGCGTCACCCCCACCTGCTGGTAGATGCCGCCCCGGAAGGGCACGCCATCCGACAGCAACCACAGCGATGGCTGTCCCCAGTAGGTATCGTTAGAGCTGCGGAAATCCATGTTCCCAGCCAAAATGTAGGGCTCCCAGCCGTTAGGGACCTGAAGCTGCTTGCCCTGGTAGTCACGGCCGGTAGAATGATCGAAGCCGCAGTTCTGGGTCAGGTTGCCGGGTTCCAGGCAGGGGTTTCGAGCCCCGGCTCCGGACAGCACAGGCATCAAGGTCAGTACTATCAGGGTTCCGAGCAACACCCAGATGCCCCAAACGATGAAAAACCTCTTGTTTTTTGCGCTCATTGTCGACTCGTGCTGGCTTGGCCCTCCAGCGCGGCACAGTATAGCCCAGGGAACCTGAAAAGTCAAAGCTGGATCCTCAGGATCTAGCCACATCCACGGACAAGAACAAGCCTCAACTCCGTCGGGCAACTTGGGCCCTATCCAAGACTGTGCTACAATGAGCGGGCCCGCACCCGCACTCCCAGGGAAGGCCCGTATAAGAACCTTCGAGAGGGATAGACGATATGCCTGGTAGGACGATTAAGGAGCTACAGGAGAGACGTAGACCAATGGGTGCAGACCGTAGGCGGCGGCTATTGGTCGCCCCATGCCAACCTGGCGCGTATCAGCGAGGAAGTGGGGGAATTGGCGCGCTTGATCAACCATCTCTATGGGCCCAAGCCCAAGAAACCGACGGAAACCGCCCAGGAGCTGGGCGAGGAACTGGCCGACATCCTTTTTGCTGTCATCTGCCTGGCCAACTCTGAAAGCGTCGATCTGGCGGAGAGCTTTGAAGCGGTCCTGGCCAAGGTCTGGCATCGTGATCTGGATCGCTTCCGCTCGACGGTTCCGGCTGAGCCCGGGGAGGCGGTTACTTAGGCAAGACCACGGCCGGCGACGGCGGGAGGCGCAGGCACTCACGGCTGCCACCAGAGCGAAATGCTGTGCTCATTGAGCATCCGCGCAGGACATTTCACACCGTTTCTAGCGATTGATAGCCCGCACTAGTGGTTTGAACCCCTAGGCTAGCGATTCTGCAAATCACCTGTCAGGCCATTTGTCTTTCTAACACTTCTGTGCTATAATGATCCTACTCGGCACAGAGAATTGTTGAAAGGAGATTCCCTTCATGTCAAGGCAGTTTACAGCTCTGCGCGTTGTGGGTACCATCCTCAAGATTGTGGCCTGGCTCTTTCTCATTGTAGGTGTATTGGCCGCCATCGGCGCACTGGTATTTGGTTTTGCGTTGAACGAACGTATCGGGATTCCGGGCATCGACTTTGGCGGCCCGCTGGCGGGCATCGCCGGCTTTGTCGTGGCGGTGATCATTGCTGTCGTCGATTTCCTGCTCTTTTACGCCATGGGCGAGGCGGTCTACCTCTTTTTATGCATCGAGGAGAATACGCGGCGAACGGCTTACTTTGTCCAGCAACAGTACGCGCCGCCAGCGCCAGCCTATGCTCCACCCGCGCCGCCAGACGAAGCCTATGCCCCGTCTGACATGGCAGCAGGTCTCGAGGAATAGGAATTAGAAAAGGACCGGGTAGGAGTTCTACCCGGTCCTTTGAGTTGGTCTGCCGTGGCAACGCTCAACTGGGCGGTGCATAGTTCAGCGCAGCCTCCATTTCTGCCTCGCCCATCAAGTGGTCTCTGGCGGAGATATAGACCTGGCACTCGTAGCACTTTTTTGACTCAGCCCTGCTTCTGCGGGCCAGATCCCAGCAGGGTGTCGTACGATCTGACCAGGCAGAACAGTTGGCCCTGCTCTCCGGCGTACAGGCATTGATTTCCCAACAAGGGATTAGCGCCAGCAAGCGCCGGAGCCCCTCCTGATTCAGTCCCTGTTCGTGGATCATGTAGCGCACACAACTGATCCACTCCAAGTCGGTGGCCGAATAGAAACGGCGATTGTTCTTGCGCGCCGGGCGAATTAGCCCCGCATCCTCGTACAGGCGCAGTGTGCGTGGATGAACACTCAAGAGCTCGGCCGCTGTGCCTATCGTGTAGACCGGTCGATTCTCATTCAGCATAACCCTCCCTCCTCCTCCGCTCTGGAACCTGCTTGCGTCCTATTTCACTAGCCCCCATTGTACCATGGTTATCGGCCTTTGTCAATCAAGGTAAAACTCTTTTGCACAACTGGCATGCACAAAAAAGACGGTATCAGTACCGGATACCGCCCTTTTCAGGCAAAATGGAAAGAGTTTCGTTCAATCTGCGATTTGGTCTTTTTCCTCACGCGGCGACGCCGCGTCGCAGGACTCGCTCATTCAGGTCGAAACCCCAAAGCGGGGCAGGACAAAGCGCATCAGCAGCACCCAACCTATCAGAAGCCCGATTACCAGAATCACATCTGTACTCAAGCCAAAAATCTCCATAGTACCCGTCCCTTTCAGTGATCAGTGCGGTGTCCGCAGAAGCACGTCCACCAGATTTCGCATGGCATCGTCAGGAACCTGTTGTTGGTCGGGAGGCAAGCCTTGTTGTCCACTATCGCGGACACATTGGAGGGCAAAGTGCTGCGTCAATGCGACGCTGACACTGTAGGCCGCCGAACGCAACGAGGCCAACTGTGTCAGTATGTCCAGGCAATCTCTGTCGTCGGCGATCATCCTCTGCACGCCACGAGCCTGCCCTTCAATGCGTCGCATCCTGGCCAACATGTCTTCTCGAGTCTCAGACGATAACACCATAGCCCGCCTCATCTTCTCAACCCCAACCGCGCCGAAAACAGCAACTTAGGATCACGAGAGCCCACGGCTCTCAGCGAGGAATGCCTCAGGTGCCGCCCGGGCTACAGTTGCTGGCAGCAGATGCCGCCATATCAAAGCCTGAGCCCGCGCTTCCCGTGCCAAACGTGGACCACCCCTTTTTGACGTGCATTCCCCCGCATACAGGACATTTGACCTCAACGGTCGACGTCATGGAACGTACAAACTTTTCAAACTGCTCGTGGCAGTCTCCGCAGGTATACTCGTAGATGGGCATAGGTTCACCTCCCCAATGCGTTAATCTGAGCCTTGACTTGGTCCGCGTCCAGGCGCCCTACCTGGTAGTGGACCACATTTCCCGAACCATCAAACAGCAAGAACGTGGGGACACCGCGCACGCCATAGCGCGAGGCGAGCTGGCGGCCCACCGAACCCCAGGCACTCAAACGCAGCACCAGTGCTTCTCCCTCCAGATCTCGCTCCAGCCTGTCCACGACAGGCTTTGCCAATAGGCAGGGGCCTCAAGTGTTGGAATAGAACTCGACGAAGGTTGGCTGCCCATTCTGCAGCAGGGCATCAACATCAGCAACAGAGTCCACAGCACTGGCGGGAGTACGGAGGGCCAAGAAAGCTGCAATGACTCCGCCAACAACCAGTAGGAAGAGCCAGTTCTCCCGAAAAAAACGGCCCATCTTGTCCCGAAAAGCGTGCACCTAGACCTCCTAGTTCAGCGCCGCGTTCAGCTTCTCTTCCAGCACGCGCTGGGGAACGTAGCCAACCACCCGATCTATCTCCTGTCCATCCTTGAACAAGATCAGCGTTGGAATGCCCATGATGCCCAGCTTGCTGGCCACCTGGACATTCTCATCAGTGTTCACCTTGGCCATTAGGGCTCGTCCGTCGTAGGCCCTGGCCAGATCTTCTACCACCGGGGCTACCATGCGACACGGGCCGCACCAGGGCGCCCAGAAATCAACCAACACGGGCAAGGACGAACTCCCTACCTGCTCATCAAAAGTATCATCGGTAACATGGATCGGCTCAGCACCAGACGCAGTGGCGTCAGCATCCACATCATCCATGGCATCAGAATCGCCGTTCCCATTGGCAAGCGCCTCATAACTATCGGCCGTAGCAGCCTCCGAATTCCCATCCTCTTTCTTGCCAAACAACGTTTGTAGCAGACCAGGCATCAGCCCCTCCAGTTTTCGGCCCATCAACCATCCGCAACGTTGACAAAAAGCCTATATCATGATAAGATATGCATCACATCGACATACCCCATAGGGGTATCGGCTACAGTATAGCAGAGGGTTGCGGGCCTGTCAAGTTCACAACAGGGAAAGTCAGGTGTTGGTTCCCGCCTGAAGTCTAGTCGCCCGATAGGCACCCGCCAACGATAGGAGAAGTGGTCATGAGCAATAACGAACGGATCGCCCAACTGAAGAAGCAGATCTCCGAACTGGAGGCTCGACTCCCCAAGCACTCGGTGCCGGCGGCCATGATCATTGAACTCGAGGATCTCGAGGAAGAGCTGGAGATGCTGACGGCGCAGGGCTCGAATGGCACAGGCTGAGAGTAATACTTTTGATCGCATTGCCGCGCCCTATGACCGGGGCATGGCGCCCCTGGAAAAACTGTGGCTGCGGGAGATGCGCGGCCAACTTCTCCCGCGGGCCCGGGGCAGGGTGCTGGAGATCGGTGTGGGTACAGGGGCCAACTTGCCCTTTTACCACCCCTCAGTTCGCCTGACCGCTATCGATGAAAGCGCCGACATGCTGGGCTTTGCAGCACAGAGAGCGCAGGCACTCAACCGCCCCGTTCACTTTAGCCAGTCTGATGTGGAGAACCTGACTTTTCCGGCAGGCTGCTTTGATTCTGTCGTGGCCAGCCTGGTGCTGTGCAGTGTCGTCGATCTGCGGCGAACCTTGAACGAATTGATGCGCGTGCTCACGACGCCTGGAGGGCAGTTGCTCCTCCTGGAGCATATGCGACCCCATCGCGCCGGCCTGTCCCAGATATCGGATCTGGCAAACATCCCCTGGTACGCGTTCAACGGACGGTGTCACCTGAACCGGGAGACAGAAGAGAACCTGGCCCAGGCTGGGTTCCTGGTTGAGCGGGTGGATAGCAAGCTCGGCGGGTTCTTGCGTCTGATCGTAGCCACTGCCAATAAAGGGAGCGCGGCCGAGTCCTAGCCTTTGCTGCATTGGGTCTCTCGTACATGCAAAAAGCCCCTTCCATGCAAAAGGAAAGGGCTAAAAGTTCTCCAGTATACTAGAAGGCCAGCGCAGTATCTAGTCCTGGTGCATGCTCAGCGTCCGGGAATAGAGATCATCCTCATCCCAAGTACGCCGCCGTTTCGATTTCTTTTGATGCCGTTGCTGCTGCTTCTTGGAGGGAAGTGGCATTCCCTCCCTCTCCATAGCATCGCGCAAAGCCAGTTCCATGGAACTGGGCAGCTCTTCCTGCTCCTCGTCCATGACATATGCCTCGGCGGGCAAGTCCTTCATGCTCAGAGAAATGCGGCCCCGTCGAGCATCCACCTCCATCACCCGGACCTGGATCTCATCGCCCACTGACATGATCTCGGAGGGGTTGCCAACATAGCCACGCCCCATCTCGGACACATGGATCATGCCATCGCGCCCGGCGCCAATGTCTACAAAAGCGCCAAAGCTCTCGAGACGCACGACTTTGCCGGTGAGCACCGTCTCTGGCTGCAGGCTCCGGATATCAACTTCCGGCGGCTCTAGCATCGACAGGCTGATGCGTCGCGATTTGCGATCGGCATCCTTGATCCAAACCGTGATCATGTCGCCGTCAGACACGACATCGGAGGGCTTGCTGACCCGGCCGGTCCCCATCTCGGAGATGTGTACCAACCCATCCGTCTCGGCGCCAACGTCCACAAAGGCGCCAAACTTCTCGAGGCGGACGACCTTGCCCTCGGTCTTGAGACCTGGCTTTAGATCGGCCCAGGTGAACTTTGGCGGTTGCACCATGGTCAGGCTGAGCCGTCCACCGGTCAGATCCACGCGCTTTACCCATACCGCCACCGTCTGGCCCACGGCCAGCTTGTCGGAGGTTCGGGTGATCGACTTGTCTCCCAAATCAGAGATGTGCAACAGGCCATCCACCTGCGCACCCACGTCCAAGATGGCACCCGACAGAGTTACCCTCTTGACCGCGCCTTCCAACTCTTGTCCTGCTGTGATCTCGGCAAGTGAGATCGCTGTGTCAACACTCACGCTTCTATGCTCCCTTTGATTCGAAACTAGCAACTCATTATACCTTGAGGCAAAAATGCTGTCAATTCCCATTGGCTGGAAAACACAAAAGCACTGGTTTTTCGGCTGCCACGGTGCAGCCGCCCGGTCTCCTGGAACGCTACCTGGCCCCCCGTGACACGGTACGCCAGAGGGTCCTGTACCTGGCAGTAGAAATTGAGGCCGTCGAGGAAAGCTACAGCAACAAGACTGGGCTATCAAATACAGAATGAAGATGGCTGAAACACTTTGAAGCCAGGGACAGCCTGCCCCCTGGCCGCAGGTCCCAGAGGGCAGGCACAGGGGTACCTGCTGAGATCGAGCATCCGAGCCGTGCATTCGTCCGCACACAGTCGGGCCAGAACCAGGCAGCGATAGGGCTAGTAGGACCATGCGCGACCTATGACACCGGCTCAGGCGGCATTTGCGATGGTACTGGCTTGACCAGCACTAGCGGTCTGGGAGATAGCCAATGCACAGTATCCATGCCTTGACAGCCTTCGTCCCAAGAGCTATAATCCTTGCAGCAGCCATGGAGGCAACAGAAGCACTATGAGTGAGCAACCCCAAGAACTGGCAAGCGGCGAGCTGTGGAAGCCCTGTGACGTAACCGGACTTGACTTTGAGACCACCGCGTCTCTGCCTGGTGAGGTGTCGATTATTGGCCAAGACCGGGCGGTCCAAGCAATTGATTTCGGTGTGGGCATTGCCAGCTTTGGTTTCAACATCTATGCCCTTGGCTCCACAGGCACTGGTCGAGCCACCACCATCCATACGCTACTTGACCGTGTCGCTGCCAGTCAGCCAGTCCCCGAAGACTGGGTCTACGTCAACAATTTCGGTGATGCCAACAGACCTAACGCCATCGCTTTGCCATCAGGCACTGCTAGTGAGCTGCGCCGCGACATGGAAGAGTTGGTGGACGACCTGCTGCGCGAGATCCCCAGGATCTTTGAGAGCAAAGAGTATGAGCAGCAAAAGGAGGGCATCGTCCGCGAGATGCAGGAGCGGCGCAATGAGGCGCTTTCCCAGCTGGAGAATACGGCCAATGAGCGGGGGTTCACGCTACTGCAGACTGCAAGGGGGATTGGACTGGCGCCAGTACTCAACGGGCAGGTAATTACGCCCGAGGAATATCAGCAACTGGACGAGCCAACACGCAAGAGCCTGGAAGAGAACCAGCGAGCCCTACAAAGCGAGATGACCGAAACAATGCGTGGCATCCGCGACCTGGAAAAGGGGACCCGGAGGCGCCTACAGGGCTTTGACCGGGAGATCTCCGACTCCGCTGTAAGCCCATTCATCGACGATCTCGCGGAAAAACACGGAGGCCTGGACGAAGTCCCCGAGTATCTGCAGGCGGTCCAAGCCGACATTGTGGAAAATGTGCGAGGTTTCAGAGGCGAGGAAGAGCGTCCAGGGGGGCCTGGGGCCGGAATGAAGATAGGCCAGCGCGAAGCACTCTTGAAACGGTACACCGTGAACGTTATCGTTGACAATAGCGAACAGAAGGGCGCGCCCGTCATCTTCCAACCCAACCCCACCTACCCGAACCTGCTCGGTCGCATTGAGCACCAGGCCGAGTTCGGGGCGCTGGTCACAGACTTTACCATGATCAAGCCCGGCTGTCTGCATCGGGCCAATGGCGGCTACCTGGTGGTCGAAACGCAGGGACTCTTGACGAATCCTCTGGCCTGGGATGCTTTGAAGCGGGCGCTCAAGAACCGCTCCGTCCAACTGGAGGAACCAGGATCTCAGTTGCGGGTAGTTTCGACCGTAACGTTAGAGCCCGAACCCATTCCCCTGGACCTCAAGGTGGTACTTATCGGCGATCCGCTGGCCTACTACCTACTACACGAACACGACGAAGATTTCCGCAAGCTGTTCAAGGTCCAGGCTGACTTTGGCACTGACTTTGAGCGCACCCCAGAAACCTGCCAATACTATGCGCAGTTTGTTGCCGCGCGCTGCCATCAGGAGAAGCTCCTACACTTTGAGGCACAGGCAGTGGGACGGATCGTGGAATATGGCTCGCGACTGGCTGGTCACCAGTCCAAGCTAACCACGCGCTTTGGTGAAATCGCCGACCTGATCCGTGAAGCAAGCTACTGGGCGAGGCATGCAGGCCGCGATCGGACGACCGCAGGCGACATCCAGCAGGCCCTCGATGCCCAGATCCAACGAGCCAATCGAGCCGAAGAGCGCATGCAGGAACTGATCGATGAGGGGGCCATTCGCGTGGATATCGAGGGCGAAGCAGTGGGCCAGGTCAATGGTCTGGCTGTCCTATCCTTGGGCAACTATAGCTTTGGCAAGCCCTCGCGCATCACTGTCCGCACCTATACCGGCCGGTCAGGTGTCATCTCACTGGACCGCGAGGCCAAGATGAGTGGGCGCATCTATGATAAGGGGCTACTCACCCTAACGGGGTACCTGGGCGGAAAGTACGCCCTCAAGAATCCCCTCAGCCTGTCAGCAACTATTTCTTTCGAACAACTGTATGAAGGCATTGAGGGCGACAGTGCAAGCTCGACAGAGCTGTACGCCCTGCTCAGCAGCCTAGGTGGACTGCCCTTGAAACAAGGGATTGCTGTCACTGGTTCTGTGGATCAGCATGGCAACGTGCAGCCAATCGGCGGGGTCAATGAAAAGATAGAGGGCTTTTACGTGACCTGCCTACAGCGGGGGCTGACCGGAGAACAGGGCGTGATGGTCCCTGCACAGAACGTGGTGAACCTGATGCTCCACACTGATGTGATCCAAGCCGTGGAGGATGGCAAATTCCACATTTACGCCGTACGCACCATTGACGAGGGCCTGAAGATTCTGACCGGAGTACCGGCCGGCGACATTCAGAAGGAAGGCGACTACCCTGCAGACTCGGTTCACGGACGTGTGATGGCGCGCCTGGAACAGATTGCTGAGAACCTGAAAACGAAAGAGGAGAAATCGACAGAGGAGCCTGAGCAAGAGACTCCGGCTGAGACAAGCAACAGCCCGAGCGAGCAGGTTCCCTAGTGACCCTTCACAAAACAGACCCTGGCTTTTCTCTGCTCAAGCCAGGTCACGGACATGGCGGTTTCTGCTCCTTTCAGCATGAAACATCGGGTCACGGACCCGATGCGAGCGACCAAAGTGCCCACATCTGTAGTGTGAAGCGGCACTAGCACATCGGCACTGAGTTTGAATAGCCGGATGCGGGCCGGGTCGAGGAGCTATAGCCATGGACGCACGTGAGTTGCTAGAACGCTACCAGGCCGGTGAGCGCTCTTTTACCCGCGCCAATCTCCAAGGCGCCGAGCTGAAAGGGGCTGCCCTGTGCGGAGTTGACCTCAGCGGCGCAGATCTCAGTGAGGCGAACCTTGATGCGGCCGACCTCTCCGACTCTGACCTTCGCTGGGCGAACTTGAGCAAAGCATCGCTGAAGAAGGCGGTGCTGCAAGAGGCCAGGCTGGCAGGCGCTAACCTTCGCGACGCCAACCTAAGCCGGGCTAGTCTGAAAGCAGCCACATTGGAGGGGGCCATCCTGGAGGCGGCCAACCTGAGCCGGGCCAATCTGGAGAATGCCAGCTTGTGGGGAGCTAACCTGGAGGAGGCCAGACTGGACAAGGCGAATCTGCGTGGAAGCAACTTGGAGCTAGCAGCCCTACAAGAGGCCGATCTGGAGGGGGCGCATCTGCAGGACGCGTGCCTTCGCGGAGCATCCCTGGAAGGGGCAAAGATCAATGATGATCAGCTTGCCCAAGCGGCATCACTGGAGGGCGCTACCCTGCCAGACGGCAGAAAGCGCCCCTGAGCGGGTGTCTCGGTAGGCTGCTAGCGCGGGGGATGGACCGAGAGGTACTGCTGCAATATCGCTGCTGCCTCGCCTTTGAGTTCGTAGCTGCGCCACTCCTCAAAGGCAGTCATGGCAAATACCGTAGCTCCCAGCACATAGTCGTCCAACTGCAATTGGCCGTCATACCAAGCCAACTGCTCAACATAGTTGCCAGCTGCATCCTGGCCCATGCCCATCTCCGCCCAAAAGCCAGCAAAGTCCTTCCAACCATTGCCCTGCGGACCGGGCCTGTCACTCACCAATCCATCCACCCCACACTCGGTAATGACCAAGGGCAAGCGCAACCCCCAGGGGATCAGATACTGACCATAGACCTTGCGGTAGCGCAGGGTCAGCCAGCCCTCGTCGGATGCAGCCACACCAAAATCCAGGGGAGCGCGGTTGGTGTTAAACCAGATTGTCGGGGCCGAATACTCGTGCAAGCCCAGGTAGCCCGAGTGGGCTTGGGCCGCCTCCAAGGCGGGGCGGAAAGCCGGCCACAACTCTAGAGACGGTTGACCCGTACCAAAGTTTCCCACTACGGCGCGCAGTCCGTTTTCTGCCAACAAGCGCACACGCTCAACCTCCAGGCTGGCCAGCCTTCGCATCTGCTCCTCATTGCCTGGCACGGGCTCATTGAATCCCTCCCAGGCATCGACCAATCCAACCCGGCGCTCATCGAGCGCTAGGGGCAAAACTGCATCGACAGCACGGCGAGCCTCGCTCTGAAGGTCGGGGTGGTTCAGGTCAAGCTGTCCCAGCGTCACCCGCCCAACGATGAGCGTTTCTGGCGAGCGGGCTTTCACTTCGGCTAAAAAGGTCGGATCTAGTTCCAGGGTCTTGAGCACTGCCACATTGCGGGTATCAATGAGTTCCATGATCTGGTTGTGATACCAGCCCACGAACAGCCCCAGCTTGCTTGGGGGCCCCGCCGGAAAAGGCGTCGCTGCTGGCGTCGGCGTCGGCGAAGGGGGTGGCGTCGGAGACGGAGGGGCATCCGTGGCCGTCGGCGCCAAAGGCGAGTCCATCAGGGCGGCCTGCTGGTGAAGGTCAGCACGGGTAGCCGTTGCCTGGGCAGTCGAGGTTGATGTTGGCGTCGCGGTCGCTGTGCGGGTAGGCGTCGTACTTGGCAGGGCGGGACGGACCAGGTCACTAGACGTCCCAGAGCCTAGCGGGGCCGATCCTTGCGTCTTGGTCGGGGAACCATCCACGGGAAGACCACAAGCCGATAGAAACGCAGCCAGCGCTGCTGCACCGGCGCCCAGCAAGAAGCGGCGCCGCGATAGGGGAAGCCCGTCAGTTGGCATGTGTTCATTGTAGCCGCAGTGAGGCCAAAAAGCAAATGAACTGCGGCTCGAAGCAGGCTCCTATCAGGGTATCCGGCGCCAGTCAGGCTGCGAATCGTCAAAGGCATTGTGTGTGAGACGGACCTGGTCCTGGCCACTGACCCGCATGAGGTAGATCTCGCGCGCATTGATGCCCTGACCTTCCCCCGTATAGGCCACAAAGGCCAGCCAGAGGCCATCTGGCGACCAGGCTGGCGACTCGGCGCCCTGGAGCAGGTCGGTCAACGGTCTCGCGCCACCGCCATCCACCGGTAGAACATGGATCTGATGGCTCCCCCCTCGATCGGAGACAAAAGCCAGTTGGCTTCCATCGGGCGACCAAGCCGGTGCCCAGTCCATGGCCGGGTCCGTTGTTAGGCGTCGTGGCTCACCACCATCTGACGCTGCGACCCAGATATCCCAGTTGCCATCCCGGTCAGCCACGTATGCCAGGGTTGTCCCGTCCGGGGACCAGGCCGGCTGGCCGGCATACGTGTCCTCGTCTGTCACTTGTATCGGGGCCCCTTCTCCAGTTCTGTACGCGAAAACCTGGCTCACACCCTCTACCGATGAGGCATAGGCCAGGAGTGCTCCGTCCAGTGTCCAGGCCGGCTCCCGGCCAGCAACCACATCCTGAACCGCTACTCCGTCAAGCGCCATCTGGCGGATCAGGGTCTGGCCAGTCACTGGCTCGTCTACAAAGGCCAGGGTGTTGGCAGTACCCCAGGCGGG
Source organism: uncultured Chloroflexia bacterium (assembly GCA_963783445.1). GTDB lineage: Bacteria > Chloroflexota > Anaerolineae > JAAYZQ01 > JAAYZQ01 > CAWANP01. Next base: position 24,250 of record CAWANP010000006.1, on the reverse strand, counting down.
CTGGCGGCTGTCCCCGGGGCCCAGGGTAAGACGGGCCAGGCGACGACCATCACTGGTCATCGTAAGGACACCATAGGGCCCATCACGGTTGCTGGCAAAGGCCAATGTTCCCGATGGTACCACGGTGACTGTTACCGGTGCCGATACGACGATCTCTCCTCCCAAAGCATGGGCCTGGATCGCAAGAACATGAGAGCCATGACTTGCATCCTCCCAAACCCACTCTGGGAGCCAGGGGATCGTTTCCGGATCATCGTTGATCTGCCGCCCTTGCGACCACCCATCCACCTGCAGTTCGGCCTGGGAAACCTCCGGCGCTGTCAACATGGCCTGGACCATAATCGGGTCAGCAACTCGTACTGCCTGTCCATTCTTGGGCGCGACAACCAGGATGGCGTCACTGCCGGGGTCAGAGGCAGCGGTAGCATTGCCTTGAGTCCCATATGCCATAGGGCCATTCAACAAGGTTGATGTAAAATAGACTCCGGCGACTGACAGAGCAATGACCGCCAACAACGCCAGAGGCACAAGCCAAAGCCACCAGGGGCTGGAAGCGCGCCGGGGCCTCGATGATCTCTGCGCAGCCACCGCCAGGAAGTCATCGCGACTAAGCACATAGAGATCGATGTCTGAGACCGCGCAGAGGGTGCTGCCACAAGGACGGCCGTCGAGCAGCATCGCCTCGCCAAAGGTGCTCCCAGGCTGTAGAAGCAGCGCCAGCGCACTATCGTCAAGGAGTGCAGGGGATTCATCCTCGGGGGGATCGTACACGGCCACCTGTCCGGTACCAACGAGGCCCATGAAATCACCCCGCTCACCGTACTGGAGGATCACATCGCCAGCAGAAAACTGCTGGCTGCCAAGGTAGCGCGCCAAGCGGGAAATGCCGCTTCTCGAGAGGCGGATCCCCCCAACCAGTAGCTCCAACCGGCGAGTGACAATACGGATAGCCTGTGCCCTGTTCAGCGACGGTACCAGGCCCCCTGCATCCGCCAACTCTTGCTCTGGCGTCCTTCTATGAGGAGATCCAAGATCGGTCATGGCTGCAACCTTGGCTGTATCTTCTTACTAAAAAAAAGAGTCCGCGGAGGGCCAGGCCTGGCCCTCCGCGGCACAGATTAGTCGCCCCTTTCACGGGCTATTTATAGCCGATCAGTTTAGCGTTGTCCACGTTAAAGTCCAGCTCCTTCATGGCCGTGCCCCACTTTTTCCAGGCGCGGATGAAGAGTGTGATCTCGCTGGACGGCGCCTCAAACTGGGTGGTGTAGCCCTTCATCTTGCCTGGATCTGTCCTGGGATAGACTTTGTTCCAGGGGACTTCTACCCAGTTCTCCACTTCCCTCCAATTGGTACTGCCGTCGGTTGTGTAGCCCCATTGCACACGGTAGTTGTAGCCTTCAAGGTCTGGGTCATCCGCCAGAGCTCGCAGCATGCCGTCAAACGATAGTTCATACGTGGCCCCAACGGTCAATCCCTCCGCGGTCTGGAAGATTCCCGAGTACCGGTCTGGCTCGGACCCACTCCGGCCGTAGGTATTGATCTCGATTAGCTGCGAGTGTTCGCCCTTTTCAACCACGGGTGGCCAAATATCATCGTAGTAGCCATAGCTGGCAGGACCGCCATTGTTGAACGACCCCCACTCATTGCCGACCTTGCCAAAGGCGGTCATGTAAAAACCTTCCTCAAAACTTCCATTCGCCAAGAACCAGCCCGGCTTGCCAACAACGACCTGAACTTTGTGTTTCGCCACGGCGCCACCCACATCGTAGGCCACGGCGCTGAGCTTCTGCTTCCCCCTCTTTTCCGGCTGCCACACGAAATCATGAGACACACTCAACGGCCCTACCTCATAGGTGACCTCACCGATTTTGCCCTTGCCATTGAAGAGCTGCAACTTGGTGACTCCCACATCGTTGCTGGCTTCCACAGTAATGGTATACTCCCAGCCCTTGACAGGGAAAGCTGGCGCCTCATAAAAGACTGTCAGTCCAGGATCGGTATCTGGCTGGGTGGCATCATCGGAGGTAGATGGCTTCTCCTTGCCTTCATCCACATCCACCGGCATCGCACCCTTCAGGCTGATGGCATCCACGTTAACGTCCAATTCCCGCATTGCCGTACCCCACTTTTTCCAGGCACGGACGTAGAGGGTCAGCCGGTCGCTGGTGGCCTTGATCGAGGTGGAAAAAGACTCCATGGAACCCGGTGTCAAGCGAGGATGGACTTCATTCCAGGGAAGCTCGTACCATTCAGTCACGTCTTGCCAGCTATCGCCTCCGTTATAGTCAATACCATACTCGACGCGGTAGTTGTAGCCTGCTCGATCGGGATCATCTTCCAAGGCTCGCAACATGCCGTGCATGGACAGATCGTAGGTTTCACCCGGTACCACGGCCACCGTTTGGTAGATGCCAGCATAGCGATCCGCATCAGACCCGCTCTGATCGTAGGTATTAATCTCGATCAGCGTCGAATGCTTCCCGTCGTAGATGACCGGCGCCCAGGTTTCATCATAGAAACCATAGGAGGCCCGACCACCATTGTGGAACCACTGCCAATGCTTGCCCACAAAACCGGCCGGCGTGGAATAGAAGCCGTCCTCAAAGCTGCCATTGGCCAGGCGCTCCGTCGATCCACCAGCAAGCTGAATCCCCGGCGCAGCAATCACTGCAGTGATCAAGGCCAGAACCAGTGAGAGGACTAGGGTCCGTTTTTGCTTCATGCTCCTTAACCTCCTTTTGGACAAGAGTTGCGCGGCGCTCATCTACATCAACCTGGCCATCTCAAGTGGCCGATAACTGTACCAGGAACCAGTCTCTGCCGTCTCTCTCAATATCGCCAGTATGAGACGAGGGCCATAGCATTCAGACTGAACCTGAAGAGAGAAACGCCTACGCAACCTAGTTTACCATCAATTATAACATAATGATCTCGATCTGCAATCCTCTTAGAGGAGGACGTTGGGAGGAAATGCTCTTCCCCCCATGTCCTAGACCCCATGCCAGCATGCAGCCGGAGGCGAATACGATCTTCCGGCATCGCCAATTATATCATATTCTGTCGTTTTGTCAAGTTATCATCTCGATTAAGGCAAATTTCACAGAGTATACACAATAATTGATTAATTTAGCCGATCTCAACCTGCCCGCTAGTCTCCAAGTCTGCCAAGGCCCGACGCGCGTAGGCAGCGTAGCGCTCCCGCTTCTTGCGCACCGGCAGATCAAGCGGAGGAAACAAACCAAAGTTGGCTTTCATAGGCTGGAAACTGCCAGCTGTCGCGCTGCAAACATAGTGGCACAGAGCCCCAATCATTGTTGTCCTGGGGAATGCAAAAGTTCGTTGTCCCTCCACGTGACGGGCCACATTGAGCCCAGCCACCAGACCGCTGGCTACTGAACCGATGTAGCCCTCTGTGCCGGTCACCTGGCCAGCAAAAAAGAGGTCATCCCGCTGGCGAAACTGCATCGAAGGGTAGAGCAGAGTCGGCGAGTTGATATAGGTGTTGCGATGCATCTGGCCTAGTCGGACAAAGTCAGCCTGTTCCAGACCAGGGATGAGTCGAAACACACGCTCCTGCTCGCCCCACTTGAGATTCGTCTGGAATCCTACCAAGTTGTATAGAGTCGCAGCCTGGTTGTCCTGGCGCAATTGGACCACGGCGTAAGGTCGGCGGCCGGTGCGGGGATCGGTCAGCCCCACCGGTTTGAGCGGGCCGAAAGCCAGCGCCTTGAGTCCTCGTCCAGCCAGTACTTCTACGGGCAGACATGCCTCAAAGAATTTGGGATCCTCGCGCTCAAAGTCGCGAAGTGGGAGGGTTTCCGCGTTTTGCAGCGCTGCGACAAAAAGCTCATATTCGGCCTGGTTCATGGGGCAGTTCAGATAGTCGCCCTCCCTCCCCTCCTGTCCATAACGGCTGGCTCGGAATGCCACCGACATGTTGACCGACTCAGCCGTGACAATGGGCGCCATCGCATCGTAAAAGTAGAGATGCTCAGAGCCCGTCAGGGAGGCGAGTGCGGAGCCCAGCTCCGGGGAAGTGAGCGGGCCCGTGGCCAGGACAACCGGCCGGCCCTGTGGGATCCTGCGAACCTCTTCGCGCCGCAACGTAATGCGAGGATGGGCGCTGATGCGATGGGTAACCATCTGGGCAAAGGCATCCCGGTCGACAGCCAGGGCGCCCCCGGCCGGCACAGCCGTAGCGTCTGCACAGGCAATAACAACCGAACCCAGACGCCTCAGCTCCTCCTTCAGCAGACCTGGCGCCCGGTCGATGAGATTGGACCCCAAGGAATTGGAGCAAACCAACTCGGCAAGCTGGTCTGAAAGGTGGGCAGGGGTCATGGTCTGCGGGCGCATTTCGTACAGCGTCACGTCCAGGCCGTGCTCCCCGGCCTGCCAGGCTGCCTCGCTGCCCGCTAACCCTCCTCCAACGACGATGCACGAGTCTGACGACACGCTTTCTTGATCAGTCAATAGCTATCCCTTTCCAGCCCGGTGAATACCCACTCCATTATACCACAACCATTGAGACTTTTACAATCTATTATTGTATGCTATACTGACGCCAGGAGGGTCCAATGCGAGCGGTTGACGTCATTGCACACAAGCGCGACGGTCTGGTGCTCAGTGCGGAAGAGATTGACTTTTTCGTTCAGGGGTTCTGCCAGGGCGCCATCCCGGACTACCAGGTGGCGGCCTGGCTGATGGCTGTCCTCCTCCGTGGCATGGATCGCCAGGAAACGATCGACCTGACGATGGCCATTGTCCGCTCTGGCGAACAGTTGGACTTGCAGGATATCGCCAGCTTTATAGTCGACAAGCACTCCACGGGAGGTGTGGGCGACAAGACAACACTCGTGGTCGCTCCTCTGGTGGCCGCGGCGGGTGTACACGTTGGCAAGATCTCGGGACGAGGCCTGGGATTCACAGGAGGTACCCTCGATAAACTCGAGGCAATCCCGGGGTTTCGGGCAGACCTGAGTCCAGCCGAGTTTCGTCGCCAGCTTGATTCCATAGGCATCGTAGTCACGGGCCAGTCGGCAAAACTAGCGCCGGCCGATGGCAAGCTCTATGCTCTCCGAGATGTGACAGCTACAGTGCAAAGCCCGCCCCTGATCTCCAGCTCAATCATGAGCAAAAAGATCGCGGCCGGGGCCAACGGTGTGGTGCTCGACGTAAAGGTAGGCCAGGGAGCATTTATGAAGACCGAACAGGATGCCGTCGATCTGGCCGACCTTATGGTCGACATTGGCCGCGGCGTTGGGCGCAAGGTACGAGCCGTTATCTCTGATATGAACCAACCCCTGGGTTGTGCTGTGGGCAACACCCTTGAAGTCAAAGAAGCGCTGGACACCCTTCAGGCTCGCGGGCCAGCTGACTTTCGGCAACACTGCCTGGTCATGGCCAGCCAAATGCTGCTGATGACCGGCCGGGTCCGTGACGAAGCGGAAGCGACTGAGCGGATGGAGCAATTGCTGGACGGAGGTCAAGCCCTGGCCAAATTTCGAGCTTGGATCTCGGCCCAGGGGGGCGAGGTGGCCTTCCTCGATGATCCAGAGAGGTTGCCCCCTGCGAACTGCATCCAGGACGTAGCAGCTCCCCGCTCCGGATACGTGGCTGCACTGGATGCCCGAGAAGTAGGCTTGGCCTCCATGCTCCTGGGCGGTGGTCGCGCAAGGAAGAGTGACGAAATCGACCACGCTGTCGGCGTCGTGCTCCACACAAAGATAGGGAGTCGCGTAGAAGAAGGCTACCCCCTCTTGACCATCCATGCCAACGACTGCGCAAAGGTAGCAGGGGCGCGGCAGCGGCTGCTGGCGGCCTACCGATGGAGCGACGAACCTGTCGAGCCACCGCCGCTGATCCAACGCATTATCAGTTGAACCTTGCTCTACCAGTCCAAAATCGTCCGCTCGGCAATGACCTCCCGGTACACGCTGCGGGTCAAGTTCGCGATGCGCTCCCAGTTGAACTCCTCGCGTACAACCCGATAGGCGTTTTCCACCCGGGCGGCCGACCACCGGGGATGCTGTAACGTATGCAGGATACCCCAGGCCAGCGAGCCGGGGTCGTCTGGATAGACGGTGATACCGGTTTCTGCATGCTGAACCACCTCTTGCAGGCCACCCACCTCAGTCACAACAACAGGACACTTGGCTGCCATGGCCTCCAAGGCGACAATGCCAAAGGGCTCGTACAGACTGGGAAATACGGCACAGTCCGCGACCTTGAAGAGGCGATCCCGGTCCTCGTCCGAGATGAAACCAGTGAACAGCGCTTTCTCTCCCACCCCCATGCGCAGGGCCAGCGCCTGTAAGGACTCCAGCTCCGGGCCCTTGCCAGCAATGATAACTTTGGCTGATGGCTGCTGGGCAAGAACGATAGGCAGAGCGCGCACCAGAACCTGCAAGCCTTTCTCATAGACCACACGCCCTACATAGAAGATGATCTCCTCAAGGGGCAGAGCATACTTGGTACGGAAGTGTCTGAAATCCTGGCCCTCCAGCAGGTCAAAGCGCGTCGTCTCCACACCATTGGGGATGACGTCGATCTTGTCCCCGGGGCACTGAAAGTAGTCAGAGATCTCGCTAGCCATATACTCGCTGCAGGCGATGACGCGCCAAGACTCGTGGGCCAGCCACCATTCTACCTGGTTGATGGACCGTGATTGGGCGCTGGCCAGAAAGCCGCGCCCGCGCCCGCGCTCGGTTGCGTGGATCGTGCTCAGCAATGGAACCTCGTATTTGCGCTTTACCGCAACGCCCACGAAAGCCACCAGCCAATCATGAACGTGGACCAAATCGAAGGGGCCCGCATCCTCCCAGAGTTGCTGGGCATAGGCCTCCAGGAGGAGGTTTGTCTCTCTTGCACCGGCGTAGAAATCGTCTCCAATAACAGTGGTTGGAACACGGTGAATCGTGGCCCGGCCCACTCGTTCCAGTGGCTCACCACCTCCCCAAGCAGGCGTAACGAGGTGCAGGTCCACCCTGGGGAGGTCGCCCAGGGGTGGAAGTAGTTCCGCAACATGCTTGCCCAACCCGCCCACGACGTATGGTGGATACTCCCAAGAGAACATCAAGATGCGCATACTCACCCCTAGATAGTAGCTATTGCCCTGGATCTACGGTCAGTGCCCTCTGGACACCGGTTCGGGAGGGTCGCCTCTCGGATCGAGCTGCTGCGTCCAGGGCATCCAACAAGCGATTTGTCGCCTCGTAGGCCCAGCCCGCAACGACGCCTGGCGGTGCACCACCAGAGAGCGCCAGATACGCGTCCATGAAGGCCAGATCCTCTGCCTGCGAAAGCTGGTAGCCTTTAGAACTGGCTACCGGAGTCAGGAAAGCCAGGCCCGACCGTTCATACTCTGGCGCCGCCGCGCGGACGGTCTCTTCGGACCACCCACCCAACACACCCAGAATGCCAGAATCGATGGCCATCTTTTGCGCTTGGATGATTGCCTGTTCTGGCTCATCAAGGTCATTGAGGGCCACCAACTCGATCCAGTAGCTCGCGTCTACCCCACCGGCCTCATTTCTCTGCTGCACCGCCAGACGGACAGCATACAGCGCCTCGTAACCCAGATCCCGGTGCACGCCTTCAAAGGGCGCCGACAGGCCTATCTTGACCGTTGGTTTGACACTACCCGGTAACGAACAGCCAGCGAGCAATACACAACAAGCAACCGGAAGCAACACAGTACGAGCAACTGCCGACGCGCCGTACAGGAGACGGGAACCAACGCTTCTGAACCGCGGTACATCACGTTTGATACGCAGCACCTTGCGCTCCTATGGCGCGTATTGCTCCTGATTTTTCAGGTGCTCCTCCAGCGTCGAGGCAAAGATGTGGGATCCATCCCCGATGGCGTGGAAATAGAGATAATCTGTCTGGGCAGGGTTCAAAACAGCCAGGATAGATGCCAGGCCCGGGCTTGCGATCGGCCCTGGAGGGAGTCCCTGCACTATGAAGGTATTGTAAGGAGACTCTACTGTCTGCCCCTCGCCAGGCAGCATGGGATTCCACCAGTAACCGGTCTCAGAGTCGTAGCCTTTGGCGTACTGCACGGTTGGGTCAGCACTCAAGCGCAGGGCCGTCTCCTCGACAAAGGCCGGATCCAGACGGTTATAGTAGACGCTGGCGATGACGGGCCGCTCCTCTGGCACCACCGCCTCGCGTTCAACAATAGAAGCCAGGATCATCACGTCATGGACGCTCATGGGCCGCTCGGCGCCCAATGCCAGATCAAAGAGCATCCGGCCGGCCAGCCGGCCCTCTATCTCGGGCACAATCCGAGCATCAAAGATGGCCAGCATTAGATCTACCACAGCCTCTGGTGTTGTCTGGGCCGGAAACTCGTAGGTATCGGGGAAGAGATAACCCTCCAGCGAGGCGTCCGCGGGCCGGTCGGCCAACCAGGGATAATTGTATTGACCAGTATGCACATAGTCCAGGAAATCGTCTCCGTGCATCAGGCCCTGTTGCTCCACCAGCCAAGCGACCTGCTCTGCCCGCCAGCCTTCGGGAATCGTGATCATGACCGTGTCGGCGCTGGCGTGCTGCAACGCTTCGGCGATCTCGTGCATGGTCATATTCGCCTGCAGTGAATAAGTACCCGCCTCCAGGCTCACGTCAAGCCCATGATAGGTCATGAACCGGCGAAAGACCTCGCCATCCACGACCAGTCCTTCCTCCTCCAGCCGTACCGCCACGCCGGCTGCAGTCTCACCCGGTTCTACGACAAAGGTCACCGGTGTGGGATCATCACTGGCCGGGAGATTCAGCTCTTCCTGGTGAGAACTCAAGTAGAGGCTAAGAAAGAAGGAATCAGCCGAGTCGAAGGACAGGTCCATGGGCTGGCCGCTCTCGATGGGCGTGTTGGACTCGAGCGCACTGATCATCAACTGGGCGCCCAAGAGCACGGCCAGGGTCAAGGCACCCACCGTGCCGGCCAGGACCACAACGCGCGACAGGTTGCGAAGCCAATCCGGGACCAGTTGCCGCAACGGGCGGATCTCGGCCAAGATCACCAGCAGCATAGCGCCTAGCCAGGCCAGTGACGCGATCTTGAGCCATGGCAGCAGAGCAGTCAATTGGTCTCCTCCCTAGTCAGAAGTGACCGGCCAGGCCATTGTTCGTCCAGGTAATCTTGAAGAATCACGGCTGCAGCTGCGGCGTCAATCTGCATCCGGCGCTCCCTGGACCGGCGGCCGGCAGCGATCATCGCCTGCTGCGCCCGCTGGGTGGAGAGATATTCATCCCAAAAAGTCACAGTCACTTCTAGTCCCTCATCGCACAGGTCCTGAACCAAAGCGAGGGCATAGCGCTCGACACGCGCAGCCTGAGGTCCGGCGCTTCCATCAGCATTCAGTGGCTGGCCAATCACCAGGCCACCGACGCGCTGCTCCTGCACCAGTCGCGCTATCTTGGCGAAATCTTCCGCTTTGGACTTTCGATGGATCACGGTCAGTGGCGTCGCTATTAGCCCCGTCTCATCAGAGACAGCAACGCCCACACGTCGATCCCCTACATCCAGCGCCAGGTACCTCATTGCCTCACAGCCTTCCAACTGCCCCCGTCGTGGCCCTCTGGTCGCAACCCAAGTCACAGCACCCAGCTAGGGGCCCCTCACTACTCCAGCACGATCACTTGAATGCGAAAGGGTGGAAAAGGTACGCGATCCAGCCACTCCCAGCGCTTGATCCATTCCGGCATCACCTCCACCTGGGGTGGAGCGTCCAGGGCAAAGGAGTCTGCCAGTATCTGGCTGGCCTCCTCAGCGGGCAAGCCGGCTGCGGCCGAGCGCGCAGCGCCACGGTCCACTTCGGCTACCAACTGCGCTGAGGCTGTCACCTCGACAAGTACCGCCCGGCCATCCATCCGCACCTCGTCGCTGAGATCAAAGGACACTTCCTCTGACTCTAGCTCGTAGGTAGGCGGAATCTCTTCCTTCAGCGTGTCATAGGCCATCAGGTTGGCATTGGCCTCGTCCACAGCCGTGCCCCTGGCCAGAATACGCATCTGCAAGTGCAACACGTCAGCCTGGGTATCGAGAAACTGATCGTAAGTTTCTGACATGATCTCGAATGTCAATGATTCAGGCGGCAGATACTCTTGCTCGCTCAACTGGCTCTGCAGTTCGAGAAATGCCTGCTGCTTTAGCTCCTCAAATAACTGACCCTTGAGGCGATCCATATCAACCCGGGTGACGACGCCTACCTGCTTGACGCCACCGCCTTCAGTAGGCGCCTGGTTGATAACGCTAACCTTGCCCCGCAATCCGGGGGTTTCCACCTCTGTGATCGTCGCCGCAGCTACATTGCCCACTGGGCCAGGCACCAGGGCTTCGACCTGGATCTCTGCCCTGGACCCAACGCCAGACTCCAGGGTAGCGGTTGTGACGGTCTTGAAGCGCACAGTGGACCCTGTGGATGTGCGGACGAGGGTATCCGTCAGTATCTCCTGAGGGGCTACAGTCTGATTGATAAAGGTCACCATACCGCTGGCCGGCAAGTCCGGCGCATCTTTTTTGCTGACAGTGGCAATATCACCCGTCCGTTCCACCTGCACCTCCACGATGCGGGCCGGGATCGTCAGGGCAGCGGAGTTGGGCCTGCTCACCTCGGGGTCAGCTCGCAGTTGAAGCGTCGTCTCGACGGGCTGGCGGAACGGCACCAGGGTAATTTTGGCCTCAGGTACCAGGATGGCCCCGAGCCCCACAATCAGGAGCAGAAGGAAGACAAAGAGCACAAGGCCTAGAAGGCGGCCAGCCCAAACGATCGCCCTATCGCCGTATCCCGGGTCTCCCCGGCCAGCGCGCAGACCAGCCATGCGATCAACAGCAGCCTTCTCCGCCGACGAACGCTGCGGGGCCCGGCTCCTCCACCGGCCGCGCTGTCCCTGCCGAACAGAGCCAACGAGAGCAATCCCCTCTTCCTTGGCCATTTGACGCGTACGGCCATCGCGGGTAACAAGCGCCACGTCCAGGGCCTGGTCTTCCGCATAGCGTCTGAGAACGCGCAGGTTGAGGGGGTCACGGAGTGGCTGGTAGCCCTTGGGCAACACCAGCAGCACCTGCTTGGCCTGCGCCCCCTCCAATAGGTAGAGGATCGCAGGTAAATCGTCGCCAACGTCAAGGTAGATGACTTGATGCATTGTCTAGCCGCAGATCATCTCTCGCAAAAGGCCGGACGGACAGCTCGCCACGCAGCCCAGACGAGCCGGCGCGCTCTGCTCACAGCCTATCCCGAGCACTGTCCTTCACACAACTCCCGAAGAACGCGCGCCGGACGGCCCTGGGGGCGACTTTGGTTTGCCGCCCAGGCAGCCAGCCCCAAGGCTGATACATCTCCTGCCCCCCGGCCCAAATCGGTACGGTTCATCACGCCAACCACGTCCGTTGGTCGCAGACGCTCGACCAGTGGATAGCGCTCAAAATGCAGTCCTTCACTCCAAGCCAAGGCACAGGCAGCCTCCATTACCTCTGGCAAACCACTCCCTCCTCCCAGCAGATACAGTCGCTCGGGCAAGGGTCTCTCCCGGTGCAGCCTGGCCAACGCGATCTCTGTCTTTTCCAGCCAGGTCCGCAGTGCGGGAAACATGGCCTCGAGCACCTGAGTCTTGTCGCGGTCGGTCAGTTGCCCACATGCATAGGCCCTTATCAGGCGTTCAGCGGCGTCAGATGAGAGATCCCATGTTTGCATCAGGGCACGCGCCAGGATGGTAGCTCCTACAGGTATTGATGACACCTCCACCGGCTTTCCAGCCTGCCACACGGTCAAACTGGTCGTGGACCCACCAACATCCACAAGAATTCCTCGAGATTCGGAAAGGCTGGACACCAGGGCCAGTGGCGCGGCTGTGACAGTTAGCATCGAGAACTCGAGGCCCTCTGCGACCTGCCGCCAAAGATTGATGGTCTCTACCCGGGCCAGGGCAGCAAAAACTGTCGCAGCGACTTCCCGTCCCCGGAAACCTACCGGGTCAGTGACCGCCTTGCCATCCACTTCGAGGGAGACCGTTGTTGCGTCAACCAGCAACCAATCTGGCCCCTTGCGAGCGCGAGACCTCTCCTTGCCCTGCCCAGCGATGCTAGCGGACGGGGCAGCGCTTCGTAGCTGGTTCATGGTCAGGCGCAGAGCCCTCCCCAACAGCGTGGACAACTCTTGTTCCTCGATGGGGCTTTCCGGCAGGGCCCTCTTCTGAGTCACGGACCACGCTCCTGCCTGCAGTTCTGATGCCGGCAATCCCACGAGCATTTGGTCTGTCAGGGGCCAACGCGGGATGCGAGCCAGTGCCATCTCCTCGGCCCGAACCAGCATCCCCTCGCAAACCGGAAGGAGGCGCTGCAGTCCGCCATGAATCAGGCTGGGCCCCTCATCCCAACCCCACAATGTGGACCGCCCATTGGCCACTTCCACCAACAAGAGACGGATCCGAGATGCTCCCGGGTCCACGACACAGTAATTCGCTGACAGGCCAACAGACGCTGCCCGTCGCTCGCCGCTTCTCGAGCCCCGCCAGATACCTCGCACCGCAACGTCCCCCAAGCGCCGCCCTACTCGGCGACCCTAGCCTTGCTCGTCATCAGCCACAAGGTCTCCAACCACTTGAGGCACCAAGGCCAATGCATCATCCAGGCGGTCCGGGTCACGTCCGCCAGCCTGGGCCAGCGTTGGCCGGCCGCCCCCACCCCCACCAACGACCCGCGCTACCTGCTTGATCACCGTACCAGCCTTCAAGCCCCGTTCCACCAGGTCCGGGGTGATTGCGGCCACAAAGTTGGGCTTGTCGTCAATGACAGCACCGAGCACAATGACAACTGACCCTAATTGGTTTCGGAACCAGTCGGTCATCTCCCGGAGCGTGTCCATGTCAGTCGCCTGCACGCGCGCAGCCAGAACCTGTACACCCTTCACTTCCTGGACCTCCTGCAGCAAGCCGTGGTACTCGAGCCGGGCAAGTTCTCGCCGCAGGTCGGCTATCTCTTTCTGCCGGTCATGCAACTCGCCCATCAGGCGGAGCACGGCGCGATCCACCTCCTCTGGACGCGAGCCCAAGTGGGTGGCAGCATCATCAAGTACGCGGAGCCGGGCTTGTACCAGTTGCTGGGCCCCTCGCCCGGTGACCGCCTCGATACGCCGCACGCCCGCCCCGACACTCCCTTCAGAGACAATGCGGAAAAGGCCAATATCGCTGGTCTGCTGGATGTGGGTACCGCCACATAGTTCCAGGCTGAAAGGCTCCTCAGGCACACCAATCTTGACGACCCGAACATGTTCCCCATACTTTTCGCCAAATAGGGCCATGGCCCCCGCAGTCACAGCATCCTGGTACGTTGAGTGCTCAACGTCCAGAGGATAGTTGGCCAGGATGGCATCATTCACCGATTGCTCTACCGCATCCAGCTGATCCTGGGTCAGCATTGCCCCGTGGGTAAAATCAAAGCGCAGCCGGTCTGGGGCTACCAAGGAACCGGCCTGCTGGACATGCTTGCCTAGAATATAGCGGAGTTCGCTGTGGAGCAGGTGTGTCGCCGTATGATTGCGGGCAATGTCCATCCTGCGTTCCGCATTCACCACCGCCCAAACAGGATCCTCCACCGCCGGCCGCCCTTCCACCACGCGCCCCCGGTGAACCATCAATCCCTGCACCGGCTGCCACATGCCAGCGATCTCGATCTCCCACAGGGGGTCGTCTTCACCTTCCGCGTACCGGGCCACCACGCCAGTATCAGATACCTGGCCACCGCTTTCAACGTAGTAGGGAGTGGCTGCCAACACAACCTCAACCTCGTCACCCGCCTTCACACGACTCACCAATTCTCCTTCTCTCAGGATCGCGAGCACAGTAGTCTCGACCTCAACAGTTTCCCGGCTGAGGTACTCGACGCCATCCGGCCCAATCCGGCCCTGGGCTTTCAGGTCTTCCGCCAACCGGGCGTATCGTTCGAGATCTTCACCATCAACTGCCGCGAACTGCTGCGCTGCTCGTCCCCGTGCCCTCTGCTCTTCCAGGGCTGCGGTAAAGCCTTCCTCGTCCACGGTGAAGCCATGCTCCAGACCCACGTCCCGGGTTAGATCAAGCGGGAAGCCAAAAGTATCGTACAGGCGAAACGCGTCGACGCCTGGTATCGTGGTCTGGCCCTTGCCCTCCAATTCATCTATGATCTGGTCCAGCAGGACCAAGCCCACGTCCAATGTTCGCAGGAATCGCTCTTCCTCCTGGCGGATAACGTTTAGGATAAATTCACGCCTGCGCCCAAGATCGGTATAGTGGTCGCCAAAGATCTCAATCACCGTCTCGGCCACGTCACTCAAGAACAGGTCTGTGAACCCAATCTTTCGCCCAAAACGAGCAGCCCGCCGGAGGATCATCCGCAGCACATAGTTGCGGCCTTCGTTGCCAGGGATCACGCCGTCGCCGACCAGAAAGGTCACCGCGCGCCCATGGTCGGCAATGACCCGGTAGGCCACCATGTTCTCCTGTACCTCTTCATCGGTGTGGCCCAGCATCTCCTGGACCCGTCGAAACACCGGCATAAAGAGGTCGGTATCATAGTTGGCCACAACCCCCTGGGCCATGGTCGCGACGCGCTCCAGGCCCAATCCCGTATCAATATGCTTGGCCGGCAGTTCGGTCAGCACTCCGTCGGCATCGCGGCTGTACTGGATGAACACCAAGTTCCAGAACTCCAAGTAGCGGGCGCAGTCGCCGTTTACTGCGCAGGTATGGCCCTGCTCATCCTGCTTGTCACAATAATCGCGCCCCCGATCGTAATGAAGCTCACTGCATGGACCACAGGGGCCGATGGGCCCCATAGACCAAAAGTTATCCTCTCGCCCAAAGCGGAGGACGTGATCAGGTGCGATGTCTGTTTCGCTTAGCCAGTAGCCCAGAGCCTCCTCGTCGGTCGGCAGGTCACCCTCATCATCCTCAAAGATGGTGGCCCACAGCCGACCCTTGTCCATCTCCCATACCTGGGTTGCCAGCTCCCAGGCCCAGGCAATAGCCTCCTTCTTGTAATAGTCACCAAAGGACCAATTGCCCATCATCTCGAAAAAGGTGTGATGGTATGGGGATGGGCCCACCGTCTCAAGGTCGTTTAGGTGACCGGAGACACGCATACACTTCTGTGCATCGGTGGCCCGTGAGTGCGGAGGATCCTCCAAACCCAAGAAGATGTTCTTGAACTGGTTCATGCCAGCGTTGGTCAGCAGCAGCGTTGGATCACCCACTGGTACCAGCGATGCGCTGGGTACAATAAGATGATCCTTGCTGGCGAAAAAATCGAGAAAGCTCTGTCGAGCTTCGGCACCTGTCATCCGTCTCATAGCTTGTCACTCCCAAGCGATTACATGCACCGGCCGGCGGCCAATTTCCAGTGAGTCACCGCCGACCCGCGGCCATTGTAGCCCAACTCAAGACAGATGTCAAACCCACTGCGGCTTGCACCGATGAAAAAGATGGTGTATAACCAGATATCAGGGGCAAGAGAATGGGGATTCAACTGATTGTCAACGCCGATGACTATGGACGGGCGCCGGGCATCAGCCGGGGCATCCTCGCGGCCCATAGGGACGGGATCGTGAGCAGCACGACGGTCATGGTCAACCAGCCTGACGTTGAGGCTCACCTGGTCGAAGCGCTGGCCAATGCCGAGTTGGGGCTGGGGCTGCACCTCGTATTCACGGCTTGGCGCCCCGTGCTGCCATCAGCCTGCATCCCGGGACTGGTAGACGCGGACGGCTCGTTCCTCGATCAGCACAGTGTCTGGGCCAACGTGGAGCAAATACCCTTGGACCAGCTCGAGGCCGAGCTATCTGCTCAAATGGAGCGATTTCTGGACCTGAGCGGAGCACTGCCCGATCACATCGACTGCCATCACTTTGTCTATCTCTATCCACCCTTCTTCCAGCTCTACGCGGACCTGGCTGCCCAGTTCAACCTGCCACTGCGGGTGCCCTTCCCACCCGAGACCGACTTTGGCCGGGCGGCCCAGAGCCTGCCCTTTCTGGAAGACTTTCCCCCTGATCTGGTACGGGGCATGATCGCCACCAATAGCGCCCTGGTCAAGGCCCGCCAGCTAGCCCACCCAGTTGGATTCATTGGCACGTTCTTTGGCAAGGATGCGCTCTCGATGAACCATCTACTCGGCCTACTGGACAAGCTGCCCGATGGCGTGACCGAACTCATGTGCCACCCTGGCTACGACGACCCGGTCCTTGCTGCCAGCAGCTATCGTTCTGAGCGGGAGACAGAACTGCACCTGCTCACCCATCCGGCCCTGCGTGCACACCTGGTAGACCGGAATATTGAGCTGGTCACCTTTGCTGCGCTGAAATGACCTCAATGCGTTTGACCCTGGGCCGGGCGAGGAGAAGGCTTATCGCATACGGATTCGAGCTGCTGTACAACGATCTGGCCTGGCTCTACGATCCTGTCAGCTGGATCGTATCCCGGGGCATGTGGCGGAAGTGGCAGCAAGCTGCCTGGCCGTATCTGCCCCCCGACGGCAGGATCCTCGATGCCGGCTGCGGACCTGGACATCTCCTGACCGACCTGGCAGACGGCGGCTGTCAGCCTGTTGGCCTCGATCTTTCGCCGGCAATGCTCCGCCTGGCGAAGAAAGGACTGCAACGCAGAGAGGTAGCGGCCTCCCTCTGCCGGGGGCGCGTGCAAGCGCTGCCCTTCGCGCCCCAGTCCTTTGCCGCCATCATCAGTTCGTTCCCGACAGCTTATGTCTATGATCGGGATTGGATGTACCAGGCCCACCGCGTGCTGAAAAGGGGTGGCCGCCTGGTCATCATCGAGGCGGTCTCATTCCCCGGCAAGTCTCTACATTCGCGGTGGTTGGAGTGGCTCTACCGGGTCACCGGCCAGCGGGCTCCTGCACCCGATCTCCTGAACCTGCTGACGAGGTCGAATCTGCCAGGCTGGCGAGAAACCGTAGAGGTGGAGGGGAGTACCGTAGAGATGGTACTGGCTATCAAACGCTAGCGCGAGCGACATGCGTCAATTTGACAACCCAGAACATATGTGCTATACTGTTGTTGTTGGCTGAGCCGGAGCCTGGCCTCTCACAGGTTAGGCCGCAGCATAGGCTCTGGTGGATTTTGGCTGGACTCCCCCGTCAACAAGCGCCTGGAGAGGCAGAACCTCCAGGAGGTTGCGCTGTCGAGGGACTTTGCAGAAGCCCCGCCACCACCGTGGTCGATGGTTGACGGTTGGTACGCTTGACGGTATACTAGGAGCAGTTCAACCTTGATAAGGAGCATAGAATATGCCAGAAATCAGCGTGGCCGTGGTGCAGATGTACCCTCAACTGGGCAAAGTTGACGACAATCTCGTCGCCATGGGCAAGTTTGTTGACCAAATCTGCACCGAGCACAACGTAGACCTGATCGTTTTCCCCGAATTGGCCACAACGGGTTATGAGATGGGTGTACGCTTTACCGACGTGGCCCAGCGCCCATCGGGACACGCCGCCAACCTAATGGCCCAGCGTGCGGCCGATTACAGCACCCACATCGTTTTTGGCATGGTGACCAAGGAGAAGGTAGAGAGCACGATCTATAACGCCGCCATCCTCATCGGCCCTGATGGCGAGATGCTGGGCGAGTACCGCAAGCTCCACCTACCTGGCGAGGAACGGCTGGCTTTCCGCGCTGGCTACCGCTTGCCTGTGTTCGAAACCACCTTTGGCCAGGTCGGGATCCTGCTCGGTTGGGACCTGGCCTTTCCTGAGGTTGCCCGCAGCCTGTCTCTGGATGGCGCCGAGCTGCTGTGCGTGTGCGCCAATTGGGGCCATTCCCCGGCCCAGGATCGGGCCATGTTTGTCGAGGAGTGGCGGACCTACAACCAGGCGCGCGCCTCGGAGAATGCGATGTATGTCGTGGCCAGCAACCGCATCGGCGAAGAGTACAGCTACCATTTCCTCGGAGACAGCATGGTGGTTGGCCCCCGAGGTGAGGTATACGCTTCCATCGACGAAGAGATCGAGGGTTATGCCGTGGCCAAGATCGACCTGGACACCGTACGCAAAACCCGTGAGGAACAGCAGATCATCCAGTGCCGAGTACCGTCGGCCTACCGGGCCATCGTACGGAAATACTAGCACCGCATCCAGGTAGGCTTCGAAAAGATGTCTGTCTTGGAAACACTTGAGAGCCGGTACCTGTGGCAGAGCAAGTGGTACAGTCTGCGCCAGGACCGGCTGCGCACACCCCAAGGCTACGAGTTCACCTATACCATCGTCGACCACCCCGGCGCGGTGTGGGTCGTTCCAATCACCTCCGAAGGGCAAATCGTCCTGATCTGGAACTACCGTTACACAGTGGATGACTGGTGCTACGAGGTGCCGGCTGGCGGCCTCGGACCCGATGGCGAACCTGAGGAGATCGCTCGCCTCGAACTTCTGGAAGAGGTCGGTGGAAGAGCCGCTGAACTGCGCTTCGTCGGCCAGTTCTACACCTCCAACGGCATCTCCAATGAGGTGGCTTATGTCTATCTCGCAACTGGTGTAGAGCTAGGGGAGACTTTGCGCGAGCCAACGGAGCTTATGGAGATCCGCTTGGTGCCCGTCAAGAAGGCACTGCGCATGGCCCGCGAGGGTGAGATCACCGACGGCCCCAGCGCGTTGGCGCTACTGTGGTGCGAGCCGCTGTTGACCTAGAAGCGGCGGTCCTGCAACAGGCCCAAGTCTCGCGACCTTTAGTATCCATCCCGGCAGGCCATCCTGGTTATCGACCCCTATCTGATCCGAGAAGCTTGAGATTCCGCTCGATGAGGAGTGCGACCCCGTGACAACTGTTGCCTCGGCGGTTGATTGCCGACGTCCGGTAGCAGAACCATCCGACAGTTGCCGCCTTCGACTGTCGGATCCGGCTGCGCCCGCGTCCACCTCAGGAAGCGTCCAGCCTATGTCCGAAACCTTGCTGTGCGGCTTCGCTAAGCAGCCCTTGTTCCCTGTCCCTGCGTGTGGTATAATCCATCCTTGGGAGAAAGCCAATGTCAGAGGAAACAGAATCCGTACCACTCATCCGAGCCAAGCTCTACCGAACCCGCATTTCCGGGAATCTGGTGCCACGGCCGCGACTGCTGGAGCGTTTAGAGCAATCGGCAGTACCCATACCTAGTGCATTTAGCCCATAATCAGCTACAATCTTGCTTGAGATTGGCAAGTATGTCGGAAACATTTCCTATCATCGAAACCAAACTGTACCGGCCGCCCCTCCAGGCTGGTTTCATACCCCGGCCGCAGCTTTTGGAGCAACTTGACGGCTGGCAACAGCGGCCGCTCACCCTTGTCTCTGCCCCGGCCGGCTACGGCAAGACCACGTTGGTCAGCTCCTGGCTTGAGTCGCTAGAGTGTCCCACAGCCTGGCTATCTCTGGACGAACACGACAAGGATCTGGACCTTTTCTTAAGCTACTTCCTGGCCAGCGTTCAGACGTCATTTCCGGATGCCGTTGAAGAAACCGTCGCCTTAATGGGGGGCGTTGAACTACCACCATTGCGCGTCCTATCCAACAGCCTGACCAACGAGTTGAACGGTTTGCCACAGAGACTTGTCATGGTGCTCGATGACTACCACGCCATCAGCGAATCAAGAGTCGACGAGCTGTTGTCCGAATTGCTAAAGCACCCGCCCAGCCCCCTGCACCTGGTCATCGCAACCCGTACCGACCCGCTCATCAACCTGAACCGGCTGCGGGCCCTTGGCAAGGTGACCGAGATCCGGACCCAGCAACTGCGTTTTTCAGTGTTGGAGACGATCGAGTTGCTGGAACGGCTCTTGCGGATTGAGGTAGATAAGGAAGCCGCATCCCTTCTGGATGAAAAGACAGAAGGCTGGGCGACCGGCATTCGGCTGGCGGCCCTGTCCATGCGCCACAGGGACAATGCCCATGAGGTGCTCAGGCATCTGGCGGGCGAGCGCCGTTACATATGGGACTATTTGATAGCTGAAGTGCTATCCGCCTTGAGGCCGGAAATCCAGGACTTTCTGGTCAAGACCGCTGTGCTGGACAGGTTCTGCGCTCCCCTCTGTGATGCGGTTTTGGGGAGTGGTGGCACTCAAGGCGAGACGCCCCTAGTAGCTTCGGCCGCCGGGACGCAGGACATTCTCGAGTCGCTGCAACAGGATCATCTGTTCATCGTACCTCTCGATGGGCAACGGCGATGGTTCCGATACCATCATTTGTTCCAGCAACTGCTGTCGGTCGAGCTAAACAAGCACTACAGTGCAGATGAGATCGCAGGTTTTCATCTGAAAGCCAGCTCCTGGTATGGCCAGAACGGGCTAGTCGATGAAGCGCTGCACCACGCCCTGGAGGCGGGGGATGACCTCGCAGCAGCGCAACTGCTTGAAGAGAATGTGCGTACGCTGCTGGACGAAGATCGGTGGCATGTTCTGGAAAGATGGATGGCCAGACTCCCCGACAGTGTCATCCGGCAACGACCACGGCTCTTGATAGCCAAAGCCTGGGTAGGGTTTCATCAATTTGCGGTGCAGTCTATCCCCCCCCTGCTCGAGCTCGCTGGGACGGTCCTGGAAGATGATGCGACCGCGCAGCCGTTATGGGGAGAGGTTGACTTTTTCTGGGGCCATCACTGGTACTGGCAGGGACAGCGCACTCGCAGTCTGGACTCGCTCAATCGTGCTCTGGAACGGATTCCCAAAGATCACCATCTGGCCAGAGGCGAAGCTGAGGTCTTCTGGAGTTTGGCCAGTCAGATGTCTGATCGGAAAGAAGAGGCTGTCGGGAGGTTGAATAGATGGCTCTATGATGAGCAGACACCGCACCCTGGCCGCCAAACCAAGTTGCTGGGCACGCAGGTCTTTCTCGACATACTGTCCGGTGAGTTCAATGATGCAGTCCCACTGAATCGGCAGCTGCATGAGCTGGCGACCAACAAGAACAACCGGTATATCAGAGCCTGGACTTCATATATGCATGGGCACATCCACTATTTCTGGAATGACCTGGATGCTGCAGCTCGTCACTTTGCGGAGGCGGTTGACGACAGATACATCCTGCATGCTGCGGGCGCCCTCGACAGCCTGGTGGGCCTGGCGCTTACCCTTCAGGCCCAAGGGCAACAAGACAGCGCCGATGCGACAGTGGCGCTTCTGCTCGAGTTTGCCCAGGAAAAAAACAACCCTGCCTTCATAACCGTTGCCCGATCATGCCAAGCCCGTCTTTCTCTGTTGCAGGGAGACCTGGCGTCAGCAGTCCGCTGGCTGGAGATGGCCGATCTGGCGACGGATTCCGGTATTATGTTCTTCTGGATCGAAGTGCCCCGCATTACCCAGTGCCGGATGCTCATAGCCCAGGGCTCAGAGGCTGGCCTGCAGGAAGCCGGAGAGAAACTGGCTGTATACGGGAAGACAAACAAGGCCGAGAACAACACCCGCCAGTTGATTGATATCCTGCTGCTGCAATCTCTGGTCTACCAAAAGCAATCACAGAGTGATCAAGCCCTGGTTGCTTTGGCACAGGCCATCACCCTGGCTGAACCGGGTGGTTTCATCCGGCCCTTCCTGGACCTGGGACCCGAGATGGCGGGACTGCTGGTGCGCTTGAGTCAAAGGGGTGTGGCGCTGGAGTATATTGCGCGGATACTGGCGGCCTTTCAGGACGAGACCAAGGACGAAGAGCCTGCCCTGAGCACACCGAAGGGACGAACGACGAAGGCTCTAGATCCGTCCTTGGTCCTTGGTCCTT
This sequence comes from uncultured Chloroflexia bacterium, assembly GCA_963783445.1. GTDB lineage: Bacteria > Chloroflexota > Anaerolineae > JAAYZQ01 > JAAYZQ01 > CAWANP01. Next base: position 2,525 of record CAWANP010000006.1, on the reverse strand, counting down.
CGTCGCTTTTGGTCGAGCCTTTAACACCCCGGGAGCTAGATGTGCTGACGCTCCTGGCCCAAGGACTCACAAATAAGGAGATTGCCCAGAGGCTGGTGATTTCGCCCGGTACCGTAAGACAACATGCCTACAATCTTTACCAGAAGCTCCAGGTCCACAGCCGTCAGCAGGCTGTGGCAAGGGCCTCTGATCTGGGGATTCTATCTCCCGAGTGATGCCAATCAAGAACTTCCCGCCACAAAAACCTGGCAATGGCGTTTTGCTCCCCCGCAACGATCTGAAATAACCCAAAGATATAACACCCTTCTATAACACATCTATAACAGATGTCACTGTTGCCGGCTGCCGGCATCTGCTATACTGTTAGCACTCTACTCATACCCATCGTCAGTTGTGGCCAGATAGCTCTTGAAACGATCAGGAAATGGGAGATTTTCATCATGTCCGACGAGCGGGGGCAAAACTTGTTTATCATCGCCTATCCGGGGAGGGAGACGGCCGACAAGGTCTACTACACGCTGCGCAAACTGGAGAAACAAGACAGGATCGACATCAAAACGGCCGCCACCATCTACCGCAGGGAGGACGGCAAGCTGCGGCTGAAGCACCGCCAGCGGTTGACCCTGTGGAGAGACGAGTTTGGCGTCGAGGCCATTGCCTTGATATTGGCCGGCACAAGAGCTGGAAAACTGGCCGGCGCTGTCGTTGACGCACTGATGGGCTCACATCGCTCAAAGCATCGACGTGAGGTTAGAGCCATTTTGGAGGGCAAACTAGGTCCTGACGATTCAGGCCTGGTCGTCCTGGCTACCAACGCAGACTGGGAAGCAGTAAAGAGCGCAGTCGATCATGTTGACGGCGAGGAATTGGCCGTTGAGCTGGCGTCCAAAGCCGAGAAGCGTCTGGCTGAGATCGCGTCGGACGAGGGTGTAGCCGCCGCGGTTCGGGAGTTTGTAGAGATAGAAGAGGTAACGCTATAGGGAACTGGCACGGACGATCTCCGCTGCCAGTCCGAACTATCAGTCTAAGGAGGACAGAATGACGAAAGAATCAAATCCCACCCCAAAGTACAACACGTATATTCCGCCTAAGATTCAGACCCCGGATAAAGTCGAAACTCCCATCGGTACCCTCGATTTCTTCGACGGCTTGCCGGATGAAGCAACCGTGCAGAAGCTCTACGACAACTTGATTTTCATGCGCGGGGTCGAGGCCTTTCTGAGCGGGATTCCCGCCACGTCCATCGAGGCGATTCGCCTGGGTTGTGTCGAAGTTGGCGCGAAGCGTGCCAGCGACGTTGTCATCTTTGACAAGTTGATGGACTCGAACCCTCTCTTTCTCACCGGAAACACGGATACGGTCTACGCGTTGGCTATCCTCGAGTTGGATCGCGATGGTCCGACGGTCGTTGTGATTCCGCCAAAGTGTGGTCCGGGAACGGTGGATGACGCATGGCAGCGCTTCGTGGTCGATATGGGAGCGCCCGGCCTCGACCGGGGCAAGGGTGCAAGGTACCTAATTCTGCCGCCGGATTACGAAGGGGATCTCGATCCAGCCATCGGTGGCGAGTTCGCCGAGGTGGACGGCGAGACATATATCGTGGCCAAGTCGCCAACCTACGTGAACTGGCTGGTCCTTCGTGGATTCCTCGTGGACGGCAAGCCGGATGCCGCCAATGCCATGTTCGAGAACGGCTTGAAGATTTATCCGCTCAAAGACAAGAACAACCCGCCCAAGATGAAATTCATCAGCGGTTCGGAAGTTCCGTTTAACACGGTTCACGCCAATGACTTCAAGTTCTACGAGGAGCTCAACCACATCATCCAACGCGAGCCCCTTACGCTGATTGATCCGGAACTGCGCGGATTGATCGCTTCCATCGGGATTCAGAAAGGGAAACCGTTTGAGCCAGATGCGCGGACAAAGGAATTACTCGTCAATGCCGTGGCAGTGGGGAACGCCACCGCACGCGCTGTCTTCTTCCGCCCGTACATGAAGGAAGCATTTCTCTACGAGGACAGCGGTTGGTATGCCGCATTCGTCGGGGGCAGCCACGAGTGGTTAAAGGACAAAGGGCAGGGAGGCCGCTACCTCGACGCGCGAACCCTCTGCTTCTATATGGGAACGGTCAACACCCCGGCGATGGTCAACAAGATGGTGGGAGCAGGTTCGCAGTACGCGATAATCGCAGTCGATGAGAACAGCGAATATCTTGATGGCGGCAAGAACTACAAACTGAATATGCCCGCCAACGTCCCGGCCAAGGACTTCTGGTCGGTTGTGGTGTATGACCCGCAAACTCGCTCGCAGCTTCAGACGGGGCAGCCGTTCCCCGCCAAGAACAACAAGCGACATAAGCTGGATATCAATAAGGACGGCTCGGTGGATCTCTACTTCGGGCCGAAAGCACCCGAGGGCAAGGAGGCAAACTGGATCCAGACGGTGCCCGGAAAAGGCTGGTTCACTGCCCTGCGCCTTTATGGGCCGCTGGAGCCATGGTTCGATAAGACGTGGCGACCGGGTGA
>CAWANP010000005.1:0-54408 GCA_963783445.1 uncultured Chloroflexia bacterium | reverse complement strand
GAGCGGGTGAGGGGATTCGAACCCCTGACAGTCTGCTTGGGAAGCAGATACGCTACCACTGCGTCACACCCGCAAGGCTGTCAAAATTATAGTCCAAAAGGAGCCGCAAGTCAAATGGCTGCTGCTCCTAGTTTGGGTGCCTGGCAGCATCCCTGGCGAGGCAATTAGGGGAGATTGCTCTCCACCATTACCAGGACACCCCTCAGATTGCGGATCACTGCGCAGTCTTGGGCCTCAGCGGTGCCTTCTCTATCCAGCAACACCACGTCGAGGCCCGCGATCTGAGCGCCGACAACGTCATGTTGGTAACTATCACCCACATACAGGGCACGATGGGCCGGGATTTCCATGTGGGCCAGCGCCTGGTCAAAGATCCCGGGATGGGGCTTGTTGCAGCCGGCATAGGCTGAGGCCCAGATCAACGCAAAGAATCGATCCAGCCCTGCTTGGGCGACCCGGTCCCTGAGGTTCCAGCTCCAATTGGAGACGATGCCCAGCCGGTAGGCCTGCTCCTGTAGGGTGGTAAGGACCTCGACGGCCTCGGGATAGGGACGGATCACACCAGGGCGGTCGAACTGTGCTTCGATGGCATCAGCGTAGGTTCGCAGGGCATCCGGACCCCCCTCCACACCGAGACTGGCCAGAAGGGCCTCTTCGAGTCTGGACTGGGTCTGGCGGTCATAGTCCTCGCTGGCTGGGAAGGTGGTGGTTTGAGCATCACGGTAGTAGTCGCCCCAGACCAACTCCGCCGCGGCAGCAGATCTGTTCAATGGATCGTTCCGCCCCAATGGTCTGAAGGGCTGCCTGGACGATAGCTTCTTGAGGTGGCTCAAAGTAGATGAGCGTATACCCCAGGTCAAATAGCACAGCGTCGTAGCGTAAGTGTTTGGCGTTCATCGCCAGCCTCATTCCTCCCTACGTGACGATCTAGGCTCGCATCCTGCCATTTCTCTGTCGCCATTCAGCTGGCGGAAAAGGCTAGCCATTTCCCCCGTTGACGAGCCGCTGCTCTGCCTCGCGCAGGGAAAAGACCGAAGCCACGCCGGCCAGCAGCACGACGATGCCCGTAAAGACAAAAACGCTGGTGGGACCAACCAAGTCACCCAGGATGCCTGCCATAATGAGGGCGCCCATGGTTCCAATGCCGATTACGGTGACCATGGCCCCCTCGACCCGACCGCGTTGCGAATCGGGTACCAGCGCTTGTGTCATTGCGGCCAGGGTTGTCCGGGCTGATACGACACACAGTCCCACGATAAGCGCCCCAACGAGCACGAGCCAGTAGGCCGGAGCCATGGCGAATATGAGGATGCTGCAGCCCAGGATTATCATGGCAACACTGACGATCTGCCGAGAACGAGCCCACGAAGCATAGGCGCTGATCAGCACGGCTCCCAACGCCATCCCGATTCCCTCGGTGGCCTGCAAGAGGCCAATGTATTCTGCCGATATACCCAGCAACTGCTCGAAATATGCGGCCGCAAGAAGAACGGTAGCACTAAGGCCCAAGGTGGCCACCGTCGTAATGCCCATGAGCTGCAGTAGGGGCTTGTTGCTGGCAATGTAACGCACTCCGTCCGTAAAGCCCTCCCAGAAAGTGCGGAATTCACCGCCTGCTCCGGCGGATGCCACGGAGGGCTGGCCCTGCGGGATGTGCGCTGCCATCAGGAACACGGCGGAGAGGGCGAAGGTGAGCGAGTCTACCACAAAGGCCGTGTAGACAGAGGTCAGGCTGATTACCAGGGTTGCCAGTGAGGCGCCGGCGATGAGCGATACTAGTTCCGTGGCCTGGATCAGGGCGTTGGCCGTCAGTAGTTGACCGTCGGGTACCATGTTGGGTATGGACGCGTTGCGTGCCGGGACATAGACTGCGCTCAAACCCATGACAAAGAAGGCAGACAGGTAGAGGATCCAGAGCTGGTTGGGTTCGTGTACTAGTAGAGCCAGAAGAATGACGGCTGCTCGCAGCAGATCGCTGGCGACCATCACCGCCTTGCGGCTGAAACGGTCCAAAAAGACGCCACTGACCAATGCAAAGAGCTGGGGGATGGTCATTGCCGCGGCGATGACAACCACGGCCAACCCTGTCCTCTCGGCCAGGTCGTTGATGAGCACCAAGGCTGCGACAATGGCAAAGTTGTCGCCAATCTTGGAGATGAGCTGACTCAGCCATAGAGCCAAAAAGTCGCGATTCTTCAAGACCGTGAATATGCCGGTCTTGTTGTTATTCATACGCTTTCCTGGGTATCAAGCTGGCGAATGTTGACCATTATAGCTACAAAGAGTAGGGTTGGCAAAAGGTTGGGGGTCCCGTGCGTTCGAGACCGGCCCTTGCCCAGTGGGCGGATCAGCCCTGGGTCCTTGCTGCGTACAGCATCTTGGTCATGAGCCAGGCTTGGCGGGGAGCATCGGTCATTGAAACCGGATCTCCTGGGGCATTCGCTTCCCAGGTCGCTGCGGAGCGATTCTCCACGAGCAAGGGACAGGGCCTCAGGTTCGTTGGCTCCGGCGCATTGCGAGCGCCAGAATCGCGACGCAGACGGCCAGAGCAGCGAGACTCAGGATAGCCGGCATGGGTGACAGGCGGTACCAAAGCTCAACCTGGCGGGAGCCAGCTTGGAGCGGAATGCCCTGCAACAAAGTATCAATGCGATGGATGGCCACGGATTCACCATCCACCGTGGCTTGCCAGCCAGGGTAAAAGGGCTGGCTTACAACCAGTACGCCCGCATCACCCGCAGACACCTCAAGGCTGAGTTTGCCCGGCACCGCGTGGATCACCGTTGCTGCCGTACCCGGACCACCACCAGCAGAAAGCATCAACTCCTCGTCCTCGGGCAGCAGAACGGCGGTGCTCATGGGATCAAAGCCCGCCGAATTGATCAGTTCGATAGCTTGATCGTCATTCCCCAGAACTGTGTCGTATACTACCCAGGCTCGGGGCAACGGATCGCCAATACGGTAGACTTTGACCCCGCCCTCGCCGTAGACGCGCTCTAGCCCCGGCCCATCCAGTCCCTTTCGGGATAGTACATAGTGTACGTTGAGCAGTTGCCAGCGACGCCAGCTCTCGATCTCTGCTTCGAATTGTTGGAATGCCTCCAAGCGCAGAGGTGTATTGCCAGTGATGTCTTCAAGTTCGTAGACAATACCAGCGCTGGCTCCTCCGGGCAGTAGCCCCGCGCTCGAAACTCGAAAAGTACCTGGCTGCTCCCTGAGGTAGGCGGTGATCCCTGTTTCAGGATAGGGGATATTCGCCGCCGGATCGGCCAGATTGAATCGCCAGTTGATCGTAAATAGGTTCAACCAGATTAACCCCAGAGCCAGGAATACCAGCCATTTGCGCCGGACGCGGCCCGTGCGCCGCAGGGTAAAGAGTAGGGCCGAACCACCCAGGATCAGCAGAAGCAGGATGTGATGGCGAAGCAGCCCCTCGAATAGGTTGACTTCTACGCCGTTCTGCAGCCCCTGCAAGTAGCCGAAATAGAACAGGACTGTTAGCGCCAGAAAGGCAACAAAGAGCCAGACCAGACCTTGCGTGAACCGGCAGAATCCCCTACGCTTTTGACGGGGCAAGGGTTGCACCAGTGTCAGCGCCCCGTAGCCGGCGAGGATACTGGCGGCAAAGGCAAAGAGGAAAATGATCCTTTCCTGGTTGCGGACTGCGCCAAAACCGGGTGCCAGAAGATAGGTCACGCTGTACAGGAAGGTATTGCCCCCCAAGGCCAGAAGCAGGGCTATCAGGCCAAGCGCAAGCCAAAAGATCACCTCCTGCCGTGCACGCACGACAAACAGTGCCGCTACAGCCAGAATCATGGGCAGGATACCAAGATACTGGGGTGAACCGCCAAAGTACCCGGGATAAAGCAGGTGTGTCATTTCGGCCAAAGGAAAGCCCCAGGCCACAGCGTCATATTCCAGTCCCGCTCGTGTGGAACGGGCGATGAATCCCAATGTTGGCACGAGCTGGACGGCTGCTAGTGCCAGGCCAAGAACCAACAGGAGAAACACAACGAGAAGTCCCTGGCCCAAAGCAACGCGCTCCGTGGATCCGGTCTTTGGTGTCCTGGGCTCTGAATGGCGTACAGACCAGATCAGAAGCAGCCCATAGGCGAGGACTGCATAGACGATATACATCGCCGTCTGGGGGTGGCCGGCGAGCAAGGCACAGGCCAGGGCCAATCCGGCGCAGATGAGCTGGGGAAGGCGCCTGGTGTGAAAGAAGGCTCGATCTAGAAAGAGTAGTACCAGGGGCAGCCAGACCGCCGTTTCCAGGATGGTGAGCTGCTGGACGGGGAAGGTGGTCAGGTAGCCCCCGTAGGTGAAGGTCAGTGCCGAAACTGCGCCAGCGAACCTGGCCGCCGGGATCCGCGCTCCAGACCTACGTGCCAGATGGCGTACAAAGAGATACGTGAACAGGCTCGCCAGTGAAAAATGGAGAATGACCTGTGCTGTGAGAAACTCGATGCTGAACTCCAGGCCCAGCAAGGTGAGGATCGAACTAGGTACCAGGTTGAGCGGGTAGTAGAATCCGGTCTGGATATCGGCCAGGCCAGGCTGCCCGGCATTGATGAATGGGTCCCAGGCTGGCAGACGGCCGGCAGCTAGCTCCCGCGCTGCGAAGAGCTGGAGGGGGTAGTACTGGTCGGTGAAATCACCCGGGGGAATGACGGCCCGGTCGGCCGGCTCGAGGGCCCACAGCCGCCACCAAAAGAGCAACGGCAGGAATACCAATGCCGCGATGATGATCGCTTCCGACAGCCAAGTACGTCGTGGCGGTTGTGTCACAAAGGCTCCAGGGGACTCAGCGGGTAGGCCGGCGCACGTGCGGTGCTGCGGCGTTTGCCATCGCGTTCAGCACGGCGCTGCAGGCTACCCCTATAGCTGGGCGCTATGATGCCAATGATCCTGCAACGGGCGAAATCCACCATGCGGGTGCGGAGGCGGGGATCTACCTTGTCCACAGTCTGGGACATGGTAATAACGGTAGGCAGCCGGGCGTTGTAGCGGTGGTTGAAAAGCTGATACAGCTTTTCCTGTGCCCACGGGCTGGCGCTCTCAGTCCCAAGATCATCGAGTACCAGAAATGGAGAGGTACGCACCTCGTGGAATCGCTTGTCAAAGCGCGCCTCGCTGTTGGGGCTGAAGGTCGCCCTCAGGTGATCCAAGAGGTCGGGCACGACGACAAAGAGGGCCGGCAGGCCCGCCGCGGCGCGGACGTTGGCGATAGATGCGGCCAAATGAGTCTTCCCACACCCATACTCGCCCTGGAGGACCAGCCAACCGTCGGGAAGATTAGCATAGTCTTGACATGCCTCAAGGGCATGCTCCAGATTGGTGCGCTCTTCGGCAGACAGCTCTTCTTCTCTAAGATTGAAACTGTCAAAGGTCATGTCTTCCATCAATGATAAGCTAGAGAGGTCTGATTGGTCTTGGGCTACGCCGCTGCGCCGAAAATCAGGCGCCAGCATTGTCACAAGAGTTGCCAGTCCCGGATCGACCAGGCGAGAGCGCAAGCGCAGGTCAATCTCCTCGGGCGTGGAATTTGAGGTGACAACGGTAGGCTAGGCGGGCGTTGTAGCGATGGTTGAGGATCTGGAAGAGCTTTTCCTGCGCCCAGGCGGTACTGCTCTGGGTACCGAGGTCATCGAGGATCAGCAGCGGCGTATCCCGGACCTGGGCGAAGCGTTCGTCAAAGCCGATGGGGCTCGCCGGTCCAAATGTGGCCCGCAAGTGATCGAGCAGGTCGGGTACGACGACAAACAGAACGGGTTGGCCCTGCTCAATAACCCGGTTGGCGATGGCTGCTGCCAGATGGGTCTTGCCACAGCCGTAGCCGCCAAAGAAGGTGAGCCAGCCTTCGGGATTGTTGGCGTACCGCTCAGCCTCGTCAAAAGCATGATGTAGATTGGCTGCCAGGTTTGGAGCCAGACCGAAACCCTCGGGCACAAAGGTGTCAAAGGTCATACTGGTCAAGTGGTGGAGGTTGCTCAGATCGCGCAACTGCTGCTGCCGAATGCCCTCGACCTCGGCCAACCTGCAGCGGCAGGGAAACAGCCTGCCAAAGTTGGGGTGGTCAACGGGTAGGTCCTCGCGCACGTACCCCAGTCCGCCGCACAGCGGGCATTCGGCGCTGTCTTGCCCGTCGTCCTTCAGAACTGGTTCCGGGCTAGTGCTCGATATAGTCGGCATATTCGCCTTCGATGAATCGGCGCCGGTCTCTTTCATCAGTTCGTCGAGACGTTTCATTGCCTTTTCCCTCGGTTGCCCAGGCTTTCAGGATGCCCTCTACATATCGCCATTTTCGTACGTTCGATTTCACGGCCTCACGAAAGGCGTCCTCGATCCACTCTGCCGGGTAGGAATTCTCTGCCTCCATCAGTTCTTCAGCCATGATAGGCGTGAGTGCCCCAATATTCTGTTCGTAGAGCACGAAAATGTTGGGACGCTGAGCCTGCAAGTGCATGGGCTGGGAAGCTTCGGTGGGTGTCCACCCGCCGGCCAGCAGTTCGTCCACCGCCTGGCGGCCGCTTTCAGCGTTGACAAAATACCAGTCCTGCCTGTCTGATTCTTCGCCGGTGGTGACGCGCAGCAGTGTGCCACGGGCAACAGCCCGCTCCAGTGCATCGCGCAGGGCTTCCTTGGCTGGAAGCAGCGGTGAGGCGAGCCCGCCAAGCAGGCACTGGTCGGTGGCCAATTCCCCTCCGCTAACGCAGCGCCGGTCTCCTTTCTGCTGGAGCACGAGCCAAAAGACGTGCAGCGTCACTTTCAGCTCGCCCAGATGGTCGATATTGGGCAGTAGCTCAGCGAAAAAGAGGTTGGGCAAGGGCGTATAGGGTTGTTTTCCGGCCGGAAATCCGGCAAAGCCTTTCATTCTTCTCTCACCCCGCCGATGAGGGCCATACCCGGCAGCCCCTCTACCGGCTCCTGGATGTATCGCGGGTGGATGTCCGCGTCGCCGTACCAGGCATAGACGGGCCGCACGCCCAGCCAGGGATCGATCCCGCCGGGCGTCACTGTTTGGCGCGTTGTACCAGCCCTTCTCCGCCCAAGCCACGTACAGGATTGCCTCCAGGTCGTCGTAATAGGGCCCTGATTCCACCAGCACAAATTCCGGTCCCGCTTCCTCCACAAATTCCCACGCGAGATCGTGGTAGTAGTCGTTGCCGCTCTGGTCTACCTCGGCCCAGTTCTGCCATAGTGGGTAGAGAGGCATGATCAGGATGACAGCCGCCAGAGGCTGCAATCAAGGGCCTGGCCAGCCAGGGAGACTGGCCCCGGAGCAGGCCGGCCAGCCACGTTCGTAGGGCGCTCAAGCCACAGCCAAGAAACACCGCGAAAATCAGGTAGGATGGGATGAGATAAAGACGGACGGTGCCTCCGCCATAGTTCATGGCGAATCCATAGACCCCCAGCGCCACCAATGCCAGAAAGCCAAAGCTGCCAAGGTCGGCCTTCAGTTGTTCCCAGGCCCCAATCCAGCCCAGAATATAACCCCAGCGGTAGAACTGCTTCTCCAGGAGTTCCAGATAGATGCGCATGCGGTCTACCTGGTCACCCAGAGTGAAACCAAAAAACTGCCCCGGAAAGCGGCTGCGCGTCATCCAGTGGATCCAGCCCCGCCAGGAGAAGGGGCCCAACTCATTGAGCAGTGGCTTCTGCTGAGCACGCAGGATCACGTACAGATACTGCGCTGCACCAAGCAATACCAACCCGGCCATCACCGCTAGCTTTTTCGGATCGAGCAACACCCGGTAGTCTGTGACCAAGACCAGGTAGACCACGGCCGGGACCATGGTTACTACCGTCATATGGTTGCCAAAGCTCAGCGCATACAAGCCGATGCCCAGGTACAGCAGCCAGTCTCTGCGGCTTTGATGCCAGGCAATCAGCACGAGCACCACCGCGCCGACGAGAAAGGCATTCAAGGTATAGACCTCGGCCACGACCGCCTGGCTCCAGAATGCCAGCGAAAAAGAAAAGGACAACGCTGCCGATGCCGCCGCAATCCAATCGTCGACCAGCCGTATGACGATGAGGTAGACCATCACCACAGCCAGCGCGGCAAAAACCGCTGACATCAGGTTGATGCGGTAGGCCAGCGTTCGCACCGGCAGGTAGCCAAACAGGTGGCTGATGGCGATGTACAGTGGATAGCCAAAGCGGTGGGGAATACCCCAAAGCCGCCCTACGTATTGAAATCGGGCGATGTCGCCCCAGCCGATGCCGGGTAGGAGCGTCTGCAGGTAGACGGCAAAGGCAATCATCCCTGCGCCTACCGGAGCCAGCGCCTTTGCGAGCCGGCGGGCGCGCATCAGATAAAGTCTAGCTCCGTCCGGCGAAGCTCCGCCTCGCGGAACTGGGCCAGTTCCTTCTTGAAATAGAGCGCTACCGTGCCGGTTGGCCCGTTGCGGTGCTTGGCGACGATGATGTCGGCGATGTTCTGCCGCTCGGTGTTCTCGTTGTACATCTCGTCGCGGTAGATAAAGATGACCACGTCGGCATCCTGCTCCAGTGCGCCGCTCTCCCGCAGGTCAGACAGGATGGGGCGCTTGTCGGTGCGCGACTCAACGCCTCGGGAGAGCTGGGAGAGCGCCAGCACTGGCACATTCAGTTCGCGGGCCAGAGCCTTGAGCGCGCGAGAGATGGCCGAGATCTCCTGCACGCGGTTCTCGGAGCGAAAGTCGCCGCGCATGAGCTGCAAATAGTCCACCACGATCAGGTCGATGCCCACTTCGGCGTGGAGGCGACGGGCCTTGGTCCGCAGTTCCAGGGCCGAGATACCCGGCGTATCGTCGATGAAAAAGATGGGTCTCTGCCAGATCGCTGGTAGCCTTCATAAAGCGGCCCCATTCGTCCTCCGCGATCTCTCCCCGGCGCAGGCGCTGGGAGTCGATCCCGGTCTCGGCCGAGATGAGCCGCTGGACCACCTGCTCGTCCGACATCTCCAGGCTGAAAAAGGCTACCCGCTGCCCGTACTTCTTGGCTGCGTTGTGGGCGATGCTCAGGGCCAGGCTGGTCTTGCCCACGCTGGGCCGGGCGGCCAGGATGACCATGTCCGATCGCTGCAGGCCACCCAACAGCTTGTCCATGTCGGTAAACCCGGTGGGGATGCCGATCAATCTCCCCGCGGTGGCGGGTCAGGTACTCGATGCGGTCATAGTACTCGCTCAGGATCTGCTTGATCGGGACCAGCTCGCGAGAGATGCGCCGCTCCGACACGCCAAAAGGATCTGCTCAGCGTGGTCCACCACCTCTTCTACATCATCAGCTTCCTGGTAGGCCAGGACCGCGATCTCGCCGGCGGCGTCAAGCAGCCGCCGCCGGGTGGCAGTCCGCTCCACGATGCGGGCATAGTGCTCGGCGTGGATCGAGGTGGGCACGGCATTGATCAGGGAGGTGATAAACGCCGCCCCGCCTACCTCGTCGAGCTGTTCCCGCCGCTCCAGCTCGTCACAGACGGTCAGGAAATCGACGGGCTCGCGCCGCTCGTGGAGGATCAGGATGGCATCATAGATCCAGCCATGCTTCTCCCGGTAGAAGTCCTCGGGGCGCAGGATGGTGGCCAGCGCGGATGATGGCATCGGGATCGATCAAGAAGCGCGCCCAGAACCGCCTCTTCTGCCTCGATACTCTGCGGCGGTAACCGTTCGATCCTGCTACTTTCAGTCACGTCTACGCCTTCTCGCCTAGATATGCTCTGCCTTGCACAAAGCAGGCTCCCGCCGGCGTATGCCATCGAGCAGGAGCCCTGCCTGCAACTCGTTCTCAATGAGCCAGCCGGTCGGCACACCTGGCACGATCGGCTCTGACCCGTCAGATGCAGCCGCATAGGCCTTGCGCCGAGCGCGAACTTATTCGCGCCAGATCTCCCAGGTCCAAGTCCCTCGATAAAGTCCTTGTACGGCGCCAGTTTTTCCTCTTCCTCGGGCGTCAGGGCATCCAGGTCGATCTCTTCGTCGGGCACCACCCCAGCCCGCTCCATCACCGACTCGCTGACAAAGACCGGCGCCTGGACGCGCACGGCCAGGGCAATGGCATCGCTGGGCCTCGAATCCAGCTCGATCCGCTCCCCATCCCGATCCATGACGACGCGGGCATAAAAAGTATCGTCGTGCAAGTCGTTGACCAGGATGTGCGACACCGTGGCACCAAGCTTGGCAATGGTCTGCTCCACGAGGTCGTGGGTCAGAGGCCGGGCGACCTCGACCCCTGAGCTTGATGGTGATGGCATCAGCCTCGTAGGGCCCGATCCAGATGGCCAGATAGCGCTCCATCTCCTCTTCTTTGAGGACCACCACCCGGTGCTGGGACAGCAAGCTGGCCCGAACACTATCAATGGTGACCTTGATCATTGTTTGCTCCTCTCCACATAGCCGATCAGCGCTCAGCAATCTTTCTGCCCGATCGCTCCTGCCCAGATTATACCACAAGAGCAGTCAGGACGACAAACGATCTCCGGACGATCGCGACAACATGCTGGTCGAGCAGTGCACGACCCAGAACGAAGTCAGAGCCAGCGGCCGCTCTAGCGCAGCACCACCTGGGTCCAGGCCTTGATCCACGCTTCGCGGTTGGCCTCGATGGCTTCCGGGTCCACCACCGCCGGATTCTCTGGGATCTCGGCAAATCGGGCAAAGACATCAGGCAGCGCCGGCCTTGGCATTGGCCGGGAAGACAAACATCTTGAGGGGGATATCCTCCTGAAAGGTCGTCCCCAGCATAAAGTCGATCCACTGCTCGGCCAGGTCGCGGTTCTCGGTGCCCTTCAGGATGCCGACGAACTCGATCTGGCGGAAACAACTGCCATCGGCGGTGACGACACCGGTTGGCGCCTCGTCGAAAGGCTCTTCGGCAAAATAGACCTCCACCGGCGGGCTGCTGGCATAGCTGACGACGATGGGCCGGTCGCCATCAGAAGCGTAGGTAAAGTTGCCCCAGTAGGCATCCTCCCAGCCATCGGCCACCAGCACATCGTTGGCCCGCAGGTCGGCCCAGTAGTCCAGGTAGGTATAGTCACCCGTCTCGCCAAAGCAGCCGACGGTGGCCAGCAGAAAGGCCAGCCCTGGCGACGAAGTGGCCGGGTTCTCGACAACGGTCAGCCCTTGTACTCGGGCTGGGTCAGGGCTGGCAAGATCATCGGGCGGCGCCAGGTCGTTCTCTCGAACCAGCCCTTGTCATAGTTCAGACAGACGTCGCCATAGTCCACCGGCAACAGATGGAACGTGGGATCCAGCTTGAGGTCATCGGTATATCAGCCAAGACCGGCGACTCGTAGGGTTCCAGGATATCGCCCGCCAGCGCCCGGCTGAGAAAGGTGTTGTCCACGCCATAGATGACGTCGGCCAGGGGATTGTCCTTGCTCAGCAGAGCCTGGTTCAGCATCAAGCCCGTGTCGCCAGCCTGTAGGAACTGGACCTCACAGTTGCAGCCTCTTTGAAGGCTCCATGACCTCCTCACTGACGTCAAAGCTGTCGTGGGTCATCACGGTCAGCGTACGTCCGGCCGTTTCGTCGGATGGGGTCGTGGCTGCGGGGGCTTCCGTTGAGGGCGTGGACGCTGGCCCACAGGATGCCAACAACATGACCAGGGCCACGACAATCAACCACTGTATTCTACCTCTCATCTGCCAATCTCCTCTCTAGCTTTCAAAGGTTCAGGACTCGATGCGCATTGCATGCCAATGCTCAATGCGCAATGCTGCAAGCCCCGATATTCAATCTCTAGTCCCCAACCCCCAAGCCTGAGTATCAGTTCTCTTCCGGGGGACTGTGCAGCACCAGCAACATGCCTTTCTCTATCTCGATGCGGGCCACCGGCGACGTCATCTCGTTGCTCACGCCCCGGGTGAGGCCGAAGTCTAGCGTGTCGTCCGCAAGCGTCCAGGCCAGACCCAACGTGGAAACGCCGCTAGCCCTGCCTCCTAGAGGCAGAAGGGAAACCAGGTCGCCCGGCCTGCCCTCGATGTAGGCGACCCCGCCCGCCCGCACCAACCGTACTTTTTGATTTCCGTCCACGATACGAACCAGTATGCCTTCCAGGTCGGGTAGGGCCAGCAAAAAGATGTTGGCCAACGTGTGATCGAGCCGCCCCCCAAGGGCTCCCATGATGACGATCTCCTCAGCCCCCTGCTGTGCCGCATAGGTCAGGGCCAGTTCCAGGTCGGTTTCGTCCTTGGCGCGCGGGTGGATCACAAAGCGGCAGCCATGATCTTCCAGGCCTGTCCGAGTCTCGGTGGGCAAGGAATCCATGTCGCCGATGACCAGGTGGGGCCACAGGCCCCATCTCAGGGCTTGCGCTGCTCCCCCGTCGGCCCCAATGATCAGATCGCGATCCTGGTCCCAGTCCTGTACGTCTATGCTGCTTTGAGCCTGACCTGCGGCGATGATGATGGCTCGCACCTGCGCCTCCATTCCCCGTGTGCCCCGAGGCAAACAAAGAACCGCCTGGCCCATGGCTGGCGGTTCGCATTGGTGGGTTCGTTCGCTTTCCTACGCCGGCATTACCCAGGTCAGGTTCAAAGGGTCGGCGACAAGAATCGTCGCCCTCTCAGCCTGGCCCCCCAGGCTCCCCCAGCTTCAGTCAATTGTGCCACTCGATTGTATCACCTTTCCCGATCGGGGTCAAACTCATGTAGACATTGTGTCGAATTTTAACGTGACCTTAAGCCCAAAACTCTGGTCAAATACTTGACAAAACTGTGACAGTGTGCTACAATATGGGCGAGATGGGGGATAAACAAGAGGAGGGGGCCATGTCAATCAGGATTGTAACCGACAGTAGCTGCGATCTGCCAGGCGATATCATCGCTTCTTTTGGTATCTCCGTCGTGCCAATGTATGTCAACGTTGGTACCGATAGTTTCCTGGACGGGGTGGACATGTCCCGGCAGCAGTTCTATGAGGGTCTCCCTCAGTTTGAGGTCCATCCGACCACATCGGTCCCCGCGCCGGGGCAGTTTGTCAAAGTGTACGAGCAGCTTGCGGCCGAAGGAGCCACGCAGATCCTTTCCATTCATATCTCGAGCAGCCTGAGCGCGGTGGCCAATTCGGCCCGGTTGGCTGCTGAGGAGGTAGATTCGGTGCCCGTCATAATCCTTGACTCGGGAAACCTCACTGTGGGAACGGGCCTACTGGCTCTGACTGCCGCCAAGGCGGTCGCTGAGGGCAAAACACTGGATGAAGTACTGGCCCTATTGAAGGATCAGATTCCGCGAACCTACTGCTTTGCCGCGCTGGATACCCTCGACTTTCTGAGGCGCAGCGGGCGCCTGAGTCGCTTCCAGTCAAGCCTGGGCGCTCTACTGCAAGTGAAGCCGGTGCTGACCATGAACGATGGCAGCTTTGAGATGGAGCGAGAGCGTACGCGAAAAAGGGCGCTGGCGCGGGTCATAGAACTGGCAGAGGCGCTCGGTCCCCTGGAAGAACTCGCGGTGGTGCATACCCATTCCCTGGAAGAAGCGCAGCACTTGCAAAAATCGGCAGAGCATCTGTTTCCAGTGGACAGCTCGCCGCTCTTTGCGGAGGTAACGCCCGTCATCGGCACGCATATTGGGCCCGGCGCGGTTGGATTCGTAGCCATTGTGGAACGTGGTGGGTGAGCAGGTCGGGCAGGTGTGGAGGGCTCACGTGGACCTCCCGCACGATTGCGGTTGTAGCTGGATGAAGGATAGAGGACTGGAGCGGTGACCCGTGGCGATGAGTAAAGAAGGACCCTATTTTAACCTGAAAGCGGTGGTGCAGCAGACCGGCCTGAAGCCGGATACCCTGCGGGCCTGGGAGCGGCGTTACGGCCTGCCCACACCGCAGCGCAGCAGCGGCGGCCACCGGCTCTATGCACGGCACGACATTGAAACGCTCAAGTGGCTGATAGCTCGCCAGCAGGAGGGCCTCAGCATCGCGCGAGCGGTGGATCTGTGGCGGCAGATCGAGGCGGAAGGCCAAAATCCTCTGGCCACACCGGCAAGCCCCGTCCCACTTCCGGCGCCTCCGGCCCTGGGGGCGACGCTGATCGAATTGCGTGAAGACTGGATCTCGGCCTGTCTGGCCTATGATGAACAGCGGTCGGAACAGGCCCTGGCCCAGGCATTTGCCCTTTATTCGCCAGAGACGGTGGTTCTTGGGCTGCTGCAGGCCGCTATGTCACGGGTCGGCGACAAATGGTACCGGGGCGAGGCTACGGTTCAACAGGAGCACTTTTGCTCGGCGCTGGCCAATCGAAGGTTGGAGGCCCTGATCATGGCCTCTCCGCCTCCGACCCGTCCAGGCCGGATCCTGACCGCCTGCCCACCCCAAGAACGGCATATATTTGGACTGCTCTTGTTGACTTTTCTACTGCGGCGCAGGGGATGGGACGTCATCTATCTGGGCGCGAACGTGCCGGTAGAGCGACTGGAAACGACCCTGGCCGTGACGAGCCCTCACTTGGTGGTGATGGCCGCCCAGCGACTCACCAGCGCGGCATCCCTGCTGGATGCGGCCCGGTTTCTGCAGGCGGAGGGTGTTCCCCTGGCTTACGGCGGCCTGATCTTCAACCTTCTGCCGGCACTGCACGCGCGGGTTCCCGGTCATTTCCTTGGCGAGCGTCTGGATTCAGCCCCAGATGCCGTGGAATCGTTGATGGCTGCTGCTCACCTACCTGCTCAAACCGAGCCCCCTTCTGGGACATTCACAATTGCGCGAGAGCATTTTGAGGAACGGCGGGGGCTGATTGAGGCCAAAGTCGCGCGAGGGCTGAGATCCGGCATGGATTGAGCCTGGCCACCTGGCGGTTGCAAACCGGGAGCTTGCCAGCAACATCGATGCCGCCCTGGCCCTGGGGGATCTGGATTTTCTCAGCATGGACCTTGACTGGTTAAGAGGCCTGCTAAGCAACCATCATCTGCCGGACGAGGCATTGATCAGGTATTTGGGCTGCTACCACCAGGCAGCAAGGGAGAACCTTAATGGACGGGCGGAGCCTGTCCTGGAATGGCTGAGCACAGTGATACACGAGAACGGATTAGGTAGAGGAAACGAGGAGGATCTAGCATGCGGGTAATCATTACAGGCGGTACCGGCCTTATTGGCCGGGCGCTTGCTGCGAATCTTGTTGAAGACGGCCACAAAGTCATTGTCTTGACTCGCTCCCCAGAGGGAGAATCTGCCCTGCCAGACGGCGTCCAATTAGCTGGCTGGGATGCACGCACTGCCAAGGGCTGGGGGCATCTGGCCGACGGCGCCAGCGCCATCGTCAACCTGGCCGGGTCGAATCTTGCCGGGCTTGGATTCTTTCCCAGCCGGTGGACCCCGGAACGCAGGCAGGCCATCCGCGACAGCCGGGTCTGGGCTGGGCAGGCGGTGGTTGAGGCCGTCGAGGCCGCCAGTGAAAAGCCTGGTGTCGTGGTCCAGGCTTCTGGAGTGGGCTATTATGGCAATACTGGGGACCAGACAATCCTGGAGGACGCGCCCCCGGGGGACGATTTCCTGGCCGACGTCGCTCACGAATACTGGGAGCCCTCTACGGCGCCGGTGGAAACGATGGGTGTGCGGCGAGTGATCGCGCGCAGTGGCGCTGTGCTCGATGCGGAAGAGGGAGCGCTGCCCCGCCTGGTGCTGCCCCACCGCCTCTTTGTGGGCGGCCCCATGGGCAACGGGAAGCAGTGGCTGCCCTGGATCCATCTGCAGGACGAAGCCAGGGCCATACGCTTTCTGATCGAGAACGAGGCGGCCAGCGGCCCTTTCAACCTGGTCGCGCCTGAGCCCATCACCAACGCCGAGTTTGGCAAGGCCATGGGCCGCGTCCTGGGACGGCCTTCGCTGATCCCCGTGCCTGGCTTTGCCATGCGGACGGCCTTTGGAGATGTGTCCAACGTGGTTCTGGAGGGCCAGAGGGCGATCCCCCAGCGCCTGCTGGAGATGGGATTCACTTTTCGTTTCCCGGATGCTGAGGCCGCGCTGGAGGATCTGCTCAGATGAGGTACCGTCATTCCTTCCGGGTACAGGCGCCACAGGCTGCGGTTGCTGACTTTCATACCCAGGCCTCCAGCCTGGGCGCCATCACGCCGCCGCTCATGCCCATGCGCCTGCATCATGCGCCGGAGCGGATGGCTGATGGCGACGAAATGGCATTCACCATGTGGCTGGGGCCTGTCCCGGTCCGCTGGGTCGCCCGTGTGGAAGATGTGACTGTCTCAGGCTTCGCAGACCGCCAGGTGGCTGGTCCCTTTGATGCCTGGACCCATCGACACACTTTTGTGCAGGAGAATGAAGGCGCGACAAGGGTTGAAGACGAAATCGAGGCAAAGCTGAAGCGACACCCGGTGTGGGGGCCAGTAGGGCTGGCAATGTGGCTTGGCCTGCCACTTCTCTTCGCCTATCGCGGTTGGAAAACAAGACAGATCCTGGAGGCGCCTCAGTCAGGCGCGGGATCAGAGACTTGGAGAGACTCTATTGATAGGGGAAATGAACTTGCAAGCTGAGAAAACGGTTGCTCGCCCAATGACCAAGATCGAAGAGAGAGAGCGGAGCCTGAGCGCTCCACTGCCCGTCTTTTTGGCCTTCAAAGAGTTCTGGCGCAACAAGGGACGGTTTTTCATGGTTGCCCTGGTGATCGCGCTGATTACGACGCTGGTGCTCTTTATCGACGGTCTGGCTGAAGGATTGGGTTCCGGCAATATCGAATACCTTCGGAAACTGGATGCGGATCTACTTTTGTATCAGGAAAATACCGACCTGTCTACATCTACCAGCCGCATAGGCCGCTCAAAGCTAAAGGAGATCCGTAGGGTTGAGGGTGTCAAGGATGTAGGCCTGATCGGCTTCAGCCGTGCATCCCTGCTGATGGACGAGCTGGATGAGCCCCTGGGGGTTTCTCTAATTGGCGTGGAGCCAGGCAAGCCGGGCGAGCCGGCAGCGCTGGAGGGGCGTGGCCTGAAGAGTAAGCGAAGCAACGAGGCTGTTATCGGCAGCAACGTTGCCCTGCGCACCGGGTTGGAGGTAGGTGACGAGTTCACCATCAAGTCGGTCCAGGGGACGGATGAAGAATTCTACGATCTGACCGTCGCCGGAGTCAGCGACAGCCAGCAGAATTTTCTCCAGCCATCGATCTTTGTGCCCTATGTGACCTGGGACCGGATCAAGCCTGGGGCAGGGCCGACGGAGGGCAATGCTGAATACATTGCGAATGTCGCGGCTGTGCAACTGGATGATCCCGCAGAGCTGGATCTCGCGGCGCAGCGTCTGGACAGTGGCGTAAAAAAGAGCGAGTCCGCTGATCTCAAGACGGCCTATGAGGCCACGCCGGGCTATGCCGAGCAGCAAAGCACGCTGAACACCATCCGGATCTTTACCCTGCTCATCGGTGTGCTGGTACTCGGCGGCTTTTTCCAGATCCAAACCCTGCAAAAGGTGGCCCAGATCGGCATGCTCAAGGCCATCGGGGCTTCCACCCTGACCATCGCTGTGGCCTTTGTCCTTCAGATCGTATACACAACCATCCTGGGTGTGGGCCTCGGCGTCTTGGGAACCCTGGCCCTTTCTCTGGGCCTGCCATCAACCGTGCCCATCACCTTCACACCCGATTCCGCGCTGGTGGCCATCGTCTCGCTGCTGGTCATCGGCCCCCTGGCCGGCATGATATCGCTGGTGGTCTTGCTGAGGGTGGAACCGCTTACTGCCCTTGGTCTGGCATCATAAGGAGCCTTGGACGCGAGAGGAAATGGAAAGATGAAACCGGTACTTGAAGCACAGTCCGTCACAAAAACATATGAAGTAGAGGATAGCATCATCAAAGCCGTGGACGAGGTATCCATCCAGATCTGCCCTGGTGAGTTTGTGGCCCTGGTGGGCCCCAGCGGTTCTGGAAAGACGACCATGCTGGCCATGCTGGCTGGCCTGCTGGCGCCGACCGAGGGCAGGATTCTGATTGGCGGCGAGGAACTGTCCGGCATGAGCGAGCGCCAGCGAACGAGGTTCCGTCGCGAAAAGGTAGGCTTTACCTTCCAGGACAACAATCTGGTTCCCTACCTGTCGGTGCGTGAGAATGTTGAACTGATGCTGCAACTGAACCATCAACTGAACAGGAGCGGCAAGGAGCGAGCGACGGACCTGCTGGATCAACTTGGCCTGGGCGACCGGCTCAAGAACCTGCCGTCGCAGCTCTCAGGCGGGCAGCAGCAGCGGGTGGCCATCGCCCGGGCGCTGGTGCACAGGCCCAACATCGTACTGGCCGACGAGCCCACGGCCAGCCTGGATACCAAGCGGGCTTTCCAGGTGGTCGGCACCTTTGCCGACCTGATCCATGCCGAAAACCTGGCGGGTATCATGGTCACCCACGACTTGCGCATGGTCAAGTTCGTGGACAAGATCATCCAGATGCGGGACGGCAAGGTCTACAGCCTGATCACCGACAAGACCGAGATCGGGGCCTTTGCCGGCGCTCACATGAACTAGGGCCATCCCCGGGCGAGGAGAGGCATGAACCGCGTCGTGGTCGTTGGCGCTGGTGTCGGTGGGCTGACGACGGCAGCTCTGCTGGCGCAGGCCGGACTGGATGTCACGGTCCTGGAAGCCCATGTATATGCCGGGGGCTGCGCCGGTACTTTCTATCACCAGGGCTACCGCTTTGACGCCGGGGCCACCTTGGCGGCCGGCTTTTACCCCGGTGGGCCGATGGACATTGTCGGCAGAGCGTTGGGCATAGCGTCATGGCCGGTTCGGCCCGCCGACCCGGTCATGGTTTCGCATTTGCCTGACGGCAGCAGCGTGACAAGGTGGAGGGGCAGGGAACGCTGGGCCGAGCGTCGCGCTGCCTTTGGACCAGAGTCCGAGGACTTTTGGCGGTGGCAGGAGCGAACCTCTGACGCCATGTGGGATCTTGCGCTGCGTTTGCCGTCCTGGCCTCCACAGACTTACGTCGAGGCCGGGAATCTGGCCGGCCACGGGCTGGGCTGGCTGGCGCAAGATTTGCGGGGACGGCTCAAGCCGGGCCTTGCCCTCGATGCCCTACGGCCGGTGGCTTCT
This sequence comes from uncultured Chloroflexia bacterium, assembly GCA_963783445.1. Classification (GTDB taxonomy): domain Bacteria; phylum Chloroflexota; class Anaerolineae; order JAAYZQ01; family JAAYZQ01; genus CAWANP01. Next base: position 35,407 of record CAWANP010000005.1, on the reverse strand, counting down.
CATCTGCAGGGAACGGCCAGTCCACGCGCTGAGCGATTGCGTCTCTTTGTCGATGGCCAGTTGCTTATCGCTTCGCAGACCACCAGCCGGCACACCAATGGACTGTACGGTGCTTCCGCGCTGGATCTGCCCCGGCGCGGCGCAGCCCATGCCGAGGGTGGCATGGGGACGCTTGCTGGTACCCTGGTTGATGCTGTGCGCCGGAATGGTGGGAAGGTCCACTTTCGCCAGCAAGCGACGCGCATCGCGGTACACGCCAGCGGGCGACCTGCAGCCGTAGAGACCAACAAGGGCGCGTCCTTTCCCGCTGAAATCATCGTCCTGAACTTGACTCCGTGGAACATCGCCCAACTGCTGGATGAGCGTGCTCCGCGCCGGCTGAAGAACCTGCCCCAAAGGCCCAAAGGGGTGTGGGGTGCGTTCATGGTCTATGTGGGCGTGGATGACTCGACTGTGCCCGCTGATTTTGCTCTGCATCATCAGGTCATAGTCCGGGAGCCTTTTGGGAACGGAAACACAGTCTTTCTTTCGTTGAGCCCGGCCTGGGACGCGGGTAGGGCGCCAGGGGGGCGCCGGACACTAACCATGAGCACCCATACGGAACTGGATGGGTGGTGGGACCTCTTTGAACACGATCCACCTGCCTACGAGGCCCGAAAGCAGGCCTTTGTTGGCCGCGTTCTTGATGCTGCTGAAGTAGCTCTGCCCAATCTTCGGGAGGCAGCGGACCTCATTCTGCCCGGAACCCCGGTTACCTTCCAGCGCTTCACCCGGCGGGCCTGGGGTTGGGTCGGCGGCTTTCCGCAGACCAGCCTCTTTCGCGCCTGGGGGCCCCGGCTTGCACCCGGTTTCTGGATGGTGGGCGACAGCATCTTTCCCGGCCAATCCGTACCCGCTGTTGCGCTTGGCGGAATGCGGGTGGCGAGCTCTGTCTTGGCTGAAACGGAACAGTAGCTTGGTTCTATTCGTACCAGCTCGCCTGGATCTACCAACCGGAAGTGCAGGTCCAACAGGCTGTCAATAGAGGGCTGTGCTCGGGGCATGCTGGGTATTCAAGGATGCTTGAACGTCATTTAGGAGAATTAGGAATGCAGCGTAACATACTGATCATAGCCATGGTACTCAGCCTTTTCGTGCTGGCACCGACAGCGATATTGGCACATCAGCCATTCTTCGAAGAGAAAGATATCAGTCTTGAGGAGCCGTGGCAGATCAAAGACCCCAGCATCTCGACGGCCATCTATGCCACTCTGTCTTCGCCTGTCGATGTGGACTACTTTACCTTTGAGGGCCTGGAGAAAGAGGTCATCCTTTTAGAACTGACGATTCCCCAAATCGAGGGCCAGGAGGACTTTGCGCCGAGTCTGATCCTGATGGGACCAGGTCTGCCGGAGATCGACGTGCCGGAGGGAGTTGTTCTTCCGGAAGGCTCAGGCGGATTGTTGCTTGAGCCGCCGCCCGGTCCCCCACCCACCTTCTACGAGCCGTTCAGCCGCACCTCCTATTGGGAGCGGCAGGAAGAGCGGATGACGCTACCCGAGGAAGGTCGCTACTCAGTGGCAGTCTGGCATCCTCAGGGTGAGTTGGGCCGTTATACCTTCGTCATTGGTGAAAAGGAGCGCCTGGGAGGCGATCCGGCCTTCCCCCTCAAGATGCGCAGCTACTGGACGCCGGTTGAGGTGCCCGTCGGAGAGCCAGATTCTGCAGATGTGGCACCCAGCTTCTCCTGCGGACACTAGGGTCGAGTCTGTGTGGATGCAGGAGCACGGGGAAAAGAGCGAACCATTCTACTACTCTCGGAGACAAAGGGGGAAACCAGATGGAGATTCTTGAGATTCTCAAAGTACTGATGGCAGTGGTCACGATCGCCACGGGCCTGGTCTCTTTGGTGCGACCTAGGGCGGTGATGGGTTTCACCGGCCTGATTGTGCCTGGCGCTCGAGGGATCACCGAGATCCGGGCTATCCTGGGCGGTACGTTTATCGGGCTGGGATTGGCACCGCTGCTTCTGAATGCGCCGGAAGCGTACCAGATGTTGGGCATTGTGTACTTGGTCATTGCACTGGCGCGGATCCTGGGGCTTGTCCTCGACCGTTCGGTTGAGCGTTCGAATATTCTGAGCCTGGTCGTGGAAATCGTTGCGGGGATCATCCTGATCCTTTAGTAGGAAGTATGGCCTTCAGCAGGTCCCTCAGTCAACCTGTCTGAGGTGACTCCAGGGATTTGCGTTTTCCCGCAGAGATGAGTAGAATAGGGTTATCAACTTGCACGAAACGGTGCGTTCCATTCCGTCACTAGTCTTCCACTGTGCTGCGCGAAATGGCCTGAATGCCAGGAGGCCCCGATGAGCGAAGACGCTCTCGAGAGCTAGCCAGATCATTGACGAGCAATTGTCGAGTCTGGCAGAGAGAGTTGTTGACCTTCAGTATGTCCTCCAGGCAGAATACTGGGCGCGCTATGGGGAAGAAGGGAGAGAGAAATCAGTCCGTGATGTGGGTTATCACCTGACATATTTGTCGCAAGCGCTGTCGGTCTCGGATCCTACGCTGTTTGCCAACTATGTCGCCTGGACCAAAGTGCTCTTTGCTGGCCTTGACTTCCCCGCTGAGGTCCTAGTGGCTACGCTGCAATGCATGCGTGAGGCACTGCAACAGCATCTCCCCCTGGAGCAGAGTGCCGTCACGGACCGGTACCTTGCCCACATCTCTCGAGAAGCTAGAGCAGACATCCCCCACCTTGCCAACCTATCTGGAATCGGATGCCCCACTGACGGATCTGGCTCAGGACTATCTACGACTACTGCTGCAAGGCGAGCGGCGTTTGGCCAGTTCACTGATACTGGACGCAGTCGAGGCAGGAGCCAGGGTCAAAGACATCTATGTTCATGTTTTCCAGCGTACGCAGCGCGAGATCGGACGTCTGTGGCAGATGAACCGCTTGACGGTGGCCCAAGAGCACTATTGTACCGCTGCCACGCAGCTCATCATGTCCCAGCTCTATCCCCAAGTCTTTGCCGCCGAGAGGATTGGCCACCGGGCTGTCGTTGCCTGTGTGGGCGGCGAGCTGCATGAGCTTGGGGCGCGCATGGTGGCCGACTTTTTTGAGATGGAGGGATGGGATGCCTACTACCTTGGGGCCAACACCCCAGCGGACAGCGTCCTGCGCACACTCGAAGAACGCGAGGCCGAGGTTCTTGCCATCTCAGCTACGATGACCTTTCATGTCAGCGCTGTGGCTGACCTTGTTGCTCAGGTACGGGCGTGGAGGCGGCCAGGGCGTGCAGGATCCTGGTAGGCGGCTATCCTTTCAACCTTTCACCGGGGCTGTGGCGGCAGGTCGGCGCCCATGGCTATGCGCCGGACGCCCAGGAGGCAGTGGTCTTGGCGATGCGCATGGTGGGTGAGGAATGATGAACTCTGTCCAGGATGTTTCGGGCCTTGCACTGCTATGCGATGCACGGGGGTTGCTGGAGGAGGTGCTTCATGACGATCTGGCGATCACCAGCGAAGCAATACTGGGCCGTCCTTTCACTCAGCTTATCGATCCGGCTGGGCTTGGCAAGGCACTCAGCTTCCTGGCCTACCTGCGGGCTCGGGGTGCGGCCTTTGACTGGGAGTTGACTGTCTCTGCTCAACGGCAGCGTTCAGGTGCTGCATTTCACGGGCGTTGTAGCTGGAAGCAAGCTCCTGATTCGTTGCTGCAACAAGCTCCAGCGCTCTACACGAGTTCTGTGAGGATGTCATGCGGATGAGTGGGGAGCAGGCAGCTGCACTGCGGGCAGCGGTCAAGGATCGCACTGAGATGGAGCGACATCCACCTCGGGAGACCGCCTCGCTCTACGACGAACTGAGCCGCCTGAACAACGAATTGGTCACGGTCCAAAGAGAGCTAGCCAAGACCAATGCCGAGCTGGAGAAACTTATTGAGCTGAAAGACGAGTTCCTTGGCATGGCCGCCCATGATTTGCGCAATCCCCTGTTTGTCGTCCAGTCCTGTGCCAAGTTTCTGCTGGCAAAGGCCCCGAGGCACTTGATGAGGAGCAGGTCGAGTTCCTGTCGATCATCCAGTCCTACAGCGGGTTCATGCTTCAGATGGTTGAGGATCTGCTGGATGTGTCGGCCATTGAGTCTGGCCGACTGGTCCTTTCGCCTAAGCCGACAGACCTGGTCGCTCTGATCGACCGCAACGTGGCACTGAATACCATTCTGGCCGAGGGCAAGCAGATTCGCCTCTCGTTTCAACATGACCAATCGCCGCCCTCGGTGCTGCTCGATCCCGTCAAGACAGAGCAGGTCCTGAATAACCTCATTTCCAATGCGGTCAAGTTCTCCCACCCCGGAAGCCAGGTGGCGATAGGTCTAGACCAGCAGGAAGATCAGGTGGTGATTTCTGTCAGGGATGAGGGGCAGGGAATTCCGGCGGACGAGCTGGATAGACTGTTCAAGTGGTTCGGTAGAACCAGCGTGCGTGGGACCGAGGGAGAAAGAAGTACAGGGCTGGGTTTGGCTATCGCGCGGCGGATCGTTGAGGGCCACCAAGGCAGAATGTGGGTGGAGAGCCAGGTGGGTGAGGGCTCGACATTCTACGTAGCGTTGCCTATCCATCCAGATCAGGCGCTGGCGCGCCAGGAGTAGTGTATGACGGAAAGCAGACACAAGGGCCAGGCGGCTCGAATACTTGTCGTGGATGATGAGCCACTTCTGCTCCGCTCCACCTCTCGTTTGCTAAATGAGGCTGGCTATCGGGTTGTAGAGGCTGCAACAGGCAACGAGGGCCTGCAACTGGCCAGGGAGATCAGGCCAGACTTGATCCTTCTCGACGTCATGCTGCCCGACATGGACGGTTTGGAGGTATGCCGCCGGATCAAGGCTGACGCTGCACTGCCAGACACCTTCGTAGCCCTGCTGTCTGGCAAGAGGGTTGATTCTGGGAGCCAGGCCAAGGGCTTGGAGCAGGGTGCAGATGAGTACGTCGTTCGACCGGCCTCAGACCGAGAGCTCTTGGCCCGGGTGGCGGCGATGCTGCGGATTCAGCGGGCAGAGGAGTTGCAGCGCGTCCAGATGTACGAACTCCAGGAGCGGGTCAAAGGACTAGACTGTCTCTATGGCATATCTAGACTCATCGAACAGTCGGACCTCTCCCTGCCCGAGATCCTACAAGGCACAGTGGAACTCATGCCGCCTGCTTGGCAGTACCCGGAAATCGCCTGCGCGCGGATTATCCTCGATAACCGAGTTTACCAAACTGAGGCCTTTATCGAAACTGCTTGGAAATTGAGCCGGGACATCTGGGTCCGCGGCCAGCCGGCTGGCAGGATTGAGGTCCACTATCTGGAAGCGCGGCCAGATGAAGATGAAGGCCCCTTCCTTGGTGAAGAAAGACGCTTGCTGTATGCTGTTGCCGAGCGCCTAGGCAGAATTGTGGAGCGAGTCTCTGCAGAGAAGGCTTTGAGCCAGAGCGAGGAGAGATACCGTGCAGTCTCGGAACTCACCTCCGACATGGCATACGCCTACTATGGAGAGGCCGACGGAACCCTGGTGCCTGAGTGGATCACGCCGTCTCTGAGTGGGGTTACTGGCTTTTCTCCGGAAGAACTGGCGGCTCGGGGTGGCTGGGAGAGCATCGTCCATCCGGAGGATTGGCCCGTCCTACAACAGCACAGGCAGAGACAACTCTCCGGTCAGACAGATGCTTGTGAGCTCCGGATCATCGCCAAGAACGGGCAGGTGCGCTGGCTACACGACAGCGGATACCCGGTATGGGATGACTCCCAGGGACGTGTAGTGCGGATTTATGGAGCAGCGCGGGATGTCACCGAGCGAAAGCAAGTGGAGGAGGTGCTGCGCCGCTATGAGACTATCGTGGCCACCGTCTCCGATCCGATATCATACATCGACAGTGACAATCTCTATCGTGCGGTCAACGAGACATACGCCAAATTCGCCAAGAAGCCGCGGGCAGAGATCGTGGGGTTGCACGTGGCCGAGCTCTTGGGCGCAGAAGTCTTTGAAGAACAAGTGAAACCGCATCTGGAGCGATGCCTCGCCGGTGACGAGGTTCACTACCAGGCTTGGTTTCCTGTGCCCGATGAACAGCCCAGGTATATGGATGTAGGCTACTTCCCGGTCTGTGAGCCGGACGGATCCGTAGCCGGCGTGGTCGTTGCTTCGCGCGACATGACTGAGCGCAAGCAGGTCGAGGAAGCATTGCAGCGGGAGCGCGATCTCGTCACAAAAATCATGGACACCAGCCCGGTGGGCATCGCTGTATTTGACCCGGAGGGGCGGATAGTCTTTGCCAACCTCCTGCTGCAGAAAATGGCGAGCCAGGTCGGAGTGACCTCTGTCATCGGACGAGCCTACAATGATCCGATGTGGAAGAGTGTTGGCATTGACGGCGAACCCTTTCCCGATGAGCTACTACCCTTTCCCCAGGTGATAGGCAGCGGCGGACCGGTCTACAACGTCGAGCATGGCTTCCAACTCCTCAGTGGAGTCCGGTTGTTGCTCTCCTCGAATGCTGCCCCTCTTTTTGACGAATCGGGGCAGATAGACAGCGTGGTGGTGACGATAGAGGACATCACCCAACGAAGGCAGGCCGAAGCCCGGCTTGAGGAAGCTGCCGCAATTGCAGAGCGCGAACGAATCGCGCGTGAGCTGCATGATGCGGTCACCCAGACTCTGTTCTCAGTTGCGGCGATTTCCGAGGCGCTACCTCGCGTTTGGCAGCGCAACCAGGAAGAAGCTCGGCAGGGCCTGGAGGAGCTTCGGTGGCTTACGCAGGGGGCGCTGGCCGAAATGCGGACGATGTTGCTGGAACTGAGACCAGCCGCCTTGTTGGAACATGAGCTGGGTGTGTTGCTGCGCCAGTTGGCCGATGCGATGATGGGCCGGACACGCATGCCCGTAGTGGCGAACGTGGTGGGCGAGTGTACCCTACCAGGTGAGGTTCGCATCGCCCTGTACCGGATAGCCCAGGAAGCGCTCAACAATATCAGCAAGCATGCCCGGGCCAGCGAGGCAGAGCTCCATCTGTACTGCGAGCCAGGGCAGGCGTGGCTGCAGGTGAGCGATGATGGACGTGGGTTTGATCCCCAACTCGCCCAAGGGCACCAGCTCGGCCTGGAGATCATGCAGGAACGAGCGCAGGCTATTGGCGCTACGCTCAACATCGATAGCCAGCCTGGTCATGGCACCCAGATTTCAGTTGAGTGGCGTGAAACCTGAAGAGGATAGGATGATGGGACAACCAGACCAGATCCGTGTCATGACAGTCGACGACCACGAGATTCTCAGAGGAGGGATCAGATTCCTTCTGCTTGCCTTTGACGACATCGAGGTTGTGGGCGAAGCTCAGAGCGGCGAGGAAGCCCTGCAGATGTGCAGTCAGGTGCAGCCCGACGTCGTCTTGATGGACATGATGATGCCCGGGATGGATGGCGTCGAAACAACAAGGGCGCTCCGGAAGCAGTATCCCCAGGTGCAGGTATTGGCCTTGACCAGCTTCCACAGTGGCGACCTGGTACAGGGTGTCATGCAAGCAGGCGCTGTCGGTTACCTGCTCAAGGGCGCGTCCATGGATGAGCTTGCCGGGGCGATACGTGCCGCCCACGCCGGGCGACCCACATTGGCTCCAGAGGCGGTACAAGCCCTGGTCCGTGCTGGCCAGCCCTCGTTCAAGATGGGTGATGACCTGACGGACCGGGAGAGAGAGGTTTTGGCCTTGCTCGTCCAAGGGCAGTCCAATGCCCAGATTGCGGAGCGCCTGGTCGTGAGTGTGGCCGCCGCGAAATACCATGTTGGTAGCATCCTCTCCAAGTTGGGGGCCTCGAACCGGACTGAGGCTGCCGCGCTGGCGCTTCAACATAACCTCGTACCGAAATCCTGAGACGGTGCAGTCCGGGCTGTACGCTGTCAGGTAGATTGGCCCTGCTATCTGCCCGCAACACCCATCGAGTCACTGCGCTTTCTGTAGACCCCAGTTGGAACTAGCCGATCGACTAGGGCCGGGTTAGCCACAAGACCAAACAAAGACTATCCACAAGGACTCTCCTTCTGCCTAGTGCACGGGGAGAGTCCTTTGGGTATACTGAAGGAGCCGGTGAAGACAAGAACCGGTCTTTGTGCTTGTGCCCTAGATCACTGAGCTCGGCATTTCCGAGAGAAAGGAAGGTGTCCATCGAGGGGTTTTTGCCCTCCGATACGGAAACAAGGAGTTTGAGATGCAAATGCGCGTGTTCCCTTTTACAAATCCAATAGAAACAGGAACCTAGCAGCAGGAGGCTAACGATGAAAAGACTTGCTTTGGTGCTAGCGCTAGTGCTGGCATTGGTGGTTGTTCTGGGCATCATGGCTATTGCCCAGGAGGATACAGAACAGGCAGCGCCTTCGGCCAAGATGGCGAAACTCGCCGTTGTGCATCTGGCGCCCTTTGCCCAAGATCCAGATACGGCCGTGACTATTGAGGTGGACGGTACGGCTGTGCTGAATGACTTTGAGTTTGCCGATTCGACCGGGTATCTCGAGTTGGATGCAGGTGTTGACCACTTGATCGAGGTCTTCCCAGACGGCAGTACCACGGCAGCCATGAGCGCAACCGTAAACCTGGTGGAGGATATGGAGTACACGGCCATCGCTATCGGGGGTGCGAACGATTGGGAACTGGGTCTGAAACTACTCGAGGATGACAACACAGCACCGTCGGGGGGGAAGGCTAAGGTGCGCATCGGCCACCTTGCACCCTTTGCCGCCCAAGAAGCGGATACCCTGGCGGACGTGCGGCTGCAGGATGGAACGGTCCTGCTCGATGATGTTGCCTACGATACTGTTGCCGATTACCTTGAGCTCGAGGCGGACACGTACGACATCAAGATCACGACAGCGGATGGAAGCACGACTCTCATCGATCCCATGCCGGTAGAACTGAATGCCGGCGACATAGTCTCTGTGTTTGCCGTGGGCGATGGTGGGAACCAGCCTGTCGGCGCTTTTGCCCTACCCAGCGGGGAGGAGGGGGCCTTGCTGCCTCTGGCGGCGTCTCTGCAGATAGCGCATCTGGCGCCCTTTGCCCAGGATCCGGATACGGCCGTGACTGTTGAGCTGGACGGTACGGCCATACTGAACGACTTTGAGTTTGCGGACTCGACAGCGTACCTGCCGGTGGAAGCCGGCGTGGACCATTTGGTAGAGGTCTTCCCAGCAGGCAGTTCAACGGCCGCGATCAGTGCTACGATCAACCTGACCCATGCTACGGACTATACGGCTATCGCCTCCGGCGGTGCCAATGGCTGGGACCTGGGACTTGAGCTGCTCGAGGATGACAACACGGCTCCTATGGTGGGGATGGCCAAGCTTCGTGGCGGGCACCTGGCACCCTTTGCCGCCGACGCGGCAAACACCACAGCTGATGTCCGGCTACAGGATGGGACCGTCATCTTGGACGATGTGTCCTATGGCGACATCGCTTCCTACTACCCGTTGCCAGCAGGTACCTATGACCTCAAGATCACGACGCCGGATGGAAGCACAACCCTGATCGATCTCATGCCAGTGCAACTTGGTGCAGGTGACATTGTCTCCGTGTTTGCCGTGGGAGATGGCACAAACCAACCACTGGGTGGTTTTGCACTGCCGGGTGGGGAGGAGGGGGACCTGCTGCCACTGGCAGCCTCGCTGCAGATCGCACACCTGGCGCCTTTTGCCATGGACCCGAATACGGCCGTGACTATCGAATTGGATGGCACGGCGATACTTAACGACTTTGAGTTCGCTGACTCGACTGCCTATCTGCCTGTTGAAGCTGGCATTGATCATCTGGTCGAGGTCTTCCCGGCGGGCAGCAGCACGGCTGCCATCAGCGCCACCATCAATCTTGACCAAGCCAAGGACTATGCGGCCATCGCCAAAGGCGGTGCGAATGGATGGGACCTGGGCATTGAGTTGCTCGAGGATGACAATGCGGCACCTTCAGCCGGGCAGGCCAAGGTCCGTATCGGCCACCTGGCGCCCTTTGCGGCTGATGTCGCTGACACGCTGGCAGACGTGCGGCTGCAGGACGGGACCGTTATCCTCAACGATGTGCCGTATGGTGCGATTGCCCCGTACTCGGAACTGCCGGCCGGGATGTATGACCTAAAGATCACGACGGCTGATGGCGGCACGACTCTGATCGATCCGCTGCCCGTCAGGCTGGGTGATGGTGATATCCTGTCTGCCTTTGCTGTGGGAGATGCTGGGAACCAGCCGGCCGCGCTCTTTATCTTGCCGGGCGGGAAGCCAGGATTCCTGGTACCGGAAAAGGCCTTGCTGTATCTACCCCTAATGTTCAACAACAGCCAATAGGTCTGGCGAGTCCTGGGCCGGGGAGATCTCCCCGGCCCAGGCACTGGCAGGAAAGCCATGAATGCTCCATGGACCTAGCCATCTGGCTAGTTGCGTCTGACCTGATGGCTAACTCAGAATTAGCCGGTAGGACTCTACCTTTGCCTAGTGCAATGACAAGACCCTTCTGGTACTATTGTCAGAGATCGAGCAGCGCTGGACTTGGGCGGAGGACTGGCTTGGCAGGCTTGAGCGGTCGACCACAAAAGCATTCGCAGTAATCATCAACCTTTCACCGAACAACAACGGTACCATCAGAAGCGTCGTACATAACGTCGACAAGGCCGCACTTGGGCCGCCTCAGACCAACTACAGCTAGAATCGCATGGGGAGTGTTGCCAGTTCCTGTGTGTCGATGGGCTCATTCTTGCGCTGCTCGACTGTCGATAAGAGGTTCATCTAATCTAAGATTGTACAACAAAAGGAGGTACGAAATGAAGCGTCTGTTTGTGGTATCCGCAGTCCTAGTTCTCAGTTTGGCCCTGGCCAGCAGCGCCTTTGCTGACGGTCATGAGGCCCGGGTGCGTGTGGTGCACGCCTCACCCGACGCACCGGCCGTCGACGTTTGGGTTGACGGTGCAGTTGCCTTTAGCAACGCGCCTTTCACCGGAATTACCGACTATGCCAAGCTCGAGCCCGCCACCTACAATATTCAGGTGACGCCCACCGGCGCCACCGAGCCGGTCGTAATCGAGGCGGATCTACCCCTGGAGACCATGACCGACTATACAGTGGTAGCCGTTGGTATGTTGGAGAACATTGAGCCCCTGGTTCTGGTCGACAACAACAGCGCTCCGGCGGCAGGCAAAGCGCACGTCCGCTTTGTCCATGCATCGCCCGATGCCCCGGCTGTTGACATTGCCGTGGCCAACGGCGGGCCTGTTCTGTTTGCCAACGTCGAGTTCAAGGGTGTCGGCGACTATCTGCCGGTAGATGCCGGAACCTACGATCTAGAGGTCCGCTTGGCCGGGACAGAGACCGTGGCTTTGAGCGTGCCGGGCGTGGCCCTGGCGGAGGGCACGGTATACACGGTGTTTGCCATGGGTCTTGCTGGTGGTGAGCCTGCTCTGCAAGCAGTGCCGAGCGTGGACGCCAGCTATCCCGCCACCATGCCGGAGACGGGCGGTGAGGTCACCAATCTGTGGCTGCTCTTTGTAGTGGGTGCAGGCCTTGGCCTCGTCTTTGCCGGGCTGTACCTGCGTCGGAATGCAAAGGCTGCCCAGCGGTAAAGTGACGTCAGCGGGCTGAGGTATCCGTACTTGGACTGTTACCTGCCTTGACTCTCGGTCCTGGTGCCAGTTCGGCAAAGTCCCAGACCAAGGCTCAGCCTGATGAAAAAGATCCACTGTCGTGTGCCCGGTAGTATTCGGACTACGATGGTGTCCTCAAGCCACCAAGGTGCGGTCTGGTGCCTTGGTGGCTTGTTCTGCTTACTGGACCTGCAGGCTGCTTGGCGCAGCAAAATGGGCGCCCACAGAGAAGAATTCCCAGCTGAAAGGCCGGATGGGCCATCCGGGTGAGTTTAGACGGCAGGGAACTGGAAGAAACGCGTCCACGCGGCAGGGTGATGTTCATCCCGAGAATTAGCGCCCAGGGAGGGGCAGCATTTTGGATTCAGCAGAGAGGGATGCCAGAGGCATTTTTCGTAGCCTGGCAAAACGGAACAGAGTATTGGGAGACTTGGTGAGGATTCACTCTTTTCAAGCCGGGCAGACGGTATGCAATGCGCAGCAGATGGCACAATCGATGTTCCTGGTGACCAGTGGTCGCGTCCAGCTTTATCGTACAGGCAGGGATGGCCGTCGCCTAGTAGTCGCCACCCTGGGTCCTGGCTCTATGTTTGGAGAGGCTTCTTTGCTGGGTGGGGAAGCCCCCGAAATGCATGCTGTGTGCCTGGAGTCTTGTACTGCCTGGGTCTTGCCCGGCAAAGCAGCACTGGAGATCTCGACGACTGATGCACTGTTTGGCTATGGCCTGGTGCAGGCCATTGGCCAACGGGTACGCGAGACAGAGGATAGGCTGGAACAGATGGCCTACAGTACCATCGCCTCTCGGCTGGCGGCTCTGCTTCTGGAGCTGGGAACCCATGATCCGCATCAAACGGTCTGGGCTACTCACTATGAGCTGGCTGATATGCTGGGTACCTGGCGCGAGACGATCAGCAAGACTCTGCAAGTCTTTCGACGCCAGGGATGGGTGACCTCTGGTCGTGGAAAGCTGGTCCTGTTGGACAGGGAAGGTCTCAAGGAGGCGTGCGGTGCAGTCTAGACTGCTCTCCTGCGTCTGGCCCTTGCCCCAAGGCATTCTATGGGTGTGTCACCAGGGGGCACCATGCTTTTGCATGGGTGCAGAAACATGCGAATACTGATAGCCGACCGACAGGCGGCCACCCGTTCTGCATTGCGAATGCTTCTGCAGGTGGAGGACAGCCTGACAGTGGTGGGCGAGGCGGTGGACAGCCAAGACGTCTTGAGGCAGGCCGTGCCGACTCGTCCCGACGTTGTCGTGCTCGATTGGGACCTGCCAGGGGTACCAGCTGGGATGCTGCTCACTGAGATCCGTGCTCTGAGCAATCACACCTACGTTGTGGTGCTCAGCGGACGTCCAGAAGATGCCCGGAAAGCCATGGACGCCGGCGCAGACTTTTTTTTCAGTAAGGCCGATCCACCCGGGCAGCTGGTGACGGTCATAAACAGCCTCGACTCGGGGCAGGGCCGCGAATAGCTGCTCGCAAAAATGCACTGCTCGGCTTCTGGTATGGTCCGGGTGATGGAAAATGTTACTCGCTATGAAGCATGCTACAGACCAGAAGCCTACAAGGCCCAAGAGACTAGATGGTGGCTTTCGGGCGATGATGAGCCCTCATAAAAGCTTCGAGTGTGAGGCAGGGGATGTCAAGTACCCTTATCTGTGAATTGGGATCTCGCAGGCTTCCCGCGATCATCGGCGGCAAGGCAGAGAGACTCCACTTTCTACTCCGTCGGGGATGGCCTGTGCCTCATTCTTACGTCTGCACCTGGGACGCCTATGAGCGATACCATGCCGGTGATACTGAACTCACGGCCAGTCTGCGCTCCGAACTTCAGGCGACGCTGGCCAAAGACTGTAGTTATGCCGTGCGTTCCTCAGCAAGCATTGAAGATGGCCGAGAACACTCCTTTGCCGGTCAGTTCAAAACGTTTCTGGATGTGCAGGGTGTAGAAGGTGTCCTGGAGGCGATGCAGCTCATATGGGAGGGGGCACTAGAGCCGGGAGTAGAGGCATATCTGGAGAAGCATAGCATCGATCCAGGCGACCTGAAGATGGCAATCATCATCCAGGAGATGGTTCAGCCGCGCTTTTCCGGAGTCTCCTTCAGCAAGAATCCCATGACGGGCATGGACGAAGTTATCGTGGAGGCTGTCCAAGGCAGTGGTGAGGCTTTGGTTCAAGAAGGCACCACGCCGATGCGATGGATTAACAAGTGGGGTTCATGGATTGCCAAGGCCGATGTTCAAGGTCCCGAGCTTGGGCTCATTGAAGAGGTCGTCCAGCAAACCAAAGCGATTGCGAGATTGTATGGCCGCCCGGTTGACCTGGAATGGGTCCATGATGGCCGGACCCTAAACTGGGTTCAACTACGAGAGATCACTGCCCTTGACATTCCGGTATACTCCAACCGCATCTCCAGGGAGGTCTTCCCGGGGCTTATCAAGCCATTGATATGGTCGGCGAATGTCCCGCTTGTCAACGGGGCCTGGGTCAGGCTCTTGACGGAACTGATCGGTCCCAACGATGTCGATCCTGAGAGTCTTGCCGCACTGTTCTACCATCGCGCCTACTTCAACATGGGGACCTTTGGTCAGATCTTTGAGATGCTGGGTCTGCCGCGGGAGATGCTCGAGCTGTTGCTGGGCATCGAGGTGGAAGGCTCGGAGAAGCCGTCCTTTAGGCCGACTCCAAAGACCTACTCGCTTCTGCCAAGAATGCTGGCTCTAGCGGTGGGCAAGCTACGATTCGCCAGGCAGCTTGACAGGATGCTCCCCAAACTAGATGAGCAGTTCCGGTCATTCAAGCAAGCTGAGGTTGGCCAGTTGGACGAGACTGAACTCCTGAACAGGATCGATAGACTGTTCGTGATGACGCAAGAAGTGGCCTATTACAATATAGTGACATCTGTGCTCATGCACCTCTATGATCGAGTGCTCGGAGGACAACTGGCTCGCAGCGGCATCGACGTGGAGAGCTTTGACCTGAACGAGAGAACAGATGATTTGGAGCAGTTCAAGCCAGACGTGCATCTTGCGCGATTGAAAGAGGAGTACAATCGGCTGGAACCAGCGCTGCAGGCCTGCATCTCTGGCAGTAGCTATGAAGAATTCTGCCTGCTGCCAGGAGCTGAGTGCTTTCAGAGGGAAGTCGCGATATTCATTGAGCGTTTCGGGCATCTCAGCGACAGCGGAAACGATTTCTCAGCCGTACCTTGGCGGGACAGGCCAGACCTGATCCTCAGGATGATTGCAGACTATGCGCCAACCCAAACCCGGACTGGACAGAAGAAAAAGCTCGATCAGTTGGAGCTGCCGGTGCACCGCAGGTTGCTCATTGGGCCAGCGTACAGACGGGCGTGGCGCTACAGGTGGTATCGGGAAGCGGTGAGTTCGCTCTACACTTTTGGCTATGGCCTGTTTCGCGACCATTTCCTGGCCCTGGGTGATCACTTTGTGCGTAGGGGAGCTATTGCCTCGAGAGACGATATCTTTTACCTGTACTATGATGAGGTAGGAGAGATAGTAGAGAGCGGTCCTGGAGGTTTCCAATATCAGACGACTATCGAGGATCGCAAGCATGAAATGGAGGAGGTCCGCGACGTTCAGCCTCCCAGTGTCATCTACGGTGAGCAAGAACCTGCTGTCCTACCTCCCTCTGGTGACAGCCTGAGCGGTGTACCTACATCACGCGGCCAGCACACAGGCCGGGCCAAAGTCCTCCAGGGCTTGGAGGACTTTGGCAAGCTCGAAGTGGGGGATGTGCTGGTAATCCCGTATTCGGATGTAGGCTGGACACCCTTGTTTGCCAAGGCCGGAGCTGTTGTGGCCGAATCGGGCGGGATCCTGTCGCACAGCTCTATCGTCGCGCGCGAGTACGGCATTCCCGCTGTGGTCTCGGTCTCTGGAGCCTGCCTTCTAGCAGACAACACGCTTGTGACGGTGGACGGTTACCGGGGCGAGATCATATTGCACGAGTCCAGACAAAGCTGACTAACTCTGATCTAGAAGGGGACAATCATGGAATATCTAAAGTGGCTGCTGCCGGTTGGCCTGTCGTTCGCTCTTGGCGTTCTGCTCGTTATCTTTCTGACCACTCATCCTCTGCAGATGAGCGGGTATCTCGCTGCAGTTCTTCTCGTCCTGTTTTTCCTGCTAGTCGTTCTTGCCCTGGGTTTCAAGGGTCGACTGCTGTTGGTGGCGATTCCGCTTTCCCTGGTCTTCTTTTTTGTGGGCTACGTTGTGATGACACAGGTTTTTCTCTCAAGGGAGGACCCTCGACCTGTTCCTGAGTTGACGCGAGAGCAAGGCGATCCTGGCCTAGGTCATACGGCTGTGGTATACTTTACGCACGGCGAACCCGAGACCTACGATCCAATTGGCTGGATCAACCAGTTTAATGAATTTGATGAGCAAAAGATACCCTTTGTGCCGCTCGTAGCCCGGCCTTTCTTTGTCAACCAGCTCAGGAACAAATACCTGGAGGTAGGCCGGAGTGATCACCGAAGGATGCACGCTCAGATGCTGAAAAGCCTTGAACAGTCATATCGTGCAGAGGGGGATGACACAACCAAGTTCTACCTCAGTTTTCTAGACGACGATCCCAGGCCGGACGCGGCCGTCATTCAGGCACTGAACGAAGGTGCCAGCAGAATTGTTGTCAGCGAGGTCTTTTTGACCATTTCCAACCACACGGCAGAAGGCAAAGAACTCATTGAGGCGCTGCAAGTGGAGGATGAGTTTGATATTCCGCTAGAGTTCACAGGACCGATGTATGACTCCGAAACCTTGCAGAGTATGTTTGTCCAGCGGGCCAATGCCAACAAGGGCGACGTCGACAAGTCCAAAGTGGGTATCCTGCTGGTTGGACACGGCCAGCCTGACGAATGGGATATAGAGTGGCTGACAGAGACAGAGCAGGAGATTGGATTCCGGGAAGAGATATTCGACAAGTTGGAGGCTGATGGGTATGAGAGGAAAAACATGAGCCTGGCGTGGATGGAGTTTAAGGAGCCCAAACCTGCTGAAAAGGTGGAGGATTTCCTCGCGAATGGTGTTGAGAAGGTGCTCTATTTCTCCGCAGCGATAAGCGCCGACGCCATCCACAGCCAATACGATATACCAGCATTAGTCAACGAGGCAGACGTCCCTGAGGGGTTCCCTCTGGTCAATCTGGGCGCCTGGAATGATGATCCGCTGGTAGTTGAGGCCATCAAGGAGAAGATTGATGCGCAGCTGGATGAACTCCCCAATAATTCCACGGCTGGCGCTCAACAGCCCATCGGTGAGTAGGGGAGGCAAAGGATGGATCCACTTATTGCCTTCTTTGCTGGGGCCACGGGCTATGTGATCGGTTCGATTTCCTTTGCCCGCCTGATGGTGGCCAGGCTTGCACAGACGCCGGATGTTTCCAAGATAGAGCACCAGGTTTCGGGAAGCAGCGAGGTTTTTCAATCCAATTCCATAAGCGCTACTGCGGTTCGATTTCAATTGGGAGACAGATACGGCTGCCTGACAGCCGTCCTCGACATACTCAAGGCATTGCTTCCAACCCTGGCCTTCAAGCTATGGCAACCTGGGGAACCCTATTATTTAATCACGGCAACGATGATGATTGTTGGGCACAACTACCCGATTTTCTATGGTTTTAGAGGTGGACGGGGCTTGGCAACCATTCAGCCGGTGGGTTTCTCGTACTGGACTGGGTTGGTGTCTTGATAACCTAACGTGAGTGGAATGCTGGATTGGAGGGTTGTTGTGGTCATCTCCTGGCTTTGGCTCCGCCGGACCCTGCAGTGATCCCCTATGATCGTCTTTCCGAACACATGATCTTCCAGCGAAATTCTTGCACTATCGTCCGAGCTGATTGCCAATAAGCGCTGCCGACTTCTGGTTTGCGATGATGCCAGTTATTAAGTACAGTATCTTCGCCTGCTCGACGGGCAGGCGAGTTCAGCTGGGTCCGACCTGGGCCAGATTTCTGTGGGACTTTGTTTGCAGGCTGTCTTTGCATCTATGAATGGATGAAGTATGATCGATCAAGCTGTTGTTGTCGAGAATCTCGCCAAACATTACCGTGGCCCTGTGAAGGCCGTGGACGGCGTCTCCTTCCAAGTGGCGAGGAGGGAGCATCTTTGGTTTTCTCGGTCCCAACGGGGCAGGCAAGAGTACAACCATCAAGATCCTGACCACGCTGGTGCTGCCTACGCATGGGCGTGCTACAGTCTGCGGTTTTGATGTGGTGTCAGAGGCAGAATCCGTGCGTCGAATCCTCGGCGTGGCACTGCAGGAGATCGGTATCGATCCGCTCATGAAGCCGTTGGAGCTTCTCACGTTGCAGGGTCAGCTTTTTGGCGCCAACCGCTTAGATGCCAAAACGCGCGCGCAAGAACTGATCCAGTTGATCAGACTGGCTGAGGAGGTGGGTCGCCGGGCTGGCACCCTCAGTGTTGGAATGCGGCGACGCTTGGACCTGGCCATCGACGAGGCAGAGTTGTCGAGTTCCTTGGACTAGCCTGATGCATATCGCTGGTACCTCGGTGCAGGCCCGACGAGGCGGAGGTTGCCGAGTTCATGGGAATGGGCGGTGTATATCGCGTGGTACAGCGGTTCAGCTTGATCAGGTTGATAGAAAAGGTTATAAAGTGAGGGCGCGCTCGAGCTAAACCGATGTCTCGCCTTTCATCTTCTTGACATCGGAGATCATCTCAATCGCCATCACGATGTATTGCTTCGCCATCGCGCGTCTGAAGCGGTTTCGGGAAAGGAGCAGTTGCACTTGCTTGAGCAGGGCCTTCGGCCGCACATAGGTGCCAACCCAGAATCCGCTGAAAATGTCCTGTAGCTTTTCTGGGGGGATAGAAGACTTGATCACTGATTTCCCAAACCCATATTCTGCCCAGTCATAGCTGCTGATCAAGTCATCTTCCTTCAGCTTGGCAAACATTTCGGTTCCGGGAAAGGGAACCGCCATGGAGCCCACAACAAACGAGCAGAGGTCTGGATACAGATGCCTAGCATACTCCAAAGTGGCGTTCATCGATCTCTCGGTATCTTCGAGCACGCCGAACAGAAGGTAAACAGATACCATGATATCGAGTTCTTTTTCCAGCGTGTGAAGCATGGACTCGACAACGTTGTGATCATAGCCCTTTTTCCCAAAGCGCTCCCGTTTCTTCGGATCTGGCGACTCCAGCCCGAACACGATCTTGAACAGCCCGTTTCTTTTCATTCGTTTCCAGAGATCACGGAAGCTGAGAAAGACGTCCTCTCTCGTCTCGTAGTACCAGTACAGCTTCTCTCCGCACTTTTCCAACTCATCCAGGAATCCTTCCATCTGCTCGCGGTCCAGAAACGAGGCATCATCCTGAAAGAAGAAGGTATCATGGTCAAAGTTCTTCTTCACCCATACCATCTCTTCAACGATCTTTGCCGGGTTTCTGCGCCTGACGCCTTTGTGTACTTTCCAGGTGATGCAATAGGGACAGTGATAAGGACATCCACGCGATGAAGATGTTGCAAGAAGTCTATTGCCTACCCAGTGGTATTTGTCCACGGGAAACAGGTGCCACGCTGGAAAGGGGATGGAATCGATGTTGGCGATGGGCGGACGATCAGGGTTGCGCACAACCTCTCCATGCCCGTTCCGCCAGGTAATGCCGCTAACGTCATCCAAGGGCTCGCCGGCCGCAACCTTCTTGCAGAGATGGCTCATGGTCTCTTCGCCCTCACCCCGAACGATGACATCCAGCTCGGGGCACTCTGCCAACGATTCCCGGTCGGTGAAAGAAAAATGGGGTCCACCTGCAACTGTTACGATATCCTGGCTGATTTCTCGTTTCGCACGAACAAAGATAGCCAGGGAACGCGGGCTGACAGGCGTCTGCCCCCCAGCCCCGATAACTTTGGGGGAAAAAGCCCGTATGTGCTCAATGACGCCATCGAAATCCAGATTCTCAGCGGCTGCATCGAGGACCTGCACATCAACGCCGTCACGCTCCAGAACGGCTGCGATGTAGGCGAGTCCCAGGTTCGGGGAAAGCTGCATCTTCAGATGGTACATGGGTGGCTGAATAAGCATTACTCTCATACGTCTACCCTGCGTTCTCAATGTTCATGCCGGTGCCAGATGGCCACCTGGGTGTGCTCTGTAGGCTCCTGGTCTGCTCGAAACGCCAAACCAGGTCAGGTCCTCTTTCAGCTTCTCCAGCAATTGTACTTGGTATTGGTCACGCATCGGCTCTTTTTGCTCGGCTGTCTTGTCGAGACCTGGTACATGGATACTCCTTGCCTGCCCAGAGGGCTTGCCAATCATAACATACCCCTTCCGGAAAAGCAACGTGGAGGCAATCCGTAGATTGGAGTGGATGGGAGTCCAGCATACAGATCTTGGACGTCCGCGGCAGTGGTCTGTGTAAGCGAAAGCTGTGCCTTCATGTCCGTGGACGAGGGATCTACCTTCCTGTACCGGTGCTATCGCTAGCGATTTGTGCGCTGGTCTGCGTTAGTAGCCTTGGTCACCTGGTTGACCTTGTGCTACAACCGTTACGTTGCTCACCATGACCGGCCTGTTGTCACGAGGCAGCAATCTCAGGCTTCAGGGCTGAGGACTGGAGAGAGCTTTGGCCTGGGCTGATCAGCCCATCGCGGCCTATGGCTGTCGCTGGGAGGCGCTCTTTGGGGCAGCCGGCTACAGCAAGTTGGGGGCTGTGCAAGACCCTGGTTGTTTCCGGTCGCTTGACATTCTAGATGGCTGGTGTATAATCTCTTTCGGGGATTCGCAGGAAGGCCGCCGAAGCATCTCAATCTGAGCGGGATCCGTTCACAAATGAGTGGGTATCGCAATCTCGCCGTGGAGCATCTCAGCACAATTCTGGCCGAGTACGAACTGGGCAGATCGCGGCGCTGTGTCCATATCGAGCGGGGCTATGTCAATGAGAAGTGGCTGCTTGAGACAGAAAGAGGCCAGTACCTTCTCAAGCGACGGCATTGCAGCCTGCGCAAGCCATCTCTGGTTCAAGCTCAACATGGCCTGGTCCAACATCTATGCAACTCGGGTTTCCCTGCACCTGGCCTGGTGCGCACCCGGCGTTCGAGAACATATCTGGCGCATGGGGGAGAAATCTATGAACTCCAAGAGTTTGTCAACGGAGATCCCTTTGATGCGGCCGAGCCGGCGCACCTGGTATCGTCTGCACGCATGCTGGCTTTCTATCACAATGTGGTCAAAGGATTTGACCACCCGGCCCTCCACCGGCCTGTAGAGCGCTATGGCTCTGTTGCCCTGTCGAGAACTGTGAAAGGGCTGCTCAAGAGCTGGCGGGTATCCATGACGCCTAAAATGGAATCACTGCTCAATGGACTTGAGAGGCACGTCCAGGAGATTGAGGACCGTTACCTGGCGTACAGGCAGTTACCCGAATTGGTGATCCACGGTGATTACCACGGGGCCCACCTGGTCTTTCAGGAGGATCGTATCGTTGGCGTCGTAGATTATGACCAGGCCCACTGGTGCTCACGCGTCATGGAGGTAGCCGAGGCAACCATTGCTTTCTGTACCGATCCTGGGCTGCAGTTGAAGCATATCGTCTATCCAGGGGTCCTGGACTTGGATTTGGTCCAGAGCTTCTTGGCCGTTTACCAGGAAGAAGTGCCCTTATCAGAGGTAGAGATCCGAGCCCTGCCTGACATGATCCGTACAATCTGGTTGTGCGCTGCCCTCGATCCGCCCTTGGAGCTACCACTGAGTCTCGAGGCTGCCCCCAGTGCACTGCCCGAGATCTTGATCCTGGCAGACTGGGCTGCTGCAAACGAGTCAGAAATCGCACAAATCTGCCTTGCAGCACGGGTGAATCGCAGGGCCGGAACTGGCATGCCGAGTGTGACGGAGAGTCTGTCATGAAGCCAACACCATTCCGCAGCGAGGTCGATCTGGCCCCGATTCCATTTGGTCAAGAACTGAGCCATGGTGACATCAAGCTAGGCTCATCTGCGAGGAGATGGGAATTGATGACACACAGATCTGCGAGATACTGTGTTCAGGCAGTGAGGAGGGTACTGGAGGTGGCTTGCTTCTGCTATATGACCTGATCCTCGCAGGGCTTCAGGAGCAACGATGAAAGGAGGTGGGTTTCCAGGGACAAATAGCGGATCAATCGTTGTCTATATGGTTTCTGTAAAACTATGTCAGGAGAAAAGAGAAATGAATAGAATCTCAATCGTTGTTGTTGTCCTGCTGGTGGCAGGTGCTCTGCTATCGGCTTGTGGCCCGGCGCCTGAGCCAGAAGTCATAGTTGAGACCGTCGAGGTCGAAAAAGTCGTAACTGAGGTGGTAATGGAGACCGTCAAGGAGACGGTCATCGTCGAAGGCACGCCGGAGGTGGTCGAGAAGGAGGTCACCAAGGTTGTAGAGGTGGAGAAAGTCGTTACGGCCACGCCAGAGCCTGAAGAGGAGCCGGCCGACGATACCAAGATGATCCTTCGGGTCGGCACCGGCGACAGCGGCGAAGGACTGAACCCCCACCAGGAGATCATCGCCAGGTTCGAGGAAGAAAACCCCGACATCCTGGTGCAGCTAGAGGCGGTGTCCGGCCGGGACTACTATACTCGGCTGCTGACTCAGATCGCTGCCGGTGATGCCCCGGACATCATGCAGATCGGCGACGACGCGGTGCCCATGTTCGTCGACAAGGGGGCCTTTCTGCCGCTCGACGAATTCATTGGCGGTGCCTATCCGCTGGATACCGGCATCTATCTGCCCGGTGTCCTGGAGCCAGGTCAGTGGGAGGGCCAGCAGTGGATGCTGCCCAAGGACTTTGCGCCCCTGGGTGTGTATTACAACAAAAAGATCTTTGACGAGAATGGCGTCGAGTATCCCCAGGAGGGTTGGACTTGGGATGACCTGCTGGAGAAGGCCCAAGCCCTGACCCTGGATAGCGATGGCGACGGCAAGACCGATATCTGGGGCGTGCAACTGACGGCCAATTGGACGACCGGCTTTGAGTACTGGATCGCGGCCAACGGCGGTCAGCTCATCAGCGAGGATGGCACCCAGTTCGCGGGCTACATGGATTCGCCGGAGACCATCGAAGCCGTGCAGTTCTTTGCCGACCTGTACAATGTGCACAAGGTTGCCCCACCGCCCGCTGACTTTGCGCTGTGGGCCGGCGGCAACGCCGACTTTGACAACGGCCAGGCCGCCATGCGTATCTTTGGCCGCTGGCCCCAGGCGGGTTACCTGGAGAACCCCAACATCGAGCTGGGGGTAGTGGGGGTGCCGGCTGGCAAGGAACAAGCGAATATCCTGTTCTGGGGAGGTTTTGGCATCTTTGCCGGGACCAAGCACCCGGAGGCAGCCTGGCGCTTTCTGAGCTACTACACCGGCGAGGAGGGTTCGGAAGTATGGAAGGACTGGGCGATTCCGCCGGTCGCCTCGGTTGCCGACGCTGCAGGTCTCACAGAAGATCCCATAGAGGGTGTGTGGATCGCAGAGTTGGATCATCTGGTGCCTCGGGCCTACGTCTTTACCCCATACTGGGGTGAGGCGGCTGATCCTGCCCTTCGAAAGGCCCTGGAGACTGTCCTGATCGACCCCGAGGCCGATGTTGCCGAGGTGATGCAGCAGGCAGCCCAGGATGCGCAGGCCGCACTGGATGAGAAGCTGTCCGAATAGGCACCTTTGCGGCTTTGTAGATGGGGGGAGAGAGATACTCTCCCTCCATCTGTGTTGAGGTTCGTTCATGGCAGTTGAGACGCGGATTGGCATCACCCGCCGTTGGCGCGAGCTTAGCCTGGCTCGTCAGGAGGCACTGACCTTCTACCTCCTGATCTCGCCGTGGTTGCTGGGTCTCCTGCTTTTTGTTTTGGGGCCCATGATCGCTTCTCTGTTCATCAGTTTCACCCGGTGGGACCTGCTGACCCCGGCAAAGTTCGTCGGGTTGCAGAACTATGAAAAGATGTTCACCCGCGACCCACTCTTCTGGCAATCGCTCAAGGTAACGGCCATCTACACAGCCTTCTATGTCCCGCTGGAGCTGGTCGGCGGCTTGATCCTGGCCCTCTTGATGAACCAGAAGCTTCGGTTTCGGGGCGCTTTTCGAACGATCTACTACCTACCCTCAGTACTACCCGGTGTAGCTTTCATTGTGCTGTGGATGTGGATCCTGAATCCCGATGTGGGTCTGGTCAATACCCTGCTCTCCTACGTGGGCATCCAGGGACCCCGCTGGCTGGCCGACCCCCAGTGGGCGCTGCCGGCCCTGCTGATGATGAGCCTGTGGGGACTGGGCCGGACCATGGTCATCTACCTGGCCGGCCTGCAGGGCATCCCCCAGCATTTGTACGAGGCGGCCACCATCGATGGGGCGGGTACCTGGCAGTCGTTCTGGAGGATCACCCTGCCCATGCTGACGCCCACCATCTTTTTCAATCTCGTGCTGAGTATCATCAGTACCTTTCAGACTTTCACCAGCGCCTTTGTGGCTACCGACGGTGGGCCTCTGGACTCTACCCTTTTCTACGTCCTCTACCTTTTCCGCCAGGCCTTCCAATTCTTCAACATGGGCTACGCCTCAGCGCTGGCCTGGATTCTGTTCCTGATCATCCTGGTCCTGACGTTATTGATCGTGCGCTCCGCCGACCGCTGGGTCTACTATGAGGGAGGGGGGCGGTGAGGGGTGCCGCACAGACCTGGGATCTTTTCGTTGGGCAACAGGCGCGCCAGCGGCTGGGGACCATCGCAGGTTACGCGCTGGCCATCCTTGTCGCGCTGCTTTTCCTGCTGCCCCTCTTCTGGATGATCTCGTCGTCGCTCAAGCCTAACTACCAGGTCCTGGAGTTCCCTCCCCGCTGGATACCGGATCCAGTCATGTGGTCCAATTATCCCGAGGCGCTGACTTACGTGCCTTTCGGGCGTTACAGCCTGAATACGCTGTTCATTGCCGTGATGGTCATTGTCGGTCACGTGTTGTCCTGTACGGTGGTGGCCTATGCCTTTGCCAGACTGCAGGCCCCGGGCAAGAACTTTTTGTTCCTGGTGCTGTTGGCGACCATGATGCTGCCCTATCCAGTGACCATGATCCCCGTCTATATCGGTTTCAACACGGTTGGCTGGGTCAATACATTCCTGCCATTGATCGTGCCGGCTTTTTTTGGCAGCCCATTCTACATCTTTTTGATGCGGCAGTTCTTCCTGACGCTGCCGCCGGAGCTGGAGGATGCCGCCCGTGTGGACGGGGCCAACACCTTGCAGATTCTGTGGTACGTCATCTTGCCCATCTCCCGGCCCGTGCTGGCCACGGTGGCCGTCTTTACCTTTCAGGCGGTCTGGAACGACTTTCTGCCGCCTCTCATCTACCTGCATGATCAGTCCAAGTATACAGTCTCGCTGGGGCTCAGCTTTTTTCGCAGCTCCTACGACGTACGCTGGGCCTATCTCATGGCCGCTGCATTGGTGACGATGCTGCCGGTGGTCATTGTTTTCTTCCTGGCCCAGAAGCAGTTCATCAAGGGCATCACCGTAACGGGGCTAAAGGGCTAGGCGGCCTCTAGCAGAGCCCGGCACCCTGGCTCCACCCTGGAATCAAGAAGCTATGGCATGTACTAGCGGGGTCTTGGGATTGTGAGTCCAACTCAGATATGGGCAACTATGCGCGACTGGCAACCCTTCGCGCTGGCCTTGGTAGCCCTCTGTGCCTATATCTATGGTTCCCTCCCCTTTGCCTATCTGGCAACTTATCTTGTAGCACGCCGAAGCCTTACGCAAGAGGGAACGGGAAACGTCGGTGTCATAAACGCCTTTCGCACCGGCGGTGTGCCTGCTGTGGCCCTCACGCTCTTGGGTGAGTTCTCTAAACCCCCGCTCTGTGTAGGACTGGCCCAACTCATTTTCCCAGGACAGGATGCTGTCAAGCTTCTGGCTGTCTTTGCTGCCTTTGTCGGCACCAATTTCTCTCTCTTCCTCCGCGGCCGGGGTGGGCGCGGTTCGACGATGCTCATGTGGAGCATTGCCCTCATTTCTTTCTACTCCTTCTTAATCCTCGGTGCCATCACAGGCTTGTGTTTCCTCCTGGCCAGGATCGACGTGCGGCTCAAGAGCCTGTGGTTTTGGGCCATTCCTGCCGTTCTCTATCTGGTTGAGAGGGAGCCCGCTTTCCTGGCCTTTGGCATTCTGGTCGTGGTTGTCATCTACCTGAAGGGCCGGGGCAGCCAGGATGATTTGGTCTACTATGGGTATGTGCGGAAGAAATGAGCAGACGGCGACCTTTGCAGGTTTAGTACTTGGACCTCGGCTTGTTGTATCGGGTCCTTATGAGATGGAGATAAGAAATGATTCCCAATCAATGGTACGTCTTGATGGAATCCAAGCAGGTTAAGGATAGACCCGTGGGAGTTACCCGCATGGGTGAAAAGATGGTCTTCTGGCGGGATGCCTCGGGGCGTATCAGTTGCCTGCGCGACAGATGCCCCCACCGCGGGGTGGCCCTCAGTGAGGGTCAGATCCTGGATGGCCATCTCCAGTGTCCCTTCCATGGCTTCGAATACGACGCGACTGGATGCTGCACGCTGATTCCGGCCAATGGCCGGGACGCAACTGTGCCCAAGGTGTTTCAGGCCCACAGCTACCCGACCCACGAGGCCCACGGCTTCATCTGGGTCTGGTGGGGCCAGAACCCACCCGAGGAGCTGCCACCGCCCCGCTTCTTCGATGATGTAGATGACACCTTCACTTACCGTACTGTCTACGATCCATGGGACGCCCACTATACCCGGGTCATCGAAAACCAGCTCGATGTTGCTCACGTGCCGTTCCTGCACTACAATACCATCGGTCGCGGCAATCGTACCTTGGTCGACGGGCCTGGGCTAGAATGGGTGGACGATGACCTGTTCTACATCTATGCCTACAACCGGGTGGATGATGGCACGCCGGCCCGAAGGCCGAGCCAGGTACCAGTTCCCGATCCTACCCGTGAGTACAAGCTAGAGTTCCTCTTCCCCAACCTTTGGCAGAACTACATTCAAGCTGATATGCGCGTCATAGGCGCCTTTGTACCCGTGGACGAGGAACACACCCTCCTCTACCTGCGCTACTGCCAGCGCTTTGTAACGCTGCCCCTGCTGCGCGACCTGGTCGCTTGGTTGGCAATGCCCTACAACCGCTACATTGCCCACCAGGACAGGCGCATCGTCGTGACCCACCAACCCCAGGCCTCCGGCCTGCGCATCGGAGAGAGGCTCATTCAGGCCGACCAGCCCATTATCGCCTATCGCCGGCGTCGGGAGGCGCTCATGGAGGCAGGCGCGACCGAGGCTTCCAAGCATCCCTGAATCGGCTTTTCGTTAGTGCAGCCCTAACCGCAATAAGCCCAGCCAAATGCTTGACAAAAGCTGTGCAATTATGGTATCATGTCTTTCCACTGACAAAAGATGCAAATCTGATACTCTGGCTCAGGGAGATCTGCATTCGTCCGAGTAGGGATGGAATAGTAGTTGGCCCGGTGATCAGATTTACGGGTTGACTGGGAGGAGCAGTGATATCAAGAGGAAGGTTGTTCATGTGGAGCTGTTGGCTTGCTTGCGCTGGTTCTCTTTGGTGGGGACCTGGTTGCGGGTCTTGAGGGCAATCCAGCCCAAGTTGATCCGAGAATGGGATACGGGAATAGCGTCGGTTCCAGGGTTGCTCCAGGTGGGCTCCGCGCCATCAGCTGCCGGGCCGTCACTCTTTGGAAGCAGATCTGTTGACCCTGGCGGCAGCCGAGGAGCAATTGCTCATTCAGCTCTATGAGCGTGTCAGCGCCTCGGTCGTGAATATCGCCGTCACGACACAGCGAGGAGGCGGTACCGGCTCTGGTTTTGTGATTGATTCCGAGGGTCATGTGGTGACCAACAACCATGTGGTCGAGGACGCAGATCGGATCATGGTTCGTTTCGCAGATGATACGACGGTCGAAGCAGAGTTGGTGGGGGCTGATCCAGATAGTGATCTGGCGGTGATCAAGGTTTCTGTGGACACCCGGGCTCCTGCGGCCAGCGCGGTTGGGCGATTCATCCTCGCTTCGCGTTGGTCAGCGTGCCATCGCCCTCGGCAACCCCTTCGGCTTTGAGCAGACCATGACCACGGGCATCATCAGTGCCTTGGGGCGCGTCGTACGCCAGGACAGTGGCTTCTCGCTGCCCAGACTCATCCAAACCGATGCGGCCATCAACCCCGGTAGTTCCGGTGGTCCGCTTCTGGACTCAAGAAGCCAGGTCATTGGCGTGAATACGCTCATCTTTTCCTCCAGCGGCAGCAACGCGGGGATTGGGTTCGCCGTGCCTGTGAACACGGTGAAGCGGGTAGTACCCATGCTGATTGCTGATGGGCGCTACGCTGACCCGTGGCTGGGGATCACGGGACTGTCCGTTACCCCAATGGTTGCGGAAGTACTGGAGTTGACGGTCGATCGTGGCGTTATGTTGCGAGACATAGTCTCAGGATGGGCCAGCAGCCAAAGCTGGGCTGCGCGGCAATGACAGAAGGATTGAGACTGAAGATGGATCCCTGCCCACGGGTGGCGACATCATAGTAAGCCTCAATGGCCAAACCATCCGGGACATGGATGATCTGATCACCTACCTGGCTGAGAGAATGGTCGGGCAGGTAGTGACCTTGGGAATCGTGCGTGCTGGAGAGGAGCAGGCTGTTGAGGTGACGCTAAGGGGAACGACCGGTTCCACGATAGGTAGGGCCAGGACATGAATCTTTACTATTCAGTTGGAATGTGCTACAATGACAGGCGCTGTGGAAGAAGAAAACACACGAATATCTGCCCAAACGACCGACTTGAGAGAATATCGGCGCTTCCGTGCCTGGGAACTGGACCGAGAAAAGTATGGACCCAACGGATACACCATAGTCTTTGTTGATGTATCTGGATTCTACTTGCTGCCCATGGTCGTGCGCACCTATGCGCCAGTTGGAGAGACGCCCATCATCGAGTGTCGTCTGACCTATGATCACCTATCCGCTATCAGTGGCATCACGCCACAGGGTAAGTATTGCACGATGGTGCAGGCACGCTCCTTCAAGAGCCCAGACGTGGTTCGCTTTTTCAAGCATCTGTTGCGCCACATTCCTGGGAAGATCCTGGTCATATGGGATGGTGCGCCCATTCATCGAGGTCGAGCGGTGAAAGACTGTCTGGCAAATGGTGGGACAAAGCGCACCTTGCCTGAGCGCCTTCCCAGCTATGTGCCTGATTCGTAACTGAATCCGTCAGACAGGCCTTATTACCTGCTAATGTCCGAATCTGCAGTTCGTGCGCCTTGAGCGGAGGAGAAGATGAGTGCTCGGCACAAGTGGCTCCAAAGCTAGCCTGTTGAGTCCACTTTGACAAACTCCCCTACTTATCTGTCAGGGCAGAAAGGACAAAATCCCATGAAGAAATCAGATCGTAATGCACTGCTCGCCGTGGTCGTCATCGGCCTGGTCGGTGCGGGGATCGCCTGGGCCGGCAGTCAAGGGGGCGCCACGGTCGCCGGCATTCCCGTTTTTGCCCTGTGTGTGGGGCTGGCTTTCCTGATCCAGTGGCTGGCCTTCATCCCGGCCTACCTGCTGCAGAGCGAGCGGTTCTTTGACCTCACCGGCAGCATCACCTACATCTCAGTGACGGCCATTGCGGTGCTGCTCAGTCCGGTCGTCGATGGCCGGTCGATCCTGTTGCTGGGCCTGGTGGTGATCTGGGCGGCCCGCCTGGGTATCTTTCTGTTCCGCCGCATCCGCAAAGCAGGCAAGGACCCCCGGTTCGATGAGCTCAAGACCTCCTTCTCCCGCTTCCTGATGACCTGGACCTTACAGGGCCTGTGGGTGACCCTGACGCTGGCCGCTGCCTTGGCGGCCATCACCACGACCGTCGCGGAAAGACTTGGGTCTGCTTGCGCTGGTTGGCTTTGTGGTGTGGTTGGTCGGGATTGCGTTCGAGGCAACGGCCGACGCCCAGAAAAGCCGCTTCCGGGCGGATCCGGCGAACAAGGGCAGATTCATCGATACCGGTCTGTGGGCCTGGTCCCGCCACCCCAACTACTTTGGCGAGATCGTGCTCTGGATCGGCGTGGCCGTAATCGCCCTGCCCGTCTTGCAGGGCTGGCAGTGGGTCACCCTGATCTCCCCGGTATTTGTGGCGCTGTTACTGACCCGCATCAGTGGCGTGCCCATGCTGGAGAAAAGGGCCGACGAAAAATGGGGCGGCCAGGAGGACTATGAGGCCTACAAGGCAGGCACGCCGGTACTGATCCCCCGACCTCGGTTCTGACCCAGGCGGCGGTGAGACTGTCACAAGGGCATAGTACAGTACCGCCGCCAGGGTGTGCGGGGCTACCAGCCCATCGTTCCCGGCCCGCCCTTGAACGGTCCCACGATGTCAGCAGTGATCCAGCCGCCGTAAAAGCCGCCAGGCTGAGCTTGGACCCGCTCACCGTCCACGTAACAGGCTTCCATCTTCCCCGGGTAAAAGGCCACGTGTCCCTGGATATCCTCGTAGCCGGTGGTGGGTTTTGGATAGAACCAGGCAGCATTCTCCACTCGCCGCCCGCCTACGCGCAGGCTGTAGTAGCCGGCTTGCCCTTTCCACTCGCACCAGGTGCGGCGGCCCGTCTCGGTCAAGTATTCCATCCGGATGTCCTCCGGTGGGATGTAGTAGACGGGTGGATGGCTCGTTTCAAGCACCCGCCTCGCCTGCCGCGTATCGGCGATCACCTCACCGTTGAAAACAATTTTCACGTGTCGCGCCGTCTCTTCAACACGCGGCGGACGAGGGTAGTCCCACACCGATTCCTGACTGGGTCCAGGCTCGATCCGTTGGTCGTTCATCTCAATACCTCCATATTTCGCGCTGGTTGTCAGCTTTGTGACTGACATTTATGCAAGCTTAACCCCAGAAATTGTCCAAACTATTGACGAAACCATGACATGGTGTTATAATTCCTACATGACAGGAGCTTCCAAGCCAACTATAAAGTAGGGAAGAGCTTAATGTCTATAAGGATTGTCACCGATAGCAACTGCGATCTTCCCCAGGCGATGGTAGGCCAGTATGGCATCACCGTCGTGCCCATGTACATCAACATCGGGTCCGAAAGCTACCTGGATGGTGTCACGATGTCGCGCCAGGAGTTCTACGAAGGTTTGCCGCATTTCGATAGCCATCCCATGACGTCGGTTCCTGGGCCGGGGACGTTCATCGAGACCTTTGACAAGCTGGCTGCGGAGGGAGCAACCGAGATCTTGGCTGTACACGTAGCCGGCAGTCTGAGCGCCATGGTGAATTCGGCCCGCCTGGCGGCGGAAGAGTGGGACAAACTGCCGGTGATCGTCTTTGATTCGGGAAACTTGACGCTCGGCACCGGCCTGCAGGTGCTGGCGGCAGCAAGGTCTGCTGCAGAGGGACATGCCATGGACGACATCGTGGCCCTCCTCGAAGATCAGTCGTCGCGCACCTATTGCTTCGCCGCTCTGGATACCGTAGAGTTCCTGCGCCGCAGTGGGCGCCTGACCCGATTCCAGTCCAGCCTCGCTTCTGTATTGCAGATCAAGCCGCTGCTCAAGATGAACAGCGGGGAATTCGACATGGAACGGGTGCGTACGCGAAAGAGAGCCCTGGCCCGAGTCATCGAACTGCTGAACGGCTTGGGACCGCTTGAGGAACTGACTCTGGTCCACACCGGCGCACCTGAAGAGGCTGAAGCATTGGGACGCGAGGCCATGTATCTGGCTCCCAATGGCGAGCTGTCCTTGACGGCTGAGGTAACACCGGTGATTGGTACCCACATCGGGCCGGGTGCCGTCGGCTTTGTGGCCGTCAAGGCCCGCCAGTAGGCGGGCACCGATTGCGTGTGGACTGGAAACATGGCGTTTCGGCGGCTCTGCTTGCATGGTCTGGGCCTCTTACGCCGGGACAAGTGGATCATCCTGGCTTTTTACATTCCCGCCGCCCTTGTGGCCTCTGGCCTATATGACCTGGTTATGATCTACCAGATTACGTGGATCCCTATCGTCGAGTACCTTGGCGTCTTGATACTGGCGGGCATATTCGGTGTGGGGCTGTGGGTGGCCGGCCGGATCAAGGGAAGGCGGTCGCCGGGATCTCAGGCGGCCAGTGCGTAGACAAAAGGAGGCAAACTCATGAAGACTGCGAAAGGTATCGCTCTATTGGGGCTGCTGGCCATGACGGCCGTCCTCATCTATGGCTTCACTGCCGGCAACTTTGCCGAAGAAGGGAAGCAGCTCCTATCCATGCCCTGGGGCATCGTGTCACTGGTGGATCTGTACGTGGGCTTTGTCCTGTTTTCCGGTTGGATTGTCTACCGGGAGGGAATCGGCGTGCGATCCGTTGTCTGGGTCATCCTCATGATGACTCTGGGTTTCTGGGCAGGCAGCCTGTACACACTGGTTGCGCTCCAGACCAGCGGGGGAGACTGGCGACGTTTTTGGATGGGGGGCGGGCGGAGGGTGCCTAGCTGTCACTGAGAACCCTCTGTCCGGCATTAGAGATCCATTAGGAATCTGTACAAAAGCTTGACAAAATATCTCTAGTGTGGTACAATTGTTCTTAGAACATAGATCGTCTGGCTCGGCTTTTCCGGGCCAGATCTATCGAAAGGGAGTGTTATGCAAGGGTCAAAGCTCGTTCTCGTCACAGGTGCCACAGGTTACATCGGCGGCCGGTTGGTGCCCCATCTTTTGGACGCGGGCTACCGGGTGCGCTGCCTGGTGCGCGATGCCAACCGTCTTCAGGGACGTTCCTGGAGCGATCAGGTAGAGGTGGTTGAAGCCGACGCGCTGCGTCCGGAGACGCTACCCACCGCGATGGGGGGCGTGTGGGCCACCTACTATCTCATCCACAGTCTGGGTGATACAAAAGAGTACCGCGAACGCGACATCATCGTCGCCCGCAACTTTGGCCATGCAGCCAAGGCTGCTGGTATAGAACGCATCATCTACCTTGGTGGCCTGGGCGATCCTGACAGCCAGCTCTCGGTGCACCTTCGCTCTCGCCAGGAGACGGGTGCTGCGCTGCGCGAGGCGGGCGTGCCGGTCACCGAGTTCCGCGCGGCCGTCATCGTCGGTTCGGGCAGCCTGTCGTTCGAGATGATTCGCTACCTGACCGAGCGACTGCCGGTCATGATTAGCCCGCGCTGGGTCTATACTCGCATCCAGCCCATCGCTATCCGAGATATTCTCGACTACTTGGTCGATGCCTTGAAGGTGCCGGAGAGCGCCGGGCGCATCATCGAGGTCGGTGGGGCTGACGTATTGGCCTACGGCGACATGATGAAGGGCTACGCTCAGGTGCGCGGCCTGCGCCGCCTGCTCATCCCCGTGCCGGTGCTGACGCCCCGTCTTTCCGCTCACTGGGTACACTGGATGACGCCGGTGAACGCTGGCATCGTGTACCCCCTCATCGAGGGGCTGCGAAACGAAGTTGTTGTACGCGACGACGCGGCCCAGACCCTTTTTCCCGATATCGTGCCAGTAGGCTATGACACGGCTGTGCGCCGTGCCTTGGCTAATCTGGAGTTGGGACAGGTGGAGACCCGTTGGAGCGACTCGTTGGCGTCCAGTGTCGGAGACGTGGATCCTGTAGAGCTCACAACCGAAGAAGGCCTGCAGATTGAGCGCCGCCAACAGGTAGTGGATGCGCCACCGGAGGACGTTTTCGCCGTGTTCAGTCGCCTGGGCGGCGATGAGGGCTGGCTCTATGCAAACTGGTTGTGGTGGCTGCGGGGCGTTGCCGACCGGCTCGTGGGCGGGCCTGGCTTGCGCCGGGGCCGTCGCGATCCTGAACAGGTGCGCGTGGGGGATGCCCTTGACTTCTGGCGCGTAGAAGCCGTTGAGCCGGGCCGCCTGATGCGCCTGCGGGCTGAGATGAAGGTGCCGGGCCAAGCTTGGCTTCAGTTTGAAGCTCAGCCCCGCCAGGACGGAAAGACGTTGTTGGTGCAGACTGCTTTCTTGGCACCAAAAGGGTTGCCCGGCTTCCTGTACTGGTACGGTCTTTACCCGTTCCATGGACCCATCTTTGGTAACATGATCGGCAGACTGGCCGAACGCGCAGAATCCCTGGCGTCCCCAGATGCGGCTACAGACCTGCCTGCGCAGTCGGCGCAGTCTGGGACTGGATAAGCAAGGGGGCAAACAGGGAGGAGTAGGATGGACAAAAGACGTCTCATTACTGTATTCATCATAGTCTTTGTAGACCTCTTGGGCTTTGGCTTGATCTTACCGCTGCTGCCGTACTATGCCGACGCTTATGGGGCGTCGCCGTTCGTCGTTGGCCTTTTGGCTGCCTCATATGCGGCGGCTCAGCTTATCGGCGCGCCGGTGTTAGGGCGTCTTTCGGACCGGCACGGTAGGCGGCCCATCCTGTTGGTCAGCATAGCCGGCACGGTGGCCGGCTTTTTGCTGCTGGGCCTTGCCGAGCCGCTAGGAAGGGCCCTGGCCGGTGGCAGTTCGGTGGCGACGACCAACGCGATCATCCTCGCCATTCTTTTCAGCAGCCGCATCATTGATGGTGTGACCGGCGGCAATATCTCGGTTGCACAGGCCTACATCACCGACATCACCGAAGAGGAGAATCGAGCTCGCGGGCTGGGCCTCATCGGCGCGGCATTTGGTCTGGGCTTTATCATCGGTCCGGCTTTGGGCGGTGCGCTGAGCGCAGGGGGGCGATACGCAACCCCGGCCTTTGTGGCGGCTGGCATCGCCACCCTGAACTGGTTCGCCGTTCTGTTCTGGCTGCCAGAGTCGCTTACCGACGAGATCAAGGCTGAACTGGCCAAGCAACCGGCAAAGGCCTTGCTCAGCGTGCGGGAGCTTGTGAACGCACTGCAGCGACCGCGCTTTGGCCCGTTGCTGAACATCCGCTTTTTCTACGGCCTGGCCTTTGCCACGTTTACGGGGGTATTTGCGCTGTATGCTCAGTACCAGCTCCGGCTTGATTCGACCGGGACCGGCTACATCCTGGCCTATGTCGGTTTGTTGAGCGTGTTGGTCCAAGGGGTGGCGATTGGCCGGCTGACAAAACGCTTTCCCGAGAACCGCTTGATCTTTGGCGCCGTCATCGTGCTGGCCTTCTCGCTCCTGGGCTGGGCGTTTGCACCCAATCTCCTGTGGTTGCTGCTGGTCCTGGCTCCGTTGTCCTTTGCCGCTGGCGTGCTAAATACTGTCATCAACAGCAGCATCACCAAGTCGGTCTATCCTGAGGAGGTGGGTGGCGCCCTGGGTGTGTCCTCGTCCGTCGAGAGTCTAACGCGGGTCATTGGCCCAGCAGCCGGCGGCCTTCTCCTGGGAGCTCTGGGGGCTTGGGCGCCGGGCGTAGTCGGCGCGGTCATCATGGCCTGGGTCGTGATCTATGTCTGGCGCCGGCTGATCGTCAATCCTGATCCGCCTCTGCCGGGCAGGGGGGAAACGGCGGCAACTCCAGAACCGGTCCAGGCACATCCGTGATCGCTGGGCCAGGGGGAGTGCTCAAATGAGTCGTTTGCGTCCTGAGAAATTGGATGTGCGCTTTGTCGGGGGGATGGAGACGGAAGGCCCGATTGCACACCGGTGCTACACCTTGACTCATTCCGACACGACCGGTGACCTGTACCTGATCGTCGGTCCGGACTGTGATCGGGATCAGATCTCCAGCTGGTACACACGCCTGATGCGTGACGAGGTATTGGCTGAGTGGCGCAAAGACGACGACGGCCCTGTGTTGCACGTGTACTGTCACGTGAGCGGGGGACTCGTCTTTGGCACCTCTC
>CAWANP010000004.1:0-911834 GCA_963783445.1 uncultured Chloroflexia bacterium | reverse complement strand
TTCCAAAAGGAGAAAAAGCATGGGTACAGAAGACAAGATCCAACGCAGTATCCTTCCC
Source organism: uncultured Chloroflexia bacterium (assembly GCA_963783445.1). Lineage (GTDB taxonomy): Bacteria > Chloroflexota > Anaerolineae > JAAYZQ01 > JAAYZQ01 > CAWANP01. The sequence goes on along the minus strand of CAWANP010000004.1, from coordinate 911,776 downwards.
ATCCCGGATGCTAAGCATGTAGGTCTGACGACCTATGACGCCAAGGATCCAGAAACCAAGTTCCCGCCGATCCGGGATATACGACCCCCGGAAGGCGCCCCCAACGTGCTGGTCATCTTGATTGACGATGTCGGTTTTGGCGCAAGCAGTGCCTTCGGCGGTCCGGTCAACACCCCGGCGGCCGAGCGGCTGGCGAAGAAGGGCTTGAAGCTCAATCGCTTCCACACCACCGCGCTGTGCTCGCCCACCCGTCAGGCGCTGCTAACCGGACGCAATCACCATTCGGTGAACATGGGCGGCATCTGCGAGATGGCAACTTCGGCACCTGGCTACACCTCGGTGCTGCCCAAGGACAAGGCGCCGCTGGCCATGACGCTCAAGCTCAACGGCTACGCGACGGCACAATTTGGCAAGTGCCACGAGGTGCCAGTTTGGCAGACCAGCCCCATGGGCCCCTTTGACTCCTGGCCCAGCGGCGGCGGCGGGTTCGAGTACTTTTATGGCTTTATCGGCGGAGAGGCCGACCAGTACTATCCAGGCATCTACGAAGGCACCATACCGGTAGAGCCGGACAAAACCCCCGAGCAGGGCTACCATTTTACCGAGGACATGACCAACAAAGCGATAGGGTGGGTGCGCCAACAAAAAGCGCTTATCGCCGACAAGCCTTTCTTTATGTACTACGCGCCCGGAGCCACCCATGCCCCGCACCACGTACCCAAGGAATGGATCGAAAAATACAAGGGCAAATTCGACGGCGGCTGGGACAAACTGCGCGAAGAGACTTTTGCCCGCCAGAAAAAGCTGGGTGTGATCCCGGCCGACGCCGTCCTCACCAAGCGGCCCGACGAGATCCCCGCCTACGATGACATGCCTGAGGAGCTCAAGCCCATTCTGGCCCGCGAGATGGAGACCTATGCCGGCTTCCTCGAGCACACCGACCACCAAATCGGCCGGCTGATCGATGCCCTGAAGGACCTGGAGGTACTCGACGACACGCTGATCTACTATATCATCGGCGACAACGGCGCCTCGGCCGAAGGAACGCTGAACGGCTGCTTCAACGAGATTGCGGTGCTCAATGGCATGGGCACGATCGAAACCCCCGAGTTCCTGATGAGCAAAATCGACGATTTCGGCGGGCCGGAAGCCTCCAACCACTATGCGGTGGGCTGGGCGCATGCCATGGATACGCCCTACCAGTGGACCAAGCAGGTCGCCTCACATTGGGGCGGCACCCGCAACGGCACGATCGTGCACTGGCCGAAGGGTATCAAGGACAAAGGTGAGATCCGATCACAGTTTGGCCACGTGATAGATATTGCGCCGACGGTCCTCGAGGCCGCGGGAATCCCTGCGCCGACGATTGTGAATAGTGTCCAGCAGGCACCGCTCGAGGGTGTCAGCATGTTGTATGCCTTCACCGATGCCAAGGCGGCCGAACGACACGAGACCCAGTATTTCGAGATGTTCTGCAACCGCGGCATCTATCACAAGGGTTGGACGGCGGTGACCCGGCACGGCGTGCCCTGGGTCGGCGCCTACGACCGCGCCTTTGACGATGATGTCTGGGAGTTGTACGACACCAACGTCGACTGGACGCAATCAAAGGATCTGGCGAAGGAAAACCCGGAAAAGCTCGCCGAATTGCAGCGCTTGTTCCTCATCGAGGCCACCAAGTACAATGTTCTCCCGCTGGACGATCGAGCGTTTGAGCGTTTCAATGCTGACATCGCAGGCCGGCCGCAACTGATCAAGGGGAAGACGCAAATGCTGTTTGGTGGCATGCATCGACTGCAAGAACACGCGGTTCTCCAGACGCACAATAAATCGTATTCGTTGACCGCCGAGATCGAGGTGCCGGAATCCGGTGCTAACGGCGTCATTGTCTCCCTGGGCGCCGGAATCGGCGGCTGGAGCCTCTACGCCAAAGACGGCAAGCTCAAGCACTGCTACAATTTCTTCGGCATCGACCACTACTTTGCCGAGGGCAAGCAGGCGATCCCCGCCGGAAAGCACCAGGTACGCATGGAGTTCGCCTACGACGGCGGTGGCCTGGCCAAGGGGGGCGGCGTCTCGTTGTATGTAGACGGCAAAAAAGACGGCGAGGGCCGCGTGGACATGACGGTGCCGATGCTTTTCGGTACCGATACCTGCGACGTTGGCAAAGACGCCGGCTCGCCTGTCTCTCCAGACTACGGTCCGAAAGACAACGAGTTCAGCGGCACAGTGAATTGGGTGCAGATTGACATCGATGAGAAGGCCGAGGATCTCGATCACCTGATCACGCCCGAGGAGCGCTACAAGGTCGCGATGGCGCGCCAATAGATTGGCGCGGCAGTAAGCTGGCGCAAGACAACAGCAAGTAATACAGGACTGGCAGTGCTACAACAGGATTTTGTCCCGCGACTGCCAGTCCTGTGAATGTAAATTCAAGGTAAGGTATTGGACATACGATCATGAATGCCTGGACCATTGGTTCTGGACGCGCTAGGCGCGGCCTATCCGTACAGGGGCTGCCAACAGCGGTGCTTCTCCTGCTGCAGTAGGGAGCCGCGCTGCTGTCTTGCCCAGAGTACTCGCGCACGTGCAGTTTACAGTATACCAGCGGAAGGGCTAAACGCGACTGGCCTACGCCCGAAACAAGGGGAGGAGGGGAGGGCATGACCAAAGGAGTCGACCTGACGGAGGGGCGTGAGGAACTGAAGCGGCAGCTCGCGGCTGGCGAGTACAAGTCATCGATCGATGTCATCCTTGGATCGGTGGGGAGGATTCTGCAGAGGCTCGCCCGCCGGACAAAGCCGCCAGCACCCTGGATCAGCGCCCTGGCCATTGCGCTCTTGGTCTCGTTGACCGCATACCTGGTCTCACTTGTCACTGGTGGTGTATCCCGTTATGGGTACCGCACGATTGTTTTCGGGGGAGTGCTGATCTTCTTGAACTTGATTTTAGCCAAGACCACCTTTGATCGGACCTTTGCCACTTTGCAGGATAGACTCCTGGATGGGCTTGAATCGAACGCCGGTTTGACCGGCCTTCGTGACTGGCTGGCTACGGCGGGTGATGCGAAGAGACCGGCTTTGATCGGCTTGCTCATTTGGGCGGCATACGTCGTCTTCATCCTCCCGAATCCTATTGAGAACCCTGGCCCAGTCGACCTAGCTGTTGTGGGTGGTGTCATGCTCCTGTGGACTGGTTTCCTGATCTATCTCATGTATCTGTTTGCGGTCCTGCCTTTGCGGCTGGGCCGTTGCCATTTCAAGCTACACAAAGAGGATCCCGCCAGTACCGAGGTACTGGAAGACTGGTCGCGCATGATGGGTTTCGCAGCCTACATGTTCGCCTTCATGCTGGCGACGGGCACTCTGTTTACCGTAACGATGGTGACATTCGAATTGAGGACCCTCGCTTTCGTCATCCCGAGATGGCTACCGCTGATTGCTCTCTTTGTGGTCAATCAGGTGGCAATTTCTGGGGTCATTACCCGATCGAAGCGAAAGTCGCTCAACGAGGTAGAGGACCAGATGGCAGAGTTGAGGCCCAGGGAAGATCCCCCAGAGCACGAAACCATGGAGACCCTCCTGTGGCTATGGGATTACCACGACCGCATCAAGGGCACTCGCAGTTCCACTCTGGACATCATGGGGATCCTGAACCTGGTCAACACGCTGCTGATCCCTCTGCTGGCTTTCCTGATAGCGAATCGAGAACCAATCTTCGAGCTACTGGGCTGGTCGATGTAGAGTCGGATGGCATGATCTGCTCACTGCAACTCTGCTGGTGGCCGCTGCCGGTTGCGGCCACACTGCTTCGAGAATACTGTTCATGAACGCTGGGACGAGTTCATTGGTGGTGTGCGTTCCGCTGCTTCTGCTCCCAATGCTGAAGACGCAGACTATGCCGGCCTCGAAGAAGTCCACCGCTAGGTTTTCGAGAGCCACAGTTTTGACGGGTTGCTGGAAATCGTCTGTTCAACCGTTGTGGATGTGGGCATGTATCCTAAACGAGCCGCAAAACAAGGGGCTGGAGACTGACCGTGCCTTCGGCACGGCAGCTCAACCCCGACGCTATGTGTTTTGGCAGTTTCTGCGACATTCTTGAATTAGGAGATTAGAAATGGGACATGATTTGAGGAAATGTCAAGAGACTATCCCGGCAAAGAGATCGAGTTTGTGCGAGCTGTTGCGGAGGGAGATCTGGTAGCCCTCCATACTCACCAAACGTGGCCAGGAAACGAACAGTATGTAACGATGGATTTCTTCCGTTTTGATGAGAACGGGAAAATCGTTGAACATTGGGATTCGATGCAAGAGGTGCCAAATGAAACGAAAAATGGCAACCCTATGTATTGACCAAACACATAGCAAGCGCATGCAGTCGGACGCGGCAGAGCCGCACCGCTGATGCGGAACGTAGGGCCAAGGCCAGCGCAGTGACAGGAGAGGTGCGACGATCCGGATGAGGACAGACAATGATGGATAGACCCAAACGGATACAGTGTTGGCCTGACTATGACTTGACTGATGATTTTGAAATGATGGCAACGCATTTTGAATTGGTCGAGATCGTGTCCCAATAGAATGAGTCTGGCCAAGCACGTCGTAGGGAGAAGTGGGATGCGAACTCACAATAGCTTGGCTCTGGCCTATCTGATTCTTGACAAGGAGAGATGAATGAGCAACGAGGAACTGGTCAAATTGGCTGGCGAAGCCTATGTCTACGGCTATCCAATGGTCTATACCATCGAAGAGCAGATCAAACATGCCGGGGGCGAGCATCCCAGCACTGGTCCCGCTCGTCCCGTCAACGTGATGGGCTATACGGATGTCCTGCTGGGACCAGAAGCCGAATTCGTCAGCCCCAATAACGATACCCTTTATATGTCTCTGGATGCAGATGTCACCCAGGAACCGCTGGTACTCCATGTGCCGGATGCGAACGATCGATACTATGTGCTGCAGTTCATTGACGCCTGGACCAACAATTTTGCCTATGTTGGCCGCCGGGCTACCGGCACCAAAGAAGGCTTCTTCCTGCTGGCTGGTCCAGACTGGCAGGGTGAGGTGCCGGATGGTCTAACGCTGGTACGAGCTCCCACCAACATCTTTCATATTGTCGGGCGATATGCTGTCTTTGGTGAGGCGGATGTGCCCAAAGTACGGGAGTTGATGCAGGATACCTGGGTAACGCTGTTGAGCCGCTACCCGGACCAGATCGACAGTCGCGAGCGATCATTTGGCGATTGGGATTTGGCCCCCTGGAACCGAAAGGTGGACAAACGACTAGCCTGGTGGGAAAAGTTCCGAGCCTGGTCACAACTCTTCCCGCCCCCCACTGCCGAGCGGGAGTACCTTCAGAGATTCAGGGCGCTGGGTTTGCTGGCGAAAGACAGCCCCTATGTTGATCCAGCCTCCGGGCTGGCTCAACTGCTGCAGGCCGGCCAGCAAGCGGGTCAGAAATTCATCGAGGACAGCAGCCAGGCGGCTGGTGACCAGATCAACGGGTGGATGCTGATCACCCACGTGTTTGATTATAACATGGACAGCTTTGAAGTGGGCACAATTGATCAACCGGAATGGAAGATAGCAGACCGGGCCAACGCACATGTATCGCGGGCGGTTGCGGCGCGGGTCGGTATGTGGGGGAACCACGCCTACGAAGCTGCCTACGCAATGGTGTGGACTGATGAACATGGCGATAAGCTCAATGGCGCGCGGCGCTACGTGCTCCATTTTGATGAGGTCCCTCCGGCGGAAGCTTTCTGGTCTCTGACCATGTATGATTCTGTGGACTACTATCTGGTAGCCAACCCCATCAAGCGCTACTCCATCGGTGACCGCACGCCGGGCATTCAGTACAACGATGACGGTTCGCTGGACCTCTATCTTCAGGACGAGTCCCCTGGTCGAGACCTGGAGTCGAACTGGTTGCCCGCGCCGAGAGCAGATTTCCGTCCCACCTTGCGCATGTACGAGCCGGGAGAGGCCGTGTTTGACGGCTCCTGGCTTCCACCAGCCATCAAGCGATTGGACTGATAGTCAACTGGCGCCAGCGCATAGGCCACACCACACACCTTGTCGCAGACCGGGTGCTCTGGCTGGGCGTCAAGCACGTGGCCCTACGTTTCGCGTGAGCCGCGCGCTACTTGCGCATCGGGCTTCAGACGGTGGTCAGCTCGAATCATTTACTTTCTGCACTGCCAAAGCCAGAACCCTGGCAACGAATTCTGACTTTCCATCCGGATCAAGTTGATGTGTGCGAGCATGCTCTTCCGCCCAGCTTTTCTTCAGATCGGCAAACTCGGCAGCAATCTGTTCATGAGCCCGCAAGGAGTCACGGAAGGCGAGTTGGTTTTTCCAGAACCCTGATTCTTGCTCGATTAGATTTGGATGGTGAGTCCTGTTCTCTGGAGGGAATTCCTTCGCAAAAAACATGCATTCTGTGCCTACTATGCCAGACTACTCTCGGAGGCATTTATGACAGAATATCAGTTATCACACTTGACTCAGGTCCCTACACATGATATGATAGAGTAGCCAACACTGCTGGGCCTGTCATCCATGTCGCCGCCATCTGTGGGCAGCCGGGACATCGCATGTTCTTGCCCTTGGTTGTGAAAGAATTTCGGCCCTAATCTCTTCCAGCAAAGGTGAGACCAGGAGCCCGGCATGCTCGAGCTGGGCTCCTGGTCTTTGAACCGTCGGCGTTGGACCGGGTCAGCGGCGAGGGCCTGGGCCAGTTCATAATCAGGCCGCGCAACATCGCAATGGGCCTTCACTTTCATTCCGCTCCGGTGTTTGGCATACGGTCTTTGCCGCCCCGCCGGTGAAACCCACGTTTGCCCGCCAAAGCGCTATGCAGAGAGGGGAGCGACAAATGTCGGATCACAAGGAAATCTATCGCAAACAAGCCAGTGAATACGAGTTCTTGGTGTCCCGCGAGGATTATCAGAAAAACCTCCCCCGATCGCTTAGTCAGATCCGGTCGTTTGATGGTCTGGACGTGGTCGAGTTGGGCGCGGGCACGGGCAGGTTGACGTGCATGGTGGCTCCGTTTGCCAAAACGATCCTGGTCAGTGACATCTCGGGCCACATGCTGGATGTCGCGACAGCAAAGCTGGAAAAAACCGGCCTGCAAAATTGGACGGTGACCGTCGCTGACAACCGCGCTTTGCCGGTCGTCAATCGAGTTGCGGACATCTCTATCGCCGGTTGGAGCCTGGGATACTATACCATGTGGCATGCGGATTCGTGGCGCAAAGAGATAGGGCAAGCCCTTGCGGAAATGAAGCGGGTGCTGCGGCCCGGCGGGACAGTCGTTGTTCTGGAGACGTTGGGCACCGGGTCAGAGAAACCGTGCCCGCCAACCGATGCTTTGAGCACGTACTATGTCTGGCTAGAAAAAGAACATGGCTTTTCTTCGACCTGGATCCGGACGGATTATCGCTTCGAGTCGCTTTCCGAGGCTCAAGAGGCGACGCGATTTTTCTTTGGCGATGAATTTGGGGATCGGATCGCTAGAGAAAACTGGGTCATTCTCCCCGAATGTACGGGCATCTGGTGGTTGACCGTCTGACGTAATCGTGGTTGAGGGTGGTTCGTGCAAAGTCAGAACGGAGTCTCTCAGAATGGGCGAGTCCGCGAAAGTGGATATTGGTGCCAAAGGGTGGCAGCTAGTCATTCGTGCCTACCTTGTCACAATGGGGCTGACCGTCTTGAGCACGTTGCTCGCCATCATACTCCTGGTGGATACAACCAATTGCGGCTCCGTGGGCCGGGCTCTGGTGGTGCTGGCGGGGACGACAGCTGCGGTATTCCTTACCAGTGTCGCCGTGGTAGGAGTTGGGGCGTGGAAGGTCATTCCGGGCGTCGCTGATCGCTTGGTGATCCTGGTCGTGTACGGAGTGATGATGCTGGCGAGCTATGTCGTTTTCACCTGCGGGCTGATGGTGCTTTTCAACTGCTAAATGACTCTCTCGTCAAGTCTCTGGTGATCTCGCTGTATCGCACGTGGAAGAGCCGGTGCTAGGTATAGAAATCGTCAGAAATCTGCCCAGCACCGCCTGTTTACGGCGGTGCCGGAATCCTACTTTGATACCTGCAAGTCAAGCCGCTTGCTGGGGGTGCTGCCAAGAGCTGCAGATAACTCGCCCGAGCCGCCTTCAGGGAGCCAACCGGTGACTGAGTGGAAGCCACACCCAGCGGAACCTCCAGACCAGAGACTGCCCGCAAGTTGCTGCGGCGTGGCAGCTTTGCGTCGGAGGCTGATTTGATCGCCAAAGATTCAGCGTTCATCAAATACTATGTGCTGGTTGTAGAACACCTGGATGGAGAAGAATCAGCTCACACTCAATTGCTTTTCGATTTTCACTAATGGGCTCTGAACCATTGTGGCATATGGCGCATGCGATGAACCATATGCCACAATTCCAAACTCCCGCGACTGAGCGGGTGCGGCCTCTGCCCCGCCCATGAGCAGAGACGGCGAACTAGCGAGATGTAGTGCCCCAGCGGCAAAGGCCGAGGCCCGCGCCGAGCAAGCCCAGTCCTACCAGTACAAGGAGCGGAATGGGGAGCCCACTGCCCGTCGTACCCCCCGTCCCCGGCATCGCAGAGGGAGCGCAGGCGATAGGAGCGCCGACGTTTGACGCGGTTGCCGCCGCGATCAAGCCTTCCGCATCCTCTGACAGGAGAAAGCCCTGCCCGGTGAGTGTTTGCGCTTGCTGCGTGAACTGGTTCACGTATGCTGCGTGGTCCGGGAAGCGGGCACTTCCATCTGGAAGGGGTTCGCACTGCAAGTCGTGGAACGCCCCGAACAGGCCCATGCCCTGAGCGCTGGCCGGGTCAACGGCGATGAATTGGCCGCGACCGATGGCCAGGTCTGGCAGCCGGATCCCGCCCAGGGCATTCCCATTCTCGTCACGAGCAATGCCCGTCACCAGCTCCAACCCGTACTCGCGCTGGTAAACAGGATCGACTTGGTCCGCCGCCGCTTCCGTCAGAATCATGCTTGGGGGTGGCTCTGCACTCTCTGTCACCCAGCGGTGGCCAGCAATGAATAGCGCGCGCATGACAGGGGTCCAGTCTAGCGGAGTCGTGTTCTCCGAGTTTATGCCGAACAGCGGGCCGATCTCTCGCATCCACGGTATATCGGGTGCGTGCGGAGTACCTGCCACTTCGTACGAGCGGTAGGTCGGCGAACTGCCGCGCAGGGCGTCTGTGTGCAAAGATGCCATGGCGGAGCTGACCAGATCCGATTCGGTCAGGAATACCATGACATTGTTAGAACCCTCCGGCTGTACATAGGTCTCATCAGGCCACGACGGGACTATCAAAAAGGTAAGGTCCAACAAACCTCTTCCCGGCGAATCCAGGAAGGCGAGGAGCGGCTCGGTCGCCAGGGAAACCCCGGTGCCGTAGAGCTGTTGCACGTTCCCCACCATATCGCGGACAGCGGGGTCGTCTCGAAGCGCTGTCGCAAAGTTAGTCAGGATCTCCACGGCCTCCTCAGTGGAGTACCCTTCGAAAGGATTGACGGTATCGGGATGCCAGCTAATGCCCGCATAGCTGAATCCCCGGTCAAAGAGGAAATCGGTGGTGAAATAGGCGTCCCGGCCGGCTGTGCCCCCCATGATGTGCATCGCTTCCATGAGCAGGGCGCCGTTTCCCTGAGTGGGGTCTGCGGGTGCAACGATCTCGAAAGGTACAGAGTACTCCCCCGAAGTCGTGCCCTCGAAGCGGCCGGTGTACTGGATATAGTCGACCCCGTTAAAGGTGCCATAGGGTGAGGATGCTACGCTGTCGGCGACGACGCCTCCTCCTTGGGCGACGACGCCTGCTCGGGCGACGCCGGCTCCCGGCGAGAGTACGAGCGCCGCGAACATTGTGACAAAAACCAGAATCCGAACCCACCATCTTGGCGTATCCATTCGTGTCTCCTTTCATCAGTTTAGCCCACGATTTGCCGACCAAAGACTTTTGTCAGTTGTGCCCCCTTTCGTCCCGCCTTTTGGATTCTGCTTTGCCCGCGCTTGAATCGGATGCCCCGGCAGTCAGTTGGCGTAGGAAAGCGAACAATTCGTCCAGGCTGGCAAATCCCCATCGCTCCTCGGTGCGCGAACTCTCAAGGGAGGCCCACCAGACCAGATATCCTTTGCTTTCTGCCTGCCACAGACGCAACAAGAACGATATGTACCGTCGCTTTTCCTTGCTCACAAGAGCGGCTCCTGATGCTGAACTCGAGACCGGGCCGGCCACCAATGTCGAATTCATTATATCAAGGACATGTCCGCGGAACGTTAGGAGATCGTTAGGTATTTTATCGAACAAGGCCCCTTTTTTGCCCAAAATATGGTACAATGGTGCGAAAGAGGATCGCCCCTTGCCGCGTGTGAAAGGAGGAGTGATGAGCCGTTTATCACTATCCCTGCTAGGCGCTTTCCAGGCCTCGCTGGATGGGGAACCGATCACCGGCTTCGAGTCCGCCATGGTCCGGGCCCTGTTGGCCTTCCTGGCAGTCGAGTCAGATCGCCCTCACCGCCGGGAGACACTGGCCGCACTGCTCTGGGCCGAACAGCCAGATGGAGTCGCCCGCAACCGCCTGCGCCACGCCCTCTCCAGCCTGCGCAAAACGATCGGCGATCGGGACGCCACGCCCCCTTTTCTGCTCGTAACCCGCGAGACGGTGCAGTTCAACTGCGCCAGCGACTGCTGGCTGGATGTGCACGCGTTCCGGACGATGATAGAGGCCGGCCGCGGACTGGAGGAAGCCGTTTCGCTGTATCGTGGCAGCTTTCTGGAGGGCTTTTCTGTGAGGGGGAGCCCGACCTTTGAGGATTGGGCGCTCATGGTGCGGGAGCGACTACAGCGCCAGGCAGCGGCCATGCTCCAGCAGTTGGTTGAAGAGCATGCGGGGCGTGGCCAGCACGAACGCGCCTGCGACTATGCGTGGCGCTGGGTAGAGCTGGAGCCATGGCAGGAGGAGGCCCACCAGCAACTGATGCGCGTGCTGGCCCTGAGCGATCAGCGCACAACCGCCCTGGCCCAGTACGAGGTCTGCCGGAAGACTCTCCAGCAAGAGTTTGGCGTCGAACCGTCGGACCGAACTCAACGCCTGTACGAGTACATCCGCGCCGGTACGCTCGTGCCCGACTCGTCTCAGGTGAGTTACCCTGACATCACGGTCCAACAGCCTGCCTTCGCAGGCAGAGAAGACCTGACCGGCAGCGAAGTGCCGGTCTTTGTGGCCCGAGAGAGCGAGCTGAGGCAACTGGACGGCTATCTGCATCAGGCACTGAACGGACACGGCCGGGTAATCTTTGTTACTGGTGAGGCGGGTCAGGGAAAAACGGCGTTGATCCACTCTTTTTCTGATAGGGCGCAAGATGCTTGTCCCGATCTTGTCGTCGCCGGCGGAAACTGCAACGCCTATACCGGCCTGGGCGATCCATACCTGCCCTTCCGCGAGATACTGGCCATGCTGACCGCAGACATTGATGCCAGGGTTGCTGCGGGACAGATCGGCGATGAGCATGCGCGACGGTTGCGGCGTGCGCTACCGCTGGCGGCCCAAGCCCTGCTGCGGGATGGAGCGGACCTGGTCGGTGTCTTTATTCCCGGCGCGGCGCTGCTGCGGCGCGCCATCGCTTGCGCATCCCTGGACGGAGGTTGGGTCGATAGGCTGCAGGAGCTTGTCGAACTTGAGGCGACCGGCGCAGGCGCCAGGAACTCTCGGCAGGATGACCTTTTTGAGCAGTACACGCTGGTGCTACAAACGTTGGCACGGCGGGTGCCGCTGCTGTTGGTGCTCGACGACATGCAGTGGGCGGACCTGGCCTCGATCAGCTTGCTTTTTCACCTGGGGCGCAGGCTGGAGGGCAGCCGCATCCTGATCCTGGGCGCCTATCGCCCCGAGGAAATCGCACTGGGAAGAAGTGGAGAACGGCACCCATTGGAGCCTTTGGTCCACGAGTTCAAGCGCGACTGGGGAGACATTGAAGTGGCCCTGAATCGGACCGAGGGCCGGCAATTTGTAGAAGCTTTCCTGGACGGAGAACCCAACCAACTGGGTACAACGTTTCGAGAAACGCTCTACCGGAAGACTAGAGGACACCCCCTCTTCACCATCGAACTGCTGAGAGGGATGCAAGAGCGGGGTGACCTGCTACGGGATTCAGAGAGCCGGTGGGTTGTGGGGCCCATGTTGGACTGGGAGATCCTGCCGCCGCGAGTCGAGGCGGTGATCGCCCAGCGGATCGATCGCCTGGCCGAGCCACTCAAGAACACATTGAGTGCAGCCAGCGTGGAAGGGGAGGTGTTTGCCGCAGAAGTCGTAGCTCGGGTACAGGCCATGGACGGGCAAGAGATGGTAGCCACCCTGAGTGGTGAGCTGGATAGGAGACACTGCCTAATCCGCGCTCAAGGCATCCAGCGGGCGGCAGAACAGCGCCTGTCCCGCTACCGTTTCCGGCACATCCTGTTCCAGCAGTACCTTTATAACAGCCTGGACGAGGTAGAACGTGCCAACCTGCACGAAAAGGTGGGTAGCGCCCTGGAGACGCTCTACGGGGAACGCACAGAAGAGGTGGCAGCGCTGGCGCCACAGTTGGCCTGGCACTTTGAAAAAGCTGGCATGCCGGCCGAGGCAATCGGTTACTATCAGCAAGCAGGGGATAGAGCCGTGCGCATGTTGGCCAACGAGGAGGCCATCGTGCACTTGACCCGGGGACTGGAGCTGCTCAAGACCCTCCCCGACACCCCGGAGCGCGCCGAGCGCGAACTGGCGCTGCAACTGGCCGTGGCCGTGCCCATCATGACGACAAAGAGTTGGGCGGTTGCTGAAGCGGACCGTGCCTACACCCGTGCGCGGGAACTGTGTGAAGAATTAGGCGATACCTCTCAGCTTCTGGTGGCCATGTCCGGAGAGCGAGCCTTTCGTACTGCACGAGCAGATCACCGGGCGGCAGTCGCGGTGGCAGAGCAGTGCCTTGACCTGGCTCAACACCTGCAAGACCCCCGGCACCTGGCACCCGCTCACTATGAATTGGCCGTCGCGTTGGCGTTCGTGGGCGAGTTTAGGGGCAGCTTGGACCATGCTGAGCAAGTGATGGCGCTCTACGATCCCCAGTTGCACAGTTCTCTGGCATACCTCCATGGCCAGGACCCTGCCGTGGTTGCACTGTGTATGGCCGTCCAAGACCTCTGGTTTCTCGGCTACCCGGATCGAGCTTTGAAGAGAGGCCAAGAAGCGTCTGCCCTGGCCAAGGAGCTAGATCATCCCCTTACCTTGCTTATGGCTTTGGAGTTCACCACCCGGCTTCATCGGTGGCGTCGCGAGATACAGGCGGTTGAGGAACTGGCAGAGGTGGTGCTGGGATGCTGGACAAAGTACGGGATGGAGATGGCAGAGGCATGCGGAATGCTGCATAGCGCTTGGGTGCTATCCGAGAAAGGGCGACATGCAGAAGGGATCGCCCAATTCGATCGAGGACTGGCCGCCTGGCAGTCTACGGGTCTGGCGTTCCACCTCCCAGAATTCCTGGCCCTGTGGGCCGAAATGCAGGGCAAGTCGGGGGATCCGCAGAAAGGACTGAGCATGGTCGAGGAGGCTCTGGCCTTGGCGCATAACAGCGGCGAGCGTTACTACGAGGCGGAGTTGTACCGGCTCCAGGGCCAGTTGTTGTTGATGCCGGACGTGGGCGATGAGCACGGTGCAGAGGCCAGCTTCTGTCAGGCCATTGAGGTTGCGCGCCGTCTGAATGCGAAAATGTGTGAACTGCGGGCGGCAACAAGCCTCTGCAACTTGTGGCTTGCCCAGGACAGACCAGACAAATACAGAGAAGCTCACGAGATGCTGGCCGGCGTCTATGACTGGTTCACCGAGGGCTTTGATACGCGCGATCTGCGGGAGGCAAAGGCAGCGCTTGATGCCCTGGCTTGAGATGCCGATCACTCACACTCCATCGGTATCCGCCGTCAAAGAGGTTTCGTTCCACTGGACCTATTGACTTTGTCAGGCCGAGTAGAAAAGAAGGGAGGAAACAATGATAATTAAGGACAAAGTCGGCAAGCGCAAAATCGCGTATGGAGCGCACGATGGTAGGGGGGAAAGCCTCTGGTATCGATTCTTCGCAGAAAATGATCCGTCGATGGGATTCTTTGAGGCCGTTTTCAAGCTGGGGAGCTATGCTGGATATCACCGGCATGAAGGAAGCGAAGAAATACTATTCGTGGTCTCTGGCCAAGCGGAGAATTTCCAGGATGGCAATCGCTGTATCTTGGAACCCGGGGACGCCATACTAACGAAATCAGGCCAGGCGCACGCCATCCGAAATGCCGGTGACGAGGATTTGAAGATCCTCGGTGTCTTCGCACCACGAACAGCATTGGCGTCCGTCGAAAACCTGCCACTTCCTGATGAAATATCGGATTGGGAATAAAGAACTCCCTGCAAGCTGAACAAGTGCGGGCTCTGCGGATACGTGCTTTGTGGCCGATCCACCTGATAGGCTTTCCGGCAATCTGCTGGGTCCAAATGCGCACAATCCGTGAGCATAGATGGGGATTCGTGGCGCAAAGAGATAGGGCAATCGCTTGCGGAAATGAAGCGGGTGCTGCGGCCCGGCGGGAATGTCGTCATTCTGGAGACGTTGGGTACCGGGGCAGCCAGGATTTGGAACCACGCAGGGCAGGGAGAGCAATCACCTTGGGAGCAATCCAGGTGGGTGACCGGTCTTTTGTTGACCGGGGAGGAAATCAATGAGCTGTTCAGAGACACATTTCGTCCACCAGTACGAGCCGGGCAGCCAGGCGCGGGTGGAGCTGATAAACGGCCGGATCGTGGACGTGATCAACGGTCGTTATTACGATGCAGGGACGAGCATCATTCTTCAGGGCGGCAGGGTAGCGTCTATCGGATCGGGACCGGGCTCAGCGGGCGAGCCAGAGGATGCCACGCCCGACTATCGCATCGACCTGCAGGGCAAGAGCGTGCTTCCCAGTCTGTTCAACACCCATATCCACGGGCCGCTATCCTCGCCCACGTACGTTCCTGGCCTGCGCGACATGCTGCGTGTGAAAAGACACAAAGGGGAGCAGCTCGCCAAGGATCTGGCTGAATGCCTGGCCCACGGTGTCACCAACGTCAGGCACGCCGGCTTTGTCGCGGATCTGCGCGAGAATTGGACGCTCAAGGAACGGATCCAGGCGGGCGAACTGCCGGGCCCGCGCATCCAGCAAGCCGTGGTTGTGGGCCCCACGGGCTCCTATTTGCAGGAGAAGCAGCCCGCATTTATGACGCTCATGGGCATGCCCCAGGTCGATCCCTCAAAGGACTATGCCGGCGCCGTGGCCTTTCCCCTGGACGCGACGGAAGGACAGGTCAGGGATGCCGTGGACATCGCCATCGATGAGCGCGGGGCGGAGGTGATCAAGATCGGGGAAGAGTCCCTCAGCCTGTTCAGCGGCAAGCCTTTGCCGGTGATGACCATCGACCAACTGGGCGTTCTGGCGGATCAGGCGCGCCGTCGCGGGGTGCAGTCCACCATGCACCATCTGTCTGTCGAGTCCTTTCGGCGCGGCGTACTGGCCGGCGTATCATCCCTGGCCCACTTTCCCTGGGACGCACCGCTCACCCAAGAGGATGTAGAAGCTTTCAAGGCAGCGGGCTGTCTCAACGATCCCACAATCTCCGCCTTCTATGCCATCTATTCCTGGAAACTGGCGGGAGCTGGTTCGAAGGAGAATCCGGAGCTCGACAGGTTGACAGCGTTCCGGGACGGGACCTATCCCTTTGCGACCATTGCCGATGAATACTATATCCCCGAATTGAGAGCCAGTGTGATGAATGGCTACAAAAAGTGCGCCAGCGGCAAACCCAAGATGATGGGCCTCGTGGATTTCTCCGGGATGTATGTTTGGGACACCAAAACCGCCACCGGATTCGAGAACTTTTGCCTGCTCTACAAACACGGCGTGCCCATGACGACAGGAAACGACACCAAGCCGCCATGTACAGCGGCGATGATGGGCCTTGAACTGCGAATGATGGATCACGTCTTGAAGGGGGATGCGGACAGCGTGCGGTTCAGCGGCGCCGAAGCGGTCAAGATCGCCACCATCAACAGCGCCCGCTCCCTGGGACTGGAGAGGGAATTTGGCTCCATCGAAAGCGGCAAAACAGCCGACCTGGTGATCTTGGACGGCGACCCGCTGCAGGAGTTCCGCCTGATCGGCAGCCGGGTGGCCGCTCTGTTCATGGATGGCAAGCTGGTCATCAACGACTGCGGCCTCGAGGTGGAATCCAACGGCAGAGCGTAAGGCTGAGGAGGGTAGGATGAAGGCAACAACGCTTCCAGAGCAACCTGATACGAAATCGCCGGCGGGTGCAGATGTTCGTTTCATCATGGAGGGCGAAACCGGCACCATGATCCACTGTACGCTGCCGCCGAATCAGATCAATCGAGCGGTTGTTCACGCCACCGTCAGCGAATTCTGGTACGTGTTGGAAGGACATGGTGAGATCTGGAGAGACGATGGCTTGGAGAACCGCGTCACGGTTCTCGTTCCCGGCACCTCCATCGACATTCCGGTAGGAACGGCCTTTCAGTACCGGAACGTATCTGACGTCGATTTTCAGTTCATTTGCATCACCATGCCACCCTGGCCGGGCGACTCGGAGGCTTCTTTTCTCGATGGCAAATGGCAGCCAACGGTTTGATGGCTGTACGGTAGTCGCCGTCTGAATCCTGGCTCAAGAACTCTGCGCACCTCTGTGAGCAAAGGTTCGTGGCATGGTCACCCTGGCCCGATCCTACGTCCTCGGTGATCGCAGCTCTGATGTGCGGCGGGGCCCATTATCAGCAGCGACCGCGTCTGTCTCCAGTCCTGCGTCGCCGCCTTCGCCGCCCAGGCCGGGGTCGCCCGCGACACCAACCAGGCCCTGCCCCGGATGCGCGCCCAGAGCGGGCTCGGTGACTTTGCCGCCATCCAGCTCGCCCTCAAATTGAAGGACTGCCAGTCCTGGTGTTCTCTGGAATGGGCCACTTCTGACAACCGGTCCGAAGTGCCCTCCGCTCGGCCCGTGCTGCTATCCCTCCACCCTTTAGCGAATTAACGTCATCTTAATTTGACAAATAGCCCCCTTCAGCATACAATGGAAGCAGGGGAATTAAAGACGGAACAGGACATAACGGATAGCAAGGCCCCGGTCGGAGGCCCTCTCGCCAACCATGAGCCTTGGGACCTCGTCGCCGACGCCTATGCGGCCGACCTGATGCCCTGGGCGGAACACTTTGCGGCTGAAGCCCTGGAGCTTGCCGCCTTACCTGCCTCGTCCAACATCGTCGACGTGGCGGCCGGCCCGGCTCCTGCGCTGCTCGCCGCCAGAGAAGGCGCAACGGCCAGCGCCATCGACTTTTCGCCGGCTATGATCGCCAACCTCCGCCGGCGGGCGGTCGAGGCCGGCCTGAGCGATATGGCTGATGTGCGCGTGGGCGACGGGCCGGGCGACGAGGTCTATACCCAGCATCTGGGTGTGGCCATCAAGTGAGCCTACCATTGACGTCCCACTCGTCACTGCGAGTCGTCACTGCGAGCGCCAGCGAAGCAGTCTCCCACCCGGTCGCAGGCGAGGATTGCCACCGCGTTGCTCAACAAACCATGCCGTCCGGCCTGGTCCGGGCGGATTGATAACCAAAGACAAGGAGATAAGCATGAAAAAGTTCGTCCTGATGCACATCGGATTTGAGACACCCACGCAGGAGATCATGGATGCCTGGGGCGCCTGGTTCGCAGCCATCGCCGACAAGAACGTCAGCAACCTCGGCCCCTTTGGGGCCGGGATCGAGATCACCCAGGCTGGCTCCAAGGAGCTGCCACTGAACGAGGAAGCGGTGACTGGATACTCTGTCATTGAAGCGGACAGCCTTGAGGCCGCAGTGGCCATCGCCAAAGATTGTCCATCCATCACCAGCATTCGCGTATACGAGGTAGGGGGGATGTAGCGCTGTTGGGGGCTCAGTCCTTCGAGTCTGCCCGTCTCACTCCTCTCTCCTCCACGCCCTGGCGCTCGGGCCAAGAAGAAGGCCAGGATGGCGATACTGGCAACTTACCTCGCCACGGTCGCCAGCAGCGGCTGGCCCACCGCGAACCCAATCCCGTAAGCCGTGGCAATTACGATGGTCACCGGCGCCGAAGCCTGCAGCAGGGGCCTTCGCCACCGCTCAAACGCGGGCGTTCCGGCCTCTGAGTCAGGCGACCTCTCCGCCCGCCGGGACGCCGCCAGGAAGCCAATCAACAGCGCCGGCCTGAGCAGGTTGGCCGCGTTCTGCAGCGTGTTGCCAGGGGCCAGGTTGCCTGTCGCCACGATATCCATGACGTGGACCACGGTGGCACCCAGAGAAAGCACGGTCACAGCGATGACCGTCGCTTCCCGAAAGCCGTCGCGGCGGCCCACGGCTACCATGCCCAGTACGCCCAGGGCCAAGTTCGCAAAGGCCACCTCAAGCTGAAAGGGGCTGCCGGCTTCCCAACCAATTGATTCGGCCACGACATCGGAGAGAAAAAAGTGGGCGACAAAGTTCGAGATCCCCGACCCGGCCACGGCAATCGCAAAGAGAAAGATCAGAACAGTCTCCAATCTCCTCTCTTTCGACGAGGTAGAACTATCGAAAAGAATAACCGCCCCGGCGAGCAGCAGGGGCAGCAGGGTAAAGACAAAGATACGAAGCCCGACAGCTGCCATAGTGAATCCTCCCTGAGCTGAATATACTGTAATCATGTCATATTAATGATTGGACGTCAAGCTGGACGAAGGGGCAACAGCGCGATTGTACCTAGATTGGCGTAATGCCCGCCTAGTTTCCATAAACTTGTCCATTTGCGCCCGGTAGACCAGTCCACCGCCTGGACGCGGACGGCGGTTCACCGTGAGCGAGAGAGGTGGTTGATTGCCGGACATATCTCATCATCTTTGCATGGCAGGGCAACCTGTCGACTGAGATCCCGACCATGGGCCACCACATGCGCCAGGGGGGCTACTATAATCGCTGGTTAGCGGTCGCGGTTTCTTTGACCTCTGCTTGTGGGCATGGTACAATAGCCGGGTCATATACACATGACAGAGCCCTGACGATTCCTTGAGCGAGGCGCAGACGTGTCTCCTACCCAAACCAAAGGCCAGTTGCAGGCCAAGATCGCCACGGCCATCACCCAGTTTGACCGGGAGCACCTGGGGTGTGGCCCTCATCAGGTCCGCGCCATGATCATCCCAGACATGATCCTGCTCCGTCTCCAGGGAGTCCTAACCCCTTTGGTGTCCTCCGTGCAATCTGAGGAGCAAGGGGGGATTTGCGTTTGACAAGCAAACATGCCTGTGCTAGACTCCGGCTAGTCACATTGGAAACAGTTTGGCAGGTAGGGTGGAAGGTAAGCTCGTGGCACACGAGCAGACCAGCCGCTGGGTAGGCCAACACCGTACCCTGAAAGGGTAGCTGGCGTTGGCCTTCTTGGTGCACGTTGACCAGAGATTGACCGGCAGACAAGGCGGAAGCTTGGCCCTTCGCACAAGGGCAGACCAGCCGTAGCGCAGGCCAATACCGCACCTCAAGGGGGTGCCGGCTGTTGGCCCTTTTTTCTACACCAACCGGGTGATGAGAGGAAACCATCGTACTGGATGCTGCTTGCCAAAAGACATACATTCAGACCTGGCACATGCCCTCCAGGAGTATTGGGATGAGTATACAGGTATCCGCCCCACCCGTATCCGGGTAGTTTCCGGTGAAGGGGCCATTGTTGTGTGGTTAGAAAATGTCCTGTCCCCAGCCGAAAGACAGATGGCCAGATCCCAGGCGGGTCGCAGGGTGCTCCAGGATCTTGGATTGCTTCCTGTTCGGAGTTGGTGGTGTGGTGAGAGAGAGGCAGGTTCACCAATATGGGCAGCGTGGCCGATCTCGTGGTACGCGTGGTCACTGCCCCATTTCTGCTAGTACGAGCTGCGAAGGAAAGGGAATGAAGGACTCGAAGCGAGTACTCTTACCTTGCTCAACTCCCAGCCCGTCATCGCGAAATTGGAAAGGGGATGATGAAACGAATGTTTTACCTGTTGATTGTCATTCTGGATGATTTGAGGCTCATGCCTGAATTGCTCCGGGTCTGGAAGTCGATCGGCGTTCCGGGAGCAACCATCCTGGCAAGCGCCGGGGCTCATCGAACGAACACCTGGCTCAGTCGAGCGGGTCTGGGGGCCATCGATCGCCTCTTTGAGACTGACGAAGTACGCCGGCGCACGTTCCTGGTCGCAATTGAGGGCGACGAACTGCTGGCTCAGGCCATAACCGAGGCCGAGCGAGTGGTGGGCGGGTTTGACCGGCCCGATAGTGGCCTGCTGCTGGTCTTGCCCATGGCCGAGGTCAGGGGATTACACAAAGTCCAGCCCAAGCCTCGTAAGGAAAAACTGCCTCCCGCGGTCCGCCCGGACTGGGCAGTCCAGCGAGATACACCGGTACAGGTCGCCGTTGAAATCCTGAACCTGGAGCCGACCCTTGTTCGCCTCGACACGCCCTTGGACGAGGTAGCTCAGGCGATGATTGCCCACCCCAGGGTGCACACGGCTTGCGTGCTGAACAGCGACGAGCGCTTGGTGGGGGTGATTGATCTGCACACGCTGGCCGACGACTTCTTTTTTCGTATCATGCCCGAAGAGTTCCTGAGCGAGATTACCGACCTGGAGCATGCGATGCTGTTTGCCGCGAGAAGTGGAATGCGTACCGCCGCCGACGCCATGCAGGAGCCGGTTTGGGTGAAGAGCGGGCGGACGGTGAAGGATGCCTTCAAACGCATGCACGAGCACGATCTGCAGGGATTGCCCGTGGTGGACGATCGCTACCGCGTCACAGGCTATATCAACCTGCTGGAACTGATGGCCATCTGTCTGGAGCCTCCAGCAGATAACGCGGAGGTGAAGGCGTGAACCCAGTGTGGCTGGCTGGCGGCATCTTTCTGATTACCTACGCCCTGATCGTCACCGAAAAAGTGCACCGCACCGTGTCGGCTCTGCTGGGCGGCGTGGCTGTAATTCTTCTGGGCGTGCTCTCCCAGGATGAGGCGTTTCACGTCATAGATTGGAACGTGATTTTTCTGCTGCTGGGCATGATGGTCATCGCCAGCGTGCTGCAGCAAACAGGCCTCTTTCAATGGGTCGCTATCCAGGCTGTCAAGTCGGGGCACGGCGATCCCTTCCGCATCCTGGTCCTTCTCTGCGCAGTGACCGCCGTCTCCTCGGCGCTCCTGGACAACGTGACCATCGTTATCTTGGCTGCCCCGGTGGCCTTGTTCGTGGCGGCCAGCCTCAGGGTGAACCCACTGCCCTTTCTCATTGCCACGATCCTGGCGTCCAATATCGGTGGTACCGCGACCCTGGTCGGCGATCCGCCCAACATCCTCATCGGCAGTGCGGCCGGCATAGACTTTCTGACCTTCGCAGCCAACCTGACTCCCATCAGTCTGCTGATCTTGATCGTCTTTCTTGGGCTGTCCTGGTTTCTGTTCAAAAACGATCTGCGAGTCTCACAGAGTGGCGCGTTGGATATCGAGGCCCTGGAGACAGAGGCGCTGATCACCGATAGATCGCTGCTACGCAAAGCGCTGGTCGTCATGGCCGGCGTGGTCGTGGGCTTTCTCATGCACGGGACGCTACATCTGGAGCCGGCGACCATCGCTCTGGCCGGCGCCACGATCCTACTCCTGTGGGGGCGGAGCGATCCGCATCACGTCCTGCGAGAGGTCGAGTGGACGACCCTCATCTTCTTTATCGGCCTGTTCATCATTGTGGAAGCTGTGGTACAGGTGGGGATCATCGAGGCCGTGGCCGAGGCATTGCTGCGCCTGACCGGTGGTAACCTCCAGGTGACCTCGATGCTGCTCCTGTGGTTCTCGGCTATTGCTTCGGGCATCGTGGACAATATCCCCTATACGGCAACCATGATTCCCATCGTGGAGACTCTGGGGCAGAGTATGCCGGTAATGCCTCTATGGTGGTCGCTGGCATTGGGGGCTTGCCTGGGAGGCAACGCCACCCTGGTGGGCGCCGCAGCGAACGTGGTGGTGGCGAACCTGGCCGAGAAGAGTGGCCATCCCATCAGTTTCAAACGCTTCCTGGGCTACGGTGTGGCAACCACCGCGATGTCGCTGTTGCTGGCGACGGGGTACGTGTGGCTGCGCTATCTGTGATCAGGAGAGTAAGGCCAAATTCGCAACGACCATCCCGCCGATGGTCGCAATGCCCCAAGCGGGCAGATAGGAGACTCGAGCTATGTACAAACGCGTTCTGCTGCCTCTGGACGGATCGCCTCTGGCCGAACAAGCGCTGCCCCATGCCATCGGCCAGGCCAGACACTCTCAAGCAGAGTTGTTCCTGCTGAGAGTCATAGAATCATATGACCGCGGCACAGGCTTGTCGCTGGCAGCCCATGAGCGGCTAAAGAAACAGGCGGCGACCTGGGCTCGCGAGTACCTGGAACGCATCGCTGCTGACGTTCAACAGCAAGGTATTCGGGTTCAGGTGGTCATCGTCGAGGGGCGCCCTCATACACAGATTGCTGAATTCGCGGAGGGCAATCAGGTGGATCTGATTGTGATTTCTGCACGCGGGAAATCCGGACTCAGCCGCTGGCTGATGGGCAGCGTCGCCGATCGCATTGTGCGTGGCGCTACGGTTCCGGTGCTGCTGGTGCGCGCCCTGAAGGAAGAAGAGTAGAGAGCGATCAGAGAGCTGCCCCGCCTGGCGCCTGCACCGAAAACTCCTGAGCCACTCGTCGACATCGACATTGTCGAGGAATGGCCCCCCGATGCGGACCGACCAGCCGCGCTGGAGCCGCCGGTGACTCTCAGCGAATAGCCCTACGAAGCTCAGGTAGCGGCTGCAGAGGCGGCTGTGGCGATTCGGGAGCGTATCGTCGAGGAAGAGAGCCAGCGTCTGGATCAGTGGATAGGCTTCTCCGGCGGAGCGGGGTTCCGGCTGGCGGCAGCAGTGCGAACTGCTTGTCGTCCACACCTGGGCCTTTCCTGCTGAGCATTCCCTGAGAAACGGGCATCTCGTAGTGTCAAACGAGATGGACAGGTGGGTCCGTGTGGACCGAGATTTGCGCAAGATCAGGCTTGCCGAGCTTGTGCAGCCGTACGCTTTGCGGGACCTAGAGTCTCAAGTGTATATGTTGCAGGGCGAGCCGGGACAGTCGATTCCCGAGGTGGCAGCAAAGATGGAGGCAGAACTGATCCTCATGGGTACGGTGAGCCGCACCGGGGTGGCCGGATTACTCATTGGCAACACCGCCGAGAGGATCCACCGCCAAGTGGACAGTTCCGTACTGACGGTCAAGCCTGATGGCTTCGTTACTGCGGTTAAGTTGGACGTATAGCAGAAACATCCTTCCGCTCCATCCTGCACCAGCAGGACTGGCCCGGTACCGGTTCAACAACCGACCTCGTCGGCATTGTCTTGCGCCCTGCCCTCCAGCGCTTGCAGGCCATGGGCACCACCTTCACCAACCACCAGATCTGCAGCGCCGTGTGCACGTCATCTCGGTCGAATATCTTTACCGGTCAGCACATCGTGCACTCGGGCATGTTCGACAACACCAACTTTTCCTGGCAGGGCAACCTGTCGACCGAGGTCCCGACCATGGGCCACCGCATGCGCCAGGCGGGCTACTATACCGCCTACAAGGGCAAGATGTCTGATGAGTAAGGGATGCGGTGCCGGCCAGATCTGTCATTGCGGGGCGCGCTGTTTGCGCCGGCGCACGCGCCACGCCTGCCACGAGTCCCCGCGGTGGAGGACTCGCGGTGGCAATCTTCAGGGCGCAGGTGGGGATCGCCTCGCCGATGCTCGCGATGACGACTCTGCAACGACCCTGGTATCTGGATGATTTGCGTTTGACAAGGAAAGATGCCTGTGATAGACTACTGGTAGTCACATAAGAGACAGTTTGGCAGGTAGGGTGGAAGGTAAGCTCTTGGCACAAGAGCAGACCAGCCGCTGGGTAGGCCAACACCGCACCCTGAAAGGGTCGCTGGGCGTTGGCCTTTTTTCGTTTCCAAATGCATAAAAGTCAGATTTGGTTGGCAGGGCGGACGGCAGGCTCTTGAGCCAAGAGCAGGCCGGCCGCATGGCAGGCCAACACTTTGCCCCGAAGGCGTGGTGAGGTGTTGGCCTTTCTGCTTTACACCAACCGGGTGATGAGAGGAAAACATCATGGCAAAGGCTGATAGCCAAAATGCATATACAGACCTGGCACAGGCCCTCCAGGAGTATTGGGACGAGTACGCAGGTATCCGCCCCACCCGTGTTCGGGTGGTTTCCGGCGAAGGGGCCATAGTTGTGTGGTTGGAAGAGGTCCTGTCCCCTGCCGAACGACAGATGGCCAGCACCCAGGCGGGTCGCAAGGTGCTGCAGGATCTTGAGGAGCGTATCGTGGAGCAGGCAAGGCCCCAGCTCCAGCGGCTGGTGGAAGGCGCTGTAGGGCAGGAAAGCACTCGGGCTAAAGTCCTTCTCGATGTCGAAAATGGAAGTGTTCTGGGGTTCTTCCAGCTGGCCTGAATTGCGGCAACGGAGGTGTATCTTGGTCACAATCCCAGTACGCTCCCCTCTGAAGATTTTGTTGGCCGTGGATGGCTCGCGATACTCGGAAGCAGAGGCAGCGCTGGTGGCTGGCGTCACCTGGCCAGCCGGGTCCTCTGTGCGCGTGTTGGCCGTGGTACCCGAGCGGTTGCCGCTCGTGGGCCTCGACGTGGAGACACAGAGGGTGGTAGACGCATCGTTGGCGGACCTGCGCATGCAGGAGTGGGCCGTCGCCGAAACCTTCACCGCCCAAGTCGCTGAGCGGCTGCGCGCTCACAGCTTGACCGTCGATACCCAGGTCCGCGAGGGACGGCCCGCGGCTGCAATTCTGGAACAGGCCGGTACCTCGTCGATCGACATGATCGTGATCGGCGCCAAGGGGCTCAGCGCGCCGGACGAGTTTCGGTTGGGCGCTACCGCTCACAAGCTGGCACATTACTCCGACTGCTCGGTGTTGGTCGTCCGGCCACCGGAGCGGGAAAAGCTCCTGAGCGCGATCCTCGCTACCGATGGTTCCCCTGAAGCGCAGCAGGCCGCCGAGTTCCTGTGCGCTCTCTCGCTGCCGCGGTGGACTGAGGTCACGGTAGTCAGCGTGGCCGACGCTAAAGGGGGCATCTTGCCTGGCGCCAGCCTGCCCGAATCCCTGCGACGGACCTTGTTCGACGCCGCCAAAGCGCGCGCAGACGAGATGATGCAGAGCTTGTGTGATTGCGGCGCGCATGTGCGGAGTACCGTCCAGTATGGACACCCGGTCGACGAGATTCTAGCCGCCGCGCAAGAGCAGGATGCCGATCTGATCGTCGTCGGCGCGCGTGGCCGGACTCGCGCCGGCCCCTTTCGGATGGGCGATGTAGCCCAGAAAGTTGTCAAGTATGCTTCCTGTTCAGTGTTGGTGGTGCGATAAGGGAGACAAGACCGCCTGAAGAAAGAGATCGAGTGATTCGAAGGCAATGAATCAGAGGATGCTGTAACCCTGGGTTGAGTGGAGAATTGTCTGTGGGAGCCCAAACTGTTGATTCAATCTCTATGTCGGGCAGCGCCCCGGCCTTGGAGCACGCGCTGCTCCTGGTGCTCCTGTTGGTTGGCCTGTTGAGCAGCCAGGGGCCACTGCGCCGTTACGTGCCTTGGGTGGTGCTGGCGGGGATAGGGCTTTCCCTGCTCACACCCGTCCACGCCCTCGAGCCGGCCTGGCCGCTCATTTCGGCCCTGGTACTGCCTCCGCTGCTGTGGCAGGTGGGGGTGCGCGTCGCCACGATCCGTTCGACCTTTGCCTGGCGTACCTGGCTCGCCTGGTTGCTGACCGCTCTGCTGATGGCCGCGGCCCTGCACCTGGGGGGGCGGCTGCCGCTGATCGGCGCGCTGCTCCTGGGAGTCCTGGCCGCCAGTCTGGTGTGGCAGGTGCGGGAGCGAACCACGGGCAGCACCGACCTGGGAGCCTTTGGCCTGCTGGCCCTGGCGTTGCTGCTGGCCGAGGTGAACGTGACACAGTACCCGCTGGGCGCATTCCTGGGGACTCTGTTCTCGGGCGCCGGGCTGGGGGTGTTGTTGGGCTTCATCGGGGTGCGGGTCGCCCTGCACCTGCCCGGCGCCGGGTTCCGTACTCTTTACTGCCTGGGCTTGGCCTACCTGGCCTACCTGGTGGGCCTTGTCTTGGGCGTTTCCGCTGTGGTCACAGTGGCAATGACAGGGCTGATGGTCGCCGTATACGGCTACAACGTGGGGCTGTGGCCCACCGCGGCGGCGCTTCCGGCGCTCCTCGACCACCGGGGCATTGTCCTGCCCCTGGCCGCAGCCTGGCTCCTGCTGGGCTGGGAGGCCCACGTTCCGCTCACGGCGGCCCACCTCACCGGGATTGGCCTGGGCATAGTGGCGGCCGCGGTCGGCTTGCTGGCGACTCACCACCTGGCCCCCGTTCCCGTTGACCCGGCCCAATCTCTGCCCCAGGCCCTGTTAAGGAAGGAGCTGCAAGTCTTTCTCTTGCTGTCGGGCGCCTTGTTGCTGTGGCCGCAGAACGTGGCCCTGGAGCCCTGGCTCCTGGCCACAGCCATGCTGGTTGCCTTGTTGTCCTTGTTCATCCTGCGTATCGTGCTCCACTCGCTGTTCAGCCTGGTAGGGGCCGAGTTGGGATTGCCCGGTGAACCCGCAGACGAGGGACAACCTGAGACGTGAAACGAATGTGGAATCCGAAAGGGGACGAAGAAACCGATGATCTACTTGCTGATTGTCATTCTGGATGATTTGAGGCTCATGCCTGAATTGCTCCGGGTCTGGAAGTCGATCGGCGTTCCGGGAGCAACCATCCTGGCAAGCGCCGGGGCTCATCGAACGAACACCTGGCTCAGTCGAGCGGGTCTGGGGGCCATCGATCGCCTCTTTGAGACTGACGAAGTACGCCGGCGCACGTTCCTGGTCGCAATTGAGGGCGACGAACTGCTGGCTCAGGCCATAGCCGAGGCCGAGCGAGTCGTAGGTGGGTTTGACCGGCCCGACAGCGGCTTGTTGCTGGTCTTACCCATGGCCGAGGTCAGGGGATTACACAAAGTCCAGCCCAAGCCTCGCCAGGAAGAACTGCCTCTCGCGGTGCGCCCGGACTGGGTGGTCCAGCGAGATACACCGGTACAGGTCGCCCTTGATATCCTGAACCTGGAGCCGACCCTTGTTCGCCTCGATACGCCCTTGGACGAGGTAGCTCAGGCGATGATTGCCCACCCCAGGGTGCACACGGCTTGCGTGCTGAACGGCGACGGGCGATTGGTGGGGGTGCTCGATCTGCGCACGCTGGCCGACGACTTCTTTTTTCGTATCATGCCCGAAGAGTTCCTGAGCGAGATTACCGACCTGGAACATGCGATGTTGTTTGCGGCGAGAAGTGGAATGCGCACCGCCGCCGACGCCATGCAGGAGCCGGTTTGGGTGAAGAGCGGGCGGACGGTCAAGGACGCTTTCCAGCGCATGCACGAGCACGATCTGCAGGGATTGCCCGTGGTGGACGATCGCTACCATGTCACAGGCTATATCAACCTGCTGGAATTGATGGCCATCTGTCTGGAGCCTTTAGCAGGCAACGCGGAGGTGACGGCGTGAACCCAGTGTGGCTGGCTGGCGGCATCTTTCTGATTACCTACGCCCTGATCGTCACCGAAAAAGTGCACCGCACCGTGTCGGCTCTGCTGGGCGGCGTGGCTGTAATTCTTCTGGGCGTGCTCTCCCAGGATGAGGCGTTTCACGTCATAGATTGGAACGTGATTTTTCTGCTGCTGGGCATGATGGTCATCGCCAGCGTGCTGCAGCAAACAGGCCTCTTTCAATGGGTCGCTATCCAGGCTGTCAAGTCGGGGCACGGCGATCCCTTCCGCATCCTGGTCATTCTTTCCGCAGTGACCGCCGTCTCCTCGGCGCTCCTGGACAACGTGACCATCGTTATCTTGGCTGCCCCGGTGGCCTTGTTCGTGGCGGCCAGCCTCAGGGTGAACCCACTGCCCTTTCTCATTGCCACGATCCTGGCGTCCAATATCGGTGGTACCGCGACCCTGGTCGGCGATCCGCCCAACATCCTCATCGGCAGTGCGGCCGGCATAGACTTCCTGACCTTCGCAGCCAACCTGACTCCCATCAGTCTGCTGATCTTGATCGTCTTTCTTGGGCTGTCCTGGTTTCTGTTCAAAAACGATCTGCGAGTCTCACAGAGTGGCGCGTTGGATATCGAGGCCCTGGAGACAGAGGCGCTGATCACCGATAGATCGCTGCTACGCAAAGCGTTGGTCGTCATGGCCGGCGTGGTCGTGGGCTTTCTCATGCACGGGACGCTACATCTGGAACCGGCGACCATCGCTCTGGCCGGCGCCACGATCCTGCTCCTGTGGGGGCGGAGCGATCCGCATCACGTCCTGCGAGAGGTCGAGTGGACGACCCTTATTTTCTTTATCGGCCTGTTTATCATTGTGGAAGCTGTGGTACAGGTGGGGATCATCGAGGCCGTGGCCGAGGCATTGCTGCGCCTGACCGGTGGTAACCTCCAGGTGACCTCGATGCTGCTCCTGTGGTTCTCGGCTATTGCTTCGGGCATCGTGGACAATATCCCCTATACGGCAACCATGATTCCCATCGTGGAGACCCTGGGGCAGAGTATGCCGGTAATGCCCCTGTGGTGGTCGCTGGCATTGGGGGCTTGCCTGGGAGGCAACTCCACCCTGGTGGGCGCCGCAGCGAACGTGGTGGTGGCGAACCTGGCCGAGAAGAGTGGCCATCCCATCAGTTTCAACCGTTTCCTGGGCTACGGTGTGGCAACCACCGCGATGTCGCTCCTGCTGGCGACGGGGTACGTGTGGCTGCGCTATCTGTGAACAGGAGAGTAAGGCCAAATTCGCAATGACCATCCCGCCGATGGTCGCAGTGCCCCAAGCGGGCAGATAGGAGACTCGAGCTATGTACAAACGCGTTCTGCTGCCTCTGGACGGATCGCCTTTGGCCGAACAAGCGCTGCCCCATGCCATCGGCCAGGCCAGACACTCTCAAGCAGAATTGGTCCTGCTGAGAGTCATAGAATCATATGACCGCGGCACAGGCTTGTCGCTGGCAGCCCATGAGCGGCTAAAGAAACAGGCGGCGACCTGGGCTCGCGAGTACCTGGAACGCATCGCTGCTGACGTTCAACAGCAAGGTGTTCGGGTTCAGGTGGTCATTGTCGAGGGGCGCCCTCATGCACAGATTGCTGAATTAGCGGAGGGCAATCAAGTGGATCTGATTGTGATTTCTACACGCGGGAAATCCGGACTCAGCCGCTGGCTGATGGGCAGCGTCGCCGATCGCATTGTGCGTGGAGCCACGGTGCCGGTGCTGCTGGTGCGCGCCCGGAAGGAAGAGGCTTAAAGAGCGAGGAGGTGGTTATGCAACGATTCAAGAACATTCTTGTGGTCGTTGATGAGAAAACTGAAAACAGGGTAGTCGTCGAACGGGCCGTGACCCTGGCTCAGCGAAACCAGGCTCGCCTGACGGTCGTCGACACCGTCAGAGACCTGCCCCGCCTGGTGCCCGTTCCAAAAGGCCCTGAGCCACTCGTCGACATCGACATTGTCGAGGAATGGCCCCCCGATGCGGACCGACCAGCCGCGCTGGAGCCGCCGGTGACTCTCAGCGAACAGCCCTACGAAGCTCAGGCAGCGGCTGCAGAGGTGGCTGTGGTGATTCGGGAGCGTATCGTCGAGGAAGAGAGCCAGCGTCTGGAGCAGTGGCTAGACTTCATCCGACGGAGAGGAGTTCCGGCTGACGGCAAGATGTTGTATGGAACGGCGTTTCTCGAGATCATCCGCGAGGTGTTGCGCAACGGGCATGACCTGGTGATGACCGCCGCCGAGGGCCGCGCCGCCGTGAAAGACAGGCTTTTTGGCAGCACAACCATGCACCTGATGCGCAAGTGCCCGTGTCCGGTGTGGGTAGTCAAGCCCGCCCAGCCCGAATGGCATACCCGCATCCTGGCCGCAGTGGATCCGTACTCTGCGGACGAGGAAAGGCACGCCCTCAATATCAAGATCATGGACCTGGCGACAGCGCTGGCCCGTCGGCAGCAGTGCGAACTGCTTGTCGTCCACACCTGGGCCTTTCCGGCTGAGCATTCCCTGAGAAGCGGGCATCTCGTGGCGTCAAGCGAGCTGGACAGGTGGGTCGGTGCGGACCGAGATTTGCGCAGGATTAGGCTTTCCGAGCTTGTGCAGCCGTACGCTTCGCAGGACCTCAAGTCTCAAGTGTACCTGTTGAAGGGCGAGCCGGGAAACTTGATTCCCGAGGTAGCAGCAAAGATGGAGGCAGAACTGATCGTCATGGGTACGGTGAGCCGCACCGGGGTGGCCGGATTACTCATTGGCAACACCGCCGAAAGGATCCTCCGCCAAGTGGACTGTTCCGTACTGACGGTCAAACCTGATGGCTTCGTTACCCCAGTCACGTTGGATGAATAGCCAAGACCTGTCAGGGTGGGAGCGTGGAACTATCACCGTGCCGTGAGGCTGCAACCCGACAATGAACCGTGGGAGATGCATCTACATGAAACATGGGCGACAACCGTGGACCTTGACAGCAAGCCAGGTCCTGGAGCTGCTCGACACCCCGCCCGAGACGGGGTTGAGTCAGGCCGAGGCCGCCCGCCGCCTGGCCGAGCATGGCCGCAACGAGCTGGTCGAGAGCGGCTTGAGAAACCCGTGGCGCATCCTGGCCACCCAGTTCATCGAGGTGATGGTCGTCGTCCTCATGGTGGCGGCCGCCATCTCGCTCCTCGTCGGCGACTTCAAGGACGCCGTGGTCATCCTGATCATCGTCGTCCTCAACGCCGCGCTGGGCTTTAGCCAGGAGTACCGCGCCGAGCGGGCCATGGCCGCCCTGAAACAGATGGTCGTGCCCCAGGTCAAGGTGCGACGCGATGGACAGGTGTACGAGATATCGGCTCGCGATCTGGTACCGGGCGACTTGTTCCTGCTGGAAACCGGGGGCGCGGTGCCGGCCGACGGCCGCCTGCTGGAGAGTGTCAACCTGCGCCTGCAAGAGGCAGCCCTCACCGGCGAATCGGTGCCGGTCGAAAAAACGACTGAGGCCCTGGCCGGCGAGCACGCAGGCGTAGGCGACCGGCGCAACATGGTGTTCATGGGCACGGCTGTCACCTACGGGCGCGGGTTGGGCATCGTCACCGCCACCGGCATGGAGACCGAGCTGGGCCACATTGCCACCATGATCCAGGATGTAGAGGCCGAGCCAACCCCCTTGCAGCGGCGCATGGCCCAATTGGGCAAGGGGCTGGCCGTGGCCGCCCTGGCCCTGGTGGGTCTCATCTTTGCCATTGGCCTGCTGCAAGGGACGGACCTTACGACGATGTTCATGGTAGCCATCAGCCTGGCCGTGGCCGCCGTACCGGAGGGCCTGCCGGCCGTGGTTACCATCGCCCTGGCCTTGGGCGCCCAGCGCATGCTCAAGCGGCGCGCTCTCATCCGCAAGCTGCCGGCGGTGGAAACCCTGGGATCGGTCACGGTTATCTGCTCGGACAAGACCGGCACGCTGACCGAGAACCGCATGACGGTGACCATTCTGGATGTGGCCGGGCATACGGTGGACCTGGTGGAGAAACTGCGCAAGTCCGGCCCCCTGCTCAGTCCCGACGACACCCCGCTGGATACGCCCGAAGCGCCCCTGTCGCTGCTCCTGACGGCGACCGCTTTGTGCAATGACGCCATCCTGGAACCGGACGCAGAGCCCGGCGGCTACCGGGCCATCGGCGACCCTACTGAGGGGGCATTGGTGGTCGCCGCGGCGCGCATGGGCCTGTGGAAGGCAGACCTGGAGGCAGACCTGCCCCGCGTGGCCGAAGCGCCGTTCACCTCGGAGCGAAAACGCATGACGACGGTGCATCGGGGATTGCTAGATGGGAATGGTGCCCTATCTACCCGCCCACAGGGCATACCACCATACCAGTATACCCGTATACCGCTTTCACCAAGGGCGCGGTGGATAGCCTGCTGGCGGTGAGCGATCGGGTGTGGGCCGACGGCCGGATCGAACCGCTGGACGGCGAGTGGCACCGACGCATCGAGGCCGCCAACGACCGCCTGGCCCAGCAGGGGATGCGGGTACTGGGCGCCGCCTTCCGTCCGTTGGACGAACTGCCGGCCCCGGGCCATGAGGAGAGCCTGGAGCAGGAGATGATCCTTGTCGGGCTGACCGGCATGATCGACCCGCCGCGGCCCGAGGTGCGCCAGGCCATCGACACCTGCCACAGGGCCGGGGTGCGCACGATGATGATCACCGGCGACCATCCCCTCACAGCGGTCAGCATCGCTCGCGAGTTGTGCATCGCCGGCCCGGAGACGGGCAAGAACGGCACGCGCGTCGTCAGCGGCATGGAACTGGATCAGATGTCCGCGGCTGACCTGGCGGCGGTGGTGGATGAGGCGACGGTCTATGCTCGTGTCTCGCCGGAGCACAAGCTAAAGATCGTGGAGGCGCTTCAAGCCCACGGCCACATCGTGGCCATGACCGGCGATGGGGTGAACGACGCCCCGGCGCTCAAGCAGGCCGACATCGGCGTGGCCATGGGCATCACCGGCACCGACGTCAGCAAAGAGGCGGCCGACATGGTGCTGACCGACGACAACTTTGCCACCATCGTATCGGCCGTGGAGGAGGGCCGCACCATCTATGAAAACATCCGCAAGTTCATCAAGTACACCCTCTCCAGCAACGTGGGCGAGATTGCGGCCATGCTCCTAGCCCTGCTCGCGGGTCTGCCCCTGCCCCTGACGGCGCTGCAGATCCTGTGGATCAACCTGGTGACTGACGGGCTGCCTGGACTGGCCATGGGAGTGGAGCGCTCAGCCCCGGATGTCATGGATCGCCCGCCCCACCATCCCCAGGAGAGCATCTTTGCCCGGGGCGTATGGCAGTATGTGCTCTGGGTGGGTGTTCTGATTGGCGTCATCGTCCTGGGCATCCAGTACGTGTTCTACCTTGCCGGCAACCCAGCCTGGCAGACTATGGTCTTTACCACCCTCTGCCTGTCCCAGATGGGCAACGCCCTGGCTATCCGTTCGGACAGGTACTCGCTCTTGGCCATCGGCCTCTTTTCCAACCCGGCGTTGGTGGGCGCGGTGCTGCTCACCTTTGTCCTGCAAATGGCGGTAGTCTATGTGCCCTTCCTACAGAACATCTTCAAGACGGTGGCCCTCAGCCCGCTGGAGCTGGCCATCTGCCTGGGGGCCAGCGCGCTGGTTTTTGTGGCCGTCGAGGGGGTCAAGTGGATCCAGCGGCAAAGGGCCGGTCACTGACGGGGCGATTCAGCCCGTACATTCTTGAGGAGAAAACCTATGGATATCTTGCATGACCTGATCGCGTGGACCACAAGTTGGGCTGATAGTCCCTATGGCGGGATAGCACTGTTTGTCATCGCTTTTGCCGAATCTTCGTTTTTTCCGGTGCCGCCAGATACATTATTAATCCCTCTAGCACTGGCCAAGACTTCCTGGGCACTACTATTCGCTGCCGTAGCTACGGTCGGCTCGACGGTTGGTGGTATCCTGGGCTTTTGCATCGGCGACAAGGGGGGACGCCCCTTTCTTCAACGCTTCTTCAAGCCGGAAAAAGTCGCCCTGGTGCAAGGCTATTACCGGCGCTACGACGTATGGGCAGTGGGTATGGCCAGCTTCACTCCCATTCCCTACAAGCTCTTTTCCATCTCGGCGGGAGCGTTCGGGTTGGACCTCAAGCGATTCGTTCTGGCCTCAATCGTGGGGCGGGGAGGGCGTTTCTTCCTCGTAGGATTGGCGATCCTGTTCTTTGGCGAGTCGGTGAAGGCCTTTCTTGACGAATACTTTGAGCTGGCGGTGGTAGCCTTTGCCGTGCTATTCATCGGCGGCTTCTATGCCATCAACCTCCTTGCCCGGCGAGGCGCGCGCCAGGAAGAGCAGGTCTCTCCACCACCGGCCAGCGGCCCTCCCTTTTCCTCAGCGAGGGAAGACTAGACCCGCCGTTGCACCGCCACAAAGAGGGGAATCGATTTGGAAAGCTGGCTGAGCAATCTATCACTGGAATTGTGGCAAAAGTTCGCTCTGGCCGCACTCATTGGACTCATGGTGGGCCTGGAACGAGAACACTCGCAGCAGGAGGAGACAGCCCACTTTGCCGGCATCCGAACCTTTCCGCTGATCGCCCTGCTCGGCTGTACCGCCGCGCTGCTATCCGCGGAAGGACAATCCTGGCTTTTTGCCGTCGGCTTTGCCGGGTTGGCGGCCCTCGTCGTGACCGTGTACGCTTTTTCTGTCCAGCACGGCAACCTGGGGGTTACGACCGAGGCTGTCGTGCTTTTGGTCTATCTGATTGGCGGGATGATCTATTGGGATCAGATCTGGCTCGCTATCGCGCTGGGCATAGTAGTCACAGTCTTGCTGGTCTTACGCCCTACCCTGCACAAGCTGGTGGATCGCATCGATCGAGAGGATATCTATGCGGCCCTCAAGCTGGCGGTGGTCAGCGCTGTTGTTTTGCCACTTCTTCCCAACGAGGCCTACGGCCCTTTGGGCGTACTCAATCCCTTTCGCATCTGGCTGATGGTCGTGTTTGTATCAGCGGTCAGCTTCTCGGGCTATATCGGCATCAAACTACTGGGCCCGCGAAAGGGTGTAGGGTTCGCGGGTTTGCTGGGAGGGTTGATCTCCAGTACAGCGGTGACCTTGGGTTTTTCCCAACGCAGCAGGGAAACGCCATCTCTGGGGCCTTATCTTGCCTTGGGTATTACGTTGGCCTCCACCACCATGTACCCCATCATTGTTCTCCAGGTCCTGGCCTTCAACTCAACTCTGGCAGAACGGGTATGGCCGCCCATGGCTCTGCTCGCCGGTCTGGGCGCGGGAAGCTGTATCATCCTCTGGCGGATTGCAGGCTCGGGAGAAACAGAAAGCACGGACTTTGCCAACCCTTTTCGCCTCTGGCCAGCGATCCAATTCGGGCTGCTTTTTGGGGTTGTGCTATTGGTGACAAAAGCGGCACAGGTTGCCTTGGGCGACGTCGGTGTCTACGTAGCCAGTTTCCTGGCTGGCCTGACCGGCCTGGATGCGATCACACTCTCGATGGCCCAACTGGCGGGCAGCGAGGTCTCCTACCAGGTGGCGACTCAGGCGCTTCTTCTGGCAACTGTGGCCAATACTCTGGCCAAAGGTGGCCTGGTCCTCGCCCTCGGTGCGCCAGCGTTGCGCCGCAGCACGCTTCCGGTGTTCGGCCTTTTGTCCTTGGCTGGCCTGGGCCTGGGCGTTTGGCTGTCCTGAAGGCTGTCAGAGCAGCCATGCGAACCACGGGAGCTAGTCCAGAAGTGCGCCAAGCGGGTCAACCTTTTAGGGGAGTTCAATGACTGGGATACCATGTCAACACCTATGACTCGCAAGCGGGCCGATGCCAATTGGAAAGCGATCGTCGAACCGGAAACCGGCTGGCTGTCCTGGCCGAATATTCTCATCCGTTCTAGAAAAACGACCCATACCGTCGTTCCGTGGTAGAGAAGTAGGCTGCGATGGTGACTCGTGCTTTGTATCACACGACAAGGCCACGGTCAAGACTCTTGGGCATCTCGCAGTGTGTCCATTTCGGTGGAAACTCCTGTGGCACGGATCGCCCGGGCCAAAGTCGCAGAGCCACGGAGCGGTGCCGGTTCAAACCGGCTGAAATGCAGCAACCGACCTCGCCGGTATCGTCTCGCGCCCTGGGCTTTTAGACGACATAGATAAGGTTAGGTTGGGTTCTGCACCACCTAGAGCTGCGCGTGAGGCGGTTCTGTGGTAGACTATGCACCAGTGTTCCACTGGCGGGTCCGCGGTCCACAAGCTGGGCAAAGAAGAGCTTGCTATCAAAGAGTCGACCGGGCATACCAGCGAGAGGAGAGGAAGATGGCGGAACAACCGAAGGGGCCGTACAACATCCTATTCGTACTCACGGACTAGGAACGGCATTTCGACCACTACCCCGAGGGCGTGGAGCGCCCTGCCCTCCAGCGCTTGCAGGCCATGGGCACCACCTTCACCAACCACCAGATCTGCAGCGCCGTGTGCGCGTCATCCCGGTCGAACATCTTTACCGGTCAGCACATCGTGCACTCGGGCATGTTCGACAACACCAACTTTGCCTGGCAGGGCAACCTGTCGACCGAGATCCCGACCATGGGCCACCACTTGCGCCAGGCGGACTACTATCAGCGGCGGTTAGTGGTCGCGGTTTTTTTGACCTCTGCGTGTGGGCATGGTACAATGACCGGGCCGCATATCCGTAGCAGACTTCTTACGATCCCTTGAGCGAGGCGCAGATATGTCTCCTACCCAAACCAAAGGCCAGTTGGAGTCCAAGATCGCCACGGCCATCACCCAGTTTGACCGAGAGCACCTGGGGCGCGGCCCTCATAAGGTGCGCGCCTGGATCATCCAGGACATGATCCTGCTCCGTCTCCAGGGAGTCCTAACCCCAGCCGAAGAGACACTGGCCCGGGACCCGGAGGGGCATCGCCTGATCAAGGAGGTTCGCAAGCAGTTGATCGAGGGTTCTCGCCCCCTGCTCGATGATATGATCGAGTGCCTTTCCGGGGTTCGCGTGGTCAGCTTGCACAGCGACATGAGCATCAAGCAGGGCGAACGGATCATCGTCTTCACGCTGGCCGAAGACCTGGAGTCCCAGTTCACGCGGTAATGCAGGCGACGCCGCCATCTTTCCATTCTGGTATCCGTCGCCCAGTCTGCTGGGCGATCCTCCCGTAGGTTCTGGATGACTTGCCTTTGACAAGCGGCGATTCTTGTGCTAGACTATGATTAGTCAGATAGGACACAGCTTGGCAGGCAGGGCGGAAGGTAAGCTCTAGGAACAAGAGCAGACCAGCCGCTGGGTAGGCCAACACCGCAGCCTGAAAGGGTAGCTGGGAGTTGGCCTTTTTTAGTCTCGCGTTGACCAGATACTGACCGGCAGATAAGGTGGAAGCTAGGCCCTTGCCACAAAGGCAGACCAGCTGTAGCGTAGGCCAGCACCGCACCCTCTTGAGGGTGCCGGCTGTTGGCCTTTTTTTCTATACCTGGGTGATAAGTTGTGTGGGAGCCCAGAAAGTCGTAAAGCATGCTTCCTGTTGGGTGCTGGTGGTACGGTGAGAGAAAGGCCGGTTCACAAATGAGAAGGATCCTGGCCTGATGCTTCCATTCTTGCAGTTTATCTTTGCCATCGCCATCATCATCGCTGCCGCAAAGGCGGGCGGCTACCTGAGTCACCGATTGAGGCAACCCGCGGTTGTAGGTGAAGTGCTCGCCGGCCTGATACTGGGGCCTTCGGTACTGAATTTCCTGCAGTGGTCCATATTTACCCACCCACACCTGGGCGAGAGTATCGTCTATCTCGCGGAGCTGGGTGTCTTGTTGCTGATGTTCATTGCCGGTCTTAACCTCCATCTCTCCGATCTGGCAGAATCGGGCAAAGTTGCTCTACTGGCCGGTAGTCTGGGGTTCGCATTTACCCTGGGATTGGGGTTCCTCCTGGCAATGGCCTTCTCTTTTGATCCCCGGCAGGCCCTGTTTTTGGGCTTGCTCCTGGCTCCAACCAGCATTGGCATTTCAGCCCAAACCCTGATAGAACTCAAGGTGTTGCGTACCAGAGTGGGAGTTAGCCTCCTGGGTGCAGCAGTAGTTGATGATTCCTTGGCAGTGTTGGGCGTGTCCGTGTTTCTTGCTCTTTTGGGAAGCGGAGCCACGGATGGCCTGGCAAGTGGCGTCTTGGTTCTGGTGAGAATGACGCTGTACCTGGTCGTTGCTTCCGCCCTGGGCATCTGGCTTGTTCCGAAATTGAGCCACATCGCAGAGAAGCTGCCGGTCAGCCAGGGGCTCATCGCCTTTGTGTTTATCACGGTGTTGCTGTACGCCTGGGCGGCCGCAAGTACTGGGCGGGATGGCGGCGATCATCGGTGCGTTCATGGCCGGCCTCTTCCTGGCGCGCTGCCCGCTCAGGCAGCGCATCGAAGTCGGATTCGCACCTCTGGTCTATGGCATATTTGTGCCCATCTTTTTCGTCAGTGTTGGCCTCTCGGCCAATCTTCGCCAGATCACTGCTAGCGGTATTGTGCTCGTTGTTGCCTTGTGCCTTGTGGTCATCCTGACCAAACTGCTCGGGGCCGGTCTTGCTGGTCTTATCGGAGGAATGAGAGGTCAGGAAATCCTGCAACTGGGCTTCGGAATGATACCCCGTGGGGAGGTGACGCTGATTGTCGCCACCGTGGGAGTCACGGAAGGCTTGATCGGGGTGGAGATCTTTTCGGTCGTGGTTGGGATAGTAATCGTATCCGTGTTGCTGACGCCTCTGTTGTTGCGGCGCGCGTTCGCCCGGCCTGCGGCACCCAACCTGCCCCTGCAGGGTTCCTCATAAACAAGGAGATGCGCATGGCTTATTTGGTCGTGTTGGTACTAGATGATCCGGACCGATGTCGAGACGTGTTGGATGCCTGGGAGGCGGCAGGCGCGCCAGGGGTCACGATTCTGGATAGCTCAGGCTTGGGCCGGGTGCGCCAGGCGGGCATACGAGATGATATGCCGCTCTTGCCCAGCTTGAGCGATCTGTTCCGGCGTCAAGAGGATTGTCACCGGACCCTGTTCTCCGTAGTCAAGGAACAGTCTCAGGTAGAGGCCATCGCCCAGGCAACCCAAGCAATCATCGGTGAACTCGACCGTGGACACACAGGCCTGCTGTTCGTCGTCCCGGTCGGCCAGGTCTACGGACTGAACAAGAAAAGGGAGAGCGATTGATCTACACGCGTGTTCGGGCGCCCTCGCGCGAGTATGACCCGGTCTGCAGAAGCAAACGAGGTAGCGCTGATCGTTTTGTCCACTCGCGGGCGACCTGGCTCCAGCCACTGGCTGATGGGCAGCGTGGCCGATCGCAAGGAGTGCTGCACTACGTTCGGTTGCCGACCAGGCAGGGAGGGTGATCATAAAGAGGAGGACATTGTGCAACGCTTCAAAGATATTCTTGTAGTCGTTGATGAGAAAACTGAGAACAGGCCGGTCGTCGAACGGGCCGTGACCCTGGCTCAGCGAAACCAGGCCCGCTTGACGGTCGTCGACACTGTTGGAGCATTGCCCTACCAGGCCACCAGGCCGATCACACCGGAATCGCCTGCGGAGGCCCAGGATCTGGTCGTTGACGTCATCGAAGATTGGCCGGCCGATGCCTCCCTGCCGATCACGCCGGAACCGCCCGCGACTCTTCAGGAGTCGTTCCGCGAATGGCCCGACGGAGCCGAGGCTCCGTCTACAGAGGCGGAGGTGGTGGTGCGGGAGGTTATCGTCGAGCGAGAGAATGAACGGCTGGAGCGGTGGATAGACTTCATCCGGGGGAGAGGGGTTCCAGCGAACGGCAAGATGTTGTATGGAACGGCGTTTCTCGCAGATCATCCGCGAGGTGTTACGCAACGAACATGACCTGGTGATGACCGCCGCCGAGGGCCGCACCGCCCTGAAGGACAGGCTTTTTGGCAGCACAGCCATGCACTTGATGCGCAAGTGCCCGTGTCCGGTGTGGGTAGTCAAGCCCGCCCAGCCCGGACGGTATACCCGCATCCTGGCCGCAGTGGATCCGTACCCTGCGGACGAAGAAAGGCACGCCCTCAATCTCAATATCATGGACCTGGCGACAGCGCTGGCCCGCCGGCAGCAGTGCGAACTGCTTGTCGTTCACACCTGGACCTTTCCCGCTGAGCCTTCCCTCAGGAGCGGGTATCTCGTGGCGTCAAGCGAGCTGGACAGTTGGGTCCGTGTGGACCGAGATTTGCGCAAGATGAGGCTTGCCGAACTTGTGCGGCCCTACGTTTCGCAGAACCTAAAGTCTCAAGTGTACATGTTGAAGGGTGAGCCGGGCCACTTGATTCCCGAGGTGGCAGCAAAGATGGAGGCAGAACTGATCGTCATGGGTACGGTGAGCCGCGCCGGGGTGGCCGGATTACTGATTGGCAACACCGCCGAAAGGATCCTCCGTCAGGTGGACTGTTCCGTGCTGACGGTCAAGCCCGATGGGTTCGTTACCCCGGTCAAGTTGGACGAATAGCAGAAACACTTGTAAGGGCGGAAGATGGGAACGACACAGGAGCCGCCGCGGTTCCGTTGTGGGCGCTGGGTGTCACTACGAATGTCCGAAAGTCTGGAATTGCCCAAGGATCGGAACTGTGGTACATTGGAAGCACAAGTCCTGTCCAATGATTGGGGGTTCAAAACGTATGCTTCAGATTACGAGTCTTCTTTTTGGCCACGTCGGCGCCAAGGGAGCCGCACGATGAAGGTTTGCATCGTGGGCGCCTCTGGCAAGCTCGGCAAGTACATGGTGCAGCACGCCCTGGATCGCGGCTACGAGGTGGTCGGCGTGTGCCGGGAAGGCAGCGTCGAAAAACTCGACGAGTTCAAGGGCCGCATCACGGTCATTCCGGGCGCAACCAACGACCGCGAGGTGATCAAGAAGGCGGTTGCGGGCTGCGACGGGGTGCTCACCGTGCTGGTCCCCTGGGGGGTGAACGATTACTCCTCTGGCACAGCGCAGGCGGTGATGGACTATGCGCCTCCCGGCGCGCGCCTCATATTCTCCTGCGGGTGGCACATCACGCGCGACGGCAAAGACGTGTATTCGCAGAAGGACAAATGGCTCGTCAGCGCTGCCAGCCGGTTGGGGCGGCTCTTTCGCATGCTTGATATCGACGACCAGGTGGAAGCCTGCCGGCGCATCTTTGCCAGCGACTACGCTCTGGACTGTCGTGCGCGGCAGCGACCTCGAAGAGGGCGAGAGCCAGGGCCTGCCCGTGTGGAGCGAGCACGTAGGCGATCCCATCCTCGAGAGCAACCTCACCCGCCGCGTGGACTTTGCCCTGTTCATGGTAGCAGCCCTCGAAAATGACGAGCTGATTCACCAGGCCCCGGCCATTGTCGGCTGCCAGACGCCCTCAGCGCTGGCGCACCAGCCATAGACGAGCCAGACAATCCGGCCTCGGCTGGGCATTCTTCATGGCATTGAGTCTTGATTTCTTTTGTCTCTACCTAGTACGCGCCATTGCTGGAATTTGGTCGTCACCGGGGGTTGCACCGGCATCGGATACGACAACACGTTCAAGTGGACGGCGATTGACATGTAGTTGCAGGACATCAGGGCGAGAATAGTGGCCACCAACGTCGATGCTGGCTTTTGCCTGCAGAACCGCTTCCAGTGAACCAGATGCTGTCAGGACCATCTCCTCACCCACCGCGGCCTGCGCGATCACATTCCCCCCGGGGGCGATGATGCGGCAGCCCCCTTGCTTGGCGCCCATCCATTCGTCGATCTTGTTGATTGCCAGTTCGCGGAATGCCTCCTGGACATCCCCAGGTCTCAGTAGGGCACTCGTCGCAATCACATAGCATCCCCCTTGGGCGGCGAAGGCTTGTGAGATGAGCGGGGCAGTGTTCAGGTCAGGATCCAAATGCCAGGAGAATGGCCAGGCAGCCACGTGGATCTGAGTCCCAAGCGCCATCAAGGCATAGCCGGGAAGTACCATCCTATGTTCCCAGCAGTTCAGACCACTGATGCGACCGTATGGGCGATCGTACACCGTCAGTCCCACTCCATCCCCCTCTCCCCACACGGTGCGCTCCCCCATGGTAGGTTTGAGTTTGCGGTGGCGTCCCAGGATCTCCCCATCCTGACTGATGAAAAGCAGCGTGCAGTAGACTGTACCTTTTGTTATCGGATCGAGTTCGGCCACGCCAATGGCTACGTCCACGCCAGCCTCTTTTGCCGCCTCGCACAGCCGGTCCGTTGTTGGGCTGGGGATTTCCACTGCGTTAGATAGGTAGGTCACCCTCCCTTGAGCAGCGAGCGCAGAGGAGTGGAAAAATGGGTAACCTGGCAGCCAAGTTTCACCAAAGGCGGCAAAATCTGCCCCCTTTTTCCCCGCCTCCAAGATAAGCTGGCAAGCCTTCTCTGTGGAAGCCTCCCTATCAAAGTAAACAGGCGCTGCCTGTATGGCAGCCAACTTGAATTCCGGATAGTAGGACATGACTTCTTCTCCTATCTTGTCAGCGATCCACTGAATAGTTGTGTACCCAAGAGGGTGAGTCATGGCCGAAACGACCTACGGAGGTACGTCATGTACAGCCTACAACCATGGACTCCCATTGCTGCGAGGTAGCTGCGATGTTGTCCTGTACATTATATCATACGCCAAGGCCAGGGTCAAGCGTTTTTTGACAGGGATGGCCTATACAAGTCGGTAGGAATGACACGTCAGCTTGGTGGCATTTCTACCGGAATTGATACGCTGCCTCGACAGGATGTGTATCGTTCAATGGCTTACTCCGACCTTTGCTCAAATTGCAGATTTCGTGGTATAATCACACGACTCTGCCCAAGAGATCTTCGATCTGGGCCGGATCAGCGGCGTGTCTGGAGGCTGTTCCGATCACGGTCGCTGGTGCAACTCCGGGTCGGGGATGCCGGAGAGCATTGTGCTTTACCGGCGGGGGAAGGGAGTGCGTCCTGCGCGGCGCCCGTGACGCTTACCAAATCACAAGGAGGTGTAGGAACAATGTGGTGGTGGATCGGTGCTTTTGTCGCCTGGCTCATTGGCTTGGTCTGAATCTTGTACCTGATGACGGACGTGTTCCGTGGAAAAACAAAGGGATTCAGCCTTAGCCTGCTGCCGGGGTATCTGTTTCACGGCCTGTTTGCGGTTCTGGCCCTGTGGTTCGTATTCAAGGCCCTCGGGGCCTAGGGTCCAGGAGAGAGGAGGATATCCATGAGGATCGTTGCCGGAATCGTCGGGACCCTGCTGCTGATCGCGGGTCTGCTATGACTGGTCTACATTTTGAGAGGCGTGTTCTCTCAGGCTGAAGGATTCACCGAGTTGGGCGTGTTGTGGGGGCCTCTGGCCTTCCATGCCGTGACCACGGGGCTGGGTACCGCGCTGCTGGCCAGGGCGGTGGCGCCCCAGGCAGGCATTCAAGCTCAGCCGGCTGAATGATCGACGGTATTCGGATGCGCGTAACTCGGACTTGGTGAAAACGTTCTATCGTTGCGATCTGACGCAGACCTGACAGGTTTTTGGTGCTTGCATCATCCAGTCCCTGCCGGTTGGCGGAAAGACGCCATATTCGCGATCTGGCAAAAACCTGTCAGGTCCTAACTCAAGAGGGGGGTACCCATGAAAGAAATCGTTTTCGGCGCAAAAGTTGAATGCACAGACGGAGAGGCCGGTGAGGTTGTGAATATCCTCGTCGATCCTGAGGACCGGGATGTGGCGCACTATGTTGTCAAGGAAAAGGCGCGTCCCCATGCGGAGCGCCTGGTTCCTGCCTATCTGGTGATTGAGAGCACTCCGGAGCTCCTCAAGCTGAACTGCACGCTGGCAGAGCTCGCCGACATGACTGCGTACCGTTTTAATGTGGCCTACCAAACCAACCCGCCGTCACGCGCAGGGTCGGATCCCTACGGAGCGAGCCTTGTGAACCGGACCTACATCATAGAGAGGACTGTGGTGCCAGAGGGCGAGCAGGCCTTCTCCCTGCATTCCAAGGTGGAGGCAAAGGATGGCACGGTGGGCCGGGTGGATGGGGTCCTGACCGATGAGGAAACGGGCGAGATCACGCATATGCTCATGCGCAAGGGGCACGCCTGGGGCGAGAAAGAGGTCGTGATCCCGGTGTCGCTCATCGAATACTCGCATGAGGGCACGGTCTATCTCAAGGTCGACAAGGATAAGGCGTTGGACCAGCTCACCCTGTCGGCCGCGTGGGGGCACGGACCCTCCGAGGACGAGCTGGAGGACCTGGTGGACGGCGAGTAGAAGCCCCGTTCCTGAAAGGTTCGTAGTCGGCGGTTCATCGCCGTGAAAGCGCGATGAATCGCGCACTACGAACGGGGCCTCCCGGGTTCAAGAGCAAGTCCCAAATGAGCCATCCTCCCGTAGATTCGTAGCGGTAACCTGCGGGAGGTTGGCCTGTTTTTCCCAAAATTGGGGTCTTGACAAGACGTCCCTTTTATGCTACAATACAACCGGTTGCGCAACCGCTTGCGTAACCGGTTGCTCGTTTGGCGGAAATCAGCGAGCCAGCGCGTTTCCGAGCTACGACGCTCAGCAAGAAAGGGTTGTCATGAAGCGGCCGACCATGAAGGATGTTGCCAGCCGGGCTGACGTCTCCAAGTCCACGGTCTCGCACGTCATCAACGAGACCCGTTTTGTAGAGGACGAGACAAAGCAGCGCGTGCTGGAGGCCATCAAGGATTTGGGCTATCGGCCCAGCATGGTGGCCCGTGGGTTGGCGCTCCAACGAACACATACCTTGGGGTTGGTCATTGTCGATATGGCCAACCCTTTTTTT
Organism: uncultured Chloroflexia bacterium; assembly: GCA_963783445.1. GTDB lineage: Bacteria > Chloroflexota > Anaerolineae > JAAYZQ01 > JAAYZQ01 > CAWANP01. The sequence goes on along the minus strand of CAWANP010000004.1, from coordinate 867,284 downwards.
TCCGAGCTGGCCTGCGGCGTGCTGGATGCGGCAAACGCTCAGGGCTACGACGTCTTTGTCTGCAATTCCGGCGCCAAGGTCAAGGCCGAGATGCAGGCGCTCCATTCGCTGGCCGACCACAATGCCGATGGGGTGATCGTTTTTCCCTCCTGGCGCAACGAGCAGAGGTTGAGGGAATTTGCCGAGAGCAACCGCCCCCTGGTCGTGGTCAACCGCGACTTCCAGCCGCATCCGGATATCGGCCAGATCTTTATGGACACCTACAAGGGGGCCAGACTGGCCGTCGACCATCTTGCCGGCAAGGGGCATCGGGCCATCGGCATGCTGGCCGGTTACGTTGCCTACTCACCCGTGTTCCGGCGGGTGCGCGGCTTTGACGATGCCATGGCGGCCTGTGGGCTGCCTTTGCGCGACGGCTGGGTCAAGCCTGTGGCGCAGCCAACCATCGTCCGCGGCCGGGAAGCGGCTGGGGAGCTGCTCGCCCAACACCCCGAACTGACGGCGATTTTCGCCTACAACGATCTATTGGCCATGGGCGCCATCCAGGCCTGTCAGGAGATGGGCCGCCGCGTGCCGGAGGATTGCGCCATTGTTGGCTTTGACGACATCCAGATGGCGGAGCTGTTCACGCCGTCTCTGACCACTGTTCACGTGGACAAGTACGAGCTTGGCCGCCAGGCGGTGACCCTGCTGCTCAAGATGCTGGAGGAACCTGAGACCGAGATCCAGCCTGTCTTCCTGGACGTGAGACTTGTGATTCGGGAGTCAGCCTGACCAAGCCAGACTTCCGAATTCTTGACCGCCCCGGCGAGTAGTCTGGTGAGCGAGTGGACTCGGCCCACGTTGGAGGTACTGGGAGAGCAGAATTTGGAAGTCTAACCTGAGACCGGACCCACTTCCGAATTCTTGACCGCTCTGGCGAGGATTCAGAGAATCGAATGATTCGACCCATGTTGGCGGTGCTGAGGGAGCGGAATTCGGAAGTCTCTTCTTAAGCTGGCGGTACTGAGAGAGCAGAATTCGGAGTCTTGTGAGGTCGTGACAATGGTCGCCACAGACAAGGCGAGTACAAACGGGCAGACAATCCTCGAGATCAACAACCTAAAGACCTACTTTTTCCTGGAAACAGGCACGGTCCGGGCGGTGGATGGTGTCGATCTCAAGCTTGATCGCGACACCACCCTGGGCCTGGTGGGCGAGAGCGGCTGTGGCAAGAGCATCACGGCCATGTCCATCATGCAGCTCTTCCAGTCGCCGCCGGGCAGGATCGTGGATGGCGAGATCTGGCTCCACCGCCAGGAGGCCAGGAGATCGTGAACATCGCCGAGCTGAATCCGCAGGGGCCGTGAGATGCGCAGCATCCGCGGCGCCGAGATCTCGATGGTCTTCCAGGAGCCCATGACCTCCCTGAACCCACTGCACCGGATAGGCGACCAGATCGCCGAGTCGGTCGAGCTGCACCAGAGATTGAGCCATGCCAGATGCCCTGGATCGTGCCCTGGAGATGCTGACAAAGGTCCAGATCAGCGAGCCAAGACAGCGGCTCAAGCAATATCCCCACCAACTGAGCGGCGGCATGCGGCAGCGGGTCATGATCGCCCTGGCCCTGTCCTGCAACCCCTCCGTCCTCATCGCCGACGAGCCGACCACGGCTCTCGACGTCACCGTCCAGGCCCAGATCCTGGACCTGATGCGCGACCTGCAGCGCGATTTTGGATCGGCCATCATCATGATCACCCACAACCTGGGGGTAGTTTCCCAGATGGCCGACCATGTGGCGGTGATGTACCTGGGCAAGATCGTGGAATATGCGCCTGTGCAGGAGCTTTTCCACAGCCCGCTGCATCCCTACACCGTCGGGCTGCTGGATTCCGTGCCCGTTTTTGGCCGGAAAGGGGAGAAGGTACTCGTACCCATCAAGGGCATGGTTCCTTCTCCTACCGACGTGATTCCTGGCTGCGCCTTTGCGCCCAGATGCCCTCGCGTTATGGACCAATGCTCCGAGCGCCGGCCGGAACTCAAGGAGGTCCAGCCGGGCCACCAGGTGGCGTGCTGGCTGCATTAGGCTAGGGCCCTGCGCGCGAGATTGGGCGATACTCGAAGGGAGGTGATAGAACAGAGACAAAGACATTGTCGTCATCACAAGGAGCCTGCGGAGGCGCAGGCGCCAGAGTGCCAGTTTTGGGTATCAATGTAGAGAACAGGAGGAGATCAACCATGAAGAAATCTGTATCCTTGCTGCTGGTGCTGGTCATGCTAGCGACTGTCATCGCCGGCTGCGCTCAGGAGACGCCCGAGCCCGAGACGATCATCCAGACCGTCGAGGTCGAGGTCGAGAAAGAAGTCACCGTCATCGAGACCGTCGAGGTTGAAAAAGAGGTCGAGGTGGAGAAAGAGGTGACCGTCATCGAGACCGTCGAGGTCGAAAAAGAGGTCGAGGTTCAGGTCGAAAAGCTGGTCGACGTCGTGGGCGCCATCCCCTATCCCGATGGCGCGCCGCTGACCATCGGCCGCGACCCGGTCAAGTTCCCCCTCGAAGAGCTGATCGCGTACAAAGCGCTGGACAGCTACAGCCAGCCGGAGTGGATGGACGCCCTGGTGGCCGATGGCACGCTGCCCCCGGTTGAGGAACGGCTGCCCAAGGAGCCCCAAGTCTTCCTCGACGTCGGGCATGAGCGATGGCCTGGGCGAGTATGGCGGCGTGTGGCGCGACTTTTCGCGCCTGCCCCTCCGAGGGCTGGAACTTGGGCGCGGGCCAGACGCAGGGCTGGTTCGGCATCAACATCATCTACCAGGAGGCCCTGCTCAAGAGCGGGCCCATCTTCCTGCGCAGCGATGCCATCGAGCCCTTCCCCAACCTGGCCAAGAGCTGGGAGTGGTCGGATGATGGCATGGAGCTGACCATGAACCTCATCGAGGGCGCCAAGTGGTCCGACGGCGAGGACTTTCAACACCGAAGACGTCATGTTCACCTGGGAGCACATCATCCTGGACGACAACGTCAACTCGGCTACTTCACGCACCACCTGGCAGATCGGCGGAGAGGACATCACCCTGGAAGCCCTCGACGACTATACCATCAAGTGGACCTTCCCCGTGGCCAAGCCGGTGCAGAAGCTGTTCAGCATGGACGACTATGACTTTTACGTCGTGCCCGAGCACGTCTGGGCGCCAGCATCACCCCGCCTTCAACGACGACGCCGACTATGAGAGCTTCCAGAACGCCCAGCCCATCGACGTCTGCCGCCGGTGACCATGGGACCCTATGTGGCGGTCGAGTACAAGACCGATGAGCTGATGGTCCTGCGCCGCAACCCCTACTACTGGAAGGTGGACGAAGCGGGAAAGCAGCTGCCCTACCACGACGAAGTCGTCTTTGAGAAGGGCACCAGCGGCGTAGGCCGCACCCTGGGCACCATGGCCGGCAGCATCGACCACTCCAACCTGGAGAACCCGGGCACCTTTATCGAGACGATGAAGCGCCAGGCCGAGCCCGACGCCCACTTTTACGTGGAGTGGGGTCCCGAGACCCTGGGCTACTACCTGCAGCTCAACCAGTCGGCGACGCTGGGCGTAGAGGACGACCGCGACGCTGCCGCTGCGCGAGCTGTTCCGCAACGTGCAGTTCCGCCGCGCCGTCAGCCAGGCCATCGACCGCGACGGCATAGCCCAGGCTGTGGTTCGCGGCCCCTTCCTGCGCCCCTGGCCCGGCGGCCTCTTCCCCGGCAGCCCCTACTTTGACAAAGACTCGGTCGTCTACTACCCCTACGCCCCGGATACGGCCATGACGCCTGCTGGCCGACCTGGGCTTTGAGGACACCGACGGCAACGGCGTTCTGAACTGGACCGATGGCGCCCTGGCCGGCGAGGACCTGGTGATTTCGCTGACGGCCAACGAGGACCAGCAGGCATCGGTCGAGATCGCCGAGGCGCTGGTGGCGCTGCTGGGCGAGGTGGGCATCCAGATCAACCTGCGGCCCATGACCTCCGCCGCCGACCGTGAGGCCAAGCTGGTGGGCGACTGGGATATGCACGTCTTCCGTGGCGACCAGGAATGGGCCGTGCCCTTTACCCGGGCCGACGAGATCGCCCCGGTCCGCGACGAGCGGCCGGAATGGCACCGGGCCGATGCCGGCCAGCGCGACCTGCAGGACTTTGAACAGGAGCTGGTCGACATCGCCAACGAGTTTGCCCTGGAACCCGACAGCGAAAAGCGCCAGGAGATGATGTTCGAGTACAACCGCATCTTTACCGAGAACGTCTACAACGTCGGCGTTGTCATCGGCAGCTATGGACTGGCCCTGGCCAAGCGCTTCAAGAACGTGCCCATTGGCACGCCCACCTTCCTGTACCAGTGGACCTGGGGCAACGTCCAGCCCGACCAGGTGTGGACGGCGCCCGAGGACCAGCTTGAACAGATCCGACCTGGTGTAATCCCGACCTACGGCGAATAGGCCGCAGGTCCCAGATCGCTGTGAGCGGCGAACAGGCCAGCAGCATCGTCAAGCTGGCAGTCCCTTACAGCACTGCCGGCCAGATCTGTCATTGCGAGGCACGCTGTTTGCCCGACGCAATCCCCATGGCGCAGGTGGGGATCGCTTCGCTGACGCTCGCGATGACGACATAGTACCTGCGTTGCTCCTGGGCGCACGCGTACCCCCCAGGATGAGGCAAGCAAGGGTGAATCTATGGTAAACTATATGGCGCGCAGGTTGCTGTTTGCCATCGTGGCCATCATCGGTGTCAGCTTTGTCTCTTTTTTGATCATCGAGATGGCCCCCGGCGACTTTGTATCGGCCTATGAGATGCGGCTGATCCAATTGGGCGGCATGTCGGCCGCTGAAGCCGAAAAGGCCGGCGAGGTGGTCCGCGAGCGCTACGGCCTGACCGGGCCGTTGCCCGAGCGTTACTTGCAATTGGGTCAAGGGCATCGTCACCGAGGGGGATTTCGGACCGGCCATGGCCTACGGTGGCAAAGAGGTCAGCGAGCTGATCCTGGAGCGCCTGCCGCGCACCCTGCTCATGGCCCTCCTGGCCCATGTCATCTCCTCTGTCGTGGGCATCGGCATCGGCATCTATGTGGCGCCGCGGCAATACAGCCTGGCCGACAACCTGGCGGCCCTGGTGGCCTTTTTCATGACCTCGGTGCCGCGCTTTGCCCTGGCGTTGATCATGATGTACTGGCTGGTTTTTGGCTTGGGGCAGCAGCACGTCAGCTCTTTCTTCTCGCCCCAGTACGCGCTGGCCCCCTGGTCATGGGCCAAGTTGGTCGATTTTACGAGCATATCTGGCCGGTGGTGCTCATTGCCGGCCTGGGCGGCGTGGCAGCCAACATGCGCATCATGCGCGGCAACCTGCTGGACGTGCTCAATGCCCAGTATGTGACCACGGCCCGCTCCAAAGGCCTGACTGAGTCCAAAGTCATGAACAAGCACGCCGTGCCCAACGCCCTGCACCCCATCATCATGTACCAGGGCACTGTGCTGCCCTATATGCTCCAGGGTGAGCTGGAGGTGGCCATCGTCATGAGCATTCCTACGCTGGGCCCCCTGTTCTACAACTCGACTTATCCAGCAGGATATCTATATCACCGGCAGCCTGCTGCTGATCTACAGCGTTCTGTTGGTGATCGGCAACCTGATCGCCGATATTGCCCTGGCTTGCTGGACCCGCGCATCCGCTATGCCTAGCTAGCGGCAGCGACAATGGGAGTCACTGAATGAAGTAAGTGAGCAACTTAGCCGTCTCAGAGTTTGGAAGTAGAGCGGCACGAAAGCTACTTCCAGCTGGTGTGGCGCAGGTTCCGGCAGCAGCAGGCCGGCCATCGTCGGCGGCTTGATGGTCATTATGCTGGTCATCCTGGCCATCTTTTCCGACTTTTTCTCGCCCACCGACCCCCGGGTACTGGACATGGCGGCCAGCTATACGCCGCCGCAAAAGATCCACTTTGTCGACGATGAGGGACAAGTTCCACATCCGCCCTTTTGTCTATAACCTGGTCCTGGAACTGGATCCCGAGACCTTTGCGCCGATGTGGACCGAGGACACGAGCCAGCCCTACTATCTGAAGTTCTTCGTGCGGACTTGGGAGTACAAGGTGCTGGACTTTATCCCGATGAGACATGCACCTCTACGACGTCGAGGAGGGGGGCACGGTCTATATCCTGGGCACCGACAAGTTTGGCCGGGACATGTGGGGCCGCGCCTGCCTCTCGGGCCGCATCTCGCTCTCGCTCAGCTTCTTTGCCACGCTGATCAGCGTCGCGGTGGGTTCGGTGCTGGGCGTCATCTCCGGCTACTACGGCGGCACGATCGACCTGGCCCTCCAGCGCTTCGTCGAGTTTGTGCAATCATTTCCCCAGTTGGCGCTCTGGATGGCCCTGGCGGCCATTGTGCCGCGGACCTGGCAGCCGCTGTCGATTTTCGTGATCATGGCCATCATCTTTGCCCTTCTGGGCTGGACCACCTGGCCCGCCAGGTGCGCGGCCAGATCATGGCCTTCCGCGAGACCGACTTTATCCTGGCGGCCAAAGAGATGGGCGCCTCGGACCCGCGCATCATTTTCCGCCACCTCTATCCCAATTCGCTGAGCCACATCATCGTCGTGCTGACCCTGACCATTCCCAGCATCATCCTGGCCGAAGCATTCCTCAGCTTCCTGGGCATCGGCATCCAGGAGCCGCTGACGAGTTGGGGTTTCTGATGAAGGAGGCCAACAGCCTGGAGACGCTGGGTTCCCACGTCTGGATCCTGATCCCCGTGATCTTTATCATGGTCGCGGTGCTGGGCTTTAACTTTCTGGGGGATGGCCTGCGCGACGCGGCCGATCCCTATTCGATTGTGTAGGGGTGCGCCAAAGACCTGACAGGTTTCTGTCAGGGCGGCGGCCCTACACAAGTGCATTGTACTCTGCGGGAGCGGACACGGTAGCTATGAGAAAAAACCTGTCAGGTCTGGGGTAAACAAGTGAACAAGCTCTGGGTTGTAGGAATCGTCGCGATACTACTGGCCGCCGCGGGCGGGCTGGCCGCGGTCCTGACGGCCTGCCAGCCGGCCGCGCCTGCCACGCCTGTTCTCGATGTGGTTGTCGCGGCTCACATTGAAGTGACCGGTCCGCCCCCGGAGCCGGTCGAGGTCGAGCCCACGGTCCAGGCCAGCAGCCAGCCGGCCGAGGTCAGGGGCGAGCTAAGCGGTGTGGTGCAGGATGCCGACGGGCCGCTGGAGGGCGCCGTGGTGCGCATCGTGCTCACCGAGCTCGAGACGGTATCCGCGGCCGACGGCTCGTTTTCCCTGGGCGAGGTGACCCTCACCCAGCCGGTTTCGGTCACCGCCTGGCTGCCGGACTACCAGGTGGGCGGCGCGACGGCCTGGCTCGACCTGGAGCCGGTGACCATCACGTCAAGCAGCACTATAGCACCGACAACCTCGACTATGACTGGTTCTCGTTCGACGGCGTCGAGGGCTCGGCGAGTTGCGCGCCCTGCCACCAGTCCTACGAGGAGTGGCAGGCCGACGCCCACTCCCAGTCGGCCGCCAACCCGCGCTTTATCAGTGTCTACAGGGCACCGACGTCCACGGCAACAGGGCAAGTCCCGCTACGATGCCAGCGGCCGGCTCATGCCGCCCGACTCCGGCGAGCCCTACTATGGCCCCGGCGTCAAGCTGGACTATCCCGACCGGGCGCAGCAACTGCGCCGCCTGCCACACGCCGCTGGCCTCCAAGCTGGAGCCAAACAATACCTGCGGCTGGTCGGGCTGCCACACCGAGCTGACGGCCCAGATCTCGGACGAGGTCCCTGATGGCGTCAGCCCGCTCTATCTCGAGGGCGACGCGGCCGACGGCGTGGGCTGCGATTTCTGTCACAAGATCGGCGACGTCTACCTGGACCCGGAGACCGGCTTGCCCCTCAGCACCAGCCGGGCATTTCCTCGATGCGGCTCTACCGGCCCGAGGAGGGCGAGCAGCTCTTCTTTGGCACCTTTGACGACGTGGCCCGCCGGGTGACCTATCTGCCGCTTGAGGAAGAGAGCGCCTTCTGCGCGCCCTGTCACTATGGCGTCTTTGGCGGCGTCGCAGGGCACTATGACGTGGTCGGTGGGGTCGAGATCTATAACTCCTATGGCGAGTGGCTGGCCAGTCCTTACAGCGACCCGGAGACGGGCCAGACCTGCCAGGATTGCCACATGCCGGTCATCGACGATGAGTATTTCGCCTACCCCGACAAGGGCGGCCTGCAGCCCCGTTCTCCCATCCACAGCCATACCATGCCCGGCGCACGCGACCAGGCCTTGATGCAGAACTCGGTGACCATGACGACCACGGCGGACCTGGAAGAGGGCCAGGTGGTCGTTCGAGGTCAGCATCACCAATGATAAGACCGGCCACCACGTGCCCACCGGCTACCCGCTGCGGCACATGATCCTGGTGGTAGAGGCCACCGATGCCGAGGGCAATCTTCTGCTCGATAGACGAGGGGCCACTGCTGCCCGATTGGACCGGCGACTATGCCGGCCATGCCGGGCCGCTACTATGCCAAGATCCTGCGCGATGAGTGGTCGGGCGAGACTCCCACCGCCGCCTACTGGCGCGACATCAGCCTGGTGGAGGACACCCGCCTGGCAGCCTTTGCGACCGATGCCAGCGCGCTACACCTTTGCCGCGCCGGACGAGGGACCCGTCACCGTCGAGGCGCGGCTGATGTACCGCCGGGCGCTTCAGGAGCTGATGGAACAGAAAGGCTGGGACGAGCCCGACATCGTGATGGAAGAGAGCCAGATCGTACTGGAATCGCTTCAGTAGGGCACGAACTGGACGAGCAGTTCGGGCATCGGCCTACCGTGGAATGTAACAAGGACAGCGTGCAATATGGACAACAACGGGAACGGACAACGTGATCCTTGAGGTCAAGGACCTGAAGCAGTGGTTCCCCATGCGCGAGGGGCTGCTCCAGAAGGTCGTGGGCCATATCAAGGCGGTGGATGGCGTGACCTTTACCCTGCATGGAGAACGAGGTCCTGGGCCTGGTGGGCGAGAGCGGCTGCGGCAAGACGACGGCCGGCCGCACGATCCTGCGCCTCTATGACCCCACCGGGGGCGAGGTCTGGTATCGCAAGAGCGACGGCGAGCGGGTCGAGGTCTCAGCCCTCAGCCAGAAAGAGATGAAGCCCCTGCGCCAGGAAATGCGCATGATCTTCCAGGACCCCTTTAGCTCGCTGAACCCGCGCTTCACCGTCAAGGACATCATCGGCGAGCCGCTCCAGATCCACGGGGTTGCCAAGGGCAGGGCGGCGGAAGACCGGGTTGCCGAGTTGATGGAGGCCGTCGGCCTCGACCCAGCCTATATGCGCCGCTATCCCCACGAGTTTTCCGGAGGACAGCGGCAGCGCATCGGCCTGGCGCGCACGCTCTCCCTGAGCCCGCGCCTGATCATTGCCGACGAGCCGGTGTCGGCCCTGGACGTGTCGGTCCAGGCCCAGGTGCTGAACCTGCTGGAGCAGCTGCAGGAAGGAGCTGGGGCTGACCCTGCTCTTCATCGCCCATGACCTGTCGGTGGTGGAGCATATTTCGGACCGCATCGCGGTGATGTACGTGGGCAAGATCGTCGAGATGGCAGAGACGGAGGAGCTGCTGCAGCATCCCCTGCACCCCTACGCCGAGGCGCTGATCTCCGCGGTTCCGCCGGCGGACCCGGACATCCATCTCGACCGCATCATCCTGGAGGGTGACGTTCCCAGCCCGGCCAATCCGCCGCCAGGCTGTGTTTTCCACCCACGCTGCCGCTATGCCCAGGACATCTGCAGCCAGGAGGAGCCGCACGCTGACCGAGGTCGAACCCGGCCATTATGCCAGTTGCCACTTTGCCGCAGAGCTGGAGCTGCAAGGGGTAGGAGGTTAGGTGTGAAGACCGCCGAGCAGACTGTCCGCCTTTCGTGGCCTATCTTCTGCCAGTTATTGGCTGGATATTTGTCTTTGTGTTTCGCCGCCAAGATCGCTTCGCCCAGTTCCACGCCAAGCAGGCCATTGGCTTGGTCGTGGCCGTGTTCGCGGCGCCCTTGGCGTGGGCGGTCGCGGCCTGGGTCGTGGTCCGGGTGCCCATCCTGGGGCCCATGACGGCGGCCGGTACCTTTGCCATCGTTATTGTCGCGCTTTTGATGCTGCTGGTCACCTGGATCATCGGCATGCTCAATGCGCTGCGGGGCCAGGTCAAGGTGCTGCCGGTGGTGGGCTACTATGCGGTCCAATACCTGGGTGACTGAAATCGCTTTTCAGAATCTGTTCGTGCTGGATTCCGATCCCCGACACTTTGGGGACGCAGTCCGCACACCGCCCGCTAGAAGCGCGGACTGTTGTCTGCCTAAGCGTATTTAGATAACTTGCTCATGCTCGGACCCAGATTGCAGGCCGCACTTTGGGGACACTGTGAACTCCCGCTCTCCGGGCGCAAGGACCGGCGACTGTGAGGCCGCCTCAAGCGATACGAATCGGAGCAGATCTCAAGAGACCTCAAAGGAGGCACCAAAAAGCATGACCAAGATCACCCTCATCGGCGCGGGAAGCGTCGTCTTTACCCGCAATCTGTGCAGCGACATCCTGCTCACACCGGCGCTGCAGGACAGTACCATCACGCCTGATGGATATCGACCCCAGCGCTTGGCCCAGGCTGGCGAGCTGGTTCAGGCCATCATCGACCGGCGCGGCCTCAAGGCGCCAGGTGGAAGTCACGCTTGACCAGCGGGAGGCGGTTCGAGAGGCTGATTATGTCATCACCACCTTCCAGCAGGGAGGCTTGGATGCCTACCCGCTGGACATCGAGATCCCACAGAAATATGGCCTGGAACAGTGTGTGGGCGATACCCTGGGGCCGGGTGGCGTCTTTCGCGGCCTGCGCAGCATCCCGGTCTTTATCGAGCTGTGCCACGATATGGACGATGTGGCCAAGCCCGACGCCTTATTGCTCAACTATGTGAACCCCATGTCCATCAACTGCTGGGCGCTGAACGAGGCCACCGGACGTCCCTTTGTGGGCCTGTGCCACAGCGTGCAGGATACGAGCTTGATGCTGGCCGAATTTGCGGGCATTCCCTACGAAGAAGCGGTCTATTTCTGTGCCGGCATCAACCACCAGGCATTCTTTCTCGAGTACCGTCGCGGCGATGAGGACGTCTACCCCCGGATCTGGGAGGCCATCGAGCGACCCGAGATCTATGGCCGCGAGCCGGTGCGCATCGAGATGATGAAGTACTTTGGCTATTTCGTAACAGAATCCAGCGGCCACGCCAGCGAGTACGTGCCCTACTTTCGCAAGAGTGCCCAGATGGTGAACGAGGACCTGGTGCCGCGCTTTGTGGACAAGGTCAACCACTGGTATGGCTATGGCCGCACCGGAGGCTACCTGCGCCACTGCCACGAACGCTTTGCCGAGGCCCAGGAAGATTACAGGGAGCTGCTGGCCGGTGTCAAGGACCTGCCCCGCGAACGGAGTCCCGAGTACGGTTCCTACATTATCGAAGCCATGGAGACCAACCAGCCGGTGCGCATCAACGGCAACGTCCGCAACTGGGGCGCCATCGACAACCTGCCCCAGGGCTGCGTTGTGGAGGTGCCCTGCCTGGTGGACGGCAATGGCGTCCAGCCAACGGCCATGGGCCAGCTGCCGCCCCAGATCGCGGCCCTCAACCGGACCCATGTCAACGTTCATGAGTTGACGGTCCAGGCCGCCCTGACCGGCGACGTCGAAGCCGTCTACCACGCCGTGCAGCTCGATCCGCTTACGGCGGCCGTCTGCACCTTGCCCCAGATCCGGGCCATGGTAGACGAGATGCTGGCCGCCCAGGCTCTGTGGCTGCCGCAATTCCAGACCTGATCAGACCTGACAGGGCGGACCCAAGGGTTCCGTTCACAAACCTGTCAGGTCTTGACAATGAGGGAGGATTCTTTGAAAGAGATAGCCATCGGCGCCCAAGTTGAATGTACAGACGGTTCCGCCGGGAAAACCACGAATCTGATCGTCGATCCCAAGAGCCTGGCGGTGACGCACTATGTCGTCAAGGAAAGAGCGTCTCCCCATGCAGAGCGCCTGGTACCCGTGGATCAGGTCGTCGACAGCACCCCGGACCTGCTCCATCTGGCCTGTACCCTCGATGAGCTTTCGGGGATGGAAGCCTTCCGCTATACAGAATCGCGCCAGGCGGATATCCCTTCCTACTCGGGGACCGCCTTTGTCCAGACCGGGCACGAGGTCCGGACGCTCACGATGGACTTGACCCATGTTCCCAGGGGCGAGCTGGCCGTGTCCCTGGACTCAAAAGTGGAGGCCAAGGACGGTGTCGTGGGCCGGGTGGACGGCCTGCTGACCGGCAGCGATACGGGCCAGATCACGCACCTGCTCATGCGCAAGGGCCACGCCTGGGGCCAAAAAGAGGTCGTGCTGCCCCTCTCTATCATCGACGACGTGGAGGGCGATACGGTCTATCTCACCGTCGACAAAGAGACCGTGTCCACCATGCTCTCCCTGCCGGCCAAGTGGGGCCACCAGCCCTCCGAGGCCGACCTGGAGGATTTGCTGGGCGGAGAGTAGCAACCCGAGCGCAACGGTTTATAGTCGGCGACTCATCGCCGGAAAAGCGCGATAAATCGCGCACTACGAACAGGGCCGCACCCGGCGAGCAAGGGTTCGTAGTCGGCGATTCATCGCCGCAGAAGCGCGATGAATCGCGCACTACGAACAGAGGAACACCCAGTGAGCAGAGGTTCGTAGTCGGCGATTCATCGCCGGAAAAGCGCGATAAATCGCGCACTACGAACGCGGGGCGTCCTGTACCTGAAGGTAAGAAAATGACAAAGGAGACCATACAGTGCCCAAGATCACACTGATTGGAGCGGGGAGCACGGTATTCGCCCGGAACCTGATGGGCGATATCCTCAGTTTCCCGGAGCTGTCGAATTGTACCCTGACCCTGCACGACATCGACGAGGAGCGCCTGCGCACCTCAGAGATCGTGGGCCACAAGCTGGCCGAAAAGCTGGAGGCCCAGCCCCAGTTTGAGGTCACCACCGACCGCCGGGCGGCCCTGGACGGCGCCGACTATGCCATCACCATGTTCCAGGTGGGCGGTTACGAGCCCAGCACGGTCATTGACTTTGAGATCCCCAAAAAGTACGGCCTGCGCCAGACCATCGGCGACACGCTGGGCGTGGGCGGCATCATGCGCGGACTGCGCACCATTCCGGTGCTGCTGGACATGTGCCAGGACATGGAGGAGCTGTGCCCCGACGCGCTGCTCCTGAACTATGTGAACCCCATGGCCATGCTCTGCTGGGCGCTCAACGAGGCGACGAGCATCAATACCGTGGGCTTGTGCCACAGCGTGTTCCTCACGGCCCGGGACCTGGCCCACGACATCGGCGTTCCCCTGGACGAGATCAACTACCTGTGCGCCGGCATCAATCACATGGCTTTCTACCTGACCTTCCAGCGTGACGGCCAGGACCTCTACCCCCTGATCCGTGATGTGATCAAGGACGGCAGAGTGCCCGACTGGAATCAGGTCCGCTACGAGGTCTGCGACAAGCTTGGCTACTTTGTGGCCGAGTCCAGTGAGCATTTCAGCGAGTACGTGCCCTGGTTCATCAAGCGCGACCGCCCCGACCTCATCGAGCGCTTTAACATCCCGCTGGATGAATACCCCAACCGATGCGTCTTGAACATCCGGACCTGGGAGCTGATGAAGCAAAAGCTGGAGACGGGCGTCACGCCGACACGCCGATCAAGTCCACAGCGTGATGGACGGGGTATCGGTCATGCCTTTCATCGCCAAGGGGGAAAAGCGCAGCCTGGAGGCCGTGGAGGGCTACCAGTTCAGCAACGAGTACGGCTCCGAAATCATCCACAGCATGGAAACTGGCGTGCCCCGCGTCATCTATGGCAACGTGCCCAACGAGGGCCTCATCGAGAATCTGCCCCAGGACTGCGTCGTCGAGGTGCCCTGCCTGGTGGACAAGAATGGCGTCCAGCCGGTGCGCATCGGCAGCCTGCCAACGCACCTGGCGGCCCTGATGCAGACCAACGTCAACGTGCAGGCCCTGACCGTCGAAGCCGCCCTGACCCGCCAGCGGGAGCACATCTGCCACGCGGCCATGCTCGATCCCCATACCGCGGCCGAGCTGGACCTGGACCAGATCTGGAACCTGGTGGACGACCTCATTGAGGCCCATGGCGACTGGCTGCCGGCCTATCACTGATGGCCATCGGCTGCGATAGCGTGTCTATAAGACTCTGCGTCATCGAGCAGTTTGAGCAGCAGTTTGGCCAGTCCCCGGCCGCCGTCATCCGCGCGCCAGGGCGCGTCAACCTCATCGGCGAGCACACCGACTATAACGATGGCTTTGTGCTGCCCATGGCCATCGACCGCGCGGTCTGGCTGGCCCTCCGGCCCCGCCAGGACCGTCTGGTCGAGGTCCATTCCCTCGATCTGGAAGGGATGGAGCGCTTTTCGCTGGATGGCCTGCAGCACGGCCTCGCCGGCTGGGCCGAGTACCTGCAGGGGGTTGCCTGGGCGCTCCAGGAAAGCGGCCTCAGCCTGCAGGGCTGGGAAGGCGTCTTTGCCGGAGACATCCCCATCGGCGCCGGGCTCTCCTCCTCGGCCGCCCTGGAGATGGCCACCGCCCGCGCTTTTACTGCCGTCTCGGACATCCCCTGGGACGCAGCGGCCATGGCCCGGGCCGGCCAGCGGGCCGAGAACGAGTGGGTGGGCCTTAACTGCGGCATCATGGACCAGATGATCTCGGCCGGCGGCCAGGCCGGCCATGCCCTGCTCATCGACTGCCGCTCGCTGGAGACCGAGGCGGTCCCCCTGCCGCCGGACACAGCCGTGGTCATCCTGGACACGTCCACCCGTCGCGGCCTGGTGGATTCCGCCTACAACGAGCGCCGGGAGCAGTGCGAGGCCGCGGCCCGTTTCTTTGGCGTCCCCGCCCTGCGTGACGTCTCCCTCGAGCAGTTCCAGGCCAGGGAGGGCGAAATGCCCGAACTTGGTCCGCCGCCGCGCCCGCCACGTTGTCACTGAGGATGTACGCACCCTGCAAGCGGTCGAGGCCATGCGGCGCGGCGACAGGGTCACCCTGGGGCGGCTGCTGGTGGCCGGCCACGCCAGCCTGCGCGACGACTTTGAGATCTCCAACGACCAGTTGAACGCCATGGTCGCCTGCGCGCTGCAGGAGGACGGCTGCTTCGGCGCGCGCATGACGGGCGGCGGATTCGGCGGCTGCGCCGTGGCTCTGGTCGACGCCGGCGCTGCGGAGCGCTTTGTCAGGTCGGTAGCCGCCTGCTACGAAGCGGCGACGACCCACAAGGCCAACATCTACATCTGCTCGGCGGCAAATGGGGCGGAGGTGGCCGCTGCCCGCTATTGATTCCCGAAGCAGTAGAGCGCGCCTCTGAATCATGGGTGCGAAGGGCTTTGGACTGGCAGAAAGGGAACCCGGTGAGAATACACCTTGTTGACGGCACCTATGAGCTCTTTCGCAGCTTCTATGGGCCGCCATCCAAAAAGGCTCCCGATGGCCGTGAGGTCGGCGCCACGATTGGTCTGCTCCGAAGCCTGCTACTGCTGATTTCTCGACTCGGGGGCGACCCACGTTGGCTGCGCCTTCGATCATGTCATTGAATCGTTCCGCAACGACCTTTTTCCAGGATACAAGAGAGGCGAAGGCATCGAGCCGGACCTTTATGCCCAGTTCTCACTGGCAGAGGAGGCCGTCGCCGCTTTGGGTCTTGTCGTTTGGCCCATGGTGGAATTCGAGGCCGATGACGCCATCGCCACGGCAGCGGTCCGCTTCCGAGAAGAAGACGCAGTCGACCAGGTAGTGATATGCTCCCCCGATAAGGACCTCGCCCAACTGGTCTCGGGCAACCGTGTCGTGTGCTGGGACCGTCGCCGGGACACTGTCTATGACCAAGACGCTGTGGTGGAAAAGTACGGCGTACCGCCAGCCTCTATCCCAGACTGGCTGGCGCTGGTTGGGGACTCTGCAGACGGTATCCCTGGCGTTCCGACCTGGGGGAAAAAGTCAGCCTCTGCGTTGCTCTCCAAGTACCAACATATTGAAGCCATCCCAGATGACATCGAAGAGTGGGGGCTATCTGCCAGCTCGTGCTCGCCGGCTTGCCGAGAACCTGGCGGCTCACAGAGAGCAGGTCTTCCTCTATCGGCGGCTGACAACGCTGCGCCTGGACGTCCCGCTCAAAGAAGGCGTGGATGACCTGGAGTGGCGCGGCCCGCGCAGAGGATTCAGGCAGCAGTGTCTCGAGCTGGGGGCCGCTGACCTTGCGGACAGGGCTGCAGCAGCACTTCAACAAGCAGGATCCCCCTAAGCCTTTCGAGGCCTGAGCAAACACAGCCGGGAGCCTCCCGGAGGTAGGAGGTTGAAGAGCGCAAGGGCCAGCGAGTTCGACAAGCGCCTCCGTGCCGTCGATCAAGTGCTCCTAGCACCTCCAGTCCGCGCCGCTCTCCAGAACTCGGAGTTGAACGTCAGCGGCTGGACCTGCGAGCGCCTGCACGGCATTGGCGGTGAGGCCATCGGCGGCGTCTATGGCATCTACCGCTTTCGTGGGGAAGTTCAGGCTGGCGACGAACATCGCCCCTGGTCCCTTGTTCTCAAGGCCTTTGGCGGCGCTTCTGGTTCGGGGAGCCAGGATACGCGGCAGTGGAACTTCTGGAAGCGAGAGGTCCTGGCCTATCAGTCGGGTATCCTGGGCAGCCCTCCCGGCCGGCCTATCGGCCCCACGCTGCTACGGCGTCACCGAATATCCGGGCGACGAGTATTGGGTTTGGCTCGAGGATATTGGCCAGGAAGCTCAACCGGCATGGTCGATGGACCGCCTCGGTCAGGCCGCCAGGCGCCTGGGCCACTTCAACGGCGCCTATCTGAGCGGCGTTTCTGTACCTGAGGAGCCCTGGTTCAGCCGCGGCCGCGTCCGCGACTGGCTGTATACCTCCGCGCCAGTCATGGAAGACCTTCCGGCCCTGGCCCAGGACCCCATCGTAAGAAGCTGGTTGGGCAGCGATGGGCTGGCGCGGATGAAACACCTCTGGTCCCAGCGGGAGGCGCTGCTGGCGGCCCTGGACCGGCTGCCCCGCTGCCTGTGCCACCACGACGCCTTCCCGCGCAACCTCATGTGGCGTCGCGGCGAACATGGGCACGAAGAGTTGGTCGGCATCGACTGGTCCATGCTCGGACCGGGGGCCATCGGCGAAGAGCTCGCCCCCTTTGTCGGCATCAGTCTCCAATTCCTCGACGTGCCAGCGGCCGACGCCCAAGAGCTGGACCGAGTCGCCTTTGAGGGATACCTGGCCGGATTGACGGATTCCGGCTGGAGGGGAGATCCACGCCTGGTTCGCTTCGGCTACACGGCCGCGCTGGCCCTCTTCCTGGGAATCGGCTGTCTATGGGGGGGCCGGGAGTACTGGCTCAATGCCGCCTGGCGCCACTGGCTGGAGCAGGGATTAGGGAGACCCTTTGATGATATGCTGCACGAGCTGGCCCTGCTGCAGACCTTTCTCCTGGACCGGGGGGAGGAAGCGCAGGGGCTGCTGATACCTCTGGAGTGATTCGCAACAAATCCGCTCTGCCAGATAGAGTCTGGAGGGCTGCCAGCTAGCGGCCGGGGTCATGACTTTCAACGGGTGTACCTCCGCATCTGTATGAATTTCTCTAAAAGCGAATGTTCTCCACTCTTGTACCACGTCCTCAGACAAGACCCGAAAAGTCACAATATGATAGTTCCTGGCAGACGGTCGGCAGCTTCTGACAGGTTGCCTGTGGTACCATGACCCCCATCTGAACGGGAGCAACTGCATCCCAGGGATTTAGCTGGCACAGGTAGCGTACTGTGGTTTCTGAAAGAGTTCCACCGTCAACTAGCGTGCAGAAAGGATAGACAATGAGAGTAGCCCTTATCTTCGCTGCTGCTTCGTTGCGCCGAGGAACGCGACTGAAGCATTTCATGGTGCCGCCGCATGGCCTGCAGATACTCAGCGCCCTGACCCCACCGGAACACGATGTCACCATTTATGATGAGTACCATCGACTTGTGCCGGAAACGATACATGCCGACCTTGTTGGCATCAGTGCGTGGACTGCCGCTGCCAACCGAGCCTATGAGCTGGCCGACAGCCTGAGAAGCAAGGGGATTCCGGTGGTGTTGGGTGGTCCCCATGTGTCGATCTATCCCGATGAGGCGAGCAGCCACGCAGACTGCGTGGTTGTTGGAGAGGCAGAAGGCACTTGGCGCACGCTTCTACAGGACTTTGAACGTGGAGAGCTCAAACGGCGGTATGTTGGCGATGCGCTTCCCCTCTCAGAGACACCCAATGCCGATTGGCGGTGTGTGCGTCCGGCGGACTATGTGCTCACTGCATCAGTATCAACAAGCAGAGGGTGCACAAATCGCTGCTGGTTCTGCTTCGAGAGCAGCAGAAAGGGAGCTAGCTTTCGAAAGCGACCGATGGATATGGTCCTGCGTGAAATCGAGAGTCGTTCATCGAAGGTCGTCGCGTTTCTAGACAATGACCTGCTGGCAGACCGCGAATACGCGGTCAGACTGCTGAGGGCCTTGGTCCCGCTAAAGATCCGGTGGTTTGGTATGACGACCATCGGTGCAGCCGATGATGAGGACCTCCTCGATCTTCTGGCGCAGTCAGGCTGCAGAACCCTCTACATCGGATTCGAGAGTATAAACCGCGGCAGCCTGGGCGAGGTCCAGAAAAGTTGGAACAAGGTGGAGAACTATATGCGGAATGTCAGGCGTCTGCACGACAGAGACATCATGGTGAACGGTAGCTTTGTCTTTGGCTTTGACAACGACGACTCTGATGTGTTTGGCCAAACGGTCAAGTTCGGAATCGACGCCAGGCTTGAGACGGCTACTTTCACAATCCTGACCCCTTATCCGGGGACGCTTCTCTACAAGAAGCTTGATTCCGAGGCAAGGATCGTGGACCGCAACTGGGCGCATTATGACACTACTCGTGCCGTCTATCTGCCAAAACGGATGTCAGCCGAGGAACTCGAAGCCGGCTACTTTCAGGCCTACCGGGACTTTTACTCCTGGAATTCGATCTTCACACGATGCCGCCTTCGGGAACCAGGTTCTGCGAAGCGGTTACTGCTGAACACCGGCTACAAGAAGGTTGAGCCAACCTTCTCTCTATTGGGAAAGGGCCTCAGGGCCGGGTGGGCTCGCCCCGTCATGAACTGGTTTGCGAAGCCCAGTATCGCTCGCAGTGGTACGAGGGAGATGCCAACAAGTACTTGAACTTCTGGTAGTGCCTCTGGATCGGGCAGCTAGAACACAGGTCGGTGGAACGATTGGTTCGGACGTGCTTGACATGTGGCTTGGGTGCTGATATAATGTATATACAACCGCAATACATACTTGATGAGAGGTATTCCACGATGCCCAAGACGGCTGTCATTTCGGCCAGGATTGATCCCAATCTCAAGCACGGCGCAGAAGAGGTGTTCAGGGAGTTGGGTCTAACCGCCACACAGGCGATTACGCTATTCTACAAACAGGTGGAGCTTGAGCGTGGACTTCCCTTTGCGGTGCGGGTGCCCAATGAGGAGACACTGGAAGCGTTGGAGCAGGCACGGACTCGCCAGGAGCTTGAAACCTTTAACACACTTGACGATCTCTTCAAGGACCTGGGTATCTGATGCAGACGATCAGGCGCACGTCTCGGTTCAAGCGAGATGTCAAGCGATTGCACCGTCAAGGCAAGGACCTGGAGAAGCTCAAGATAGTACTTGAGACTTTGGTGAAGGGGGAGCCCCTTGCAGCGCAATATCGGGCTCACGTCTTGGTCGGGCAGTACGCGGGAACACGAGAGTGTCACATGGAGGCGGACTGGTTGTTGATCTACGAGTTGGCCGAAACCGAGATCGTGCTGATCAGAACCGGTTCTCACTCTGATCTGTTCAAGTAGTGTCAGTACATAGATTGGGCCAGTCTCAAAGGCTGGCCCAATCTGGCGCGCAGAGACAATTCACCCCTATCGTGATGGGCGAAGGTCTCCAACCGAGCCCGGTTCGGCTGCGGTCGGAGACCTTCCTGACCCGAGTCAACCGCAGCGCCCCCGTGATAGGCGAAGGTCTCCGACCGAGCCCGGGCCGGCTGATCCGGTACAATCCCTGCAGCAGCCCGTGGTATCAGGTTTGACATGCACGAGTGATAGGTCTACAATGCTGTCCCTGGTACTAGATCGAGGGGGAATTTGACGAGCTGCCAGGTCTGGCTGCTCCGCATCCCCGCTTTACTGGAGCGTGGCCTGTGGCAACGGACAAGGCAACCATCGGTACGGCCATCATCGGCACCGGCAAGGTGGCCCACGCCCACGCCGCGGCCTTGTCAACGAACCCCCGCTCCAGATTCGAAGCCGTCTGCAACCCGGACCCGGAGCTAGCCCATTCCTTTGCCCGGCGCTACGGCGTGCGCGCCTTCACCGACGCACGTGAGTTGCTCCGGGATCCGGCGGTTGACGCGGTCTGCATCTGCACGCCCCATCCCAGCCACGCCGGCCTGGCCCTCATGGCCGCCGGGCACGGGGTGCACATCCTGGTCGAAAAGCCAATGGCCCTTACCCTGGGCGATTGCGACCGCATGATCCAGGCCGCTGCTCAGGCCGGCGTCAAGCTGGGCGTCATCAGCCAGCGCCGCCTCTACGAGCCGGTCCAGCGCGTGAAACGGGCCATCGACGCGGGCAAGATCGGCCGGCCCATCCTGGGCACGGCCACCGTCCTGAGCTGGCGCGGCCCCGAGTATTACGCCCTGGACGATTGGCGCGGCACCTGGGCCGGGGAGGGCGGTGGCGTCCTGGTCACCCAGGTCATCCACCATCTGGATCTCCTCCAGTGGCTCATGGGGCCCGTCGCCGAGGTCTCGGCCTACTGGTCCAATCTGAACCATCCCTTTGTCGAGGTCGAGGATACGGCCGTCGCCTCGCTGCGCTTCGCCAGCGGCGCCCTGGGCAGTATCGTCGTCAGCAACTCGCAGAACCCGGGGCTCTATGCCAGGATCCACGTCCATGGTTCCTCGGGCGCCACCGCCGGCGTGCAGACCGACGGCGGCACGCAGTTCATCTCTGGGGTGAGTGAAGAGGCCGAGCCGCCCTACAATGATCTCTGGACCGTCCCGGGTGAGCAGGATCTCTTGCCCGGTTGGCAGGCCGCCGACCGGGCCCGGGCAGGCCGGATCGACATCATGAGCCACTACCACGGCCTCCAGATCGCCGACTTTTTGGAGGCAATTCTCGAGGACTGGGAGCCCATGATCACCGGCCAGGAGGGGCGCAAGATGGTCGAGCTGGTGCAGGCCATCTATTGCTCTGGGACCCTCCAGCGCCCGGTCCGGTTCCCGGTTGCGGAGACGATAGACCCCATTCTGGAAGGACGAATCCTGTGAAAGCTCTGGTATTGGAGCGGCCCAATCAATTGACCTACAAGGATGTACCCGAGCCTTCCCCCGGACCGGGAGAGGTTCTGGTCCAGGTGCGGGCCTGTGGCATCTGCGGCAGCGACGTCCATGGCCTGGATGGCAGCACGGGCCGGCGCATTCCGCCTCTGATTATGGGGCACGAAGCGGCGGGGATCATCGAGACCGTGGGACCCGGGGTAAAGGACTGGCAGCCAGGCGACCGGGTGACCTTTGACTCAACCATCTACTGCGGGGAGTGCTACTACTGCTTGCGGGGCAAGATCAACCTGTGCGACAATCGCCGGGTGATGGGCGTTTCCTGCGACGACTATGTCCAGGACGGAGCTTTTGCCGAGTACGTTGCCGTCCCTCATCACCTCCTCTACCGGCTGCCCGACGGCCTTTCTTTTGAGCGAGCGGCGGTGGTCGAGGCCCTGTCGATTGCCTACCATGCCCTGCAGCGCTCCCGCGTCTCGCTGGGGGACTCGGCCTGCGTGATCGGAAACGGCATGATTGGCGTACTGATCACCCAGTTGCTCTCCCTGGCAGGCTGCCGGCACGTGATGGCGGTGGACGTGGACGAGAGCCGCCTGGCCATCGCCCGAGGTTTTGGGGCCAACCAGGCGCTGGTGCCCGGGCGCGACGACGTCGTGGCGGAGGCGCTGGCCGCCACCGGCGGTCGAGGCGTGGACGTCGCCTTTGAGGTGGTAGGCATCAGCGATACCTTGGGCCTGGCGGTACGGTGCGTCCGCAAAGGCGGCCAGGTCGTACTGGTAGGCAACGTGGCGGCCGAGGCACGATTGCCACTGCAGTACACGGTGACGCGGGAGCTGGACCTGCGCGCGTCGTGCGCGTCACAGCTGGAGTATCCGGCCTGCCTGGACCTGCTGGCGCGAGGGGCCGTGGACGTTGATCCCATCATCAGCGCCGTGGCGCCTCTGAGCGAAGGCGCGGCCTGGTTCGCCAGGCTGCAAAAGGGCGAGCCGGGTCTCATGAAAGTCATTCTGATCCCCTGAGGGAGAACCATCGATGAAGGCGAGCCAAGAGAGAATCGGTACGGCGATCATTGGTACGGGCCTGGTGGCACACACCCATGCCGCGGCTTTGGCGGCGAATCCCCGCTCAAGGTTCGAATCGGTCTGCAGCCGCGACTTGGAGAAGGCCAGATCTTTTGCCGGGCGCTATGGTGTGCGCGCCTACACGGATGCGAACGAGTTGCTCCGGGATCCTGCGGTTGGTGCGGTGTGCATTTGCACCCCTCATCCCAGCCACGCCGATCTGGCCGTCATGGCCGCCAGGCAGGGAGTGCACGTGCTCGTCGAAAAGCCGATGGCCATCAGGCTGGACGATTGCGACCGCATGATCGAGGCCGCTGATCAGGCTGGCGTTAAGCTGGGTGTCATCAGCCAGCGCCGCCTCTACGAGCCGGTCCTAGCGCGTGAAACGGGCCATCGACGAGGGCAGGATCGGGCAGCCCATCCTGGGGACAGTCACCGTCCTTGGCTGGCGGGGCCCCGAGTACTATGCCATGGATGCCTGGCGGGGTACCTGGGATGAGGAGGGCGGCGGAATCCTGGTCAACCAGGTGGTCCACCAACTGGATCTCTTCCAATGGTTCATGGGACCCATCGCCGAGCTTTCGGCCTACTGGTCCAATCTGAACCATCCCTTTATCGAGGTCGAGGATACCGCGGTCGCCTCGCTGCGTTTCGCCAACGGCGCTCTGGGCAGCATCGTCGTCAGCAACTCGCAGAATCCGGGGCTGTACGCCAAGATCCACGTCCATGGTTACTCTGGCGCGACCGTTGGCGTGCAAACCGACGGCGGCTCGACCTTTGTGGCGGGAGTGACCGAGGAAGTGGATCCGCCCCACAACGACGTCTGGACGGTGGCTGGTGAAGAAGAGTATCTGGACAAGTGGCAGGCCGCTGACCGGGCCCGGGCAACTGAAGTGGATATCATGAGCCACTACCATGTCCTACAGATCGCCGATTTCCTGGACGCCATCGCGCAGGACGGGGAGCCAATGGTCACAGGCCGGGAGGGACGCAAGCTGGTCGAACTGGTGCAGGCCATCTATCGCTCTGGCTCCCAACAACGCCCGGTCCGCTTCCCGGTTGCTGGCGAAGGGTCTTGGCATCCTTCGTAGGGTTCTGGATGGGCCGCCGTGCCTGCCCCCAACCTGACCTATCATTCCCGCGCAGGCGGGAATCCACCAACGTGGACAGAGTCACAACCAGACCTCGGGGGTCGAAGCCAGACCCCCGAGGTCACATGTACCTGAGCGACATACTACTGGGCTTGACACCTGAGTGTGTCAGGTTTATAATGTGTGTAATGTGTATCAGATCGGGGGTTGCTGGAGGAGACGCTCATGGAGCGCAAGGTCGGCACCACACAACTGCGCCGCCGCTTGACCGATATCCTGCAAGCGGTGCGTGAAAAGCGCGACACCTATATCGTAGAGACCTTTGACAGGTCGCAGGCGGCCCTGATCAGCCTGGACGATTATCGCCAGTTCCAGCGCTACATGCAGGACAGAGACGCCTTCCATGCCTGGCTGCAGGTGCAGGACTCGGCCGCCGAAGGACTGCCCTCAGGCCTGGAGCCAGGCGATGAGCAGGTGCTGGACCACCTGGAGCGCGTGCTTGAGGAACTGGCAGCGCTGGAAGCCGCCTCAGCCCAGCCGCCGGAGCTGGCTGAGGTTGTGGCGCTTCTTGAGAAGATTGCCCAGCAGCATCGGCAGGCCCCCGTTCCCCAGGGAGCCTTTGGCCGCATCCTGGAGCGGGCCAGTGATCTGGGCGTCCCGGACCTGGCCGAGCAGCACGATCACTACCTCTACGGCCTCGACAAGCGATGAGCGCCCCCATCTTTGTCGACACAGGCTACATTTTGGCCCTGGTAAACGCTGCGGACCAGTGGCATGATGCTGCGCGGGACGCAGCCCTTACCACACGCTCGCCCTTTGTCACAACGGAGGCGGTGCTGGTCGAAATCGGCAATGCCCTGGCCCGGACCCGCTGGCGGCATCTGGGCATCGCGACTCTCCATGATCTACGAACCGATCCCGATATCGAGGTGGTACCCGTCGACAGTGACCTGTTCGCCCGTGGCCTGGTACTCTACAGCACTCGGGCCGACAAGGAATGGGGCCTGACCGACTGCATCTCCTTCGCTGTCATGCAAGAACGTGACCTGACTGAGGCCCTGACCACCGACCGGCACTTTGAGCAGGCTGGCTTTCGGAAAATACTGGTACAGTAGACTGGATCGTTGCAGATAGGCCCTGGCTACCGGACCGTTTGCAGTCTCTTTGGGCATTTGTGTATGAGCGGCCGGCCGCTGGCGCAGGAAGGACCTCCACGGTACGCGACCGAAGGATCTGGCTGTTCCTGGCTGGAGGACCAACCCATATCAGAATGGGAGCTGAGCAAGATGGCGAGGTGCACAACGCGTGACTTTGACTATCAGCCCTTCCCCAAGGCAGGGCCTCTAGCCAAGACCATGAATCTACGGCTTGATGCTCTTCGAGATTGTCTGAGCCCGGATGCCACGGTCTATCTCTACATCATCGCGACAATCGAGAGTCGCGAAGGCCTTTTTGTCCAGACTGGGAGCGGGCCGAATTTCCAGGGCAGCTTGGTGACGCTATGTACCTGCAAGCATTTCATGCGTACCTTTCGTGACGCCGGTGGCTGGAAAGGGAAGTGGGTTGCGGGCTTTACCGGCGTAGGGGCTGGTCATGGGAAAAATCGGCTTGTATATCTGATGCGGGTTTCCCAAGCCTACGAATCCCATCGCGACTTCTGGTCCAGCGAAAGCATTCCGCTCAAGACAAAGAAAGCCAAGGCGGCTCACCTGCACAAGTATGGAGACATCTTTGAGCCGCTGGCCGAGATTGGAGACCCCTTTCTATCCACTTTGACCCCGAGTTTGAGACCTATACCTACGGAGATCCCACTAGGCCCAAAGCTGGGCTTCGGAATCTTGAGGAAGGGGACCTGCTGGTCTTTTACTGTGGCTTGCAGGGATGGGGCTTCGAATCGCCGCCCGCGCTGTATCTCATGGGTTATTTTGAGGTTCTGGTTGCAGGAAAGGCAACCGCTTTCGCACCGGATGATGCGAACAGCATTTTCGGCAACAATTTCCACGTGAGACATCCGAGCATCTACGACCGCCAGAAGGAGGATCTTGTCCTGATCAAGGGTTCTCTGAATAGCCGTCTCTTGAAGAAAGCCGTGTTGATGAGCGCTGCGGGCAGAGATCGCTCAGGACGACCTCTCAAAGTCCTCTCGCCCGAGATGCAAGAGATCTTTGGAGACTTTGGCGGCAAGATCAGTTTCCAGCGTAGTCCGACAAGATGGGTCAGCGCCGCCTACATTGCGCGCGCAGTCAGATTCATGGAGTCGCTTGACTAGGTCATGAGATGTACTGCCGGCCAGACTTCGGGG
The DNA here is from genome assembly GCA_963783445.1 of uncultured Chloroflexia bacterium. Lineage (GTDB taxonomy): Bacteria > Chloroflexota > Anaerolineae > JAAYZQ01 > JAAYZQ01 > CAWANP01. The sequence continues at coordinate 841,360 of CAWANP010000004.1, read as the reverse complement.
GTTCTCTTGAACCCCCGAAGTCGAGCCGGGGCTTGGCCCCGTAGGGCCAGGCAGATGCTTCCCCGCCTCCCTTTTGCCCAGGCAAGAATCCGTGATAGAATGCCCCGAATCGCAGGCCAGGTGCACCCGGCCCAGTGCCCGCGCGACGGCGCACCTAGAGGGAGACAGGATGTCCGAACTGGGCAAGATGAACGAGATAGCGGGTGAATTGATCCTGGAATCGGTCAAGGAGGAGGGGCCCGGACAGAAAGCCTCGATTGGCACAATTGGGTTGGCTTGACTACCCTGCTGCTGGAGCTGCTGGCCGGCATCACCGCCACTGACGTGGTTCTGGACAGGACCATGGAGGCCATCGAAGCCTCCAAGCTGGCGGGGGCTCAGGTTCGGCTTGATGTGCCAAAGTCCAAGCAGGAGATCCTGCCTGCAAAACGCACATGATCCTGGCCGTCGCGGTCACGATCCTTTCCCTCGGCATCGCGTTATGCAGCATGGCCGTTGTCATCGAGCGACAGTGGTTGTGGGCGGCCGGCCTCATTTTCGGCGCTACCGGTACCATTGGCCTGGACATCGGCACTGCCACGATGCTAGGCAAGTGCGGACAAGTTCGAGACTGTCAAGACTGGGCCAGTCTGCCATACTGGTCCAGTCTTCTATTCTTTACATAACGGTTCAATCTGATACAGATCCCGCTCCTCACAGCTCAGCTCGCGCACGTAGCGATTGGCCTCGATCCAGGCCCGCAGCTCGTCCAGATCTGGCGCTGCTAGTTGCCAGTGGACGATCGATCCGGCGAAGGAACCTACCAGGCCAGTCTTGCCGTCGGGGCTCATGGCGCTGTCAAATACCGGTCCCGTCTGCGGATCGCGGAAACGCCGGAGCATTTCGCCGGTTTCCAGGTCCCACACCATCAGGGTGCCGTCCCAACTGCTGGTGAATGCAGTCCGGCCATCTGGACTCACAGACACGCGCGTCCGGATGCCACTGTGGCCGCCAAAACGGCCGATCTCCTGCCCCGTCTCCAGATCCCAGTGGATGATAAAGCCGTCGGTACCGCCGGAGAGGGCCGTCTTGCCGTCAGGCAGGTAGGCTACTCCGCTCACGCTGGCGTCCTCAGCCTGGCTGTGCCCCAGGAAACGGCGGAGCTCCTTACCCGTTTCCAGGTCCCAGAGGATCAAGATGCTGTCATCGGCGCCGGATAGGGCTGTGGTGCCATCGGGGCTGACAGCCACCGACCAGACTCCAAGAGTATGCCCCGCCAGTCGGTGCAGGACCTCGCCGTTCTCCAGGTCCCACAAAATCAGCGTGCCGTCTACCGAGCCAGACAGGACCTGCTCCCCATCGGGACCAAAGGCGATGCTGGTCACCAGCGTCTCATGGCCCACGAAGCGACCGATCTCCTCACCCGTCTCCAGGTCCCACAGCCGCACGCTCTGGTCATTCGAGGACGATAGCGCCGTCCGGCCATCCGGGGCGAACGCCACCTGCAGGACGGTGCCCGTGTGACCCTCCAGGCGCCGGAGTTCCTGGCCCGTCTCCAGGTCCCAGAGCCGGATGTTGGTGTCGCCCGCCAGGGGCGAGGCCGGGTCGGGGTTTCCCCCGCTGGATAGGAATCGCGTTCCATCCGGGCTGAAGGCGGTGTCAAATACGGCTGGCGGATGCCCTTCGAAACGGCCAAGCTCACCGCCGTCATACAGGTCCCACTGTACCAGTGTCCCATCGCGCGAGGCGGAGAGCGCCATCTGGCCGTCAGAACTGAGCGCGACGTCAAGAACGTCGCTGTCCCGGGCCATGAGCCGGGCCACTGGCTCCGCGCTCTCCAGGTCCCACAGGATCAGGCTGTTGTCGTCCGAGCCCGAGACGGCCCTGCGACTGCCGGGGGCGGGGTCAAAGGCCAGGGCCATGATGGGGTCCGTGTGTCCCTCCAGGGCGGTTACCCGCTCGCCTGTGCTCAGATCCCAGAGGTAGACGGTCCGGTCCCAGCCGCCGCTGAGGGCCGTGGCGCCGTCGGGGCTGATGGCCAGGCTTGTGGCGTCGTCACCTGCCAGATCGAAGCTGCGCACGAGCTGGCCTGTCTCCACATCCCACAGGCGCATGCCCAGTTCTACCGGCTCGCCCCGGTTGACAAACTGCTCCGAGTCGCCCATGCTGGCCAGGATCATGCTGCCATCGGGCGTAAAGGCCACGTCCATCACCTCGGCCGTGGCTCCTTCCAGGCGCCGGATCTCCCATCCGGAATCCAGGTCCCACAGGATCAGCTCCCCGGGATTTGTGGGCGCGTCGCCCGCGCGCCCGCCGCTGGCCGCTGTGCGCCCATCGGGGCTGACAGCAACCGTGTGTACCGCGCCCGAATGACCCTCGAAGCGCCGCCGTTCGCGTCCTGTTGTGGGGTTCCACTCGATCAGCGTCGCGTCTTCCGAGCCGGACAACGCCGTCTCACCATCGGGTGAATAGGCCAGTTCATTCACCCCCGCCGTGTGCCCTTCGAACATTCGGATCGCTTCGCCGGACTCTACATCCCACAGCACGAAGCGGCTGGGGGTGCCCGCGGCGCAGCGCTGCCCGTACTCGGTGCCAGCCTGCGTGCAGTAGCTGGCCAGGGCCGTGCGGCCATTCGGGCTGATGGCCACCGCCGTCGCCGAAGTCCCGGCGCCCCCAAATAGGTCGCGATCAAACGACAACTGGCGGCGGGGCCCGGGGGCATAGGCCGCCTCCATCAGAACCCGCTGCGATTCCCTTGGTGGGCGGTCAATGCGGTTGGCCGCCAGGGACAGGGCCAGCGCCTTTGCCGAGTCTCCACTGTCAAGCGCGTTCCTGGCGTTGGCGGCCAGGCTCAGGCTGTAGGCTTCCAGCGCGTCGCGTCTCTGGCTGAAAGCGTAGACCGTCAGGGCCAAGGCCATCAGGGTCGCGATGGCCAGAATGGCCACCAGCGCTTGCAGGCGCCGCCGCGAGCGCTGCTCCAACGCCGCCTCTCGTGCCTGGCGGTCCGCTTCCTCCGTCTTTCTTGCTTGCCGCCCTGCCAGGCTGGCCTGGAGATAGTCCTGTTCGTCGGGGCTCAGCGCCAGCGCGGAAGCCCAGGACCACGCCTCAAACTGGTCCAGGCGGGTGCCCTGCAGCAGGTAGCCGGCATCCCGTCCGCTGTTCAGCCATTCGGCCACCGCTCTCGACAACTGCTGGTGGGCGCGCAGGTCGTCGCGGCTCTCATCCAGCCAGTCCCGCAGCCGGTCCCAGGCCCTGAACAGCGCCTCGTGGGCCACCTCGACGGTGGGGATGCGGGTCACGGGGTCCCGGTCGAAGGAGAGGAGACGGTGGCGGCCGTAAGCATCGATAGCGGTCTCCACAGCCTGGCCATCTTCCATCATGGCCGATAGCTCGGGCCGGAGGGCGCGCCGGCGGCCGGGCTCCTGTCCCTCGCGCAGGCTGACCAGCCGCAGAAAAAGCTGCCGTGTGGCTCCCTGGCCCGCCGCGTCCAGGCTGCCATAGAGTGCCTCGGCCCGGCGTCCCAGCGATCCCAGCACGCCGCCCAGCTCCTGGTAGGCCTGCAGGCCAAGCTCCCTGCCCTCCCGAACCTCGAACAGTTCAGTGAGCGTGTGCTGGAGCAGGGGCAGAGCGCCCGGCTCCTCGATCACGTCGGCTACGATGGTGGCGACCAGCCCCGTTTCCAACGAAACACCGGTGCGCCGGGCCGGCCCGGCGATGGCCTGTTCCAGCTCTTCGGCCGACAGGGGCAGCACGACCTCGGTCTGCTGCCGGACCAGCTCGCCAAAGCCGGCGTATTGCAGCGGCCGGTCGTAGTGGTCGGCCCGCAGCGTCACCACCAGCCGCAGACGACTGCCCGGCTCGGAAACCGCGGCCAGCAGATTCGACAAGAAGCGCGCCCGCTCAGCTTCGTCTCTGACCAGCGTGAACAGCTCTTCGAACTGGTCGACGACCAGAAGCAACTCGCCGCCCCCAGGGGGCAGGATCTGACTAACCGCGCGGGCGAGCCCTTGGCTGTCCCCGTGCAAATGGCCGTGCAGGTCTTTCGGCGGCTCGCTGGCGATACGCAGGAGAGCCTCCTCCAGCCGCTCAAAAGGCGCGTGCCCAGGCTGCATCGCGACGATGTACCAGCCCTCCGAACCGGGCAGCCCGCCCTGGCGCAGCCTGGGGATCAGCCCCGCGTGGACCACGCTCGACTTGCCGCTGCCGCTGGGGCCAACCACGGCCAGGAATCGCCCGCCTCCAGCCATCCGGGCGGTTAGTTGTCGGCTCAGAGCTTCGCGGCCAAAGAAATCGACGGCATCTGCTTCCTGGAAGGGGCGCAGGCCCTTGTAGGGGTTCCGGGGCTCGATCTGGGGGCTGTCCGCGGCCGGGAGCTGCAGGCATTGGTGGAATGCCTCCGCCAGAGATACCGCGTCCGGGTAGCGATGCCCGGGCTCTTTGGCCGTGGCCTTCTGAATAACCGCATCCACGCCCGGCGGCAGCTCGGGACGCAGTACCCGGACCGGCGGTACAGACTCTTTGAGGTGCTTCTGCCGCATCTGCTTGGGCGTCGCCTCAGGGTAGGGGTGTGCTCCTGCCAGCAGTTCGTAGAGGACCACGCCCAGGCTGTAAATGTCAGCCAGCGGCGTGCTTGGCTCGCCCAGCCACTGTTCCGGCGAGGCATATTCGGGCGAGCCGGTCAGGGGCTCTGGTGCGGCGGGGTCTGGCGCGACGGCCAGGTCCCGGGCGATGCCAAAGTCCGACAGATAGGCGTTTCCGTCTTTGTCCAGCAGGATGTTGGCCGGTTTGATGTCCTGGTGGACGACTCCCTGTCCGTGGGCGGCCGCCAGCGCCGATGCGAGCTGGTCCAGCGCTCTGGCGACGGCTGCGGGCGACCAGGGTCCGCGGGCCAGCGAGTCCCTGAGGCTGCCCGCCTGAAACAGGCGCATCACCAGGTAGGCGCCATCCGGCTCCCGCCAATAGTCGTACAGCGGCACGATGTGCAGGTGCTCCAAGCGCGCTACCAATTGAGCTTCGACCTCAAAGCGCCGGATGAACTCGGGGTGATTGGCATGGTGGGGCAGGATGACCTTGACCGCCACCTGGCGGCCCAAGATCGGCTGGTAGGCCCGGTACACCGCCCCGGCGTTGCCCTGGCCGATGCGCTCAATCAGGTCGTAGCCGCGAACGATCTGGTCGCGCCTGGCTCCCTCTACGGGCGCGATCTCACCGGACTCAATGCGCTGTACCAGTTCCTGTGTCTCAGGCGAGGGCTCGACCCCAAGCTCCAGATCCAGGGTCTCGCGCAAGGAATCATAGTGGGCCAGGGCCACCGTGCGCTGGCCGGTGATCGCCAGCAGCGCCATCAACTGTTGGTGCGCTTCCTCCTCCCAGGGCTCGATCCGGACCTGCTCCCATGCATAGCGCAAGGCGGTTTCGTGGGCACCATGGTCGGCATGGTAGGCCGTCAGGCGGTGCAAGGCGCGCAGCCTCAACCGGCCGAGGTACTCCCGCTGCAGCAATGCCCATTCCTCAAAGGGCGCGCTGTCCCGCAGTGTAAAGCCGGCCAGGAACTCGCCGCGGAACAGGGCCGTGGCCTGCTCCAGCTGCAGGATGGGCTGCTGACGGACCTGACCCTCAGCCACCAGGGACAGGAACTGCGCGACATCAACGCTTGAATTGCTATCATGGTTGAACTGGAGTGTCTGGCGGGTGACCAGCAGGAAGGGGGAGCGCGATCTTGGTCGCCAGGCGCTGGCCGGTCGCCGAGGACCCGGCGCAGGTCGGCCAGCGCGTAGCGCAGGTTGGCCCTTGCCGTCCGCTCCGGCATCTCAGGCCAGAGCAAGCCGGCCAGCGCCTCGCGCCGGTGCGTCAGGTCCGCCTCGACGGCCAGGTAGGCCAGCAGCGCCCGTACCTTGTCCGATTCAAAGCCGGTGACGGGCCGGTCATCGAGACTCACCTCGAAAGAGCCCAGCAGGCGGACAGACAGTGCACCCACGATCCCTCTCCTTGGTCCGGAACGACAGCACTATCTTGGGGTAGACCCAGGTCGATGCGGCTACCGCTTTGTGTCTATCATACCATCAGATCGCCGGGAAGGCAAGGTGGCCGGCCGTGCGCCAGCCTGCCGCCGCCCTGCTGCTCGTGGCTCCCGGGACGGGGGCGGTCTTTGCCAACGAGCAGAATCTCAACCGTCGCACCGGTCGCAGCTCCCTGATCTCCCCACGTTTTCCCCACGGTCCTAAGCTATGCTAAGCCCGCAACGATGGAGTTTGGCAGCCTTCCACAGTGTTATACTGAGCGACCAGGTGTGGGACCCGGTGCGGTTGAGGAATGCAAACGAGGGGGGTGATCGACGCGAGAAAAAAGGCGGCAGTGATGGCATCAAAGGTCAGAACAAGTCTGACAGGAGAAAGAGGAGGATCAAAATGAAAACCCGCAGTATCTTTACCCTGGTGTTTGTAGCCCTGCTTCTCGCCCTACCCATGGTGCTCCACGCCCAAGAGACGGACCCGGAGGCAATGGCCGTAGCTTATTTCGAGGCGATCAATGCCGGTGACGTCGACGGCGCCTTGGCCTACTTTGCTGAGGACGCGGTCCTCGCCATCGTGCCCTTTGCCACCCACACGGGTACGGAGGAGATCCGCGCCTACTTTGAGGAGGTCGTAGCGCTGAATGCCACACTGGAATACGAGACCATCCAGGTGGAGGGTGACACCATAACCCTGACGGTCTGGTTTACAGATGACGACTTGAGGGCTCTCGGTCTCAAGCTTGAGGGCATCGAGGAAGTCACTGTCCAGGACGGCAAGATCGTGACCGAGACCTGGACGGCGACCGATGAAACGATGGCCGCGCTCCAGGCGGCCATGGCCCCGCTGCCCGAAACCGGTGGCGGCGCCCTGCCCATCTATGCCGTCGTCATGGCCCTGGGCGGGCTGGCGGCCGCTGGTGGCCTGGTCATCAGGCGCCGGCGTTAGCGCCCACAGCGATAGGCTGCTCCACGTCCCCCCAAAGGAGACTGGACCAATCTTGAAGATTGGTCCAGTCTTCTGTGCCGTCGACGACCATTCACGCGCTATTTGGGTAATCCTCGTCGCGCCTCTGCATGAAGATGGATACTTTCCCGCCTCCCTCTTGCCCCAGGCAAGAATCCGTGATAGAATGCCCCAAAGTGCGGGCCAGCGGCGCTGGCAATCACCGGGTCAGTGCCGTGCGACGGCGTCCCAAGAGGGAGACAGGATGTCCGAACTGGGCAAAACGAACGAGATCGCGGATGAATTGGTCATGGAATCGGTCAAGGAGGAGGGACCCCGCCAGAAAAGTCTCGATTGGCATAACTGGGTTGGCCTGACCACCCTGCTGCTGGCGCTGCTGGCCGCCATCGGCGCCCTGCTGGCCGGCATCACTGCCCACGACGCGGTGATGGATAGGACCATGGAGGTCATCGAAGCTTCGAACCTGGCGGGGGCGCAGGTCAGGGTTGAGGTGCTCAAGGCCAAGCACGAGATCCTGCTCAGCATGGGCGATACCCCCGACGCGGGCGAGGTCGCAGAGGTTCAAGTCTATGAATCGCACGTGTCCGAGCTGGAAGCAGACGCTGCCGGCGACGAGGCAACAGTAGCGGCTACGAACTACACCCACCTGATCCTGGCGATCGCCGTCACGATCCTTTCCGTCGCCATTGCGTTGTGCGGCATGGCCGTCGTCACAGAGCAAAAGTGGTTGTGGATTGTGGGCATCGTAGCCGGTGCTGCCGGCACCATCGCCCTGGGCATCGGCATTGCCACGATGCTGAGCTAGCGCGAAGGAGGTTTGCATGAGGCGAAACGACAGAAAAGTCCAGAGCCCGGGACTCATTTCACAGATCATCCGTGATTGCCAGGTCTGCAGGTTGGGCCTGGCCAAAGACCATGCGCCCTACATTGTCCCGGTGTCATTTGGCTATGACGGCCAGGCGATCTATTTTCACACGGCGCGGGAAGGCAAAAAGATCGACTATATCACGGCCAATAGCGCCGTCTGCTTCGAGTTCGAGCGCGGCGTCCAACTCGTCACGGACGACGCCAGCCCCTGCGACTGGTCATTTCACTACCAGAGCGTCATCGGCTACGGCCGCATCCATGAGCTGGTTGATGTTGGGGAAAAGACAGAGGGCTTGAATCAGATCATGGCCCAGTACTCGGGCCGGGACTGGGAATTTGGTCTGGACAGGCTAAAGACCATCCGTGTCTGGAAGATAGAGATCGAGACCATCACCGGCAAGCAGTCCCTGGCCAAAACTGCTGCCTAACATAATCCGCAAAGCTCGTCAAGCCCACCTTTATGGCCTCCGCTTCCTGGGGTTTCTGGGCGCTGCCCTCCAAGAGAAAAAGACCTCGGGGTTTCGGGCGAACCGCGGGTTCGCAGCCATCGAGGTCTGGTCTACTCTATCCGCACCCGCGATCCTTCCGCCGTGTCCTCGATCTCATAGCCGGCTGCCTGGATCTGCTCGCGCAGCGTATCCGCCCTGGCCCAATCCCTCTCGGCGCGGGCCTGCTGCCGCTCGGCTATCAGGGTCATGACCCGGTCTGGAATGACATCCTCAGGTGGGCGCCAGCCAGCCAAGCCCAAGCCGAGGACACGGTCAAACTCTAGCAGCGTGGCCTTTTTGGTTGAATCTGGCAGATCGCTCTTGACCAGATTCCAGGTCACGGCCAGGGCGCGGGGCATGTTCAGGTCGTCGTTGATCTCAGTCACAAAGCGGTCCCGGTAGCCCTCGTCGATGGACCCGGGCGTACCCCAGCCATAGGAGATGGCCCGCAGGCGCTGCAGCGCCGTTGCCGCGGCGTTCAGGCCTGTCCAGGTAAAGGCAAGCTTGGACCGGTAATGGGCGTTCAGGCAGAAAAAGCGGTAGGCCAGGGGGTCATAGCCTCGCTCGATCAGCGCCTGGAGACGCAGAAACCCGCCGCTCGATTTGGCCATCTTGGCCGCATCCAGCTTCAGAAAATAGCCGTGCATCCAGAAATTGGCCAATTTAGTGCCGTAGCATGCCTGGGTCTGGGCGATCTCGTTGGTGTGGTGGACCGGGATATGGTCCTCGCCCCCGCAATGGATGTCAAAGAGGGGCCCCAGGTACTTGGCTGACATGGCTGAACACTCGACGTGCCAGCCCGGAAAGCCCACGCCCCAGGGGCTGTCCCATTCCATCTGTCGCGTGCTTCCCGGCGGGCTGAATTTCCACAGGGCGAAATCGGTCGGGTCGCCGCTTCTCGCCCACCGCAACCCGCGCGCCAGCTTGCAGGCCCTCCACGTCCAGCCGGGCCATCTGGCCATAATCGTCCAGCCGCGACGTATCGAAATAGATCCCGTCCGAAGTAGGGTAGGCAAAGCCCTGGGCTTCGATGCACTGGATGAGGGCGATCTGCTCCTGGATGTGGTCGGTCGCCCGGCACCAGATCGTCGGTTCCAATGTGTTCAGCCGCCGCAGGTCCTCCTGGAATGCATGCGCGTAGAGTTCTGCGATCTCCCAGGCCGACTGGCCGGTGCGCCGGGAGCCGATCTCCATCCGGTCCTCGCCCTCGTCGGCGTCGGAGGTCAGGTGGCCCACGTCGGTGATATTGACCACGTGCTTGACATCGTAGCCGTTGAAGTCCAGCACGCGTCGAAGGATGTCCTCAAAGACGTAGGTGCGCAGGTTGCCGACGTGAGCATAGTCATAGACAGTGGGTCCGCAGCAATACATGGCCACGGTGGGCGGTTCCAGGGGCTGGAATTCGCGCAGGCTGCGCGAGAAGGTGTCGTATAATTGTAGGGTCATGATCGGTACCTCGTGCGCTGAGTTCCAGGGGCAGCCCAGGGGCAATTATACCCCAATGGCGCCAGGAGGCAACCGCCAGCCCGGCCAATGCCTTTCCCGGGCTGTGCCATCTCAAAACATAGTGGAGTGGAGCATCCTCAGATGCGGAACAGTTCTACTCAATACATGGTGGAGTGGAGCATCCTCAGATGCGGAACGGTTCTACTCAATACATGGTGGAGTGGAGCATCCCCAGATGCGGAACGGTTCTACTCAATACATGGTGGAGTGGAGCATCCTCAGATGCGGAACAGTTCTACTCAATACATGGTGGAGTGGAGCATCCTCAGATGCGGAACAGTTCTACTCAATACATGGTGGAGTGGAGCATCCCCAGATGCGGAACAGTTCTACTCAATACATGGTGGAGTGGAGCATCCTCAGATGCGGAACAGTTCTACTCAATACATGGTGGAGTGGAGCATCCTCAGATGCGGAACAGTTCTACTCAATACATGGTGGAGTGGAGCATCCCTCAGATGCGGAACAGTTCTACTCAATACATGGTGGAGTGGAGCACCCTCAGATGCGGAACAGTTCTACTCAATACATGGTGGAGTGGAGCATCCCCAGATGCGGAACAGTTCTACTCAATACATGGTGGAGTGGAGCATCCTCAGATGTGGAACGGTTCTATGGCAGTCGCTCAAGCAGGGCCTGAACCAGGAGCTCGATCGTACCCAGCGTCTCCTCGGGTGAAGCGCAATCCAGGTCGTCAAGGTGCCAGTGTTCGACCCGCTCCTGCCAGCCGGGGAACCGCTCCACCAGCATGGGCCGGTGCTCGGTCTCTTTCATGGCGATCAGCAGGTCCGCTGCCTCCAGTTCCCCTTCCTGGAGTTGTAGGAGGAAGCGGGCCAGCAGGGGCGCCGGTATTCCGCGAGCTTTCAGGCCCCGGAGGGTGTGGGCTGAGATCGGTCCCTCGTTACCATTCACCCACGGAAGCGCGCCTGCCCATTTTGCACTGTCCCTGGAATAATGCTATAATGTCGGCCACGATAGGTTTCGCCTATCGCTCCTGCTGCGCCCAGTCCGGCGAGCCGAGGTGCTCGCCGCTGGAAAGCGTAAGATGAGTCGAAAGGATGATGATTGTGAAAAAATCGAGTCGTGTTCGTAGCCTGCTGGCCGTGTCCTTGCTACTGATGGTCCTGCTGGTTCCGGTTGCCTGGGCGGCCGGTGATACGGATCTTCCCCGACAGGGTGATAGCGGAATCAGCGGTACAGAATCAGTCGAGGATGGATTGGTGAGCGTCACCGGTACCGTGGACGTGAGGGTCAGCCAGTCCTCCGACGATGCCGAGGAGCAGACGGTGGCGCCCTGGGCCGGTCTTGTCCAGGAAAAGAGCAGCACACTGGAGCTTGGCACGGGATCGGTGGGAGCTCAGTGGGTTGGCATACGCTTTGCGAACCTTGGCATTCCAAAAGGGGCACCCATTACGCAGGCCTACATCCAGTTCACGGCCAGCGAGATGCAGGATACCGCCACCAGCGTGACCATCTATGGTGAGAACAGCGACAATGCTGAGTCATACAAGGGCACTGACTTTGAGATCAGCGGCCGCCCCAGGGTGGACACCTCGGTGAGCTGGAACGCGGTGCCGGTCTGGCCAGCCGAGGGTGGAACGTTCCAGACGCCCGACCTGAAGGCCATTGTCCAGAAGATCGTGGATCGTGCGGGATGGGTGCCCAGCAACGCCATGGCCTTTGTAATCAGCGGCTCGGGCCAGCGCACGGCCTGGTCGTGGGACGGCGCGGCCACCAAGGCGCCCAGACTCGTTGTTGGCTATTCTGGTGAGGTCGGTTGCTTCGCGCTGACCAATAGCGCGAATCCAGCCGGTACCGGGCAGGTGGTGGCCGATCCGCCGCCGAACTGTGAGGGCAACAGATACTATGAAGGCACGATGGTGGAACTGACAGCCGTTCCCACGGCTCAGAACTATGCATTTGCCAACTGGAGCGGTGCGGCCACGGGCACGGCCAATCCCACGACGGTAACCATGAACGCCGCCAAGTCGGTGACGGCCAACTTTGTGTCAAAGACCTGCTACCCGCTGCAAATGGTGGTCGTTCCCGTCGTAGCACCGCCCGCCGGGCCTGTCGGCGAGATCCGGCCTGACATTGCATTCAACTGTGGAGGCGAAAGATACGTCGCTGGGACCGTGCTGAGTTTGGATGCCCTTGCTCGTGGCGGCTGGAGCTTCGCCGGCTGGAGCGGCGCTCTGTCGGGTACTGTTACGCCTCAGACGCTGACCATGGACGGCGCCAAGCAGGTGACGGCCGCTTTTGACGAGGCCTGCCGGCGTATCAGTGTCGATATCAAGCCCGTGGTAGTACCCCCGAGTGGCTCGGTGACATTCGACCCGCCCCCCAACTGCCCGACCAGCTTGAGCAGGTGGAATCCCAATGAGACCGTCCAGTTGCGAGCAGTGCCGGCCGGGGGCTACTTTTTTGTCAAATGGATTATTGATGGTGTGGAGGTATGGGAGAACCCGACGAGCGTAGTCATGGATGCCAACAAGTCGGTCGACGTCACCTTCAGGGAGGGCAGTTATAACGCTTTGCTGCCAATCGTCCTAAGGCAATACAGATGATTGCACTCCGTCGAGACCTCCAAAGTCTTCCGAGACGAAAAGGTCTTGGGTGAGCAGGACGGAAGGAACAAGACTCCAGGCGTCCCGTATCCTGGAGTGGGTTTCTCGCGGTGTATCGTTTAGGCCGCGGGAGACCGGCCATAGTGTCTGGTAGTGATATGACAACGAATGCGGAGGATGAACCGAATTTGGTTTGACCCATTCGGAACATCGGCCAAGTTCGTTGTCATTGTACGGTTGGGGCGAACGCTGGTACGCTCCTGATCCGTTTTGGTTTCAGTGGTGCCTGGTAGGACAAAGACTGCGACCCTTGAGGGAAGCTCTAGCGGAGGTTTGTATCTGATGGTACGGGTTGGGCGAATTGCACCGGTGATGTTGTTGTTGGGGATTCTGTTGGCACTGGTACTGCCTGGCGCTGCGGGGGCAGGGGACAGGTTGGTTCCCCCTGGCGATGATGGGGCGCCGACCGCGCCTGTTGATGCGCAGGACGGGGCCCATCCTGCGGTGCAGGACGGGGCGCATCCTGCGGTGCAGGATGGGGAGCAGGGCGGGGATGGCGCAGTTGTGGCCAGTCCGGCTGTGCTACCGCCCATCATTACCCTGTGGTATGGCTCCACGCAAAACTTTGGCACGTTGGGCAACCCACAGCTCGAGATCAATATCCTGGGCAACGTGGCCAAGGCCGAAACGTTGAGCTACAAACTCAATGGCACCGGGTCGTTCAAGCCCCTGGCCATTGGCCGCGTCACTCCCTCCGGTTCCGCGCAACAGATGTTAAGCTATCTGCCACCCTGGGAAAGCCTGAACCAGGTCCCCGAGGCTTTGGAAAGCCCTGTACCTTCCGGTCCTGCCAGCCCGGACATAACTGCCAGCCCGCGTCTGGAATACACCGGGGACTTTAACTGCGAAATCCTGACCGCGGATCTCCTGAATGGCCCCAATACGGTCGAACTCAAGGCCGTGGGCGACGGCGGCGAGACCACCAGAATCGTGACCGTCAACTATACCCAGGGCAATACCTGGCCCCTGCCCTACAGCATCGACTGGAGCACAGTGGGGGACATCACCCAGGTGGCGCAGATCGTGGAGGGAGAGTGGGAGCTTGGCGCCAGCTCCATCCGGCCCAAGCTCTACGGCTACGACCGCATGATCGCCCTGGGTGACGTTGGCTGGACCGACTATCAGGTCACGGTCCCGGTCACGATCCACGATTTCCCAAACGCGGACAGCGGCGGTGTGGGTATCGTGAATCGCTGGCAGGGCCATTTCCAGGTGGGTGATGAGCAGCCGGGCGCCGGCTGGTGGAACATCGGGGCCTATGCCCTGTTCTTGCACCGCGACGATGCCAATGGCGGCCGGCGGCTGATCATGTACACGGGCCGCAGGGACCCCCTTGAAGATGGCAGCGGCTATCTGGTGAACAAGAACAAGGTCTACATGTTCAAGCTTCGGGTGCAGACCAAAGAAGCGGGCAAAAGCGGGTTCTACAGCTTCAAGGTCTGGGCTCCCACTGACGAGTCGGAACCCTCTTCCTGGGTCTTTGAGGCGCAGGACGCGCCGCCAGAAGAGATGTTCAGCGGAGGCACGGGCCTGATCGCCCACGACATTGATGCCAGTTTCGGCAACGTTGAGATCCTGCCCGTCCTCAAGGTCAATACTACCATCGTGGGCGGAGGCGCGGTGAACGTGACCCCCGCCCTGGTCGGCCCGTCGGCCGCTTACCTCTATGGCGACCAGATCCAGTTGCAGGCGGTCGCCCAACCGGGCTGGGCCTTTGCCGGCTGGAGTGGGGACCTGGACGGCAACGCCAGCCCCAAGTCGGTAACGCTGACCAGCAACCTGAATGTCACGGCGACATTTGTGGAGGGCCAGGCATTCAGGCTGGACGCCACTGCGTCAGGCGCCGGTACTGTAGAGCTGGATCCGGCCGGGCCGTGGTACGCCGAGGGAACGGTGGTCGAGCTGACGCCCGTCGCCAGTACGGGTTGGGAGTTCGGCGACTGGAGCGGGGCTGACGCTGGCGCCCTGACCGACAACCATGACGGCACCTGGTCGGTCACCATGAGTGAGGACCGGTCCGTCTCGGCCGACTTTGTCAGAAAGCGGTATGCCCTGACGGTGAATGTCTCCGGTCAGGGTACGGTGGCCAAGAGCCCAAACGAGACGACCTACGAGCACGGCACCCAGGTTCAACTGACTCCCGATCCTGCCGCTGGCTGGACCTTTACCGGCTGGAGCGGCGACCTGACCGGCAGCGCCAGCCCCGAGAACATTCTCATGGATGGGCCCAAGACGGTCACGGCCCATTTTGGCGACGCCGACGTCGGCCCTTTGGAGTATGACAACCACACGCTGGACGACGACCAGGTAGGGCCCAGCGATGGCAACAGCGATGGCGAAGCCAACTGCGGCGAGACGATCGAGATGTCGGTACTCCTGGCCAACCGGGGTACAGAAGCCGCCACGGGTGTCAACGCTGCCCTCGCCACGGACAGCGCCCATGTTAGCTGGCCGGGCAGCTCCACCAGCAGCTATGTGAATATCGCTGGCGGCGGCAGCCAGGCCAATACTACTGCTTTTGGGTTCAAGGTAGCGGACAATGCCCCCAATGGGCATACAATCACCTTTGAACTCAGTATGTCGTCCACGAACGGCGGCCTCCACTATGACTCTTTCGACGTCCCGGTCGCCTGCGCCAACAGCGAGGGAACCGTTGACCGGCAGGTAGATGACTCTGATGACGATGCCGAAGAAAGGCAGTACGGCAAGGTCTACCTGGGAGGGACCGACCTGGAATTGGTTGAAGACGACGATGGTCCCCAGACAGTGGGTGTCCGTTTCCAGAACATAACCATTCCCCAGGGAACAGCCATCGCCGAAGCCTATCTGGAATTCACTGCCGACGAGGAGGGCAGCCGTACCACCAACCTGATCTTTAACTGCCAGGCGACGGACAATGCGCCCGCTTTCCAGGGAGAGGAGTGGTCGATCTCGTCCCTGCCCAAGAGCACGACTTCTGTGGTCTGGAACAGGGTGCCGGCCTGGATAGCGGTTGGCGAGAGGCACCAGACGCCAAACCTGGCGCCCATCGTCCAGGAGATCGTGAACCGGGGTGGGTGGCAGTCGGGCAATGCGCTGGCTTTCCTCATCACTGGCGAGGGAACTCGTACCGCAGAGTCCTATGATGGCAACAGGCCCAGCGAGGCGCCGCGTCTGCACGTGGTCTATGGCCGGGAGCCGGTGTGTTACAACCTCAACACGAGTGCCGTGCCGGCCAGCGGTGGCAGCATCACGCGTACTCCGGCGCCAAACTGTGGCGGCAACAAATATATCGAGGGGACGCAGGTGACCCTGACCGCTACAGGCAGTCCTGGTTGGTCCTACACGGGCTGGAGCGGTGACCTCTCGGGAACCACAAACCCGGTCTCGATCTCGATGGATGGCGAAAAGTCGGTCACGGCCAACTTTGTCCAGGCCCAGTACCTGCTCAATGTCAGCATCGTGGGCCCGGGTACCGTAACCAAAGAGCCCGACAAGGCGACCTATACCTATGGGGAACAGGTCAAACTGACGGCCCAGGCCACGGGCGATTCGGTGTTCGCCGGCTGGAGCGGCGCCCTGTCCGGGACCACCAATCCTGCCTGGCTGACGATGAATGGCCACAAGTCTGTCACCGCCGTCTTTGGCCAGGTGGGACCGCTGGCCTATGACAGCCATGTTATCGACGACGATGGGACCGGCGCCAGCAGCGGCAACGGCGATGCCTTTGTGGACTGTGGGGAAACGGTAGAGATGTCGGTTACCCTGCTCAATCAGGGCAGCGCGGCTGCCGAAGGCGTCAACGCTACGCTCAGTGAGACGGATCCGTATGTCATCTCACTGGGAAACACGACCAGCAGCTATGGCAGCATTTCCGGCCTGGGAACGGCAGCCAATGTCACAAAATATGACTTTGAGGTCAGCGCCGACACACCCCACCTGCATTCTGTCACCTTCAGCCTGAATGCCGCCGCGTCCAACGGCGGGCCCTGGCCCATCCAGTTCCAGGTGCCCATCTCCTGCCTGGCAAACGCGGGCAAGGTGGACAAGGCCGTCGTCCAATCGAGCGATGATGCCGAGGAACTGATCTCGAATGGCTTGGTCGCAGAGAAGGGCAGCGACCTGGAACTGGGCGAAGACGACCTGGGTCCGCAGTGGGTCGGACTGCGCTTTCAGAATCTGATTATCCCCCAGGGTGCGGCCATCAGCGAGGCCTACGTCGAGTTCACGGCTGCTCAGACGGACGCCGGCGCGACGACGGTCCTTTTCCATGGCCAGGCCAGCGACAACCCGCCGGCCTTTGCCGGCTCCAGCCAGAACAGCCCGACGGCTGAGGGTGCGGGGCTGGCGGCCACGGCGCCAGAAACCAGCGCCTACGATATCTCATCGCGTCTCAAGACCGCGGCCTCTGTTACCTGGACCGCGGTGCCAACCTGGTCCGTGGGCCAAACCTACAAGTCGCCCAACCTGGCGCCAGTCATCCAGGAGATCGTCGACCGCACCGGTTGGGGCCCGGGCAACTCCCTGGCCCTGCTCATCAACGGGACCGGCCGGCGCACGGCCTTTTCCTACGATGGCGAGCCAGCGCTTGCGCCGCGCCTGATGATTACCTTTGGTGGGGATCTGACCTGCTACACGTTGAGCACAACTGTCGATCCCGCCGGCAGTGGGACCGTGACGCCGCAGCCTGCCGCGAACTGCGGTGCGGACAAGTACCTGGAGGGAACGTCGGTCCAGTTGGTCCCGGAACCGGCCCTGGATCATACCTTCACTGGCTGGAGCGGCGACCTGACTGGCAGTGACAACCCCGCAACCCTCGTCATGAACGATGACAAGCAGGTGACCGCCGGCTTCAGGCAGGAGACCTGCTACACCCTGACCACGGGCGTGAATTTCCCAGGTACAGGTACCCTTTCAGCCAATCCCGAGCCCAACTGCGGTGGGGGCAAGTACGTGGCTGGCACCAACGTAACATTGACGGCCGCTCCTCAAGAGGGCTACGTCTTTGATGGTTGGACCGGGCCGGTGCCCCCCAGCACGGACAACCCTCTGACCGTTACCGTCGACGCGGACAAGACGGTCACTGCCAACTTTGTGGGCTGCTTTAGCCTGACGGCCATCGGGCTCCCTTTCGGTACTGGGACCGTGGAGGCGGATCCGCCCCCGAACTGTGGCGCCATCCAATACCGGGGCGGCAGCCAGGTGCAACTCACGGCAGTTCCGGCGCCAGGTTACGCCTTCACCACTTGGACTGGGGGGGCTACGGGCACCGACAACCCCGCGACAGTTACCATGATCGCGGACATGGTGGTCACGGCAGGCTTTGAGACAGGAACCTGTCGCACGCTGTCGCTGCGGGCGGCGCCGACGGGAGCCGGCACGGTAAGCGCTAGCCCACCCCCTGACTGCGAGGGCACCAAATACTCGCCCGGATTGCGGGTTGACCTGACGGCTACCCCGCGCGCCGGTTACAAGTTCCTTGGCTGGAGCGGGGCTGCGACCGGCACCGCGAACCCGACGACGATCATTATGGGTAACGTGAATACGGCTACGGCCGAGTTTGGGCTCATCAAGATCGAGTCCACCCTCAGGCTGCCCATCATGGCCCGGTAAAAGACCGAGCAGGCCTCCGGAAAGAACCAGACCTCCGGGGCTTTCCCACAGGCACTGGCTTTGCAGCCCCCGGCTGTGCGGCCAAAGCCTGTGGGCTCCGGAGGCCAATGGCTTGGGTTAATCAGTGCTTGCCAGAGTAGGCGAAAAAGTGCTGAGGGAAGAGAGTTCCTGATGCTGCGAGTTCGTCTCGGCTTGTTGCTATCGCTCCTCTGCCTAATGGTGCTGGCAGTGGTCTTGGTCATGGGCGTATCTGGTCCTGAGGCCATCGCCCAGACTCCCGCTGGCAGCATGCCTGGCGAGCTGAGGCTTGGCTCGGCCCAAGCTGAGGTGACCAGCGTCAACCTGGACCTGGTAGTGAGCCAGTCCTATGATGACGCCGAAGAAGATATCGCCACCGGCCTTGTCACCCAAAGGGGTACAGATCTGGAACTCGGTGTGGACGACCTCAGCGCCCAGGCCGTGGGTCTGCGTTTCGCGCTTGCGACCATCCCCCAGGGAGCGCTCATCGTCGAGGCTCAACTTGAGTTCACCGCCGACGAAACGGGCAGCGTACCCACGTCCCTGGTCGTGCACGGTGAGGCCAGCGACGATGCTGCCGACCTTTTCGCCCGGTGGTACCAGCATTACTGGGCGGCCCGCCACCAGCGCCTCGGTCAACTGGGACAATGTCCCGGCCTGGGATGAGGTGGGCGCGACGTACCTGAGCCCCGATCTGTCGCCCATCGTCCACGAGATCGTGAACCGCGAGGGCTGGAGTTCCGGAAATGCTCTGGCCTTTGTCATCACCGGCACGGGCCGGCGCACGGCCGATGCCTACGACGGGGACCCTGCACTGGCCCCTCGCCTGCACATCACCTACCGGCCCTGTTACAGCTTGACCACCAGCGTGGCGCCTGCAGGCTCGGGCGCGGTGACCGTCCAGCCGCCGGCCAACTGCGACGATGGCCGGTACCTGGCGGGGACCGAGGTCCAGCTAAAAGCTGTCCCCGCACCGGACTATGATTTTGCTGATTGGGGCGGTGATGCGTCGGGCAGCGCGAACCCCGCGGCCATCATCATGGACGCCGACAAGGCGATTTCGGCCCAGTTTTCTGAACTTCGCCTCTGGCTTGTCGATGAAGGTGGTCAGCCAGTCCTCGGATGACGCGGAAGAGCTGAAAAGCACCGGCGCTGTCTCCCTTCAGAGCACCGACCTGGAATTGGGCGAAGACTATGACGGGGCACAGATCGTGGGCCTGCGCTTTCAAGACCTCGACATCCCCAGGCGGGCGGCCATCAGCCAGGCCTATTTGGAGTTCACTGCCGATAGGGTTGAAGATGAACCCGCCTCGCTCGTCTTCCACGGGCAGGCCATCGATAGTGCGCCGACCTTTTCCCGGAGCCAGGGACGGTATTTCCGGCCGCACAAAGACCTCGGCCTCTGTGGCCTGGAGCAACGTGCCTCCCTGGAGCAGCGCGGAGGAGGCCTACAAGACGCCCGACCTGTCCTCCATCGTCCAGGAGATCGTTAATCGCCCGGGTTGGAGTTCAGGCAACTCGCTGGTGTTCATGGTCGCGGGCTCAGGCCAGCGTCCGGCCGTCTCCTACGAAGGGGCGGTCCGGGACGGCCGGCCGGATTGGACCCCGCGCCTGTACGTCCACTATGCCGGGGCGCCAGCCTGTTACAGCCTGATCACCTTCGCCAGTCCCGGCGATGGTGGGGTGGTAAACGTCAGCCCGCCTCCCAATTGCGACGGAGGAAAGTACCTGGAGGGAACTGAGGTCCAGTTGGCGGCGGCTCCTGCTGCGGATTGGGGCTTTGCTCGCTGGAGTGGGGATAGCGAAAGGTATCGCGACCCCTGTCTCTCTCACCATGGATGGCCCCAAGGTTATCGCTGCCAACTTTAGCCAGGAATGTTATGGCTTGAGTACCGGCCTGCAACCGGCCGGTAGCGGCACTGTGCAAGCTAGCCCGCCTCCAGGCTGTGAGGGCGGCCGCTACCTTGTTGGTACGCAGGTGCGGCTGACCGCCGATCCGGGTGCAGGTCATTGGTTTGCGGCCTGGAGCGGGGACGCCATGGGCGGAGAGAATCCCATCACGCTGACGCTGGCGGGACCCAGTTCCGTTACGGCCAATTTCGTGACCGAGTGCGTCAGCCTGACGGCGACCCTGGTGCCGACCACCGGGGGTGCGGTGAACTCTGTCCCGCAGCCAAACTGCGGTACGGAACACTATATCGCTGACACAAGGGTACAGCTCACAGCCGAACCTGCCGAGGATTATCAGTTCGCTGCCTGGAGCGGCGACGTCGAGAGCAGCGAGAAAGCTGTTGAGATCACCCTCGATAGCGCCAAGATGGTGACGGCTACCTTTACTGCCGACTGCTTCGGCTTGACCACGGTGGTCAGTCCGACCGGCAGCGGCTCGCTGGGCATCGAACCTCCGCCCGATTGCGCCGGCGACATGTATGTGGCTGGGACCCAGGTCCGCCTGGCGGCCGACCCGGCTGGGGGCAAGGTATTCTCCATCTGGAGTGGGGATGTAACAGGTAGCAGCAATCCTCTGACCGTCACCCTGGATACCGACCTGTCCATCGCGGCCAACTTTGTGGACTGGTGCAATTTGCTGGATGTGAGCATCAATCCCACCGGTACCGGTTCTGTCGACGCCTTTCCTCCTCCGAACTGCGGCGTCGCCGCAGGCGACACCAGGTACACCCGAGGGACGCAGGTCCAACTGACCGCCAAGCCCCTCCTGGGCAGTCGTTTCAGCAACTGGAGCGGAGACCTGGTCGGCGACGAAAATCCTGTCGTCGTCACCCTTGACGCCGGCAAAGCGATCACGGCCAATTTTGGATTGCCCTCTGTGCCCGCAGCGACTGTCTATCTGCCCTTGGTACTCCGCGGCGACTGAGTCCCAGTAACTTTCATCTCCTACTCCCTACGCTTGCTGCCTTCTTTTCGGGAGGTGGCAAGCGTAGAGAACGCGGCAGCCAAAAGCTCCACCCGCCATGATTTCAAAGATCTGCCGCGAATCCTCTCACTGGCCATGCATCTGCGTCTCATCGCCGAGGAGGCCCGAGTGGTCGCCCGCCGGGCCACACTCCCGGTGGATGACGTCAGCCAGCGGCTCAAAGAGATGGAGCAGAAAGGGTTGGTCTTTGTCCAGTACGAAGCGGACAAGCCGCCCCGGTACATGGCCACCCATTTCGCAATCGGCTTTTACGAGTACCAGGTGAACAAGCTAGAACCAGAACTCGCTCACGACGTGGAAGAGTACTTTGCCACCTTCTTTCGTCCTGACTTGTGGCGGAAGGCACCCCTGATCCGCACGGTTCCGGTCGGCGAAAGCATCGCCGCCCAGTTGGCGGTGATGGACTATGAGCGAGCTGAGAATCTGGTCCGGGCCCAGCACAAAATCTCCGTTGCCCCCTGCGTCTGCCGCCAGGAGAAACAGATTGCTGGCGATGGCTGCGACAAGCCGCTGGAGGTCTGTATGGCCTTTGGCGTTGGCGCAGAGTACTATATCCGCAACGGCTGGGGAAGGGCCGTCAATCTGGCGGAGGCGCTGGCCGTCCTGAAGCAGGCCGAGGAGGCAGGGCTGGTGCTCCAGCCCAGCAACTCCAAGGACGCGGCCTTTATCTGCGCCTGCTGCGGCTGTTGCTGCGGCGTACTGACCAACGTGAAGCGCCACCCCAAGCCAGCGAGCATCATGTCCAGTGCCTTCGTGGCCGCCCTGGACCGGGATACCTGCGACGGCTGCGGGATCTGCGAAACGCGCTGCCAGATGGAGGCCATCGCCGTCAACAATGGCCATGCGACGCTGGATCTGGACCGCTGCATCGGCTGCGGCCTGTGCGTCACCACCTGCCCCTCGGAGGCCCTCAGCCTGGCGCGCAAGCCCGAGGCGGAACAGCCCTTTGTGCCCAAGGACTTTGTTGATACCACCATCCGGCTAGGCCAGGCCCGGGGAAAGCTGAGTACCCCTGAACTGATTGGCATGATGGTCCGCTCCAAGGTCGACCGGTTGCTGGCACCCAGATAGACCCCAGGGGCAACGCGCTTCGTAGATTTGAGGAGTGGAGCATCCCTGATGCGGAACGGATTGAGCGCGGGTGGCACATTTCGGTTCGCATCTGAGGATGCTCACTCCACAGGGGTGAAGTGGAGCATCCCTGATGCGGAACGGATTGAGCGCGGGTGGCAGATTCCGTTCGCATCTGAGGATGCTCACTCCACAGGGGTGAAGTGGAGCATCCCCGATGCGGAACGGATTGAGCGCGGGTGGCAGATTCCGTTCGCATCTGAGGATGCTCACTCCACAGGGGTGAAGTGGAGCATCCCTGATGCGGAACGGATTGAGCGCGGGTGGCAGATTCGGTTCGCATCTGAGGATGCTCACTCCACAGGGGTGAAGTGGAGCATCCCCGATGCGGAACGGATTGAGCGCGGGTGGCAGATTCCGTTCGCATCTGAGGATGCTCACTCCACAGGGGTGAAGTGGAGCATCCCCGATGCGGAACGGGTCGAGCACGGGGGCACATTCCCTTCGCATCTAAGGATGGTCACTCCACAGGGGTGAAGAAACAGATCAATGACTCGACTCTAATGGCTCACCCTCATCTTTGCCATCCTGTTTGCGGTGTTCTTTATTGGGCCGGCGCTACTTGGCGGGCAGTTCGGCCCCTTTCCCTTGATGAAACAGGGCGACGTGTTCGACATCCTGACGCCCCTGGTCCTGATCCCTCTCTACTGGCTGCTGTTGGAGCTGACCCCAGCGAAACCGCCCAGCCGTGGCGAGAACCTCGTTTTCCTGGTGCTGGCCGCTCTGTGGGTGGAGGGTCAGGGCATGCACCTGCAGCCAACTCCATCGGGCACCTGCTCGAAGGCATGGCGGGCACAGATGCCCACACGCCGATCGTCGTCGAGGCCGGTACTGTGCCGCTGGGCCTGCCCTTTGCTCTCCTGGTAGCGGTCGTCGGCTGGGTTTGGGGCCGCGGACAGTTCAGACGTCAGCCCCTGTTGCTGTTGCTTAGCGTCGCCTACCTGCTGGCCACGTTCCTACTCGCTGGATGGGGTCTCTACTGGGGTGGCTGGCCAGAGTTCAGCCAGGTAGGGCTCCTGTAGCTCACTGTCTATATGTCCGGTGGCTGCCATCCGCCAAGCTCCGTCTCTATCTGTTGAGCGATAGCGAAGGCTATGTCTTCACGCCACGGGCTGGCAATGACTTGCACGCCGATGGGCAAACCCTCACTCGATGTACCGCTGCGAACAACAACAGATGGCCAGCCTGTCAAGTTGTAGGCGTAGGCATAGCTGAAATCAGGGCCTTCGGCGGCACCATGTTCAGGTGCTGGAGTGGAGCTGACCGGACAGACAATGGCGTCATAGCCTTTCATAAAGGTCAGCATACGGCTTTGGTATAGGTTCCATTCTGCTATCAGATCGGTCAATTCGAGGGTAGGCAGCAACTGGTCTGACTGCGTCCAGCGAATACTGGGGTGCATTTCAGCGGGATCGGTTCCCGATGCCTGCAGAACCCTGCGGATTGCCTGCCCGCCATCGGCATGAAACAGCCTGAACCAGAGCGTGGGCGCTTGCTCAGTGTCTGGGGGCCGATCTTCTACCGTTGTCATGCCGCCAGCCGACAGGACCTGGACGGCTTGTTCCATGGCTCGCACGGTATCCCCCGTCGGGGTCTTGGTGCCATTGTCACTGTAATGGGCCACCCGCAATTGCCTCAAGGAAACGTCCCTGGGATCACCCAGTGGCACCGGTGCGACAGTGGGATCATGCCAGTCCATACCGGAGATGATGGGCAGGAGAAGGACCAGGTCTTCGACGTAGCGAGCTAGGGGGCCAATGTGCGTGAATCGATCGA
The DNA here is from genome assembly GCA_963783445.1 of uncultured Chloroflexia bacterium. Classification (GTDB taxonomy): domain Bacteria; phylum Chloroflexota; class Anaerolineae; order JAAYZQ01; family JAAYZQ01; genus CAWANP01. The sequence goes on along the minus strand of CAWANP010000004.1, from coordinate 817,464 downwards.
GAAACCCGATATCAAACGAGAGAATATGGCCTGTCCTTGGCACACGCCCAGCCGTTGGTTTGATACCAGCGATTCCACAGTAGTGAGATGGCATTCGTATGCTGCCACCCGTATCGCTGCCGATATCAAAGGGTATACCTCCGGCGGCGATAATGGCAGCCGCGCCACCACTGCTTCCGCCGGGTGTGCGCGACAGATCATGGGGATTGTTGGTTCTACCGTACACATAGTTGTCCGTGATCCCCACGGCGGTTAGTTCCGGCGTATTGGTCTTGCCGACCAAGATGGCTCCTGCTGCACGAAGCCTGGCTACAACTGTAGCATCTCGGTCTGGAACATAACTGGCTCGACCCACCGTGCCGGCCGTTGTGATCACTCCGGCCGTATCCAGGGAATCCTTGATGGTCATCGGAACCCCGTGGAGAGGGCCTGAGACAACGCCTCGTACCAGAGCATCATCAGCCCGTTGGGCTTGGTCGATGGCGTCCTCAAACGTTCTCTGAACCACGGCATTGATCTTTGGATTGACCGCTTCGATACGCGCGATACAGGCCGTCACGACATCCAACGAGGATACCTCTTTGTCACGAATCGCTTCAGCCAGTGTCTTTGCTGATCGATAGATCAGATTGTCCATTCTGTACTCCTTGAAGCGTTATACCCGGTTAGTCGGGGTGACGCATCCCCGCTGAGGCCCACCCGTGGCAGCGTTCCGGGCTTGGCGGAAGTTGTCCCGGGAGCAGATGGTTGCCTGGGATGCGTCGCCCCTTCCCTGTCCCACTAGTGCACAAACAATAGCTCGCAGGTTCTGCCAGGCTCAATTAGATCTGGGTACTTCTCGTACCACTCGACCCATACCGGCAAGCTGGTGTCATGGTTATCCCACCACTTCTCCCGGTCCTGGAGGGTCTCAAACTCGAGATCCGAAGATACTGTGTCCATTGCGCCAAACCGATACGAACAGACACGGGGTGTAAAGCCCAAAGCCTCGACTGAAGCTTTGACCAACTCGATGAACTCACTCTTGTTCTCAGTTCTTACCTGCCACGTCCATCGCTCCACGATCATTGTCCTCTCCTTTCTGTCCGAAGCGGGCATTGTCGCCCACCAGGGATCCTCAAACGCTCGGCCGGAGTGGCCCGCTCCCAAAGATGACGCCGGTGAAATTGCTGGCGGAAAGCAGGTAGGCGAAAGCTGCCTGCCAGGTTCACGGTGTTGATTCGATAGGCACCTCCTTTGTCAACCACCGCTTCGGTGGGTCTGTGATGGGGCACGACCTGTCACAGGAGTCGTACGTTCGGCAGAGAACCCTACGTGCGGAGTCGCAGGGTGTACAGCTCATCCCGTTGGATCTCTTCCGCACGCCGAACCATTTCGGCCACGTCGTCATCCACGCCGATGTAGCACCCGGATAGGGCATCCGCCTGCCCCGATGCCAAAAAGACCACCAGGTTTGCGGCGCGCTCCGGCGGCACATCGTACCCAGCCGCAAACGACTTGCGGAAGAATCCCCCTAGCCACTTCTCGTCATCTGATGACTCGGCTGTGGCTTCGACCATGGCGGTGCGTACAAAGCCCGGATTGATGGACAAGGCGCTGATGCCGTGCTCTTTTGTTTCGGCGGCCAGGCTTTCGCTGAAGCGCATGACTGCACACTTGCTGATGGCGTATGCGGAAACGTTGGGCCACGGCCCGAGGCCGGCAGCACTGGCGGTGGTGACGATCCGTCCTCGGCGGCGAGCGACCATACCGGGCAGGACGGCTCGGGAGCAGAGGAACGGGCCACGCAGGTTGACGTCTATTTCCTACGTCTGATGATTTGTGGCAGGGTTGGGCGACGTTCCGGCAGCCGGCGTTCGACCGTTCGCGATTTCTCCTTTTTGATGGTCCGGATGAGCCGCCTCACGCCAGACCTGGGCGCCGATGCGCTCGACGGCTTGAACCAGATCGTCTACCTCTCCCGGCCCGGTCCGAGGGTTGATGTAGCACGGACGGATGGCAAACGCGCCCTCGATCTCTGTACTCGATGGAACGTGATGGTGCTCCGAGTGTAGCCGGGCGACGATCTCGCGATTCAGATCATTGACCCGATCTGTGCTGCCGGGTTGCCCGCGCAACTCGGCGGGCACATAGCGGAAGCAACAGATGGAAAGGGTGACAGGCGCCAGCAATTCCAGGTCAGGCGATGCCCGGACCCGTTCCGCCAGGTGCCGCGCATAGGCATTGTGCCGGTGTATCCGCGCCCGAAAACCTTCCGCCCCCATCTCTTTCAATGCCGCCCATACCGTCACTCCTCGGGAACGCGCGGACAGCTCGACGGTGTACTCGTGGAAGGGATAACCCACATCGTCGTATTGGGAACGGATCGTCCCTACCTTGCCAAACGAACCTTCCAAGTATTCGGCCGGCTCTTGCGCAAAGGCCCGTCCCAACAAGCCACGATCCCGGACAAAGGTTGCACCGCAGCCAAGGGGTACAGCCAGCCATTTGTGTGGATCAACCACGATAGAGTCGGCGGCACTGAAACCCTCGTACAGATGGGCCACGGCGCTATCGAGCAGTCCAAAGCCGCCGTAGGCGCCGTCCACGTGCAGCCACACATCTTCTTCGCGGCAAACCTCCAGGATCTCGCTCAGGGGATCTATGGCGCCCGTGTTGACCGTACCCGCACTGGCCACGACAGAGATCGGTGTGCATCCATCCATCTTGTCCTTGCGCACCTGTGCACGCAGGGCATCGACGTCCAGACGGTGGGCATCATCGACTGGCAATTCTACCAGCGCCCGCCGGCCCAACCCCAGAACCCCGGCCGCACGGGTGACGACGTGATGGATTTCCACTGAGGCGTACAGGCGTGGTTTTACCACCCCCTCAAGGCCATCGAGCGAGGCATCGATCCCACGCTGCTCGCATGCCCACTGTCGTGCCGCACCAAGCCCGATCAGGTTGGCGACAGAGCCGCCACTGCTAAACACACCTTGAACCGTAGAGGGCAGGCCAAGCAATTGCTTGAGCCACTCCAGCGCCAGATGCTCCAGAAAGCTGAAGGGCTGGGCAAAGTAACGCTGTGGGCCACCGATACTGGCGCTGAGTTCGGCCGCCACCGGTACGACCGTTGGTGTCGTGGTCACCCAGCCGGTAAAGCCTGGCGCGCCGTGGCGCAGGCCACGGGGGATCACCTCGTCTCTCAAGAGCTGGAGTGTTGCCTCCGCACCAGCCCCTTGCTGCGGCAAGGGCTCGTCCAGGATGTCTCGCCACAGCGGATAGTCACGAGCCGCGAGATCGTGATCCTCGAACTGCAGAAACTGTTCCAACGCCGGTAATAGCTGCTGCACAGCCTCCGTCAAACCACTGGTAATGCAAGCGTCCGTTGTCGGTATCATGGTCGAACCCTCCTCCAACTATGCACCAAATTGCCCAGCCACTACCATCTCGTGGATCTTCCACACCGGCTTCCATACTCCGTCCTCCATGTTTGAGAGAATGACCACGTTGATGTCTTGGGCTGGGAAATGACGAATGAGACCGCTGACGCCGGCGTTGACGCCTTCCTTTTGATAGCAGACTACCCTATCGGATCTTGTTCACATAGAACCACAGGCCATAGCCGTACATCATTGTCCAGGTCATCCTTCTCACGATAGTGGACCTGTGGCGTCAAAAAAGCTGCCGTCAGTCCCGGTGAGAGAAGTTCGCCTGCTTTGCACTGCCCAGAGAAAACGATCCAGGTCATGGGCGGTGACATACGCGCCGCTGTCCGGTGACCCGATGGGCGGGAAGGAATAGATGTTCTTCTGCCAGTCCACGACGTTGCCGTCCTCATCTCGGATGGGATCGCAGCCCTCGGCGACGTTTTCGTGTACCCGGTCCATACGGAAAAAATCCGAGTGAAGCATCCCGGCCCTGGCAAAACATTTCTGCCGCACATAGTCGCGGTAGGTCATGCCGGCGGCCTTTTCGATCATCAGACCAAGTAGCACGAAGCTGCAGTTGTTGTACCGGCAACCTTGTCCTGGCGGGAAATTGGGAGGCTTGTGGATGAACTGCGGCAAAAAGCCTGCTGTCGTCGTGACCGAATAGTTGGGTTTGGTCCTCCACAAATCCTCGTAATCCTCCCCATCCTCCTCTTCACTGTCGTCGCCGATGCCGGAGGTGTGGGTCAGGAGGTGAAAGACGGTCACTTCTTTGGAGATCTCTGTGCCCTCCAACTCCAGAAAGCCGATCACGCCTGTATCAAAGGCGAACAATCCCTGATCAATCAACTGTAGCGTGGCGACGGAGGTGAATAGCTTTGTGATTGAGGCCGTATCGAACCGCATGTCCAGCGTGTTTCGGATCTTCCAGGTACGGCTGGCATACCCGTATGCAGCGGCATACAGTTGAGGTTCGCCCAGGGTGATCAGCACGACGCCCGCAAACCTGTCCTGCTCTTCAAGCTCTTGAAAATACCGGTCCAGCACGGTTGTAGCAGTCATTATTCCCGAGAATATCCCCTCTTCTCTGGCCAGCAGACGCGCCGTCTCGCGCGCCTCATCCTCCTCAATGGTACCTACCTCATGAGCCCTATACAGGCTTGTTGTTCCAGATCTGGCGACTGATCATCCAGCCGGCGGCTTCTCTGCGCAGCAGCCAGAAGATGCGGAACCTGATCGTCACCGGCGCGCTGCCATCCCGGGGGGTGAACACACCATCCACCGAGCCGATGACGTAGGAGAAATCGCCCATAATCTCGATCTCTTCTGGCTGGAGATCCACCTGGAACGCGAATTTGTCAAACAGCCCCTGGATTCCGTTCTTGACACCTTCCCGGCTCGTCTGGTCGGGGGCGTTGGGCGGACACCAGAGTACGTCGGTGGTGTACAGATCCGCATAGCCCGCGGCATCGTGGGCCATGACATGGGATGGATAGGTCTCAAACAGGAGTGTCCTGATGGCTGCGACATCTCTTTCAGTGTCTGTCATTTCAAAGTCCTCCCTGGCAAACCTGCTGGTTGAATCAGCTTGGGGCTCACAGTACCTGCGCCCTGAAGGGGGTAGGCCGGGATAGGGCTCGTGCAGCTCGGGCATCAGGAGGGGCGTAGGCAGGTCCAGAGGACCCGCAGGTTGCGGCGAGCGCATGCTTTGGCGATGCTGGGCTGCGACTGATGTCCACATTGTACCACATGTGTGCCTGGTGTGCAACCTCTCGCGGCGCGCCCCATGGAATTCTGAATATGACTAGCCCCATTGACAGAACGCCTGCTGTCTGAGATAATTTACAAGAGATGCAAGGAACCATGACGGTTACCATCCAATCGTATGCAATATCAGAGCCAGGAGAAAGGAGCTTTGGGACATGGGCAAGAGAAAAGGTCGGATCGTGATTGCATTGGTAGTTCTGGTGCTGGTTGCCAGTCAGCTTGCTTGTGGGACAACAACGACCCTGCCGGCAGCCGTTCGCGGCGGGGGACGGACGTCACCTTCGAGGGTGTCTACCGTCCGCAGCCCAAGAAGCTGGGAGCCGGGGGGACCTGTACGATAAAGCCGCTGGAGGGAAGCGGGACGGAGCAATGCCTCAGAGTCGAGCTGGAGGGCGGCGTGCATGGCGGGTATGTGGCTGAGGGCTGCCTGGGCGGTGGAACCATCAAGGTCTGGGACCAGGAGGAGTAGAGACCGGCTGGTAGCACACCCAGCAGCAGTCTTCGATCGATTTCAATGGGCCTGGGCTTTGCTCCGGGCCCTGTTTTGTGTGTCATTACCAGGCGGCGAGATTCTCCTCCGCTTTCCGTACGCTTTCACAACGACGGCAAAAAAGGGGTTGACAGCCACCAACCCTCAGAGTATAATGGCTGTGTAGAGCACTGTTGTCCTGCATCAGCGCCCTGCCTTTTCCGGCAGGGCGCCGTCCTCACTCAGCGCCGAGGGCAGTCCTGGTACGAACCAGGCGACTGCTTTCGGCCTTTATTGTTGCCCATGGAAAGGAGGTGATCCACTTTCGAGACAGCGACCATCGATCTGTTTGGCTACGGGTTCTTGTCCCTCCACTGAAAGCTCAGGAGGGGCCAGGTACCAAGGAGGACAGGAAATGAAAAGCGAAGAGCTAGGACTTGACCATTTTCAGATCTATAGCGTTCCCAACATCAGGGTGCGACGCCCATTGAAGGTTCAGGGCCTTTTCGACAGGGGGTCTGTGGATGGCGAATTGCTGTTCCTGGAGGGGTTTGCCAATCCCGTCGTGAAGAATGGCGAGCGGCTCCACGACAAGAATGCCCATTTCAATGTGTACTACCTTTATGGTTCAAACAAGGACCGGATGTGGATGGTGAGACCCGAGAACCAGTTCGGCCGCTACACGCTCGGCCCTATCTTTGCCTCGATGCTGCTTGCCGTGCCGGGCAAGTGCCTGGGCTGGGAAGAGCTAAGCGACGTTGGCTAGTGGCGGCAGACGACTGTCGACAACTGGGCCGAAGCCTCCCTTTGAGCGGCAAAGGGAGGCTTCGGTGCGATTGGTGATGATGCTCAAATGAGGGACGGACACCCTACTTGTCAGGACGACAGGGATGGGTTATGATGTGGGCGAAGGGCAGGGTGCTGGAACGAGGACGTGTTCACGGACATGAGGATGAACACATGATTCCCACCATTGACGTGGGTCCACTGCAGCTTGATACCTACAAAGTGCTGTATGGGTTGGCCTTCCTGGTGGTCATGGCCATCGGAGCGGCACGCCTGTACCAGCATGGATACGCTCGCTGGCAGATCTTTGAAGGCTTGTGCCTGGTCGCCCTGGGGGCGAGCGTCGGAGCACTGGCGGCCTACGCTATCGGTCGGAACCTGGAGTACCTGACTGTTTCGGATGACCTGCTGCGTACCCGGCTCTCTGACTTGGCCGTCGGCAGGGGGAGCAGCTACATCGGCGTGCTGGTCGGGGGCATCACCGCGACGGTGCTCTACTGTCGCTGGCAGCGCCTGCCACTGGGCCGTACTTTTGATCTTGCCTTCATTGGCCTTCCCCTGGGGCAGGCGATCGCGCGTCTCGGCTGCTTCTGCGCCGGCTGCTGCTACGGCCGGCCGGCCAACGAATGGCCCGCGATCTATCTTCCGGATGCGCAGGGCGTCTGGGCCATGCGCTTTCCAGCGCAGCTTGTGGCCAGCGCTGCGGACCTGGCCATCTTTTTTTTGCTGGTTGGTTTTGAGCGCTACCAGAACTCAAGGCCGGGCAAGCCAGCGGGATGGCCCTTTCCCGGCTTTCTGTTTCTACTTTACCTGAGCCTATACGCGCTGAAGCGTTTTGCGCTAGAGTTTTACCGCGACACAGCAATGCCCCTGGTCGGGTCGCTAACGGTGGCTCACATATCCAGCCTGGTCCTGTTGCTCGTCTCAGCGGCCTTGGTACTGCGCAACCTTTGGCGATCGAACCTGCCCACCGATCTGCCAAAGCCTGTAGGTTCCTGACTGGGCAATCCTCCCGCAGGTTCCGACTTGTTTCTGTCCCGCTACTGGTTGATTCTGCTATTGGGCGAGCGCCTGGCCCAGCGACCCTTCACAAAACAGACCTTGGCTTTTCCCTGCTCCAGCCAGGCCTGCGCTGAGTCCTTCGACAAGCTCAGGAGGGACCCCAGTCGAAGCGCCCGTGACCTGGTGGTTTCTGCTCCTTTCAGCGTGGAGCATCGGATCCATGGATCCGATGCGAGCGTCCAAAGTGCCCACTTCTGCAGTCTGAAGCGGCATCTAGCGCCGCGTCAACACAATCCCTGGCACGCCCGCCGCGCTCATGACGGCCACCTTCTCCTGGATCTTTCCCTGAGGAACGATCTCTATCTCCACCTTCACCCCAGATTCCGCCAATTGCTGCTGGAGCAACTCTGCTGTCCGCAGGAGCTCGTCATCACCGGCCGGAACCAGCAGCACCGCTTCCAGGCTGTCATAGCCCGCTTCCGCCATCAGCGCCTGGGCCCGCCCAGGATCGTAGCCAACCACTCGCGCATCTGGAGAAGTCTGGGCCAGACTGCCCGTTGGTTCCTGGCGGGCGACCTGAACTCGTGCTGGCGCGCCCAGGGCCTGGTCCGTCAACCGGGACCAGTCCACGCCATAAAGGATCGACTCCTGGACGGCCGGGTCCTGCCACGGTTCTCCAAAAGTGACGACCGATAGTTGGTCCTCGCGAGGGATCCCGATGCCAGGACCGAGTTCTATGCCGTCAAGACGGGCGCCCTCCCAGATCTGCTCCACCCAGGGCACCAGTTGGGGCTCAACCCCACCGAATTGCTTCACCAGCACCTCAAGCTGGTCAGTTGGGTGCCAGACGCGGTCTGGCAGCATGGGGTCGAGCCCCAGCTCCTCAAGCTTGGCATTCGGCGCGGTGTAGAGAAACTTTGCCTGGCCATCCGCGATCTGGACCTCTACCGGCGGGCCAGGAACCCTCTTGCTGATCTCGAGCCTGTGTGTAGCAAGCGCCCGCTCCACGGGGTCCATCTGGTCCAGCTCAGGCATCTCGCCAACGAATTCAAGTTCTACGATTGGCGTGACCTCGATGGCGCCCTCACCGGCGACGATCAGGGTCATCTGGGAATCCCACAGGTAGGTGAGCGAATACCAGGTACCCAAGCCCGTGGCGCTGGCGCTGAGGGTGCTAATGGTCATATGGCAGTCAGCCAGGGCTTGCGACCCCATGAAGGAGCATGCTGTGGAGCCTGATTCTGAGCAGGGATAGGCCCCAAAGACCGAGTCTACGTAGACATAGATGCGGCAGGCCACGTCTTGACAGGTCTGGGTACTGGTGTTGATATTCAGGTCCGGGCAAAGCAACGCCTGGCCGGCGCTGTCGGTTGTCACCTGCCAGTTGCTGATGGCCGGATCCTGAAAGCTGCCAGACGTGAGCTGGTCGAAGGCATTAAAAGTCGACAGGGTCGCCCAGGCCTTGGCCGCGTCCCGCTTGACCTGAAAGCCATCCAACTGAACCTTGACAGCCTTGTCGGGTTTGTCGTCAGGTGGCACAGTCGTCCCGCAGTTCCCGGCAGCCCCGACGAACAGCAGGCCGGCTGCGAGCAGCGCTGCCAGGCTGAGATAGCGTCGAATTCCTACAGGTTTCATGCCTCTACCCTCCTTCTGCTGTACCGACCCAACTCTGACCCTGGCTTGGCCCCTACTTTTGCCATCCGGAGCCAACCCTGACCCTGGGTTGGCCCCTATTTCCGCCATCCGGAGCCAACCCTGACCCTGGGTTGGCCCCTATTTCCGCTATCTGGAGCCAACCCTGACCCTGGGTTGGCCCCTATTTCCGCTATCTGGAGCCAACCCTGACCCTGGGTTGGCCCCCACCGTCTCCACGGTCTGGCCGGGCGTCTGGTGGGTGCCGCCCTTTAGCTACGCGGCTGCTCGTCCGTATTGTTGGGCCGCAGCAGGCCCTTGGTTGTCACCCGCCAGCCAATGGCGATGCCAGCGGCTAGAAGAATGCCGGCCAAGACCGCATCCAGGTATGAAAAGAGTTCCTGGTTCTCGTCTATCAGCTTGAATACCTCAACGTATTGCCCAAAGTTGTCGCGGTAGTGTGCGCCCGTTCGCGTGAAGGCTGTCGCTGCCCAACTGTGTCCAGCGGCCATGACCAGCCCGGCGGCGAATAGGGCGGGCAGCGCGGCGGCCAACAGCCTCAGCAGCCACTTGCCAATTCCCTGGTGCCAGCCAGCCTTTGGCAGGCCATAGAGCGCCAGGTTCACACCAAAACCGGTCAGAGCGCCGGCAACCAGGATCAATGATCTGTCGCTAAAGTTCAGACCGTTGAACCAGCCCACCAGGAGGTGCATCAGCCCAAAGAATAGCGTGCCGAGGCAGAGGGCCAGAAGGTTGGCCCGAGGTGATGGCGCGGCATCGGCTCCCCTTGTCTCGCGTCGCCCGACCAGCATCGGCTCGGCCAGGCCCACCCCCAGGCCCACGGCCGCGCCAAGGAGACCGCCCCAGAAGAGGTTTATCCCAAAGCGGGCCATGGCCAGCGGGCCGGCGGGGATGGCCAGCAACCCCCGCAGTGCGCCCAGGGCCAGCCCGGCCCCCAAGGCCGCACCGAGTACGAGAGCCCGGATCCATGCGCTCTGGCGCCTCGCCCGGCGCCAGAATCGCCAGAACCAGATTCCGCCCCGATCCCAGGGCGGGAGCTTGCTGGAATTCAGCCTCGCGATCTGGCGGTCGCCGTCGGCCAGCGCCCCGCGCAGCTCAGCTTTTCGGGCAAAGCGCTTCCAGCCCGGTCTCACGCTGGGCAGCGCCTGATCGAGCCGTTGGAGCCCCTCGTCGGGCGCCGCCGGCAAAACAGTGAGCGCCAGCGCGGCTGCCTGGCGTGCCAGCGTGTCGGGGTGTTTGACGGCCGTCCACGCGACCGCGCCAATATTCTGAGGGCGGCCGCTGGCTGCGTCGTCTTCCCCCAGGATATCTCTTGCCTCAGTGGGCATCGAACTATCCGCCGCTTCAGCGCCTTCGCCTGGCCTGTCCAGCTCCGTCACCAGTCCGATGCCTTGCTTCTGCAGATGGGCCAGCCAGGGCTCGACCGGTTCATCCTCGATCACCGCCGACTTGAGCAAGAGCAGGGCCTGCGTAGGTGGCAGCTCCAAGTCCTTCACCTTGGCCAGGTAGCAGAGTTGGCTGGGACTGGCTGTCGTCCCCTTGTCCATCCACTGCCACCAGGCCTGGTGCAGGTCCGAGCGGATCTTGATCTTCTTCTGGGCCTGCTCGCGGGCGTATCTCGTCCTTGACGGGGGCCAGGATATGGGCGCCGTCCGCGCGTGAGTACAGGACAGGCGTGCCCCAATCCCTGGCGCCGGCAGAGTCATCGTAGGTTCCCTCAGAGGTTCGACCATGGATAGCGACCCGCCCCTGAAAAACAGCCTCGTCAATGGTTCGCCCTTCCACCAGGTTCTCATAGACAGCCGCCATAAACAGCGCGGCGAGTGCGTCATAGACGGTGAACTGCATGGCCACGACGCACGGGATGCGGCCCTCGAGCATGGCCGTGGCAACGCTGCTCCAGGCATCGCCGATCTTTGCCGTCGCCGTCTCGCAGGCGCCCAGTGTAACCAGTCTGACTCCTCGCTCGCTGAGCACCGTCGCCAGGTGTTCGCCCGGAACACGCACGGCCATATTGTTCTCATTTGCCAGGATGATGTACCCGATGCCCACATGTTTGAGAAACTGGGACGTCATTGCCGCTTGTTCGTCATAGTCTCCATGGCCACTGAAGTGAAAGATGTCTACCTCTTCGAGTCTGGCGAGGCTAGCCTGAACCTCTTCCAGGCGTGCGCCGGGAATCGGCTCCCCCTCTGCCCATGAGCCATAGTCGGGCAGGCACTGAACCTCAATACCCTCAACCCTGGCAAGTGCCTCCTTTATCTGGTCCTGCTCCTCCGGTAGCTCCTTGAGTACTTTGTAGGGGCGGGGCGAGGCCATGGCGATGAAAACCCGGCGCGCGTCTCCCGGAGGACTCCATTGGGGCGGAACGGCCATTGGCCTGTGGCGCACGATAGAGATGCGCGCGTCAAGGGCCATAAATGCCTTTGATCGTGGCCTGTTGGCTGCCATCTGGAGGTGCATATACTCCCAGGGCAGGTGTGTTAGTTGATCGAGCAGCCGTAGCCGTAGCCGCAGCCCCTCTCCGGGGCCCAGTTCCGACAGGCTGGACCACAGCATGCTGCGCGCATAGGGAGGCAGCAGCAGGTTCCCCAGGCATTGACCCAGCTCGATCCACTCTTCTGGCTCGAGTCTACGATTCGCAAGTTGGTTTCGCTTCCTGGACAGGTAGCCGTCGCGCGGGATCTTGACCCTCTCCTTTTCCTCGCCTTCTCCTGCAGGTGATTCAAGGACGCGGACGGTGAATGTGGCCAGGTCGTCGCCTTCCAGAACCGGGTCATCGGTCAGGATCACAAAATCATGGTATCTGCGGCCTTTCATAGCTCACACTCCCGTCGGAATACCGGCTCCGGTCGGCCACCCAGCCGGGTGTAGTGCAAGTCTCTGGGTGACTTGGCAGAGATGCTGTCGTTCCAGGCGGCCCGTGACGCAGCAAGCCTCTCGGTATATCAGAGCCTGGCCCAGGAGACCGTCATCCTGAACGAAGTGAAGGATCTCGGCTGTGCGAAAGTGAGATTCCCTTCGAGCCTCAGGGCATGCTTCACTCGGCTGCGCTCCGGCTCAGAATGACGTAGACCAGGGATGGGGCTGCCCCCCTACAGGCTGGCTAGCCTGCTCTGTACCACCTGGCGCACACCGGGTATTCTGTCTATGACTTCCAGATGTGGACTGTCGACATAGTCGCCACCGGCCACAACGATATAAACTCCCAGAACCATATAGACTCCAGCCACGAGCAGCCTACTCGCCGGAAAAGAAGCTGCCGCGATGGCGCCCAGGAACCGCAGTCCCGCCAGCAACTTTTCGGCAAGCTTGATCTGCTGCTGGAAAGCACTATCCAGCCTGTCTACATCTTGGATAGCGGCCACGAACTGATATAGCTCGGCCTTGCTGGCAGTGATCTCCGCACGAAGCTTCTTGGTGGTCTGATTGGTACCGTACAGCTCTTGCAGGATCTCCCCCAAGATCTTGCCTTCTTTGAGGTCGCTTATCCACTCCAATGCCTTGTTGGTAACAACCCCGAGCGCCGGGCGGCCAACCAGAGCAATCAGGGACTCGACCGCACCCATGACATAGCCGCGGAAGAGTTCATACAAATCCGTCACCTTGTCCGCCTGGCCCAGGGCCTCGGTGATGTCCATGCCCACGACAACGGCAGCATTCGCCAGCTCTGACGCGCCCAAACCCACCAACCCACCCAGAGCAGACTGGCCAACCCTCCCCGCACGGCTGGAGATCAGGTCCATGGCATCGTCGACGGCGGTGCTCAGAAGCGTCTGGGCGGCCTGCAGACCAGGGGGTAGGGGTACGTGCCTGCCGATGGCAGGCATCACTGCCTCAGGCTTGGCCGCCACGAGGTCCAAGAGATCATCAGTGGGGCCAAGGCCGGTGCTCGCTTCGTTCCCGCCCCGCGCTCTCGTCAGCGAAGTCGTACGCTTCTTCCTGGTCCATGGCGGCCTGCAGTAGGTAGGCGCTGACCTGCAGGTCGGTCAGCGACTTGGCCATCAGGCTCGTGGCAGCCTGGATGCGCGTCAGTGGATCTTGGGCTGCCAGCTGCGATCTCGGCTTCCTGGGTGAGTTGCTGGGAGATGGACGCAAGGGCCCTGGCCTGGACGGCCAGGTCATCGTAGGAGAGCGGGCCCTTTCCCCCGCGCTCGCTGCTCGGCCTGTCCGAAGGGGCGAACAGGCGTCGCACTCTGTCGGAATAGGCTTCGGCCGTTTTCACAAACTATTGCTCGGTGACATATCTACGGTGCCTTCTGTTTCGCTTTCCCTTGCTGGTGGAAAGCAAGAACGCCAAAGACGAGCCCCCGAGCTGTCAAAGGGTCTTCTTCGGCGTTTCCATGAGGGTCCAATGCCACGCGCCGCCTTCGAGCAATGATCACGTTACTCAGAGGGCATCTATGCGAACATTGTACTCGATCTTGTCCTGACTGTCAATGCTTTTTCGCTCGGGTAGAGTATCCATTTCGGTGGAAACACTGCCGACGCAGACCGTCCTGGGCTAAAGACCCAGGGCTACAGAGCTACGCCGGTTGAAACCGGCTGAAATGCAGCGTTCCGGTCTTCAAGCCCCATTCTATGGGGCGTCGCTGCCTAGCCCGGTCGACTTGGTAGCGAAGCGGCTTCATCGCCGGGCGAGCCGCTCTCAGCACGATTTCCACCGAAAGCGATACACAATCCCCACTCGCGATTGCCCATACCGCCGTATTCCTGAATTCTGCAATTCGAGAACTTGACCGCGGCCAAGATGCCGTGGTACAATGTCCTTGCCCGGGCACCATCGCCCAGGGCCGGCGGCCGCCGCGGTGGCCTCAGCCCCCGGAGTGGGGAGAAAGGGCTGGCTTATGGTACCAGCATGCTGCGCACATCCCTCTACGCCCGCAGCGCGCCACGAAGCACTGTTCCCGGTTTAGGCACCGATTGGCTGTACAATCATCAACCCACAGGGATCTGTTAAAGGAGATTCGCATGAACCGATTGACGCTGCTTGTTCTTGTTTTGGCGCTTGTGCTCCCTGCTGCGCCTATTCTTGCTCAGGAAACCACGACCGTGACCTTGGTCCACTTTTCCGACTATCACTCCCACGCGGTGCCATTCTACTCGGAAGGACAGCATGATACCGCTGGCATTGCCCGCGCCATCGCCTATCTCAAGACCATGGCCGACGATCCCAATGTGCTGGTCTTCAATGGGGGCGACACCATCAACCATGGGACGCCGGCCTGGTCGGACAAGTACCAGTGCGCGGAATGGCCCTGGTACAACGGCATCGTGGACGCCATGGCCTTTGGCAACCATGACGCCGACTATGGACCCGAGGTTTTCGCCCAGTGCCAGGCCGAGATCGACTATCCGATCCTCAGCAGCAATACCCTCGATGCTGCGGGCCAGCCGCTGTTTCAGCAGGACGGCAAGACCTACGTGGTCTTTGAGATCGGCGACGTCAAGATCGGTGTCTTTGCCGTCGCCGGCTCGGACTATGTGAATCTGATCAAGCCCGAGACGAGCCCCGCCGAAGGTGTGACTTTCCCCGACCGGGTGGCGGCGGCGCAGGAGGTGGTCCAGGCCCTGCGCGATGAGGAGGGCGTGAACGCTGTCGTTCTCATTGGCCACTCTCTTTACGAAGACGACGTTGAGCTGGCCCAGACGGTGCCGGGCATCGATCTCATCATGGGCACCCACAGCCACCGCAAACAGGATCTGACAAAGATCGAGGGTACCGATACCTACTTTATCGCGCCCTATCAGTACCTCACCTACATGAACAAGGTAGACCTGACCTTCACCGGAGGTGAACTGTCGGACGTCGGCGGAGGCCTGGTGCGCATGAGCGCTGACCTTCCGGAGGACCCGGAGACAGCGCAGCGGGTGGCTGACATGCAGGCCGAGCTGGAGGCGGACCCCGAGTATGCGCCTCTCTTTGAGGCCATCGGCAGTGCCAGCGTCGAGCTATCCACCGAAGGTAAGGAAAAGAGCGAATCGGTGTTGGGCAACTTTGTCATGGACATCTTTCGCTCAGAGGCCGCGGCGCACATGGCCCTCTCGACCTCAAGCAGCTTCCGGCAGCCGATCCCGCCGGGTGACATCCTGGAAGAGGACCTGCGTACGGCCTTGCCCTACACCAACGTGATCTATGTCTACGAGATGACGGGAGCGCAGGTGCAGGAACTGCTCGATCTCAGCGCTTCGTACGAGGGCTCGGACTTTTTCTCTCAGGTAGCCGGGACGCGCTTCAACATCGCCGATGGAAAGGCGACCGACGTCCAGCTACTCAACGATCCGGCCGACGCGGCATCGGGCTACAGCGCCCTTGACCCGGCAGCGACCTACAAGGTGGCGACGACCAACTACCAGGGGTTGTACGCCAGTGGCTACAAGGACCTCTTTGCCGACCTGGCCTTTGAGGATACGGCCATCGATGTTCGGGACGAGGTACGAAACTTTATCCAGGCCAACAGTCCCGTGTCCGCAAGCCTCGATGGGCGCATCACGCATGGAGCAGCCTCAGATGAGGAGCTTCCGGCGACCGGTGGGCAGCCGCTCGGACCGCTGGCCTTCCTGCTGCTTGGCGGGTCTCTTGTTGGCTACGGCCTATGGCTCCGGCGAGGCGCTCTCAAGAGGGCCATTCGTTCGCAACGATAGTCTCTCCGAGGAGTGGAGCATCCCCTGATGCGGAGTGATCTGCGTCCGGGGTATCTCATCCGTTCGCATCGGGGATGCTCACTCCGCGTGGTTTTCTCCGAGGAGTGGAGCATCCCCTGATGCGGAATGATCTGCGTCCGGGGTATCTCAACCGTTCGCATCGGGGATGCTCACTCCGCATGGTTTTCTCCGAGGAGTGGAGCATCCCCTGATGCGGAATGATCTGCGTCCGGGGTATCTCGTCCGTTCGCATCGGAGATGCTCACTCCGCGTGGTTTTCTCCGAGGAGTGGAGCATCCCCTGATGCGGAATGATCTGCGTCCGGGGTATCTCAACCGCTCGCATCGGGGATGCTCACTCCGCGTGGTTTTCTCCGAGGAGTGGAGCATCCCCTGATGCAGAATGATGGATTCACCGTTCGCATCGGGGATGCTCACTCCGCGTGGTTTTCTCCGAGGAGTGGAGCATCCCCGATGCGGAATCTGCGTCGGATTCGCGCATCGGGGATGCTCACTCCGCGTGGTTTTCTCCGAGGAGTGGAGCATCCCCTGATGCGGAGTGATCTGCGTCTGGGGGATTTCAACCGTTCGCATCGGGGATGCTCACTCCGCGTGGTTTTCTCCGAGGAGTGGAGCATCCCCTGATGCGGAATGATCTGCGTCCGGGGTATCTCAACCGCTCGCATCGGGGATGCTCACTCCGCATGGTTTTCTCCGAGGAGTGGAGCATCCCCAGATGCGGAATGATCTGCGTCCGGGGTATCTCGACCGTTCGCATCGGAGATGCTCACTCCGCGTGGTTTTCTCCGAGGAGTGGAGCATCCCCTGATGCGGAATGATCTGCGTCCGGGTATCTCAACCGCTCGCATCGGGGATGCTCACTCCGCGTGGTTTTCTCCGAGGAGTGGAGCATCCCCTGATGCGGAATGATCTGCGTCCGGGGGATCTCATCCGTTCGCATCGGGGATGCTCACTCCGCGTGGTTTTCTCCGAGGAGTGGAGCATCCCCTGATGCGGAATGATTTGCGTCCGGGGTATCTCAACCGCTCGCATCGGGGATGCTCACTCCGCATGGTTTTCTCCGAGGAGTGGAGCATCCCCTGATGCGGAATGATCTGCGTCCGGGGTATCTCAACCGCTCGCATCGGGGATGCTCACTCCGCGTGGTTTTCTCCGAGGAGTGGAGCATCCCCTGATGCGGAATGATCTGCGTCCTGGGGTATTCTCAACCGCTCGCATCGGGGATGCTCACTCCGCGTGGTTTTCTCCGAGGAGTGGAGCATCCCCTGATGCGGAATGATCTGCGTCTGGGGGATTTCAACCGTTCGCATCGGGGATGCTCACTCCGCGTGGTTTTCTCCGAGGAGTGGAGCATCCCCTGATGCGGATGATCTGCGTCTGGGGTATCTCAACCGCTCGCATCGGGGATGCTCACTCCGCATGGTTTTCTCCGAGGAGTGGAGCATCCCTTGATGCGGAGTGATCTGCGTCCGGGGTATCTCAACCGCTCGCATCGGGGATGCTCACTCCGCGTGGTTTTCTCCGAGGAGTGGAGCATCCCCTGATGCGGAATGATCTGCGCCTGCGGAATCTCGTCCGTTCGCATCGGGGATGCTCACTCCGCGGCGGGGGGGTGATGCTTTTGCCCCAAGCTCCTCTCGACCGATACGGATGATCTCGTCGAGGATGCGATCCACGTCCTCGCGTGTCGTCCGTAGATTCATGAAACAGGCCCGAAGACAGAACTTGCCCTTGACCTGTGCCCGGCCAAGGAACGCGACATCCTCGGCCAGCAGGCGAGCGAGCACGCGCTCGTTCTGCAGGTCTGAGAGATCGCGGCATCGTACGCAAACCGCGGTCAGCGTGACCGGCGCCATCAGTTCCAATGCCGGCTCGCTGCGGGTCCGCTCCCCCATGTAGGCGGCCAGGTCGCAGAGATCATCCATCGCCCGGGCATAGGCATTTCGCCCAAAGGCGCGTAGCGACCACCATACCTTCAGCGCCTTGAAGCTGCGCGAGAGCTGGGGGCCATATTCGGCATAGTTCAAAAAGTCGGTATCAGACTCCATCGACAGGTAGCTGGGGACAAAACTGAAGGTGGATTTCATGGCCTGGGCATCGCGCACCAGGAGGCAGCCGGCCTCCAGCGGAGCAAACAGGAACTTGTGCGGGTCCAGTGACAGGGAATGAGCCCGGCCGGCCGGCTGCAGCTTGGGCCGCAGCTTGTCACTCAGGACCGCCAGGGCGCCAAAGGCCCCGTCGATGTGTAGCCACAGGCATTCCTCTCCGCAGAAATCCGCCAGATCATCCAGCGGATCGATGGCTCCGGTCGTAACGGTCCCGGCTGACCCAACGACGCAGAAGGGGCTCAAGCCCGCGCGCCGGTCCTCCAGGACCGCCTCCTTGAGCAGGTCCATGCGCATCCGGAACTGCTCGTCGCACGGGATATGCCGGACGTGGTCCAGCCCCAGTCCCAGGATCACGGCTGCCTTGTCGCTGCTGTTGTGAACCTGATCCGAAAGATAGAGCATCAGCGGTGAGTTCCTGGACTGGATCCCTTCCCACCGCGCAGAAGCCCCGAGATAGGTGTCACGCGCGAGGGTCAATGCCGTCAGATTGGCCATGGAACCGCCACTGGTGATGATGCCGCCGCTGCCCTCAGGGAACGAGAACAGCTCGTGGAACCAGGAGATGATGCGCTGTTCGATGGCGTTGGCCGCCGGTGACAGGGTCCACATGTTGCAGTTCTGATTCAGGGTGCTGGCCAGCGCGTCGGCGATGGCCGAGATGCCGTTGGGTGAGGGCAGTACGTAGGGCAGAAAGCGTGGATGCGCCACGTTGGTGGAATTGGGTACGACGATGTCGCGGAACTCGTGAAACAGTTCTTCGAGCGTCTTGCCTTCCTCGGGGAAAGGCTCATTCAAGATCCTCTGTATGGCCTCCCGGTCGATCTCGGGCAGCACTGGCCGGTCGTGAAGCTCGGTTTCGTGGTCCGCCAGAAACTCCCCCAACAGGCGTCCGGCCTCACGGTGTTCTTGGGGCTGGAACAGCAGTTCATTCATAGATGGTCCACCTCGCGTTTACCCTCCTGCGGAGTGGAGGATCCCCTGGTGCGCAATGTGCAGCCTACTGGCATACAGCCCATTCGCATCTGGGGATGCTCGCTCCACGTCATTCTGAGATCTGTCATTCCCGCGCAGGCGGGAATCCAACCCTCCTGCGTGATGTGCAGCATACTGGGACGCAGCCCGTTCGCATCTGAGGATGCTCACTCCACCTCGCTGGCGCCACCCATTCGCTCCTTTCCCAATTCGTTGTAGTCTCTCCAGATCACCTGCTCCTGGCCACGAGCTGGTGGATGGTCATATGGCACCCGGTTGATCAGACGACCATTCCGCGAAACATGGTGTAGGTCAGGAAGGCATAGTAGTCCGGATCGTCGAGTACAAAATCGGGGGAATCTGGCTGGCACAGCCGCTGGTACTCGGCCCAGTCTTCTCGTGATACTTCATCTTCGACACCTCCCCAGAACATGGGGAAGCTCAAGGCCAGGGCATCGCGAACTGAATCTGCAAGCGGTGCCGATGCATCGGCGACGATAGTGTCTGCCGTGACGTCCTCCAGTCCTGTCGCGCGAAGCCAGGCCAGTCCGCGCAGCACGTGCTGGTCCGGTACCATGCCCTCTCCGAAAGGTGCGGTTGCCTGAGAAGTCGTATTTAGCCTCGCCTCCAAGAGCGGGTGGCCCGGAAGCAGTTTCTGTGAAGACCAGAATAGGAGGGCGACGGTTCCGCCTGGCCGAACCACCCGGGTCATTTCTCTCACCATCAGGAAGGGATCCTCGGCGGGACAGCCCATCTCTTTGGGGCCGGGCCAGAGCGTGTCCATACTCCAGACCCAATCGAATTCGCCGTCCTCAAAAGGCAGTTGGTTGACGTCGCCATGGCGAAAGCTGACCTGTTCTCGCAGGCCCTGGCTTTCAAGCCGGGCCGAAGCATGCGCCAGAAACTCGGAGGAGAGGTCCATGCCGGTCACGTGCCCGCCAGGCGAGACAGCCTCCGAGAGCACCTGCGTGATAAGGCCGATTCCGCAGCCGGCATCCAGGCCAAAACTCCCACTGGCAAGGTTCAGTTTCTGGATAGCGGCCCGAATGGCGGACTCCCGTAAGTGGAACATCGCCTCTTGTGCGGCGATCTCTACCTCCGGTCTCTGAACTTCTGCCTCGCCCTCTTCATTCGACATAATAATTCAGCCCTGTTCTCTGACCGGCCAGCTCAAAACCCGTCAGCCAACCCGCAGGTTCATGGTCGTCGAACCACCAAAACCCAGCAGCCAGCGTAGGTAGGAGAAATTGTGGGTCTTGACCGCCTGAAAGCCCTTCCGCTCGTACAGCTTCCTGGCCCCGGGATTGGTGTCGATCACGTCCAGCCGGACCCGCTCGTAGCCGTTTTCCCGAGCGTACACGGCGATATCGTCCAGCAGCCGGCCTCCGATGCCTTGCCCCCGAAAATCGCTGCGGACGGCGATGCCGTCCATCAGCAGTTCTCCTGGCTTCGCCTTTCGTTCGTACAGGCTGAAGATGGCCGCCGCCCAACTGGCCTTCAAATAGCCCAACTGCGAGACCAGGTTTTTGTACGCCGCGCTGCCCGACACCAATCCGCCGGTGAAGGACCCTTCCGGTGTCTGGAAACCCGCCACGCCGGCCAGTTCATCGCCGGCCAGGGCGACCAGGGCGAACGCTGGCACCATGGATTCCTCTAGCAGGGCGATGCGCTTCTCGCCCGACCGGACGGCTACCGAGAGCTTTGGGCCGAATGCCTCGTCATAGAGCAGCGCGGCCTTGCCTCGGAAGCGCTCCGGCATGCCTCCCTGAACCACCCACTCACCAGTTTCCATGCCATGGTCCCCGTTCGGCAAGTACTCTCTGTTGGGCAAGGTCTCCTGACCGCAGCCCAGCGACCAGTGACAGGATTCATGTCATTCTGACCGCGCTCAGGACAGTCTGTCGCTGGCGCTCCTCGGAGTTGCGGAGTCTAGATTATCATCTGATTGAAGCAGCGCCCGGTAATGTTCGTCCAGGGTGTGGCTGCCAAATTGGGGCGCAATGCTTTCGACCTCGCCCGCGGTGACAAAAAAGTCAAAAAGATCGGCGGCGTGCCGGTTGAACAATCGCACGGTTTTGACCCCCACACTCGCCATCCAGGCTGGGATGTGCATGACCTTGGGCGGCTTGCCCAGGATCGAAAAGGCCAGCTCCGCGACCTCGTTCATGCTATAGACCACCGGACCCCCGGCCGGAACCTGGGAGTCACCGCTGATGATCGCATCAGCGCAGAGCTGGGCCAGGTCGGCACCGTGGATTGGGTTCATGCGGTTCTCACCGTCTCCCACCAGGTAGGCTCGCCCGGATTTCGCCATCTGCAAGTACTCGCCCATGTCTGAGAAGTAGCCGGTAGGCCGGATGATCGTGTGCGGCAGGCCCGAGCCCTGCAACACGCGCACAAAGTCTTCGTGGGCCTTGATGATGGCCAGATGTTCAACCAACTGGGCGTTGTACACCGAGACGTAGATGAACTTCCCGACCGGGGCTTCCAGGGCGCGCTCCAGGATGTTTTTGTTGCCCTGGTAGTCTACATCCTGAAAGGTCAACTTGTCCGTCTGACGGGTCATGCCCACGGAAGAGAAAACGACCTCGATGCCATCACACAAGCCCGCCAGTGTCTCGGGCTCGGTGACCTCGCCGACGAACAGGTCGTCTATCTGGTCCCGCACGGCGGGGGCCAGAAATGGGCCTGTCTCCGCCAATCGTTCTGGATTTCGCGCCAGGGCGCGGACCCAGTGGCCTCGTTTCTTGAATTCCTGGACGACGTAGCGCCCCAGATAGCCGGTCGATCCGGCAACCAATACCCTCATACCTCGACTCCCTCAAGCCTCATGCCTGGCATGCGGGACACAAGTAGCATGCCCCGCCGAGGTACTGGATCTTTTGCACCTCGCCGCCGCACGTTGGACAGGGGCGCTTGACCGCGTTCTTGTCCATGACGCGTACGTACCCGCCTCGCTCCCCGTACAGGTCGTACTCGTCGTAGCGCCCGCCCTTGTCGATTACCTCGGCGACCGTGTCGACAATGGCCTGGTACAGGACCTCTTTCTGCTCTGCGTTCAGCTCGGCGATGGGATGCCGGGGATGAAGCCGGGCCCTGAACAGGATGTCCTGGGCGATGGCATTGCCCAATCCTGGGATGAGCTGGTCCTGCGTCAGCAGTGCCTTTGCGCTCCGCTTCTTGCCTGCCGTAAGCTCATCGACGAGTGCGTAGAAATAGCCGGGAGTAAAGGCCGGATCGTTGGGCGTGGTCCTCATGTCTTTTACGTATTCTCTGTTCAACTCGTCGCCCGCTTCGTACAGCTCCATTGCGCCCCACATCTGGGTCGTCTCGGTCAGAAAAGAGCCGTCCTCAAAGGTGATGTACAGGTGGTACTTTTTCGGGAGCTTTGCCCCTGGAGCGTGGTAGAGCATCTTGCCCCCGCATTCCCCAAACAGCAGGACGTACCCCGGCTCGAGTGGGACAAAGAGCCACCTGCCCCTGGCGTGAGCTTTTCCTACCGACCTGCCCGCCGTCAACTGCTCAAATTCCTCGGAACTCCTGTTGTACCAGACAAACTTGTGGGGGCTGTTGCCCAGTTGCCCCTTCTGAACCGTCTTGCCCCTCAGAGTTTCGTTCATCTGCCTGGCCAGGGTGACGTACTCGGGTAGCTCAAACATCGCGCGCCTCCTTGTTGGAGTGGTCCGCAAGCCTTATCCGCAAACCTTCCCCGAACTCGTACCTCGATCCTTTTCCGACTTGTCTACCGGTTTTGTATACCAGAGGGTTGTTGATCCTGGCCGGAAGCCAACCGCTCCAGCCACCTCGATCATTGCAGCGTTCTCGCTGATTGTGCCAAGCACAGCCGTGACTATGCCGCGCTGTCTCAGCTTGTGCAACCCAGTCAGCTCATCCCTCTCGTACATGGCCCGTCGGAGGCAGGTCATGCTCCAACTGACCACCTCCCACTCGATGCCGGCCTGAGCTACCTGCTGGTCGATCTGAAATCTCAGGATAGGCGCGGCTCACAAGAGCCTTCACCCTGGGCCTCACTTTGGCTTGCCAGACCGGTAGCCAGTACCGGGATCCCGCAGTTGAGCATTGCCGATTCAGTATGCGGACCTCTGAGTTTGACTTGTACCCAGATCTGGTTAGAATAGAATCTTGCACAGTTCGACTGGTTTATTATGCAGCCCAACCTCATTCTTGTCAAACTGGAGGGCAAGTCTCTGGTTGGTGAGTGGCAAAGAACCGCACCGTGATTTGGAAAGGGGTTCCCCATGTTCTCAGGACGATGGTCGCGACTTGCCCTGATTCTCGCCGTACTCCTGGTCTCGGTGCCTGCTTCAGCCGCGGCTCAGCCCCCGGCGTCCTTGCTGCCGCCAAAACCACTCCCTGAGGCGCTGCAGTCCCTGGCGTCTGCGGCCTGCGACCCCGATGGCGTCCAGGACAGCGGCGCCACCTACCGCATCTGCATGCCGCCTGGCGCCCTGTGGAACGGCGACTTGGTGGTCTATGCCCACGGCTACGTGTGGCCCACCGTGCCGGTGGGCATCCCCGAGGACCAGATGGTCCTGCCCGGCACCAACTACTCGGTGGCCGATGTCATCACCAGCCAGGGTTATGGCTTTGCCACGACCGGCTATAGCACCAACGGGCTGGCCGTGCGCCAGGGCCTGGCCGACCTGATAGACGTGGTGGACATTTTTGCCAAGGCAAAGGGCACACCTGGCACGGTCTACCTGTTGGGCGTGTCCGAAGGGGGACTCACTACGGTTCTGGCCGTGGAGGGCAGCCCCCAGGTCTTTGACGGTGGACTGGCCCTGTGCGGGCCCTATGGTGATTTCGCCCACCAGATCAACCACCTGGGCGATATGCGCGCCGTCTTTGACTATTTCTTCCCTGGTTTGATACCGGGCAGCGCGGTCGACATCCCCGCCTGGCTGGTGCTGGGCTGGGAAGCCTACTATGAGACCACGGTGCTGCCCGCGCTTCAGGAGCCGGCCAATGCCAGCAAGGTGAGCCAACTGTTGCAGGTCACCCAAATGCCCTATGATCCCCTCCAGCCCGGCGCCAGGGAAGAGGCCATCTATAGAGTGCTCAGCTACAACATTGTGGGCACCAACGATGCCAGGGGTAAGTTGGGCGGCCAGCCCTTTGACAACGTGGATCGGGTCTATACCGGCTCGAGCGACGACGGCCGCCTGAACCGCCTGATCAAACGTTATGGGGCGGATGCCGCCGCTCTGGCCGAGATCGAGGCTGGCTACCAGACCAGCGGCAAGCTGGAAGCGCCACTGGTCACGCTGCACACCACGGGTGACCACGTCGTGCCCTACTGGCAGATGACCCGGTACCGGGCCAAGATCATCGACGCCGACAACATTGCCCTGCACGAGGCAAGGACTGCGGCGCGCTATGGGCACTGCCAGTTCGAGGCGAACGAGGTGCTGGACGCCTTCAACCGCCTGGTGGCCATGGTCGACGATCCGCCTCCGTACCGTCCCGTCCAGCGTCTCTTCCTGCCGCTCCTCGTGCGCACCGATTGATCTCGTATTGGGGAGTGGAGCATCCCCTGCTGCGGCACAGATAGCTCAGCCGTGATGGCAGCGCTCGCATCAGGGATGCTCACTCCGCGGTGAAGAAGAGTCCAATTTTCGTGAGGAGTGGAGCATCCCCTGATGCGGCACGGATAGCTCGGCCGTGATGGCAGCGCCCGCATCAGGGATGCTCACTCCGCGGTGAAGAACGGTCCAATTTTCGTGAGGAGTGGAGCATCCCCTGATGCGGCACGGATAGCTCGGCCGTGATGGCAGCGCTCGCATCAGGGATGCTCACTCCGCGGTGAAGAACGGTCCAATTTTCGTGAGGAGTGGAGCATCCCCTGATGCGGCACAGATAGCTCGGCCGTGATGGCAGCGCTCGCATCAGGGATGCTCACTCCGCGGTGAAGAAGAGTCCAATTTTCGTGAGGAGTGGAGCATCCCCTGATGCGGCACGGATAGCTCGGCCGTGATGGCAGCGCTCGCATCAGGGATGCTCACTCCGCGGTGAAGAAGAGTCCAATTTTCGTGAGGAGTGGAGCATCCCCTGATGCGGCACGGATAGCTCGGCCGTGATGGCAGCGCCCGCATCAGGGATGCTCACTCCGCGGTGAAGAAGAGTCCAATTTTCGTGAGGAGTGGAGCATCCCCTGATGCGGCACAGATAGCTCAGCCGTGATGGCAGCGCTCGTATCAGGGATGCTCACTCCGCGGTGAAGAAGAGTCCAATTTTCGTGAGGAGTGGAGCATCCCCTGATGCGGCACGGATAGCTCGGCCGTGATGGCAGCGCTCGCATCAGGGATGCTCACTCCGCGGTGAAGCGGAACGGTCTGTCCTGCCAATGAGCAAAGGTCTCCAACCGGTCAGACCGTTGGGTTGCTGCATAGTAGCCGTTGTTGACAATACCCTCCAGACATGCTATACTGCCGCCATCTCGCCCGTCGCCTGCAACTCGCCCGCAGGTGTTCTTTCCCTTACTACTACCCAGTCGACGACCAGTCTTGCGTGGGCAATGAAGTCCAGTCTTGTCGAACCAGGTCTGGTCAGATCTGGAATGTGTCGACAATTTTCTCGCAGACCGGATCCGGGACCCCTGAAGGTGGGGTCAGCGGAACCAGAACGGGTAAATGCGGGTCTGGAGGAAGGATGAGCGGTTTGAAACGAACACTAGCGGTTCTTGCTGCCGTTGCGGTGCTGGCCACCATGGCCGTGCCCGCGCTGGCCCAGACGCAGGATGTCTCGTATCTGATCGTCGCCGAAGGAAATAGGCTGCCGGCGGGCCTCACCGGAGAAGTGCAGGCTGCTGGCGCAACCATTGCCCGGACCATCCCGGAGATTGGGATCCTGGTGGCTGATTCGCCGGATCCCGGTTTTGTCGCTGCGGTATCCAGCTTACCTGGCGTCCGGGCCGTGGTGCCCAACGTGGAGTTGCAGTGGTTCATCCCCGGCTACCAGGAGGCGGTCACGGTCCAGACCCTACACAGCCCGGTCTGGGATGACGAGTTTTTCGCCGATCTGCAGTGGGGCCACGACGCTGTGGACGCTTTCGATGCCTGGGACAAGGGCCACCGGGGCGCTGGGGTGCGTGTGGCCGTGCTGGATACCGGCTTTGACCTGGACCACGTGGACCTCTATCCTAATGTCAATTTTGCCCTGAGCACGAACCTCACCGACGAAACACTGCTCTACGCCCAGCCCGATGTGTTCAGCCACGGTACCCACGTGGCAGGCATCATTGCTGCTGCTGACAATGGTTTTGGCCTTCTGGGCGTCGCGCCCGAGGCGGAGTTGCTCCTGACCAAAGTTGTCCGGGATGATGGCAGCGGACCCTTTGCCTGGATCCTGGCGGGCATCGTCAAAGCTGTCCAGGCTGAGGCCGACCTGGTGAACCTGAGCCTGGGGGCGGCCTTGGTACGACAGGGCTACCAGGACGCGAGCACCGGCCAGTGGGTGAGCGCCCAGCAGGTCACCGAGCTGGTCAATGCCATGAGCAGGGCAACAGCCTATGCCTACGCGCAGGGCACGACCGTCGTCGCCGCGGCGGGTGACTATGCCCGTGATGGTGGTCCCGGGACCAACCCTGACGACGAACTGATGATCCACCTGCCGGCCGAGGCCGAGGGCGTGCTGACGGTAGCGGCCACGACGCCCGTGGGCTGGGCGGCTGGTTCACAGGACGCCGACCTGGATACGCCCACGCGCTACAGCAACTATGGCGACTCCTTCGTCGACCTGGCCGCCCCCGGTGGTGACGTGAGCTATGCAAGCGACGAGATGTGCGAAGTGGGACCTGTCGTCCACGACTGTTTCGTTTTTGACCTGGTCCTGAGCACCGGCAGCGACCTGGAGCCGGGCTACGCCAGCTATTTCTGGGCGGAGGGAACGGGCGTGGCGGCCGCCTACGCTTCGGGTGTAGCCGCGCTGATCATCGGCGCCCATGGCGGCGAGCTCAAACCCTCCCTCGTCCAGGTCGCCCTGCGCCAATCCTCCGATGACCTGGGCAAGCCGGGCCGCGATGACTTTTACGGCTACGGCCGCGTCAACGCCGGTAACTATATGAAGTAATGCCTGGACCTCGGAGGTTGCGAACTCCTCGGTTCGTCCAAAATCTCCGAGGTCTGTTGCGGTCCAGACTTCCGCAGTTTTGTTGAACTTTGGAAGCAGGGCAGTAGCGTTTGCAGACCAGAAACCGGGTTTTTGCGCCATGAGTGCGAGCCTGGGCTATCAACGTGTTCCGTTCTCGCGAGTTCTATGTTCTTCCAGCACAAAAAAACCGGTTTCTTTGGCGCGAAGCCCAAATGCATTTGCCCTGTTTTGGAAGTCTCTCTCTTGACAACGCAAAGAGCGCAGAGGTGGCCCAAACCTCTGCGCTCTCTTCAAAAGGAGGAGAAACAGTCTATCGCTCGTGGCCGGGGACAGTAGAAAGACCAGCCTTTCCACAACGGCCCCCCACCGCCTCCCGGTCCACCGGGGTTGCTGCCCCGGATGTTCTCTGGACGCTCCCTCCCTTCCGGTCCTTACCCCCTTGCTCCCAAACTTGTTCCAATTGTCGCTCCTCCCTTGTTTCGGTACCTGCACATTCTTGGTGTCTTCCTGGCTCAAGACCTCGTTTCGGCACGACCGGATTTCAATTTGAGGTGGCGTATCGGCTGACGTGAATGTAGCTCATTTGACGAGGGAAGAGATCGATGCTATCATGGCCCCCTCGAATCTTCTCGTACCAGAAAAAGGTTGACACCGAGCGGAGTTGCTCTCATGTGTAATCGGGGACGGAGAAATGGCGCACCGTACAATCAGATCAGGCTATCCTGAACTCGTTGGTAGACTCAACCGCTTCCCCCAGGGCGCGCCCCCTTCGGACGTGCTGTACGGCATTCTCGAGATGCTTTTCAGCGAGCGTGAGGCCGGGCTGGTAGCTCTGCTGCCGATCAAGCTCTTCTCGGTCCAAGAGGCTGCCCAGAGGTGGAAGATGGACTCGGCCGACGCACAGCGGGTGCTGGACGAGCTGGCCGGCAGGGCGATCCTGTTGGATGTCGTGCTGGGTCAGGGGCAGCAGCGCTATATGCTGCCTCCTCCGATGGCGGGCTTTTTTGAGTTCTCCATGATGCGGATCCGTGGGGATGTCAACCAGAAGGTATTGGCCGAACTCTTTTACCAGTACATGAACGTGGAAGAAGAGTTTATCAAGGCACTTTTCACCCATGGCGAAACCCAGCTCGGCCGGGTGTTTGTCCAGGAAGCAGCCCTTTCCCAAGACAATGCGCTGCACGTCCTGGACTATGAGCGAGCCAGCGAGGTCATCAAGACCGCTACCCAGCGGGGCATCAGCATCTGCTACTGCCGCCACAAAATGGAGCACGTGGGCCGGGCCTGCGACGCGCCCATGGATATCTGTATGACCTTTGGCGGCGTGGCTGCATCGCTCATCCAACACGACTTTGCCCGTGAGGTGGACGTCGCCGAAGGACTGGATCTTCTCCAACAGGCCCAGGACCACAACTTGGTTCAATTCGGGGAGAACGTACGCCATCAAGTGGCCTTTATCTGCAACTGCTGTGGCTGCTGCTGTGAGGCGATGATCGCCGCCCGTCGATTTGGCTGGCTGAACCCGGTCCACACCAGTAACTTTGTCCCTCGTATCCAGCCTGAGGCGTGCACCGGCTGTGGCAAGTGCGTCAATGTCTGTCCCGTCGAAGCGATGACGCTGGTCTCGGCCAACGACCCCCACCGCCCCAACCAGCGCAAGGCTTGGTTGAATGAGGACCTCTGTCTGGGATGCGGTGTTTGTGCTAGCGTTTGCCCCAGTCAAGGCCTCCGGTTAGAATCTCGCCCGGAGCGTGTCATCACGCCGCTGGACTCTACCCACCGAACCGTGGTGATGGCCATCGAGCGTGGGGGGCTCCAGGACCTGATCTTTGACAACCGTGCGCTGGCCAGCCATCGGGCCATGGCGGCCATTTTGGGCGTCATCCTCAAGTTGCCGCCCATCAAACAGTCGCTGGCCAGCCAGCAGATAAAATCGCGCTACCTGGAAAGCCTTCTGGCCTGGGGCAAACAGCGCTATTCGCCGCCTTGAGCGTGAGGCTTTTCTCAGCCTACTCTCAGTTCGATCAAAGCGCGGGCCACCAACAGACACCTGGAACCGGGTCCTTCATGCTCTTCTGCAATGTCAAGCGATTCAAAGGGGCCCAGTAAAGGAGCCGTGCGCAGCATGAAACCCAATATTCTGTTCCTGCAAGCAGATCAACTGAGTGCCTCTTCGTTGTCATTCTATGGAAACAGAGTCTCCAGGACGCCAAACCTGGACCGACTTGCTGAGCGAGGCGTGGTCTTTGAAAATGCATACTGTAACAATCCGCTCTGCGTTCCCTCCCGCGCCTCCATGCTGTCCGGCCGCCTGGGATCAACCATAGACATCTTTGACAATGGCTCCGAATTCTGGGCCTCGGTCCCAACCTTCGTGCACTATCTCCGGAGCGCCGGCTACCAGACCTGCTTGAGCGGCAAGATGCACTTTGTGGGTCCCGACCAACTGCATGGCTACGAGGAACGCCTCACCACGGATATTTACCCCTCCGACTTTGTCTGGACCGAGGACTGGGACAGGTTTGGCGACAAACACGCCCTGGCCGCCAAAACCTTCCAGCACGTCGGTCCCTGTGAGGAATGCCGCCAGCTCGCCTACGACGACGAGGTCGCCTTCAAGGCCGAAGGAAAACTGTACCAGATTGCTATGAGCGGTGATCAGCGCCCCTTTTTCCTGACCGTCTCCTTCAGCGATCCCCATGAGCCCTATTTGGCCCGCAAGAGATTCTGGGATCTCTACGATCCGGAAGAGATCGATCTGCCCCGCGTCCCATCCATCCCCGAGCGTGAGCAGGACCCGCACAGCCGCAGATTCGCAGGCATGTATCGCTTCAACGACCTGAATCTCACGGACCGCCAGTTGATGAATGTCCGGCGGGCCTACTATGCCAACGTCAGCTATGTGGATGACAAGATCGGCAGGCTGCTCGAGGTTCTGAAAAGAACGGGGCTGGACGAGAAGACCTGGATTGTCTTTGCCGCCGACCACGGCGACATGCTCGGCGAGCGAGGCCTGTGGTGGAAGAAGCATTTCTACGAGGATTCCAGCCGGGTTCCCCTCGTTGTGTCTGCGCCCGGGCGTTTCAAACCGAAGCGCGTCAAATTGAGTGTGTCTTTGGTTGACCTCTATCCAACCCTGTTGGAGACGGCGGGCATCGATCCAGGTTCAGGCATCGTCTCGACCATCGATGGCAACAGCCTCACCGGGCTCCTGGACGGGGATACGGAGGACTGGCCCGACACGGTCTTCTGCGAGAACTTTGACGGCGGCACCCCCGCCCCCATGTTCATGGTACGGAAGGGCCGGTACAAGTATGTGAGCTGCCCCATCGATCCCGCGCAGCTCTACGACCTGGAGGGCAATCCACTGGAGCTCGAGAACCTGGCCGGGATTCCGGATTACCAAAGCATTGAAGCGGAATTCGAGGCGCTGGTCCGTGAGCGCTGGGACGCCGGCGCGCTGTACCAGAGGATCGTCGAGAGCCAACGCGCGCGCGGCTTCCTGCACACGGTCCTGGCGTCCGGGAAGCACACGTCCTGGGACTTTGAGCCGGAGCCCGACAGGTTCTCTCTCTACAAGGGAGAGCTGGATAGCTACTACGATTGGTTCGGGAAAACCGTCTAGCTAGAACAAGGAGACAACCCTTGGAGATGAACGGCACGACCACAATCTCCCGTCCGGTGGACGTCGTATGGGACTATGTAATCGACACCGCCAACGATGCCAGCTGGCGGACCGGAGTGAATGAGTCCGGCTTGCAGTCCGATGGGCCGGTGGGTCCCGGAACCGCCGGCTATACCCTGGCCGGAAACCAGAGGGCCGAATGGCGCGTCGTTTCCTACGAACCCGGCGTGAGCGTAGAATGGGAATTCACCGGCGGGCCCTTGCTGGGCCGCGGCGGCTATCGGGTGGCGCCTGTGGAAGGCGGCACCCAGTTCACTCTGGTCGCCGATGTCAAACCCTCCGGCTGGCTCAAGTTCCTGGGGCCCGTATTTACCTGGATAGGGCGGCGGCAGAACCAAAACGATGTCGAAAAGCTGCGCGATATCCTGGAAACAGCGCCCGAGGGTGATAGTTCGTCCTAGCCCTGGGTCGCAGCATTCTAACTGCCTGTGGAGTGGAGCATCCATCGCGAGGTTTCCTGGCAGGCGTGGCAGGAAACCTGATGCGGAACGATCTGGCGCAGGGCTGCAGCCCGCTCGCATCTGAGGATGCTCGCTCCACGCTGATATGATCACCCTCATGTAGCCACCAGAATGACGGTTCGCGCCAGCGACTGGCTCCTTGCCAGTGCTAGTCCCTGGTCGGCCAGTGGTACTTTGCGATTTGCTCTTCGAAAAACGCTTGTTGTTCCGCCGTCAGGTGAGCTTGAGCAAAAACGCGGTACTCTTCCAGGGCGCGGCTGATGATCTGGCGAGCCATACCCGCGTACTCTTCTTCCTCCGGGGCGTAGGAAAAGAGATCCTCGATCTCGTCGATCAGGTCGTCCCTCTTCTCTGCCTGGTCGTCCTGGGCCAGCCGTTGTAGTCGCTTTCGCACGCGCTTCTTCTGGCCAAGAACGCGCCTTGCGTGGTCCCGTCGCAGAGCAACCAGGCCATTGCGATCCAGGGCAAAGACTTCTGTGGAGACCTCGCCCCTCCGGTCCACACCGCGGACGATACCTTCCACGGTAAACTCCAGGTGCTCCAGCGCGTCGTCGTGGCAGGGATGGAGAAGGAGGCACGCTTCCTCCGTGTAGACATCCTTTTCGTGGCTCTTGATCCGCGTCCCTTCGACGGGGAACCAGTTGGCCTTGCCCGCTAGCTTGATCGTGGTGTCAGGAAACTCCTGGTTCCTCTCCCGGTTGCAGTCGATGCAAGATGGCAGTAGATTGTCCCAATCGGCGGCCAGCCAGTAGTAGCCGGGCCGCTCCAGCTTTCCCTCGACCTTGACTGCGCCCTTGGGCCGAAAGTGTTCGACGTCAGTTGGCTGGGTTCCGATGATCTTGCTCTCACAGTAGGCGCATTTGCCATGGAACAGCTCGTTCAGCGCAGTCTTTACCGTTCCATGGCTGTAGCGCTGAAATTCAAAGCTGTCTGTTCGTTCAGGATTCGGTGCATAGTGGTCGATGGCCCGCTGCTTTTCGGTCTTGCCGCCCGGGAAAGGTTTGGTCAGGATCTCTGGCTCGGATACCCGCGAGCGGTCAATCTTGATCATGCCAGCGCCTCCTCCTCAACTCTCCAGAATGTCATCGAGTTCCTGGTCGAGCTCATCCCGCCGTGTTTGGGCCTGCGGGGTGCCCAGAGACTCGGGCTCGGTGGCCAGGTAGCGGTCGATGGCCTCCAGCATAAGGCGCTCGCGCCGGGTCCGGCCCAACTGATCGTGGCGTTCCAGCTCGCTCTTCAGGTCCTCCCGGCGCTCTTTCTCCTCGTCCGTCAGCGACCGCTTGGCCAGGAGCTCATAGTACTCGGTGAACTGCTCCTCAATGTGCAGCGAGCGAGTCGTCAGCAGGCCAAAATGCTCCGAGGTGAGCAACTGGTCGACGCGCAGCGCCTGTACCGAAGGCAGATCGGTGATCGCTCGCACCACCTGGTTGGCGTCGCGGCGCATGACGGCCACCTCTCCGTCGTAGAGGCCCCGCAAACACAGCGGTTCGTGGGTGGCAACGATGAATTGCATCCGTGGCAGAAAGCTGCGCAGGCTGGAGACGATCCGCATTTTCCAGGAAGGGTGTAGGTGGGCGCCGATCTCGTCCAGGAGGACAACGCCCTCCGCGGTTTCCGGCAGCGGCCAAATGTTGAAGACAATCTCCAGAATGTCTACCGTGAGCGCCACGACCGACTGGTAGCCATCGCTCAGGAGGTCCAGCGGTACCTCGGTACCGTGAGCCCTGACCATGATACGATCCTCCTCAGGAAAGATGTCGTCCTCTTCATTTAGGCCAAGGAGCTCTTTCAGAGCCAAACGGGTCAGCAGGAACCGCTCGTCTGACAACCCAAGCAACCAGCTCGTAGCGTCCACCAGGGAGGTGAAGGGACTGAACAGGTTGTTCACCCGGGAGTAGGGCACGCCGTACGACGAATAGTCGCTCGGGCCAGGCAGCAGCCGCGTTGCACCGTAACCCAGGACAAAGACCTTGGCTTGCCAGCCTCCACCCTCACCCTGAATCGTGCCATCGCTGGCAAACTCCACCCGTGAGGTCTCGCCCAACGAGCCCTCGAACTCGACGGCGTTCTCATAGAATGTGAGTACCCAGGGGCCGCCAAAGCCGCTGAGGTGAATCCGGACCTGGCCGCTTTCGCAGCCGCGCCGGACGTACCGGCCGGGGTGGATGCCACATTCGGAGGCGATCTTGGTAAAGTAGCGCTCGCCAGCCAGGGCTAGGGCCACGGCCTGCAGAACCGTACTCTTGCCCGTGGCGTTCTTGCCCAGGAGCATCAGCCACGGTGTCGCGCCGCCCTGAGAACGCGTCAGATCCAGTTCAATATCGGAGAGGGCCTTCAGGTTGCTGATCTCGATCCGTTCAATGAGGCGCCGTTGGCTGAGGTACTGTTTCTCGCCGCCCTTTTCCTCCAGGGTATAATCCTCTAGCGAGCGCTGGTAGTCTGCGTAGGCTTTCTGTGCCTGCTCTTGCTCTGTCTCAGTGGCCGCTACGGGCGGGACGGTCCAGGATAACTCCTCCGGCTCAAAAGCTGGAATTGGTTCGGCGGCCTCCAAGTCCTGCAGAAATGCCTGGACCAACTGTCGTTTCAGGCCGGCGTATTCTTGATCGGGAGCGGTGTACTCTTTTAGAACCTCGAGTTCAATATCCAACTCCTCTTTCATCTCGGTCCAGTGCGGTCCACCCTCGGTCTCCATTATCATACGCTGGCGATACCGTTGCACTCGCTCAATGCTGCCTACCACCTGCCTTGCCGCACCTCGCCGGGCTTCGACCAGATCCGCACGGTTCAGGCCCATGACCGTAATCGTCGTCTGCCCCTTGGGCGTCGTGCTGGCCACGCTGCCTGCCTCGGTGAAGACCAGGTGTTTCTCGGGCTCATCATGGCAGGGATCGAGCAACAGCGGCTCCTCAGCGCCCTCTTCGCCGGGCAGGGCAGCCCGTTGGGACTCGTCGACCAATGGGAAGCGGCTGCCCTTGCCACTTGTCACAGGCTCAGCGCTTTTTGAGATCGCGGACTCTTGGTACCGTGGCCGGCTGCACTCGACACAGGCAGGGTACAGATTCGTCCACTCATTGGCCAGCCACCAGTACAGGTCCGGGTAGCTCTGCCCCGTCTCACCGACCACGCCGCTCATGGGCCGGTAGTGCTCAACATCCACAGGACCGTAGGGCGAGATCTGGCTCTC
Organism: uncultured Chloroflexia bacterium; assembly: GCA_963783445.1. GTDB lineage: Bacteria > Chloroflexota > Anaerolineae > JAAYZQ01 > JAAYZQ01 > CAWANP01. The sequence goes on along the minus strand of CAWANP010000004.1, from coordinate 783,190 downwards.
GCAGAATGCACACTTGCCGTGGAAGAGTTCTCCCAGTGCCTCTCGTACGGAGCGGTGCCGGTAGGCGGCAAAGTTGTAGCGCCTCTTGCGGCGCTTCTCCAGGGGCATCTCATAGAAATCCTGGGCGTCCTGGGTTTCCCGCGGCCCTTCCGCCCCAGGATCGGGTCCTAGTATCTCGGGCATTTGGATCCGCCCACGATCGATGTGAATCATGTTGCCTTCTCCTCACTCACCCTCTGGCGCAGGGTCAGAATGGTGTCTGGCGACCACCAGTTCCCGTATTGGTTGCTGCTAAGGTGGACTGGCCTGCGCCTCATCTCCATACTTTCTGACTAGCCTGGGTCTGTCTACGGCGCTGGTAGCATCAGGTCCGGCAATACGTTCTCGGGTAGATCGCAGGTGGTATTGCCGGGGACCGCAGGCAGCCAGCCAAGGACGTCCGCTTCGCCTTGGTGGACGTACAGCCACGTGCCCGCGCGGTTGCGGGCCAGAGGGACTAGCGCCTCGCCCTGGTCCACCGTGTGAACCGCCAGATAGGCGTCAGCAGGCCCGCTGCGCAGTACCAGCGCTTCAGGTACAAGCCCAGTGGCCTGGCATTCCATCTGCTGCAGTTCCCCAAGCTTGGCTTGCTCCAGAACCTGGATGAAGAAGGCTACGGCAGCAGGGTCAATATCTGAAGCAGAGCCCAGATCATGGAGCATGGTATCGTATATCCGGTGGCGGTTTCCCTCATTCCCAACGCTGTCCAAGACAGGGATGTGCAACAGAAAGCGCCGCATTGCAGCCTCAAACTCACCTTCCACGGCGTGCACCAGGCCGCGGTAGAAACTGGGCAGCGGGATCTCCCGCTTCCGGAAGGGCGTGGTCATTTCTGCCAGGCCCGAAATTTCGACAACGCTGTCATAGTCGCCCAGCCAGTAGAGCGAGCGGGCTTGCTCCCAAAGTGCGCGGTGCTTCCGTTTGTCAGGCTGCATGCTGGCCTCAGTGAAGGCCGCCACGGCCAGGCGCTCCAGCTCAGCCGCTGCCTCACTGTCGCCCACCGCCCGGCGCTCCCGCGCCCCACTATGCGCGGCCTCGCCTAGAGTGATCCAGCCCTTGTCTATGTTTGGCCGGAGGGCCAGCATGGCCTGATAGTAATTGACTGCTGCTAGCCAGTGCTCGTGGGCCGCATCGGCGTTGCGAGCCCTCTCATGCTCCTCTGCCAGAGCCCAGTGTAGATTTCCCCCCCGCTTGTGCCACTGTACATGGCAAGGATCAAGTGCAAGGGCCAGGTCATATTCGCCAAGAGCCAGTTCGTGCCGGCCAGGGTTGAGCCGCCCATCACTGGTGCAACGCCTCAGTGCATAGTGTAGTTGGGCGCTCGTCCTATGGTGAACGGCGGATTCCTTGCGCAGGCTCTGAGCTTTCTGCTCTGCTTCCTGGGCCTGGTCTACCTCCCCTTTCTGCCTGTATGCCTCGCCTACCTGTTCGTAAGCGCTGGCTGCCGCATCGTGAACCCGGATGGTATCTTTGAACGCGGTGATGGCGGCCTCGATATTCTTCTCGAAAGGCTCCGCGTCCTGTCGATTGGCCATCTCCTCAACACACACAGGATAGGTCACGGCTATGAAATAGTTGGCCCAGCCTCGGCCCATCAGGGCGGGTAGGTCCTTCAGCTTCTCTCCAATCGCCTCTTCGTATTCCTCGATGGCGGAAGTCGAGGCTCCACGACTGCTGTGTCTGGCCTGCTCGAACCTATTTGTTGCCCGATAGAAAGCCTGCTGGTCTCGGTTCGCGAGTGCGGTCTCAAACTGGTAGAGGGCCACGCTCAGCCCGTCTCTTCTCGTCTTGGTCTTCTCAGCCAGCCTTGCAAGTCGGATGTGTGACCAGCCCAGCGCAGCGTAGGTGGTGGGCTCCTGGGCGCATTCCCGGAGAACGCGCTCGTACGTCTCCCCTGCTCTTTCGTAGCTGGCGCGCGCGCTGTCCCGTTTTCCGAGCACGTCTGGGCCCAGGTCCTGGTATGCCTGGCCCAGGTTATAGTATGCTGTCCCCAGGTGGAGTAGCGCCGTTTTGGTCTGCTCGTCGCAGTCCCTCGATCTGCGGTGACCCAGGACTGTGCCCGTCGGGGAGTCCCGCTGGCTGAGCTGCGAGTTCCGGATCGCGATGGCCTGCAGGTAGCGCTCTACGCGGGACAGAGGATCTTGGCTGGACACCGCCCACTCCTCATAGGCCCGGGCCCGGTTGTTGCTAAAGATGAGACGGTCCGCTGCGCCGATAAACCTGAAGGGCGCGGCAGTTGCCCGTGTCTGTGCATAGGCCATCAGCGCCGGCTCATACTGGCCCAACAACGTAAGCAGGACGCCCCTGTTGTTGTCGATAGCGGGTTCTGGATGCAACGAACGGGAGACGTCGTATGACCGCAGTGCGGCCGAGTAGAGCGTGTCTATTTCTGGTGGCCGGATGGCTGGCTGGTCGCACAGCTCGAGGGAAGTTAGGGTTGGCTGCTCGCCGGCCTGGGACTGGCTCATCTGCAAGTACTGCTCGGCCTGGTGTCTCTCGTAGTTGCCCCTGGCAAGGTTGTGAAAGCTGGCAATCTCCAGGGACATGGTTACCGAGACCAAGGCAATGGACAGCGCGGCCACCAACAGCACAGCCCAGCGTACGGGACGGGCATATACATAGTTGCCCTGCCCATCGTCGCCCCGCGACCGGGCATGGTAGATGTGGACCGCTGCCTGGTAGACACAGAGGACCGAGAGCGTGCCCAGGCTCAGGTCGGGTCGCACCAGGGGAAAGCGCCACAGGAAAAACTGGAGGAACTGAAGCAAGCCCAGGATCAGGCCCCCAGCGCCGACGAACCAGCCGAATCGTGTCGTAGGCCGGATCGCGAAACGCACGCGAAGGGGTTGCACGGCAAACCACCAGCCCAGGCAGAGGGCCACAAACAGGTAGGCAATGCCATAGAGATCCGAGAGGTTGTAGGGGATGGGCAGTGGATAGGCTGTGAGAAACGCTGGGTTCAAACCGGCCAGCAGGGTAAAAAGCAGCAGAAAGGCCAGCGACGCCAGAAATAGCCAGCCGCTTCTGGTTCGCCACAGACGGAAGCCCAAATCGTGGATGGGTACCCCTGACGGCAGGTTCCTACGTACCTGCTCCTGCAGAGCCTGGTAATGGCGAGCGAGAGCGCTGACCTCGAGGGGCAGGCTGCCGCCCAGCGCTGCAAAAAAGGAGACCTGGCGCAGGGGGCGGCGGTAAACGATCCGGTCGGACAGGTAGAGCCCGGTGATCTGTGCCCAACCCAGCCTCGTCGACTGGTGGGGCAGATCCACCATGTCATCTGTGTCGATCTGGAGCGCCTGCATCCGGTTGGCCTGGATGCTGCCCAGAGGCAGAAGAAGGATCAGAACCAGGCCGACCAAGGTGTAGGCTGTGAGGTACAGGAAAATCGCCCCCAGAATCGCAGGTCCGGTCACAGGTCCGAGAAAGCGTACCTGGAGTGTTGGCTCCAACTGGTCTCTGATCAACAACAGGTTGGGCGGTGGCGTCCACTTTTCCGTATCTGCAATCCCTGCCGGAAGGGGCTCGCCTGGCCGCAGTCCGTGGACAGGTTGGACCAGCGGCGCGGCCGTACCGACCAGAACGCCGGATCTGGTGCGGATGGCCAGGCGCAGGCCAAAGAAAAGCAGGGCAACAAGCAGCAGTAGCGAGACCTGGTGAAAGACGGTCAGCGCTGGATGGCTGTAGCGGATGCGATATTCTCGCCGGGTGGCCCGCCGGGCCGCATGGGCGAGTTCCTGCCGTGCTTCCAAGGAGAGATCGTTGCGCCGCTGTACAGCCTCCATCTCGTAGAGGACATCGGTCGCGGCAGCCAGATTGTGCTCCGACTGCCAGGTGTCCAGGGCGTCCAGATAGTACCAGGCGGCCTCATCGGCATCGCCTGCCTGGAGCTCGGTCCGGGCCAGCAGTGTCTGCGTCTGGGCGATGCGCTCCCGGTGGCTGTAGGTCCGGAACACGGGTAGCGCCTCGTGCAGGAGCCGCTCTGGCTCACCTGTTTGTTCCATCTGTAGGCGGGCATAGGCCAGACCCAGCTTGGCCCGTGCCGCCCGGTAGCCGGCAGGATCGATGGTCGGTTCTGCCAGGATGCTGGCATTGATCTCTGCGGCCTGGCGCGGGTGGTTGAGCAACCGGTACAGTTGGGCCAGATCCTCCTGGGCCGCGATCTTGCCCGCTGGGTCATCGGCCCGGGACAGGACCTTCACGGCGCGACGCAGCCAGCTTCCCGCCGTGCCCAGCAGGCGGCCCTCGATCCAGTCCAGGTCGGGAACCAGGCGGTGGACCACGGGCAGCATCGTGCCCGGCCCCAATTGGAACAGCAGGTAAATGACCAGGGGCAGGCGGGCCAGGGTATGGAGCAGGTCGGCCAGTAGCTGGCCCAGGGTATGGGCGGGTCGCTGTCGCAGCCAGTCGCTGCCCCACAGGCCCAGGGCCAGGTCGAGGTGGGCGCGCCCCAGTTCGCCCATGGTCCGGCCCATTTCGCTGTCGTCTCCCAGCTCCTGAAAGCCGGCCAGAGCCTCTTCATACTCGGCCAGGCCTGCATCCCACTGCTCCTGTGCGACCAGCGCTCGGGCCAATGAGCGGCGCACGCGTGGAGCCAGCTCCCGGGGCAGTCCCTCCGCGGCCAGCAGGTACTTTGAGATCGCCGCACTCTCCCGCCAGTCCCCGTGGTATTGGTGTACCAGCCCCTGTAGGTGGTCCAGGTGCATCTGCCCCGCGGGGCTGAGAAAGGGGCGTTGCTCATAGGCGACCCGGAATTGTTGCTCAGCGAAACCCGGCCTGTAATCGTCTTGGGCCTGGCGAAAGATCTCGTACAGCAGTACGAGGCCTTCCTCCTCCTGCACAGCCAGTAGGTGGAAGAGCCGGCCCATGACCAGACTCTCCTCTGGGGCGAATTCGTCGCCCTCGAACCTGGCCAGCCGGTCGTCGTAGCAGGCCATGGCCCGCTGATTCGCTGCCCTATAGCCCGGCAGGTCATTTTGCCACCGGGCCATGATTTGTCGCCGCGCTTCGGGGCTCAGGTGGTAGTGACCATTCCTGGAGTGGACGAAAGAAAAAGAGACCATGCCTTGCAGGATCTGGGCCTCCAGGCCGTCGTCCTCGGCACGAAGCGCGGCCAGCAGCTCAGCGTCAAAGGTGGGGGGGATGGCGCTCAGGGCCAGAGCCCTGGCCAGGGCAGGCAGCAGGTCGTCGATCGTATCCAGCAGTTGGCTGAAGGCGGTGCTCACCAGGGCTTGCTCATTCATAGAGCCAGTCCATTTCCGCCTGGCGCTGGGCTTCTGCCTTGTCGGCCTGCACCGCGATGTACCAGGGCAAGTAGCTGCCATCTTTGCATTCGGTGCTCAAGGTCAGGCTGGGGATCCGGTCAGCCAGGGTCCGGCGCTCAAAGTATTCCCGCACATCCTTTTCTTCAAAACAGGTCAGGCCCGACCGGGCGATCCGCTGGTCCTGATCCTGGGCCAGCTCGGGCAGCCTGGTCCCAGCCAGGACGGTGATGATATGGCGCGAGTCTGGATCCAAAACCTGGGGCAAGAGCTGCTCGGAGAGCCAGCGCTGGGCGGGCGCGGTCCCCCGTTCAAACGAGTCAAAGAGAAGGGCGACGGTCCCCACAGACCGGATGAGGTTACGCAGGCAGTCCAGGAACGCTTTGGTGACGGCGGCTGCCGCATCCTGTTCAGCTCCTCGGCTGCGGGGCGTGTCCAGTCCACTGGTGGCTGCGAGCAGTTGCCCCAAGGGCCGAAAGTAGGACGGCCTGAGTTGGTCCGCCATCTGCCTGACAATCGATCGGTAGTCCCCGGCCCGTCCGTCGTCAAGATCCACCAGGCTGGCCGGTACCCCGTGTTTTCTGCAAGCCTCGCTGAGCTGTACCATGAGCCAGCTCTTGCCCATCCCATCAGCGGCCTGGATGAACATAGCTGGCTTGGTCTTCTCGTCCTCGAGCATATGCACAAAGCCATCCAACTGCTTCCGGCGGTCCACGAACCAGTCCAGCGCTTCAACGCCGGTTTGCTCCTGCCTGGCAGGCCCCGGGGGAGGTAGTGGCACTGGCGCGGCTTCGCCCTCCTCCTCAGCAAAGATCCGCCCGTCTGGACTGCGCATGAAGAGGACAGGCGTCGCCCAGTCTGGCGCCTCGGCCGGATCGCCCCCCAGGTGCTCTACCACGGCTTTGCGGGCTTCGACCATCGCCGCGTCAACCGGATAGCTGTCTGCCAGCGCGCGGTAGAACTCCCGGGTGAAGGCATTGGCTGGACCCTCATAGATGGCGAACTGCATGGCCACGGTCATCGGCAGCCTGCCGCTGCCCATCAGCTTGTGCGCGACGCCGGACATCCTCCGCTGGCTGGAGTCCCTGGCCGTCTCGCAGCCGACCAGCACGGCCAGCCGTACGCCCGTCCCGTCCACGTAGGAGGCCAGTTCCTCGCCGCTTAGGCCGTCGATGGCGCCGGCCTCATCATGAAGAAAGAGAAATCCTTCTTCCCGCACCTCGTCGAACTTTCCATGGCCGTGATAGTGCAGGATGCTATAGCCCGGCTCCCGACGCAGGGCCGCGCGAAGCTTCTCCTTTGTTGCCGCCCTCAGTGTGTCGATGACCGCGTCTGAGGGAAGGGCCTCTCGTACGGCGCGCTCGCCTGCGACGGCATCCAGCGGCTCGGTGCCTGGAGGGTTGGCCTGTACGAACAGGACCCGGACAGGATGGCGGACCAGGTCGGGCTCTGGAGGCCTATCATTCTGGACGGAGCGGACGATGGGGTGGGAGAGTTGGTGGGTCAAGAAGTGATTCTCGTCAGGATCGAAGAGCAGTTCCCAGGGGAGGAGAGCCAGCTCAGGTGGCAGGATGAGCAGCCTGAGGCGCAGGTGCCTGCCGTTGATCTGAGAAGCGCTCTCATAAGCACGGATGATCCGCCGAGGAAAGAGCGCGTTAAAGAGCGTTTCGCCCACGACCCGCATCGTGTCTCGTTCGGGTGCAAAGCCTTTCCGGATGTTCTCTACATGAAGGCGCCACTCGTCTGTCTCACGGTAGGGAGAGTGCACCGTCGAGACGAGGATCGCTCCAGGGCCGTAGGCGGAAAGGGTATAGTCCCCAGGCTTACCGGTCAAAGTTAGCGCAAAGTCATGGTATTCGGGAGGCACCGTATTGCCCCTGGACTGAGAGTCGCCTTCCTGCCTTGATCTCCAGGCTGAGTCCAGGCGGCGACTCTCAGCGATGAGCCAGCTCCAGTCTGCGTTGTCTACCAGCACGACCCGGCTGGCGGAGGTGGACTGGATCTGCGGTGAAGGAGCTGGCCTGAGGGTGGTCGAACCGACAGTTCGATTATACCACAATCATGCCCCAGCGTCAATGGGTTGGATCTGACATTCTGTAAAAATGCCTCCGAGAGTAGGATGGTATAATAGGCACAGACCACTCTCAGGAGGTGTTACGTTGATGACAGAAGAGATGGCTGGGCAGAGCCATTTGCAGAGTATCTGGGGCACTTTGATGGATTGATTGGCGACAAACGCACAGGCAGGACCTTGGGCGAGATTGTGCGGGGGATCATCAATGCAGGCAGCCTGGTGTGTCAGCAGATCGCAGCCCATTCGCCAGTATTGTCAGTGGTCAAAGATGGCGCTCAGCGGGTAATCCGCTTTGCCAAGGGGAAGAGTACCAAGCGCTCCCAGGTGGATGCAGAGCATTTGGCAGAGGCGCTCTGTAAGCGTGGGGTGGAACAACTGGCCGAGTCGGAGACAGATGAACTTTGGCTGATTGCGGATCCATCGGATTTGCGCAAGCCGTATGCCAATGAGATGCCGGATCTGATGCAGGTGAAAGACTTGGACGGCAAGTTGGTGCCTGGCTATCGAACCCTGAATGTATTGGGCGTGACGCCAGGCCGGCGGGGCATCCTGTATCACCGGCTGTTCTCCAGTGTAGCGGAGGACTTTGATAGCGAGCCGTTGGAAGTTCAGCGGGGGCTGAAGAAAGTCAGTCAGGCTGTGCGCCCTCTGAAAGAACGCATGGCGGTGAGCTGGATCGTGGATCGCGGCTTCGATGATGTGGCCGTCTGGCGCACGATCTGGGAACAGGAAGAACATGTGGTGTGTCGCATCTTCCATACCGAAGGGTGACGGTCGAGATCCGGTCTTGTCCGTTGCGCCTGACCTACAATACCCACGTGCGACGTGAAGGCGAAGGAGAGGAAGTTCAAAAGGCCATCTGGCTTGTGGAAGTGGAAATCCTGCGCTCCACCTTGAAACCGTGGCTGTTGATCACCGACTGGCCGGTGGAGGATGCCGAGAGCGCAGTGCGCATCTTTCGCATGTATCGCCAACGCTGGGCAGTGGAAGATAGCTTCAAGTTCACCAAGGGAGTCCTGGGATGGGAGGAGGTGCAACTACTGGATCTGGAAGGAATTCGCACCCTCCTGGCCCTGGCTTGGGTGGCTGCTGGCTTCCTCTATGAACTGGGTGTCACGCTGGAGTGGGAAGAGGTGCGGCTATTGGCCCGCTTGGGCGGATGGGCGGAGCGCAAGGACAATCCCCAGGCAAGATCGTGCTAACACGCGGCCTGCGCCGCTTGATGGACATGCTGACGACCCAGGCCTTTCTCGATCGCTATCGTGAGGAGCATGGGGCCTTGCCCCCTCGCATCGCAGCCTGGATAGGCGAGCCACCTCCAGACGATTTATGACAGAATGTCAAGTTGGATGCCGCGTGCCATCATCTGATTGCACTGCTGTCCCAAATATGCTACAATGCCTGTGCGTTCAGTTCCCAGCCGGCTCCCTGACGAAATGGCGCAGTTGCGCCGCCGAAAAGAGATGCCCAATTGGCTGACCAAGAACTCCTTGTCTTCAACGGTATCGATGGCGCCACTGGCGATTACCTGCTGCCCCCCATGTCACAGGAGGCTCTGGCTGCCGTAGCCCAGGGTGAGACCCTCGACGAAACCCACCTGCGCGAGCTGAGGAGCTGGTACCGGCACATCAGCCAGACGCGCCAGGGCCCGAAGGAAGGCGTCGATCCCACCAGGCTGGAGGAGAGCGGCTGGGGCATCATCTTTGCCGCCGAGGAAGAGGAACAAGTGCCTGCCCTCAAGGCCGCCCTCGACGAACTGCTGAAACACCGCAGTTGCCAGGCCGGCGACTACTACCGCGAGTATAGTGGCCCCGATGGTGTCCTTCCTGGAGAATCGAAGGCTGCGTTCCTTGCCCGCCACGGTATGGGGCCCGGCCCGGCCGATCCTGAACGGGTGCCCTACTACCTGCTGGTCGTCGGTGACCCGGAGACCATCCCCTACCGCTTTCAGTACCAGCTCGGCGTGCAATATGCCGTGGGCCGTATCCACTTTGAGACGCTGGAAGAGTATGCCCACTATGCGCGCAGCGTGGTCACAGCCGAGTCTGGAAAGCTATCGCTTCCCTGCCAGGCTGCCTTTTTCAGTGTCCTGAACCCTGATGACCCAGCTACCGAGTACAGCACCCGGGATTTGGTCAGACCCCTGGCCAGCGTGATGGCGGAACAGCACCCCGGCTGGAATGTGCGTGCGGTGCTTGCCCAAGAGGCGACCAAGGCCCAGTTGGCGCGGCTGCTGGGCGGTGATGAGACACCGGCCCTGCTCTTCACTGCCAGCCACGGCATGGGTTTTCCCCTGGGAGACGCCCGCCAGCTCTGTCATCAAGGCGCGTTTCTTTGCCAGGACTGGCCAGGGCCTCGACAGTGGCGCGAGCCGGTCCCCGAAGACTTTTATCTCGCATCCGATGATATTGGATCCGGCGCGAGGCTGCGGGGGCTGATATCGTTGCATTTTGCCTGTTTTGGCGCGGGGACGCCTCGACTGGACTCGTATGCCCAGCGGGCTCTCAAGGAGCCGGTGGCTATCGCACCTCGGGCATTTGTCGCCGAACTGCCCCGCCGGCTCCTGGGGCATCCTAAGGGCGGGGCACTGGCCGTCGTCGGTCATGTAGACCGGACCTGGGGTTACTCTTTCCTGTGGAAGAGTAGCGGGCCGGCAGCTTTCTGCCTTTGAGAGTACGCTCAGCCGGCTCATGAAGGGGCATCCTGTCGGCTCAGCATTGGAGTATTTTGGCCAGCGATACGCCGAGCTGTCCACAGAACTCACTGCCCGACTGGATGATATCCGGTGGGCAGGGGAGGGGGAGGTCGACGACAAGGAGCTGGCCGGTCTTTGGACCGCGAACAACGATGCCCGCAGTTATGTGATCGTGGGTGATCCGGCGGTACGTCTGCCGGTGGAGGCCGGACCGGCCGCCACACCGCAGTGAGCCAATATCGCCGCGGCTGGCCTGTCCCCGGCTGGGTCTACATCTCGACTGCTCGCTGGAGTATGGCTGTAGCCATTTACTGGACAACCGCTCCTTGTATCCCTTCCCAAATGATGGTATAATGCCAACATGGCAGAGTTGCCTTTTGAGAGTCGTGTGACAGGTGGTGACAGAATACCTACCCGCAGCAGTTCCAGAGCCGGCTGGCATCGGAGAGGAATCTCCGGTGTGCCGGCTGTTTCAGTCTTGTCTGGACAATAGTCACCTGACAATGCTACAAGGAGGAGCATAATGAACGATCCAACGCTTCAGACCATGGGCCAGCAAGCAGGCCGCCGCTCGTGGGCCGAGCCCTGGAAGATCAAGATGGTGGAGCCGATCCGCCTCACCAGCCGCGAGGAGCGAGCGCGGGCCCTGGAGGAGGCAGGCTACAACACCTTTCTGCTGCGCTCCGAGGACGTGTACATTGACCTGCTGACCGACAGCGGCACCAGCGCCATGAGCGACCGCCAGTGGGCGGGCATCATGCTGGGCGACGAGGCCTACGCCGGCAGCCGCAACTTTTACCACCTCGAAGAAGCGGTGCAGACCGACTATGGCTACCGCCACATGGTGCCGACCCACCAGGGCCGCGGCGCCGAGCATCTGATCAGCCAGGCGCTGATCAAGCCGGGCCAGTATCATCCCGGGCAACATGTACTTTACCACCACGCGCCTGCACCAGGAACTGGCCGGCGGCACCTTTGTGGACGTGATCATCCACGAGGCGCACGATCCGGCCAGCCTGCATCCCTTCAAGGGCGACGTGGACCTGGACAAGCTGGAGGGCCTGATCCAGCGGAGGGCGCGGACAAGATCGCCTACGTCAGCCTGGCGGGCACGGTCAACATGGCCGGCGGGCAGCCGGTGAGCATGGCCAACGCCAAGGCCCTGCGCGCGCTGTGCGACCGCTATGGGGTGCGCATCTATCTCGACGCCACGCGCATGGCCGAGAACGCCTATTTCATCCAGCAGCGCGAAGAGGGCTATGCCGACAAGACCGATCGCCGAGATCCTGCTCGAGTTCTGCAGCTATACCGACGGGGCCTGGATGAGCGCCAAAAAGGACAACCTGGTCAACATCGGCGGCTGGCTGGCGGTCAACGACTACGACCTGTTTGACCAACTGCGCAACATGGTCGTGATCTATGAGGGCCTGCACACCTATGGCGGCATGGCCGGGCGCGACATGGAGGCCCTGGCCATCGGCATCGTCGAGGGCGTGCAGGACGACCACGTCCGCTCGCCGCGTGGGCCAGGTGCTCTACCTGGGCGACCTGCTGATCGACTGGGACATCCCCATCGTGCGCCCCGTCGGCGGGCACGGCATCTTTCTGGACGCCAAGGGCTTTTACCCGCACATCCCCCAGGACCAGTTCCCGGCCCAGATGCTGGCCGCCGAGCTCTACCTCGATTCGGGCGTGCGCGGCATGGAGCGGGGCATCGTCAGCGCGGGCCGCGATCCCGAGACCGGCGAGCACCGCCACCCGGCCCTGGAGTTGATGCGGCTGGCCATCCCCCGCCGCGTCTACACCCAGGCGCACATGGACGTGGTGGCCGAGGCGGTCAAGGCGGCCTATGACGCGCGCGAGGAAACGCGCGGGCTCAAGATGGTCTACGAGCCCGAGTACCTGCGCTTCTTCCAGGCGCGGTTTGAGGCCCTGACCTAGCCTCATTGGCCCGCCGGGACTGGTTCCGGCTTGCCGGTACAGCGGCAGGCGCCTTTTATCTGGGTGCCTGCTGCCAAGCCGGCGGCCCCATCTGGGCTGAGTCTGGCCCATAGGCCACCATTGTGCTGGACCCGGCCGCGGAGGGGGAGTTGGACAGCTTGATTGTGGTTCAACGGCGGCGCAACCCCCGCAAATCCAAGTACGCGATCGGGGTGTGTTGACCTTGCCGGCCAGCCTGCGCGACAAGTACAATATCCAGTCTGGGGATAGTTTCCAATTGTTGGACTTGGATGGGCTCTTTGTGCTCACGCCCATGGTTTCCATGGTACCTGAACTGGCGCGAGAGATCGAGAGGGCGCGGCTGGAGGCGGGTCTGAGCACGGAAGAACTGCTGGGCGCGCTCCGGGAGCAGCGAGAAAAGTACAACCAGGAGACCTATGAGGCCGGACCGGCATCAGACGGTGGGTCAGCGGATGGCCACGTCCCAGACAACCACTGACAGGCCTCGGGTTTTCATAGATGCGACTCCTCTTTGTGGGGCTGTCCTCCCAGCGAGCGGGGCCAGCTTGGTTGTCCTCCGCCTGTCTGAAATAACCTTATCGAAGCATTGACTTCCCAGCAGGTGATTACGGTAGAGCGCAATCTGCTTGACAAGCTTCCCCAGAACCTGCCCGAGTTTCGCTTGCTGACCAGCCGCTGCCTGCATGTGGTGCCAGATCCATCGTCGGTGGAGATAGGCCGCCATGCCGGGGCAGCGCATCCCAAGGATCTCCCGATCCTGGTGGCCGTCATGCGCGAACGCTGCCCATGGCTGGTGACCTTCAATGTCCGGCACTTTCTGCCAGGGCATGCAGACGTCGCCGTGCTACAGCCTGGGGAGTTCGTGCTTCACGTTCGCGACCTACTGACCCGGCTGGCGCCCTGAGCCAGCATCCTGCTCCCGCTGTATCTGACTCGCGATTGGCCAGCTTGCTCTGCTACTCCTTGCGCACCCACCAAAAGACCCACACGATGGCCCAGACTACAAAGACGGCGAACAGCAGCCAGACCATCAGCGGCCAGTTCCCTACGAGCAGCTGACGCAGCAGCCCCACGCAGACCAGCACGGCAAAGACCGCCTCCAGCTGGACGAGCATGGCCACTTGGAGTCTCTCCGATGCCTGCCAGCCGCGGAAGGATGCCCAGGCCAGCGCCAGCGGCGCCGAGCCCAGCATGCGGCTGGCAATGGGGCTGATGGGCGTCCAGCCGATAGTTAGCAAGAATCGGCGCGGTATGAGCAGCAACAGCAGCTCAAAGATGGGCGACATCACGGCATGGCGTTCAGACCTCCCGATCTTTCCACTTCCCGCGCTTAAACCAGGCGGCAAAGGCCAGCCCGTTGGCCATGTTGGCCGCCGCCCGCCCCAGCCAGATGCCCAACACGCCGAGGCCTGCAACCTGGGCCAGCCCAAAGGCCAGGGGGACCTCCAGGATCCACAATGTGAGCAAATTGATGGTCATGGACGGTATCGTGTTCCCGGCGCCGGCAAAACTTCGTGAGAGTACCACGCCGATGCTGTTGAGTATCAGGGAGGGGACGATGATGCGCGTGCACTGGGTACCGATGGCGACCACCTCGGGTGTGGTGTCAAAGATCGCGATGAGGCTGGGCGCAAAAATAAAAATAACGGTCGCCACTACGACCATGTAGGTGGCCGAGTAACCGCTGACCCACCAGGCGCTGCGTTCGGCCCTGTCGGGCTTGTGGGCTCCCAGGTTCTGGCCGACCAGCGTGCCCGCCACATTGCCCAGGCCAAAACAGGGGATGAGGGCGATCATGAGCAGCCTGTTGGCCACGCCGTACCCGGCGATGGCATAGGTCCCGTACATGCCCACCAGCCACATGATGGCCAATCGCGAGGAGGAGCGAAGTGTCATCTGTATTGTGCTGGGCAAGGCAATCCGGATGACGCGGCCCATCAGCGGAAAGTCGGGCCGCATATCGCGCAAGCTGAGCCGCAGCCTGGATTTGCCACCCAGCAGGATCACCAGTTGCAGGATCAGGCCAGCCCCATAACCCAGGGCAAAGGCCAGGGCCGAACCGGCCACACCCAATCCGGGAAAGGGGCCCACTCCGACGATGAGCAGAGGCTGGAGCACCACGGTCGTGGCTGTGGCCAGAAGGAGGACGTTCATGGCCAGCCGAGCCTCGCCGGCCCCCCGCAGCATGGCGTTGATGACAAAGACCAGGATCATCGTAAACATCCCGGGAAAGGCCACCCGCAGGTAGCTCATGCCCAGGGGCAGTACCTCCGCATCGGCGCCCAACAGCGTCAGAAGCGGGCGGGCCAGCACCAGGCCCAGGGCCCCGATGAACAGCGCTAGCATCAGCGCCAGTAGGATCACCTGCGCGGCGGCGTGTTCCGCCGCGACCGCATCCTTTTCCCCGGTGCGCCGGGCCACTACCGCCATGCCCCCGATGCCCAGCCCGTTGGACATGCTGTTGAGCACCCAGCGCACGGTCATGCTGATGGTCACGGCCGCCAGCGACGCCGAGCCCAGTTGGCCCACCCAGTAGGCGTCCAGCAATTGGGAGACGTTGAGGATGCCGGTTTCCAGCACCATGGCCGGCGCCAGGCTCCAGATAGCGCGCTGGATGCTGCCGTTGGTCAGATCGCGGTCCGGCGCTGGGCCGGCCCGGGGGGTTTTTACTGTCATCGAGTCGATAGGATCCCTTCGTTGGACGGCTCGGTTTGTCTGCCTATCCTATATCCTATCACAGCCTGCCTGAATATGCAAGCTAGGGCCGAGCCCAAAGCCGCGAATTTGCGGTTCGTCAGACGTTCCAGACCTCGGAGGTTGAAGAAAACCTCCGAGGTCTGGCTTGACTATGCCGCGGCCGTTGCAGGACACAACAACGAATTCAGAAAGAAACGAAAGGGCTGCGGCCAGCGAATTCGTAGAGTTCTTCATTCGTTGTAGTGGTACTTTTGGCTACGGGCAGTCTCCGTCATAGTACTTGCCGGCGTCACATTCTTTGCCGTCCTGGAGGGTACAGGTACCTGCTTCCTGGTCGGTGCCGCTCTTGTCCGTGACGGTATACTCGCCGCCGGAAATGGCACAGAAGCGGCCTGCCGGCGTGACATAACCGGTGACCTTGACGCCGCCCACCGGGCACTCGCCCCGCATCAGGGCCCACTCCTCGCACTGCATGTTGTCCTCAAAGATGCAGACCCCGTATTCGCCGCCGTCTCCGCGCTTTTCGATGGACAGCGTGCCGCCCTTCTCAACGCAGTTCTCAGAAGCTGGATTGGGCATGCCGATGGCTTTGGGCTCCGGGGTCGGCGTCGACCCGCAGGCTGCCACCAAAAGACTGGCCAACACCAGGACCACCAGTGCTTTGCTCAGATGCTTCATGGTTCACATTCCTTCTTTCTCGGATAGGGCTTTGGAACTCGCCTGGCGCTGGGTGATGACTGCCAGTTGGCGGCGACCAGTCAGACCTGATCGTTCCGGCGATAGCCTGAATTCACGCCGGTAGGGCTGCCATCTGTGAGCTGCTGGCGGCCCTGCCAGTATAGAATTCGTTCTTTTCCCCATTTGTCGTTGTATCTCTTTGCGCCTAATGCCCGCCCGGCGGTCCCTCAGGCACCTCCGGCTCCGGCACAAGAAGCGCGATCACGATCACCGACACCGCCGCCAGGGCTGCCAGCATCCAGGCCCCGGCCAGGATCCCGGACATGTCCACGATCTGGCCTACGATAACCGGGAACAGCGCCGCCCCCAGGCCGATGGAGGTCAGGAACACACCGGCCAGGATGCCGGCGTTGCCGGGGTTGACCCCCGGCTGCATCTGTCCCACGCCCATCGAGATGCCCATGACCGGGGCCATGGTCAGGCCAAAGAAGAAGCTCAGCAGGGCGGCCAGGGCCACGGACCCGCCTGATATGGGTGCGTAGAACGTGGCCATAAAGAATACCGGCGCCAGGACAGCGCAGACCAGCATTGTGACTCGGGTCTTGCCCTTGCCAAAGGCTAGCGGCGGCACCACGAACGAGCCCAACGTGCCTCCTACCAGGGCCAACCCGGCGATCACGCCGGCCACGGGCGGCGCCACGCCCTTGGCGATGAGCATGGGCGGGACGACGGCCGGCGCCACGGCCAGCGAGCCCACCGAGGCAAAGACCGTGTATTGCAGCGCGCCGGTGGCGCGGTTCATCGTCTGCCGGATGCCCTCGCCGATGCCGGCCGGCTTGAAGGGCGGCCGGGGCTCGGGGGGAAGGGCCGGTCGGGGCTTGAGCAGGATCCAGGCCAGCACCGCGATCACGACGGAGATGATGCCATAGATCAGCCACGTCGTCGGCCAGCCGAAAGACGCCAGAAAGGGGATGGCCGTCAGCGAGCCAAGGGCCTGGCCGGCCAGAAAGCCCACCGGCCACAGGCTGTTGGCCAGTCCGATCTCACGACCCGGGAACCAGGTCGCCGCCAGGTTGCCCACCGGGGCAAAGATGATGCCCCAGCCCACGGCGGCGATGACGGTATAGAGCATAAAAAGCCCATAGGCGTCCGCCGTGCTGCGCAGCAGAAAGCCGATGGCCAGCAACGAGGCGCCGATGGCAACTGGCAGCTTAAAGCCAACTTTGCCCGATGCCCAGCCCGTGGGGATCGACAGCAACATCTGGGCCAGGCCAAAGACCGAGATCAGCAGGCTGGCCGCGGTGAAGGCGATGGTCCAGCGGGAGGCCAGTGTCTGCATCAGCGGCGCCACAGCCAGAAAGCCCATCCCAGCCATAAAAGTGACCAGTGTAAAGACCGCCAGGTTTACCCAGCGGTAGCCGAATACCTTGTACTCCTTGTCCATGGTGTTCCTTTCTCTCCCAGTAGTTTGCTTTCTGTGGCGTGAGCATCCTCAGATGCGAAGGATCTTCGATCACCCGTACCCAAGGCGCTCCGCATCAGGGGATGCTCCACTCCTCCCAGCAGTTTGCTTTCTGCGGAGTGAGCATCCCCAGATGCGAATGATCTCGATCGCCCGTGTCCAAGACGTTCCGCATCAGGGGATGCTCCACTCCTCGGTTGGTGAGATGTCCATCCCTGCGGAGTAAGCATCCCCAGATGCGAACGATCTCGATCACCTGTGTCCAAGATGTTCCGCATCAGGGGATGCTCCACTCCTCGGTTGGTGAGATGGTCCATCCCTGCGGAGTAAGCATCCCCAGATGCGAACGATTCTCGATCAGCCCGTGTCCAAGACGTTCCGCATCAGGGGATGCTCCACTCCTCGGTTGGTGAGATGTCCATCCCTGCGGAGTAAGCATCCCCAGATGCGAACGATTTCGATCACCTGTGTCCAAGGCGTTCCGCATAGGGGATGCTCCACTCCTCGGTTGGTGAGATGTCCATCCCTGCGGAGTGAGCATCCCCAGATGCGAACGATCTCGATCACCTGTGTCCAAGGCGTTCCGCATCAGGGGATGCTCCACTCCTCGGTTGGTGAGATGTCCATCCCTGCGGAGTAAGCATCCCCAGATGCGAATCGATCTCGATCGCCCGTGTCCAAGGACGTTCCGCATCAGGGGATGCTCCACTCCTCGGTTGGTGAGATGTCCATCCCTGCGGAGTGAGCATCCCCAGATGCGAACGATTTCGATCACCCGTGTCCAAGACGTTCCGCATCAGGGGATGCTCCACTCCTCGGTTGGTGAGATGTCCATCCCTGCGGAGTAAGCATCCCCAGATGCGAACGATTTCGATTACCTGTGTCCAAGGCGTTCCGCATCAGGGGATGCTCCACTCCTCGCTGGTTGAGGTCTCCATATCTTTGTGGCTTTGCATCTCCGGCGAGCGAAGGATCATCAACCCCACTGCTGGTCGATCTCAATCAGCCACTCCTGGCCAATCTCATAGTTCTGGAAGCTGGAATAGGCATACTCACCGGGTTCTGCTACCAGGCCAGCCCGAACCGGGTTGTAATGAAGGTAGTCAATCTTCTGGCGCAGGAAACGTTCCGAGAAGATATTCACGTCCCAGTAGCTATCCTGCCAGACTTTGTTGTCGCTTCGTCCTGTTTCCCTGCCAGCTTGGGCAAAAGCCAGGGTCCACGCATCGATCCGCTCTACCTCGGCCTGACGAATGATCCGCTTCGACGTAAACTTTTTGTAGTCCCGCATGATATCCGAGATGGACGAGTCACCATCGGGCCAAAGGACGAGGTGCATGTGATCGGGCATGATCACGTAGCCCAGGATCTTGAATTCCTGCCTGTATCGATAAAAGTTGAGGCTATCGTACAAGGGAGTGATAAAGCTGGGCCGGGTGAAGACGGGCAGTCGGTTGTAGACCACGGTGGTAATGTAGTAGATGTGTCCTTCGACGTGGAACCTTGGCAGAGCCATACCATACTCCGTTTCCGCATCAGGGGATGCTCCACTCCTCGGTTGGTGGGATGACCCATCCCTGCGGAGTGAGCCGCCCCAGATGCGAGATTCGATATCAATTTCGATCACCCGTGTCCAAGGCGTTCCGCATCAGGGGATGCTCCACTCCTCGGTTGGTGGGATGACCCATCCCCGCGGAGTGAGCATCCCCAGATGCGAATGATTTCGATCACCCGCACCCAAGGCGTTCCGCATCAGGGGATGCTCCACTCCTCGGTTGGTGAGATGTCCCATCCCTGCGGAGTGAGCATCCCCAGATGCGAATGATCTCGATTACCCGTGTCCAAGGCGTTCCGCATCAGGGGATGCTCCACTCCTCGGTTGGTGGGATGACCCATCCCTGCGGAGTGAGCATCCCCAGATGTCAATCGATCTCGATCACCCGTGTCCAAGGCGTTCCGCATCAGGGGATGCTCCACTCCTCGGTTGGTGAGATGACCCATCCCTGCGGAGTGAGCATCCCCAGATGCGAATGATTTCGATCACCCGTGTCCAAGGCGTTCCGCATCAGGGGATGCTCCACTCCTCGGTTGGTGGGATGACCCATCCCTGCGGAGTGAGCATCCCCAGATGCGAACGATTCCGATCACCCGTACCCAAGGCGTTCCGCATCAGGGGATGCTCCACTCCTCGGTTGGTGAGATGACCCATCCCTGCGGAGTGAGCATCCCCAGATGCGAATGATCTCGATCACCCGTGTCCAAGGCGTTCCGCATCAGGGGATGCTCCACTCCTCGGTTGGTGGGATGACCCATCCCTGCGGAGTGAGCATCCCCAGATGTGAATGATTCTCGATCACCCGTGTCCAAGGCGTTCCGCATCAGGGGATGCTCCACTCCTCGGTTGGTGAGATGACCCATCCCTGCGGAGTGAGCATCCCCAGATGCGAATGATCTCGTATTACCCGTGTCCAAGGCGTTCCGCATCAGGGGATGCTCCACTCCTCGGTTGGTGGGATGACCCATCCCTGCGGAGTGAGCATCCCTAGATGCGAATGATTTCGATCACCCGTGTCCAAGGCGTTCCGCATCAGGGGATGCTCCACTCCTCGGTTGGTGAGATGACCCATCCCTGCGGAGTGAGCATCCCCAGATGCGAACGATCTCGATGATGTGAAGGATTTCCACCACCCGTGTCCAAGGCGTTCCGCATCAGGGGATGCTCCACTCCCCGTGGACAAGGTATTGGCTAATACACCCCATAGGTCTTGGTCGTCTGGATCATCTTGTCCACCAGCTCAAACTTGGAATCCGCCGTCAGCTCGGCGCTGACGATCAGCCCGCCGCCGCTGGCGCAGCCATCGATGATGGTCTTGACCTCCCGCTCCACCTCCTCCTCCGTGCCCATGGTAAAGAGAGAGGGCTTCAGGTTGCCGAACAGGCACAGGTGGTCGCCCAGGATCTTTTTGGCCTGGATGATGTCCGTCCGCTCGTCCATGTGCAGGTAGCCCGATTTGGGCGGCAGCTCCTTAAAGTACTCGAGCATCGGCGTCCAATTCGTATCAAAGTGGTACTGCACCCGTAGCCCGGCCGCGGCCGCGGCGTGGGCGCAGCGTACCAGGTAGGGCAGGCAGAACTTTTCAAACATCTTGGGCGAGATGAAATCGGCCGAGCCGCGCACCGCGCCGATGATGATCGTCTGGGCCTGTACCATCTCGGCCAGTCCAAGCCCGGCGGCGATGAGGCCGTCGCAGACGACGTCCAGCACCTCCAGCACCTTGTCCGGGTAGCGGCGCAGGTCCATCATGAAATTGGTGCTGCCCCGAAGTTGCGACAGGAGGGTGAAGGGCGTATTCATTCCGCCGTCGATCATGGTGGGTACTTTGTACTCTGTGCGCCACTTGTGAGCGATCTGAGCCGTCTGTGGCAGCGCCACGCCCAGCAGTCCCAGATCGGCCGTCCCGGCCCGGCGGAAGCTGAAGAAACGGTGTAGGCCATCCTTGAGGATCAGGTCATAGTCCTCCGCAGTCATGAGTGGATTTTCCAGCGCTCGCTCGTTGAGATTGGGGATGTCGTAGGGATCGCGCTCGCGCCCGGGCAGGTACCAGTCGAAATAGAAGGTGGAAAAGATGTCCGGCGTCGGGCTCAGATATTGGGCCAGGAGAAAGGCGACCTCGGCCATATCTACCCCGCCGTGCTTCTTGAAGCCAAACTCGAAGGCTTCGTCAGCCCGCCAGGGATCCATCAACATCTCTTCGATGCTCATGTCGATCATCTGGGCATAGTAGAACTCGCCCATGGGCGCGATGCCTACGCGGTCAGGCTGTTCCAGGTTGATGTGTTTGTTCACCCGTTCGATTGCGGTCATTGTGTCTGCCATCATGCCACCTCCATGAAGGCCTTGCACATCTGGACGCCCTCGTAGGCGTCGTCTGTGTAGCCGTCCGAGCCCACAGTCTCCTGCCAGCGGTCATCCACGGGCAGCCCGCCCAAGATGACCATGACCTCGTCGCGCAGGCCGGCTTCCTGCAGCCCCTCGACGGTGCGGATCATGGGGTCCACCGACATGGTCAGGATACCCGACATGCCGACGATGTTGGCTCGGTCGCGTTTGACGGCCTCGATAAAAGCCGCCGGCGACACGTCGATGCCCAGGTCGTTGACGGCAAAGCCGGCGTTGCGGGCCAGGGCCACAAAGATGTTCTTTCCAATGTCGTGCAGGTCGCCTTCGACCGTGCCCACCACGATCTTGCCGCATACTTCCCGCTCGCCGCCGGTCTCAGCTTCCAGAGCGGGCTCCAGGATTACCATGGACTGCTTAAAGATATCAGCGGCAAAGACCAGGTCGGCCAGGTAATACTCCTGGCTGCTGTACCTGCTGCCTACCAGGTTCATGCCTTCACTCAGGGCGCCCAGGATAGCCTGCGCGCTTTCCCCGGCGTCCAGCAAGCCCTGGACTGCCTCCAGGGTTGGTTGTTCTTCCATCTCTACCAGCGATTCAGTCAGTGCTTCGAATTGGGTCATCGGTGATTGCTCCTCTCAAGTTCCTTCCGCTCCGGCCAGGCCTGCCTTGCTCAAATCCGTTCGGTCCAGATGCGCCTTGCCCAGGTTCGCTCCAGCCAGATCCGTGATCTGGCGGTTCTCACCTGGCTTGGCGATCAACATCGGGTCACGGACCCGATGCGAGCGCAAAGGGGTACTGATTCCGCTCCGGCCAGATCCGTGATCCGGCGGTCCTCACTCGGCCTGACGGTCAACATCGGGTCACGGACCCGATGCGAGCGCAGCCTGGGTAGTGATTCCGCTCCAGCCAGATCCGTGACCTGGCTGCTTTCTCGACCCGGCAACATCGGCTAGGCCCCAGGCGGCGGTCCGCCGTGACCCGGTGGTGGTCCACCGGCCCCTGGTGGTGGGCCGGGGGCCACTCCCCAGGAACCCATTAACATGAACATGGCCATTTGGGCATGTTCCCATCCCTCGCCGAACATCATGCGGGCGGCCAGCTTGTTCCGCTCTGGCGGCGGCATCTGGCCTATGGCCCGGCCTTTCTCTTTCTCGTTTTCTAGCATTGTGCAGACTCCTTTTCTCTCTATTCGTCTTGGGACTGGCAGTCCTCTGCATGACTCACCACCAGTCCGGTTGCCCATTCGAGCCCGAGTCTTCGGCCGGGCAGGCCCTAACCAGGACTGCCAGTCCTCCGTACGAGCCCCTCCCTCCGACCTACAGACTCATATTCCGGTATACCATGCCCAGCAATCGTCTGAGTTCTGTCACCTCCTCTTCGGTCATACCCTTGGCGGCCTGGCGCAACCCCAGATCACGTTGGGGCGTCACCTGCACAGCCAGGCGACGCCCCTTGTCCGTCAATCGTATGCGCTTGAGCCGCGAATCCGCTGGGTCCCCGTGGCGGCTGATCCAATCCGCCGCCTGCATCCGGTTCAACATCCGGGCCAGAGAGGTCTTGTCCATCTGGACCCGGTCAGCCATCTCAGCCTGGGTGACATTCTCCTCCGCGCACAGCGCGTTGAGCACCTTGAACTGCTCGTAGGTGATGTCCATCGACGCCAGCCGCGCCATGAGCCACCGCCGCATGGCGCGATGGGTCTGTGCCACCAAAAAGCCGAGATCGTCATCCAGCCGGAAAGCCACGTTGCTCCTCCGATGCTATCGACTATGACAACAACCAGATATCGTTGCTGTAGCAACGATATTCAGTGTACCACAACCTGCCAGGGGTGTCAAATGCGCGCTGGCAGGGAAGCGCGCTCGGGAATGGCAGACGGACCTATCTGGAGGACTTGTCGATTCTGGACTGGTGGCATCCGCTAGAAAAATCTGGCATGACACCCTCTGCCATCTGTCATTCCCGCACGCCTTTGGCGGGAATCCACGCTACCAGCAACCGTCGCCGCCGCAGAGAGGATGCCCGCTAGAGCCGTGTGGGCATGACAGGGTCATTGCTGGCAGTACACCAGAATTGACAGGGAGGGGCAGGGGGCAGGATGCCCTGTGCCTGGCAGTCGCTCGGCGGCATCGCGTCAGGCGCCGGGCGCAGAACTAGAAGGGACAGGCCGCGTACCGTTTTCGGAGACGGGCCTGGAGATCATACCGGCCGGACATAAAGTGTCCGGCCTACGAAGCAGCGCCCCATGAAATGGGGCTTGAAGAGAGGAGCGCGGATTCTCAGCCGGCTTCAGCCGGCGTCGCTCTGTAGCCCTGGGTCTTTAGCCCAGGGCGGTCTGCGCCGGAAGGATTTCCACCTTGATGGAACCTACATGGGCAGCAGCTACGGGGGTTGGGGAAATGGCGACGATGAGCCCGACTATCCGGCCAAGTTGATCAAAGAACACAACCCCGACGACTCCCCATGAACCAAGTAATGGGCAGCCCCGGCGCCATCTCGACTGAGCGACACCGGCGGCTGCGTCGCCTGAGCGAGTATTTGGCGGAAAAGATCGACTAGTTGAGGGTGCCGGGGCTGGGTACGCTCAAATATCCAAAAGGACTGGGGTACAGGGTACTCCGCTCCGGATCATCCCCCAGATACAATACACACACCGGTGTCCCTGGCTGCTGGTCCAGTTCTGGCCGGCTTAGGGTGGTGATCCTGCCGCTGTATCTGTTTCCATTCACCTGATAGCCATAGTCCACCGTCCAGGGGTGACGGTGGTTCACCCGCATCCAGTACTGCTGCCGGACCTTCACAACCTCTCCCGTGGTCGCCTCCCCCTGTTCCAGAATTCTGACTGTTCGTCGGGCCACCTGGACCCGCCAGACCAAGACGGGTGCCGCCACGACCAGGAATGCTGCCCCAAGTCCGGCAAAGGGCAGGCCCACGGGGGCGGTGACGACGGAGACTGCCAGCACCGTGCCCATTGTGCCAAAGGCGAGTCCCAGCAGCAGAAAGACCAGGCCGGCGATGGCCAAGCCATCGGTGAACAGGATGCGTCCTACGATTTGGCTGGGTACGCTGCGAGGCGGCGGAGGCGGGGCCGCCACACCCTGGCTGGCTGGCGCGGTCTCGGCTGGGAGGGGCAGCGAGCCGCCACATTGGCTACACCAGGGCTGAAAAGCTTCGTAGGAGGTTCCACAGTAAGGACAGGTTGTCATCACGATTTTCCCAAAACTGGTCTCAGGTACCTTCGGCCAGCCGCCGGATCTCGGCCACGAGTTGCTCTCCAGCGACATAGTGATCGTAGGCCAGACGGGGATCCTGGTCGAACAGGCGCAGAAAAGAGCGGGCGCAGTTGGCGATATTGAGAGACTCTAGATACATTTCGCATCCCTCCGGGAACACAGTTGGCCAGCGCAAGGGTGTGCCTGTGGCAGGTACAGGCACGAGTATACATCAACGAGGAGAAAAAAGCAACCCCACCGCCAAGTCGACTGTGTGCCCAGATAGACTCAGGTGCACTCAACAACATGCCTCAGGCACGAAGCGGATACATCTGGAGTAGTCCAGATGTACAAGGCCGGTGCCCTGGATTGCGCGGCAGTGGGCCTTGCCCTGGAAGGGCAAGACCGCATCCGGCACACGGTTGCAGGCGAGTATGTTGCACAACCAAGGGCGAGCACGAGCTATCTGGGCTTCCCTGTGGGGCGGGAGCCCTTTGATGACCCTCGCCTGAGGCGTGCCTTTGCCCATGCCACGGACCGCGAAGCCCTGCCAGACGTCAGGCTGGGATGCTCCTTCCCTGCCCTGGGGGGGTTCGTGCCACCCGGGATTCCCGGTCACTTGCCAGACATCACGCTGCCCTACGACCCCAATCGCGCCCGGCAACTCCTGGCAGAGGCAGGGTACCCGGGCGGTGAGGGGTTCCCGCCGGTGGAGTGGCTGACCACCCCTAGGGGGCAGGCTAGAGCCGAAAACCTACAGGCCCAATGGCGGGAGACCCTGGAACTGGAGATTCGGTGGCGGGTGATCCCCTGGGCTGACTATTTTGACATGTTTGGCACGGGTCAGGATCCGCCAGCCCCCTTCCTCCTCTTTTGGGTGGCTGACTGGCCTGACCCTGATAACTTTCTGCGCGTCGCCGTGTCGCTTACTGCACGCTCCTGGCGCCACGAGGCCTACATGGGGCTCGTCGACGAGGCCCGGCGGTCCCTGGACCAGACGGAGAGGATGGGACTCTATGCCCAGGCGGAGCGGATCCTGGCCGAGGAGGTCCCGATCCTGCCGCTCTCGTATGAGCGCTCGCACATGCTCCTGAAGCCATGGGTCAAACGCTATCCCACCTCGGCTACTCTCCTGCACTTCTGGAAG
Source organism: uncultured Chloroflexia bacterium (assembly GCA_963783445.1). Taxonomy (GTDB): domain Bacteria; phylum Chloroflexota; class Anaerolineae; order JAAYZQ01; family JAAYZQ01; genus CAWANP01. The sequence goes on along the minus strand of CAWANP010000004.1, from coordinate 758,065 downwards.
GACGTGGTCATCGAGCCGCACTAGGCCCATACTGCCGCGTGTGCATCCCTCCGTAATCACGTAATGCGCTTCAGGTGCGGCTGCATTTGGCTTGCGCCCAGGTACACTCTTTGACCGGATCGCCGTAATAACCGCAAGGGCAGGGATACTAACAAAACGACACTTTTGCTCGGTTTCGAGGTGACCTCTGACCTCCAGGGTGGCCACGCGTCAAGGGTGACAGGCCTGTGAAGGTCCTTTTGTGCCCCTGGGGTCGTCGATTTCTGTGCAATGCTTTCCATGCCATGACTGCGCTGTACTCCTCTCACACCTATTATACCGCGAGATGAAGCACTGCGCCAGAGCCGATTTCGGAAGAAGCGAGAACCAGCCCCTGAGGTTCCAGGGGCACAGGTTATTTGTGGACCTTTCATGCTCACAAAGTATCCACAAACGACCCTTGAAGGTCCCTTTCTGGGCGACCCTCAATCTACGCGATAGAATCTCAGATTCTTGTCACTATACGGTGATTGACTCCAGATTAATTGTAGATTGTGCAGAATGATACCCCACTTCAGCACGTCAAACCTGGGTTGATGAGTTAAGCAGCCAGCACAGCCTAATCCCGTTTGATCACGAGAACTTGGAGCGCTGCGGAATGAGTAGAACATGGTCCTGGCCGAATAGAGCCGTCCGTTTGACGATTCCCTCTGTGCTAACATAGGTGAGACAACTCCGTCCCGGAAATTAGTGTATAATGGAGGGCGGAGAAAGGATCTCATCATGTCTCACCAACGAACGTACCGCCCGAACAGCAGCAAGAGCAGCAACAAGCAACGATCCAAGCACGCGTCCCTGATCCCGAAGTCGTGCCCAAGGCCAAGCGCAGGCAGTTCACGCCAAGTACAAGCTGCGCATTCTGGAAGAAGCCGACCGCTGCACCGAGCGCGGCCAGATCGGCGAGTTGCTCCGTCGAGAAGGACTGTACTCCTCCCATCTGTCGAAATGGCGACAGCAGCGAGCACGTGGGACAACTGCAGGGCCTGGCCCCGAAGAAACGCGGGCGCAAGGCCCAGGACCCGGCGGCAGCAGAACTGGCCCAGCTACGGCGAGAGAACGAGCGACTGCGTGCCCAGTTGGAGCAAGCAGAGATCATCATCGATGTCCAAAAAAAACTTGCTCAACTGCTTGGTCTGACCACGGACGAGAGCAGAGAGCAGACGAGAGCGAATCATGAACGCAGCCAACCAACTCTCTGAGCAAGTCGGCGTTTCGGCGGCCTGCCAGGCACTCGGCGTGCCACGCAGCAGCTTCTACCGTGCGCGACAGCCCAAGCGTGAACCCAAGCCACGTCCAACGCCCGAACGAGCGCTGAGCCAGAAGAGAAAGAACAGGTGCGCCAAGTGCTCAACAGCGAGCGGTTCCAGGATAGTGCACCACGCGAGGTCTATGCCACCTTGCTGGACGAAGGCACAGTACCTCTGCTCATGGAGAACGATGTATCGTATTCTAAAGGAACATCAAGAAGTGCGCGAGCGACGCAACCAGCTTCGACATCCCACCTACACCAAGCCGGAGCTGCTGGCCACCGGCCCCAATCAACTGTGGAGTTGGGACATCACCAAGCTCAGAGGCCCGGCCAAGTGGACCTACTACTATCTCTACACCATCCTGGATGTCTTTAGCCGCTACGTGGTCGGCTGGCTGATCGCCGAGCGCGAGTCGGCCAGCCTGGCCGAACAACTGATCGCCGAAACGTGTGCCAAGCAAGGGATTCAAGCCGCGACCAATTGACCTTGCACGCCGACCGCGGCAGTGCGATGATCTCCAAGACGGTGGCCCTGCTCCTGGCCGACCTGGGGGTGACCAAGACCCACTCTCGGCCACATGTCTCCAACGACAATCCGTATTCCGAATCACAGTTCAAGACGATGAAGTATCGGCCCGGCTATCCCGGACCGCTTTGGCTCTATCCAAGACGCACGGGCCTGGGCGCGTCCCTTCTTCCACTGGTACAACCACGAGCATCATCACACTGGCTTGGGCTTGTTGACCCCGGCGACCGTGCACTATGGTCAGGCGCAAGCTGTGATTGAGCAGCGCCAGGAGGTGCTCCAAGCTGCCTATGCTGCTCATCCAGAGCGCTTTGTCCGTGGTGACCCCAAGCCGCCATCCCTGCCGACGGAGGTCTGGATCAACAAGCCGTCGTCGTCGTAGGGGCTGTGGGCAGTGTGGGCAGGCGTCTTTCGGCTGTCCACACTGTCCACAGCCCAGGGAGCCAAGCATTGCTCCCTAAATTCTGAACAGTTGTCTCACAATACTTGACACATTCCGATCCGCCAGTCAGCCGAATCGCCACCCATCTTCTGTTATCATTTTTGGCTTCGTACTATTTACTTCAGCCAAGCCTCACCAGCAATGCCACTTATGAGCGCTAGGCAATCAGCACCGTTGTCAGATAATTCATGTTCACCTCCCTCTCTCCAATCTGATTTCGCTGTGAAACCAAGCTTAATGCAGCGAAACCCACAAGCCCGCTCTCGGCTGCCAACCCAACTACCACATCACCTCCTTTCAATATTCTGGTTCTCATCTGTCAACATAATCTGACAAGTCAACCCGCTGTGTGATCCTCTGCCACGGCTGAAGGACACCCGGTCACAGACCGTCGTTCCGGCGACACCCACTCTACCGGCAGCGTCGCGTCCATGAAGATTATGCACGTCGCTGCCATAAGCCACCATTCCGTACCACGGCAGGCAGTTTGTTCATAGACCGAATGTTTGTCACGTCACCGCCAACATGTTGCGACTGGACCTCCAACACTCGAATTGTCTCAACTGAAGATACCGCTTCCTTCGCTAAGACCCTCTACCCGAACACAAGCCGTTATTCATGCTCATATCCCATGGATCGGCCAGAAGACCAGTTCGTCTACGCTCGCTCGCCCACTATTCATGTGGATCCACCACAGCAGGCTACATCACACATAGCATAACCCCGAGGCCTGTCCACGGGGCGTCACCCACCTTTCGGCCCAAATACCCACCTTCGCCCGAAATACCCACCCTTCGGCTGAAACACCCCACCGCTCCGCCCACGACGGCGAAACATCGTGCCATGCTGCCAAGAAGCTCCGCCAGCGACATCAGTGAGCTTGCTCTATGTTCAAAGACGCAGAGACAGGCTGCATCTCCCACTTCTGCCAGAGTCGCGATCAGAGACTTGCCCATCTGCGTCACTCGATGACAAAAGAGATGGAGGAGCCATCCACCAGCTCGCAAGGAGAGAACAACCGGTGCTGTAATACTCCGCGGCAATCGCAGCGTCTATAGTCATCGCGGCGCAACACTGTTCCTTCTGGCGAAACATAGGCGAAATACCAAGCCGCCGCCTCTGTCCTTGTTTCAGCCATCATAAGTCACTCCCGACACGGGACCTCGACCGCGGTGAAAGACCTTACGGCTGATTCCGATCGTTCAGTTGCTACCCGCATGGCTTTCCATGGATTGGGACGGGGATTGGGATGGTGTTGGGTGTGAGACAGGATCTTTGCAGATGAATCGGGTACCGGAGGGCAAAGCGTTGGCGTATTAGGGAGCATCTTCATATAAATCACGATCTGGATGCTTCTCAATGGTGGGATTGCCCCCATTGCGTTTTTCGGCTATAATGCTAGCGTAGCCCTATACCCCGTCACATCACAGCACTCATCGCACAATAGGACGGATCAGCGCGGCCGATCGGAGATAGACCCCATCATAGAACCGGACTGTTCGCGTCAACCTGCCTGGCGGGTGAGTGGGCGGCTCTTGCATTGCGGCTGTCTACCAGACCAAGAAGGATGGCCGCAAGCAGGGAGCTGAGGAGACGATTTCTCACGTGGCGTTGTCATGGCGGTTGTAGGACTGAGCGCGTGATGCTAGCCAGGGCTCGATCCTCAAAGGAGGTAGACGATGATTGTGCAGCGCAGAACATACGTTGTGAAGGGCGGGTGTATGCCAGAGATTGTGGCGATGCTGAAGGCAATGCTAGAGCCACTCGATTTCGACCACCATGTCCGCCGCATTTACACACCCAGTATAGCGCCACCTGATATATTGGCCGTCGAGTGGGAGTTTGAAAGCCTGGAGGAGTACGAAAAGGTGTGGGCAGACTGGCTTGACAGTCCAGGGCGCGCCGAGTTCATGGAGAGATGGTGGGAGCCTCACCGAAAGCAGCGGGACCAATGAGCTTTGGAACCTGGAGACATAGAGTCATGTAGCCTGTGACTCGCTACAACCGGCAGAGTCGCGCACCTGGCGATGCGCTGCGCGACTGTAGGCCAGTACTAAGGCACGATCGACGCCCGACGGCACAGTGCACGAGTGAGCGAGCGTCAGCCTTCGGTGGCTAATGAGGGGGCGGCTTGTGGCGTGTTGGGGCCGAGGCAGTCGGAGCTTTCTGGGAGGCTGCTATGCGAGTTGCTAGGAAAACCCTTTCAGCTGAGGCCTGCACTTTGTCTCTGAGCGCAAGCCACCGTCACCGTGAACGACGTTGAGCTGTTCTATCGCATTGGTGGAAATGGTCTCCCCCTCTGCTGATCCATGCTCCCCTATTCACAGGACGTGAGTGGAATCCGTTCCTCGACGAATTGGGAAAACAGCACACAGTTATGTGCCAGATTTGCCAGGAAGTGGGGGTTCAACAAGTTTCCCCGGAGAATTCTCGCACCGAGAAATCGCGCGAGGGATGTTTGCCCTTCTCGATGAACTTGGAGTAGTAGACGGCATCCGAGGCATAGGACATAGCTCTGGAGCAAACATACTGATACACATGGCAACTCAGCAACCCGATAGGGTTGAGGCCATGGTCCTCGTGGCCGGCGCCCACCGATTGTCGGTTGAGGGTCGCGAACTCATGCACGCAATTCGCTGGGAGGATATGTCCCAGGAGTTTCAGGAGTACCTTCGGAAAGACCATCCCGGCGGTGAGCCGCAGATTCGGTCACTACTGCATATAGGTCGGGGGCTAGCTGACAATTACGAGGATTTCGATCTCCCGCCAGAGCACTTGGCAACTATCCCGACCAAGACCCTTCTTGTCTGGGGGGATCGGGATTGATATCTTCCGGTGGAAATCGCGCTTGAAATGTACCGAGCGTTCCCGAGCTCTGCGCTCTGGGTGGTGCCCAGCCAGGGGCATTCTCCGATTTGGGAGATGTTTGGAGGCTCATGGAAGCGGCAGCAATCTTTCCCGCGGTCGTCCAAGAGTTCTTTGATCCGAGTCAGCCGAACTGAGGGAAACTTGATTCGGCCTACCCAACGCATCAGGCCGACCCTGCTAGCAAGAATTCTCGTGAGGGTTTTTTCGGTTCTGAGGCGTAATTAGTCCGGTTTGGTCATACTGCGCCAGCCGCAAGGTGGCTTGTGTGCGGGCCGCTAGTTGTTATCTACTGATATTACGGGTATCGGCCATATCGAACCCCGCCGTGACGGCGATCAATGCTATGGTACTCATCACACTACCTGTCCCGGCTGAGAATGCACATCCATTCCGTCATTGTTCCCATCCGTCCCCCTTTGCCTTTGCTGCTGATCGATGGTAGAATCTATGACAGCACAGACGCCATGGCACAACCTAGGCGACGGAGAGGGACGCACTATCCTTGATTCATCATCGTGACCTGCCAGCCGCCGAGGTACGGTGGGGCGGGTTGTTGGCTTCAGAGCAATCGTGAGACCACTGCACTTCTAGTGAGGGCATTCTCATCCAGGTCTTCCGATATGTCAGGACTCGAGAAGGTCATGGACGGAATAGAGCGGATTCCCCACCTCATTCGCCAGCTATACTCAGTTGTTGCGGAACTGGAGAGGCTATCCCGGGTGTCGGTTCACCCTGATGGGCACTTGTTTGGCAGCATAGGTGAGGTGCTGGCAGCAAGTCACTATGGACTGACGCTACTATCGGCATCAACTGAAGGGCACGAGGCCATGGCCGAAGACGGTGGCCTAGTTCAGTGAAAGCAACTCAGAGGTCCTCGATTGGGCTGAGAAGTGAGCCGGAGCATCTGTTGGTCTGCGTATCCTTCCACGGGAATCGGAAGAGGTTTACAACGGGCCGGGCAAGCTGGCATGGGCCAGGGAAGGCAAGATGCAGAAGAGTGGGCAACGTCCGGTTTCCGCGTCAGGCTCACCGAGTTGATGCGCAGCGTTCCTCATGGCGACAGACTGCCAGGGTGGCCTAGTCGCGTTCGAGTCAACTGGTGGGCAGGGACGAGGTGTTCTGTCCCAGAGGTGAAGAGGTCTAGAGCAAGGACGAAGACCCTGAACAATGACAGACCCGACATCGTGGCCTCCGACCCATAGCACTGCCTCGACCGCTTCGGGCTGATTCGCCCGGGAGAGACTTACCATCAGAGTACAGACGACACGGTGCTATGTCCCAACTGCGTCAGTGACCGTTCATCGGCGAGGACTTTGACACGATTGAGGTGACCGAGCAGGTGGCCGATAGACTACGGAGGCGGCCTTTCTGAGCTGTACCGTGAAGGGACGGCCATCGTGATTGCGCCTCACGATGTGCGGCACTTGGTGGATGCGCTCGTTGAGGCTGTGACGAGGTGGTAGACGAGCAGGTTGACCGCAAAGGTTGAATGAGACTATCGTACCAGGAGGTTCGCATGGAAATCACAACGTTACTGTTCGACGAAGGAGGAAAGCACAATACCGACGCCGCACTCCAGATCGCCAAGCAACGGGCCTTGGAACTGGGGATCAAGCAGGTAGGTGTAGCCTCTTCCCATGGACACCCGGCGTGAAGAGCCGACGATATCTAGATGCCTCGAGGGTATTCAGGTTATCAGCGTGACGATCTGCCATGGGTTTGAGAGCAAGGGCTGGGCCATGTCGGCTGGGGACCGAAGGCTGAGCTGTAGAAATGGGCATCTGGTCTACACCGGCAGTTATGCCTGGGCAGTGCCTTGGGCGCATCGTACACTGCCCAGATGGAGGGCCCTCACTCCAGGAAATCGTGCGCGCTACCTTCTATCGATTCTCCCAGGGCATGAAGGGGGCCGTAGAACGCGTGCCGATGGCCGCCGACGAAGTTCTCCTGGACATGGAACAGGAGGTCATCTACTCGGCGGCAGCGGCGATGGCGTAGACACGGCCATTGCCTGCAAGCCAGCCTACCCGCGCACTTTCCATGCCCTGGAAATCCGGAAGTGCTGGCCAAGCCCCGCATACCTTGAGAGAGGTCGGCATACAGGCCGAGTGCCGCTAGCGGGAGTAGCTGAGTCGATGGCGAGCAGTTCTCAGGGAGCCAGGGTGACAGTTGGGTATGCTGGCGAGCGGGCGGCTTCTGGTCTCTCGGTCCGCGAGGCCGCTTGGCTAAAAAAGCATATCCATGCACGAACTGATACTAGAAACCGCTCCTTGGCGCGGTTGCTATCACGACTGTCACCGACAGTCGCAAGAGGAACCATCACATTTCCGTGCAGCGCTACCAACGATTATTCCCGGGGAGGATGGCCAGTTACTTTCTAGGTTGAGGGACGGAGGCATACGATCAGCATGGCTATGAAGATAAGGACAGCCGGAGCCAGGTCCAGGTCAAATCCCTAAGCCACCCCGTAACGCTCTCCGAAGGACCGCAACATGATGGGTTCACATCGAAGCAATGGCGGAAGATGAGCCGGGGTACTTCCGCCATAGAGTTGGCATCGACGCCAACCAGCCCATTGACCCCAGCACTGGAAATCCAGGCACAGGTGGCCGACCGATACGTCATCGCTAGTACAGGTACAGGCTGGGTCTGTCTCAACCTCATCCTGAAGCCCTGGTCCGGTCCTGCCGACGACACGTTGCATGACGGTCGCACCTGGGCCGAGGCATACGGCCAGATCATTTCCGGTTTCCGGGAAAAGGGGCTCAGATTTACGGCCTCATTGGGGTCGAGGCGGTGCCAGGCGGACCAGCGAAAGCATGCGGCTACGACGACCACCTAGAAGTGGAAAATGAGTGGCTGGAGCGAGACGTCGAAGGGTTTGTGGCGATCGTGGACAGGTTTCACCCGGACATTCAGATCTTTGAGTCGTTCAACGAACCGGACGACTGGCATGGAGAGGAGAGCAACTGGGTACACCCTGGCTGGTTTGCCATCCTACTGGAGCGCATCCACACGGCGGTGCGGAGCAGGCCAGCATGAACCGCATCAGCTGGTCGCGTCCGTTGCAAGGACTTGAGACAAATCGGAGCGCCGCTGTTCACGATCTGCAGAATACCTACAGTGCGGGCAAGTATGGTTCGGATGGGGGGCGAGGGGGCGTACCCTTTCCCTTCCATGGGGTAGGTCACCACCTATACGTCAAGCCTGATCGATACTTCCTGACGAGACGCTGCAGGCCCGGGCGATCGCACGGCCTGCGGCGAACATCCGAGTGCCATGCATCAGCTCATCCGTCAGGAGGAGGGAAAGGGCAAAGCCCTCTACGTGTCAGAAGCGGGATGGAATAGCCGGATGGGATCCCGGCGAGATCCAGCGCCGTGAGGAGTTTCAGGCTCATAGCCTGCAGGCCGGATTGGAGACGATCTAGAAGGATCCGTCGGTTGGATTGGTGTTCCGGTTCTGTACCCAACATTTCTCGGTCACCGGAGGGGAGCGGTCCTCTGGACGGTACCGGCCTGGGATTCCGACCCTCACGGCTCGGAAATCAGCCTTCCATGCCTTCAAAGCATTCTGCGAGCGGACGGGTGACGAGGACCTCCCCAATACACGAACCACAGGTCATGACCGCCTTCTACTATGCAGCGATCGACCTGGAACTGCCGAGGCGCTGGAGCTTGATGGTCAGGGCTGGGCTCAGCCTGTCGGAGTTGGCCGCCGACCGGCAGGACATTTACACAAGGAAGCCCATCAGCCAGCTCCCCAATTTGACGCCTGCCGAAAGGCAGCGGTACAGGCGCGACTCGACGAGCAAGTGCCCCAGGCACCGGTTGAGCCTTTGACCGGGGATATAACCATGGTGAGTTTGGGTTCCGACGACGCATGGGACGTCGATTTGCGCCTGGATCTCGGTTATGGGCGTGCAGGAACAGGCTCTGCAGGAGTTGAGAGGAATAACGCTGCTGGCGCTCGTGCTGGAGCAGCTTCGAGTTCCAGCAGCATCGGGACCGACCGCAACTGATCCTATCGAGGGTCCATGCGGCTGGCCGCCAGCCAGACGGACCTTCGTTTGCAGCGAGCGTGCCGGCCGAGTATCCTCGTCCGCCATCGGCTCACCAGGGTCTACTTCAAGCGCTTTTCGATTAAATACTGCGACGACGACGCTGTTGCACGAAGACCTTACGATGACAGATCTAAACTTATCGCCAGCCTCATCCCATGCGTCGTCAGCGCACGCCGCGCGGGAGCAACTCCCGCCCGTCCCCTCCACCGAGCGGCGCCATCTCCACCCTGGTCCAAGGCCCCCGAGCAAACAGCCTTCCCGGAGGCTGCCCCCCACCCGGTAGGTGACCTCAAGAACAGCCGCAAACTCGCCCTGCTTGTACTGCCGGGTGGGGAAAGCCGATCACCAGCGGCCCCTGTCGACCCGAGTTCTCGGGCCCGCGCAGCATCATACCCAGGTTGGGGAAAGCTGCCATTCACCGAACCGCGTGCCAGATCGGTCACATCCATGCCTGTAGCGCTGGAACTGGCCGAGTGGTGACGACAACCTGGCCATAGCTCCCGGCCTGGTCGGGCCGCCGTGTTCCACGTGACCGTTTTGTGTACTCCAGTCGGTCCCTGCGGTGGCGGTGATGGTGCGGCTGCTCGGGCCATAAGTGACAGTGTGAGAGCTGCTCTCAGGCGTAGGTGGCCTTGTCCATGGTCGCGTCGCTGCCGGAGATCGAGGTCACGTTGAAGAAGAGTATACGCCGCGCTGTCTGGTAGCCCCAGCAGCTAGCCATCGTAGCCCGTCCACATCGACTCTTCCCGCGCCAAAGTAGGCGTTGGGAGCCCCCTGCAGGACCGTGGATCGCTGCCCCCTGCCAAAAACGCGACCGTTGTCCCTCCCCTTGGGCGCGAACCATCACCGGCAGCAAGGCCGCATAGGGCATGGTCGGCGCCGGCTCGGTTATCCGGAAGCCATTGGGCAGGGTGGCGCGCTGGCGATCAGGGTTCCTGACCACCACGTCCCAGCGGTAGACGCGAAGGTTCCCTGCTAGATTAAAGACGCACTCGATCCGGGACGCACGCACGACCTGCACGTTGGTCCCCACGATATCCGTCTCACCCGGCCGGCCTGGCCTGACCGTGGCTCCTGCCGAAAGCCGCTGCCCGCCAGATTGGTGATCTGGATGGGGCCGGCGTTGGGCCCGACTCCGGGCTGACGCTCGCGATCGTCGCGTCATCCGCTGCCCCGGTCACGGTAAAGCCACTGGTCAGCTTGCCGCTCTTTGTGTCGGGATTGGTGACGACTACGTCCCAGCCCGCCGGGTGCAGCCCCCGTCAGGTCGCGGGCGCAGGCCACGGGGCTCGTTCACCCATTCCACCTACTTGCTGGCGACAACATCCCGGTCGGCCCCACTTTTGCAGCTCGACCGTGGCCGCCTTCTGGGAGCTGGTACCCATCAGGTCGGCGATCAGGAGCTGATGGTATTCTCCCCTCACTGGGCGCGACGTCTGCCACCGAACGGGCTGTGGGCGGCCCGTCATCCCAGGGGCAGGCGCCGGTGGACCTGGGATTTCTATCACGTTCATCACCAGCGCCCAGCCCATAGGCACAGCCACTAACCAAGGATCTAGCCGGTCATCCGTACATGAGGCCGATCCCGATAAAGCCCTCGCTGGCAGGGCTGCCCACGTCGCTCTGGAAGCCTTCGGTCGCCGTTCGCCCCAGGGGGTTTGTCCTGGAGCAGGACACTGTTCCTGATGTTCTCACTCGGACCCCGAGCGATTGTCGTCATAGATCCAGAGGTAGATCAAATGCTCCAGGAACATAGGGTACGTGTCGGGCGCCGACGGCCACAGCCCAGATCTTGCTGGGGCCAGGAATCCGTGGCAGGGCCCCAGGACCCTATTCCTCGTCGATGCGCTCAAAGGGCGTCCGCCGTCAGCGAGATGCCTTTTCTTGTCGCTTGCGCTACGACACAGTCGGCGCACCATGCCCCAGGTCGTCGACGACGGACTGTACCGCCTGGAGAGGTAGGGCCCATCACACCCGGTTCCATGCCCGCCGCGTCCACCCGCTCGGCGTTCATGATGGTCAGTGCTTTAGATCGTCGCTGGTCGCGTCCCAGACCGCCTGCGAAGGCAGGTCCAGGTTGCCGAGTGTCTCCGGGGTCAGGCCAGTCTGTTCTCTTCCTCGTGCCGTCCTCGTGCATCGTAGGCCGCCTCCACGTCGGCCACACTGCTTTCTTGTAGGGTTTCAGGGGATATTTGCTGTTGGGTTGGGCGGCTAAATGGCTAGGTACCCGCCCGGCACCGGCCAAAAGCAGGATGGTCGCCAGGGCGAGGACCAGGAGGATGCGGCGTGGGTCTGGCTTCTATCTCCGCTGGCGGCCCGGCTCCGCTCGCCGACGGTCCCGACCAACGATCGCCAACACTCTTGGATTCCACTGCTGCTCTCTTCTATGGTGTTCTTCCGCGTTCTCCGCGTCTCTGTGAGCTCCCGATCGCCTCTCCATAATGAACGGATTCCCCAGACATCCTTGACCAGCCCGCGCCGGACGGTCAGCCACGGCCGCCCGGGTCCGGGTCCGAGACGCCGAGCTTGGCCAGGAGAGCGCTGACATAGTCTGGCGTATGGTGCCCGGCGCGAGGCGCGGCCCGCCGGCGATCTCTGGGTCGTCATGGCCCGCACCATCAGGCGCAGGACATCCAGCTCCCGGCTGGGGCGAATTAGCTGTCTTCTGACAGCTCTTCCCGCTGCGAGCCTCGGGGCGGGAGAAGCTCAAGCCCGCCGCACGACCTCGCCCGCCATGGCGGTATCGAGGAGTCATTCTACCTGCTATGGTGCCCTTGATGGCCGCGATCAGATCATCGCGCCGCGTATCCTTGAGCACAGATAGCTCGATGCGCCGGCCTCAATGGCGTCAAAGAGCCAGGCGTCGTCCGGCGTAGGTGGTCAGGATCAGGACGTATACCCGGGAAGCTGGTCCCGCAGCCGCCGCGTGGGCTCTGGATGCTGTTGATGACCGGGCATTTGCAGATTCCATCAGAGCAATGTTCGGCTGGGGCTCGACATCAGGCCCAGCATCCTCCGGTCCACGCCCGGCCAGGCCGGCGACCTCGATCTCCGGGTCGGGGCGCCGAGGATCGCAGCCAGCTCTTTTCCATGCACAACCCTCTTGGTCCTCACAGATCAAGACGCCGATCATCTTCAACCTCGTCCCTTGCCAGCCTCCCGAGACCTCTGAGGAACAGCGGAGCCGGCGCTTTGTCGAAATCCCTTAAGGTCGGATCAGGGGAATATCGACCCTTGAGGATTTTTTTCCCTAACCTCCGAGGTTCCCATTCTTCGCCGTCAGAACCCCGGACGTCATCCCCGGCGTATTTCCGCTTCCAGACCTCGGGGGTAGCGAGCTCGGCGCTTCGTCGAAAACCGAGGAACCAGACTGATGGGTCGCACCCTCGCAGGTTTCAGTTGACCCGTAACGCTTTGCCCTTACTTCCGGTGGGACCCGCTTGGCGGCTCCGCGCTCTGCCACAGGAGACCACACGAACGCAACCAGCGTCCCCTGCCGGTATGTGTTCCCGATTTCCAGCCTCCCCTATCAGGTTCGCCTCTCCTGCACGCCCGGCGGATGCCCATGCGCGCCGCGCGCACTCCAGTTCCTGGTCCAGGCCCATCGTCCCCTCCAGCTGAAGTCCCATCGTCCAGGATCGCCAGCCCAACATCGCCCTCTTTTTGTGCTGCGACGCAAACCGTGATGGCGCTGGCACCCGCCCTCGACGACATTCTCCAGCGCCTCCTGGGCACGCGGGTACACGCGTTGTTCTACTGCTGTGCACAACAGGCCGCCATCGAACTGCCGGGGCAGATCCAGCGTCAGCAGTGCCCGCGAGCGCTCTGCCGCGGTCCTGGGTCAGTTCCGGCAAGGCCAGCGGCAGCCTCGGTGCCCTCGCAGGCCGGCGACGTGCGCGAAGGTCCTGCAGGGCGTGGTGGTTCTCCTTCAGGCCCAGCCGGGCCGCCTCGTCGGCGCTGTCCAGCATGTTCCGTGCCGCCTCGGGGTCCACCGCCCACAAGGTGTGCGGCATCGTACCCTTCTCCAGCTCCTGACTCGTCACAGCGCTGAGCGAATGGGCCAGTGGAAATCGCGGAGCTCCCCTGGGGCCATGCGGTCGCGCTCGCGGCTCATGGTCAGCTCTTCCACGGTGTCGGGACACCCTCGCAGTTGGACGTTGGCCGCCGTCTCGCTGTTCGTAGGCCAGGGCCAGGGCCTCGCGCTGTTCGGCGCTGGACCGATACCAGGGCCACTACCACACACAGCCGACCAGCAGCATCCACCGCCTCCCTTGCAGGATCAGCCAGCCGGCATCGACGGTCCAGGCACGGTCCTCGCCGGCGTGGGAGACGACAGCCGGAAAGGCGCTGTCAGCGCTACCACGCAGGCGATCGCCGAGGCAAAGGGAGACCGCCAGGCGTATGCAGCAGGAGGATCCCGCCCAAAGAAACGACAAAGGTGTCTGCAGCGCGTTCTCCGAGGTCCACCACCGGAGCCGAGATGAGAGGGGACCAGGCCCAGCAGCAGCGCCAGCGGCACGCACCACTTGCCCATGCGGCGGCGCAGTTCGTGCACGGACAAGAAAGAGTAAGTGCAGCAGCAGCTCTCAGGGCGAGGAGACTTGTGTGATGCTGGGCAAGGGCCTAGCCTCTCCACCAGGCCGGGTCTGTTCCCCAGCGGTTCAGCGCCTTCCCGGCGCTCCGGGCGAGCTGAGGATGACGAGGATGGGGCTGATTATTACCTAGAAGACGATGCAGGTGACCACAAACAGACGGTATACTTGCAGGAACCCAGGTTCCAGCTCGTGCTGGCTCATGCCGCCATTATACCACAGGTCGCCAGGGGGGGCCAAGTAGCCGAAAACGGCCATGTACCTGGTCACAGATCAGAACATGCCGTTCGCGACAAAGAAACCGGGTTTTTTGCGCTGGGAGAACATAGAACTCGCGAAGACATAATACGTTGCTGGCCCAGGCTCGCACTCGTGGCGCAAAAACCCGGTTTCTGATCTGCAAACGCGACCGCTCCGACCTCTGGGTGCCCAACATGGAGGACTGGCTGGACGCTGGCCTGCCAACCGGAGAATTGAGGTCGCCTGTTTCTCCTACACCGGCCCCCGTGTGGTTGCCGTCACTCCCTCCATGACATCGAACTGCTTCACACTGAACTCACTGAGGGCCGGATGACCGGCAACCTGGGCTGTGAGCGGTGAGTCGAGCAGCGCATTCAGGGATTCCTCATCGTCGAACAAGTAGATCCCTCCTGCTTCACCCTCCGCTTCGTTGATGATCCAGATCTTCCAGCGAAGACCGGGGACGGCGGCGTATTGCTCAGCAAGGGGCGCTACAGCCCCCTCGTAGTCGGCCGCAGAAACGCCGAACCGGAAATTGAGCTGTAAAAGCCTGCCGGACATGGTTGTACCTCCTAATAGGCTGTTTACCCGCCTTCACACAACGCCTTCAGGTTCTCCAGTGTTTGCTCCAGGCTATTCGCTTGCATGCGCTCAAAGATGAGGCGGTCGGCGAACTTGCCCAAAACTGATCCCGGCACCGTATATTCGATGTCCACTGCCACCCGGGTACCCGTGCCTTCAACAGCATAGCTCCAGACCTGCTCGCCTTGCAGGGGGCCGCCGATCGTGCCTTTCCACCGCGCCCTTTTGGGTCCCAGGTCAGCTTCCAGCACCTCGGTGGTCACCGGGAACTCTCTCCCTGCCATCAGGTATTTGTGCTCCACCACTGTACCCACGCCGCCATCCCCGCTCATCTGCACGATGTCGCTGAGGCCAGCATACCAGGTGGACCAGTGGGTTGCGTCGGTTCCCACGCCCCACACCTCCTCCAGCGGCATTTCGACCAGGATGCTTTTCTTTATGGTTGCCATCGATTCCCTCCTATCTGCTGGAATACTCTGGAGAGTGCCGATCACTCCCCTCGATTCTCACTGAACGACCGTCATGATTCGATAGGCATCACCTCCTTGCGGCAAGCAGTGCGGCCCTCCCGTTTCCCTTCAAGAAGAAAACGAAAAAAACCGAAAGCAGAGCCCTGGCCCATGCCAGGTTGCCTTCGGCAGCTACGTTGAGAGTTCTGTTGAGTCCGCCGCTACAATGGTATAATTGTGCTATGTGGCGATTCCCTATTATTATACCACGCCCTGTCAAGTCCCTGACCCTTGAACCAAGTGAGTTTGTATTGTGACCAGGTCCACTCATGCACCTGGTCACAATTCAGAAGATTGGTTTGCTCTGATCGCACAGCTGGTACTTGCATAGCAACTCAGTGCCTGCCGCGCAGATAGAGATGGGGCAAAGACCATATGATTCCATATCGGCACACGCTGGACAAAAGATGGGACATAAAGTATAATGAGTCAGACCGGCATCAGCCCGGCCGCTGTCAGGGTCTTCTTCACTTCAGATTCATTCTTGCTGAGCCGGTCCGTGATTGGCAGCTCGGTCACGCATCCTTCTGTAGTGGTTCTTGCTTATTCTCATGTTCGAGGTGTGCCTTTAATCTGAGTTCAACCCCAAGCGTGGACTCCGGAGAAGTCAGCAAGGAGGAGCCCCATGATGACCCTGGCCCGCAATCCCTACATCGCTGGCAACCCTGTTGGCGATAGCGCTGCCTTTGTCGGACGGGACGATGTTCTGCGACAGGTGCTGCGAGTCCTGCGCCATGACCGGCAGAATGCCATCGTCCTCTATGGCCAGCGGCGCATCGGCAAGACCTCCATCCTTCAACAACTTATGGCCCGGCTTCCCGAGGAAGGGCCATACTCTCCCCGTCTATTTTGACCTGCAGGACAAGGCTTCCTTGCCCCTCAGTACAGTGCTGCGAGAGTTGGCCTGCACCATTGCCCACGCGCTGGAGCAGCCCGAGCCCGATCTGGGTCCCGAGCCCGAATCTGGATTCCACGATGTGTGGCTGCCTGCTGTGCTGAACAGCCTACCGGAAAACCACGCCATCGTGCTGCTCCTGGATGAGTTTGACGTGCTAGCCGACCCCGAAGCAGAACAGGCGGCATCGGCCTTCTTCCCCTACTTGAGGGAGCTGCTGACCAAAGACCCTGGCCGTCTGCAGTTCGAGTTTGTGATAGGTCGCAACATAGGCGACTTGGACCACATCGCCCTCTCAGTGTTCAAGGGCACGCCAGCGCAACGCATTTCGCTACTAAGTCGCGAAGATATCACCCACCTGGTGCGGCTGTCAGAAGCCAACGGCACCTTGTATTGGCCCGAAGACGCAGTGGAACAGGTCTGGCAATGGACACACGGCCACCCATTCCTGACGCAGCAACTCTGCTCCCATGTCTGGGAGCAGGCCTACGATGAGGAAGCGGACGAGGCGCCCACTGTGACCCCAGCTGCGGTCGAGGCTGCCGTTTCCCAAGCATTGGACGCCAGTCGCAACACCATGGAATGGCTATGGGATGGTCTACCGCCTGCAGAGCGGGTGGTGGCCTCGGCTCTGGCCGAGGCTGGCCCCACAGCCATTACGCCCGAGGGCTTGGAACGCTTGCTGCACGAAAGCGGCGTGCGCGTCGTTATCCGCGAGTTGCAGACCGCCCCTCGACTCCTGCAGGATTGGGACCTGATCGAGCCCACTGACAACGGATATCGCTTTCGTGTGGAGTTGCTGCGTCGGTGGATCGCCGAAAACAAGCCCCTGCACCGTGTTCAAGAGGAGATGGACTATGTTGAACCGGTTGCGGAGAACCTGTACCAGGCTGCCCTGGGGCTGTACCGAGTTGGGCGACTGAAGCAGGCCGTGCCATCGCTCCGGCAGGCGATCGCCATAAATCCCAACCACCTGAGGGCCAATCAGTTGTTCCGACATTCTGTTAAGTCAAGGACAATTGGATGAGGCACGGCAGCGTCTGGAGCTTCTTTACGAGTATCAGCCCGCTGCCGCACGCCCGCGCCTGGTTCAGGTACTGCTGGCCGGAGTTACCGCCTTGAGGAGCGAAGACGATCGATTGGGCCTCTATGAGCAGGTGTTGGAACTGGATCCCAAACAACCAGAGGCCCTTGCAGGCCAACGTAATATCTGGAGAGCACGTGGAGATGCCGCCCTCGCAGCCGGCAATCTCCAGGCGGCATTGGAGAACTACCAATGGGGGGGGCTTGACGCGCATGCCGCGAAAGTTGAACAGGAGATGCGCGGTCGCGAATTGACCGTTCGGCTCCAAAAGTTAGAAGAGCTTGAGCGGGAACTTCGATACCAGGAAGCGTACGACTTTGCCCGAGAACTGGCTGCCGAATACCCGGAGATGTGGGCTTGGCAGTCCGAACTCGAGCGGATTGGGAATGAGCGTCGTCGTCACGAATTGGCCAACTGGCTCGAGCAGTTGAGGACGTTGGAGGAGCAGGAACAGTACCGGGAGGCGCGGGACCTGGCTCAGCAGTTGGCAAATGAACGGGCCATCTGAAAGACTGGACGCCCTACCTGGAACGACTGGAGAGCGAAGCTCACTTGCAGGACCTGTACCACCGCGCGTTGGGAGCGCTACAGAGCGGTGACCGGCAGACAGCCCGAACCCTATTGGTCCAGGTAGTGGCCCTCGACCCAGGATACCGGGATACAACCCGCTATCTACACCTGGCCGTGACCGGTACCGATCCCGATGGTGCACAACCTCGGTTGGATGCAGAGATCCTTGCCAGGGTAGAGGCAGAGGTGACCAGAGAGGAAGAGACTCGGCGTCAGCAAGAGCTGGCAGCTCTCTATACCGAAGCGGTGCGGTACTACAAAGAAGGCCAGTACCAGGAAGCTCTGGAAAAGTGGGGCCAGGTACAAGTCCTCGATCCTCACTATCCCGATCGCAAGAAGGTACAATCCAGGGCCAGGAAAAAACTCACACCGCTGGACGAGCCTGTCTCCCGGCACGGATGTCGGACCCTGGTTGTCGTTTGGGTCTTGGTCTTCATTGGTGTATTGATAATTGTATTGCTTCTATGGGTCATGCTGAATCCACAATGATCTCGTATCAGCTTTCCTCGAGGGCGCAGAGCGTGGCTTTCAGCCCGGATAGGACGACACTGGCCCCGGGGTCGTGGGAACACACAATGAGTCTGAGCCGCGCGGACACAGGCAGGCCAATGCACTCCTTGGAGGGGCACGACGACTACATGGCGGGCGTGGCTTTCAGCCCGAATGACATAACCCTGGCTGCAGCAGGTCATGACGGCAAGGCAATTCTATGGGATGTGGGCGTATGCGAGCGACCCCAGGAACTAAGGCGCTGGGCCCCAGTCCCCCTGGCAGCTTATGGTCAGCAAGGCCCTCCGGGATTTCCGCAGCAGGACCGATGGGCCTTTGTGGAGGTTCTGTAGTGCCTAATCCTTTCTATCACGGCAACCCAGTAGCGCCTGACCAGTTTCTGGACCGGCGGGGCGAGCTGCGCCGCCTTGTGAACCGCATCGTCAACCGTGGACAGTCATCCGCGGTGGTAGGCGAGCCGCGGACCGGCAAGACCTCTCTGCTGGAATACCTGGCAGCGCAGGACACGCGGATGCAGCTCTATGGACAGGAGGGAGAAAAGCTTCTCTTTTCCTTTCTGGATGCACAGACACTGGGAGGACAGTTTACCCAGGCACAGTTTTGGGAGTTTGCCCTGCAGCCGCTTCGCGATCGGATCATCGACCTCGATCCAGACGATCCGCTGGCGCAGGCCTACGCGGTCTGTCGAGAGAACGATTTTGGCACGTTTGTCTTGGAATGCCTTCTGGCCCAAATTGCGCAAGTGGGTTGGCGTCTTGTTCTGATGCTGGATGAGTTTGACGTTCTGTTGCACCACCCCATCCTCAACTCCGCCGAGTTCTTTGGTAGTCTTCGCTCGCTGGCCTCACGCAGCCGGGGGGCGCTGGCCCTGATTATCGCCAGCACGCAGTCCCTGGGCACATTGAACAGAGAAACCCAGGGGCTGAGTCGCACCGGATCTCCCTTTTTCAACTTTCTCGACGAGATGACCCTGGGTCGCTGGCCAGATGTTGCCGTTGAGGAGTTGTTGCGCCGGGCAGGCGGACGTTCACGCCGGGCGATCGGAGTTTCATCAGGAAGGTGGCCGACGGGCATCCCTATTTTCTCCAGGTGGCGGCTTCCGCTTTATGGGAGTCATACGAAGACCAAGACAAGGATTCGCGGCAAAGGCGACAGCAGGCAGGGCTGGACTTTTACGACAAGGTCAACCAGATGCTGAGCGAGAGAATATGGCGTTCCTGGCTGCCGGAGAGCCGCGTCGCCTTTGCCTCCGTGGGCTGGGCGCACATCAATGATATGGCCGGTCAGAGAGGACTGGCGGACCCAGACCAGTACCACATCCCGGCCGTGCGTGGACTCCTCATGAGTGCTTTCACCCCCAGCGAGTTGCGACGTTTTTGCCAGGACCGCCCGCCTTTTGCTGCGCTGCTCCACAGTATTGGCCAGAACTGGGGTCTGGGGGACATGGTCGACGCCATGATAGAGCATCTCCAGACCTATCTGCTGTTTCCAGAACTACTGTCGGACATCCGGGAGATTAATCCCAGGCAGTATGAGCGCTACAGGTCCCGACTAGCATCCTTGAGTCTGGTGGGCCAGATCGATTTCGGACCCGAGTTGCACTTGCTGCACAAACACGGATATGTGGTTCAGGACGACTCGATCCCCGGTGGCTGGCGGGTGCGCGCCGAAGTATTCGTCTGGTGGCTGGCTGACCAGGTAGTGCGTTCGTCGGGCAGCCGGGATGCCTTTGAGTGCTGGTTGCAGGCACAGGAAATGGATCGGTTTCTCGAACCGGGCAATCGGGTGCGGGCCTATGAGGCAAGCCGCACCATCGGGCGGGTATTTGAAGGTGGATCAGCAGCCTTTATCGAAGCGGCGGCTTACAGCTAGAAGGACTCGAAACCACAAACGTTCACAAGACTGAGTGGGTTATTTCTATGCTCGTTGAGGAGTACGCCGCCATGGGTAGATCGGATAGAGACGACTTTACGAAAGCAACAATAGATACTCTCGCGAATAGGGCTGGCAACCGCTGCTCCAACCCCAACTGCCGCAAGCCCACCAGTGGCCCGCGTACCGATCCCGTCAAAGCAATCAACATCGGCGTGGCAGCCCACATCACTGCCGCCTCCCTGCGCGGGCCCCGCTACGATCCAAGCCTCACATCCGAGCAACGCAGACATCCCAACAATGGTATCTGGCTCTGTCAGAACTGCGCCAAGCTGATAGATAATGACCCCCAGCGCTACCCAGTTCGCCTCCTCCACCAGTGGAAAGAACAAGCGGAGCATTCCGCTTTGCAAGAGATCGAACAACGCGTTCCGCCTGACCCTTTGCACCAACGGCCCGCCCCCCCCCGAGCTCCCACCCCCAATACTCCAGGCTCACCACCGCTTGTCGATCCCGACAAGCCGCCAATCGCCAGCATACGGAAATTGTTGTTGGCCGCTTTCACGCCGCAGACCCTGTGGCGGTTCTGCCAGGACCGACCTGCTTTCTGCCCACTCCTCAATGAATTCAGCCCCAGTCATGGGCTGAATGACATGGTTGACCGCGTCATTGACTACTGCCAGACTCATTTGGTCTGGAACGAACTGCTCGTAGAGGTCAAGGGGGAAAATCCCCAGCAGTATGATCGCTTTGAGCAACAACTGCATCCATCAGGGAAAGCTTGAGCCTCAGAATACGTTTTCTCTCATACATCGAATGTACACGACTCTCATTGTGAAGGAACGCTGCGAGGCACTGCAGGTATTGCCGTGTCCAAGGCGCCATGTATTCTGGCCCGGACTCGGCGCAACTCAAACCATATACATGTCATGCTGGGCTCTTTCCATCTAAAATAAGCCAGTTAGGTCGCGGCAGTTCAGCCCACTCACAAGTCAGACGCCAATCCGACCCATGGAAGATTGCTATCGTTCCGAAGCCAGGTTCTGCGCTCCGCCGCCAAGTAGGCTCGATCATTCAAGGCCACTTGCTGAGACGGTCGGTTTTGAGCTCATGGGTCCTGGTCTGGCCAAAGACGTCGAATCTGCGCTTCAAGCTGCGTTGCGGGGAGGTGCGGTTTTCCCAGACGCGCGCGAACCTCTTGCCATCTTTCGCCAGTCGCTCACTGCTTCCATCCGTGACATCGAGTCACACCCACGGGGCAGGCGATTCCAGGAGTTTTTGCTAAAAGGCCCGTTTGAGGATGTTGGTCAAATCCCGACGGACTTGGTCGCCCATCGCCTCTCTGACGGCGACTGTGCTGCCGCCATTACCTTCATCTACTCGCACATGGTGAATTGCTTCAAAGGCGCGGTGGCGGAGTTGCTTGCGGCAGAACCTTGCTTGCACCTGCTGAGGCGGCTTCAACAGGAGGGCGAACTCCCGCCAAATGCCCGGCTCTATGCCGGTGATTCGGTGGCCATCCATAGGACGAGGGGAAAAGGCTTCCTCAAGGGCGCTGACCAGTACATCCTGATCGAAGGAAAAAAGCCGGAGGGGGTTTCGAATATGACCCTGGCCGGCCTGACAGAGGTCAAGTCATACTTCCAATCTGAAAGCCGTTTGCGCAAACAGCTCGACCAGCATCGTCGACGAGCAAAGCGAGGCCTCCAAGTCTTGGGTATCGACTATCCCGCCGAGAAGGTCAACGTGGGTTATGGGAAGGATCAGCGGGTTGTGCGCATTGCCGTTCTGCCCAGCGATTGGAAGCTTCCCCGATCATTTCAATTCAAAGACTCCGTGGGCGCCCGGGCGCTTCACGTTGACCCAGGTGAGCCCCCACAGAATGACGACGAGATCACACACATCAGTAACGACGAGTGGCGCATTACCTTGAGATGGTCGAAGGAGGCGCTTGCCCAGGCCGCCTACGAGATGACCTTCTGGTACATGGAAAAGATCGGCGAGGTAGTCTACTCGGAATGTGTGCCGAAGAACTGGGAGGAGATGACGCCAGCCGAGGCCGGACGAAACGCGGCCAAGATGATGCTATACTACGCGATTCTGCGTTGTCGCACAATCCGGGAGCAACAACGGGCCATTGCTGTCTACAATACCTATGGATTCGGCTATGCACTTGGGATGAGCTACAAGAACGCACAAGGAAGGCGCGAGATGCTGTGGCCACAGGATCTGGAAGAGATCCTCTCTGCAGGTGAAACCAAGAACGGGTGTCGCCTGCGCTAAACGCAGGGGTGACGACACAGACGTCGAGTTTCGTCCAAGAAGCGGCTGCGGTGGAATGCTGTCCACTGTAGCCGCTGAGTCGCGCCGTTGGGCAGCAGGCTCAACTTCCTGTTGGAGGCAACTGCCCCAGAAATCATCGGGTGCCTATTGACTTGTGCCATCCGGTATGGTATAATAAACACAGACACGACACCCTCATCGTACTACGTTTCAGGTCACACAATCGCCTGGCGCACCTTCGCGGGGGCAGACTGGGCTTGTCCGCTGTATCGATCGCTCGTCTGCTTTTGTGCTGTACCAGGCTTCCATCTGTCCTGTACCTCTACTCCTGATAGGTTGTCTCTCCCACGCCTATTCCGCAACGATGCCTGCTAGCTTTGTCCGGCGACCGATCCTGTTGGTAGGAGGTGAAGAACGATGCTGAACCTTCACGTCGTGCAGGCAAGGTACGGAGACTGCCTGATCCTCGAGTACGGCCTGGCCGGCGCCTCCAGGTACATGCTTATCGATGGCGGGCCGAGCAACGTCTACGGCGACAACTTGCGGCCCGTTCTTCAGGGCATCCGGGAAAAAGGGGGTGGTCTGGATTTTGTCGTCCTGAGCCATGTGGACGACGACCACATTGTTGGCCTGGTGGACCTCCTGTCCGAGCTTCAATACCAGCGAGAGAACGGCTTACCGGAGACCATCCCCATTGGCCAGTTGTGGCACAATACCTTCAGCGACACCATAGGGCGCGGGGTCGAAACCCGGTTCAATACGCTGATGGCCAGATCGGGTACGGTACGCAGCGCGATGCCCTCTGCCGATAGGACCAACAGGGATATCGCCAAGGGGGACACCCTCACACGGGCTGCCGGCGACCTCGATCTGCCCATCAACGAAAGTTTCGATCCCAGTTACGTCGTATCCCTCGAGCAGACCCGGGATCCCATCGTCGTCGAGAACTTGTCCCTGAGGATCGTCGGCCCCAACAAAACGAACCTCGCGGCCCTCCGCCAAGAGTGGCTTGACTGGCTGGATGAGCAGGAGGATCGCATTCTGGTCCGCGACATGGGGCAGTCGGAGAGGGCTGCCATGCGGGCTGACACCCGGGTTCCCAACCTGAGCAGTATCATGTTCCTGGCCGAGGCCGGTGGCAAGACGATCCTGCTCACCGGGGATGGGCGCAGCGATCACCTGCTGGAAGGCTTGAGGCAGGCGCAGCTCCTCGATGCCTCGGGCCGGCTGCACGTCGACGTTCTGAAACTCCCGCATCATGGCAGCCGGCACAACACCTCCGAGGCCTTCCTCCAGGCCGTTACGGCCAGCAAGTATGTGATTTCGGCCAGCGGCCGGTACGGGCACCCCAGCGGGCAGACCCTGGAATGGATCGTGGCAGCGCCTCGGGATCAGGGACCGATTGTCGAGATCTATGTCACCAAGCGGACCGAGTCTGTAGAACAGCTTCTGCAGCGCTATGACCCTGCTACCTATGGCTATTCCTTGATCGAGATGCCGGCGGGTGATCATGCCATGGTGTTGGAGCTGGCTGCCCAGGAGCCATGACAGGCAGACTGTTTTACTCAGAAAGGAGGGGACCGAGATCACAGTGAGTAGCTGGTTGGAATCCATCAAGGAGACACTCGATCGTATCATCTCACAATTCCGAAGGAGGAAACCCGTGAAAAACCAAGCCAAATGGACCTTTATGGTGTACCTGGCCGGCGACAACAACCTGTCGGACGCCGGCGAGACCGACATGGACGAGATGAGCAAAGCCGGCTCGACCGCTGAGGTCAACATTGTCGCCGAGTTCGACCGCATTGGCGACCAGCACCACAGCAAGCGCTTCTACGTCAAGCCGGGCGAGGTGCAGGAGGTCGTTGACCTCGGCGAAACCGATTCCGGCGATCCCAACGTTCTTCTTGACTTTGTCTCCTGGACGGCCAAAGAGTATCCAGCCGACCGCTATGCCCTCGTCCTGTGGAATCACGGCGGCGGCTGGCAGCCGTCTTCTATCGATGAAGTCGCCACAGAAGTGAAAACCAAGGGCTTTTCCCGCTCAGAGGGCAAGGAGCGCTCGAGCAGTCCCCTGGGCCGCGTCTTCTTCCGGACTACCATGACCGAAATCTTTAGTCTCGAGTCGGCCGAGGAGCGTGCCATATGCAGCGACGACGGCACCGGCCATTCTCTGGACACAATCGAGCTGGGTAAGGTACTGGAGCGTATGGTGGGTGAGGACGTGCTCGGCCAACCGCTCGACTTGCTGGGCATGGACGCCTGCCTCATGAGCAACCTGGAGGTTGCCTACCAGGCCCGTCCCTACGTCAAGTACGTTGTGGCCTCCGAGGAGAACGAGCCCTTTGACGGCTGGCCCTACGACACCGTGCTGGCCAAGTTGGTGGCCGAGCCGGGCATCGCGACCGCTGACTTTGGGGCCCACATCGTCGACGCCTATATCGCCTCCTACAAGGGCTCGGGCAGCACGGTCACCCAGTCGGCGCTGGATCTGTCCCAGATCGACACCCTGACCGGACCGTTGGACGAGCTGTCCCAGGCACTGATCGCCCACATGCCCGACGCAGCCTACGAGATTCTGGTCCGCTCAGAAGAGCCCGGCTGCCACGTTCTTCTACCACACCTTGTGGGACATCGCTCACTTTTGCGAGAGGTTGGCCGCAAAGACGACCAGCGCCGCGGTCAAGGCAGCCGCGACAAAGGTATTCGATGCGCTTGCCGCCGGCCCCGGGCACTTTGTCGTCGCCGAAGACAAGAGCGGCACAAAGGTGGAGCACTGCCGGGGGGTCACCATCTACTTTGTCCCACCGCCAAAAGAGATCTCCGAGTTCTACAGTGGCCTGGACTTTGCACAGGGTCATGACTGGAACGAGCTGTTGGCAGCCTATCACGCGCCAGACTAGCAAAGGCCTGGGGGCTCAAGACTTAGCGGCATTCTTGCCAAGCGGGTGTGGTACCAGCACCGGCTCTTCAAGCCGGTGCACAGTCCTGGCACCGCCGTGAACAGATACTGTTGGCTTTTTACATAATATGAACCCGCTGGCAGAACCGACCGGCCATGAAGTGGCCGGTCTACGGAGCAGCGCCCGATGAATCGGGCTGGGAGAGACCAGATCACGTCTTCCAGCCCCGTTCACGGGGCGCTGCTCTGTAGCGCGGGGAGTTCATCCCCGCGCGGTCTGCTGCGCCTTCGCACTTTATGTAATAAGCCAACAGTATCTCTTCCAGGTGCAAAGCGGCCTGGAGCCCTGATACCGGTACCCTGGCATCGGCTTCAGCCTATCGAGATCACCAGTGGAGGTTAGCGGGCCATGATCAGAACCTACCATGACTTTATCCTATCCGCCGCCGATGTCCAGCAAGACAAAACAGGCGTCCGCGGCTTTGCGCTACGGGTCGCCGACTCTCCATTGGGTCCTACAGCGCCGGAGCATCGCTCTGTGCCCGCCGGCCTGCACGACCACTTGAGGCAGCTCGACGGCCGCCGGTTGGAGGTCGGCGCCATCATCGACATCGGGGCGATGCTGGCCGATCTGCTGCTGGGCGGCATGGCCGGAGATCTGTTTTCCCGCTGCCTGATGGAAGCGCTAGCGGCGGAAGATGGGCTGCGTCTGCGCCTGCGGCTGCCCCCGGAGCTGGCACTTATCCCCTGGGAGTACATGTACCGCCAGCAGGGAGGGGGCGAGAAGGACGCCACCGGGTTCCTGGCCCTGGATCCGCGCGTCTCCATCGCGCGCCAGGAGACGCTGGTCACCAGCCGCCGCACGAGCGCCACCGCCAAGGCCCGGCGAATGCTCGTAGCGCTGGCCAGCCCGGTAGACAGTGATCACCTAGACCTGGCCCGAGAGCGTGAGAGTCTCACCAGGGCTTTCCGAAACAGCGCCGTGAATATCGAACTCGAGTATCTGGAGGACGCCACCGTCGAGGAACTGGGCAACAGGCTGCGCCAGCATGTGGACATCCTGCACTTTGCCGGGCATGGCAGTTTCAAAGAGACAAAGTTGGGCAATACTTTTGGGACCACCCTGGGAGAAGGGACCATCGTGCTGGTTGACGAGCAGGGAAGGTCGGCGCCCATGCCGGCCGATCAGCTCGCCGTGAACCTGCTGGGCAGCCAGGTGCAGCTTGTGGTCCTGGGCGCCTGTGAATCTGGCAAGCGCGACCCCCAAAACGTGTGGAGTGCAGTGGTCACCTCCGTAGTCGAGGCCGCGGTGCCGGCTGCCGTGGCCATGCAGTTCTCGGTTTGGGATGATGCTGCCATTGTCTTTGCGCGGAACTTGTACCAGGTGATGGCTGCCGGTCTGCCCCTGGATTATGCGGTGAGCGAGGCGCGGCGAGCCGTATTCAACCTGTGCAATCCTCTGCGGCGGCACATCGACCGCAGCAAGTACTGGCGTGACTGGGGCGTCCCGGTACTCTATTTGCAGGCAGACTGGGACTTTTGCCTGCCGGCCATCACCGATCCCGTCCAGCGCGATGCCATTGAGCTGTATTATCAAGGGATGGACGCCTACTATCGCCGCGACTATGACAAGGCGCTAGACTACCTGCGCCTGGCCGCCCAGGCCAACGCTGATAATTCCGACGCCTTTGAGATGATCGCCCACATTCAGCAGACCCGGGCCATGCACGATATCAACAATGGGCACTATGATGCGGCGGCTCTCAAGCTGGCCGAGGCCCATGAAGCCGCCAGGCAGACCGACCCCCTGGAGGCGAGAGCCCTGGCCCTGCGGGGTATGGTCTTCAAGTCACTGGCCCAGGTGGCCGAGGGCAGGGAAGATCCTGAAACCGCGATGCGACAGTACGCCAGAGCGGCCCGCTTCTTTGAGCAGGGACTGCGCCTGGATCCCGACGATGCCGGCTCCCAACTCGGTCTGGGCAACGTGCAACACGCTCTGTACAACCAGCAACACGCTCTGCCCAGCCTGGATGCGGCCATCGCTGCCTACTCTCGGGCGACTGAACTGGTACCCCGCTATACGGCCGCCTACCATGACCTGGCCCTGGCCTATGAGCAAAAGATGGGGGCTGACCGGCGCAACGCCAGAGAGTGGTGTCAGAAGGCGCTGGCTGCCTGGTGGGAAGCCTACAAGCTTGCCTTCCGTGATGGCGCATTCACGCCAGAGTACCGCGAAACGAGGATGCTGCCCCGGATGGATCGTCTCTGGCAGCGGTGCGGGCCCGGGAAGTGACCTGACGGAAAAGAGGGCTGAATAAGCCCATGATACCGCGACGCAGGTCGCCTGCATCTCTTCGAATTTGACTTTCCTCCCGCTTCGATAGCCCACGCTCCTTGTCACGTGACAGTTTTCATGACATCTGTCACTTGCGCATCTGACCCTTGATCGCGTATAGTGGTCCCTGCGCCCAGGGGGAAAGCACAAACCACACCAGCCCTTGAGGTTGGTGTGGTTTGTATGCGTGCCTCTGGCGCGGATGCGTGGAGACTGGGAGCATTTGAGTATTCGAGCATGCTGAGAACGCGCTGGCACAAAGTCCTCATCGACCTGTGGCGGAATCGGGTCCGGACCCTGGTTGTGGCCCTGGCCATCGCCGTGGGAGTCTATTCTGTGGGCGTCGTACTCGACGTCCGCCAGATCGTCGTGCGCGAGTATGAGGCTGGCCTGGCGGTCGCCAGCCCCGCCGATGCCATTGTCCGCACCCAGCCCTTTGATGACGAACTGGTGGACCGCATCGCCCAGGTCCCTGGCGTGGCTGCCGTGGAGGGACGCACCATCGTCCGAACCCGCGCCTACGGCGGCGAACCCCGCGCTTGGGGGGAGGCCGGGGGCCAGCTCAGCGACTTGATTCTGGGCGCCTACGATGACTTTGGAGCGATGCGGGTCGACGTCATCGTCCCGCTGGAGGGCAAGTGGCCTCCGGGCAAGCGCGAGGTCGTGCTGGAACAACTGTCGCAGAATTTTCTTGGAGCCGGCATCGGGGACACCATCACCATCGAGCTGGAGGATGGCCCGCAGAAAACGCTCAAGGTCGTGGGCATCGTCCACGATCCACAAATCATGACCCCCGATGTTACGGACTTTGCCAGCGGTTTTGTCACACCCGAAACGCTATCCCTCCTGGGCTTTGATGAGGCATTCACAGAGCTGCACATCCGCGTAGATGAGGGCGGCGCGCAGGGCATTCGCGCGGGCGACAGGGCCGCCATCACGGCCGTCGTCGACGAGGTCGAGGACCAGTTGGAGCGCTCCGGCCGGGCCGCCTTCAGCCGCCGGGTCATCACCGAGAGCAACGCCGGTCCCTACATCGACACCATCGTCCTCATCCTGACCATGTTTGGCATCCTGATCCTGCTGCTCTCGGGCTTTTTGGTGGTCAATGCCATTTCGGCCCTCATCACCCAACAGGTCCAGCAGATTGGAGTGATGAAGCTCATCGGCGCCCGGCGCCTGCAGATCATGGCCATGTACATCGTGACGGTATCGGCCTATGGTCTCATTGCCGTGGCCATCGGCATCCCGCTGGCCGTGCTGACAGCGCGGGGGCTGATGCGCGGCATCGTCGAACCCCTGCTCAACGTCATGACCGGCAGTTATGCCGTACCGCCCGTCCTCATTGCCGCCCAGGTTGCCGTGGGCCTGCTTCTGCCCCTTTTGGCCGGGCTGGCGCCCGTGCTCAGGGGCACCCGCATCACCACCCAGCAGGCGTTGAACGATGTGGGTATGCAGGCCGCCGTAAACCGGCAGGGGCTCGTCGAGAGGTTGCTGGTCCAAATGCAGGGTCTGCGGGCCGTACAGCGCCCCCTCGTGCTGGCGGTGCGCAACACGCTGCGCCACAAGGGCCGGTTGGTCCAGACCCTGGTCGTGCTCATTGTCGGCACGGCGTTGTTCATCTCGGTCCTGAGCGTGCGCACCTCGGTCAATGCCACCCTGGACGATTTCATGCGCTTCCATCGCTACGACGTCTCTGTTGAAATGGAGCGTCCCTACCGTACGCAGCGCCTGGAACAGGCCGCCCTGGAGGTACCTGGCGTGGTAGCCGTTGAGGCCTGGTCGGCGGCGCGTGCCCTCCGCCAGCGGCCCGATGACACCGAGAGTGAGGCCATTCCCCTGGTAGCCGTGCCCCCGGATACGGCCTTCATGGCCCCCGAGGTCTCGGCCGGCAGTTGGCTGCCCAGCGACGGAGGGCGGGCCATCGTCGTCAACTCGGACGTCGTTGAGGACGAACCCGACATCCGCGTCGGGCAGGAGATCCTCCTGGATATCGGCGGCCATGAGGCCATTTGGCACGTCGTGGGCATCGTGCCCACAGAGTCCCGCGGTCCAACCATCTTTATGGCGCTGGATGACTATGCCCTCGTCACGCGTACGCCGGATCAGGCCAACCGGGTTCAGGCCAGTGTCCGTGGGGGCGGCGCGGCGCAGGAAGAGATGGCCAGCCTTCTCCGCGACCACCTTGAGGAACGCGGCTTCGAGGTGGATGGTACCCAGACGGCCGAGGCCATCAACACGGCAAACGAGTTGATCTTTAACATCGTCGTCGCCTTTTTGATCCTGATGGCGCTGTTGCTCGCCGCCGTCGGCGGGCTGGGCCTGACCACGACGATGAGCATCAATATTCTGGAACGGGTGCGCGAGATCGGCGTGCTGCGGGCCGTGGGCGCCTCCAATCTGGCCGTACGCCGCATCGTGCTCGCCGAGGGGCTCGTCATCGGCGTGCTGAGCTGGGGCGTTGGAACGCTGCTCTCGCTGCCGGTCAGCGCCTGGATGAGTGACCAGGTGGGCCTGGCCCTTCTGGACGTGCCCCTGAGTTTCCAGTACTCCATCGTGGCCGCGGTTCTGTGGTTCTTTGCCCTGCTGGCCGTGGCAACGGCAGCCAGCTTGGGACCGGCGCGCAACGCGGTACGACTGACCATCCGGGAGGTGCTGGCCTATGAGTGAGCAGAACGGCCATTCCTTGGTCGACCTGCTAGAGGTAAAAAAAGCATACAATACGCCCGCCGGCGACTTTTACGCCCTCAAGGGCATCGACCTGCAGCTCCAGCAGGGCGAGTTTGTTGCCGTCGTAGGCAAGTCGGGCGCCGGCAAGTCGACGCTCATCAACATGGTGACCGGCATCGACCGGCCCACCAGCGGCCAGATCTATGTGGGCGGCCAACCCGTCCACGGCCTGAGCGAAGACCAGGTGGCCGCCTGGCGGGGCCAGAACGTGGGCGTCATCTTTCAGTTCTTCCAATTGATGCCCATGCTCACCTGCGCCCAGAACGTGATGCTGCCCATGGATTTCGCCAACCGCTACCGCTCACCCCGCGAGCGCCGGGAACGGGCGCTGCACCTGTTGGAGCAGGTGGATATTCCCGAGCAGGCCGATAAGCTGCCCTCGGCCGTCTCTGGCGGCCAGCGCCAGCGCGTGGCCATCGCCCGCGCCCTGGCCAACGACCCCGCTTTTCTGGCTGCCGATGAGCCCACGGGCAACCTGGATTCCAAGACGGCCAACGCTGTCTTTGAGGTATTCGAGGCACTGGTCGATGGCGGCAAGACGATCTTGATGGTGACCCACGACCGGGAGCTGGCCTCAAGGGTGACGCGTACCGTGCGCATCGCCGACGGCCGCATCGTGAATGGCGGAGCGCCTGCGACTCTGCCCTGGGAGGTACCTGGTGCTGAATTGGCTGCGAGGTAGCGGGCGAGCGGCGCCCGCTCAGATTGCCCGGAACGGGGCAGATTACATTAGACATAACGGCGATAACGGATCCAGTGGACAGCGTGAAGCGTCTGGCTCTGGTGATTACGGCCAGATGCTCGAACTCGCCGGTCCGGCAGGGACCGCCTGGCCCCTCAGCCAGCCCATGATCGACCTGCGGGGCATCACCAAAGCCTACAACACCGATGCCGGGCCCTTCCTGGCCCTGAAGGGCGTTGATCTGCGCATCATGCCCGGTGAATTCGTGGCCGTGGTGGGCCGCTCGGGCAGTGGCAAGTCCACGTTGATCAACATGTTCACCGGCATCGACCATCCCACCGGGGGCGAGGTGATCGTCGCCGGGACGCGCATCCGCCAGCTCGACGAGGGGCGGATGGCCGAGTGGCGAGGCCGCACCCTGGGCATCGTCTTCCAGTTCTTCCAGCTCCTGCCCTCCCTGACAGTGGTGGAGAATGTCATGCTGCCCATGGACCTCTGCGACATCTTTGAGCCGGCCGAGCGCTACGAGCGGGCCCTGCACCTGCTGGACCAGGTGGGGGTGGCCGACGACGCGCCCAAGTTCCCGGCCGCCGTATCAGGCGGGCAGCAGCAGCGGGCGGCCATCGCCCGGGCCCTGGCCAACGATCCGCCCATCCTCGTCGCCGACGAGCCCACCGGCAATCTGGACTCCAGGGCTGCCGACGACGTCTACCGCCTCTTTGAGTCGCTGGTCTCCGAGGGCAAAACGATCCTCATGGTCACCCACGACCGCGAGCTGGCGGCCCAGGCGCCCCGCGCCCTGACCCTGGCCGACGGCGAGTTTGTAAGGGAGGAGCAGCGCCCATTCCTGTTCCTGTCACAGCCGCCCGAGGTCATGGCGCCAGGCTCCAGCGAAATCGCCACCGCCCGGCAGCTCATCACATCCTCGAACTAGGCAATTGCTAGACTTCCGAAGTTTTGGAAGACTTCGGAAGTCTGGAATTCGGTGGATCCTGTTGTTCCCGCGGAGGCGGGATTCCATACTCTCCGGCAATCTGGATCCTCCCGCAGGTCCAGAAACCTGCGGGAGGATTACAGGACAGACCCAGCGGGTTTCAGCGCCCATTTAAGCTTTCAGGTCTCTGCTACTGGGCCATGGCCCGCAGCCAGCGCAGGATCTGCCACAGTGCCTGGCAGTCTGCTTCGAGATACTCCCGCAACAACGCCATCTCACGCGTCTCCAGAGGCTCGGCCTGCTCGTAGGCCCGCCAACCCATGACCATGGCCTGCAGCCCCGCGTCCAGGTCACCCGGCCACCGGGTCTGGAACGTGGGCTCCATCGCGCTCAGTGCCGAGGTCACCGCCTTCAGGCCGAACTTCCACGCCCCAGGCAGGGCGGCCGGGCCGTCGAGAAATACCTTTTGCAGGTCATACCAGGGCAGGTTTCGCAAGGGATGGTCTTCAGGCAGTCCGTGCCGGTCCGCAACGCGCCGCGTCTGCCAGACCTCGGCGCTGGACCAATGATAGAGCGCCGCGGCTCCGGGCTCGACCAGCGCCCGATCTGTCTCTCGCTGTAGGAACTCGATGAAGCGTTCAAAAGCCGCCCATTCCCCGGCCTGGCTTTCTTGCCCGGCGACAAATGCCTGGTAGCGCCACGCCGCGCCATCCTGCCAGCCCACGCCGATCATGAACACCATCTCGCGGCCCTCGAGTTCCGGCCACTGCGCCCAAAAGTCCACGTTCACGTTGGTGAAATACTCAAAGTCGACATAGAACTCAAAGGGCTTGCGCGCCGGCAGGACCTCGGGCGGCGGCCGCACGGCCGCCCCAGACCGGTTTGCGCGCAGTATGGCCCGCATCTGCCCCGCCCGCTTGGCGCCCAGGCCCTTGATCCGCTCCAGGGATAGGTCGTCGGGGTCCGCCTGGAGCAGGTCGTCCAGGCTGGCATAGCCCCGCGCCGCCAGCGCCGTCTTGGCGGCGGGACCGACAAAGTAGAGCTGGCTGGGATCGCCTCCAGGCGTTTTCTCCAGGGCAATGGTCTTTTTGGCCGTCTGCCAGCGCTCGCTGGCCTCGTCCGGATTCGAGGCCACGATCTCGTCCCGCCAGGGCAGGTACCGCTCCCCGTTGAGCTTGATCTCCACGAACTGATCGCGTATGGCCGCCAGGTCCTCGTCCAGCGGGCTGCCTACCGTGGACCCGATCTCCACCGGAAGCGGGTCAAAGAGCCGGTCGCGGGCGACGAGAAATGCCTGCCCCGGCATCGTGCCTTGCAGTTGCCCCAGCATGTAGGTATAGATCCGGACCTGGGCGGCATAGATCGCCAGATCCTCAGCTTTGCGCCGCTCGTCCAGCCTGGTCGTAAACTTTTGGTCTAAGACGATGTAGTGGCCGCCCGGATCTGCTCGCGCGGCCTCCGCTGCGTTCACGAGTCCCGGGAAATTCTCTTGCAGCCAGGTCGTATGGACCAGTAGGTCGGGCGCGCCGTAGACGCGCTCCGGCGCCCACCACAGGGCCGCCTGGGCGATCAGCGGCGCGCCTTGCTGCATCAGTTCGTAGGTCTGGCGCACCTTCCGCGCGTCCCTGACGTCTTCCCCGCTCGAGCATACCTCTACCGCCTCCGGCGCCACCGCCCTGAGCCACGCCTCCTCAAACTGCCTGCCCTTCTCTGCGACGAAATCCCCGAAAGCGTAGGGCGAGGGGTCCGGCTGGAAGCCATGCTGGGCGCCATAGTACTCCAGCCAGACGACTCCCGGGTCGCCGCAGATAAAGGGTCCTACCTGCGACGCGGGCATCCAATCGGCTGGGACCTGCTCCCGCCCACCCAGTGCTGTCCTCAGCACTGACTCTCTTGCCATGCAATGCTCCTTCCCTATCAAGGCCAGCGCGTTGAAACGCGCACTACGAACAGGCATCACTCTTCAGCAGGCTCTAGCTCTACCTCTACGTAGCGCACATCCTTCCCGCTGACGCCGGGCTCCAGGTCCGTGCGCTGCGGCTGGTCCACCTCGCGCAGCGCCTCCACATGGTCGTGCGGATACCTCCGCCGGTTGGCGGCCAACCGCCCCAACTCTCCCAATAGATCGGGGTAGGGAACCGGGTTCTTCTTGCCATGTTTCCCAGAGATGGTCGACACGACGACCTGGCTCCGCGCCGGGTCGAGTATCTTTGTCAGTACACGCTCCTTGCCCCCTTCCAGGAAGGGGGTGCCGTTGTGGCTACCGTGGTGCGAAACCTTGAGCAGGTCCAGCGGCTTCAGCAGGATCTGCTTGACCTCTGGGATGTGCAGCATGACGTCCCAGGTAGCGCTGTGCCGGTCTTCCTCGACCCCCGAGCCATCCCATTCGGCGTCCGCAGTGAACAGGAGCCGCCTCCCCCGCCATTCCAGCAGAAGCACGATACTGGTGTTGTTCTTCAGCGAGTCATCCATCTCAGCAAAGGCCAGCGCCGAGTAGAGCAGGTGGCTCTTGAGACGGCGGAAGTCGCTTGTGCTGATATTCTTCGGCTCTGCCGCCTTTGCCCCCGCCTCTGGGGCTGCGGCCGCGGCAACAGCATCCATCGTCTCTGGTGCAGCCTGATAGGCATCTGTGGCCATAAGAAGCTGGTCCACCAGCCCTTGGTCCCCCAGGTCGCCCTTGCCCAGATAGTACTTGTCGATGTCCCACTCGGGCGCCAGCACCCGCAGGCAGGTCCCCTCGTCCTGAAAGCCCCGGTATCGCGTCGCGCC
Source organism: uncultured Chloroflexia bacterium (assembly GCA_963783445.1). Classification (GTDB taxonomy): domain Bacteria; phylum Chloroflexota; class Anaerolineae; order JAAYZQ01; family JAAYZQ01; genus CAWANP01. Next base: position 723,392 of record CAWANP010000004.1, on the reverse strand, counting down.
CGCGTCCAGGTCCAGATCATACGCCGCCGCCTGTTCCGGAGTCAGTTGTTCGACCACGTCCCGGGCCACGTACAGCGGGTACAGGGCCTGGGTGCCGCTGGCCTCGGCAAAACCACTGCGCAGGGCCTTGAGCGCGCCCGGGTTCCAGATGCTCCGCCGCAACAGCGACTGCGTCCCCGGTGCCAGGTGCAGTCCCTGGCGCTCCACCAGTCCTTGAGCCGCGTCGTTGGCCGCCTCCTGGAAGGCCATCATCTTTTTCGCCTGAGGATGGCCCGGCTTGATAAAGGCCGTGAGCCAGATGCGCTCGACCTGGACGTCCTTGAACCACTTGGGATCAAAGCCCTTGATGTGATCGGCGTGGGGGTGCGTCGCCACCAGCAGGTCCAGGCGCTTTTTCCCGGCCGCGGCATGGGGCTCCTCGATATGCGGCAGCATGGAGCGCACGTCGTCCACCGCGTTCTTGAGCGCCGGGTTCTTTTTCGGATCCGCCGAGGCCGAGGTGCCGCAGTCGATCAGGACGTGAAAGTGTCCCTGGCCGTCGGGAATGCGGACATAGATGCAGTCGCCGAAACCAACGTCATAGACCCGTACCAACAGCTTACCGTCCATGCTACTCTCCCTCCACCTGGGGCCAGTGCCGCAGGTGCGGTGTCACCTGCAGCCGCAGCCGCCCATCGCTCCCGCGCTCGGCCACCACCGGCGGCCGGGCCTCGATCTCATCCGGGCGTCCCCCTTCATGTAACCCGACGTAGCCGGCTCCCACGCGATCGGCCAGGTAGGCCTGCAGTTGCGCCACCCGTGCCAATCCCCTGTCCTCTTCTTCCTTGCAGTAGGAGCGGCGCTGGCCTCCACTCAGTCGCTGCTGGCTGGCCCCCGGCTTGCGCTGCCAGGAGTGGACGTTGCCCCGGTCGTCAAAGATGAGCGTACCGCCGCACAGCAGCGGCACCAACTCACCCTGCAGGGAGCCAAACTGGGAACCCTGGAGCTTGACGTCCTCCTGCCAGGCGTACTGAACCACGATCTCCCGGTGGAGCTTGCCTCTGCCCATGATGGATTTGTCGGTCTGGTACAGATCGACCACCGAGATATCCTGTTGGGCCGGGATGCAGAGCTGGCGCCGGTTCTCGTTCAAAAAGTGGTAGGCGTCGGTGCGGGAGCGGGCCACCCGATCGATGTCGTAGGAGTAGAAATTCACTCGCTGGGGCTCGCCCTCGTCCATGTCGTAGCGGATGCCGCGCTTGTCAAAGGCGGCCTTCATCATGTCGCGGTATCCATCTTCATCGATTGGGTCGATCACCTCATCCGCTCGCAGTACTGCGCGGGCATAGTCGCTGAAATGGACGTCAACGGGCGGCAGGTAGTCCAGCGGCTGAAAGGCAACGCGCCGAAAGCGGTTGGCTGCCCAGAGGATCGCTTCCCTGTTGGTGGGCAGCTTTCCGCTCTTTTTGGGTCGCTGTCGCATGTGGGCAAACATACGGCTTAGAATATCCCACATGGCCCCCGTCAAGACCTGCGCCCAATCGTAGGGGCTGGTACTTCCCTTTTCGCTCTCCATGGTTTTGTCGTTCAGGGCGCTGCGCAGGTGGGGCCGGCCCATGGCGTACTCGCCAAACTCCTCAGCAAGCGAGGCGATGAGCGTGTCTTCCGAAAGGTCCTCACCGGCGTCCGCGGCCACCGCCCAGCGGAGTTGATTGTTGAGCAGAGAGCTGAGGATGGCCGTCATGTCCGCCACGAACTCGTGAAAGCCCGTAGTCTGGATGGAACTGTCCTGAAAGTAGCGCGGCCGCAGCCCGTCGAGGATGGCGTGGCCGGTTTCGTGGGCGACGATGTCGTGGGACAGGCAGGTGTAGACACGCCTGTTTTCCGGTCCAAAGTAGTAGAACTGCAGCGATTTGCTGCCGCGGCTGTAGAAGGCATTGGCCAGGTAGCCGGCGTGGGGCACCACGGTCAGCCGGTTGCCCTCGAAGGCCCACGGCGCCGACCGGCCCAGGACCCAGGTCGCCTCGTACATGCGCAGCACGCTCTGGACGATGGCCCACACGTTGACCTGGCGAAACTGGGGCCTATCGCGGTGCTCCCAGGTGATATACTCTTTGTTCTTTCCGGCTCCGACATAGAACTTTCGTCGAGTTCGATCCCACTTGACAGGGTCCTCCAGCCTGTCCCGGTCGCCGTCATAGTCCACCACGGCGATGCGGGCGCTGGTCGGCCCGGCCATGAGGTCCGGTTCTACCTCAAAGTCGATGGTGCCCTGGCCCAGGCCCGGATCATGCTCCGCCACCAGGGGGTCCTGGACATAGACGTCCGCCGGCATCAGCAGTCCCAGCTTGCGCCTGTTCTTGTTGCTCAGCCGCGGGGTCGCCTGGTACAGATTCGAATAGTCGGTCATATTCCACTGGATCGCCATCTTTCCTGCCTCCTTCCCTGTCCCCCGGCTTGCCGCTCATCATCCTGGCATCCGGGGAGTCAAGCATCCCCTGATGCGGAACGCGTTGGGCACCGGTGGACCGAATCGTTTGCCTCTGAGGCTGTCTCCTCTAAGACTCGTCTGCCAGCACCCACAGCCCGGCGCCGAGGTCCTGGCAGGAAGCCCGGGCGCCCAGAAGCAGGGTGTCAAGCTGGCGGAGTCGTCCCTTGTCCTCGTGCCTTTTGCCCTCGCTGATCGCTTTGCGGACCTCCTCCAGCTTGGACTGGGCGATGTGGGGCTGGAATATCACGATCATTCTCCGGTAGTTGGATCCAATTGCCTCCAGCGCCTCCAGCATCTCCTCGCGTGTGCTGTCATCGCGGTTGAACCACACCAACTTGCCAATCTGCTTCCCCAACCCGGCCCTCAAACCGACGTCCAGGTTGAGCCGGTCCAGGTAGCGCAGGTTCTTGACGGCCTGCCCCACCACAACTTCGTAGGTGGCCACCGAGATGCCGCGCCCGGGCGAATCGTTCTTTGCCGCCTTGACATGGATCAGCGTCAGTATGGGCACTTTGCCCTCAGTGTCCAGGTGGATAAAGTCGGCAATCTCCATCGCGCCATCGTCGCAGGCCAGCCAGCCGCCGCCCCCCGATTTGTACGGGGCCTTTGGGATAGGCCAATGGTTCTTGGTCCAGCAGAACAGCGAGCCCTTGGTGCCTATCAATTTCTGCGGCTCCTCGGGAAAGGAACCCTTCCAGAACTTTTCGACCTTTGCCTCATAGCCTGTCAGGTCCGCCCATTGAAAGTCAGTGAAGGGCTGGTCCCGATGCCGGATCTCAAAGATGGCCCCCTCAGTCAGCGTGTGTCCCGACTCGTACCAGATCTTGATCCATCGCTCGTTCTGGGCTACTTCCTTCAGCTCCTCCTGGTATGCTATGAACTCATCCGGGCAGTCGGGATCTGGTACGACTTCTGCCTCGATCTTGACGTTGAGGGCGTCGGATGTGTCGAGGTTCAGTTTCAACGTGCCCAGGCTCACATCATCCAGTATCACGCTAGCGCACAGGGCGTCGCCCTTCGCCTCAAGGATCTTCAGATCGGCCTGGTAGGCCCAACGTTCCATCTGTTCCTTGACTTCATCGGCGAGGTCTGTCTCGGCTGCCAGTTCTGGGGGCAGGAAAGCGACCTCATGGGCCTCGGCCAGCTCAGGGGGCTGGATGGCGGCGATGGCCAGAACTGGAAGGGGCTTTCTGTCGCGCTCGGTCGTCGCATCCAGGTGGTACAGTACGCTGGCGACGGTCTGAACAAAGTCGTTCCAGTTCGACGTCGCCCCCACCCAAATGCGCGAGCCGCGCGGCGACACGCCTACAGGCAGCCCCAGCGCGGGCACGCTCGATCGTGCGGCGGTAAAGTAGTAGCTCTGGTCGCCCAGGGGGTCGAGGGCGTCGCGCAGGTCCAGACCCGACAAGATCTTGTTGTCCGGCTTGACGGAGACGCGGGTGTGGATACCCGACAGCCAGAGGGTGCGCGCCGGCCCCCTGACAAAAGCGGCGTTCAGCCGGCCGGGTCCCAGCAGCCTCAGCGCGCCCAGCCCGTTGCCCGGACCGGCTTTGATCCGGCGTGTGGCCGCTGTCCTCTTTCGAGAATCCGAGACATAGATGGCGACCTGCTGGCCCAACTGGCAGGCGACGATCAGGTGGTTGAGCCTATCCTGTACCTCGCCCTCGCCAGCATACCAGCCTGGCGCGCGCAATTCAGAGTAGTGAAGAAACTTGGCGTACAGTTTGTCTGTTTCCGGCGCATCTGGGCGCGACACCTCAAAAGTCGCCACCGGCCCCTCGGTTACAAGATCCAGTTCCGGCTTACCGTCCAGATCCAGCAGGCTTTGAAACTCGCCAATGATGGGCTCGACCAGGACCGTGTCCCCATCATCCGCCGCCTCGGCCAGGATCAAGGTCTTGTACGGCTTCAGAAGATCGAATTCCACGCCCACACCAAACTCCTTTCTGCGGCCGGCTGGCAGTAGGTCGTGTTGGGGAATTCACCCTGCCCTTATGGGAAAAGTGCTGTGGCGGACAGAGCAAAGGATGGGTCTGGAGTTTTTTGTTTCAGCTCGGCTATGCGTTGATCCCCGACGGGAACTTTTCCGCCGTGTTCTCGATAAAGTTCCACAGCGGCCAGGGAATTGTGCCCAGTAGGAACGAAAAGGCGACCATCACCCGCGGGTCCGACAGATCAAGCACCAGTTCGTTGCTCGAAGCCAGGGTGATTTTCAGCGATACCAGCGACAATAAAAAGACGACGACCAGTACCATCACCGGGGTAGCGACCAGGTGGGCCACGTGCATAATGATCCCATCCTTGTAGAAACGGCGCTGGTAGAGGTACCAGCCGGTCAACATGATCTTGTTAACCAGAATGCCGGCCAGCGCCCACAGCAGGACCTCGATCATACGCAGCGGATCGCGGTTCCAGATGCCCACCCCGAGCTGCTTGGGCGTTTTGATGATGGCGCGCAGGGTGTCGATGCGTTCGGGCAGCTCCGATTTCTCCGCATCGGCCAGCGTCGCCGCCGCCTTGTCCTCGGCCAGTGAGGCCTTGATGGCGTTCATGCGCGCTGTCATAACTTTCCTGTCCATTTCACTCAGGTCCTCGCGTTGAGCCAGCGTGGCCTCGACGTCGATCCTGATATCCTCCAGGGCAGCCAGCAACACGACGCCCTCCGCGGCCTTGTCCTTAGCCTTGAAGGCTTCATTGGCCTGCTCCTCGAACTTGGAAATGGCCACCGGGATCGTCTCGCTCAGAGGCGCGGCCCCTTGCCGGACATAGAGGTGGAGGGCGACGTAGACGATCACCAGCAGCGCAAAGGCGACGAGCAGCCCGGCAAAGAAGGGGATGCCCGCTTTTCTATCGGCTTCCGTCTCTCTGAGCGCGACGTCGAGCCACAGGCCCTTGTCCGTGTCGTCCGGAACCTTGAGCTTCTTGGTCTTGCCCGCTCTCTTCTCCTTGTCCAGGGCGACAAAGGACCAGCTACCCTCTGCCAGGTTGGGAAAGGTAAAAGCGCCCAGGTCGTCAGCATCCACACGCTCGGTGGTCGCGCCCATCCTGGCTTCTACCGTTGCCTTGGCAACTCGCTCATGGGTTACGGACTGGGATACGCTTCCAATCACCACGGGCATGGTCATCCTCCTTCGCGCGGTTCGGTTCAGCCACTAGATTGACAGTCCCATTATACCACATTTGTCAAGCCGGCACCGCAGTTCCAGACTTCCGAGGTCGCGACTTGACTTCCAAAGTTTTCCGAAACTTCGGAAGTCTGTATGAGGAGCAGCGCCAGCCCCACAGGCCTTCCTCCGGCAAGCCAGCCCCTGGCTCAAGGCAGAGGGCGCCCTCGCTCAAAGGTTGCCTGCAGGACAGAAAGGATTCGCCGCCAGACTTCGGAAGTCTGTATGAGGAGCAGCGCCAGCCCCACAGGCATTCCTCCGGCAAGCGAGCCCCTGGCTCAAGGCAGAGGGCGCCCTCGCTCAAGGGTTGCCTGCAGGACAGAGAGGATTCGCCGCCAGACTTCGGAAGTCGAAGCCAGACTTCCGAAGTCAAGACAGGGTTTCCGACGTCGAGACGTGACCCCCGAAGTTTTCCGAAACCTGGGAAGTCTGTATCGGGCATCGTTCCAGTGGCACGGACTCGGTCTCGAGGTGGAAAGCCCCGGTTTCTGGTCTGCAGGCTTGCACGGGCTGCTGGCCTGTCATCATGATGCTATAGGCGTCAAGTATATTGTGTCAGCGAGCCTATTGACTTCTCTTCTGACTATGGTATAATGAAAGGGTCAAGCAGCACTGCATCCTATCCTGTGGAATCTTTGCAGCCTCACCGGGGAACCAACGCAGCCATCGGGAAGCGTTGCGGGCATCTGCGCAGAGGTCATCGCGGTCCATCGCAGCAATCATCGCCAAAAACCCCGCATGGGCCAGCACTACATTCAGTACTTCTCGAGTCACCTCAAGATCTCTGGGCGCTCGCCACCAATACTCCTCTACTTGCACCACCTGCTTTGCATTATGCTTCGATAGCTGCCCTAGACCGCACAATCGCGGTGCTGTGTCCGCCATCAACTTATAGAAGAACTGCGGGGTCTCTGCGAAGGAGGACCACAAGGAGGTTCTATCATGTCTTCATCCCGGCCGCTTGCAGTGCTGGCTGTCCTCGCCATCGGCATCGCGCTGGTTGGATCCGCCTGGGTTGCTCTGCCGCCCCCAACAGATGTTCAGGCCAAGGACCTCTCGACGCCAGAGTCTCCGCCGGCCTACCAGGGGGAACCCATCGGCATTGTGGAGCCCCTGGGACGATACGAGGTACCCAAAGAACTGATCCTGGCGGCTGAGGGGGTTGCCCCGGCTCCCAGCGTGCTCAGCGGCGCCGCGCCACCCATGGGAACCAGCTTTGATGGCCTGGGCATGGAATTCTTTAATGGCGGGTATCTGTCGAATCCCCCGGATACCCATTCCGCCACCGGTCTGGACCGGATCGTCGAGGTCACCAACGGCCACGTCGCCATCTATAACAAAGCTGGGGGCCTCATCGCCGGCGGCGACAAAGGCGCGGGGGCGGTGACCGTCAGCGATTTCTGTGGTTCGGCTGGGCCTCCAACCGAAGACAAATGCTACGACCCAAAGGTGGTTTACGACCAGGAGAGCGATCGCTTTGTAGCTGTAATGCTGCAAGGCTACACTCCCGCTACCACCAAGCTGCACGTGATGGTCTCAAAGACCAGCGGCCCGGCCAATTTCACCTCGGACTGGGACAAGTTCAGCCACGACGCCAGTGCGAATATCGACGGCACGCCCGGCTGGTTCGATTACCCCGGCCTGGGCGTCAGCCCGGACGCGGTCGTCGTGACAGGAAACATCTATCCCGATCTCACAAGCTCGTCCATTGGCACAAAGATCCGGGTCTTTGACAAAACCGAACTCTACGACGGGGATACCACGGCCACCTATCAGGACATTGACAATACCACCGCCGCCTCAGGCTTCACCATCCAGCCGGCCCATCATCTCAGCAGCCCTCCCCAGGGAACCTTTTACCTTCTTCAGAGCATCGGGCCCACAAGGCTCTGGGTCAGTGCCCTCACCGGGGTTCCTGCCTCACCCGTGTGGGCCGGTGCCGCGGTCGCCACACCAAACATGGGGACCTGCCTGTCCGGGGCGCCGCAGATGGGTACCTCCAAGGTAATTGACACCATCTGTGTTCGCATGATGAACGCCGTGTGGCGGGATGGTTCTTTGTGGGGCACGCTCACCGGGTCCGACGTTGCCCAGACTCGGGCGGTGGTCCAGTGGTTTGAGATCAAGACCAATGGCCCCACGCTGCGCCAGCACGGCGCCATCGACGGAGGACCGGGTGAATTCACCTTCATGCCCTCCATCTCGGTGGACGCCAGCGGCAATGCGGCCATGACCTATAGCCAAAGCTCCGGCATCCGCTACCCAGAGATGCGCTATACGGCCCGGGCGGCCGGCGATGCGCTGGGCTCGATGCGGGATCCGGTCGTGGCCAAGACGAGTGTTGGCTTCCAGGATGATACCAATCCGGCAGCCGAGCGCGAGCGATGGGGCGACTATTCCTCAACCGTCGTTGACCCCTCAGACGGATCGTTCTGGATCAGCAACGAGTATGTGAAGGTGGCGGCGTCCGGAGCGGGGAATAACGCTCGCTGGGGTACCTGGCATGTGAACTTGAGCTTCGACATGCCGACCAGTCCGTCCATCGCATTCTTGCCCATCGTTGTGAACAACCATGACCCCAGCCAGCTTCTGGGCAACGGCAACTTTGACTCGGGAGCCTGGGAGCCGTGGGCAACCGTCGGATCGCCCCAGTTGGACGATCAGATATACCACTCGGCTCCCTATTCGGCCCGCCTGGCTGGCCGCGACGACGCCGACAGCGACTATGTCGCTCAGGCGGTCACAGTGCCTGCCAGCACCACGGAGGCCACTCTGGATTACTGGTTCAGGGCCTCGGGCAACGATTCATCGGACCCCCCAGACTTTATGTGTGTCGAGATACTTGACGGCGAGGGTACCACGGTGCTCGTCCCCGTGGCTTGCTACGCGCTGCACGAGCAACCGCAAAACGAGTGGCTCAACGGCCACCAGATGTTCACGGGTAGTGAGTTGGCGCCCCTATTGGGACAATCGGTGTATGTGTCGTTCCAGGGCTGGACCAATTCTACGAACCCCAGTACCGCCTGGGTGGACGACGTGACATTCAGAGTGACCCGCTAGTTCAAACCGGAGGAGAATCGCCCAACCTCTTTGGGTTGGGCGACCTGACACTCACGGGCAGCCTGTAATGAAGGGCTAGCAGAACGCACTCGGCTCCGCGCAGAGAGGCAGGTACAAGTTTTGCATGTCGGGCTTGTGAGTATTCAGGCGCAGGGAGGTCCAGAGTCGTACCGTGAGGGGACGTTGGCGCCAGTCCCTGTCTGGCCAGGCTTGAGCTAATGCGATTTCCCGCCAAGTCGGCGTTCAGACCCATTCAGGAGGCGCAGGATGTTCGGCCTGTGGGCATAGACGACAATGAGCCACAGCAGCACCCCGTACAGTGCATAGATGAGTGGCAACGTGCCCATCAGACCCAGGATCAGTAGAACGATGGGCACCAGCGTGGTGACCGTCAGCGAACCCACCGAAGCATAGCGGGTGATGGCGACAATGAGCAGCAGCAGAACGAGGCAAACTATCGCCAGGGGCAGATAGATGGCGCCCAGCGCGCCCAGCGAGGTGGACACGCCCGCCCCACCCTTGAAGCGGTTAAAAACCGGGTAGCAATGCCCCAGGACCACGGCTCCCCCGGCCAGCACCTGGACCAGGGGGCTCATGGTGATCTGCCCGGCCAGCCAGACCGCCAGATACCCTTTGCCAACGTCCATGGCCAGGGTCAGCCCGGCGGGCAGGAGCCCGGCTGCGCGCAGAACATTGGTCGCACCCGTGCGGCCACTGCCATGGTCGAGTACGTTCGCGCCCCATACCTTGCCGATCAGATACCCGACGGGCAAGCTGCCCAAGAGATAGGCCAGAATCACAGCCACAATACCCAGTACCACTTCCATAGCTCACCCCCAATTATGGGCGAAATTCCGAGTTGTCCTTCATTCTAAAGAACACCTCCAGCAGGATATGGTTCCGATTCTTTCGGTACCAGATTTTTCGGTACAGGGCGATCCTCCCGCGGGTTCGGACTGGCTTCTGCCCTGCTACCGGCTGATTCTGCCATGCAGCGGCGTACCAGAACAAGGCAGAGACCCACGGGAGGACTCCCGGCAAAGATCCGCCCAAAGTGTCCAATATAATGCATTTTGCTGTTGACTCGGCGCCCACTATATGCTATAATGGTTGTGCCCTCGTTGCAGCAACTGTGGAAGACTCTGCCATCGATGCCTCAAGGAACAGGGCAGCTAGCTTTTGAGCGCATCCATTGCAGGGGCCGTACCCTCGGATTCAGAGGCGTCGGGTTGAACCTGGCCAAAGTTTCTTGCCAAACACAAGATTGCCTGCGTCGTATTGGAAAATGTTGGATCTACGGAGGTGAGTCATGGCGACGACTCGACAGATGACCGGCCGCTGGGTCCGGTCACTGCGCTGGGTGGCGAGGTCGATAGGGCTGTCTGTGGCCGCGCTCTTTGTCTTCTTTATGGTCGACTCGGGCGCGCGTCTGCTTCCGGCGCTGCCCTGGACTGAGCCGCAGGGCATGCCGTTGTTTCTGGTGCTGCTGGCGGCCGTGGCCGGCCTGCTTCTTGCCTGGCGCTACGAAGCCGTGGGTGGTTTTCTCGCCCTGGCCGGCGCGCTGGTGATCCTGGCCCTGGTCTTCTTGGGCTCGGGACCCAGCATGCTGCTGGGCGCCCTATTCTTCACCCTGCCGCTGCTGGTGGCCGGCTGCCTGTACCTTGGCTGCTGGCAATCAGAAGCGGAACTGGATAAGCAGCAGGCATAGCAGAGGAAGTCTGGTGGCCGTCTCCAGTGTGCTGACAACCGCTACCCCCCGCGCCCCCGAAGGCTTTGTTCGGGTAGCGTCCGCCGGCTCTGTGCTGGTGACCTGGAAGGGCGCCGGCCATGGGACCTGCCTTGTTGCCGGTTCGCTGGGGCTGGTCCTCTTTACGCTGTTGCTGGCCGGCTCGGCCCTGGAACCACAGATGGCCCGGGGGCTCGGGACTGTAGCGGCCATCGTCGCTGTTGTCTCAGCCTACCTGTTGTTGGTTGGATTGCTCAACCGGACGGTCCTTTGCCTTCGGGATCGCCAGATCGCGGTCAGGCAGCGTCCGCTGCCCTGTCCCTGGACGACCCGGTTTCAGGCCAAGAGCCGGAGGCCAATATCCGCCGTGGACGTCTACCAGGTCCTGGTCGAACAGGAGCAGCCCCTCACCGGCCAGAACGATCGGACGCCGGAATACAGCCTGGCGGTGATGACCATCGGCACGGGCCGGGAGAACCTCCTGAGCCGGCTCAGCCTGTATGAGGCCAGGTACCTGGAGCAAGAGATCAACGTTTTTGTCGGGACTGATGACTAGATGGTTCTCGAGCCAAGTTACCGGCATGGAAGAGCCAGTGCCAGGTACTGAAATCGACAGGAATCTGCCCAGCACTGCCTGTTTACGGCGGTGCCAGAATCCACAGAGCTGGAGGCGTCATGTGCACGGTCGCCATCGTCTGTAATGGCTGCGAATCACAGAATCTCTTTCCGACCTTTATCATGGGCTCGGCCGCCGCGGCCATGGGCGATGAGGTCGTGCTCTTCTTTACCCCCTCGGCAGCACCCGCCCTGGTGCGGGGCCGGCTGGAAACGATGCAGGCCAAGGGCATGCCGGCCATGGCGGAACTGGTCGCCGATTTTCAGGACCTGGAGGGCAAGATCCAGGTTTGCGACCTCTCTCTGGAGGCCAAGGACCTGAAGCCCGATGACCTGCGCGATGGGGTCGAGCTTGTGGGGGTCGTGCCCTTCCTGGCCGGAACCAGGGACGCGGTGCGGACCTTTTGCTTCTGAGGCTGGGCCTGCCTCCAGGCCAGCCCCGGCTCACGTTATCCTCTCTACCTGAAGAGACCTCCCAGGTTTTCCAACGGACGTGCAGCGTCCGACCTCGCGGGTCCTTGTTGCCAGGCTCAACCATGGCACAAGTTGGCCATCCAGTTGGAGGAACCCCATGGCCGAAGCACCGGAACTGGGCAGCCCGCAGATACTTGCTGCCCAGATCGACGCCGAGATCCGCATCTTGCCCGTCCAGAACACGCCCAGTGTGCGCACCGTGCGCCGCGCCTACACCCGCAAGCTGCGCGCGGCCGGCGCGGCCTACGTCCTGGACCTGGCCCGCGAACTCCTGGCCTGCTATGATCACCGCTGGGTGGCCTATGAGCTGGTCCGCGAGCACCCCGCAGCCTTTGCCAGCATCCGCGACGCCGTCCTTGTGGAACTGGGCCAGGGTATTGATAGCTGGTGGACGGTGGATGCCTTTGCCCGCATCCTGTCCGGACCGGCCTGGCTGCGGAGACAGGTCGAGGATAGCCTTATCCATGCCTGGGCGCGCTCTTCCGACCACTGGTGGCGGCGGGCGGCTCTGGTCAGCACCGTCGCCCTGAATGTCCGCTCCCGGGGCGGCCTGGGCGACACCCCCCGCACGCTGGCCGTCTGCCGCCTGCTGGCCGATGACCCCAAAGACATGGTCGTCAAGGCCCTGTCCTGGGCGCTGCGCGCCCTGGTGCCCCACGATCCGGAGGCGGTCCGGGCCTTTCTGGCGGATCATGATGGCGTGCTGGCCCCTCGGGTCAAGCGCGAGGTCGGCAACAAGCTGGACACCGGGCTCAAGAACCCGCGTCCCACAGAGGGATGGCGCAAATCTCTACCATCATCGCTACTCTTTCTATGCTGACCCTCTTTCTCGCCCTGAGCCTCACGGTGTCAGCCGTCAACAGCAAGCACCGCATCTTGCTGCCGGCTATCCAGGGAAGCCGCCCGTCCCCACCCTATGCCCTCCAGTTTGACGGCCTGGATGACTTTGTCAGCATCGCCGGCCTCGGGGAGTTTGACTTTGACCAGGCATTCACCATTGAAGCGTGGGTCAAGCCTTTGTCCATACAGCCCTATGACGGTACCGTTGAGGACATTGCTCTGGTCTGGGCGGCACAGTCCGAACCACCCGTGCCGTGGTATGACGAGCGTGGGTGGGGCTTCACTCCTGATTCCCCACCCAGCTGGTCTAAGGAGTACTTTAACCCCACTCTTCTACGTGGGCCGGAATGCCACGACGTCGCCATGCTGTCCTTCTTGGACCGGCCCTGGAGGCCGGTCACTGGTACCACTTTGCTGGTACTTACGGACACGGGCGAGATTCGTTCTTACCGCGATGGGGAACTGCAATGTCGTTCTTGAAGGGCGTGACACGTCGCGGAAGTCAACTCGCCTCCTCCTGGGCATGAAGGAGGGCTCGTTCCACGGGCTCATCGACGAGGTCCGGATCTGGAACGTCGCCCGCACCGAGGAGCAGATCCAGGCCAGCTGGAACCGCTCCCTGCGTGGCGACGAGCCTGGCCTGGTTGGCTACTGGCCCCTCAACGAAGGCAGCGGGCAGGCCATCATGGATGCCAGCGCCCACCACAACGATGGGCGCCTGGGTTCTACCACCGGGCCGGACACGAACGACCCCACCTGGGTCGTGTCCGATGCGCCGCTTCAGTAGTTCAGCCACCAGATCTCCGAGGCCTCGATCCTCTCATAACTGGTCGGAGATCTCTTTTCGCTCCCGTAGGTCTGCGAGTGAGCGCGCGCCCCGCTGCTCAATTGCTCAGGAATTCACTACGGTGTTGAACGACTCTGGCCATCAGCCTGCCCATCCCATCCCTTCTGTGGTATAATCCTCTTTGCCTCGCAGCCGCGCGGCAGTTGGAACATACCTGACAAGGGAGAAAGAAAGCCATGCACGCACACGCCGATCACGACGTAGTCATTCACAACGGCACCATCTATGACGGCCATGGCGGCCCGCCCATCACCGGCGACCTGGCCATCGACGGCGACACCATCGCCGCCGCCGGCACCCTGGGCGGCGTCCGGGGCCGCATCGACCTCGACGCCACCGGCCTGGCCATGGCCCCTGGCTTTATCAACATGCTCAGTTGGTCTGTCGAGTCTCTCATTGCGGACGGCCGCTCCCAGAGCGAGATCCGCCAGGGCGTGACCCTGGAGGTCATGGGCGAGGGCAGGTCGGGCGGGCCGCTCAACGAGGAGATGAAGAGGCAAAACGTCGAGCGCCAGGGCAACATCCGCTACGACGTGGAATGGACCACGCTGGGCGAGTACCTGGAGTACCTGGTCCGCCGCGGCGTTTCAACCAACGTCGCTTCTTTCGTGGGCGCGACCTCGGTGCGCATCCACGAGGTAGGCTACGACGACCGGCCCCCAACGCCCGAGGAACTGGCCCGCATGCGCGAGCTGGTGCGGGTGGCCATGACAGAGGGCGCAGTGGGCATGTCGACGGCCCTGATCTATTCCCCGGCCTGCTATGCCGCCACTGACGAGATCATCGCCCTGGCCCAGGTCGTAGCCGATCATGGCGGGCTGTACATCTCTCACATCCGCAACGAAGGCGCCCAGTTGCTGGATGCGCTGGACGATTTCTTGTCCGTCCCGCGGGCCACCGGCGGCGCCGCCGAGGTCTATCACCTCAAGGTCTCTGGCCGGGACAACTGGTACAAGTTGGACGAGGCCATCGCCAAGATCGAGGCGGCGCGCGCCGAAGGGCTGGCCATCACCGCCGACATGTATACCTACCCCGCCTCCTCGACCGGCCTGGCTGCCACCATGCCCCCCTGGGTGGAAGAGGGCGGCCACCGGGCCTGGATCGAGCGGCTGAAGGATCCGGCCCTGCGCCAGCGGTTGCAGCGCGAGATGGTGACGAGCAGCGACGAGTGGGACAGCAGCTACATGGCCGCCGGCGGGCCGGACAACGTGGTGCTCATCGGCTTCAAGACCGAGGCCCTCAAGCCCCTCACCGGCAAGACGCTGGCCCAAGTGGCTGCCATGCGCGGCACATCGGCCGAGGAAACCGTCATGGACCTCGTCGTGGAGGACGACAGCAACGTGGGCGCCGTCTATTTCACCATGTCAGAGGACAATGTCCGGCGGGAGGTGGCGCTGCCCTGGGTCAGTTTCGGCTCTGATGGCGCCTCGCAGGCCGCCGAGGGCGTCTTCCTGGAGCGCAGCACCCACCCGCGGGCCTACGGAAACTTTGCCCGGCTGCTGGGCAAGTACGTCCGCGAGGAAGGGTGTGATCCCCCTGGAGGAGGCGGTCCGGCGGCTGACCTCCTTCCCGGCCCGGAACCTCAAGCTGCAGGGCAGGGGCTCGCTCACCCCGGGCTACCATGCCGACGTCGTCGTCTTTGACCCGGCGACCATCCGGGACCGGGCTACCTTTGCCGACCCGCACCAGTACGCCACGGGCATGGTCCACGTCTTTGTCAACGGCGGCCACGTGCTCAAGGATGGCGAGCATACCGGGGCGACGCCTGGTCGCGTGGTGCGAGGGCCGGGCTGGCGTCCTGGCTAAAGATGTGGCAAGAGGACGGCGAAGGAGCGGTGTGCCCCTCGGCAGAACTGTGCCGGAGTGGCGAGGCTCTTGCTGGGCGTAGACTACGAAGCAACGCCCGATGAATCGGGCTTGGGGATGGTTGGGAAGCCCCGTTCACGGGGCGCAGCTCCGTAGCGCGGGCACTTTATGCCCGCGCGGTGTGCCCGGCGGCAAGATGGTACCAAACTGGTCAGGCTCTTGCTGGGCGTAGACCGGCCGGACATAAAGTGTCCGGCCTACGAAGCAGCGCCCGATGAATCGGGCTTGTGGATGGTTGGAAAGCCCCGTTCACGGGGCGCAGCTCCGTAGCGCGGGCACTTTATGCCCGCGCGGTGTGCCCGGCGGCAAGATGGTACCAAACAGGTCAGGCCCTCGCTGGGCGTGGACCGGCCGGACATAAAGTGTCCGGCCTACGAAGCAGCGCCCGATGAATCGGGCTTGTGGATGGTTGGGAAGCCCCGTTCACGGGGCGCAGCTCCGTAGCGCGGGCACTTTATGCCCGCGCGGTGTGCCCGGCGGCAGAACTGGTACCAAACAGGTCAGGCCCTCGCTGGGCGTAGGACCGGCCGGACATAAAGTGTCCGGCCTACGAAGCAGCGCCCGATGAATCGGGCTTGTGGATGGTTGGGAAGCCCCGTTCACGGGGCGCAGCTCCGTAGCGCGGGCACTTTATGCCCGCGCGGTGTGCCCGGCGGCAAGATGGTACCAAACAGGTCAGGCCCTCGCTGGGCGTGGACCGGCCGGACATAAAGTGTCCGGCCTACGAAGCAGCGCCCGATGAATCGGGCTTGTGGATGGTTGGGAAGCCCCGTTCACGGGGCGCAGCTCCGTAGCGCGGGCACTTTATGCCCGCGCGGTGTGCCCGGCGGCAGAACTGTACCGGAGTGGCGAGGCTCTTGCTGGGCGTAGGACTACGAAGCAGCGCCCGATGAATCGGGCTTGGGATGGTTGGGAAGCCCCGTTCACGGGGCGCAGCTCCGTAGCGCGGGCACTTTATGCCCGCGCGGTGTGCCCGGCGGCAAGATGGTACCAAACAGGTCAGGCCCTCGCTGGGCGTGGACCGGCCGGACATAAAGTGTCCGGCCTACGAAGCAGCGCCCGATGAATCGGGCTTGTGGATGGTTGGGAAGCCCCGTTCACGGGGCGCAGCTCCGTAGCGCGGGCACTTTATGCCCGCGCGGTGTGCCCGGCGGCAAGATGGTACCAAACAGGTCAGGCCCTCGCTGGGCGTGGACCGGCCGGACACAAAGTGTCCGGCCTACGAAGCAGCGCCCGATGAATCGGGCTTGTGGATGGTTGGGAAGCCCCGTTCACGGGGCGCAGCTCCGTAGCGCGGGCACTTTATGCGCGCGGTGTGCCCGGCGGCAGAACTGTGCCGGAGTGGCGAGGCTCTTGCTGGGCGTAGGCTGGCCCGACGTCAAGTGTCCGGCCTACGGAGCAGCGCCCGATGAATCGGGCTTGGGATTGGCTGCGAAGAGCCGTTGATGGGGCTGCGGCTGCGTAACGGACCGCCCGTCGGCGAGGTCCTACCAAAACAGCCCAAACTTCGCCTCAGGCAAACGATTGGACATGCACGCAAGGAGGCAACAAAATGCCGTACTGGCAGCTCTTCTACCACCTGGTTTGGGCTACAAAGAACCGCGAACCTCTGCTCAGACCTCCTGCCGAAAAGGAGATCTTTGGTTACCTGACGGGCAAAGCGACTGCTCTTGGGGGTGTGGTCTACACCCTCGGCGGTATTGTAGATCATGTGCACATGGTAGTGGCCATCCCGCCAGCCATCGCCGTAGCCAAGTTCGTAGGCCAGATCAAGGGCGTGGCTTCGACTCGCTTGAACCAATCCGGTGCAAGCAGCGGGCGCTTTGAGTGGCAGGACGAGTACGGCGCCTTTTCTTTCGATGCCAAGCGCTTGCCCAATTTCATCACCTACGTAAACCATCAAAAGGAGCACCATGCGACTGGGACAGCAATCCCGATCTTGGAGCGGATGGCCAGCGACAATGTCGGGCCGGAATTGTTGCGAGAGCAAGGGGCTGTCTATGCAATAGATGAGACCGGCTGGCGGGAGGAATTAATAAACCTGGGCTGAGTTGGATACCACTAGCAGTGTATCAGGAGGCCCCCGAAGCGGGTCCGCCCCCCTAGACCTGAATCAGAAGTCAAGCCCCGTTCACGGGGCTGGAAGACGTGATCTGGTCCCTCACAGCCCGATTCATCGGGCGTTGCTCCGTAGACCGGCCACTTCATGGCCGGTCGGTTCTGCCAGCGGGTTCATATTATGTAATAGGCCAACAGTATCACTTTATGCCCGCGCGGACGGCCCGCCAGCATACCTTCACCAGAGCATTCAGAAACACCCTGCCGAAGCGGTCTGCTGCCCGCGCGGTCTGCTCCTCAGGGCCTCCTGCCGCCCCGGTACCGCTCCGTCCAGTGCGCCTCGTCCAGGCGCGAGATCTGGACCACCGGCCGCCGGTGTGTCGTGGCATGGATAAAGCGACCCGCGCCCATGTACAGGCCCACGTGCGTGATCCGCTCACCCCCAAAGAAAAGAAGGTCGCCGGCCAGCAGCGCCTCCTTTTCCACCACCGCCAGGTCCGGCTGCGTGAACTGGATGCTGGCGTCGCGCAGGAGCTGTACCCCGTGCAAGCCCCAAACCAATTGCACGAATCCCGAGCAGTCGATGCCCAGCGGCGTGCAGCCGCCCCATAGGTAGGGCAGTCCCAGAAAGCGCTGCGCGGTGGCAACGACGTCGTCCACGCTCCCCCGCGGCCTTGGTTTGCCCGCAGGGACAATCTTGACGTCACCCCGTTTCAACCAGCGCCCCGGACTGCCGGGCAGCGCAACGCGCAACCAGTCCTCCCCCTCCTGGGCTATCTCCAGCCGGCAGCCGAGGGTTGCCTGGAGCGCCGGCAGGCGCTTGCTCACCGCCGGCTCGTGATAGAGAAAGGCAATGAGGCTCGTGACCTGGGCCACCTGTCCCGTCGAAGCGTAGGGTGTCTGGCCCTCGGCGTAGACGCGCACGTTGCGGGCCTCGATCCAGCCCTTGTACTGGTCCGGTAATTTTACATAATACCAACTGCCTCGGCTCTCCTTGATGGTCAGCCCCGAACCCAGGACCGCCTGGGTTACCAGGTCGGCGGTCAGGTCAGGCCGGCTGAAAAGGTTGGCGATGCTATCGAGCACGACGCCTTGCGATGGCATTCTCTCCTCCAGATCTGCAATGGAATTCGCCAAGTATAGCACATCTCGCCACCGGGCCCAAACCTGTATGCATTTTGTGTGCACGCTTGTACTATACTGGTCTCAGCTCGAGCTCTCCTCCGCTCTGGCAGGATCCGTGGCTCCGTAGCAGTGAGCCAGCCCGCGATTTGCCGGGGTCACGGATCCGGGGAGAGCACGTGGGCATCTGAAAAAGAGGAGAAACCCCATCATGGTAGAGATACACCTGTACGGCAAGCTCCGGCGATACAGTGGTGGCACCCAGGTAGGATCCGACAGCGTTCTCATGCTGGAATCCAGCCCCGACGAAACCATCGCCACCCTCCTGGCAGGCGAAGGCATCCCTGTGGAAGAGATCAACCACATTTTTGTCAACGCCAAGCTGCTTTCGACCCGGACCTCCATGGGCAAGTTCTATGGCTATCAGCAGGTCGGCGAGAGCCTGTCCCAGTGGGACCTGAGCATGCCGGTTGGCGACGGCGACCGGCTTGGTCTCTTTGGCAAGGACATGGCGATCCTGGGCATGTAAGTCATTCCCTCACCTCTTTGATAGGCGAAGGTCTCCTGACCGAGCCCAAACGGCTGCGGTCAGAGACTTTGGCGAACTCCCTTGGTACCCTTGAACCTACAAGATGGGCAAAGCATGCTCCCTCGATGGGCGAAGGTCTCCTGACCGAGCCCAAACCGCGGTCAGAGACCTTGGCGAACTCCCTTGGTACCTCTTGAACCTTCTCGGATAGGCAAAGGTCTCTCGACCGAGCCCGGGTTGCCACCGGCGATTGGGCGTGTTACAATGTCACCAAGAACGAGACGTCTGACCGCGAGCCTGACAGCCCATGCAAACAGCACCCACCATCACGCCGCAGCCTGCAACGAATGCCCAAGCGATCTGTCTTCGCTCCCTGCAGCGTCAGATCGACCGCGTTGAGCTGCGTCTCGACCGTCTTGGCGGCGCCAGCTATCGCTACTCCTGGCTGCGCATTGTGGCTTTTCTGCTGGCCCTGCTGGCCACGGGGGTGGCCTTTTACCTGGCCGGCTGGCAGGCCGCCGCCCTCTGCCTCATTGCTGGTCTGGCCCTCTTTGGCTTGGCGGTCTATGCCCACCGCCGGTTGGAGGCCGGCATCCGCCGCCACCGGGCCTGGATCCAGATCAAGTCGGGCCACCTGGCCCAGGCGCTCCTCGATTGGGAGCAGATACCGGCCGGCTACCGCCAGCGACCCAGACCCGATCACCCCTTCGAGGCCGACCTGGACATTGTGGGCCGGCGCTCGCTGTTGCGCTTGCTGGACACGGCCGTCTCTGCCGAGGGCAGCCAGCGACTGCGTGACTGGCTTACCGCGCCGGTACCCGACGGGGATGCGGTCGCCCGCCGCCAGGCGCTGGTGCGCGAGCTGGCCCCTCGCAGCCTGTTCCGCGACAAGCTGACGCTGAATGCCATGGCCGCCGCTGGCGGCAGCAAGACCTGGGATGCGGACTCCTTGCTGGACTGGCTGGCCAAGGGCACGGTCCAAGCGGCGCAGGGCCGCTGGTTGCTGCTCCTTTCCGCGTTGGCGGCCTTGAATGTCCTGCTGTTCGCGGCCAACCGCCTGGGGATGCTGCCGCCCTGGTGGCAGCTCTCGCTGGTACTCTACCTGGGCCTGATGCTGATCCGCTCCCGGGATACGGCCGCCGCCTGGAGCGAGGCCCTGGCCCTGGGCGATGCCCTGCGCCAGTTGCGCGCCGTCTTTCAACAGCTCGAGTCCTTTGCTTATCATGGTACGCCGTGCCTGAAGGAGTTGTGCGCTCCCTTTCTCAACCCGGCCCACCGCCCCTCCCGCTACCTGGCCCGCATCACGCGTGTCGTGGCCGCCATGGGCATCCGCGGCAACCCCCTCCTCTGGTTTGCCGTGAACGCCGTGCTGCCCTGGGACGCCTACTTTGCCTACCGCCTGAGCCGGACCAAAGCAGGCATGGACGAGCACGCCCCGGCCTGGATGGACGTCTGGTTCGAGCTGGAAGCCCTGGGCTCGCTGGCCAATTTTGCTTATCTCAATCCAGCCTATGCTTTTCCAACCATCCTGACTGAGGGCCGCGGGCAGGGGACTGCGGTCTTTCAGGGGACGGCGCTGGGCCACCCCTTGATCCCCGGGGAGGAACGGGTGTGCAACGACCTGACCGTGCCCGGCCTGGGCCAGGTCGCCATCATCACCGGATCCAACATGGCGGGCAAGAGCGTCTTTCTCAAAACCCTGGGCCTGAACCTGGCGCTGGCCTATGCCGGTGGGCCGGTCTGCGCCGTAGCCTTGCGGACGGACCTCTTTCGCATCTTTACCTGCCTGGAGGTGGCCGACTCGGTGGTCGACGGCATTTCCTATTTTTACGCCGAGGTCCGGCGTTTGAAAGCGCTGCTGGCCGAGCTGGATCGCGAGGATGCCCTGCCCCTCTTTTTCTGCATTGACGAGATCTTTCGCGGTACCAACAACCGCGAGCGCCTGGCCGGCAGCCGGGCCTACATCCGCGCCCTGGCCGGCAAACGCGGCGTGGGTCTCATTGCCACCCACGACCTGGCCCTCACCGAGCTGGCCGGTCAGGCGCCCCAGGTGGTCAACTATCACTTCCGCGACCACGTCGCGGACGGCCTCATGGCCTTTGACTATACCCTGCGCCCCGGCCCCTGCCCAACGACCAACGCCCTGACCATCATGCGCCTGGAGGGGCTGCCGGTGTCTTTGTAGCAGGATCTCGGCGGTTGCGGACGAACCGTAGGTTCGCAACCTCCGAGGTCTCGAGTCAGGCATGCCCAGCTGCCGGCGGTTGTTGGTTGGCCCGAAGCGAAATATGACAACGAATCGGTAGGATTTACCGAATCCGGGCGCACGAGATTCGGTAAATCCCCCTGATTCGCTGTCATATTGGTTTGAGCATGCGCCGAACCCTCTCGCATGTGAGTACGATTACTCAAATCGAGGGTGCCGTACCTCCCCAAACCTGACGAGAATCCGCTTCTCCTGTATAATGCCCATACAGATCAGACTTTGGAGGTTTCCCGAAACCTCCAAAGCCTATCAGGGGCGGCGGCACACCATGGATGGCTCGAACCTGCCCTCTACGGGCGGAAAGGCACCCTATATGCATACCGTCAGAAACTATATCACCGACATGGACGGCGTACTCGTCAAGGGCAAGCAGCTCATTCCAGGAGCGGATCGCTTTCTCCAGCGCCTGGAGGAACTGGGCCAGCCCTACCTGGTCCTGACCAACAATCCCATCTACACGCCCCGCGACCTGGCCCATCGCCTGGGCAACATTGGGTTGGAGATCCCGCCCGAGCGCATCTTTACCTCGGCCATGGCCACAGCCAGCTTTCTGCACAGCCAGCGGCCCGAGGGCACGGCCTTTGTCATTGGCGAGAGCGGCCTGACGCAGGCCGTCCATGACATCGGCTACGTCATCACCGACACGGACCCCGATTACGTCGTCCTGGGCGAGACCGAGACCTACAATTATGAGATCATCACCAAGGCCGTGCGCCTCATCGAGGCCGGAGCGCAATTTATCGCCACCAATCCCGACGTCAACGGTCCCACCGAGGCCGGCACGGTACCTGGCTGCGGGGCCATGGCCGCCCTCATCGAAAAGGCCAGCGGCAAGGCCCCCTTTTTCGTGGGCAAGCCCAACCCGCTGATGATGCGTTCGGCGCTCAACTACCTGGACGTCCACTCTGAGGACTCGGCCATGGTCGGCGACCGCATGGAGA
Source organism: uncultured Chloroflexia bacterium (assembly GCA_963783445.1). Taxonomy (GTDB): domain Bacteria; phylum Chloroflexota; class Anaerolineae; order JAAYZQ01; family JAAYZQ01; genus CAWANP01. The sequence continues at coordinate 701,414 of CAWANP010000004.1, read as the reverse complement.
CCGACATCGTCGCTGGTGTGGAGAGTGGCATGCGCACCGTCCTGGTCCTGACCGGCGTCACCCGCCGCCAGGACATCGAACGCTACCCCTACCGCCCCACGTGGGTGGTCGAGTCTGTGGCTGACATCGAACTGGCCTGAGGCTGCGAAATAGCTCAGCCCAGTGTCTTGGATTCTGTGCGCTCTTGTGCTATAATCAACACAGGTGAACGGCATTGTGCGCCGGAGTAGCCATGATCAAAGACCTGCAAAGCAAAATAGCACGAGGGCGGTTCGAGTTCTCGCAGCACGCGGTTGATCAAGGCATCAGCCGGCGAATCAGTGTCCAGGAAATCCGAGAGGCATTTGCCAACGGACATCTGATCGATGACTATCCCGAGGACAAGTATGGCCCAAGCTGTCTCGTACTTGGGTTCACGTTGGCAGACAGACCTCTGCACATTCTGTGCAGTCATCCATCACGTCCTCTCGTCAAGATCATAACCGTGTACGAGCCGAGATCCAGATCTGTGGATCGATTATCGGACCAGGAGATCGTGATATGGAGACCAATTGCTGGGGAGAGACCTTTGTTGAAGAGAAGGTGACCTATACGATCGAGTTGGATGGACAGTTCATCATCGTCGAGAACGTGCCAGCCAGAGTATGCCTGGAAACCGGTGAGCGGCTTTTCTCGCCCGAGACTGTGGAGCGGCTCCAACAAACTGTTTGGGACAGGCAACGCCCGCTGCGTGCGATCGAGACGCCCGTATTTGAGTTTTCTGCCTAGTTGCCCTAGCCTGAGACCGCCGGCCAGGCTGGCTCGCAGTACCAAGAAATGGACTTGTCTGGAGGGCTGGATCGGTTCGAAGAGGACCCCATGGCCACACCAACTCCGCCCGGCAGCCGCGCCGTAGCCAACGCCCTCAAACGCGAGGTCCGCAAGGCGCTGCCCTGCACCAAGCAGCGCAGGCACTCCGCCCTGCTCATGCTCTCCGGCGGCCTGGACAGCGTCGCCCTCCTGGCCAACGTCCTGGCCGAGACCGACCAGCGGCTGCACGTCCACCATATCGAGATCCAAAACTTTGAAGACCGCCGCGACGTCGAAAACCAGGCGCTGGAAGGGGTCCTGGCTTACTTACGGAAACACCACCGGCCCTTTTCCTACTCGACCTCCAAAAGCGAGTTTCCCCTGGGCAAAGGCGGCGGCTTTGACCTGACCCTCGTCCTCTTTATGGCGGCGCGCGTCCACACGGCGCTGGCCACGGTCGTGGACCTTGTCTACACCGGCCACATTGCCCCCAACCGGCCCGAGATCCTCGAAGGCTCGGCGGTATTCAACGCTTGCTACATCAACAAACGCTTCAAGCCGGTCTGGCTCTGGCCCCTGGCCCGCCTGAAAAAGATCGAGATCTATGAGTCGATCCCCCAGGAACTGGCCGACCTCACCTGGTCCTGCCGCAAACCGGTGCGCGAAGGCGACGCCTTCCGCCCCTGCGGGATGTGCCACGCCTGCCGCAGTCGCGATGAGGTGAGCCGCCTGCTGGCGGCCAGGAGCAAAGGCTCCCCTTCGTAGTGCGCGCTTCAGCACGCTCTTTTTGGGCGCTCCCACCTGTTTCAGCCCATGCCGCGCCGGTACCAAGGCCCCCGCCCGCCCAGCAGCCCCAGGACCAAGCAGGCGACTAGGACATCCACACCATCAGCGCCTGTTGGACCTTCCAACCGCCCTCCTCCTTGACCAGCAGGTAGAGCCCGCCCGACCCGCACAGGTCGCCGCAGAGAACCCCCATGAGGGCCAGGGCCGTGTCCCCGTCCGCACCAAAGCCCACGCGGGAAAAGTTGACCAGCCCATCTGACTCGGGATATCGGGACCAGAACTCGTTCCAGTGCGCTCCCCCTTTGTGCAAGGCTTCGTCATACTCCTCCGGAGGCACCAGGACATAATCCTGCTCCAGCTCCAGGTTCGGACTCAGCGTGTACGAGGCCGCGTTTCTGGACCGGTAGCTGTCCGCCAGCTCTGCCGGCAGGCCGGGGGCCTGTTCCATCGTTTCCTCGAACTGCCTGGCGTCCAACACGGATGTCTGATCCCGAATGACGAGGGTGGAGCCCAGATTGTACCCGACAGGGTTCTGCTGGATCAGGGCGGCATAGACGGCATATTCCTCCGCCTCGATCTGGGGTGGTGGGGTTACGGTTGGCCCTGGCGGAGGTGTAGCGCTTGGCACAGCCGTCGGCGCGGGAAGTTCCGTCGCCGTTGGAACCATGGCCGTCATCGTGGCGTGAGCCGCGATCTCGACAGCGATCTGGGTGCCCACCAGGTCAGGGGTTGGGGATGGCTTACCACCACAAGCCGCGAGAACGCACAGCACGAGGGTTAGAATCAGACACTTTCTCATACTCTCTCTTCTCCTCTTGAGACAGGATCCTTGTGCACCAGAACCGGTGCTACAGGTACCCGATGGTGACCGCCACCAGGGAGCCGAGAAGATAGCCAAGGACTCCCCCGGCAGCAGCGCCCAGCCAGATCCAGGGCCTGGGGTCTGGCCTTCCGCTGGCCCGTGCGATCTCGAGCCCTGCGTAGCCGCAGCCAATGCCCATTGGAATGGAAACCAGCGCAATGGTGGGTATGCACACCGGTGTAGCGTATACGGCGGAAAGGGCATAGATCGTCAGGTCCAGAGAGTCCAGAGAACCTTCTGTGACCATTGTGAGAACCAGGGGAGCCAAATAGGTGCACAACACGGCAGCGATCAGCCCGCTAATACCGCCTGCAACCAGCACCAGCCTTTTGTATTTCGCTCGCATCGCTCCACTGTCAGCCGGCAGACTGCGCGCTCGCGATTGCACGACCAGCGCTGCGCCGGTGATCGCCCCGCCCGTGGCCCCGCAGACAGCGCCCACAAGGGCCAGGCCTGCCATGGACCAGGTTCGAGACGTTGCCGGGAGGGAGGTGAGCATGGGATCTGTGCCGGTGACCTGGAACACGTCCAGAGCCCAGCCCACCGCGCCGCTCACGATCCCGGCCGTGGCCCAACCGGTGAGGCTCGCCAGCATCCACCAGCGGCCTGGAACGACCCGCTGGAGCATGACTCCCAGCACGGCTCCATACACGGCCCAGGCATAGGCCCAACCCGCAAGCAGGCCTGCCGGCATCGTGGCCAACGACGTTGGCAGGATGCTCACAACCGCGGCAAGAAAACCTGCCAGGCAACTGGCCACGATCCATCTGCGGGCAGGGGGAACCTGTCGCCGCAGGGCAAAGCCCTGCGCTCCTCCCGCCAGCAGTCCGAACAGCACCATGGCCGCTGGTGGCAGCGTGAACTCGGCCAGGGGCGCTTGTGCGCCCAGGAGGTAGCTCAGCGCCCCAATGGCGGCAAGACCAAGCACCCACAGGGCCCAGAAGCCCCAGCCTAGCGGCACGCGCCCGGCAACCACCTGGTCTGGAGTTTCCGCGGCAGGCGACTTTTGTTCAGGCATCGATCTGCTCCAGGAGAAAGACTAGGTCAAGTGACTGCGGCTCATGGGGACTCCGGCGCATAGGGCTTCCGCCTCAGGGCCTTCTGCGCGTCCCAGCGCTTGGCCTGCTGTGGCCAGCCCCAGTTGCCTATCAGCCGGTACAGCCAGGCCGGGGCAAAGGGCTTGGCCAGCAAGGTCTGCGCCTCTTCGGGAATGGCCTCCCCCTGCGCCAGCGCTTCGGCGGCCAGTTCCAGCGGCTTTTTGAGTGGTGCGGCGCGGCCGCCTGCCTCGGCCAGCGGGGCGCTGGCTCCCATCCCACCGCCGCCGCCCAGCGACAGCCACCCCGCCCACGCAAAACCCGCCTGGCGCGCGAATGTCTCACAGATGGCCAGCCCCGTCTCATTGTGGTACGCTTCAGGGAAGCCGCAATTGGCAATGGCCGCGAAACGCTGGCTGGGCAGCCCTTCCCGGCCCTGCCGGTGGGCGTCGATCGCCTCCAGGGCCTCGATTACGGGCGCGGGCAGTGAGTCGACATAAAGCGGAAAGGTCAGCGTCACCAGGTCAGCCCTATCCACCGCCTCCAGCAGGGCGCTCATCTTTTCGGAGGACCGCAGGGCGGGATGCAGGTGGATGGTCTCGGTCTCAATCGACCGCTGGCCCAGTTGATCGAAAAGGTATTCGCCCAGCAGATAGGATCTGCTCTTGTGCGTCTTTGGACTTCCCACCAGCAAGAGGGCGCGGCGGATCTCGGGTGTCCCGTCGCTGGATCCGGGCCCTGGCAGGGTCTCGAGCCCCTCACCGTGCGGCCGCTCGTCCGGCTGGGTTCCAGAGCCGCTCTGCAGGTCGCTCAGACTGGTCCGGACCGAGGCCTGGATCTCCTCGTCCGTCTGGTTGGCCAGGACCACTGTGCTGGCAGACGCCTGGGCGCGCCAGTTGAGGGCGTTGCGCCGGACCAGGTGCCTGAACACCTGCTCGGCCTGGGCGTCGGGCGCGTCCATCCAGCCGATGGCCAACAGGTCGGGATACGCCTCGTAGCGCTTCTGGTGGTGCGTCTCGCCCTCCACCTTGGCAAAGAAGGGCGAGATATTCTGAATCTGGTGGTCGACCATGCCCTTGAGCGCCGAGGAATAGCCGCCAAAGGTGACCGGCGTGAGATAGACCAGCAGTTCACAGGTGGCCATGGCTGCGGCGATGGTCCGGTTGTCATCGTCCAGCATGCAGGTGCCGGGCGTGCGGATCCAGCAGAAAAAGTCGCCCGCGCAGGGGCCGATCTCCTTGTCGCGCAGGACGACGTGCTCTACCCCCCAGCCCCGGGCTCGGAGTTCGGAGGTCAGAGCGGTAAGCACCCGGCCACCTGTGCCGTCATTTTCGAATGAACCGTCGAGCAGAATGGCTTTCAATGGGCTATCCTTTCACTTGCACCTGGAGGCCGGCCAAGCTCTCCCTCCAGACGGCTGTGGTGTGGTGATCTCATGCTACCTGAGATCACCTGCTTTGTCAACTGGGTCCGCAGAGGCAATCCCGACGCCTATACCTGGCGTCTACCCTGCTGACCCCCAGCAGCTCCTCCCGTCGCCGGCTTCTGTCCGCCCGGGGCGGTGGAGGGGTGATGGGGAGAGAGGGTGAGGGGGTGAGGGGGGACTGAAAGTGCGGGGCAGACTGGTGGGTGGAACAGGAGGGTGCAATGAGCAGGATGTCTGATTACAAGATTCTGGGAGAGACGCTGCTGACGGGGCTGGCGATGGCGGAGGGGTGCGAGTGCCGGGGCTTGCTGGATACGTGCAACTACTGCGCGTTGGTGCGCGGGCAAGAGGCTCTGGAACGGCTGGTGGAGTCGGGCCCGTTCGCGGATGAGCCGGCAAGAGTGGGGGAACGGCGGGATGCGTAGGTGATTGAGTGAGGTCGACGATCAGGCTAGCCCGAAATAGAAAGCATTGTCGAATGGATCGATGGCAAACCGAATGCAGTCGAGAAAACCGCTCAGTCCGAGGAAGTTAGGGAATGGCCAGATCTGACCTTCCGTGAGTATAGGTATGAAAACTGGTGCCTCTGCCTCCAGGCCGTCTCCAACATCTGCTGCTAGAGTGATACGCATTCTTCGCAGCATACCATGATAGTCCATGCCACGGATCTTCAATGGCTGCGGCAGCTGGAAGTCCAGGCCTGAGTCCGGGGAAACGACCTCAGCGATCTCGGGGTCGAGGATGCACCAGGGACCTCCAGTATCGACGATAGCCTGCACGGGAAAGTGATCTTCTATCGTGACTTCGACGACGATCCGCGCTGAACTATCGCCAGGGTACTGATCACTGTAGTGCACCGCGCCGGTGGCAAAATCACCCTGAGCAATCAAGAGGTCAGCAAACTGCGCCACTTATGTCACCTTGGTAATGATAGTACTGCGGGGATCCTCACTGACATCAACTTGCGCCCTAAGCTCGATGAGAGTCTTAGCCTTGCCTAACAGCCGCCCATCCCGTACTGCGACCCACTGGCCGCGATGCTCAGCTGCATGATTTCGCAGCCAGTCCCTGGAAACTTGAAGTCCGGAGGGTGCCTGAGAGGGCACGACTCGAGCGACTGGGGGAGCGAGTACATGCGCGGCGCGCTGGAGGCGCAGGTCATCCGGAAAGAGACTCCCACCTAGCTGCGCCAGTTCCATGGCCAAAGGCGCGAGTTCCATGCTCAAGGCAAGGTCAATGGCTGAGGCGATCTCGTCAGCACGTCGGACGGGCCACTCTATTTCCGCGACGAGACTGGCGAACAGCTCATGCTCACCGTCAAGGGCGCACTTAAACAGCAGCAAAGAGAGCGCACTGCGTGTAGTCGTGGCTGTATCATATTCACCCTCAGCTGACGAGACAGCTCGCTGCGTCGTAGCCCCATTGGCCCCGTCCTGAGAAGGGTCAATCTCAATCTCATACTCTGGCCAGACCACAGTAATGTAGTTAGTGCCAGGCCAGTAGTCAGGCAGCACAAAGCCCAGCAGAGCCGGATTGACGTTGGATGTCAGGTCCGCTGCCAGCGTGAAGGTCAGTGCGGCCATGGCTATTCCCCCTGGCCAGCTAGCTCGGGTCCGAAAGCTGGCAGTGCATTTGGTGCGAGACACCACCGAAAAGCATGGTAAATCTGTTGGTGGTAGCGATGGCAACGGGAAAGGAGGTCATCCAACTTGATATTGCCTTCGATGTAGTGATCAAGGTCAAGGCGAAACTGAGGTTGAGGTGGGTCCCCCTCACGGACCAGTCCGGATGTCAGAGTAAGGCGGTCATTGCCTGAGAGGGAATGTATTCTGTGTATGGACGTCTCCGGCAGGCCGATGACATCTGTTCGAAGCATGACCGTGAGCTCTGGGCGCAGTAGGCCCAGTACATCCTGGAATTCGCCTGACTGAGTAGAAGTAGGGTCTAGCGAGTTGATGTAGCGCAGGCCGATTCGCGTTGCGTAGGGGATCTGGTACAGGTCCTGGACGGCTTTGGAGAGATATGCCAGATTCTCGGAAAAATCCTGCCAGCGGTTGTAGGCTGTAGTGCTGAGTGCATAGAAATCTGGGCCGAGGCTGGCGCTACATGTCTTGCCTGGATCGTGAAAGCTGTAGATGGACGGGCGGGCATCGATGCGCGGCTCTGGCTGGGTACCCTTCATCTGAATGGCAAAGCCACGCTCGATCTCGAGAACCGGGAAGCGTTCACGGATACGGTCTTGGAACTCGGCCGGTTCTTCCCGCGCGATGCTCAGGATGATGGGAAACCTGACTTGACAGATGACCTCACGCAGCGGTGCGTTGGCCAGGTGTACATCGTCCACTTCTGGGAAGCTAATAGCCATAACTCATTCCCTCTGGGATCTCCTGTCAATCATTATGCAGCCTTTGACGTGTTTTGTCAAGTCTTGACAAGAAGATTCGTGCACTGGTGACTTCCGAGTCACTCCGGGTGAGGTTCGAGGAAACGCTCGCCATCGAAGTGGATAAGGTGAGTTTCGGCTTCGCTTACCCAGACTTCAGTCTCCCAGGAGATTTCGCCCACATACCTGGCCATATCGCTACGGGTGAGGAAGGCAGTAACATAGACTAGGCCGGGATGGCCTTCATCAACTCGCTGTGGCGGCCAGGAGTGAGATGAATCTCGGTGCCCTCTGCGACAGCTGCCGGGACCTTTTTCATGTCCCGCTCGCGTTCATAGCGCTGCGTCAGGGTCTTGACCTCAGCCAGGTAGGCATCGAGAATGCTGTTCCACTCAGGCGTGCCGTGAGTTTTCAGCAGTTGCGGTGCAGTTGGCTCAATCTGATAGCAGAACTTTGGGCTGTTGACGGGTCTGGCCGGCTGGTCTGGATTGGGTACGGCCAGACCAGCATCCACGAACTGGTGCATGGTCTGCCTGCGAATTGTCTCGCGTGTATTGGGAGCGTACTCCTTGCCATAGTGGTCCCGACAGAAGTCCATGATGGGGAGTGATGCCCATCATAGGAGCGCTGGCCTCGGACCAAGGTATCTCAGGCTTCAGGGCGAGCAGCGCAAGCAACGTCATGGCCGACCGGTCATTCAGTTGGCCTCTTGGCAGACCAAGCTGCCGGAGGATTTCGAGAGCCTCCTGGGGTCTTCGAAGGTCAAGTCGAGCCAAGAATGACCGAAAGCCTCCTCGTTCACCGGCATCATGGGCTACAGTTCCCCCTGGAAGGCCTGGTGGAGCAGGGTCTGGAAGAGGTGTTCGGCTTGGCGTTCGGCTTCGCGTTGCTGGGCGCGGAGGCGTTCGAACCTCAGGACGATTTTGGCGAATTCATGTTGGAACGGCAAAGGGGGAAGAGTCATCGGCGCTTCACGTAGCTTGGCGAGAGTAATCTCTTTGAACGTCGCACCTTTTGTATTACGTGCAATCCAGCTCTGGAAACCACCAGTTCGCATCGCGTGAAGTAGGAACCTGCGGAGCACTTTTGGGCCAGGAGATATCCGAGCCGTGCCCTGCGTCAGATTGGCTCCATCGAGCTCGGGAGGCACTTCTGCCACGGCCCCCACGCTAGCCCGGATGCTGAACACCAGATCTCCCGCGCGAACCTCGCTTCGGCGATAATCAGCAGCGATCTCTTGGCTTGTGCAGAGTAGGACATTAGGCCTGACTCGTCCATCCTTAATATCCCCAGATCGGATATACGGAACCCCATCTTCGACATGTGGACCAGCTTGGACTATTCCGTAAGTGATAATCCTACCTTCAGCAACTACACCCTCAAGTCGGTCAACTTCCCAGCGTCCTGAATCGAAGACTGGATCCCCAAACATCTCAAGAAAGACCGACTGCAAACACCCATCACTCAACGTCCGCGCGTACCGCCGCAGGCGCCGAACCTGGTCCGCCCTGGCCAGGATGGCGGCTATTCGTTTCTGCTCGGCTAAGTAACTGTCCATTAACAAATTCGTAGTTTTCGGGTATAATGCTCCTGCCGAAACCAAGCAGGAGGGTGAAAGATATGCCAGCCAGAACTGTCCATCAATGTCAGTGTCCAAACTGCCAACAACCTGGCAACCATCCAGACAAGGAACTGCACCACAAGATGAACCTATTCCTCAGCCGTCTGGATGAACAGCAGCGGCGATGGTATGTAGCGCTGGAAGCCCAGAGAATAGGCCGGGGTGGTGCCACCCGGATATCCCTTATCACAGGAATCCACGTCGATACGATCCGTTGCGGGCGCGGGGAACTGGATAATGATCTGGCTGAACGTCCTGTGGACCGTGTTCGCTTGTCGGGCGGTGGGCGGCCACCGGTAGAAAAAAAGTAACCGGTATCGAGCAAGCGCTTGCTTCCTTGGTTGAAGATGAAACATCTGGTGATCCGATGGGTAAGACAAAGTGGGTTCGCAGCAGTTTGCGTCACTTGAGTCAGGCTCTGGAACAAGACGGGTACAAGGTAGGCCGGATGACCATTCGGCGGCTGTTGAAGAAGCAGGATTACTCATTGAAGGCCAACCGAAAAGAGCATACTGGGCTACCTCATCCCGACCGGGACCGTCAGTTTCGATACATCGGGCGAGTAAAGCAGTTCTTTCAGGCAGCTGGACACCCCATGATCAGCATAGATACCAAGAAGAAAGAGTTGATTGGGAACTTCAAGAATCCGGGCCAGACCTGGTGTCGCTATGCAGAAGAGGTCAATGTCCACGATTTTCGTCAAGATGCCGTCGGGCGAGCGGTGCCCTATGGCATCTATGACCTCACACACAACGAAGGCTTCGTGGTTGTTGGCACCTCGGCTGATACACCAGAGTTCGCCGTGGATGCCATCTGCCTGTGGTGGGAAGACGAGGACCGGCCAAGCTTTCCCGATGAAAGCAAGTTGCTGATTCTGGCAGACGCTGGTGGAAGCAATGGCTATCGTCCGCGTCTATGGAAGAAACAACTCCAACAACAGCTTGCCGACCGTCTCGGAATCGAAGTGATGGTCTGTCACTACCCAACGGGAGCTTCCAAGTGGAATCCGATTGAGCATCGCCTATTCAGCTACATTAGCATCAATTGGGCGGGCAAACCATTTCGTTCCTTCCAGACCATGCTGCGTCTCATCCGAGGCACGACGACTGAAGCGGGCCTCCAAGTCAAGGCCTTCTTGCTGGATCGAGTGTACGAGACAGGCATCAAGGTCTCAGACAAGGAGATAGATGCCCTGAACCTGCAACGACGCACAGTGTGTCCCAACTGGAATTACGTGATCAAACCACGTGAGGCATTCCTGTGACTTCAGTTGTCAATGTGCGAGGTTGTTTTTGGACAAGTCCTAAGGAAGGATGTGCAATCGTAGATTCCCTCAGGAACTTGAAGTGCCGACTGTAGCCAGCCGACGGTATGTCAAGGTACAGTAGTTCATAGTAGGCGAATCTCGGCCATAATTCCGGTATTGGCTGTAGAACCTTCGCACCGTCAGCACCAAGTACGAAAGGGAAGTCGATGTATTTCAGTACGCGGGTGTGGTCACCAAATATGATGACAGGTAGGTCACCCTGCCACACGAGAGACTCATCGTCGATGTACGCTGCGATGTAGTTGTCGCCCTGGTCGACGATGGGATAGTCGCCAGTTGTCTGAAATAGGCTCTGATTAACCTTATTGGCCTTGGATGTGAGATCTGCAATGGCCTTGCTGAAGGGCAATCGGCTCCAAGTATCCGTAGTCATCGCCCAGTTTCCTGCAGAAGAGCAAGGACTTCCTCACCCATCATCCGCTCCAACTCCAGCAGCCGCTCCATCGTCACCTGGGGGTTCTCATAGTAGGCCTCATCCGGCTCCACCTGCCGGTAGCGGCTGGCCGAGAGGTCGTACTTGTTCGCCGCCACCTGCTCCTTGCTCACCCAGAACTGCCGCGTCAACTGGTCGATCTGGGCCTGGAGCGGCGCGATCTCCTCCTCCAGCGCGGCCAGCTCGTCCTCGGCCGCCTCCAGTTCCTCCCGGATCGGCTCGCCGCCGTCGCCCTCGGGGGCGATGGCGCTCTCAAAGGTGCAGGCGGTTGATCTCGCCCAGCAGGCGCAGGCGCTCGGCTTTCAGCGGGGCGAGCCTGGGCGCGCAGCTCCTCCAGCCGCGCCTGGCGCTGCGGCCTGGAACTCGGCGTCGTGGCGGTTGCTGCCAGCAGGCCAGGATGTCGGGGATGTCGTTCTCGGCCGCCGGCTGGCGCTTGTCGTCCAGGCGAAAAGCCGTCGTGGGCCATGTCGTAGAACCAGATCTCGCTCGGTCTCGGCGCCCCTGGTGAAGAGCAGCACGGCGGTGGAGACGCCGGCGTAGGGCTTGAAGACCCCGCCGGGCATCGAGACCACGCCGTCCAGGCGGTTCTCCTCGACCAGCTTCTTGCGCAGCTCGACGTGCGCGCGGCTGGAGCCAAAGAGCACGCCGTCGGGCACGATCACGGCGCAGCGCCCGCCCATGTCCAGCGCGCGCAGGATCAGGTGCACGAAGAGCAGCTCCGACTTGGTCGTGTTGTCGGGCAGGTCTCGCTGACGTCGGCCTTGTCCACCGCGCCCTTGAAGGGCGGGTTCATCAGGATGACGTCGTAGTCGCCGCTCCTCGGTGAAGTCCTTGGAGAGGGTGTCCATGTAGAAGAAGCGGGGGTGCTCGATGCCGTGCAGCATCAGGTTCATCGAGCCGATGCGCAGCATGGTCATGCCCGAGTCGTTGTCGTAGCCGCGGAAGGCCTCGCTCCTGCAGAAACGCGCGCTGCTCGGCGGTCGAGCTGGTCGCCGACCAGGTTGTGCGGCCAGCCCTCGTCGTCGTATTCCAGGATCTCGGGCGAGGTGTGCGTCTCCAGGATGTGCTGGTAGGCGTTGACCAGGAAGCCGCAGGTGCCCGCCGCCAGGTCGCCGATCCGCTCGCCGGGCCGGGGGTCGATCATCTGCGACCATCATGCGGATGATGTGGCGCGGGGTGCGGAACTGGCCGTCGCGCCCGGCGGTGTTCAGCTTGCCGAGCAGGTACTCGTACAGGTCGCCCTGCACGTCCTGGTTCTGCTCCGAGATCCGCATCTCGTCGATGGCGTTGCAGGCCTCGATCAGCAGGTTGGGCTGGTTGATCTTGAACTCGGCGTTCTGCATGTAGCGCTCGAAGGAGCTGCCCTCGGCGCCCATGTTCTTGAACCAGGGGAAAGACCTCGTCGCGGACGTGTTCCAGCGCCTCGCCGGCCTCGAGCTTGGTCCAGTAGCGCCAGCGCATCTCCTCCGGGACGCGCGGGCATGATAGGGCTCGCCCGCGGCGCTGGGCCTGCCGCTCGCGCCTGGTTCTCGGCGTCGTCCAGGCGCTTGAAGAAAGAGCAGATAGGAGAACTGCTCGATGGCGTCCATGGGGTTGGACAGGCCGCCGGTCCAGAGCTGTCCCACAGTTGGTCGACCTGCGAGCGGAGTTTGGGGTCGGTTAGCATTAGGCACCTTCTGGCACCGGCGTGAACGGCCGGTGCTGGGATCTATTTCTTTCCAGAGCCGCCTGTTTACGGCGGCGTTCTAAACGGCGGCGTCACAGCGGTATCTTGTCCAGGTGATGCTGGTACTGGTCCCGGACGTATTGCCGGGCGCGATTCAGCGCCGAGGGACTCACGGTATCGATATGGTAGCCTCGCATCCAGTACAGGACATTGGCAAACTCGTGGTGATGATTGGCCTCGTGAGAGGCGGTCCCCTTCAGATAGTTAAGCACCTCTGGTATGTGCAGTGTGCCGGCCGTAGGCTGACGATGAGATGTACGTGGTCGCACAGGATTCCCTGTTCCAGCAGATGAACCTCCAACTCCTTGCATTTGTCCTGGAAGAACTCGCTCAGGAACCCAGCGACTTCCTGCGTGATGAATGGCTCGCGCTTGCGGGTCACAAAAACGATATGATAGCAGAGCGCAAAGCTGTTGTGATTCGGCTTATGACCTTCATCCATCTTCCAGGCCATGATGGTCCTTTCAGATTCACCGGCGTAAACAGCCGGTGCTGGACGGTCGGTACTGGCTGCTGTCGGTTCGTCCTAGCGCCGCCTGTTCTACGGCGGCGCGTTCGTTACACCGGCGTGAACAGCCGGTGCTGGATAGTCGGTACTGGCTTCTGCTCGTTCATCCCAGCGCCGCCTGTTCCACGGCGGCGCGTTCGTTTCTTGTATCTTGGAGGTGCAAGTCCTTTACGGGCTTTGATGAAAGGAACTGTTAGCCAATGCAAGGGCGTCCGTCGCGAGGCGGAATCTGAAGGAAGCGGGAGGCAAAAGTCGGACTCGACGAACAGAAATCGGATATAAGGCATGCGCGCGGGGTAATCGAGCAATGGATCGAGATGCCCGATATTCATCCGGAACGCTGCGCGTGTAAATCCGGCGAGGACCGATCGAAAGATATACGTCTTACCCTGGGAAATCTCTCCATCTGTCTGAACGATCTAGTCTCCCACGACGGTCACGGTGCGGCAAGGGTGCAGAGAAGTCAGCAGAGGCCATAGTAGTCGGCGCGAGCCGACGAAGAGCCGAACCCTCTGCGGCAAGGAGCAGACGAGGATAATCGAGAGATGTGGAGCAACAGTAAGGCACGTAGACCCCGTCGAGAGAGCGTGCGCCCTGGCGCGAGCAGCGAAAGCAGAAATAGATATGATGCGTTCGAGGAGTAACAAACATACACAACGTTGAACCTATAACGTGCACCGGCGTGAACAGCCGGTACTGGATAGTCGGTACTGGCTGCTGTCGGTTCGTCCTAGCGCCGCCTGTTCCACGGCGGCGCGTTCGTTACACCGGCGTAAATAGCCGGTGCTGGACGGTCGGTACTGGCTGCTGTCGGTTCATCCTAGCGCCGCCTGTTCCACGGCGGCGCACGCACGCACCCGGCGCGTTCGTTTGCACCGGCGTGAACAGCCGGTGCTGGACGGTCGGTAATGGCTGCTGTCGGTTCATCCTAGCGCCGCCTGTTCCACGGCGGCGCACGCACGCACCGGCGCGTTCGTTGCACCGGCGTGAACAGCCGGTGCTGGATAGTCGGTACTGGTTTCTGCTCGTTCGTCCCAGCGCCGCCTGTTCCACGGCGGCGCATGCTACGGCGGCGCATTCTCCACCACGAGCGTATCGGTGAACCTCAATACCTCTTCCACCTGGTCAGCGGTAAACAGTCGCTCCACGGCATCCTGGCCAAAGCTGGTCAGCGGCGGGTCGTAGAGGTCGGCCATTGCAGTCGTCGCTTCTGGAGAAAGACGTTCTGGAGTACGCGCAGGAAGCGGGTTTGGTCAGCGTTGAAAGGGTGAGCGGAAATATAGTCAGAGAACTGGTGGCTGACGATGTCGTGCGTAGGCGGGGACAGGCCTCGAGATCGAGGAGGTAGCGAAGGAATTCGATCAGGCTGCCAACTCGAAGGCCGTCGTCCCTGTAGGCATTGTGGATGTTGGTCTCGTTGAGGTGCAGGTCAGGGCCGCCGAGCTGTGGCGGAGCGTGCGCTCCAGGTCAAGGAGCTGGCAGGTCGCTGACGGGCTCGCCGCGCATGAGGGCGTCGATGGTGGGGTGGTCGCCGGCGAGGTCGAGGATAGCGTCCTCGACGCGGCGGCGGTATTCCTCGGCGTACACCGGCTCCTCGGCGCCCAGCAGAAAGATGTAGCCCCGCGAGCTCGATCTCGTCGGGCAGGTCGATCTGGAGGAGGTCGTCGGGCCGGGCGCGGCGCCGTTTCATCTCGCCGGCCAGGGCATCGATGACCGCCGTCAGCTCAGCAGCGCTGGCCTGCTGGAGTTCTCTGGGCGAGAGGCAGAGCTCGGCGCTTCCTTGCGCTCGGGGTCCTGGCGGACAAAGGCCGGCAGGTAGCTGACATCCTCGGCGATGGAGCGGGCGGTGGCTGCGGTATCCTTGCCGGCCGCGATCTGGAGCTTGAGGCGCTCCACCTTGTGGGTGAAGGTCTCGGCCTTGACGTCCACGTCGGGCACGTAGCGCAGCAACGGGCCGACCTGGTTCCTCAGAAAATCGACGTCGGTCGCGGTCAGATACGCCAGAACTCGTCGGTCCAGGCGGGCTCGACCTCGCGGTAGACCTTCTGCACCGAGAAGGCATCGGTGGGGATGCGGGCGATCATGGCCCGCAGGTCGGCGATGACCGCCTGGGCCTCTCGGCGAATCCTGGTCGTCGAGGTAGAGGGCCAAGAAGCTTCAGCCGGGTGTTAAAGAGAGACACCAGGACCGGCAGGCTCTGGGCCGGACCTCTTCAGGGCGGCTTGTTGAATTCGTTCTGCCAAAAGTCGATGATGAGGAAGCCGGTCTTGTGGCCGTCGGGCAGGCGCTCGGGATAGCTTGCAGGTGGCGTGGTGGCGCGTGCCGCGGCCGATCATCTGCTCCAGCTTGATGCGGGAGTGGACCGGCTTCATAAAGACCAGGTTGACCACCTCGGGCATGTCGATGCCGGTCTCGAGCATGTCGACCGAGATGGCGATGCGGGGCTGGTCCTCGCTGCTTGAACTTCTTGATCTCGCGCCGGGCGTACTTGGTCTGGTAGGTGATGACCCGCAGCAGGTCGGGGTACTGGGGATACATCTCCTCAAAGACGTCGGCCAGGCGCAGGGCGTGCTCCTGGGTCAGGGCAAAGACGATGGTCTTGCCCGGCAGCATGCCCGGACTGGTCCTTGTAGCAGACGTCCATGATCTCTTCCCACTGGCTGCGCAGGGTGTCGCGGTTGGTGACCTTTTGCTCCAGGTCGGTGCCCCGTAGTCCAGCTCGTCGGGGTCGAGGCCCTGCTCGATCAGCGTGTTGCGGTCCTCCTCGCTGAGGTCGGCGCCGTGGATGCCCTGGCGCTGGAACCGGGTCTGGGCGGCGTAGGGCACATAGTCGACCAGGTAGCCGTCGTGGATGGCCTGCTGGTAGGGGTAGAGGAAGGTGGGCGACCTCGTCGGGGCACTCGAAGGCGAGAAGGTGTTGCGGTCGATAAAGTCGGCCGGCGTGGCGGTCAGGCCGATCATGCGGCGCATCAAAATACTGGAGCGGCTCGTTCCAGCGGTTGAAGATCGAGCGGTGGACCTCGTCAAAGATGATCAGGTCGAAGAAGCCGGGCGTGAACTCGCGGAAGCAGTTGTTGAGGGTCTGCAGGGTGACGACGTAGAGGCGGTTGGTCTGTGTCGATGTCGTGGCTGTAGATGCGGGTGCAGGGCTCGTCGGGGATGTGGGCCTTGAAGCCATCGTCCAGGGCCTGCTGGACCAGCGCGTCCCGGTCGGCGACAAAGAGGATGCGCCGCGCCTGGTTGCGTCCGCAGAAAGATGTCGACCAGGGACATGGCCGACGCGGGTCTTGCCGGTGCCGGTGGCCATGACCAGCAGCGCCTTGCGCTTGCCGCTCTCAAATGCCTCGCACACGCGGCGGATGGCCTCTATCTGGTAGGGCCGGTCGGTGATGTCGGTGTTGATCGCGGCCTCGTGAGGGGCGTCTGGTTCTGGCGGAGGTAGAGCAGGTTCTCCAGGTCGGAGCGGGAGAAGAAGCCGTAGACCAGACGCTTGGGCGCGCGGCCCACGTCCCAGAAGTAGGTCTCGTGGCCGTTGGTCATAAAGGCGAAAGGGCCGGAAGCTCTGGCGCTTTTCGATCTCGGTGGCGTAAAATTCGGCCTGGGGCACGGCCAGCCGGGGGTCGATGCTGGTCCTCTTGGCCTCGACGACGGCCAGGATCTCGCCGTTCTCGCGGTAGAGGGCATAGTCGGTGATGCCCGCCGGAGGCTCGGGTGCATCGTAGGGAACGGAAGCATCGCGGAAAGAGTCATCGACGGGGATCTCCTCCCGGATCAGGTCGGGGTTGTTGAGGTGCCAGCCAGCACGTTCGAGGGCAGGGTCTATGAGTTGCTTGCGGGTTTGGGCTTCGGTTGGGGTCGTGCTTTCCATGCTTCTCCCCCTGGCGAGTGATGGCCGCCCGAATACCATGAGGCACGCAGGGGGGCGACGGCCAGCCGGAGGTCGTGTCCTTGTTCGGGTGGGGTCGTCGCCCCTTCCCATCTTGAGTCGGGAACACGGTCATGCCCGAACGACACTATGTCGACCAAGGTCCCGTGAAGTATACCACAATGCAGTAGATTTGTGAAGCAGGGAGCAACTGGAGGACACGGCTGTCGCATCGTCCGGGTAGGGGCGAGGCATTCCAGGCGGATAGTGGCTCAGCGCGCAGACATCCTCTCAACGAAGAGGCTTTGGCATAGAAGGTGGGTGCTGGGAATGCTTCGCCCCTACTAGGGTTGCAGGTCGGGGCGTGAGCTATTGACCAATCGTCCAATCAGGGGATTGGCGATCCAGTCGTGGAGGTAGTTGGCGCCGCGGGAGATGAGGAGGCCGGTCAGGGCCATGCCCAGGTAGGTGCCTGAGCCGTTGTTCAGGTTTGGGATACCCAGGGCGAGCATGGCCAGGATGTCGAGGCGGTAGGCGACGCCCAGGCGGATCAACTCGGAACCAACTGGCGTCCCCTCGGCCAGGTAGACGTAGCGAAAGAGGCCGCCATACCGTTCCACGTCGGAACCGTGCTGGGCAAAATCCCCGCTGGCAAAGTCAAACCCCTCTGGTCATTGGCCAGCGGGGCCACGGCAGCTCAGGGGCTGCCCCAGGGCGCTCCACGTCCCCGCAGCCTAGTGATGCTCCGGTGATCCGTCACCGGCGTATGATCGTGATAGTACCCCTGTTGGTGCATGCGGTTGTGCAGGCTCCGGTGCGCCGACGTCAGCACCAGCCGCATCCGCTTGTAGGCCGCGTCCTCCGCCCGCGTGCCGACCGTGTCCAGGTAGGCCAGCGCGCCCTCGATCTGCTCCAGGATCGTCACCGCGTCGGCCGCCGCCAGCATCGGCGAGCCCTCGACGTCGACCATCACCGGCGACGAGTGCGCGGCGATGATCTCGGGCTTGTCCGGCATAGTGCCCGCGCACCAGCAGCGCCAGCCAGGCAGCTCTTGTCCACCTTGACCGACCAGCTGCCCGCTGGCCTGCTCCGGCGCCACGGCCACGCTCTCCCGGATCTCGCCGTTGACGACCAACTCGACGCGCGACATCGGCACCGTGACGCTGGCCGCCTGCCAGGTCACGTCCACCGTGCCGCCGCTGGCCGTCATCTCGATGCGGCTGCCCATCGGCTGCCCATCCACGGCGAACTCGAGCAGCGGGCCATAGGTCACAAAGGTCTCGGCCCGGCGCACGGCCTCCATCCAGGCCTCGTAGGTGAAGGGCTCGCCGGGCGCGATGCGGGCGTAGGTGCGCACCGTGCCCACCGCCGTGCTGGCCGACATCTTGTCCGTGCCGCCCACCGCGGCCACCAGATAGCCGCAGTTCAGGTAGCGATACCAGTCCGAGAGCGAGTAGGGGTCGATGCCGCCGTACAGATCGCCCCAGGAGGTCATCTCCACGCGCGTCGATGTCGCCGCTGACGATGCTGGCCGCGTGCTCGGCGCGGGGATTGGGAAAGTGGGGCAGGACCACCAGGCCGCCCTGCTTCTTGCACTGCCGCGCCCACTCGGTCAGCAGGATCTCGATCGGGTCGCCCAGCGCCGACTCGTCCGGGCCGCCGGTCGTCATCGGGCGCGATGATCCGGCCGCTGATAGCCCAGCAGCGAGATGTGCCCCAGCACGTGCTGGCGGTTCTCGGTGCCCACGCGCACCAGGTACTCGCCGTCGCCGCCGGCCTCTCTGGAGCCCCAGGTGTTCTGCCCGTCAAAATCGCCCACGTTGGTCATCAGCTCGCCCCACTGGCTGGCCAGCAGGTTGACCACGTTGACGCCCTCGCCGGCGCCCTCCAGCAGCGCCGACATGGGCGAGAGAAAGTGGACGTGCGTGTCCGCCGTCACCCAGCCCCGCTCGCGCCAGGGCAGCACCTGCTCGATCTCGATCGTCGATCTCGCTCGTGTCTCGGCCGTCACCTCGACGACCTTGCGCACCGGGCGGATCTCGAAGCCCTTGGAGACCTCGATGTACACCTTGCCCAGCGGCAGGTCGATGGTCGTCTCGCCGGGGATGTAGGTGCAGTGCGTGGATCGCCCACGATGCGCAAAGTCGACGCTGTAGTCCTCGAACCAGGCCGGGTTGAGGATGCGGTGGCGGTCCACCGGCGCCAGGTACTCGCCCGCCTCGCCGTGGACGTGCAGCTTGACCGCCACCGGCTTGCCGCTGTCCCTGCTCCACGGCCCGCGAGCCTGACCCGCTGCGTGGCCGGCGGCACAGGTCGCAGCGGCGCTCCTGGCTGCGACCCCTCCGACCTGCGCCACCGGCACCGACCTGCCCCCCGGCCAGGTGGAAGCAGGCGTCGGGATGGGCCGTGTACTCGATCAGCACCTCGGTCTCGAGCCACTTCCGGAACCTGGTTGTTGTAGGTCGCGGCCCAGGCCTCGTTGGGGTAGAGCAGCCGCGGCGTCGCCGAGATGACCTGTCCCATGTCGAGCTGGATCTGCTGCAGCAAGCCGCGCTCGTCCAGCTCGGGCTGGAATGCCTCCCCGGCCGGCAGCGTCAGACACGCCTTGCGGCGCGGCGCCAGCGCAGCGGGTGCGCCGAAGCATCGCCCGCCGAGATCGCCAGACACGACCACGGTGCCCGACACCGGCTCAAAGCGGATGCCGACGACTGCTTTCTCCGGATGCGGGTTCTCCCAGGCCCACAGCCAGTTCACCCACGGCGCCGCCATCCGCCGCGCATGGCCCGCGTCTGGCTCCGCCCCCAATCGGCGTTCAGCTGCTCGTGCGAGGCTCGCACCGGGTGGGGCTTGGTGTGCGGCCACCGCCTCAAAGCAGTTCTCGCCCCAGCGCCGCTGAAAGGCGCCGATCTGGTGCCGGCGCCGGATTGGCACCCGCGCCTCCGTCCCGTCCTGCGTAGAGCACGACATAGTCGGCCGCGTGCTCGCCCAAGCTGCCCTGGCCGCGCATCGGCGAAAAGAAGCCATCGGGGCCGGGCTCGACCGGTCGCAGGTCCGAGGTGTGCATAAAGACCAGCCACTGCGCCGTCACCGGCGGGAACTCGATGGCGATGGCCCGCTCCCTCAGGACAATCACGTCCTCCACCCGGAATGGAATGCCCCAACCGGTACAATCGCCCGATGGCGCGTGTTCCAGGGCCGCCGCCATCTCTGGCGAGGTGCCAGCCAGGCCTGGAAGGGTCACGTTGCCCTGGAAGGGCAGCGGGGTGAAAAGCGTGGTTCGTGGTCCGTCGTGGACGCTGGGCATTTCTCTCTCCTTGCCGAAAGGTCTTCCTCTGTCCAGTATAACACGAACAGGGCCGGCAGGCAAGAGCCTCGGAAAGTTCCAGTCAGGTCCCAGATCCTCGCCCATAGACGTGGACCCAAAGACGTGGACCCAAAGATGTGGACCCAAAGACGTGGGCCCAAAGACGTGGGCCCAAAGATGTCGTGGGCCCAAAGACGTGGAGTGAGCATCCCCAGATGCGAACGGATTACGTCCCCGGGCAAAACGTTCCGCATCAGGGGATGCTCCACTCCTCTGCCTACTCATCCGAAACGTGGCGTGCGCATCCGCAGATGTTCGAATCCTCGCCCATAGAAGTGGAGTGAGCATCCTCAGATGCAAACGGACCGCGTCCCCGCGGGCAAAACACTCCGCATCGGGGGGTGCTCCACTCCTCTGCCTACTCATCCGAAACGTGGAACGGGCATCCTCAGATGCTGAGATCCTCGCCCATAGAAGTGGAGTGAGCATCCTCAGATGCGAACGGACCGCGTCCCTGCGGGCAAAACACCCCGCATCAGGGGATGCTCCACTCCTCTGCCTACTCATCCGAAACGTGGCGTGCGCATCCGCAGATGTTCGATCCTCGCCCATAGAAGTGGAGTGAGCATCCTCAGATGCGAACGGACCGCGTCCCCGCGGGCAAAACATTCCGCATCAGGGGATGCTCCACTCCTCTGCCTACTCATCCGAAACGTGGCGTGCGCATCCGCAGATGCTAGATCCTCGCCCATAGAAGTGGAGTGAGCATCCCCAGATGCGAACGGACCGCGTCCCCGCGGGCAAAACATTCCGCATCAGGGGATGCTCCACTCCTCTGCCTACTCATCCGAAACGTGGCGTGCGCATCCGCAGATGTTCGATCCTCGCCCATAGAAGTGGAGTGAGCATCCTCAGATGCGAACGGACCGCGTCCCCGCGGGCAAAACACTCCGCATCGGGGGATGCTCCACTCCTCTGCCTACTCATCCGAAACGTGGAGTGAGCATCCTCAGATGCGAACGGACCGCGTCCCCGCGGGCAAAACATTCCGCATCAGGGGATGCTCCACTCCTCTGACGTCATCATCACACCTGCTTGCGGCTCGAATACCACCTCTGGTCGGTGTCAAACCCCATCTCCAGCCGGATGGCAAGCCGCGGATCTTGTGCTATCCTGGCCCTACACACATTCCCAGAGAGGAGCAAGATCATGTTCACAACAAAGGCAAGGTTATCCGTCCTCGGCACGGTGCTTCTGGCCCTCACGCTGTGTCTGGCGGGGTGCTCGGCTGAAGGCGGCCGGGCGGCCCTGGACCTGGTGCCGCTGCAGCGAGAGTTGGCCGCGGAATACGAGGGCGCCAAGATCAACGTCGACCTCCAGAATGGGCACAGGCTCGGTATCACAGTGTCCAGCGACGCTTCCAGGGATCCGGCCTACGAGCAGGGCGCGGATGGGGCTCGCGAGGTTGCCGAGTTCGTGTGCCAGCACTACCGGTCCATGGACCAGATCGACCGCCTGCGGGTGGCTTTCGCCGTCCATGAGGGTGGACTGCTGGCCGATGCCAAGATCTCGGCTGCCTATTCATGGGAGAATCAAGAGCTGCCTTGTGGAAGCGGCGGGTAGGTGCGGGCAAGGGGGGGCGCTCTGCCCTCCCTTGCTGCTGTCAGGAAAGGAGCGGAACGATGAGGGCTGTGCTGCAAACACGGGGATTAACCAAACATTTCGGTTCGGTGCGGGCCGTGGATGGCGTGGACCTGACGGTGCGCCACGGAGAGGTCTTTGGCTTTCTGGGGCCGAACGGATCGGGCAAAACGACGACCATCAGCATGCTGCTGGGTCTGATCCACCCCACCGCCGGAGAAGTCGAGCTTTTTGGCGAGGCGGTTTCGCCCCGGCAGACGCGGCCGCTGCGCCGCGCCGGGGCGCTGGTTGGCGCGCCGGGCCTGGTACCCTACCTCTCCGGCCGTGACAACCTGTACATGCTGGCCTATCTGCACCCCGAGGTCAAGAATGGCCGGGTGGAAGAAGTGCTGGCCCTCACCGGGCTTACAGATGCAGGCAAGCGCAAGGTCAAGGGCTACTCGAGTGGCATGAAGCAACGGTTAGGGCTGGCGTCGGCGCTCTTGCACCGGCCGGAACTGCTGATCCTGGACGAGCCGACCAGCGGCCTGGACCCGGCAGGCATGCGCGAGATGCGGGACTTGATCGGCACGCTGTCCGGTCAAGGGGTCACGGTCTTTTTCAGCAGCCACCTGCTCCACGAGGTGGAGCAGATCTGCGACCGGGTGGCAGTGCTCAACCAGGGCAAGGTCATTGCCCAGGGGCCGGTAGGTGAGCTGCTGTCGAAGGAGCCGGTGCTGCGCGTGCGAGTCAAGTCGCCGCAGGCGGCGGTCGAGGCCCTGCGCCCGCTGCCGGGGGTGAGCCACTTGTCGGCCAATGGGGCGTACGTCGAGGTGCGCGGCCCCGAGCCGGAAGCGGTCATAGACCGCCTGGTGGCCTGTAGTCTGACTCCCAGGGAGGTACGCGAGGTTGGCCCTGACCTGGAAAGCCTGTTCCTGCAACTGACCGAAAAAGCCTAGACGAGAGGAGGAAGTGATGTTTGTGAATGCTATTCGAATGGAGTTCACCAAGGTCTTCCGGCGGCCGATGACGTGGGTGCTGGCCGGCATCCTGGCGCTGTTGGTGGCGGGTTTGTACCTGACCCTCTACGCTGCCCTGCAGGCGTCGCTGTCCGACCCTGGTGCCTCGCCGGGAACCCCCGAGACGCTGCGGAGCATGCTTGCCTGGCCGCAGGCCTTTTCCACACTACTGGGCCTGGTGGGCGGCACCGGTCTTGGCGGGCTGATGCTAGTCATCCTGGTAGGAGCCGTGACGGCGCAGGAATATTCCTGGCGTACGGCCCACCTGTCGCTGAGCCGGGGCCTGCCGCGCCCTGCCTTCCTGCTGGGCGAGTACACGGCCCTGGTTGTCGCCGGGCTGCTGTTGGTGCTGACAGCCCTGCTGGTGGCCACACCGCTCACGGCGTGGTTCACCTATCAACTGACCGGCGGCCTCAATCTGGCGGAACTGAATGTGGCCGAACTTGGCCTGAGCGTTGTGCGCACGGCCCTGAGCCTGCTGCCCTTTGCCGGACTGACCTTCCTGATGGCCGTCTTGAGCCGATCCACGGCAGCGGCCATTGCGGTGGGGCTGATCTACACGCTCCTGTTGGAGAACATTGTGGTCCAGCTTCTGGGCCTGGCCGGCAGCGTGTGGGCCGGAATCGGCCGCCTCCTGCCCGGTAGCCTGACAGCCTCGCTGCTACAAACCAACGAACGTCTGGTGAGCGTCGACCTGGGCAGTGGCCTGGATGCCGGATTGCCGGGTCCGTGGGCGGCAGCGGGAGGCATCGTCCTCTACACTGCCGCCTTTGTGGGGCTGTCGCTGTGGGCATTCCGGCGGCAGAACCTGACAGGTTGAGGCAACGGGTGTATAATGGGATCATGCTTCCATCCAGGATCTTGGCGCCTTTCCGGCGGCTGCGCTGGAAACTGACCCTGTCCTACACGCTGGCCACCGCCGGCTCGGTGCTGGCGCTCGAAGTGCTGGCGCTTCTGGCCCTGATCGTCCTGTTCAGCAGCCCCCGGGTCCAGATGCAGCTCGTACAGGAGGCGGCTGTTGGGCTTGCCGCGGACGCGCAGCCCTTCCTGAGCGTCGATCTTCCCGACCAGGCTGGGCTCCATGCCTGGCTGCGGCAGACCGTGCCTCCGCAGATGGCGCCGGGCTCTGGCCCATCCTTCGACGTCGATGCCGATCTGGGGGCAGCGGGCAGGCAAACCAGCCTCACTTTTGGCGAAAACGACGCGATGGCCGTCGTTGGGCCCGCGGGCGAAGCGCTGGCCACCAGCGCCAAGCTTCCTTCAGCCGGCGCCGGTTCGGGAGCGTCTTTCAACGACCCGGCGGCCCCTGGCGAGAGCCGGCAGATAGTCGACCGCGCCCTGCGCGGAGCACCGGCCGGCACCCGACTCCCTGATCGTACCATCCTGGCAGCTCAACCTGTCGCCGGCGAGGACGGGCAGGTACTGGGGGCCGTATACCTGCGCATCGCCTCCTTTGGCTTTCTGGCCCGGAACGTGCTGGGAGGCGCTTTGGGGTTTCTTGGAGGCAGCGCCCTGGTCCTCATGCTGGGGGCCGGGATCGTGGGCACTTTCTTCGGACTTTTCGTGGCCCACGGCTTTGAGCGGCGGCTGGGTACCCTGGCCGGGGCCACCGAAGCCTGGGGCCGGGGTGATTTTTCGGCAGCGATTCATGATGCTTCCCCCGACGAAATCGGACAGTTAGGCCGCAGGCTGAACCTGATGGCGGAAGAGATCCAGGACCTGCTCCAGGCCCGCCAGGATCTGGCAACGCTGGAGGAGCGGAACCGGCTGGCCCGCGATCTCCATGACAGCGTCAAGCAACAGGTCTTTGCCACGACAATGACTCTGGGTGCCGCCGAGTCGCTCTGGGAGCGGGACCCGGAGGCCGCCCGCCAGAAGGTGGCCCAGGCGTTGGCTCTGTGCCGCCAGGCCCAGCAAGAACTGTCCGGCCTGATCCACGAGTTGCGCCCTGCCGCCCTGGAGGGCAAGGGGCTGCCGGCCGCTCTGCGCGAGTACACCACCCGGTGGTCGCGCCAGACCGGGATAGAGGCGATCGTCGCCGCGCAAGCGGAAAGAACCCTGCCTCCAGAACTCGAGCAGGCGCTTTTCCGTGTGGCCCAGGAGGCGCTGGCCAATGTCGCCAAACACAGCCAGGCCAAACGCGCAGAGGTGATGCTGTCCTGTCCGGGAGACGCGGTCCTCCTGGAAGTGGCGGACGACGGGCTTGGTTTTGCGCCTCCTCCATCCGCAGGACGGGGGATGGGATTGCGCTCGATGCGCGAGCGAACGGAAGCACTGGGTGGCGAGCTGGTGGTGTCCAGCGAGCCTGGCGTAGGAACCCGGGTTGCGGCGCTCTGCAAGATCGAGGCCGCGCCTGCAGGAGGCGACCGCGCATGACCGAATCGATCACGGTTCTGATTGTGGACGATCACGCACTGGTACGGGAAGGGGTGCGAGGCTACCTGGAAGCTCAGCCCGACATCTCTATCGCCGGCGAGGCGGCCTCCGGCGAGGAAGCGGTGCGGCTGGCCGCCGACCTGGTGCCCGACGTGGTGCTGATGGATCTGGTGATGCCCGGCGGACCGGGTACGCCCGGCATGGACGGTGTCGAAGCGACGCGGCGGGTGCGCCGGGTGAGCCCGCGCAGCCAGGTCGTGGTGCTGACCTCCTACCACGAGGACGTACACATCTTTCCCGCCATCAAGGCCGGCGCGCTCTCCTACCTGTTAAAGGACGTGGGCCCAGAGGACCTGGCGGCGGCAGTCCGCGGCGCGGCGCGGGGTGAGGCGATGATACACCCCCACGTCGCGGCGCGCATCATGCAGGAACTGCGCGGGGGGCGGCGGGAGACGCCCAACCCCTTTGCCGATCTGACCGATCGCGAGCTGGAGGTCATGCGTCTCGTGGCCCAAGGGCTGTCCAACGCCAAGATCGCGGAGCATCTGGTACTGAGCGAGAAGACGGTCAAGGGTTATGTGAGCAACATCCTGAGCAAGCTCCACCTGGCGGATCGAACCCAGGCCGCGGTATTTGCCTGGCGGGAAGGGATGATGCGCCGGGACTGAGGAGCGCTGGCCAGGAGACCCGGAAAGGAGAATTCCTTGTTCAAGTTCATCATTGGCATGTTCATCGTTCTGCATGGTCTCGTCTACCTGGTGTACGTTGCACAAAGCCTGAGGCTCTTTGAGCTTCGACCCGGGATGGTTTGGCCGGATGGATCGTGGGCGTTCTCAAAGCTTCTCGGAAGCCAGGCAACAAGGTGGCTGGCGGCCATCTGCTACGTACTGGCTGCCGCCGGGTTCGTCGTTGGTGGGCTGGGAATCCTGCTGGGCCAGGCCTGGTGGCGCCCAATCGTCGTGGCTTCCGCAGCATTTTCCTCCTTGATCATTGTCCTCTTTTGGAATGGAAAGTTGAAAAAGTTGAATGATCAGGGCCTGTATGGCCTCCTCATCAATGCCGCGATACTGGTTGCCGTGTTTGTCTTTCGCTGGCCTGACTTTGGGTTCTAGGCAGGCAGCCCAGATAGGCCAATGAGTCCAGTCAGGCAACCTCCGATGAGAGACCCTCGCCGCTTGTGATCCAGCACATCGAGAAATGGGCCACCTGGCCAATGCTAGATTGGCCAGATGCCCGATGCGCTCTGACAGCCCTTGGCCTATAATGGAAACTGGAATCGTCTGGCTGGGAGGGGAGTCTCTGCTCCCGCCAGCGCGCTTCCATGTACCCGCAGGGGGCTGAGCCCTGCCGCATGCCGGGAGCCAGTCCTGCATCGGAGAGGAGCGTGGAGATGCCTGCCCGGACGAAAACCTTTGCTGCTTGCATCGTTGTCCTGATCCTGATCGCCAGTTGCGGGACGCCCGAAGAGCAGACTGTGCGCGTGTCGCCCACGGCCGCGCTGCAACCTCCAACCAGCACACCACTCCCGCCGACAGCCACCCCAACCCCGCCCCCCACGTCACCGCCAACCAGTACCCCCACGCCAGTGCCCACCGAAACGCCGGCCGCCGTACCAACGGCGACCGCCGTACCAACGGCGACCGCCGCACCAACGGCGACCGCCGCACCAACGGCGACCGCCGCCCCGACTGCCACGCCGACCCCTGTACCAACAGAGACACCAACCAGCGAGCCCTCCGTTCCGCTCAGTGATCTGCCGCTCTGGGAACCCGACATCTGCCACTTCACGACCCCCTATGGCTATGATATCGAATGCGGCTACCTGGTCGTACCTGAGAACCGGAGCAAGGCGGACAGCCGGCCGATCCGCATCCACGCCGCGGTCTTTAAGAGCAAATCCGCGGACCCCAAACCCGACCCGGTGGTCTATATTGCCGGCGGTGGGGGAGTCAACCAGCTCGCCATGTCCGAGTCCTACCTCAGCCGGGTCGGCAACGACATCTTGGAGGACCGGGACTTTATCATGTACAATCAACGCGGGGCCTATCTCAACGAGCCGTCTCTGGCCTGTCCCGACGATACAACCCTCATCCGGTCCTGGGCGGCCCAGGGGCTATCTGCCCGGGAGCGGGACGACCGCCAGATCGAGCGGCAGTTCGAATGCTACGACGATCTGCTGGCCGAGGGTGCTGATCTCTCCGGCTACAACACCGTCGAAACGGCCGGCGACGTGAATGACCTGCGCATTGCCCTGGGCTATGATCAGTTCAACCTGTACGGCACGTCGTCCGGCACCCGGACCAGCCTGACCATCCTGCGCCTTTATCCCGAGGGCGTCCGCAGCGCGATCCTGGATTCGTGCTACCCGCCCCAGGTTAACCTCTACACCGAGTATCCCCACGTCGTCGATAGGGTGTTCTCTCTGGTCTTTGATGAGTGCGCCGCCGATGCCGAGTGCAGCCAGAAATACCCTGACCTGGAGGCGCTCTTTTACCAGACCGTAGACGATCTCTATGCCAATCCGGTCAGTGTCCAGATCGACGGTCCCTGGATCCCCGTTGACGGCGGGCTCTTTATGGATGCGCTCTGGCACAGTCTCTACATGAACAGCAGCGTCTCGCAGATTCCCCATTGGATCGACGCCGCCAGCAACGGGGATCTATCCGGCCTGCAGGGCATCCTCGCGGGTGTACTCTCGGATACTGGAAATATGATCGCCCTGGGCTACGAATGGTCGATGCAGTGCAACGAGGAGGTCGCCTTCGAGTCCTACGAGGAGGCGCGCGAGCTGGCCGCCGATCTGCCTCCCCAGGTCGCAGAGTACTTTGAGTCCTATCTGGAATTCACCCTGTGCGAGTCGTGGGAGTCGGGGCAGGCCGATCCCGTGGAAAACGAGGCCGTCGCCAGCGACATCCCCAGCCTGGTCCTGGCCGGGCAGTATGACCCCATCACGCCGCCCGAGTGGAGCCAGCTGGCCGCCGAGACCCTGAGCAACCACTTCTACTACGAATTTCCCGGCCTCACCCACGGCATCATGCGCTCCGACCAGTGTGGCCTTGAGATCGGGCTGCAGTTCCTGGCCGATCCCACCAGCGAACCGGATGCCTCGTGCCTCGAGACATACACCGGCCCTACCTTTTGGTAGACACTTGCGTTAGCCGGTCACCCGCGGACTGGCCGTCCTTCCTAGTGGGGATGAGTGGCCTCCGTCGGCGAGGCATCCTGAGCTTGTCGAAGGATGATCCGGCACCCGGGGCGCAAACCGCCTTCGACGGGCTCAGGCTGACTTGCTCGAGCTCAGGCTGGTCTCCGCGATGAGACTTAGGACTGGCAGTCCTTCCTGGTGGGGATGAGTGGCCTCCGTCGGCGAGGCATCCTGAGCTTGTCGAAGGATGATCCGGCACCCGGGGCGCAAACCGCCTTCGACGGGCTCAGGCTGACTTGCTCGAGCTCAGGCTGGTCTCCGCGATGAGACTTTTGGACTGGCCGTCCTTCCTGGTGGGGATGAGTGGCCTCCGTCGGCGAGGCATCCTGAGCTTGTCGAAGGATGATCCGGCACCCGGGGCGCAAACCGCCTTCGACGGGCTCAGGCTGACTTGCTCGAGCTCAGGCTGGTCTCCGCGATGAGACTTTTGGACTGGCCGTCCTTCCTAGTGGGGATGAGTGGCCTCCGTCGGTGAGGCATCCTGAGCTTGTCGAAGGATGATCCGGCACCCGGGGCGCAAACCGCCTTCGACGGTCTCAGGCTGACTTGCTCGAGCTCAGGCTGGTCTCCGCGATGAGACTTTTGGACTGGCCGTCCTTCCTGGTGGGGATGAGTGGCCTCCGTCGGCAAGGCATCCTGAGCTTGTCGAAGGATAATCCGGCACCCGGGGCGCAAACCGCCTTCGACGGGCTCAGGCTGACTTGCTCGAGCTCAGGCTGGTCTCCGCGATGAGACTTAGGACTGGCCGTCCTTCCTAGTGGGGATGAGTGGCCTCCGTCTGCGAGGCATCCTGAGCTTGTCGAAGGATGATCCGGCACCCGGGGCGCAAACCGCCTTCGACGGTCTCAGACTGACTTGCTCCTGCTCAGGCTGGTCTCCGCGATGAGACTTTTGGACTGGCCGTCCTTCCTGGTGGGGATGAGTGGCCTCCGTCGGCGAGGCATCCTGAGCTTGTCGAAGGATGATCCGGCACCCGGGGCGCAAACCGCCTTCGACGGGCTCAGGCTGACTTGTTCGAGCTCAGGCTGGTCTCAGCGATGAGACTTAGGACTGGCAGTCCTTCCTGGTGGGGATGAGTGGCCTCCGTCGGCGAGGCATCCTGAGCTTGTCGAAGGATGATCCGGCACCCGGGGCGCAAACCGCCTTCGACGGGCTCAGGCTGACTTGCTCGAGCTCAGGCTGGTCTCCGCGATGAGACTTAGGACTGGCCGTCCTGTGGTGCGGATCTTCCGACAGTATCTTCCTCGGACTGCCAGTCCTGAACAGAACCTGCCCGGCACCAAGAGCGCGACATAGAGCGCTGTCGCTCGACGCCACCATTCCGCTTGCTTGGATCCCTAAACAAAGGTAGAATGACAAGAGCCCTTGGGATGCGGGCACATCCGCAGGAGAGAGGAGGAGGTTCTGTGGTCTGGTTCCTAGTTGGCGCATTATCAACCTGGCCATCCTCATCGCCGCACCCGGTCCCCACTAACGCACTGGCGAGATTCGGAGGTCTTTTACGAACCGAAGGTTCGCGGCTTCCTACGTAATCTTCAGAAAGGATGCAGACCATGCTATCCAACGACAGAACCCCAGCAGAACCAAAAGGCCGCCTGGACGAAAGGCCCGCGCCCGTCGTAGTCGACCACATCTACCAGCCCCGTCTGGAAAAGGACGCGGCGACGCTGCCCTACCTGACCGAGGCCAACCTGGCCCACGTCGTCATGCTAGCCCGGACCGGGATCCTGAAGCGAGGCCGAGGCCCGGTCGCTGCTTGAGGTCCTGATGCAGCTCGACCGCCAGGGCCGCGATCTGCTCACGCTGGACCCGGAGCTGGAGGGCCTGTACTATAACTATGAACGCTACGTCATCTCGGTCCTCGGCTCCCGTCTCGGCGGCAAGCTCCACACGGGACGCAGCCGCAACGACCTGGGCGCTACGCTCAGCCGCATGCAGGTGCGCGACCTGATCCTGCGTCTACTGGATGCAACCATCGAGTTTCGTTCCTCGCTGCTGCGGACCGCCGGGGAGCACCTGGACAGCATCATCACCGGCTACACCCACCTGCAGCCAGCGCAGCCCATCACCATGGGCCACTACCTGGCGGCCATCGAGCAGGCCATCCAGCGGGATACGCGACGCCTGTTTCACGCGTTCGAGAACGCCAACCAGTGCTGCCTGGGCGCTGGCGCTTTGGCGGGTACCGGCTTCCCCATTGACCGGCAGCTCGTGGCTGACCTCCTGGGCTTTGACGGCCTCATTGTGAATACCCTCGACGCCGTGGCCGGCCGCGACTACCTGCTGGAGCTGCTGTCCGACCTGTCCATCCTGGCCATCACCCTCAGTCGCCTGGCCCAGGACCTCTACGTCTGGTATACCTACGAATTCGGCCTCATCGACCTGCCGGACCGGCTCGGGGGCACCAGCAGCATCATGCCGCAGAAAAAGAACCCCATCATCATGGAAACCTGCCAGGGCAGCCTGTCCCACATCCTGGGCGGGTTGATCTCTGCGCTCGCGGCCATGAAAAACACCAACTATACCAACCGCCTGGACACCAACCTGGAGAGCTTCCATCTTCTGGACGAGAGCGCCGGCCAGGCCGAGGCTTCGCTGGCGCTCCTGCAAGCGGCCATTGAGGGCATGGAAATGCGTCAGGAGCGCGCCTACGCGATGGCCGAGGCCAACTTTTCCACCGTGACCGAGCTGGCCGACACCCTCGTCCGTGACAAGGGCTACTCTTTTCGGGAAGCCCACCACGTCGTCGGCGCCGTCGTGAGGAAAGCCGTGGAGCAGGGCATGGTGGCCACCGACATCACCAGCGTTTTCATCGATGAGGTACTGGCCGGTGAAGGGGCAGCGCCAGCCGGCTTGGCAGAGGAACAGGTCCGCCGGGCGCTGGACCCCAGGCACAACGTAGAGGCCCGCGCCCACGACGGAGGCCCGGCGCCGGCCGCCGTCGCCAGATCCATCGAAAACGCCCAGGATCTACTGCGGCGCGACCGTCAGCAGCTGGCAGCCTGCCGCGGTGCCCTGGCCGGTGCCAGGGAATCCCTGCGCCGGGCCGTACAGGAGATTCTCCGGGAGTAGCAGCTAGACTCCCGAATTCTTCCACTACACACAGGACTCTCACGGCCCATTCGTTCCTTTCCCAATTCGTTGTAGTGTCTCGCAGCAGCCGGAAAAACGAATGGGTGGCTACTAGGTCCGAAAAAACGCCACCCAAAACGCTTCGACCCTACCCCCCATCTTGCCGTTTCTCCCTGCTTCTGGTACAATAGGCGGCATGAAAGCAATCGTGACGATTCTCACATTCGCATCTGCCCTGCTGAGTTTCGTGGCTCTCATCCGCCCCCCGGACACGGCCCGGGCCCTCTTCTCCTGGTTGCCCAAGCTGCTGGGCGGCGCCCTGACGCCCATCCTGGGCATCACGTCCGCCCTCGGTGCCCTGGTGGGCATCACCCGCCGCGACCCCAAACTGATCGCTGTCGGGCTGGTGGGCGCGGGCCTGGCTGGCCGCCATGTGAAGGACGTCGCCGGGGCCAGAGGCGACTTTGCCGCCGCCTTTGGCCCCGACTGGCAGGATCGCGTGCCCGCCGCCTGGCGGCAGCGTCTTGCCGACCGCCGCATCGCGCTCTGCGCCCGGCGGCCAGAGCCCACGATCTTTCAATTTGACCTGCCCTATGGCCAGAACGCAGAGACCGGCGATGACCTTCTGGCCGACCTGTGGCAGCCCGCCGCGGCCACGCCGCGCACCGGCCTGGGCCTGATTTACGTCCACGGCGGCGGCTGGCGCATCGGCGACAAGGACGAGTGGACGCGCCCCTTTTTCCGGCGCCTGGCGGGGCAGGGCCACCTGGTGCTGGACATTACCTACACCCTCTGGCCCCGAGCCGGGATCCCTGAAATGGTCTCCGAGGTCAAGCAGGCAGTGCTGTGGATGAAGGACCGCGGCGTGGACTATGGCGTGGATCCGGAGCGTGTCGTGGTCATGGGCGGCTCGGCCGGCGGGCACCTGGCCTTGATGGCCGCCTACACCGCCGCCAACCCTGACCTGCCGCCGCCCGTCGACGGCGCCGATACCTCGGTCCGGGGTGTGGTTGCTTTTTACCCTCCCACCGACTTTTCCACCCTGTACAGCGACCTGAACGGCCTCCGCCAGGCATCGGGCTGGGTTGAGGAGACTGCCGAGGCCGCGCTGGACCAGATCTTCCAGCTTCACGCCGGCGACATTGACTTTGAGTTGCACACGCGCGACCTGTTCCCGACCATCCTGGGCGGCATGCCGGACGAGGTCCCGGAGACATACCGCTTGCTTTCGCCCGGCAGCCACGTTGGGCCGCACTGCCCGCCCACGCTCCTGCTTCAGGGCAGCGACGACATCTTTCAGTTGGCGCCCGGCGTGCGCGGTCTGTACAACGATCTCTGCGGCGCCGGGGTACCCTGCGTCCTGGTCGAGTTCCCGCACACCGAGCACGCCTTCGACCTCGTCCTGCCCCGCCTCTCGCCCGCCACCCAGGCCGCCACCTATGACCTCGAGCGCTTTCTGGCCATGCTGGCGTGACATAATCGCAACAGATCTGCTGGAACCTGTCATTTCTACGAGATTCAACGGACCCGCTCCTCACAGATCCGCAAAATCCTCCTGATCCGTTGTCCTAGCAGAGATCGCCCTGGGCTAAAGCCGCAGGGCTACGGAGCGGCGCCGGTTGAAACCGGCTAAAATACAGTGGTTCGGTCTTCAAGCCCCATTTTATGGGGCGCTGCTACGTAGCCCGGTCGACTTGGTAGCGAAGCGGCTTTATCGCCGGGCGCTCCACCCTCAGCACGATTTCCACCGAAAGAGATACACTATCCTGCGCCCAGCCATTTGCCGCATGCCCAGGACTGTGGTATACTCACGCCCACTGCACCCACTACCACTACGCCACCACCAACCATGAGAGGCGATAGCCATGATAGATCTCTTGCTAGAGAACGCTCGCATCGTGGACGGAACCGGAAACCCCTGGTACAGGGGCGATCTGGCCGTCGACGGCGGCAAGATCGTCGCCACTGGCCGTCTGGGCGCGGTCGAGGCCCAGCGCGTCCTCGACGTGGAGGGCAACGTCGTCGCCCCGGGCTTTATTGACATCCACGGTCACTCTGACTACCTGGTGCTGGCCAACCCCCAGGCCGAGAACAAGATCATGCAGGGCGTCACGACCGATATCGCCGGCAACTGCGGCTTCTCCGCGGCCCCCATCGGCGACGTCTGGCTGCAAGAGTGGTGGGTCGAAGACCCCAACGAGCGCTTTACGGTGGTCTCTCGCGAATCGGGGCGCCAGGTGCTGGGCCGCCACGGCATCGATCTGGACTGGTCCTCCCTGGGCGAGTACTATGACCGCATCGAGCAGCAGGGCACCGCCGTGAACTATGGCGGTTTTGTAGGCCAGGCCGCCCTGCGTCTGGCCGTGACCGGCGACTATGCCCGCATTCCCAACGATGAAGAACTGGCTCAGATGAAAGCCCTCATGGCGGAAGCGATGGAGCAGGGCGCCCTGGGCTTCTCCACCGAGAGTGGAACGCACAAGGGCATGGACTTTGCCATCGAGGAACTGGTTGAGCTGTGCCGTGTCGCGGCTGCCTACGGCGGGCGGTACGCCTGTCACATTCGGAACTATGGGGACACGCTCATCGCTGCGGTCAAGGAGGCCCTGGACGTGGCCGAACAGGCCGGCATCGAGCTCATCCTCAGCCACATGATGGTCTATGGCCTGGAAAACACCGGCAAGGCGGCGCACGCCCTCAAACTGATTGAAGAAGCGCGGGCGCGGGGGCTGCCCGTCGTGGCCGACATGTTCCCCTATTGGTTCAACGAGGCGCTGCATTTCTCGCCCCTGCTCACCTCGCTCCTGCCCGCCTGGTTCGTCCAGGGCGGCGACAGCGCCATGCTCGAACGATTGCACGATCCCGAACAGCGGGCCAGGCTGAAAGCCGAACTTGAGGCGGGCGAGTCCTCCACCTGGTACGTGGTGCCGGGGCGGACCAAAGATGAGGCCTACGGCCAGAGTCCCCTGGCCCGCGCGCACTGGGAGAACGAACTGGTCCTGCTTTCCTGCCGCAACGGAGTACAATATCAAGACCAGACCATGGGCGCCATTGCCCGGGCCATGGGTGTCGATCCCTTTGAGGCGATCCTGAACCTGCTGGCCCTTGACCCGCAGGCGCGCAAGGTCTTTGTGTCGCCCAACCAGGATGACCTGAGAACCTTTATGCGCTATCCGGGCATGGCTTTCGGTACCGATGGCGGCCTGATCCAGGCCATCCTGCGGCCGGGCGTGCCAAACCCGGTGCTGTACGCTTCCTTCCCTCACGTGCTGGGCAAATATGTGCGCGAGGAAGGGTTGCTGACCCTGGAAGACGCGGTACGCAAGATGTCTTCATTGCCGGCTCGAGCGCTGGGTTTGACAGACCGCGGCCTCTTGCTGCCGGGCATGCAGGCCGACCTCGTCGTGTTTGATCCGGACGAGGTCGACGGAGTTCCCATCTACGATCCCGCCGCCGACCGGCACACGGCCTACCTGAACAAGGGCATTGACCTTGTCTTGGTCAACGGCCAGGTCGTTTTGGACGGCGATACACCCACCGGCGCGCTGCCCGGCCAGATTCTGCGCGGCGCGGGTTAGGCATTTTCTGCCCGGTGCTGTAGGAAAGGAGGCGTGACTGAGAAGAACAGTCCTTGCTGGCAAAAGTACAGAGATTCAAGCCCTGGAAGTGGATGTTTTCCCAAAAAGGAGGGAAAGAAGAAGATGGCGAACAAAAAGTTGGTAAGTTCCTTCGTTCTGCTGGCGGTAGTGGCCCTGCTGCTGGCCTCCTGCGGTGGCGCCGCCACGCCGGAAGTGGTCGAGCAGGTCGTGACCCAGGTCGTAAAAGAGACTGTGATTGTCGAGGGCACGCCGCAGGTCGTCGAGAAAGAGGTGACCCAGGTCATTGAGGTAGAGGTGACCCAGGTCGTGGTCGAGACCGTAGAGGTCGAAAAGGAAGTCGAAAAAGTCGTCGAGGTCACCGCGGTGCCCGAGCAGGGCCAGATCTTCCGGGTTGGCATCTGGAGCGGCCCGCAGAGCTTTAACCCCTACATCACCACCGACGACTATAGCGCCACGCTTTTCGAGAACGTCTACGGCCAGTTGATCCGGCTGGACTCCGAGGGCGCGCCTGTGCCCTATCTGGCCGAGAGTTTTGATGTGTCTGAGGACGGCTCGGAATACACCATCCACCTGCGCGAAGACGCCGTCTGGCACGATGGCACGCCGGTCACCTCCCAGGACGTGGAGATGACCTACCGGCTGCACGGCCACCCCGACGTGGCCTCGATTATCGCCGGCAACTTCAAGTCCATCAAGGGCATGGAAGCCTACATGGCTGGCGAAGCCGACAGCGTAGAGGGCCTGCAGATCGTCGATGACAAGACCATCAAGTTCGTGCTCGAGGAGCCCAACGCCCCCTTTGTCAACAACCTGAACTACTTTGTCCTGCCCGCCCACATTCTGGGCGACGTCCCGCCGGCGGAGCTGGAAACCCATCCCTATTTCGACAACCCGACGGTCGGAGCGGGCATGTACAAGTTCGTGGGCTATGAGCCCGACCAGTACATGGAATTCGAGGCATTCGAGGATTTCTACCTCGGAGCTGCCCAAGATCAAGCGCCTGATCTACCGCATCGGAACCCAGGATGTGCTGCTGGCCCAGCTGCAGAAGGACGAGCTGGACTTTGTCATGGTGCCACCCGCAGAGGTCGAGCGCATCAAGGCCCTGTATGACATCTCCTTCGAGTCGCTTCCCGGGTCTGGCGCGCAGGTGATGCACTTTAATCTTGGCAAACCCTACTTTGAGGATGTCAGGGTCCGCCAGGCTTTTGCCTATGCCCTGCCGCGTGAGGACATCATCCAGCCGCTCTACTTTGGTGAAGCGACGGTGGTCAACTCGCCTAACTCGATTGGCTGGGCCGTCCCGGATGACTTGAATCCCTACGAATACAACCCGGAAAAGGCCAAGGAACTGCTGGCCGAAGCTGGCTGGGACTCCAGCCAGAAGCTGGTGCTGCGCTATCCCACCGGCAACAAGCCGCGCGAAATGTCCGCGCCGCTCATCCAATCCGCCCTGAAGGACGTGGGCGTTGAGGTTGAACTGCAGATCACCGACTTTGCCACCCTGCTGGACGATCTCAAGGAAGGCAACTATGACCTGGGCCTCTTGGGCTGGACGGGCGCCTCGGATCCCGATCTCATCGCCACCATCCTCTACGCCTCGGACAATGTCCCGCCGGCCGGCTGGAACATCATGCTCTATGAGAATGAGAAGGTGGACGAGCTGATGAGGGCGGGCCGCCTGGCCTTTGACCAGGACGAGCGGGCAGAGATCTACCAGGAGATGTACCGCGTCCTCAATGAGGACCTGCCTGTGGTCTTTCTCTGGTCGGAGAATACTCTGTACGCCTACAACGACCGGCTCCAGGGCTTTAATCCCAGCCGCTTTGGCAGTTGGGCCTACCTGGTCAGTGGTGCGTTCCCCAACCAGCAGGAACTCACGCTGGCTGGCGAGTAATCTATCTGGAATAGCAGGTGGGGCCGCCTCCCGGTAGGGGGGGACCCCACCTGCCTGCTCTAGTGGCATTCTCGCCAAGTGGGTGCGATACCGGCTATAGAATTCAATTCCTGGCACCGGCTCTTTCAGGCCGGTGCGATTTCAATCTCGTGGGCCAGTACCGCTCTCATGCGCGGCTTGAAGCTGGTCTGGAGTGATCAATGCATCGCTACATCATACAACGCCTGCTGACCTCTATCCCCATCGTGCTGGGGATCACTTTTGTCACCTTTCTGATCATCAATGCCGCGCCGGGCGATCCGGTGGACTTGATGGTCAATCCCATGGCCGGCGTCTCACCCGAGGCCGTCGAAGCCAGGCGAGAGGCCCTGGGGCTCAATCAGCCGCTGCTGGTGCGCTATGCGCTCTGGCTGAAAGAGGTCGCCCGTGGCAACTTGGGCTATTCGCTGGTCAACCGCGAGCCGGTCTTCGACCGCATCGCCCGCAGGCTGTGGCCGACGCTGCAGCTCATGGGCACGGCCCTGCTCTTGGGAGTCGTCGTTGGCGTTCCCCTGGGGGTGCTCTCGGCCATCCGCCGCTATTCCTTCCTGGATCATTTTTCAACGGTGATGGCCTTCCTGGGGGTCTCCAGCCCCAGCTTCTTTTTGGGGCTTGGGGCCATTTACCTCTTGTCGCTAAAACTGGACCTGCTTCCCACCGCGGGCATGCAGACCCTGGGCGCTGACTATTCCCTTCTCGACCGGCTCCACCACCTGATCCTACCCGCCCTGGTCCTCTCGGTGGGCACCACCGCCTCGCTGATGCGCTATACGCGCTCCAGCATGCTGGAGGTCATTGCCCAGGATTACATTACCACGGCCCGGGGCAAGGGCCTGAGGGAGCGCACCATCGTCATCCGCCATGCCCTGCGCAACGCCCTGCTGCCGGTGATCACCATCCTGGGCCTAAGCCTGGCCACGATCTTTGGTGGCGCGGTCATCACCGAGCAGATCTTTCAGTGGCCGGGCATCGGCATGCTGACCATCCAGTCCGTCACAGCGCGGGACTATCCCGTGCTGATGGGCCTGACCTTCTTTACCGCCATACTGGTCTTTGTCGGCAACCTGCTGGCTGACATCGCCTATTCCTTTGCCGACCCTCGCATCGTCTACAAATAGGATGGTCATGCCCCAACCCGAAGGCACACCCGCTTCAGAAGATAGGACGCCAGCCGGCCAGCCCACCGCCCCCTCGGTCCGCAGCCTGGATGTGGCCGCTGTTTCTGCCAAGCCGCTGACCATGCGCGCCCTGGTCTGGCGCCGCTACAAGCGCCACGTCCCGGCCATGATCAGCAGCGCCGTCTTGCTGATCCTGATCTTTATGGCCATCTTTGCTCCTCAGGTAACCGGGCACTGCGACCCCTATGCCAACAACCTCAAGCACTTTCGGGCGCCACCCGGTCAGGGCTATCCCCTGGGAACCGACACCCTGGGCCGCGATGTCTACTGCCGGCTGGTCTATGCCAGCAGGGTATCTCTCTCTGTGGGCCTGGTCGCCGTATCCATCTCGCTGATCATCGGTACCATCCTGGGCGTCATCGCTGGCTATGCCGGCGGGCCGGTGGACTCGTTCGTGATGAGACTGTCCGACGTGGTCCTGTCTTTTCCCCTTCTCATGATCATCATTGTCATCGTCAGTGTGGTCGGGCCCAGCGTCTACAACGTCATGGTGGTCATCGGTCTCCTGAGCTGGCCGGCCGTGGCCCGCCTGGTCCGCGGCAACGTGCTCTCGCTGCGCGAGCAGGACTTTATTATCGCCGCCCGGGCTTCAGGCGTGCCCGACCGTCGCATCGCCCTGCGCCACATCCTGCCCAACACTAT
The DNA here is from genome assembly GCA_963783445.1 of uncultured Chloroflexia bacterium. GTDB lineage: Bacteria > Chloroflexota > Anaerolineae > JAAYZQ01 > JAAYZQ01 > CAWANP01. Next base: position 662,703 of record CAWANP010000004.1, on the reverse strand, counting down.
GGCCGAAGTCGTGGTTGCTGGGACCTTTGGCGTGGCCGCGGCCATCCTCATCGAGGCGGGCCTGAGTTTTCTCGGTCTCGGCGTCCAGCCCCCCATGGCCAGTTGGGGCAACATGCTCATCGATGCCCAATCCCTGACCATCCTGGAGTCGATGCCCTGGCTCTGGGTCCCACCCGGCCTCATGATCGCCCTGGCCGTGCTGAGCATCAACTTTGTCGGCGACGGCCTGCGAGACGCCCTCGATCCGCGCAGCCTGGTCGACTAGCCCCAATCTAGACTTCCGAAGTATTCCGAGAGGTCGGAAGTCTGTCTGAGGATGGGCGAAGCATGCCCTGGAACGGGCCTCCGACCGAGCCCAGACCAGCCTTTTCATCTGCAGTCAGCTACTCCCCTTGTATCGTGATATTCCGTGGGAGAAGGGATGGAATTCTCAGACACGCCCGATCAAGGATCGCGATGCTGGGTGGCATGACGTGGTACGTGCTCAAGAAATCACTGCGGAGCGCATCACTCGCTGTGGCAAACTCCTCGGCGGTCAGGCTCCCTCACGCATCCGGCGCGCGAACGCGCTGACCATCTCCACGATGGCCATGCGGGAGGTAAATAGCAGAGGTTGCTGGCTTGCCGCAGGAATCGAATCCACTCGCGGATGATTCGGTTGATCCTCCTGATTCGCTGTCATATTGGTCCGCTGGTGCCAGAATATGACATCGAATCCCCCGGATTCACCAAATCCGCCAGGTGCAACGCAACCACCCGCGAAGGATCCGTCCAATCCCCGCCCAGCCGCTGTTCATTGGTCTGCCAATGATGGGCGAAGGTCTCCGACCAAGCCCAGCCCCCCCTATGCCCTCTCCCACTCAGCCCAGCGCCACCCGCTGCCCCGTCCGCCACGACCGCAGCGCCGCGTCAATGATCTCCATCGACACAATCGCCTCCGCCGCGGGGCTTTCAGGCTCCCGCTTTCCGTCCACCGCATCTAGGAATGCCTGGTGCTCCAGCTCGTACAGCCTGTCGACCTCGACGGGGATCCGCTCCTCGCGCTCTGACTGCGCCTCCTTGTTGCCAATGCGGATCGTCCCCCTGTCAAAGTCACACAGCGCCCACCCCTCGTCGCCCACCACCTCGCAGGCGTGGCGCTGCGGCATCTGCAGGTAGTTCAGCTCGATGGTCGTTACCAGGGGCAACCCATAGTCGCAGACCATCGACAGCAAATTGGGGCTGGCGCTGAAGGCCATGTCCCCGCCCTGGGCGGCTGCCATGTAGACGCCCCTGGGCCTGGCCCCCAGCAGCCAGAACAGCACGTCCGGCTGGTGGGCATAGTCCATCAGCAGCGCGCCCTCCATCTCCGCCTGGTAGCGCGAGCCGGAGTTCACCAGCGTGATATAGGAGCCAACCCGGTAGTGCACCTGCAGGACCTGCCCCAGGGCCCTCTCCTGGATCAGCGCTTTCAACCGCCTGATCACCGGGTGAAAGTGCAGCGAAAAGCCGATGTTCAGAATGGCCTCCGACGCCTCGGCTGCCGCCATCATCCTTTGGGCGTCCGCCAGGCTATCGCTCATCGGTTTCTCGCAGAGGACGTGCACGTTCTGCGCCAGCGCCTGCACCGTCTGCGCGCAGTGCAGGTGGTGCGGGGTGGCAATCAGCACCATGTCCGGCCCCGAGGCCAGAGCCTCGTCGTAGGAGGTGTAGAGCGGCATCTCGCCAAATTGCTCAAAGGCCAGCCTGGCCGTCCCCGCGTCCGGTTCGCAGGCGCGGACCTCCAGATCTCCCCTGGCCTTGAGCAGGCGCGCGTGCCGCCGGCCGATGGAGCCCAGGCCGACGACGACAATGCTTCGCCTCAGTGCCATATGCTGAATCCCCCATCGACTACCAGGTTATCGCCCGTCACATAGTCCGACGCGGAGGAGGCCAGGAACAGCGCCGCCGCCTTGAGGTCGACCCCGTCACGCCCCATGCGGCCCAGGGCGGTGCGCTCGCTGTAGGCGTCGATGAATGCCTGCGGCTGGCCTCGCTCAAAGCCCCCGGGCGAGATGGCGTTCACATAGACGCCATGGGGCGCCAGGTAGGCGGCCAGGTCCTTGGTCATGCCGATGACGCCGGCCTTGGCCGCGGCATAGTCCACCGGCTGTTGGGCCAGCCCCGAGCGGGCGTACATGCCCCGATCCCGGCCCACCAGGCCGGCGATGGAGGCGATGTTGATGATCTTGCCGCTGCCCTGCGCCGCCATCCGCTGGCCGACCTCCTTGCAGCAGTAGAGCGCCCCGGTCAGGTTGGTGGCGATCAGGTCGCTCATGTCCTGGGCGGTGCGTTCAAAGAGGTCCGTGGAGCCCTGTCCCCCGCCGCCCCCGGCATTGTTGATCAGGACGTCGACGCGCCCCTTCCAGTCGTAGGCCGCCCGCGCCATCTCCGCCACCTGCTCATAGTCGCGCACGTCCAGTTGCAGCGGCAGCACCTCCACGCCGTGGTCTGCCTGTAGCTGGGCAGCCGCCAGCTCGGCGCTGGCCAGGCTCCGGGAAGTGATGACCAGGTCCGCGCCCGCCTCGGCCAGCGCCCCGGCCATATCATAGCCCAGCGTTCGGGCGCCGCCCGTGACAATGGCCACCTGGCCCTTCAGGCTGAAAGAATCGATCACGCTCATGTTTTGAGATCCTCCTCAATGTGTTGCTTCAGGTTCCTGCAAATCCTATTCTATGCCAGATTCTTCAGCTTTGCAAGTTCCACCCTGGGCCCTTGGTGGCATTCTCGCCAAGTGGGTGAGGGTGCGATTCTGGATTCTGGCACCGTCGTAAACAGGCGGTGCTGGGCAGACGTCTGGTGATTTCAGTGCCTAGCACCGGCTCTTCCAGGCCGGTGCGATACCAAGTCATTCCCGCGACGCCTGCCCCCGAGAAGCCGGGGGGGGGGCGGGAATCCAGGCCACCAGCAGCGGTAACCGCCATTCCCTACGCCTATTGGGCCAATCGGGGTGACTCGCAGATGACGGTCCTGGTATAAGAACAACAGACCCCGGGCGACTACCAGGTCGCCCGAGGTCTGTTCTCAGCCTTCGTTGGATGTGGGGATTGCCCAGCGTGGTGTGGGATTCAGGCGCTGCGCCCAATCTGGGCATCGAGTGGGGGCTCGCTGGCCATGCCCGCCTGCTCCATCCACGAACCTACCTTCGTCAGCAGGTGGCCTGTCTCCGCCGCCAGGCACCGACCCAGGTGGGACACCCATCCCGAGGGCCGGATGTCGGCTTGGCGGCAGAGGCGATAGCTTTCCGCCTCCTGCTCAAGTTCTTTCCTGTGCTGGTTCACAATCTGCATGAGTAAGTCCGTATCCATTGGTAACATTGCACACCTCCTGTGCTCAATCGTGGCTCAGATAACCCTATGAACGTCGATCTCTACCCGATTCCGGTACGGCTCCGAGAACTGGGACGCATCGGGCGCCTCGCTCTCCATTTTTGGCTGGCCATGGCCTCTGGCATCAGAGGCGTCATAGGGATGGGAGTCCTTTGCCTGACTCAAGCTTTCGGCTTTGCCTGCCCCTCGGAGGGCTGCTCTCCTGCCAGGCCTGGCTGTTCCAGCCAAGAGCCCAGTGTTGAGAACGCCCCGCCCGTCGTGCGCAGCAGGCGCCGGCTAAGCTCAACCAAGTTCCCCAGAGGCGCTGCATTGCCTTGATTCTGGAGACGGTCCACCTCTGCTTCGCGCTGCGCCTCGTGGACCCGGTGTTCCATGGTCCTCTCGGCCAGGTACGGATCAATGCTGTACATTGGAAGCCTCCTTTTGCGGTATGATGCTCGTCCATTCTTTCGAACGTTGGTGAAACCGGCCGCGCTCTGGGTATCTCATCTCCAGGGTCCGCCGGCCTGTGCTAGCAGCTCTGTCCCGCGAACCCTTGGGGGGGCAGCAGCTTGGGCAGGTTTCTGTCCCGTTGCAGCCAGCCACCCGTTGTTGAGAACAGGTGGCCAGGCCCGTCCAGCAGTCGGCGGCCCCGGCGTGAGAGCCACCCCCGCGTACTCATGGCGTCCCGATCCAGATAGATATTCACCCAAGCCTGCGTCTCTTCGTTGCGCGTAACCAACCGGGCTTCTGCCGATCCAAAGTTTATTTGGTACATCGCTCCCCCTCTTCGTCAGGACTTTTCGCCTCGATACCCCTATGAACGAGCGTTTACCCAATTTTCCGGCACGTCCCAAGAAGAAAGCCCCTGGCGTAATGCCAGGGGCTCGTTTGGTCAAGGCCGCGGGTGCAGGGTCCAGCTAGGGCATGCAGCGGTAGAGGCTGGCCAGCACGTCGATAACGCCGTCGCCAGTGGGTGCGCCGCAGCGCACTGCGGCAAAGACGTCAGTTGGCGGTACCCAGGCGTCTGCGCCGGGAGCGCCAGTGGTCCCCTCGTCCAGGATGAGGGCGGCCAGCCCGCTGACCAGCGGCGCGGCAAACGAGGTGCCGCTCCAATGGGCATATCCGATATTGCCCTTGAAGATGTTCTTGGCCAGGCTGGTGAGACCCGTAGCGCACTTGCCTGTACACTTGTCGACGACCGGCATGCAGTCGGATCCCTGTACCTGGTCGTCGCCGTAGGCCTCCTTGAGTTTCTTGAGCAGATCCGGATTCTTTCCGCCATCTCCTGCTGGGGCAGAGACGTCGCCCCAGTTGGAGAAACAGGACCGCTGGCGGCCGATGTTGCTGCCGGCCACTCCGATCACCGAAGGATAGGCCGCCGGCAGGTGGGGCGACAGGGGGATCGAGTCTTTCCCGGAGTCATTGCCCGCTGCTGCCACGACTACGATGCCACGCTCATGGGCCACGTTGATGGCATTCTGAAGCGATTCGACCTTGTCCTCCACCAGGACGGTCAGATCTTTGTCGATGTAGACGCATATCGATTTCTTGACCGGCTTATTGTCGTCTTCTTGAGGATACGTCCCCTCCAGCGCGTCGTACTCAACGAGTACTATGCTGTCTCCAACAGGAGGGGGACACTGTACTTGGTCACTGTCTGCCACCACGACCTCCGTGTCCGTTGTCGGCTTTTGCAGGCCCAAGCTGAGGTTGATGACCACACCGTCCAGCGAATTCCGCCTGCCTTCGACCTCGTGCACGAATTCGAGTAACGCCTCGTTCAGGGCAAAAAGCTCCCCCGCAGCCGTACTTGTTGAGCACCCGGATCAGTTGAATGTCGCTCTCTGGCGCTATGCCGTGGATCAGGCCGGAGACGAACAGCCCGTGGTCTTGGACGTCCGCGGCTGGCCCCTCACCGCTGGTCGTCATAGTGGGCATCTGGGGGGACAAGAGTTCAAACTCCCAGGTCGGTTTCATGCCGTCCGCGGCGGTCAGCGAGATCTTGACCGGACCCGATGCCCAGGAAGACCCGTCGGCTCCCGCCGCGGGTTCTGGGAAGGGCGAAGTGTCGAACACTGCGGCCAGTACGCCGGACCCTGTCGGTAGCACGGTGAGGGGCATGGTGGCGGTAGGCCATGGGCTCAACCCGATATGTTCAAAACCCCACTGTTCCCGGAACTGCCTGGCTGTGGCCTCGCTGGCAGTACCGAGGGGGCTGGGCCCAATGCTGTGCTTGAGGGCGCCGATGGCGTCTTCTGAGCTAGATTCCGGCTGGCTCCACTCGACGCTCTCGAAAGGGTTGGGCCCGAACTGGTAGGGGCTGGGTCCAATGCTGTGCCTGCTGCCGCAGGAACTCAGCCCCAGAAGCCCGGTCAGGTAGTTGGCATCGGCAAATACGGGACGGCCGTCTCGGACATCTTCAAACTCCTCCAGAGCTTTCGCTACCGACTCTCCCTCATTGAGTGTGTAGAGCCTGGTCTCAAGCACATTTCGCTGCCAGGGAAGATGCCGCCCCTTAAGAGGACCGAAATCTAGTCTGAGCCCCTGGTACGCTGCGCAAGTGCGGTCCGGCTCCAGTCCCCTGGTCGCCCTGACCACGCTGGTAACGCTTTCGACCTCATCCGTGCTCGGGCCGGTGACGATGATCTGACGCTCGAGGAAGAACGGTGGTGGTTCTGGCGGCTGCTCGGACACACTCTTCGTGGTGGCCCCTGTGCCGCACTCGACGGTGAACTGGGGCTGCGTCGCCAGCATGGCCAGCGCGATAACGACCAGGACCACTGCGGCTGCGAGTATCAGGTAAAGCCAACGTCGGTCCTTTTTCGGCGGCGGGTCCAGAGTCGATGGGGGCTCCCCAGTTGGTGGCGGGCCCACTGTTGGTGGCGGCTCCCCAGTCGATGTCGGATTCTACTGTCGATGACGAGTCCTCTCTTGGTAGCGGGCCCTCTTGCGGTGGCGTGCTCTTGTTCACTGCCTCGTGCTCCCCTTCGCCTTGCTCCATTGACTTCTCTCCTTTCTCTGTCGCCCTGAAGAACAGGTTGTTCTCCAGGATCCAGTAGAAACCTCAGGCCCTGAGGGCCAAACGTTGTTCCAGACTATGAACGTGGAGCCTGCGGTTTTTCCGGCAGCGAGGTTCGTGGGTACGCAGACCCGGGCTGAGTTCCATCCCAGTGCTTAAAGCGGTCCGGCCGCCCCAACAAGAAAAAACGGCGCCCAGTAATAGGGGTGCGCGCCCGCTGAAGACGGCCCATCCCCATTTCGTCCCTGCAGGAACTGCAACTGGGCGTGGCGGAGGGCTGCCCCTTGGTCCAGCCCTCCGCTAGTTTTTCGTAGAAGGCCACCATCAGATCGGCTGTGGAACGATCCTCAACCGCCCACAGGCTGAGCACCAGCGAGGCTGCCCCGGCGCAGAGAAAGGCTCGCATCAGGCCCAGGAGCTCGTCGCCGCCGCCGACCACATTGCGCCCCGTCTGACAGGCGCTGAGCGTGACCAGCGAGGCCTGAAGGCGCAGACCAAAGATGTCGAGGGTGGTCAGCCAGCCGTCGGACAGGGATAGGCCTGAGAAGAGGGGGTTGTCCGCCCGGAAATCCCCGTGGGCAGCCAGGTGTACGGTGCGAACCTGGCCCATCATCCTCCCGATTTCCTCCGGTTTGGCCTGGTCCTCCAGCAATACCTGGCCCCCCAGGAGAGAGGCTACCGCTCGGGCCTCGTGGACGACGTGGGGCAGGTGGCCGTCGTGGGAATGCCCAACCGCCAGCGATCCCGAATCGGCCAGTGGGGCCTCCTGACAGTAGCGCAAGAAACTGGCGCCGGGCAGGTAACTGACCTCGTATTCGCTCCAGAAGGTACGACGTCCCATCGTGCAGGGCATGAAAGGGCAAGTAGTGCAGCAGGCCGTGGGGCACGAGGATCAGCCTCTGGTATCCCTCCAGGTAGCCGGCCAGCGGCGCCAGAAGCAACTGGTAGAGCTTCGCAGGAGGCCCCGCGCGTTGGCTGCCAGCTTGGCCACATGTTCCTCTCCGCTCCGAGGCACCGCCCCCAGATTGAGCCACAGACGCCGCATCAATCGGTCTGGATGTCGGCCAGTTCACAGCCGAGGCGGTGGGCCTGCACCTCGCGGTCCGAGACCAGGAACGCGATCAGCTCGCCGTGCAAGCAAAAATACTCGACCAGTAGGGTGTCCGGCGGCAAGTAAGGCTGGACCGGCTCGGTGCGGATGGTCCATAGGCTGGCCTCGCGCGCATAGTCGGCGTTTCGGATCAGAAGCCGGTGCCACAGCTCGGTGATCTCCTGCTCCAGGTCCAGTACCTCCTGCTGGGCCTGGCGGCGATCCGCATCCGCCGACGACCAGCCCCGTTCGGCGGATTCGTCGTCGCCTTCCCAGCGACGATACAGGCGATCTCGCCTGGCACGCAGCCGCAGGAGCTCGTCGACCAGGGGCCGATCGGCTTCACTGTGGGCCTGGATCCCCAGGTTGAGGCGATGGGTCACCAGGTCGAGCAGGCTCCTGCTTTTGGCCCGCTCGGCATACTGCAAACCCCTGGCCTGGATGACCCAGGTCCAGGCAAGCGGCCACGGCGTCCTCGTAAAGGGTTTCCTTGTCCTCCACGAAACCGACCCGGAACTCGACCATCAGGCGGCCTCGCAGCCGTTCCACTCTTTCGATGGCCCGGTCGTAGGCTGCCAGGGCAGCCGGCAGATCCCCCGCTCCGGCTGCCACGGCGCCCAAAATGTGCTGGCCCTGGAACTCCAGCGCCGGGACGTTGTGCTCCACGGAGGCGGTCAGCGCCTGCCCGGCCAGTTCGCGGGCCAGATCCCCTTCTTCCATCGTCGCGGCAGCTCGGGCAGCCACCAGGCGAGCTTGTGCGCCTTCGATAGGCAAGTCGTGGGCGTCAAAGACCGCTGCGCAGTCCCGGGCCAGCGCCAGGCTTGCCTGGTTTCGCCCCTGTCGCTGTAGTACGGCCGCGATCTCCACGTCGGTCGAGGCCGTCAAGGCGCGGTTGCCCTCTGCCTCGAATGCTTCGCGGGCTTCGGCCAGAGAGGCCAGGGCATCTTTGTAGCGGCCCAACTCTGCATAGGCGACCGCCTCGTTGACAACGGCATGCCCCGCCCAGTCTCGCATACCCAGGTCGGCCAGCAGAGTGCGCACCCGCTGGCACTGTGTCCAGGACGTCGCCAAAGCGCCGGAGCTGCAAAAGGCAGTCGCTGGTGAGAAGCTCTACCACCATGGCGTCCCGCTGGCGACCGTCGGCCAGGAATACCTCACGCACCTGGTCAAGGTGGGCCAGGGCCTCGTTGTAGCGCCCCAGGACAAAGTAGGTGAGGGCCAGGCACTGGCGTGCCCGAGCGGCTTCTACAGTCTGTCCCTGGCGCTCCATCCCGTCATGGTCGTCCGGCTGACCTCGATCGATTCCTTGAATCGGCCCAGGGTGCAGCAGGGCGACGGCCCGGTTCTGCTGGGCCAACAGCCACATGGACTGGCCGTCAGCGCCAATCTCCTCGTACAGCTCGGCCGCCCGGTCAAAGCTCTCCAACGACCGGACCTCATCGCCGGCGCGGCTGTAGACGATGCCCAGGTTCATGGTGAGCGTGGCCAGGATCTGCCACTCGCCCTGCTCCTCCAATACGCGGCTGGCCCACTGCCCTGTCTTCGAGGGCTTCCGCGTAGCGGCCCAGATTGGCCAGCGCACCGATCTTGCCCACCTGGGAGCGGGCCTGCTCCGCGGCACGCCCATGGCTGCCATAGATCTCGGCCGCCCGATCGTACAGCTCGATAGCTTTCTCGTACTCGGCCAGGCCGATGCAATAGGCATTGGCCTGGGCCAGCAGGCCCAGGGCGTGGTGTAGGGGGTCGCCTGATATCTCAGCCAGAACAAAGAGAAGCTGGGCGGTATCTTGCGAGCGATGGATGTCCGACCAGAGGTAGTTGTCGGCCTGGTCCTTGAGCGCGCTGGCGACGTCGCTGCCCAACAGGGGGACGTTGGCCCGCAGGAGCCTTTCCTGGGCCTTCACGTCGCGGAGTGCCAGCAGTTTCTCGATCAGTTCCTCGGCCGTCCATATCCTCTAGCTATCAGCTACCTATGGATCGCCTATCTGCAAGTCCAGGATCTGGACCTCCACCTCCCGCCCGCTGAGCATCAGCTCGTAGCCTCCCGGGGCCAGGTTGGAGATGTCAAAGTTGCCCAATTCGTCCACGGCAACCGCGGCGACCAGTTGATCCTCCTGCCAAAGACGGGCCTCAAGATCGCTGAATTCTCCGCCAGCGACGAGACCCAGCAAGCTGAAACGCTTCCTGTCGCTGCGCGTCGCGCTGGATCTCGACGACAATCTGGTACTCCTCGGCCTGGTAGACAAGAGGTCCTCCGTCCCCATCGCCGCGCAGCCCGGCAAAAGCTGGAGAAGGCGCCAGGGCGGGCGACGGGCCGAGATCCTGTACTCCCCGGACCAGCTCGGCGACCAGGATCCGGGCGCGTTCCAGCGCGCCGATCTCCACATCTGGCGCCAGATCCTTCAAGTACGCCCGCAATTGTGCGACTTCGTGGGCGCAATGGGGACACTCCGCCAGGTGTAGGCTTATTGCGCCAGCCTGTTCCTGGCCCAGCAGGCCCAAATGGTATTCTCCCAGGTCTATCGACGAGGGGCAGGCAAGGCGGTACAATCTGGAGGTCAGCCGCCCTTGCAGCAGCGCCATCTGCTTGGCTCTCTCCCTGCACTGCGCGCATTGCTCCATGTGCTCGACCACCTCGCTATCTGCCTCGCCATCAAGGTAGGCCAGGAGCTGCGCATCCCCTAACTCTGGCCTCTGTTCATTGGTCATGGATTACTCTCCTTCGACATACTAAACGCAGCCACGCGCCATTTTTCATGCATCTCCCCGGAGAATCTTTTGCAGTTCGCTATCGCGGGCCAGCCGGGCGAGTACGTTCTCCTTGACCCGGTAGACCTCCTTCACATCGCGAAAGCTCTCCTCAAACTGGGCGTAGAGCTCGCGGGGTTTGAGGTCCAGAACGAAGGAGCCATAGACGACGACGCGCTCTCGATCATCGTTGAGGCGCGCGGTCACTTGCTGCCAGAGCTCCTCGCGGCGAAAGCGATCCCATGCCTGTCCGCCGTGTGGGGACTCGTCCGCCACGGCCTGACCGGGATGGCTGTCCGACTCGAGGTCGACGAGCAGGAGCTTTGCCCGCCGGGTATCGTCGACGATGACGCTGTGCGCGCACATTTGCAGGTAGCGCAGCAGCGACTTTAGATCCGGAAAGCGGTGGAACCTTTCGGGTGGCAGAGCGCCCCACATCTTTTCAAAGGCGCGATTGACAAAGTACTGAACCTCCTCGCCGCTGGCTGGATAAGAGGGATGGCGCTGGATCCAGCCGATTACGAGGGGGCGGTATTGGGTATAGACCAGGTCCCAGGCTTGCTGGTCGTGCTCGACGAGGGCACGGCGAAACATCTCGAAGCAGAACTGGGGGTCATGTCGCTTCTTGTGGAAAAAGAGGGTCGTCTCCTGAGCGCAGCGGCGCGCGATTCCTACAAGGGGAAGTTGCTTCAAGTCTTTCTGTTGGGCCATGTGCTCCCTACCAGGTCGCTTGGGGCGTCGGCTGTCCTGCCGGATCAGGGAAACTACCAGCCAGCCCGGCCTACGGTGAGGTTGCGGCGCGGTGCGGTGCTGGTTGGCTGGGCTAACTGTGTGCTACGTTGCCCCAAGATTATACCATAACGAGGGCAGTTTGGCAAGGGGAATAAATAGGACAACAGGGCTGCGGCAAATCGGCGCTCGACATCCTCTCTGCGACACTGTTCTAGGGTGCAGCGCGGAGTATGACAGGCATAAAGATCCCTCCGGATAGATGGCAAGGTGCGAGTCATCGGAGCCCTTGTCGGCGTCAGGGTGAATGTCGACGCCTTCGCCGCTGGCATCGGCCTCGGCAAAGACGCCGTAGGCCGTGTTGTCCGCGGTGTGGCTCTCGCCATAAACGCCGCAAGCCCGGCCGGTGGAGCCCTTGGCAGAGACATCCCCGTGGACGCCATAGAATAGCTGGGTGGATGGCCCTTCCAGACCAACGTCCCCAAGGTACCAGCCGTCACCCCTCAGGTTGGGCAAAATTCTCCCAACCGCCCCCGGCTCCAGGCTGATTCCACCGGGCTTGGCAAAGTCCTGCCGGGTGCAAACCATGTGAAACCTGTCAGGGCTCTCAACGCTCTGCCACAAAACAGGAGCACGATCCTGGACTCCAATCCGACCCTCAATCCAGCCTCCTGCCTGGGCTCAAGAAACATCAAGTTTCTCCCCGTTTTTGGCTGTTCACAGGAGTTTCGGGAGGTCCTTTTCCTGACCTGCAGAGGTCCCAACTGCCCGCAACTGCCCGACACAGCATCCCTCCAGGCCGGCGCAGCGGCGTTTGACACAGCGCGGCCTGTATGATAGGATGTCCCTGACGCAGCCGCCCAAGTCCTTGCTAGCGGCGCGCTGCGTTCATCGACGAGGGGACAAGGATGATCAAGGCCAAAGGAAAATGGCTCAAAGACGAACATGGCCGTACGGTTCTCCTTCGCGGTGTGAACCTGGGTGGCAGCAGCAAGGTACCCCGCACCCCCGATGGGGCGACACACATCCGCCAGGGCTTTTTTGATCACCGCGACGTCTCCTTTGTCGGCCGGCCCTTTCCCCTTGAAGAGGCTGACGAGCACTTGATGCGACTCCGCGCCTGGGGTTTCACCACGGTGCGCCTGCTGGTGACGTGGGAGGCAATCGAACACGCCGGCCCAGGTGTCTACGACCGCGCCTATCTGGACTACCTCTGCTGGCTAGTCGAACGGGCCGAGGAGCATGGCCTTCAGGTGATCATCGATCCCCACCAGGATGTGTGGAGTCGCTTCTCCGGGGGCGATGGCGCGCCGGGGTGGACCCTGGAACTGGCAGGCATGGATATCCGCAGGTTCGGACAGACCGGCGCGGCGCTGGTCCACCAGATCGAGGGCGATCCCCTGCCGCGCATGAGCTGGCCCACCAATGCCAACCGCTTTGCCTGCGCCACCATGTTCACCCTCTTTTTCGGCGGCAACGACTTTGCGCCGCATCTCAAGGTGGACGGTACCCCCATTCAAGAGTATCTGCAGTCTCACTTTATCGGGGCCATGCGGCAGGTTGCCTATCGCTTGCGGCGCCTGACCAACGTGGTGGGCTATGAAACGATGAACGAGCCGTTGCGCGGCTACATCGGCGCGCCGGATCTCGATGACTTTGTGGCCCCCGTTGTGGCCTATGGCAAGTGCCCTACGATTCTGGAAGGCATGCTGCTGGCCGCCGGCCACCCCCAGCACGTGGAGGAGCGGGGCATGCTGCCCCGTCCCCTGGCCCGCACCCGCGTGACCGTGGAAAACACCGAAGGCGTATCCCTCTGGCTGGACGGTCACGAGCCCATCTGGCAGCGCCACGGCGTGTGGGGCATGCTGCCCGATGGTGAGTTGGATGTCCTGCGTGCCGATTACTTTTCCCGGGTGGCCGGCCGTTCGGTCGTCTTTGACCGGGACTATTTCTACCCCTTTGTCGAGCGCTATGTCCGCGAGCTGCGGCAGGAGGCCCCCGACGCGGTCTTTTTCCTCAGCCCACCGCCTTCTATCTTTACAGGGCCAGACGAGGACCGCTGCCCGCTCATCTGCAAGCACAACCTGGTACACGCGCCCCACTGGTACGACCATCTGACCCTGGGCTTTCAGCGCTACATCCCCTGGCTGGGCCTCGATGTCCGCGCGGGGCGGCCCAGGTGGCGGCTGGGTCGGAAGCGGATCCGGCGCGACTTTGTCCGCCAGGTCGGGCGCCTGGTGCAGCGTTCCGCCCAACTGGCCGAGGGTGTGCCGACCTGGGTTGGCGAAACGGGGATCCCCTTTAACCTCAGCGGCGGAGAGTCGTACCATAGCGGCGATTTTGAACCGCAGGTGGAGGCCATGGACGATACCTTGCAGGCGCTGGAGGCCAACCTGGTAGGCTATGCGCTGTGGAACTATACCGCCGACAACAACAACCTGCGCGGCGATCAGTGGAACGGTGAAGACCTGTCCATCTTTAGCCCGGCCCAGCAGACCGGTTCCGGGGGCCCCTACGATGGGGGGCGAGCGCTGGAGGCCGTGGTCCGGCCCTATGCCTTGAACGTGGCCGGCGAGCCGTTGCAGATGTCATTTGACATAAAGACAAAAATCTTCCGATTCCAGTTCCGGCCCGATCGCGGGATCCCCGCCCCCACCGAGTTCTTTGTGCCCAAGCTCCAGTACCCCAACGGCTACCGGGTACTGGCCACCGGCGGCTCCTGCGAGCCGGACGACAAGAACCAGCGGCTGGTCTACATCGCCCAGAGCAACGACGAGCAGCACTCCCTGCTCATCGAGCCGACCTAGACCTCGCCGACAAGGGCCAGGCTTCAGTTATGATGGGCGAAGGTCTCCCGACCGAGCCCAACGGCGTCGGTCACCTGCCTTGCCATAGTCTGACCCGTGAGGCAGGCTGTTGCAACGCGACCGAAAACCCGGTTTCTCCCCGATCTTGCAGCAGCCCTACGGTTTTCCGCCTTGCGCTTGCCAGCCAAAGCCGGTACAATGGTCAATGATGGGGGCAACCCGTCTCCCCCTCACCCCGTCTCCCTCCTCCCTCACCCCCTCTCTTGCGCCTTCCGCTGGAATCTGCTATGATACGCGCATGATCACATGCGCTCACCTTGCCCGCCTCAAGAACCGTATTGACATCACCCAGGTACCATTTAGCGATCGGGGCTCACGCTTGCTGGTGTCCAAGTACCCGGATGTAGACCAACTCTACATCAAGCTGGCCGAACGCCTGACCGCCATCCAGCCCGGGCTGGATACCTACCGCTTCCGCCCACCTTACATCCAGGATCTGTGTTTTGTCGATGGCGAGGGAATGCCCCTCATCTGTCAACTGACCACCTATCCGCACGTACTCCAGTTCCAAACCCGGCTCGGTACCTTCTCTGTAGCCTTCCACCAGGGCGACACGCTGGCTGTGGGCTTGCCGCCTGGAGTAGCGAGCGGCATCCGCTTCCGCGTCAGCACCCAGATGTGGCAGAAGGACGAGGATGGCGGCAGTCTGGTCGCGATACGCAATCTGGCCTATCGCACCAACGGCCAGGTCCTCACGAATGAGCTGGGGCTGGAACGGGAAGCCTATGCTATCGAGTTCATCGCGGACGGCGGTGACGACGTAGCCATCCACCTCCATATCCGCAACGACCTGCAGTTGGACGGTGAGGTGGTACCCTTTTCCCAGACGCTGGCCGCTGCCGAGAGCCGGTGGAGTGACTGGTTCTGCCGCGTACCACCCGTCGCCGAGTACCTGCGGGATCAGTACTACTATGCCTGGTGGGTGATGAGCAACAATCTGGTCGCCCCTTTGGGCAGGGTCGAACACGAGGCGATGATGCCCTCCAAGGTGCTGTATGTCGGCATCTGGAACTGGGACGCTTGCTTTCATGCCCTGGCCTTCCGCCACGTAGATCCCGAGCTGGCCCGCAACCAGTTGCGGACCATGCTCGCCTGCCAGTTGCCCGACGGCATGATCCCCGACGCCGTCTATGACGAGGCCGTGGTGGCCGCTATCGAGCACCCGTTGCGGGCCGAAGTGACCAAGCCGCCCATCATGGCCTGGGCCGCGCTCAAGCTGGACGAAATCGACCCCGACCTGGATTTCCTGCAAGAGATCTATGTTCCCCTGGTACGCTGGAATGCCTGGTGGTTCAGCATGAACGACGACGACGCTGACGGCCTGGCCCAGTACAACCACCCCTACTCCTCCGGCCTGGATGACAGCCCGCTTTGGGATTATGGCCTGCCCGTGGAATCGCCCGATCTGAACACCTATCTGTGCGTGCAGATGGGCTCGCTGGCCATGATGGCCGAGGCGCTGGGCATGGAGGCCGAGGGCGCCATGTGGCGTCGCCGGGCCGCTTCTATCGTACGGCGTATGATCGAGGATTTTTGGGACGAGGAGGCGGGCCTGTTCCGCGCTCTGTACGAGGGACAGCCCATCCCCGTCAGCACGCCCTTTAACCTGTACCCCCTGTGGACCGGCCAGTTGCCCGCTGAGATCAGTGGCCGGGTCATCGCCCACCTGACCGATCCGGAGCAGTTCTGGGGCGAATATGCCATCCCCTCGGTGGCACGCAACGATCCGCACTATGACCCGGACACCATGTGGCGCGGCCCGGTGTGGGTCAACATAAACTATATCTTTATCGAGGCCCTGCGCCAGGTCGGCGAGTCTGCTCTGGCGGATGCCCTCCTGGAGAAAACGCTCAATCTGATCATGGACCAGTCCGGCATCTATGAGTACTACCACCCTGGGAACGGCGAGCCACCCCCGACCGCTGCCGCTGCTTTTGGTTGGACGGCCGCCGTCTTTATCGATCTGGCCATACAGGCCAGCGCCATGCAGGCTCAGCGGGACGAGGAGGTCCAGCGTTCAGGAGGATAGCAGGATGGAACTAGATAGAGATGAGACGCTTCGGCGCTGTGGGGAACTGCAAGCCGACTTTTTCGCCAACCGGGCGCTGATCATTGCCGCCAACCGCGCCCCTGTGGCCTTTGATCGCTCCGAAGATGGTACGCTGGAAATGGAGCGGGGTGGCGGTGGACTGGTTACAGCGCTAATCGACCTCTGCCGCCACACAGAAGATGCGACCTGGATTGCCTGTGCCCGTACGGCCGACGACGTCGAGTGGCGCCAGGGACGCGTTGATCTCGAGGCCGGCATGGGCGTGCGCGTCGAATTTCTTGCCCCCGACGAAGCAGCCTACGATGCCTACTATGGCGTCATCTCCAACCCCTTGCTCTGGTTTCTGCAGCACTCGATGTGGGACGTGCCCCGGGCCCCGATCATCGATCGCACCACCTGGCAGGCCTGGGAGGAGGGCTACCATGCCGTCAATCGCCTCTTTGCCGAGGCCATTGTACAGCGTGTCCGGACGACCCGGCGGCCCACGCTGGTCATGCTTCAGGACTATCATCTCTACCTCGTACCCCAATACGTTCGCGCCCTTTTGCGCCGGCGCGAGCGGCCCGCGATGCTGCATTTTGTACACATTCCCTGGCCGGGGCCGGAGTATTGGCGCATCCTGCCCCCAACCATGCGCCAGGAGATCCTCAACGGGCTGTGTGCCGTCGATCTGCTGGGCTTTCAGACCCAGGAAGATGGGGCCAATTTCCTACGTACCGTCGAGTCTTTTCTGCCCCGCGCTGCTGTGAACTATCCGCGCGGCCGCGTCTGGTACAGAAACCACGCCACGCACGTACGCGATTTTCCCATCTCGATAGACACGGAAGCGCTGCGGCAGTTGGCCGCATCGGCCGAGGTGGCCAGTTATGCGTCCGAGCTCGACGAGCTGGCAGGGGCCTGTCAGATGATCCTGCGGGTGGACCGCATCGAACCCAGTAAGAATTTCCTGCGCGGTTTTTTGGCCTTTGAGGAGATGCTCGATCTGTATCCCGAACACCGGGGAAAAGTGCAGTTCCTGGCGCTGCTGGTTCCTTCGCGCCTGGATTTGGGCGAGTACCGGCACTATCTCGACGACCTGATGTCCACAGCGGGTCGGGTCAATGCCGCTTACGGAGACAGCGATTGGGAACCGGTGCGCGTGCTCGTGGGCGAGAGCTATCCCCGAGCCGTAGCGGCCATGCAACTGTACGACGTACTGCTTGTCAACTCTATCGCCGATGGCATGAACCTCGTCGCCAAAGAGGGCCCGGTGGTGAATCAGCGCGACGGCGTGCTCGTCTTGTCGGAACGAACGGGTGCCCGCCAGCAGCTCGAGCCGGGAGCGCTGGTCATCTCGCCCTGCGACGTCTATGCCACGGCCCAGGCGCTGCATCAGGCGCTGGTCATGCCCGGCGACGAACGCCAGGAGCGTGCCCAACGCCTGCGCTGGCTCGTTGAACGAGACGACATCAGCGCCTGGCTCTGTGCCCAGCTGCAGGCCATTGACGACCTGGGTCTGTAGTACATTCTCCCCGAGGAGGAACTCTTTCCGATGAGTAGCCCCCGCATCGCGATTCTGCACTACACCGCCCCGCCGGTCGTCGGAGGCGTCGAGGCCGTGATCCTGGCCCACTCCAGGCTGTTTGTCGAGGCAGGCTACGCGGTCACCGTCATTGCTGGCCGCGGTGAGGCCCGGGCTCTGCCCTCGGGTGTCGAGCTGGTGCTCGTGCCCGAGATCGATTCGCGGCACCCGACGGTGGCCCGGACCAGTGAGCAGTTGGCCCGGGGACAGGTGCCGGCCGATTTCGAGAACCTGCGCGACGGCCTCGTCCAGCGGCTGGCGCCCATCCTGGACGGTGTGGATGACCTCATCGTCCACAACGTCTTCACCAAACATTTCAACCTGCCCCTGACGGCGGCGCTGGACCGCCTGCTGGACCGGCCGGACGCGCCCCACTGCATCGCCTGGTGCCACGACTTTACCTGGACCAGCCCCAGTTCTGGCTCCAAGGTCCGGCCCGGCTATCCCTGGGACCTGCTGCGCAGCCGGCGCCCGGATGTGAGCTACGTCGTCGTCTCAAAACGCCGCCAAGGGGAACTGGCCGCGCTCTTTTGTTGCCGGGCGGAGCAGATCCGCATAGTCTACAACGGCGTCGATCCCCAGACCGTGCTCGGGTTGTCTCCGGAGGGATCCGCCCTGGTGGAGCGCCTTGGGCTCCTGGAATCCGATCTTGTGCTGCTGATGCCAGTGCGCGTCACCCAGGCCAAAAACGTCGAGTACGCCCTGAGGGTCGTGGCCGCCCTCAAGGCCCGCGGTTGCCGTCTCCGCCTGGTTCTCACCGGCCCGCCAGACCCCCATGACGCGGGGAACATGGACTACTACCTGGCGCTCCTGGAGCTGCGCCGCGATCTGGGAGTCGAAGAGGAGATGCGCTTCGTCTTCGAGTTGGAAGGCGACCGCGGCCAGCCAACCCTAATCGACGCCAGCGTCGTGGGCGACCTCTTGCGGGCCAGCGATCTGATGTTCATGCCCAGCCACCGCGAGGGTTTTGCCATGCCGGTGCTGGAGGCCGGGCTGGCCGGCATCCCGGTTGCCACCACCGACGTGCCGGCGGCTGTCGAAATCGGCGGCCGGGACGTCTTGCTCTTTGATCTGGCCGAGGCGCCGGAAGATCTGGCCGCTCGCCTCCTGGCCTGGACCGACGACAGCCCGGTGCACCGCCTGCGGCGCCGGGTGCGCCAGGAATACACCTGGCCGGCCATTTTTCGCCGCGATATCCAGCCCCTGTTGCGGGGCGGCAAAACGCGATGAGGACCGGGACGCCCTCGTCTGTTGAGCAGCGCCTGGCCGGCTCGCAACGATTGCAGCTCTTCCTGGACTATGACGGCACCCTGGCCGAGTTCGCCCCCACGCCGGAGTACGTAGAGCCCGACCCGGCGTTGCTGTCCCTGATCGGGCGCCTGGTGCGCGATCCCCGCCTCCGCGTCGCCGTGGTCAGCGGCCGGCGCCTGGAGCACGTGCAGAAGCTGGTCCCCGTACCTGGCGTGTTGCTGGCCGGTACCTATGGCATCGAGCTGCGCACCCCCGACGGCCAGCGCCAGAACCGCCTCGACTATCAGCAGGTGCGGCCCGCGCTGGAGGACCTCAAGCCCCGCTGGGCGGCGCTCATCGCCGGGAGGGATGGTTTTTTCCTGGAGGACAAGGGCTGGGCGCTGGCCCTGCACGCCCGTTTTGCGGCTGATGCTGAGGCGGATGCGGTACTGGGCACCGCCCGCCGTCTGGCCGAAGCCTCGCGGGAGGCAGCCGGTACCGAACTCTACCGGCTGCTGGGCGGCCACAAATTCCTGGAGATCGGCCCCCGGCTGGCGCACAAGGGCCAGACTGTGGACTATCTCCTGGACTGCTACCCCTGGGACGGTGCGCTGCCCGTTTACCTGGGCGACGACGACAAGGACGAAGAAGCATTTGGCGTCATCCAGGACCGGGGCGGCATCGCCATCGTCGTCGCCCCCCAGCCCCGCAGTACCCAGGCCGACCTGCGCCTTGAATCTCCCCAGGCCGCCCGCCGCTGGCTGGCATCGCTGTTAACCTAAGCTACACAGGTTGGTCCAGTTTTCCGAAAACCTGTTACTGCCACCTGTCATTCCCGCCCCACCTGCGCGAGCGTAAACTACGGACTTCCATGGAGAGACCCTCCCCTAGTTTGGTGGACGAGTAGTCAACTGGCTGTTGGACAAGTTGGCAACTTGTCCTACTCTGGTGGCAGAGCGCCCCAAAACACCCAGGGCTACGTAGCGACGCCGGTTGAAACCGGCTGAAATGCGACCGAAAGAGACCTCGGAGGTTTTCGACGAACCGTAGGTTCGCAACCTCCGAGGCCAGCTGCCTACATTGATGAAACAGTGCTGTAGGGAAGTCACAGCATCTCCTGCAGGTGGTAGTGGATGTCGTGGAGGTAGGCGTAGCGCTAGAAGCGAGGGCGTTGCGCACCTGGCCGAACGGCTTGTTGTCAGTAGATTCCATCGTGTCCGTCCAGAACGTATAGCCTTCTTGTCAATTCTGTGATATAATGAGTTCACCTGACAACGACAACAATATCCCGCAGAAGAGATGTAATGTTGTCATCACGATGGTGCCTGACGACCAGACCCGATAGCCAATTGGGGCATCGTGGTCCCGAAATCGAGTTGCAGAAAGGATGGAGTTGTGAACAAAGAAAAGTTCCTGACCGTACGTTGGAACAATTGGCTTGCGCTGGGACTGGGGATTCCGGCGCTCGTTTATGCCGTCGTCGCCCTGTCCACGTCGCTGGCGTCTGAGCTGGGAGGCTTTATCGGGATCGCGGTAATCGGGGTGCTCTACTGACTGATCGTCGAGCAGCATGCAGCCATGCGGTTCGCATGGCTCCGCGAAAAGTCGGGCGATCCTGCACCGGCCCCGCCGAGCGCCACAAACCGGCTTATCTTGATCGCGTACAATCTGATTTGGTGGGTGCCGATCGTGCTCGGCTTTTTCAAGGTGATCGACTACCGGACCGCCTTTATCACGTTTCTGATCATCACCATCTTCCGGGCCATCGTCAATGCGGTCAGGAACAACGTTCTCACGCCAGAACAAGCCGAGACCTTTCCCCTGCGGTCGCCCTGAGCGACAGGCACATGGAACCGGCATCACAACGAGAATGCCGTAGAGCCAGCCTGTCAGAACCGAACGGCCAAGAGCAGGGAGGAAGGTATTGATGAATGCGAACGTGCAAGAGGAGCAGGTCTCGCAGGGGAGGAGGACACGCTTCAATGAACACCCAGATTCGGTCACCGGAACCGACCGAAATTCGCAGCGGCTACGATCGTTGGTCGTCTGTTTACGATCATGATGCGAACGCTCTTCCTGCCCTCGAGGAACCGCTCGTGCGTGAGCAATTGGGTTCGGTGCGGGGTCTTGCCGTCCTTGACCTGGGCTGTGGAACCGGGCGCCACGCTCTGTGGCTCGCAAGCGCCGGTGCAATCGTTACGGCTGTTGACTTTTCCGAAGGAATGCTCGCGCAGGCGAACCGCAAGCCGGGGGCCGGCGCGGTCCGGTTCGTTGTCCACGACATCCAGAATCGTCTTCCATTTGAGGACGGCTTTTTTGATCTCGTCGTGAGCGGACTCGTGCTTGAGCACATCAAGGACTTGTATCATTTCTTCTTTGAGGTCCGCCGGGTACTCCGTCCCGGGGGTCGTGCGCTGCTAACTGCGATGCATCCCGCCATGTTTCTCCGAGGAAGCCAAGCGAGATTTACGGATCCAGATTCTGGAGAGAAGGTTCAACCCGGAAGCTATGCACACCAGATCAGCGACTTTATCATGGCTGGGCTTCGGAACGATTTGAGTCTGGTGCATCTCGGTGAGTATTCTCCGAACGCGGATTTCGCGACTCAGTACCCACGATGCGAAAAGTACATCGGGTGGCCCATGCTGCTGATCATAGAGCTTGGGGGATAGACCCTCTTCCACCACGCTGAGGCCACCGACTGGACGTCCCACCCAACAATGTCTTGCAGCGGACGGCGTTCCGTGCCGCCGCTGAAGCCACGCGTTAGCTGGTACCTGCTGATAATTCGCGTTCTGTAGCAGTTGACCACCTAGCGCCAACGTGAGGTCCCCCAACTTCTCAGATCGATACCTTCGCGCACTTGGTGTATGAGATCGTTGATGCCTCATGTTCACCTGGGTCACCCTTCCGAGTGTGTAACCCGGGGCCTGGGACCTATCGAGAGGAATCTGTTCCTGTCAGCGCTGTATCATTCTTCCGCATTGTGGTATAATTCCCCAAGGAGATGGACAGGTGTGGCCGAGATCGAAACAGTTCGGTCCGGCCTACCTGGGGTTCCGCTGTGTAAGGCAGCCGCCAAACGGCTGATAACGAACCATTCGCGTGAGACCTTATCAATCGGGGAATCGCCCAAGGGAGGGCAACATGGATTCAAACAAAACGGCCGCAAGAATTGTCGGAGTACTTTTCATAATCGCTACGTTGGCGCCCATTCTGACTGCCCTATTTGTCGGATTCTTGGGAGGGGGAGTGATGGGGGAGACCAGCCCTGACTATCTTGTCACCATGTCTGCCAGCGAGACCCAGGTGCGAATCGCACTGCTCATTGAATTGGTTTGGGTCCTTGCAGTTGTGGGCATTCCCGTTGTGCTGTTCCCAATACTGAAAAAGTACAATGAAGCCCTGGCTCTTGGGTTCTATAGTCTCCGATTCATAGAGGCCATCAGCACGGTCGTCAGCGGCATCGGCCTGCTGGCACTATTGGCCGTGAGTCAGGAATTTGCCCTGGCAGGAGCGCCGAATGCGTCCCTCTATCAAAGCTTGGGCAATCTGCTGCTATCGGTCCGTGAGGCGGCCTTTCTGATTGGCTCTGGACTCGTCTGGTCCCTGTCCGCTTTGGTTCTGAACTATATACTGTACCAGACACGACTCGTTCCTCGATGGTTGTCAGGGTGGGGTCTTGTTGGCGGCGCGCTGTCGCTCATAACATATTTCTTGCAAGTGTTCAGCATCCATCTAACCGAGTTCATGTTTCTGCCCATCGCCTTGCAGGAAATGGTGTTTGCGGTATGGCTTATCGTTAAGGGCTTCGATTCATCTGCGGCAGCACCCTCGCCTGCAAGAACGGAAATGAATGGGATGTGAGGACAACAAAGTTCTGATAATAGAAAGAAGGAGCACGATCATCATGTCAACATCGGTCCTGGTAGCATACGCCACACGCTATGGCTCGACGAAAGAGGTTGCCGAGGCAATCGCACAGACTTTGGGCGAAAGCGGGCTGGCAGTGGACCTTCAGCCACTGCGGGACGTGCTGTGCTGGCCGCAAATACACATCCGTTCGAGAACTTGGCGCCCAGGATGAATCATCCCTGGCGACAAACGGGCCCTGAACAAGAGGGTGGTGGAAACGTTGGCCAACCAGTGCTACTACATGGAGCTGGCTGGCGAGCCCAACCACCGGGTGTGGGCCTACCGCAAGGCTGCCTGGGCCATCGAGGACACCCCCCAGGACCTGGGCCTCATCTATCGCTCTATGGGCCGCAAGGGCTTGGAGAGCATCGAGAATGTCGGACCCAGCATGGCCAAGGTCATCGAGGCCCTGCTATCACCAAGGAGGTAGTCCTATGTTCGATATGCAAGTCTGGCAACTCGCCGTCGTCGCCATCGTGGCCATTGTCTCGCTGGCCTGGATGTCACGCGCCATCCTGCGTCTGACCCTCAGCCCGGCCTCAGGCCAGGGCACCGTGCGCAAAGCGACGGCCATCGAGTCGGCCCTGGTCGGCGGAGTCGTTCCTGAAGGCGCCCAGGTCTTTGATGGATGGGCCTATCGTGTCGGCGCCCGCTTTGCCGGCCGGGTCCGCATCGCCGTCTACAGTGACCGGGTTGCCGTGGCCGGTCCCCGCGTGCCTCGCGGACTGTACCAAGTCTGGGTTTGGGTGCAGGGGCTGCTACTCGCCTTGGTCATCCCAGCCTTGGTGGCAGCCGTCGTGCTGCTGGACTGGCGCTGGCTCGTGGCTGCCATCGGGCTCTTTGTCGTCAGTTTCGGCATATCGTTCGCCGGTGCCGGCTTGTGGCCCGGTCTCGGCGAAATCCTGTACGAACAGGGCCACCCGAAGGCCCTCGAGTTCCCTCGCGTCTCTGTTAGCGAGGTGGACATCGGCAAGGGCTGGGCAAAGGGTGGCTTCGCAGTTGTGCTCTTTCCCTACAAGGCCGGCATCGACAGGATGTCTGAGGGATTGGCCGTATCCTTCTTTGCCCCGGACGAGCACGGGAAGCAGGTCCGGTTCGCCATAGATCTGTACACCAAGGAGTACGCCCGCGAGTTGGCCGAAGTGCTGGAATCAGAGGGGGCCTATCCAGCAGCCTGACCATCCTCAGTAGCGTGATCGAGACCGAAAGCAAACCGGGGGCAGGCAACGCCTGCCCCCGGCTTCTGCCAATTCTGTCCTACTCTGCCGGAGCAAAGAACATGCTGCCAGTGTCGTACTTGATCAACAGCACCAGGTTCTCGCCCTCCATGATGTACGAGTTCACGTCGGACAGCAGGGCCAGATACTCGTTCTCCAACGAGCCGGGTGGGCAGGCGACCAGCGTCGTCGGGCCCAGCTCGATGGTGAGTTGGCTGCCGTTGACCGTATAGCTGCAGCGACGCTGTTGCAGTCGGCTTTGATCTGGAACCTGAGGCGTATGATGCCCTGGCGCGGCACTTCGGTGAGCAAGGGAAAACAGGCACTCATCTTGTGAAGAAAGCGATTGACGAGTTTGTCTTGCTGATCTCGTAGCATGCTCCCACTGAAACCAGCCTAGATTGACGAAAAATCGCAAACACCAGTCTGCCAGTCGTAGGGCCAATAGAGGAGCGGCGCTACACCATGCGTATACAGGTCCTTTACCTTGATCCGACGCGCGATGGGATGAACCATGTAGGCAGCAGCCATGCCAAGCATTGCAGAAATCGTAACCTTTCTGGATGATAAGGACTGTCTTCGGCTGGGGGAGTCCCCCTGGGATCCCGGCGATCTCTCAGCTGAGTACGAGATTCGTCAGGTCGACTGGAGGGGACTGTTTGGTAGGAGACCCACACGCGATGGAGCGCCCTGGGACCTGTATCCCGACCCTTGGCTGGGCGACCCGGACCAGGAGCTTATTGGTGTGATCGATCAGGTGCTGAGTCCCCTGGAGGGAAGGGAATCGCCAGCGCCCATCGAGCCGCATGACTGCTGGGACGTCTGTGCGTGGTACCAGCCAATACATTATTGAGAACCGCCTTCCTCCTGTACTACCGCCATGAACTTTTCCATCACAAGACTGAGTGCTTGGGTCTGCGCTTGCATGTGGTGGAGGACAAATCCTCGTACATTCCTTACCACGAGCTAGTCTATCGCGCAACTGACGGAACGGATGACCAGCTTGAAGAGGCCCTTGCCAACGCTTCGCACATCAAAATGAAAAAGCCTGGCGCGCCAACGCTCACCATCCCAGGTGATCGGCGCAACCTAAGCCCCGGAGTTGCGAACAGAATACTCAAGACCCTCGGAGGCTACAGAATCGACGACATTGTCAGCTTGGCCTCTTAGTGTGGTTCTCAGCCAGTCGTCAAGAAACCCGGGCCGGAGCGCCACATTCTAGCAAGGTCACCCTGGACTCCACTACCGCGCCAAACCCTGCGGTTTTCTTCACCATGCTGTCGACTGCAGGTCAATCAAATGCACACGGGGCTTGTCGGGTGCGCAATCTGCTTCACGGTTAGCCGGCATCATTTCGGATTTCCTGCCTGCTCGCAGCAATCAGTCCTGAGGCCGGACAGGCTCGACCTCGCATCCCTCACTCGATCACCTGCGCGTCCCGCCGCTCCCCCAGCTTCGTCGGCTCATCCGCGAACGGATCCGTCGCCGGGGGCCGCTCCAGCGCCTACCGCCCCTGCACCAGTACGCAGTAGTGGCACGTGTCCAGCGCACTCTAGCACGCGCACCCCACCGCCATCGCCAGCCCCGCAGGAACGGTCGTACTCGTGCTGCGCATGCTCGCCCGCCGAGCGGGCAACCACCAAACAGGTGACGCCGCCGACCGGCCAGCGAAAACCGATTGCGCAAAAAAGAAACACAGGGTTTTGCCAGAAGAAGCACCCCTGCGAGAACAGTGGGGAACGGAAAAGCGCCCAGGACTCGGTGCCCTGGGCGCTGTCTCTGCAAGCTCTGCGCAGCAGAGCCCTCTGCTACGCAGAGCCGGTAATGTCTTTTGTCCTCCCTAAGGAAAGCCTCCCCTCCAACTGCCCATAGCGATACCTTCATTCAGCTCCCCTTCTCGCCCATTTCCTGCGGATGGCGCTTGTCGTGATAGACGACAGATCGTTTGGCCCAGTAGACGTAGGTCTTCTCAGTGCTGTAGGCATAGTGCTTGAGACGAATTGCATCGCGTACTTGGTCGAGCAGCTTCATCGGTCGCTGCGGCATGCCAATCTCCCAGAATTTGGATTTGCTTGGGGAATGGAACCGTGATACAATGCCAATCGGTTCGGCAAAGAGTCCTATTTGGACAGACTGTGCAAAAGTTCTCCGGAATATGCAAATCATCGGCGCTTCTACAGACACATTCTGCATAGCTATCTCCCTCAGGTGCTTATGTAGAGAAGTTCTATAGAAGCGTTAGTTGGGTAACACAGAGGATAAATCATGGACATATGGAAATTCTTTGACATCACGCACCGTAGACATGTGGTGTGCAATCCTACAAGTGAGGAGAAACTCACCCAGCTTGTCGAGCTCCTGCGCCTCCCTCCTGATGCCCGCGTGGTTGACATCGCTTGCGGGATGGGCGAATTCCTGATCCGCATGGCCAACGCCCATGGCATAAGCGGCCTCGGGATTGACATCTCGCCCCACTTCATCGCCGCCGCGAAAGAGAGGCTGAAGACACGCGCACCAGATGCGGACGTCACCTTCACCCAAATGGACGGCGCTGACTTCAAGCCCGATAAGCCACACAGCTTCTGTCTTGTGTCGTGTCTCGGCGCCAGTTGGATTTTCGGGGGACACGCTGGCACGCTTGATGCACTGGCCACCATGGTCGAGCCCAGTGGTTGGGTGATTGTGGGCGAGCCCTATTGGCTTCAGGAACCGTCCAAGGATTACCTCGAAGCCTCGGGATTTACGCGGGAAGAGTTTTGGGACCCATGCGGCAAACGTCGAGGAGGGTGAGCGGCGAGGACTTACCCTTGTTCACACCCTTGTAAGCAACAAGGACGATTGGGATAGATACGAAGGCCTTCAATGGTACGCAACAGATGAATTCACCAGAGACAATCCTGATGACCCGGATCTGCCAGAATTAGTAAAGCGTGTGGCAAAGGCTAAAGCAATGTACCTGCGGTGGGGCAGAGACACAGTTGGTTGGGCGATCTATGTTTTCAGGCATCGCCCGGCCAAAGGTGCCGCCAATACGTAAATTGCCCAACAAGGCGCTCAAGCACGACGCCAAAGGCCCGGGTGCCTTTGGCACGGCTTAGCGCGGGCGTTAGCTGGCATTTTGCTGATATTGCGCGTTACGCCCAGTTGAGCAGAGGCACTTGTCCCCCCCCCAAAGAAGAGGCTCCGCCTCCCTGCTAGCCCCGGCCGCCAGACTCAAGAGCGACTCGACCTCGGGGGTTTTCCTCAACCCCCGAGGTCTATTTTGACAGATATCCCCCTCTGCGTTACCATACCGTGTCAGAACTCCAGCCGGACAAGGAACGCAATGCAGCAGCCAGCCGTAGACTATAGCCGCAAGTGGACCGTAATGGCCGCCGTGGCCATGGGCGTCTTTT
The DNA here is from genome assembly GCA_963783445.1 of uncultured Chloroflexia bacterium. GTDB lineage: Bacteria > Chloroflexota > Anaerolineae > JAAYZQ01 > JAAYZQ01 > CAWANP01. The sequence continues at coordinate 635,553 of CAWANP010000004.1, read as the reverse complement.
TGGCCACCATCGATGGCAGCATCGTCAACGTCGCCCTGCCGACGCTGGTGCGCGAGCTGGGCACCGAGTTTGCCGTGGTCCAGTGGGTGGTCCTGGGCTACCTGCTGACCATAACCACGCTCATGCTGAGCGTTGGCCGTCTGGGCGACATGATCGGCAAAAAGCGGCCCTACGCCATCGGTTTTGTCCTCTTTACCCTGGGCTCGGTGCTCTGCGGGCTGGCGCCCAGCGTCTACTGGCTCATCGGCTTCCGAGTGTTGCAGGGCATCGGCGCGGCCATGTTGATGGCGCTGGGCTTTGCCATCGTCACCGAAGCCTTCCCACCCTCAGAGCGGGGCAAGGCCCTGGGCTTCCTGGGCACCATGGTCTCCGTGGGCATCGTGCTGGGGCCGGTACTGGGCGGGCTGCTCATCGGCGCCCTGTCCTGGCGCTGGATCTTTTTCGTCAATCTGCCCATCGGCATCGTGGGCACCTGGATGGTGCTGCGCTTTGTGCCGGCGCACAGGCCGGCGGGGGGACAGCGCTTTGACCTGCTGGGTGCGGCGCTGCTCTTTTTCGGGCTGGCGTCGCTGCTGCTGGCCCTGACGCTGGGCCAGCGCATGGGCTTCACCTCCCCCGCCGTCCTGGCCCTCTTTGCCGCTTTCCTGGCCTTCCTGGCCCTCTTCATCACCGTCGAGCGCCGGATCAAGGATCCCATGATCGACCTCAGCCTCTTCCAGAACCGGCTCTTCAACGTCAACCTCATCACCGGCTTTATCGTCTTTGTCTGCATGGCCGGGACGATCATCCTCATGCCCTTCTACCTGGAGAATGTGCTGGGTTACGATCCCCAGTCCGTCGGCTTTTTGCTGGCCATCGTGCCCATCGCTTTGGGTATCTCGGCCCCCATCTCTGGCGCGTTGTCGGACCGGGTCGGCACGCGGCCCATCACCGTTGCCGGCCTCTTGATCATCCTCTTGGGCTTTCTGGCCATCAGTACACTCAGCACCGATACCACGGCGCTGGGCTACGTGTTGCGCTTTCTGCCCATCGGCATCGGCATCGGCATCTTTCAATCGCCCAACAACAGCGCCGTCATGGGCGCCGTGCCCCGGAGCCGGTTGGGGATCGCCTCGGGCTTGCTGTCGGTGACGCGCACGCTGGGCCAGAGTACGGGTATCGCCGTCCTGGGCGCCATCTGGGCCGGCCGCGTCCTGGCCCACGCCGGGCAGGACCTGGCCGGGGGCGCCAGCGCCGCCGGCGCAGAGGCACAGGTTGGCGGTCTGAACGATACCTTTACCGTCACCGTGGTGCTGGTCTCCCTGGCCCTGCTGCTGGCCATCTGGGGCCTGATCCAGGAACGCCGCGCCCAGCGCATGGCCAAAGAGGCGGCACCCCTACAGTAAGGTACCCCGACGCACCAGCACATCCAAGACCTGGACTGGTTCTTCACGCTCTGTTGGGCGTAGGTCTCCCGACCGAGCCCTGGTCTCCGGCTGCTGGCCCCTGCGGCCTTGTTCAGAGATCTTGCCGAGCCCTCGATGCTCTGTCTGGCGGCTACGGCGGCATGCCCGCGCGACTGAGCAAAGTCTCCGCCTGCAGCGTCACCCAGCGGCTTGTCTCCTCCGGCCTGCCCAACTGGGGCCAGGTACGCCCGCGGAAGGGACTGCTCCCGCGCCAGCGGCCGTTCCTCTGCCGCCGCCCCGCCACCCAGGCCAGCGCCTCCTTCGCACCAGGCTGATCCAGTGCGCCCAACTCACCGGCGACGCGCAACACAAAGAGCACGTCCGCCTGGTAGAACAACGGGAAATTGAGGCGTGACCAAAAGGCGTGCACCTTGCCCCCATCGGGCACCGGGTAGTCGGCCGCGGGCAGCCTGCCCGGCGCCAGCAGGAACTCCAGGCCCTGCTGGATGGCCCCATCCACGGCCGGGCTCCGCAGTTCTTTCGGGAGCGCCGCCAGACCCCACAGGGTCCGCGCTACACCCCAGGCGCAGGCGCGCCCGCTGTTCCAGTCGCAGCGGCAGTACCCGTTGTCTATCTCGCGCAGGCAGTAGTCGATCACCCCGACCGCGCCAGTGCTGCCGGTCAGACCCGCGCGGCAGGTGTAGCGCAGTACATTGCCAAACAGGCAGGACCAGCCGGACTGATCCCCTGTCAGCCGTTTTGTCAGAGGACCAGGCACGCTGCTCAGCATAAACTCCACGCCGCGCTGAAAACGTGCGTCCGTTCCGTCCACCTGCAGCTCGGCCAGGAGCAGCAGGCTCCAATGGGTGCTCCTGTACTTGGGCGTGTAGAAACTGTACTCCTCGGCCCAGTTGCCCGGCTCCGTCTGCCCCGCCAGAATCGCCGGGACCGGTCCCTCGCGCATGATAGCCTGCCGCGCTTCTTGCACGCGACGGTCGTCCTGAGGCAGCCCCATCAGATCAACCAGGGCCAGGTAGCGTATCGCTGGCGTCTCTGCCTCCAGCAGCCAGGAAAGCGGTTCTTGTTTCATCATCAACCCCCAGCAAGATGAGCCGGACGGGGTGCGAATACCCACCCGTCGAATCAGGTACGAGCTTGACCAATCCCCTTGGCCCAGCCAGCAGCGCGCTCCAGCTCGCCATCCCTGAGCGGGCCTTTGATGCCCAGGACCACAAAACCCTCCGGCGGCGCCACGAGGTTTCCACCATGGCCCTCCAAGAGCCGGGTGATCCTCGGGGCGGCATAGCCAAAGGGTAGGATTCGGTTCCAGATCGTGTCGGTCCTGGTATCGAACGCAGCCACGTCGACGCCTTCGAGCGCGAGCGACGCCTTGAGCAGGCCCTGGATCTCCTCCGTCGGCCAGCCACCGTGGGTTGGAAAGCCGAGGATCAGGAGGTCGAACGCTTGCAGGCCGGCCGGCGTCACCTGACCCGGCCGGAGCACCGGGCCAGCGATGGCCTCGCCGATGGCCTGCGCGATCTGTTCCGTATGCCCATAGGTTGAATCATAGACGACCAGAGTCTGCATTGCCTGCCTCCCATATCCGTCATTGACCGTCCCCAGGGGGCTCTTTCCACCTCCTGGAGCCAGAACCCCTCCGGCGGGCCGTATCTCCCGCAGGTTACCGCTCTCTAACTACCCTTCCAGCGCCCGGCCACCGGCAAAGACCCTCCGGGACGCGGCGCTGGCGAAACTGTCCATCCGTTTCTGGATACCGGTCTGCCCGGACGCGAAAGGGTTGTCCCCTTCGGCCCGGGGCTGCCGGGCGATGCCGTCCAACACGCGGATGAATTCGTCCACGTCCTCTTGGGTGTTCTCGATGCCCAGGCTCATCCGGGTGAGGCCGGGCAGTGAGACTCTGCGGGAACAGGCTCACGATCAGGCCCTGAAATTGGGCCAGCAAGGGATGGATTCCGACCAGGTGTTTGACCAAAAGGTGGGCGCAATGGCAGCCGTAGCGCACGCCGATGCCGCCCCGCTCGGCCAGCTCGCTGGCCACGCGATTGGCCATCATCGCCTTCAGACCAAAAACGATGACGCCACCCTTTTGGGCAAACCGGGGCGAGTCGGGATCCTGGACGCCATAGATCTCGAGACCGGGTATCCGTGCCAGGCCGCGCAGGGCCCGCCCGGTCAAAGCCTGCTCTTCCTCCCGGATCAGGTCCAGACCAATCCGCTGCAAAAGCACCAGCGACTTGCCCAACGCGGCGATGCCCGCCGCGTTTTCCTCGCCGGACGACTGGATCTCTGCCAGCTCGACGGGACTGAAGGCAAGCATCCCCTTGCGGGCCGCCAGCACGCCGCTGCCAAAGGGCGCGTAGACCTTGTGGGCGGAGAAGGCGAGATAGTCGATGCCCCATTCTTCCACCTCGACCTCGCGGTGGGCGACCATCTGCGCCGCGTCCACCAGCAGGCGCGCCCCATAACGATGGACGATGCGGCCGATCTCTGCCAGATCGTTGTACACGCCGAGGACATTCGAGGCGCCGCTCACGGCCACCAGGTTGATCCGCCGCCTTCCGTGCTGGCCCTGCTGGTTGTACTCGCGCAGGAGCGTCTCCAATTCATTCAGATCCACAAAGCCCTCGGCATCCACGGGCAGCCGGACCAGCGAAAAGCCAGGCAGCCCGCGCCACGGAAGCTCGTTCGAATTGTGTTCAAGGAGCGTGTTCAGCACGACCGGTTGGAGGCCCGGCTGGGATTCACCGCGCAGGCTCTCGGCCACCAGGTTGATGGCCTCCGTGGTGTTCGAAACAAAGAGGAGGTCATGGGTTGCCAGGGGCGCGCCCAGCACCCCGGCGCAGATGGACCGGACCTCTCGGATGATGGCTTGCTGCACCTCCCTGGGCTGGCGCCATGTCTGGCGGACGGCCTCCCAGATGGGCGCAAAGGTGGGCGTGCTGGCCGCGTTGTCCAGGTTGACGTAGGGCTTGTCGCCCCCGAGCGTGGGGACGCGAACAGCGCGCCCGACCAGGGTCCGCCTGAGCCTGTCCAGCAGTTCCCGCCCGGCGTACGCCTCCAGCTCGTCGTGGTACAGGATCTCTGTGGCTGCCTGCGCTTCAGCGCCCGGCACGCTGCCAGGTTTCGTATCCCGAAACGCGTCCTTTCCATATTGCCCGACCAGTTGCAGCGCCCTGGCCAAGGTGATGACGTTCACGATGGCGGGCGTACCGGCCTCGAACTTGTCCGGTGCTTTGGCCCAGATGACCCTGGTGGGAAAGACAAGCCTGGCCGTCCCGCCGCCGGCCTGCCAGGGGGCGCCCCTGGGCAACGCCCCGCGCTCGACGGCCAGGGCCCGGACACCCAGCGGCAGCCCAATGTCCCGGCTGGACACGATCTGGTAGCTGTGCGCCCTTAGACCCGCCTCGAGCTTTTCTGTCCTTCTGGGCGCGCCAAAGATGACCAGGTGGCGGTCATGGTTCAGTCCCAGGTGTTCCAGGACAATGTCCCGGGCCTGCTCGTACAGACGCGTGGATAGCATCGAGTTGTGCCCGCTGCCCCGGTGGACATTGGAATAGGTCTCCAGCGCCGCGCGCACGCTGGATTCTAGCTCGTCCCAGGCCTCAGCGCGAGCCGCAGGTGTGCCGGATTGCTTCGCATCGTCTGGGTCGCTGTTCAACCTGCGCCTCCCTCTGCTTCGGGCGGCCGCTTGATCTCGGGAGCCTCGCCCGTGCCCTTGACCAGAATCCAGACGCCGATGACGAACTCAAAGGGAACATAGGGCAGGGCCACGGCAAATGGCACTGGATAGTCGAACATGGCCAGCAGCGTCGCGACCAGCAGCGGCAAGACGGTCACCAGACCCCAGAGCGACAGAGCGCGCGGCACGATGGCGGACTTGACGAGGAGGTAGTAAAACAGGATGGCCCCCAGGCAGAAAGCCAGCATGTGCAGCGTGAATCCTACGAAATCCATGGTTTCGAATGCCACATTCGCCATCGTTTGCAGGTAAGCGGGCTGTCCGGCGGCTACATATTCCTGGCTCATGCGCAGGAGGGCGAAGGCATCTCCTCTGCTGGCAGCCAGCAGCGCCGCCTCCAGGACATAGAACCCCAGCGCGACCAGAGCCACCTTTTCGTTCACTTTCCTCAAGCTCAGGAAGAGCATGGCCCCCAAAAAGATGATGCCCAGCGCGGTGAGCATATCCAGCAGGATATTGGCCATCATCAGCGAGGGATTGCTCGCGATGTTGAGCATCGTTTCGTGGATGCTGTCCGGCACAAGCCATGCCGGCTGCAGGAGCACTCCACTGCTGAGAGAGGTAACAAACTGAAGCAAGAAGGCAATGCCCAATATCCGTGAGACAGTCTTTGTCTGGTTCATGTTTTTCTCCTCTAGCCTGATGATTGTCGCCCGGGCGGCCCGCCAGGTCTTCTGGGCGGCCACGAAACGGGCGATGGCATACTGCGAATGGTCAGGTCGCTGCCCCCATCATCCAGCGACAACCAGGCGACCGCGGGCCGGATGGTGGGACTGTGCAGCTTTGTCTGCAAGAGCGGAACCCGGTGCATGAACGCCCTTCATCCACCGAGACGATGGATCCTGGGTGCAAGTATATCATGTCGCCGGGCGCTCGTCAAAGGGGGGGGGGCATGCCCTCCCGCTCTCAACCTAATATAACAAAGATACCGTGTCGCGCCCGGTGGAGATTGCGCTGAGGGGCGGGAATCCATCTGATCCTGGCTGACATAGATGCCCGCCTGCGCGGGCATGACACTTGGAGAAGGCAACGAGCGTTTCCCACCGACTTGTATGCACCAGCCCCTCATTCGAGGTGTTGACAGCCGGCGCAAATGGATGTATAATGGAAGGGAGATACGAACAGGGGCACGCAATGACTCTTCCCTGTCCCTTGTGCCGGTTCGCTAGCCTTTCCTTGAACCATCGTGGCCTCATCGCTGTAGCCGTATCCAGTCGCCTAGCAGCCCTGTATCTGGCGCTTGTCGCCATCCTGCTGGCCGGCCTGATCCCAGTCTCGAGCTACGCGGCAGCAGCCGCCTTCGAGTACAGCAGGGCGTCTGCTGCCGGGCTGGGGCTCCAGCTCGCCGCTGGCAACCCTGGTCTCGCGGCTCCAGCCGCCGCAGATCCGGCAGCGAACAGCCCCCTTCTGCTGCCTGTCGCCGCGCCTGCCCAGGGATCCGGCCCCACCGTTCGGGTATCGGTCGACTCCCATGGCACGCAAGGGGATGGGCAGTCCTTCGAGCCGGCCATCTCCGCCGATGGGCGTTTTGTGGCATTCGATTCCTTTGCGGCCAACCTTGTGCCTGGGGACACCAGGGAGTATTCGGATGTCTTTGTGTACGACCGGAACACAGACGAGGTCACGCGGGTTTCCGTCACCCCAAGCGGCAGGGGAGGGAATCAAGAATCAATGACGCACGGGATGTCTTTGTCCGCGACCGGCGGACGGCCGAAACCAGCCGCGTCTCGATGGAGTGGTAGATATCTTTGTCCACGCTCGTGGCCCGCTGGAATTAGATATCGGCTTCCGGCCAGATCCGGACGGTTATGCCTTGCCGAACTGGGCTGGGATCAACTACGCGGACTATACCATGCAGGACATGCAGCGCCAGTTCGGGGACGCGTGTGTGTGCCTCATGACTGCTGGCGTGTGCGCTCAGTACAGGCAAGCCGCGATTTCCAGTAACAGCGACTATAATGACTCGACGAAGGGCGGCCACTGCTACGGCATGGCGGTTGCCAGCCTTCGCTTCTTCAGAGACCTGGAGGATCCTGGGGCGTATCAGGCCGGCGCCGGGACCATCCATGACTTGCTGATGGCAAACGCGCGGCGCGCCGGATCCTCCGGTACTCGCTTTCTTTGCGCCGGGTTTAGGGCACGCCGTGACGCCCTATGCCATCAGGGACCAGGGCGGCGGTGTCTACTGGATCGACGTCTATGACAATAACTGGCCGGACGACGCCAACCGTCACCTGGTTGTGGATACCAGCAACGACACCTGGAGCTATAACTTGGGCGGCAGCTCATCTCCGTATATTGTGACAGGAGATGCCGCTTCCCGCTCCTTGCTCATGGTACCCCTCTCGGCCAACCCGTCGCAGGCGCCCTGCCCCTGGTCCGCCTCAGCGCCCTTGCAGAGGACCAGCGAGCCGCCGACCAGTCACGTCTGGCTGAGGGGCGGCGGTCAGCTGCTGATCACCGATTCGCAGGGACGGCAGATTGGCTATGACGGCGACCAGTTTGTGAACGAGATACCCGGCGCCTACGAGAGCGTCGTGCTCGGCGGGCTGGGGAAGGGCCTGGAGTCGATCTACCATCTGCCCCTGGACGCGCCTTGCACCGTCCTGGTGGACGGCCAGACGCTCGCAGAGGATGCGACCGTGGAGGTGGTCCAGTACGGGCAGGGGTATATCACCTCTGTGGAGGACATCGCGCTGGAGAAGGGTGGGAAGGAGGAGCTGGTGCTGGCCTCGGATGGCAGCCAGGTCGCTTATCAGGCCGGCGCCAGGCAGGAGGTCAACATCGAACTGGTTGTGGAGACGCCCGACGAGAGCCGCAGGTTCAAGTTCACGGGTGCCGACGTCCGCCGGGATCAGACGATTTCTGTAGCGGCGTCGGGAGGGCCCGGCCTGGCCACCCTCAACAACAAAGAGGGCGGTGACGGCGCGTACAGCTTCGAGTTCAAGAAGGTACGTGCCAGCGGGGCACAGAGGTTTGCCCACGGCAATATCGAGCTGTCGAGGAAGGACACCCATCTTTTTGACTACGGGCAGTGGGATGGTGCGGGGCCTCTCCGGCTCTACGTGGATGAAGGGAGCGACACGATTAACTTTGTGCCCGTGGACCTGGAGAACCAGGCCGCCATCCAGGGAGTGGCGATCTCACCCGCAGCGCAGACGCGGCTGGGCCTGCCGGGTAGCATGGTCACTTTTGGGCTGGAGGTCAAAAACACTGGCGAGGCGGAGGACAGCTTTGATGTGATGCTGTCCGGCAACGTTTGGCCGGCAGACGTTGCTGAGACGATAGGGCCGCTGGCAGCGGGTGGCAGCGCCAAGCTGACCGTACAGGTCGAGATTCCCGCCGCTGCGACTGCGGGCATGAGGGACAGCGCCAGCATCGTGGTCACCTCGCAAGCCGATGATACCCAGAGGGCTAGCGCCAGCATCCTGGCCGGGATACGCGCCGGGGTTCTACTCCTGCCTTTCACCGCAAAATGAAGGGCTGGCGTGCAGAGTCCCAGAGACCGTGGGTCAAAGCGTACGCGGACTGGGAAGGAGAGCAGGGCCAATGCGTGGCCAGGTTCTGATTCCCGCTCGTATCGGGAATGCTCCCTGCCTGTCAAATGGAGGAGGTGCCTGAATGGAGCGATTGGAGAGATTCAAGGAGACCCACAGAAGTCCTGTAGCGGCCTTGGTTGGCGTTGGTCTGCTGCTGGCGCTGGTCGTTTTCCTGGTACCGGCTGTTGTCCAGGGCCAGGCAGCGCGTGTCGATCTGGTCATCCACCAGTTGTTCGAACGCACCGGGAATGGGGGTGTTCAGCCACTGGACATAGACTCCCTGGCTGAGCCTGACCATCTATGCAACGGCGAGGGCGGCGTATACCTCCACCGCTACCGCGCATACCGAGGGTCTCCGCTGTGGGACTGTCGCAAGTTCACCACCAGCGAACGCGGCTTCATATCCGTGGGATTCGACAACAAAACAACTTCAATCCGGTTCGTGGGCAGCTATGGCAACCACCAGTATGTGGCCAAGCTTTACGAGCATGCTGACTACAAGGGCCGGGCGACGTTGTTTCAAGAGGCCGACCCCTGGCTTGGCGACGACGACATTGGGGACAATCAGGCGTCGTCCATTGTCATCAGGAAGGTACCTCCCTCCCCCTGCGAGGGCGACGGCGTCTACCTCTACGAGCACGCCGCCTATCAGGGTCGCTGCCGCAAGTTCACCGCCAGTGACCCTGAATTGGGCTGGGGTGCCTTTGACGAGATTGCCTCGTCCATCAAGTTTGTGGGCGGCTACAAAGGCAGAGCCCAAGCTACGCTCTACAAGACCGACTTCTATCAGGGCCCCCATGCAGAGTTTGCGGTCGATGACCCTGACTTTGGCGACGACACCATACGCCACGACCGTGCCTCATCGATCCGTATCGAGAGGGTGCCCTACTATGTCGCTCCCGGGGGCAGCGACGACAATCCAGGTACGCTCTCCCAACCTTGGCAAACCATTGGCCAGGCCAACGCAACACTCCAACCCGGCGACACAGTATATGTCCGCGCAGGAACCTACAATGAGCGCATCGCGCCCGCAGACTCGGGCCAGGAGGGCCGGCCCATCACCTATGCCGCCTATCCCGGCGAAGAAGTCATCCTGGCTGGCGAGGATGGGGCCTACCAGTTGATTGACCTGGCCGCCAAGCACCATGTTGTCATCGAAGGCTTTACCATCAGCTACAGTGACCAACACACACCACCCTGTGATGCGAATAAAGGGGAGCAGTGGTGGCAATGGGTGCTTGTGGGTGGGGACCATAACGTCATTCGCAACTGTACCATAGAGCGCAAAGAATTCAGGGACTGGTGCAAGGAGCGCGGCATCGACCTCGATGGTGCCAAGCACACCCTGATCGAAGGCAACACGATCAGCGGCTTGAACATCGGCCTCTTTCTCTTTCATACACCCCAGTACAACGTGATTCGCAACAACAGAATCTCCAGCACCAGCAACAGCTCCATCCATATCGATTCTTCCCTGGGAACGTTCCAGGGCAATCTGATCACGGGCAACACCTTGGAAAGCAGCGCCTATGAGGACGGGATCCAATTCATGTCGTCGAACGGCGACCTCCCGGAACCCCAGAAGACAGCCGACATCTCCAACTTTGGTACCATCATCCGCGGCAACGTCATCCGCAATCACGGTGAAAACGCCATCGACCTCAAGGGTGCGGCCCATGTCGTCATCGAGGGCAATACCATCTACGGTATCGTGGGCAGCAACAATGGTAGCGAGTTCGGCTGGAACCGCATTGCGCACGGCAGCATCGTGCGCGGCAGCCATTCCAGCACCCGGGACGTCATCATCCGCAACAATGTGATCTATGACAGTGCGCCGGCCACGCGGGTCTATCAGGGCTACAAGGTCTACCACAACACCTTTGTGGGCAACAACCGGGACTATACGGGACCCGACAGCGACTGGGAGACCGACATCCGCCCTGGGTTCTACGGGATCCGGCAGCAGGAGCCTGAGGATTGGGCCAGGAAACTCGATCCCGACTACAACGATGGCGGTATCAGCATCCTGAACAACATCTCGGTCGGTCACAATTCGGTCGAAACGGCCCTGATCCTGGATCCTCCGGCGACCGAGCCCAACTACATCGACCACAACCTGTATTTCAACTCCGAGGGTGTGTATTTTGGCGCCATCTCGCGCGGCGAATACGAGCCGGACCCTGAGGAGGGCGGCGAGCCGAAGCCCAAGGAGGGCCACCCTCAGACCTGGAGAAAGCGGCTATTCTTCCAGTGGTTTGAGGATTTCCTCGGTATGGACTGGATCACTGGCAAGGAGCTGAACAGCATTGCCGCCCAGGATCCCCTTTTCGTGAATGCTCCTGAGCGGCCTGTCGGCGACCACACCCGGTTCGACTTTCGCCTGCAAAGTGGTTCTCCGGCCATCGACCGCGGGGGCGCCCTCACCTGGACAAGCGGCAAAGGCTCCGAGGCCAAAAAGATCAGGCTTGAAGATGCAGGCTTCTTCACAGATGGGTACGGAATCGCCCCTGGGGACCTGATCATGATCGGCGGTCGGGGACCGGTAGAGATCACGTCCATCAATTACCAAACCAACTTTGTCACCGTCGACCGGCGAATCACCTGGAGCGACGGTGATCCGGTCTACCTGCCCTATGCCGGTTCGGCACCCGATATGGGCGCCTACGAGTGCGCTCCCACCCTCGATGTGCCTGTCAAAGCCGGTACCGACGACGCCGAAGAGCGACAGAGCGATGGTCACATGGCCCTATCCGGCTGGGACCTGGAACTGGGCGACGACGGGCCGACGATCCAGTGGGTCGGGCTGCGGTTTCAGGATCTGGCCATCCCAAGAGGGGCGGATATCACAAGAGCCTACGTGACCTTCTCTGCCGCCGATGTGAACACCGAACCGGCGAACATGACCTTCCACGCCCAGGCTGCCGACGATGCGCCCGCCTTCGCCGGCCGGTACAGCGACCTCTCCAGCCGGCCGTCGACCTTCAACTGGGTGCGGTGGGAGGACGTGCCGTCCTGGACCAGCGTGCACGCAACCTACGACTCTCCAGATCTGTCCGACTTGATCGAGGAGATAACTGGCCGTCCGGGCTGGCGCTGGGGCAACGCTGTGGTCCTCACCATCACGGGTGGCGGGACACGGGTAGCCGAATCGTACGAGGGTGCGACGCACCACGGGAATCGGGAGTTGGCGCCAACGCTGCACATCGAGTCGTGCCAGGCCCACACTGGCAACAGCCAGCCGGCAGGCGCAGAGCCAGCGGCCCATGTTGCGGCGGCGGCCGAGCCGGAGGTTGCGCCCGAGCCAACCGCGTCCGCAGAGCGGCTCTACCTGCCTCTGGTCCTGCGCGGCCTGCCCTAGGACGCATCCGTGACCCAGCCAGCATCCGAGTCATTCCCGGTGCTGGCTGGGCTGTCTCCTGCTGCAAGGGCGACGGCCTCTACTTTTGCAGAGGACCCGGCCGCTGCAAAAGGATCTCGAAACGATCCATAGCTGCCGCACGCATCTGCAGCCTGCCCCGAGTAGGGGGAGGTGCGGCACGAATTTGACATAAATATCTGGGTCTTGACAAACCCTGCACGCGGGTGTATAATGGTTGTACAAGCGGGGACATAGGACGCTCCTGCTATCATTGCTCTGCTGCTTCGCTGGTCTTTCCTTCACGCATCGTAGCCTCATCTCTGACGCTGTGGCAATTTCCTCGTACCTTGGCTAGTTTGACACCATCAGTTTCTTTTTTTTCGGCGGCGCCGTGTGCCGCGACTTGCTGGTCCAGTCTGATCAAAGCGCTCGCGCCTTCTGCCCTGGTGTCCGTGGGGCGAGGCCGGATATTTCCTATGTGAGCAAGGCGTAAAGGGGGATTGTATGAAGCTCAGTGGTGGACTCTTGTCGGCGCGATACGGAGCAGGGCTGATCTTGCTCCTCCTTGTCCTCCTCCTGCTCCCTGGCGTCAGTCTGAGCCAGGACGAGGTTCAGGGCGATGATCCCCGAGGTACCATTCCCCTGCGCACGGCCGGCGTGACCCTCAGGCCGGGGGTCTATGACACGGCTGGCCATCGCTACGTCGTGCTGCGGCTCGCGCGCAATCTCAAGCGAGCGGAGATCGACGATCTTTCGGCCGCGGGCGTGCGGCTGCTCTCCTACCTGGGCGATGGCGCCTTTGTCGCCGGGGTCGATCCCGGGGCGCTGACCGCCGCCACGGTGGCGACCCATGGCATCGAATCGGCCGCGCCCTGGCAGGCGGAAAACAAGGCCACGCCGGCGCTGCGCCAGTCCCTGGCGCCCGACTGGGCCCAGACCGAGGGCGGCCTGCTCAAGCTGTTGGTCCTCTTTTTTGAGGACGTCGCCCAGAGCGAGATGGAGGCCATGCTGGGCCGCCACGCGATGTCCTACGCGCCACAGAGTCCCCCTCTGCTCTGGGCCATCGAGATCGAGCCGTCCAGACTGGCTGCGCTCTTGCAGGAGCAGGGCATCCATGCGGTTGAACCGGGCCCATCCGCCCCCCAACCCCTGACCGACGAGGCCAGGGCCTTGATCCACGTCGATGAGGTGCAGAAGGCACCATCTGAGCACCGACCCGCCTTCTATCCGCTACGCTGGCCTGACCGGCAAGGGCATTATGCTGCAGGTCTCGGAATTCCTCTTGGATGAACACCCCGATTTCCAGGACGCCAGCGGCCAAGTCTCGCGTCCAGAACCAGTTCTCTTCCGGGTCCGACCACGGCACCAGTGTGGCCGGCATCATGGCCGGCAACGGCGAACACAGCGCGAGCGCTTCGGGACACGCCCTTCCATGGCCGAAATCGGCCGCTGGCGGGGCATGGCCCCCGAAGCCTCGCTGTATGAAGGCACCTACTATGGGCAGTCAGGCTGCACCGATCGACGCCGCAACCATTCCTTCGTCATGTCCTAGGCATCTACGAGCACGCGGCGGCTGTCGTCGACCGGGAGGTCCGGGGCGATGATCCGGCCCCGGCAGTGGCCCCAGATCTGGGCCGCCGGGAACAAGGGCAAATGGCACATGCACGACAACGAAGTGGGCTACTACTCCATGTACGCCCCGGCCAAGAACGCATTACCGTCGGCAGCGTAAACGCCAACGACGGCAGCCTGAGTTCCTTTGTAAGCAGTCTAGGCCCCACCTTCGACGGGCGCATCAAGCCCGACATCATGGCCCCAGGCAGTAAGGAGCACTTCCCACGTGGCTTTGACTCTGACCAGGATACTATCGAGATGGAGCTCTGAATTCATCCGTGTCTACGACACACGAACCGGCTCCCTCGACGAGGCCTGGGAATTCGACCAGGACGGCGATACGGAAGGCTGGTTCCAGTCGGGCGTCAATCCAACTGTACGACGTCGACCGTCTCTGGATGGCATACCTGACCTGCAGCATCGGCTTCGAGCCCCAGAGACATGGCAACGTTGCCCTGGGGCTGCAACGACGCAAGCCGACTTCTGACCGATCCCGACCACGAGGTCGTGATCAAGTACAGGATGAGCCGCGCCTGCCGGGCCCACACTGCCGAGGCGCATGGCTGCAGTGGACCTGGCGAAGACCGGGGCGCGACACAGATATGGGCGTCGACGGCCGGATGCAGTGCCCGTCGTGGCCGATGGTCGGCTGGCAGGTCGCCTCGATCCCGGTAGGCCAATGGGGCCAGACATCGGATGGGCACTTTGGCGGCTGGAAGGGCCAGATTGTCATGCCTGGGCATGGTGCCCTTCTGACCACACTTGGCCTGGCATCGTCTCGCCCTTCTACGACGCCGGCACCAGACCGCCGCCTACCGTTCCTCCCAGGGCACCTCGGAAGCGGCCCCGGTCGTGACCGGCAGCGTGGCCCTGATCCTGCAGCAGTTTCGCGACGGGCTGGGCATCGACCTGAGGAACAACCCGCCCCTGCCCTCGACCCTCAAGGCCCTTCTGGTCCAGACCGCCCAGGACCTGGTCCACACCGCCGCCGATCCGCGCGACGTGAACAACCCGGACACGGGCGCGCCGGTGCTCTACTACGAAGGGCCCGACTTTGCGACGGGCTATGGCCTGATCGATGTCGAGGCCGCCGTGGACCTGGTGGCGGCCGATCCCGGGCCGGGCGCCGCTTCGCGCTACATCCACGAGGGCGACATCGACGCCCTCGACCAGGACGTCTACGAGATGTGGCTGACCAGTGGGGACATCGCCGGGCTGGGCGGCGATCTCAAGTTCACCCTGGCCTGGGATGATGTCGCCGGGCAGCACGGCAACGCCCGAGACGACGCCCAAACTGGTCAACGACCTGGACCTCACCCTCGTCGATCCGGACGGGGTCAGCCACCTGCCCTGGACGCTGGATCCTCTGCCCGTGGCTGACTGTGGCGGCACGGGACCCGGCTGCGGCGATCTCGACCCCATTGCCCCGAGCGACGTCGTTCCGGCCAAGCGAGCGGCCGACCACCGCAACAACGTCGAAATGGTCCAGGTCAGCCAGCCCAAGCCCGGCCGCTGGCAGGTGGTTGTCGACGCCCACGACGTCCCCATGCCTACCCAGCCCTACTCCCTGGTTGGCAACCAGACCTTCCGGCCGGCGATAGACTATGACCACCAGATCTATCTACCCATCACCCGAAAAAACAGCACGAGACGCCTGACCTATGGCATTCAGAGGTTCCGCTCTGGCTACTGGTACACGGGCCTGTCCATGCCCGATATGACCCGCGACGGCAGACCTGACTTTCTCATCGGCAATCGCGACACCAACTCCCTGGAGGTCTGGACCTACAACGCCAGCTATCTCGGAATCGTCATGATCGGCGACGCCATCACCTTCCCCAACCAGGTGCATGACGCCAAGGCCGCCGACTTTGACTGGGACGGCGACATGGACGTGGTCGCGGGGCTCCGCAACCGGGGTCTGTACTACGCAGAAGACACCAGTCTCCCCGGCTCGCCGCGGAGCTGGGACGTCCGCAAGATCGCCGGCGGCTATTCGTGGCAGGTGTTGGTCCAGGACTTGGATGGGGACGGCAACCTGGACATCCTGGATTTCCAGGATTACGGCCCCATCCGAACCTTCTACGGGGACGGGGAGGGTGATTTTGAGCAGGGCGCCTCCATCCAGGACCCCGACACCGGCATGAGGCAGCCGCTGGGCTTCAACGCTGTGGACATCGACCGCGATGGATCCCTGGATCTCATTGGACTGGACGGTGCCTACCTGCGTGCCTTCTTCAACCCGGGCGATCGCACCAGCGACTGGGAGTCCGGAGGCCAGGGCACGCCCTTTGGCGAATTCCCCGATGGCGCGGTGCGGCCCAGCATCAGCCCCTCGGCGGGTGACTTGGACGGCAACGGCGTCGTCGATCAGGTGGCCCTCCGCGAAAACCGGCCCGACGGGACGGTGGAGGTGTTGGTCTTTGAGGGGGAAGAGTTCGGCGGGGTGTACTGGTGGACGGAGCGGGTGATCAACGCCATCCAGGGCGCCGGCTGGGCCGGCCACGCCGGTGTGGCCGACCTGGATGGCGATGGCTACCTGGACGTCCACGTGGGCGGCGCCGAACGCTTCGACGGCCTACTCGTCTACTTTGGGGACGGCAAGGGGGGCTTCACGCGGGAATGGGTCTATCTGGATCACGGCGTGGGCGGCATGAACAGCTTTGGCATCGGCGATCTGGACGGCGATGGGCTGATGGACCTTGTCACGCCCCGCTACGAAAGCAGCCATGGCCAATACAACGGCCTTGAGGTTCTGTGGCGGCGGAGCAGGTGGCCCGCTGACTCGAGGCTAGAAAGGTCCAGTCTTCATATCTGGACCCTAACGAGAAGAGACCTCGGGGGTCTGGCTTCGACCTCCGAGGTCTGAGCTTACAACCGCTCCCACTCCCCACTAGTGGTCAGCAGCCAGAAATCCCGTGGCGGGTGGCCGTTGCCCTGGCCCCGTCGCCGCTCCTTGAGCCAGGCCAGCAGGTCCCGCTTGCGCTGGCGCGACAGCCGCCGCTGGCCGGCCATGAACCGTACCTCCCGCTCAAACCGCGTCTGTTTCACCTTCATCCTCATCCCCGATGATCCGCGGGCCTAACCGCGAAAAACGCTGCAGGCGCTCGATCTCCTGGATGGCGGCCGCCTGCCACTCTTCGGGCAGGTGCCGGAACTCTTCCAAAAGCTGCGCCTCCAACTCGGCGTCGTTCGCCGCCTCTGATGCCGGCCTCCGCCACCTCGGCCTCGTCCGGCATGCCCGTACCGGCAGCCGGCGGCAGGCTGGCCGTCATCGCCCGGAGCTGTACCATCACCACCCCCCGGCTCTCGGGTGGAAGCCGGCGCAGCATCACCACTGCCTCCTGCTCCTCCTCCACCGCCGGCGGCAGGGGGGCAGCAGGCCGGCCCGGCGCAGGACACTCTCCGGGGGCAGGCCAAAAGCGCCCGCGACCTGGACGCAGAACCGCAGCCCGGGGCACTGCTTGCCCCGGGCCACCTCGCTGATGACCGCGCCCGACAGCCCCGACCGCCGGCCCAGCTCCCGCAAGGACCAGCCCCGCCGCGCAACCTCGCCGGTCAGCCAGGCCGCAAAGTCGCCGCTTTCCGCCGTTTCCTCTTCGTTGTACGAATATTCGTTATCCATGTCAAAATGCTCGTAGTACTTGACAAAACCAGAAAGACAAGGTACAATAGGGTGATTAGAACAAATGTTCTGGATGCAATCTGCTATGCATGGCTGGCAGCCTGCCAGCCATGCGCAGCGCCAGTATACCACATTCTGCCTGAGAGCCAAAGTGTTCCTTTTTCGGGGGCACCTCTTTCGGCCGAAATCGCGCTGAGGGCGGATCGCCCGGCGATAAAGCCGCTTCGCTACCAAGTCGACCGGGCTACGTAGCTGCGCCCCACAAAGTGGGGCTTGGGGAGGATTCCAGCTTTTCAGCCGGTTTCAACCGGCGTCGCTCCGTAGCCCTGCGGCTTTAGCCCAGGGCGATCTGTACCGCCGGAGCCTTTACAGAAGACGACTTATGACCTTTTCGCGCTGGAAGACGAGGACTGCCAGTCCTGCTCGAGGCAAAGGACCTCCACGATGAGCCGAACTGAAGCAACGAGACCATCCCAACCGGACCCAACCGGCGGCCCAATCGATCCCGGCCAGGCGTCCGAGATCTGGGAGCTGGCCCTGGACGATCTGCGCTACCAGATGACCGCCCAGACCTTCCATGCTCACCTTTCCGGCTCGCGGCCCCGCCACTGGCAGCCCGAGGCCAACACCTGGGCCATCGAGGTCCGCAACTCCTACTCTCCCAACTGGCTGAGCCATAGGCTCGACCGCGTGGTCCGGCGGGCGCTGGCCGTTCATACGCCCGGCCTGCCCGAGCCCAGCCTGGTCTATTTCGCCGCGGAGCAGACCCCCGCCACGACGCGGCGCGAGCGCCAAGAAGGCGCGCAGTCACCGGCCGTCGCGGGGCAGCCCAAGACTGGCGAGGAGGAGGTCAAGTCCGCCAGCGGCCAGTCCGGCGATGCACTCAGCGGCCGGCCGGAAAGAGATGGCGAGACGCCCGACGCCGCGGAAAGCCCAGCCGGGAGCCAGGCTGCTGCCCAGGCCGCGTCACCCAAAAACAGCCGGCCCGAGTCCGCCGCCTGGAAGGCCAGACTGCGGCCGACCGACATCTATATCAAGCTCAAGACCTCCTTCCGGGAGCGCGCCCTGCGCCGGCTCAAGGGCGCCAAGCTATCCGTATTCATGAGCCTCATCCTGCACATGGACGCCGGCGGCACCACCGCGCCAGGCATCGAGCGCATTATGCGGGAGACCGGACACGCCCGGGGCACCGTCTGTCGTGCCCTGGACGAGCTCGCCTCCCCGCCGCTCGGCCTCATCGAAAAGCTGCCGGCCTCCAAGAGCCCCCGCCGCCGCGGCTGCATCCGGATGGCTGACTGCTATCGCATCCGGGGCTACGCTTGGTGGGGCGCCAAGCCCGCGCCGGCTCTCTATGAAGAGGACACGGCCATGTAGCGGCCTTCCCCTTGGACTTTTCCCGGGTCCACGGCCGCCAAGAGTCCAGGCGCAGGACGTCCCCCAGCCGGATGCCTGGATAATCCACGGGATTACCCTTTTAAGCATGGGACCATAACGGAAAAACAGGAGGATCCAACCATGAGCACGGACCGGCTGCGGCCTTGCAGCCAGGCGCCGGTCGCCGCTGGCAGTGCCGGTGGCAGCGACAGCGCCCGTGGCGGCACCGGCGACAGCGCCAGTGGAGGCGTCACGGGCGGCGCCAATGGCGGGAGCATCTAGCCTGATGGCCACCAAACGCAAGGCGCGCGCCACCCCCAAACCGATACACAGCTTCACCTGTCTCTACTGCAACGCCCCCTTCGACTTTCCCTACACTACGGGACCCAAGCCCGTCTTTTGCAGCAGGTCCTGCCAGGCCAAGTTCCGCTACCGGCGCGAGAAAGCCATCGCCGCCGGCATCGAGCCCGTCCTGCCCGACGATTGGCCTCGTGGAAAGCTGGCCCCCGGCGTCGAGGTCTTCCTGGACCTGGAGCCCCTGACCTGCTCGCGCTGCGGCCGGCCCCTGGCCCAGGGCGAGAGCCTGGGCCCCTGGCGCCTGCGCGTCAGCAGCGCCTCCACCCGCATCGCGCCCCAGTTCTGGCCCATCTGCCCGGCGCACTATGGGGAGGCGCCGGTCTTTGATGAGGAGTGGGATCCCAAACGAGATTAGGACCCAGGGCGTCCGCCAGGCATCTTTGCGTTTCTATCAGAGGGGAGGTATAATGGGCGACGTCCGGTGGGAAGAGAGAAGCCAAGTCGCTTTGACCGCGGCGCAAGATGTGAGCTATCTGGCCCTTGCCAGGGAGGCTGAACCTGATGGCCCTGGTCTGCAGTAGGGCGTGAGGGGAGACGGTTGTTGCATGGCTGACACGATCAGATGCCTGGCCTGCGGGTTCGAAAACAAGCCAGATCACAGTTACTGCGGAGAGTGCGGCTCGCAGATACAGAAGCAATGCGAAGCCTGTGGCGCCCTGATGGACCTGCACTACAAGGTCTGCGGCAGCTGCGGGGCCGCCTTCGAAATACTGGAGCCTGCGCTGCAGGCAGAGGCCACACCACAAGAAGAACCCGAGCCCGACATGGAGCCTGCGCTGCAGGCAAAAGTCACACCACAAGAAGAACCCGCGCCCGACATGGAGCCTGCGCTGCAGGCAGAGGCCACACCACAAGAAGAACCCGAGCCCGACATGGAGCCTGCCGTCGCCCCACTCCCCAAACCCTCCGTTGAGGAGCGCCAGGCAATTGCGCGGGTGAAAGCAGTAATCGTGACCGCGCTCTTGTCGATCGGGCTGTTTGCCCTGTTTTGGATCCAGGTCTCAAACACCGAGCTGGCGGACGAGCTATCCACAGTCACCCTGACATGGTTGACCCTCGGTGCCATCATGACCGGAATCACACTGACTTTCGGGGCATTTAGGCCCTACGTTGACAAGGGGGAGGCGATAGCAAAGGCAGCAAAGGAGCTCGTCGCTTTCGTACCTGGCGTGTGGAGGGATCTTGACAAGTGGGAACGACTGGCCGTCGTCGTCTTCACTATCCTGGGTACCGCGCTGCTTGGCCTCGTAATATCCCTCTCCGGCGCGGGTAGCATATTCGAGGATCCAGTTGCTGTGGTGATTGGGCTCCTGGTGGGACTTACTCTGGCTGCCTGGGGCGCGGGCTATGCGTTTCGCCTTCCACAGGTGCGGGATTGGGTGATAGACCCAGTGAGAGGCGTACTGAGGGCCACAGTTGGATTTCTTGTTGGTGGACTGATAGCGTATGCTTTGGCGCTTCTCTTCACGGCAATTGGCTCGCCACGCTACTTTGAGCATGCGGTTTTTGACCTGGGCAATTTCCTGTTACTGGGACCACCGGTTGCCGCCCCGGCTCTGATGCTTGGCACAGCACTCCTTTTTGAATACTTTGACAGGAGGCTGGTTGAGCTTCGATACTGGGACTACACGTGCCAGCAGGCAGGAGCATGTGCCTACGAGACCGGCGACTATGAGCAGGCAATTGTGTACTGCACACAGGCACTTGAGGAGAACCCGGGCAACGAGATGGCTTTGTGGTACCGTGCCAGGTCCCATCACCACTGCAAGCAGTATGACCTGGCCGCCAAGGATTATGGAAGACTTGTCGAGTGGCAGCCCCGCGACAAGGAGCTTCTTGCGAAAACATACAGCGCACGGGGCGATGCATGCCGCATGCAGGGCAACCTCGGCGCGGCAATCGCTGACTATGACCGTGCGCTCGGGCTCAAGCCCAACTACGAGCGGGTCCTGGCTAACCGCGGTAATACCTGCCGGCAGATGGGACGCTATGACGATGCTCTGGCCGACCTGACCCGCGCCCTTGCGTTCAAGCCCGACTCTGAGCGGGTTCTGGCCAGCCGGGGCGTGACCTACCGGCAGATGAAACGCTATGATGAGGCTTTGACTGACCTCACCCGCGCCCTGGAACTCATGCCCGACTATGAGCAGGCGGTGGTCAACCGGGGCATTACCTACCGGTTGATGAAACGCTATGATGAAGCCCTGGCCGACCTCACCCGTGCCCTGGAACTCAAGCCCGACTATGAGCAGGCGCTGGCCCACCGGGGCATTACCTACCGGCGGATGGAGCGTTATCAGGAGGCCCTGGCCGACCTGACCCTCGCCCTCGAGCTCAACCCTGACGACGCGTGGGCCTGCTACTGGATGGCATGTGTATTCGCGTTGATGGGACAAGCCACGGATGCATTTGTATGGCTGGAAAAGTCGGTCCAGATTGATGGGCACTACCGGCAGTTCGCCCAGAAGAACACCGACTTTGACGGCATGCGCAGCGAGCCGGCCTTCCAAGTCCTGGTAAACCCACCAGAATAGAACCTCCAAAATATACCCGCACCTGTGCCCGCTGCGGCCGGCCCCGGGCCCAGGGCGACAGCTTGGGCCCCTGGCGCCTGCGCGCCAGCAGCGCCTCCACTCTTTGGCCTGATTCGATAAATCCCATAGATTCGCTGTCATATCCAGCACCTACACGCTAGGGTGCATTTCCTATCGGTGCAAATGACCCATCGTGCGTGACTTGGTTCCAAGGTGCCAGTGCTGCCAACCTGTATCTTGCGGAGTGAGCATCCTCAGATGCGAACGGACCGAGCCTCATGGGGAAAACGTTCCGCATCAGCGGATGCTCCACTCCACAGAAGGCAGCACCACCTTCACTTTCCACCCACAGGTCCGGGAATGGCAGGCGGGTTGTGAGCCCCAGTGCAATGGCCCTGTCTTGCGGTTGGCCCAGGACTCTCCACGCCTTCCACCTTGTCCTTTCTTTGCGTCCTTCGCGCCTTTGCGGTAAAATAGGCCCTTGGAGGAATGACACCACCATGAACGACACCACCAGTACCCAACCGGCCTCCCTCGAGGTCGTTGACAACTACCTAAGCGCCCTGACCCAGGCCGACAGCCAGGCCATGGACGCCTGCCGCGCCGCCGACTATGTCCTGGACCTGGTCCAGGGCGACGCCTTTGAGCAGGACGCCCTCACCCACGAGGAGACCCGCGCCTTCTGGCCCTCCTGGTTCGCCAGCTTCCCCGAGATGGACTACCAGGTCACGCGCACCATCGCCGCCGAGACCGTCATCGTCAGCCAGTGGGTCTTTGCCGGCACCAACAGCGGCCCGCTCACCGTGCCGGTCTTTGGCCAGGACATGGAGGCCACGGGCAAGACCATCCGCCTGCGCGGCGTGTCGGTCTTTGACCTGCACGAGGGTCTCATCCAGCGCGAGACGCTCTATTTGGACTTGGCCACCCTCTTTGTCGAGCTGGGGGTCACGCTGTGACGGCGAGAAACCGGGCCGCCCTGGGCGAGGTCGTCATCGCCGATGAGGTGGTCACCTACGGCGCCGACCCCAAGCGGGTACGCAACGTCGTCTTTTTGCTGGCCGGCAGCGTGGCCCTGATGATGACCGGTGTGGGCATCATCATCCCCATCTTTGCCCGGCGCCTGGAGGAGATGGGCGGCGGGGTCCAGTCGCTGGGCATCATGATCATGGCCTTCGCCCTGGCCCAGTTCCTGTTCGGCCCGCTGATGGGCTCCCTGGCCGACCGCTACGGCCGCCGTCCCTTTGTCCTGCTGTCGCTGGGCTCCTTTGCCCTGGCCAACATCGGCTTCTTGATGGTTTCTTCTGTCACTGGCTTTACCGTCGTGCGCGCCCTGGAGGGCGCGCTGTCAGCCGGGCTCTACCCTGCGGCTATGGGTATCGTGGCCGACGTCGCGCCCGAAAAGGAGCGCGCGCGCTGGATCGGCTTTGTCATGGCCGGCTACGGCGCCGGCTTTATCCTGGGCCCGGTCCTGGGCGGGGTCCTCTATGACTGGCTGGGCTTTGCCGCGCCCTTTATCGCCTCGGCGCTGATGGCCGCCCTGGCCTTTGTCATGGCCTTTTTCATGGTGCCCGAGACGCGCACGCCCGAACTGCGCAAACGCGAGGAGCTGTGGAAGCGGCGCGAGCGCGACAAGGCCATCGTCGTCAAAGACTCGCTGTGGAACTCTCTGCCCCGGCCCCTGGCCGTCTTTGGCGTGCTGCTGCTCGTCGAGTTTATCATGCTCTTTGCCTTTGCCTTTACCGAGCCGCAGTTTGTGTTCTTTCTGTACGACGATCTGAATTGGACAACCGTCCAGTTCGGCGTGCTGGTGGGTGTCTATGGCCTGTCTGTCTTTGTCGGCCAGCTCACCCTGAGCCGGCTGAGCGACAGGTTTCCCCGCAAGCCGATCATTGTCTTGGGCCTGCTGCTCAATTCCGCCTTTTACCTGGTGCTGGCCTTCTGGCCCTCCTTTGCCCTGCTGATGTTCACCGCCGTCATCTCCGGCCTGGGCGAGGCCCTGGTTCTGCCTGCCGTCACCGCCTTTGTCCTGGACCTGACCTCGCCGCAGCACCGCTCGCGGGTGATGGGCATCAAAGAGTCGGCCGCGGCCCTGGGCGGCGTGGTGGGCCCACTGCTGGTCATCAGCGCCAGCGCTGTGACCGATGCGCGGGGCGTTTTTATCGCTGCCTTTGTGCTCATCCTGGTGGTCACCGTCATCGCCGCCCTCGACCTGCGGGCCTCCTGCCAGGGCGACGAGTGCCGCGGCGAAGCGAAAGCCTATGCCGAGCACCGCGCCCTGGTCGCCCAGGCCACCCTGCGCGGCATCGTCACCTCAGCCAGCGCCGCGCGCAAGATGTAACCATTTGTCTGACCTCGGGGGTTTTCTTGAACCCCCGAGGTCTGAAGCAGAGATCACCTGCGCCAGTGCCGCCTGCAAGATGTAAGAGAGACTAGACCTCGGGGGTTTTCTTGAACCCCCGAGGTCTGAAACAGAGATCACCTCCGCCTAGCTCCGTGTTCTCTGGATCACAGACTGCCTGCAAAGTTCGCCATCGGGGCCAGGTCAGAGACCTCGCCCAACCATGAGAGTGACTTGACCTCCACAGGAGAAAGAAACATGAACAACCTACCCACCAGAACGCTCGGCCGCCACGGCCCCGGCGTCAGCGTCATCTGCCTGGGAACCTGGCCCCTGGGCGGCGGCTTTGGCGCCATCGACGAGGAACAGGCCATCCGCACCGTGCACGCTGCGCTGGACGCCGGCGCCAACTTTGTCGACACGGCCGAAGGCTACAAGGCCAGCGAAGCGACGCTGGGCAAGGCCCTGGCCGGCCGGCGGGACCAGGTCATCCTCGCCACCAAGCTCTCGGGCGACCACTCGCGCCAGCACATCCGGGCCGCGGTGGAGAACAGCCTGCGCCAGCTTCGTACCGACTATATCGACCTCTACCAGATCCACCGGCCTCGGCCCCAGTGGCCCATCGAGGACACGATGGCCGAATTGGTCAAGCTGCAGGAGGAGGGCAAGGTCCGCTACCTGGGCCTCTCCAACTTTGACGTCGAGCAGACCGCCGCTGCCTTGGCCCACGGCCCCATCGCCTCCTCGCAGCCGCACTATTCCATGCTCTACCGCGGCATCGAAGACGACCTGCTGCCCTACTGCCTGGATCAGGGCATCGGCGTCATGGTCTACGCCCCCATCACCCGCGGCCTGCTCTCCGGCAAATACCGGGCCTCCCACGCCTTCGCCCCGGACGATGACCGGGCGCACCAACGCCGAACTCAGCCGGGAGGTCCGCCAGGCGGCCATCGAGATTGTCAACCGGCTCGCGCCCTGGGCGCGGGACCACGGCTACACCATGGCCCAGCTCGCCATCGCCTGGACGCTGGCCCATCCGGCCGTCACTTCGGCCATCTGCGGCGCCACGACGCCGGAGCAGGCGGTTGAGAACTGCGAGGCCGGACGCTGGCGCCTCAGTGAAGCGGATCTGGCCGAGATTGAGCGGCAGATAGAAGGTCTCTCACCTGGGATTTAGCTGGAAGGCTCGGGCACAGTCCATCGCCCATCCAGCCTGCGATCGGCCAGGAGTTGTGCCGCACATCGCGCCGCGCCGCTGCCTGCCTGCAAGCCGTGGAGAAAGGAGGATCGATTCATGCTTGAGCCGAGCCTCTGGGATCTTTAAGGACTTGGCCACTGTTTAGGTCACACCTGCTTGCCCCAGTCCAGCATTGTGGGTACAATGTAGATGCTAGCGGATTCCTTCAACGACCTCAGGACAGGCCGAGGTCCCCTGCTGGACCGCATCGACATCCATCTTGACGTTCCGTGGGTGGAATACGAGGCTATCCGGCAGTGCGCAACCGCACGTCGACCCATTCATACATTTCGGGAGGAGCAAATGTCTACCAAAAGCGTGCTATTTGCAGTTCTGATCATCAGCGCCGTGCTGCTGGCCATAGGCATTGCCTCTGGGCGCTGCGGGCGTGGCCCAGGCCCTGCCGGCGAAGAGCAATCAAGAACAAGTGACCGTGCCCTATGCTGGTACGCTGTCCGACCCAACAGGACAGCCCGTGGGCGATGGGCTCTATGACTTTTCCTTCGTCTTGCATACTGCCGAGACCGGCGGGGAGTTGCTCTGGTCCGAGGAGCAAGCAGGGGTTACGGTGGAGGGTGGCCTGTTTGAGGTAGCCCTGGGTCGCGCAACGGCCATCCCGGCGGACCTGCTGGACAGTGACTGGCGCTGGCTGGCCGTGGCGGTGCGGGGACCGGCGGAAGCGGGGTTCACCCCGTTGCTGCCACGCCAACGCTTGAGCGCTGCTTTGCCTGCGGTGCCGGAAAGTGCAACGGCAGGCGCGGCTTGTCCCCACGACCACGTTGGTGAGGTCTGGACCGCGGCCATTCCCTGGGGGAATGGTGCCTTGAAGGTCCAGAACTATCAAAGCGGCCCTAGCATCTGGGGCTGGAACGGGGGGGGCGGCAATGGGGTCCGTGGCTACGCAACGGGCACCGGCCTGGGCGTGTATGGGGAAAGCCAGGACAGTACAGGCGTCGTCGGCCGGAGCACGACCGGCCGCGGCGTGGAAGGCTTCACCAAGGAGGCAGGCCAGTATGGTGTGTACGGCAAGAATGAGTCCACTGCCTCGGGTGGCATCGGTGTAGTGGGATATGCACCGAAGGGAGTCGGCGTTCTGGGTCAAGGCCCGGGCTATGGCCTATACGCCAAGGGCGACTTACGTGTGGAGGGCTATTCCTTCTTCGATGGCGGCAAGAGCGGCTACGTTGTTGAGGTAGCGCAGAACGACGATGCTGTGTCCCTGCAGGCTGGCGATGTCGTGGTCGTCAGTGGCGTGGGCGAGGCCGTGATAGGCGAGATCCCGGTGATCAAGGTACGCCGGGCCACGGCCCAACAGAGAGGCGCCGTGGTCGGCATCGTGGACAAGCGCTTTGTTCCTGTACCGGAAGGGAATGCTGCCTACGAAAGGGTCAAGAGTGCTGTAGAAGACGCAACCATCGGCCCTGGTGAATACCTGACCATAGTCACGCTGGGTGCCTACAAGACCCTCAAGGCCGACGCGTCTTCCGGGGCCATCGCGCCTGGCGACCGCCTGGTGGCGTCCTCCATGCCTGGCTATGCCATGCCGGCTGTTTCGCCAGAACCGGGCACCATCATTGGCAAGGCTCTGGGCGCGTTGCCATCCGGCACGGGCGTCATCCCCGTGATCGTTACGCTGCAATAGGAGGCGCACCCATGAAAAAGCAGATCACCTTTTCGCTGTTCCTGATCGCCATTCTGCTGCTGAGCACGGGCGCCAGCGCCCTGTCTGGTACCAATTACCAGGTCGAAGGGGGGACCCTCTCGGGGGGAGCTATCAGCTTGCCAGTTTTGGGGAACGGGCTGGAAGTGTCGCCGCCGGGGGAGCTTACCGTTTGCTGGGACCCTCAGCGCCCAATCTACGGGGCAGCGGCTGCTGCTGCACATATTTGCCCTGCATCTTGCGCAAAAAATGAGGTGGGTCCTGCCACCGATTCTGGCCAGGGAATGAGGGCTGTGATGGCTGCTTAACCCATCCACCGCAGTGGAAGAGGTATTCTGGGCTGTCATGACTCGATCTGGGGATGCTACCGGCTACGAAACCGCGCGGCAATGACTTGCACAGGACAGAGCAAGCTTTCGAAATATAGCTGCAGACAGTTGCCGGCGACCCAACCCAGCACCGTGGGTAGCCCAAACAAGCCATCTACAGAGCGCCGATGGTTTCGCTCGTGATTTGGTTCGACTCAACTGTCAGTGCAGATAAGCACCACGGGAATAGGCGTGGTGTAGACCACCCAACGCTGGCGTAGCGATGCTTGGGCCTGATGATGGGGGATGGGTCCGGGTGAATCGAGCTGGTACGCGTTGCTCGATGCCCTGATGGGGTCTGGATCGGTTGTAGTACTCTACCTACGCCTGGACGATGTGGTGCAACTGGTGGGAATGCAGAGTGAGCATGTGATCGAGGCATTCCCGTCTCAAGCTACCGATGAAACGTTCACAAATCGCATTTGCCTTCGGTGCTCGAATCGGTGTCTTCAGCACCTCGATACCCGTGCTCTTGGCAACGTTCATGAACAGCGGGCCGTACTTGTTATCCCGGTCGCGAATGAGATATCTCGGACCCTTGCCCCAGGGCGTTGCTTCGCGCAACTGTTGTGCTGTCCAGTCATCGGTGGGGGAACGGGTCACGGCCGTATGCACGATGCGCCGAGTTTGCAGTGCGATGATCACAAAGATGTACCGCGGCCGGAAGAGCAGGTCGTGAACGACGGTGAAGTCGCAGGCCCAGATGTCACCGGCGTGATTCTTCAGGAAAGTGGCCCAGGTCTGGCTGGAATTCCGACGTACCTTGGGCATGTACTTCTGAACCGTCCGCTTGCTGACCCGAACACCCAGCTTCAACAACTCGCCGCGGATGCGCTCTGCACCCCACAACCGGTTTCCGTTGGACATCTTCCTGATGAGGGCGATCGTCTCAGGGGCGATACGCGATTTTCTGTTCTTGTTCCTTGATATGTGGAGCCAATAGCGGCGAAACAGATCGCGGTGCCAACGCAGCAGGGTGTCGGGTTGGACAATGAGGAGGGCCTGTTGCCAGTACTGCGTGCAGCGGGCCGAGAGGAGCAGTCGAAGGCGATCGCCGTTGGTGAGTTGGGGTCGTTTCACCTGGCGCTTGAGCACGATGAGCTGCTGGCGCAACATCACATTCTCGGCGAGCAGGTCGGCGCGGCTGCGGGTTAGGTCTGATAGGGTACCTGTGACGAGGGTGGCGGCTACTGGTTTGGTCCATTGCTTGAGATGTTGTCTTACCCAGCGGCCAAGATTCCCACAGGAACTGAGGATGCTTGTCATCATGCGGTAATTGACTCCAGACGGATTGTCGATTGCACCGCATGATACCTGATTTCGGCGATTTCAGCACATGAGACCCCGGTGGACGAGTTAAGTAGCCAGCACAGGCTGCTGACTCAAGGCGTCGTTCCGGAGCGGGTGGCCGTTGCAGGCGACTCGGCAGGCGGAGGGTTGGCGCTGGCTCTGCTGGTGAGTCTACGCGATGCGGGCCAGCCCTTGCCCTCGGCGGGTGTGTGTCTTTCGCCCTGGACCGACCTGGCCTTCACCGGCAGTAGCTGGGCGACCAACGCCCGGCGCGATCTCGTGCTGAGTCGCTTGACACTAGGCCAGATGGCGCGGGCCTACCTCGGTGACGCCGATCCCCGTACGCCCCTTGCCTCCCCGCGCTATGCCGACTTGCAGGGATTGCCTCCCCTTCTGATCCAGGTTGGCGGCGACGAGGCGCTGCTCTCAGACGCTGAGATTGTGGCCCAGCGAGCTGAGGAAGCGGGCGTTGACGTCGATCTGGAGGTGTGGGATGGGCTGTACCACGTGTGGCAGCTCGGATCCCGCCTCATTCCGGAAGGTCGCAGGGCCATTGAAGATATTGGGGCCTGGTTACAGCCCCACTTTGCCGAGAGTGCATAAGCACCTGCCACCAGGGTAGGCTTTGCGCGTCCAGAGGAAAATGGAACCCACCCCTCCCAGGTTCAGCAAGGTCTCCGGCCGCAGCCGTCTGGGTTTGGCCGCAGTATTCACCCACCTGGGGACCCTGTACCTCAACCCTAAACCTCAGCCCTCAAACCGAACCATATCCGGCTTGCCTTCTCCGCGCCTTTGCGGTAAAATGAAGCCCTATATTGGACACGGACGACCAGGAGGTCGACAAGCATGGCCAAGTACCTAAAACTCGCTTGGCGCAACGTGTGGCGCAACTGGCGGCGGACCGCCATCGCCCTGGTGGCCATCGTCCTGGGCCTGATCCTGCTTCTCCTTATGGACGGCATGATCAAGGGCTCGGACGAAGCCATCTTTGGCAACGCCGTGCGCCTGTACGGCGGCAACGTCCAGGTCCACTCCCCCGGCTACCGGGAGAAAGCCAGCCGGCTGCCCCTGCTGCCCCTGGAGGATGCCGGGGCCGTGGTCGAGGTGGTCAGCTTGCAGCCGCAGGTGGTCGCCGCCTCGAAGCGGATCAACACGCCGGGCATCGTCAGCAGCCGGCAGGGGGCCTATCCGGTAGCCATCACCGGCATCGAGCCGGCTGTAGAGGCGCCGCTGAGCATCCAGGCCGAGAACGTCGTCGAAGGGCGCTTTCTTCTCGAGGGCGAGGGCGATGCCCTGCTCATCGGGCAGGGGCTGGCCGACCTGCTGGATGTGGGTGTGGCCGATCGTGTGACCCTGACGGGGCGCAGCAAAAATGAAAGCATGCGCCAGCATACCATGACCATCGTCGGCGTCTACGACCTGGGCATGCCCGACGTCGAGAAGTCGATGGTCTTTATCACCCTGCCCGAGGCGGGGCTGCTCTACAACCTGCGGGACGAGGCCACCGAAGTGACGCTCTTTTTGGAGCAGGTGGGCCAGGAGGGAGCCGTGGTCACGGCCCTGCAGGCCGACCTGCCCGGCTACGACGTCGACTCCTGGGAGACGCTCAGGCCAGAGTTCCGCCAGACCATGGACACAAAGTCCTCCGTCACCGGCTTTTTTGGCATCGTCGTCGTGCTCATTGCCAGCATCGGCATCCTCAACCTGATGATGATGGCCGTCTTTGAGCGCACGCGCGAGATGGGCGTGATGGCGGCGCTGGGCATGACGGGCCGGCAGATCATGGGCCTCTACCTGTTAGAGGGTACCTTCATCGGCATCGTGGGCGCTGTGATTGGCTGTACCCTGGCCGCGGCCCTGCTCTGGTGGCTGTCTCAGGTGGGCATCGACTACTCATCCGCCCAGGGCGCGGGCGAAATCACGGCCCTTTTGGGCGAGCGGCTCTACCCCAGCATTACCCTGGGCGAGATTGCCAGCCGGGGCGTACTGGTGGCCGTAGTCGCCGCCCTGGCCTCGGTCTATCCGGCCTGGCAGGCGTCGCGCCAGCAGCCGGCAGAGGCATTGCATCATGTATGAGGCGACAGCAATCACCCGTGTTTGCGCATCTACCGCCACTCTACAACAGCGAGTGCGTCATCCTGAGCGCAGCGCCTGTCCTGAGCAAAGCCGAAGGAAAGGATCTCGGTTGCGCACGGTGAGATTCCCTTCATACTTCAGGGCATCCTTCACTCCACTGCGTTCCGTTCAGAATGACGGAGTCCAAGTTACGGCCGCGATGTCCTATCCAGCCCAAGGAGGGCGTCACCATGGCCTGGCGTAAACTGTGGACCATCGCCTACCGCGACCTGCTGCGCAACCGGCGGAGAACGATCCTGAGCCTGCTGGCCGTGGCTCTGGGCTACGCCCTGCTGATGCTGCTGAACGGCTTCATCGCCGGCATTCTCGAGGACTCGCTGCAGAACAGCATCCGCCTGCAAACGGGCCACGTCCAGATCCGGAACGAGGCCTACGAGGTGGAGAAATTGAGCCTGCTCTGGCAGGACCTGCTCGAGCAGCCCGGCGACCTGGCAGCGCGGGCCGAGGGGATGGCCGGGGTCAAGGCCGCGGCGCCGGTCCTGTGGGCCAGCGGCATCCTGAGCACCATCGACGACACGGCCGGCCTGCAGCTCTATGGCATCGACACGGCCTCGCCCCTCCACGCCCCTATCCGGGAGGCCATGGTCGCCGGCGAGTACCTGAGCGCGGAGGACCGCGACGGGATCCTCATCGGCCGGCGGCTGGCCGATGACCTGGGCATTGGCGTCGGGCAGAATGTCAACGTGGCCGTCGTCGACGCCGATGGGCAGCTCGACGAGGGGATTTTCACCATTCGCGGCATTTTTTCCACCGGCATCTTTGCCTACGATGATGGCGCCGCCTTCCTACCGCTGTCCAAGGCCCAGGCTTTCACCGGGGCCGGGGACCGGGCCAGCGCCGTCGTCCTGCTGCTGGACAAACAGGCCGATGCCGAGGCTGTGGCCGCGGCCCTGCAAGCCCCGGGCGTGGCGGCCCTCACCTGGCGGGATCTGAACAGCCTGCTGCTGCAGGCCGTCGAGATGGGTATGAGCTTTTATTATATTCTGGACCTGATCCTGATGCTCATCGTGGCCGTGATCATCGCCAATACGTTGCTCATGTCGGTTTTTGAACGCTTCCGCGAGATGGGCATCCTGGCCGCGCTGGGCATGACCCGGGGGCAGATCCGGTGGATGTTCCTCTTTGAGGCCATCATGCTGGGCCTGGCCGGTCTCGCCCTGGGCTTCCTGCTGGGTTCCGCCGGCGTGCTCTATCTATCGACGGCTGGCATCCCGGCCGGCGACATGGGCGCGGTGGCGGGCAGCATCGCCATGGGCTCGGTCATGTACGCGCGCTTTGTACCTGGCACCTTTCTCGGGCTGGGTATCGGGATGCTGGCTATCATCCTGCTGGCCTCCCTCTACCCGGCCTGGTTCGCCTCACGCCTGGAGCCGGTCGAGGCCCTGCACTCATACTAGGGGATGAACCGCGGAGACGCAGAGAGCACAGAGAAGAACAAAATCTTTTCTTTGGTTCTCTCTGTGTCCTCCGCGCCTCCGCGGTGAATATCAAGGAGCACACAATGGCAGTCATACAACTGGAAAACGTATCCCGCAGCTACACCATCGGCGAGGTCGAGACCCGCGCGCTGGACAATGTGAGCCTGAGCATCGACGAGGGCGAGTTCACGACCCTGGTCGGTCCCTCCGGCTCGGGCAAGACCACGATGCTGCAGCTCATGGGCTGCCTGGACATGCCCGACAGCGGTACGATTAGAATCAACGGCCAGGACGTGACCGGCTACAGCGCCAACCAGCGCGCCTACCTGCGGCGCGACGAGATCGGCTTTATCTTTCAGTTTTTCGCCCTCGTGCCCGTGCTCAACGCCTATGAGAACGTGGATCTGCCGCTGCTGCTGAGCGGCGTGGAGGCCAAGGAGCGGGACCGGCGGGTGAAGGAGCTGCTGGAGGCCGTTGGCCTGGCCGATAGGGCCCAGCACCGGCCCGACCAGATGAGCGGCGGCGAGCAGCAGCGGGTGGCCATCGCCCGCGCCCTGGCGCCCAGGCCATCGCTGGTACTGGCCGACGAGCCGACGGCCAACCTGGACACGGCCAACGGCGAGCAGGCCATGCAGATCATGCAGCGCCTGAACAAGGAGACCGGCACCGCCTTTGTCTTTGCCACCCACGACCCCCGTGTCGTGGCCTACGCCCAGCGCGTCGTAACCCTGCGCGACGGGCAGGTGGTGGGCAATGGAGTGCCCGCTTGACCTCGGGGGTTCAAGGCAGACGCGAACTTGCGGTTCGTCCGAGGTCGGCGTGGCAGTCTTGACCTCGGAGGTTTTCTTCAACCTCCGAGGTCTGGTCCAGAGGAGTCGACATAATGACAGAAAAAGCACAAAGCCAGGAACCCATCGTCTATGTCAACGGCGAGTTCGTTCCCGAGCCAGCGAGGCCAAAATCTCGGTCTTTGACCACGTCGTCCTCTATGGCGACGGGGTCTATGATACCTGTGTGCCTGGAACTACGCAGGTCTTCAAGCTGGACGAGCACCTGGACCGCCTGTACGAGTCAGCCCACGCTGTCAAGCTCGAGGTCCCGCTCGCCAAGCAGGCCCTCAAGAGGTCGTCCTGGAGGCGGTGCGCCGCAACAAGCTGCGCAACGCCTACGTCAAGGTCGTTGCCACCCGCGGCGTGGGCGCCCAGCCCCTGATGAGCCCCTACAACTGCACGCCGGGCCTCATTGTCTTTGCCGTGCCCTATATGTCCCTGGTGGAGGGCGAGGACGAGGACGCAGGGCATCCGCATGATCGTCTCCTCCCTGCGGCGTATCCCCGACGAGTGCCTCAGCACCAAGATCAAGTCCTGCAATTACCTGAACCACATCCTGATGCGTATGGAGGCCAACGAGGCCGGCGCCGACGACGCCATCGAGCTGGACATGGAGGGCTACGTCTGCGAGGCGCCGGGCTACAACGTCTTCATGGTCAAGAGCGGCGCCCTCTACACCCCCGCGGGAGAACATCCTGGTGGGCGATCACCCGGCCAGACGGTCATGGAACTGGCGGCCGAGGCCGGCATCCCCGTGGTGGAGGGGCCGCATCCAGCCGTTCGACCTCTACAACGCCGACGAGATCTTCCTCTCCAGCACGGCCGGCGGCATCTTCGCCGTGGGCGAGCTGGACGGCCGGACCATCGGCGACGGCCGCATGGGCCCGGTGACGCGCCAGATGCGCGACGGCTACCAGGCGCTGCTGGAGAGTGGAGCAAAAAGCACGCCCGTATGCTGAAACGACTGGCAGTCCGCCGCCGGGGTTTGGTCAGGAGACCTTCGCCCATCCAAGGGAGAAACCTGCTTTCTGATACAAGTTGGGCAAGGTCTCCGACCGCAGCCGTTGGGGCTCGGTCAGGACACCTTCGCCCATCCTGGGAGAAACCTGCTCGTGCTGGACCCGATCCCCGCACTTTGGGGACACAGTCCAGCACATGGAGCGGGGATCGGCGGACTATGGTCTGCCTGGAGCGAAGGTGAGTGGGCAGGAAGCGGCGAACTGAACTCAGCGTATCTCAGGCCCCTACAGCCAACAGGGGATCAGCCTTGTTGATCGCCAGGGACGACACCAAGAAAAGCACTCGGCCATCGGCGGGCGCCTCCACAGCCTGGAGCAGATTCCCCTCAAAATCTGTGATCCACCCGATGCGCTGTCCGTCTCGCACACGCTCGCCGACCTCCACCGTGGGATAGTAGTAACCGTCGTGCTCGCTTCGCAGCCAGAGGAACTTTTCCAGCACCTGCGTAGGCACCGGATCGGGTGCGGGACCTTCCAGCATCCCCAGATGGCGCATGAGCCGGTCTACCCCGTTGGTCAGCAAAGCTACAGCCTCTGGTGGCCAGATACCCTGTCCCCCCGACTCGGCCATCATTGCCGGTATCCCGGCCGCAGAGGCCGCAGAGTAGGTGGAACCGCTGGTCTCGCTGCGCACAATATAGTGGATGCCAAAGACCTTGGCCAGCTCCACAGACTTATGGTCGACCGCGTCATCGCCGGAGCGGTTGTAGATGCTGAAGGGGATCAGGGCCTCGATCATGTCGCCGCCGTGCATGTCCAGGTAGTAGTCGGCCTGTAGCATCACGTTCTCAAAGAGCCAGAAAGCCAGTTGCTCCGAAGCCGTCCCGCCGGCCTTGCCCGGAAATACCCGGTTCAGGTTGATACCATCCAGCGGGCAGACATAGATTGAGCAAGCCCGGAATGCCGGCATATTGGCGATGGGAACTACCACCACCCGTCCTCGCAAGCCCTCCGGTTCCAGGCTTTGACCCAGTTCCAGGGCGGCAGCAATGCAGGCGTACTCCGAGCCGTGGATCCCCGCGGTCACCACCAACGTGGGCCCCGGTTCCGCGCCGGCAATCAAGAATAGTGGTATCTCTACCTGGTGGCCCGCGACCTCAATCTTTTGTGTTCCAACAACCTTGTCGCCGGGTTCAGCCGTAAAATCCCCTACAGTCAGTTTCTCGAACACCGGTGTGCTCCCTTGTGTATCTTACCATCGGGCCAGACGTCGCTCTCCAGGAGTCCACTGTGGGGAAGCGACAGTTCAGGATGCTACCATGGGCAGGGGGAACTTGTCAACTTTGAACCCAGGCGAATCCTGGGGCCGCGGGCATCTTCCCGCGGCAGAGTCGATTGCCGAGGCAGTATCGACTGCCAGGGTCCAGCACCGGTGCTCGGGGAAGAGGCTCCTGGGTCTTCAGAGCACTTCCAGCCTCGGCACCATGGCCGGTCCGGACCTGGCTCAATCTGCTCCTCCGCTTGCGGGGCACGGTGCGATATCAAAGTGAAGGGTAGCCAGGCGGTCCGAGTTGGCAAATCTCGTAGTAAACGATTCATCGCCGTCCGTCACCCCAAGAAGGCAATGAAGCGCCGACTACGAACGAATCGACGGTCCGCGTGCGCTTTTCCGGGTAGGCTCGTGCCATAATGACGTTTGCCGAGGATATCCGGGCTCACAAGCCAAAGCTCACCAAGGCAACCACATAGCTACCTGTCCATGTCGCAAGAGTCGTACGGTAGACTCGTTTCTGCGACATCGTTGGTACTGTTTTTGCTCATCTTTTGAATGCTGCTAGCCTACACTAGCCTGCACAGCCTCGGTGTGCAGACTATGAATCTCGAAACGGAAAGGAGCCCCGATCATGCCCAGTACCTTATGGCCGGATTGCGCCGGTCGAATTCAGTTCAACCCTCATGCCACGCTGGGTCAGAAACTCGCTTGTCCCCACTGTGGCTTCGAATTAGAAGTGATCGCGACGGACCCTCTGGAACTCGATTGGGCCTACGATTGGTCGTGGGACGACGAGGAAGAGGAAGAAGACGAGTAGGTTCAAGCGAGCTGGTTTGGGCACTCCCCGAGCCAGCTGCATCGAGCCGTTGGTGCAAGCACAGGCTCCTGCGGATTTCCTATCTCATTTTTCGATTGTTCCGCAGGGTCTGTGCTCGAGCTCTGGGAGGAAACTGGTCAATACGAGATGATAAAGAAAGAGTTGGCTGCTGGAACAGACCAGGCTCAGGTCACATTCTCCGTGCCTTCGACAACGTGGGCGGACCGGGTGAACCTGGTGGGGGAGTTCAACGACTGGGATGCCACCTCGACTCCGATGCTTCAGACCCGCACCAACGGAAACTGGCAGGTCACTGTCGGCTTGACCCGGGGCCAGTACTACCGTTTCAGGCATCTGCTTGATGGCCAGGACTGGCTCAATGACTGGAAGGCTGATGGCCATTTCTATGATAGGCTTCCGGGCGGATTGTGCGACTCGGTGGTGGACCTGACCCACACCGGTGTCCCAGCCCCTGTGTCCCTATCGTAATAGGGTTGTATCCTGCATCAAGATAGGGACAGTCATGAACAGTGGCTAGAGCTGGTCCGATGCCCATCTCGCCTGCGCTTCTCCCCATGTCGCAAGAGTCGTACACATCTACTGTGTGTGATAGATTGTTGGTACCGTTTCTAGTGCCGTTTCACACTACAGATGTGGTTGACGGCTGGACTGAGGTCCCTCCCGAGCGAACCGAGGGACTCACCAAAGTCCTGGCTTGAGCGAGAGAAAGGCCAGGACTTTGGTGAGTTCATTTGCGGCGCCGCGCCCGCATCTGCAGCGCGGCGTAGCCAGCCAGCGCAACGGCCGAGCTGCCCAACAGGCTCAATGTCGAGGCCTCCGGCACCGCCCGGGGATCGGCGGCCTGGGCGTGGCGGTGCTGGTCGGCGTCGGAGGAGGCGTGTTCGTGGGCGTGGGGCTGGGTGGTTGTGTCGGTGTCGGTGGAGGCTCCTCCTCGATCCTCATCCGGCGGCCGGTGGCCAGCAGAATGCCACTGGCAGGGCGCCAGCTCGCGTCCCTGAGGATCGACAGCGGACTCCATCTGGAGACAGACCCAGCTATGGCCGGCCGGGATGGTCACCTCATTGGTGTAGGAATCCCACTGAGGATCGCTGTAGGAGCCAAAGGGGTAGTCTGGCGGGCCCTGGATCAGCCTACCGATGACCGGGCCATCGGTAGGGGCATTGACCAGATCTGTTGGGATCGAGACACCGTCGGTGCCCGTCAGGTACCAGAGGGCATTGGGCCGCGGCTCCTCCTCTAGCCCCAGGCGGACGATCTCGGCGGCGAACATCCAGAACTCCATCCTGCCGCTCAAAAGGCTGCTCGGTCATGACGACGCAGTTGGCCGCTGTCTCACCCCGGGCTCCTTCTCCCCAGTCCCGGTAGAAACGGTCCAGGCCATCTCCCCATAGCGACCCAGCGCACGGGCAGGTTGGTATCCTCATAGACGACCATAACGCCGGCTCCATCGCGCCGCACCATAGACCCGCCAAAGTCGGAGACGGCGTAGGTGTCTTGGCCAGGTTTGATCAGCGACGTAACCTCGGCGACATAGACATAATAGTAGTAACCACCGATCCAGAACTTGGGACCGTACGTGCCGGTTTCCGCGTCCGCAACAAGCGTGAGCGAGGCGCCATCACTATTCCGGATCAGGATCACGGTGTCATCGCCCCCCCCGTGAGTGGCGCGTATCCCGACCAATACAGGTAGGCAGCCTCCACAGCCCGTTCCTGGGACGTCGATCACGATCTCGCCCGGGACCGGGCTTGAAGCCGCGGTGCATGCCCTGGCCGGCAGCGACGATGCCCCAGCTTCCTTCCCGGAGAACCTATCCAGGAGGACCTCCTCGGTGTCGTCGGCCATGGTGAGTGAGGGCAGTGCCAGCATGCCCAGCAGGAGCACCACCAGCGTCCCCCAGTTTCTGTTTGCCGCCCATGCATTGATAGTCATTGTTCTGTCCTCATGCTTCCCCTTCTTCTGGGATTTGTTTTCAAAGAGTAGAGGTCCTTGAGACAGTTCACTGAACACTCGCATCACTGGCTGTGTCCTCGAAAGCTTCAAGGGCACAACTCACGCCCTGCAACCGGCCCCTACGAAAGAAGTCAGAAGCCACTTTTCTCGGTGCCTGTGCTGCTGTTGTACCATCATAAGCGAAAATTGTGGCGATCGCGCTAGTGACACGGACTGCGCCTGCGAGGTGGGTGCCGCCCGATGACCCGAAGCTCGCAGCCACATAAACACACCGCGACATCAAATCTCTTTTTGAGCCTGTCCTCACCTGGGGCCTGTGCCAGTTCCACCACAATAGGTCCGCCTGAGTTGAGTGGAGCGTTGTGCCCCCTTATGGCCCCCCTATGCCACCCATCCCTCCTGCCCCCATGCCCCCGTACCAGCAGCACAGGGCATAGCAGCGCCGCGAACGACTCTGTCGGCTACGCTGCCCATCAGCCAGCGACTCGGCCCCGAATGCCCCTCGGGAGGAAATCACCCTAATCAGGCCCACGCCGTTCGTCTCAGCGAACTGGGTGATCGCCTCATCAAGCAGCCCTGGGGGAAGGTGAGCCACCTTACGGTATGCCCCGCAGCCGAACCTCGAGTAGCGATACTCTCCAGATAGTCACGAGCCCCATTCACAGGCTTGCTCCTGTACCCAGCCAAGCTCCAAGGGTTAGATCAAGACACCGCCTTGCGACGGGGTCCGATGGCTTGCAGCAGGATCAATCCGCTCGGAAGCGTTCGGCCTGCTGTTATAGCATGCGGCAATGCCTGCTCGGCGATCGTGGACCCATCAAGTGGTAACAAGACCCGTTTGTGCATGCTCCTATCCTCCTGCTGCACAGGCTATCGCACTACCGCACAGTAGAGATGATGGCCGAGGCCGCGAGCTCAACTCGCCCCAGAGGATCAGCAAGGCTAGGGCTAGGGAACAGCACTAGCCCCCAGCGCACCCTGATGGGACCCATGGCTCGCTTAGACCCTGCCATCTCTCTGTCCTCCTCGGACGGACGGCGATTCCGGCCCAGGGCAATCGTCCTGGCCTGACCAAGCTAAACACGATGCAGTTGAGTGGATAGGCAACTGCCCTCATCATCGACCTCCTAGACCATCGGCTCGCGGCGTGCCAAGCAGGTAGTCGCAGGCCCAGCACGCCTAGCCTAGCGACGCCGGTGCCGCAGCCGCAGGGGCACGGCCCTGAGCAGAGCCTGTGCCCATCATCAACCACACCGCCCCGGCCAACGACAGGGCCAGTATCAGCCAGCGCGCCATCTGCAACTCGCCGAGCATCGGCGCCCAACGCTCAGACCAACCGTGTGCCGTCGCCGACTGCGCCGGGACACGGGACAGGGCCCACTCTGCTGCTATTTGCACTTCGTCTGCTGAATCCCGCAACTGAGCTCGTTCCAGTGCCCGGCGCGCGGATGCAGCCAGGGGTACTCCTGAGGAATCACCAATCTCGCCCCCAGTGCCCAGGCAGCCTGGCCGCGCACGCCAGGGTGGCTGTCCGTCCTGAGCACGTATGCCAGGGCCTCAGCGGCCTCAGGCGCTCCAATCCAGCCCAGCGCCTGGGCGGCATTTCGGCAAGCGTCCACGTCCTGGCTATCCAGCATCGCTGCCAGCGGCGCCACAGCAGGCTCGCCTATCACTTCGAGAGAGGCCATGGCCGTGTGCCAGCGGGCCGTCGGCCGTGCATCGGCCAAGGCTGTGAGCAGAGCCTCGGTTGCCGCTGGGCTTCCGATGCGCCCTAGAGCCTCCCCAGCTACGCTGACCTCCAAACCCTGCGCCCGGAGTAACATGGTCCGCAGCGGCTCGA
Organism: uncultured Chloroflexia bacterium; assembly: GCA_963783445.1. Taxonomy (GTDB): domain Bacteria; phylum Chloroflexota; class Anaerolineae; order JAAYZQ01; family JAAYZQ01; genus CAWANP01. Next base: position 595,867 of record CAWANP010000004.1, on the reverse strand, counting down.
CGGCTGCCTCGATTCCCATCATGCCTAGGGCGTGCGCTGCTCCCAGTTGCATTCTCTCGGATGGATGCTCCATCGCGATCAAGAGACCGGGAACGGAGGCTGGGTCACTTATCCGGCCCAGCGCGTCAGCGGCAGCCAGGCTCACGGCCATGTCCGGATCGTCCAGTGCAGCCAATAGTTCATTCCATCATTTGACCTCTTTCCATCATATCCTCTCCAGTCCTACCGCTTCTTCCCCAACCAGAATGCTCGCCCCTAGACGCGACATTTCAGACGTAGTAGTTCGAATCCCGTCTGACCCTTGGTCGGCGCGCTGCTTAGCATGCCGGACATGACCCGGCTGTCATCCAGGGGTCGGCAGGCCGCGAGGCCACGGATAGCCTCGAGCAGGTCCGTCGCGCCTGCGCTCTTTTTCCAGGAAAGCCTGAGCGCCGGCTTCACGGGCTCGCGCGCGCGTGTCCTCGTCCCCGTGCAGGGTGAGGACAATAATCACGCAGGTGGCGGGAGCCGTGGCACGCAGGCGCTGAAGGGGATCCATGTCCTCCGTGCCGTGCATTCCTCCAATGTCGACCACAATCACATCAGGGTCAAGAGGCCTGGGCGAGGGTCGACGGCTTCACCGACCTTGCCCGTCTCGCCGACGACTGTCATGTCTGGCTCGATGACACATCGCAAACCCCTTCGAACGTCGGTCAGCCCGTCAACAATCAGGACTGGGATCATCCCCTATCCCCCTTCTATCTGTGCAGGAGTACCTGTGATTTTGAGACTCCGCATGCCCGTATTATAATCAATTCGAAGACTGACTGCATTGGGCAAAGGACCGGTCTGTCCTGGGACATTTGCCGCATCAATGGCAAAGGAGGAGGCGCAATGGGGATCAGGATCCTGGTAGCGGATGACCATGGTGTGGTGCGCCAGGGGTTGCGCATGTACCTGGCTCTGGACCCCGAGTTGGAGGTTGTGGGTGAGGCTGCCAACGGCGCCGAAGCTCTGCGCCTGACCCACGAGCTGGAACCGGACGTAGTCCTGATGGACCTGCTGATGCCGGTAATGGACGGCATCGCTGCAACCGAGGCCATTCGCTTCTGAACTGCCCCAAGTCGAAGTGATCACCCTTGACCAGTGTATTGGAGGACAGGGCCATCTATTCGGCGATACAGGGCGGGAAGCCATTGGCTATCTGCTCAAGGACACCCAGGCAGATGAACTGTGGCTGGGCCATCAAGGCCGCAGCGGCCGGGCAGGTGCCGATGTCGCCGCTGGTCGCCGACGCGACTCCTACGAGAGGTGCCTACCCCCCAGAATCCCCAGAACCGTTGACAGAGCGGGAGACCGAGGTGCTGCGGCAACTGGCCTTGGGCAACTCAATAAGGAAATCGCCCGCGGAACTGGTCATCGCCGAAAAGACGGCTCGGACCCACGTAGTATTCTGGCCAAGCTGGCGGTGACCAGCCGTACCCAGGCGGTCCTCCACGCCGTGCGCAGCGGCCTAGTGTCGCTGGAACCTGTGGAGTGACGTAGGGTAGAGGATCCCGCCAAGACGACGCCGAGCACCAACGAGCTGAAGGGCCCTACGGAACGGGAGTCCAGTACCGCAGCGTCCTTGAATCCACGAGTGACGGCCTACTCGTCTTTGACCTGAAAGGCATCTCGTGGACTTGAACCCGGCAGCTGCCCGGATGCACGGCTACTCGGTCGAGGAGTTCCGTGGTCTGGAGCCCAGCCGGTTCATCCATGCTGGCTCTCTCCCTCTTTGAGCAGTCCATCGAGATGGTCAAGGCCGGACGCGACTTTCATGGCCGGGCGCGGGACCTACGGGACGGTTCACCGTTCCACATCGAAGTGGTCGGAACGGGCTTTGCATATGGAGGAGGACCGCACGCTCTGGCCGTGGTTCGGGACATCACCGAAGAGGTAGAGGCCTACCATCTGCTGGAGCAACGGGTCGAGGAACGTACCCAAGAGCTATCCATGCTGCTGATGTATCCGCCAAACTCGCCTCCACCCTGGACCTGCCGCTACTGTTGGAGATGTTTCCGGAGCAACTCCAGCAGGTCGTGGCCTATGACGGGGCCAGCGTGTTGATCCTGGAAGGCGACGAGTTGCGCAACGTTGCCCACCGCGGACCCATCCCTCGCGAAGTGCAGGTAGAGATGCATCCAGCCGACAGGAAGCGGGCGAGCTTTGGGAGGCGATGGAGGGGCATAAGCCGCTCATCATTGGTGACGTCCTGGGAGATTCTTGGCTGGCGCAGGCTTTCCGACAGGCGTTCGGCGAGTACCTGGACCAGGAGATGGGGTACGTGCGCACCTGGGTTGGAGTGCCGTTGAAGGTCCGGGAGCGGCATATCGGTTGGCTCAGCGTTCATCACTGCGAGCCTGGAGCCTATGTGCAGCATCACGTCAGCCTTCGCAGGCGATCGAAACCAGGCAGCCATCGCCATCGAAAACGCCCGGTTGTACGGGCAGGCACAGCGGTTGGCAGCTCTGGAGGAGCGGCAGAAACTGGCCCGAGACCTTGCACGACCGGTGTCACAGGTGTGTACGGTGTCGGCCTGGGGCGCGCACCGCCAGCGAGTTGTTGGATCGCGCTGCCCTCGCACCAGAGTTGAAAGCCACTCTGGCTGAGCCGCTGGATTATGTGCTTCCCTGGCTGAAGCGGAACTGGCCAGATGCGAGCCCTGATCTTGAGCTACTGCCCCGATTCTGGACCGCGAGGGGCTGGTCGTGGCCCTCACCCGCAAGCGGCAGCCCTGGGAACCCAGAAAGCTGGAGGTTCATACCGAGTTCTTCGGAGCCAATCCTTCCTTTGAGAAAAGAGGCCCTCTATCGCATCGCTCAAGGAATCGCTGAACAACACGGTCAAGCACGCTCAGGCCAAGAGGGTCAAGATTGGGTTGGCCATCAGCCCCGGAGAAATCACACTCAAGCTGGAAGACAACGGAGTGGGATTCGACCCCCTGGTCGAATACTCCGGTCACATGGGGCTAACTCATGCGAGAAGGCTGTTTCAGATTGGGGGCAGCCTGGAAATCGAGAGCGAGGCCGGGCAAGGAGTGGTGGTTAGGGTGCGCATCCCCACGCCCGACCGACCCAGTGCGAATGCCTCAATGGTGGGAGCGCATCGGCAGCAGTAGCAGAGAAGGAGCCCCATGGGTCATTTGTCCCGATAGGAATCAGTCTCCTGCCCATGCGCTCCGGCCGAAATGGAGTATCCTTGAGAAGAGAGCACATGGATCGTGTCCTTGAACCGGCTGACACCAGGTCACTGTTCGCGCAGCAAAGGCAGAAGAGGTCAAGCCCCGAAGGCTATCCAAATCGAGACCAACCATAAAGTACGCTTCTGTGAAGAGAACGGAGGCCGAAGGGGCTGGTCCTCCTCTCCGTCACTGCCGGCTACGTGCCTGAAGAGGCGCGAGGAGGTTTTCGACATATGGCACTTAAACTCAGACCATTAGCGGACCGCTTGGTGGTGGAACCCATCGACGCGACGAGATAACAGCCAGCGGCATCTATTACCCGAAACAGGCCAAGGAAAAGCCCCAGGAGGTCAAGGTTATCGCGGCCGGTCCTGTTGTAGGGACGACGCCGAAGGCGAGCGCATCCCGATCGACGTGGCCGAGGGCGACCGGGTACTATATGCCAAGTACGGCGGCACGGAGGTCAAGCTTGGCGAGGAAGTACTTGATCCTCAGGGAGAGCGATATTCTAGCCATTCTTAATAGCCGCAATTGTGGAGGCCAATGGTGTTTCACAATTGCTACGATGCTGCTCTTGTGCGCGAAGGCGGCAGGAGTGCAAAAGGAGTAGATAGAAATGGCAAAGCAACTGGTCTTTTCCGAAAGTGCGCGACGGGACCTGAAGAAAGGCGTGGATGCACTTTCAAATGCGGTCAAGGTTACGCTGGGGCCTAAGAGCCGAACGTGGCCCTTGACAAAAAGTGGGGTCGCGCCCACGATCACCCATGACGGGGTAACGGTGGCCAAGGAGATCGAGCTTGAAGAACCGTTTCAAAACATGGGCGCGCAGTTGCTGAAGGAGGCAGCTACCAAGACCAACGTGTGGCCGGCGACGGCACGACGACAGCCACGGTGCTAGCCCAGATGATCGTCGACGAAGGCCTGAAGAACGTGGCTGCCGGGGCGAACCCGATGCTGATCAAGAATGGCATCGCCCCGAAGAGCCGTCGGAGGCGGTGGTGGAGGCGTTGCGAGCGATGGCAACGGACATTGACACCAAGGAAGAGATCGCCAACGTGGCGGCCATCTCCGCCAATGACAAGGAGATGGCGAGCTGATCGCCGAAGTGATGGAAAAAGTCGGCAAGGACGGTGTCATCACCGTCGAGGAGAGCAAGGGCCTCGCCTTCGAGACAGAGTACGTGGAGGGCATGCAGTTGACGGGGATATATCTCGCCCTACTTTGTCACCGACCCTGAGCGGATGGAGGCCGTGCCGGCAACCCCTGTTCCTGATCCATGACAAGAAGGTCTCCTCAGCCAGGACCTCATACCATTGCTGGAAAGATGGTACAGACCGGCAGGAAGAACCTGGTGATCATTGCCGAGGATGTGGATGGCGAGGCGCTGGCAACACTGGTGCTGAACAAGCTGCGGGGTGTGTTTAACTGTCCTGGCCAGTCCAGGCCCCAGGTTTCGCGACCGCCGCAAAGCCATGCTGCAAGACATCGCGGCGCTGACAGGTGGCCAGGTGATTACCTAGGAGATGGGCCGCAAGCTGGAAACCACCCAAGTCAGCGACCTCGGCAGGGCGGTGAAGGTGATCCGACCAAGGAGGACACGACCATCGTCGGCGTTGAGGATGAGGCCATCAGTCAAAGTATCCTGGCCGGATCTACCAGATCCAGGCCGAGATCGACGTCTCAACGTCCGACTATTGCAAGGAGAAGCTGCAGGAGCGGCTGGCCAGGCTCTCCGGTGGGGTGGCCATCATTCGCGTAGGTGCCGGCACCGAGGTGGAGCTGAAGGAGAAGAAACATCGAGTAGAGGACGCGCTGAGCGCGACCCGTGCGGCGGTGGAAGAGGGCATCGTTCCTGGTGGTGGCGTAGCGCTGATCAACGCCACCTCCGCGCTGGCCGACATCAAGATGGAGTTCCCAGACGAGCAGACCGGTGTGACCATTGTCCGCCGGGCGCTGGAGGAGCCAATGCGGCAGCTGGCCCTCGAACCCGGACGGATGGCGCGGTCATCGTCGAGAACGTGCGGCGCCAGCAGAAGGAGCAGGGCGACCCTAACGTGGGCTACGACGTGCTGCGTGAGGTGTACGTCAACATGGTGACGCAGGGCATCATCGACCCCGTCAAGGTACCCGTAGCGCAGTGGAGAATGCGGCCAGCATCGGGTCCATGATCCTGACGAGCGAAGCCCTCATCAGCGACATCCCTGCGGAGCAAAGGCACCCATGCCGCCCATGCCCGATTACTGACGTCGTTAGGGCTAGCAGGTGTAAAGGGGATCGCTATTTCGCTTGAGTCGCGTGGTCCCCTTTTCGTGGTCCCCTTTAGACAAGTGTATGTTTGAGTAGGCGAAGGCTGTGTTTAAGGAGGTGTGAGAACCATGACTACTATGACCACCTCTGTTTTACTATCCAAGGTATCAGCGGCCTCAGCCGGTGAGATGATGGATTTAGGCGAGATGGACCAGCGGTTTGACCAAGAATTGACTAATCCGTACCGGAGGTCCGGCGAGTCGCAAGCTATGCACTACTTGGATCCTATGACTTCATGCACATCTTTGAGGCACCCAACGCCGCCACTGCGGCCAGGGTGGCCCTGCTGGCCAACCGATTCGGTGTCAGCTCGACCCAGACTCTTACGGCGATCCCCTTCTCCGAGTTCAATGAGCTGGCCGGGGATGTGTCCCAGATCCGGGTTGTGCGCTCATGACAATCTGATCGGGAGGTGAACCTCCGTCTTGCGTGATCTCATGTCCATGTCGCAAGAATCGTACGGTCATGGCTTTCTGCGACATCGTTGGTATTGTTTTTGCTCACCTTTTGAATGCCGCTAGCCTACCTGCCTGCACAGCCTCGGTGTGCAGGCTATGAAGTTCTCGAAACGGAAAGGAGCCCGGATCATGCCCAGTACCTTATGCCCGGATTGCGCCGGTCGAATTCGGTGGTCGACCCTCATCAACGCTGGGTCAGAAACTCGCTTGTCCCCACCGTGGCTCGAATCTCGAAGTGATCGCGACAGACCCACTGGAGCTCGATTGGGCCTACGATTGGTCGTGGGACGCGATGACGAGAGGAAGAAGACGAGTAGGTTGAAGCGAGCTGGTTTGGGCATTCCCCTGAGCCGGCCGCATCGAGCGGTTGTGCGACACAGGCTCCTGCGGATTTCTTATCTCATTGTTCAATTGTTCCGCAGGGTCTGTGCTCGAGCTCTGGAGGAGATTGGTAGAGTACCAGATATAAAGAAAGAGAAGATGCAAGTTGGCAAGCCACCGTAGGCCTGATATCGGGACAGCGCTATCGTTTCAGGTATCTGATTGATGGACAAGAGTGGCTCAACGACTGGAAGGCAGATCGGCTTTTTCTACCATGTGTACCACCGGATTCTGCGACTCGGTGGTGGACCTGACCCAGATCGGCATCCCAGCACCGGTTTCTCTGTCGTGAGCGCGCAGCATGTGCCGGAAAAACAGGAACGATGGGGTGAGGAGGTGCCGGCGTGAAGAGGGCGGTCAGTGGGCTTTGGTATCTGCCTAGCCTGACACCTCTGACGCATGCTTGCCTTCTTGAGCACCGGGCTGACTAGCACTGGGGCTGATGATGAGCCCTCGAGAGCGCGGATGGCTGTGGGCATCCTTTAGGCGATTCGCGAGGCCGTTCTGCCCTGCCGTGCAGTATTGACATGATTTGATAAGAATTGTTTTTGAAGAGAAAGGAGACTGTCCAATGTCGCTGGAAGAGATGAAAGCCAAATATTTTTGGGCCCGGGAGGAAGCCTGGCTGAAGGGCAACCTGGACGCTCTGGACGAATATACGCCCCTGACTATGTCTGGCATCGCCCCCCGTTTCCGAGACCTTGTGGGTCTGGACGGCTCAAGGCGAGCATGACGGGCATGGCGGCGCCTACACCGAGCTGCGCATTTCCTACGGCTTATATGGTGGCGGAGGGCAGCACCATCGCCTATCGCTACACGTGGGCGGAAAACACCGGGCAATCTCCTTCCTCCCCATCCCGCCCACCGGCAAGGAGGTGACCCTGGTTGGCTGCATCCTGGTCCGGCCTCGCGGAGGGCAAGATCGTGGAAGAGTTTGAGCACTCGGACTATCTCGGCTTTCTGCAGCAACTGGGCGTGGTTCCGCCGTTGGGCTAGCTATCACGAATCGGCTCTAGCTCGCATCTTCTGGGGATTGCCCGCGATCTATGTCACCAACCATGCCAGCAGTCAGCCGAGCGGTGCTGGGCTGGTTTTGTGGTTGAATCGGTCCTATATGTGGTCGTGTGCAAAATGTGTGAAGCCCACATTTTGCACCACATGTCCCTCGCGCCCCCCCTTCATGTCGCAAGAATCGCACACGCCCACTGTTTTTGATACATCGTTGGTACTGTTTTTTGCCAGCATTTGAAAGAGGAAACCATACTTCCGGGCCTGGCATACAGAGCGTATCGATGAATCACATTGATTCTCTGTAGCCTGGCTGAGCACAAGTGATGCTGGCCGGTCCAGCAAGGCATCGAGGGATTCCATGACGATTGAAATGATTCTGGTCCTGGCCATTCTCGCCGGCGCCGTGGTGCTCTTTGTCACCGAGAAACTGCGTGTCGATGTCATCGCCATGCTCGTCCTGATCGCCCTCTCCTTGACCGGGCTGGTCACCATCGAGGAGGCATTCTCCGGGTTCGCCAGCACGGCCGATCACGGTCTGGGCGGTCTATATCGTCAGTGGCGCCCTTTTCGTCAGCGGGGTGGCGGACAGAAGTGGCCAGCTCAATGCTGCAGGCCGGCGCCAACTACGTCCGCATGGCTGGTCATCATGGTGACCGTGGGCGTCATGTCATCGGTCATGAACAACATTCGCGGAGTGGCCATCCTGCTCCCGGCGGTGGTCAGTGTCGGGCGGAGCATCGATGTCCGGGTGTCCAAGCTGCTCATTCCCCTGGCCTTTGTGTCCCTGCTGGGCGGCAACATGACCTTGATCGGTACGCCGCCCAATATCCTGGCCACCAGCATCATGGAGTCCTACGGCGGCATGGAGCCGTTTGGGTTTCTCGACTTCTTACCCATGGGCATCCTGGTCTTATCACAGGCATACTTTACTTTGTGCTGATCGGCCGCCATCTCTTGCCGTCGCGGACGCCTGGCGGAGACCTGGTCCACGCGCTCCAAATTCTGGCGAGGCTATGCCACCGAGGTAGAGGTTGGCGACGAATCGCCCTTTATCGGACAGACTTTGGCCGAGACTCAGCTGGGTGAGCAGTACGACCTGAACGTCGGATTCCGGGTTCGGCGCAATGGCGCTGCCCTTCCAGCGACGGCTGGCCCTGCGATTGAGGTCGAAGGACGTCCTGGTGGTCTCCGGCCCGCCTGACAGCATTCTCAAGGCTAGTGAAGCCCTGGGTTTGGAGAGACTGCCCGAACTTGACGACCGGAAATGGGCAGAGTCGCTCCGGTTCCGGGCAACTGGAAACCGCCGAAGTCTCGCTGGCTCCCCGGTCCCGTTTCGAGGGCAAGACGCTGAAGAGAGGCGATTTTGCGGGCCCGCTATGGCGTTACGGTTCTGGCCATCCGGCATCAAGGGGAGTCGCTGGTGTCCGGCCTGGCCGACATACCGCTGGAACTGGGCGATGTGTTGCTGATGCAGGGCTCGCAGGAGCGGGTAGCCCACCTGAGGCGAGACGATGAGTTCCTGGTCCTCGATTCGCCGCCTGCCGAGCCCCGGCGTGCGCACAAGCTGGCATCGCCATTCTGATCCTGGCTGGCGTACTGGTGGTCGTCAGCCTGCGGATCCTGCACGTTTCCCAGGCCATGCTCATCGGCGCCATCCTGATGGTCATGACGGGCGTACTGACGATGGACGAGGCCTACAGGTCGATTCAGTGGAAGTCGGTGTTTCTCATCGCCGGCATGTTCGCCCCTGGGCATTGCCATGCAGAATACGGGCACCGCTGCCTTCCTGGCGGAACAGCTCACTACGGTCGTAGGGGAGTTCGGCGTCCTGGCGGTCATGATGGGCATCTATCTCATGACAGCACTGCTTACCGAGGTGATGTCCAACGCAGCGGCAACGGTTCTGGTCGTGCCTATCGCCATTGATGCTGCTCGGACGTTGGGGCCAATCCCCGAACCTTTGTGATGGCCGTCGTGATCGCGGCTTCCACATCTTTCCTGATGCCCATCGGGCACCAGGCCAATGTGCTGGTCTTTGGCCCGGGGGGTACCGCTTTGCCGACTATACCAAGGTGGGCGTCTGGTTGAATGTAGCTCTCTTTATTCTCGTGGCCATCGTTCTGCCGATTGTGTGGCCCTTGTACTGAGGCGCACATTCCTACTCTGCTAATCCTCTTCCTTTCGGGAGCGGACCAACAGAACCGGTACGGTGGCTCCACGCACCACACGATCGGCCACACTGCCCATCAGCCAGCGGCTGAGCCCTGATCGCCCGCGCGAGCAGAGCACGATCAGACATTCAGAGAAGCAGAACCTGGCAACCGGTAGCAACTCCGAGTTCAGCGGCAAAGGACTCCAACTCTTCCAGGGAGTAGACGCTTCCCTCGGCTGGTCGCCCAACATAATGGTGTCGACCTGGAGTTCGCAGGCGACCGCCGCCAGTTCCTCCCCAAGCATGCCGTGGCGGAGCATGACCTCGGCCTTCACCCCTTGCTCGGCCGCCCGTTCGCGGGCCATCTCGAGCAAGAACCTGCCCAGCTTTTCCATTTCCGCCTCCACGATGTCGGGGCGGACAGCCCGGGCGGTGTTGTCCAGGAACTCGATGTTCACGACGTACAGGAAAAAGAGCTCGTCGCCTGGCTCTCGGACCAGTTTGCTGGCTGCGTCCTGCGCGCGGTAGCTCTCTTGTCCTCCTCTGGTAGCACAAAGAATCTTGGCCATGACCCGCCTCCTAGAACTGGATGAGTATCCATACTGTGCCAACTGCCAGCGTCAGCAGTACGGCCGGAAACCCACCTTGATGAAAGCGCGAAAGAAGATGGGAAATCCGGCTCGCTGGGGCAATCCCAGCCGTGACCATGTTGTTGGTTGCGCCGATCAACGAGTTGTTGGCCCCCAAAGCCGAGCCCATGGACAAGCTGTAGTACAAGACGTTGCTGCTTGCTCCGGGGATAGTCCGGCTCAGAAAGCCGACCACCGGCAGAAGGGCGGCCGTGAGCGGGACGGTGGGGATCAAGAGGCACAGCATGGCCGAACCCCAGATCGTCACCAGCGTAGCCGCTGTCAAGTTTTCGCCCACCAGGCTGTGATGCTCATTCCGATGAGGCTGATGAGCCCCACTTCCTGGAGCCGCCGACGACGATAAAGAGCGCGATAAAGAAAAACAGGGTGGTCCAGTCGACCACGCGCAGGATCTCTTGACGTCCGCCCGGACAACCACCAGGGTGGCCGCCCCGCCGAGCATTGCGGTCACGGCTGGGGTCAAGTGAAACTGTTCGCCAAAGATAAAGAGCAGGAGGGTAACGACAAACACCGCACCCGCCTTGCGCAGGACGGCCGGCTCGGTGATGCGGGCGTGCTCTTTCAACAGCGCCAGGAGTGCTTCCGAGTCTGACTTTTCGTCAGCATGGTATGACCTGCGAAAAACCCAGAGCACATAGAGCGTAAGGGCCACCTGCACCATCAACACCCCAGGGGTCAGATTGGTCAGAAAATCGTTGAATCCCAGGTCGGCGTAGGATCCGATCAAGATGTTGTTCGGCGTGCCGATGAGGGTCGTAATGCCGCCCACGTTGGAGGCCAGCATCTCGGGGATCAGCAGGGCCAGGGGATTGACCCGCAAGGTGAGCGCGATCTGCAGCGTGATGGGCGCCACCAGCAGCATGGTCGTCACGTTGTCCAGCAGGGCCGAGGCCACGGAAGTCAGCACCATGAGGAAGACCGCCAGCAACCAGAGCTTGCCCTTGGAGATGCGGTAGGCCTGATAGGCTGTCCACTGAAAGATGCCGGTGCGCTCGATGGTACCGACAATGATCATCATGCCCAGCACCAGGAAGATGACCTCAAAGTCGACGTAGCCGATGGCCCCCTCAAAATCGATGACAAAAAGCCCCTCGTCGATGGCCCGACCGGCGAGACTGACGACCAGCACGACCGCTGCGGCCAACAGGGCTGCGGCTGTGCTGTGCAGGCGTTCGGTTACAACCAGGACCAGCATTCCGGCAAAGATGACCGCGGCAATCCAAAAGCCTGGCGTAACCTGCCGCTCCAATCGAGATCGGGCACACGGACTGACTCGCCCCGATTCAGGCTATCCAGAGCCGCACTGTCCGCCTGCCACGTAGCTGGCTTGAAGTGGGGACGGGATACCTCTAATCGAACCAGCGATCCACACGACCACCCGGCATATCGAGGATAAACTGCCCGGCATCGTCCGTTTCGTGCTCGAGGCGAGGTTCCGAACTATCGTCCAGATGAAGGCGACATGCGTCCCCTGCACGGGCTGTCCCTGCATGTCGACAATTTGCCGCTGAAGCGGGCGGTACCGGAGGTTATCCCCAGAACGGGTGTCAAAATCACAGCTAGGAAGGGAATGAGTGCTGCCGCTCGTACAGGCCGTGTCAGGGTCTTCACGCATTTCTCTCTTCTCCTCCTTCGAATCAGGCATGTGGGGCACTTCAGCATCGAATTGCAGCACTATCTGGCCCTCAAGAGAAGGCACGCACATTGCCATCCGTGGCTGAGACGACTATGGCCGTGGCCGCAGTACGGGCCGTGACCGCCGCAGCAGCCATCGGTGCCGTGCGCCGAGGCCGGAGGGCAACTGCGTTTCGACTTCGCTCGTCGCCAGGAATACGGCTGCCGACTGGATATGGACGGCTATCGCGACTGCACCGCAACGGCCATCAAGCTGGCCATCTCCACGAGTGCGGTCGTGAATCTCTGGATTGGTCAGCCGGCCGGACCGACATCCAGGCGGCCATGGAAACGTTGGGATCGGCAATCAGCCGCCCTCGATCCCTTGACGGACGTCGATGGAATCGCCGAGGAAAACACGGCCCAACGACTACGTCCGCCAACGGCCTGCGCCTCACCACAATGGCTACCATCGTAGCCAGGTTAGCGTTGGAACGACCCGCTTTCCAGACTGAAGCGAATGGCTCATCTCTTCGCATCTCCTGTCCCGTCTGGCCGGTATCCTGGGCAAGACGGAGCCTGCAGGACTCGTCAGGTCTGAGCGCTACCGGAAGTCCGGTTCGCCTGCCCCTGGCGCTTCAAATTAGCCGCTCCCCGATAGCCTTCGGTGGGATTCCCAGGTGACGTAATGCGCGCCGGTCGAGTAGACGCGCCTTTGGCTCGCTCCTCCGTCTCCCAGAGGTATCTGTCCGCCGGCCATCGTACCGCGCCCTCCGGCGCTGCCTTCGCCCGCCACGACAAAGTCTTGCACCAGTTCGTCGCGCGGTACGCTCCAGGCCTTTCGTACGCACGGACAGGATGTTGAGCCCGCGCCCGGCACTCGCCCATAAGATCACCCATCGGGCATTCTCCAGCCGCAACAGCACGTTGGCCATCTCCGCCGTCAGATTCGGATAAGCTAACATGCCGAGGTTGGCGAGAATCAGACCGTCGTACATGCGCGCCGCCCGTAGAGCCGCATCAAAGCTCCTAAAGTATTCGGCTGGAACCTGCGCGTGCTCGATGTTGGCCAGGGCGCTGGCGTCAATCCGGGGCTGGAAGGTACGAGTAGGGCCGCTGCATCAGCCGGGGCTGGCGTCGCGACTCAGGCCCATGGTGACAGCCTTGATGCCGTAGAACAGGGCCGTGGCCAGCGACGATCGCGGTTCCAGGCCAGTTGCCTGAAGGTACCGCGCAAGGATGGTCGATGTCGCGCCCAACTCGGGACGGACGTCTGCAAAGCCAGCTGCTGCCGTTTCGGGCCGCCAGGCGTGGTGGTCCATCACCAATACCACCCGGGCCCCAGGCGGCAGGGCGATGTTACCGGCTCCAGGCTGGGCGTCTGATCACGGCCAAGCAGGCTGGCGGTTGCAGGTCTACGCTGTCGGAAGCTCCAGGGGATGGTCCAGGTAGCGCGCAAGCGCCTTGTTCTCGCGACCGCCAACGTGTCTGGTAGGCGATGGCGCTTTCCATCCCCAACCGCTGTGCCAGTAGATATCGCAAAGCCACTGGCGCTGGCAATGGCATCGGGGTCGGGTCGTTGTGCGGCAAGCATCTCAGCCGGCCCGCATTTCTGGCGGCCGCCAACAAGCTTTCCAGCACGTTCGGTGTCATGTCCCTCATGCATTTCCCGGGGCAGGCGTTCGTAGCCGGCGATCATCGCCGTCCGGCGTCCCAAAGGGCGACGAATCGCCGACTATAACAGGATGGACTGGCCGCGCGCCATCCGACATCAAAGCAATTGGTAGCCAGTTGTGAGATTCAAACAAGCCGTTCACCCTCCACCTCTGGCGGAACCCGCAACACGCGGAGTGCCCGCTCCCTCCGGATTCTGTCGACAACCTCCTCCGGGTCTCTGCCCCTCAGCGGGATTCTGCCCTGACTCGCCGATTCGCCCATGGCCACCTCGAGGCATCCTCATCCCTGACTCATCGCCGGACAACTCCCCGGACTTTCCGGTTGGGCTTTCGCGTCCGTACCGACAGGACGACGACAATTCCGGGCACACGCCCATACAAATCTATCTCTTGATCGGGTTCCGCTCCAATCGCTGCAAAATACGGGCCATTCAGCCGTCATATCCGGATAGACCATCAGGCCGATATAGGCAATGACGGTCGCCGCCGTAGAGATGCGTCGCCTGGCAAGGTAGCATCAAGCTCTTGAAATAGCTAGCAGGGACCTGGGCATACTCGATATCCTCTCCACCAGAGCCTGCACTTCAATGCTGGGCTGGGAGATAAAGTAGGCCGCTGCGTCCGCCGAACCTGCGCCACGTAGACTCAGCCCCAGGGCATCGGACCAGTATGCCGTAGAGAAGGCGCTGTGGCCAGCGGTGGGGTCCAGTCCGTAGACCGGCCTCCTGGGATACTCGGTCGAGAATGCTCGAAGTGACTTCATCTCCCGGGCGGACGTCGGGCGAGGTCGCCAGGGACGTTGGCTTCGCTGCTGAGGTGTGGTGGTCGACTCAGATGAGTCCCACACACCAGGCTGCCGGGGCAGAGGGTTGTTGCCCGCGCCAGGCTGTGTATCTACCAGGGCATGGACGCCTCACCTGCCAGATGAGTGTCCGTGAAGGGCCTCTCCCCCAGTGGCTCGCCCAGGGTAGCGCAGCAGCGCCCGGTTCTCTGCCCGGCTAACAATGCCCTGGTAGGCAAGGGTGCTATCCACATTCGAGGGCCTCCATCAGAAGGCCGCTCCTAGGGCCACGGCACTGGCAATGGCATCGGGATCCAGGGCTCGTTGTGGGGGAAGATGAGGAGTCGTTTCCGCCCTGCCCACAGCCTCCAATAACCGGTCAGAATATTGCCCTGCGACTCTTTCGTCATCTCTTGATCCCGCTTCTTCAGCTCTGGGTTCGGGCCGACCCTATCACAGGCAAGATCGCAGATTCCGCGGCCTATCTCCTTCCGCAGAGCAGAGGTGAGAACGTCCATGCCGGGCGCACATACCCAGACCCATATCTTCAGTTGTGGCAGTCATGAAGGATCAAGTCAGGTCGCACTTGCTCCAACACATACGCCATCGTCAAGGGAGTGAGACGCTCTCCTGGATGTCCACCCGCTCTATTAGCCCTTGCTGCACCGCATGAGGTTCTCTCCAGGGAGATCCACCGGTAACAACGGTGAAACATCAGGGGGCCCCTCTCCGAAGTTGCTCCTCTCCAGCCGCCGCCGACGCTGCTCAAGCTCCCACCATCAGTATGTTCATAACCGCTCAGACCTCCACCAAACACACCGCTATCCCCTCACTCGAAGATGGATTAGGAAATAGAAGAACAAGGCCAGGATTGAAGGAACTGACCATAGTGACGACAATGTGATTGCGCATCATGTCCCGTCGTTCGACAATACCACTTAGCCCCCATGAACGCGATCCGACCCGATGCGGAAGGCAAGCTGGTAGCCGAAGGTCGTGGCCAAGCGAGCAGGCAGAACCAATTGCACAGGTTGGATTTCCGCAAATTCCATCTGTGGCTGCAGATCATTCACGACAGGCACGAAAACTGCGGCAATCGTCGTATCGTTCATCACGTTTGTCAGCAAGGCGGAGAGGGAGGATGCAGGAACAAATACTCACAAGCAGAGGAGGGCCCCTCAACAAGCGGAACAATGAGATCGGGCCGCAACCACTCCGTCGCCCGAGCTCGGTGCTCAGGGCAACGCCCAGCGAAAGGCCCCCTTATGATGAGGAAAATCCCCCAGCTTACGCCTTTCACGTCCTCCCAGTTTGAGGGATATACCGCGCACAGCCAGATAGCCGACAGCGATCACGGCCACCGATGGCAGCCGATGAATAACGGACTGGTTCAGTGTCACCCGATAAATGTGCTACCAATCCAAAAGACAACGGCCACCATCAGCGTAATGAGGATTTCCCGTCGTGCGCGCCCATGGAACCCAGTCCGGCTACCTGCTTGCGGACTTGCTCCAGGTCCAGTTGCCGGACAGCTACCTTCACGAGACCGGTTTCAACGCAATCAGCGTTAACGGGTATTAGCAAACGGGGGCCAGCCATACTTCATCAAATCCAGGAACGACCAGGGCTGAATATCCGAGTGATAAAGCCAGACGCAACGGCGTTCGAAGCGGAGCCCATAATAGAAGCCACCATGCTGCCCAGGCTGGCGCCGAGGCAATGCCTAAAGCCAGGAGAGTCAAGAGCCCGCGCTCCGTTTTGATTTGGACTGTACTTAAAAACGGCGATTGCCACAGGGATGAGGAAAACCGCCTGCCTGTGGCCTGGCTCCCCGACCACATCGAAACAGGGGAGCGAGGCCCATCATGCCCAGCAGCAGCGCAGACACTCCACCTCCTCCCAAGCGAAGACTGAACCGTCCGTCAGGGCCAGGCGGGCGGGTCAGGCCATGTTTGCGCAATGCCTCAGCCAGGAACAGACTGGCCAGAATGAGAAAGACCAACTGGCCGGGAAAAGGTCGCAAATGCCTGCTCTGTTGTCGGCCATCCCCAGGGCAACCATGACCACTGGTACCAGCAGAGCAGCAATCGGGAGAGAGACTGGTTCCAGAGCCAGGATGCTGCCCGTGAACACAAACAAGGCCAGAGCGCGCTGTCCTTCCGGGGACAGCCCTCTCCGGTGTTGGCAGCAGGAGTGTACCGATGGTCAGCGCCAGGACCAGACCAAAACGCCCCAGGAAACCTTTGCCATCCCCGCGTGCGCCACGCGCCACACGAGGCTGAAGCACGCCCACCGGCCTCCAGCGGGGTCGCTTGACCTCCTGTGTCAGCGGACTGCACCCTGGGTCAGGCCCCGAGGTTGCGGAGCGAGGGCGCCCAGAAGGGTCACGCCAAGCTTGCGGAGCATGTTCATCGCAAAGCTCAGCACAGCCGTGGTTGCCTGAGTTCGCCGCTTCCTGGGGTGCTGAGGCTTGCCGCCTCGACCGCTGCCTGGCAGCGTGAACAACTTGCCAGGTGCTCCGCCGCTTCCTGCCGACCCTCCGCTACATCTGCCCCCAGAGATATTCTGTGGCCGAGATGTGGTTGTCGGCGTCTATGGCCCTTCACCTGGAAGGATGACGGGAGCCGCGTCGTCGATCAACAACCGTTTTGGAAGCGAAACCATGCCCACTTCGGTCTCGATCACAGCCTTTACCGGGCCAATGCTCGTCAGGGTGGCCCACGTGGCCGCAGACATCCACCTGCTGTCCGACGCTGGAAGCTGTCCTTGCCCCTCAGCGCCCAGCCATGATATTGCGCGCCAGCCCCCGGCTGCCCAGGCCAAAGGCCAGCGCCAGCGCGAGCGCCTTAGCCGCCATAGCCTGTCCCCACCGCCGTAGAGCTTGTTTCAATGCCAAGCTGTTCCAACGCCAGCATCAGCACAAAAGGCTATAGGATACCGCACGGCTCGGCCCGAATGCCACGCCAGTGCTGACCCCCGCCTGCCTTGCCAGGGCGCCCACTGTGTCACCAACAGCAAACACCAGCGATCAGGCCGCCAATGAGAACGATAAGTGCTGCAGCCAATACACTCGGCAGGTAGGCGATGAGTCCCTCCAGCGTATTTACCACTCTCTGCAACCCGAGGCTTTCAGCGGCCCCCAGGACAAATACGAGCAGGACGATCCAGTAGAGGATATTCCGGGCAATAGTCCAGGTCGCGCCAGCGCTGACGGCTCCAACCCGGCATCGGCTAGTATCTTGGTGCTGGTTTATGCGCTTTGAGTCTCTTCCCAGGCCCAGCTTACGAAGCAGTCCGGTCAGGAAAAACAACTGCTCCATCCCAGCCACCACCCAGCCCAGGAGCAGCCAGAGTACGGCTTCCACCAATCTTGGCAGCCATGTCATCGCACTTGCTACAAAGTCGCCCCACATCTGTGTCCAAAACTCTGGATTAAATGGCATCTCGTGTCTCCTTCTCGCTATTCCGTCTGTTCCTCAGGTCGAACTCGTCGGCAACCAGGCCGGTGGGCAAATCAGTTCCTCATTCCCCTGAGGAGGCAGTGCTCTCAAGTTCTGGGCTCCGCACATAGACTTCCTGGCGCGGAACTGGTAGCCTATCCCTTCCCATCGCAGTCTGCCAGAAGATGCTTGCGCAGCTCGCGAGCGATTTTCCACTGCTTGCCTGGCTCTGTCTTGACCAAGCTGCCTGCCATCAGAAAGGCCAGAATACCGGTACTGCCAGAGCACGACCACAGAACCACCAGTGTCAAGGGATACCCACTTTGGTATAGTCGGCGAACTTGTAACCGCCGGGACCCATGACCAGTACGTTGGCACAGTGACCGACAGGACTTAAAATGGCCGCGGAAGCTGAGATGGCCACGGCCATCATGAGCGGGTAGGGCGATATGCCCAGATCGGTGGCCGTATTGAGGGCTATTGGAGCCAGAAGAACAGCCACGGCAGGGTTGGGCATCACCTGGGAAGCCAAAGCCGCAAGGATAAAGAGCCCAGCCATCACCGCCACTGGTCCCAGCCCGCCGACCAGCGCCACCATCCCCTCGGCCAGGAAACTGGCCGCGCCGGTCTGTTCCATGGCAATACCCAGGGGAACATGCCGGCGATCAGAAACACGGCCTTCCATTCTATAGAGCGATAGGCCTCGCCCATGGTCAGGCAGCCAGTCAAGACCATCAACACCACGCCGGCTAGTGCGGCGATGGCGATAGGCAACAAGTCCAGCACGACGGGTGTGAGGACAATGGCCATGATCAAGACAGCGATGGGCGCCTTTTTCAATCGCGGCGCCTCTTGGGCCGCCTCGGTCAGCACCAGAAGCTCCGGTTCCTCGCCCAATATCCGCAGCCGGTCGCGCGGGCCGTAGAGCAGCAGGGCATCCCCATAACGCAGGGCCATGTCTCGTAGGTTGCTACGGTAGGCCCGGCCCTCGCGCCAGATGGCCAGGACACTGAGTCCAAATTTTTCACGGAAGTGGTGCTGGCGGAGGGTCTTGCCCTCCAGCGTAGTGCGGGAGAGAGACCGACATCGACCAGGCCAACGTGCTCCGACTCCAGCTCACTCAGGTTTGGCACCGGCCGGCCATCTATCTCCAGGCCCTGCAGTCCCCGCAACGTCAGCAGGTCGTCTGGCCGGGCCTTGACCAGAACAGTCATCCGCAGCCAACCTTCGCCGCATCGGGATGAGCCGGGTCACTCCCTCACGGACAATGCCCATCACCCCCAGGCCAAAGGCATCACCCAGGCGGCTTTCAACCAGGGTCTTGCCCGCCAGGTTCGAGTCCTTCGGCACGCGCATGGCGACCAATCGCTCTTCCAGGTGGTATGGTTCACCGTCCTGCTCTTGTCAGGCTGAATTCCGTCTCCAGCGTAGGTCTCATCTGCTCCTGCTTCCTTGGACCAGGAGTACGTCGTCCCGCTGCAGCGGTTGTTTTTCCAGGTTGGTCCGCACCACGCCCCCGCCGCGCCGGATGGCCATGACCGCGACGCCAAATCGCCCTCGAAACTCGACCTGCTCCAGGGTCTGGCCCGGCAAGCGAAGATTGTGGCAGATAGTTCCATCTCAGCCAGGTCCATGTCAGCCGACACCAATTGCTCCACGGCCAGGTGATCGTCCTCCGGGACCAGGAGCGCGCCGGCCCCGCAACTCGGCCAGGCTGTCGGGCCGGCCCTCGACCAGCAGCCGGTCACCAGCGCGCAGGATGGCCCCGGGACCGGCGCCAGGCGGTTGCTGTCATCGCGCAGGATGGCCAGGACATTCAAACCCAGGGCAGCACCCAGCCGGCTCTGGGCCAATGGCATGCCGGCCAGAGCCGAATCATGCGGCAGGCGGAAGATAAACAATCGCTCGGCAGACCAAAGAACTCGCCGGGCGCTTTCTCGCGCTTTGAGCAACTCCTTGATGTCCCGCGAGGGCAGCAAGTGGCGGCCCACCAGGACCATAAAGGTGATACCGGCTACCATGACCACGACGCCGGTGGGCGTATAGTCAAACATGTGGAAGGGCTCGAGGCCGTACGGGCGCAGAGCCTCGCTGACCAGGATATTGGGCGGGGTGCCGATGAGGGTGTTCAGTCCGCCCAGCAGGGCAGCAAAGGCCAGGGGCATCAACAAGCGTGATGGTGGGCGGTCTGTGCGTCGGGCGATGTCGACCACTACGGGCAGCATGAGCGCCGCCACGCCGATGTCATTCATGAAACCCGATAGTACACCGACGATGAGCATTATCAAGGCGATAAGCCGCGCCTCGCTGCCCCCGGAAAAGCGGAGTACCTGACGGCCGATTATTGCCGCGACACCCGTACGAGCCAGTCCAGCACTGAGGATCAGCACCGCCCAGACCGTGACCACAGCCAGATTGGCAAATCCCGATAGCGCCTGATCAGGCGTGATCAGACCGGTCAAGGCCAGGCTGACCAGCACCATCAGCGCCACCACATCAACCCGGATCCTTTCGGTGACGAACAAGACGATGGCAGCGACCAGGATGGCCAGGACGATTGCGATTTCGGTTGTCACTGCTCTACCCTTACCCTCCTTGTCCCTTATAGTCTACTCTGATTTGCCCGCTTTGTCAAACGCTTCAGACCAAAACCGGCTGGCCTGGCTTCGTCCGATTGGCCTGTTTCAGCGCTGTCACCTCAGTCATCGATCGCCAAACAGCCACCATCCCTCGCCGGCCATGGGTAGCACGGCGCGAATGTGCTCATCCGTCATCGGCTGCCACAGTTCTTCCTCTCCGCTGGTGATGGTCGGGCCGGCGTGGGCGGAAAAGACTCCAATCGCGGGCCGGGCTGCCCGTGCTCTCGATCGAAACTATAGATGATGGCGTTGGCGATGGGCCGGAACTCTGTCTTCCGGTCCGACCGGATACAAGGTTTCTTGACCGCGTAGATCTTGCCCAAGGGCCCCTGGAAAATTCCGCTCATCTCCTCGATTCCCGGGGCCGGACCCTCTCTGCGCACCCGCACGCCGACGATGTCATCAAGGGGAATGTCGTTGGTCAGGTCGAACTGCCATTCCTGGGCGGCTAGCCACTGTTTCAAGGACAGCCCTTCGGCGTTCTCGTAGAACGGTGGTCTCGACCAACATCGCCCCGGCCAGGAACTCATTCCAGCCGGCCATACCCGAAGGGTCCTGGTTGCTGATGAATCCCTCGCTCCTCGGGGTTGAAGCGGAACCAGAGTCCGGGGATGGGAAACGGCATAACCATAGTCTGTGTTGCGGTAGACGGCAAACTGTGGCGTGAACCACTGCCAGCCTGGCCAGCAGGTCCTCCCAGACCGGACGGCAGGCGTCAGCAGCGTCGCGGGCATAGTCAAAAGTGAGCACGAGAGAGGCGTTTATCGTGCTCGACATAAACCTCTTCGCTGTGAAAAGGTTTCTCCCCACTGCTCCTGCCGGAGTGCGCAAAGCCTACCTGTCCGTCCAGCTCGAAGCGCTCCGCATGGGAAAGCTCCGCGGCATCTGGCCCATGAGATCCTTTGAAGGTAGAAGCCATGATATTGGTCGCCGCATTGATCTCGATCAGACAGCCCTCGGCGCGCATGCTGTCGCGGTTACGGCTCCGGATCGAGGTCGCTGAAACTGACCAGAAGGGGCCGGTTCCCAAAGCCAGTAAACCAGGCGGGCGGGTACTGCACCCAGTAGCCAAGAGCAATGTTGACATAATGTCCTGGCTCGCCCGGGGGAGTTACGGCGACGCGAGACACGCTCGTCCGCCGGACCCGGGGTGAAGGTCGGCTCGACATGGATGACTGGCGGCTCAGGCGTCGGTGTGACCGTGGGAGGCGCTGGTGTAGGAGTCAAAGTTGGAGTGGAAGCAGGCCGGACCGTGTTGCGGGGCCTGGCAGTAGGGCTGGGCGTAGCCGTATTCGTCGGCACAGGCGACGGAGTCCGGCTGGCGGTCGGTGCTGGCGCAGCCGTGTTCAGCGCCAGTGCCGTCGGCTCTGCAATGGAGGTGGGGTCGGCTGCCGGCGGGCTGCAGGCAGCGAGAACCAGCACACTCAAGGCCACCGCAGCGAGCAGCGACGCGATTCGAATTGTGATCAAAGCGTTCTCCTATCATAGTCAAGATTCTCCAGACAAGGTTCTGGAGTTCGGTAGCCTAGTATCTCCGCCGGTTGTCCAAAGCACGTGCAAAAGAGGTGCCAAACGGGTGTTGGCCAGACCCGGTTCATGCGGCTTTTGCCACAAAGCGGATCTCAAAGTCTCTTGCTCGTAGCCCTCGTCTCGAGGGCGGTCGGGCCAAGGCGAGGCACTGGGTGCAGGCAGCGTCGAGCGCCCCCGGGACTGGGGCTGAAGAGCGAGATTGAGAGGCTGTCGTCAAATGAGGTGCCCGTCATATCGTTGCCTTTCTGCAATTGACCGCGCTGCCCATTCATGTTATACTGCACCTCGCCCACACGAATCAGTTTGCTAGGAGGTCGCTGAGCCATGTATGCTATGCTGCTGGTCGACAATGCGGATGAAAGGGCCGTGTTCTCCCTTGTGCTCCAGCGCGCCGGGCCTGGCTGTAACCACCGCGCACGACCTGGACCGGGCCCTGAAGAGCTGGTTGGAGCGAGCCGGCCGACGTCGTCGCCCTGGCCATCAAGGGCGATCCCCTGGCCCACGTCCGTCGCCCCGCGCTGAGACGCCGGTGCCCATCATCCTGGTCGTCGATCCGGTGGCTGAAGACCTCCACTTCGCTCTCCTGGAGACCGGCGCGGACCTGGTGGTGTCGCGGCCTTTGCGCCCGCTTACTCATCGTCCAGGTGCAGGCCCTGATCGCGACAGCGAACTGGCACCTGCCGCTCTTCGGGGCCTGCCGACGCTGAGCCAGGAAGGTCTGACCCTGGACGCCGTCAACCGTGTCGTGGAAGTAGGGGGCAAGCGCTCTCCGCGTCTGACTCACCTGGAGTTTCGCCTGCTCTACACGCTCATGACCCATCGCAGCCGAGATCCTCCCCGCGGAGGTTATCGTCGAGCGGGTGTGGGGTTACGGCGGCCGGGGCGACAAGGAGCTGGTGCGTGGTTTGATCGCCCGGCTGCGTTCCAAGGTAGAGCCGGATCCACGGACACCCTGGTATATCCGCACCGTACCCGGTGTGGGCTATTCCTCGATCCGGATAGCATCTAGAACGGCAACGAGCCCGTCTTTATGGATCCTGGCAGTGTCCTCCTCGAACGGCCCCAGAGGCCGCCTCGGATCTGGAAACTTTATGACCGTCTCAGGACTTGCACAGTCCCCGTCCCTTTTTCACAACTTTGATAGCCTTTTTCCCCCGGTTTTTGCACATGGGCCTGCTATCCTGGCCCATGTTGGAGTTCTGTCGGCACGAGGAGGGCCATGAAAAGGCAGCGAGACAAGCTGATAGCTCGCGCGTATTGCCCAGATTGCGACGAGAGCATCAGCCTGAGAAACCCAAAGGTCGGGCAGGTCATGGACTGCCTGCATTGTGACACGGAACTAGAGGTGGTGGGCCTGGATCCCCTGGAGTTGGATTGGGCCTACGCCTCATCGGATGACGAGGACTGGGGAGACAAGGAAGACTTGACCGGTTGTGGGCGGTAGGTCCGCACTGGACCCCCGGGGCCGCCGAAGCAGCGGCCCGCACAACCTGACAAGTCTTTTGCGTGAGGAGTGAATTCCATGGCTGTGGCGTACTGCCTCCATTGTGGAGATCGGATCTATCTTGGGAAGGCGACCCTGGGTCGCCCAGGCGGCTTTCTGCGACCGCTGCGGGGCCGACCTGGAGGTCACCCGGCTGCACCCCCTGGAGCTTGATTGGACCGACAACCTGGTCGGCGAGGAGCAAGACCAGTATGGCCAAGAGGAGTTGGCGCCTGCTCGGGCCCTGACTGGACAGCCCCTGGTTCACTCGGAGATCCGTTTCCAAGGGACTGCTAGCCGCCCAGTTGATCCAGCAGTCCCCTTGGCCTGCAGTAATCCGGTGTGTCAAAGCCCTCAGTGAACCAGCCGTAGACACCGCCCAGCAAGGACCGTGCCCCTTCCACATTGCCCTGGCGCTGCCACAACCGCACCAGGCCGGTGGCGGCCCGCAGCTCCACGATCTAGCTTCCTGGCGGCGGGCAGCGTCGAGGGTTCCGGAATTGGCTTCGGCCCCAGGCTCATCCCCACGCCACGTCCTCTGCCCGCAGCGGGTGGGCATCGCTTCCCAGAGGCGCTCCTCTGTCTTCTCAACCAGGGCCAGGGTCTCATCTAGGGTGGCCCGGGCGTCATCGTGCCGTCCTAGCCCAGCCTGGGCCTGGGCCAGGAAGCAACAATAGACCGAAAAATGGAGCTCTATGCCCATCGCCCGGTCCAAGGCCATGCCCTCGGGCGCCAGTGCGATCCCCTCCTTAAGCCTCTCTGCAGGGTCAAGGCTGTTCCTAGGAAAGAGGTTGCAGTGGCTGACCAGCCTGGGAATCCCTTTTCGTTCGATATTCGCAGCAACTCCTTTGCACAGTCCTGCACTGCCTGTGCGTCCCGGAGCATGGTGTTTAACATGCACCCGGCATAGGCGAGGACATCGGCAAGTGAAAAGGGATGGTCAAACTGCCGCGCCAGAGCAAGTACTTCCTGGCCCTGCTGCCGGGCCTGGTCGGGGTAGCCCTGGCACCAGAGACAGCAGGCGTCATAGGCCAGCGCGCCTTGTCCGACGTCAGAGCCGCGGTGGAATACGAATGCCTGGTGGTGTTGGTGCGGTTCATAGAACGAGATGACGTGGGTAAACTGGGTGTGGGCCTCGGCGAATTCGCCCAGGAAGAATCGAACCGGTCCCGAGTCCAATGCCCCAGCGCCACCAAGAGTGGGTCCTTGTCCTGCTCGGCCTGCCTGAGCGCTTCCGCTGCCAGCTCCCTGGCTTTCAGGTGCTCGGCCCGGACGTAGTGGAAGATCGATAACCCGCCCAAAATCGGGCACAGGGGCGACGTCTTGCCCATCTGCTGGCACAGTTCGCGCGCACGGGAGTGGGCCACCTGCCACTGAGACTTGGGGATGTTCCCGATCTGAGCCCTCCCCAAGGCAAGCTGCATCTCCAGTTCCTGCTGGGCCCGTAACTGCTGGGCTTCTGACGGTGCCTGGCCATCGATCCGCAGGGGGCGCCCGAGGGCCTCAAGGTGGGTTAGGCCCCGGGTGGGGCGAGAAGCGTGACGGCCTCCTGGTGCGCAGACAGGCGCAGAGCCCTCTCCCCGGGGCCTGGCACAGATAAGGAATCGCCCTGGCGGCCATGCCCGCCTGCTCGAAATGCCAGGCCAACTGCCCGGCGATGGCCGCCGTGGCCTCGGGCTGGCCCTCGTGCAGGGCCTCCAGCGTGTAACCCAAAGCCTCGTGCAAATCGGCCTTTTCCACCTCGTCCAGGCTGTTGTACAGGTACTTTTGGAACAGGATGTGCCGGAAGCGGTAGCGCGACAGGCGCTGGCTCCCCTTCGGCCGACTCAGGGCAGGCTCCTTCGACGAGCTCAGGGCAGGCTCCCTTTTTTTTTTTTTTTTTTTTTTTTTTTTTTTTTTTTTTTTTTTTTTTTTTTTTTTTTTTTTTTTTTTTTTTTTTTTTTTTTTTTTTTTTTTTTTTTTTTTTTTTTTTTTTTTTTTTTTTTTTTTTTTTTTTTTTTTTTTTTTTTTTTTTTTTTTTTTTTTTTTTTTTTTTTTTTTTTTTTTTTTTTTTTTTTTTTTTTTTTTTTTTTTTTTTTTTTTTTTTAAAAAAAAAAAAAAAAAAAAAAAAAAAAAAAAAGGCGCTGGATCCCCTGCGCGCGCACGAGGCGATGCCGCCGGTCGAGTTCTCCGCTGAGACTGTCCAAAAGCTCCTGGTCGTGGGTCTTGCGCCACCTGGGCCACCACTTCGGCGGTGAATACCTCACCCTCTACACTGGCCACGCGCAACGCAGCCAACAACGGGCGGGGCAGCCGGTCGATGCGGCTGGCGATGACGGCCTCAACGCGGGCGGGCAGGGTCTGCCAGTCCAGGTTGGGCCCCTCGACCCAGTACCCCTCCGCATCCCGAACAGGGCCGCCTGTTCTTCGAGGCCGCGCATCAGCTCGACCGTGGGGAGGGGGTGGCCGCCTGTCTGGCGGTAGAGCATCTCCTGGAACCCAGCGCCGAACCGGCTGGGCTCGGTCTCCAGGTATGCCTCGACAAAGCTGCGCCTCTCGGCCTGGCCCAGGTCCACCATGATTTTGCCAAAGAGGCGCTGAAGTTCTTGGACAACCGGCTGGAGGGGATGCTGGCCCGTGTCTTCCGCTGTCTGCACTGAGGAGGTCTGGAGCACCTGTCCTTGGCCTGGCGACAATCGGCGAAGAGCCTTCCAGAGCGACCTCTTCTGGACGATAAGCGCCAATCACGAGGAATCAGGCTACCGGCCATTTGGCGTCCCAGGTGGAAGAGCAAGCTGATGGAGCCCAGGTCGGCCCACTGCAGGTCATCCAGCAGGATGGAGCAGGGGAGCCTGGCGGGCCAGCACCCGGAACACGCTGGTGTACTGCTCAAAGAGGTAGCTTTGCTGTATGCGGGGATCGTCACACACAGGGACTGGCACCCGTCCAACCAGTTCGGCCAGCCGGGGCAGCCGGTCCGCACCAGCCAGGGAATATGCCCGGGCGCGGTGCAGCAGGGGCAAGCCAGGAGACGAAGGAGTCTGGATCGGGCCCTCGCCCGTTCCACGAGCGCCTGCGCCGCCACTGGGCTGAGCCGCCACAGCCGGAGGGCATGCTCTCTGGTCATGGCTCCAGCAGCGAGTCGGGGCTCAACGTCGCCGGTCAGTAGCTCCAGCGCTTCACGGAAGGGCAGGTAGGGGTCGCCGATGCCCGTCTGGGCGTTGCCCTGACCGAGGGCCACTACTAGATCGGAATGGGACGCCTGGGCGCGTTCTGCGAATTCCTGGATCAGGGCCGTCTTACCGCTACCGGCCTCGCCGGTAACGAATATCACTCTGCCCTGACCGCCCACTGCCAGGTCGAGGTAGCCATTCAGTTGAGCCAACTCCCCTTCCCGGGCGACAAAGACAGGTCTCTCCGCCTCAACCTGTTGTGTCACCAGGAAGGACGGGGGCTCGGCGTGGAGCTCCGGAGCCTGGCTGGCTGTCATGCCGGGCGCTGAGCTTGCCGTCGCGGATCTGCTCATAAAGCTGCATCGTCTCCTGGCTGGGCTCGATGCCCAGTTCTTCAGCAAGGAGGCGGCGGCAGGTCTGGTACTGGGCCAGGGCTTCACTGCGGCGGCCGCTGAGGGCCAGCAAACGCATTGCCTGCGCGTGCGCCTCCTCACGCGTTCCCAGGAGTCCAGCTCGGTCTGGCGCCGGGCGTGTTGCAGGGCGCGCTCGTACTCGCCGCGCTCGGCCAGGAGATCGGCCAGGCCGTGCAGGGTATCCATCACCTGCAGGCGGAACTGCTGGGCTGAGCGCAGCGCCCCCATTCCTCGAACTCGGGGCTGTCGGGCAGGGAGAAATCCTGGAGAAAATCCACCCTGGTAGATGTCGACGGCTTTTCTACCCGACGAGCGATGGTCTGTGGTCCGGCGGTGTGCGTGGTCTGGAGGAGCGCGGTAAAGGCCCTGGCGTTTCGGCCCAGACGTCGCGGGCGGGGCATACTGGACTGTCTGGCGCGTGATGTCCAAGGCGGGCTCGCTGGTCTCCCGGTCGCCGATGCTTTTGCGCAGGACGGCCAGGGTATGGCGCAGATTGTTGCGCGCCGCCTTTTCGGACCACCCCGGCCATAGCAGTCCGGCCAGCTTCTCCCGGCGGTGGGGGTCATCGCCTTCGACCACGAGATGGGCAAGGAGGCGCGTCCTTGTCCGACTCGAAGGAGACCGGGTTCCCGTCCAGGGTAACCCGGAAGGGGCCGAACAGGGCAACCGACAGACGGGCCACTGCTCCTCCTCTCTCGGGGTGTGAGGCGAGACCGAATGACAAGCATGGACATTGTACCATAGGTGGGGGAAAAGAGTCCAGCCCTTTCGTGGCCTCCATGTGGCGTTATCTGGGCACCTTGAACATGAGCCTGGGTGCCAAGAGCCCCTTTGGCTAGACATGAGATGGGGGACGGCTTGGCTCGCGCATCGCGAGCCCTTTCAACGCAGTTGCGTATGCTTGTACAGCCGGTAGATTTGGTCAACTCAAAGCCTCACGACATGGTGGGGTGGTGGCTGGAGGGCAGAGCGGAACTCGCACAGCCGGTAGATTCAGCCAACCCGGCTTCAATCCCCCGGGCCGTCCGTGCAGCTCGCTCCCGGTGGCCGAGATTGCGGAGAACCGGCAAGGTCCAGAGCGACGCTGCACCAATGGGTACACCAGCAGCGGTTTGAGATTCTGGGCAAGCGCCAGCTCCCGTCGCGCCCGGTATGGGCTCGGGAGGGACGAGCCCCAGGGGGCTACGAGCCGCCCATGCTCATCCAGCAACGCCCCGGCCTCCTGAAGGTCCTCTGTCTCAAACCCCTCGCTAAACCAGCCATAGATCCCGGCCAGCATTTCTCGCGCCTCTTCCGTCCTGCACCTCTCTTCCACAGGCGGGCCAGGCCGGTGGCCGCGCGCAGCTCCCAGGACCTGGCCTCCTGGCGGCGGGCTACTGCCAGGGCCTTCAGATAGCTGGCCTCCGCCCCGGCCTCGTCGCCCTGAATCAGCCGCAACTCTGCCCGCTGGCGGTGGATCTCGGCTTCAAAATGCCGCTCGTTGCTGCTGTCGACAAAGGACAGGGCTTCGTCGATGACGGCCAGGCCCTCTTCCGTCTGGCCCGTACTGGCATAGGCCTGGGCCAGGGCGCAGAACTGGCCGCTCACAAAGCAACGGTGGCCGGCGGAGCCGCCGGCGATCATGGCCTTGCGCGTCACCGCCAGACCCTCTTGGATGCGGCCTTGTAGGAGGAGCGCTTCTCCCCGGTAGCGGGCGGCCGTCTCTATCCAGGGCAGCATCATGCTGCTTGATACCCGGATCAGCGCCTCGGTATCGCGCTCCAGGGCTTGGGCATCCTGGCGCATGGCGTCCATCATGCAGCCGGCGTAGCAGAGAACGTCGGCCAGGGTGAAGGGGTGGTCAAAGGCGCCGGCCAGGGCCAGCGCCTCCTGGCTGCGGGCCAGGGCCTGGTCGGGATAGCCAAGACACCAGTAGCAGCAGGCCCGGTAGGCGAGAGCGCTCAACCCCGGGTCGGAGCCCCGCAGGTGTACGAAGACCAGGTGATGTTGCTGGGGCTCATAGAAGGAGAGCACCGCTTCGAGATGCTCCAGGGCAGCGGTATATTCGCCCAGGGCAAACAGGACCACGCCCAGAAACCAGTGGCCCAGAGCCTCCAGGAGGGGGTCCCCGGCGCGTCGCGCCAGGCTGAGCGCCTGCTCGCCCAGCTCTCGGGCGTTCTCGTGCTCGGACCGCACAAAGTAGTATATGGACAGCTCGCCCAGGACCCGGCTCAGCTCCGCTGTCTTGCCCAACTCCTGGCAAAGTTCCTGCGCCCTGGTAAAGGTCTCCTTGACTTCCGGCGCGGGGCAGCCCTTGCTGCCCATCCAGGTCATGCCCAGGGCCAGTTGCAGGTCGAGTTCCTGTTGGGCTCGCTCCCGGCGCTGGTCCTGGCTGCCCGGCGCGGGGAGTTCTAGGAGCAGTGCCAGGCCGCGAGACAGGTAGGCCAGCGCCTCCTGGTAGGCGGAGAGCTGCGAGGCCCGCTGCCCGGCCATGTGCAGATAGGGTATCGCCTTCTCGGACAATCCAGCTTCCTGATAGTGGCGGGCCAATTGGGGCGCGACGGCCACGATCCCTGGCCCCTGCCCTTCATACAGCGCTTCCAGCGCATCCCCGACGTCCTCGTGCAGGTAGGCCCGCTCCACAGGGTCCAGGCTGTCGTACAGGTACTTTTGCGCCAATATGTGCCGGAACCGGTAGCGGGACAGGCGCTGGGACCCCTTCGACGAGCTCAGGGCAGGCCCCAGGCGCTCGTTGGCCTGCGCGCGAACCAGGTGATGCCTTCGATCCAGATCGTGGCTCAGGCGCTGGACCATGCGCCTCTGGTCGGTTTCCAGGACTCGGGACATGACTTCGGCGGTGAATACCTCACCCTCCACGCTGGCGACGCGCAGCGCGGTCTGCAACGGCTGGTCCAGGCGGGCGATGCGTTCGGCGATGGCGCCCTCCACCCGCGCCGGCAAGGTTTCCCAGTCCAGGGCAGTTCCCTCGGTCCAACGGCCAGTCTCATCCCGCAGCAGGTCGCCCCGCTCCTGCATGCCGTGCAGCAGCTCGATGGTGAACAGGGGATGGCCCCGGGTCTGCTGGTAGAGCATCTCCCGGTAGGCGCTGCCCAGCCGGTTGGGCTCGCTGTCCAGGATCGCTTCGACAAAGACCCGCCCTTCCGCCTGGCCCACGTTCACGGCCGCGTCTCCAAAGAGCCGCTGGAACTCATTCACCACGGGCTCGAGGGGATGGCGCTGGCCCTGCCGGCCCAGCCTGACCTCTACCGGCCTGTAGGCGCCGAGGATCAGGATGCGGCTGCCGGCCAACTGGCGCCCCAGGTGGAAGAGCAGGCTGATGGAGCCAAGATCCGCCCATTGCAGGTCATCGATGGCGATGACCAGGGGGGCCTGGCGGGCGATTTCCTGTAGCACCCTGGTGTACTGTTCAAAGAGGTCGCTCTGCTGGGGGCTGGCGACAAGGAGGCCGGCCGCATCGAGCCGCATCGTCCTTTTGAGCGGCTCCAGCCACTCCGCGCCTTCCGGCCCGCTGGCGGCGGCGCGGCGAACCAGGGCCGGTCCAGGGACAAAGGTGTCGATGAGATCCGGGCCAACCTCTGCCAGCGCCCGCGCTGTGCGCGGCAGCGTGTTCCACAGCCGCCGAGCATGGTCTCCGGTCATGGCTCCCGCTGCCCACAACGCTTCGACGTCGCCGGTCAGCAGGCTCATGACCTCGCGAAAGGGAAGGTAAGGATCGCCCATGCCGGTATGGGCGTTGCAGTTGCCGCCGGCGACGACGATCTGTGCGTGCGCTTCCTGGGCGCGGCGGGCGAAGGCCTGGATCAGGGCCGTCTTGCCACTCCCGGCCTCGCCGGTGATCAAGGCCACTCGGCCCTGGCCGGCCAGCGCCAGGTTGAGGTAGCCGTCCAGCCGGTCCAGCTCATGCTCTCGGGCCACAAAGATGGGTCTCTCCGCCCGATCCGGCTGGCCAGCAAGAAAGGGAGGTGGACCGGCGGGCGTAGGGCTGGCTGCGACGGGCGCTGGCGTCTTGTACTTGCCGTCGCGAATCTCTTTGTAGAGTCTCGTCGTCTCTTCCGCGGGCTCAACGCCCAGTTCCTCGGCCAGCAGGCGCTGGCAGGTCTGGTACTGGGCCAGCGCCTCGCTGCGACGTCCGCTGAGGGCCAGCAGGCGCATCACCTGCAGGTGGGCCTCCTCGCGCCAGGGATCCAGCTCGGTCTGCCGCCAGGCGTGCTGCAGGGCGCGCTCGTATTCGCCGCGCTCGGCCAGGATCTCAACCAGGCGGTGCAGGCTGTCCATGGCCTGCCGGCGGAACTGCTCGCGGCTGAGCAGCGCCCATTCTTCGAATTCGGGACTATCGGCCAGGGAGAAATCCTGGAGAAAGTCGCCCTGGTAGAGGGTGACGGCCTGTTCCCAGCGGTCGATGGTCTGCGGCTCGCAAGCATCCGTGGCCTGGAGGAGCGCGGCAAAGGCCGTCACATCGGCCGAGACGTCGCTGGCGGTACAAAACTGCATCGTCTGGCGGGTGACGTGCAGGGCAGGCTGGCTTGCCTCGCGGTCGCCGATGGCTCTGCGCAGGACGGCCAGGGTATGGCGCAGGTTGTTGCGCGCCGAGGACTCGGACCCGCCGGGCCAAAGGAGCCCGGCCAGCTTCTCCCGGCGGTGCGGGCCATCCGACTCTACGACCAGGTAGGCCAGGAGGGCGCGTACCTTGTCGGATTCAAAGCCGACAGAGGCACCATCCAGGGTCACCCGCAAGGGACCGAACAGGGTAATTGACAGCCGGGCCATGGATCCTCCACTCTGTGAGGGAACTGCCGAAGAACCGGCGAACAACCGAGTTCATTGTACCACATTCTCAACGGGGATTCAAGCGGCCAGGGCTCGGTCAGGAGACCTTCGCCCATCGGGGAGAAACAAGCGAGTTTTCCCAGTATCTGGCTCGTGCTGGACCACAGTCCAGCACACTGGTGAGCAGGGCGTGGACTGTGGTCCACGCGGAGCAGAGGAGAAGCAGTTGCTTGTGCTGGACCAGAGTCCACACGGAGCAGAGGAGAGGTGGATGCTTGTGCTGGACCACAGTCAAATACTATGGCCCCCAGGGTGTTTGCAAAACTGCTTATCTGTGATAGAATAGCCCGAGGCAAAGCGGCCAGTGCTGGTCGCTTTGTTCTTTTGACGGGAGGTAAGGAATGCAGATCGGCATCATCGGTCTACCCAATAGCACCAAGACCACGATTTTTAACGCCCTGACCCACAGCCAGGTCGAGACGGCGGCCTACAGCTCGGGGCGGGTCGAGACCCACACGGCCACGGTACGCGTGCCCGACCCACGCGTCGACCATTTGAGCGCGATGTTCAAGCCGCGCAAGACAACCTATGCCCAGATCCAGTACAACGACATTGCCGGGCTGCGAGTCGGCATCGGCCGAGAGGGCGGCTTGAGCGGGCCGCTGCGCAATGTCCTGGCCCAGAACGACGCCTTCCTGCACGTGGTACGCGCTTTCGAGGATCAGAGCGTCCCTCATCCCGAGCAGCTCGGTCAACCCGGCGCGCGACCTGGCCGCCCTGGACTTTGAGTTGCTCTTTTCGGATCTCCTGATCGTGGATCGGAGCATGGAGCGGCTGGCCGGGCAGTTGTCCAAAAAGAAGGCCTATCCCGAGCGACAGACCGACGAAGCGCTGCTGGCCTTGCTGCTGCGCCTCAAGGAGGCGCTGGAACAGGAGGCGCCGATCCGCGACCTGGCCTTGTCCCCGGAGGAAATGAGCATGATCCGCGGCTACCAGTTCTTTACCGGCAAGCCGGCGCTGGTCGTGCTCAACGTCGGCGAGCAGGGCAGCGACGATCCCGACGCCTATGTGTCCTACCCGCACCGGCGCTCGGGCGTGATCTGCCTTCGTGGCGAGCTGGAGATGGAGATCGCCCAACTGGACGATGAGGAAGCGGCGCTCTTTCTGGCCGAGTACGGCATCGAAGAGCCGGGCCTGCACCGCATGATCCGCCTGAGCTACGGCCTGCTCGACCTGCACTCTTTTTTCACGGTCGGCGAGGACGAGGTGCGAAGCTGGACGATCCCCGTGGGCGCTACGGCGCTGGAGGCGGCGGGAGCCATCCACTCTGACCTGGCGCGTGGCTTTATCCGCGCCGAGGTGGTCAGCTATGACGATTTGACCGCTGCCGGCTCGCTCGACGCGGCGCGCAAGCAGGGCACCCTTCGCCTGCAAGGGCGGGACTATGTCGTGCAGGACGGCGACATTCTCAACATTCGGTTCAATGTATAGATTTCCCATCGCAGGAAAGCGCTCGTGCTGGCTGATTGCTTGTGCTGGACCCGATCCCCGTACTTTGGGGACACAGTCCAGCACCTTGGCGCACAGACCGGCGGACTGTGGTCCGCCTGGAGCTGTTGTGGGGTGATTGCTTGTGCTGGACTGTGGTGTGCCTGGAGCTGGTGAACGGACTTTCACTCGCTTGTCCGAACAAAGATCCCCACGCTACCGCGCCGCCCGGATCAAGGCCGCCATCTCGGCAATGGTCAGAGCCTCGAAAAACTCCCTCAATGAGATGTTGACCTGGAAAAAAGCAGCGACCAGGCTGATGATCCGGGTCGACTCTAGCGAGTCACCTCCCAATTCGAGAAAGTTGTCATAGACCCCCAGGCCGTCAATCTCTAGAACCCGGCCCCAGATGCGAGCCAGGGCTTCCTCGGTTGCATCGCGAGCCGCGACGTACTCGGCCGTGACGCTCAAGCGAGAGCGCTTGGGTACAGGCAAACGGCCGCGGTCTGTCTTTCCGGTAGGGGTCTTGGGCAGGGAGTCGAGAATGACATAATTCTGGGGGGCCATGTAGCGCGGAATATCCTGGAACTGGGCGTACAGGGCGGCGGCTCCAGGAAAGACCTGGCCATCAACCACGAGATAGGCAGCCAGCCGCTGAGTCCCTGCGGGCAGGGCGTGGGCCACCACACAGGCTTCTTTCACACCCTCTACCTCGCGCAGAATGCTCTCCACCTCGTTGGTGAAAACCTGATAACCGCGGATCTTGACCATGTGGTCCTTTCGCCCCAAGTGAAAGAGCAAACCGCCCGGCATCTGGCGCCCGAGATCCCCGGTAAAGTATGCTGGCTCGGGTCCCAGGGCTTCGACTGTACGGAATTTCTCCGCCGTCAGCTCTGGTCGCCGCCAGTAGCCAGGGGCCAGGCCGCGGCCAAGGATCACGATCTCGCCCACATCCCCGGCCACTACCTCCTGCCCCTCCTCCGACACGAGCTTGATCTGCAGTCCGGGCGACGGCAAGCCCAGCGGCAGGACGTCCCACTCTATCATCTCGGGTGTATCAATCAGGAACTGGGTCGCTCGTCCCGCCTCAGAGATGCCAAAGCCGGTGGCTATCAGCGCGTTGGGGAACACGCGCATGATGGCTTGCACATCCTTGCGATAGATGGTGTCGCCGCCCATCGACACCAGGCGAAGCGAAGGGAATCGCTGGTGGGGGTGGTTATAGGCCAACTGGCGCGAGAGGCTGAGGCCGCCCAGGACGGTGGGCTCTGTCTCCAGCAACCAATCCGCCAGCCGGTGTATGCCAAGCTGGCGGGTATCAAAAGGCGCGGTGGTGGCGCCAACACAGAGCGGCCCAAAGATAACCCAAAAAGAGGCCGCATAGGCCAGGGAGCCGCGAAAGGCCTGCCGGTCGGCATCGCTCAGGCCATAGTCGCAGGCATAGCGGACCGCCTGCTGGTATGCGGAGCCGTGGGATTGCACTACTGCCTTGGGCTGGCCCGTCGAGCCCGAAGTGTAATTCAGAAGGGCCGGTGCGTCGAGCGCGATGCGTACCTCCGGGGCGCCCGGATTGCCCCCAGCCAAAGCCTCGAGCTGGATGACCTGGCGCTCAGAACCGGCCAGTTCTTGCGCCTGAGCCAGGTGCAGGCCATCCGTCACGATCAGATTGGCCTCGGTGTCTGCCAGGATGTGCAAGAGTCGTTTCTCGGGCAAGGATGCGTCCAGGCCAGCATAGGCTTTGCCGGCTTTCAGAACACCCAGAGCGGCCGTCACCGCGGGCACATCGACCCCCACCAGCAGCAGCACCACCTCCTGGCCCTGTCCCCGCTCGGCCAGGAGGGCATTGGCGACCTGGTTGGCGGCTTGGTCCAGTTCGGCGTAGGTCAAAGAGGTCTGGTGATCGCAGGCGGCGAGCTGGTTGGGTCTGCTCCTGGCGACGGCCGCGAAGCGGTCGGGAATTGAATGGAGGGACGTCTGCAAGTCGATGGGCTGCCAGTTGCCGGTCAGGTGGCGGCAGCGCTCACGCAGTTCAATTTGCTTTTCTTTCAGACCGAGTCTTCCTGTAGCTTCACTCATGCCAGTCCTCCAACCTAATCGGTCAAGTTCCCTGGGGGCAATCGCCTATGGCCTGTCATGCCCGCGAAGGCGGGCATCCATGTTGATTCAGCCTGCTTTCAAAAGCCTTCTGCATCGGCATCCTCCCGCAGGTTTCTGCCTTGTTCTGGTACCCTGCCGCGGGGCAGAATCAAGCAATAGCAGGGCAGTAGCCAGCGCACACCTGCGGGAGGATCGCCCAGTCACGGTGTCCGCCCAAATAGAGAAGCACCCTCTCTCGTTCGGAGAAAGGGTGCCATTGGCTGCTCACCCAGATTTGGGCAAGAGCTGCCCAGGCATCGCGATCTGCCTTGGTCTATCGCTTGCGCCGCCGGAGTGCGGCCCCAGTACCCAGCGCGGCCAGGCCACCCAACAGGGTGACCATCCAGGGAGCTGCCGCCAGTTCCCCGCCCGTCTCTGGTATGGACTCTGGCGCTGATTCGGCTGGGCCACCATTGTTAAAGACCATGCGGCCGGCGTCCTCGTTGAGTTCCAGGGCCAGGCGACCGTCTTCAATGCTGACGGTTCCCCCGTTTCCCAGCAGGCCAAGGTATTGCTGGTCCAGCGAATCGTCGCCGCAATAGGCCATCGTCGACGGGCCCAGCGTGTTGAATGTAAGGCTGGCGCCCTCCAACGTGTAGGTCCAACTCACCATGTTACAGTCAGCCTTGAGGCTGGCCGAGCCATCGGCGTTGAGGACAACGACATAGTTCTCAGGGTCAGGTACCACCGACTGGCTGGTGGGTTCCGTCTCAGTCAGTTCAGCCCATCGCCACTGGATGCCAGTAATCTCGGGCGCAGTCTGAGCCCAGGCGGCAGGCACCATCAGTCCAACAACCAACAGTACGGAAATCGTCACAACGGCAAACAGTTTCTTGCACATTTTCCATTCCTCCTTTGCGCATTCACCGGAACCATGTTCCCGGCGAACCAAGGTAACAACCTTCTTTCAAGGCTGTCATGATTCCTCACTCATTCAGGTCTGGAGCAAGTGTAGCACGCCCAGCCAACGGTGTCAAATCCCGGCCACATCTGCCTGAGGGGCAAACAGAGCCGGATGGGTGAGTGGCCGGCCCACGCCAGCCAGATTTCCGAAGTTGCGAACCAGAGCTTCGTCCCAAACTTCGGACTCTGTCGCGGGCGCGGCCGTCCGCAGGCGGCGAATCCCGCCTACCGGGCGGCCCGGATCAAGGCAGCCATCTCGGCAATGGTCAGGGCCTCAAAGAACTCGCTCATGGAGATTCCTACTCCAAAGACCTGTGTTACCTGGTTGATGATCCGGATAGACTCCAGAGAGTCGCCGCCCAATTCCAAAAAGTCGTCGTGGACACCCAGACCATCGATGCCCAGTACTCCGCTCCAGATGCGAGCCAGCACTTTCTCGATTGGATCACGAGCCGCGACGTATTCGGCCGTGACGCCCAACCGAATCTCCTGGGCACCGGCAAACGGGCGCGGTCCGGTTTGCCGGTTGGCGTCTTGGGCAGGGCATCCAGTAACTGATAACTCTGCGGCACCATGTGACGTGGGATGTCATCGAACTGCGAGTAGAGGGCATCGACTCCGGGAAAAGTCTGGCCATCAACGACGATATAGGCGACCAGCCGCTGGGTACCTTCCGGCAGGCTGTGCGCAATCACACAGGCTTCTTCCACGCCTTCCACCTCACGGAGAATGCCTTCTATCTCGTTGGTGAAAACCTGGTAGCCGCGGATCTTGACCATGTGGTCCTTGCGCCCCATGTGGTGGAATAGGCCGTCGGGAGTCTGGCGGCCGAGATCCCCGGAAAAGTAAGCTGGCTCTGGACCCAATGCACCAACCGTACGGAATTGGGACGCTGTCAACTCCGGACGGCGCCAATAGCCAGGTACCAGGCCGCGGCCCAGGATCACGATCTCGCCC
Organism: uncultured Chloroflexia bacterium; assembly: GCA_963783445.1. Lineage (GTDB taxonomy): Bacteria > Chloroflexota > Anaerolineae > JAAYZQ01 > JAAYZQ01 > CAWANP01. The sequence goes on along the minus strand of CAWANP010000004.1, from coordinate 558,727 downwards.
ACGTCACCGGCTTCCACCTCGAGACCCTCCTCCGACACGATCTTGATCTGCAGCCCGGGTACCGGAAAACCCAGGGGTAGCGACATCCCAATTCAGCATCGCGGGCGAGTCGAGCAGCAGTTCGGTCACTCGTCCCGCCTCAGAGAGGCCCAGCCCGACGGCAATCAGCGCGTTGGGGCAGGCGAGCATGGAGGCTTGTACATCGTCCCGGAAGATGGTATCCCCCCCAAGGGTCACCAGGCGCACGGAGGCGAATCGCTGCCGCGGGTTGCTGTGGACGAGCTGGCGTATGACCATGCGTCCGCAAAGGACGGTAGGTTCTGTTTCCAGCAGCCAGTTCGCAAGTTGGTCCAGGCCGTGCTGGCGGAAATCAAATCGCCCGACGCTGGCGCCAAGGCAGAGCGGGCCAAAGACACTCCAGACTGAGGCCGTCCAGGCCAGCGATCCAAAGAAAGCCACTCGATCGGCGTCGCCAACGCGATAGAAGCTGTAGCGTCGCACCGCCTGCACAAACGCGGACAAGTGAGATTGCACAACGCCCTTGGGTTGGCCGGTCGAGCCTGACGTGTAGTTCAGAACGGCGAGCGTGTTGAGCGGGACCGGCACATTGGGAGGCTGCGGATCACACGTGGCCAGCCCCTCGAGCTCGATGACCTGGCGCTCAGAACCGGCCAGTTCTCGGGCCTGAGGAAGATGCGGCCCATCCGCCAGGATTAGCTTGACGTCAGCGTCCGCCAGGATATGCAGGCTCCGTTTCTGGGGAAAGGACGCCTCCAGAGCGACATAGGTCTTGCCGGCCTTCAAGATACCCAATGCGGCGGTCACCGCTGGCGCATCAATCCCCACCAGCAGCGCAACCACCTCCTGGCCCGGCCCCCGCTCCGCCAGGATGGCATTGGCGACCTGGTTGGCGGCCTGGTCCAGCTCAGCATAGGTCAGGGAGGTCTGATGATCGTACACGGCAAGCTGGTTGGGACTTGCTTCTGGCGATGGCTGAAATGCGATCGGGAATGGATTGGTGGGGTGTCCGCCAGTCGACAGGCTGCCAACTACCGGTTGGGTGGCGGCATCGCTCACGCAGTTCGACCTGCTTTTCCTCAAATGTGAGCTTTCCTGCAAATTCGCCCATCATGGCCCTCCAACGCAGGGATCCACACAGATTCCAGAAGTGACCTATTGTACCACCACTGCCCCCAGGCTGCAACCACCGGTTCCCCCGATCATCTCCGCGGAGTGAGCATCCCCTGATGCGAACGGGCTCTGCTCAGCGCAATCGATTCCCGCCTGCTGAGAACTGCCCCGAAAAGAGCTTTGACCTTGCTCAGCCGGGCGCTTGGGGCTCCTACCGGCAAGTATCCTGCAGCAGCTCATGGACTCAGCTAAGGCGGAGGAGACCTATGCGGCCGGAGGGAGGTCAGCAGAATGCCCGCGCTCAGAATAAAGATGCCCACCCACGTCGCGGCGCCCAGCGTCTCGCCCAGAAGGACCAGGCCGAGGATGGCCCCCAGGCCGGGAACGGCCGACAGGATGGCCGCGGTGGCCGGCGGGCCGATGTTGCGCACGGCCAGGGCCAGCAGGTTGAGGCCGACCAGATTGGGCAGAATCTGAAAGGCTCCCTGCAAGAGGATCTGACTGGGTGCGGTTTCAGCCAGGTTCGAGGGCAAGAACAGGTACCAGATGGGAACATAGATGAGGCCGCTGATCACCGAGATGGTCAGGAGCACCTGGGGCGCCGTCACCCGCCACAAACGGTTCAGCAGGAGGTAGACGCCGAACATCAGGGCGGCAAGCAGAAAGAGGAGGGCGCCGATCCACGCGCCAGAGGTTGGAGTCGTACCTGCTTCGATGGCCGCCAGGCTCGCACCGGCGACGATCAAAGCTGCGCCTGCCACCTGCAATCGCCGGGGGCGCTCCTTGAGCCACAGCCAGGCCAGGGCCAGGGTCAGGGCCGGCAAGATACCGTTCATAAAGACGCCACCATAGGCGGCCGGGGCGAAGGTGAAGGCGGTGTAGGATGATCAGCACGTAGGGGATGCCCGCCAGGCTGGCCATGACCACCATGCGGTGGATGGGCATGCCCTTCCATGGCTTGTAGTAGATCACAATGGGCAAGGCAATGAGCCCAGAGAGGCCAAAGCGCAGCGCGGCGAGGTCAAAGGCGGTCAGCGTGGACTCGGCGCCCACCTTGGTGACAATCAGCCAACTGGACCAGACAAAGACGACGGTGATGGCCGCTGCTGTACCCAGGGCCGGTTTCCTGTCGTCCTTGGCTGGGGCCGAACCCTGCGCACTCGTCAATCCGCTGCCTGCAGCCATCGCGGCTCCTTCTGCATCTGTGTCGCGCGGGATTCTAACACGGGCGCCCGCTCTTGGCAACCGCGGCGAGGGAGGGGGCGCCGGCCTATCCCAGGACAAAGTCGCCTCTTCCCCGATAGAGCTACCTCTTCCTGGGAATAGGGTTCTCCCTGGCTCTAGCCTGGTCCGCGACCAGGTGGTTCCCTCTCGTGCGGGCGCCAAGGCCACCGGTCACGGACCGGTGGCGAGCGAGGGGAGTGAGTGGCCTCGAACTTGTCATTCCTGCCCCCTCGGCCTCAAATCTAACGATGGGCTAACGTTCTCCTTGCGTTTTGCCAACGGCCAGGTGTTAAACTGGGGGCGAATCAGAGAGAGGTGGGGGAAATAATCCCAAGGTTGGCGGCACAGTTTGCGACAGCAGAGACATCCACGAGACTGCAATCTGCTAATCTATGGGCGAAGAGACACCTGGAATCAGTTCAGACGGGAGCCCAGACAGGGCCATTGGGGGAGCGTTGCCCGTTCCCCCGCAAGAAAGGGAGGGTGAAATGAGTAGCGCAACGAGCAAGGTGAATCTGTTCAGGATGGATGGAACCATGAGCACGCTGGGCCGCAAGAGGGGCTACGGGTTGATCTTGGGCCTGGTCATACTGGCACTGGCCGCGTTCGGCGTCATGGCCGTCATGTCCGCTACCGGCCCCAATCTATCTGAGGGTCTCGTGGCCGGCGTTGAGGCCGGAAGCGCCCGCTGGACCGCGGTGGGCGAGCACTTTGCCGCGCTCCAGGGCCGCGACCGCCGATTCGGCCCGCTGGACGGGACTGGCCGCGACCTATGCGCCCGACTATGAGGCTGTGGCCGCGACCAACTCGGCGCGCCTCAACGCCCTGGGCCGGCACTATGGCCTCCAGGCCCGCGATGCCGACACCAGCCGCTGGGTCGGCCTGGCCTCGACCTTTGAGCCGGACTATGAGGCCATCGCCGGGGTCAGCTCAGAGCGGCTGACCGCCCTGGGCCGGCACTATGGCGTCCAGGTCCTTGATGCCGACACCAGCCGCTGGGTGGCCGTGAGTGGCTACTATGCGCCCGACTATGAAGAGATCGCCGCGGTGAACTCGGCCCGGCTGACCGCCCTGGGCCAGCACTATGGCGCCAGCGCCCGCTATGCGGACGCTTCCCGCTGGGCCGGTCTCGGCGAGCGATTCAACGCGCAGAGCCAGGCCCGCGGCGTCGACTCGGCCCGCTGGAGCGCGCTGGGCGCGCACTTAATCCAGGCCCGGGCCCGCGACGTTGACAGCGCCCGCTGGAGTGGGCTCGGCGCCTTCCACGCGCGCGACTACAGCACGATTGCGGCCACCAGCTCCCAGCGCTGGAGCGCTCTGGGCGCGCACTATGGCCAGCAACAGGCCCGGACGACAGACAGCGCCCGCTGGAGCGCGCTGGGCGCCTTTTACGCACCCGACTATGAAGGTATCGCGGCAGTCAACTCCGCCCGCTGGAGCGCCCTGGGCAAGTTCTATGGCGACAAGGGCTTGACCGCCGGCGCCGCCCGTTGGAGTGCCCTGGGGGCTTTCTACGCGCCCGATTACGACAGCATCGCGGCTGTCAACGCTGCCCGCTGGAGCGCCTTGGGCGGCTTCCATGGTAGCCGGGGTCTGGCCGCCGATTCGGCCCGCTGGAGCGCGCTGGGTGCCTTCTACGCACCCGACTATGAGGGGATCGCGGCCACCAGCGCTGCCCGCTGGAGCGCGCTGGGCGAGTTCTATGGCGAGAAGGGGCTGGTCGCCGATTCGGCCCGCTGGAGCGCGCTGGGTGCCCACTATGCGCCGGACTATGAGGCCAGCGCCGAGGCGAGCAGCGCCCGCTGGAGCGCTCTCGGCCGGCTGTACGCGCTCAAGGTCGCTCAGAGCCAGTAGCCCCGTCTACCCCGTGGAGCGAGCATCCCTGATGCGAGCAGCTGCGAACCCTCCGCGCAGCACCGCATCAGGGCTTGCTCTATTCTTGGAGCCGGACCAGACTCCCGCCCTTCTAACCTCTGCTCGCTGCTGCTCTGTGACTGGCAGCCCTCCCTGTACGCATGAAACACACTCTTCAATATGGGCTGGATGGGCGGATCAAGAGCCAGGGCAGATCCGAAGCCCTGAATGTATCCCAGCATCCTCTTGACCCCATAGCCAGAGTGCGGTAGAATAGAGCCGAGATGACAGGCGTGACTTGGTATCCCCACTTTCAAACACCCGCCTGTTCATCCACGTCAATGATACTGGCTACCTCCGGTGGCAATGAGTAGTGCTGGAAAGGAGATTCTGTGGAATCAGCCGCCGCGTGCGAATATGCAGAAAGGTTCTGTAGAAGCGTGAGCTATACATATGAAGCCCCTGCACATTGAAACGCCGTTCTTCGAGTCCCGCTTGCTGACCATCGGCGCAGGCCGAACTGTCTGGCTAAAGCTCGAAGCAATGCAGCCGTCCGGTTCATTCAAAATCCGTGGGATTGGCTTGGCTTGCCAAGAATACGTTCGCCGCGGCGCTGAGCGGTTCATTTCGTCGTCCGGCGGAAATGCGGGTATCGCAGTGGCCTACGCTGGGCGCCATCTATCCGTGCCAGTGGTCGTCGTGGTTCCCGAGACCACCACCGATAGAGCCAAGGCACTGATACAGCAAGAGGGCGCTCAAGTGGTTGTCCATGGCTCTTCCTGGCAAGAAGCGAATGCACTGGCATTGTCGATGGTCAAGGAATCTGATGCATTTCTGCATCCCTTCGACGACCCTCTTATTTGGCAAGGACATGCCAGCCTGGTTGACGAAGTAGTGCGATCGGGTGTGAAGCCCGATGCTGTCGTTCTCTCCGTAGGAGGCGGCGGGCTGCTAAGCGGCGTCGTAGAGGGGCTACATCGAAACGGCTGGATTGATGTCCCGGTGATTGCCGTCGAAACGGAAGGAGCCGACTCCTTAGCTCAGTCGGTTCGAGCAGGTCACCGGGTCGAATTGGCCGCCATCACCAGTATTGCCACTTCACTGGGCGCAAGGCAAGTTTGCGAACAAGCATTTAGTTGCTCAAAGAAGCATCCTTTTCGCAGCATCGTGGTCTCAGATCGGGCCGCAGTATCCGCATGCACAAGGTTCCTTGCCGATCACCGGATAGTAGTGGAACCGGCTTGCGGAGCATCTCTCGCGGTCCTGTATGACGGCGCACCGGAACTTGAAGACTTCAGATCCGTTCTGGTCGTCGTCTGCGGTGGAGTTGCCACAACCGTCGATCAGTTGCGAGAATGGTCGAAGAAATATGCATAACTCGTCGCTCCGGCGGACCGGCCTCGGCGTCCACTGAGCTTCGACGTTAGGCGACTGATCAGGGTTCAGACGAACTGGCATGTGATAACGGGAGCGACTTGCTGTGGTAAGCCAACCCTGATTGACCAGTTGGCCAACCAAGGGTTCCAGACGGTACTGGAGGGTGCGCGACTGTACAAGGAACTGGATCGGAACCCGACCACCCAGGAGGTCAAATGCCACACCTGACGCTGGAATACACGGACAACATCAGGCCAGAGTTTGAGGTCCAAGACCTTTTGGCTCGGCTCCACCAAAAACTGGCTGATATTGCAGGCACGCGGATCGAGAATTTCAAGAGCCGGGCCATTTGCCGGGACACGTACCATATCGGTGCCGGATCGGGGCGGGAGGCCTTCGTGCACCTGGAGATCCGGATCCTGGCTGGACGCACACCAGAGGTAAGAGAGTGGATGGGCCAAGAGTGTCTCAGACTGCTGGAGAGGGCCTGGGCCGCGTCCCTGGCTGATCACGACCCGCAGATCACGGTCGAGCTGGTGGACATGGAGCGCGGCTCTTACTTCAAGTGGCCACCTGGTACTTTGTAGGCCACCCAACACGTCTGGCTCCAGCCGGATCAACTTGATCAGCCAAACCCTCAATACGCTGAGGTCAGTGCGCCAGCGCGCCAGTCCAACTGGCGGGCTGCTTGCATTTCCGATGGCGCTCAGCCCTGCCGCACCTTGCCCACCGGCGCGATATAAATGGTAAACTCTTTGCGTGCTTCCCGGGCCGAGTTGGTTGGCCTTGCAGCGTCGAATGCAGGCTGAGCAGACTACTCCCCCACGCCACGTTGTCTGGAGCACGGATCGCGTCGATCTGGCTGAGCCGTTTCAGCGCCGATGGTACATCCGGCAAGTGCTGCTGCACGGGCGCGCTCCGGTCCGCCAGGTCCCGGTCGTTCACCGCCTCCACCCGCTGCCAGATCGTCCGCCACGGCTCCTCAAAATCCTCCGCCCGCGCTGGTCCGTGACCAGCAGCCCCACCTGTGAGCATAATTACCATTACCACCACAGCTATTCCAGGCCCAGCAGGGCCGTCTTCTCCTGCCAGCTTGTGTCCGGATCCCCACGCAGGTGTCGCAGGTAGCGCATCGTCGTCTTCGGGTCCGCATGCCCCAGGAACTCGCTGATCCGCACCAAGCTCGTCCCCAACTCCTCCTCCAGCATCGCCGCCGAGTGACGCAGCACGTGCACGTGGATCCGCTCGTCGTCCAGCCCCGCCAGCCGCGCGTACCGCTTCAACAGCCGGTTAACCTCCCCCGCCGACAGCGCCCGGTTCCCATCCCAGGCCCCGGTGTCCACGCTGGGCAGGCGAGTGGTGCGGTGGGACAGCGCGGTGAAGACGAGCTTGGTTCTCACCGGAACGCATACCCGATCGCGTCTCTTGCGTCTTTGGCCCCTGCGGTTGAGATGTGGTATAATCAAGATGCTCAGTGCAAGGGCTGAGAGACCTTCGGCGGCGGGCGAGCTTGGAACTGGAGGTCTATGACGAGGTAGAGGAACAGGCTCACGCAGGCGGGATTCCGCTCGAACTCGTCAACGTCTGGTTGTGGGAAATAGGCAGATGGCGCTTGAGGTGAGCCTATCTGTGAGTACAGAAGGCGGTGAGCAATGGAAACCCCTCTGGCAGCGATCGAGATGACCGGTACGGTCGACGAGCACCATCGCCTGCGGCTGGATGGAGATCTGCCGATTTCAGGTCCGGCACGGGTACGGGTCCTCGTTCTATATCCCCTTGACGAGGAATGGGACGAAGGGGAATGGCTGTTGGCTGCAGCCCAGAGCCCTGCCTTTGGCCACCTGCACGATCCAGCAGAGGATATCTATGTGCTGGCGGACGGGGAGCCCTTCGATGAGGCGTCATCATAATCGATGACGGGACATCATCCGATGACGCAACATAAGTCGTGCTCGTTCCTTTCCCGTTCGATGACCTGTCCAGCACCAAGGTCCGGCCTGCCGTATGCTTGACCGAGCCCCTTGGCCCTCATCGGCACGTGGTTCTGGCCTTCATCACCAGCCGGGTGCCGGCACAGCCGTTGCCTACCGATCTGGTGATCCACGCACAAGACAGAGACTTTACCTTGACGGGCTTGCGTGTCTCATCCACGCTCCAGTTACACCGGCTTCTGACCGTCAATACGGCAATGATCCGGCGGAAGTTGGGCCGGCTGTCGCCTGGGTTGCAGATGGAGGTTGAAACGCGTCTCCGATTGCTGTTTGGACTGGGGTAGGCCATTGCTCAAACCCGCATGTTCGTCCGCTTGGCCAACCGTCCGCCCATGCGAATCATCGGCGACGACACCCGACCCGAGCCGGCCGGTACCGATGAGAAAGAGGAGTCCCCCAGTGCCCAAGAGCCATCAGACAGGTCCCAGCCCAGGTCGCCTGACCCCGCCTGGGACACAGAATTCGAACAACTCATCCGCCAGCTCCCACCCCCACACCGCCCAGCCCTCCTCAACTACCTACCTCCGCCACCGCCACCCCTCCACCCGCCTCTTCATCCACGTCGATGAACCTGGCTACCTACAGCGGGAATCAGTGGTGCTGGAAAGGAGATTCCGCGGAATCAGCCGCCGTGCCGCTGCATCTAACCGGTGTTTCAGCCCTCCTTCTGGTGCGAATTCGAGGATCGTGAAATGCTGAATACGCCTCAACACGATTTCAGAACCACAGAGCTGGACCCGGATCTTCTATCAACCCCTTTCAGGGTCCAGACGAACTGGCACGTGATAACGGGAGCGCCTTGCTGTGGCAAGACAACCTTGATTGTTCAGTTGTCCAGCCAAGGGTTCCAGACGCTTCCGGAGGGTGCGCGTCTGTACATCGAGAGCGAGATGGCCAAAGGACGAACGAACCATCCGATTCGTGAGGATGCGGCCGCCCTACAGCGGAGCATAAAAGACATGCAACTGAATATTGAGGGCGGATTACGAGCGACCGATGTCGCCTTCCTCGACCGAGCCGTTCCAGATTCCCTCGCCTGGTACCGAGCCTTTGGACTGAACCCGAATGAGCTTTTGCCAGAATGCTTCCACCATCGTTATGCCTCCGTATTTATGCTCGACCCACTTCCGTTTCGGCCTGATGACGCGAGGGCAGAAGAGGTCGATGCCATCGCAGGCTATCTCGATGAGTGGCACACCCGCGATTACAGCACCTTGGGATATCGCGTTGAGAGGGTACCCGTGTTGTCGCCTCAAGAGCGGCTCGCGTTTGTACTCGAGAGGCTTTCTGACCAAGGACTCATATTCAGCAAGTCATCAGCCAACTTCCACCCCCACACCGCCCAGCCCTCCTGAACCATGTCCGCCACAGCCACCCCTCGACTCGCCTCTTCTACTACATCGACGACGCGGGCACACACCTCTTGCTGTGAAGGACCTCGGCCGGCATAACCTGCTGCACCGTGCCTTTCCCCCGACATTCCCGCTTCCTGCGTGATCCTTGCTTCCTTGAGCGTCTCGTACCAATCAACCCTCCGAACAGTGATGGATCCTACTTGACCTTCCAGGAGCTGGAAGGTACATAATAGGTAAAAAGGCGACAGACGGAGGACAGTTCCATGAACTCTAATCTGTTGATTGGCGAGCTGGCCCGAGAGACGGGTCTCAGCACCAAGACCATTCGTTACTATGAGGACATCGGCATCCTGCCGCCACCGGCCCGGCTGCCCAATGGCTACCGCGTTTACGATCACCGCGACGTAGCGCGCCTGGGTTTCATGAGCCACGCCCGGACCCTGGACTTCACCCTGGACGATATTGGTGAGATTCTAGCCTTCCGCGACCGGGGCGAGGCGCCCTGTCTTTACGTGTTGCGCGCCATCGATGATAAAATCGACCAAGTGGGACGGCGTATCACCGAACTTGAAAAACTGCGCCAGGAACTGACCGATCTCCGCCAGGCAGCCCAGAACCTACCCGTGGACGACGTCGAGTGGAAAACGTGTGTCTGTCACCTAATCCAGAATCGGGAGATCAGAAATGCCAAACGAAACCGCTCAGATTGAACTGGACGTGTGCGGGATGACCTGCCCCAGTTGCGACCAGCACGTGAGCCACGTGCTGGCGGGCGTGACTGGCGTCCAGAGCGTGGACGTCCCCGGGTGGCAATCGAGCCGCGCGACAGTCGTGGCTGCGCCGACGTGGAAGATGCCTCGCTGGTCGATGCGGTTGCTGCGGCCGGCTATCAGGCTCGCGTGCTCACCCGGCGCGGCGCCTTGAGGAATTACATAGACAGCAAAGGGCCAGTCGACTTTGACCTGATGATCATCGGCGGTGGCTCAGGAGGTTTCGCCGCTGCCATCAAAGGGGCCGAACTCGGCGCCCGCGTTGCCATGGTCAACGACGGCACCCTCGGCGGCACCTGCGTCAAAGTCGGCTGCGTACCCAGCCAGAGCCCTGATCCGCGCTGCCGAAGCATGGCACGTAGCAGGCCATCATCCCTTCGCCGGGGTGAACACCCAGCAAGTTTCACTCGACTGGGACGCATTGCGGAGTCAAAAGGATGCGCTGGTGGCCGACCTGCGCCAGGAAAAAGTACGCCGACGTGCTGGCTGCCTACCCAGAAATCACCTTCATTCCGGGCCGGGCCGAGTTTCAGGCCGATGGATCCGTCCGCGTGGGTGAGCGCATCCTCCGTGCCCGCAAGTACGTCGTCGCCACTGGGGCTCAGCCTTGGATGCTGCCCATCCCCGGCGCCAAAGAGGCCGGCCTGCTGAACAGCACCACCCTGATGGATTTGCCCGACCTGCCCGCGTCGCTCCTCGTCTTGGGCGGCCGCGCCGTGGCCCTGGAGCTGGGGCAGACCATGGCCCGCTTTGGCGTGCGAGTCGCTATCCTGCAGCGCCATACCCGTCTGCTCCCCGACCACGAGCCAGAGATAGGCCGTGCGCTCAAGGACATCCTGGAATACCAGGGCATCGGCGTCGTATCCGGCGTACAGGTGGAGCGCATCGAGCGCGAGGGAGACGAGCGAGTCGTCCATACAAACGTTCTTGGGCGCCCGCAGACCTACCGGGCCGAGCAAGTGCTCATGGCCCTGGGCCGCGACCCCAACACCAGCGGCCTCGGCTATGAGGATGTCGGCGTCGAGCTGGACCAAAACAGCGCCATCGTTGTCGACGGCCAGATGCGCACCTCCCACGCCGACATCTATGCCACGGGCGATTGCACCACCAATCCCGAGTTTGTCTACGTCGCGGCAGCAGGTGGGGCCATCGCAGCCGAAAACGCGCTGAGCGATGCAGGCCGCGTCCTGGACCTCTCCGCCATGCCGGCCGTAGTCTTCACCGATCCCCAAGTGGCTACCGTTGGCTTGTCAGAGGTCCAAGCCAAAGCCCATGGCTACCAGGTGCAAACGACCAATCTACCACTTCGCTACGTGCCCCGGGCCCAGGCGGCTCAGGACACGCGGGGTTTCATCAAGCTAGTCGCCGATAGCGCGACCGACCGGCTCCTGGGCGCCCACATCCTGGCCGCCGAAGCCGGCGAAGTCGTACAGGTGGCCGTGCTGGCCATCAAGTTTGGACTCACGCTCGATGACCTGACCGGCACCCTCTTCCCCTACCTGACCCAGGTCGAGGGCTTCAAGCTCGCAGTGCTGACCTTCAGCAAGGACGTGACCAAGCTAAGTTGCTGCGCGGCTTGAGCGCACCTGCGCCTATCACGATACTTTCCACAGAAGAAAGGTGCGCCACAACGCTATCCAATCTCGATAGCGTCGACAACCCAAAGAAGCGCAGGTTTCCATCCCCACGTCATCACCAACTGGGGAGGCGACTATCCATTGACTTCCCAGCCGCAGCCAGCCCCCCAAACATAGAGTTGACATCCCCCCCAACACAAGGTATACTGTTTCCCGGTAGACTGTGGCGATAAGTGTATTATCGCCACAGAGCAGCCAACTACATATCTCACTTTTTCGTACGGGGCGTAGCGCAGACCAGAACCGCAGACCTCAAGGTTACTTCTACCGCAACCCCAAGGCTTGCGCAGGTGGGGACAAATGAGGTCTCCGGTTCGCGGCTGGTAGCTCAAGGTTCGGGTCCGTGAGGTCGGAGGTTCAAATCCTCTCGCCCCGACTAGAGGCCACAGAGTTCATGGTTTCAGTGACCCTGCGGCCTTTCTGTTTGTTGTCGAATCCTTCATCTCTGACTGCAGCCCTCAGAATGTGGCATAATGACGATGGTCATGGTGGTAGCAATACAGACCCTTGGCGTCGTTTTTTGGCTGGAGATCCGCAATGTACATCGATGACTTTGTTTGGTTTCCTGACATCATCGACAAGACAGCATTGATCCTGAGCGCACGGGACATGGATCGGAAAGAGCGCAAACGATATGAGCGAAAGTAAGGATGGGAATCTGACCGGCGTCTCCAGGGCAGGGACCGTTGAGGAGATCGGTGAGTATTGGGACTCACACAGCCTGGCCGATCATTGGGATGAGACCCACGAAGTGGAATTCGAGGTCAGGGCCAAGCGCCGGCGGCGCGTCACCCTGGAACCGGAGGTCTACAACGAGATCGAGGAGCAGGCTCGTGCAAGAGGTATTGCGCCCGAAACCCTGGTCAATGTCTGGCTGCTGGAGCGGCTTCACGAAGCCGCATAGCTGCTGCCAGGATGGGACCCGGTCCGTTTGTACACAACCAAAGAGGACCGGCCCCATGCGGATGCAGACCAGGCTGGTTCGGTCTTGGCCGCTGTCAAGGCCCGTACCCGTTACCCGGGCCGTGTCGGATGGCCCTGGAGCGACAGATGCAGGCTGAGGTCATTACTCCTCCACGTCACATCGTCTGAAGCACGGATTGCGTTGATCTGACCGATCCGCTCCAGCGCCGCTGGTACATCCGCCAGGTGCTGATGCATGGCCTCGCGGAAGACGTACGTACCCTGGACCTGGACGAGGTGGCCGCAGAACTGGACAGTCTGAACCTGCCCCCGAACCTGTACGGCCTGTGACAATCCTTAATAGGTCCGAACGCTCCTCACAAAATCTCTGACCCGTTCCTCATCGAACGCCAGCCAGCTCTCGCTGATGCCTGTGGCGACCAGGAAGCAGTCTGCCATTTCGAGGTACCCACCGACATTTTCCGGCGTGGTCCCACTGGCGATGGCCAGGGGGAAATTGCCCAGCGCGTCTTTCATGGTCTGGATCTTGACCCGGTCAGCCGCCTCGCCTGTGGCCGGCCCGCTCGTCGTCAGTACGTCCATGTATTCCGCCGCCAGTCGCGCCGCTCGTTCCACGTCTTGTACGTAACGCTGATACTTGAAAGCGACGCCGCCAAAGTACAGTCCTTGCCAGCCGCTCTGCTCCCGCGCTGCCTGGATTGCTTCCGCCTCGACCTGCAGCGACTCGCGTTCGTCGATCATGGCATTGTCTACCCACACCCCGGCTACGTCGTCTGTTATCACATCAAAGACCTTGCTCGGGCTCAGATCGAGGCAGTTGACGCCTATCCACCAATCGGGAAATGCCTCGAACAATTGGTGGTGTATCCTGAGCAGTTCTGTGTAGTCGATTTCATGGCGGATTAAAAAGACACCGTCGCAGCCCTGCCTGCGCGCAATCTCGGCGTTGCGCAAAGCCTGTTCCGGCTCGGCGACGTGTATCACGGGCAGTATGATGTGGCGGTTGGCAAAAGTTTCTCTAAATCGATTCATGGACTTGGTTGCCTCGTCTTGAGTTGCGGGCTGAATCCGTTATTGCGTTGCGCCATAGTGCTGGATGACGGTGGCAGCCCGGGCCGTACCTCGACGGAGCGCCTGCTCGACGCTGCCGGTTGAAAAGTAAGCCACGGTGAAAGCCGCCTGGAAGGCGTCGCCGCAACCGGTGGAATCGACAGGGTTGGGCACGACCTGGGCAGGCTGGAACAGGGGGGTACCATCGACCAGCGCCACGCTGCCATCCGCGCCCAGTGTGACGACGATGAGCCCCTCGAATCCGCGCGAGAAAGGGAGCAAAAAGTCGACAGTGGCCTGGTTGCCGCTGATAAAGGCCAGCGCCAGGGGGTCGAGCGCTGAGACCAGAAGCGTCATAATCGCCGGCATAGTCGGCCCAGTCGCCAAAGTCGGCCACGCGCTCCCCATCAAAGTCGAGGGCCTCCAGCGCACGATTGGCTGGAGATTCTGGTTGGGAGCGGTCGTAGAGGAAGGCAAGTACATCATGCTGCCCGATAAAAGCCAGGTCGGACTCATCCAGGCGCAGGTCCAGGAGAACACTCCTATGGAATCCGCCCGGCGGGAAAAGTCGCTCGCCTTGCGCCAGAACCTGGATGTCGATGCGTGCCGTTTCGCCGGCCAGCACCGCTACATGGGACGCATCGATACCTTCCTGGGCCAGTTTTTCAAACACCCTCCGCCCGCCTTCATCTGCACCGACGCAGCTCACCAGCGACACGGCATCCGCTCCGCAGCGTTTGGCATTCACGGCCATATTGAGCGAAATCCCGCCGACAAAGGACCGGTTCAGGTTTGGATAGTGGTCGATCATGACTTCCCCGACAGCGACGATTTTCACCTTGGCAAGACTGTCCCCAAACTCGTGGTTGACTGACAAAAGTCAAGGAGGCGCATTTCCCAAAAGCGTCAAAAGCGCGTGTACTTCCTGTTATTCCCAGAACAGGAGAGTCGAGCATTGCCCCGCGCCTCGCCTTGATAATACACTGGTTGGTGTGTTGAGTCAACATCAAGGCCCAGATGGTGCGCCAGGGCTGGGCAAAGTGGTGTGGCCCCACGCCCCGGTGTCCAAGCTGGGCAGGCGAGTGGCGCGGTGGGACGGCACGGTGAAGACGAGCTTGGTTCTCACCGGAATGGATACCCGATCGCAGCTCTTGCGTCTTTGGACCCTGCGGTTGAGATGTGGTATAATCGAGGTGTTCAGTGCAAGGGCTGAGAGACCTTCGGCGGCGGGCGAGCTTGGAACTGGAGGTCCATGACGAGGTAGAGGGATGGGCTCACGCAGGCGGGATTGCGCTCGAACCCCTCGTCAACGCCTGGTTGTGGGAAACAGCGAGATGGCGCTTGAGGTGAGCCTATCTGTGAGTACAGAAGGCGGTGAGCAATGGAAACCCCTCTGGCAGCGATCGAGATGACCGGTACGGTCGACGAGCACCATCGCCTGCTTAACCCGTTTCAGGTCGACCTGCCGTAGCTGCCTAGCCCTTGGCCCTCATAGGCACGTGGTTCTGGCCTTCATCACCAGCCGGGAGCCGGCACAGCCGCTGCCTACCGATCTGGCAATCCACGCTAAAGACACAGATTTCGCGCTGACGGGCTTGCGTGTCTATCCACGCTCCAGTTACACCGGCTTCTGACCGTCAATACGGCAATGATCCGGCGGATGGGCCGTGTCGCCCGGGTTGCGACGGAGGTCGAAACGCGTCGCGATTGCTGTTTGGCTGGGGTAGGCCATTGCTCAAACCGGCATGTTCGTTCGCCGCCAACAGCCCACCATTTCGCGTGAACATCCACGACACGAAACTGGCTACCTCGAGCGGGAATGAGTGCTGCTCGGAAGCAGATTCCGTGGAAAAATGCAGAAAGGTTCTGTAGTAGATGTGCCAGGCGGCAAAATGAAGGTACCACCAATCATCAAGGAAAGAGCCTATGAAGATGAACAGCACGGTGCAACACGAGAGAACGGCGACACGTTGTGTATCGATGACATCCGGTGAATCCGCCTATGTGCCAAGCTTGGTCATGCCCGAAGGAACCTCATGTGACCGCTATGACCCATGGCTCGAAATCAACACCAGACACCTGAGATGGAATGTTGCTCAGGTACGGAATCTTGTTGGAGATACCCCCATCATGGCCGTCGTAAAGTGTAATGCCTACGGACATGGGACTGTCGGTATTGCCCGCACCTTGGAACAGCAGGGAATTCGGCAGTTTGCTGTGGTGAAAATCCAGGAAGCGATAGCGCTGCGAGAGCATGGTATCCAGGGCATGATTTTGAATTTTGGCCCATTTTCTTCTCTCGACACAGAGCAGATTATCCAGCATGACATTACGCAATCCGTGTTTTCTGACACCGTCGAGACACTGGCAGAGACGGCAAAACGGCTCGGGAAATCCGCAAAGGTCCATATCAAAGTCGATACCGGCCTTTCGCGGGTGGGAGTGCCGTATCAACACGCCGTCGCCTACATCGAGAAGCTCGCCTCGCTGCCCAACGTTGTGATTGACGGCATCTTTACGACCTTGTCACAGGAAGACGACTTTGACCCCATCCAACTCACCCGCCTGAACACAGTCTGCGATGAGGCCGCCCTCAAAGGCATCTCCGTCGGCATCAGGCATGCTGCCAGTACGGATGCTGTTGTCAAGCGGCCAGCCGCGTATTTGGATCTCGTGCGGCCGGGGAATTGTTTCTATGGCTTCGAACCGCACCCGTCGTTGGATCTCAAACCCATCATGTCGTTGAAAACCAGGGTCATCCTGGTGAAAACAGTGCTTCCAGGAGACACAATCTCCTACCACAGACGGCTCATGGTCGAAGAAGAGCGGCGGCTGGCCATCCTCCCCCTTGGATACGCTGACGGCTATCCATTTCAGGCCGTGAACAAGGCGGAGGTACTCATTCGCGGTCGTCGATGGCCCATGATTGTCTACATGTCGGCCAACCACACGACAGTGGATATTACCGGCTCGGAAGACATTCAGATTGGGGATGAGGTGGTGGTGGTCGGCACGCAAGCGCAGGAGACCATTTCACTCCAGGAGGTGGCGGCATGGGCGGAGAGTAGCACGTACAAAGTCGCGACAGCTATGAGCCCCTTTCTTCCAAGGATCTTTCTTGAATAAACGAAAGGGCTTAACTCTTACCCATCGCGAGAAGGTCTTGCTGTGAGTCCCCATGAATTAGAGGGAGATCGCCCAAGAATCTGCTGTAACCGACCTCTGCCTGCTTGCCGTCTTCAAGTGCATTGCCAGTTCAATGTTTCGTGCATTCGGGCGGTTTGGTTGCCAACGTCAAAGCGGGCCAAGGCGGCTGAGCAGAGTCGTTGGCCGGACAAGAAAAAGAAGTCGCGCGGCTTTCCACACCCGCACCACCTGCCGCACTGCGCGGGGACACTCCCCTCCCCACAGTCTGCCTGTCTTTCTTTCATGCGGGGCGTAGCGCAGGCTGCCAACCGCAGACCCCAAGGCTTGCGCAGCGAGGGACAAATGAGGTCTCCGGTTCGCGGCTAGGTGCTCAAGGTTCGGGTCCGTGAGATCGGAGCTTCAAATCCTCTCGCCCCGATTGCAGGCCGCAGGGTTCAGGAACGGCATGACCCTGCGGCCTTTTTGTTTGGCGTAGTCCCCAGCGCCGTTGACTCCGATCCTTCAGATGTGGTATCAACCGGAATCCAGCAATGGCGGGTACTCCTGGTCCTTCAGACCGGCCCTCTGCCGAAAACACAAGCGCAGTCACCCCCTTCGCACAACCCCTCACAACCATGGAACGCCGCACGACGGGCTGTACTATAGGCGCGAGAGACACTCCCTGCTTGCTCACCGCCGCTGCGTCATCAGCGGTCTGGTTTCGGCCTGTACACACTTTGTACACATCCACCTGCTATCATACCCCCTGAGACAGGAGCCAGCGCGGTTTCGCGGCTGCCAGTTTCTGTCAGCCAAGAACAGGGCCACGGATTGAACTGAGGAAAAGGGACTAGACCCATGACCCACGCCAGGATGGATACGCTTAACCTTCAACCACACACCGCAGTCGGCTGGGACGCGCACTCCTTTGAAGCGCGCCTTTTCGCCCGGGCTCGGGAGCGAGGCCAGCGGGGTCGGTTCTGGGAGAGGCTGGCCCGACGTCCCCAAAACCTCATGGCCCTGGGCCAGGTGAGGGAAGCCTGCGCCATCGATGGCCACGTCGACGCCGGCGCCCGCGTGGTGTCCATCAGCCAGATCCGGGGCAGCGAGAGCCGCAGCGGCTACTTTGACTGCGACTTTAATCCGCTCTACGACCGGGCACGCGGGCGCTGGCTGAACATCGCCAGGGCCAGGCGGCAGGGCAAGCGCCTGCCGCCCGTGAGCCTCGTCCGGGTGGGAGACATCTACTTTGTCATGGACGGGCACCACCGCATTTCCGTGGCCCGGGCGCTGGGAGAGAGCGACATCGAGGCCAGGGTCACCATCTTGCAGGTAGCGGGAAGACTGCCCTGGGAGACGCCCGAACAGGATCTGGGTCCCCGGCGCGCCCGCAAAACGCTGCGGCGCGGAACAGCCTTGCTGCAGCAGTGGGCGAGCCTGGTCCTGCGCCCGACTTCCGAAGTTTTCCGAAACTTCGGAAGTCTGAAATCTGCCATGAAGAACCTCTAGACAAGCCTCTCAAAAAGCTCTTTGACCTGCCTTCTGAGATGTTCTTCCCCGTCGGCCTCGTTGTTCACCACCCAGACGGGAATGCCTCGCCTCCTCATATGCTGGACGAAAGCCTCCTGGTCATCGCGGAGATAGGTCTTTTCCATCTCGCTACGGGGAACCAGGTGATCGTCGCCGTGGTTATCCATGGCCGCTTGATGCCTGGCAACATTCCTCTCCCAGCAGATATCGAAATCGACCTCCAGATAGACAGCGAGGCAAGGGTCCAGGATGCTTCTGTCGAAATTCTGGATCGCTTCGACGTAACTGGGACGCGCGAACTCGATAAAGATCATATGATCGGGCTTGTCGATCTCGAGTACCTGCGAATTGACTACCTTCAGTACATCGTTGAAAATGCGGTTGCTGGTGATTTGATAGTCCCCTTCACCGTTAGGCTGGGAATAGAGTCGCTCTTTCCCCGCTTCCTCAAGGGCGTCGTCCGCCAGGAGTTTCGCCCACAGCACCGGGAAATCATCGACGCGTTCAAAGGTGATGTCCTGGTCCCTTTCCAGGATCTGCCTTTCGAACTCGCGACAGAATGCGGATTTCCCACATCCCGGTCTTCCCAACACAAAAACATATGGGTATCTCATGGTAACCTCTCTCGTTGGCCGGTACCAGGAGCCCGGCACGGACCGGCCAGGCTCCTGGCAATCGCGGACGAACGATGCGGCGGCGTCCGGCCTGAGCTTTTTCCTTTCGCTTCTGCTGGCGGTCTGCGCAGTGCGCAAAGAGACCGTGCCTAGCCCAGCGGCGGCACCACGCCCAGTTGCTGGAGAAAGCCCAGATAGTCCGAGTGCTCGAACTCTTCCACGATCTTGCCGCCGGCGATGTGGACCACCGTGCAGCCCACCAGGGTCACCTCCTTGCCGGTGGGTGGGATGGGCAGTGTTGGCGATAGCCCCGTGTGTTTGCCGGTGATGGTCCAGCGATAGGCGATGGTGTCGCCCTCTCCTACCATCTCGTGGTAGACGGCCTGCAGTTCAGAGTAGGCCGTGCGCATGCCCGAGACGCTTTCCTTGAGCCCCTCGAGCCCCACGAGGTCGGGGAATGGGGGGCGATGCCAGACATAGTCGGGGGCGTATACCTCGTCAAAGGCGTCCAGATTGCCCTTGAACCACGCCTCCTCGCCGGCCCAACGGATTTTGCCCTTCATTTCTTCCAGTGACATGATTGGTCCTCCTTTCCCTTATGATTCACCTGCTCGATACGCGCCGCCGCTTCGCCCGGCAGGATGTCTGGCTGGCCCGAAGGCGCCTCCGCGAGAGCAGATCCGGCGCAGGCCTTCGAGCCCAGCCGGCGTGCCGCTCCGTCATTCGCCCGGGTACACTCCCCAGGCCAGGTCGTCCTGCTCGCTGACAAAATCCTCTGAAAAGTAAAAGCCCAGGTCCTCGCGCCCCTGGAGGTGGTAGCCAAAAAAGGCGGCGGCGAAATGGGCCATGCGGGCCCGCATCTCCGCGTTGAAAACCAGCATGTGGTCGCGACCGACAAAGGAGATGAATGCCTTGTCGGGCGTCCCCAGGGCTCAAAGATCTGCGCGTTCTCGGGGTAGAGCTCATCCTGCGTGCCGGCCAAGAACAGGGCCGGCCGGTCAACGGCGGCCAGCCCGCGCTCACCGAATAACCACCATCCCTCCCCGGCCATGGGCATCACGACCCGGATACGCGCATCCGTCATCGGCTGCCACAATCCGTCCTCGCTGGCAGTGATGGCCTCGCCGGCATGGGCGGAGAATTCATCCCAATGCGTTTGCCGGCTTGCAGTCAAAGGCGGACATGGATGACAGAATCGCCTCGTGGTGGCGTCGGGGTGCGGGCATTGGGCCAGGTAATGCTCGGGGTCGATGCGCGCGCCGCTTATGGCCAGCGTGTTGTAGCCGTCAAAGGAGTAGCCGATGGCCCCGGCGCGATCGGTGTCGATCATGCCCTCCAGACCCTCGGGTGGGTGGGCGGCCACCTGGTCCAGGGCGAACACGATGTCCAGGGGCTGGTCGATCGATCTCTTCGCTCATCTTCGCGTAGGTATCGATGCCATCGACGCTGGCCCAGGTGAAGCCCTGGCTGACCAGGTAGGGGGCCAAGGTCCTGGGCCATCCTGGTCGAGGATACAATCAATGGATAGGGCGCGCCGCTGGGGTCCGGGTCGCGGTTCGTGCCGGCCATCAGCTTGGTCGCGGTACCGGCCGCGCCTTCGGGCAGCAGGGCCGGATACCAGACGGTGACGCCCACCCGCCGGTTGCCGCGGCTGGCATCCTCAAAGGCGCCTTGCGTTTGCCCGTGAAATAGGGGCCGGGCTCCGCCAGGGGATAGGGGCCAGACGCGGGCGTGTCCTGGGATGCAATAGGCGTGGTTTGCGCCTCCATCGCCCCTGCCGGCGGTGAGACCGGCTCGTAGCCCATCTGCGAGAGCAGCTCGGCGGCGAACTGGCCGGCAAGGTCGGTGGGGTGTTCGCCATCGCCCCGGATGTAGCCCTTTTCCCTCGGGTCCTCGTCGTGGTTCGGCCCGTTGAACGCGTCAAAGCGGCTGAGAAAAGGGATGTTATGCGCCTCGGCTGCCAGGCGCGCCGCATTGGACATGTTCTGCCAGCACTCGGTACAGGCTTCGAACACCCCCGCCTCACGCCAGGGGCTGGCCAGGGGATTGTAGATGTCGGTCGCCCGCAGGATCGTCGGCTTGCCGCCACGCAGCGCCAGGATCTCGGCCCAGAGGGCCTTCAGGTCGGCCGTGTATTGCTCAAAGGACTCGGGGCCGCAAGAAGCCGGTGGGCGACTGGCAAAGCAGCTTTCGAGATCCAGGGGGTTCCCGGGCTCAACGGAGTCGAAGGGGTTGACAAACATCACCACGACCTCAGCCTGCCGCAGATCCTCGGCGGCTTCTATCGGTCAGGCGGGCGTAGGGAGGCTTTTCCCTGCGCAGGTCTGCCAGCACCTGGCCGGCGCTCAGTTCGGGCAGGGCATAGTCGGCGAGGACTACCTGGACGCCGAGGTCCTTCTCAATCTGGACGGCGAAAGCCTTGCCCAGCCCCCACATACTCGAGTCGCCGATCACCACCAGGTGCCACTCGGTTTCGGGCAGCCCCGCTGGCTCAGTGGGCGCCGGGGACGGTTCGGCTGTAGCGGCTGGCGCTCAGTTCCGGGCCGCATGCCACCAACAGCAGCGCCAGGCACAGGATGCTGACGGACAGCGTGTGGATCTTGTTTTTCATGGCTCCCCCTTAGTCTCTGTACTACTGTTCACCCTCGTATACCCCCCAAGTCAGCTCGGGGTGCTGCGCGACGAATGCCTCGGAAAAGTATCTGCCGGTAGTCGTCGCGCCCCTGGAGATAGGCGCCAAAGAAGGCCGTGGCCAAGTGGTTCATGCCTTTCCGCGGATCGTCCTCGAAGGGCATGTCATGGGTCCTGCCGATGAATGAAACCATATACTTTTCGGCTGTTCCAAGATGGTCATAGAAATCGGCGGCTTCGGCGTCATAGATGGAGAGATCATCAGCGGTTCCCCACAGGATAAGGACGGGGCGGTCCGCCGCCGCCAGGCCCGGTTCGCCATACAGCCACCAACCGCTGGGGGCCATGGGCACAACCGCGCGAATGCGCTCGTCTGTGATCGGCTGCCAGAGCCCGTCGGCGCTGGCCGTGATGTCCTCGCCGAGAAACGAACCAAGCGCCTCCCAGTGTTCCGCCAGGCTCGCAGATGATCTCGAGCCACCACACGGGCCAGGGCGGCTCCATGTCCGGGGCCCGCTCGCACTGGGACAGGTAGAATTCCGGATTCACGCGCACCCCGCTGAGTGCCAGGGCCACGTCGCCGTCTCCCGAGAAGCCCGAGACGCCCACTTGGTCGGAATCGATGACGCCCTCCAGTCCTTCGGGTGGGTGGGATGCAATCTGGTCCAGGGCATAGAGGATATCGAGCGTGTCGTCGATCACCAGGAATTCCCCAAATTCGGACACAGACGGCGAGCGCATGACGCCCATCACAAATCCGTGGGTAGCCAGATGGGATTGGAATATAAAGTCGCCTGAATTCGCTCCCGTCAGGATCAAGGGATAGGGCGCGCCGCTCATGTCAGGGTCGCGGTTGGCGCCGGCCGATGAGCTTGTCGCCGGTGGAGCCTTCGGGCAGTACAGCCGGATACGACAGGGTGATGCTGATGCGCCGGTTATCGCGGCTGGCGTCCTCAAACGAAAACGTACGCTTGCCCACGTAGTATGGGCCGGGCTCCGCCAGCGGGAAGGGGAGCGCCGGATCTGGGGTAAAGCCATCTCCTGTGATCTCTGCTGGTGGCTGTGGCGCTGTGGTAGGGAGCGGAGTGGCAGCCGTGGGTGCTGCTTCCGGCGCGCCGCAGGCGCTAGCAAATAGAAGGGCCAGCAGAATCCAGATTGCTTGGAAAGCCTTGGGTTTCTGGTTCATCACTCACCTCGGCTGCAGGAATGGGCAAGATGCCATCTTGCCCTACATGTAGGACAAGTTGGTAACTTGTCCCTGGCGCTCGCCTGGCTGTTTACAGCATCCTGTGGCACGAGCGCCTCTTCGGTGGAAATGCCGCCAAGCTGACCTGTCATTCGCACATGCTTTTGGCGGGAATCCATGCCACTGGCAGCCGTCGCCTTCGTTGGTGGATGCCCGCATGGTTCTAGCGGGCATGACAGGATCGCTGACCGGAGAGTTTATACTATCGGAGCGGCATCGCCGGACTCTTTGCCCCGGTAGTGGGCACCAGGATGGTTGGTCTCGGATCCGCCCGGAGCTTGCAGAGAGGACAGGGCTTGGGCAGCCCTGCCTCTCTGCGCCCAGACCGTACTAGCCGAGAGGCGGGATCACACCGAGCTGCTGCAGCAGGCCCAGCCAATCGCCATATTCCCACTGCTCCACGACCTTGTCCTTCTCAAAGCGGTAGACGGTGCACCCCTCCTTGGTGACCCGCTTGCCGGTCGGGGCCAGGCCCAGGGCCGGGGTCATGCCGCTGTGGACCCCTTCCCACGTCCAGCGGGCGACGGCCAGGTCGCCTTCGACTACCAGGTCGTGGATGGTAGACTGGGTCTCTGTGAACGCTTCCAGGATGCCGGCGTCCCCTTGCTTGTTGGCTTCGCTGCCGGTCACCGGTGGGAAGGGGGGGCTGTAGCACGACCACGTCGTCGGCATAGATCTGGAAGGCTGCGTCCAGATCCCGCTTGTGCCAGGCGTCGTCGTTCATCTTTTCCACAGCTGTTCTGATCTCTTCGGGTGTCACGGTTTGCTCTCCTTTCCAAGGCATGAGATTGCAAGGGCTCGCCGCCAGCCTACCCCGGCGTCGGAATGGCACCGATCTGCTGCATCAGCCCCAGCATATCCCGCGCCCCTGCACGCTCCACCAATTTCCCACCAGCCAACCGATACAGATACAGACCCCTCACTTCAATTGGCTTTCCTGTAGGTGCGATACCCATGAGCTCACCCATGTGAGTCCCTCGAGCTGTCCACAGGACCGCTACCTTGTCCACTTCGGCAATCTGGTCATCGCTCGTGATCTCCAAATCTGGGAAGGCGCGACGGTGCATGGTTACGTTTTGCTTGAAGCCTTCGAGCCCCATCGGGTTTCCAGGTCGGGTCACGTGATCGATCATGTTGGCGTCAACGATCTCGTCCGCCACTGCCAGATCCCCATGGTTCCAAACCTCCTCAAACAGCCTGCGGATGACGGCCTTGTTATGTTCTTCTGACATGGAAATTCCTCCTTCCGCCCCTGAGGACGAATTACATCAGCAACTCCGCCATGCTGACCTCAAAGCCATCGGGAAACGCATTCAAGAACGCGCTGCCAAGCAGCTTCCAACAGGCTAGATCTATGATGTAGGGTACATTGGCTCGCTCCTCTGCTCATCCGGGGGAGGAGCCCCGAAGTTATGGCCGCGGACGGCCGCCTGGGCGCAGAAGGTAGAGATGGGCGCGCGCGCCCCATCGCGATGCAGTAGATGCTGCGACGGAACCCAGTTGGCTGCACGCAAGGGGGTCTTCTCCTTTCCCATCCCTGCCGCTGTCGTGCAGCCACACAACGCGGATCTTGACCATCATATTATAACACTGCGTGACCTGCGTGTCAATAGGCAGATTTTGGCAATTAGGGCTGCCGCAAAATCGCCCCCGAAGACCTGACAGGTTTTCCGAAACCTGTCAGGTCTACGCTGTGCTGCCTGACTTGACAGCGCACCTATCCCGGTGTATCATGGCCCCGTGATGCACACCAAAGATGGTGAGGGAGGGATCTTGGTCGTTCCAGAACGCACGCTGGTGCTTGCCTGCGCGACGGTTGTTGAAGAGATGCTGCCCCTCATGCCGCCCGGCATGGCCCACCAAGTCCTCGACTTTGGCCTGCACGTCAACCCCGAATCGCTGAAAACCACACTCCAAGCTGCCATCGACGCCATAGAACCGCACATCGACACGGTTGTCCTGGGTTACGGCCTCTGTTCCATGGCCGTGGCCGGGCTGCAAGGCCAACGACTGCACGCTGGTCGTGCCTCGTGTCGATGACTGCATCGCCCTCTTTTTGGGATCGGGCGATGCCTACAAGGCGCAACACCGCGCCGAGCCGGGCACCTACTACCTGACCAAGGGCTGGATCGAGGCCGGCGATGGACCCTTTGCCGACTATGGCCGTCTGGTCGAACGCTACGGCGTGGAAAAGGCCGAGTGGGTCCTGCGCGAGATGCTCAAGCACTACACCCGGCTGGCGCTGATAAACACAGGCCAGTACGAAATGGACCGCTACCGCGACTACAGCCGGGAGACGGCGGCGCGCTTTGACCTGCGCTACGAAGAGATCCCCGGCTCGAATTCCCTGATCGCAAAGATGCTTTACGGTCCTTGGGATGAGGATTTTGTCATCGCGCGCCCGGGCGAGACAATCCCGCTGGATGCCTTTCTTGCCGCACTGAGGCAAGGCCAGTAGTGCAGGGCCAAGAGTCTTCCTGAACCGCCAAGACGCAGAGTTGAATCTGTACTGTCGTCCCTACCATTGATTGTCCGCGTTCTCGGCTGAGGAATCAGATTCGCTGGATGGATCGATTCTATTCCATCCCAGGGCAAAGAGCCCTTGAGGAAAGGGGGTGTCGATGGCCTGACATGCTGGCTGGTTTGATCTGGAGTTACCATTTGACAAACGAGAGTCTAGAAGGAGCGTTGACACATGACAGAAGGATCAAGGATGGAACAACTCAGTTCGGCGCTGGCTGAACTGGATGAACCTCGAGTCCTCGAACTCGTTGACGAAATCACGACCGGGTCTTCGGCGGACGCGAGTAGGGCCATTGACGCCATCCAGGCCGGTATGGACGAGGTCGGCCGGCGCTACCAGGATGGCGAGTACTTTCTGGCCGAAATGATCTTTGCCGCCGAGATTGTGAGAGAGGCCATGCCTCGCTTGACGCGCCGTCCTGGCGGCGGGAGAGCGCAAGTCCTTGGGCCGTGTCGTGTTGGGCACGGTCAAGGGCGATCTGCACGACATTGGCAAAAATCTCATCTCGGTGATGATGGGCGCCGTTGGTTTCGAGGTAATCGATCTGGGCATTGACGTTGCACCCCAGCGTTTCGTCGAGGCCATCCGGGACCAGCAACCGCTCATCGTGGGACTCAGCGGCCTGCTGACCCTCTCGGTGGAACCGATGGTAGAAACGGTGGACGCCATCAGGGAAGCCGGCCTGCGCGACCAGGTCAAGGTGATCATTGGCGGCAACCCGGTCACCGAGCACATTCATTCTATCGTTGGCTCCGACGCCTGGACCAACAACGCGGCCGAAGGGCTGGAAATCTGCCAGCAATGGGCGGGGGTGTAAGATGGTAGACAATCCACAGCAACTCATGCAGGAGAGAATGGCGCGGCTGAACACCACCATCTGCCACGGGGAGCCGGATCGCGTCCCGATCTGCTTTGGTACCGAGACCTGGATCGCCAGCTATTCGGGCTTTACCGTGCAGGAAATGGTCTATGACTATGGCAAGCTGATCTCGGCCGCCGAGAAGGTCATCCAGGACTTTGCCTGGGACGCCCACTGGCCGCCCCTGGGCATCTGGCCGTCGCCGGTCTTTGACGCGGTGGGCCAGACCCAGTACATGAAGGCCGGCCAGGAGCTGGATCCGACCTCCACCTTCCAGTGGCAGGACCGCTCGCCCATGAAGGTCGAGGACTATCCGGCCTTTATCGCCGATCCGATGCGCTTTATCTTTGAAGAGATGATGCCCAAACGCTCGCTGGAGCTGGGCAAACCGTGGCCGCGCAACTCTGTGGCCCTGGCCAAAGGCGCGCTGGCCTTTGGCATGTACCTGACCCAACTGGGCGGGGCCTTTGCCCGCTGGGCGGAGGTCTATGGCTGCCCGCCGCTGCTGGCCGGGATCTCGGACCCGCCCATGGACTTTTTGTCCGACCACTACCGGGGCTTCACGGGCATTATGCTTGACATAAAGCGTCACCCCGACGAGGTCGTGGCCGCCTGCGAGGCCATGTACCCGCTGGCGCTGCGCATGGCCATGGCCAGCTTTGGCGGACCGCCCGCGCCCTTCCCCCTGGTCTTTCTGCCCTTGCACGTGCCCACCTATCTGCGGCCCGTCGACTTTGAAAAGTTCTACTGGCCGACCTTTAGCCGCATGGTCAACGACCTGGCCGGATTTGGCTACAAGTGCCTGCTATTCCTGGAGGGTGACTGGGAACCTCACTTCTCCTTCCTGGCCCAATTGCCCAAGGACCATGTGGTCGGCATGCTGGAGAAAAAGATCATCGAAGCCAAGGAGGCCATCGGCGACACCATCTGCCTGGCTGGCGGGCTGGACAACGACCTGTTGGGCTATGGAACGCCCGAAGAGTGCGTGGCCCAGGCCAAGAAGGTCATTGACGCCTGCGCACCTGGCGGAGGCTTTATCCTGGGCGGTGGCAAGGCCCTGCTGTCTCGCAACGACGCCAAGCCGGAGAACCTCCAGGCCGTCACCCAGTTTGCCCAAGAGTATGGAGTGTATCATGCCTGAAAAAATACAGACTGCCGAGGAAGCCCAGGAACAGATGGTCTTTACCATCCCCTGGTCCGAAAAGCGCCTGGAGTTCGGCGAGATCATTGCCAACGAAGAAATGATCGCCCAGGCCTGGGACATGAACGAGAACCTCATCTTTTTCTTCCTGATGTGGTTGGGGACCTACTAGCACGAATCTTGGCCTCGGGGGTCTGGCCGCGACCCCCGAGATCTGAAAAGGTGCAGGCACACAGATCGCTCCACCGCCAAATAGCCGGACCGATCTCAGGATACAATACACAAGGAGGCAGCAATGTCAAAGGATTTGGTCAATGCCATTGCCGACATGAGGGAGGACGAGGCCCTCGCGTTGGCCACAGAGATGGTGGAGGGGGGCGCGGACCCCACCGGGATCCTGGAGGATGCTCGGGAAGCGATGGACATCGTCGGCCAGCGCTTTGAGGACGGCGAGTACTACTTGCCCGAGTTGATGATGGCCGGCGAGATCCTGAACGCCATCACCGACATCGTCAAGCCGGTGCTGGCCCAGGCGCCCGATGTGGCGCGGCGGGGCAAGGTGCTCATTGGCACCGTCGCCGGCGACATCCACGACATCGGCAAGAATATCGTCACCTTTATGCTCGACGTCAACGGTTTCGAGGTCCTGGACCTGGGCATCGACGTCGCCCCGGAGAAATTCGTGGCGGGCATCCGCGAGTTCCAGCCCCAGGTCGTGGGCCTGAGCGGCTTCCTGACGCTGGCCTTTGACGCTATGAAGGAGACGGTGGAGGCCATCGAGGCCGCCGGCCTGCGCGACAGCGTCAAGATCGTGCGTTGGCGGCGGGCAGATCAACGACAAGATCCGCGAGTACGCCGGCGCCGACGCCTATGGCGACGATGCCATGGAGGCCGTCAACCTGGCCGCAGAATGGATAGGAGGCTGACATGGACAAGGCATGGAATGAGATGACGTCTGACGAGCGGCTGGCCCAGCGGCTGGATGGCTACGTGGCCATGCCCGGCTTTGAGTTTGCCAGCCCCGAGGCAGAGGCCGCCTACACCGAGCGCGCGACCAACATCCGCGATGCCTTTGAGATGAAGGTGCCCAAGCGGGTGCCCGTCTTTCCCTCGGAGGGCTTCTTCCCCACCCTGAATGCGGGCCTGACCATGCGCGACGCCCTCTACGAGTACGACAAGGTGGCCGAGGCGATCCTGGCCTACCTGGGCGAGTTCCAGCCCGATGCCTGGTTCGGCGCGCTGGCCATCGTCCCCGGCCGCTGCTTTGACATCCTCGACTACAAGCTCTACGACTGGCCGGGCCACGGCCTGCCCGATGACCTGATGTACCAGATGAACGAGGGCGAGTATGTCATCGCCGAGGAGTATGGGGAGCTGGCCGCCGATCCCAGCGGCTTTTTCCTGCGCAAGTACCTGCCACGCACCTTTGGCGCCCTGGAGCCGCTGGTCAAGTTGCCCCTGCTGCCGCCCATCCACGAGATGCCGATGACGCCCACGGCGCTGCTGGCTTTCGGCATGCCCGACGTCCAGGAGGCGCTGCGCAAGCTGATGGAGGCAGGCGAACGAGGCGATGCGCTGGATGGGGGTCATGGGCGGCCTGGGGGCCCAGGTACGAGCCCTGGGCTACACCGACTGGGCTGGTGGTGCGGCCAAGGCGCCCTTTGACGCCATCGGCGACACCCTGCGCGGCACCAAGGGCATGATGCTGGATATGTTCCGCCACCCCGACGCGCTGATCGAGGCCTGCGAGCGGCTTGTGCCATCCATGATCGAGATGGGCGTCAGTGCCGTCAACCATGACCGGCGTGCCGCTGGTCTTTATGCCCCTGCACAAGGGCGCCGACGGCTTCATGTCCAACAACCAGTTCGAAAAGTTCTACTGGCCCACCCTCAAGGCCGTGATGCTGGGCCTCGTCGAGGAGGGCTGCATCCCGGTCATGTTCGCCGAGGGCGGCTACGGCCAGCGCCTGGAGATCATTGCCGATTTCCCCAAGGGCAAGTGCATCTGGTGGTTCGACCAGACCGACATGGCCCGGGCCAAGGAGGTCTTGGGCGACGTGTGCTGCATCGCCGGCAACGTGCCCACGGCTCTGATGACGGCCGGCACCCCCGACGAGGTCAAGGCCTACTGCAAGGACCTCATCGAGGTCGCCGGAAAGGACGGCGGCTTCATCCTGACCAACGGCTGCGGCGTCGATCACGCCAAAGCCGAGAACGTCGGGCCATGATGGAAGCTGGCCTCGAGTACGGCGTCTACTAGGCGCTACACGACCTCGGGGGTCCACCTGGGACCCCCGAGGTCTGAGCTCCGCCATCGTTCACCACCAGAGACCCTTCGGGCTGAGGAATATCCGAAGGGTCTTCCGCTGTCTACCGTACCGTCTCAACGTGCCAGCCGGTGCCGTCCCGGTGGGCATACTTTAGCTCACCGCTCGACCATGCGTCGTAGCCAATGTGAGGGTGTCCATTGCCGTCCAGTGCCAGGGAGGTGGCCCTAATCTCAATTAGCTCGCTGTCTACGGTCTCGACATGCCATCCATAGCGATCTCGATAGGCATAGTTGAGGGGGCCGCTGACCCTGTTGTAGTAGCTGATGTGGGCGAACCCATCGCGGTCAAGCGCCAGAGAGGTATATGCGCCGTCAAACCCGTTATAGTCTACCGTCTCGACATGCCAGCCGGATCCGTCGCGGTGGGCATACTTGACCTCAAACTCAGGGTACCCGTCAGAGTACGAGATGTGAGGCGAACCGCCCACATCCAACGCCAGAGAGGTGTACCCTCCTCCAAGGGATCCTACTTGGTCCACTGCTTCGATGTGCCAGCCGGAGGCATCCTGGAAGGCGTACTCCACACTCTTGTTCTTGGCGTCGTGGTAGCTGATGTGCGCATAGCCTGCCCTATCCAGGACCAGAGAGGTCGACGCGGCAGTTCCTCGCGGGTTTTCGACCGTCTCACGGTACCATCCGGAGGTCGTCTTGTAGGCATGCCTTAGGTCCCTATTGGTCTCATCGTAGTAGCTGATGTGGGCGTAGCCGTCCGAACCCAACGCCAGGGAGGCACAAAAACCGGCTGTCCCCTTGCTGTGCACCGTTTCGGCGTTCCAGCCAGAATCGTCCCGGTAGGCATACTTCAAGCCGGCTCTGTTCTGGTCCTGGTAGGCGATGTGCGGGTAGCCTGACCCATCCAGAGCCAACGAGGCACTCGCGCCGGCCCCAGGTTCAGGATCAGCGATCTCAGCGTGCCAGTTGATACCATCGTGCCAAATGTAGTGAAGCTGGTCCCTTCCATAGACCAAATGCGGGCGCCCCTCCGCATCCAACCGCAGGCTGCGATCGGTCATCCGGTGGAACTGTCGCGTGGATAGGTCCACAGCAAGTGGGGGACTTGGCCGGCGCGAGGAGTATTCGGACACCTCAAGCACATACTCGAGTTCACTGGAGATCTGCTCCTGGATTGCCTCCAGATCTTGGTTCTCGTCTACAAACTGGATGTGGTAGGAGCTTGTGGGCATGTACTTACTCCCCACTTGCCCGCCCAGTGACCCGACCCTATCTGAGATGCCCGTCAGAACCGTACCCTGTTCGAACCACACCGTCGCTTGGGCCAGATATCCGGATTTCCCGTGATGGTGATGGTCCGGGAAGTGGATCGATCCCAGCATCTTCACGGCATAGTCCTGCGCTATCTCTGCCACGATCGATCGTAGCCTGACCGCTCCAGTCTGTGTTCTGCCGGACACGACCTGCTCCCCATTTTCAGGTGGACTTACCTCAATGAATACGCTGGGCAGGTGAGGATTGGGCCCGTCCATCAGGAATGGGGTAAGGTCCTGCTCCTCCAAGTCACGGATCACCCGTTGAGGTTCAACATGCGGTGGTATCCTGAGGTCGTAGATAGAGTGAGTAGGCAGGTCCTTGATCTGCTGAAAATAGGTTTTCAACCGCGGGTCATATTGATCGCAGGCTTCATTGATGGCATGCCTATCGATAATGCCGGACGGACCTGCCCAGAACGTCACGCTCCAATCATAACCGCATCGATGACCGGTGCCGACAATGGTGGTCGCGAGCGTCTGAACACCGCGGATCTCATCAGGGTCAGTTATGAGCAGCGCCCTTGATGAGGTCTGATCTTCTCCAAGAAACAAGGAACTGCGACTAATAAGAAGGTATTTGGCAGGAGGCAAGGCAGCGGGCAGCACTTGAGGCAGGGTTGGAAATACCAAGAGGCCCAAGACCACGAATAGACCTAGGAACGGCAGCATTCTGCGCTTCATCGCCTTTCTCCTCAGATGCTTGAAACATGATACCCGGAAAAGGCCAAATCGCAGAGCAGTTTCCCTGTTCGATGTGGTGAGCTCATGAGGGGCTCACTCATGAAGAGTATACCACAGAGTCTGCGCCGTGCCAATTTTGATTGTGTGAGTCACGCTGCACATTTCGGGATGTGTGGTATAATACCTTAAGCTTTGCTAATCAGACTCGAGGCCTGTCGAGGTCTATGACGACGAAGCTTGGCAGATGTCCGGTGCCCGACGCTCATCGCTCACGGGACTGCCGGCGGAGATGACCTGTTCTCACGCGCCGAGGCCGCCTGTCGCTTGATCCCCAATGGCCAACTGCATCGCATGGAGAATGCCAGGACCTTGCCGTGGGTCGATATTGGTGCTGGGGAGATGCTGCTGATCCGGGCCGGTTCCGCGACGGCACATGTTGGCGACAGGGCGCGCAGCGTCGAGGGGGGAGGCTAGTCAGTGATAATCTACCGACTCAACACAATGCCTGTGCCTACCGTAGTCGAGGTTGGCGGCAAAGCACTGTCCTTAATCCAGATGAGCGCTGCCAATCTGCCCATTCCTCCCGGCTTTGTACTGACCACAGGAGCCTACGACGCCTATGTGGATGAGAAGGGACTGCGCCAGCGGATCATCGAGCTGGAAGCCGCGGCCTCCGCCGGCGATGCGTCGCCCTGTGAATGCACTTCCGCGGCCATCGGGCAGCTTTTTCGCGCAGACGAGTTACCCCAGGCCGTCCAGGCCGGCTTGCTGGCAGCGAGCCTGGATCTGGTCCGTGAAGGGGATACTGACTCTGCCGGGGAGCCGCAGAGTCGTTCGCACAAGCAACTGGCAGCGTCATTTGCCGTCCGCTCATCCGCGACGGTCGAAGATCTGCCGGATGCCAGTTTCGCCGGACAATATGATACCTTTCTCAATGTACAGGGTCCTGAGGCCCTGCTCGAGGCCGTCGTACGTTGCTGGGCCAGCCTGTGGTCGGCCCGCGCGATTGCCTACAGGAGGCGGCAGGGGATTGACCCCGCCGCCGTCAGCATGGCGGTCGTCGTGCAGCAGCTCGTTCCCGCCAGCTCCGCCGGCATTCTGTTCACAGCCAATCCGGTTGGTGGCGAGCGCGATCAGATCTTATCAACGCCGCCTGGGGACTGGGCGAGGCCGTCGTGGGCGGGCTGGTCACCCCCGATACCGTGGTCGTGGACAGTTCGAATTGGAACCGTGCTGTCGCGCGAGACGGCCACCAAGACCACGATGACTGTGCGCGCGGAGACAGGCACAGAAGAGCGACCTGTTCCGCCAGAGCAGCAAGACCAAACTGTGTTGGATGATGCCACCGCCATCGAACTGGCCCGCTTGGCGCCCGGATCGAGGCGCATTTCGGCCAGCCGATGGATATCGAATGGGCGATTGTCGGGCGAGCCGCAGGGCGACTCGCCCAAGGGAACTGACAAGGTCATCTGCCAGCGGCGATATCGCCATCCTCCAGGCGCGGCCCATCACCAATTTGCCGCCCGCCCCGTTGGTGGATGTTCGTTGGGATCCACCCCGGCCGGACACCATTTGGATGCGGCGCCAGATCGTCGAGCACATGCCCGAGCCCCTCTCCCCACTATTTGACGAGCTTTATCTGCGCGATGGCCTGGATGATTCGATGGAATCACTGGCCGCCTTTATGGGCGACCTGAGCGGCATCGAGATCAACGTCTGGGATTTTCTCGATCTGCCCTTTGCTGCTACCATAAATGGTTACGCCTACAGCATTGCCAGCTTTAACTATAGCCCGGCGATTGTGCCCTTGGTGCTGCGCGTGTACATACAGGTCCTGCCCAAGATGATCCGCCACCTGATTCCTCGCTGGCGGGACGAGTCGCTGCCCGGCTATCTGGCTGTCATCGAGAAATGGAAGGGGCTAGATCTGCCCAACGCGCCGGATGAGGAGCTGCTGCGAGGCGTGCGCGAGCTGGCCACGGAGGATGCCATCTACTGGTTTGCAGCCGCCGTGCCTCTGGGCCTGGCGCGCACGACGGACACCGCACTGGACCGGTTTCTCAGGTCGGTGACAGCCGGGCGCCTCACCAGCGGCTCATACCTGCGAGGTTTCCCGTCAAAGGCCATGGAGGCACAGATCCAACTGGAGGCCATCGCCAGAAGGATCGACGGATCCGACACGCTCCGAAATCGGGTCTTGGACACACCCGCGTCAATCCTGCCTGCGGCCCTGGCAGCGCATCCCGATGGACAGAGCGTCATAGATGACTTCCAGCAGTACCTCGATGCCTACGGCCACCAGATCTACAACCTGGACTTTGCCGCGCCCACGCTGGCGGACGAGCCCCTCCCCGTGCTATTGAGCTTGCAGACGGCGGTGGCCCATCCCGAGCGGGACGCACGAGCCCACCAGGCAGCGCTGGCGCAGGAGCGTGAAGCCCTGGCCGCCCGTACCGAACAGTCCCTCAACCCAATCCAGCGGCCGGTCTTCCGGTTGCTGCTGGGATGGGCGCAGCGCTACGCACCTTTGCGCGAGGAAGCGCTCTTTTACGTGGGGGCCGCCTGGCCTACCCTGCGGCGGCTGGCGCTGGAACTCGGTCAGCGGCTCACGGATGCCGGATCCCTCTCTGATGCAGACGATGTCTTTTACCTGGAGAGCGCCGAACTGGCGGATGCCAGCGCCTCCCGTGCAGAGGGAGCCAGCCGGTCAGATCTCGCTAAACTGGCCCGGGAGCGGCGGATCCTGCACGAGGCCCGCAAGCGGCTGGAGCCGCCGGCTGTGGTTCCACCCGGCGGGCGCATGAAGTTTGGCCCCATCGACATGGGCATGTTTGAACCAAAGCCCCGCACAGCTGGCACGGGGCCAACCCTCGAAGGCTTTGCCGTCAGCCCGGGGCAGGTCACAGCCCCGGCGAGCGTTATTCGCTCCCCGGAGGATTTCGACCAGATGGCTCCCGACAGCATTCTGGTCTGTACCGCCACGACGCCAGCCTGGACGCCCCTCTTTGCCCAGGCGAAAGGCTTGGTCACCGATATTGGCGGGGCGCTGGCCCACGGCTCAATCGTAGCCCGGGAGTATGGCATCCCGGCGGTGATGGGTACAGGGGTAGCCACCCAGCGCATAGAAAGCGGCCAGATCATCCGCGTCGACGGCGATCGCGGTACGGTGACGCTCGTAGACGAGATCGATCCGGAAGAAGAGGCGAGGAAAGAGGCTCAGCGGATCGCCAAGGAGCGAGCCGCCGCCAGGAAACGCAAAGTGCTCTTGGCCCTGGCTGCCGGGGTATCCGTTGTGCTCGCAGTCTGGTGGAAAAAGCGCCGCAAGTGACCAGGCAGATGAGACCCTGAGGGTTTTCCGAAACCCTCAGGGTCTTGTGCGAAAATCGCTCGCGCAGGACCACAGTCCTGCGCTCCCGACGCCAATGCGCAGGCTGCGATCCGCGCAGAGCAAGAATGCACAGCAAGACCTCGGACGAACCGCGGGTTCGCATCTG
Organism: uncultured Chloroflexia bacterium; assembly: GCA_963783445.1. Taxonomy (GTDB): domain Bacteria; phylum Chloroflexota; class Anaerolineae; order JAAYZQ01; family JAAYZQ01; genus CAWANP01. The sequence goes on along the minus strand of CAWANP010000004.1, from coordinate 523,971 downwards.
CCCTGGACCCCCGAGGTCTGATCCCTGCTTCAAACCCTCAGTCCCTGGTGACAATCGGCAGGTAGAGGCTGCTCTGCGACGGCGACTTGCACGGCAACGGCTCCAGACTTCCGAATCGATTCGCCGAGCGGGAGAGCGGCTGAGCCCGTGAGCCGCAAGTAAGAAAATGCCCCTTGACGGATCCGCCTTTCCAGGGTAGAATGCGCCCGTACCATGACTGACATCCATCCTGTGAGAGGATCCAGGCAGGCGCAGAAGGACTCGGGGTTCACCACGCCTCCGCCCAAGTACGCATGAGCTACACAAAGAAAGCCTGGGCCGTCATGCTGGCCGTTTACCTGGCCAGCCTCGCCGCTGCCGTCAACCAGTTCAAGGTCCCACCAGCCATGCAGCACCTGATGGCCGACCTGGGCCTGGATATGGTCGCCGCCGGATGGACCATGTCCGTCTTTTCCGTGGCTGGCATCGTCCTGGCCATCCCAGCGGCCTTTCTCCTGCGCCGCTGGGGGCTCAAGATAACGGGCACAGCGGCCATGGGCTGCACCGTCGCCGGCGCCGTGATGGGCGCCCTGGCCCCCAGCGCAACGGTGATGATGGCCGCCCGGATGCTCGAGGGTACCGGTATAGGTCTCATCGCCATCATCGCCCCAGCCGCCATCAGCGCCTGGTTTCCCGCCAGGGAGCGGGGCATGCCCATGGGTATTTGGGCCACCTGGGTCCCGCTGGGCAATGTGATCATGTTCAACTTGGCCCATCCCCTGATGGACGCCTTTGGCTGGCGAGGGGTGTGGTGGTTCGGCGCCATTTTCGCCGCTTTGGCCCTGGTCGTCTATGTCCTGGTGGTGACGGAGCCAGCAGCGCAGGTAGCCCCTGTACCAAGAGCCGGGGCGGACGCCGATGCACCCAAGTCAGCGCCGCCTGAGTCAGCGCTGCCCGAAGCGGCCGGTTCCTTTGGCCGCGCCCTGCTCAACCTCGATAGCTGGCTGCTGGCCCTGATTTTTGCCTGCTTTGCCTTCTCGCTGCTCAGCTACAATACTTGGGCGCCGGCCTACCTGATCGAGACGCTGGGTATGGCGCCCGCCAGAGCCTCATTTGCGGCCAGCACGATGTTCCTGGCCGGCATCCTGGGCAACCTGTTCGCCGGCTGGTTGCTCAACCTCACGGGGCGTCCCCACCGGCTGATGGTGGTGGCCTTTGTGCTGTCTACCATCCTTTTCGCCTGGAGCTTCCGCCTGGAGGAGGCCTTTGTCGTCGTGCCCTACATGTTGGTCCTGGGTTTTCTGACCAACATCATTCCCACCATCGAGTTCACGCTGGCGCCAGAATCGATGCCCTTGCCCAGCCTGGCCGGCCTGGGCCTGGCCATCCTGGCCGTCGGCTCGGGCACCGGCATCCTATTGGGGCCGCCGGTCCTGGGCGCGGTACTCAGCTCCCGCGGCTGGGCCGCGGGCAGCGTGCTGCTGGTGCTGGTGATGGCCGCGGGCCTCGCTCTGGCCCTCGTAACCTGGCGCCGGGCCAGAACATGACATAACTCACGCCTCGGAGGACCGCAACACTGACCTCGGACGAACCGCAGGTTCGCGTCTGCCTTGGACCTCCGAGGTCTGGACAGAGTCAGCGGCGTGGACTGGCTGGGAGACCTGCCAAGCCAGACCTCGGAGGTGGCGAACCATTCGGTTCGTGGAAAACCTCCGAGGTAAAGACTGCAGTGCCGACCTCTAGGGTCGAGATAGAGTGAGAATGTGAACAGAAAGACGAAGGCCTGGGCCGTAACCCTGGCCGTATTCTTGGCCAGCGTCGCCGTGGCCGCCAACCGTTTCAAACCGCCGCCGGTCATGCAGGTACTGCTAGAAGACTTGAACGTCGACATGGTGACGGGCGGCTGGTTCATGGGTGTGGCCTCACTGGCCGGCGTGGTGATGGCCATCCCCACGGCCTTTATTCTTACTCGCCTGGGGATCAGGACCACGGGCCTCGTCGCCCTGGGCTTTACCGTCGCCGGATCGGTTCTGGGCGCCCTGGCGACCAGTGCGGAGATGCTGATCGTAGGACGCGTCGTCGAGGGCGTCAGCATCGGCTTGATCGCGGTCGTGGCCCCGACGGCCATCAGCCAGTGGTTCGAGCCCCGCGAGCGGGGCATGCCCTTGGGCCTGTGGGCGACGTGGGTGCCGGTGGGCAACGTGATCATGTTCAACGTGGCTCACCCGCTGCTCAATGCCTTTGGCTGGCAGTCCGTCTGGTGGTTTGGCGCGGCCTTTGCTCTCGTCGCCCTGGTGGTCTTTGCCCTGGTGGTCACCGAGCCCCAGCGCACGCAGGCGCAGGATGATGCTCTCCGGCTTGCCGCCGGGGCGCGGGGCTCGCAGAGCGCCCTGGGCGCTTTTGCCCGCATGCTGCTCAATCTGCCGAGCTGGCTGCTGGGCCTTTCTTTCGGCCTCTTTGGTTTCGCCGTCATTGGCTACAACACCTGGGCGCCCGCCTACCTGAACGAGACCCTGTCCATCGCGCCGGCATCCGCCAGTTTCTATGCCAGCCTCATGTTCCTGGCAGCCATTCCCGGCAACCTGGCTGCCGGCTGGGCCGTTGACCACACACCGCGTCGCCACCTGCTGCTCACGGCGACCTTTGTGGTCACCGGCATCCTGCTGGCCTGGAGCTTTCACCTGGATGCTCTGTGGATGGTTGTGCCCTTTATGGTCGTGTTGGGCTTTGTCTCCAATTGGATCCCGACTGTGACCTTTACCCTGGCTCCGGAAAAGGTACCCAGCATCGAGTATGCGGGCCTTGGCCTGGCCGTTGTCATCACTTGTGGCAACGTCGGTTCCCTTACCGGACCGCCTGCCCTGGCCGGCGTGCTCAAAGCGGGCGGCTGGTCAGCGGGAAGCACCTTCCTGGTGCTGGTCATGGGCGCCGGCGCGTTGGTCACGCTGGCCGTGTGGTGGCTGGCCCGGCGCCAGCTTGGTGTTCCGGCCGCGGTGGAAGCGACGGAGGTGTGAGCAAGAAGTCAGCCTGAGCCCCAGGAAGTCAGCCTGAGCCCGTGAGGCGAGCCGGAAGTCAGCCTGAGCCCCAGGAAGTCAGCCTGAGCCCGTCGAGGCGGTTTGCGCAGGGTGCAGGACTCGGTCCAGCGAGCAAAAACTCAGGAAGCTCAGGTCGACACGCAGGTTGCCTTCTTCGACAAGCTCAGGATGTGGTCCAGCAGGCCAGCCAAGCCCCAGGAAGTCAGCCTGAGCCCGTCGAAGGCGGTTTGCGCCCAGGGTGCAGAATCATCCTTCGACAAGCTCAGGATGCATTCTTCGACAAGCTCAGGATGCATTCTTCGACAAGCTCAGGATGCATTCTTCGACAAGCTCAGGATGCCTCGCAGACGGAGGCCAGTCCTCCCCACGAGGAAGAAATGCCAGTCCTGTTTTCGGGAGAGCAAACAATGACCCATCACATCGATTTTGAGCCCGTTGGCCGCCGGGGCGACTGCCCGGAGGGCGACACCCTGCTGGACTGCGCCCGCCATCTGGGCGTCAATCTGGTGAACCTCTGCGGTGGCACCGGCGGCTGCGGCCGCTGTATCGTGCAGATCCTCGACGGCCAGGTTTCGGAACCATCGCCAGGCGAGGGCGAGTTCCTGGCCGCCGAGAAGCTGGCCGATGGCTACCGGCTGGCCTGCAGGGCTGTGCCCCTTTCTGATTGCAAGGTGCGCGTGCCCCCCGAGTCGCTGTCCACCCCGCAGCGGACACAGGTGGAGGGCGAAGAGGTCCTGATCGCCCCCGAACCGCCGGTGGAAACCTACCTGGTGACATTGGCCGCGCCGAGCCTGGAGGACCTGCGGGCTGACGCGGAACGGTTGGTCGCCGCGCTGGCGGCACAGCACAGCGTCGTTGTCCGGGATCTGGATCTGGCCGTCCTGCACGATCTCTCCTCCCTGTTGCGGGCAGGCGGCTGGCAGGTCCGGGCCGCCGTACGCCAGGGGGAGGTCGTGGCGCTGCTCCCACCCCAGGCGCGCGCGCTGGGCCTGGCCGTCGACCTGGGCACGACCAAGATCGCCGCCTACCTGATGGATCTGGCATCGGGCGAGACCCTGGCCTCGGAAGGCGCCATGAACCCCCAGATCGCCTACGGCGAGGACGTCATCGCCCGCATGTCCTATGCCAGCCAGTCACCGGAGCAGGCGGCGCAGATGCAGCAGCTCGTGGTCGAGCGCCTCAATGAGCTTGTCGCGGTGCTGTGCGAGAGCGCCGGGGCCGATGTGGCTCACGTACTGGAGGCGGTGGTGGTGGGCAATACGGCCATGCATCACCTCTTCCTGGGGCTGGCCACGGAGCAGCTTGCCCGCGCGCCCTACGTGGCCGCGGTCAGCTCGGCGCTGGACGTCAAGGCCCGCGACTTGGGCCTGTTTCTTTCGCCAGGCGCCTACGTCCACCTGCTGCCCAACATCGCCGGCTATGTAGGGGCCGACCACGTGGCCATGCTGCTGGCCTCGGACATGGCCTACGCCGAAGGCGTAATCCTGGCGCTGGACATCGGTACCAATACCGAGGTCTGCCTGGCCAACCACGGCCGGCTGACCAGCCTCTCCTGCGCCTCGGGCCCTGCTTTTGAGGGCGCTCACATCAAACACGGTATGCGTGCCGCCGTAGGCGCCATCGAGCACGTGCGCATTGTGGACGGCAGGGTCGAGTACCAGACCATCGGCGACGCGCCGCCCGTGGGCCTATGTGGTTCTGGCATCCTGGATACCCTGGCCCAGTTGTACCTGGCCGGCGTGGTCGACCGCCGGGGACGGATGCAGGAGGACCATGCGCGGGTGCGTGGGGAAAAGCCGGATCGCGAGTACCTGCTGGCCGCCATGGAGGATGGGGACGCCGCTGACATCACCTTTACGCAAAAGGACGTGAGGGAGCTGCAACTGGCCAAGGGCGCCATGCGCTGTGGCGTAGACGCGCTGCTGAAAACCAACGGTCTGAGCGCGGGCGACGTAGACGCGGTCATTATCGCCGGGGCCTTTGGGACCTATATCGACGTGGCCAGTGCTGTCACCATCGGCATGTTTCCGTCCATGCCCCTGGACCGAGTGCGGCAGGTGGGCAACGCCGCCGGCATGGGGGCCAAACTGGCCCTCATCTCCCGGAGCAAGCGGGCCGAGGCGCAGGAGCTGGCCCGCCGCATCGGCTACCTGGAGCTGGCCACGCTGCCGGATTTCGCCATGGCCTTTGCCCTGGCGACGTATCTGGGGGAGTCGGACTAGGCGGATTCTCTTTGCGTCCCGCTTCTTCAGTGCCAATCCTTGCCCAAGAATCCCTCTTTGCCTTTTCCTCGTATCGATGGTAGAATCTCAGTCAGCGCAGATCCCATCTCGGAGCCAGACGGCGGTGAGGACCGCGATTCCCATGACTCCTATCTGCAGCCATTCCGCCGTCGATGCACCGTGTGGTAGGCTTCAGACAGACTGACCTTGGAATAGTTTCCTTGGACCTTCACTGGCAATCACTCTGAAACCGAAGGCGCAAAGTGTGAAGTCCCACCTACCAGGTGCCTATATCGAGGAAAAAGTTAGTGTTGCACTCGGTAACGTATATCTTGTGCAGGCTCAGCAGACCGGTGACGCAGATCTGTTTTCACAAGCAATCGACTTGTTTGGCGAGGTGACAACTGCATATGAGGAGACAAGGAATGACAGGATTAAGGGCTTAGCTGCTATTGCGTATTTCGGCTTAGGCGCTGCTCACGAAAGACTGATGGAGCCAAGCGACGCACTGAGCGCGTATGAGCGCTGCCTCCAGACAGCAGAAGGAGCGGAGCTGAGAATTCGATGCAAGCTCCAACGTGACCAACTCAGCGACTCACCTAGGTAAGAAGTACCGTCATACTGCAAAAAGGAGAGAAGGGGATGCAAAGACCAAGACTCACGCTAGTCATATTGAACTTGACTTTGTTGACGCTGTTGGCCAGCAGTTGTGGATCTCCCCCTGCCACCGATATCGCTGAGGAGAGCCAGATACATAGCTCACCGATTGCGACAACTGACACCCCGATCGCGCTTCCGCCTATAACAGCCACTGCGGTCCCATCGAACACCCCGATCGCGCCTCCGCCCATAACACCGTCTGCGGCCGAATCGAACACGCCGATTGCACCTCCGCCTCCACGTGGAACGGATACCGTGCAGCCTCCAAGGCAAGACAAAGCGCCCTGCCAGGAACCGGTACATGATGGATTCCAGGGTATTCGTGACGTAGACTGGACGACCCTTGGCTGTCCTTCGGCGTTACCTTCGATAGATGTAGTGATGGCGAAAGAAGGCTTTGAAGGTGGCCAGATGATTTGGCGCGAGGACAGTCGCCAGATTTATGTCCGCTACAACTCGGGAAGCTGGAGAACGTTTCCCGATAGCTGGAACGAGGGCCAGCCAGAGTTCTCCTGTCCTGACATCGGCACACAGAACCCCCCTGTACCGGTGAGGGGATTTGGCAAGGTATGGTGCGAATACTCCGACGTCAGGAACGAACTGGGTATGGCCAAGAACAAAGAGCGGGGCTTCCGCGGAAGTATCCAGGATTTCTTGACAGGGGGTCACATTATCCGGATGGATACAGGCAAAGTCTACGTACTGTATCCCACGGGCGACTGGGTCGGACGATGAGCAGTCGTGAGTATTTGGGCGGAGGATGTAGCGGCCACAGCCCACTTCCATCGAGACGTCGTTGGCTTGCGTCTGCTGCCATATCACCATGAACGACCGCACCTTGACTTGGAGGGCAGCTATCTGACCATTCTCAAAGGTCGTCCTGTTCCTGCTCAGGATGCGGAGCCAACACGTTTTCCACTAATTGCGTTTGCGGTGAAGGACTTGGATACTGCGGTGGAGCGTCTTCGTACCCGTGATGTCGAGTTGCCGTGGGGCATTGAGGAAGATGAGCATTCACGGTGGGTGATGTTTCACGATCCGGTAGGGAACTTGGTGGAGTTCGTTCAATTCCAATACACTACTTAACAGGAACATTGGCATCCGCCAAACCGAGACTACCGCCTAACAGCTCGCTGGTGTTCCCTGAAAGCTGTAGTCTGCTAGTTGGCGAGAGTCGAACCGTGGTAATTGCCAGGAGACCGCGTAGCAAGCTCCCGGTGCCTCCACGCCACTGTAGATGCTAAAGATGCAAGGCTATCTAATATGATTTGGGGCGAGACCTATCATCTTGGCCGAGACAACACGGCGCTCTGCCCAACATGCGTCAGTAGTTTGCTCACCGGCGAGAACTATGACACAATCCAGGCGACCGAGCTGGTGGTCGTGGGCTACGGAGGCGGTTTGATCAGAGTGCGACGTGAAGGGGCCGCCATCATTGTCGCGCCATACCAAGTTCGGCACCCGGTTGACGCGCTGGTGGAGGCGGGGCTGGTGGAGGCGGGGGTGAGGATCGTGGAGAGGCAGGTGTGACAACGGTGCCGTTGGTTCAGGTTGCTGCCGCGGCCTGCCCATCCAACCAGGGAGATCTTTCCGCGTGAAGGGTCAGGGCTGTCCAGGGGCCAGAACCTGGCCGCACATGCTCCCGGTATGCTTTTCACCATCTATCACGACCTCTCCAGCCACTACGACCCAGGAGATGCCTGTGGGATGCAGGTGCGGCTGCTCAAAGGTCGCTTCATCCTGAATGGTTGCCGGATCAAATACCACCAGATCGGCGATCTTGCCCGGCGCGATGCAGCCGCGGTCGGCCAATCCGATCCTCTGCGCCGGCAGAAGGCTCATCCTGCGGATAGCTTCTTCCAGGCTCAACAGCTTCTCTTCACGAACATAGCGCCCCAGTATGCGGGGGAATGCTCCATAGTATCGTGGGTGTGTTCTTCCCCGTCCCAGAACGCCATATGGCGCCAAGGCACGGCCATCGGTAGCAATCGCCGTCAGTGGATGTTGCATGATGGTCCGCACATCGTCTTCGCTTACGCAAAAGACCAGGGTTTTCACGGCGCCCTTTTCGTCAGCCAATAGGTCAAAGACGATCTCGAGAGCGTCCCGGTTCTGCTCTGCGGCGATCTCGGCAACGCTGTGCCCTTCCAACGGCTGGTTGGGTCTCGAATCCACCAGCGCGATGCGCGCTGTGTCCCAGGGCGCAGCACAGAGTGGGTGTTGATTCTGCCGGACAGCTTCCTCGATCTCGGCCCGAATGGATTGCCTTGTTGCAGCGTCGCGCAGGCGCTCCACAAGCGTTTCACGGCCATCCGCCGCCACCCAGTGCGGCAGATAGTCGATCAAGCTCGAGCCCCAGGCCACGTAGGGATACTGGTCCCAGCCAATGTTGACCCCGCCCTGACGCACAGATTCGAGGTAGGTCAGGAGTTCGGGTGCCTGGCCCCAATTCGAAACACCACCCAGCTTCAGGTGCGAGATCTCGACCTGGCATCCAGACCGCTCGCCGACCTGAGCTGCTTCGGCGATGGCCTCAAACACCGTTAGGTCTTCATTGCGCACGTGAAAGGCGAAAAGGCCACCGTGCCGGGCCACAATACGTCCCAAGCGGATCAACTCCTGGGTGGTACTGTAGGAGGCGGGGGGATACTCCAAGCCGGCGGACAGACCGAACGCTCCCTCTGCAAGGGAGCGGTCCAACAGCGCCTCCATGACTACCATTTCCTCTTCCGCCGGCGGGCGGTTTGCCATGCCCATCGCGGCGATGCGCAGCGTGGTATGGCCGACCAAAGGCGCGAGGTTGATACCCAGAGACAGTCCGCGCAGGTGACGCAAATAGTCGCCATAGGCGAACGTCGTCCATGGTATCGCTTTCGAACCGCTGACACCCAAGGTCATGGACGTGAAATCGAGCGTCTCTTGCCGGTGAGCCTCGCTCAAGGGGCCGGCCGAGATGCCACAATTGCCAATGACCTCGGTCGTGATCCCTTGGCGGATTTTACTTTCGGCCCTGGGGTTGACCAGAATGGTAAAGTCGGAATGGGAGTGAAGGTCGACAAAGCCTGGGGCGACAACCAGTCCATCAGCCTCGAGGCTCTTCCTTGCTTGCCGGGCGCTGAGATTGCCGACGGCCACGATCTTGCCATCCAGGATCCCCACGCTGGCCGGGAAAGCAGGTTCCCCTGTGCCATCGACGACGCTTCCCCCGGTGATGATCAAGTCGAACATTGGAACCATTCCTCCGCGCAAGCCGTACGCACTCGGTTCTACCGGCCGTAGACTCAGTCCGCGGCGAGCACCGCCGAGATCTGCTCCAAGGCCCAGTTCACGGTATCCCTGGCTATCATCAGTGGAGGCGCAAAGCGGATGGTGTGTTCGTGGGTTTCCTTGCACAGAAGGCCCTTCTCCATCAGCTCCTCACAGTACTTGCGGGCCCCACCGGCATCCGGCAGCAGCTCCACACCAATCAACAGTCCCCTGCCACGGATTTCCTTGATCAAGGGGTTGTGTACTTTCTTCAGCTCTTCCAGAAAATAGGCTCCCACTTCGGCGGCGTTTTCTATCATACCCTCTTCAACCAGGACTTTCAGTGCCGTCCGGGCCAGGGCGCAGGCCAAGGGGTTGCCGCCAAACGTGCTTCCATGTTCCCCAGGCTGCAAGACATCCATGACTTCGGTGTTCGAAAGCACCGCCGACACGGGATAGAACCCGCCTGATAGCGCCTTGCCCACCAGAGTCAGATCGGCCTCGATGCCCTCATGCTCCTCGGCCAGCATCTTGCCGGTGCGGCCGAGCCCGGTCTGGATCTCGTCGGTGATCAGGACGACGTTGTGCCTATCACAAATGGCCCGGGCGTCTTGCAGATAGCCTCGTGGCGGGATGATCACCCCGGCCTCGCCCTGGATGGGTTCAACCAGAAAGCCAACGGTGTTCGGAGTCATGGCGGCCTCCAAAGCACCGGCGTCGCCATAAGGCACGATCCTGAAGCCGGGGGTAAAGGGTCCAAAGCCTGCACGCGAGCTCTCATCGCTGCTAAAGCCCACGATGGTGATACTCCGGCCGTGGAAATTACCTTCGCACACAATGATCTCGGCCTCGTCCTCAGGCACTCCCTTGACCTGGTACCCCCATTTGCGCACGATTTTGATGGCAGTCTCAACCGCTTCGGCGCCGCTGTTCATGGGCAAGACCTTGTGAGAGTTGGTTAACTCGCACAGCTCCTGGTAGAAAGGCCCCAGTTGTTCGTTGCGAAAGGCACGCGACGTCAGGGTAAGCTTTTGCGCCTGCTCGAACATGGTGCTCATGATCTTTGGGTGGCAATGTCCCTGATTGACTGCCGAATAGGCGGAAAGACAGTCGAGATATCGATTGCCATCTGTATCCCACACCCAGACACCCTCACCGCGAGCCAGCACGACATCCAAGGGCTTATAGTTGTGGGCGCCGTATTTTCTCTCCATCTGAATGTACTCTTGCTGCTCCATCGTATACTCTCCCTCCGGTCTGTTGATGCTTCCCGTGAAATTCGCAAGCTCGCGGCCTGTCGTGAGCCCTTACAGATACACCTTTTCCACGTAGGGCGACGTCATCGCCCGGAGCAGGGCGCTGTACCCGACGTCGAACCGCACTTCTGCTCCGACCTTCAGGCCCAGGCCGCTAACGTCCAGAACCAGATGATCGCTGCTTGCCCCCAGGACCTCCATCTTTCCCTTTGGCTTGATTGCCGAAGCGTCAATATCCTGCCTTCCGAGGGCGAGGATCGCCCTTTCCATATCCCCTTTGTCCTCGAATACGGGAAGGTGACCGAATGCATCCTGGGCGATGTCGCCGTAGGGCTGCGATGGTTTTGTCTTGAGTTCGATAACCTCGGCGACCAGCGTGAAAGCGTCCACATAGAGGCCGGGAATCCGCTCGCGGGTTAAGGTGTCGCAACCCAACAGGATTGCCTCGCCGATGCGCAAGTGGTTGACAAGGCCGGCTTCCGGCGTTGAAACGAACCACTGGTAGTTTGCCGAGTTCCCCCCGGAGACGAACTCAAAGGTAGCGCCAACTCGTTGTTGAAGGCATCCGGCCATAGCGGACAACGCCTGCATTTTTGCCCTGGTTGGCCTGATGCCCCCGAAACAGGCCAGGTTCGTTCCTACTCCTATCAGTCTGACACCTCGCAGGTCCATCACTTCCGCTACCACCGGCTCGACGTCGGCGGGCAGTATGCCTTCCCGCAGCTCGCCCAGTTCGATCATCAGAATGACTTGATGGATCTTGCCGCGTTCGGCCGCGTGTCTGGCAAGCAGCCGGATAACAGAGATTTCGGTATTGAGGCTCACGTCGGCGAACTCGACCACTCGCTCGACCTCGCTGGGCATAGGGGAGCGAATGAGGATGAACTGCGCATCCAGGCCCGCGTCTCGCATCCTTTGGATGTTGGCGATGCGTGAATCACCCAAGGAGCGAACACCACTGTTGAGCAGGGCGCTCGCAATCCTGGGGGAGCCACAGACCGCTTTTGTGATGGCGGTGACGCTGATCCCCTTGGAGCCGTATAGCGCCACCAGATTCCGGGCATTATGCACCAGTTTGTCGAGGGCTATCTCTATCCGTGGTGCTGGCATCTCATTCTCTAGTCCTCAGTGGTCAGCGGAGCCGGGCAGAGGCGATCGTCTGCCTGCGTTCTTGCCGCAGACTCTGTTTATAGGTTCTTGAGGCGGGGGTCGAGGGCGTCCCGGAGGCCATCGCCCAACAGGTTGAAACCCAGCACGGTCAGCATGATGGCGATGCCCGGAAAGAGCATCACCCAGGGGGCCAAGATCAGGTAGGACCGGCCGCTGGCGAGGATGGAGCCCCAGCTTGGCGTAGGGGGCTGAGCCCCCATGCCCAGAAAACTCAGCGTCGCTTCGATAATGATGGCGTCGGCCATCATCAGCGTGGCCATGACGATCACGGGCGATAAGGTGTTGGGCAGGATATGCCGGAGCATGATCCGCCAATCGGTGGTACCGATGGCTCGGGCACTGAGTACAAATTCCCACTCGCGCAAGGACAGGACCTGTCCGCGCACCACACGCGCGAACCCGCCCCAATAGACCAGGCCCACGGCGATCATGACGTTGCCCAAACCGGGACCCAGGACCGCCACCAGAAAGATGGCCATCAGGATGGTGGGAAAGGCCCAACTGATGTCTACCGCGCCCTGGATGATATAATCGATCCGGCCACCAAAATAGCCGGCAATAGCTCCCAGGGTGACGCCCGTAGTCACCGAGACGCCCATGGCGATGATCCCCACCAGCAACGAGACACGCGAGCCGTGGATAATGCGGCTGAGCATGTCGCGGCCGAATTCGTCAGTGCCCAGGGGATACTCTCTACTTGGTGGCAATAGCCCTTTGCGCAGGTCCTGCTCGTCAATGCCCTGGGTGGCGATGACATCGGCGAACACGGCCGTCAGCAGCAGCAACACAATCAGCGTCAGACCGATCATGGCCCCGGGACTTTTGCGCAGGCGCCTCCAGGTGCTTGCATGCCGGCCGAGGGTTGGTGGTCCCTCGGTCTCAACGTTGGCTACTGGGCCAGGTGCTTCTTGTACGCTTTCCATAGATTCACTCCGACGACGGCCTGAGCAAACTCGGGACTTCCAGGCATTCGGTCTAGTGGCGTATCCGCGGATCGATGAAGGTGTAAGCCATGTCGGCAAAGATGTTGCCCGCGATGATGGCCAGGGCCAGGACGAACATGGTACCCTGCAGGACGGGAAAGTCGCGCGAGTAGATCGATTGCAGCATCAGGTTGCCAATCCCCGCCCGGGCAAAGACGGCTTCGATGACCACCGCCCCACCCAGGATATAGCCCAGGTCCAGGCCCATCAGCGAGACGATGGGGATGAGAGAGTTGCGCATGGCATGGCGAATGATCACAGCCCTTTCTGCCAGTCCTTTGGCCCGCGCAGTGCGGATGTAATCCTGCCCCACCACTTCCAGCAGGCTGGAACGGGTGATGCGTGCGATGCGGCCCACGCGGGGCAGTCCCAAAGCCAGGGTCGGCAGAACCAGGTACTTGAGACCGCCGTGTCCCGTCGGCGGAAACAGCTTCAATTGGACCGCAAAAAGATAGATCAACAGGAGTCCCAACCAAAAGCCAGGCATGGAGACTCCGATCAAAGCCACCATCATGGAAGACCAGTCGAGGAACGAATTGCGCTTCAGGGCGGCCATGATGCCTAGCGGCAACGCCAGGGCATAGGCAAGTATAAAAGCCGACAGTCCCAACGCCAGCGTGACGGGCAGTTTCTCCTTGATCATATCCCAGACCGGGCGCTTGCTGAGGATCGATTGTCCCAGGTCGCCACGGATGACGTGGCTCATGTACAGGAAAAACTGCACCGGTAGTGGCTTGTCCAGCCCCAACTCGGTGCGGACCCGCTCGCGGATGTGCTCTGGGGCGATGGGGCCCACGATCATGTCCACCGGATCGCCGGGCGAGAGGTGCAACGCTCCAAAGACGAGAAAGGCTGTGAAAAAGAGAACGGGTATGGCAAGCAAAAGTCGCTTGATGAGATAGGTAGTCATGACAATCCTCGTTCGGCAAGGTCTCCTGACCGCAACCGGGTAGGTGCTGCTGGGTGGCAAGCCTGCCACCCAGCAGCAGGATCGGTCTACTGCTCTACCCAGATCTGGGTCCAGACGATGGTCGCATTCGCTCCCTTTAGCGGGATCGGCTTAAAGCTCTTGACGCTGGAACGCGACAGGAACACGTCGGCCTGCTGGCGGATGGGTGCCCAGGGGTACCACTCTTCGATGAGGTACTTGTGGATGTCGATGTACTTGGCATCGCGCTCCCCCCAGGTGGGCGTGTTATAGTTGGCCTCGTCCAACGCCGCGTCCCACTCGGGGTCGTTGACGCCCAGGTAGTTGGGATAGGGCGCGTACTTGCTGTGGTGGAACCATTCCAGGATGTCGTTGTTGTCCCAGCCGTATTCACGCAGGATGAGTTCGGTCTCGCCACCCTTGAGCGCATCGCTATAGGTGGCGATGTCCATGAGCTGGATGTTGGCCTTGATGCCGATGTCGGCCAGCATCTTTTGCGTGACCTCGGCCAGCCGCCTGTACTCGTCCTCCTGGTAGGTCCAGTAGCTGACCTCGAACTTGGTGCCGGCTTCCACACCTTCGACGGTCTCGGCCACCAGGATGCCGTCGTCGCCCATCACCCAGCCGGCCTCGGCCAGCAGCTCCTGGGCCTTGTCCATATCGTAGCTGGGGGCAATCTCAGCCACGCCCTTGTCGCCGCCCAGTTCGGCGGAGAGGTAGGTGAGGCTGGAGCTTCCCAGGCCCTGGTAGACCGTCTCGACGATCAGGTCGCGGTCGATGGCGTGCCCGATCGCCTTTCGCGTCCGGATGTCCGCAAAGAGCGGGTGGTCCACCTTCATGCCGATGAACTGGATGGCCGCATCGGGCCCTTGCAGGATGACATAGTCCGGGTTGTCCTCGTACTGGGGCAGCTCGCGCGGGGGCGGCGGGTCGATGAGTAACTGCACGTTGCCCGTCTGGAATTCGATGGCACGGGTGGCATCTTCGGGAATGATGCGATAAAGGATCTTGTCCACCTGGGCTGGCCCTTTGTGCCCGCTCCACTCCGGCGCCCAGTTATAGTCGGGGTTCTTGACCAGGGTCAGATGATCGTTGGTAACCCATTCCTCGAGCATGAAGGGCCCGGTGCCGACGGCGTATTTTGTGCCGTACTCGTCACCGTATTTTTCGTAGGCCTCCTTGCTCATGATGCCGCTGAAGGAGCTCGATAGGTTGTAGAGCAGGTTGGGGAAGGCCGCCTCAAAGGTCAGGGCGATGGTATGGTCGTCGATGACCTCGGCGCTGGTCATCGACTCGAACATATAAGAGTTGACGCCCTGCTGCATGCCCTCCAGCCACCACTTGACCACCTCGGCGTTGAACTCGCTGCCGTCGTGGAAGGTGACACCCTCGCGCAGCTTGAAGGTCCAGGTCAGGCCATCTTCCGAGGTCTCCCAGCTCTTGGCCAGACCGGGCCGGAACTCATAGTTGTAGTCGATGGTCACCAGTGGCTCGTAGATCATGGTATGGGGTTCCATGGTCGTGGAGGTGTTAAAGATGTCAAAGGTCTCGCCGTACTGGTCGGCCGCAGCCATCACCAGCTCGACTTCCCCTTTCGCCCCTGGGGTGGCGGTGACGACCTTTTCGACCTCGACCTCCTTCTCGACCTCCACCACCTTCTCAACCTCGACCTCGACCACCTCGGTGACCACCTTCTCGACCACCTGGGCTTCCCCCTCGACCACGACCGTCTCTATCACGACCTGAGTGACGACCTTTTCGACGACCTCGGGCTCGGGCGTTGAGCCGCAGCCCGCCGCGGAAACCATCAGGGCCAACGACACCAACAGGAGAACAACTGTCCACATCCGGTTACGCTTGCTTCTCATTTCTTCTTGCTCCCTTCGCTGCTTAAAATGAACACCGATTCCAGAACTGCCAGACTCAAGTCATCGTGTTGTCCGGTTCAGCACCACCTTTCCTGGGCCGGCAAATGAGTGCCGGCTATCGTATGCAGATTCCCGCGGCCTTACAGCACCCGGCCAGGCAGGGCCTCAGTACGCTGGCCCCCGTCGAGGACGATGGTGCCATTGACCAGAACGTAGGGGATACCTTCAGGGTACCTGGTGAGGAGCGGCAAAAGTAGCCCGGTCCACGACCTGCTTGGCGTCGAACAGGACCAGGTCGGCGTGTGCGCCTTCGCGCACCACACCACGATCCGCTCAGGCCAAAGCGCTCGGCTGTGACAGACGTCATCTTTTTGACCGCCTCCTCCAGGGAGAGCACCCTCTCCTCCCGGACGTAACGTCCCAACACCCGGGGGAAAGTCCCATAGTTGCGGGGGTGTACGCGGCGCTGGCCCAGCACACCCTCAGGCTTGAGGGAGGAGCCATCGCTGCCCACGACCACCATCGGATGCCGCATCAGGGTTCGGACGTTCTCCTCAGATTGGGTGAACCACACGGCGGCACGCCTGGCCCTCGCTAACCACGATCAAGTCAAACACCGCATCGAGGGGATCTTTGCCCTGCTCCTCGGCAATCTCGGCGACGCTTTTGCCCACAAACTCGGCGCCATTGGGACAGCCCGAAATCGACCACGCCGGCCCAGTCGCGCTGGCCACCGCGGTTTTCCCAGTCGGCGCGGTTCGCCTCCCAGTCCTCCTGCATTTGCTGGCGGAAAGCCGGATCGCGGAGACGCTCGGCCACCGCCTTCTCGCCGCCGGCCTGGGCCCAGTAGGGCAACAGCGCCCCCAGCCAGGTGTTGCTGGCGATATAGGGGTACTGGTCGCAGCCGATCGGGAGCCCTCTCGCTTGAGCATCGTCCAGGAGGGCCACCAGGCTGTCGATGTCGTCCCAGTTGCGATAGCCCTCCAGCTTCAGGTGCGCGATTTCGACCTGGATGCCGGCCTTCTCGCCGGTTTCGATGGCCTCTGAAACGGCTGGCAGCACCATGTCGCTCTCGCTGCGGATGTGGCTGGCATAGATACCACCGTGACGCGCTGCGGCCCTGGCCAGACCGACCACCTCCTCGGGCCCGGCGTAGTAGCCAGGTGGATAGAACAGCCCGCTGGACAGGCCCCGGGCGCCCTCTTCCAATGCCTCTTCTACGAGCTGCTCCATCCTGGCTTGTTGCTCCGCTGTAGGTTGGATGTCGTCATAACCCAGGACAGCGCCCCGCACGGTGTTGTGTCCGACCAGCGGAACCACGTTCACCGCCGTGCCTGGATCCCGCAGGCGATCCAGGTACTCGCCCATACTCCGCCAGGTGACCTCCAGACCCAATTCCCTTGCCTGAGCACCTATCTCCTCGACAGCGGCGCCCAGCAAAGGGGCCGCTGAGAAACCACAATTGCCGACGATCTCTGTGGTCACACCCTGGCGGATCTTGCTCTCGGCAAAGGGGTTCACCAGCAGGGGAAAGTCGGAATGGGTGTGGGGATCGATGAATCCAGGCGCCAGGCAAAGACCCTGTGCCTCAATCTCGCGCACCGCCTCCTGCTCAGCATCCTTCACGACCGTGACGATGCGGCCCTCTGCGATGCCCACGTCAGCCTCGAATACCGGCTGCCCTGTCCCATCTACCACACGGGCGTTTTTGATCAGAGTGTCTAACAGAGCTTTGCCTCCTTCACAACCACTAAGAACCGCGTCAGAAGAATGCCGGCGTCAACGCCGGCTGCGCCAAGGAGCGCCCACGAGGTACTCACAGGCCGCTCAGTTCGAACAGCACGTTAACACTCAGGAGTTTCCTCCGTTGGTATGTTCCACAGTAATGACGACCTTCCCTCGGGCGTGTCCGTCTCCCACATAACCCATAGCCTCAGGGGTCTCGCTCAGTGGGTACGTCCTGTCGATGACCGGTGTGACCTTTCCGGATTCAAGGAGCTCCCTCAGAACCTCCAGGTCCTCCTGGTTCGGCGTCGAAAGAAACGGGCGTCCCTGCTGGCGCACGAACGCTGACCGCACGAGCGCCTTGATAACAAATCCCATGCCGCTATTGCCGCTGTTGGGTAGGTGTGTCCCCTGCGGGGTGAGCACGCGTCTGTAGTCTGAAAACGAACGGTTCGCCACATTGTCAAAGATGAGATCGTAGCGCTGCTCACTTAATGTAAAGTCCTCTTGGGTGTAATCAATGACGTGGTCTGCGCCGATCGATCGGACCATGTCCACGTTCTTTGTGCTGCAGACGCCGGTCACTTCCGCCCCGAAGGACTTGGCAATCTGCACGGCAAAAGTTCCCACGCCTCCCGACGCACCATTGATCAATACCTTCTGCCCTGGCTGCACCTTTCCTGCATCGCGAAGACCATGGAGGGCAGCAAGTGCAGAGGTAGGTACGGCGCCGGCCTGCTCAAATGTGAGGTTGGCCGGCTTTAGCACGAGATTGTCTTCTGTAGCACAAGCATACTCGGCGCAGCCGCCGCTGCACGAGCCGAATACCTCGTCACCCGGTTGAAACCGCGTCACGTCCTTGCCGACCACTTGAACGCGGCCTGCCACATCAAAGCCCGGAATATAGTTCTTTGGTTTGGGCAGCCCGACAACCATGCGCACGGCGAAGGGCTCTCCCCTCATGCAGTAGTAGTCACCGGCGTGGATGGCCCCCGCGTGAACGCGTACCAGCACCTCATTGTCTTTGATCACCGGCTTGTCGATCTCTCCGAGTTCGAGGACATCCGGTGAGCCGTACTCGTTTTGGACGATTGCTTTCATGTGTCTCCTCTAATCCTGTTGATTTGGTCATTTGTACCTGTTTACTCAAGGCAAGCTTCAACGCACCAGTACTCCTATAGTTCCTCAATCCTTGTTCAATATCCCCTGCTTCACCTCTCCTGCTCATCACCTGCCCGTAGTTGGTGGCGGTCTCATCGTTCAACGATTCATGCTCGGAACGGAAAACTTTCGGCCTGCTCTGGCGTGAGGACGTTGTTCAAGTACAGATTGGGGCCGAGCCTTACAATAATAACTACGGCCGGGCTCGATGAAGTTCAGCTAGCAGGCATACTCTGTCCCACCTTCCTCTTCACGGCGATAAGTCTTGACGGCAAACGGCCCCATTTCGGCTGCACAGAGCGGCCTGGTTAGGGCGACTTCCATTCTATGGTGCCCAACGCGATCAGGCTCATCAGGCGTGGCGCCGATGGTACGTCGCCGGACGTGTCGCTGAGCTGGCTGCCTGGGGTGGCGCCGTCCGGCAACTCTATTCCGCTGGGTTCCGTATGCGACGACTGGTCGCGCCACGAGTCAATCAACAGTCCGGCGCGGGTTAGCGTGTGTTCCATTGGGCATCTCCTCTGTCTCCGGTGCTGTACACCCAAACTTGGTGGGTACGGATTTCCCGGGCGGGGCCAAGACTTTCACCTCAGCCACCTTTGTCCGCTTCGGCCCCTGAACACTGGCGCACCTGCTCCAGCGCTTGCGGCAGCTTGTCGAACTCTGTGGACTTGTCGAGAAAGAAATCCGCCCCGGCTTCCTCGAATGTCTTTCGGTACTGGGCGTGGGCATAGTTGGTGAACATGATGACTTTTGGGGCCCGGTTCATCTTTTTCACCTCGCGCAACACCTCAATGCCATTGCCCCCCGGCATGCGAATGTCGAGGATCACGACGTCGGGCCGTGTGTGGCGGATGGCGGCCAGGGATCCGGGCACATCTTGGGCCTGCCCCACCACATCTACCTCCGGCAGGTCCAACACCATAGTGACCAGGCGGTCCCGTATCGTGGCCGAATCGTCGCTAATAAAGACCTTGAGCTTGTGCATCACTCAAGATTGTATACCTTTGACATGCTCAAGTCTATCGGTGGTAGTCGGGTTTCGTCGTAGGCGACAGGCTCGTTCGCCTGTCAGCATTGTCCTACATCACCCCTGCGGGAGGAGCAGAGGAATGGGGGGAGCGAGGAGGGAGATCAGTCAATCAAGTGGTGTCGAATGGCGTAGCGAAACAACTCCACATTGGTTCCCAGATTCATCTTTTCCAGCATACGCGTCCGGTAGGTGCTGACGGTCTTGACACTCAGGCAGAGTTGCGCGGCGATCTCTGTGACGGACTTGCCGGCTGCTATCTGGCGCAGCACCTGGAACTCCCGGTCGGACAGCGCCTCGTGGGGCAACCTGCTGGAATCGGCCCCCAACTCAAAGGCCAGTTTCTCGGCCAGGAACTCGCTGACGAATGTTCCACCTCTCACCACTTTGCGGATGGCCTTGACCAATTCGTCGGCCGCGCTGTCCTTGGTCAGATAGCCATTGGCGCCGGCTTTCAGGACGCGCATCGCATATTGGTCTTCCGAATGCATGCTCAGCACCAGCACCGGCAGTTCCGGCCGCTCGGACCTGAGTTGTTTGAGAATGTCCAGCCCACTGCGGTCAGGCATCGAGATGTCGAGAACAACCACATCCCACGCTTCGGCCCGGACCTTGTCCAGGACCTCTTGGCCGTTGGTCGCCTCGCCGGCGACCAGCAACTCGGGCGTGCCTCCAAGAATCTGTTTCAACCCTTGTCGCACAACCACATGGTCATCGGCGATGAGGACTCTTATCATAGGGCCTCCTGCCCCTTGTCGAGGGGTAGACTGATCACCACGAGGGTTCCCTGGCCGGGAGTTCCCTGGATTTGAAAGTCGCCGGAGCGTAAGTGGATCCGCTCCCGCATTCCCAGCAAGCCAAAGGACCGGGATCCGTCTACTTGGCTCTGCGTGATGCCACGCCCGTTATCCTGGACCCGAAGGCGGACATAGCCCTGTTCTTCATCCAGCGAAACCTCCACCCGGGTAGCCGATGCGTGGCGCGCCACGTTGGTCAGGGCCTCCTGCAAGATGCGAAAGAGGACGGTGGCTTCTTGAGCGTCCAACGCCACCTCCTCCAAACTCGAAGTGAATCTGCAGCGGATGCCGCTGCGTTTCTGGAACTCCTGCAACTGCCATTCCATTGCCGGTACCAGTCCCAGGTCATCCAACATGCCCGGACGCAACTCGGTGGCGATGCGCCGCACACCCTGGATGGTCGTGTCCACCAGGTCCGACATGTCTCGGAATTTCTGCAACAGGTCCTTCTGTTTGGGGCGGGTGTGCTTTTGTAGCCAGGCCAGATCCATCTTTAAGCCGGTCAGGGCCTGGCCCAACTCGTCGTGTATCTCGCGGGCCATACGGGCACGGTCACCTTCGCGTCTGGTCTGCTCGTGCTGGGCCAGGAGGAGCAACTGTGCCCGTGAGTTCTCGAGCTGGGTAATGGCCGCTTGCAGTTCGGCGGTACGTTGCACCACACGTTCCTCCAATTCGGCGTTCAGTTGTTGCGCCTCGGCATACAGCCGTGCATTGTCCACCGACAGCGCGGCGCGGCGGGCCAGTTCTTCGGCGAGGGCCAGGTCGCCTTCGGTGTACTGGCGCCCGGACTCGGCCGACACCACCAGGGTGAGCGTACCGAGTGTGTGGCCCCGCGTCACGAGTGGCACGATCATCGCCGACTTGACTTCCAGTGACCGCACGAGCTCGATTTGCTCGGCATCCCGGGCGATGGCGGCGAGCAATTCATCCGATGCTTCCGGATAAAACTCCGGCCGGCCGGTGCGCAGCACATGGACTGCCCCTGGCGGCGCGTTCGAGTCGGGGGGATCCCGTCGCAGCAGATCGTTGGCCTGTGCCAGTTTTTGTGGATCAGCGTGCGCCACGGCCACGGGAAGTATCGGCTGGTCCTCTCCGCTAATGTGTACCATGCACCAGTCGGCCAAGAGCGGCACCACCACCTGGGCGATATTGGCCAACCGGCTGGAAGCGTCAAGGGAGGCGGCCAGTACTGGACCAACCTCGGCCAACAGGCGCTGGGAACGTTCGACCTGCTTTCGCTCGGTGATGTCGGTGCTGATCTCCACAATGGCCAGGGGAGCGCTGTGATCTTGCTGCCATACGGCCCAGCGGCTGGTCACTTCCAGGGGCGTTCCGTTGCGCCCGGTATGGACCAGTTCACCTTCCCAGCGGCCCTCACGCAGGGTCTCGGCTTCGATAGCCTCCAACGGTTGTGGAGATTGGGTATGTAGCAGCGTGTGGGCGTGTTTGCCCAGGGCCTCATCCTTTGTCCAGCCAAACAGCTTTTCGGCGCCGTGGCTCCAAAAGATGATCACTCCCTGCACATCGCGCAGGATGATGGCGTCGGGTACCAGGTCCAGGAGGCGGGCCTGGTTGCTCAAGACGCGGGTAGGTCTCTTTGACGTATTCAAATCCAGATCTCCCAACAATGTGTGGCCGGAATCGCTCCAGTCGACAGTACAGTGCACGAGCAGGCTGGCTTTCGAATGGCGCCCAACCTGGCTCGGGAAGTATGATATGGGACATTATACTACATTCTGGGAGGTCTGTCAATCCAGCATTATGTTTAGGAGTCTATCGCCGGGGCTTTGGACCTACATTAGAAAGCGCGTTGAAACGCGCACCACGAACAGACCCTGCTCCTACGGGGGCCTTCTCTATGTTGAGGAATTACCCGGGTTCACAGGCTGGCAGGGAGGGTGATGGTGAACCTTGTCCCCTGATCCAGGATACTTTCCACCGCGATCGTCCCGCCGCCCAGTTCGACGATGGACCTGGCGATGGCCAGCCCCAGCCCCGACTCGCCGCCATCCCCTTCTCGGGCCTCGTCTGCCGCGATAGAAGCGGTCAAAGACGTGGGGCAGCTCGTCGGGCGAGATGCCGGCGCCGGTATCCTGCACGGCCAGCAGCACCTGATTGCCTGTCGCGCGCAGCGCCCAGAGTGATCCGCCCCCCGGCCGGTGTGTGGCGCAGCGCGTTGCTGACCAGGTTGCCCAGCACCTGGGCCATGCGGTCCGGGTCCACCGAGATCTGCGGGCAGACTGGGCGCGGCGTCCACCTTCAGCTCGATGCCCTGCTGCTCGGCCTGGTGGCGGTAGGCCGCCGCTGCCTGCTCCAGCACCAGTCTGCGGCGGCACCGGTTCGCGGTTCAGAGTCAGCTCGCCGGCATCGGCCAGGGAGAGGGTGCGCAGGTCCTCCACCAGGCGGCGCAGGTGCTGCGCCTCCTGGTGCATGGTCTCAAAGCGCTCCGGGCTGGGCTGGAGCACGCCGTCGCGCAGCGCCTCCAGGTAGCCGGCCATGACCGTCAGCGGCGTGCGCAGGTCGTGGGCGATGTCGGCCGTCATCTGGCGGCGCAGTTCGTTGGCCCGCGCCAGGTCGGCGCTCATCTGGTTGAAGGAGGCGGCCAGTTCGCCCAACTCGTCCTGCGAGCGCACGGGGACCTGCTGCTCCAGTTCGCCCTGGGCCAGGGCCTGGGTGGCAGCCGTCAGCTCGCGCACGGGGCGGGTGAGCGTGCCGGGCCAGAAACACGCCCAGGACCAGGGCGACGAGGGTGGCCGCCAGCGCCGCATAGAGCGAGGAGCGGTTGGTGCGCGCCAGATACTGCTCTTCCTGGATGGAAAGCTCCGGCGCCTCGCCGGTGAGGAGCGCGATCCCGACGACCTGCCCGTCCGCTTCCATCTCGATGCCCTGGGCCAATTCGTCAGCTGGGACTTGGTCGCCGAGCCGATAGGAACCAGCAGGCAGCACCACGCTGGCCATTCGGGTCAGCCAGGGCAAAGATGTAGGATGGCGCGGCGGCGGCTGCACGTCCGGTCTCCCATGGAGGCACGGTGCGTCGGTTGGCCGGGTCTGTGGCTGCGTGGGGACGCAGCAGGCGCCTGCGGATCGGGAAATGCTCCAATACTCCCTGCCACGAACCGTTGGCTTGATAGTAGGCCGTTGCATCGGCCAGAAAGCTGGTCTGCACCTGCTCCAGCACCAGCCGGTCAAACTCGCGGACGGTGGTCCAGCGGGCAAAGAGGATGGTCAGGGCCGCGCCGGTGAGGCTCACCAGCAGGAAGGCCAGGACCAGCTTGAAGGTCAGGGAACGGGTCATCAGCGCTGCCTCAATCCTCAGGCCCGGCTGCGGGCCGGAAGCGATAGCCCACGCCAAAGACGGTCTCCACGTAGCGCGGCTGGCTCGGGGTCCGGCTCGATCTTGCGCCGGAGGTTGCGGACGTGGACGTCCACGGTGCGCTCGATGCCCTCAAAGGCGATGCCTTGCAGCTCGGTCAGAAGCTCTGCCCGGGAAAAGACCCGTCCGGGCGCCGACATCAGCACGGCCAGCAGGTCGAACTCGGTGGGCGTCAGGTTGACGGTCCGCTCGCCCACGGTCACCAGGCGGCGTGCCCCGGTCGAGGCTGATGCCGGCAGCGCGCAGCACCTCGGCGGCGGGCGCGGCCTTTTCCGTGCGGCGCAGGACGGCCCGGATGCGGGCCACCAATTCGCGCATGGAAAAGGGCTTGGTCACATAGTCGTCGGCGCCCAGTTCCAGGCCCAGCACCTTGTCCGACTCCTCCACCTTGGCGGTGAGGAGGATGATGGGCGTGTCGCTTTCCCTGGCCATAGAGCCGCATGAACTCGTAGCCGCCCATCTCGGGCATCATCAGGTCCAGCAGGATCAGGTCGGGCTTTTCGTGGCGAGCGACGAACAGCGCCTCGCGGCCGTTCTCGGCCGTGACCACGCGAAAGCCCTCTTCGGCCAGGTACTCGTGCACCAGCGTGCGCACGCTGGCCTTGTCGTCTACCACCAGGATGGTCTTGGCCATGGCTCCTTCCAGTTTGGCTGTTGCTGCTCGCCATTGTACCCCTTTGCGCACGCGTCGTCAACTCGGTGGATCCCACCTTCAATGATACCAGACCTGACAGGTTTTTGCCGCAATTACATAGTTTGCATCACCCCAGGCAGACAAGATACACCAAGTACTGCCGCTCTGCAGCAAACCTGTCAGGTCTTCTACAAGGATCATGTTCAGACTCATCCCCACGCGACCAGGATAGGCATAGACTTGTCTGGCGTGACGGTGATGGCGCCCACCGGGCAAAAGTTCACGCACATGTTGCAGATCTGGCAGTCCTCGGGATACACGATCACTGCGTGTTGGGTCTTCTCATTCATGCGGATCACATCCGTGGGACAGGTGTCCACACAGGTGCCACAGCCAATGCAGGTGCGGGGATCGATCAAATCAATAGCCATTTCACTTTGCTCCTTTAGGCCAGGCCCAGGTATTCCAGCTCGCCGGGGAAACGATTGGGGTAGCGCTCCTCGTACGGGACTGCTCGGGTCGGGCCTCCATTCGTTCGGGATCTCTTCTTTGGTCACGGCCATCTCGCCGTCTGGACCCATTTGCAGCAGGACCCAGGCCAGCCACTCGTCATCGTTGCGGGCGGGATAGTCCTCCCGGTAGTGCGTGCCGCGGCTCTCGGTGCGGAACAGCGAGGCGCGCAGTTTCATCTCGGCATTCAGGATCATGTTGGCCGTCTCGTGGGCCAGGCGCAGTTCGTGGGCGTCCTTGGCCGTCAGCTGCGGCACCAGGTGCTCGCGCAGAAAGGTCACGGTCGAGAGGGCCGCTTCCAGCCGCTCCTGCTCTTTGACCATGAGCACAAAGTAGGGGAACATGGTGTTCTGCAATACCTGGGTGACCCAGGCCGGGGTAAAGCCGGACTCGCGCTCGCGGGGCGCAAACATGGCCGACTGCACGCTGGCGATCGCGTCGTCCGAGAGCGTGGGAACAGCTACCTGCTGCGCGTATTCGGCCGCGCCCTGCCCGGCTGCGACACCCTGGACTGCGGACCCGCTCAGAGAAAACCCTAGCCCCACATAGCTCGAACCGCACAACATGGAACCTAGCCCGTCTCCCGCGGCATATAGCCCCGGGACAGTGCAGGCGCCCTGCATATTGGTGGGCCAGATCCCTTCGGCCTTGTGGATGCCCAGGCCCGTGGCCGCGCCCAACACCTGTGTCCCACTGCTCTGGCCCGGAGGAGGACCGGGTGGCGTACCGCCATTGCCTTCCCCATCGGGTGGCGGACCGGACGGCTCGCCTTCCCCACCCGATAGAGCGCCCGGAGGTGGGCCGCCGCCTGGCGGCCCGCCAGCGCGCGCTCATTGAGGTTTCACCCGTGTGGACCGCAAAGGCACTGTCGAGGGTCATTCCGGTTGTGAACACCTCGGACGTTTTGCCAATGCCGGCATCCCACATCCCGGCCCACTGGCTCCAGCAAGAAGCCGGGGTCTCGGCCGATGGTCCAGTGAAAGTCAACGTACTCCTTGCCGGTGATGCGGGCACCTACCCGGTAGGCCATCGCGTCGCCGTCAGACGTCAAGGAATGCACGGGGAAACCAGGCGCCTTGAATGCACCCGCCCCGGCGCACATGATCGTGGACTTGGCCAGAATCGCGACGGCTTCTTCGCTGTCGATGGAAAAGCCCATGGCTCCGACAACGCGGCTACTGCCGTGGCCATTCCCGTCATTGTCTTCTGTCAGCAAAGTCGTCATCATGGTGCGTTCAACGAGTTCAACTCCGCTTTCCAGGAGTTTGTCGCGGAGCACCAAGCTGGGGTGCCGGACATCCTCATCGAGCAACCCCCAGGAGACAAGATCCTGCCAGCGATCCTTGGACTCGTCCAGCATTTGGTCCAGCCAGTCGAGGTTGTTGACGTATTCGCTGCTCGACCGGACACCAGCGATCCATTCCTCTCGATCGTGCCCTTCCGCCTCATCAAAGACGGCAAAGCCGTTGGCCCAGGGCGTTTGGCCGGAACGGCCGACGACGCCCTTGTCCACCAGGGTGACATTGAGGCCCTGCGCCCTGGCTGTGATGGCTGCGAACGCGCCGGCCATGCCTCCGCCAATCACCAATACATCCGTGCCAAGGTGTCTCTGTCCAGCCGTCTGTCATGGACGTTACGCCTGGATTGGCTGCATACCCGGAGCCTGCAAGTATGCCCGGCATCAGAAAAGCTGCTGAGGCGAGCCCTGCCGTCTTGATGAAATCGCGGCGAGTGAGCCCCATTCCTGGTTCTTGATTCAATCTGTTCATTTGATCCTTCTCCCTGTCTTCTGACCTCAATTCGCTAGGGTCTGGGATGATTCGGACGGTTCCCGCTGTGGCAATCTGGGTTGCGGCAGCAGCTTCTTTGTCATGGTGACGATCCATTTCCAGTGCAGCAACTGGTGTACCACTACTCCGATGAGCATCACGATGCCGCCATATTTGTGCAGCGTCTGCCACACACCAAAGTCCAGCCCCAGTATGGTTGGGGTCGTGCTGATGGAAAAGTCGATCCAGCTGCTCGGCACCAGGAAGACCAGCGCGCTGAGTGCAGAGACCAGGAAAGCGATTCCGATAGCAGCATCCACATAGTAGTTCCGCTTTGCTTTATCCATGTTCATGATTCGCCTCCACGATTGATCCGTAGTCTGGGATGGTTCTCATCGGCGGCCAGGTCACTTTCCCTGGACCGCTCTACGAACAGAAGCATACCACAGAGATGTTCAGAAGTTGTTAAGAATTGTATGGGATTTTGTTTAGGTTTTCATCGCTGGGGGAAACCGTGGTAGCGTGATTGGCATTTTGGGGTAGCTCGTAGGCCCGCGGCTGGCCACTTTAGCCAGCCGCGGGTCTAGAGAGTCTACCACCCATCCCTTGATGGGTGCCAAGCGAGCTGTGTACGGCAGAGTTCAGCCGCTGGCGAGCGACAGGACCGCCATTTCAGGCATCTCGGCCCTGGTGCTTTGCATCTGGACGACTATGGCGAGTTTGCTGGCGGCTGGCCGCTCGGTGGCGGACCGCCTACCGGCACGCCCAGTGCGGCCAGTAGATCTGATTCTGTGACGTCAAGCGCCTGGGCCGCGGCAGCGAAATCAGGTGGTCCCTGGCTGGGATCGCCCAAAGCAGCTTGCAGCGCTTCTTCCGTCACGCCTAGCTGGCCAGCGGCTGCGGCCAGGTCAGGCACCTGCCGGCCACCAGGGCCGCCTTGCTGGTTTGTTGGCGGCTGACCTGCTGGCGGCATATCCCCCTCTGCCATACCCAATACAGCCATCAGATCTGACTCTGTGACGCCAATCTGCTGGGCAGCGGCGGCAAAGTCAGGGGGGCCCTGGCTGGGATCGCCCAAAGCAGCTTGCAGTGCTTCTTCCGACACGCCCAACTGTGCCGCCGCCGCGGTTAGGTCAGGCATTTGCTCGTCCGCCAGGGCCGCCTTGCTGCCCGCCGGGCCCAGCCTGACCTGCTGGTTGAGTAGGCGAGCCGCTGTCAGCGAGGGCAACAGATGTCTCGGTGCTGCTGGCACTTGGATCGCCATCCGGTGTTTCGGCTCACATCGCCGCCGCGTACCAGGCGGACATAGTTGTAGATGCGGATGGCGTCGCCCTGGGGACCATTGCCGGTGGGCCAGTCGGCGGGGTCGCCGGATTTGGGATCGCTGCGCTGCGCGCCGGCGCCGTGGACATCAATCCAGGCGCTGTCCATATAGCCCATCGCGCGGCCAAAGCTGACGTACGCGCCCGCTGCCCCGGGCTGGTCGGTCCAGTTGGCGTGGGTGGTGCTGCTCCAGTAGAAGGCATAGTCGGTTTCGCCCGCTTCGTTGGTGATGGGCGTGGCGTTGAAGAGCGGGTCGATGGCGGCGGAGTCGGTGGTGTCGGGCGAACGGCTGTAATCGACAATGCTCTGCAGCTCTTTGACGTTGGGCAAGCGCCAGTCGCTGTAGCCCAGATAGTTGGCATCGTTCTGCGCTGCTACATAGGCCAGCGCTTCTTCCCAGTTGAGGCCATCGGGAGCGTCGCTGCCGCTGTCATCCTGCGCCCACATCAGGCCGGTGGCGCTGTCGGTGATGGTGCCTGCCTGCCCTGAGCCTGTGGAAGGGTCGCCGTTGTCGTGAAAGTCATTGACGCCGTAGCTGCTGTTCTCGCGGACACAGGCGACCATCGAAGGTTTTGTCCCGCCCATGCAGCGTCAATCCGTAGCCTTTGATGCGCCCGTCGGCAAAGTTCACGCCAAACAGCAAGGTACTCCGGTGTCGCCCACGTAGAGCGTGCTGGAGGCATACTGCGAATCAATGATGCGTTCGCCGGCACCGGTGTCGCCATAGGCAAAGTCAAAGTAGTCGGTGTCGATGAAGGGAACCAGGCCGGAGGTGTCGGTGCCCTCGTAGCCGCTGGGGTCGAAGCCGCTGAAATCGATCAGCGAATAGAGCTGCTTGATGGTCGGCAGCTCCCAGTCCTCGTAGCCGGCGTAGGTCAGATTCTCACAGTAGGCGCCGGCGGCCTCGTAGGACATCTTGTCGGCGGCGTCAATGTCGCCGTCGCCATCGGTGTCGGCGCTACTGCTGCCATACCAGGCCGGTGACGTTGTCGGTGACCGTGCCGGCCTGCCCTGAGCCTGTGAAAGGGTCGCCGTTGTCGGTGTAGCTGGGCGCGTTGCCGCTGTACTGGGCATCCTGCCCGTAGAAGGCTTCGCCCTCGGCGGGGCAGTCGATGACGCCGCTGTTGTCGTAGCAGGTGCTTTGCCCGGTGTCGACGATGGGATACGGTACGCTTGCGGCTCCCGGTTCTGTCACGGTTGATGTTGCCGTGGACGGCGCCTCGGTTTCGGTTACAGCGGGCTCGGAACTCGACTCAGTGGCCTCCGGACTGGTTGTGAAAGTCGACACCAGCGTCTGGCTTGAGCCTGCTGCGGTGGGTTCAG
The DNA here is from genome assembly GCA_963783445.1 of uncultured Chloroflexia bacterium. Taxonomy (GTDB): domain Bacteria; phylum Chloroflexota; class Anaerolineae; order JAAYZQ01; family JAAYZQ01; genus CAWANP01. Next base: position 494,979 of record CAWANP010000004.1, on the reverse strand, counting down.
TACTGCTGCATGCCGCCAGGCTGATGGCGAGTATGCTGAGTAAGAGCAATAGACGCATGATTTTTCTGTTCATTACGATTTTCTTTACCTCCATGGGTCAATGAATCGCTCACGGTTGGCGTCCGATCCGCTTTCCCGGGCCGCTCTATGAACAGCATCATAGCACAGAGATGTTCAGAAGTTGTTAAGAACAGTTTTGGATTCTGTTTAGGTTTTCGTTACTGTACGCAGGTGGCAGCGCGGGGGGCTGCTATCTGAAGGGCAGACAGCAGATAACCGTACGATTGGTTCGATTGAGGTTTGGCTTTTCCCTGCTCAAGCCAGGCCCGCGCTGAGTCCCTCGACAAGCTCGGGAAGGACCTCAGCCGAATCCTCCGTGACCTGGCGGTTTCTGCTGCTTTCGGCGTGAAACATCGGGTCGCGGACCCGATGCGAGCGACCGATGCGCCACGTCTGTGCTGTGAAGCAGCATTAGGCTTGCTGATTCTCCATACTGGGCGCGCCGCTCAAGAGCCACCGGGTGCGCGGGAGTCCAACCACGATTGCCGCGACGATCACGACAGTCGAGGCGACCGCCAGCCAGGTGGGCCAGACCGCCCAGACACAGACCACCGCCACGACATAGAGCGCGTACTCCAAGAGTACCCTCAGCGGTCCTGGCGTAGCCACGATGATCTGCTTCTTGTCTCCCGGCGTCGAAAAGATGGCTGGTAGGCCAACGAGAATAACCAGAGCGGGAATGGCCAGCCAGGGGGATATGCTCGCCGCTGCCCAGGCGCCCGCGGTCCAGGCGATAACTTCGGCCAGAAACCGCAGGGCTGAACTCAGCGGAGTGTCAAATGGGTGTTGTACCTTGGATTGGTTGCTCAACTTCTTCCTCCTCCCGCGGCGATCTAGCTCAAGCCTGGTCTGAACCCGGCTTCCAAATCCCCACAAAGGAACCCAACTGCCATGGCTATCGCTCCCTCAAGTGTCTTCCCTCGTTCGCTCATCCATTCTATTCTAAGCTCAAAACACGATTTGTCAAGTTAAGATGATATAAATAGGGCTAGAAAATATCCCAGTAGTGGTCACTTTCTCGTACTTGTGGTATAATCGGGCAGGAAAGCCCAAGCAAGAACACAGGCCTGGCCAACTTGTTCCAGCAGTTTTGTCGACGCCGATATCTACCGAGAAAGGAGATTGCGATGAAAGCGCGCGCAGCGGGTCTGGCTGTTGTTGTGTTCCTACTGGTGGTCCTTGCCTCTGCAGGGGTGCTTGTTGCCTCCGCTTCGAGACCGGCAGCTAGCGGTGCGCCTGTGAAAGTCGGGCTGGTAACCGAGGAGGGGACCCTGGCTGACAAGAGTTACAATTGGCTGTGCTACCAGGGTCTGTTGCGGGCGGAGAATGAACTGGGCGTTGTCGGCGCGGTCTATACCTCCACCAGTTCCGCTGACTATGGGCCAAATCTGCAGCGCTGCGTGGACGATGGAAACAGCCTCTGTATTTCGGTGGGCTTTTTCATGGTCCAGGCAACTTCCACTGCTGCGACGGCGAATCCTGGTATCTCTTTTGCCATCGTCGATTATCAGTCCGAGGACTATCCGTCGAACCTGCGCGGCATGGCCTTTGCTCCAGAGGGCGCGGGCTACCTGGCTGGAACGCTGGCGGGCTTGATGACCGAAAGCGGTGTCATCGGGGGTGTCGGAGGTATGAGACTGCCCTCTGTCACAGGTCATCTGGACCCCTATCGAAATGGGGCCCAGTGTGCGATGGCTGGAGTGACAGCGCTGGTTACCTATACCGGTACCTTTGTCGATCCAGAATTGGGGGCAGTAGTCGCCCAAGACATGATGAATGCCGGATCTGACGTCATCTTTACAGTGGCTGGACCTACCGGCAACGGAGCACTGATAAAGACCACTCAGTCAGGGATCTGGGGCATAGGCGTCGATACCGACCAATATCTCACTGTCTTCAACGGTGGGACCGTTCAAGGTTCGGACAAGATTCTGAGCAGCGCGGTCAAAAAGCTGGACAGTGCTGTTTTTGATACCATCTCGGACCTGGCGGACGACAAGTTTACATCGGGGACCGTTGTCTATGATCTGGCAACCGGTGGCGTAGGCCTGGCACCTTTTCACGAGGCAGACCCGTATGTGCCACAGAGCGTGCGGGATGCGCTCGCCTCGGTCGAGCAGGGCATCGTCGATGGCAGCATCGATGTGAACAGGAACTGCTACTACGTGTACCTGCCCCTCGTGAAGCGCAACCCCTGACCTTTTCGTTCCTTTCCCAATTCGCTGTTGTGTTCCTGTCAGACACAACAGCGAATGGAGAATCAAACGAATCAAACTTCCACCGAAATGTATACGCCATCCCCTCTTGACCCCTCGGAGATTCTGCACTATACTGTCAAGCGGCATGGAACGCAGGCGCAGATGCGTTCGTGCTACAGGCAACTTTTCAAAATAGAGAGGGAGTTACAAGGAGAATCCGATGAAGCTGTTTTCTGCTGGGATTTCCACCGAAACCAATACCTTTTCGCCCATGCCAACCGGCCTGGCGGACTTTCGGGTGGTCCGGCCTGCCGACGTCCCTGACGATGGGATCATTGGCGGTTTCGCCGCCGCAACGGATCTGTTCCGCCAGAGAACGACAGAGCGCGGCTGGGACTTTGCATTTGGTCTCTACGCATCGGCCTCACCTGCCGGTACGACAACCCGCTCGACCTACGAAAGCTTGCGCGATGAAATCCTTGTCGCTCTTCGGGCTGCGATGCCGGTTGACATGGTCCTGTTACCCCTGCACGGGGCCATGGTGGCCGAAGGCTATGATGACTGCGAAACCGACATCATTGCCCGCGTCCGCGAGATCGTCGGTCCGGAGGCAAAGATCGGCGCCGTGCTGGACCTACACTGCAATGTGACCCAGGAGATGATCGAATGCGCCGATGCCATTATCATCTACAAGGAGTATCCGCACATTGACGTCGCCGATCGTGCCGAGGACCTGTTCCAGATCATTGCTGCCGCGGCAGAGGGCAGAACCAATCCGGTCATGGCCTCGTATGACTGCCGGATGGTCGGGCTGTTTCGAACCCCCTTCGAACCCATGCGCAGCTTTGTCGATGACATGCTGGACATGGAAGGCAAAGACGGCGTCCTCTCTGTATCGCTGGCGCACGGTTTCCCGTGGGGCGACGTACCCATCAGCGGGGCACAGGCGCTGGCGGTGACCGATGGCGATGCGGCCAAGGCGGAACAGGTCGCGGCAGAACTGGGCCAGAGATTCTTCAGCTTGCGCCACCAGCTTTACTTGCCTGTACTGTCTCTAGACGAAGCGCTCGACCAGGCGCTGTCCGTCGGCAAGGGACCTGTGGTCATCGCCGATCAGTCTGACAACACCGGAGGCGGCGCGCCCGGCGACTCGACCTTTGTACTGCGAGCTCTGCTGGAACGCGGCATCGGAAATGCAGCGGTGGCCATGATCTGGGACCCTGTTGTCGTGCAGGTGGCCATGGCCGCGGGCATCGGCGCCACGCTCGACCTACGTCTGGGTGGCAAGATGGGGCCGACGTCTGGGGATCCCCTTGACCTCACGGCAACCGTGACCGGTATCGCCGAGAACATGTCGCAGGACTGGCCACAACTGGGCAAAGCGCTCAACCTATCCTGTGGCGATGCAGTGGCCCTGCATACCAATGGCGTTGACATCATCGTCAACAGCCTTCGGAAGCAGGTATTCAGCCCCCAGGTATTCAGCAACCTCGGCGTTGACCCGACAAAAAAGCGTCTGCTCGTCGTAAAGTCCCTGCAGCACTTTTACGCGGCCTTCGCCCCCATCGCGTCGGAGATCATCTACATGGCCTCGCCGGGCGCCATTACCCCAAGGTTCGCGGAAATTCCATACGAGCGGGCCAGCCTGAACTTCTATCCCCGGGTGGCTGACCCCTTTGCGGCGGAGGTCCTGCCTTAGAATCAACCGGGCCGGTGTTGTCGACCGACTTTAGCAATCGATGAGCCTCGTCTACCGTACCTTGCCCAGATTCCAGGGTTAGGGCACCCTCACGTCGTCGAGAGGGAAGATGGGGCGCCGGAGGTGTCGAAACTCAAACAGACTGTAATCTGAACTGGTGGCGCCCAGCCCGTCACACGGTACCGTCTGGCGGGCCAGTTGTCCAAGACCAGCCCGCCAGTGGACGCGGGACTTGAGCAAAAGATAGCGCTTGGTGCCCGGATCGATGCCCACTGACGTGAACACGCCGGCATCCGAAGGCTCGGTGTGACGGCTGATGACCACGATCTCCATCTTTCCAGTGTCCAGTACGGCACTGGGTCCCATGCGCATCCTGCGCCCGGTGCCCATCGGCCCGCGCACGATAAACTCTCCATCCGACAAGTGCCTGACGGTGCCGGTCACTTGCAGAGGCTCACCCTTCAAGCCCAGCGAAGGGATGTCGCTTTTCCCGCCCAAGGAGAGCGTGACCGTTGTGCCAACGCCCATCCTGGCCATCTCTTGAACGGCAACAGGGTCCCAGACAGCACCGACGGCCACGTCTTCGAGTCCCTGGCGCAACACCTCTGCGATCACCGCCATCACGTCCTGGGTACCGCCGGAAGCACAGTTGTCCGCGTGGTCCAGCAGCACGATGGGGCCGTCCTCCATCTGCTTGGCGCGCGCGACCGCCTCGGCCAGGGGCTGCCCCTGGTAGGCAAATTCTTCGCGCCGCTCCCAGGCCGCATCCAGCAGGTCGCTCGACCACGGCGCGGGCCGCATCCGGATCTCCATCCGCAACGACGACGGCGGACAGGCCAGCGGCTTCGATGTCCGCCAGTGGAAAGCCCCCGAATACCGATGCTGCCAGCATGCCGCTGCGCTCTGCGGCGCGAGCCATTTCCTGCAGCGTTTTCATGGGCTCGAACTCGTGCCCCATGCACAGAGTGTGGGGCAGCATGTCCCGCCTGCCCCAGGCCATGACCGGGTTCACTTTGCCGGCGATCTGGTCGAGCAGGACGCGGCCAACCTGGTGGCCCACATCGTAGGTATCAATGTGGGGATAGGTCTTGTAGCCAATGAGGGCATTGCAGTTGCCGGCCATATCCTGCGTCAGGTTGGCGTGCAGGTCGCAGGTCACACACATCGGTACCTCGGGGGCGATGCCACGGATGCGCCGTAGCAGGGTACCCTCACCGTCTGGCGTGGTTTCGGCAACCATGGCGCCGTGCAGGTCCAACATGACCGCGTCGCAGCCACGGCCTATGGCCTCCAGGATGGCATCCACCATAAACTCGTAAGCCTGGGCCGCCACCGGGCCCGACGGGTTCGCACCCGCAGCAATCGGTATCTCGATCTCTGCGCCTACCTCTCGGGCAAGGTCGATGTAGGCGGCAATCGGTGTATTGGTGCCTTGATAGGCCTCAATCGCTGCGGCCCCAGAATTGCCGGCCCCATCGGCAAACCGCTCCCAGGACGTCGGAACGGGTGAGAAGGTGTTGGTCTCATGGCTCATCCGGGCAATGACGAATTTCATCGCATCCTCCTGATCTTGAGTTTGGATAGCTGGAAAGGGCGCTTGCCGGCCTTCAGCCCAGACCAGCCTCCCTCCGGAGCGGCTGGTTCGGCATCGTCTTATGCCTCTCCATGAACGGAAAAGTTGATACAGTCATCCATGAGCAGATCATATTCGATCTGCCAGAAGTGATTGCCCCCGTCCAGCACGTATACTGGATCATGCTCCCAATCTGGAAATGAATTATCAAAGAAAAACGCATTGCACCAAATACGTTTCTCACCATCAACAACAACCCCTACATATTGGCGGCGGTATTCGCCAAGGTTTTCCAGGATGTATGCAGCATGCTCGTTCTGATAAGAATCAGGGTCCTGCTGCACAGAAACAAGATGCTGTCTGATACACTCCTCAGTTCTTGAGATATGGTCGATTGATGGCTCCCAGAATTCAGTGGAAGCTTTATCAAACAAAAAGCTAAACTCCGAAGCCCTATTCTCAGAAAAAATGACACCAGTATACTCTGGTGTCTCAATGAGGGTATTTCCACGGCTCTTCCGGATCAGTGGCGCAGCAGAGGGAGACGGTTCGGCATGGTCAGGTGTCTCAATCAGGGTATCCTCAGGACCAACTCCCGCGGTGGGCTTTTGGGGGCCATCACATGCGATGAGTAAGAGTATCACGAGAGTGGCAGCAACAAAAAGGAATCTCATCCTTCCTCCCGATTGGCCTAACCAACACATCTTGCTTTCCAGTTCCTCTGTGATCCCCGGCTGTAGTCCTGACCTGACGTCCAGCCTGTGCGGCTTCGTGTATATGTCCAAGAGGCTCGTCCAGATCTCTCTCCGAGTGCTCCCCACCCAGGACCAAGGTATCGCTCTTGCTGCCCAGTCAATCTATGTGGATTGGATACCGGCCATACTCGAGGCCCGTGTCAATCATGGCCGTATAGTTCTCAATCCTGGCCCAGTTTGGTACCGAGTTCCCACTGCCCAGGCAATAGCCACCTCCAGGTGCGACCGTGCGCAGGCGCAGCTTGACAAGCTCGGAAATCTCCTCGGGTGTGCCCTCCTCCAGGAGTTGGTTGGAGATGTTGCCAATGATGCACACCCTTCCTCGCACTTTCTCCTTCACCTCCACGATGTCCATGCAGGTGGGATCGATGGGATGTAAGGCATCGACACCCAATGCGATGAGGTCTTCCAGGATGTCCCACAACACACCATCGGTGTGGAAGAAGAAATACTGGGAGTGTTCGTGGCACAACCTGCCAAACTCTTCGTACCAGGGGAACAGCTCGCGGCCAAGATCCCTGGGACTGATGATGGGCCCGGTGCCACACGTCACGTCGTCCACGGCCCAAATGGCAGCGACATTGGGAATGGCCGAGATGGCCCTGATGCCATCCAGTTGGATCTGCGCTACCTGTTGGATGACCCGCCGCGCGAACCCTGGATTGAGCTTCAGGCTGAGGGCGAAATTCTCAAAACCCATGAGCATCCAGGCGGTTGTGAAAATCTTGCCCGAAGTGGCAATGATCTTCATTTCCTCTGGAAGGTAGGCCTGCACCTCGTGGAATTTGCTCAAATCCAGCTGGGCCAAGGCTTCCCAGGGGAATGCCTCGCAGTCAGCCTCGGTGTGGATGCGCGGCTTGGCCCAGATGTTCCAGGCGCCGTCGGCGTCGGCCTCTTGCCCATCTCGCAGCAGGAACTCCTCGATCACTCTCGAGATCCGCGAGTCCTTTGTAATGCCCCCTGGGCGCATGACGCCCACCGTAAGCGGGATGAAATCGTAGCCGGCCTTTGTCCAGAACTCCACCTGAGCGGCCACATCCTCATCCGCCACTGTGCGCCCCAGAAACTGGCTCATGATCTCATAGTCGACGACCACTTCCGCAAGGGGCACCCTGTCCGGCTCTTCATGCTCAAGCGTGGTGATGATGCGGCTGAAATCAGGATTCACTCCGTCCATGGTTGTCCTCCCGTATTTACTGCTTCTTGGCCCATGCAGTCTGCTGCTACATGATCTGGTCTACAGCAACAGTATAGTGCAGTTCCAATTCTGTGTCTAGAACGCTCGGGCGGCATCCTGGACCGGCGCGATTTTCCCCTTTGTGCGGACCTCCTCACCTGGGTATTGGGCAGAGAATCCCGGTCCAGCCAGCTCAGCCAGCGTCGCCGCCTTCCTCATTGTGTTCCGCACCCCGGTCTTCCATCTCGGGGCTACTCAACCCTGGCTGATCCGGCGCAGGGCCATCCCTGTTTTCCGGCGGCTCGCGCCGGAAGATGACCCGCGCCAGCATCCAGAGTCCCACGACGACCAGGACCAAGGCTCCGACAAAGGCAAAGGCGCCCTGGGCGACTAGAAAAGACAATCCTATGACGCCGAGCACGCCACCCGGGATCAATGCCCACCACTGCCTGCGATCCCGGGCAAAGACCACAAAGAAGGGGATGGCGATGGCAATGAGTACGTAGGCCGGGACAAGAAGCTCCTCGAGCAGTCCCAGCTCCATCAGACCGAGCATGATGCCCAGAGCCAGCAGGACGTAGGCCGGGATCAGTGCCCACCACTGCGTCCGGTTGTGAAAATAGACAGCCAGGAAGACCAGCGCAATGGCCACCAGAACAAAAAAGCCGATGGCCTCGCCACGCAAAACATCCAGGGTGATGAGGGCCACCAGCAAGGTGATGGCCAACAACGCGTAGGCGGTGATGAGCATCCCCCAATCGGACCGGTCGGCCAGGTAGAGGCCCAGGGCGGCCAGCCCGCTTGCTCCCAGCGCCAGCACCCAAACCCAGGGACTGAGCTCGGTGAGCTGGTTTATGGCCAACAGCACGCCAACCACGATCAGCAGCCCACCCCAGACCAGGCTTTGCCTTGCCGTTCTCGAACCCATGATTTCCCACTCCTTTCTGGTTAAGACAGACCGGGGTCCAATTCCCTTGCCTGTCAGCCACGATCCACCCTGTTTCCATCCCTGCTTTCTTGGGGTCTATGGCAACTCAGGGGAATACAAAGAGCCGGCCCGACCGGAGGCGCGCCCAATCTCGTGTCCAGTCAGCAGCCGGCTGCTGTATATCCATTGCTGCTCCTCTCTCTTCTGCCAGGGTACAGCACAAGAGTCGATACCGTACCGCACAATGCGACGTGCAATGTGGGCTGTACTTCCGACTATGACATTATAGCAGACATGAGGAGGCAGGTCAATCCCTTCGTTCCTTTCCCAATTCGTTGTAGTGATTGGTAGGAACACAACAGCGAATTGAGAATCAAACGAATCCTACCACATCTCCCTCCTGTCCTTCGTGACATAAAAAACGGGGATGGCCAGCCAGCAGGATATGCTCGCCGCTGCCAGGAGACACTCGGGGGGCTCGCCGTCACCGACTCGACAGAGCTACGCGGGGCTATGCGCTCGGCATCCTCCCGCAGGTTTCTGTCTTGTTCCGGTGCCCTGCCACATGACAGTTTCAGTCAGTAGCAGGGCAAAAGCCAGCGTGGACCTGCGGGAAGATCTTTGACAACCCTCGCCGAGATCAGCCTTCTGGGTACGTGTCGCGGAACTTGGCAGTATTTTCAGCCGCGAGCTTGGCCAGGGCAAGGCCGTCGGCCATCAACGTGACCATCTGGTAGCCCTTGTCATAGAGCCGTCGAGCCTGTTCCCAACTCCCCGAAATAGTGCCCAGTACCTTTCCAGACGCCAGGACCCTGGCCTCGATCTCGGAAATGGCCTCCTGAACTTCCGGGTGGCTCGGATTCCCAAGGTGATCCCATGTTTGTGGCCAGATCCATCGGCCCGATAAAGATGCCGTCGGCGCCGTCCACTGCAAGGATGTCGCCAAGGTTCGCCACGGCCGCCGGCGTCTCCACCTGGGTGATGAGCAAGATCTCGTCGTTGGCGTGCTGCAGGTAGGCCTGCGCATTCTGGCCATAGCCATGGGCGCGCGGACTGCCTGCCACTCCGCGGATGCCTTGGGGCGGATACCTGCACGCCTGCACGGCAGCCTCGGCCTCCTCTTTCGTGTTCACATAGGGGATCAGCAACCCGTGGACGCCCGTGTCGAGGATGCGCTTTATGGTCACAAAGTCGTTCCACGCAGGGCGAACCAGGGCCGCCGTCCCGGTCCCCTTCATGGCCTGCACTTGAGAGACCAGGGTGAGAATATCACCGGGGCCATGCTCCATGTCGATCAGGAGCCAGTCAAAGCCCGCTTGGCTCATGATCTCGGCAGTAATTGGGCTGGCGATCTGGAGCCAGGCCCCGGCTGTCTTTTTCCCTTCTTTCAACACACGCTTCACATGGTTCTCAAATGGCATTTCACATCCCTCGACTAGCAGCGCCAACTCGATCAGGCGCCTGATGGTCTTCTTTATCCAATATCCCCCGCTATTGGGGAGGCTGCGGACCCCAACGGGTCCTCGCCGGAATTGCATAGACCAGACCGGTCTATGGATTCGGGATCACTCATATGAAGGTCAGCGGCTCGTCGCCGACCGTGACGAACTGGTGTATCTCGTTGGGGGCTACGGGATCACCACCTTGCCGATGCCAAACAGATTGTTGCCCAGTTCTTCGGCCCGGACCGGCTTGCCGCTGGCGACGGCCACGAACTCTTCCAACAGCCGCTGCCCACAGTCCTCAAGGCTCTCCTCGCCCATGAGTACAGGGCTGGCGTCAAAGTCCATGTTCTCACCCATCCGATCCAGCGTCCCTGGCGTGGCTGTCACCTTGATCACCGGGGCGATGGCCGAGCCCAAGGGGTTGCCGCCGCCTGTCGTGTAGAGCATGATCTGCGCGCCACCAGACACCATGTCGGTCGTCGTGAGGATGCCCAGCCCCATGGAGGTATTCATGATCCACAGGCCCTTGCCGCCGGGAGGAACCGCCCCGGCCGGAGGTAGTACGCCCTGGATCTGCGTGGTTCCGGCCTTGCGTACCCCGCCCAGCGACTTTTCCACCAGCGTCGTAAGTCCGGCAGCGATGTTGCCCGGCGTGGGGTTTGCCTTCGTAAAGCTCTTGCCGATGCGGCTGTAGTAACTCTCGAGCACATCGGTGATCTCGATGATCTGCTGGCCCACCTCGGGTGAAACGGCACGTTCGGCCATCACTCCGGCCGCGCCGTAGAGGCTGCCCGTCTCGCCCAACAGCACCGTCCCGCCCATGGCCACCAGCTTATCGGCCAGGACGCCCACCGCGGGATTGGAGGCCAACCCCGACCCGGTATCGGAGCTGCCGCACTGGGTGGCCATCGTCAGCGCGCTCAGATCGGCGGGCTCCCGCTCGGCCTTGGCCGCTTCGGCCAGCAGTTCGCGTGCCATCTCGATGCCCATCTCTGTGGCGGAGGCGGTCCCACCGGTGTCCCGGATGGTGAGGACGCGCGCCGGCTTGCCGGCGGCTGCCTCGGCCAACGATTCGCCCACGACCTGCTCGCAGCCAAGGCCCACCACCAGAACCGCCGCCACGTTGGGATGGGCCACTACCCCTTCGAGCACCCGCAGTGTGTGTTCCTGGAACGGCCCCAACTCGCCGCAACCTGCCTCGTGCGTGACTAGGTACCGCGCCGGTCGCCTCCGCGATCGCCCTTGTCACGGTCGAGCTGCAATAGACCGTTGACACGATCGCCACGTGGTTCCGCACGCCCACCTTACCATCTTGCCGCCGGTATCCCATGAACTGCATCTGTCTATACTCCTTTGCGGACTCTATCCGCATGCTTCTTTGCGGACTTTATCCGCATGCTTCTTTGCGGACTTTATCCGCATGCTTCTTTGCGGACTTTATCCGTGATGTCCTCTACGTTGTGTATGTGGACGTGGTCACCCTCGTCGATCGGCATCATGGCGCGGCCGATCCGCGCCCCGTACTTGACGACGTACTCGTCTTGAGGGATATCTGTCAGGGCGAACTTGTGCCCAAACGGGATGTCGCGCGCCAGCACCACGGTACCGCTTTCTGTCTCGATGGCATCCCCCTCCTTCAGATCCCTGATGGCGGTCGCCACGTTATCCTTCGGATCGATGATGATCGCTTGCTTCTGATTCGACATACAACCACCCTCCACTTTTGTTTGCGCGCATTGGTCGCTTTGCCGTTGGCCGCAGCCATAGCCCTGCACCGTCTCGGCAACTTTGGCGTCGCGCAGTCAGCGGCCGTGGGGAAAGCGCATCATAGTCGCCACCCACGTACCCCGGCATTGTGCGTCGCCATCGAAAGGACCATTACCGTTAATGCTTGCACACGGCGCAATGTCAATTTCCATGCTGAATTCATTATAGCATACAGTAGCCAGTCTGTTAAGTGTTCAGTCTCTGTATTCTGCTATGGATGCCTTAATGATACACAGGGGTGCGCTGCGCGCAATAGCGGTGGCTACTGGGCAATGGCGCTGATCTGAACGCTGCGACACTGTGGCTTCTTGAGGGGCTACGCTTTCACCTCTTTGCGACTTCTAGATTTCATCCCAAAGAGCATCCGCATGGGCTTGAAGGGCCGGATCAGCAGCTCAATCAAGCCCAGCGTGATCAAGAATGAACCCACCGTGATGACCAGCAGCTTCAAGGTAATCCCCAAGCCTGTGCCGAGCCTGACCGAGGTATCCCACTGCACGACGAAAAAGGCGATGACGATGATCACCGGCTGGTGCAGAAGGTAGAAGGGCATGATGGTGTTGTTGCCGTACACGAGCCATTTGTTGGTGAAATTCAGGTATCTCATCGCCAGGTAGAGGGCAGTGAGCGCCCAACCCCAGCTCATCAACGTGAAGAGGAGAATGAGGATGATGGACCAGGGCACGACAAAGGTCACGCCCCATTCGAAAGCTTGGTCGCCGTAGGCTGCCGAGAGCCCACCATAGGCGACCAGGGCCAGCATGCCGGCCCCAAACAACAGCCAGCGGTCTTTGCGAACGGCATCCAAAAACCTATCGTCGCAATAAAAGATGTAGCCCACGACGAAAAAGAGGAAAAAGTAGACGAAATCCAGCCAACCATGCACCTCAGGGGAGGAGAATGGCTGGACCAATGTTCGAGACAGCGCCAGTGGAATGACGAACAAGAGGATGCCGCCCCGTACCTCAACCAGGCGGCCCAGCCAGGAAATGAACGACTGCCCCGCTTCTCTCTGGAACCAGCGAAAGATGGGCAAGGCCAAAAGGGAAAACAAAAACAGAAAGGCCAGGAACCAGAGATGATAGCCCCATCTACCGAACACGCCGGGAGTGAGCAGATTGCCGGAAATGCTCTTGGTCAACATGACGGGGATGAAACTCAGGAAGGAACCCTGATAGCTCCCTTTGTGCAGCGCCTCGAGATAGGCTTGGATGGGCGAGAGCAGGATCGAGCCCACGATGAAGGGGACGAGCAGTCGACTCACTCGCTCGCCAATGAACTGCCGGTTGCTTCGCCGGCGCAGGGCGAACTTGCTGGCAGCACCAGCCACCAGGAAGAACAGCGGCATGCCCCAGGGGTTAACCAGCAGCAAGAAGGCCGTGACAGCGCCGCTTCTTTCCTCGTTTTTGATGTGCCAGTCTAGCAGCGTGTCAAAGGGGTGCACAACGTGAAAAACAAAGACGCCCACTATGAGGATGACGCGCAGCCAATCGAGGTAGTAGAGGCGGCCCGGCTTTTGGCTACCTGATTCTGTGTTGCTCGTCGAATTCGCGGAAACCACGGCGTTGTTGGTCACGATTCTTCTCCTGCTTTCTATCGGCTCCTACTTTGCAAAAGCACGCGGCAGGTGTCTTTCGGTCTGGCTCCTATGTGCCGTCTTCACCCTGCGGAGGTTCGGATCGTCGGAGGTGCTGTAGTAGGCCTTCGGTGTAGGTCAGGTGCTCGGGGTCAAAATGCCCTCGGGTCACGGCAAAGTAGGGCCTGAGCACCCGCCGGGCATAGACCGGCAGGCCTTCCCGAGCCATGGTATGCAGCGCATCCTGGTAGTAGTCAAAGATGTGCGTGTGGCCCATCCGCACACCGGCCCGCACGGCGCCCGCGGCGATCAATGAGGACACCGAGCGCAGTGAGCGGCCCTCCTGCTCAGCCACCTGCTGCAAGTTGCCATAGAGGCTGGCCAGGCGCTCCCTTTGCGGAAGCTCTTCCGGATGCCGTCGCAGAATCTGCCACGAGGCGCGCATGTCGGTGATGTTCAGGGGCGGCGCATCGAGCGATTCCGCCACCAGACCGGAGGAACTCTCCAGGATGTCGAGCAACTGCTCGACCGAGGCGACGTCGGCGTCTTTGGGCAACAGCCCGTCGCGCCGGAGTTCTGAGGCCAGCGCCCGCAGATAGGTGCGCGTACCGCCCGTCAGATCGGCCGTCGCCGCAAAGAGCCAGAGCGGTGACCAACCCACGAGCATCAGGCCGGCCAGCTCAATGCCGGTGCCGGCTGCCTTGCGCACCGCCAGCTCCTGGGCCGTGACGTCGTCTGCCGGCAGGATGCCGGTAGCTCCGCCGACCAGCTCGATAGCGATGCGCAGCGTCCCGGCCACGATGGCCTGGTAGAGGCGTGTCCCGCGCAGCCATCCCGGCAGCAGGACTTGTGCTGCCTCGTAGAGCAGGCCGCCAAGGCCGGCTGCTACCGCGCGCAAGCTGCGCTCGGGCAGGGACAGAAAATAGCCCAGCCTACCGCGTGCCGTCTGGTAAAAGCGAGTCATGGGCCGCTCGGTCGCGAACTAGTGCGTGGCGATGATCCAGACGGCGTGTATCAGTCCCGGTATGTAGCCGAGCAGCGTCAAGAGGACGTTCAACCAGAAGGGCCAGCCAAAGCCCACCTGGAAGAATACCCCCAGCGGTGGAATGAGCACTGACAGCAGCAATCGTAGGCAGTCCATATCACGTCCTTTCAGGATCTGGCAAAGAATACGAGAATGCCGGCAACAGCGACAACGATATTGAACATCAGTACGAACAGCAGGGCGCTGATGGTCGAGATCAGCCCGACCAGTTTGGAGTGGATCCAGCCCAAGAGAGCAACACCAAAGCTGAAGGCCAGCGTGCCGACATATGTGAATGCAGCAAGAGAGGCCGCCACTGCATCTGCGAAATCGAGCTGCACATCGTCAAGCGCAGGCATGTCCGCGGGCATCTGGTTGAGCAACTCCGCAGGCGCCTGGTCCAGCATCTCCGAGGGCGCCTGGGCTAGCATCTCGGGAGGCAGGATGAAATACATGGCCGCAATGGAAGTAGATGTCAGAAACAGCACCGCAGCAAGGATCATTACGCCTATCACCCAGGAAACGATCCTTCGACCATCCTTCAGCGAGAGCAGGCTGACGGTTACCATCACGCTGAACCCAGCCAACAGGCTGCTCAGAAACGAGAACTGCCTTAGTGCTTCTTCGCCTAACATCGTGCTCCTCCGCCTCCGGTGTGATGCCACGGTGAGTGGCACCCCGAGCCTGACGAATCGTTCCTCAACGGTACGCGTGATCAGGATCGGCGTGGCTGGACCTAGTCCTCGACTGCGTCGGAAAGCTGCTGGTAGACCTCGTCGCTGAGCGTGTGCCGCAGGATCGTGCCCCCTTCGAACCTGTCCAGTTCCTCCATGGCTCTCTCGACCCGCTCGAACGAGATGAGAGCGACAATGGCCGAGGTGCCGAAACCCAGGCTATCTCCGACACTACGCAAGTATTCGTCGTCGAGGCCCATGTCGATCCCGTGTCCCGCGACCGCCCCGCCGGCCGCGCCGACGATCGCGCCTGCCAGAAGTCTCCCCGTTAGCAAACCTAGTAGGCCTCCGGCCACGGCGCCGCCGATGGCGCCCTGCTTGGCGTCAAAGTCTTTCGTCTCCCTGATCCTGACCTTTCCTTCCGCATCCCGTTTGACCACAGCAGCGCTTTTCAGATCGACGGTGGCCTCGACGTCCAACTGCTTGAGCGTGCTCAGGACTTCATCGGCTTTGTATTCATCTTCGAACGCGACGACCATCATTTCGTACCCTTGCATTTCAGCAGACATTTGTGTGACCTCCTCACTTCTGTTCTCCGGCCCCTCGCTCGCCCTATGGTGCCGGGTGCTTCTTGACATAGTCTCTCGATGCCTCTAGATTGCTTGGATGCAGCGTTTTGCTGGATCTTGCCCTCCTGTGCCGCAGTGATGACTACCTTTCCCAGGGCGCGTCCTTCTTCAAGATACCGCAGAGCTTCGGGGACCTCACTTAAACGGGTACCGTCTATCCATGACAGGTACGACCTTGCGGCTTCGAAAAGCTCTTCCAAAGAAGCAAAACCCTCCCGAACTACAGCGAACTGAGAAAGCAACGAATTCTCCTCCAAGAGGCCATTTTCTACATTCCAAATTCGTTGTTGTACCCCATGGCAACCACTTTCCGAGAGAGCTCGGCGAATGTGACTGAGCTCTATCCTATGTTATCCACCCTCCTTCCTTTTCTTCCCTGGGGCGGCGCCCCTTGCCCGCTCCCAACTGGTCCGTGACAGGTACAGGCCGGGCATCCCGCTCACGCCTGGCGCCGCTTTTTGACCAGGATCACGGCCACGGCCGCGACAAAGAACACGCCGATGCCTGCCAGAAGCGCCGGCACCCAGGGTGGCACGGGGATCGGCGCCGGAATCTCGGCCGGTGGTACCTTGGCACTGGACCAGGACACGCCAGAGGACCGCGCGCCCGTGGTCTGGGCATCTGAAAAGTCTGCCCCGGCCACATTCACCGCGAACCATCTGCTCTCGGTCAGGTCGGCCCCGGTCAGGTCGGTACCTTGCAGGTTGGCGGCCTGAATAGTGGCCGCCCGCAACTGGGCCCCACGTAAGTTGGCGCCCTTCATGTTCGCCGCGGCAATGCGGGCGCCGTTCATTTGCGCACCAGCCAGATCCACTCCGGCCATGTTGCCGGCGGCCAGAACGGCCGCCTCCAGGTTCGCCGCGCTCAGATTGGTTCCTTCCATCTTGAGCCCGGTGAGCTTGATCCCTGCCAGATCCAGGCCGCTCAGGTCGGCTCCCGATAGGTCGCGCTTCTGGCTTACGGCTTCGACAACTTGTTCGCGCGACTCAAACTTTCCGGCGTCTTTGGTACTCATTCTGAAATCCCTCCCTTAAAGATACCCGCGATTGCATATTGTTAGGGGCCAGTCGCTTCTGGCCCTAGTCTCGTGAAACTCGTTCATTTCGAGATTTCTGCGGCAGCATGGGGATCCGCCGCGGCGACGGATTGCTCGCCTCCAGACCTGGACCGGACTGCGGTCCACTGGCCGAAGAACATGAAGGCCCAGCCGAGGACGAGGAGAACCAGTATCGTCGAAGCCATGTTTATGGCAGAGCCAGGCGATATGGCGAACGCTTGCCCTTGCTCTGGCCTCAGGAGAAAGGTCGGAATGCCCAGCAGGCCACAGAGGTCCCAGGCGGCCACGACCAGGAAGAGAAAGCCAACTACTCGAAGATCCGAGCCTGTCCTTTCCGGGCCCGAGAGGCCGGGCCGGGTCTTGACCCAACTCCACACCAGCCCCAGGAAGAACAGCGTGATCAGGCCGCCGCCGATGCCAAAGAGTTGCGGCAGCAGAGTTGAAGAGGTACCGATTACCCTCCAGGCCGCAGAGAGAACGCTTCCGGCGACCAGCAGCCAGAAAACGCGGCGCTCGACCTGGGCAATAAGGGCTACTCCCAGCAGGACCAGGACCGAGCCAAGGGGTACAGCCAGCGCCCAGATGAACCCCACCAAGTCCTGGATATACACGGGACCGGCCTCCCTGGTAGCGGGCACTATCCACCAGGAATAGAGCCAGCCCAGCCCCAGCATATAGAGTGCGCCAAGCACGAATCAAACCCATCCAACTGTACGCGAGATCTTGCCTTGCATGCTCCTCTTCCTCGCCATGGTATTCTACATAGCTAGAACACGGATCTCTCTGCGACGTTCCGTTATGGTCAGACCTATGCCTTACTGCTCGTATCCGGGCCGAGTTAGCCTCCATCTTCCAGGTCGCCCTGGAAGCGGCCAAAGGTTTGAAAACACTCGATGAACTGTCCAGCCAATACGCTGTCCATTCCAACCAGATCAGCGGCTGGAAAAGCGAACTGTTGGAAGGAGGTGCCGCTGTATTCTCCAGCAACAGCGCCCGGCAGCTGCGAGAGCAGGAAGCGCTGCAGACAGAGCTCTATGAGCAGATCGGGCGCCTGAAGATGGAGTTGGAATGGCTGAAAAAAAAAGCTGCCCGGTACAGTTGAGGCCAAGCGCGCTATGATCGAACAAGGCCATCCCGAGCTCAGTGTACGTCGCCAGTGTGAACTCATCGGCTTGAATCGCTCCTCACTGTACTACCGGCCGGTGGGTGAGTCGGCGTACAATCTGCAACTGATGCGACTGCTCGACGAGCAGTATATGCGGACGCCGTTCTACGGCTGGCCGCGGATGACGGCATGGCTGCGCCGGGAAGGGCATGGGATCAACCCCAAACGTGTACGTAGTTTGATGGTTTTGATGAGTTTGCAGGGAATTCATCCGAAACGCAGAACCAGCATCCCGACTCCGGGCCACAAACGGTACCCGTACCTGCTGCGCGGTCTCAAGATCACGCATCCCTGTCAGGTCTGGAGTACAGACATCAGGTACGTGCCGATGCGGGGCGGGTTCATGTACCTGGTGGCCGTCATCGATTGGTTCAGTCGCTATGTCCTGGACTGGCAACTGTCGAACACCCTGGATGGGTTCTTCTGTAGGGTTGCGCTCCGGCAGGCATTGGAGCAAGGCAAGCCAGACATCTTCAACCCCGACCAAGGAGTCCAGTTCACGACAGAGGAGTTCACCAACATTCTGGAAGCGGCCACCATCCAGATCGGCATGGATGGCCGGGGCCGAGCCCTGGACAACGTATTCGTCGAACGCTTGTGGCGCACCGTCAAGTACGCGAACATCTATCTCGTGGACTATGCTTCTGTCCCGGAGCTGGAAATGGGATTGCATGCCTACATCCGTTTCTACAATCATGAACGTCTGCATCAGAGCCTGGACTATCGGACGCCGGCCGAGGTACACTGTGTCTGATCAGCTCGTTTCCGAGCCGGTAGGCGTTCACCTCATTTTCGCCGATCCGTGGTCCAAAGGATGGGGCCAACCTCAGTCTGGTTGATTAGAACCGCCAGCCTAGCAGGTTCCAGTAGTGCAGGAACCAGACGAAAGCCACCGCCGCGAGCGTCACCAGCGTGTAATACACGCGCCCGACGATGCCCCAATAGCGGTCTTTCCAGGCCAGCACAGCATAGACCAGCGCGCCGACTGTCAGCACGGCAGCCAAAACGCCCAATCCCAGCACGATTTTGTAGATCATGGAGACGCCGAACACAGGCACCGGATTACCCCACAGCGCCGTGCCAACCACGAACAGCAGGTTCAGAACGCTGATCGCCACAATGATCCAGTGAGCCACGCGGGCGCCACGCGGCGTGGCTTTCCGGTCACCGCTCAGACGGCGGTTCCGAATGGTGCGGATTAGTACGACGGGGACCATGGACAGAAATATCAAGATGCACCCCAGGGCCAATGCCATGTTGAAACTGGGCGTTTCGTACCAGTTCAGCTTTTCAAAAGCAAACATGGGCGTTATGTCGGCAAACAAGTGGGTGATATGTGCCTGGTCGTCCTCACGAAAGACGATGCCAAACGGACCATCTACCTGGCGGAAGTACAGCGGTTCCACTTCAACATATCGCCACTCACCGAACGGTGTCGCAAAGAGCAGCGTGCCATCGCCGAAATCGCTGATTTCAATTGAGATCATAAGTCCGCCAATTTTCTCGAGAGTGGTATATGAACTCCGAGAGAGTCTATAGCTGCCCGTGAACCGATCGACCCTCTTGGTGAAATCCGCTAGAGGTTGTATTGGCTCGACCGCAGGCGCGGGATAGTAATGGTCGAAAAACGCTCTCTGGAACCCGAGATGCTGATTTGTCAGTTCCCCTCCACCCTCACTGTTGTAGACTACATATACACCCAGGTTCTGGTCGGGCAAAAGCAGCAGCAGACCACTTATCGGGGGCGCATCACCGCTGTGCCCGATCGTGCGTTGCCCGTTGTCGCTGAAATCAAAAAAGCCGTGGGCGCTGCCCAGGAGGCGCGGGTCGGGAGTGTACAGAGTACTGTGCATTTGCTGTGCCGTGCTTTCCTTCAGGATGCGTGCCTCGGGGTTGTTTGCATCGCTGTAGCGGCCGCCCTGCAGGTGGGCGATCATGAAACGGGCGATGTCCGTGACGCTGGCTGCCATTCCCCCGGCCGGACTATTCCCTAACTGACTCAAATAGCCAGGGTAAACCTGGAAAGCGCCATCTACATACGTGTATCCCACGGATGCACGAGCGCGCAGGTCTGGCGGCATCGGCGACCGGGTAGTTGTGTGCACCATGCCCAGCGGGCCCAGGAAATTTGCCTGGATGTACTGGTCGTAAGGCTGCCCCGATACGCGTGCCACGATGTACCCCGCCAGGGATGTGCCGTAGTTTGAATAAGCCGCACAATCACCGGGCGGACGCACTCGTGCGGGCATATGGGAAACCAGCCATTCGCGCGCGGGCACCAGGTCATCTGCATCCCTCGCCATGAATTCGAAAAGCCAGTCTTCGAACCCTGCCGTATGAGTCATCAGGTGTTTGAGGGTGATCGGCTGTGGATAGGTATCTGGGATACGAAAGTCAAGATAGGTATTGATATCAGTGTCCAGGTCCAGCTTGCCTTGCTCGACGAGTTGCATCACCGCAGTCCAGGTGAACAGCTTGGTGACTGAGCCAATGCGAAAGTTCGTCTGTTCTGGGTCGACAGGGATGCCTTTCTCAAGGTCGGCGTAGCCGTAACCTTT
This sequence comes from uncultured Chloroflexia bacterium, assembly GCA_963783445.1. Taxonomy (GTDB): domain Bacteria; phylum Chloroflexota; class Anaerolineae; order JAAYZQ01; family JAAYZQ01; genus CAWANP01. The sequence continues at coordinate 474,694 of CAWANP010000004.1, read as the reverse complement.
GGCAAAAAATAACTCACCGTCCTTGACGACAGAGACGGCTGCTCCGGCGATGTGGTGCTCTTCCATGTCTTTCGCCATGAGGTCGTCCAGGAAGGCTTCCAGTTCGGCCGGGTCCGTAGGACCCGCCGGGCCTTGCGCGGTCACGTCGGCGTGAGCGAGCGCCGACCCTGCTACGAGTAGGGCAACCAGGCTCAACAAGATTGCCCAATGAATTGGTTTGCGATTCGTCATCATTTTCTCCTCCTCTTTCCGTTCAGATTGGCCGTTGGCAGATTCAGGTCTGGTCTGCTTAACGTCATTCAGCATAAGCACCTCCCTTTTCCTCCTGAGACAGTAAGCCCTCAATGGTCGCGACGAGCTTGGCCGCCGGAAACCCCTTGATCAGCACGGCGCCGGAGGGTTCTTCGCGGCTGCTTCCAGGTTCTTCACCGCTTCCCTGGCTTTCGCTTTCGCTGACAAGCTCGGCTCCCTCTGGTTCCCGTTGCCGGGCTAACATTTCGACGCTGCAGGATTCACTTTATCCGCAGGACTATCGCTTTGTGTTACGAGCTGCTGTTTTGCTCTCCTTCCTCAGGAGGATACTCCGCTTCCCTGGCCTGACCGCCAGGACAGGCAGCACAACCGGTCGCCCGGGAGCACTGGGAGCCTGCTATCCGCAGGACTAGTTTGCGTGGCCTCCTGGCAGTTACCACGGTTGGACTCTCACCAACTAGCAGACGACAGCTTTCAGGGCACATCAGCGAGATGTTAGATGGCCTGATGCGCTCTGAGTACTAGAGTTGGAACATTTCCTCGTACCATGTGCCTACGCCAACCCTAACACGACCCCAAGAATCAGGAAGGCAAAGAACACATTTTGAACAGAGTGGACGATAATGGACATCCAGGTACTGCGGAAGCGCCAGGCCGGAAATGTGTACAGGAAGACACCGCTAATGGCAGAAGTCACGATAACCCACGGCTGACTAAGGTGATAGATGCCAAAGAGTACACCGTTAGCTACCCAGCTCCAGCTGCCAAATACACCTTCCATCTTGGGCAGCAACACACCCCGAAATAGAAACTCCTCTCCCAGGATCGAGTTGAAGACAGCGAAAACTACAAACAGACCAAAGAACCACCAAGCGCCCACCAGTTGCTCCAGGACTACTTGCGATTCAAGGATCGCGCCAAAGGCATAGCCTGGGGGTTCAGCAAGAAAGGGGAAGATGGATACCCAAAGGGCATCGATGGGTGGTGCTACTGCAAGCTCCCACAGGGAGATCCCGATAACAAAGGGAACCACCCACAGCCATAGCCTGCGCCGAGTTTCTCCGGTTTTTGGATCGCGAGGGGTGTTCAGCCGGAGCCTACGCTTGACCGTGGCCCAACGGAGATCGCCTTCTTCCTGTCTGACGATGATCATGGAAAGGACAAACAGCCAGATCAAACCTAATGTGAGTAATCCTACTCGGGTGACGCCCGCCCCAAGAGGATCCGAGCCGTAGTCGGGCGACAATGCGGGGAACAAGATCCAACCTAGGATTCCCATCGGGATGGCAGCTAGGGCCCAGATGCCCAGGATCTTGGCCAGGCTGTACTGTTCTTCTTTTCCCACAGCTTCTTCTGATGCGTTCGTAGCCATTTCTTTGTCTCCTTTTCTGTCAAGACTGATCACCAACGATATCGGGCTTGCTGAGGCGCTGTTGATGCCTACTATTCCTCTCTCTCTATGACTATGGTGAGATCGGTGACTATCGCCGCCAGCACTCCAACTGCGGCCAACAGCGGGGCCAGAAGCAGGACGCCGGCCGCAGCAGCCACGCCGACCGTGAGAGGAAACTCGATCAGCGTTTTCCCCTCCTCAGTCTGGATGATGACCCGGCGAACATTGCCTTCCGCAAGTAGCTCTTTGACTTTTGCCACGGATTCGTCGGCGCTAACCTTGTATTCTTCTGTACGGACTTTTGCCTCACTCATCGTAATTGCTCCTTGTATATAATATGGTCATGTGATAGTTGCGAAAGCTGGGTGCCCCGGCGATAATGACGCAGTTCGGCATGGACCGGACTGCGGACATACCGGGCAAGTCTGTTGCTCCTCGCCGAGCTGGCCGTGACCAGCTGCCAGCTACGTCTTGGAAAGTTTGACTCCCGGTCTCCTTGGGGATCAACGTCTGACATCGCACGATGCCCCTACCTCCGCCGAGCTGCGGGGTAGCAGCCCGCAGAATCCCTCGACGGAGCATGAGGGCTGATTTGCCGCAAGGATGCCGCTCCAGGGAGCGCCGGGGCACCCGGGTGGACCGCTAGCTGTTCGTTCTGTCTCGACGAAAGGAGATCGCCTATGATCACCCATCGTTTGCAGGCCGGCATTGACTTCAGTCAGAAGAAGGCAGACTTTTGCCTGCTCTACCCTGATGGCCGGCCCCTGGAACAGCATCGGTCCTTCGACAATTCTCTGCCTGGCTACTCGCTGGCCAAGGCCCTCATGATCGATGCTCTGGAAACCCACCAATTCGACGGCCTGGATGTATCTGGGGAAGCGACTGGCTTCCTGTGGTTGCCCTTCTTCAACCAGCTCGCCGCGGATCCTGACCTGCAAGCCTATGATCTGAACCTCTTCCTTCTCAATCCACGCTGGGTCAAGTGGTTCAAGAAATGCTTCCCTCAGGATGACAAGACCGACCAGAAGGACTCTTTCTACATCGCCGACCGTACCCGTACCCGACGACCTGACACGACCTGGTCCCCACAACTGGACACGCTGCCGCTGCGCTTCTACACTCGCCTCCGCTTCCACCTGGTCCAGAACCTGGCCCGAGAGAAATGCTACTTCTCTGCTTTTCTCTTCCTCAAAGCCAGTTCCTATCGCCGGCTCAAGCCCTTCTCCGATGTCTTTGGCGTCACCAGTCGCCGGGTGTTGTCCGAGTATGCCATTCTCGACGAGCTAGCTGCCATTCCAGTCGAAGATCTGGCCCAGACCTTGCACGAAATGAGCGGACATCATCTCCCCGACCCTTTCGACAACGCCCGCAAGCTCCACCGGGTGGCCGTCGAGAGCTTCCCTCTGCCCGATGCTTTGGCCTTGCCGGTGCACCGTATCCTGGACCTCACCCTGGAACATATCCGTTTCTTGGAAGGCCAGATCGCCCTGGTCGAGAACTGGATCACCGCCGAAGTCCAGGCCCAGCCCGCCATCATGAAACTGGCGACCATTCCTGGCGTCGGCCCGGTCTTCTCCAGTGGAAACGGCGCCGAGATTGGTGGCACCCAGCGTTTCCTGCAAGCACAAAAGTGGGACAAGAAACGCAAGCGCTATCGCCCCAGAAACCTCCGCGACGCCGAAGATGCCGTCGCCAAGATAGCCGGTCTGTGGTGGCCTCGCTCCAATTCCGGTGACTTTGAAGCTGAAGACCGCCGCATGGCCAAGACCGGCAACCGCTACTTGCGCTACTATCTTATCCAGGCGGCCAATCTCATGCGCCAGAGCATCCCCGAATACGCCGAGTTCTACCGCCGTAAGTATCGGGAAGCCTCCAAGCACCATCACAAGCGGGCTCTGGTCCTGACCGCACGCAAGAGCGTAGGACTCGTTGTTGGGCTGCTACACCGCAACGAAGCCTATCGCCCCAGGGAGGTGTAGCCCCAGCAAGTCTCGATCCATCGACCGTCGTACATGACCCAGGCAGACTGGGTCACCTGGGTCGGCCTAGCGAATCACCGGTCGCCATAGATCCACTGATTCGCCTCCTTTGTCGAAAAATCGACGTGGGCAGGTCTAGCCGAGTATGTCTCGAAAACGTCTGTTAAGGTCCATTGTGCGGCTCAGATTGGGTCTTGACTTCTACCGCACTCTTTCATTGTGAGATCCAGATCAGCTTGTTCCCAGAACCGTTGAAATCGCTCGTGTGCCAAACTCCCTATAGAAATACCTCCTTTCAGTGTGAAACCCCGACTGGCACAGGACCGTGTACATCCGTCACCAGCCGTGGGCTTGTATCCGGCCGCGGTGGTGGCATCGTCAGATTTGGGCCCCGTGTGGCAACAGCAGCGCCTCAGCCGGGTTGCGGCGAGTCCCTTTGAAGGGGCAGCAGACGACCCATATCCGGCAGGCTGCGCTAGTCCCCAACAGCCTCGGAGAGTTGCTGGTAGACCTCGTCGCTGAGCGTGTGCCGCAGGATGGTGCCCCCTTCGAACTTGTTCAACTCCTCCATGGCTCTCTCGACACGCTCGAAAGTGACGAGGGCGACGATGGCCGAGGAGCCAGACCCCAGGCTTTCTCCTACGCTCTTCAGGCACTCGTCGTTGAGACCTATGTCGATCCCATGCCCGACAGCGTCCCCACCGGCCGCGCCCACGATCGCGCCCCCCATCAGAATATCCAGAAAGATGCCCAACACATACGCTGCCGGAGAGCTCAGATGTCTATCCCCTTTCCGTTGATAGCGTCTCCCGGCGCCGGGTCTTCATGCCGAACAATCCCCGGAGCACGGGTATGCGCTTGATGACCTCAACCAGGCTCAGCGTGACCAGGAGAGAGCCGAGGACCACGACCAGTATCTTCAACGTGAGCCCGGCATCCCACTGCACGACGAAGAAGGCAATGCTGATGATAATCGGCTGGTGAAGCAAATAGAACGGCAGGATCGTTTCCCGTCCGTACAAGAGCCACTTGTTGCTGAAATCGAGGTAGCGCATACCGACGTACAGCGTGAACATCGTCCAGCACCAGCCAATGATGCCCCATACGCTCCAAGAGAGATAGAACCCTGGTGTGCCAGGTGAAGCCATCCACTCAGTAACTACGTCAGCAGCAGACCCGACTAGAATGAAGAGTGTGCCGAGCACACCCGTGGCCAACATAAGCGGCCAGTCCCGCCGGACGACTGGCGCAAATCGCTCATCGGCGTACAGGATGTAGCCATAGACAAAAAAGATCAGCATGTTGACAAAATCGGTCCAATCTTGGTAGGCTGCGAAAAAGGGGCGGAGGACGAGTTGGAGAACAACGAGGGGGATGACAAACAATAGCAGGCCGCCCCGCCGCTCGCAAAGCCTCACCAGCCAATCGATGGTGCGCTGCCCGGCGGCCCTCTTGAACCACATGAAGAGGGGCAGGGCCATCAAAGAGTAGGCGAACAGAAAGCCCAGGAACCACAGATGGTAGCCGGCCCAGCCAAATACTCGCGGTCCAAGTACGACTTTGCGCCATAGAAAGAACTCCCACAGCGTGCCCACAAAGTCTCCGGTCTGAGACATGTGCAGCCAATGGAAATAGAGCTGGATTGGCGTGAGCAAGAGGCAGCCAACGATAAAGGGAACGAGTAGCCGTTGGACCCGCTCGACAGCGTACTGGCGCGCCGTGCGCCGCCGCAGCGCGAACCTGGTACCGGCCCCGGACAGGAAGAAGAACAATGGCATCCCCCACGGCAGGAAAAAGACAATGAACATCGTCACCGGGCCGCTTTGCTCCGCATTGTTGATCCACCAGGGGATTTCATCAAACGCCCGCAAGGAATGGAAGAAAAAGACGCCCAGAATCGCCAGCACTCGCAACCAGTCGAGATAGTACAGCCGCGCGGACTCGACGGCGGAGCGTTCTGTAGGGGTATTGGTTTGAGCAGCATTTGACACGGTCATCTCTCTCCCTCCGAAACCATGCTCTTTCCTTCCTTCGATTTCAACGTTCTGCCTTCGTCAGTCTGGATGATAACGCGGCGGACGTTGCCTTCCGCAATCAGCTCTTTGACTTTTGCCACGGATTCGTCGGCGCTAACCTTGTATTCTTCTGTACGGACTTTTACCTCACCCATCGTAATCGCTCCTTTTATGTGGAGATCCAGACTACCTTGTACCCAGAACCGTCGGAATCGCTCCTGTGCCCAAGTCTGTATGAAATTACCCCCTTTTGTTGTGAAACCCAGACCTGCAACTGATCTGCCACATCAGCGCCTCCCATGTAGCCTGCAGGCCAGGTCTGTATGCCTCAGATCTGTCGTTCACGCTTAGCCACCTGCTATTGGTTTTCGGCGAAGGCCGGCCTGGGCCAGGGAGGCATCGCCGGCAATCCGGCCACTGAATGTCTGAAGGCTCTCAGTCCCGATCGAATTCGTCCTTGTTCATGGCCCTGATCGTCAGGATTGTGACCGGCTTCGACCGCTCAATCGGCACACCCCACATGCTGGTCACGGTGTTCTCGGACAGGGTCATCACCAGCTTCCTCACCCATTTGGACCCCAGGTCCAGGTAGATGTCGCCGCGGCAGAATGAAACGCCAACCGTTTTCAGTCTCATGGCACTGTGGTTACAAACGGTCTTCTTGTCCGACTTGCAGACGATCTGCGTAACATAACGCCCAGACACGGCCGCCAGGGGCAGACCGCCACCTGGCTCCACCCATTGTCCGGCCATGTAAAAGTTCTCCAGTCCGGGCAGGGTCTTTTTCATGCGCAGGCCAAACTGCTCCGTCGTGGGCAGCCAGCCCTGGTGGTTGCCCTGCCAGTTGCCGGTGTAGCGCTCAAAGGTCGTGGGTGTTGCGACGTCAACCATCTCTACCTGGCCGGCGAGGCCGGGGTACCGCCGCTCGATGGCCCGGGCAAAGGCCAGGAAGCCTCCCACCGGGTAGCCGGTCACTCCCTTGCCGTACCAGGCGATGTTCTGGAACAGGCCCAAAGCGGGCATGCCGGCGACGTCCTCCGTCAGCACAGCAAAGGCTTCGCGCAGAAAGGGGTTCTTGAAGCGCTGGCCATAGTCGCCGAACGGAAACTTGGCCCATTTCATCACAAAGGGCAGATGGGGCAGCATCTTGAGCATCGGCCCTGCCTTCTCGGCGAGGTTCTGCACCTCGGGCGCTTTCATGAACGACACGTCCAGGCTGCCCGCGATTTTCGCCCCCTTGATGAGTTCGTCGATGGTGTCCGCGTCCTCGGGAGCAAGCTCTTTCATGTGCTGCTCCAGGCGCTGTTCATCGGTGTAGAGGATAAATGCCTGACCGTCCTTGCCCTCGATGCGCATGTACTCCTCGAGCTCGACCATGGTCCGGCCCTGCACCGCCCCCAGCTCCTCCCAGAACTGGTAGAAGTCGATGCCGGGCCTGGCCCCCAGCAGCCAGTGTACACAACCGTCGATGGTGTATCCCAAACGATTCCAGGAGGCGCACAGGCCGCCGGGCTTGTCGTGCAACTCGAATATCTGGGTCCGGTAGCCATTCATTTGGAGATAGCACCCCGCGGACAGGCCGGCAATGCCCGCTCCAATGATGATGACTGATTTGTTGGTCATGTTCTCCCCTTCTTACATGAATCCGCCGATGATAGCCACAAAGATGATGGTCTCAAGTACGATCATCGATCCATGGGAGATGACGGACACCCAGGTGCTTCGCAAGTACTTGGCCGGCAGCGCATAGAAGAATAGCCAGGAGAAGCCGGTCGTCCCCAGCCAGCTCCAGGGCATGCTGACGTGGTAAAAGATGCCGAGCACACCATTTGCCACCCAGTCCCACTTGCCAAAGACGCCATTCATTCTGGGCAGCAGCACGCCCCGGAAGAGAAACTCTTCACCCAGGATGTTGAACAACGCCATGAAAAGAAACAGTCCCAACAGCCACCAGGCGCCAACCAACAGCGCCTTTGTATCGGGTGAGCGCAGGAATTCTACCAGTTCGGTGCCCACAGGCGGGGAAAGAAGGGGGAAGGTCGCACTCACCCAGCCATCGATCATGGGCAGTATGGTCCAGGACGCAGCGACATGCACGAGCACCAGGGGGATCAGCCACAGCCACAGCTTGCGCCGGGGTTCGCCCGTCTTTGGGTCTCGCGGTGTGTTGAGCCACAGGCGCCGCCGGACGGTGGCCCAGCGCAGGTCCCCCTCTTCGCGGTAGACGAGGATCATGGCCAGGACAAAGAGCCAGAGGAGGCCGACCGCCATCAACGCCATCTTGAGGGTGCCTCTTCCAAGTAGGTTTTCTTCTCCAGGAGCCAGCGCCGGGAAGGCGACCCAGGCCAGGATGAACATGGGCAGGGTCGCCGCGGCCCAGATGGCCAGGATCTTGGCCAGGCTATACTGCCCGTTTGGTTCCACTGCATCGTTCCAACGAGTACCGGTCATGTTCTCCCTCCCTTTCTGTTCGAGGCTGCATGCCTCATTTCTGCTCGATGGTGGAAGCCCCTTCCAGGTTCGTCGTCCCCAACATGGGACTCCCAGATAGTAGACCTTCGACGCGCCGCTAGCATCCACGTCCAACGTGCCCTGTGTTTACCGTCACCTTGCTGGCCTCATTCGCCTTGATATTGGCGTTGTCCACGATCAAGTCTGCCAGATCCACGTGCTCGCCAGAGGCAGAGACGGTCAGGTCGTCTGCCGAACCACTGAGGGCCACCTGGCCGCCTCCTGAGATATCGAGCCGCGCGTCGCCCGCCTCGATATCGCCGCGCAAATGGCTGGCGCCTGAGAAGTCCACATTGAGAGCATTCGCTGATTTGAAACCCTCAGTGGTAGCCTGGCTGGCGCCGCTCAGTTTCAGTCCGGTGAGCTCCGGTAGGGTCACCTCGGCTTCAAAGGTACCGTCCTTGACCCTCTGGTTTGTCTTGAGGCCGATCTTGAGCGTGTCACCCTCTTTCACCACCTCAAGGTACTCGAGCAGGTTGTCGTCGATCCGGATGATCACGCCAAAGGTCTCGCCTTGGCTGATATCTGCTCTAAAAGCGCGGCTGACCTCCACCCTGTCGAAACCACTGATCGCTTCTTCCTGGGTGACCACCTTGCCCGAGCCGGTGATGACATCCCGCGTTGGCGTGCAACCCACCAGCAATGCAAAAAACAGTAGCAGAACGAAAACCTTGTACATTTGAAATGCTCCTTCCTTTGTTGGTATTGTGATCAATCGCCGGGGCGCGCCTCGACCTCGGTGACCGAAATCAGCCGCAGGTTCATATCCCGGATCCGGTCCAGCACGCTGTGCAGGACGGTCTGGTCGGGAAGCGGGCCGCGGAGGGTGGTGGTGCCATCGCTTTCGTGGGTGAAGGTCAGGTCGTAGAACCACTCGGCCCATTGGTTGTCAAGGTACCCTTTGAGTCTGATCTCATAGAGTGTTGGGGCGAGCTTGTCTTGTCCTTCAGTCATGAGTCCTCCGTCCACACTACAGCGAATTGAGAAAACAACGAATTCTCCGCGACCCAGCCTTTCGTTCCATTCTCAATTCGTTGTTGCCTTCCAGCCACACTACAGCGAATTGAGAAAACAACGAATTCTCCACGACCCAGCCCTTCGTTCCATTCTCAATTCGTTGTTGTCTTCCAGCCACACTACAATGAATTGAGAAAACAACGAATTCTCCACTGCCCAGCCCTTCGTTTGATTCTTAATTCGTTGTTGTGTCTTCTGGACCCACTGTAGCAGGCCCCGAACAAAAAAGAACCGCACAAAGATGCGGTCTGCGGCGGTAAAAGATGCGGTTCCAGAGGCAGGGAAACTGAGGGGGAGACCTGACAGGTTTTCCGACGGACTTGTGGGGTCCGCCCTGTCAGGTCTGGCTGCTATCTACAGAAGGTTCAGGTCCTTTGCTTTGGCAATCGCCTGGGCTGCGGCGGTGTACGCCGAGTTTGCCATAGATGTTCCGGGTGTGGTGGCGCACGGTATTCAAACTGATGACGAGCTCCCCGGCAACCTCTTTGTGCTTGAGTCCAGCAGCCATGAGGCGCAGGACTTCCAGCTCCCGCTCAGTCAGGGGTTCGATCAGAGAGGACGAGGGAGCTGGTATCGGGCTGCGCTGGCTGGCTGCTTCGGTCTCATCCTTCGTCGCCTCACCAAATGCAGCCAGTAGACTGTCGACGTAAGTCTGGCTGGCCGCTGACCGCTGGCGGCTGACCGCTTGCAGCAATTCGGCCATCGGCTCGCCTTCGTCCACAAAGACCCGCACATAGCCTTCTGGCTCGGCCAGGGCAAGCGCCTGCCCAAGAGAGGCCAGGGCTGACGCCGTGTCTCCCTGGTGGTTGCAGGCCATGGCTTGCAGCACCAGGAAACGGATGGCGTCGCCCTGCCGGCCCATGGACCAGGCGGCCTCCAGGAGTGCCTCGATGAGGGACAGCGCTTCTTCACTCCGGCCCGTCGCGACGAGCAGCCGGGCCAGGTCAGCGTACTCGGACTCACGCGCATAGTAGGCCGGGCTGGCGAAATCCAACCGGCTTGCGGCGCGCGGCTCCTCCAGCCCCAGGCTCTCGATCCGCTGCGCCGCCTCCAGGAGCAGGTGGCCCATTTCGGGGCGGGCGCGGCTCAGCAGGATGCGCAGTTGCTCCAGACCTGGCTGGGCTGAGATGTTCGTTTGGCGCACGAGAACGGAATCCCTGATGGCGGAAGCCCGGTGCAGAAGGTCACTCGCGGCTTCATAGTCACCGCCAGCCTGTTTCAAGTAGGCTAGCATCCTGTAACCGTGTAATCTCCACCAGGCTCCCTCCAGCTCGCCCAGCGCCTCAGCCCGCTGGATATGCCGCGCAGCGCCAACCAGGTCGTTCCACTCGTAGAGTACCGTGCCCAGACCCAGGTGAAGCCCAAGTGTAGCCGGCAGCGTCCCCCGGCCTATGCCCTCCTGCTCAGACCAGATCTGAGCCCACTGCAAGCCCTGCTGGTAGATCTCGACTGCCTTGTGCAGTTGGCCCTCGATCCTTGCCAGGTCGGCCAGCTGCTCCAGCGCCGACAGGGCAGCATAGATGTTGCCCGCCTGTTGGTTGAGCGTGGCTGCTTCTACGAAAAGCTGCCTGGCCCTGTCAAGGTCACCCAGGAGCCGGCGGTTCACCCCCAGCCAGATGACGGCCGCCCCCCGGAAGATGAGTGTGACCTGGTCGGAAGGTGCCTCCGGCAGCTGTGCGAGGGCCTGCTGGGTCAGCTCGATGGCCTGGGGTACGTGGCCCATCTGATTCGCCACGTAGGCTCGAACGGTGGTCGCGTAGGCAGGTATGGGATATTCGGGAGCCCTTGCCTGATTTGCCTCTGCGACCTGCAGGGCCGGTTCAACCTCGTCCAGTTGCCCGGCAAAGAGCAAGGCCCAGGCCTGCCATACACACAGCATGGGGTATTCCTGACACAGGTCGCTGGGCAGCCGGCTGGTCAGTTTCAGCAGGCTGTTGGGCTGCCGGCGGACAACGAGAGAGGCGGCGATTCGGTCCACCAGGCGGGTGGCCCGTTCCATGTCGCCGGCGCAGCAGGGCGTGCTGAATGGCTTCTTCCACAAGCCCCTCAGCCTCAAACCACTGGCTGGCGCGAAGGTGTAGCTCGGGAAGCTGTTCCGGTTCCCTTTGGCGCAGACGCTGTTGCAGGAAACTGGCGAAGAGGTGATGGTAGCGATACCAGCGACGCTCGTCGTCCAAAGGAATCAGGAAGAGGTTGGCTCGCTCCAACTGCTCCAATATTGCTTGGCTTTGTGGCGAAGGATGATGGATGGTGGACGGTTCCCCTTCGCCTTCTGTCCCTGGTCCTTCATCCAGTACCGCGTCGCACAACGGGGCGCAGAAGCGGTCAAGAATGGATGTCTGGTGCAAGAATGCCTGGATCTCTTCTGGCTGGCGGGACAGGACCTCGTCCACCAGGTAGTCGATGACATAGCGGTGGCTGCCGGAAAAGGCTGCGACGAACTCGTGCTTATCTGGCCGCCCCTGCAACGACAGTGCCGCCAATTGCAGGCTGGCGATCCAGCCTTCGGTCCGCGCTTCGAGGGCGGCGATGTCCCCGGGCGACAGGCCGAGGCCCATCAGGTCATTGAGAAAGGCGGCCGCTTCTTGCGTGGTGAATCGTAGATTCGGGGGTGCGGATCTCGGTTATCTCTCCCTGGACGCGCAGCCGCGAGATGGGAAGCGGCGGGTCGCTCCGCCCGGCGACCAGCAGGTGCAGGGCCGCGGGGCAGGTGCTCGAGCAGAAAGTGCAGGGCATCGTGCACGGGTTGGGTATTGATGAGGTGGTAGTCGTCGAGGACCAGAACGAACACCCGACTTTTTCCTTCACCTGCTGCCGCGATGTCGTTCACCAAAATGGCAAGCAGGGTCTCGCCGGTGGGGCCTGAGATTCAGCCACCGCAGCCTGGACGTCTATGCCAATGCTCGCATCGATCCGCTGCAAGGCGGCAATGATGTAGGTCAGAAAGCGAGCCGGGTCGTTGTCGGCTTCGTCGAGGGAGAGCCAAGCGACCTGTAGCGGTGGGGTCAACCCGCCGTGCAGCGGATCCAGTCGCTCACCAGCGTGGTCTTGCCATAACCAGCCGGGGCTGAGACCAGCGTGAGCTTGCCCTGAGGACCGGCATCCAATCGCTGCAACAGGCGCGGGCGACGGACCAGGTCGCGACGGAGCTGGGGAATATGCAGCTTGGTGGCTAGTAGCGTGTTTGGCATAGGTAGCCTACAGCGAATTGGGAATCCAACGAGTTCTTTTGTGCCCGCAAGGAAGTTCCTATTAGTGCATCATTGTGTGTATCAGCCCCGTCACGAGGCCGGCCCGGCCGGTTCTCCTTTATCGAAGGCTTCTACAGCCGGAACCGCTTGCATTCGTCCTTGGACTATCTCAGTCCAGTGGTCTACGAGGGTGTTCGCACCAAGCCGGCGAGCGCGGTATAACTCCTTGTCCTCCAAGTCGGGGCAGGGTCAATCCATGCCAGGCTGGGCAGACAACGAAGCGATTGCAGATGAATTGAATCCCCTAACCATCAGCCATATCGCTAGGAATACCTCATTCAACATCATCGGAAGAACAAAAACCATATTTATACCAATGCTGAAACCAAGGCCGAACATCTCTAGCAAGTGCCATGCTAGTACCAACGCAGCCGCAATGAGGCCCCAGACTGATATGAATCGTGGAACGAGTCTTGAGAATAGGCAGCATCTGGAGCGCCTAGTGTTACATAGTTCTGACCTAATGCTACAAGTGATAGAGCGCTGCCTATACCAGCAATGATGACGACGGCCTCAACAGTCCTGGCTGCAACATACCCAAGAGCCAAAGCCTCATTCTGGAGTTTTAGGATTGGAAACATCGCAACCGCAATGCCAACAACTGCAATGCCATTGATCAACTCAAGCAGCACGCCCATCGCCACCTGGGTTTTATTTACGGAGACATTGGCAAGGTAATCTGGAGCATTTAGAATAGAGTCTATGATGGTGCCACCTGCAATAGACGTAGGGTAGCCAATTAGAATCAATGCTCCCACAATTACTGCGGGCTTTTCCATGTGATAGTCCTCATTACATCTCTACTGCGGGACCTTGTTGTCGCTGCCAGGTAGGGACATTGTATCACAGAATTCACATAAGGACAATGCGTGGTGTACAAGTTTGACCACCCACCGTGTCTCTAAGTCGTTCCATTCTCAATTCGTTGCAGTGTCCGGAGAAGCCTTACCGGCATCCCCAAACGGTAGCCGGAGGCTGAGCAGCCAGGCCAATGCCATAAAGATGAAAGGTACAACACTGATCAGAAAGCGGAAGGCGTTCCCGGGCTGAGGTCCTGGATCCTCGCCGCTGAAATAGCCGAACAGCACGGCCAGGAGAATCAATGCCAGCGCCTCCAGTATCTTTGAGAGCTTGCCAAAAAGCCGGATTAGGCTGTAGTAGATGCCTTCCTGGCGGTGCCCAGTACGAGCCAGGCTTTCATCTACCAGGTTGGCCATGATCATCTGCCGGCAGACTTTGACCCCCCCCAGGCCCAGCCCCGGCGATCGCTGCGCCGATCAGACCCAAGAGTAGATTGGAAGCCAGCCCCAGCGCGACAGCCGAGATGAGCATCACGGCCACGGCCCACAGCCAGGTCCGCTTCACACCCCAGGCGCGGAGCAACCGGCTCCACAGCGCAACCGAGAGAATGGCGATGGAAAACACAGTCGCAAATATGAAGGAGGGTGCCTGAGGCCTGGCCTCAAGCGTGTACTTGGCCCAAAAAGGGGTGGCCAGGGTGTAGACGCTTGTCGTGAAGGTAAGAAAGGTCAAGGCAATGGCAAACAGCCAGAAGGGACGATCTAGAAGTACAGGTCCAAAGGCTTCTCTCAGATCCAAACGCGGTACGTCCCGCGCCTGCGGGTCCTCGGCATTGCGCACGATGGCGATCAGGAGCAAGATGCCGGCCGTCGCGGCAAAGAACACCGCCATGGGCGCAAAGCCAAACTGGGCATAGATGAGGGGAGTCAGGGCAAAGCCAACCAACTCGCCGGCCATAGAGAACCCCTGGTAGTAGCCGCTGGCGCGTGTCCGTGCGCGGTAACCCTGGAAAAGTTCGGGAACAGGGCGTTATAGTTGACGCTCATTACGGTCCACGCGGCTTCAAACAGGAGGATAATCGCCATGGCGTAGAGGAAAAGGCGCTTGCCCCTGCCGGAATACTCCGGCACGGCGTAGGTCAGCACCAAAAAGCCGACGTAGAAGGGCAGGCCGGCGAGCAGCCAGGGCCGGCGGCGCCCCCAGCGGGTGCGGGTATTGTCGGAGAGATAGCCGACGAGGGGGTCGTTCACGGCATCCCAGATGGCATAGACGACGTTGATGACCGCTGCCAGGGCGACGGCCAGGCCCAACCCATCCACGTAAAAGAAAACGTAAAAGCCCCAGAAGACCTTGTAGGTGGACTCCAGGCCAAAGGAACCAAGCCCGTATACGATGGGTGAGTTCTTGCGGACAGTGGCCAAGGCCTGACCAGGCTTGGCTGCCGCTTTTACCTGGCTGGGAAGTCGCCATTGTACTCTTCTTGGCAGCGCCTTGCTGCCTGCATTCTGGCCCCCAGCGTCGTAGCTGCCGCCGGCGTGGCCAGCTGGTACGGAGATGCCCGATGCGATCTCCAGGCTCCTGAAAAAGGCTGATCCCTTGCTGGGAACCCGCCCAGGCCGGGGATCGCCGTCAGGTACCTATGTCCTTCCAAGAACTACCGAGTCGGATGCTATTCTACCACAGGTCCGGCCGGGTGACAATCTGTTGTTTCTTGCGCTAGCTTCGTTTCTTCCCCGACTCCGCCCCAGCAGGCCTATCCGCGTGCCTGCACCAACACTCACCCATGTGCCTCGTCGCGACGGCTCGCACAGAAATCCGAGGTTTCAAAAAACCTCGGATTTCTGTGTTGATTATTGCTTTCCTCGCCGATGCATGAGAGAGGTCGCCGAACCCAGTTTCAGCGGCGGACCACATCGATGTTGCCTGCCCCCGTGCGGGAATAAATTGTGCCCTCATCCCCGCTGCCTATGACGCCTTGGACCTTCTGATTCGTGACCTGGCCATCCACAGCATAGTCCACGTCGATGTCCCCTATCCTGGTCTCCAGATCGACCTGGACATTCGGGTTGGCCGACAGGGCAAGCGTGATGTTGCCGGCGCCGGACTCGAAGCGGCACTTGCCCTGGGGCGTGCCCTGGTAGTCAATGTTGCCCGCGCCGGTGTCAAGGCGCGCGCAACCGGCGGCACCGCGGACCTCAAGGTTGCCCGCGCCACTGTGGACATCGATCTCGCCCGTGATATCGTCAGTTTCCACGTTGCCCGCACCGGTAGACGCTGCAAGGCTCGTGCCGGCTGGCGCCGTGATCTCTAGCTCCACCGATGCCTTGCTGACACCCGAAGGTGCTTTGGTTCTGATCACCAGCCCCCCATCTCGTTCGGATACCTCTACCTCGATCCGGGCCAAATCGTCCCTACTCCGGGCCTGCCGGGTGGCAGCCACTTCGATGGCGCCGCTCTGGCCGGTGCGGACGATCACGTTGCCGGCAAAGTTGTCGATCTTTAGGCTGGGCGCATCACCAACGGCATAGGTCTCATCGCTGCGTTCGCGCTGGAGGCTGGTCGACCCGCTCCAGTCGCTGTCCACCCCGGTCCAGTAGCGCGACTGGGTAGCGAACCAGCCCGCCCCGCCTGCAGCAACCATCAGCATGCAGCAACACAATACCACCACGACTACGGCCAAGATGATCCACAGATTTCGGTTCTTCGATTTCATTCTGCCCTCCTCACACTTTGATTTGATCTGCTTTCCCCGACTTTGGTCAGGAAACTGCGCCTACGAAGGGGAATCCCCCGCCTGCCAACACCCTGGATTTCGTTGAGGTCACTCTACATGGATACCTCCTTCCGATACTGCCTATCCGCCCCTCGCGGGTATCGCTCAGGCTGCGGTCTCGTCTGGGCGCGGGGCGGGCGCCGCGGCCAGTTTCTTCTTGGGTCGCATGCCAAAGAAGAAGCGTGCTATGTTGAAGGGCCTGATGAGCAGTTGGTACAGGGCCATGATCACAGCAAAAGCAACCACGAGGATGATCAGATACTTTGGCAGGATGCCCAAGCCCAAGGGGATGACGAACCAACCGACGCAGAGGATGACCGTTTGGTGGAGCAGGTAGAAGGGCAGTACGGCCTCGTTGGCGTAGGCCAGCGTCTTGTTCGTGAAGTCGAGATACTTGGCGCCTAAATTTAACATAAAGACAACGGCGCTCCATCCAGTGAGACTCCACACGATCTGGTACAGCACGTACAGCGCAGAGAAGGGCTCGTTGCCCGGCATCGGATCGTAGCCCAGCACCAGCACGATGACCGTGATTGCGCCAAAGAAGCCGAGGAGCCACAGGGCCAGGCAAACCCAGCCATGTCGCTTGATGCTCTCCGTAAAGCGTACGTCGGCCGCCATCATGTAGCCAAAGATGTAGAACAGCGTGTACCAGAACAGATCAGCCCACGTCCGGCTGCCGCTGAAAAAGGATCGGAAGAGAATCAGGATCAGGGCCAGGGGTATCACCCACAGGAAAATGCCACCCCGGCGATCGGTCCACCCTGCAATCTTGTCAATCCAGCCACGGCCCCTTTCTGTTTTGAAAAGAAGGAGCACCGGTAGGGTCAATAGCGAGATAAGAAAGAGATACTGGAGGAACCACAGATGGCCGGAGAATCCATAGGGCACCAACTGGGTCGGGTCATCGAGAACACGGGGCCAGATGTTAAAGAACCCGGACAGAATGTTGCCGTAATACAGCGGCAGGAACTCCCACAAAGTGCCAGTATACCCGCCGTTGGTCACGGCCTCAAAGTAGGCCTGGGGTGGGATAAGGACAAACAGGCCCACCGTATACAACGGGATCAGAAGGCGCTTGACCCGGTCCCAGAGAAACCGGCCGCCGGACCTGGACCTGAGCGAGTAAAAGGCCCCGACTCCCGACAGAACGAAAAAGAGCTCCATGACCCAGGGCCAGATGAGACCGCGGGACAGGACAAAGATCACCATGCTCTGGTCCGGGTTTTTGAGGTGCCAGCCCTCTGTGCCGAAGAAGCGGGTGCAGTGATAGACGAAGACGGCCAGCATGGCGATGACGCGCAGCCAATCGATGTCGTAGCGTCTCGCCGGCTTGACATCCGTTCCGGCCTGGCTTGCTGCATTTGATTGCATGACAGTTCCTCCTTTCGAAGGCTACGACGAGGCTACCCCCGCCAAGAGTGCCTGTGAAGATTCAATCTCCAAACTCTTCATCCAGCCAGTTCAAGGCATCATATAGAACAGGATAAATCTGGCCCGTGTTTTCATCCGCCCAGCCATGACCTTTGTCTGGATAGACGATATAGCTAAAATTCTTATCGTAATCGGCCGCTACGGAATCCAGAATCTCAATAGAAAGCGGTACGGGTATGCTGCTGTCCTGAGCGCCAAGCAGCCACAAGCCAGGTATGTCGAGCGCCTGCAACGAAGGTATGGGATCAAAACCATGAGGCCCCGCATAGTCGCGCGCCATATCGGAAGCCTCCTGTAGCGGGGTTCCCTCTGCCGTCAAGTCGCTGTAGTAAATCTCCTGCCCTACCGTACTCGTCGGTCCGGACGACACAACCATGAAGGCAATATCTGGTGACTTTGAAGCAGCCAGAGGAATGATCCAGCCTGCCTGGCTGTGACCGGCCAGGCCTATCATGTTTGGATCAATCAGGTCATGCCCCTTATCCTTGCGTGCGTTTTCATTTTCTTCTTCCCTCCTTTTGGGCCCATGGCTTGTGATTTCAAGTTCGATCCAGTTAGTAGCCTGGACTCGGGTACAGGCGTCAATCTGCATAGGCACCTCCCGCATCCTACTGAGGCAATAGCCCCTCGATGGCGGCGATGAGCTTGGCAGCCGGGTAGCCCTTGAGCAGCACGACGTCGGCGCCGGCAGCCTGGATCTCTTGCTGCTGCTGAGCGTCTTTGACCAGGACAATGGTCCTGGTCTGAGACCATTCTTCCTTGATCTGCACCAGCGCTGCACAGACCTGATCCTCGGGCAAATCCGCATCCAGCAGAACGAGATCCGGTTGAATTCCGGCTCCCATCCTCAACAGGGCCGAAGGATCGCTTGTCTCGGCCAGGATCTCGATCTGGGGCATCGTAGTCATCAGGGCCTGCAAGCTGTTACGTAGCGGGCCCGGCCTGGCGACGATAAGGGCCAACGTGACCTGTTTTGGCATCTCTTTCCTCACTATGGCGAGGCTGTCTCGGAACAACGCCTAATAAGACCACTATATCAGATTCTAGCCAGGGGCGTAACTACTGGAAGATAGATTTCGCCTATCACAAAAGGACCGCTCTAAGAGCGGTCCTTCTATGCCAAAAGGCAGAGATAGTCTATGTGGAGTGACAGAGGAGCCGAGTTGTGTGGGGCTATTCCTCCAGCGGCGCCAACCCTTCGCGCAGCGCATAGAGCGCGGCCTGGGTGCGGTTGGCGAGATGCAGCTTGGCCAGGATGTTGCTGACGTGCGTGCGCACGGTCCCGACGCCGATGACCAGTGTCCTCGGCGATCTCCTGGTTGGTCAGGCCCTGGGCGACCAGTTCGCAGCACCTCCACCTCGCGCTCCGGTCAGCGGCTCCTCCGTGGGCGGCAGGTCGGAGGCGCGCTGCATCTCGCGCATCAGCTTGCTGGCAATGTCGGGCGACATGGTCGGCTCGGCCGCGGTGTACGTCGCGGATCGCGTCGAGCAGGGCCTGGGGGGAGGCGTTCTTGAGCAGGTAGCCCAGCGCGCCGGCCTTGATCGCCGGAAAGACCTTGTCATCGTGGGAAAAGCTGGTCAGGACCAGGATGTGCGCGCCGGGGTTCTGGGCCATGATCTCGTTGGATCGCCTCCAGCCCGTCCTTGCGCGGCATCACCATGTCCAGCAGGATCACGTCGGGGCGCAGGGCGCGCGCCTTCTCGACGGCCTCGACCCCGTCCTGCGGCCTCGCCGATCACCTCCATGCCCGGCTCGGTGCCGATCAGCGTCCGCAGCCCCTCGCGGACCACGGCGTGATCGTCGGCGATGATGATGTGGATAGGTTGCGGATACTGCCTTGCTTCCATCATCGGAAAGTCTCCGCCTGCTGAATTCGTTGGATCTCGTGGGAACTCGTGGGAACTCCAACCTTCACTGTCACGGTCGTGCCCTTGTCCGGCGCGGAGCGGACGCCAGCTGGCCGCCGATCTTGTCCGCTCGTTCCCGCATGCTGACCAGGCCCAGCCCGCCTGTGTCCCGGCCTCCGCCTGCGATCAAATCCCCGGCCGTCATCGATCACCTCCAGGATCACACACCCGTCGTCGACTCGGACGGACAGCACGACCCTGGAGGCCTGGGCGTGCTTGAGCGCGTTGTTGAGCGCTTCCTGCGCGATGCGTACAGCTCTTCCTCCACTCCGGGGCGAGCTCAATCTCCCCTCCACCACGACACGCGCCTGGATGCCCGCCCGCCGCTCGACGGTCTCCAGCCGCTGCTCCAGGGCGCCGATCAGCCCTCTCGCTCTCCAGGGCCAGGGGGCGCAGTTCGTAGACCAGCAGCCGCATCTCTTGCAGGGCCTGCTGCGCGATGTCGCCCAGGCGGGCCTGGTTGCCGGCAATCTGCTGCAAGTCTTCAGCGCTGGATCATTCGCTGCCCCGCTTCGGCCAGCAGCGTCAGGCTGTACAGGGACTGGGTGACCGAGTCGTGCAGGTCGCGCGCCAACCGGTTGCGCTCGGCGGCGACGGCCTGTTCCATCTCGCTTTGCCGCAGCGCTTCCTCAACCTGCGCGCGCTGCTCGCTCTCCTGCTGGAGTTCGGCCTGTCGCCTCTGGCTCTTCTTGCGAGCGGCAACAGCCTCGAGGACAAGGGCGATGAAAGCAGCCAGAAGAAAATAGACAACCCAATAGACGAGTATCAGGGGCAGACCTACTTCAAGGCCAAGTCCCAGGAGTATGAAAACCGACATAATCAGCGCAAAGCCCCCGGTGATCAAGAATCCGGTTCGCTGTGGGAAATTCTGCATGACCTGCACCACAAGGGGGCAGAACAGCACGGCCCAAAAATCCACGCCTGGCGTGACATAGGCCAGCGTGCAGATGATGGCGGTCTGAAGCAACAAGTAGATGTAGGTTAGGAGGCGATTCCGGCGGATTGTGAGGGGTTCAAAGACCAGCAGTATCAGGTAGCCGCCGGCCAAGAGGGCAATTGCCCAGAGGTCATCGTCACGAAAGGTAATGAGGGTGCGAATGATTGCGGCAACTGCTAGCAGGTAAGTGGCTATGTAGGTAACCAGTAGTGTTCGACGAGCCATCTTTCCCCCCTTGCCCAGCAAGGCGCTGGCGATGCCCCTATCTTACCACATCTCGCTGCTTCACACAACGCAGATCTGAGGCTCCTGCGTTGAATTCATTGTCTATCGACCAGCGCTATTGGGCCAGTGGGATAGGTACTACTGCAAAGACCGGCGGAAACCGTGACCGAATGTACCCAAATGACCGAACTCCAGGGTTGTCTAGGTTGGGCCGCGTAGCAGCCGTCTGTCACTACGTGATGAACGCTGATCCTCGTGCGCTTCGAGAGGGGCGATAATGGCTACCCGCTTCTGTATGTCATCGAGTGGCCCGGGGCGAAAGGTGATTACCGTTGAACAGGTGCTGGGCTAGACCTGCTGGTCCAAACTGGCACAGTGCTCCGGTAGCACCTGCCATCAGGCCCTAGGAGGCTCCGCAAGCCGGCGCAGCCACTGCACCAATCGCTCGGTGTATGTCACGCGCTCGCGGTCAAAATGCCCCCGGCTCACAGACAGGTACGGCTGGGTCACCCGCCGATCGTAGGCCGTCAGACCTTCCCCGTGGATGGACTGCAGCGCCTGTTGGTAGTAGTCAAAGATGTGGACCTGGCCCATCTGCACACCGGCCCGCACTGCGCTAGCGGCGACCAGGGACGACACCGAGCGCAGTGAGCGGCCCTCTTGCTCGGCCACGTGTTGTAGGTCACCGTAGAGGCTGGCGGTACGCTCCCGGTCCGGCAGCTCCGACGCGCGCTGGCGCAGGCTCTGCCACGAGGCGCGGATGTCGTCGACGTTGAGCGGCGGCACGACCAGGGACTCGGCCACCAGGCCGGAGGACCCTTCCAGGGTGTCGAGCAATTGCTCGACCGAAGTCACGTCGGCATCCTCGGGCAGCAGCCCGTCTCTGTGCAGCTCGGCAGCCTGGACGCCGGTGAATGTGCGCATTCTAACACAATGCGGGTAGGAGGGCAACCCGCCCACACCGCTGACGGCCTAGACA
Organism: uncultured Chloroflexia bacterium; assembly: GCA_963783445.1. Lineage (GTDB taxonomy): Bacteria > Chloroflexota > Anaerolineae > JAAYZQ01 > JAAYZQ01 > CAWANP01. The sequence goes on along the minus strand of CAWANP010000004.1, from coordinate 453,219 downwards.
GTTCGCTGGAGAAGGGGCTGCGGGCAGATCGCCCGGTGGTCAATCGCCCCTGCCACAAAGCAGTGCTCCAACTGGTAAGGCTTGAAGACTGGCACTCCACACTTTAGCCGGTTTCAACCGGCGCCGCTCCGTAGCCCTGCGGCTTTAGCCCAGGGCGGTCTATGCCACCAGAGTCTTCCCTAGCTGGCTGCACGGTCGTCAGCCCCTACAGCCCAGCGACGAACAGCAAGACACCTGGCCCACAAGCCTGGCCCGCACCGCAAAGCGACATAAGCAACGGGCGCTGCCCTTTCATCTCATGGGCACCCGTCCAGCCGGAACCAGCAAACAAAAAAACCTCGGAGGTTTTCGGCGAACCAGAGGGTTCGCGACCTCCGAGGTTTGGTTGTCCTGAGCCGCGCGCATTCATGTTTCAGGACTGCCATTCCTTCAAGGACTGGCAGTCCTGCGGTTTCTACTGGCGCGCCATCATCCGGTGGTACTTTTGCTCCTCCGGCTCCAGGTGGCTGACGTCGTCCTCTTCCAGGTCGATGCGCACCCAGTGGATCTTGCCCTTGAACTTGTTCTTCTCGCCCTCGGGATAGTCGTCGGTGACCGGCAGGGCCAGGTCGCCGCCGACATCCATGGTCTCGTCGGCGGAGAAGACAAAGGGCACGGTCTTGTCGATGCGCCCCTCGCCGACCTGCTTGTCGTTGATAGTACAGCGTCCTGTGCCGCCGGCTCCGGGCTGGCCGCCGTCAAAGTCAAAGTGGTAGCGGATGTTGACGGTGCCGTCAGGCAGCTTTTCGGCCGCTTCCACGTAGGAGTATTCCACGTCGAACCAGTTGTGGACGTACTTGACGATCGCCGTCCTTGACGTACAGGCTCCAGCCGGCAAAACGCCCGCCCTGGGCGACGATCACGCCGTCGGTCTTGCCTTCAGCGACCTCCACCTCGGCGGTGATGGTGTGCGAGCGGTTCTTGACGTTCAGCACCGTGTTCTCCATCAGGTGTCGTCATGCCGGGGTAGAAGGTCATCGTCGTGCGGCCGGCGGGCAGATCGGGCCGCCCGGCGATGGCAGCGTTAAAGCGCTCGTAGACCCGGTCGTCCAGCGGGAAGACGTTGTACTTGGAGGCCTCGATCAAGAACAGCTCCTGCAGCTCGCGCAGCTTCTCGGGCATCTCCTTGGACAGGTCGCGGGCCTGGCTCCAGTCTTTGGTGGTGTCGTAGAGCTCCCATTCATCCTCATCGAAAGAGGGCCACTGGCGTGTGATCCACGGCAGTGCTGTGGTGCGTGACCGCCGTCCAGCCCTCGTGATAGATGCCGCGGTTGCCAAACATCTCAAAGTACTGGGTCACGTGCCGGTCCTCGGCATCCGGCGTCGTCGAAGGTGTAGGCCATGCTGACGCCCTCGATGGGCTTCTGGGCGACGCCGTTGACCATGTAGGGCTCGGGCAGGCCGGCCGCTTCCAGGATGGTGGGCACGATGTCGATGACGTGGTGGAACTGCTGGCGGATTTCCCCTCTGGCCTTGATGCCGTTGGGCCAGCTCAGGGCCATGCCGTTGCGGGTGCCGCCAAAGTGGGAGGCGACCTGCTTGGTCCACTGGTAGGGGCTGTTCATGGCGTGCGCCCAGCCGACCGGGTAGTGATTGAAGGCCTTGGGGCTACCCAGGTCGTCCAGCCGGGGCAGTACATCCTCCAATCGTCTGCGGGATGCCGTTGAGGGCCATCAGCTCGTTGAAGGTGCCCTCCAAGCCGCCCTCGGCGCTGGCGCCGTTGTCGCCGGCGATGTAGATGAAGAGGGTGTCATCGAAGACGCCGATCTCTTCCAGCGCGTCGATCAGGCGCATCACCTGGGCGTCGGTGTGCTCGGCAAAGCCGGCATAGACCTCCATCATGCGGGCATAGACCGTCTTTCTGGGTCTCATTCAACTCATCCCAGGCCTCGACCCCTTCGGGCCGGCCGGTCAGCTCGGTATCGGGCGGCACAGATGCCCTTGGCCTTCATGTTGGCCAGGGTCTCCTCGCGCACCGCATCCCAGCCCTTGTCGAACTTGCCCTTGTACTTGTCGATCCATTCGTCCGGTACGTGATGCGGGGCGTGGGTGGCGCCAAAGGACACGTACAGGAAGAAAGGCTTGTCGGGGGTCATGGTGTGCATGCCGCGCACCCAGGCGATGGCCTTGTCGACCATGTCCTCGGAAAAGTGGTAGCCCTCCTCCGCCGTGCCCCAGGGCTCGACCGGGGAGGTGCCCATGTACAGGGTCGGCGCCCACTGGTTGGTCTCGCCGCCCACAAAGCCGTAGAACTTTTCAAAGCCGTCGCCGGTGGGCCAGCGGTCAAAGGGGCCCGACATGCTGACCTCCCAGACCGGGGTCTGGTGCATCTTGCCCACCGCGCCTGTGCTGTAGCCGTTGAGGCGCAGCATCTCGGCGATGGTGGCCACGGTGTTGGGGCGCACGCTGTCGTTGCCCGGCGCACCCGTCGCGACTTCTGCGACGGACCCCATGCCGGCCGAGTGGTGGTTGCGCCCGGTCAGCAGCGCCTGGCGCGTCGGCGAGCACAGCGCCGTGGTGTGGAAGCGGTTGTAGAGCAGGCCGTCGTCGGCGATCCTTTCCATGGCGGGCATATAGCAGGGACCGCCGTTGGCGCTCGGCGCGCCAAAGCCCATGTCGTCGATCAGGACGATGACCACATTGGGCGCGCCCTCGGGCGGGCGCAGCGGTTTGATCGCCGGAAATTCGGCATTGCGCGCATCCAGCGCCATTTTGCCCTTGGATGGAATATCGGGATTGGGAGTATCTCTCGACCAGTCTTTTTTGGATTCTGTGCCACTGTATTCTCCTTTCAGCGTGGGACTGCCAGTTGATAAAAGTAATTGTGACTTACTATATCATAGTATTAAATCGCCGTCAAGCGACCGTGATGGTTTGGCGGGATCTGGCAGGGGGCAAGTTCTTTGACGCTGGAGACTGGGCCGGTTGCCAAGACTGGCCGGGGCGGGTGTGTCGCTACCGCTTCAGCGAGCACCAAACCCGGGTGCCGCCAGCGGGGCTGCTGCTCACCCTTAGCTCGGCGCCGATCATGCTCGCTCGTTCCTGCATCCCGGCCAGGCCGTAGCGGTCCGGCTCCACGCCGTCGCGGTCAAAGCCCTGGCCGTCGTCGCTGATGGTCAGCTCCGTGCGGTCGGCCGCATACTCCAGCCGTACGCGCACGCTCTGTGCCCGGCTGTGGCGCTCGACGTTGGTCAGCGCCTCCTCGGCAATGCGGAACAGCGTATCGACCTCTTCCGCTGTCAGGTCCCGGGCCTGGCCCGCCACCCGCAGATCGGCCTCGATGCCGGTCCTCTCCTGAAGCAGGCGAAGCATGTCGCGCAGGGAGCCCGTGAGCCCCAACTCCTCGGCGGGACCCGTCCGCAGGGCCTGGATCGCCTGGCGCGATTCCTCCAGCCCGTGCCGGGCCACTTCTATGACGTCGTCCAGGGCCTCTCCAGCAGCGGCAGGATCGTGCTTGAACAGGGTTTTCAGCGCCTCCAACTGCACGGTCAGCGCCGACAGCGAATGGGCCAGGGTATCATGCAGGTCGCGGGCCATGCGGTTCCGCTCGCGGCTGACCGCCAACTGCTCCACCGTGGCCGCGTGCCGGCGCAGCCGCTGGTGGGCGGCTTCCAGCTCGGTGTGCTGTTTGCGCTGCCGCTCGGCCAGGACGCTGACCAGGAGCGGCACAAGGTACAGCAGGACAATGCGCATCGTGACCGGTGCGAAAAAGGCCACCGGGTGCTCGTCCCGGGGCAGGGTCCAGACGCTGAGGTACAGGTAGAGCAGTGCGGCCCAGGTGCTGCCCAACAGCGCGCCCTGGCGGCCATAGCCCCAGGCCAGCAGGACCAGGGGGATGATCACAAAGAGAAATGGCTCGACGCCAGGAGTCACCGACAGCATCTCGATGATCATCGGGCGGCACCCCGGCCTGCCCGAGGGCGGGCGCCGCCAGGCCATAGGCGCGAGAGGCGGTCTCCAGGCTCGTAAAAAGCACCTCCAGGCCCACCCCAACGGCCAGATAGTACCGGCCCAGGGGCTTTTCCAGCCAGGGAGGCAGAAACAGCACCGCCAGCAACAGTGTGGGCGCCGCCCGTAGCATCAGGCCCAGTCCAGCCGTGCCCCGGAAGAAAGCCAGGGCGGCAATGATGCTCAGCCCCAGGAAAAAGAGCTGAAGGACCAACAGCAGGCGAAAGACCCGTACAGCATCACGTCTGGCGGATGATTGATCCATAGCTCGCTACCCTCTCGACCTCAAAGAGCCTGCCCGCATAGGTGGGCGTCTGGCTACTCACTCGACTTCGGAGGTCTGGCTTCGACCTCCGAAGTCTGGTCTTCAGAACAGGTACTACTCAGACCTCGGTGAGCCTGCCCCCGCGTAGGTGGAGATCTGGCAACGAACCGCAGGTTCGCCACCTCCGAAGTCTGATTCTTCAGGACAGATACCCCTCAATCGCCTCTTTCAGCTCCGCCGGCTTGAATCCCCAAGGCCCCAGCCCGCCGGCATAGACCACACGCCCATCCTGCCCGACCAGGTACAGACGAGTCGGGCTGGCGGCGTAAGCCTTGTTGACCGCATCATCCATCTCATCGACATAAGTCCGGATGCCGTACTGCAAGCTATCCTCGCACTGCCCGGCGACCTCTCTACGCTCCTCCATGGTCGTGGGGTCATAGACGTCCGTGGCCGCTTTGGGGTAGCGCATCCCACCATCTTGCCGGCCAGCCCCTGGCCCAACCACCAGCCGTCCACCGGGTGCGCCTCGCGGATATAGATCATGAGGAACTGCACGCGGTCGTGGTATTCCTGATACAGGTCGCGGAGACTCACGGTCCCCCCAACAAAGGGCGGTCAGGTAAAGCTGCCAAAGACCAGGGCCACCGGCTTGTCGCCGCGGAGGCTGGAGAGCCGCAGGCTGTTCTCTCCTCGAGCGTCGCTCAGCTCAAAGTCTGGCGCAAGCTCGCCAACCTTGGGCGCCTCGGCGTCGTACTTGGACTGCCAGGCTGCGAATACCTTTTTGTAGTGTAATGTGTTCTGGATGAAATTGGGCATGAATGAGTCCTTTGAATTTTGCGGTCCAGACCTCTTACAGTCTTGACCTCCTACGGTCTTGACCTCGGAGGTTTTCTTCAACCTCCGAGGTCTGGCTTGGAGATGCTCCCGGTGAAGCGAAACCTGTCGCTCTGTCCAGGCCTCGGAGGTCCCACGCAGACGCGAACCTGCGGTTCGTCCGAGGTCGGAGTGACCTAGTCCGTCCAGGAGATGGCGCGCTCGCCCTGGGACGCATAGTTGAGCGTCAGATCGTCCAGCGCCCTGGCGAACATGGGTTTCTGCCCGTTGCCGTTGGCCCGCATGTTCCAGATCTCCCACTGGCCCGTGCGGTCGGTGAGGAAGGCGATATACTGCCCGTCCGGCGACCAGGCCGGAGAGGCGCTGCTGCCGACAGCTCCGTTGGGCTTTTCAGGCGTGGTGGTCAGGCGCCGCAGGTTGCTGCCGTCGGCATTCACGACATAAACCTCCCAGTGGTCGTGCTGGCGCCGGATAAACGCCACCTGGCTGCCATCGGGCGACCAGGCTGGGCTGGTATCCCGGCTGTCATTGGTGATCAGGTAGGTCGTTTTGGCATCCTGAGTCTGGATCCGCAGGCCCTGGATGTCAGCAAAGACGTAGCGGCTCCCATCGGGTGACCAGTCCGGTGCCCGGCTGGTCTGGGACTCGGGCGGGTGCGGTTCGTAAAAGTCGCTGCCGTCCACCGCTACGACCCCCATCTTCCAGTGCGGGGTGGCGGGGAAGGTGAAGCAAAAGCCGCGGAAGCAGAACTCTTTTGGGTCCTGCCGGCCACTGGTAACCCGCGAAAACATGATATCGTTTCCGTCCGGCGACCAGGAGGTCCAGCGCGGCTGGCTCCAGTCAAAAACGCGCCACTCGTTGCCATTTGAGGTATCGGTCACCCACACCCCTCGGGGCTCCTCCCAGCGGTTGAAGGCGATCAGGCCCGCGGTCCCGCTGTCGCTGGGCGCCCAGGTGGGATCCATGCCGGTTGTGACGCGGGTCAAGCCGCTGCCGTCGACGTTGATGGTATAGATGACGCCACCTACGCCCGTCTGGAAGGCCAGTTTGCCGCTCGCTTTGGCCGCTACGGCTGCCTTTGACGGTGCTGCTTCGTCGGCCGGGCTGCTGGCCTTGGCGCTGGAAGCGGGTGTGCTGCGCGAGACTGCGTCTCCCGTCACTGTCAGGTTATAGTAGGTCGTGCCCGGCTGGCTGCCGGTGGACTCGACCACGACGTAGTAGGTGCCCTTGTCGTTGAATCCACCCTTCCACAGCAGGGCGCCCGGGGCCGAGGGATCCTTCGAACCCCGGCCGATGGGATGCACCTCGCTGCCGGCTCGCCACCAGCGGGCCTCCTCGGGGGTCCAGACCTGAAAGTTTACCCCCTGTGGGGGGTCTCCGCCCTCTAGGGGTACCGCTTCGAGGCGGATCCGGATTCTCAGAGCCGTCGCCGTCATAGTGGAAACTGTACCACACTTCCTGGCCGCGCTCCAGGGGCTGCCAGTCCGTTGCCAGTGCGCAGGGCGTCGTCGGGGCCGGTCCCGCCGGCAGCGGCGGCGCTGGCCGCGGTCAGGCTGCTGGTGACCAGCAGTACCAGGGCCAGCACCAAGCTCAGTATCGCGCTTCTCTTTTGGTTCATGTTAACTCCTCTTTCGGTCTCACCTCTACTCGTATCTCAGTGCCTCGATGGGGCGCAGGTTGGCCGCCCGCGCGGCGGGATAGACGCCGAAGACCAGGCCCACGGCGCTGGCCACACCCGCGGCCAGGACCAGCGTCTCCACCGTCACCTTGGTGGCAAAGTCGGGCGACAGGTTGGAGACGGCATTGGCGCCCAGGATGCCCAGGCCGATGCCCAACAGGCCGCCCAGGAAACTCAATAGGATGGCCTCCAGTATGAACTGGAGCAGGATGTCGCGCTTTGTGGCCCCTACGGCCTTGCGGATGCCTACCTCGCGTGTTCGCTCCGTAACGGAGACGAGCATGATGTTCATGATGCCGATGCCGCCCACCAGCAGGCTGATGCCGGCGATGGCTCCCAAAAAGACGGTCATCACGCCCGTGATCTGGGCCGCAAAGTCCAGGATCTCTTGCTGGCTGATGATGCTAAAGTCGTCCTCGTCGCCGGGGGCTATGTCGTGGCGTTCCCGCAGGATCTCTTCGATCTGCGCTACGGCCGCGTCCACCTGGGTTTCGTTCACGGCGCTGGTATAGATGGCCGCCACGGGGCGCTCGCCCGACAGCGTGCGCTGCGGGAAAAAGCGCGTCTGGGCGGTGCTCAGCGGCATATAGATCGCATCGTCGTCGTTGTTGAATCCGCCCTGTTCCTCCACCACGCCGATGACCTCAAAGCGCGTGCCATCCACGCCAATGGTCTGGCCGATGGGATACTCGCCCTCGGCAAAGAGGTCGATCCAAGCCCCCCAACCCAACACCGCTACGCGTGCCTGGTCGTTGACGTCGGCTTTGGTCAGAAAGTCACCGAGAGCCAGGTCCATGCTTCGTACTTCCTCATAGTCACTGGTGGTGCCGATGATGCCCATATTAGCCGCTTCGTCACCGTGGGTCAGGCGTGCCTGGCCCTGCATCGATGTGACTACCGATTTCACGGCCGGGGCGCGAAAGGGATCGGCCAGGGCCTCGGCGTCCGCCGTGGTCAGCTGGGCCGGCCCTTTTGCGTCTTCGGGCGTGTCGGCCACGACGGCGACCAAGTTGGAGCCCAGGCCCTCGATCTCGCCTGTGATCGACTCGTTGACTCCCTCGCCGATAGACAGCAGGGCGACCACCGAAGCCACGCCGATGATGATGCCCAGCATGGTCAGTGCCGCGCGCATTTTGTTGGTCGTCAGGCCGGTTGTGGCCGTGCGTAAACTCTCATAAAGACTCATGGTCTATTCCTCACGTCACTGCACCCAGCACAGCCCGGTCCAGCGCTGCCGTGCCCTGGTAGAGCGTTTCGATGCCTGCCTGCGACGTCTGGCAGTCCAGCAGGCTCGTGTCCACCGGGACGTCCTTCTCGATGAGGCCGTCGAGGATGTGGATCACGCGCTGGCTATAGGCCGCGATCTCGGGGTCGTGGGTCACAAAAATGACGGTGATGCCCTGTTCGTTGAGCTTCTGGAAAAGGCAGAGTACCTCATTGCCCGACTTGCTATCCAGGTTGCCGGTCGGCTCGTCGGCCATGATGATGCTGGGCTGGGTCACCAGTGCCCGGGCGATGGCCACCCGCTGCTGCTGTCCGCCCGAAAGCTCGTCGGGCTTGTGGTGCCGCCTGTCGCCCAGGTCCACCGCCTCCAGCGCGGCCTGGGCCCGCTTGCGGCGCTCGCCGGCGCTGAGGCCGGCGTACATCAAGGGCAACTCCACCTGGCGCTGGGCCGAGGTCCGGGGCAGCAGGTTGAACTGCTGAAAGACAAATCCTATCTCCTTGTTCCGGGTGTGGGCCAGTTCTGAATCGCTCAGCTTGCTGACGTCCTGCTCGTGCAGGAAGTAGGTGCCGTCGGTCGGCACATCCAGGCAGCCCAGCAGGTTCATCAGGGTCGACTTGCCCGAGCCCGATGGCCCCATGATGGTCATAAATTCACCTTCCTGGATCTTGAGCGACACGCCACGCAGGGCGTGGACCTCCACCTCACCCATCTGGTAGACTTTGGTTACGTTCTCGATCTCGATCATTCTACGCTCTCCTCTGCCTGGCGCTACCGTCCACCAAAGCCTCCACCCCCGCCGTCGTTGCCCCCAGGCGGTCCGAATCCCTGTTGAGTCTGGATCTGCTCCGGCACCTGGGGCAGGATGACCACGTCGTCCTCCTGCAGTCCATCCACGATCTCGGTCCGGTTCTCGTCCCGCAGGCCGATGAGGACCTCTACCCGCTGGCTCGTGCCGTCGGTGCGTGGGATATAGACAAAGTAGCGGTCAGCCGCCCGGTCAGACTCGATGGCCTGGTTGGGAACCAGCAGCGCGTCCACGACGTCGGCGACGACAATATCGACGTCGGCGGTCATGCCCAGCCGCACCGGCAGCTCGCCGGGGGTGAAACTGACGTCGATGGGATAGGCCACGGCGCCGCCCACGTTGGTCGAGGACGGGGCGATGTAGGTCACCGTGCCCATGATCCCCTCACCCTGGATGTCCTTGAGGGCGTCAAAGGAGAGTTGGGCTGGCTGCCCCTCGCTGATCAGGGCCACGTCGATCTCGTCGATGTTGGCCTCCAGGATCAAGGGCTCGGTGGCGGCCATGACGATGGCCGGCGCGCCCGGCGATCCCCACTCGCCCTCGCGGATCTGAACGGCCAGGATAGCGCCGTCGTAAGGCGCCACGATGGTGGCGTCATCAAGCTGGGACTCGGCCTGGGCCAGGGCCACGGTGGTTTCGTCGACCTGGGCCTGTGAAACGGCCACGTCCTCAGCCCTGGGCCGGTCCAGGAGCTGGGCCATAGAGGCCTCGGCCTGCACGATCTGGGCCTGGGCCGCGGCCAGCGCGCTCTCGGAGGGCTGGTCCAGCAGCGCGGCAATCTGCGCTTCAGCCTGGGCCACCTGCGCCTGTGCGGCGGCTACATCGCTGGCTGTGGCGCCCTTGGACGCGTTGTTGTAATTGGCCTGAGCCTGCTCCAACTGGATCGTCGCGTTCTCCAGGTTCAGCGATTCCTGCCGCATCTGGATATCGGGCAGGTACTTGACCCGGTCGTAGGCCGCCTGGGCCTGCTTGACCTGGGCCCTGGCCGTGTCCAGGGCGGCCTGGGCCGCGGCCAGGTCATCCTTGGTGGGGCCGTCCTTGACCTTCTTCAAGTTTGCCTTGGCGCTGTCCAGCCCGGCCTGGGCCGAAGCCATGTCCGCGTCAGAGGCGCCGTCCTTCACGTTCTCATAGTTGGCCAGGGCGTTGTCCAGGGCCGCCTGGGCTGATGCCACATCCGACTCGCTGGCCGGTTGCTGTGCCTGCTCCAGCCGGCTCTGAGCCGTGGCCAGGGCGGCCTTTGAGCGGGCGATCTGCCAGTCCAGGGTCGAGGTGTCCAGCGAGGCCACGACGTCGCCCGCCTTTACCTCCTGCCCCTTTTCCACCAGCACCTCCTCGATGGTACCGCTGGAAGCAAAGGTCAGCGTGGTCTGCTGGTCGGCGGCTACGTTGCCGGTGGCGCTGACCACCTCCTTGATATCACCGCGGCTGACGGGGGCCGTAACCACCACGTCGTCGGCATCAGCTTCCGCCTGCTGCCGCTGCACGAACATGAACCCGGCCCCGGCAAGGGCCAGGATTACGACCAAAACGCCGATAATTCTCAGTGCTTTACTCATTCTGACTTTCCTCCCACTTGACCTTCCTATGCTACTATCTTATCAGATCGTCCAGGTTTTGTCAAGGCTTTGAAACGATTTTGGCGTTAGAACTGGGTTAAAACGCCAGGGCGCCATTTCCGGCGAGATCCCCCGCCTCCCATTGTATTGTATCCGAAAAGGCGGAGGGAGGTAAGTGTCAGAGGTCACTTCCGGGACCATGACGAAAGTCATACACAGGGGGAGGACTGGCGGTCCTTCCGAGGACCGCCAGTCCTATGGATGGGCAAAGATCTCCGACCGAGTCCCCTCCGTCCGACCTGGGTCCTGCCCACAGCGGCGGCGGTCAGGAGACCTTGCCGAACTGGTGGCGGAGGGGGTGGAAAGGAGAAAGTCATGCATGGAGGGTGGAGGACTGGCGGTCCTTCAACGGGACATGGTTCCTCGGCCGCCAGTCCTGGGCTCGTTTCTCTGGATGGGCGAATGTCTCCGACCGAGCCCGCAGCGGCGTCGGTCAGGAGACCTTGCTGAACTGGTTACAGCGAAGCAGGTCCACCTCTGCCAGGATCGGTCAAGGTGCTTGCGGCACCGGTTCCCCCGCGCCTCCGCCACCGCCCACGGCCACAGGTTGCGGCGCCACTGCCGGCGACGCCTGCCCACTCGCCGTGGCCGTGAAATTGACGTTCACCACGTAGGTACCGTCCAGGTAGACTTTGACCGAGTAGGTGCCGGTCTTCCACAGGCCCCCTTCGAAATAGCACCAGGTCTTGTACAGGGCCTCAGCAGAGGTGAAGAGTTGGGAATAAGTAAACCACAACGTACCGTCCGGCCAGTACCAATCATATTTGGCGGTGTGTGACCCCCAGGCTCCTTCCCAGGCCGTCCAGACCACGACCTTGCTGTCGGAGAGGGTAAAGGTATCGGTCTCGTCGACAAAGAGGGTGTCCTCCACGTCCTTGCAGGTCAGGGCCCGGGCCAGATCGATGGCGATGGGCGACCCTCTTACCTTGAAGGTACTGCTGTCGGAGGACTCTCTGCTCTGGTAGGCCAAGGAGCCCGTGAAAGTATAGGTCCCCTCCGCCTGGCTCTTGGCAATTCCCCGGTCGATCCAGATGGTGTCGGTACCCGTCTTCACGATCGTGGCATAGTCCGCCAGCGAAAGATGGCCGACAGGTTGGCCAGTTGGGCTGCGCGTATCCCAGGTAAACTTGACCGCCTGGTCCGCAGTCATGGTATTGTTGGCCTTGATGACCAGGACGATGGCCTCACCAGGCCGGAAAGTGGTCTTCAGATTCTCCTCGTAGTTGGTGGTGTAGACGTCGTCGACAAAGGGGATGCAGGGCACGTCGTCGCTGGCGTAAAAGTTGGACGTCTCGCCGGCCTCCTTTTCGTATCTGCCATCGCCGTCGGTATCCTCGCAGCCATCCAGAGCACCGCCACCGTCGTTGTCCTCGTCCACCTCCTTGCGCAGGCCGTCGCCGTCAACGTCTGGGCCGTCGGGGCGGTTGGTGCGGCGGTCGGTCGTGTCGCTGAAGTAGACTTCGGCCAGGTCTTCTTTGTCCCCAACTCCATCCTTGTCGGTGTCTGCCAACAACTCTGAGGTGTCCAGGCGGTTCTTCTCGTCGAAATTGATGAGGCCGTCCTCGTCAAAGTCGGTGGTAAGGTCGCCTTCATTGGAAAGCGGAGTCTTTTTGCCCTCTGGACAGTGGTATTCCGCTATGGTCAGGGGTGAGTACTTGATCCAGCTCGCAGAGGCCGTCAGAGGGTCGATGACCTGGACGAATTCCCCGGACTTGGTGTAGCCGCTGACGACGACAGAGTGTCCCACACCGTTGCCCTTGTTCACCACCAGGAGTACTGGCCGTTGAGCGTCGATCCAACCCTTAATCTGGTTGTAGCTTGGTTCTTCTGTGCCGCACTCGTTCTTGTCGCCGTTCATGGCCCAGGTGAACACGTCGTCCTCACCGATCACGCCGTTGCCTGTCGTACACAGCTCGTCCGGCCACAGGCCCAGTCCATGGCCCAGATCCCCCTCCAAGTCACCACCGCCATACTTGTGGTAGGAGATGCGGTCCTGGCTCAGCTTTCCGCCGTAGTAGCTGACGATCATGGCGATGGAAGCCCGCGTACAGTAGTGTTCGTCGTGTAGATTCTTCCGCAACGGAGTGCCGTTGCCAACCTCCCAGTCGTCATCATCCTCGTGGGCTGAGTCCCAACGGTCGGTGCCGGTGCGATTGTGCCCGCTGATGAAGGGCTCACCGTCTATGCAGATCATGTTCGAGTCTTTGTGTTGGAGTAGGGGGGTGATGGCCAGTGTGGTGCTCTCCTCAGGCGCCGACGCAAGTGAGCCCGGTACGATGGTGACCTGGTCAACAAGGGAGTAGCCGCTATAGCCGCCGTCGCCTAGCCTGGCTCGAGCCCGGTAGAAGTAGCTACCGTCTGGGAGGTCGCTGGTCGGGACAAACATGCCGTCCGTCACGACGGTGTCGATGAGCGGAGACGTGAAGGCGGTATCGCTGGCCAGTTGGAACTGGTACCCCGTGGCACCGGGTACCGTTGCCCACCCAAACGGGATACGGCGATTGGTCGTCTCTGCGTTTGTGGGCGGGCTCCGGAAATCCGGGGAGGGTGACGCGTTCCCCGCGCCTGGCGTCGTCTCCGCCGGCAGGTAGAGTCCCCAGGCATCGCGGCCGCCCCCCTTGTACCCTGGCAGCAGTCCGGTCGAGCCTCCAGGTGACAGTACCCTTGCGCCCGGAATCGGCTCCGTATCGGCCACGTAGAGCTTCTCCCGCCACAGTCCCGCCTCGATCGCGCTTTCCTCATCCGTCCCCGACGGTGCGCCGTAGGCTACAAAGTCGTGCAGCGTGTCTGTCTCTTGCTTTGCATCGGTGTACAGAGCTACCTGGTCGGCCTTGTCATCAAAGATATCGACTTGCCCGGCAGGGCTGTGGAGTACGGCGACGCCATCGTCAAAGTCATAGTCATCAGCACCCGGCCCTTGCCCGTCGAAGCGGATCAGGACGTAGCCGCCGCTGGGCACTGGGCCCAAGGCACCGGGGATGGCATAGTCGTTGCCGTCTTCATCGCCGACCTGCCAGCCGCTGATGTCGAGCCCGCCCCCTGTCTGGCCAACCGGGGCCGCGCCTGATTTCGGCGCCCCCCAGCCGCCTGCCGACGCAGCCCGAGAATTGCGCAGGAGCAGGGGCAAATAGAGCGCATGGCCTCCAGACTGGTTGAGTAGTTCGACCCATTCCGATCCAGGGCTGTCATTGATAGGCGCCAACTCGTTGATGATTATCGTGCGTGGTGCCAGGGGGGGCGCCTCCAGCTTGCCTTGGGTCGTAGCCGCGAGGCCAGCGTCGCTAGTGGGGAAGACCAGCAGGCCACCTAGGGCCATAGATAGGAACAGGAATACGGTACTTCGTTTCGCCTTCACGGCTCACCTCCCTCAACGACCCCAGTGAGTGCGATGAAAGTGCAATGTCCGCCGAAAGCAAAGCCTACGCGAGGTATGCTGGAATTGATACTCCTATTATACCACCTCAAGGTTGGAAAATCAAGGGCTGGATGGCTGCAAAGCAGGGCAAACGCATTTAAGCTCCGCAGCAAAGAACCCGGGTTTTTTGCGCTGGGAGAACATTGAACTCGCGAGAACGGAATACGTTGATGGCCCAGGCTCACACTCGTGGCGCAAAACCCGGTTTCTGATCGCTGGATGGCTAGCTATGCCAGCAGTTCTCAGTATGGCGAGATATTGGGTGCAGGACTGGCGGTCCTCAGAAGGACCGCCAGTCCTGGGCTCGCTCCAGTGAAGGTGATTGCGCCAGTCCCGGATGGGCGAAGGTCCCCCCCGATAGGCGAAGGTCCCCCCCGGATGGGCGAAGGTCCCCCCTGGATGGGCGAAGGTCCCACCCCCGGATGGGCGAAGGTCTCCCCTGGATGGGCGAAGGTCCCCCCTGGATGGGCGAAGGTCCCACCCCCGGATGGGCGAAGGTCTCCCCTGGATGGGCGAAGGCCCCCCCTGGATGGGCGAAGGTCCCACCCCCGGATGGGCGAAGGTCTCCCCTGGATGGGCGAAGGTCCCCCCCTGGATGGGCGGAGAAGGTCCCACCCCCCGGGAACTAGCAAAGGTCTCCCCTCATAGGCGAAGGTCTCCCCTCGATAGGCGAAGGTCTCTGACCGAGCCCAGGCGACTGCCGCCGACCCGGTTTCTGCCTACCGCGGCTGCGGCCAGGCGACCTTGCCGAACGGGCGGGCATGTCATGCCCGCGAAGGCAGGCATCCATTTCAGCCAAACTACTGGATTCCCGCCGTGGGCCAACCAGAAATAGGCCAGCCGGCCAATGCAAGATTGGCCACATGCCCGATGCGCCCTGGCAATCCTTGGCCTATACTAACCAGATGCGCAGCCTGTCGCAACGACTCTGGGGATGGAAGGAGTGAGCCTATGTCTGTCCTGGCTAAAGCAGCCGCTATCGCGGTCATCGTTCTTATCGCGGTCGCCGGATGCGAAGATGCCAGGCAAGAGAGTACGTCAGCGCCGCCCACAGCCACGCTGCGGCCAGCGACCCAGCACGCCAGCCCCGCCAGCAACCACTGTGGCTGAATCCTCTACCCCAACTGTAACACCGACGCTGCGACCTGCTACACCAACAGCCAAGTCTACGCCTCTGCCAACCCAAACAGTTACACCCGTCCCCACCCAGTCACCAACCAGCACACCGGTCCCCACCCCAACGTATACCCCGCCAGCGATACCCTTCCCCGATCAACCCCCTGACCTGGGTGACACGCTTACCAGGCCCATAGACAACGTGGTAATGGTCCATGTCCCCGCGGGCACTTTCGAGATGGGCAGTCTGCCCGATGACGACCGGTTCGGCCCGCACACCGTCACCCTGGACGCTTTCTGGATCGACCAGACCCAGGTAACCAATGCCCAGTACGCGGCTTTCTTGAACGACCAGGGCAACCAGGTGCAAGATGGCTACACCTGGATGGAAGTCGAGCAGATGGCGAATTGCCAGGTAGAGTGGGTTGGTGGCACATTCCGGCCCGAGGCAGGCAAAGAGACCCACCCCGTCGTCGAAGTTTCCTGGAACGGGGCGAACGCGTACTGCCGCTGGGCTGGCGGCCGGCTGCCTACTGAGGCCGAATGGGAGTACGCCGCCCGCGGGCCGGATAACCGCATCTACCCCTGGGGAAATGAGGAACCCACCTGCGAGTTAACTCAATTCGGGGGGTGCGGAGATTTCACCGTACCGGTAGGCAGCCTGTCAGAGGCCGGTGCCAGCTGGGTCGGCGCCAGGGACATGGCCGGCAATGTCTGGGAGTGGACGGCCGACAACCATGGCGAGTACCCCTCAGGCGCGCAGACAAACCCCACCGGCCCGGAGACCGGTGAGACCAAGGTGGCCCGCGGTGGCTCTTTCATGAGCGCGCCAGACACGCTGCACACAGCCTACCGGCTTCAAGGACCCCGGACCTACTGCCAGCCGAACTTTGGCTTTCGCTGCGCTGCCAGCTCACCGAGGCCAACCTCCGGCAGCCCGGCCGCCCCTGCACCGCGGGCAAAGAGATCCCTCGACGAGATTCGGTTCCAGTCTGCAGGGATTGCCTCGCGACGTCTTCCTTGTAGAATCCTACGAAACCGAGCTGAATCAGCAACTGTCTGTCATGCCCGAGATGGCCGGCATCCATCTTTGCCAGGTTGGTGGATTCCTGCCTTTCACCCTCACGACGATGGAGACGGGAGTGACAGACACGCTGAGCGAACCCTCCTTGCCGCTGTACCCGGACTGTGGTACAATGAGGACCAACTTCCGAACCATCACCGAACGGCCAGACTTCCGGGATGCAGCAAACTCTACCGGCATCGGGGATGTTCGCTGCATCTCAACGCACCAACCGCCCGTCGATTTACGACCTATCTTGAAAGAGTGCCTGCTATGGTCTCTTCAACGCAGACTGCCTCCAGTGATAGCAGCCGTGGTCGTGTCCACTCGGCAAGTATGGCTGTCATAGCGCTCATTCTGGCCTATGTCCTCACATTTGGCGCGCTTTCCCTGCAGCGCTACGCTGCCGTGCGGGCCGACATCGACCTGTCGATCTACAGCCAGGTGGTCTGGAATACGGCCTTCGGCGAGCCCTTTCGGACATCGGTTCTGCCCTTTGCAGAAAACTACCTGGGCAATCACTTTTCCCCGATCCTGGCCTTCTTTGTGCCCCTGTATCTCGTATGGGCCGATCCGCGAGTGCTGCTGCTGGCGCAGGTCATCGCTGGCGCCTTGGCCGCCATTCCCCTCTTCTACTTTGCCCGCGAGCAATTGCCCGCGCCCTGGGCTGGCGTGCTGCTCTCGGCCGCTTTTCTACTCTATCCCGCCTTCCAACACCAGTACTTGACCGATTTCCACGGCGTCGCGCTGGGCACAACGGCCGTGATGTGGGCCTATTTCGCGTTGCTCAGTCGCCGCAACCTTCTGCTCTTCTGTGTCTTGCCCGTGATGCTCTTGATACGCGAGGACCTGATGCTGGTCCTCGTCATGATGGGCGTCTATGCTTTCTTCATCCAGCGGCGCCGCCGGCTGGGCCTGATCCTCTTTGTGACGGGCTTGGCTGCCAGTGCGCTACTTATCTTGGTGCTGATCCCCGCCTTCCGAGGTGGGGAGAGTTTTTCACTACAGCGACTACTATGACTACCTGGGCGACTCGCCGGTGACCATGCTGCGTACCTTGTTGCTGGAGCCGCAGGCCTGGCTGCCCCGCGCCATCCACCGGCCCAAGATCGAGTTGCTGGTGCAGCTTCTTTTGCCAGTAGCCTTTCTGCCCTTGCTGGTCCCATCGATCTTTTTGCTCGGTGCATCGGCACTGGCCTACCTCTTCCTGGTCGATTTCCCCTTTCATACGGTCTATACCCTGGGCACCCAATACCAGGCGTTGCTCATGCCATTCATTTTCTTTGGGACGGTGCTGGCCGGCGTCCGTTTGGCCCGCGGCTGGGCCCCCGCTGGGGCGAGCGCGGCGTGGCCCTGATGTCCAGCGGTACGGTACTCCTGCTCTGCCTTGTCACGGCCATCCTGTGGGGGCCAATGGCAGACGAGACCAAACGAGCCGAGTTCCGCGTTGACGAGCAGGCCCTGGCGGAGCAGGCGCTCCTGGCCCAGATCCCGCCCGACGCGGGGGTGGTGGCCGACGACCGCTTTGCCCCGGCCCTGTCCACCCGCGAGGGGTTTTTTATGCTTGGCGGGCTCTATGAGTACGACTATCCCATTGACTATATGATGTACGAGGACACCCCCGTCGGCTTTCCGGCCCATCCACCCGCGCTCCTCGGCCCGCCGGGTGTGGATGGCTGGCAGGTGCCCCGCTGGGAGCTTCTTGGCAGCACGGGCCTGACAGAGTTGCGCCGCAAGAATGGCACGGTAGGCGCGGCGCCCCTGCCCGCGCCACCGGTCTTTGACAGCCGGGTCGCGCTGCGCGGGGTTACAGGTCAGGGCCAGCCTCTGTTCGCCGAGCCGGGCAGGCAGCTAGAAGTGGCGCTGGTATGGAAGTCCCTGGGGCCTGATCCGCCCGGCTGGTGCCTTTCCTGCAGTTGATTGAGCGCCAGGGCGAGGCGCAGCATCGCTGGGCCTCCGTCGATCGTGAACCCTATGGCGGTCTCTTTCCTACCGACCAGTGGCGGCCGGGCAACGTGGTGGGCGATGTCTATTTGCTGGACGTGCCTCCCTGGCTGGCACTGGGGAGTACGAACTCCGCGCCGGCCTCTATACCCGCGAGGGTCAGCAGCGCCTGGCACTGGCCGATGGCTGGACCATGGCCGTAGCCGGTACGGTCCGGGTGGAGGCGCCCGCGCCAGCGGCGGGGGAAGAGCTTCCCGAGGTACCCATCGCAATCGGGCAGCCCCTGGCCGGAGAATTGCAGCTATACGGCCAGAACCCCATCCTGGAGCAGTCGACCGCGGGCGGCCTCCTCGACGTCACACTCTACTGGCGGGCCACCGCGCCGATGGAGCAGTCCTACCAGGTACGTTTTGATCTCCTCGGCGAGGGCCAGTCTGTCCCAGTGGCGAGCTGGCAGCGACTACTGGGAAGTGGTGACTACCCCACCTCGGACTGGCAGCCTGGCACCGTCGTTGCGGGCTGGTATCCCCTGTCGCTGCCACCCGATCTGTCACCGGGGCGCTATCGATCCTCTTTGCTACAGCAGCCGGCGGAGAGGGGCCTGCTGGCGAGCCTGTCCGCCTTGTCACCGTCCAGATCGAGGCTGGCGGCTGATTGATGCTGCTAGCCCTTTGGCGCCGCATCTTGGCCAGCCCGGCCCGGCGTGGCATGATCGGCAGACTGCGTGGCTTTCTGGTGCCAGGAGCAATCAATGCCGATGGATGCTAGCAATAATGCCGGTTTCGGTCCGGCCACAGGGTGGTGTGCCTGTCCGCCCGGCCGCAGACTGGCTGTCTGCATCTTGGTTGCCCTGGCCGATCTGGCTGCCCCGTGCGGCGGCGCTGGATCGCTTCGTTACCCCCGACGAGAACGCCTGGAGCGGACGTTCCGAGCAGTTTCTCACTGCCCTACGTGAAGGTGCCTTGGGCCGGACCTTCCAAACCGAGCATCCAGGCGTCACCACTATGTGGGCAGGCGTCGCCGGACGGCTCTGGCGAGCCGAGTCCCCGGAGGGGCACGGAAGGCAGGGAGGAGGGGGATCCGGGCATCACTGCCGGCCGTAGCTTTGCCGTACTGGCCAGTACCCTGGCCCTGTCGATGGCCTTTGTCTTTGCCTGGCGACTCTTTGGCCTCGTACCGGCCCTCCTGGGCTTCCTGTTCATCGCCCTCGACCCCTTTCACGTGGCGCACTCGCGCATCCTGCACCTGGACGGCATGCTCAGTAGTTTTCTACTTCTGGCCCTGCTGGCCTTTCTCAGCTTCTTGCGGTACCGCCGGGCGCTGGACCTCATCGTCTCTGGCGTCGCGGCCGGGTTGAGCTGGCTGACCAAATCCCCGAGCCTCTTCCTAATCCCCGTTGTCCTGCTGCTGGCCCTGGCAGACCTGGGGTACAGCCTGCGCAACCGGGACCGCCGGTCGCTGGCGGCGCTCCTGTGGCATTCGGCCTGGCCGCTCGTCGTCTGGGGTTCGCCGGCATGGCTGCCTTTTCGCTGCTCTGGCCGGCGATGTGGGTGGACCCCTTGGACACAGTCGCCCGCGTGCTGGCTCCGGCCCTGAGCCACGCACAGGGTGGACACGGGGACCCTGTCTTTTTTGGCGGTCGCCTCTATACCGACGGCCGGATAGACGCCTCGGTCTGGCAGTTCTACCCGGCGGCCTATCTTTGGCGTGTCACGCCGGTGGTGCTCCTCGGGTTATTGGCCGCCGGCTTCGCGTTTATTTTCAGGCGCGGCCTGCTGGCCCGGCCCGAGGTACGGCGCGCGACCCTCAGCTTGGTACTCTTTGCCCTGCTGTATGGTCTGTTGATGAACCTCGGCGCCAAAAAGTTTGACCGCTACCTGCTGCCTGTTTTCGCCCCCCTGGATCTGGTGGCCGCCGTGGGTTGGGTTGCGGCTGCCGGCTGGATTGCGAACGCGGCGCAGCCTGGCCCGAATGCGACAGCGTGTAGTGACCCTGCTGTTGGGCATCGTCATCCTGGCCCAGGTTGCTTGTACCCTGCCAACTTTCCCCTACTACCTAAGCTACTACAATCCGCTGCTGGGCGGAGGTCGAAAAGCCCCTGAGATGCAGATGGTCGGCTGGGGGGAGGGCTTGGATCAGGCGGGTCGCTACTTGAGCGCCAAGCCCGGTGGGCAGCAACTGCAGGTTGCCTCCTGGTACGTGCCCTCTTTCGCGCCCTATTTCTCGGGCTACGTGCGGGGCATTCCCCTGGAAACAGAGCTGGACGAGGCCCAGGTCGAGGAACTGCTGGGCTCCGACTATGTCGTCGTCTACATCCACCAGTGGCAGCGCCAGATGCCCAGGCCGCTGCTGGAGATCTTGGCCCAGAAGACGCCAGAGTACAGCGTCGAGATCAATGGCCTGGAGTATGTTCGCATCTACAAGGGACGCTCCTCTCGGTAGCCAGAAGCTTTAGTCGCCCGACGGTTCCGGTATGCCCGCTCATGGGCTACGATGCCTTGGCTCGCCGGCGTCGCCGCTGGCGACGATCATCCGCTGGGTGATCCTGCCACGTTCCCTATCGTCCGAAGGTGATTCCCCACCAAAAGCCTAGCCTTGCTACAGCAGCCTGAGTCATGGTACAATGAGCGCCAACGCTGACTTTTCGTCGATCTACCAGGCGCTTGGGAACCTCTTGCCGGAAGTACCGGTTCTCTCGTCCTGAATCAAGTCATGACGGAGTGGTTGCAATGAGTTCAGCCGCGCAGGCCGCCCCTTCCGGGGGTGGCCCTCGCCGGTTCCAGCCGGCAAGTATGATCGTCGCAGTACTGATACTGGCAGTCATCCTTGCTACTGGCGCGCTTGGCCTGGTGCGCTACGCCGGCGTGCGCGACAATGTAGACCTGGCGACCTACAGCCAGGCGGTGTGGAATACGGCCCACGGCGACCCCTTCCGCACCTCGGTCCTGCCCTTTACCGAGAACTATCTGGGCAACCACTTTACGCCCATCTTGGCCCTCTTTGTGCCCCTCTATCTGCTCTGGTCCGATTCCCGGGTACTGTTGCTGGTCCAGGTGATCGTCGCGGCTCTGGCCATCTTGCCTCTGTTCTGGTTCGCCCGTGAGCGATTGCCTACGCCCTGGGCCGGCGTGCTGCTGGCCGCGGCCTATGTCCTCTATCCGGCCTTCCAGCACCAGATCCTGACCGACTTTCACGGTGTCATCCTGGGTTCCGCTGTTGTCATGTGGGCCTATTTCGCCCTGCTTACCCGGCGCGACCTTTTGCTCTTCTGCCTGTTGCCCCTGATGTTCCTGGTACGCGAGGAACTGTCGTTATTGATCATCACGATGGGGCTTTATGCCCTGTTGTTCCAGCGCCGCTGGCGGCTGGGCTTGTTCCTTTGCGTGCTGGGCTTGGCAGCCAGCGCACTCGTCATCCTGGTCCTGATCCCCGGCTTTCGTGGAGGAAGGTCCTTCCACTATGGCGAATACTATGCCTACCTGGGCGACTCGCCCCTGGCCATGGCTCGTTCGTTGTTGCTCCAGCCGTGGGTTCGGCTACCCCGCGCCGTTTTCCTGCCTAAACTCAAGCTGCTTGCCCAGCTCCTGCTGCCGGTAGCCTTCTTGCCCCTACTGGCTCCATCGGTCTTTTTGCTGGGGGCATCGGCGTTGGCCTACCTGCTGCTGGTCGACTATCCCTTTCACCAGATCTATATTCTCGACGGGCACTATCAGTCCCTGCTCGTGCCCTTTATCTTTTACGGCACCGTGCTGGGCATAGCCCGCCTGGTGGACTGGCTGGGTCCACGCTGGGGGGCGCGCCACGTGGCCCTGGCGGCCAGTGGCCTTGTCCTCCTGCTCTGCCTGATCACGGCCAGCTTGTGGAGCCCGCTGGCGGATGAGACCCGGCGGGCCGAGTTCCGTGTCGACGAGCAGAGCCGGGCGGAACAGGCGCTGCTTTCTCAGATCCCGCCCGAGGCCGGAGTCGTTTCCGACGAGCGTTTCGCCGCGGCCCTTTCCACCCGCGAGGGCTATTACCTCTTTGGCGGCCTGTTCGAGCACGAGTACCCCATCGAGTACCTGATCTATGAGGATACGCCCATCGGCTTTCCAGCTCACCCACCGGCGCTTCTGGGCCCGCCCGGCGTCGGTGGCTGGCAGGTTCCGCGCTGGGAGCTTCTGGGCCGCGCCGGACAGACGGAACTCTTGCGCCAGCGCGGGACGCTGGGGGCGGCGCCCCTGCCCCAGCCGGAGGTTTTCGAGGGCGGGGTGGCGCTGCGGGGGGCGACCGGCCACGGCCAGCCGCTGGCCGCTGTACCCGGCGACCGGTTGGAGGTGGCCCTCGTGTGGGAGAACCAGGGGGCCGGGCAGCCCAGGCTGGTTCCCTTCCTGCAACTCATCCAGCGCCAGGGAGAGGCCCAGTATCGCTGGGCCTCCGTCGACCGCGAGCCCTATGGCGGCCTCTTTCCCACCGACCAGTGGGCGCCAGGCAGTCTGGTGGGCGAGGTCTATGGGCTGGACCTGCCTCCCTGGCTGCCGCCCGGGGAGTATGAACTGCGCGCCGGCCTCTATACCCGCCAGGGCCAGCAGCGCCTGGCCCTGCCTGATGGGACGACCACGGCCGCGGCCGGGACAGTCGTAGTGGCAGCTCCCGCGCCCATGGCTGACGGCCAACTCCCCCAGGTACCCATCGCCATCGGCCAATCAATGGCCGAGGACCTGGTCCTCTACGGCCAGAACCCCATCCCGGAGCAGGCAGCCCCTGGAAGCGTCATCGACGTCACACTCTACTGGCAGACCACGGCCCCGGTGCCGCAGGCCTACGGGGCGCGATTTGACCTCCTCGCCAAGGGCGGGGAGGCCACCGAAGGAGGTTCCGAACCCGTGGCCACGTGGCAGCGGCCGCTGGCCGGCGAAGGCTATCCCACCACGGCCTGGCAGCCCGGTACGGTCGTCGCTGGCTGGATTCCCCTGTCGCTGCCCACCGATCTGCCGCCCGGTCGCTACGACCTGCTGGTCACCGCTGTGGATGGCGACAGGCCAGCGGGCGAGCCCGTTCGCCTGATCACCTTCCAGGTCGAGTCTGGCGGCTGGGCAAGCTTTCATCCGCCCCGCCAGGGATGGCCCTGGCGGGGCGAACCCAAAGGAGGAGGCGTCTCCATGATCGGTCTGGCCGCGATCCTGAGCGGCGTTCTGGCCTGGGGACTGCAAGAGGGCCGCGTACTCGTCGGAGAGCGAGGTGCGAACCCGCGGGTGCCTGGAGGAGCATGGATCCCAAACAGGTCGTAAGAGACGGCTACGACACCATGGCTGAGCGCCATGCCGCGTGGGCGCAGGGCATCCGCCTGGAGGAGCGCGCGCGATACACGCAAGTGCTGCTGGATGGGCTGCCCGCCGGGGCCAGGGTGCTGGATTCTCGGCTGCGGGGCGGGCCTGCCCACGACGCAGACCCTGGCTCAACGCTTTGAGGTGACGGGCGTCGACATCTCTGCCCGGCAGCTCGCGCTGGCCCGGCAATACGCGCCGGAAGCCGGGTTCATCCAGGCCGACATCACCCACTCCACCTGCCGGCCGCCAGCTTTGACGCGGTGGCTGCCTTCTACAGTCTCATTCACGTGCCGCGCCAGGAACTGGCCAAGCTCCTGCAGGCCATTGCCTCGTGGCTCCGGACCGGCGGCCTACTGGTGGCCGCGATGAGCGCCCATCCGGTCAAGGAGTATCTCTCCGAAAACTTTTTGGGGGCGCCCATGTACTGGAGCGGCTATGACAGCGGCGCCAACCGGCGGCTGGTGGAGGGCGCCGGCCTGCAGATCGTCAGCGCCCGGGAAGAGACGGACGTCGAGTTTGGCCGGCCGGTCACTTTTCTTTGGGTCGTTGCCCGAAAAGCAGGTCTGACTCAATAGATGACCTCGCGCGTTCATCCAAGCCCAAGACGGTAACGCATCAATTTCGGTGGAAATGCCACCAACTGACTTGTCATTCCCGCACATGCTTGCCCCCGAGCAGCCGGGGGGGGGCGGGAGTCCACGCCACCAGCAACCGTCACCGCCGCAGACTGGATGTTCGCTGGAACCATGCGGGCATGACACTGTCGGCTTGACGGCCTGATGCAGCGTATGGTAGAATGATCCTACGCACACCAGCTCCAGCGATGGCATCTCAGTCGGATGAAAAAGGAGTTCGCCGTCTTGCGTGTACAGGTAGAGATTCTGCCCTGGCTCAGCCACCGTCTTTCAGCCCAACACCTGGGCCGACTGACCCTGACGCAGGACGTCAGCGAGGGCACAACCGTGAGGCAGGTTCTGGAAGTGATTGCAGCGGGCGATCAGCTGTTCAGGGAACTGATCTTTCCTGCTGACACTGGACAGCTAGCTGGCTACATCATGCTGCTTCTAAATGGCAGGCTCATCGAGCTGGCAGGCGGCATGGAGGCCGAGGTGAGGTCTGGCGATACCCTGCGGCTCATTCCGGGCTTTAGCGGGGGCTAGCAGTAGGCCGAAGAGCGCCCAGAGGGAAGGGGGAGAGCAATGGCACAGGATCAGCAGCACAACTTTGGAGGCAGGTATCTGCGCGTGGACCTGACCAGCGGCCGTATCTGGTCGGACCAGTTGGAGTCCGCGACCTACCGGCAATACTTGGGCGGCGCCGCGTACGGGGCAAAGGTGTTGTACGAGGAGGTGCCGCCGGGTGTGGCCTGGTCGGACCCAGAGAACCGGCTGGTCGTGGCCTCGGGGCCGCTGGCTGGTACGCGCGTCAATGGCTCCGGTACGGTCTCAGTGATCACCAAAGGTCCCATGACGAACGGAGCGGCCGCTTCCCAGGCCAATGGATTCCTGGGGGCCTACATGCGGCTTCAATGGCTTTGACGGTGTGGTCATCCAGGGCGCGGCCGCGGGCCTCCAATATCTCCATATCGCCGATGGCGAGGCGGAATTGCGAGACGCTGAGCACCTGGCCGGAGTGGACACCTGGGAGATGATCGATCTCTTGGCCCAGGAGCTGGGAGTCGATGAACGCCAGCTCAGTGTCTTTGGCATCGGACCGGCGGGCGAGAATCTCGTCCGTTTTGCCGCCTTTGTGGGTGATCGGGGTCATGTCGCCGGACACAATGGCATCGGCGCTGTCATGGGCTCGAAGCGCCTGAAAGCCATCGTCGTACAGCGCGCCCGCGGTACGTTGGCTGCCCACGACCAGCAAGCGCTGTCCGGCGTGGCCAAGGCCCTCTTCCAGTCGCATTGTGGAGGACCCTGTGGCCAGCGAGGGCGTCTATCGTTGGGGGACGCTGCGCGGCGTCGCGCGGGGGGCCCAGGGCGGCGGCTGGCTGCCGGTCAAGAACTATACCACGAATATCTATCGAATCTCTCCGGAAGAACTGGAGAAATGGGACGGGCCCTACCTGCAGGAGAACTATGTGTCCGGACGGCACAACTGCTGGGCTTGCCGCTTCCAGCACTGCACCCTGTTCACCATACCGGACGGTCCCCACAAGGGCTTTGTAGGCGAGGAACCAGAGTACGAGCAGTTTGCGGCTCTTGGCCCGCTCATCGGCAACACGGATGTCACGGAGGCCATCGTCCTGGCCAATGAATGCGATCGGCTGGGATTCGAGAACAATGAGACTCGGTTGGCTGATCGGGATGATGATGGAATGCTATGAGAAGGGCATTCTCAGCCAAGAGCGCCTCGATGGCCTTGACCTCAGTTGGGGCAATGTCGATGCCGTGCGAACGCCTGATGTACAAGATTGCCCACCGCGAGGGGATCGGGAACCTCGCTGGCCGAGGGCGTGATGAGGGCGGCCCAGGAGATCGGAGGGGAGGCGGTCAACTTTGCCATCCACACGGCCAAGGGCAACACGCCTCGCGGACCCACGATCACCGCAGTCGATGGACCGAGATGTTCGATACGGTGACCTCGAATACCGGAACCATGGAGACTGGCCCCATGTCCAACATGCCCCCCAATGCAATGCGCGCCATTGGCGTAGAAGGGCCCCCGGGCTCATTCTCGCCGGAGGAGGTGAGCGCCTTCACGGCCCGGACCAACGGGGCGATGTTGTTCGAAGACTCGCTGGGCGTCTGCCGGTTCAACACGCGCACGGATTTGCCCTTGCTCACCGAAGCCGTAAACGCTGTCACCGGCTGGGACATGGATGCCCAGGAGGCCATGCGTGTCGGGCAGCGCGCAACCAACCTGCTGCGTGCCTTCAACATCCGCCACGGGATTGACCCAGCGCTGGATGTACCTTCCAGGCGCTATGGTTCCACACCACTGGACGGGCCAGCGACTGGGGTGAGCATCCAGCCGGGTTGGGAGGGGATGTTGGCGACGTACTATGGACTGTTAGGCTGGGATGAGCGCGGAGTGCCGACTCGGGAGACCCTGGAAGAGCTGGGCATTGCCCACGTAGCGGACGAACTGGGGATCTCGGCGTAGGAACGAGTTGCCTGACAGACAAAAATCTTCCATCCCAGCTTGCCCCCGCGGCCAGGCTGTGCTATATTGGTACTGTCGTCGGGGCTGAGGGATGGCGTTGTTGGTTGTGCCCCATCGCCGCCCCGCGCGTTCTGGCCATCTTTTGGGTTCCGATATCAGGGAGGCTGACATCAAATTGCGAATCGTTTTTCTGTTCATCTTGACCGCGGTACTGGTCCCTTTTGGGGCTTCACCGGGAACCGCCGCCGGCGAAGCGGCGCCACCGCCGGGCTCGACGGTATATCTACCCTTTGTCAGCTCCCCGACATCGCCACAGCTTCTCTTTGCGGACGATTTTGAGGGCGGCATCGGGCGGTGGACGCCGTTTCTGAACTACTGGCGGCTGAACGAGAAGCAGTGGTACCATGATAAGGACCGCGGCTACGGCAACGGCCACGGCTATGCCTTCAAGTTTTCCAAGGGGGTCGACAGCTCCGACCGGGGCGCCCGCGCTGGGCTGACCATGGTCCTGAGCCCGGAGGCACAGGAGTGGACGGATTATCGCCTGCGTGTCCGGTTCCGGGCCGAATCCGGCCGCCAGGTCGGTGTCTGGTTC
Source organism: uncultured Chloroflexia bacterium (assembly GCA_963783445.1). Classification (GTDB taxonomy): domain Bacteria; phylum Chloroflexota; class Anaerolineae; order JAAYZQ01; family JAAYZQ01; genus CAWANP01. The sequence continues at coordinate 426,259 of CAWANP010000004.1, read as the reverse complement.
AGGGGCGCCTACGAGGACGTCGACGCAGTGGGCCAGTGGCTGACGGGCTACTACTTTACCGTCGACGTGCGCCCTGACGGAACGGGCAGGGCGAAACTGGGTCAACTGCGGACGGCGGAGGAGCACGGAGACGAAACGGACCAGGCCTACTGGTACTACTTTGACTATCCCCTGTACCTGGTGGACAAGGAGCTGACTACGGCCGTGAACCCCGGGGGATGGCATCAATTGACAGTGGAAGTCCGAGGGCCGCACATCAAGTGTTACGTCGATGACGAGCTAGCGGTTGACCATGTCGACCAAACAGGTTCCATCTTTCTGAAGGGGACCATCGGCCTGTTCGTCTATGGCAGCGACCCGCGATACGCCTATGTCAGGTTCGACGACGTGCTGGTCGAAGGGATCCGCTAGCACCCCTACCTGGCCAAGACTTGGAGACCTAAAAAACGTAGAAATAGTGCGAAACCAGATAAAAAACTTGCACACCGGATGATTCTGTGGTAGTATGCATCTGATTGGACGGCCCTTTCTACGGTCAGGCAGGGGCGGTCCGAGCGAACGCCTTTCGATGCTTGCATCGAGAGGCGTTTCTTTTTCCGATAGGCTCCGCTGCGCGCAGACCTGGCAGGTTGAGGAAAACTCAAGCCTGCCAGCTTGCCATGGCGGCCAGGCTATGCTATAGTCCATCGATTCTATGATCTTCTGAAGTGCCGGCTGGCCCATTCCACGGCCGCCGGCAGGAGGGATGCCGATATCAAGCTTCGAATGATGATTCTGTTTGTGCTAACGGTGGCTTTGGTCCCCTTGGGGGCCCTGCCGGGGACCGTCGCTGGTGAGTCGTCGCCGGCCGCTGTCTCAAGGGCCTATCTGCCTTTTGCCAGTGCATCTCCGCCGGTGCTCTTTGCCGACAATTTTGAGGCCGGCACCGGCCAGTGGACACCCTTCTTGAACCACAAGCGACTGAACCCGGAGCAGTGGTACCTGGAGCAAAATCAGGGCTATGGCGGCGGCAACGCCTACACGTTCCATTGCTGCAAAGGAGGCTCCCACGCGGAGGACGCGCTGACCATGGTCTTGGTCCCCGGGTCGGAGGAATGGACCGACTACCGGGTCCGGGCCCGATTCAAGGCCGTAGACGGTCGTCTGGCCGGTGTCTGGTTCCGAGGCACCTACCGCGACGTAGAGACCAGCGGCCAGTGGCTGACCGGCTACCTGTTTACCGTCGATGTCAGGCCGGCGGGAACGGGCCGGGCAAAGCTATGGCAGCACCGCACCACCGAGGAGCACGGCGACGAAACGAAGGACTATTACTGGTACCACTATAGCAATCCCCTGTTCCTGACCGACAGGGTCCTCAACACGCCCGTCAACTATGGCGAGTGGCACGAGATCACCGTCGAGGTTCAAGGCCCGCACATCAAGGGCTGGGTCGATGACGAACTGGCCATCGACTATGTCGACCAGGTGGGCTCCGTCTTTCTCAACGGGACCATCGGCCTCGTTACCTACGGCAGCGAACCCAAAGACGCTCACATCCGCTTCGACGACGTGCTGGTCGAGCCGCTGGACTAGGGCGCGCCTGTCATGCCTGCGCAGGTGGCCAAGCACCGCCGGCCAATGATGACAACGAATGAAGAGGATTCAACGAATGGGCTGGGACCAGATTCGGCGAATCCCGTAGATTCGTTGTCACATTGAGCCGCTAAGAACTGAGGGGCTCGGTCAGAGACCTTCGCCTATCAAGATTGAGGCGTTACGCTCTATGGACTGGGCGTTAGTCTGAGCACAGCCTCCGCCCCGGCCTCCACATCCTCCCGGTCGTAGAGCATGGGGTGGTACTCGCCCGTGAACCAGGCCTGGATCTGGTCGTCATAGTGTTTGCTGCCCGGTTGGCCTGATTGGCCGGGAACCAGCAGGCCCAGCGAGTTGCGCAGGTCGCCCAGGTCGGCGATGAAACGGAAGGGCGGCCCGACGATGACCTCGCTTCTCAGGTCCTGCCAGGCGGCGTGGGTGGCCCAGATGCTGGTGCCGTCGCCGCCGATGGGGTAGGGGCCCCGGTTGAACAGCCGGTCCAGCGGCTTGACCTGGCCCATGACGTGGCCATAGGTCAGGGTGTGCAGCTTGCCCCAGGCCCAATCATCAATCTCAGGACCCATCTCTGACTGGAGAAAATCGACGGTTTCGCGCAGCGCGAGCCGGGCCACGTCGTCGCGGGTTTCTCCCTGCCCCAGATCGAACCAGTGCGATTCAGGCTCGCCCAGGATCCGCTCCAGCCATTCCCAGGAGCGCTCGCCGAACATGCTGGCCTCGGCCAGCAGCGGCGTGGGACCCTGGCCGGCATAGCGCGTGGCCAGGTCGCCCAGCTTGTCCTCCAAGGCGCGGGCGATGAGGCGCCGGGAAAAGACCTGGTACACGGCCGCGGCTGCGCTGCCTGCCTCCAGCGAACCGTCCCAAGTCGCGCCATCAGGGCCACGACCGGCTCCAGTTCGGCGTCGTCGACCTCCAGGCCGCCCAGGGTTTCGCGCCACGCTGCGGGCGATGGGCGCGATCTGGTCGAACTGCATCTGCTGGATGTAGGCCACATCCATCGTCGCGCCTGGCTTCGATCATCTCTACGATGCGCCGCGCCCGGTCGCTGGTGCAATAGTCGCTGCCCAGGTAGTAGGGATAGTCGTCGCCCACGACGCGGTTGTTGGCCGTGGCGATATAGCCCTGGGGCGGGTTGTAGAGGTGGGGCAGCTCCTCGAAGGGAATATAGCCAGTCCACTCATACTCGCCCGTCCAGCCGGGCACGGGCACATCGCCGTCGCCCTTGGCCCGGATGGGCACCTTGCCGGGGAAGCTGTAGGCGATGTTGCCCTCCGTGTCGGCATAGACCACGTTCTGGGTGGGCGCCGTCCAGTGGCGCAGGGCCTCGCGGAACTCGAGGCAGTTGCGGGCGCCGGCATGGCCAAGATGGCAGTGGATCATGGTGTCGGGCTCCAGGGAGGTCCAGCGCAGGGCCAGGGGCTGCTCGCCGGCCAGACTCGGGGCGCCAGGGCGTTGATGATGGGACCGTGGCGGGTGATGATCACCTCCTCGACCACCGTCTCGCCGCCCTTGACCTTGATCTCTTCCTGCGAGACCTCGGCGTCGAGCCACTCGCCCTGGAACTCGTACTGCACCCGCGCCTGGCCGCCGGTCTCGGTCCGGCGCAGGCGTTCCATGTATAGGTCCTGGACGTCGGGAAAGCCGTTGGTATAGCCCCAGGCGACGTGGCCGTTGTGGCCCGAGACCACGCCGGGGATGCCGGGGAAAGTGACGCCGGTGACGTTGATGTCGCCGCCCACCAGGTGGTTCTCGTACCAGATGCTGGGCAAGGCCAGGAGCAGGTGCATGTCGTTGGCCAGCAGGGGCATGCCTGCTGGCCGTCCGCGAGCCAGACAGGACCCAGTTGTTGCTGCCCAGGCCCTCGCGGGCCGCGGGCCCGGTGAAGGGCCGCGCCTCGGCAGCGCGGTCCAGGGCCGCGCTGCCCCGGCAGCGGCCATGGAAGCCAGGTTCGCGACCTCGCGCACGATGTGCGGCGCCGCGTCGGAGCAGCCCGGTTCCAGTTCGGCGGCCAGCTCCGGGCCCAGACGCTCGATGAGCAGGGCGCGCAGGATCTCGGTCTCCCAGTTGACCGACAGCACCCACGACATCATCTTGATCCAGGACAGCGAGTCGGCCACGGTCCAGGGCTCGGGCTCGTAGCGCAGCAGCGTGAATTCGACCGGCAGCCGTCCCTCGAGAGATGCGGGCGTTGACGCCGGCGGCATAGGCCTCCAGGTAGCCGCGGTACTCTGCATCCAGGAGATCCACCTCTTGCTCGGCGACACGGCGCATGGTCAGGGTGCGCATCCAGCGGTCCAGCGGCACTGTTTGCTCGCCCATCACCTCTGACAGCCGCCCGGCCACCAGCCGCCGGGCAAAGTCCATCTGCCACAGGCGGTCCTGGGCGTGGACAAAGCCCTGGCCGGCCATCAGATCGGGGATGCTGCCGGCATAGACGTGGGGCACGCCCCAGTGGTCGCGCAGGATCTCTACCTCCCCCTCGAGGCCAGCCAGGGACAGTGTACCCTCCGTGCGGGCCAGGGGGCGGCGGAGCAGCAGGTAGTAGCCGGCGCCCGCCAGGGCGGCGATGGCCCCGGCAGCGGCACCGGCGGCGACGGCGATGCTGGTCAGTTTACTCGACATAACTTACTCCTGCGATATGATTTCGTTCTTTCTTCCTTGCTCAAGGCCGGAGGGTGGCGCGTGTGCCTCCCCCTTGCTCCAGGCAGATCCGGATCTGCCTGTTTGCGCTCCGGGCCAAGCCTGCTTCCTACACGAGACCTGTCCTTGCGGGCAAGACGGCCTGGTCAAGGACCAGGCCGGAGCGCAGGAGTCAGACCTGTCAGGTAAAAAAACCTGACAGGTCTTGAGTGAACCTAGTCCTCTCGCACGTGCAGCCGCCCACCGATGCGCAGCCAGCCGATGGCGCCGTCTTTCGTGCGGACAATATCGCCCTGGTCGCCCTGGCCCGGGCCGTCGAGTACCAGCAGCCGGTCCTGTTCGCTCAGCCCCAGCGTCACCGGTGGCGGCGGAGGGGCCGTCGGTACAGTCTCGTTGGGAAAGCCCCGCTTGTAGATCTGCTGGCCCACCAGCCTGCCGTTCAGCAGGCCCAGTTCCCAGTCGCTGGCATAGCCCCGGTAGCGGCCCGCGTACTGGGCCAGATCGGCCTCGCTGGCCTCGATGGCCTCCGGCTTGGGATCCTCCAGGCCCAGGTACTCGCGCAGGACCCAGCGCCGGACCTCGTCGTACAGTTTGCCGCCCGTGCCGGCGTTGGTCAAGACCACCAGGGCAAAGTCATGTTCGGGGACCAGGGCCAGCAACGAGATCTGGCCCTTGGTGCCGCCGCCGTGGGACACCTGGCGAGCGCCGCCGGCATCCGTCAGCGACCAGGGCAGCCCCCAGGCTGCCGAGCCCCACACGGTCACCTGGGGCGTCTGCATCAGGGCCAGGGTCTCGCTGGACAGCAATCGCCCCCGGTCACCGCCCGGCGCCCGGCCATCGCCCAGGTGAAAGCGGGCGTAGCGCAGCAGGTCCTGCACGTGGCAGACCAGGCCGCCCATGGCATAGGTGCCGCGCCCCAGCGCCCAGGGCCGGGCCACCTCCGGGACCGGCGTCCCCGGCCTGGTGGCCCACGGCAAAGCGACGGGTCATCGCGTCGGCCGGATCCAGAAAGGTCTGTTCCAGGCCCAGGGGGCCCAGCACCAGCTCCAGCAGGGCAATCTCAAATGGCTGGCCAGTCACCCGCTCGAGGATGTGGCCGGCCACCGTGAATCCGGCATTGTTGTAGGACCAGTGGCTGCCCAGCGGCGCCAGTTGGGGCAGCTCGGCCATGTCGGCCACGTAGCGAGCCAGGGCTTCGAGCCCATCGCCCGTGCCGTGGAAAAAGTCGCCGGCCCAGCCGCCCGTGTGGGTCAGCAGGTGGCGCACCGTCGCCCTTTCAGCAGCGGCCTCGTCGGTCACCTGGAAATCGGGGATGTAGGTCCGGACCGTGGCGTCCAGGTCCACGGTGCCCCTTTCCACCAGGCGCATGAGGGCCGTGCCCACAAAAGTCTTGGTGATGGAGCCGATCTGAAAGAGCGTGGTGTCGGTCACCGGCAGGGGGTTCTCGATGCTGGTGACGCCAAATCCGGCGGTCAGGGTCTCGTCGCCGTGGGCGATGCCCAGGGCCACGCCGGGAACCTGCTTGCGGTCCATGAGCTGGGCGACAAGTGCGCCCAAGCGGTCCCAAGGGGAAGGGTGATTGTCTGCCATGTGGCTTCCTCCGTCGAAAAGAATAAGTTATCCGCCGGCCCATGATAGACGATCCGCCGCGCCTTGTCAACCACGCAGTGCAAGACCTGACAGGTTTACTGACTGCGCGCGTTCCTGAGGTGAGTTGCTTCGTCATAGAACGCGCGCGGCACAGAAAACTGGCAAAAACCTGTCAGGTCTGGTCCTTCGGCCCCCTGGCGAGCCAGAAGGCGATGAGGGCGCCGGCCGCCAGGCCAACGATCATCCAGTAAGATGCGCCCGTAGCCGCCGCAGCGGCGATACCACCGGCCACGCCAATCACGATCACGGCCACCACCAGATAGCTGCCGGCCGGCTGGCCTCCTTGCTCGGGTCGATTGGGCTCCATGACCATCTCCTGAGGGCTGTTGGTAGTGCTGCTATTGTAGCGCAGATCGGGGGCGGGGTCAACCGCGATCGATGCTGTGCGTCTCAGAGGACTGGCGGTCCTTCCGAGATACTGTTGGAAAAAGGACAGCTACTCCTCTGCTTGACCAGGACAGCGCATCCTTTCTCATGGGGAAGACTGGCCTCCGTCTGCGAGGCATCCTGAGCTCTGCCCTGAGCAGAACCGAAGGGCTTGTCGAAGGATGCATCCTGAGCTCTGCCCTGAGCAGAACCGAAGGGCTTGTCAAAGAATGCATCCTGGGCTCTGCCCTGAGCAGAACCGAAGGGCTTGTCGAAGAATGCATCCTGGGCTCTGCCCTGAGCAGAACCGAAGGGCTTGTCGAAGAATGCATCCTAGCTCTGCCCTGAGCAGAACCGAAGGGCTTGTCGAAGATGCATCCTGAGCTTGTCGAAGGATGATTCTGTACCCGGGGCGCAAACCGCCTTCGACGGGCTCAGGCTGACATCCTCGAGCTCAGGCTGACATCCTCGAGCTCAGGCTGACATCCTCGAGCTCAGGCTGGTCGCCGCGACGAGACTGTGGGACTGGCAGTCCTATGGTGCGGATTTTCCAGGTGTGACGCTGCTTCCCGCCCCGGCGCCTGCTTGACAGCCGCCGGGCTGGGGGGTATAATTGCCCACGGCTCGACTTGACGGCAGCCGCGATCGATGCCTTGGTTCTGCGGCCTCCGTGTGGGGCCGTGACTCAAAAGCGCAGGCCACCCGATCCTCAACCCGCCGGTCGTCGAACCTACCAGCCCGCCGCGAGAACCCGTTGCTGCTTCGATCTATCCGTGTTCTGCCGCCGTCTGTTGATCTCCATGCCAAGGGGGTGTTGATGAAAGGTCTTGCCGTGCTGGCTGTCCTGATCCTCGTCCTGGCAGCGACCGTTCCGGTTGCGAGCCAGGCGCCCGGCGATCTGCGCGTCGAGTCGCCGCCGGAGTTGGGCGCCAGCGTAGAGCCTGCGGCTGAAAAGAAGCCGGATGTCGCCGCCTCCGGCGCCGGCTCGGAACTGGTAAGCATCATTGTTACTTTCGACGAAACCGTCGATGGCCGGGACCTGGAAAGGGCCTCAGGGGGCCAGGCCATCTATCGCTACCGCCAGATCATGAATGGCGCCGCCCTGGTCCTGGCCAGGGACGCCATCCCCTCGGTGGCTGGGCTCGCGGGCGTGACGGCCGTCTACCACGACCGGGTTGTGACCCTCGACACCGGCGCCAGCCCGGTTCTGACCGGGGGGACCCCCTCGAATCTGGCCGGAGGTGCATACGCCGCCTGGCAGGCGGTGGGCGGGCAGGACCAGGCGGGCGAGGGCGTCGTGGTGGGTATCATCGACAGCGGCATTTGGCCCGAGCATCCCTCCTTTTCAGACCCCGATCCGGCCGGTAAAGCCTATCCCCCACCACTCACGATGCCGGGAGACAATGGTTTTGGCGGTCGCGTCCGCCGCAGCACCTGCGACTTTGGCGCTTTGGACCACAATCCGGACGACGCGCCCTTTGAATGCAACAACAAGCTCCTCGGCGCCTACCGTTTCCAGGACACCTACGACGCCCTGCGCGGTCTGGCAGCCGGCGAATTCGCCTCGGCCCGCGACAGTGACGGCAGCGGCACCCACACCGCCTCGGTGGCCGTGGGCAACGGTCTCCTGCCTGAAGGGCAGACACCCCCTGCTCAGGGGGCGCCTGCTCAGGGGGGGCAGATGGCCCCATCTCAGGCATCGCCCCCCGGGCGCAGCTGATCGTGTACCGCACCGCGGCCGGGCCCGATGGCAGCTCCTATTACAGCGACGTGGCGGCGGCTATCGAGCAGGCCATCTTCGACGGCGTGGATGTGCTGGCCTACTCTATGGGCGGCGGCGCGGACCCCTTTGGCGAGGTGCCCTCTCTGGCTCTTTTGGAGGCCTACGACCGGGGCATATTCATCGCGGCACCCGCCGGCAACGACGGCCCCAGTAGCGATACCATAGCCCACCGCGAGCCGTGGGTGCTCACCGCGGCCGCCAATCGAAGATTTGAAGGCACGGCGACCAGCAGCCTGGGCCAGTGGGCCCAATCACCCCAGATCACGCTCCAACTGGGCGGCCCGCTGGGCCTGGTGGCCACCGTCACCTCTCTGACAAGCACGGGAGCGACAGCGGGGACCCTGCTGGCTGGTTTCAGCTCGCGCGGCGGTCCTGGCCAGGTGCTGGGCATCAGCAAGCCTGACGTCAGCGCTCCGGGCGTTGAGGTCGCAGGCGCGTCAACTGACGCGCCTGCGTCCGTCGTGGATGCCCCCGGGGCTGGTGGCGCCCGTACCCTGTCCGGGACGGGCGTCTCGGCCGCTCACCTGGCCGGCGCGGGGGCGCTGCTCAAATACCTGCATCCGAGCTGGACGCCGGGCCAGATCCAGTCGGCCTTGATGTTGTCGGCGCAGACGGTTGGCCTGTACCTGGCCAACGGCCTGACCCCGGCCGGCCCCTTTGATACCGGCTCCGGCGGCTTTGATCTGGCCCGGGCAACCCAGGTGAGCGTGACGATGGCCGCCTCGGCCGGAGACTTTGCCTCCCACCAGGGGGACCTGTGGAACTCTAACTATCCCAGCCTCTACATGCCGGCCATGCCCGGCCGGATCTGGGTCAAGCGCCGGGTGGAGAACACCTGGCACGAGGATCGCAAATGGATCCTGAGCGCCCGCGAGCCAGAGGACGTCTCCATCGGCCTGCCCAACCAGCTCCGCATCGAGGCCAACAGCGACGAACTCTTTGAGATCAGCATCGACGCGCGCGATGTGCCCATCGGCGAGGTGCGCCACACCGCCATCGAGTTCCAGGAGGACGACCTGATCTGGCGGATGCCGCTCACCATCGTGCGCCAGCAGCCGCCCATCAGCTTGGCTACCGATTGCAGCCAGGCGCTGGTACCGTCGCGGGTCAGTACCAGTTGCCTGATCACGGCCACCAACCACTCGCCGCAGGACGCGGCCATTGTCTTGACCGATCCGGTGCCCGAACGGCTGGCGGTGATCCCCGACTCGGTGGCTGGCGCCAGCCTGGCGGCCGGCGTCCTGCGCTTTGAGGGCCTCCTGGCCGGCGGTGTGCCCGCGCTGCGGCTGGCCGGCGAGCCGCCCCTGTACGGCTATGTGCCCCTGGCTGATTTTGGCGTCAAGCCCGCGCCCTGTCCCGAAAATTGCGACGACGGCGGTTTCGTCGTCAGCGGCCTGGACTTTGTCTACCAGGATATCCACTACGACCAGGCCATCTGGTCGGTGAACGGCACGCTGGAGCTGGGCACCTCCAGCGCCATGGCCGCCTCGGGGGCCAACACCCCCCTGCCCGACCCGGCCATGCCCAACAACCTGCTGGCCCCGTGGTGGACCGACCTGGACCTGTCCGCCGGCGGGCAGTGGTACGTGGGCCGGCTGGCCGATGGCGCCCGCGTCTATGACGTCTTTGAGTGGCGCGACGTGCCCCGCTACAAGGACAGAGATTCGACGGCCACCTTCCAGATCTGGCTGGAGCGCGGTACGAACCTGGGCTGGTTCACCTACGGCGGCTTGACCGGGGACGTGGCCGACGGTACCACCGGCGTCGAGGACGCCGTGGGCAGGGTGGGCCAGTCCTACTACCATGGCGAGGGGCAGACCGGCGCCGTGCCGGGCGGCGACCTGCACCTGGACCAGAACTCGGGCGCGCCCGGCCAGACGCACACCATCGCCTTCACCGCCCAGGGCGCCAGAAAAGGCCGCTGGCAAAACTGCGTGCGCATGGAGGGCGACCTGTGGGAGGGCGAGGCCATAGCCTGCTTCATGGGCCAGGTGGTGGAGTAGACTCGAGCATTTGCCGCAAAGACGCAAAGGCGCAAAGAAAACCCAAGGATGATGTTTCCTCTGGCTCAAGGCCCCCTAGAAGGGGGCTTTTTTGTGCTGCAGGGCGATTCAATTGCGGTAGCTATGCGCCTGGATCATCTTCGAGCCGAGGGCTGGCGCGGGTTGTCTTTACTTGGCGTTCTTTGCGTCTTGGCGGTGAAGGTTTGACATCCGCGGCCAGGTAGGGTATAATCTACCGAACAAATGTTCGAGGCGAGGCATGATCCACTACACCATGAGTTCCATCCACAACATCGCCAGCTACCCGGGTACCCTGACCTGGCGCGAGGAGATCATTGGCCGCGGCGGGCAGGTCGTCGACCGCAAGACCGGCTCTGGAAATTCCCTGGCCGCCCAGCGCGCCTGGTTTCTGTCGCTGGAACGCTGCCGCGTGGACCCCGAGGCCTATGCCTGCCGGCTGGTGCTGCTGGATATGGGGTGAGAAAGAAAGCGCTTACCGCAGAGACGCAAAGAATTCCGACTTCGCGAAGTCTGGTTCGTTTCGACTTCGGAAATCTGGCCAGAGGCCGCACCCCAACCCGCGCCGCGGGCTACTGTCTCACCATCTCACTGTCCCGGTGTGTGCCCTCCGAGCGACAGGGCCTCGAAGGCCGGGCTGAGCAAGGCCGAAGCCTTACTGGGGTTGCTGCCCACCCCCGTACAAGTTCGGGGCCCCCGCGGCAACACGCCGGCAGCCCCCTTGCCCGGTCTGCCAATCTTCCAATTCCTCCTCTTTCTAGTATACTGCTCCGGCACCCTCATATCGTCGAGTATCACTGCAAAGGAGGCATGAGCATGAGTGAGCCCTATGCGATGGTATACCCCTACCACGCCATGGCTGAAAGTGGCAATCTCTCTGGCCTGAAGATGCTGTTTGGGCAGATGCTACCCGAACACACCGGACCCATCGTCAATCACTACGACAATCAGGGCTGGACGCCGCTCCAATTGGCGGTCCGCAATGGACATTGTGATGTGGTCGAGTATCTGCTAGAACACGGTGCTGACCCCGCCCTGCGTGTTCAAAACAGTGACGGATTTCCCGCACTGTACTTGGCAATGGTTGCAGAGCACCCGGAGGTGGCTCTCCGCCTACTCGCGTCAGGCGCCGATCCCGTTCAGCGATCCCTCGTAGGTTTTGTGGTTCTGCACGAGGCTGCCCGGCTGGGTTCGGAGATGCTGGTCAGGGCCTTCATTCAGACCGGAGCGGACTGTGACACGCTGGGCCCCGATGGTTCAACCCCGCTCTGCTGGGCTGTCCTGCAGGGACATACCTCGGTAGCAGCCCTGCTGCTGGAGGCTGGCGCCGATCCGAATATCGCCGGCATCGCGCCCGCTTACCTGCCGGGCCCCAGCTATCTGATGACACCGCTCTATACGGCCGCGGTCAACCAGGATGGCGACATGGTGGGCCATCTGCTCCGTTTTGGGGCCGACCCCAACCACGCCAATGCCCGGGGACCCGGGGGGCATACGGCCCTGCACGAGGCTTGCCGCATTGGAGATCTGGACATGGTGAAGCAGCTGGCGGCCGCGGGCATCGACGGCAACATCAAGGCCTCCGATGGGACCATTGCCAGTGACTGGGCGGCACAGATGGGGCATACGGAGGTATTTGAGTACATCTTGTTCGGTGGCCGCTGAAGAGTGAAATGTTCTTCCCATACCCCGGATCCTCGAGTTTCTCCACACACCGATCCAAAACCTTTCGGGAGAACTCGGGCCAATAGCCTGCGAGTTAGGTTTCGTAGCCGCGCTTGCCGTCAAAACTCAGGAGCGAGTACCATGTTCTCTCGGACGGCAGTAATTCTTTGACTTTTCGGATACCTTCCAGGAATTCCTCGATGGCTTCCTGCAACTCTTCCTGCTCCGGTTTAAAGTACGAGTCAGATTCTGTATTCTGCAGCTACCAGAGCTGCCAGTCAAGCGTATTGAGTAGATCGTCATAGGTTTCGAGTATGTAGGCAGAACCCCCGCATCCACCACCATAGCTGTACTGAAGGCTCAGCACGAAAAAGTGGAACTTGAAGCACTTGCCATCCGCCTCCTCGTCCTCCCGCCAGTAGCCTACTTCCCTGGAACTCCACAGCGATTCATCCATGGCCTTCTCCTCTTTCTTACCTCATCAATGGCTCACAGAATCTACGCGATAGATGGCTCCGCTCCAGCCCTCGCCAGCATCCCACTTTCTCTGGAGGACGATGGTGACGCTGGCGGGCTCGTGGGTCTCCAGCCCACACATGGCTTCCATTCTTTCATAACTCTCATCCCAGCCCATGCAGGTCCAATCCCTGGGTGCGACCTCCAATCAATCGACATAATCGTCCAGCATCACTACCTCTGGCGCCTTCACCCGCCCAGCCCAGCGGTGGTCGTTGGTCACGATGGCGTCTGCGCCGGCCAGGCGGGCCGCGGCGATCTGGACCGCATCCGGCGTACGCAGGCCGGTTGCTGCTCGTACCAGGGCCGTCTCGCGGGCCAGAGTCGCATCGAGAGGAACGACTTCCAGGTTGGGGAAGCGAGTGAGATAGATCTGATAATCCTGCAGCGCTTCTCGATCCCCGGCCTTGGCCGGAACCGTCAGGATCTCGGCCAGGGTGATGGTTGTGGTCAGGCCGGCTACCTGTCCCGATTCCACGGCATCCAGCACGGCTTCGGTCAGCAGCGCGTAGCGGGGGTGGTTGGCCAGGTGATAGGAAAAGACCATCGTATCCAGGGCGATCAGGTCCGCGGCAGCCACCCTGCCGCGCAGATCAGCTACGCTTCCCATGAGGCGCGCTCCTGCTCCAGCCAGGCATCCGGATCGGGCCAGAGGTCCTGGTGCAGCCCGCGCAGGGCCTCGGTAAAGTTGGCCGGCTGCGGGCGCAGGATGACCGTGTCGCCGTCCACCAGGAAAAGGACAGTGTCCTGCGGCCCCAGGCCCAGGATCTCGCGGATCTGTTTTGGGATCACCACCTGATACTTGGAACTCAGCCGTGCGGCAACTGCCTGCATCGTCTTACCTCCACATTCTAGTGGGTTAAGTATAGCAAAAGTAAAGGGATCTGTCAATCGTTGGACCTGCCAGGTCTTCCGCGGAGGCAGTGTATGCGCTCTGGCGGGTCCAGACAGCGGAAAGGTACAATTGTGCAGGGCAATGACCTGGACGGGCATTCAGGGCAGATCTATCCAGGCTGGTCTTATTCGTCCAATCGCAGTGGCACAGTGGCACAGTAAGCCTCGCCCACAGCCGGCCAACCTGAGAAGGCGCTACCAGCCCGCACCCACAGGTCGGAAGGCGTCAATCTCTCCGCCAACCCACGCAACAGATTCGATCAATCCCCAGATTCGCTGTCATATTCCCACAGCCCTCCCCAGCCGAGCTGTACCCATTCGTGCAATTCGTGGCTGGCTTCGGGAGTGGCTTCCAGGAAGGTCAAAAAGTACTTGACATACGGCCTGGTACGTGCTACAATATAGTCCTTGGCATAGCAACTCACTTTGCAGCAACTGTCATCCATTTGGCGGGACCCTCGATATCCCGCTGGCAGGCAACAGCCCCCACAGGCTGAGAAGGGAGGTGCTATAGGCAGAGAGCCGCTCCGCCCCTGGCAACAGATCCACCGCTCGAGGTAGAAGAAAGGAGGAACGACATGTTGTTATCTTCGATGCCGCCGCCGAGCGTGCCCAAGTCAGCTGCGCCAATTGGACGACGTTCGGCGCAGTATGAGGAGAATCTTTCGAACCTGCGCCAACTGCGCGCCGAGATGCAGGACTTGCAGGGGCTGCTGGGCAGCATCGGCAAAGGCGAGACCACACCCAAGGACCACGTTGGCTACATCACGAGGACCAAAGACGACATCGGCGTACTCATGGCACTGGTCAAGGAGGCCGATTTTCCGGGCGGCAAGGACCAGATACGCCATGTGCACAACATCTGGGAGCAGATGGAAGACAGCCCGCTGCTACAGGATCCTGCCGCTGACTTTGACCCCCAGGACCAGTTGCATCACATGAACCGGCTTGCGGCTCTGATCCGTGACCTGGTCTACCAGGTCGGCTATCTGACGATCCCCGATAGGTTGGAGGGCTGGCTTGAGGGCCAGTGGCCGGGGCACTATGTGCCTTTCTATCCGGTATTCGAGGACGAGTTGCCGTCCCTCGAGGATCGCGAGAAACTGCTCAGCTTTATGGCCTGGAAGCCCAAGCTCCTGCCAGAGGGCCTGGTGGACCTATCGAATGGCATCGTCTACAAGTATGACGCGCACCCCTGGAAAAAGTGGCTCTACCCGCTGGGCGTGATACTGGCGCTGGCAGCATCCGTCGGGATCGTGGTCGGCGCGTGCTCCCTGCCCGCGGGTGCGTGGCTCTTCAAAGAGTCGGATGTGACAGCGCTTCTGATTGCATGGGGAGCGGTTCTGGCTGGTGTGGTCGTGCACGGCGCGGTCGCCACCACCAAGCGCGCGCAGATGACGGGGCGGCCGCCGGTGCTGGCGCCATCACAGCTCCTGCCCAATATCAGTGCCAAGTTTGGCCAGATCTTGCTCAAGCTCCTCCTGGTACTCATCGGTCTGTTTGGTTTTGCCTTCGCCGCGGGGGATGTGAAGGAGCTTACGGCGATGAACAGTTTTCTCGTTGGATACAGCCTGGACAGCGTTGTGGAACTATTTGGCAACAGCATTGAGAAACAGTCCGCTGCGCAGATCTCGAGGCTGAAAACCGACCTGGGCGTGACTGCTGAGGGATAGCTGGCGACGAGGCAAAAGATGGATCCCCCGGCGGTTTGCTGCTGGCAGGGCGATGCATCTTGCTCTGTCCAGACCTCGGAGGTCCCGGGCAGACCCCTGAGGTCGAGCTTTGGGTACATTGATAACATAATCGCTCCGCGGGCTGATTTGCCAGGCGGTTGGGCGTGTGCTATAATGGACGCCTCAGTTTTCTCATCGCCAGCGTGGCAGCCTGAACCGGTTGCCCGTACTCGTACAAGGAGAAGCGTGCATGAAGGCCCCGACCCAGTTGCCCCGGCTCTGCTCTTGGATGGCCCTCGCTGCTTTGGGATTGCTGCTGCTCGTGGCCCCTGCGGCCGTGGCCGACGACACCGAAGAGGTATTGGTGCCGCGCTTTGCCGCCGATGGCCGCTATGGCGTCGTGGCTGCCGGCGTGGGCATGCTGCGCAACGGCGCCCCGGGACCGGGTGCCATTGAGATCGACGTGCCTGGTACCTCGGTGCGGGCCGCCTACCTGTATTGGTCGGGCTATGGGACCGCTGACACGGGTGACTGCGCCGTCACCTTGCGCCGCGAGGCCGACGGTGAGACGCTGGCGGTGGACGCCCACTGCGACCTCGGTACCTTTGGCCCGGCCTATTGGTTCGACGGCTACTACTACTGGTCCCACGTGGGAGATGTCACCTCGCTCATCGAGAACGGCCCGGGCGCCTACACCGTCTCTGATTTTGGCGAGCGGCTGCACCGGCGCGACGGCGCGGGGCTGATCGTGGTCTATGAGGACGAGGGCCTGCCCCTGGCGCGGGTGCAGATCCGCGATGGCCTGGATCGTTTCCACCGTGGCTGGGGAGAAGGCGCGCGGGGCGAGAGCGCGGTCAATTGCCACGATGCCCGTGGCGTGGCCATTGACCGGACCATGGATCTGTGGATCTTTGCTGCCGAGGTGGTGCTGAAGGCCGATGATGAGCCGCGCCCCAACGCGCTCTGGTACCAGACCGGTAGCGGCCAGCAGCCGGCCGACCTGGTCAACGCGCCGGACAATGGACCTGTCACCGCTACCTTGCTCCAGGGCCCGCCCGGCGACTATCCCTTTGCTTCCAGGGATGGGCTGCAATGGGACACCTACCATGGTTCGCTGCCGGTTCCGGCCAGAGACGGCTGGGCCTGTTTGCAGGTCGAATCGGCCATCGACCCGCGAGATGCTGGCTGGCGGCCGGCCAGCGGCGTCCTGCTGGCAGAGGCGGCCAGCCTGCCCCTCCAGGAGCCGCCAACCGGCACGCCAACGCCCACACCCTCCAAGACGCCGACGCCGCTGCCCACGCGACCGGGTGTGCCGGTGCCCGTTGTACCTGAGGCGTCGACCTTGTTGCTCCTTGGCAGCTCGGCCAGCATGTTGGCTGGCTATGCCGCCCTGCAGTGGCGGGCCCGCCGCCGCAAATAGTCCCCCCTGTGTGAAAGCCAGGGGACTTCTGTGCGCAGGCCAGGGCGCTTGTACTCGTGGGACAGAGGCCCCGGTCCGCTACCACTAGATGTCGCGCTCAGTTGGAAAGGCACTACTAGATGTGGGTGCCCGGCGCGGGGCCGGGCTGCTTTGCCGATCGGTCAAAGTTGGGACTTGCGCTCCTGGCAATTGTAGGCTATAATGGGATCCAGTATATTTCCAAAAGGAAGGGAGAAAAGAGACGATGAAGGTCCACAATAGGTTAGCCCAGTCACGCTCTATCAAGCTGGTTTGCCTGCTCCTGTTGTTCAGCCTCATCCTGACGCCCGTGGTCATGGCCGACGACACCGAGGAGGTCTTGACGCCGCGGTTCAGCGGCGAAGGCAGGTATGGCATCGTGGCCGCCGGCCAGGGGATGTATAGAGTCACCAACCCCGGTCCAGGCGAGATGGAGATCGACGTCCCGGGCACCTCGGTGGTCAAGGCCTATCTCTACTGGTCGGGCTTTGGCTCGGACATTGGCGGTGACAGCACCGTCACCCTGACCCGGATGTCGGATGGCCAGACCTTGACGGTCACGGCGGATCCCGCTACCGGTACCTACGGACCCGCCTTCTGGTTCGATGGTTGGCAGTTCTACGTCTGGGTCGCCGAGGTCACCTCGCTGGTCAACCCCGGCCCCGAGACCTACATCGTGGACAATTTCGGGGAGAACATGGAGCGTCGAAACGGTGCGGGGCTGATTGTGGTCTATGAGAATCCCCAGGGCCCGATGACTCGCGTACTGATTATGGATGGACTGGACCGCTGGTACCGCGGCTGGGGCGAGGGCGCCCGGGGTGAATCGGCCGTCTATTGCTTCTCGGGCGAGAATATCCCCATCGACGCCGAGTTCGAGTATGGCATGTTCGTCGGCGAGATCACCCGCGAGGCAGATCCCGCGGCCCGCAAAGACCGCCCCAATGCCCTGTGGTACATGACGGGCACAGAGAGTGATCCTCAGCCCCCGGACATGGTCAATGCTCCCAGCGACGGCCCCGTCACAGGGACCCTCATCCAAGGTCCGCCCGACTATCCGTTCTGGTCCTCGGACGATCCGCAGTGGGATACCTATTATAACAAGCTCCTTGTTGCGGCCGGGCAGTCCTGGGTCTGCATCCAGCCCGAATCGGCCAACGATCCGGCCAACCCGGACTGGAAGCCGGCCAGCGGGATCACGATGGCCATTGCCGGCGGGATTGTGGTTGACGAACCGCCGCCGCCCACGCCTACAGATCCGCCGCCTACGCCCACGGAACCGCCGCCCACGCCCACAGAGCCCCCGCCTACGCCGACGCAGCCGCCACCGGCGGTGCCTGTAGTCCCGGAAGCCTCGACGCTGCTCCTGCTGGGCACATCGGTGACGACCCTGGCTGGCTATGCGGCCCTCCAGTGGCGGGCACGCCGCAAGGAGTAGCGGCTGATTGCAGGATAACACCACCTGAGGCTGGTCCAAGGTTCTCTGGATACAGGGCCGGCCAATAGAAGACGCAATTGGTTCATCAGGCGCCGGGCCTGTAGCCCGGCGCCGTTTTCCTATTCTGGCCCCGGACCACGTCGAGGTTCCAGTTCCAAACCGGATTGATCTGGCGCAACTCCGTAGCAGAACCGAACCTGAAGTGCATTTCAGGTTTGTGCACAAAGGAGACCTGCCTCCGCTTCTCTGGGAAGTGGAGCATCCACCGCGAAGCCTCGTGGCGGGCGCCTGATGCTGGGGATTTTTGCCATGGAAGCACAGTCCGTTCGCATCAGGGGATGCTCACTCCGCGGAGTTGAGCCCAGTGCCATCATGAGACTGGAATCATCGTACCCACGGAGTTGAAATACACCCCAAAACCTGTTAGCTCTGTTCTTTCTTTGCGCTTTCGCTGGAACAATGGTATACTCTGTCTGTTTTCCGGGTCTTGATGGCGCGGTACGACACTGGGCGCGTGGGCGGCCTATAAGAGCCTGCGCCCCCGATCTGAGAGATGGAGCGGTGGAGATGAAGCGGCCCAAGATAGAATACCGGCAGATGCGCTACGCGGTGAGGGTTCTGTTCGCAGCCCTGGCGCAGGCCTGCTTGTTGTTGGGCCTGCTGTTGCCCTCGGCCAGTTGGGCGATGCCAGGCCAGGCTGGATCGGCGCCAGAGGCTCAGTCGGCGAGCTGGCGCGCGCCTACCGTGGATCGCTATACGCTGACAACACCGGTTGTGGGCCAGGGCAGTGTGACGCGCGACCCGAATCAGGGGGACTATGCCCCGGACCAGGTCGTGGAACTCACGGCTGTGCCCGATCCTGGCTGGGTCTTTGCCGGCTGGAGCGGCGGCGCGACGGGCACGGACCTGACGATCGACGTCACAATGACCGGCAACCTGACGGTGACGGCCACCTTCAGCCGTGATCGCTATTCGTTGGTGATCCTGGCTGCGGGCCAGGGGACCGTGGCCCGGAGTCCTGACCAGCCACTCTACTATTATGGCGACGAGGTCGTGCTGACAGCCGACCCTGCCCCGGGCTGGTCCTTAAGTCACTGGTCGGGCGCGCTCACCGGCAGCGAAAACCCCAAGACCCTGACCATGACCGGCAATCACAGCGTCCTGGCCACCTTTACCGAGGCCGAGTACACGTTGACCACCCAGGTCGTGGGCCAGGGCAGCATCCAGCGCGACCCCGACCAGCCCACCTATCACGAGGGTGACCAGGTCGAGCTGAGGGCTGTCCCCGCCGCGGGCTGGCGCTTTGTTGGCTGGAGCGGCGCCCTCTCTGGCAGCGTGAATCCCAAGACCCTGACCATCACCGATGAGGACGCGCAGGTCACGGCCACCTTTGAGGTGGCCGAATACAGCCTGACGGTCAACGTCGCTGGCCAGGGGCAGGTGACCTGGAGCCCGCAGCAGGCGACCTACCACTATGGCGACACGGTGACGCTAACCGCCACGCCCGCGCAGGATTGGTCCTTTGCCCACTGGAGCGGCGGCGCCACAGGCAGCCAGAACCCCAAGACCCTTGTCATCACCGGCGACACGGAGGTGGTTGCTCATTTTGAGCCGCCCAGGTACACGCTGACCACCCAGGTCGTGGGCCAGGGCAGCATCCAGCGCGACCCGAATCAGGCCACCTACTACCTGGACACCGAGGTTGAGCTGAGGGCCGTCCCCGCCGCGGGCTGGCGTTTCACGGGTTGGAGCGGCGGCCTCTCTGGCAGCACGAATCCCAAGACCCTGACCATCACCGGCGATGTGCAGGTCACGGCCACCTTTGTCCGCATCGAATACACGCTGGACATCGAGGTCGTGGGCCAGGGGCAGGTGACCCAGAGCCCGCAGCAGCAGACCTATCACTATGGCGACACGGTGACGCTGACCGCCGCCCATGACCCGGGCTGGGCCTTTGACCACTGGAGTGGAGACGTGGGGGGCAGCCAGAACCCCAAGACCTTCACCATTGATGACAACATGCAGGTGACCGCCCATTTTATCCAGCGCGGCTACACGCTCGCCGTCCAGGTCGTGGGCCAGGGCAGCGTCGAGCGGGACCCGAACCTGTCGGTCTATCACTATGGGGACAAGGTCAAGCTGACGGCCAATCCTGTCCTGGGCTGGCGGTTTGTGAGTTGGAGCGGCGCCCTGACAGGCAGCGACAACCCGCAGACGCTGACCGTGACTGGCGATGCGCAGGTCACGGCCACCTTTGCCCGCATCGAATATACCCTGGCGGTCGGCGTCGTGGGCCAGGGGCAGGTGGCCCGGAACCCGCAGCAGACGACCTATCACTATGGCGATACGGTCACGCTGACGGCTAACCCTGCTCCCGGCTGGTCTTTTGACCGCTGGAGCGGCGATGCTTCGGGCAGCCAGAACCCCAAGACGATCACCATCACCAGCAATGTGGATATCACCGCTCATTTTTCCCAAGATGTCTATACCTTGGATATCCAGACTGTGGGCCAGGGCAGCGTCAAGCGAGATCCGGCCCGCCAGACCTATTTCTATGGTGACCAGGTAACGCTGACGGCCACGGCGGACAATGGTTGGCGTTTTGCCGGCTGGAGTGGAGACGTCTCGGGCAGCGACAACCCCAAGACCATCACCATCAGCGGCGACACGCAGATCACCGCGACCTTTGTCCTGAGAGAGTATGTCATCGACGTGACCATCGTGGGCCGGGGTAGGGTGTTGTTCCAGCCCAACCGGCCCGGCTTTCACCTCGGCGAAAAAGTGACACTCACCGGCTGGGCGCCCCTGGGCTGGCAGTTCTCAAGCTGGAGCGGCGACGTGTCAGGCGACGAGAATCCTATCACGCTGGTCATTTCCAGAGATCACCAGGTGACGGCCACCTTTGTGCCCGATCCGCCCGGCACCAAGTACCGTGCCCACCTGCCATTGGTGGTGGACGCGTGGCCGCCCTACCCGCACACACCGGCCATGCTAGGTATCAGCAACCCCGAGGGCGACGGGGACTATGTTGTGCGCTGGGGTACTAGCTTGTGGGCCAAAACCTACACATTGCAGGAAGCCAGGGATGTCGCTTTCGCCAGCGCGACGGAACTCTACCACGGCTCGGCAACCTACTACGAGGCAAAAGGGCAGGATGCGGGGCGCTACTTTTACCGGACCAAGGCCCACAATCCCTGGGGTGACAGCGCCTGGTCCAGTGTCTCCTGGGTGGACGTGCGCTGGGAGATGGAGCCCAACGAGGAGCCTTTGACCCAGGCCAACGGCCCCATCATATCCGGACTCACCTATTTCGGGACCTTTGATAGCGGCAGCGACCTGGTGGACTATTACACCTTTGATCTGCCCGTCAAGCGCGCGGTCCAGGCCTCGCTGACAGGAATTCCAACTGGACATAACTACGATCTAGTCCTGGAGGACGCCAGCCTGCGCCGGGTGGCCAGGGCGGAGGCGATTGGGAACGCCGACGAATATATCCAAACAGACAGGCTGGAACCTGGACGCTACTATGTCCGGGTGGTGAATACCAGCCGGACGGCAAGTTCGCAGCCGTACCACCTCCGGGTGGTGTACGAGTAGAATCGCGCGGAAGCATAGGCCCTGAGCAAAGCCGAGTTGCAGGCAGGAACCCGTTCGTAATAGGCGCTTCAGCGCCGTTGCATTGCACGTATCACAAACGTTTGCAGTAGGTGGAGGAACCACAAGTGAGTAGAAAGAGTAGGGCTCGACAACTTCGACAACGAATCGTGGGCGCGGGAGCCCTGCTCCTGGTCGCCATGCTGGCCCTGGCCCTGGTGCCGGCCGGGGGCCTGGCTCAAGCCGACGATCCCGTCAGCCGGGCCGAGCCTCTGGCGCTGGAAGAGAAGCAGGTTCAGGTAGTTGAGAGCTACCTCGACCCGGGCCGGGGAGACTTTTACCATCTGCAGGGGCTCGAGCTGGGGGATGCCCTCTATGTCTCTGTGGAGCGAACCAGCGGCAACCTGGACCCGATGGTGGCCCTGTCCGACGAGTACCACGCGGCCGGCTTGCTGTCGGAAGCCTTTTGGGGACAGGTCGATTTGGTCGTGGAGCAGGGGGCCGACCCCCTGGAAGCGCTGCCCAAGATCTATGGCTCTCTGTTTGTGGCCTGGGATGATGATAGCGGACCCGGCTACGGTGCGGCCATGGTCTACGAGGTTGCGGCGGAGGGCGACTTTCAGTTGCTGGTGACCTCCTCGCCGGCGAGTTCAGAGGCCACAGCCGATACTTTTGGTGGGTACCGGATGCTCATCGGCGTGAACGAACCGGAGGTACTGACGGGGTCGGCTGAGCCGGCCGGCGACGTGATTGCCATTCACGACCGGGATAGTTCCCAGATTGGCGAGACCGTGCAGGTGATCGAGGGCGAATTGACCGAGGAGCAGAATACGGTCACCCTACCTTTGGCAGAGCTGAGCGCGGGCGACGAGCTGAATGTCTATGCCGACTCGCCCGATGGCAGCTTGAGGCCGGTCCTGGTGCTGGAGGATTTTGGCGGCAAGCCCCTGGCCAGCAGCAACCTTGGCGGCAAGAGTGAGACGGCGCTGCTCTCGTATCGGGTTGGCGAAACCGCAGAGTCCTTTCAGCTTTCTGTTCGCGGCTTCTCAGAGTCCTCGGATTTTGGCTACGGCAAGTACCGTCTCGTCTTGACGGTCAACGCGCCAGAGGAGGCCGTTGCTGGCGCCATGTCTCGCGGCCTGCCGGTCGTCAAGCAGGCCATCGAGGTAGGCCTAGGCGTCGTCCTGCAGCAGATCACCGACGTGAACCAGGTTGCGGAGAACTTTGGGGCGGTGGTCGAGCTGACGATGGAATGGCAGGATCCGCTGCTGGCCTTTAGCCCGGACAGCTGCAACTGTACCTACGAGGTTTTTACCGGGGACTCGTTCTCGAAACGCCTCGATGAAGCACAGATCGATTGGCCCCAGTTCACCCTATTTAACCAGCAGGGCAATCGCTGGGTCCAGAATCGCAACGTCGTGACAGTGCCTGATGGCGGCGCCCGCTACAGCGAGCGATTTACCACGGACTTTCAGGCACCCGACTTTAACTTTCGCAAGTTCCCCTTTGACACCCAGACGCTCTATATCCGCGTTCACTCGCTCTATCCCGAGGACTTTTTTGTCTATACTGCCCCGGAGGAGTTGAGCGGTATCGGCGACCAGTTGGGCGAGGAAGAATGGCAGGTCATCGAAGCCGCGACAGAGATCACCGAAGAGGACGGCAAGTCCCGGTACGCCCTTCGTTTTGTGGTGCGGCGCTACCTCCAGTTTTACATTTTTCGCATCTTTGTGCCCATCCTTCTGATCATCATTGTCTCCTGGTTCATCTTTTTCCTCAAGGACTATGGCAAGCGGGTGGATGTGGCCGGCGCCAATCTCCTCGTCTTTGTGGCCTTTAACTTTACCGTATCCGGCGAGCTGCCCCGGCTGGGCTATCTGACCTTCATGGACGCCATCCTCATCGGGGTCTTTGTCATCAGCGCCTTTGTCGTCGTCTTTAACGTATACCTGAAGCGGCTGGAATTGGCGGGCAAGCACGAGCAGGCGGCGCGCATCGATCACTTCTCTCTCTGGCTCTACCCGCTGACCTACGCTACCGGCGCGGCAGTCGCCATCCTCTTGTTCCTGGTCGACTAGCGGAGACCCGAAAACTATGAGTTCATCGCAACGTTCGAAGAAAGGCGGCCCTGGGCTTTTCTATGGGCTGCTGACCTTTGGTCTGGCCCTTGCCCTGGCCGGGGTCCTGTATTACTTTGTAGACTTTTTGGATCCGCTGTTGGCCTGGGTGGTGGCCATCAGCCTGGTCGCCTTTTTGACCTATGGCTATGACAAAGCGCTCTCCAAGACCAATCGGACCCGCGTACCGGAAATCGTGCTTCTGGCCCTGGTATTTGCGGGCGGCACACTGGGCGCGGTGGCTGGGATGGCCGTCTTTCGTCACAAGACCTCAAAGGGGAGTTTCCAGCTCAAACTGGTGATTGTGGTGGCGGTGCAGGTGGCGCTCATCGCCATGTACTTTGGCATGGTCAAGCCCTATTACGGGCCTTCCTGATTCTTGCTCGTGCTGGACCACAGTGGCCGGCGGACTTTGGCCCGCCCGGAGCGATTATTGAGGTTGTCGGCTTTTCAGACCAGAATACAAAAAAAGAGAGCAGACCGACCCTAGGGCCCTCTGCTCTCTTTTCCTCACAAGGAGGAGAAAGGAGTAACTGTATTTTACCATGGGCTGTTGTGCTGAAAGTAAGGAAGACCACCAAAGGGACTAAATTGGTCCTGTTTGTATCAGGCTTTCCCGGGGCCGCAGCCCTGTGGCAGCCCTGGTATTGTGATACAGAGACTATTTGGAGGAATGGATGAAGCGAACTCTGACGGGTATTGTTGGTGTTGTTCTGATCATTGCTGGACTGGCGGGCTTGGTTTTTGCCGGCCTGGGGCTGTTTGCCGTGGCGCGCGCTGAGCAGCAGGTTGAAGTGAAGCTCATGGAGCAAGTCGAAATGATGGACCGGGCGCTGGCGGCCACGGCCGATGGTTTGGTGGTGGCCGATGCCGCGTTGACCCAGGCAGTGGCGGCGATGAGTGGCCTGGAGGCGCTGACCAGCGGCCTGGGGACGGCCATTGAGGGCACCGCGCCCACCCTCGATGCCGTGGCTGAGATGGTGGGCGAACAACTTCCCGCGACGCTCAAGGTCACCCAAGACACGCTCGAGTCGATCGTGGACACAACCCTCATTGTGGACAACTTTTTGGGCGTAGTGACCTCCATCCCGCTCCTGGGGCTGGACCGCTACGATCCAGAGGTCTCTCTGTCCAGCGGAGTTATGGGGGTGGCTTCCAGCCTGGATGGCATCCCCCAGTCCCTGAGCCAGGCCCAGGAGGGGCTGGAATCGGCCAGCGACAGCCTGGAGTCGATGCAGAGCGGCATGGACGGCATGGCCGGCGAGGTGGAGCAGATCGCGACGAGCCTGGAAGGCTCCAAAACGATCATCCAGGAGTACCAGGCCATCGTCGCCGAGATGCAGGGGTTGGTCAGCACGGTACGCCAGGGCCTGCCCGATTGGCTGAGCTGGGCGCGGTGGGGCGTGTCTCTGATCCTCATCTGGCTGGGCATCGCCCAGTTGGGCCTCATCACCCAGGGCTGGGAGCTGCTGGCCCGCAGCAGGAGAAATCGGGACTAGACACAAATACAGCGCCCGGCAAGGAGCGCTGCATTTGGAACCCCGAACAGGGAGTTGGGCCGGGGCACGGATGTGTCCCCATCGTGGACGCGGTGCATCGGAGATGTGGCGCATCTTTGCTACAATGCGGTGCATCTGCGATGGGGCCCCCCATCCAGCGCCTCAGGCGCCTGTCAAACTGCCCCGAATCGGGAGTCGGGCCTAGGTTTTAGCCCATTGGTGCATTGCTCCAATGGGTTGCCCTTGGTGCACTGCACAGAGGGCGTGCGCCGTCCCTAACGCGCGGGCGCGGCGCCGGGTAGTTCCGTGGGTTGTCCCTCCAGATCGGCCAGCCACTGCCACACCCGGCCCGCGGCTGGATCCTTCACGGCTTCCAGGGTTTGTAGTGCGTCGCTCCATACCTCGTGGGCGCGATCCTCATCGCCCTGCTGCCGGGCCAGCAGGCCCAGGTTTGCCAGGTAATTGCCCTCGTTGCGCCGGTCTCCGATCTCGCGGTAGATGGCCAGTGCCTGTTCCTGCAGTTCTGAGGCTTTTTGTAGATCTCCCTGTTGGGCGTAGGCCTGGCCCAAGTCGCCCAACCAGGTGGCCTCGCTGCGCCGGTCGCCCACCTGCCGGGCGATCTCCAGGGCTTCGTTGTAGGCTTCCATGGCCTGGGTGGCTTGACCCAGGTCCAGTTGGGCCCGGCCCAGGTTGCCCAGCGTCGTGCCCTCGGTGCGGCGGTCCCCAACCTCCCTGGCGATGCTCAGTGCCTGTTCGTGGCAGGCCATGGCCGTCCCGGCCTTGCCCAGGTGGGCGTAGGCCAGCCCTAGGCTGTTGAGGTCGGCGCCCTCACCGCGCCTGTCGCCCGTTGTCTGGGCGATCTCCAGGGCCTGCTCATAGTAGTCGATGGCCCGCTGAGGCTGTCCCAGGTCGGTGTAGGCCCGTCCCAGGCTGTCCAGGGCCTGTCCCTCGCCTCGCCGATTGCCGATCTCGCGGTGGATGGCCAGCGCCTGTTTCTGGCCGGCAAGGGCCTGTTGCGAATCGCCCAGGTCGGCGTGTGCCCGGCCCAGGTTGCCCAGGTAGATGCCCTCCATCTGGCGGTCGCCCAACTCCCGGGCGATGGCCAGCGCCTGGTCGTGGTACTCGACGGCCCGGCGAGGATCACCCAGCTCGGTGTAGGCGTTGCCCAGGCTGGCCAGATGGATGCCCTCGGCCTGTCGGTTGCCGACGGCCTGGGCGATCTCCAGTGCTTGCTCATCGTAGTGGACGGCGCGACGGGCGTCGCCCAGGGCCTGGTAGGCCAGACCCAGGTTGCCCAGAATGATGCCCTCCAGATCTTGGTTGCCGTTGGTGCGGCTGATGGCCAGCGCTCGTCCATAGACTTCGATGGCCCGGCGGGCATCTCCCCGGTCGGCATAGGCGCTGCCCTGGTTGGTCATATGTACCCCGACCGCGGGGCGGTCTCCGACGTCGGCACTGGCCAGGGCCGCTTGCTCGTTCCACTCTGCTCGCTCGTGCGCCATGCCGCGGGCGTTCCAATAGTTGTCCAGGATCAGGACCAACTCGGAAAGCAGCGCCGTATTCTCCGCCCTGGCATACGCCAGCGCCGCCTCCAGGTGCGGCCAGTCCGGATCTAGATCCAGATAGCGCTGGCGGTTATCCACCTCTTGGGCGTTCGCCAAAAAGTGGTAGGCCAGGCGTGCCTGGGCCCGCTGTACTTCCTCGGAATCCTCTATCTCCTGGCTTGCCGCCAGGTACAACAGGTCGTGCAGGCGGTAGCGGTCCGCGCCGGCGTCATAGGTCACCAGGCTGCGGTTGCGCAGGGCCGAGAGCCAGTCGATGGTGGTCTCTTCGTCCAGTGGTGCCCATCCCGCGCGGGAAACCCCCTCACCCCACAGAGCCGCTGCGGACTGGGAGTCAAAGGGTGCGGGAAACAGAGCCAGCATGGTCCACGCCCAGCGGTTGCCCATGTCCAGTTGGGCAACGCTGAGCGACAGCGTTGCCGCCACGTCCAGGTCCGGATCGAGGGGGTCCCGCAGATGGGCCATACGCCCTCGCTCGTCGGCCAGTCGGGCGGCATACTCTTCCGCCGGGAAGTCATCGTTCAGGGCAAGATAGTTGCCGGCAATCCTCAGGGCCAGGGGCAATCCGCCACACCGGGAAGCGATCTCGTCGGCCGTGGCATCCTCCAGCCTCGGGGCCAGGGTCTGCAACATCCGGCGCGAGTTGGCTGGCGACAGGCGGTTGAGATCCAGCAATTGGGCGCCGGGCAGCGCGAAGCGTTGGCGGGACGTGACCAGGACGGTGCAGGTCGGGCTGCCGGGCAGCAAGGGCCGTACCTGGCTGGCGTCGGCGGCATTGTCCAGGATCAGCAGGGCCTGCTTGCCCTGCATGACCCCGCGCCACAGGCGGGCCAGTGTGTCCTCGTCGTCGGCGCGTTCCGGATCAGCGCCCAACAGCGCAGTCAACAAGATTCTTGAGGGCCGCGCTGGGGGCCAGAGGCTGCGGCGCCGTACCCTTTAGGTCGATATAGAGGCGGGCGTCGGGAAAGTAGCCGTCGGCCGCCATCTGATGGCCCACATGTAGGGTCAGGGCCGTCTTGCCGATGCCTCCCATGCCGGCCAGCCCGCTGATGGCCAGGGTCTGTTCGGCTGCTTCCGGGCCCCAGCTGCGCGGCGAGGTCATGGCTGTATCCTGCCGGCTCAACATGCCGCGAACCAGGGCAATTTCGTGCTCGCGTCCCGTAAAGTCGGGGAGGTCCGCCGGCAGGTTGAAGGGTGTGGTGATCAGCGGTGCGGACTGTGGCTGCGGGCGTGGCGATGGCTCGAGCGGGTCCTTGGGCAGGGGTATCGTCACCGGTGGCGGTGCAGGGACCATGGGCGGCTCGGCAACGGGCCGCGGTGGTACAGCGGGCTGCGGAGACGGTTCAGCCGGCTCAACATGTGGCTCGAATGGGTCTATGGGAATGGGCATAGTTACCGGCGGGGGCGCAGGGGCCATGGGCGGCTCGGCAACGGGAGCCGGCCTGACGGTGGGCTGCGGTGGTTCGGCCGGCGGGTCAGCCAGTTCGGATGGATCCTGGGGGATTGGCAGGGTGCCAGGCGATGGCGATGGCGCCACAACGGGGGCCACCAGCCCCTCCGCGATCTCGACCTGCCTACCTCCCTGTGCGGGTTCCAGGAGGCCGTTCTCGGTGCGGATACACACGCCTCCATCTGTATAGAAGCTGACATAATCAGAATTCCCGGCTGGCCCTTCCTCGGCCAGCAGAGCCTGCGCGCCAACCTCCATCTCAATGGGAGCCGGCCCAGCGTCCTCCTCGGCGGATTTCTGCTGGGAGGCGGGCATTTCGTCCATGTCCAGTGCTCGCCTTGCTCCCAGCGCCCCGACCAGCGCGGCCAGGAGCCACAGGCTCAGCTGCAGCCAATCGCTGGCTGCCTCGGCGGCGGATGGGTCGATGGGCAATCGGTCCAGCAATTCAGGCAGCCACCACGATGCGGATACCGCCAGGACGATCAATAGCAGAACGACCACTGCGGTGACGATCCACGTCCTTGTGGCATTCCCTCTTGTTCGGTGACCAGTGTCTCCGTCAAGTGCGCTGTCCATGCTGTGAGCGGTCCTCCTCCGTATGTTCTTGGTCCTCCGGCAGAGCTGGATGCAGGCACGATCGGTCGAGTTTCTGCCATGATCTAAACGATTTCAGCCATTATAACAGAGTTTCATGGAAAAGTCAAGTATTACTGTGGTTACAGTTGGTTAATTCGAAGAAGTGTTAAGATTAGTGCTGTACCTGTGTAAATTCATGTGGGAATGAAGGCGAGTGTGCCAAATGATGGGCGAAGGTCTCCGACCGAGCCCACGGCGGCGGCCAGGAGACCTTGCCGAACAGAGCAAACCTACCGTGCCAGCAGGGGCAAGTACTGTGCGGTGGACAGCTCCATAGCCCACAGCTCCCGGCCGTGGTCGCCATCGTCCGCGCGGAAATAGAGCTGCCGGGGGTGAGTGCCCGTGGACCCGGTCAGAAGCGCGGGATACGAACCGTCGCTGCCGGGGTTCACGTCATTGACCAAAGCCGTGCCCCCGGCCGTGGCATCGCTGGCCCACAGCTCCGAACCATGGCCGCCCGCGCCGTCGTCGGCCTGAAAGTAGACCCTGGCCCAGATGCTGCTCGGGGAAGCGAGTGAGGAGCCCTCGGGGCCGGGGTTGATGTCTTTGACCAGGGCCGTGCCCGCAGCCGTGCCATCGCTCTTCCACAGCTCTGGTCCGTGAACGCCATTGTCGGCGCAGAAGAGGATCCCGGAAAAGCGCGAGTTGCTCACTGGCGCCAGGTGACAGGGGTTCGAGTCAGCCGGTCCGGGGTTGATGTCCCGAACCAGAACTGTGCCGCCAAGTGTCCCGTCGCTCCGCCACAGCTCGTAGCCGTGCCCGTTTTCGCCATCCCGCGCGCCAAAGAACACTGCCTTCAGCCCGGCGTGATGGATCGCCCTCAGTTCGCCCGGCTGGGACCCGGCTGGGCCGGGGTTGATGTCCTTGACCAGCATGGTGCCCGGCCCGGTCCCGTCGCTCCGCCACAGTTCCTCTCCGTACCCGCTCCTTGCCGTGGCGCCATCGTCGGCAGTGAACAATAGGCCCTGGAACCCGCTGTTCTCTACGATGGCCATGGAACCAGGCCCCGAATCCTGGAGACCCGGGGCGATGTCCCGTAGCAGGCTGGTGCCGTCTTGGCTGCCATCGCTGCGCCAGGGCTCAATGCCGTGGAGGCCGTCGTCGGCATAGAACAGAACGCCCCGGAACCAATCACTGTCCACGGCAAGCAGGCGCTCGGGGCTGGAACCGCCATCCCCGGGCTGGATATCGCGGACCAGCTTGGTGCCCTTGGCAGTGCCATCGCTTGCCCAAATCTCGTAGCCGTGCTCACCGTCGTCGGCCCGAAAAAAGAGGGCGCCGTCTACCGCTGCCAGGAACGCGGGGTAGGCGTGATCTTGGCCGCGGTTGATGTCTTTGACGAGCACAGTGCCTGCCTGCGTGCCATCGCTCTTCCACAGCTCGTAGCCGTGCTGCCCGTCATCCGCCCGGAAAAAGACGGTGCCCCCAACGTTGGTGAGGAAGGCGGGGTAAGAGTGGCCCGGCCCGGGGTTGATGTCCTTGACCAGCGCGGCGCCGCCAGTTTTGCCATCGCTTGTCCAGAGTTCATGGCCATGCTGGCCGTCGTCGGCGCCAAAGAACAATCTACTGAACTGGGGGCCCTGCGCCCAGACAAATTCTGCCGGTGCGGATCCTGTGCTGCCCGGGTTGATGTCTCGAACCAGGTAGGGGGACTGGACATCCGCTGTCGCCGATCCCAGGCCCGCGGTGAGGGTCAGAAGCAGAGCAATCGCCGCCTGTCTGGCCTTGGCGGAGAGGATTCCCTTCAAGCAAGCACTCTTGCCCATCTGTCACTCCTTCTCGCCCGTGCATCTTATGCGCGCCCATCCCGTACCCGTGCCAGGACGGTATTTGGCTGTGGCTCGTTCAGTCCGATTTGCGGTAGTGTGGTGGTTGTTGCTGGTGCTCCCATTATACCACGCTTGCCCAAGGGGCCGCAAGTACCTGCCGGCGGTGTTGATGTGTCCATCCGAGGTGACGGTCGCTGGTGGCGTGGATTCCCGCCAAAAGCGTGCGGGAATGACTGGCGATTGAGGAACGACAGCTTTCTGGTTTCCTCTGTGCTCTCTGCGTCTCCGCGGTGAAACCTGGCCAGCCGACATTCCCGAGCCAATCGCCTTGCCCCCGCTTCCGAAGCGTGGTATACTCGCCCTACAGAACTCGCATTGAGAGGAGCTCGTCGCTATGGCACAAGAGATCGTTGGCATTATTCACCCCGGCAACATGGGGGTTTCGGTGGCCGCCTCGGTTAGGGCCGGCGGCCACGACGTGCGCTGGGCCTCCCAGGGGCGCAGCTCGCAGACCAGAGAACGGGCCGAACAGGTGGGCTTGACCGACGCCGGCACGCTGGCCGCTCTCTGCGAGTCCTGCACCGTCTTGCTCAGCGTCTGCCCGCCGCATGCCGCCGAGGAGGTAGCCGAGCAGGTCTTGGCCCTGGGCTTTGCCGGACTGTATCTGGATGCGAATGCCATCTCGCCGGAGCGGGTCGTGCGCGTGGGGCGCAAGTTGGAGGAGGGCGGCGTGTCCTTTGTGGACGGGGGCATCGTCGGCGGCCCGGCCTGGGAGCCTGGCCACACCTGGCTGTACCTGGCCGGGTCTGAAGCCTGGTATCTTTCTCGCCTCTTTAACGGAGGTCCGCTGGAGACCGAGGTCTTGGGTGCTGAGATCGGCCGAGCCTCGGCCCTGAAAATGTGTTACGCCGCCTGGACCAAGGGCAGTACGGCCCTGCTGTCGGCCATCGTGGCTTCCGCCGAGCAGCTTGGCGTGTGGCAGGAGCTGCAGGCACAGTGGCAGCGGGACTGGCCCGGTTTCCCGCAAAAGACCGAGGGACGGATGCGCCGCGTGACGGCCAAGGCATGGCGCTTTGCCGGCGAGATGGAAGAGATCTCGGCCACCCTTGAGGCGGCCGGCCTGCCCGGCGACTTTCACACCGGCGCGGCGCGCGTCTACCAGCGCCTGGCCGGATTCAAAGACGCCCCGGCCACTCCCTCCCTGGAGGAGGTTGTGGCCGCCTTGGTCGTGGAGCCACATGAAAAGACCTGACAGGTTTGTGTCAGGTCTGTGCTCATGGCTGAGTGCTGCTGTCCGCAGGGTACTTGTCCTCGTGTGAATTATACATAAACCTGTCAGGTCTGGCCGGTGATCAATCATAGACTTCGGAAGTCAAACCCAGATTTCCGAAGTTTGGCCTCGACTTTGGAAGTCTTGTTCTACCCCTGCAGCAGCGCAATAGGGTTCATCTCGGTCCTCTCGGGAGCCTGGGCGCTGATGCGTAGGGCGCTCTCAATGGCCAGGTCGCGGTAGCCGCGAGCGACCACCACTTGTCTGCCTCCGGTGAGGGCATGCCCATGGCCCGCGGGTTGCCCACGTGGCAGTTGGTCAGGACAAAGCCGCTGGGGTCGACGATGGTCCCCGACCCGGTCCAGGCCGTGGAATAGTTGCCCAGCGAGCCGCGGCGCAGGGCCACGATCTGGACCACGCTGTGCATGACCTTCTCGATGGTCTTGCGGCTGGGGATGCCCGGCTGGCCGCTGGTCATCTTGCGCCCGTGTCTACCCATGGCCTACTCCCCCCAAGAATCGAGCAGCCCGTCCAGGCCCTGGCTCATATCCGGTCCCTCCTGTGAGGAGGCATCCTGGGAGGAGGGGCCGGCGCCGGTCTCCATCTGGCTGCCCAGCATAGTAAAGGCTTCCTGCAGGCTGCGCTCGGCCATCTCGGGGTCGAGGCCCGTCTGCTCGGCCAGCTCCTCGGTCATTCCAGTAGCGGCCAGATAGCCGGTATCGACGCCCTCACCGCTGCGTACCTGGGTCAGCAGCGCGTCGCCTTCCAGGCCTTCGCCGGCGCGCCCGCCACCTGAAGAGCCGCCCAAGATGCCCGACAGGAGCTTGCTCAGCGCAAAACCGACCACCATCCGCGCGACCTCCTGGGACAGGCCCAGCTTGTCGGCCAGCGCGTCGGCGATGGGACCGACCAGGGGGTTGTTGGCCATGCCGCCGCCCCCGCCGCCCAGCAGAGAACCCAGAATGCCACCCAGGCCGCCTTCCATTCCGCCGCCCTGCGCCGCCGCACCCAAACCGCCGCCCTGCGCGCCGCCACCAAGGGCGCCGCCGAGGATGGCCTGCATCAGGCCGCCCATGCCGCCAGCTTGGTCCATGCCGCCCTGTCCGCCACCGCCCCCGCCTAGCATGCTGCCCAGCATGCCGGCCAGCGGATCATCGCCCGCGTCTTCATCGCCGGAAGCTGCACCAGCGCCGCCCATCATGCTGCCCAACAGGCTGGCCAGCGGATCATCGCCAGCATCTTCATCGCCGGATTCGCCTCCGCCCTCGTTGATCATCGAATTCAACAGATCTTCCATGCTTGCACCCCTTTTCTTGAATGGCAGGTCCCTGTCACCTGCACGCGTTTTCAGTCCCTAAGAACCATTGTAGCGCAAGCACCTTACGGGCCAAATTACAGTCTGCCGCCCTGCAACGTCATCCTGAGTGAAACGAAGCATGTCCTGAGCGCAGCCGAAGGGGATCTCTTCTGTGCTTGCCGAGATTCCCTTCGTACCTCAGGGCATGCTTCACTTCGTTCAGAATGACACATTATCGGGTTCTTCGTAGCAAGGTAGGGTTTTCCCCCACCCAATATGGGGTGTTTCCCGGCCAAAAGGTAGGGAAACACCCCATAGACAAAGCGCGCCATATGTGCTACACTGATCACAGGATAGGGCCGAAGCGGCCCAACTCCTCCCCCCCACGGGCGCCCCTGCCCTTTCTCATCGGCCTGGCGAGAAAGGGCAGGGGAAAAACTTGGCTATCTTGACCTCGGAGGTTTTCCCCAACCTCCGAGGTCTTTTTCGTTCGCTCCAACCCTGGCCAATGGCCCGTCATACCTGCGCAGGGGGCCAGGTTTCGCCGTCGAATATGACAACGAATCAAGAGGATTGAGCCAATCGGCCGGGACCGGATTCGGTGGGTCTCGTAGATTCGTTGTCATATCGAGCGGGCAAAAACCAGACCTCGGAGGTCTGCCTTGGACCTCCGAGGTCTGATCTGGCGAATGAATCCCCAATCATGCCACCTTCTGCGCCCGAACCCGAATACTGGCCACCTTGTCATCCAGATCGCCGGGCCTGAGACCCGTCCCCTCCAGCAAAGACTGGACGTCGGCTGCCTCGGCGGTCTCGCTAAAGCGGATATAATCCTTCGACTCGACCTCAATCCCCTCGAATCCGGCCGCCTCGATCTTGGCCAGATAGTCGCCCTGGTCCAGGGCGCCGGCGATGCAGCCGGCCCAGGCATGCAGACTGTCCAGGATCGGCCGGGGCAGCTCGCCGTTCAGGACAATGTCCGACACGCTCATCCTGCCCCCGGGGCGCAGTACCCGGTTGACTTCGCCAAAGACCGCGTCCTTGTCCGGCGACAGGTTGATGACACAGTTGGAGATGACCACGTCCACCGTCTCGTCGGGCAGCGGCATCTCTTCCATCTCGCCATAGCGAAAGTCGACGTTGCTGGCCCCGATCTTTTTCGCGTTGCGGCGGGCAAGTTTGATCATATCCGGCGTCATGTCCAGCCCAATGACCCGGCCCTCAGGACCGACCTGGCGGGCGGCCAGAAAGCAGTCAATGCCGCCGCCCGAGCCCAGGTCCAGGACCACCTCGCCCGGCTGGAGCGCGGCGATGGCCGTCGGGTTGCCGCAGCCCAGTGACATGTCCGTCACAGTCTCGGGCAAGCCGTCCAGTTCCTGGCCCGAGTAGAGCCGGCCAGCCGTGTCCCCGGACACCTCAATGGGGTCGCAGCAGCTTGAAGCGGCCGCGGGGGCCGGGTCGCAGCAGGACGATGTTCCCGATTGCTGCGGCCCACAACACGTTGTTACAGCGCGAGCTGCGCTGGGGGCCTCTTTCAGCCCGCGACTGCGGGCGATCTGCCCATAGGTATCACGTACGGCCTCCTTGATCTGCTCATCACGAACGATCTCGCTCATCTGTTACACGCTCCTTCAGTTTTGCTCAGACCGGTGATAGGTCTGGCTCATGCCCCGGATTCAGACTTCCGAAGTCTCGGAAGACTT
Source organism: uncultured Chloroflexia bacterium (assembly GCA_963783445.1). Taxonomy (GTDB): domain Bacteria; phylum Chloroflexota; class Anaerolineae; order JAAYZQ01; family JAAYZQ01; genus CAWANP01. The sequence continues at coordinate 391,688 of CAWANP010000004.1, read as the reverse complement.
TGGAAGTCTAGCTGAACCCATGTACATATTTCTATACGTCGATATATATCATCCAAAAAAAGAGCCTACGCCTCGCAGGCTCCCTCCGCCTCAAACTTGCTCATGAGCATGCCGCAGCACTCTACCACGTTGTCACGGTTGATAGCATAGTAGACCTGCTTGCCCTCCTTGCGGCTGGTGACCAGCGCGGACTGCTTGAGAATGCTCAGGTGGTGGGAGATGGTGGGCTGCGACATATCGAATTCCTTCACAATGTCGCCCACGCACATCTCTTGCTGCAGGAGCATGGCCAGGATCTGCTGCCGCGTATCGTCGGCCAGGGCCCTGCAAAAGGCCACGCAATCGATGCTCACCGGGTGCTCCTTCCCATAGATGATTTTGAATACGTCTATATGATAGCAGGGATTGCTTGGGGTGTCAAATCGCAGGTCGTCTTTGACCTCTTTGTGTTCTGTCCCGAAGGATGATATGTTCAGCAGGAAACAGGACCCAACTTCCCGGAAGCTCGACATGGGATGCAAAGCTGACCCGCCTTTGCCGTCGTCGCTGGACACCATACCTTCGCGAGTACAGCTTCCGGGAAGTTTGCCAGTAAAGCGGCACCGCAGAGGGCACCGACTCCGGACCGTTCTTAGGTTTTCTCCGCGCTCTCTGTAGCCTGCCCTGAGTCCCTCGAAGGGTCTCTGCGGTTAGATGTTGATAATCACCGGAACCTTCCTGTTGTCGTACCGTGACAAGTGTGCTACAATGTAGCCGGCTTTGGCCGGTCTTGAATAGCCCACATCGTTGCTCTCATCGCAGACCGCCGTTCTTGTCGGAGGTTACAGAGCATGAGAGATTCATAGCCAGTCTGCTCCGCAGCTCAGGAGGGGATTGGCTTTCTTGTTTCTGCCTGGCAACCGGTTGCCGGCAGCTCGCTGGGGGCGACGATGCGAACGACAGCACCGCGCCCGCAAGAGTGGGCGAACCCCTCACAGGAAAGGAGCAGAACGATGATCGCTGTGCGCTGGACGGCCTTGCCAAAACGGAAGAAACTGCAAGCGTACGTAGATCTGTTGAAGGCGAGAAGGGAGGAGTTGGGAGTCGAGGCCCGAATCTACAAGCCCCGCGTTTCTCCCTACGATCAGGTAGTCCTGGAAATGGAATTTGAGAGTATGACCGAATACATCGCGTGGGTTGAGAGGCCAGCTACCCCAGAACGTATCGCGTTCAATGAAAAGTCGCAGGAACTCAGGCGGGCTGGAGGCTCGTGCGAGGTCTGGGAACTGGAATAAGAAGAACAGCTTACTGAGAAGGCTGGCGCGTTCTGAGTGCCCAGCGTCACCGGTGGCGCTGAGGGCACACGCCGGGACAGTGGCACAGTAGCCCGTTCCTCATCCTGAATCGCGCATCTTCAAGCCCCATTTCATGGGGCGCCGCTCCGTAGCCCTGGGTCTTTAGCCCAGGGCGGTCTGCGCCGGCAGACTTTCCACCAAAACGGATGCGCAAGCGACCAATCTCCCCGTTGACACACTGTGCCCAATGTGCTATAATGTAGCCAGCTTTGGCCGGTCTTGAATAGCCTACATCATTGCTCTCGCCGCAGACCGTAGTTCTTTTCGGAGGTTGGAGAGCATGAGGGATCTAAAGCCAGTCTTCTCCGCAGCACAGGAGGGGGTTGGCTTTTGTTGTTTTGGCCTGGCAACCGGTTGCCGCGATTTCGAGATGGGCGATGACTGGAACGACAGCGACGCGCCAGAAGCGAGCGAGCCCGCTCACAGGAAAGGAGCAGAAAGATGATAGCTGTCCGTTGGACGTACCTGCCAAAAAAGATAGAGCTGCAGGAGTTTGTCGATCTGTGGAAGGCACAAGTGGAGGGAAAAGAACTCACGACCCGCATCTATAGGCCTAACTTTTCTCCCTGGGGACAGGTCGTCGTAGAAACGGAATTTGAGAGCCTGGCGGCATACGCAGAGTGGTTTGATAATCTTCCTCCAGAAGCCTATGTGTTCATGGAAGAGATGAACAAGCTAAGGCAGACTGGCGGCTCCGGCGAGATCTGGATACTGGAATAACAGAACCGGCTCGCTGGCAAGGCTGGCGCGTTCTCAGCGCCCAGCATCACCGGTGGTGCTGGGCGAAAATGGGCACAATTGTAGGCGCGAGGCATTCCAGACGATACCTGGGTCATCCGCTGGGCTCGCATTGGACGCAGGGCCTGTGAATTGAAGGCGCTGCTGGGAATCCCTCGCCCAACAGCGATAAATCGCTGACTACGAACCTTTGCTCGCCGAGTGCAGAACTGTTCGTAGTGCGCGATTCATCGCGCTCTTGCGGCACTGAAGGGCAGCCTGAACGAAGCCGGATGCTACTTGCTCCGGAGTTCTTGGTTGGTCTCAGAGTGCTGGACTGTGGTCCAGCACAAGCAGAATCGGGGGAACGGTCCCGTTCGTAGTGCGCGATTCATCGCGCTCCTATGGCGATGAATCGCCTACTACGAACCTGAGCTTCTCACTCGCCCCCGCATGCCACCTCCACGTCGCCCGTGCCTTCACAACCCGCCACCAGCAGCGGGCCCCTGACCCCTTCCTCAACAACCAGCGTGCTCGCGCTGGCGGCCGCGGTCTCTGCGTCGGCAAAGGTGACCAGTAGATAGGGTTTGTGATCCGACTCGCGGGTGTGAAAGCCGAGCCAGCCTCCCTGGCTGTCGCGGGCCTCGTACGCGCGGACCATGAGGCCCTCGTTGGGCAGGCTGCCGTTCACCCAGCCTCGTACCAGGTTGGTGACGTCGAAAGAGTGCCAGATCCCGGCATCCAGGTGGGCGATGGAGGCCGAGCCATATGCCTCGCCAGCGACGGGCTGGGTGTCCCAAGTCACCGATGCCTCGGACCAGGGGTCGGTGGCACGGTAGGTGGTGGCCGTGCGCGGTGTTGTTGTCGGCTGCATGTAGCAGAGGCGGTGGGGCCACAAAAAGAGGCTGGCCTCCTCGATGCGTGTCCCACCCGGGATGCTGCTTAGATCAAACTTGAGCAGGCTGCGGGAGATCTGGTAATCGACCGGCGTTCCGCAGTTGGCCACCCCATAGCCGGCGTACATGTCGCCATTGGACCCAAAGTTTTGGTCGGGAACCCCCTCGTAGACGCCCGTATCCTCGATGGAGCGGTACTCGGTCTGTGTTGGATCCGGCTTGACCTCGACCGGCTGCCTGTTGCTCCAGTCGCTGTCGCCAGAGGGGCCGCTGGCCTGAACGCGGTAGTAGTGGAAGCCGGGCCGCACGTTGTTGGCCTGCCAGGTGGTTCCAGGGCCAGCATAGCGGATCGTTGGGCTGGAGAAAAAGATGTTGTCGTCCTCCTGAAGCGTGTAGGCATTGGCTCCGCTGGACGGGCTCCAGGTAACGGTATAGCTGCCGTCGCCATCGGAGTTGCCGATAGGCGCCAGGACCGGGGCGTCGGGCGCCGGCGGTTCCTGGTGTCGAGCGATGGGCAGATAGAGGATATTCGCAGCGCCCGCTTCTGTGTCCAGGGCGAAGAGCGATGCGCTCTCGATACTCTGCGCTTCGACATAGAGGCCCTTTTCCAAATCCACGCTGCCATAGAGGGTTTTACCAGCTTCCCGGTGCCAGCCGTCAGCATTATGGTAGACGTCCAGCTCGTCCAGGCTCAGCCCCAGGCGCTCCACCTCGGTAAAGTAAAAGCGCACGCCAGTTTCCAGCGGCGCGCTGGCCTGGATCTCGTAGCAGCGGTTCACCCCACTGATGCGTCCGGCGCAGTGCTGGTGGCCGGCGATGGCGACCGTCACCAGAGGGGCCTCGCTGACTTGCACCTGGAAGGTATCGGTGTCGCTCAGTCCGCCGGTATCCTGAGCCCGGATCTGGACGTTGGTCGATCCTGTCCAGTCCGCGCGGGGGTAAATGTCAACATAACGATTGGCGTCGATGGCAACGCCCGCGCCGGGGTTCGGCGAGTTGTCGATGGAGAAGGCGAGAGCCGCCGGCTCATCCTCGGCGTCGCTGGCGTGCTGCCACAGATCGATGGCCCCTTCCAGCGTTCCGTTCTCCTGCACAGTCTGGTCGGGCAGCCCATTGAGCAAGGGAGCGGCGTTGGATGAGTCAGAGTGCTGGACAATGAGCTGGGGAGTGGTAGCCTCCTCGCGGGTGGCAAAACCCCGCCAGCCGGGTTCCGAATCCTGGCCCAGCAGGTAGATGCCGTGGTTCGTGCTGCTCCTGTCGTGCCAGCCCCTGACCATCTCTGTCACGTCAAATTCGTACCAGCCCCACGCCGCGTGGGGAATGGACTGGCTGCCAGCCCCTCCCGCATAGCCGGGGGCACTGTTCCACGTCACCGTGTCTTCGGACCAGTCCGAAGTGGCACGATAGGCCGTGACCACGGAGCTGTCTTCCGCTGCTCCCTTGGAGACCATCAGGTAGAGCCTCAGCGTGGCCTGGTTGATCTCTGCGCCGTCGGGCAGGTCGGTGTCATCGAACCTGAGCAGGCTGCGAGCCACTTTGCCGTTGGGCTCAAGATAGGCATCATAGCCGGCCCACATCATGCCGGTCGGCCGGGCCAGGTCGGGGATGGTCCAGACGCCGCCATAGTTTGTAGATGGGTAGCCCTTGAGCAGGCCGGCATCGGCGATGGAGGTCAGGACCGTCTGGCCCAGGGCGTCGGTGGGCTGGGTCCCTGGGCTGGATGGATCTGGGGCTACGAGCAGGGTCGCCCGGCTGGCCGGGTCTCCACCGGCAGTGATGCCTGTTCCTGCTGAGGGGGTCAAGTCCACCCCGTAGTACTTGGTCTGGTCCCCGGCCTGGTTGCCGATCCGCAGGAAGGCCGTCGTGCCGCCGTCGGCCACGGGACGCGTCTGCTTGAGCGTCCCGTCGTTGGTCAAGTCTTGCTCGACGGTCAGCTTGCGGTTGGTCAGGTCCAGAACGGCCCCCCGAGCGATGGTCAAGTTTCTGGCGGCAGCGTTGCCCGAGTCGACGACCGGATCCCGGGCGGCGTCTGGGATGAGGACGTCGTCCCCGGCCGTGGGTACGCCAACGGGCGACCAGTTGCTGGCTGTGTGCCAGTCGGCGCTGCTTGCTCCGGTCCAGGTTGTCAGGGGGGCCGTTACCGTAACTATGAATGCATCGGTGTCGGACAGCCCGCCAGGATCGGCGACCCTGACCGCCACGTCCGCCTGGCCCATCCAGCCGCTGGCGGGTTGGATGGCCACGTAGCGGTTGTTCTTGATGGTTACGCCTGCACTGGGATCCGGCGCATTGTCGATGGCAAAGACCAGTTCGGCGCTGCTCGATTCGGCGTCGCTGGTGTAGGCCCACAGGTCAATGGCCTGCTCCCTGCTGGTATCCATGGGTAAGGTCTGGTCGGGCAGACCTGAGAGGGCCGGGGGAGTATTGCCGCTGTCGGGAGGTGTTCCCAGATTCAGACGTCCACTGCCGTAGCTATTGTCTTTGCCCTCCGTCCCCTGGTCCACCGCCCGCTGCTCCAGGAATGCCTGTACCTGGGTGGGCGTGTAGGCGGCAAAGGCGTCTTTGACCAAGGCCGCGGCGCCCGCCAGGTGGGGCGTGGCCGAAGAAGTCCCGTTGAAGCCGTTGGGGCCGTAGCTTGCCGTCGAGACGTTGGCATAGCCGCCCATATCGGGTTTGGTCGCGCCGCCGCTGCAGGCCCCGCCCGGGCCAAAGGTGGGGCCCCGCGAGCTATAGCTCTCCAGCGGATAGGGTGAGCCTGCGTCCAGCGCGGCGGCGCTGATGGCGTCGGTCGCGTCGGCGGGGTAGGTCAGGCTGCGCCCGGCGCTATAGTGTTCCAGCACTCCCAGCTTGGGCGCCAGTACCCGAAAGCAGGCGTTCCGCGAGGCGCTGTAGCGCCTGACAGCCAGGCCATAGGTCCCGCTGGTGGGGGCATAGATGCCGATCCACTCTTCGGGCGTGGGGTACACGGTGCTCTGGCGGTTGCGCGAGGCGGTCTCGAGGGTCCAGGACGAGCCGGTCCAGCGGTAGAGCTCCAGGTCATAGTCCTGGCCGGTGCTGGACCAATCGTCCCAGTGAAGCCCTATGCGCATCTCCTGGCCCGCGTTGAGATAGGCGGTGAATTCGTTGATCCACTCGCCCGGTGCCCACTGGTGGAGGCCGGAGCCGTCGTCCTGGTAGGTACCGTGCCAGGTCTCGTATGCCTCGTTGCCCGCCGCGGTGGCGAAAAAGATGCCGTTCTGTCGCGCTTTTTTGACGATATCGGCCAGGTATCCCGTTCCGTCGCCAGGCCCGTCCGTGATCCAGCCTATGGACATGCTGATGACGTCCACGCCGTCAAAGATGGCCTGATCGACGGCTTGCCCGAGTTCGGTCGTATAGTTTACTTTGTGCAGGTAGAGGGTGGCTTCAGGCGCCATGTCGTGAACGATCTCAGCGCAGGATGTGCCGTGGGGTGTTCCGCCGATCCCGCGGCCGGTCCAGTCGTAGGTTACGAGGCTTCCCGGCAGGTCGGAACCCAGCAGGCTGCTATAGCCGCTAAAACCTTTGTCGATAATCGCAATGCGCACACCGGCACCCAGATTGCCGGCAGCGTGCCAGGCCGATGCGTTTGAGGCGGCGACCCCCTCCGAGGTGTAGCTGCCGGCCGCCAGTTCAGGTTCCAGGAGGATGGACTGCCGCGGCTCGGTGATAAGTTTGATCTCGTCGCGTTCGGCCAGCGGTTCCAGGGCGTCGATGGGTACGCGGGCGACCAATCGCTCGCCATAGTGGCTCTGAGTCTCGCCTCCCAATTCGGACAGGGAGGCCGCGAGGTCCTCGAGTACCTGGGGGGCAGCATGGATGGTCACCGTCACGCGACCCTCTGCCACATCTACCGCGCCGGTCGCCGAGAATGCCTGCGCGCCCTTCATGCCAGCGCGGTCATAGGCCAAGAGAAGCTGGTTCAGGGACCATTCCAGTTTGGGGTGGCCATAGTTGGCCAGGTCGGGATCAGGGATGCCGGGCTCAGGCTGGCTGGGCCCTGGCCTTGGCTTGCACCGCCCGCCGCGCCGGTGACGAGAAGGGCGACGACCATCAACAGGCTGAATAATGGGCGTAGCCAGCCCCTGCCTGGCTCCCGGTGCCGCTGTTCACTGTGGTTCATTCTCAGTCTCCCATTCCGACTGTTCCAAACCCTTCGGCGCCAGGCTGCCCTTTCGGGTGAATCAGGGCCAGTGATGTATAGCCAAGGGCAGGTAGACGGTGCTTATCCATTGGGACGGCCGGTCCAGAGAAAACTGAGAAGAAGCCTCGATGCCCCGGACCTCAACGTACTGCGCCTCGCCTGGGTCCAGGGCTCCCCGGTCATGCGGGCCGGGAACCTCAGCCCACTGCGTCCCAAAGCGAAATGCCTTCAGGCCGTCCAGCCTATGTCCATTGCGTTCGGCTTCACGAAAAAAGAAGCGCACGGCCGCTCTCAGAGGGACGCTGCTCCGGATTTCGTAACAGCGCCTCACCCCGGTGGCCCGCCAATTGCACTGCTGGTTGCCCGATATGGTGACGGTGACGACCGGCCCGCCGGCTTTGCTGCCCAGGTCTTGCTTGGATTGTACCTGGGCCGTATCTGGAGCTGGGTAGCTGGCTTCCGGCTGTGGTGCGTAGGGGCTCTTTTCTGAAGCGGGGCCCTGCCAACTGCTTCCATAGTCAGCGGCGCCGGGACCCCCGAACGTGATTTCGTGATCCTCTTGGCCTCCATTATACCAGTGTGCAGCCGGGTCGGTCAAGTTCGAGCCGGCTTGCTCCCCGGGGGCCGGCATCTCTCCGCCCTCGCTTTGCTCCGTTCCGTATGCCTTTTCTATGTCCAACCCATAGTACGCTGCCCGATCGCCGGCACGATTGGAGAGGCGGAGGAACGGCGTCGTACCGTCGCTGGTCACCGTTTTCGTCTGCTTGAGCTTTCCGTCGTTGGTGACCTTTCCCTCTACGCGCAGGTCCCGTGTCGTCAGGTCGAGCATGGCGCCCGCCTCTATGGTCAGGTCTTGCGCGGCCGCATCGCTTTCGGAGATGATGGGGTCGTTGCCGGTGGCGGGGATGGACACATTCTCAACACGCGACGGTACCCCGGCCGGGCTCCAGTTCTCAGGCGTGTGCCAATCCGTACTGGCGCGCCCGTTCCACCTCTTTTCGGCGGTGGCGACAGCAAAGCCGCCGTCCAACGCGCCGGAGCGGCCGCCAGGATTGCTGACAATCACGTCCCAACTCCCGGTGGCCACCCCGGCCAGGTCGATGTCGCAGACAATCCGAGAATCGCTGTCGACGACGACGCTTGTGGCTTGGATGTCCGGCTCGCCGGCCTTTGTCAGTTTGACCCTGGAACCAGGCTGAAAGTTCGCACCAGCCAGCCGGGACACGTGCAGAATGCCGTCGTTGCTGCCGCTCCCGGGCGTGATGCTGGTGACCTCTGGGGCCGGCGCTGAGGCCAGGCTCTCGGCCGCCGTGGTCCGCAGCCGGATGCCCAAGTCGGTACCATAGCTGTCGCCCATGTCGTGCCACCAGTGCCCTTCACAACTGAGATAAGTTCGCCCGGGCTCGATCTTGCCGTCAGGGTCGCCGCCAAAGGGAAATCCATAGCTTACATTGGTTGCTCGCACCACCGCGACGACTTCTTGGCCCTGCGCCACGCGAACGGGGGCATCAAGGCGGACCGAGTGATAGCCAGCTTCGCCAAAGTGACTGTCCAGCCTGCTGGACAGCAGGCCGCTGAGCGCGTCACCGTCAAAGTCTCTGTAGAGAAATACGTCCACGTCTGTCGTGGCATCGGTGCTCCAAAACTCGATGCGCTCAATGTTGGCCTCTTCGGGTGATCGAAACTTGGCCAGAGCCCACGCGGTTGTCTCCTTGCAGCCCCAAGAATGCCGCCAGCCACCCTCGTCATAGTGCCAGAGCGCGCCATCCGGGTCATAATCCTGCCACTCGTGCACAAAGTTCGAAAAGGCGCCAATGTTTGCCGCGCCATAGCTGGCATAAAAGTATCCCTGGTCGCCCCAGTCTGGACCCCAATTGTTCTTCAGGATCCAGCCTTCCGCCGGGGTGATCTCGCCTCGTACAGGCGGCAGCTCGTCGCTCCAGCCGACGAGCAGGACGGTGTGATTGACCCGCTCCGGAGCGACCCTGTAGTCCATGGTGAAAGAGCCGTCGTAGTCGGGATGGAACCCGCCGTCCAGGTCGATGAAGGTGGAGACGTTGAGCGGACCATGGTCGTAGAGATAGCGCTTGAGCACCTGGGGATCCGGCGGAGGTCCGGCCGTAATAAGGCGCCAGTCCAGGACGGTCTGCTGGTAGGGGCAAGAGGCGCCGCAGTCCACGTCGCCGGCCACGTAGGGGTCGCACGATTCCAGCACCGTGCCGGTCTGGGAGAATAGATTGGCCAGCATGAAACTGTTGCCGCCGCTGCAGCTTCCCCAGGGAGATCCCGGTGGGGACTCGAAGCGGCTGCGAGCGGACCAGTTGCATTCCTTGGCATGGTTTTCAGAGAGGTCGTAGCGGCCGGCGCCGTCTATCAGGAGCCTGGCCTCCATCTGTCCCAGGAAGGCAAAGGCGTAGCAGGCAGCGCAGGAGCGTTCGTCCCTGACGGCTGTGACATAGTTGGTGCCGTTCTGGTCGCGCCAGTCGAAGGTATCTGGCAGATCCTGGCTCAGGCTGGTTGCGTCCAGCCTCTGCTCCGACAGGTGGGACAGATTTAGCGGGGCCAGGAGGGAGCCGGCATCAAGCTGGAGGGCCGGCAGCGCCGCCTCCGGCCCGGTCTCCTGACGCAGCGGCGCCCTTTGAGGTTGCCGGGGCCCGTTGGCAGACGGCGCCTGAGCGCGGGCAGACGGCACGCGCTCCATACCGCTCAGGCTCAGTGTAGTGGCGGCCAGGATCAGTCCGACGGCCAGGCAGTTCGGTGGACAGGTTCCGGAGGCCCATTGCCAATGTCGGGTCCGGATTGGATGTCGTGGGGTGTCGTGGTTGCGCTTCAAAGTAGTCGCTCCTGTTGGGTGATGTGGTTGTTGGGCCTGTCGTCGCGGTCCGGTCTGGTGGCTTCTCCTTTGCGCCGGAACCTGATGATTTCCGCTTGAAAACGGTAAAGAATTCTAAATTATACCGAAAACTAGATAAATGTCAAGTAATGCGATCCCTCGGTTCCGGAGTCGACACTATAGGCAAAAGTCTACGGCTGTCAACCTGAGGCCAGGCCGTTGTATTCAACCCTGGATAGTCTCATGCCGTCATGCCCGCCTCCTGTTCGGCGAGATCTCTAGCTGCGCTGGGAGCGGGCCGGAAACCTTCGCCTATCTCTAGAGGATAGATGCCCGATCTCCATAAGGCCTACCAACAGGTCGACGCGCCGCTGGGGTCGGTCGGAGACCTTCGCCTATAGCGAGGATGCCGTGGCGACCAGAAGCTTCTAGGGCTCGGCCGGAGCCTTGACGCTGCCATCGAACTGTGCTACAATCCACGTGCCTGGAGGCCAAGCCCGTGGCGAGATGCACAGGCCAAGGAGACAGTCCCGTTGATGAGAGATAGAATCGCCGACCTTACCCAAGGCAATCCCGGAGAAGGCCAGCTCCTTGCACCTGGAGGACCTGATCCCCAGCGATAGCTTTGTGGGTACCAGCCTCATCCTGCGCCAGGAAGGTCGCTTTCTTTATGGCATACGCCCCATCCGGGAGTTGGACAAGCGGCCGCTGATAGAGCTGACCGGTATCGGCGGCGGCATCGAAGAGGAAGATGAGACCTACGCCTTGGGCGTGCTACGTGAGGCGCGGGAAGAGATCGGGTGCGGCGAGGGATCTGGGGAAGGCTGCCGGGTCAAGCTGGTCCCCTGCGGCAGGACGTTGGTGGTCCGCGGCCAGAAGCAGTTGGAATGGGCCGAACTCCAGGGCTCGCAGCGGCCGGCCGCGGTCGTGTACCGCCACTACCGGACCCCTCCGCACCAGCCCTGGCACGCGAGCAACGAGGGGCAGGGTTGTCTCATCGTTTTTCTGGCCGACCTGAAGGGCCAGCCCTACCCGACGATGGAGCTGCCCTGGCTGTTGTGGATGAGCCCTGAGCAGGTCCTTGAGACGGCGCGACGGGATGTACCACTTTCGGAACTGAAGGACGGCGGGGCCGAGTTGGTGCTGGGCAGCACGGGCGCACCGCCCGAAGCCAGTAGTCTACGGCTCACCGATTCGCAGGAGGCACTGGGGCTGGCGCTGGGCGAGGCATTGCCGGAATTCTACAGGTCATTCGACGCTGCCGCTTAGGGCGCAGGCCGCAAGGTTTTCAGAAGCCCTTGACGACAACTGAGAGGGATACTATGGCCGACCAGGATTGGTCACCGGATATGAACAAACTACTGGCTGCTTATGCCCACGGGCCTGAGGTGCTGAGAGAGGCCCTGGCAACCCTCGACAACGAGGCCCTGGACCTGGCCCCTCCAGATGGTGGTTGGACCATCCGGAAGATCGTGCACCACCTGGCCGACGGCGATGACCTTTGGAAGACGTGCATCCTGGCAGCCCTGGGCCAAGGTGGCGAGCAAGGCGGTGCCGCCGAGCGGGCCGTGTTTGCCTTGCAATGGTACTGGGATAGGCCCCAGGACGAGTGGGTGGAGCTGTGGGCCTATTCGCAGCGGGCGATTGAGCCTTCGCTGGCCCTGCTGGAGGCAAACCGCCGGCGGACCGTACAGTTGCTGTGCCACACGCCCAACCCGCTGGCTCGTTGCATTACCGTTCGCTGGCCCGGCGGCCGGGAACAAGAGGTCACCGTCGCCTGGGTCGTTGAGATGCAGACACAGCATGTTGCTGGCCACATCGAGGACATCCTGAGGATCCGTGATGCCTACACTGTGCCTGGCGTCTAGCCCGCAGATTCGATCGCTGGCCTCCGGCATCTTGCCCTCCACAGCCAATATCAGGCAACCCGAATGCACACAATGCCATCAGAATACCATCTAGCAGCCTGGGCTGCTCATCAGGATTTTGCCCGCCGGCGCCTGGCGCAGGCGGCCAGGTAGGTAGGGTACTCGGGTGCAGATTTCCAAGTATCAAGCGCTGGGCAACGACTATCTCGTCACGGAGCCCGGAGAACCGGGTCAGACGCTGTCTCCATCTCAGATCCGTCTTGTCTGCGATCGGCACTATGGCCTGGGCTCCGACGGCATCCTGCTGGGCCCGCTGGCGACGCTGGGGGCCGACTTTGGGCTGCGGCTATTCAACCCCGACGGCGGCGAGTTTGAAAAGAGCGGCAACGGCCTGCGCATCTTTGCCCGCTTCTTGTGGGACAGGGGTTTGGTGGGTGAGGAACCCTTCACCATTTCAACCCCCGGCGGCCTCGTCCAGGCGCGGGTCCACCCGGGGGGCCGGCGCGTGACGGTCGAAATGGGACGGGTGAGCTTTGACAGCCGCCAGATCCCGGTCTTGGGACCGGCCGAGGGAGGTCATCGATGAGGTCCTGGACGTAGAAGGACAGGCGCTGGCCTACAGCGCCCTCACTATCGGCAACCCCCACTGCGTGGTCCTGGGACAAACGGTGAGTGCCGAGACGGCCCAGCGACTGGGCCCCCACGTCGAGTGCGATGCCCGCTTTCCCAACCGGACCAACGTGCAATTCATGCGCGTCCTTGACCGCGCCACCATCCAGATCGAGATCTGGGAGCGCGGGGTGGGCTATACCCTGGCTTCCGGCAGCAGCAGCTGCGCCGCGGCAGCCGTGGCCCACCGGCTGGGCTTGTGCGAAGCGCGGATCGCGGTCCACATGCCAGGCGGGGTCATCGACATCGCCATCTCTGAGGATGGGTCGGTCTCCATGGCGGGCGCCGTGACCCGGGTCTTTGAGGGGCGTTTTTTTGAGGAAGCCTTCCCCTGAAGATGACATAAGCATCCTCCATGCAAATCCGCGTCGTACTCGCCTCTGGGCGAGGAAAATCGGGGTGATATAAATGAAAAAGGTCGAGTTCAAACTAGAGATCTATACCTTTCAGATCGATTTTGCCAATCACGTCAGCAATATCGTCTATATCCAGTGGATGGAAATCGGCCGTACCAAGCTATTGGAGGCGATAGGCCTGCCCATCGAAGCGCTCACCCGCGAGGGCATCGCCCCCGTCCTGGCCAGTACAGAGATCGCCTATAGGGAACCGCTGTACCTGGGTGACCGGGTCCGGGCCGAGGTGTGGCTTTCGGAGCTTCGGCGCGCTTCGGCCCGGCTCGCCTTTCGCTTTTACAGGAACGGCGACGCCCTGGCCGCGTCCGGCTCACAGAAGGGGCTGTTTATCCACCTCGAGTCAAAGCGGCCCTACCGGATGAGCGACGAGATGCGGGCCAGGTTCTTGCCGTATTTGGCCGATCCGGAGCCGAAGTCCTGATACCTGCGTTCTGCTCGTCGGCTGCTGTAGATTGGAGGTGTAAGATGGGAGTCGCAGAGTTGGCCATCGGCCTAGGGCTGTTGGCGACCATGATCGCCATCGCAGCCATTGTGGTCTTTGCTGCCAGCCGCCGACGCTAGCAGCAGACTTCCGAAGTTTTCCCAAACTTCGGAAGTCTAGACTGTGACAATGGAGGATGAAAATGACAAGTAACGAACGACCAACAGAGTTCACCCCCACCCACCACGCACTGCTTTTCGCCTGGCTGGCGCGGGCGGTGGCCCAGCGAGAGGGTGAGGCGCGGGGCGAGGCCATCGTGCGCCGTGGGGTACGGCGCTATGGCGAGCAGCGGGGCCATCGCATGGCTCTGCGGGCGGAGGCCGATGGCTGGCCGCTGGACATGAACGCCTACCGGGCCTACGGCGAATGGCGGGCGCCGGAGGGTTCTACGTCCGCCGAGCTGGTGCGAGAGGCGCCCGACCCGGTCCAGCACGTGCTCGAATGCCCCTGGCACCGGGCCTGGCAGGACGAGGCGCTGATGCCCTACGGCCGGCTTTATTGCCTTGAGGTCGACCACGCCCTGGCGCGCGGCTTTGGGCCCGACATCCGCCTGGGTGTGAACAGCATCAAGTCCAGTGGCGACGATTGTTGCGAGTTTGTCTACCATGGCGCGGATCTGGAGAGCGGGGTCCAGCCCAGGGGGCAGACCGTGATGCCCTGGGAGTACCACCTGGGGCACCTGTACAAGACAATGACGGAGGTACTCGTCGAGGAGATGGGCGAGGAAGGGGAAGCCGCCGCGCGCGATGCGCTGGCAGAGTTCGCCGCGCGCTATGGGCAGGACGCGGCTCGTATCGTCGAGGTGAATGCGGCGGCGGCTTTTGACCGGTTGCCGGAGGGATAGGGGCTGAGAGCAGACTTTCAGAGTCTTCTGAGACTTCGGAAGCCTTGAGTTGGCAATGCCAGGGATAGATGGCCCTTTTGACGAGGGCCATCTTTGCTTTTTGTGACCAGTGATGGTATACTCCGAGCCGTTCAAATCGGAGCTGATTATATGGCCAAAACCTACATCGCGAACCTTCGCCTGCTCAGCCGGGACGTGCGTCTCTTTCTCGTGGCCACGGCTCTCATTGGTTTTTCCTGGGACGGCGTCCGTACTGTCTTGCTCAACCTCTACCTGCTGCGCCTGGACTATGGCCCCGAAACCGTTGGTGTGATCAACGGCATCGGGGCCTTTGCTTTTGCCCTGGTAAGTCTGCCTGCTGGCCTTTTGGGCGCCCGCTTGGGCAGCCGGCGCATGATTTTGATCGGCGTGGCACTGATGGCGGCCGGGCTGGGCTTGCTGCCCCTGGTCGAACTTTTGCCGGAAGCGTGGCGGGTGGCCTGGCTGTCAGCGGCGACCGTGATCACCTACCTGGGCCTGGTCCTGTACTATGTGAACAGCCTGCCCTTTCTGATGGGGGCCACGGGACGGGAAGAGCGCGACTATGCCTTTGCCGCGCAGATTGCGCTGATGCCCATGGCGGGTTTTGCTGGCAGCCTCGTGGCCGGTTTTTTGCCGGGTTTGGTGGCCGGCCTCCTGGGGGTATCGACGCAAGACCCGGCGGCCTATCGCTATCCCCTGCTGTTGGCCGCCGCGATGCTGGTGCCCGGGATCCTGGCCCTGATTCCCGCCAGCGAGATCGCTGCCGACGAAGAGAAAGTCGCCAGGGCTGAATCCGTAGAGGAGGAGGCGCAGGCCGGCCGTACCAGCCGGCCGCCCTATGCCCTCATCGTCATGATGGTCCTGGTTGTGGGATTGCGTTTCGCCGGAAGAGGGCCGCTCATGACCTTCTTTAACGTCTACCTGGACGATGCTCTGGGCGTGTCCACGGCCGTCATCGGGGCGCTCATCGCCATGGGGCAGTTTGTCTCCGTGCCGGCGGCGCTGCTGGCTCCTCTTGGCGCCGCCCGCTGGGGCAATGGCCGGATGGTCTCCTGGGGGACCATGGGCGTGGCCCTGGCCATGTTGCCGCTGGCCCTGATCCCCCAATGGTGGGCGGCGGGCGCCGGTTTTGTGGGAGGCATTGCCATGTTTTCCGCGTCTACGGGGCCCATCCGTGTCTACAGCCAGAACCTGGTCACCCGGCGCTGGTGGGGGGCAATGTCCGGCGCGGTGATGATGGGTTCGGGGCTTGGCCTGGCCATTATGACTTTGATCGGCGGCTATGCCGCTGCCGCGCTGGGCTATCGCGCCCTGTTCCTCGTCGGCGCGGCCCTGGTGGCCGCCGGCGCTACCGTTTTTTGGCTCTATTTCCGCGTTCCCAGGGGCGAGCTGGTCGGCCGTTCATCCGGGACGCCGACCGCGTAGCGCCATGGACGCCGAGAGTCGCGTGCCATGCGTCTAGCGGTTCTGGCCGATACCCACGGCAACCTGCCTGCCCTGGAGGCCGTCCTGGCCGATGCCCGGCACCAGGGCGTGGACGGCTACCTCGTTGCTGGCGACATCAGCGGCGGGCCTCAGGCCGGGGAGACCGTCGCCCGGCTGCGCGCCCTGGATGCCTGGCTCATCCGGGGCAACGGCGAGGAATACCTGCTGGACTACCACGCGGGGCGGGCGCCCGCTTCCTGGTACGCCGGCGATCTGTGGTCCAACCTGCGCTGGTACTACCAGCAGCTCGACCGGGACGACCTGGCGCTCATCTCCGGCCTGCCGGACCAGCAGCTTGTGTCCGTGAATGGCGCTGACCCCATCCGCATGGTCCACGGTACGCCCTGGAGCACGCGCGAGTTCCTGTATCCGGACGGCGATCCGGTGGCGCTGAAAGCTTTCAGCCGGGCCGGACTGCTGCCGGATGACCACCGGGTACGCCGCCTGACGGACGTGCTGTCCGGCTGCCAGGAAACCGTGCTGGTCTGCGCGCACTCGCACATCCCCTGGAACCAGGAGAGCGAGGCGCTGCTGGTGCTCAACCCTGGCTCGGTGGGAGCACCCAACAACGGCGACGCCCGGGCCCAGTACGCCATACTGGACTGGCAGGGCGGCCGCTGGCAGGCCACGCTGAGGGCAGTCGCCTATGATCTGGACAGGATCCGGGCGGCCTATCGCGACAGCGGGCTTCTCAGCGCGGGCGGCTTGATGGCGGAGGTTTTTCTGCTGGGCATTGTCACCGGCGAGAACATACCGGGCCGCTTTGTAGCCAGCGTCCGGCGCCTGGCCGCCAGGGCCGGCTGTGGGCCACAGGATCCTGTGCCCGACGACGTTTGGCAGGCGGCCATCGAATCCTTTGACTGGGGTGAGGGCCAGGACGTCGTTGCGGCCTATATCACGAAAACCAAAACAGCGGGGCAGGCCAGTGCCCCGCCAAAACAAGATCAGGAGGACTAGGGCATGAAACCAGACTATGAGCAGTTGCGGGCGGACCTTCACCGGATCTACCAGGAAGAGCACGATGCGCTGGATGAGGCCGCGATCCTTGGCCTTTTGGAGGAGGGCCGGCGCTGGGACCTGGCGCCTACATTGGGGGCCGGCGGCGTACTGGTCTTTGCCCACGCGGGGGTCGACGACTGCGGCCACCAGGTGGCGGCAGCCATCCACGCCTGTCTGGACAGCGGCGCCGACCGGGTGCTTCTCGTCTGCGTGCTGCATTCTTTGAGCGAGGAGATGGAGTCGGCCCGGGTGCGTGTCGCCCAGGGTGGAGGAGATCTGGCCCAGGAGCCTCTGCGCGGCATCCAGGGCCCGGGGCTGCCCGGCCGTGAGGAGTGGCGCTGGGACCACTCTCTGTATAGCTTCTACCTCCTGTGGGAGGCCGAGTTGGCCCGCCGTGGTATCGAGGGCCCCGAAGTGATTGTCCGCTATCCCTACCTGGCGGGTGGCAGGCCGGACACCCTGCCGGGGATCGAAGAGCTGGAAGAGATCGCCCGGGACGCCGTGGTCATTTCCACGGCCGACTCTTTTCACCACGGTATCAGCTATGGCGATCCCGTGGATAAGGCATTCTACCCGGCAGAGGGCGGCCTGGCTCTGGCTCGATCCCGTATCCAGGAGGGGATCGATCTGTTGTCCAGGGGTGACTATTGGGGCTACAACCAGCACTGTGTCAGCGCCAAAAGCGACGCACGCGACGCCGGCCAGGTCTTTCGCTACCTGCGCGGACCCATGTCGGGTACCATCCTGGATCTGACCTACACCGACACCACCGATCTCTACGACTCTCCGGCGCCATCCTGGGTCGCGGCGGCAATGGTGGATTGGGCGCCCATCGGGAAGTAGCGCGGACCTGTGGCCTGTCCTGTCATGCCCGCATAGGTGGACAAGTAATGCCGGCCAATATGACAACGAATCAAGAGGATTGAGCGAATCGGTTGGGGGTGGATTCGGTAAATCCCGTAGATTCGTTGTCATATTGGTCGACCGGCTGGGCCGCTTGACCCGGCGCGGGTTTGGCGGTATACTGGACAGGCCAATGCTCACCAACGCCGTTATTCCATCGAATTGGGTACCCGCTCGAATAAGAAGGAGCGTCAAGAGAGGAGAGGCTTCGTTTGAGCACCGAGATCCGTCTCCCTCCCATCCAGGTCAATACCTACATTGCCGTTCCGCCTCGGCGCGTCTACGAGGCCCTGACCACGGCTTCGGTGTGGGATGCCTGGTTCACTCAGGGAATGGAGGTGGACCCCCGGCCGGGCGGGGCCCTTCTCTTCCGCTGGGTGGAGGCCCAGGTTGACCGCTACACGGCGACAGCCGGAGGCCCGGTGTTGGAAGCTGATCCGCCGCGCCGCTTTGTCTTTCAGTGGACGCCTGGCGACAGCACCACGACCATCGAGTTCGATCTCGAGGCGCTGGGACCCGGCACCCGGCTGTCGGTGAAAGAAAGCGGCCACAAGATGACCCAAAAGGATGTGGAGGCGCTGGTCGACTGTGCGGCGGGCTGGGGTGAGGCGCTGGCTTTGCTCAAGCTCTACCTGGAGTACGATGTGACCTATGGAGAGGTTCCCTACCAGGACCCTGTCTCCTGAAAGGCGCGCGCCGGTGATCCGGCGCCCTGGAAAAGAGCTTGCCAGCCATGATTGAGTTGCTTGTCTTTGATACGGCCGGGACGACTGTAGCGGATGGGGGGCAGGTTTTCAATGCTTTCAGGGATGCCCTGGGCCAGCAGCAGATTGTCGTGACCGAGGCGGACCTGCAACCGTGGCGAGGCGCCTCCAAGCGCAGCGTTCTGCGTGCTTTTGTCGAGCAGCGATGGGGCTCCCACTCTTCAGGCAATGACCAGCGTGTCGAGGATGCCTACGCCGCGTTCCAAAGCAGCCTGGAAGAAGGCTTTGGCCGGGCTGGATCTGCGGCCCATCCCTGGCACGGAGGCGACTTTTGCCTGGCTGCGGGCGCGCGGGATCAAGATTGCCCTGACGACCGGTTTCTACCGGCGGGTGACGGACCTCATCCTGGATCGGACTGGGCTGGACCAGGGGTGCCATTGATGCCAGCATTTGCAGCGATGACGTGGCCCAGGGCCGGCCCGCGCCCTATATGATCTTCCGAGCCATGGAGGCTACCGGCGTGGTGGACGTTCGTCGCGTCGCCAAGGCGGGCGATACCGTCCTCGATCTGCAGGCCGGTCGGAACGCGGGCGCCGGGCTGCTGGTCGGCGTGCTCTCTGGCAGCGGTACCCGCGAGGCGCTGGAGCGTGTTGAGGGCGCGCGCATCCTTTCCAGCGTCGCGGAACTACCCACGTTTCTGGATCAACAGCCAACTGCGGGCGAATAGGCACAGCCAGAGAGGGACCGTTTATGGACAAGGTCAACCTGGTCGAAAAGTTTGGCTTGTTTGATGACTATTGGTCGCCCAAGATCGTGGGCGAACTCAACGGGCAGCACATTCTGCTGGCCAAGGTGTGCGGCGCGTTCATCTGGCACCAGCACGAGACGCAAGACGAGATGTTCCTGGTCGTCAAGGGCCGCGTGACCATCCATTTCCGGGACAGGGACGTTGTCCTGCAAGAGGGGGAGTTCATCGTCGTGCCCCGCGGTGTGGAACACAAACCGGCGGCTGAGGATGAGGCTCAGATCCTGCTCTTTGAGCCCCAGGATACGGCGCATACGGGCAATGTCCGCTCCGAAAAGACCGTGGACAAATTCGAGAGGATCTAGGCGCGAGCCTGCTCCAGCCAATGATAGGTTCCTATCTGGGAAAGCTCCGCCTGTTCAACCGGGATGTCCGGCTCTACCTTTTTACCTCTATCCTGCGTGGCTTTGCCTGGGACGGAATTCGCGTTGTCCTGTTCAATCTCTACCTCTTGCGCCTGGGCTACGGCCCAGAGTTCATCGGCGTGGTGAACGGTGCGGGAGCCCTGGCCTTCTCCCTTTTTTGCCTGCCCGCGGGCCTGCTGGACCGGAGGTGGGGCAGCAGGCGCCTGCTCATCGCTGGGCTGAGCGCGTCGGCATTGGGGCTGCTTCTGCTGCCGCTGGCCGAGTTCGTGCCGGCAACCTGGCAGGAGGGCTGGCTGGTGGTCATGTACGTCGTGGTCAATCTTGGCTTTGCCCTGTACTTTGTGAACGGCCTGCCTTTCTTGATGAGCGCGACGGGACCCGAGGAACGGCACTATGCTTTTTCCGTGCACATTGCGCTGGTGCCTCTGGCCGCCTTTGCCGGCAGTCTGGTCGGCGGCGTGCTGCCGGGCTTGACTTCCATGCTGTTGGGCGTCACCACCCAGGATCCGGCAGCGTACCGGACTTCGATCTGGCTGGCCGGACTGGCCATGATCCCCGCCGTCTGGGCCATGGTGGTGACGCGTCCAGCCCATGCCCGGCGGGGCAACGTAGGTGTGAGCAACGAGCCATCGGCTCGCGGCGCCATGCCCAGCGCCCGGCGTATCGTTCCCTATGCGCTGATCATCATCCTTTCGGTGGTCGTGATGCTGCGTTTTGGAGCCTGGGCTGCCTTGACTACTTTCTTTAACGTCTATCTGGACGACGCGCTCTCCGCCTCGACCGCGCTCATTGGCTTGCTGGCGGCCGCCGCACAACTGGCCGCCGTGCCTGCCGCCCTCGCCGCTCCGCTGGCCGTCGAGCGCTGGGGCAATGGGCGGGTCATTACCCTGGGCTCGTTGGCCATGGGGCTGGTCATGCTGCCCCTGGCCCTCGTCCCCCACTGGAGCGTGGCCGGACTTGGCTTCCTGGGCGCGTCCATCGCCTACTATTTGACCACCGGTCCCATCCGCGTCTATAGCCAGGAGATCGTGTCACCGGCCTGGCGGGGGACCATGTCCGGTGCACTGGGTCTAGGGGCGGGGCTGAGCCGGTCGGCCGTGGCGCTGGCTGGCGGTTTCGCCATCGCCGCGCTGGGCTACCCCAGCGTCTTTCTGGCCGGCGCGGCGATGGCGGCCGCCGGCGCGCTGCTCTACTGGGCCTACTTTCGTGTTCCGCGCGGGGAGCTGGCTCGCCAGGGCGCCGCAGCGGGGGATTGATTGGCCCTGGGTCTGGGTTGCTGCAAAGTACCTTGACCGGGCGATCCTCCCGCAGGTTGGCGCTGGCTGCTGCCCTGCTCCTGGTTGAATCTGCCCGGCGGCCGGGCACCAGAACAAGGCAGAGGCCTGCGGGAGGATGGGCGCGACCGGGCAGTTCATTGAGGTCTGTAATTCCAGAAAAGGAAGGTGAAATGTGACTAGGCAAGTTTATCTGATTACCCATCCGGACGTGATCGTCGATCCGGATGTCCCTGCTCCCCAGTGGCCGCTTTCGGCGCTGGGCCGGGCGCGCATGGAGCGGATGCTGGACAAGCCCTGGGTACAAGGCATTGGTGCGGTCTATTGCAGTTCCGAGCAAAAGGCCGTGGATGGCGCCCAGATCCTGGCCTCGTATCTGGGACTGGACTTTGAGATGATCGAGGGCTTGGGCGAGGTCGATCGTTCAGCGACCGGCTATCTTCCGGCCGATGAACACCAGGCGGTCGCTGACCTGCTTTTTTCCCGGCCGGACGAGAGCGTTCGAGGCTGGGAGACGGCCCGCGATGCCCAGAAGCGCATGGCGGCTGCCGTCGACGCCATCCTTGATGGCCCGTTGGCAGAAGGCGCCGTGGCTATTGTAACGCACGGAGGCGTGGGCGCTCTGTATCTCAGCCACCTTAAGGGGGTCGGGATCGAGCGCGGCCAGGAGGCGCCACATCCAGGCGGCGGCTGTTACTATTGTTTTGATGCGGACTCGCGGCTCTTGGTCCATGGCTGGAGAACCATTGATGGCAGGGTATGGACGGTGGGCTGATGGACGGCTGGCAGCGTGCCGTATTTTGGCTCGCTTGACAAGATCGCACTAGCTTTGGTATACTGATTTTGGTAGTCCTCGAATGCGAGATTAGCGAACTGACAGCAGTACTCCAAGGAGGGAAAGATGAAAGGGAATGACAAGATTATCGCGACCCTGAACGACCTGCTTTCCGATGAGCTTACGGCCATCAGCCAGTATTGGGTCCACGCCGAGATGTGCGCCAACTGGGGCTACGAGCGGCTGCATGAGGGGGCCGAAAAGCGTGCCCTGGAGGAGATGAAGCACGCGGAAATGCTGATTGAGCGGGTCATCTTTCTGGACGGCAAGCCCATCGTCAGCAACCTGAAGGAGATCCACATTGGCGGCGAAGTGAAGGAGCAGCACAAGAATGACCTGGCTGCTGAAGAAGGCGCGGTGGCCGGCTACAACGCCGGCGTGGCGCAGGCCCGAGACCTGGGAGACAATGGCACGCGGGAGCTGCTCGAGTCGATCCTGAAGGACGAGGAGGAGCATCTGGACTGGCTGGAGGCCCAACTCGACCAGATCGGGCAGATGGGCATCCAGAACTATCTGGCCCAGCAGCTTGATGAGGGTGAGGATTAGCAAGGGGAACCCATGCAACTCCAACTAGCCTATGGCAAGACCGGCCTGACCATCGATCTACCCGATGACGCGCCGGTGACCGTGATCGAACCGCGACACGTGCCCGGCCTGCCCGACGAATGGGCGGCCATCAGTGAAGCGCTGCGGAACCCCACCGGTACGCGGCCCCTGCGCGATCTGGTGGGGCCGGCTGACACAGTGGCGATCGTGTTCAGTGACATCACGCGCCCCATGCCCAACGACCGGGCGCTGCCGCCCCTGCTGGCCGAACTGGCCCAGGCTGGGGTGCCCGACGGCCAGGTCGTGCTGATCAACGCCCTGGGTACCCACCGCCCTCAGACGGACCCTGAGCTGCGGGGCATGCTGGGCGATGAGGTCGTCGATCGCTACCGCATCGTCCAGCACGATGCCTGGGACGTCGAAAACCTGGTTGAGGTCACCCGCAACCATGCCGGACGTGGCGTCCGCGTCAACCCTGCCTACCTGGATGCCTCGGCACGCATCCTCACCGGCTTTGTCGAACCCCACTTTTTCGCCGGCTTTAGCGGCGGCCCCAAGGCGGTCCTGCCTGGCATTGCCGATGTCGAGTCCATCCTGGACAACCACGGACCGGCCATGATCTCCCATCCCGGCGCGACCTGGGCGGTGACGGATGGCAACCCGATGTGGGAGGAGATGCTTCGCGTTGCCCTGGCCACCCGGCCGGACTTTGTCCTCAACGTCACCCTGAACCAGCAGCGCCAGATCACGGGAGTTTTTGCCGGCGAGTTGGAGCGCGTCCACTACGAGGGTACGGAGCTGGTGAGGCGCACGGCCATGCGCCCGGTGCCGGAGCCCTTTGACGTGGTGATTACGTCCAACAGCGGCTACCCCCTGGACCTGAACCTCTACCAGGCGGTCAAGGGTATGGTGGCCGCAAACCAGATCGTGCGGCCGGGAGGCGACATCATTGTCGCTGCCTCCTGCTGGGACGGTATTCCCGATCATGGCGAATACAAGCGCTTGCTCTGGGAGGCCGATTCGGTGGATGAACTGCTGGAACGGATGATGGCCCCCGGTTTTCGCTGCCACGACCAATGGGAGGCCCAGGTTCAGGCCCAGATCCAAAAGAGGGCCAACGTCCACCTCTATGCCGGTGGGCTTTCCGATGAAGAGATGCGCCACGCGCTGGTCATCCCCTGCCGCTCCATCGAAGGCACAGTGGCAGAGATCCGGCGCAAGAACCCGGCAGCAACCATCGCCGTCCTGCCCGATGGACCGCAGACGGTGCCCTACGTCGCAGACTAGATTGGAGCCAGCAGACCTGACAGGTTTTCCGAAACCTGTCAGGTCTGGCTCAAGTACCCGAGCCTATCCCTTGCCGGTAACCAACGCAAAAAGCCCCGGCTGCGCCCCATCCTCATCCCCGCAAAGCGAGGGGTAGAACTGCACTTGCCCAAAGCCACACTCTGCCAGCAGGGCTGTGTACTCGGCATCGCTATATGCCTGCATGGTCGATGCGTGGCGTGTGACGCTGCCCGTCGCTGCATCGACCACGTAGTAGCGCTCCGTCGTCGTCCTGCTCTCGCGATCCCAAGCGCTTTCATGAAGGAGGAGGTGCGCATTCTCGCTGAACAGCCCGTGCTCGGCCGCGTGCCACCAGGTCTGGTCTCCCAGCTCGCAGACGGTGGCCAGGGTGTGCGGTTCCAGGACAAGCTGGCCCCCGTCGTCCAGGGCGGCATGGGCCTTGTGGAGGATAGCAGCAGCATCGGCCCGGCTAAAGACGTTGAACTCGCCAAAGATCAGCATGGCCAGTCCATGGCCGGTGCCATAGTCGGCTGTCCGGATGTCGGCCTGCACGTAGCGGCAGTCCAACCCACGCTGCGCTGCCTGCTCGTGCGCGTAGGTGATGGACGCCGGGGCGAAATCGATGCCCGTGCAAGTGTGGCCCAGTGCCGCCAGACGGCTGGCATAGAGGCCGGGGCCGCAGCCCAGATCCAGGATTCTTGTCGGGATCCCGGAGAGCACCGTGTCGTGGATCCAGGCCACGTGCCGGTCGATGAGCTCACTACGGCGGCTGGCGAGATCGTGCTCCTGGGTAAGGTGCTCCTGCAGCATGCGCCGGCTAAAGTCCGGATCATCCCAGGGGATCTTTTCTCCATCGGCCCAGGGCTGGAGCGGGGTCTGGCGTCGAACAATGTCCAGTAGGTCCATGTCATCCCTCCAGTGGCAGGTGGACGGCGACCTGGCAGACCTCGTCGCCCTCCAGGACGCTCTGCAAGAGCTCGACCTCCACCGGTAGCTGGAGGATCTCTTCCCACATGCCCTTATAGTAGCCGGCTCCGCAGTAGCAGTAGGTGGCGGAAATCGTGTCGCCGCTGGCCAGTACGTCCCGGATGCGAGGGCAGTGGCAGTAGTAGCGCCGTCGGGCCTCCGGGTCGGTCTCTTGCATGTACTCGACCAGGAATCCACTCTTGGGGATCTTGGTGGCGATGATCGTGTTCCCCTGGCGCAGGCCGGCCATGCCCCATCCCCTGGCAACGATCTCCTGGATTAGCGCCTCGTCGAGATGGAGCCCGTTTTCCAGGAACGATTCAAATCGGGCCTGGAGCATGCCGTGGACCAGATCCAGGTCCCCCGTAGTTTCCCATGCCTGCCGAGCTTGTGCCAGATCGGCCTTGGGGACCTGGCAGGCGCAGCCGGTCATGATCTCGCGCCGCGCCCCCTCGTCCACCAGGCTATCCAGACGGTCCATGGCCTGACGAGACCAGTCGATCACCTCAGCGCGGCTGGAAGCCATGGACAGCTGCTCGCTGCCGGCCATGACCTGCTCTGCGACCTGCTCGCCAGAAACCTGCTCCAGGCAAGATGATAACTTGCCCAGCCAGGCTCGCTCAAAATCAAGATTGCCGGTCATGTACCCTCCCATCTCGACAGCCGCGCCTCAGGCCTGCGGGCTGGCGGCGACGTTTTCCAGGACCTGGTCAAAGGTAGCGGCCATGTCCACCGGTTCGGCGAAGACCAGCACATAACCATCGGGGTCGGCGACCACCACGTCCCGGGTATTCCAGGGGCGCTCTACCGGGCCCTCGACCAGCGCCTCAAGCTCGCGGGCCCGCTGGGCCATCTCCTCGGCGCTGCGACCTGCCAGGGCCAGTGAGAATGTCAGACGCACTCCCAGTCCGCGCGCTGCGGCATTTGCCCCGTCGCCTTGCGGCTCCTGCTGGAGGAGCAGGTCGGCGTAGCGACAAAAGCGGATATGTTCCAGCACAGGCTGGCCGCCCGGACCCGGAATGGAAAAGACATGCTTGAACCCAAGCCCTTTGACGTAGAATTGGTGGGATTCCAGTAAATCGGAGGCCATGAGCGTGGGAAAGCCGGGCATGGGATAGTATTCACTGTCCTTCTCAATGGGTATGTCCACGGGTTGCCTCCTGGTTTGTCGAGCACCCTACGGTCCAGATGACAGGCTGTTGGGCCTCGAGGAAATTATACCACAGTCGCGAGAGAATCACCAAGAGAAAGTGAGTAGAGTCTGATCAGGGCAAGCGCATTTGGGCTTCGCGGCGATGAACCCGGGTTTTTTGCGCTGGGAGAACATTGAACTCGCGAGAACGGAATACGTTGATGGCCCAGGCTCGCACTCGTGGCGCTAAAATCCGGTTTCTGATCTGCGAACGCGACTGCCCTGGAAGCCGGCTCCGCATCCTTTGCCCTTTCACGCTGATCGTGGTATAATCTTCAGCCTGTCGCGCCTGTTGCTGTTAGCGAGACCGCTACCAGGCATCGAGCACTGTTCTGTAGTCGGATGGATTTTTATGATGTGCGGATGGCATGGTCAGCCGACGCCATCTGTGCGCTGGGAGGCAATCTGAAGTGAGTGCCTTGCTCTTTGGGGCTATCTTGGTAGTCGTTGGTGTGCTGATTGCCATCGCGGGACAGTTACTGCCCAGAGACTGGCAAAGACGGCTGGCCCTGTTGTTCGGCGCCCTGCTGTTCCTCGGTGGCTTGATGTCGGGTCTGATGGAGATGACAACCTCTCTGCTGTGGAATACCCCCAACCTCCCGGACGACGAGCCGGCGTATCAGCCCGGTACCCTGATCGCGGGACTGAATGAGGAGAGCGAGAGCACCTGGACGGTGATTCCCTCGCTGACCGTCAGATCGCAAGACTTGCTTCTGACAGAAACGCCTGGCTCAATCTTGTTCCCGCCGACGTCTACGGCGACCGATATCCCACTGGCAACGGATACTCTGCGAGCACCGGATACCCCGGGACCAACTGATACCCCGGGACCACCAACGCCCACGCCGACCGCGACCGACACGGCGAGACCGATTCCTATTGACGTAACGCCCGTAACGGCTGTGGCCACCGAAGCGCCCGAGAAAGAGCCTACGCCTGAAAAGTCCGCGAACAAGCCCACGCCAGAACCCGAACCGAGGCGATTGAGCCTCAAAAAACTGGACACGGACCTGCGCGCGGTGGCGATCACGGATCCCACCTTGGATGCTCAAATCCCAATTTTTGAGCTGGGCGGGCGCAGCCGGTTTAACCCCATCTACTCCGCCGCCTGGTCCCCTGATGGAAAGCGCGTCGCCATCTCTTATGGCTGGCTGACCTCTGAATATGACCAGGGCATCCGCATGCAGATCGTCAATGCCGATGGCAGTGACGCCAGGGACATCCTGTCCCTATCCACCGCTGGACAGTACCGTGGCCTGGGCAATGCGCTTTGGTCGCCGGCGGGCGACAAGATCATTTTTGCCTTCTATGATGGGCCTGACAATGGCGTTTGGGAGATCAATCCCGACGGAACCGGACTGCGCCGGCTGGGCAACAGTGAGATCGGCGAATGGCCGCGCTACTGGTCCGTGGATGGTGCGTGGATCATCACCATTTCTGGCGACGGCAGCCTCTATGCCCTGGAGGTGGCGGGCGGGCGTCGCCTGCCCCTGGCTGACTTGGGTGACATGGGGATCTATGACCCGCGTTATCATCCCTGGCGTGCCAGGCAGAGCGCCCGTTGCGAGCAGCAGGAAGACTCGTGGTGGAAATGCAAGTAGGTAGGCGGCGCCGGGCGTACTGCGCGAGCCACTTGTCCGTCCCCGCCTGCTGGATCTGCTCAAAATGATAATCGGGCGGGCATGCCCCCCCCGCCCTGAAGGAAGGCAAGGAAGAAACGCTATCTTGACCTCCCAGGAGGGTCAGCATGACGACCCGGAATGACGGACGAACAGATTCCGCCCACCGTGTGGTGGACTCGACAACCTTGCCCCAGCGGGCGGAGGAACAAGCCAGGGCAACCGGGGATCAGGACCTGGCGGCGCTTTCGCCCGAGCGAGGGACCACGCTGCGCCTGCATCTGGTCGAGCTGGCGACGGAGAAGCTGCGCGTGCATCAGATCGAGCTGGAGATGCAGAACGAGGAACTGCGGCGGGCGCAGGAAAAACTGGAACTCATCTTCGACAGGGTGCCGGCCTATATCGCCTACCTGGACTCGAACTTGAACATCCTGCACGTCAACCGCCGCCAGGCAGAATGGTGGGGGTATTCCAAGGAACAAGCCGTGGGCAAGAACTATGAGGAGGTCGCCCCTCCCGGCTCGTATGAGAAGAACTCGCACCCTACCTCCGGCAGGCTGTGGTCAGCCGGCAGACCGTGACCCACGAATTCCAGGGCCAAAGCGCAGCTGGGACAGGCCGTTGTCGGGCAGGTAAACTCTGTCCCGCACCTGGACGAACAGGGAAACGTGCTGGGTCTTGTGGCGCTGAGCCTGGACATCACCGAGCAGAGGCGAGCCGAGGAAGCGTTGCGGGCCAGCGAGGAGCGGTACAGGCTCCTCGTCGAGAACATGCGCGAGGGCCTGGCCGTGGTAGACGAGCAAACGCGGCTGACCTACGTGAACGACTCCCTGTGTGCCATGACGGGCTGGGCGCGTGACGAGTTGTTGGGCCAGCCCTCGGTCAAGATCTTCCCCGCCGCGGACCAGGAGCGGCACCTGGGCTGGCTCGCCCGGCGCAGAGCAGGCTTTTCCGACACGTACGAGGCGGTTTTCCGGCGCCGAGACAGCGGAAAAATCCCCGTGCTCGTTTCTGCCAGCCCGGTCCTGGATGCCCAGGGCAACTACCGGGGCAGCCTTGCCGTGTGCACCGACATCACCGAGCGGGTAGAGGCCGAGGAGGCGCTGCGGCGGCGCGTCGAGGAGCTGACCGTGCTGAACCGCATCGCTCACACCATGGCCGCCAAAGCCGATCTGCCAACAAGCCTGGCGCAGGCCAGCGAGATCATCGCCGGCCTGTTTGCCGCTCATTGTGCGCACATCATCTGGCGGGCAGGCGAGGAGGCGGGAGTCTATCTCCATGTCGGCTGCGAGCCCGGTTCCGGGCAGGCCGGCCCCACCCGGTTCGACCTCCCTCTGGACGAGCTGTCCGTTGTCGGCCGGGTACTGCGCGAAGCCAGGTCGCAGGTCGTCGCGGATATTTGGTCCTTGCCGCTGTCGGACCGGGAGCGCGAGTTGCTGGTGCACCGGCAGGTCCAGTCGATCCTGTTCATCCCGCTCGTGATCCGGGGAACGACCGTCGGCCTGCTGTGGGTCGCCAGCGACCAGCCGGGGCGCCTGTTCACGGCGGACGAGATGCACCTGGCCGAAACCATCGCCCTCGACCTGGCAGCCGCCATCGAAAGCGCACGCTTGTCCCAGCAGGCACAGGCGGCGGCCGCTGCCGAGGAGCGCAGCCGCCTGGCGCGCGACCTGCACGACGCGGCGACACGGCCGCTACGGTGGGCTTTGTTGTCTTTTCCTTGTACGTCCTTGTGCTCGCCCTCAGCGCGCGCAGTGAGACCGCCAGCGCCTTCAACCGTGATGTTTTGCGGGATCGACATCAGCTTATCCTCTATGGACTCGCGCTGCTCATGATCGTTTTGCCAACGGTACTGCCCTTTCTCCAGGGTTTCCTGGGCTTGACCTCGTTGAGCGGCGAGCAATGGTTGGTCTGTATCGCCTTTGCCATCGTCCTGCTGCTGGTTGATGAAGTGATCAAGTTCTCTATGCGCAGGAGCCTCGAGCAACAAGCGGGGTAAATCAGGTCACAGGTGCGCCGCCGAGATAACTGGACGACCTGGCCGATGCCGCGGATATGATGGCTGCTGCCGAGGATGCCGCTTCGGCAGCGGCCGCTGTCGAGGATCTCACCCGGGCGGTGAACGCCGAGATCGTGGCCGCGCGCGTGGGCCAGCTCAGTAAAGTGGTGGCCGAGGCGGGCACTGTCTCAAGCGACTTATCCGAGGCCAACACCCGTACGGGCGGCGACGCTTTCATCATGGCTTCTCTCTGGCGTATCAAAGAAGGCAGCGCCGCCGTTCCTCCAAAGGCGAAAAGCCTCGTGGACCCGCCGCTTCGAGTCAGATTGCAGGTCATCCGGCAGCCTGTGCTCGGAGAACCAGCCGGTGTCCAGTACCTCGTGGGCATGCGTGGGTAGCGCACTGGCCTGGGCTTCGTCCGGCCTGCACAACAAGGTGATCAGAAACAGGTGATGCAGCCCGGTCAGCCCGGAAGGACGGATATCAAAGATGCCGACCAGGGCCACCGGCTGGCAGGAAACGCCCGTCTCCTCCAATACCTCCCGCAGAATCCCTTCGGCGGGCGTCTCGCCGACCTGCATCGCCCCGCCAGGCATAGCCCAACGGCCATTGTCCGCCCGCTGGATGAGCAGTAGCCGGCCCGAATCGTCGATCACCGCGGCGTCGCCGCCAACCAGCGGCGTGAAGTGGGTATAGATGGTGCCCCGCAGGGGCTTCAGTTCCGCGATGTCCCGGCCCGAAGCCAGCGCCAGCATAGACATCGCCACGTCCTGAATCTGCCGGTAGCGCTCCTGGTCGTAGCTGTCCTGGGAATAACGCAGCCCTTCCGCTGAAAGATCCCGCAGTTTGTCGGCCCACAGGGCGATCTGGTCGGCGGTGGTCAAGATCTGATACTCCTCTTCCTCGCCGGTGCTAGACCTGGCAGGGCGGTTGCCGTACATCTGCTCCAGCTCCTGTCAAGTTGTGGCGGCGAACTACTCAGAACAATCGTATCTGAACCCGTATAGGATGCAATGGCCCTGGCTATCCGCCCCGGGCGCAACGGAAGCCCAGGTCGTTGTCGGTGAATGCTGGGTCGTTCATGCCCCGCGATACGGTACGCACCCGGAGAACCGGGCTGTGCCACGAGCCGCCCCGTGTCACCCGCTCACCCTCGCCCTCCGGACATTCTCTACCATCGGCGGGAGCGTAGGGATACGGGGCAAACTTGCTGGAGGTCCATTCCGAGACGTTGCCCGCCATGCCGGCGCAGCCGGAGGGGCTGTCCCCGGCCGGGCTGTAATGCCCAACCTTGGTCGTCCGCAGCGCGCCCCCCGGCCGCGCGTGGCAGCGTTCCGCATCAAAGTCGTTGCCCCAGGGGTATAGCCGCCCGTCGGTGCCGCGCGCCGCCTTTTCCCATTCCGCCTCGCCGGGCAGCCGGTAGCCCCTGCCTGTAGCCTTGCTCAGCCACCGGCAGTAGGCGATTGCTTCGTACCAGCTCACCCCTATTACCGGCAAGGCCGCGTCCGCCGTCCACGTACCGTCGGTCCAGTACGCCGGAACCAGTCGCCTCTCCCTCGTGCGCCAGTCCCAGCCTGCCCTGGTCCAATGACGCTGCTGCTGGTAGCCCCCCGCCTCAACGAATGCGCGATACTCCTCCACGGTTACCGGGTGCCTGGACATATGGAAGCCTGGCAGCATGAGGCCGTGCTGCGGCTGCTCCCGGCCAAAGAAACCCTTCTCTCGCCAGACCGCTGCCAGGTCAATTCTCTCGGCCAGCCAATCAACTTGCCCGTTGCTCGTACCCATGGTGAACGGGCCAGCCGGGATGTAGAGCATCTCTGGCTCAATTGCCACTACCTGGGATCCTTTCAGGCCTATCGGTCTAGATACGGAGTTCGACCACGTCTTCGTCGTGTAGGACGTGGTCCCGCGACACCATCTGCCCGTCGTAGACGCCGGCGCCCCAGACTCGTGCGGTCTTTAGGTTGTCGTAGAAATCCCGGTGTACCCTGCCCGCAAAATCGGCCACGGTATCGCCTTTTTGGAGGATAAAGGGCGAGTCGGTCTGGGGATCCTGGCCCGGCGCCTGGGAATAGACGCGGATGATGCCCAGCCGCTCGAACACGACCTGTTTCAGGTAGTCAAGATTGCGGCCACTGATGGTGGACAGCGCCACCAGGGGACAGTCCTCTTCCAACAGTTCGAGAAAGATCTGGAAATCCTCCTCGGTGCTTTCGTCGTCGTGCTTGTTGACCAGCAGCAGCAGCGGGACAAAGGTCAAACGCTGCTGCCCCGTGTACCTGTCCTGCCAGTGCAGGGGTACGATGCGGTGTTCTTCCAGCAGGGCGAGGGCGTCCTCTAACTGCTGCAAGGGATCCATCTGCAGATCCACCACCAACAGAACCAGGTCCGCCCGCCGGATCAGGGCCAGAAACTCTGGCTCAACATAGTCGGGATTCAGGGGCGGCGTATCAATCAACTGGATCTGGATGTTCTCCACGAGCATCATGCCCGGCGTGGGCTGCCAGGTCGTGAATGGCGCCGCGGATACCTCGGGGTTGGCGTTGGTCAGGGCAACGACCAGGGAGGATTTGCCCACGTTGGTGGGCCCGATGATGGCCAACTGCCCGGCGCCCTCCTTGTCGACGAGGTAGGGCGAGACCGCACCGCGAGACCGCTTGCTGGACTGCGACGCGGCCTCTTTCATCTTGGACAGCCGGCGGCGATAGTCGGCCCGCAGCTTGTCCGTGCCCTTGTGCTTGGGGATGGTACTGATCATCTCCTCAAGGCGGGCAATCTTTTGCTCTGGCGTCGTGGCCTCGCGGTAGAGCTTTTCGGCCTCGGCATACTCTGCTGGCAAGTTGGTAGGCATGTCAATCTCGGCTCAGATTTTTAGGGTGGTATTATAGCACTGTTTGGGCTTGCGTGCAACAGGTGTGGGAGACGATGGACAGGACCAAGACCTCGGAGGTTTGGCTTCAACCTCCGAGGTCTGTTCCTTGAGGCCAGATGGCCAAAGGTCACCGAGCTTGGCCGCTTGGGCTCGGTCAGAGACCATCGCCCATCGAGAGGAGACCTTCGCCCATCAAGATGGATGACTCATACCCGGGGCAGCTCCTTATACCCGTGCGACGTGGCCACGAGAACGACCCGGTCGCCCAGCCCGACTTGGCCACTGTCGCGCAACCTGTGCAGGGCGGCCAGCGCCGCCGCTGAAGACAATTCGACATAAAACCCGAGTCGGGCCAGGTCGCGTTGCCCCTGTTCGGCCTCTGGTGTGGATACCTCAACAGCGGACCCGCCAGATTCCTGGAGGGCAATCATCGACTGGTAGGTGGCGGTCGCGCCGCCGATGGAGGTCATGGCGTGGGGCCCGGCTTCAAACTGGCTCCGGTAGTCGCTGCCAGCCAAGATGCTGCTCAGCCGGACGAGGGGCTCGACGGCCACCATGCGGGGCAGGGCCGCTGCCAGGCCCGCCTCGCGGGCGTCCAGAAACCCCTGCCAGATGCCCCACAGCAGGTCGCCGCGGGCCGTGGGCACCAGGATAGCGGTGGGCGGCTCGCCGGCGCACTGCTCGGCAAGCTCAAAGGCCACGGTCTTGTAGCCCTCCAGGCCAAAGGGGTTGCTGCCCACCGGCGGATCCAAGTAGTTGGTCACCGGGTACCAGCCTTCGCCTTCGACCTTCTCCTTTAGGACTTGCCACCGGGCCGGAGGTGTATCGGCTACGATCAGCTCCGCGCCGGCCATGCGGATGGCCTGTGCCCAGGGCGGGCCGATCTCCGGCGCGACAATGATCCCGCAGTCCAGCCCCGCGGCCGAGGCGTAGGCGGCCAGCGACGCTCCGGCGTTGCCCGAGGACGCCGCGACAACCGTGCCGTAACCCAGCGCCGCCGCCCGGGCGACGGCAAAGGCGCTCATGCGATCCTTGTGCGAGCCGGTGGGGTTCTGGCCTTCGTTTTTGAGCCAGACCCCCTCGATCCCCAGCGCCTGGGACAGGGCAGGCAGCGGCACCAGCGGCGTCCCACCCTCGCCGAGACTGGGAAAGCCCTTATAGGGCAGCCGCTCGGCGTAGCGCATCATTCCCCGGGCGTCCTGCCGTACCTGCCAGCCCCGATCGGAATCATAGGCCAGCCGCAAGCTGGCCGGATAACCCTGTGCCAGGCACGCGGGACAGCCAATCCCCTGATCGACCACGGGATCGCCCACGTCGTAGGCGGTCTCACAGCGCAGGCAAGCCAGCCCCTGGAGCCGGGGATTCACCAATAAAGGGGCTCCTACCGCCAGCAGCATCCACCACCATCGTTTAGCCTCCTTGCTCCCTGCAGATCCGAATACTTGCAGGCCATTGTAGCCGCGCTGTGTCGATCCGTCAAGGATGTGATGGCTCGGGTGCAGGGCAATGTCATCCGGAGTAGTCGCTACTGATTTGGCAAGAATGGATGCCCGCCTGCGCGGACATGACACGCCATCTGGGTGGCTCTGCTTGTCATTCCTGCCCACACCGCTCGTGAGGGTAGACGATGGCGAGAATCTATAGGCTTGCCGGGGACGATAGGCAGACTGCTATCCCTCACGCTCCGCGGGTGGCGATACAACGCTTGACGGTCGCGCAGCGCTGGGCCAGGTACGCGACTCCTTCAAGCGTCATCGTAGGCCCGCAGGCCCCTCAGTCCAGCTAGATCAGCCACCAGATCTCATTGGTTCCATCGGCTTCGACCAGCGCACCCCACTCCTCATTGAGCGCGGCGCCTTCAGGCTGAGGCAAAGAACCCTGCCCAGAATGCCTCATACTCGGCCAGATTCTCGAATTCCGCCTCGAGGACTACTCTGGAGGTTGGGCCGATATTCGACGCATAGCCGCGACTAGCGTGTGGGAAGGTGATGCGCTCCATATTCGCTTCCGTAACTGCGATGGCCTCTTCCATGCAGCCTCTTTTCACAAGCCATGTCCTGCGATTCACGATCATGGTCAAACCCCTTTCATGCTGGCAATGCCAAAAAGGATGGAGCCCTGGCCAGGTGGGCGCACTCCTTCCCGCAACCGAAGGTTGCCGTACCACGCTATCTGCTTCTCTGTGCTCAGTTCGGGAACGATGTGCAGTGGGCTACGATGGGATGAACTGCCTAATGTGAGGTAAGCTACTGTGAGGTCAGACCCAGTATATCATAGATTGCTACAGTCGTCAAGGATTTTGCGCGATCTCTCCCCTGACGAGATCAATAATAGGTCGTCCGTATCACGGGCTGGAAGAGCTCTTTTCGGTGGGCGCAGAGGGGATCCAGCGGACAGCGCTCACACTCTGGCTCCGTCATCTCTGGACAGCGATTGCGGGAGTTGTAAAAGATCCAGCCGTCCACCGCGCCACTGTCCCGGCCCGAGAGCGCGGCCGCCTGCTCGATAGCACGGAAGGCCACAGAGCGCACGGCCCATTCGTCGCCTGGCGACAGAAGCTGCCTGTCGACCAGCCCCTGGTGCAGGCCGCCGTCGACTACATCGATCAGCCCTATCCGCAGCGCCGCGCGCATCAAGTGATAGTCGATCACCGGTGTGAGGCGTTCATTGGGCCCAAAGGTTAGATATGCCTCCGGGCGCTGGTTGAGGATCATGGCCAGCAGCATCGTCTTTTTTCGCAGAGGGTCTTCCTTGTAGCCGCCCACGTGATCCAGCATCCGCACAAAGGCGGCCAGGGGACGCGGCAATGCCTGCGCCTTCTGTAGCAATGCACCAGGCGTGAGGCCCAGCGCCAGCATATCGCGGCCATACTGCCGGGCTTGAGCGAGGTGCAGATCCATCGCCGGCATCGGATCACTGCCGTCGTCGGCCCGAAACAGGCGCGCCAGTTCCTGCAGCCCGAGTTCTGCCTGGCGCTGTGGGCTGAAGAAGCCGGGGTCGCTGTCCAGGGCCCGCAAAAAAGCCCGCCACAGGTAGTCGGAGCCCTTGAGCTTCTCCCCGTCGATGGTCGCGATGAGTGGGCGGTCGTATCTGCCCTGCGTTGCGGTCCAGAAGCTGAACTGCTGTAAGGTGGCCGCGAAAAAGAAGGCGACTGCCGCTGGATGTCCGGTAGGTGGGTAGTGAGAGCCCGTGAAGGGAAAGGGGGAAATGCCGCCAAGGCCCGCGAGCAATTGCGCGACGCGCCGGACCTGTGCGTCATTGAGCGCGACCCTCTTATCCATGGGCCTCGGCGGGAGCGTCTCGATCGGCAGCAACGCCCCGGGCCCAACACGCTCTTTCATGGCCCCTCCTTCATTCCTCCACCATGTCTTGGGTCATAGATCACGAACCTGGTAATCCTCCACCAATCTGGCCATGAGCTCGTCTCGGGTTGGCTCCGGGACAAAGGCGGCGCGCAAGGCATTGACATTGCACTGAAAAAAGTCTTCTCTCTCCCAGCCAAACACGCGATTCATCCGCTCGTACTCCTGAGTCAGGGTGGTATTGATGAGGGTATAGGCATCGTGGTTGATGCCAACGGACAGGCCGGCGCGATAGAGTTTGTCAACGGGATGCGATTCGTAATCTGGATACTGGTCTATCAGGACGTTGCTCGTTGGGCAAACTTCAAGGTGAATCCTGTGACGCCGCAAATGTTCCATCAAGGCCGGGTCTTCAATGCTTCGCACGCCGTGACCAAGCCGTGCGGGGCGAAAATACTCCAACGTTTCCCACACGCTGTCCGGCCCCGCGGCTTCCCCCGCGTGAGCGGTGCTGGGGATGCCGTGCTCGTGGGCGTATTGAAATGCCTTGACGTGGGCATCAATAGGAGCCCCAACCTCATCTCCTGCCAGATCAAAACCCGCCACACAGGTGCCGCGAAACTGTTCGACCATCGCCACAGTTTCAAGACTTTGCGCCTCTGAAAAGTTCCGCAGGGTGCAGAGCAGGATCCGCGCCTCAACACCCGTCGCTCTGGTGGACTCGGAGACAGTTTCCTCGACGATGCGGACAACATCTTGGGTAGCAAGGCCCTTTTGGGTATGGAGCTGCGGGGCAAAGCGCAGCTCAGCGTAGAGGACATTGTCCTGCACAAGCTGGTCGAATAGGTCCTGCGTCACAAGCCTGAGCTGCTCTTCCGTCTGCATGATCCCAACGCTGCTCGCCGCCCTGGTCAGCGTATCGGCCAGAGATGTGCATTTGGCGGGCGGGATAAAGTTGGTCTGATAATCGGCAAGGGTGATGGAAGGATCAATCTGTGAGACGACGGCGTAGCTTGGCGAGCAATCCAGATGCAGGTGTAGCACGACCTTGGGCAGGCTTTGAAAACTCATTTGTGGCACCTCCTTCGAATGAGACCCTTTTGCGCAATCTCGTGTGTATGCAAAGCTGAGCGCTGGCGCGATGACTCGACCGCACCGCCGTGCGACAGGCGGTGCTAGTCATAGCCTTATGGTTTCTGGCCTAGCGCTGCCTCTTCCAGGCCAGCGCGACCTCTGCTTTCAAACCATCAGTCTCAAGCATGCACTAGTCCATGCGCACCGCTTCATGGAGCATGTCCAAGAACTGCTGGCGGGACGCCTCGAGCACAACCTCTACATTGGGCTCCTGGCCCATGATGCCAAAGTGATCCACCACCGACTGGCCGCGGCACAAATCACTTTGGGTTTCGATAGCGACGAACAGGGACCGGGTCTCGGTGGCGACCTCCGGCTGGAGCGCAACGGCCATGGCAATCGGATCCGGCAGATCAAAGCCCGCCAGTTTGGTCTGGGTCAGGGCGAATTGTGTTACCGTGGCCTGGATATCCACGCAGAAGGTCGCCAGCGGCGTGCCGATGGCTCGCAGCTCGGCGGCATCCTCAGGAGTGAGCACGGCAAAGGTACGCGAGATGTCCCAGCCGACCATTTTCAGGCGCATGCCCGACTCGAATACGATCCTGGCCGCCTCCGGGTCGGCCCAAAAGTTGTATTCTGCCACCGGCGTCATGTTGCCGTGCCCCTGTCCCGTGCCGCCCATGACGATGCACGCTTGCACTTTATCGGCGATACTTGGGTCCTGCCGCAGGGCGGCAGCGACGTTGGTCAGTGGGCCCAGCGTCACCAGCATGATCTCGCCCGCGAAACGGTGGATGGTCTCGATCATCACCTGGATCGCGTGTCCAGCCTCCGGTACGCGGCCGGTGAGGGGCAGGCCCATGTCGCCCATGCCATCCTTGCCGTGCACGAACTGCGCTGTCGTCAGTGACCTCGTCAGCGGCGCGGGCATGCCGCGATGGACGGGCACCGTCCGTTGGCAGAGTTCCACCGTATAGAGTGCGTTCTGGACGGCCTGATCCAGCGGTACGTTGCCCGCCACGACGGTGATGGCCTCGATCTGGACGCCGGGGTGGCGCAGGGCCATCACCAGGGCGACGGCATCGTCAGAAGCGGTGTCGGTATCGATGAGAAAGTGACGGGTCATGGTTCACGCCCTCTCAGTTTAGATATCTTGGTGCCAGGGCAATCAACGCTGGGTTGAAGTGACAGATCCAGTCCGGAAATGCTCCTGATAGAGCCTTTCGACCTGCTTCCGGAGATGCTCTTCGCCGTCGGCTTGGTTGTTCACGACAACGCCGGGAACCCCCCGCTCTTCCAGGTACTGGAGGAGTGCATCCCGACCGTCGTGTCGATAGTTTCGCTCCATCGTTGCCCGGTTGAGCCAGTGATCATCCCCGCCCTCATCGGCCGAGGCAGCGTGCCTGGCGACATTGCGCGCCCAGCAGGTCTCAAAACTCACCTCGAGATAGATGACCAGGCACTTGTCAAGGATGCGCTTGTCAAAGCGCTGCAGGGCGCCCACATAGTCGGGGCGCGCGAACTCGACGACGACCAGGTGATCGGATCTGTCGACGGCCAGCAGGTCGGCATTCACCTCTTCAAGGATGAGGTCCATGAGCCTGAGGTCGGTGAGTTCGTAATCACCCTCGCCGGTGATTGTACTCCAGATGCGCGCTCTGCCCTCCGCCTCGAGGGCATCGTCGGCCATGATCCTGGCCCAGAGCTTTGGGAAATCGTCGACGCGTTCTACCGTACTTGCCCCGATGCCACCGAGGAGCCGCGCCTCAAGCTCGCGGTAAAGCGCCGATTTTCCGCATCCCGGACGGCCCAGAACAAAGACGTATCGATACTTTGTCATTGCCTGCCTCCGATGCGGCCTGCGGCCAACCTCCCGCAGGTTCCGCCTATAGAGATGCATTCAGGATCATGGCCAAAGCCACCACTAGCGAATGAGAACGCAAGGCGAACTTGCGGGAGGTTCACCTGCTATTGCTATTGTCATAGATTCTGATAATCTCGCCCGTTCCCTTTCCCTCAACACTTCTCACATAACCATTGACGGCCTTGTTCATAGGTATGGGATTGTGGCCAGGGAAGTAGGCCTCGTATCGGTCTACCGCATCCTCAACGAGTCCCGGCGATACGACATTGATCCGGATGCCATCATCAAGTTCCAGGGCTGCCGCCTTGACAAAGCTGTGGATCCCGCCGTTGACCATGGCCGCACTCGTGGTCAAGTCAACAGGATGATCAGCCAATATTCCCGTGGTCAGTGTGAAAGAGCCGCCGGGATTCACATAATCTCTTCCCAATCTCACCAGGTTTACCTGGCCCATGAGCTTGCTTCTCAGCCCGATCCAAAAGTCTTCTTCGGTCATCGACTCAAAGGCTGCCCATTTGGCTTCGCCGGCGACGCAGACAACCGCATCGACCTGGCCAACGGCCGCAAACATGGCCGCGATCGATGGGCTGTCGGCAATGTCTACCCGCACATCACCGGAGCTTCTTCCACCAATGATGACCTCGTGCTTTCGAAGAAAATGCTCGCTGACCTTTCTGCCAATCGTGCCGGTGCCACCGACGATTACGATCCTCATTGTCTATTGTTCCTCTTCTCTGGTTTATTTGGCCACTCAGCGGGGACCGTGCCGCGGTGGTCGTGGATGAGCCTGATGCCATCGGATGCTGCTGTAAGGATGGCAACCATGGGTTGCTCCCAGGCGCTAGTTCGGCGGCGAGTCTGCGATAGTGGACAGGGACGTTTGCGTGACCATTATATCAGAAGCGGTATGGTAGGTCAAGCAGGTTGCGCGGGCGACACATGGACCTCCACCCTCTTCCTTCGCGGTTTCTGGCACAAGAGGACAATACCAGGTATAATGGGCCTGTCAATACCGTGATTCTGGTTGCTAGCGTGGCTGTATCAGGATTGGGAGAAAGGTCGAGTGCGGATTTCTATGGACGACAACAAAGTGAGAGAGAGACTGTTTTTCTACATCGTTTTTGTGGCCCTGATCATCTTGATGCTGCTGATGATCAGGCCCTTCTTCTCCGTGCTCGTTGTGAGCCTGATCGCTGTGATCATGCTCAGGCCCGTCTACAATCACATCTATGGGTTGGGCTGGATCAAGGAACGCAAGGGATTGGCCGCTTCGCTGACCTTGATCGTTCTGTTCGTTGTCCTGATCGTGCCTGTATTCCTGGTCGTCTGGGTCACCGTGGGCCAGCTGGCCGGCGCGCTCGAAGAACTGGCTGCAACGGACATTGACGGCTTCCTCGCTGGTGTCCGGCAGTCCCTGGCGGCTCTGCCCATGTTTGAAGGGTCCCAACCCATGGAGACCAGCGCCAACGAGACAGCGCAGCCGCTGCTCAGGGCCCTTGCTCAGGGTGTGGCTGACTTTGCCGCTGACTTGGTTTCCTCCCTCCCCAGCCTCCTCGTACAGGTAGTCATTTTCATCGTTGTAGTAGCCACCCTGCTGCAGGTGTATGACACGCTGGTCCCGAAACTCGAAGGCATCAGCCCCCTGGGGCGCGAACTCAGCAAGCTGTACAACCTCAAGATCACGGCCATGGTCAAGTCGCTGGTCTTGGGGGTGTTCCTCATCGCCTTCATTCAGGGCGCGGCGATGGGCTTTTTCTACTGGATCGCCGGCCTGCCCTACGTCTTTCTTTTCACGGTGCTGTCGATGCTGCTGGCTCTGATCCCGATGGTGGGCATCAGTTGGCTGGTCATCGGCATCGCCATCGTCTCGGTCCTCGCCGGCAATTGGACGCAAGCGCTTATTGTTCTTTTTGGCTTTTATGGCGTGGTAAACTGGATAGACATTCTGTTGAGGCCCAAGCTGCTCTCCCCAGAGGCGTCACTCAATTTTTCCCTCTTTATCGTGGCCGTCTTTGCCGGGCTCGCTTGGGCTGGATTCATGGGCCTCTTTTACGGGCCGGTGCTCATGTTGCTGTTGGTGACCACCGTCCAGATCTATGCCGAGCGCTACGCCCATGAGGACAGCAGCCTCATCAGCGAATCGGTTGAAAAGCTGAGCAGCAAGCGCCAAAAGTCCGGGCCCGAAGAAGAAACGGAGCCGGATGCTGCCGCCGACTCCTCTGTGGCCGAATAGTCTCCGCTATCTGACTGGCAGGACCCGCTGGTTCGCCCGGTGTCGTCGCTGAACGTTTCCGGATCCGACCTCGGAGGTTTTCTTGAACCTCCGAGGTCTATTTGAGTGAAAGGCGAGGTTCCAGGCCCCCAAAGCCAGGACGGCCATCGGTCCACCGGCTGGTCCCCAAGGCTGGCTGGCAGTTGCGGCTTAGGATAGAGCCTCAGTCGCGCTGCGCCGTTCCCATAACGTTCAACTGCGCGAGATAATCTTCGCCGTCTTGCCCAACTACCTGGCAAGACCAGCCCATTCTCTCTGCATGAGACATGAGTGTTTCCGGGTCCACGTGCAGCCAGCCGAAAAGCGGGCCGGTTTGGCCCTTGTACTCGAAGCTCATCCGGATCTCCCCAATGTAACGCCCTGCCTGCCGGATGGCCTCCTGATAGGCTAGGTGCCTGGGATCGTCGGTACCGCGGACATCGAGAGAGTCGAGAATGATCCGGCCATCCGGTTTCAGGATTGTGTGGGCGTGGCCGAGAAAACGATCCAGCCCTGACAGGTCCTGCACCATGCCGATGCCATGCATCATCATCAGCAGGGTGTCAAAGCGATCTTTGTGAAACTCGAATATGTCGGCCTGCTGGCACTCTTTGACTCCAAGATTCGACATAATCTCAACGGCTTGAGGCGAAACGTCGATGGCCAGGACCTTGAGCCCCCGCTTCTGAAGAGCCAGGCTGTGGCAGCCCGTGCCTGCCCCAATATCCAGAACGTGACCTCTGCACAGCGCCATCGCCGTCTGCTCCAGCGGCGAAAAGCCGGCGGGCTCTCGAAAGAATATGCTGGCAGGCAGATCGTCTGTCAGCCCATCATCGCGATGGATCTGAAGCGTGGCCAGTTCATTGCCGTTGTAGAAATCAACAAGCGCCTGCCCAAAAGGCGCCATGGCCTCAGTGTCCATCTCCAAATGGACTCACCTCCCTTCCGGCGTGAACGAGACGGTTCGTGAAGCGAGTTGCGGTGTTAGCCTGTACAGAATAGCACACACCAGCGCCAAAGGCAAGCTCTTTCTAGAGCGGGCCGCTGCCCAGACCTCGGAGGTTTGGCCTTAACCTCCGATGTCTGAATCCGTCAATCCCGCCAATCCGTGTCCCACAGCCAAGCCCCCACCCAAGACCTCGGAGGTTCGAGAAAACCTCCGAGGTCTGGCGGCGGGAGGCCACACCTCCTTTTGCCTTCTCTGCCAAGCGGTGGTATACTCGCCTGGCAAATTGGAGGATAGCACGACCAATATCGGAGCCAGCGCCCTGAAGGAGCAAGACCGATGCCACTGACCCACGACGACAAGATCCGCTACGGCCGCCAGATGCTGATGCCAGGCTGGGGCGAGGAGGCGCAGGAGGCGCTCAAGGGCTCGCGGGTGTTCGTCGCCGGCGCGGGCGGGCTGGGCAGCCCCGTCTCCATCTATTTGGCAGTAGCTGGCATCGGCCGCCTGGCCATCTGCGACGTCGACCGCGTGGAACTTTCCAACCTCAACCGGCAGATCCTGCATCCCGACGCCCGGGTGGGCCACCTGAAAGCCCTCTCCGCCGCCGAAACTCTGGGCGGGCTGAATCCCGACATCGAGATCATGACCCACAGCGAACTCATAGGCGAGGGCAGCGTTGCGCGCCTCGTCGGCCAGCCCGATGCCGTGGTCGACTGCCTGGACAACTTTGAGACGCGCTACCTGCTCAATCGCTACTGCCTGGAGCGAGGCATTCCTCTTGTGCATGGGGCGGTGAGCGGCCTGATCGGCCAGGTGACCTTAATCTCGGCGCCTGAGACGCCCTGCCTGCGCTGTATCTTTCCCCACGCGCCGCCCAAAGAGCTGTTTCCGGTGCTCGGCGCCACTCCGGGCATCATCGGCGCCATCCAGGCCATGGAGGCGCTCAAGCTCCTGACCGGCGTGGGTGAGACCCTGAAGGGCACGCTACTGATCTTTGAGGGCGACGAGATGGAGTTTACGCGCATCCGGGCCAACCGAAGCCCTGGCTGTCCGGATTGCGGGCACTTGTAACAGACCTCTCGGGAGCCCAATGTGGTTCGGGCGGGCTGCTGGCATGGACGGGCCCGGCGAAACTCGGGGATCCCGAACGAGTGGCTCAATATAACATAACTTTTCCGACAAGGAGAGAAGGACATGATTCTGAATAACGTACGGCTCATCGATGGCACGGAACGTGTGTGGGACCGCGCGGCGATCCAGATCGAGGGCGCGCGCATCGCGACCGTCACCGAGGCCGTGGATCCGGAGACCGGGGACGGCGAGATCCTGGACCTGGCGGGCAAGACCGTCATTCCGGGCATGATCAATGCCCACACCCACCTCTGCCTGGACGGCAGTCCGGATTCGGACGCCGCCTGGAAGGCGCGCTCTCTCACTGAGAATGTGCTGGTCACGGCCAACCACGCCCGCGCCACGCTGCGGGCCGGGATCACGACAGTGCGCGACCTGGGCGGGCTGGAGCTGGTGGACCTCGGCTTGAGGGACTCTATCAACGCGGGGCTTGTGCCAGGCCCGCGGATGCTGGTCAGTGGACGATTGCTGTGCATGACCGGTGGCCATGGCTGGTCCTTTGGTCGAGAGGTGGACGGCCCGGACGAGGCACGCAAGGGCGCCCGCGAACAGCTCAGGGCCGGCGCCGATGTCATCAAGGTCATGGCTACTGGTGGCGTGATGACCCGCGGCGTGGAACCGGGCTCCGCGCAGCTTACCTACGAAGAGATGCGCGCCGCGGTGGAAGAGGCCGACAAGGCAGGCAAGATCACGGCCACCCACGCCCAGGGCACGGCGGGCATCAAGGCTGCCATCCGGGCCGGCATCGGTTCCATCGAGCACGGCTTTTATCTGGACAGCGAGGCCATCGACATGATGCTGGAGCAGGAGGTCTTTTTCGTGCCCACGCTGGCGGCGCTGCACTATATGCTCCAGGCGGGGACTGAGGTGGGTATCCCGGCCTTTATGGTCGAAAAGGCCAGGCGCGCCGAGGAGGCCCAGTTGGACAGCTTCCGCCGGGCGCGGGAGGCTGGCGTGCTTATTGGTGCGGGAAATGACGGCGGTACGCCTTTCAATACCGCAGACAACCTGGCCGGGGAGCTGGAGTGCATGGTCAGGACGGGCATGCCCCCGGCCGATGCTCTGGCCGCCGCACATGCTCAGGGGGCAAGACTGCTGCGCCTGGAGGACGAGATCGGAACGGTCGAGGCCGGCAAGTTGGCCGACCTGGTCGTGTTGGATGCGGATCCGCTGGCGGACATTTCGGCCGTGCGCCAGGTGCACTTGGTGGTCAAGGACGGGCAGGTGGTGGACTAGAGTCTTGTAGCAGCAGCCGGTGCCAAAAGAGTGCGATGAATCGCGCACTACGAACGGGATCGTGCCGGCGGACAGTGGTCCGCCTGGAGCAGTTGCCGGGTGGCTGCCCGTTTGTTGCGCATTCGCTGAATCCTTTGGATTCGCTGTCATACTTGCTGCGACGATCAATGAGAGAGGGAGAATCGATGGCCGAACCGAAAACTGTATCCTATGGTTCCTGGAAGTCGCCCATCACGTCGGAGCTGGTGGTCGCCGAGACCATCGGCCTGGGCGAGATCCGGATCGATGGCGACAGCGTCTACTGGACCGAAATGCGCCCGGATGAGGGTGGTCGTACCGTCATTGTGCGGCAGTCCGGGGCTGGCGAAAGGAGTGACGTCACCCCGGCCGGCTGGAACGTGCGCACCCGGGTGCACGAATATGGGGGCGGTGCCTGGACGGTTGCCGGTGGAACGGTCTACTTTTCCAACTGGCAGGATCAGCGCCTAT
The DNA here is from genome assembly GCA_963783445.1 of uncultured Chloroflexia bacterium. GTDB lineage: Bacteria > Chloroflexota > Anaerolineae > JAAYZQ01 > JAAYZQ01 > CAWANP01. The sequence continues at coordinate 347,300 of CAWANP010000004.1, read as the reverse complement.
ACCGCCACGATCCCGGCCAGAACCCCCGGCCTATCACGCCCGAAGCCGATCTGCGCTACGCCGACGGGGCCATCGACCAGCCGCGCGGCAGGTTGATCTGCATCCGGGAGGACCACCGGGTCACGGGCCAGGAGGCGACCAACGCCATCGTGGCTGTCGACCTGGAGGGCGCTGGCACCCGGGTATTGGTCGAGGGCCATGACTTTTATGCCTCGCCGCGGCTCAGCCCGGACGGCGCCCGGCTGGCCTGGCTGGCCTGGAACCATCCCAATATGCCCTGGGATGGCACCGAGTTGTGGGCCGCTGAGATCGAGCCTGACGGGAGCCTGGGGCAGGCGCGGCGGGTCGCGGGCGGCGCCGCTGAGTCGATCTTTCAGCCCGAATGGTCTCCGGAGGGCGCTCTCCACTTTGTCTCGGACAGAAGCGGTTGGTGGAACCTGTACCGCTTGTCCGGCCGGCGGGCCGAGCCCCTGGCCGCGATGGAGGCCGAGTTTGGGCTACCACAGTGGGTCTTTGGCATGTCGACCTATGCCTTTGCGCCGGGGGGTGAACTCGTCTGTGCCTACACGCAGCGCGGGACCTGGTACCTGGCCCGCCTGGATACGAGTACGGGCAGGCTGGACCCGATCCCAACCGCTTACTCGGTGATAACACAGGTCCGCGTGACCCCTAGCCGCGTCTTGTTCCTGGGCGGCTCGCCCAGCGAGCCCATATCGGTCGTCGCACTGGACCCGGAGACCGGCGTGCAGCAAGTGCTGCGCCGCTCCAGCGAGTTGGACGTCGATCCCGGCTACGTTTCGACGCCGCAGCCCATCGAGTTTCCCACTGAGAATGGGCGCACCGCGCATGGCCTCTACTACCCACCCCAGAATCTCGACGCACTCGCTCCCGCTGGCGAGCGTCCGCCGCTGCTGGTACTGAGCCACGGCGGACCTACAGGATCGGCGCGCAGCGCGCTGAACCTGAGCATCCAGTACTGGACCAGCCGGGGGATCGCCATTCTGGACGTGAACTATGGGGGCAGCGTCGGCTACGGCCGCGCCTACCGCCAGCGGCTGGACGGCCAGTGGGGGATCGTGGATGTGGATGACTGTGCCAACGGCGCCCGCTTTCTGGTCGAACGAGGCGACGTGGATGGCCAACGGCTACTGATCCGTGGTAGCAGCGCGGGCGGCTATACGACCCTGTGCGCGCTGGCTTTCCGCGACGACTTTGCCGCGGGCGCCAGCTACTATGGCGTCAGCGACCTGGAGGCGCTGGCCCAGGAGACGCACAAGTTCGAATCCCGCTACCTGGACCGTCTCGTGGGCCCCTATCCCGGCCAGCGGGACCGCTACCTGGCGCGCTCGCCCATCTATGCCGTCGACCGCCTCTCCTGCCCGGTTATTTTTTTCCAGGGGCTCGAGGACAAGGTGGTCCCGCCCAACCAGGCCGAGCGGATGGTGGAGGCGCTGCGGGCCAAGGGGCTGCCCGTGGCCTATGTTCCCCTGGAGGGCGAGCAGCACGGCTTTCGCCGCGCCGAGAACATCAAATTCACCCTGGATGCCGAGCTGTACTTCTACGCCAGGGTCTTTGGCTTTGAGCTGGCCGACCCGGTAGAGCCTGTGCCCATCGATAATCTGTAAGGGATCTACCGGCCAAAGCCCCCGCCACCAGACTTCCAAAGTTTTCATCGAACCGCAGGTTCGCAAGTTCGAAAGTCTGTGTCCGCGGGATAATGGCCCTGTCACGGCGCTGTAACATTCGGATGCTATCATCGTGGCGCTGTGCATCTCACGAGATCGGAGGCCGGGAGAAGGGGCAGGGATGGAGTACAAGGATCGATCGCGCGTCCTCAAGGTATTCGGACTGGTACTTCTGTCCGGGGGCCTTTTCGCCGCGTCCTGGGGCCGGCTCGAGATGTACTGTTTTTACCTCTTTTCCGAATGCGGCCGCTTCCACTACGAGGGCTTTGGTTTCGGCTCTTTCATGTTTGGGAACATCGCCAGCCAGATCCTCGGCTACTATCTCATCGCCGCCGTGTTGATCCCGCTTGGGCTATGGGCACCTGCGCCTGCGCCGTTGGGCCAGGACCCTGTCGGTCGCACTGCTCTGGTTCTGGCTAGTGGTCGGGCTGCCCGTGGTACTCCTGTTCATGGCCGTGCTTGTTTCCTCCAAGGAGCTGGGGCTTGCGGCGTGCCCTGGCGGCGCTGGTCCTGCTGGCGCTGTCCTACGCGCTCTTTCCCTGGCTGCTGATCCGCTTCTATCAGGGCCAGAACGTGCGCTTGACCTTTGAGTCCCGCGACCCCAGGCCCTGTTGGGCCGAGCGGCGGCCCATGGCCAGCCTGGTCCTGGGCGCTTTGTTCCTGTTCTTTGCCGTTGTGCTGCACATCCCCATCCTTTTCAACGGTCTGTACCCGCTGTTTGGCCGCTGGCTCACCGGGCTGCCGGGCATTGTGGCGCTGGACATCACGATCCTGGGCATGGCTTTTCTGGCCTGGGCGATCCTGGCCCGGGCTCATTGGGTCTGGTGGGCGGCCCTGCTGGCGCTGGGCGCGTTCACGACATCGACCATCGTGACCCTCGTGGCCTCGAGCTATGCGGAACTTTTGGCCTTGGTGAACTTTCCGCCGGCAGAGATAGAGTTTCTGGACGGTCTTCCCTTCCAGGGAATCCATCTTGCCCTGTTTTTCGGCCTTCCCCTGATCATCACCCTGATCTTGCTCATCCTCTCCAAACGGACCCTGGCGTCTCCGCACCGGGCCTGAGCGGGAGAGGGTTGTCCCACTCGTTCTTGTCTCGCTCGCTCTTATCTCGCTCGAGGCTGGTCCGTGACCGGCCGTTGTGCGCGTGGGAGATCCTTCAACTGTCCTGGACTTCGCCACTTCCAAGCTGTCCCGGACCATCGCCGACCTCGTGGGTAGCGAGCCGATCGAGACGGCGCACCTGGCGGAGGCGATTCAGTGCCAGCGGATTCCAAAAGAGTCTCAATGTAGCTGCCGAAGGCAACCTGGTATAGGCCAGGGCTTTGCTTTCGGCTTTGCTTTCGGCTTCTCTGTTCTGTTCGTGGACAGGAGTCAAATCTAGTGCCCCGCATTCTGGAACAGATCCTTAAAGTCCGCCCAGTACGCCGTGGCCAACATCGTCATCCGTCTATGGAGCAGCCGGAGGTGTTCCGGCATCCTCGGGCAATCGTGAACTAAAGGTTCCTGACCCTCTTCAAGACTGGTGACTGCCACCAGTCGCACATCACCCTGCGGCTGGCACTTGTCAGGGAGGCGGTCCCATTCGATGCAGCCAATGTGGAAGCCACAATGCCAGGTAGCTTCCACGTCAAGCCGGATATAGGGCCGCATATCACCCGTGTAGGTGCGCACTTGCAGTTGGCTCACACCCATTCTCGGCTCCCCAGGCACTGACAGCCACCAGACGTCCGTCCCGCGTCAGGTCCCCGCGCCACCGGGCTGCTCTGTGGCCTCTGGTGTGGAATCGTGCTACGCACCCTCGTAGGCCAGGATCTCCCTCACCAGGGGAAGAAGGTCTTTGTAGGCCCTGACCAAAGAGAGGACAAAGACAAACCAACCAACTCCCGGCAACAGCGCCACCTTGATGACGGCGCTGACGGCCACAGCCAGGACAGCAAGCATGCGTATGCCCAGCCCAAACAACTTTGCCTGTCTGTGTAGCTCTCGGGTAACAGCCTGCAGCTTGCCAGCCTGAAACGCACTGCTCGCATACAGACGGTAGTCCAGGTCCTTTTCGCGCAGGACGAAAAAGTCAGGTGCTTGAGATCCGGGTACCGTGTGATGTGCGGAGAACCGGATCGCTTCAACCGTCCTGGAAGCAAGGCGCCGGACTCCATCAAAGATCCGCAGGGCATACCGGTAGGCCAGCCGGGCCAGGTTTCTCGCCCAGTGCACAAAAGGTTTTGCCTTGTCTACAATAATGCTCTTGAACCACCGCCAGGCCCGCTTGATCCCGTCCCACATGCGGCTGCCGATGTCCTGGATGTAGGTCCAGATCCGCTGAGGCAAACTCTCCTTCTCTTTTGACGCCTTGACGATCTCGTCGTAGAGTTGCTCACTTTCCACCGGATCCAGATCGAGTTCGGTCGTGCCATCCTCGAGCACCAGGAGCTGTTGGAAGAATGCCCTCGTGAGTCCCCGTCTCGTGGATTCCCGCGCCTTTGCCGCGTATTGGCCCGCGTCCTTCCAGAAAGCATGAAGGGCCGTGTAGAAGGAGTAGACTGGGTCGGCGTAGTAGCTTCTGCATTCCGGTGGCGGAATGGGGAAGCGGCCGTCCTCATCCAGGTCGGCCTGGCTCAGATCGACGCCGTAGCCGAGCAACCATAGCTCGGTCTTGGCCACGTGAGCCGCGAACCTGCGCACCGCGGCTGCATCTCCCGGAGCATGGTCGCCAGGGAGGCCATCTGGGAGACGCGCCAGGCGCTCCACCAGGGCATCCTGGTCGAAGAGGGGGGACAGCGTTTCCCGCGAGATCACCGGCTTGAGGCCGGCTTCGGCCAAGCCCAGCAACTGAGCCACGTAGCAAAAGTCCCTGAGCCCTCTCCGGACTTTCCGCTTGCTGCTGGTTCGCGCTTTCAGAAAGCCGAGCGCGTGAAGCCGCAACCCCGCAGCGCGCCGCAGCAGCTTGTCGTCCGGGCAGACTGCCAGCCAGTGTTCTATGTCGGGAGGGTCTTCAAAGCTCACCAACTCCTGAAGCGCTCTCCAGGTTTCGGGTCCGACCCAGCCATCGACGCGCAACCCCGCTTCCCTCTGGAAATTCTCGATCTGGTCTTTCAGGGCCGTGTCTTTGTATGGTCTCTGGTTGTCTTTTCTCAGATATCGCAGCAGATAGAGGCGGGTACGGACTGTCCTGAGACGGGAGGCGATAAAGGCATCCGTGATCTCCTGGTTCTCTTCTTCCGGCAGCGGTGTGAGAATGCCCTCAGAATAGGCACGAGGTATGGCACCCAGCAGCACATCGAACTTGCCAACTATCGACAGCTTATCGAAATTGTCATCTGTCGACAGTTGATCCAGATCGTACTTGGGATCTGTGCCGCCATCGGCCATACCGCTATGCTGCAATGCGCTGAGTAGTGCATCAAATTGCCCAGCCATCTACGGTTGTTCAGAACCCTTCTGGGGATCTCCGTCCCCGTTGGCCCTGCCGCTACGGATTCGGGATAATTGAGCCCAGGAGATCGAATGCCGCCGTGACCAGTCCGCTGCGGTATTCCTGGGCGGCAGCGGTTGCCTCCAGGTGGGCTTTCTTGAGGGATTCGGGTGCAGCCGTGGCGACAAAGAGCTGTGTATCGCCATCGATCTTGATGTGGGTGGCAGCTACCAGCTTGACCTCGCCCTGGGTCTTTGCATTCTTGAGAAGTTTGTCCCAGTCAATCAGGCCACCATCTCCCGTGTTGACGACCGATGTGAGCTCGCCCTGCAACGTGACAACTTGCAGTTCCGCCAGATCCTCGACCAACAATTCCAGTTTGCTCTTGCCTTTGTTTTTGGGATCGTCTTCGGACATGACTTTTCTCCTTTCTCGGAAGGGCTGGATAGAACGACAATCGACGGGTGAACTTGGCTGCCTTGGGCAAGTCCATACCTCAATCCTGCACGGTGCGCCGACGTACAGTATAACAGATCCGATCCGATCCGTCAAGCGATTATGGCAACTTTCAGCAATTCTCAACGTAGGACGGGCGGCAATGGGGGTGTCTCCCCGGCTCGAGGCTGGCTACAGTCCATGTCTGGGCGGCGGTGGCCAATTGCCTTCGCTCGAGGCCGGTCCGTGACTGGCCGGTGACTGCTCAGGAGAGCTTGCCCTGTCAGACGACGGTGATCCCACGCCGCAAGTGGACCTGGTCACGGACCGGCCGGTGTGCGCGGGGGAGGTCCTGCCTTGTCAGTCGAAGGCGATTCCGCGCCGAAGATGGACCTGGTCACGGACCAGTTCCGAGCGGGAGAGGGATGTCTTGCCCACTGGAGGCTGGGCACCGTGGTATCACGGACCCACCGGCAAGCAGCGCCCTGGCAAGTTGACGATCTGCCGCTTTGTCCCTATAATCAAACCCATCAAACGACAGAGGGAATCAACTGTGCGCGACTATCACATTGCTGTCATTCCGGGGGATGGAATTGGGCAGGAAGTCTGCCCCCAGGGGCTCAAGGCGCTCGAGGCCGCGGCAGAGGCCACCGGCGCCTTCCGCCTTCACTTCGAGTCCTTCCCCTGGGGATGCGAGTATTACCTGGCCCACGGCGAGATGATGGCCGCCTGTGGCCTCGAGATCCTCCGCCAGTTTGACGCCATCTATTTCGGAGCGGCCGGCTTTCCGACGGTGCCCGACAGCGTTTCGCTGCACGGCCTGCGGCTGCCCATCTGCCAGGGCTTTGACCAGTACGCCAATGTCCGGCCCAGCCTGCTGCTGCCCGGCATCACCGGCCCGCTGCGTGGCAAAGCGGCCGGCGACATCGATTTCCTCGTCGTGCGGGAGAATACCGAGGGCGAGTATACGGGCGCCGGCGGGCGCGTGCACCAGGGACAACCCGCGGAGGTCGCCGTCGAGACCTCGGTCTTTAGCCGGGCCGGGGTGGAACGGGTGATGCGCTACGCCTTCGAATTGGCCCAGAGCCGGCCGCGCCAGCGATTGGCCAGTGTGACCAAGTCCAACGCCCAGCGCCACACCCTGACCCTGTGGGACGAGGTCTGCGGCCAGATCTCGGCTGGCTATCCGCAGGTCAAGGTTGAGAAGGTGCTGGTGGACGCCATGGCGGCGCGCTTTGTGCTGCAGCCCGAGTCGCTGGACGTCGTCGTGGCCTCCAATCTATTTGGCGACATTCTGACCGACCTGGGCGGCGCCATCTGCGGCAGCCTGGGCGTGGCGCCCAGCGGAAACCTGAACCCGGAGCGCGAGTACCCGTCCATGTTTGAGCCCATCCACGGCTCCGCGCCTGACATCGCCGGACAGGGCATCGCTAATCCGCTGGCCATGATCTGGAGTGGGGCCATGATGCTCGACTTCCTGGGTGAGGAAGAGGCCGCGGACTTGATCCTGTCCGCGGTAAAGGCCGTAACCGCGGAGGGCAGGCGGCTCACGCCCGACCTGGGCGGAACCGCCTCGACCGAGACCGCCGGTGATGCGGTTGTGGATTTCATTAGGCTGGCCTAAGCCTCTGGACCTCGGAGGTTGAAGAAAACCTCCGAGGTCTGGTTGTGACCCGCTCATACAGGCAGCCTGCCTGTATGCACTCAATATGACAACGAATCCACCGGATTCGCCGAATCCGGTACCAGCCGATTCGCTGAATTCTCTTGATTCGTTGTCCTATGAGTCGACATCTGGCAATCTTTGAGGATTTGATGCAAATGCCCAACAGCGTACTCCTCTACATCTCTGCCGCTGCGGACCTGGAGCGCGAGCGCGAAACCCTGGGCCGGGCGGTGACAGAGATCCCCGTCAGCCTGGGTTGGCGCATCGTCCAATCGCCCAGCCGCGACGAACCCATCGACCCTGATGCCGTCATCCAGGCCGGCCTGCACTTGCTCCTGCTGGGCAGCGACGTTCGCGCGCCTATCGGGCTGGAGTGGCAGATCGCCCGGCGGGCCGGCCGGAGGCCAGTGCCCTTTCTCAAGCAGGAGATCCTGCGCACGCCGGCCGCGCTGAACTTTCTGCGCTTTCTCGAGGCCCAGGCCGCCTGGCGGCCCTTCAAGGACGCGGCCGACCTGCGCTATCAGGCGCACTTGCTGCTGGCGCAACACCTGCTGGATCGGGCTGGGTTATATGCCCTGTCTCCACTAGAGTTGGCCCGCCTGGAGGACTGGCGAGCGGGTCTGGATGCTTCAACGCCGGTCGCCGGCGGCGAGCTGCGAGGCGGCGCCGGAGAGAGCGGTATTCTTTTTTCGCCTGAACGCTACGTGCCCTCCGAGGGCATTCTGATTCGGCCGGACGATGACGTCGATGCCCGGTAAAGGGGCCAACCAGAGCTGTCACTGCGCGGCGCGCTGTTTGCGCCCAAGCACCGCCACGCCCGCCACGAGTCCTCGCGGTGGCAATCTCCAGGGCACAGGTGAGGATCGCTTCACTGACGCTCGCGATGACGACTTTGCAGCAGCCCCAGGGGGCCGGCGCCCAGGTATGGAGGCGCCAACGATGGTGATCAAAATCCATCAGAGAGGAGACAGGATTTGAAAGTTACCCATGCAAAGACCAGGATTCTCCAGACCCCGGCGGACCACCCCCTGGTGATAGGGCTGCCCACAGGGGATGCGACGCGGGAATTTGTGACGCTCGAGCTGGGCACAGACGAGGGCGTCGAGGGTATCGGCGTCACTTTCTTTGGCTGGGCGCTCGTTGGGGCGCTCAGAGAAGCGGTGGACGCCTTGGCCGGCCTGGCGATCGGCGAGGATCCCCTGCGCATCGAGGCCGTCGTCGACAAGCTTTGGAAGGCCGGCAGCGGCTCGGGCCCCGGCGGCATCTTTTCGCTGGCGCTGGCGGCCATCGACATCGCCCTGTGGGACATCAAGGGCAAAGTGCTGGGCCAACCGCTCTGCACGCTGCTGGGCGGCCATCGCCGCCGGGTTCCCACCTACGCCAGCGGGGCGCTGATGCGCGCCTTTCCCCTGGGCTATCTGGCCGGGGGAGCCGCCCGCCTGGTGGAGATGGGTTTCAGCCAGATAAAGATGCAGCTTGGCGGCGAGGCGACGGTCGCCGGGGAACTGGCGCGGGCCAGGATCGTGCGCGAGGCCGTGGGCGACGACGTGGATCTGATGTGCGACATCAACCAGATTTGGCAGGTGCACCAGGCCATCAGCATCGGCCGCCGCCTGGAACCCTTTAACCTGTTCTGGTTGGAGGACGTCGTGGTCGCCAGCGACTATCCCGGACAGGCGCGCGTGGCCCAGGCCCTGGCCACGCCCATCGCCGCCGGTGAGTATACCTATGGCATCGTACCCTTCCGGCACATGTTGGAGGCGGGGTCGGTTGACATTGTCATGTGCGACCTGCTGCGGGTCGGGGGCATCACCCAGTGGCTGAAGGTAGCCGGCATGGCCCAGGCCTTCAACCTGCCGGTGGTCAGCCACGTGCTGCCCGAGATCTTTGTGCACCTCATCGCCGCCATCCCCCACGGGCTGACGGTAGAGTACATGCCCTGGACCAACCGCCTGTTCGAAGAGATCCCGCTGCCAGTAGATGGCTATCTCGAGGTGCCCGAGAAGCCGGGGCTGGGCCTGGCCTTCGACATGGCTGCCATCAAGCGCTACCAGGTGGCCTGATCGGGCCGGGGTCTGTCATGTCCGCGCAATCCTGCCCTCGAGAAGTCGAGGGGCGGCCCTGACGCCACAACACCGGATCCTTGGCCCCTGGCCCCGAATACGCTATAATGGACCCGGCTCTGGTTCAGGACTGACCTTCTGGCCGGAGACCCAATTGTTGGTGGAGAAGCCATGGAGACGAACAGTACGACGACGAACGACCTCATCAGTGAGTTTCCCGCTCCCGTGCAGGATTCGCTCGTCCAGATCTGGGATGCGGTACCCCCGGCCAGGCGCAGCGAGCTGCAGCCTATCCTCAACCAGTTGCCGGGATCGCTGGATCCGCTGAAGCGCATCCTGGATTTTGTGCTGGAGCAGTACAAGCCGGTCTTTGGTTCCAAGCAGCGCATCGCCATCGTCGGCCCGGCCAACGTGGGCAAATCGACGCTGTACAACCAGCTCATCACCCGCAAGGCGGATCGGGCAGTGGTAGGCCCGGTGCCCGGCACGACCCGCGAAAACCAGGCGGCCGATACCGGCCTCTTTATCGTCGTCGACACCCCGGGCGCCGATGCCGTGGGTGAGGTCGGCCAGCAGGAGCGGGCCATCGCCTTTGAGGCCGCGCGCCTGGCTGACTTTCTGGTGATCATGTTCGGGGCTACCCGCGGCGTGCGGCAGCACGAGCAGGAGCTTTTCCAAGCGTTGCTTTCCCTGGACAAGCCCTTTATCGTTCTGCTCAACAAGATCGACCTCATCGGCAAAAAGGAGCGGCCGGCGGTGCTCGAGTCGGCCGCCAGCAACCTGGGGCTGTTGCCCGACCAGGTCATCGATACGGTGGCCCTCGACGGCACCCACGTCGAGCGGGTTATCCTGGCCATCGTCAAATCGGATCCCGAGCTTCTGGCGGCCATCGCCGAGGCATTTCCCGAGTATCGGGTCAAAATCTCATGGCAGCGGATCGTGCCCGCGGCCAGCGCGGCCGGCGTGGTCGGCCTGATCCCGCTGCCGCTGGTCGACTTGCTGCCGCTGCTGGGCATCCAGACCGGCCTGGTGCTGAGCATCGCCCGCATCTATGGCTTCAAGATCACGGCCGCCCGGGGCAAGGAACTGATCGCCACCTTTGGCATCGGCATGATCGGCCGGACGATCTACGGCCAGCTCTCCAAGGGCCTGGGTGTGCCCGGCTGGATCCTGAGCGCCTCCATCGCCGCCTCGACGACGGTGGTCATTGGCTACGCGGCCATGATCTGGTTCTCCCGTGGCGAAAGGCCTTCTCAGCACGCGCTGCGCAACATGGTGGCCGAACTTACCGTCCACCTGCGCGACAGCCTGGCAGGACTGGGCAAAAAACGCCCCGACCGCGTCACGCTGCGCCAGCGGATCACCCAGGCGCTGCAGGACCTGCCGGTTCAGGAAGAGCCCGACACAGAAGGGGATGGCGCGGCTCCCGATCCAGCTTGAGGGCGCTGCCAGACATCGGACATCCCGCCACCATCTTTCAGGTGCAACGCACCTGAAAGATCCCACTTGAGACGGCCGAACCCAACCAGACCGGCAGAGGCAGTGGCTGAGATGGCCCGGAGGAGAAGCCTCGCTCTTGCCGCCGGCCAGGTCGCCGGTGCCCGCCAAGATCTGAACCGTTTCGTGATTGTGGCCAAAGAGGACTGCCAGTCCTTCCTGGGACTGGCAGTCCTCTTTCTGATCCCGGGGGGACCTGTCTGCGGCGAAGCGGGGAAACGGGCAAAGTCTCAGACGAGCTGCAGCCTCGCATCTGACTGTTTAGCTTGCTACCATCGGGGAAATTATTAAATTTATCATTTCTGTGCATCTTGCACTGGTTTCCTTGCGTTTTCCCGCCTCTTATGATATAATGCAGTTGTTCCGTGGCCAAACACAGGGTTTATGGCGTTCCTTTCGACATGGACCTGACCGGCGCCAGAGCACCGACAACAGCGACATCAACGACCAGGACGAACTATGTGGGCTGGTGAGGAATGAGACGCAGACAAGCAAGGCTCGAAGCGCTGCAGCCCGTACCGGCGGATGACATCCGCCGGTGTTCGGGACGCGGCGGGCAGGTCAACTGGCTGGACCGGGGCCTGATTGGTTCGACGGGACTGGACCCGGACTTCAGGTTGCTGGCCATCACCGGCCCTGCCCGGTCGGGCAAGACGCGCGAGGTCATCGAACTGCTGCGGCGAACCGTCGCCGGCGGCCAGGTAGCCGCTGACCGGCTGTACGCCCCCGGCCCGGCCTTCCGGCTGCAGACCATCGAGGCGCTGCGCCACCGCCTGCAAGAGATCAAGGCCACGGCTAGCGCGCCGCTGTTGCTCCTCTTTGACGATCTGGCCGCCTACCTGGAGGACGACGATGGCCCTGCCCGCTTGAACGAGGTCATGGCCGTCCTGGGCGGGCTCGATGCTGTCTATGTAGTTGCAACCGTGGGCGTAGGCGCAGGGGACGCTCCCACGGTCCACAGCGGCCGCGTCCTCAACGCTTGTTATGCATGGCTGGATGCCCACCACTTTGATGTATTTGAACTGCCTGACCTCGACGAGGACCTGGCCGGCAGGCTTGTGGACCTGGCCGCGGGCGCTTTTGGACTCCAGATGGATGATGCGGCCCGAACCGAGCTTGTCGAGGGCGGCGATGGCACGCCCGAGCAGGTGGTGGCCAGCTTGCGCTGCCTGAGGGCCGGGGGCGCAACCCACGTCGATCAGGAGATGGCGCGGCGCGTAGCCGGGCTCAGCCTCGCCCAAAAGTGGGCCGAGGTGCGGCGCCGCGTGGTTGGGCAGGTTCCGTCCGCGGCGCCCCTACTACAAGCCCTGGCGACCTTTCGCGCCGCCGGTGTGGGCGCCGCCTCGGCCCTGGTCCTGGACTATGGCGCGCACCTGGCCCAACCGGGCGGAGGCAGAGGGCGAGCCTCGCAGGTCCGCAAGGAGCTGGAGCAGGCCCTGGCAAACCTTGGGCTGCTGGATGTGGTCGAGCACGGCAACAGGGTATACTATCCGGACCTGGCGGTGGAGGGCCTTGTTGACCCGGCAGGCGCGGCCGAAGCCTTGGCCAAGTTCCTGACGGCTCCTCCGGCCGCGTCCCGCTGGCCCGCCAGACAGCAGGCCCAATGGGATGCCGGGACGCAGATGCTGGCCCTATTCGAGCTGGCCCTTGGCGCCGGGGAGCGGAATGAACTCGCAGCGGAGGTGCACCTGCTGATGGCCGCGCTCCGCGGCTATCCTCATTGCGGCCTCTACAACCGGCTGGGCCTCGTCCACCGGGCGCGGGGCGCGCTTCAAGCCTCGCTCGACGATTATGGGCAGGCCATCGCGCTCAACTCCGGGGAGTATACGGGCTACCTCAACCGGGGCCGGGTACAGCTCGAGCTGGGGGCGTCCGAGGCGGCCATCAAGGACCTAGATCGGGCTCTGGCCCGGATGGGAGACGGCGCGCCAGAGGGAGGGCCGGAACCACCACTGGTTCTGGTGGACCGGGTCAGCGCTCTCAACAGCAGGGGACTGGCGCAGCAGCAGTTGGGCGCCTGGCAGGCGGCCGTGGCCGATTTCGACCGGGCCATTGACCTTTGCGGGGAGGATGCCCAGCCAGGTACCTCTGGCGGCCGTGCCGCGGCAACCGCCTATTGCAGCCGCGGCCGGGCCTACCGCGATCGGGGTGACGCCGGTCCCGCCCTGGCCGACTTTGGCCGGGCCATCCACCTCAATCCCGACGATGCCAGGGCCTGGTACAGCCGCGGCCTGGCGCACGTGATTCAGGGTGATCTGGATGCTGCCATCGCCGACTATGGCCGCTCCATTGAGCTGGATCGACGCAATGCGGCGGCCTACCAGAAGCGAGCCGACGCCCACTATGCTCAGGGCGCCCGAGAGGCCGCCGTCGCCGACTATGGCCAGGCCATTGCCCGCTTCTCAAAGGGCGCGCCCGCGGCGGCATCTGGTTGCGCGCCCAACCGTGGTCCCGATGCCGTTGACGAGGCCAACGCCTACTACAGCCGGGGGCTGGCGCGCTACGAGCTGGGCGATCTGGAGGCGGCCATAACTGACTTGAGCGAGGTCTTTGCGCTCCGCCCCCAGGATGCGACGGCCTACTACCAGCGGGCACGGGCCTGGCATGACCTGGGCAAACTGGAGGCAGCCATTGCGGACTATGACCGGTCTGCCGCCCTGAACCCCCGCGATGCCATGGTCCTGCACTATCGAGGCCAGGCTCACCTGAGCCAGAACAATCTGACTGCCGCCATCGACGACTATACGCGGGTGCTGGCCCTCAGCCCCGATGACGCGGCCGCCTGCCAGGGGCGCGGCCACGCCCACCAACTGGCGGGCGATCTGCGGGCGGCCATGGCCGACTATGACCGGGCCATCGACCTCTATCCGGATGGCCCCCAAAGAGCGCTTGTTCTGAGCCTACGGGGCCAGGCGCGCTATGAGCCCGGACTGCTGAACGAGGCCATCGCCGACTGCGATAGGGCCATCGCCCTCCATGCTGATACTGCGTCGATGGATCTGGCCGGCGATAGCCAATCTGATTGGGGTACGGCGCTGGCCCACCACACGCGCGGCCGGGCCTGCCACGAGCAGGGCGCGCTGGACGAGGCCATCGCCGATTATGAGCGGGCGCTGGAACTGTATGGCCATGCCAATCTGCCCAGCGCAGACCTGGCTGTGGCCTACTATGACCGGGCGCGGGCCCACTTTGCACGGGGTGACCTAGACATGAGTATGAGCGACTACGATCAGGCTGTGGACTTCTTTCCCGACAGCATCCCGGGCAGTGTCACCGGGTACCCGCGACAGCGCAAGCCCTTTGGCGTCGGCAAGAGCCTGATCCACGCCGGCCGGGGGCAGGCCCACGCGGCCCTGGCCGACCTGGAAGCGGCGCTCGCTGACTATGACCTGGCCATCTCCCTGAACCCCCGCGAGCCCGGGGCCTATGACAGCCGTGGCATGGCCTACCGCGAGATGGGTGATCTCGAGGCGGCGATTGAAGATTTCTCGCGGGCCATTGCCCTCGATCCACAGTTGGCGGCGGCCTACCTTCACCGTGGCCTTGCCCACTGTGCCCAGGGCGATCTGGCAGCCGCGGTCAGCAATTACGACCAGGCCATCTCCCTGGACCCAACCAGCGCCCAGGCCTACCACAGCCGGGGCCTGGTCCGCTGGGATCAGGGCGACCTGGAGGCCGCCCTGGCCGACTATGATCGGGCCATCGCCCTGGATCCCAATTGCGCTGTCGCCTACAGCGACCGCGGCCACGCACACCTGGCCCAGGGCGATCCGGAAGCTGCCGTTGCTGACTATTCGCTGGCCATCGCGTACCTGCCCGATGGCCCGGAGAAAGTGTCCGCCTACAACAAGCGGGGCCAGGCGCGCTTTGACCTGGGTGACCTGGATGCGGCGGTTTTGGACTATGGCCGGGCCATTGGCATGAATCCCCGGCATGCCACGGCCTACCACAACCGCGGCCTGGCAAACGCGGCGCTCGGCAACTTGAAGGCCGCCCTGGCCGACTATGATCAGGCCGTCGCCCTCATCCCCCACTATGGGGCTGCCTTCCGCAACCGGGGCTCGGCCCGCCGCGCCCAGGGCGATCTGGCCGGGGCGATTTTCGACTATGACCGGGCCATCGCCTTGAACCCGCAGTCGGCCATCGCCTACCGCGAGCGGGGCTGCGCCCACCATGACCAGGGAACCCTGGCGGCGGCCATCGAGGACCTGACGCGATCCATCGAGCTGGATGGCCAGGACGCGGCTGCCTGCTACCAGCGAGCGCTGGCCTACAGGGACCTGGGCGATGCGGAAGCCGCCATCGCCGATCTTACGATGGTGATTGCTCTCGAGCCGCTGCACGCGACTGCCTACCAGCAGCGGGGATCGATACACCGTGCCCAGGGCCACCTGCAGGCGGCCATCTCGGATCTGAGCCAGGTGATCGCCCTTGAACCCCAGAACAGCGCCGCCTATCACGACCGCGGCAAGGCAGAGGCTGCCCTCGGCAACCTGCCAGCGGCCATCGCCGACCTGGAGGAGGTCAATGCCCTCCTGCCCGACGAAGGCCCCTATCGTGTCGAGAAGGCGGATGTGCTCAGCGAGCGGGGGCTGGCTCACTTTCAGCAAGGGGAATTTGGTCTGGCCATTGCCGACTATTCCAGGGCCATCGCGCTGCTGCCCGAAGGCGCGCCCCACGACGCCCAGAAGGCCGAACTCTACAGCCGCAGGGCGCTGGTACGCCAGACGCAGGGGGATCTGGAGACCGCCGTCACGGACTATGACCGGGCCCTCGCTCTGCTCGACCCGGGCGGCATCCGCGACGAGGCCCCGGGCGGTACGGACTCTGCCCGCGAAGATGCGCTGGACGCGGACGCTGTGCGCGCGGACGCTGTGCGCGCGGACGCGGTGCGCGCGGACGCGCATTGCAAACGAGGCCAGACCCACTATGCCCAGGGCCGCTACACAGAGGCCGCCGCCGATTTTGACCAGGCCATCACCCTTTTCCCCGCCGGCTCGCGGTATGATTCTGCCCGGGCCATGGCCCTGTACCGCCGTGGGCTGGTCTTTTCCAAACTGGAGGACCAGGAAGCCGCGGTCGCGTACTATGATCGGGCCGTTGCCCTCTTTGACGAGAATACTCCGGAGGATGACCAGGCGATGGTCTACTGCAGCCGGGGCCTGGCCCTCTGGCTTCAGGGCGACCCCAAGGCAGCGATGGCCGATTATTCGCAGGCCATCTCCCAGAATCCTGAGCATACGAGCGCCTACTATAGCCGCGGCCTGGCCCTTTCTCGCCTGGGAAAACTGGACGAGGCCATCGCCGACTATAGCAAAGTGATCGCGCTCCAGCCCAGGGATGCGGCGGCCTACTTTAGCCGGGGTCTGGGCCGGCAGGACCAGGAGGACCTGGAAGCAGCCATTGCCGACTTTACCCGGGTCATTGCCCTGATCCCTCAGGATGCGGCGGCCTACCACCACCGCGGCCTGGCCCGCCATGCCAAGGCTGACGCGGAAGGAGCGGTCGCCGACTATGCCCAGGCCATCGCCCTCGAGCCGCAGGACGCGAGCGTTTACTATGATCGGGGAACGGCCCATTTTGACCTGGGCAATCTCGAAGCCGCCATCGCCGACTATTCGACGGTCGCCGTCCTGAACCCCCAGGATGCCGCCGCCTATCTCAGCCGCGGCGACGTGTACCGCGCCCAGGGCAACCTGGCCGTGGCCGCCGCGGACTATGGCCAGGGCATCGCCCTTGATCCCCGGAACGCGCACGGTCACTACCGGCGGGCGGAAGCCCGCTTTGACCTGGGAGAACTGGATGAGGCCCTCTCCGATTATAGCCGGGCCATTGCCCTGCTGCCCCGCGGGCCGGAGCGAGCCATGGCCTACAATCAGCGGGGCGTCGTCCAGCGGGCCCAGGAGGATCTGGCGGATGCCATCGCCGACTTTGACCGGGCGATCCGTCTGGATCCGGACATGGCCGCCGCCTACCGGAATCGCGGTGAGGCGCATAAGGCCAATGGTAACCTGGCGGCAGCTGTCGACGATTATGCGATGGCCATGAGTCTCGACCCGGCGGATGCGGCCTCCTGCTACGAGCGCGCGCTGGCCCTGGCCGGTCTGGACGAATGGGCCGCGGCCATTGCCGATTTGGACCAGGCCATTGCCCTGGCGGCTGATGGGGCGCCAGGGGAGGGAACCCCCTCCACTGGGACGCCGTTCAATGACGCTGGAGCTGTTGACCTGGCCCGCGCCTATTATTACCGGGGCTGGGCCTGCCACGCCCAGGGTGACCCGCAGGCCGCCCTCCCTGACTATGGTCTGGCTCTCTCCCTCTTTACCAGCGATACGGACCGGGCCAAGACCCACCACCGGCGGGGCCTGGCGCGCTGCGCCCTGGGCGACAGGGATGCAGCCATTGCCGACCATTCACAGGCGATCCGGCTGGATCCAGAGCTTAGCGCAGCCTACTATGACCGGGGCGATGCCCGCAAGGCGGCCGGCGATCTGGAGGCGGCCATCGCCGACTATGACCTGGCCATCGGCCTGGATCCGCTATGTGCCGACGCCTACAACCGGCGAGGGCTAGCTCGCGCTGCCCAGGGCGACCTGGAAGAGGCCATCGCCGACTATGATCGGGCCATCGCCGGCTATGCCAAGGGGACGCTGCACGAATCTGCTGGCGATACGCTGGGTGAGTCCCGCGTGCATACCTGGGCCCGTGCCTATTTCAACCGGGGACGGGCGCGCGCGGAGCAAGGTGAATTCGAACAAGCGCAGGCGGACTTTAGCCGGGCCCTTGCCCTTGACAGCGAATTCGCCGCCGCCTACCACAGCCGGGGGAATCTGCGCCGCTCCAAGGGTGATCTGCAGGGAGCCTTGGCCGATCTGAACCAGGCCCTGGCCTGCTATTCCGACGGCCCGGAGAAAGCCGCGGCCCACGGGGACCGTGGGCTCGTCCATCACGCGCTGGGCGATCCGGGCTCTGCTCTGGACGACCTGAATCGAGCCCTGGGGCTCGAGGGCCAGCAGGCGGAGAGCTACTACCAGCGCGGCCTGGCCCACCAGGCGCTGGGCAACTGGGACCCGGCAATCGCCGATTTCGACGAAGCGATGCGCCTTGGTTCCCGAAACGCCAAAGTCTTTCACCGGCGCGCGCTGGCTCACACCCGCCAGGGCGCATGGGCCGCGGCTATTGCCGACCTGGACCAGGCCATTGCCCTCAGGCCGGGGGATGCGATCCTCTATGCCGACCGGGGCAGCGCCTTTGCCGGCCGCGAGGACTTTGAAAAGGCCATCGCCGACTATGATCGCGCCATCGCTCTGGATGCCAGGTGCTCGACGGCTTACCACAGGCGCGGCCTGGCCGGCGCCGGCCAGGGTGATCTGGAGGCGGCCATTGCCGACTATGACCGGGCGATCCTGCTGGACCGCCATCAGGCGGCGGCCTACCAAAGCCGGGGCCTGTTGCGCTCAGATCTTGGCGATCTGGAGGGCGCCATCGCCGACTATAGCGCGGTGCTCGACGCCGACCCCCAGGACGCGGAAGCCTACAACAGCCGAGGACTGGCCCGCTTTGACCTGGGCGAACTGGGTGAGGCCATTGCCGACCTGAACCGGGCTGTAGAACTCGATCCCGACTATACGGCTGCCCACGTGAACCTGGGGCTCGCTTTCGTTGCCCGCGGCAACCTGAGGTCCGCCGTACACCACTTTGGCCTGGCCAGCGCGCAGGATCCCCACGATCCCACGACGCACTACAACCGGGGCCTGGCCAACGCCTGTCTAGGTGACACAGAGGCAGCCATCGCCGACTTTGACGAGGTCATTGCCCTGGATCCGCAGGACGCCGCCGCCTACACGCGGCGGGGGCTAGCGCGCTACGACCAGAGTGACGCCGAAGGGGCCATTGCCGACTGCGACGAGGCCGTGGCCCTCAATCCCCAGAATGCGGCCGCCTTCCACTATCGGGGCCTGGCCAGGAGCGCCATGGGCGAAGCGGAAGCGGCCCTGGCCGACTATGATCGGGCCCTGGCCCTGCTGCCCGAGTCGGCGCCCTTTGCGGCTGACCGGGCGGCGATCCTCACCGATAGGGGCCTGGCCAGGGCCGACCTCGAGCAGCTCGAGGAAGCGCTAGCTGACTATGACCAGGCCATCGCCCTCGCTCCCAGGAATGCGACCGCTTACAGGAGCCGGGGGCTGGTCCTTTCTCTGTTCGGCGACGAGGCAAGATCCCTCGAAGACTATGCCCGGGCCGTGAATATCGATGTCCAGGATGCGGCCGCTCACCTGAGCAGGGGACAGGCCCTGAGCGCCCAGGGCAACCTGGAGGCAGCCATGGCCGACTATGACCAGGCCATCGCCCTCTCTCCTCCTGGCGCCGGGAAGGCCAGGGCATACCATCAACGGGGGGATGCCTTTGCTGGCCAGGGTGACCTGGACCCGGCGATAGCCGACTATGACGAGGCGATTGCCATCTATGCCGGGACACAAGACCAGGCCGCCATTGGCGTCGAGACCGAGGCACCCGCAACCGGCGCTGACAGCGCCTCCGCGTTCCGCAGCCGCGGCCTGGCTCGCGCCGCACAGGGCGATCTCGATGCGGCCCTGGCTGACTATGAGCGGGCCGTCGATCTGAACCCTGATGACGTACTGGCCCTGTACTACCGGGGCGAGGCCAGACTGGCCGGGGGCGATCTGCCAGGGGCCCTTTCCGACCTGGACCGGGCCGTGGCCAGGATGCCCCAGGATGAGGCCGCCAGCGCGGAACTCTTGAGCAGCCGGGGTTTTGCCCGCTATGCCGGCGGCGACCTGGTGGGGGCCTCTGAGGACTATGACCAGGCCCTATCGCTGGATCCCATGCTCGGTGTCGTGTACAGAAACCGCAGCCTCATCCACTGCGCCGAGGGCGACCCCGACGCGGCGGTCATGGACTGCGACCGGGCCCTTGTTCTCGATCCAGAGGATGCGGCGGCGTACTATGACCGGGGTCTGGCCCTGCACGAGCAAGGTGCCTATGCGCTGGCCATCGCCGACTATGATCAGGCCATCGCCCTCTGTCCAGAGGGCGGCTATCACGCGGCCCACAAGGCAGTGGCCCACATCCACCGCGGTCTGGCGCACGAGGCGCAGGGCGAGCAGGCGGCGGCGCTGGACGACTTTACGCGGGCCATCTCCCTGTTCCCCGGTGATAAGGCAAAGGGCGCGTCCCACTGCGCCGAGCAGGCCGCGGCCTACTATCACCGCGGCCTGGCGCGGTACCGGCAGGGCAACGTCGATAGGTCCATCGCTGACTTGACCCGGGCCCTGTCGCTTTACGCCGGCGACGTGGGCGAGGGAGGTGCGGGCTGCGCGCTGAACGGTTTATCCATTGGTGTCTATGGCCGGTTGACCACGGATGCGGACCGGGCCGCCGCCTATAGCAGCCGGGCCCTGGCCTATGCCAGCCGCGGCGATCTGCGGGCTGCCCTCGCCGATTATGGGCAAGCGATCTCGTTCTATACCGGAAGCGCTGCCCACGCGGCCGCTGAGGCTGACGCTTACCACGGGCGCGGCCTCGCCCGCGTGGCCCTGGGCCAGGCAGATCTGGCCCTAAGGGACCATGGCCAGGCAATTGCCCTCGATCCGCGGCCCTCTTTTTATCAAAGCCGCGGCCAGGCCCACTATGCGCTGGGCCACTGGACGGACGCCATTGCCGACCACAGCGAGGCGTTGGCCCTCGATCCCGAGCTGGCCATTGCCTACAGCAGCCGCGGCCGGGCCTACCAGGGCCTGGGCGACCTGGACGCGGCCCTGGCCGATCACAACCGGGCCATCGCCTTGGCCCCCCATGACCCGACCCCCTACCGCTACCGTGGCCTGACCCATCTGGCCAATGATGAGGCGGACGCGGCCATCGCAGACTATGACCGGGCCATCGCCCTCAACCCGCAGGACCCCGCCCTGTACAATCACCGTGGGGCAGCCCACGAGGCGCAGGGGAACCTCAAGGCCGCCATCGCGGATTATGATCGGGCCATTGCCCTCGATCCAGAGGCCGCCGCGGCCTACCACAAACGGGCGCTGGCTCGCCACGCACAGGGCGATCAAGTCGCGGCCATTGCCGACAGCGACCAGGCCCTTGCCCTCTTGTCTGGTGGAGCGGTCTCTGCTGCATCCGGAGATACCAGCGAGGCCGATATCCTAACCGACCGGGGCCGGATCCATGCGGAACGGAACGATCTCCGCGCAGCCATCGCCGACTATGACCAGGCCATCGTACTCGACCTGGAACATGTCGATGCCTATCTGAACCGCGGCATAGCCCGGGCCATGCTGGGCGATCTGGGGGCCGCTGTCGCCGACTATGACCGGGTCATCGCCCTTGACTCCCTCCATGCCGGCGCCTACTACCAACGGGGGCTGGCGCAGGCCAAGCAGGGCAAGACGGCTCAGGCCATTGCCAGTCTGGGCCAGGCTATCTCGCTCTTTCCTGGCGGCCACGAACGAGCGTCGGCCTACAACCAGCGCGGTCTTGCCTGCCTCGAGCAGGATCAGCCCGCGGCGGCCATCGCCGATTTTGACCAGGCCATCGCCCTCGATCCACGCTACGCCGCCGCCTACCACAACCGGGGGCGCGCGCGCTACGCGCAGGGCGACCTGCCCGGCGCTGTCGCCGACTATGATCGGGCCATCGCCTGCGACCCGCGGGAGACGGCCTACCACAACAGCCGGGGGCTGGTGCGCTACGACCAGGGCAATCTGGACGCGGCCATCTCCGATTACTCCAGGGCCATCGCCCTCGACCCCCACTATTCCCCGGCCTTTTACAACCGGGGGGTGGCGCGCTCTGAACTGGGCGCTATGCCGGCTGCCATCACCGACTATACTCGGGCCGTCGTTTACTACCAGGACGGCGCCGACAAGGCCATGGCCTACAACAACCGGGGCAATGCCCACTATGCCGAGGGAGACCTGGAATCGGCCATCTCCGATTACTCCAAAGCCATCTCTTTGAACCCGCGCGACGCCACCATCTTTTATAATCGTGGCAACGCGCACAAAGCGCGGGGCAATCTGAGGGCGGCCATCGCCGACTATGACCAGGCAATTGTGCTGAACCCGGAGGATGCCACCGCCTTTAACAATCGGGGCAATGTCCGCTACAGCCTGGGCAGCCTGGAGGAGGCCATTGATGACTATGGCCAGGCCATCGCGCTCTCTGGCGACGGCCTGGAAAAGGCGACGGCCTACAACAACCGGGGCCTGGCCTGTGTCGCCCGGGGAGACCTGGACGAGGCCATCGCGGACTATGATCAGGCCATCGTCTTGCTGCCCGCCGGGCCGGACAGGGCAACCGTCTACAACAACCGGGGCCTGGCCCACAAGGCCAGGGGAGACCTGGCCGCGGCCATCGCCGACTATAACGAAGCCGTCGCCCAGAATCCCAACGATGCCGCGGTCTATGGCAACCGGGGCAACGCCCGCTTTGACGAGGGCTATGTCGGGGCCGCCATCGCCGACTATGACCGCGCCCTTGCCCTGAACCCCCTGGACGCCACGGCCTACTACAACCGGGCCCTCGCCCTGCGCATGAACCAGGAACGCGAGCGGGCCGTGGATGATCTCGAGCAGGTGCTGGACATGACCTCCGACCCAGACCTGAAGGACAAGGCCGAGCGGCAACTGGAAGAACTGAACAAAAAGCTATCCGTCTGGGGCAGGTGGTACCTGTAGGCGCGCCACAGGTACAGCCTCTCACGACCATAGTAGATTTCCGAAGTCGAACCCAGACTTCCGAAGTCTGGCCTGACTTCGGAAGTCTGTTTCATCAATACCTCCGAGCTGACCTGTCATGCCCGCCAGAACCATGTGGGCATGACAGGATCGTACTTGTCCCCCCCTCCAGGCTGTGGTAGAATGCCATCATCAAAAAAGTGGGGAGAAACCTGTGCAATACCGCAAGTTTGGCAAGCTATCGTGGCAATCGTCTGTTCTGGGTTTTGGGATCATGCGCCTGCCTGTGATCGACGGCGACCGCGCCCGGATCGACGAATCAGCAGCGACTCGCATGCTGCACTATGCCATCGACCAGGGCGTGAACTATTTGGACAGCGGCTATATCTACCATGGAGGCAGCAGCGAAAAGTTCCTGGGCCGGGCGCTGGGGAACGGCTACCGCCAGCGGGTCAGGCTGGCCACCAAGCTGCCCTGCTGGCACGTAGAAAAGGCGGAGGATTTCGACCGCTTTCTGGATGAGCAGCTTGAACGCCTGCAGACGGACCACATCGAGTTCTACCTGCTGCACGCCCTGGGCAAAAAGCACTGGCCGCGCTTGCGCGATATGGGCGTGCTGCCCTGGGCCGAGAAGGCAATGGCCGATGGCCGTATCGGCCACCTGGGCTTCTCTTTCCACGATGAGTACGACCTCTTTCAGCAGATCATCGATGACTATGACGGCTGGACGCTGTGCCAGATCCAGTACAACTATATGGACGAGGATCACCAGGCCGGCAGGCGGGGGTTGGAATACGCCGCGGAGAAGGGCCTGGCCGTGGTGGTCATGGAGCCTATCCGGGGCGGGCGGCTGGCCAACAAGATACCCCCTTCGGTGCAGGCCATCTGGGACAGCGCCCCGGTCCAACGCTCGCCGGCCGAGTGGGCGCTCCAGTGGGTGTGGAACCAGCCCGAGGTGACGGTGGCGCTCAGCGGCATGAGCACCATGCAGCACATCCAGGAGAACCTGGCCAGCGCGGATAGATCAGGACCCAATGTGCTGACCGCTGAGGAATCGGCCCTGTTTCAGGGCGTGCGAAGCGCCTACGAGGAACTGTGCCCCATCCCCTGCACCGACTGCAAGTACTGCCTACCCTGTCCCAGCGGCGTGGCCATCCCGGGGGTTTTTGAGGTCTACAACGACCTGGCCATGTTCGGCGACGAGGCCCGGGCCAGGATGGTCTACGGCTGGCTGGAAGAGGACGAACGGGCGAATTTCTGTACCGAGTGCGGAGAGTGCCTGGAAAAGTGCCCGCAGAACATCGAGATCCCCGGCTGGCTGGCCAGAGCGCATGAGGCGCTGTGCCAGGAGCCGGAAGCCTCTGGGTAGCCTCCAGTAGGGCAAGTTGATAACTTGCCCGGGTCAGGGACAAGATGCCATCTTGTCCTACAAGAGCCCCTCACTGGTCGCTCGCATCGGGTCCGTGACCCGATGCCAGGTGCTGAGACGGGCAGAAACCACCAATGAGGAACCGCCGCCACCAGGCGGCGGTTCCTCATTTTCCACCACCAACTAGTCCCCAAACAGCTTCTTGAACGCCGGCAGGCACTCCCTGTACCCGTCTTCGAAAGCTCCGCCATCAGGCCTGTAGACACTTTCCAGAGAGATGACGCCTTGATAGCCATCCCTTTTCAGGGCGCCGGCGATATCCTCCAGGTACGGAGCCAGATCCCCTTCGCTCGTGGAGTGACCATCCTCAGATGCGAACGGACCGGGTCCCAACGGACAAGGCGTTCCGCATCAGGGATGCTCCACTCCTCAGAAGCTAGGATCACGTTCTCTTTCTGTCCACGAACCCGCAACGTACCCGATTGCTCCTGGCTAGCCTGGGCGAGGACTGTAACTCTGCAGGATCAGTTCCTCAACGTCACCGATATCTCGGCGGAAGGGTCCTTCAGCCTCCATCTTGAGGCTGGTCAGTGCTGCCGCCCAGATGGTCGCCTCGCCGGGCGTGGCTGACAGCCTCTTGGCGGTGTAGGCCGCCAGGCAGGTATCGCCCCGCCCGCTGCGGCCTACCAGTTCTACCGGGTAAAAGCCGGCCTCGTAGATCTGGCCATCGGCCAGGACCAGCAATCCGCCGCGATGGGTCAGCACGATCTCGGCCGGCCCACGCTCGGCCAGCAGCCGTGCCGCCCGATGGATATCCGCTTGGCCTGTCAGCTTTTCGGCTTCCACCGCGTCGGTCTTTAGGATATCTACCTGGGCCAGGAATGGGTCCGCCTCGGGCCAGGCCTCGAAGGCTAGCTTGCCGTCCCGGACGACGCGAACCCAGCCCTGGACGTCGGCGGCGATCTTGGATCCTTTGGCTGCCAGAGCCTCGATTACGTCCAGGTTGACCTCACCGCGGAAGGAGGGGCCGAGTACAAAGGCCCGCGCCTCTATCTCTGCGACCTGAGCAGGGGTGAAGGCTCCGGCTGAGCCGGCGACATAGATCACCCGCTCGTCGGGGTTGGAGCTGGGATATTCCAGGCGCAGGCAGGTGGATGCGGGCGTCGCCTCGGCGAATACATCTACGCCCAGGGCCGCCAGCGCCTCGACCACGTGCCAGTCCTCCTGCGCCAGCCGGGTGATGGCCGCCACGCTGAGCCCCATCCTCACGGCCGCGCAGGCCCCATAGTTAAAAGCCCCGCCATCCACGAGGCGCGTGCCAGCCGCCGAGACGATGGTGTCTTTTGTATAGTTGCCCAGGAGTGCGATATCATAAGTGATTGACATAAAACTCCCTCATGTCATCTTGACCACGATATCATGGATGACGTTGGCCGCCGCGTCGCCCCGGTCGGCGCAGTTGCTCAGGTGGCGGTAGATCTCGCGCAGCTTGAGCATCTCCATCACGTGGTGGACATCGTCGGGACCGGAGAACAGATCAGCGATGGCCTCGCGGTAGACGCGCTCCACCCGGTTTTCCAGGGCCTTGGCCCGCGAGGCGTGTTCGCTGGCCACGCCAGGATTCTCTTTCAGGCGCAGCATGGCCAGGTGAAGTTCCGTCGCGCCATCCTGGAGCAGGGAAACCATCCGCCGCAGGAAATCGTTGGGCTCCACGTCGAGAATCCGCATCTCTTCGACTGTGGAGTAGGCATAGTCCATGACGTCGTCGATGGCCCGCGAGAGGGCAAAGATGTCTTCGCGGTCGATGGGCGTCACAAAGGTACGATTCAGGTCGTCGATGAGAATGCGCCGGACCTCGTCCGCATCCTTTTCGGCCTGAACCACGGCGGTAGCGTACTTGTCCGAGCGCTTTTTCATGTAGGCTTCCAGCGCATCCATCCCTTCCAGCGTGATCTCGGCTTGCTGGATCAGGGATTGCAGGAACTTGTCCTGGCGCGGCTTGAAAAACTCTCGTAGTCCCATATTTGAACCTCTAGATGACCATATCGATGAGAAGATAAAGGACGGCAGCCAGCAAGGCCGCGACCGGAATGGTCAGCAGCCAGGCCACGGCAATGTCTCGGGCCACGTGCCAGCGGACCTTCGATACCCGGTCCGCCGAGCCGGCGCCCATGATGGCCGAGCTGACCACCTGCGTCGTGCTCACCGGCCCACCCAAAAGCGCCGCCCCCAGGATGGTGCCTGCCGAGGTGAGTTGCGAGCCAAAGGCGTGCACCGGCCGGATCTTGTAGAACTTGCCGCCCAGCGTCTTGATCAGCCGCCAGCCGCCGCTGAGCGTCCCCAGCGCAATCGCGGCCGCACTCAGGGCTATCACCCACAGGGGAACCTGGAACTCCTCCACGTAACCGGTGGTGACCATGGCCATGGCGATGATGCCCATCGTCTTTTGAGCATCGTTGGTGCCATGACTCAAGGCCAGGGCCATCGAGGTTCCCCACTGGCCGCGCTTGAACAGGGTATTTATCCCAGGGGTGGCGCCTCTCGCCAGAAAATAGATCACCTTCATGACCAGATAGGCGAGCACAAAGCCCAGAATGGGCGAGAGGAACAGGGCCATGAGCACCTTGCGCAACCCTTCCGGGTTGATGGTACTGAATCCTTCGGCCACGACCACTGCCCCGATCAAGCCACCGATGAGCGCGTGAGAGGTGCTGGATGGCCAGCCAAAGTACCAGGTGAACAGGTTCCACATGATGGCGCTGCTCAGCGCGGCAATGATGACCGCGCTGTTGATAGCGGCTGGGTCCACGACCTCACTGCCAATGGTTGTCGCAACAGCCACGCCAAAGAGAAATGGCCCGGCAAACTCGGCGATGGCCGTCATGACCAGCGCTTTCCGCGGGGAGAGCGCCCGCGACGAGATCATGGTCGCCACGATGTTGCTGGAATCGTGCATCCCGTTCAAAAAGTCGAAAACGAGAGCAATGGCGATGATGAGGATCAGCAGGAAGGGCATGCCAAACAGGTTCATCCCACTAGCCCAGTCTTCCTTTCAGATCTGTCGGTCGACCAGCCACTTGAGCCCGGCCGCCACCTGTTGGGGTGTATTGAAGGGCTGGAACTCGCAGGTGCGCAGCGCGCTGTCAGGCACATAGCCGGCCACCAGGTCCCAGTCTACCTCTCCCAGCCCGGCGGCATAGTGATCGCGGAGCCCAACGATGTCGTGGAGGTGGGCGCCCACCATGCGGTCCGCGAAACGGCGCAACCAGGTTTCGTGGGCCACAAAGCCCAGGTTCTCCAGCGTCTGGGCATGGCTCACGTCGTAGAGAAAGCCGGCTCGATCTTTACCCGCCGCCAGCAGGCTGTCCATCTCGTCGGGCAGGGGGATATCGAGGTAGTGATAGCGATTCTCCAGGCCCAGGCGGACGCCGGCTCGCGCGGCATACTCTGCCAGCTCGGCCACGCTGCAGCGCGCGGCTTCCAGGTTCGCCGCTGCCTTTTCCGCTCTGGCAGCAACCAGTCGATCCTTCATGGCGGCGTATTCGGTGCTGGCCGCCAGTCCCGCCTCGAACAGGGCCCACAAGTCTTTTTCGAGTTCCGTGTCCACATCGACCCGGCCAGCGTGCACAACGACGAGCTTGGCGCCCAGTTCTTGCGCCAGGTCGATGCTCCGCTGCGCGGCGTGGACCCCCCTCCGCCGTCCCTCCTCGTCTGGCGCTGAGATAAGCCAGTTGCGCCGCTTGAGTTCCAACACTGAAATGTCCGCCGGGCAGGGTGCGTGGACGCTGGGAACCATGCCCTTTAGCGATAGGCCGTCCAGCATGGCCGAATCGACGCCGTGGTTCAGCTCAAAGCGGTCAAAACCCAGTTCCCTTCCGGCCTTGAAAAAGTCAGCCAGGCTTGGGAACCGGCCGATGGCCCACATGGTAGATAGTGCATAGTCCTTGGTCAAAATAGCATCCTCAGTTCTGGGGTTCTGGGCATATTCTGGCACAGGGTGCCACTCTATGAGAAAGACTCTCGTTTCTAGGTAGTCCATAGTAGGGCAAGTTGATAACTTGCCCGGCTCAGGGACAAGATGCCATCTTGTCCTACAAGCCATGAAAGATTATCCAGCAAAACTCTAGAAAGGTCAAGCAGAACTCTATGACTGTTTCGATGGGGTGTATTGGGGTTGCACCTACACTGAGACGCGGACGGACTGTGTCCTGCCCGCAGGACACTCTGGTATCTGGGGATGCTGCACTGCGCGGAAGCCCGGTGGGAGCTATGGCTGCTTGGACCTAGCTGCCAGGTCGGCCGCCGCAGCTTCTTCCGGCTCGGCGCCCCGCAAAAAGAGCACGAGGAGCACCACGCTGGTCAGGCCCAAGACGAACATCATGAGCAGGCCAACCACGTCCATGCCCTCGCCGCTATAGAGCCCCTGGAAGACCATCACCGGCAGCAATCCCAGAAACAACAGGCTGTAGGCCACCAGAAGCCCCGGCCCGCCCGCGTAGCCCAGTGGCCTTCGCCGCAGCAGCAGGATCCCACCGGCCAGCGCCGCGGGGGCGATGGTGGCCAGGTCGGCGATCCAGAGCGCGCGCTGCAACAGCTCTACCGGGCTCTGGTTGGCAGCGGCAGTGATGATCTGGGCCACAGCCATCAGGACAAAGAGGCTGGTGATAGCGACGAGAAAGATGCCGGCGGCTCTGGCTGGCGCGGTACCGGCCAGACGCAGGCGCACCGCCTCCGCGTCGATGCTGGCGACCAGTACAATGAGCGTGTAGGCGCTCAGCACGATCAGCAGCAGGTAGGGCAGAAAGAGCGGGCCAAAGGGCATCCCGATGAGGTTTATGACATAGCTGTACATGACATAAAGAAGCACGCCCGGCCAGCAGAGCAGGCCGGCGAGCTTGGCCCGCCGCGCCAGCCACATGGAGATCAGCAGGATGGGCAGGCCGACCAAGAGATGGAACGGGTCCACCGGGGCAAAGGCCAGAAAAACCTCTTCCGTGGGATAGATGGTCGACCGCAAGAGCAGGCTGGCGGCGGCCGTGATTGCCATGAGCAAGGCCAGCACCAGGGAGAGGATGTAGGCAACCTTCAGGTCGCGCGTGACCGGTAGACTGGCTGGCCGGGAGCACCGGCTCCCGGCACGGTTTTGAGGATTGCTGGGCTTGGCACTGGTGGTCATAGCTTCTCCCTCCGAGAGCTAGTCATTCGTCGCGTGCTGGCCTGCGATTCGGCTATCGTGCAAAAAACGTCCTGAGGATCATAGTTGAGCACTACCATCTCTCGGATGCCGCCCCTGCCATTGGGATCTGAGCTAATGGCGCGGTTTGCCTGGACTGTCTCTATCCGATAGCCCTTGTAAAGCTCGCTGACAAACGGAGTGTGGGAGTTGCTGAGCATGCAAAGGCAGCCCCTTTCCGACAACTGGGCAAAAACGCCGGCCAGGGCTCGCTGGTCGTCGTCCCGAAAACTGCCTGCTGTGTAGCCCGTAAAGCTCGATGTCTTGCCAAGCGGGTCATAGGGTGGGTCAAGGTAGAAGAAATCCCCGGCCTTCGCCAAATCGACCATGGTCCGAAAGTCACGGACCTCGATGCAGGCACCTTGAAGTGCCGCACCAGCCGCCCTGAGCACGCCCTCATCCCGAATCCTGGGATTCTCGTAGCGCCCCATGGGGGCGTTGAACTGCCCCTTTCTGTTTACCCGATAGAGCCCGTTGTAGCAGGTTTTGTTCAAATAGATCGTTCGGGCCGCTCTTTCGACGCTGTCGAGTTCAATGTCCTGACGGTCCAGGCACCGGATTTCGTAAAAGTACGCTTTACAGTGATTTCCCTCGTGGACGGCCAGCATCTCTAACAATTCCTCGAGATGATCCCGGACGACCCGGTAAGCGTTTATCAGTTCCTCGTTGTTGTCAAAGAGAAATCTCTCTTCCGGCAGCCGGCCGCCAGCCCAGAAATGAAAAAAAACGGCGCCGCCACCGACAAAGGGCTCGAAATAGCGGCTGAGCCTCTGAGGGAATAGACCCTGATACTGGGCAAGAAGCTGCTGCTTGCCGCCGGCCCATTTCAGGAAGGGCTTGGCGGTCTGTAGTCCGAGTTCGCCCTGGGTTTCCGCTCGAGGGTTCTGCAAAGCAGGCAACGGCACTTTTCTCTACCCTCTTTTGCTGTGAGATCCAAGCTTACGAGTCTTGCCGGCAAACGGTAACGAAGGTTCGTAGTGGGTGCTTCAGCGCCCGGATTCACGCAAGACTGCCAGGAAGAACGGCACTAAAGTGCCTACTACGAACAGGTACTGCTGTTTCCTGATTATACCATTGCCAAAGGCAATCCGCAAAGACGAGCTCGAAAGATAGTATCAGATCCTGTCATGCCCGCATGGTTCTTGCGGGCACCCACCAACTATCTTGTCATGCCCGCATAGTTCCTGCGGGCACCCACCAACTATCTTGTCATGCCCGCATAGTTCCTGCGGGCACCCACTCTGCGGAGGTGACGGTTGCTGGTGGTGTAGATTCCCGCCAAAAACATGCGGGAACGACAGGTCGGTTTGGTGGGTATTTCCACCGTAATTGATACGTTACTGCTCCAAAGGCTGAGGGGCCAATCGTCTGGTGCGGGCAGAATCAAGGCGACCACGCCAGCGTAACATTCGGCGAAGTACGCGCATAGTCGGGCCAGGCCAGCTCAAAGCCCAGCTTCTTTTCCAACAGCCGCTGGAAATCGGCCAGGTGATCCCCCTCGCCTCGCACCTGCCGCGGCGCCAGCCCCTGGTTCAGGCAGTAGGCGGCCAGCGCGCCCGCCGCCTCGCCGATGTTCCACTCGACGGGGTGCAGCCGGTAGCAGCCGTTGGTGATGTGCGTCGTGCCAATGTTCTTGCAGGCCGGCAGCAGGTTCTCCACGCGCACCGGGAGCAGGGCGCCCAGCGGGATCTGGAAGGGCCAGTTGGGGATGTCGACGTAGTTCCGGCCCGCGGTGCTAGGGTGCAGGTCGATGCGGTAGCTGCCAATGCCCACGCTGTCGGGGAATGCCTGCGCGCCGGTGAGCCCGGCGCGGGCCTCGTACGCCCAGATGCTGTTCCAGCACCGTGAACTGGGCCTGGATACGCCGCGACTCGCGGACATAGATGCTCTTGGCCAGGCCACCGGCGGTGCCCACAATGTCGGGCCGCAGGCGCAGGCCCGGGAAGCCCTGCTCGTCGCGTGCGGCGTGGCCCATGGTGTTGGGGGCCTCGGTCTGCATCCAGTACAGGAAGGACAGGCTCAACTGCCTGGCTCCCGCCAGGTGCTCTTGTGCCTCCGCCCCTGGCGACACCCGAGCAGCGGGCCCAGCCAGTAGTCGATCTGGGGCCAGTTGACCAGCGTGATATCGCTGGCATACCGTCCCTCGGGGTAGGCGCTCTTGTCAAAGATGCGGCGGTACATCCAAAAGCTCTTCTCGTCGCGCTCCTCGGGTGGCAGCTCCAGGCCAAAGATGGACAGGGTGCGGCTCTGCAGCGTAAAGGGGCTCACGTCCAGCCAGCCCAACTGGGGGCCGGGCCAGAAATCGGCCTGGTAGCCGCGCCAAAAGTCGTACTGGGCCGGCTTATCGATGGTGTGGTCCTCGCCGGGCAGGTAGTCCAGGGCAAAGCACCAGCTCACGGCCTGCTGGTCCAGGGGATCGGGTTCGCCCGGCAGGGCGTGGAGTTCGCCCGTCTGGGCCTGGCTCTCGGCGCCGATGATGTGCTCGGTGCCGGTTAGCGGCAGCAGGTCGCCCAGTTCGGTGGCGTCGATGACATAGGCGCGCCTGGATGACCGTCTGCGTCCCCGCTCAGCTCGTCGCGCAGGGTGACGGCCCGGACCCGGTCGCCGTCGACCTCGGCTGCCACGGACCGGTGCCTGAGCAGGACGTCGAGCTGCTGATTGGCCCGGTAGGGGGCCAGCATCTCCTCCAGCGCGGCCAGGGCGACGCGGGGCTCGTGGCACAGCGCGCTGACCCAGCCTCCGCCGGGGTTCCAGCGCACGATGTCCCGGACCTCGGGCCTGAGAGGATAGTTGCGCCGGTAGTAGGCGCGGATCTCTTCCCGGAGCAGGCGGTAGCTGGCCGTGCAGCCTGTTTGCTCGATCCAGGGGTGCTCGTCGGGCGGCACGGCCTGGGCGGTCAACTGGCCGCCGATCCAATCGGTCTCTTCGGTGAGGATGACCTTGCGACCCAGGCGCAGGGCGGAAAGCGCCGCGGCCACGCCGCCCAGGCCGCCGCCGACGATCAGGATGTCGGTTTTTCTTTCTCTCATGGTGTTGTCCTCAAAAGCGCGATGAATCGCGCACTACGAACGGGGTCCTCCCCCGATTTTGCTTGTGCTGGACCACAGTCCAGCACATTGCGCACGATGAACGGGGGCAGTTCCCCCGATTGACCTAGTACCCCTTGTCCCAGTCCGGCTCAATATCCTGGGCGATGGCCTCCGAGAGATAGCAGTCGGTCCGCAGGGTCTGATTGAGCGAGGTCGGCAGCAGGGGCGTGACCGGCCCATGGACGACCAGGCGGGTCATCAGCCTCTGCCAGGAGGTCGCCGTTCCGGCGATGGTCAGGCTGTGATTGTCCACGCGGTTCTTGGCGGCGATGACCTCGGCGGGCCCGATAGTGAATGCCTTGGGCGGTACGAGGGCAATGTCCCCGCTTGCGCCAAAGCTGCCGTGCAGTGAGTTCTGAGCCAGCGTATAAGGGCTCAGCGTTACGATCCTGGGCCCCATCTGTTTCCACTCCTCCAGGCTGGCGGCCTGGAACTCGGGCGCGTCCGGCTCGATGAAGGCCAGGTGCCCGGTCCAGCCCGGCCCGCTGTAGCAGATGTCGGCGCCGCCGAGATCCTCGATCATACGCCCGTAGGCGGCCATGTTCTCGTTGGTGGGCCCAATGATCTGATCCTCGGGCGGCCGCAGGTCCTCGTCGATCTGATGGTAGAAATTCTGCTTCATGGCATAGACAAAGCCCAGCGGCCAGCTCTCCGGAGCAATGACGCCATCCTCGTTGGCATATTCGTCCATGGCAAAGGCGTGGACGTGGCGGCAGTCGACGCGGAACTTGTTGATGAGGTGAGCCACCTTGCAGTAACGCGTATTTGGGTTGGGCAGGATAAGCACTACTCTTCGGCCTTCGTCGGCCGCGGTCTTGATGCGGTGGAACATGTCGACGATCCAGATGAACTCGATCTCGTCGGGCTTCATGATCCGGATCTGAAACTCGGGATTGGGATGCTTGGCCATATCCTCCCGCCGGATGCGGCGGACGCGCTCCAGGACCTCGGTGTCCCGAAAGGGGACAAACGGGGATGGACGGTATTCGAATTCGGTCACCTTCTTCCTCCTCAGTCGCTAAGCGGAAATGAACTCCCTGGCAAAGGACGCCGTGTTGGTCACCATCGCTTCCATCATCTCGCGGCCGGTCTCCGCCGTGGCCACCGTCGGGTCGCCATAGGCGCCGGTCTTGCTTTGCTGCAGGCCCCAGGTAGACCAAAAGACCTTCTGGCCCCCGGCAAAGTTGTCGCCGGCAACAAAGGGCGAGTGGTAGCGCATAATGTCCTCGTCGGTGGCCTCGGACATGTCCACCGGCTCGCCCAGGTAGAGCATGAGCGAGGTCTCGTACTCGCCGGCGTGGATGCTGCCGCCCCGGACGGACTTGCGAATCTCCTGGAATCGTTCGGCGGCCAGGGCGCCGGGGGAGACCAGGGCCATGTAGACGTCATGGGCATCGGCTATCTGGCGGGTCACCACGCGCAGCGCGCCCGCGTGGTGGCCGTGGCAGGAGAGCAGCATGATCTTGCGGAAGCCCATCTCAATCAGCGAGCTGCACACGTCAAAGACCAGGTCCATGAAAACCTGGGGCCGGATGCGCATCGTGCCCGGCCAGAGGACCATGTCCTTGGTCGAATAGCCGGTCCAGATGGCCGGCAGGACCAGGGCTTGGATCTCATCCTCGGCCAGCCTTTTGGCCAGGCGCAGCCCGACGGCGTCGGCGATAGCTGCGTCCGCGGATACCGGCAGGTGCCGGCCGTGCTCTTCGATCTGGCCAATGGGCACGATGACCAGGGCGTTATTATCAATGGCGGCCTGAAGTTGGGGATGGCGTTGATCGGCAAACAATACGGACATTTGCGACTCCTTGGTGAATCTATGAGGCTTTCTCTCATACCTGCTCTCGTCTGGTCCGTGACCAGACGTTCTTTGCCAAGGGCAGCGCCTGTGCCGCAGGTCACGGACCGGCGCCGAGCGAAAAGGGTGACATGCGGCGAGCAATGGGTGAATGTCTATGGCCCCGCCCCGCCGCCGATGACAAATCCGTCACAGGCCACGAACTGCCCCTCTGTTTCCCAAATGATCGTGTATGCGCCCCGGCGGCTGGTGTCGCCGCTGTCAAAGTCGTCGGGATAGACCAGGGACAGCCAGTCATCGCCCCGGATGCTTGCTGTCGCGGCCGATACGCGCTCTTCGGGCGAGATGATGCGCGCCGCAATAGGGCGCTCTACACCAGGCTGGCCGGTGTTGTCCCGCAGGTTGATCTCTGCGCGCTCGCCCGGCAGGCTCAGCTCCCGGGGCGCCGTCACCTGCCAGTCCCCGGCGGCGCCCTGTTCCGGCGTATTAAAGCACCAGGGATCCCCGCCGGGGTTGAATCGCGGTTCGCGGACCGGTGCGGGCAGTGGGGACCAATCCGGATAGCCGCTGGGATCCGAGCCCAGGGACACGCGGGTCAGCCCGGTCCCATCGGGGTTGATGCGGTAGATAGCGCCGTATCCATCCCAGTTGCCAGTGAAGGCAATCTGGCTGCCGTCAGGAGACCATGTCGGCGAACTCTCGGTCGAGAGGTCGCTGCTGGTCAGGCGGGTGCGGCCCAGGCCATTGGCCTCAATGACGTACAGCTCGGCCCGATCCACTGGCTCTCCTCGTCGGTGGCCGAGATAAAGGCGATCCGCTGGCCATCCGGTGACCAGGCCGGCTGTGAGTCCTGGTTGCTGTTCCGTGTCAGGGATATGACCTCCCCCGTCCCGGCGTCCAGGATGGCCAGCAGGGGCATGCGCTCCAGGTAGGTGGTCATGGCGATGCGCTGGCCATCGGGCGACCAGGCGGGGGTGCTGCCCCCCATATCCTCGGGCGAGATACGGACCGGCTCGCCGCCCTCTGGCCTGACGACATAGATGCCCCAGTTTTCGCCCCGGCTTGAAGCGAAAGCGATCTGGCTGCCGTCCGGAGACCAGTCGGGACCCCGGTCCTCGCCGGAATCGTTGGTCAGGCGAGTCTGCCCGCTGCCGTCGGCTTTCATGACATAGATCTCGGGGTTCCCGTCGCGCTCCGAGACAAAGGTGATCTGTGATCCGTCGGGCGACCACGCCGGCTCGTTGTCCCGCGCCGGATCATGGGTGAGCTGCAATACCCCGCTACCATCGGCCCACATGGCATAGACGTCTTCGTTGTCAAGTCGCCAGGCGGCATAAACGATCTCGCGGCGGGTCGCAGCCCGGCTGTCGGACCGGCCGCTCCCTGTCTGGTGCAGCGTGCACTCGTTGTCCCCAAGCCAGGGTGCGGCGTTCTCGGCGACATAGATGCCCGCGCCCGAGTCTCCAGCGCACCGGTTGTCCTCGACCTGGCCGGCCGCATTGCCAAAGTAGGCGATGTCCGCTTCCCCGTTGTCGCGCAGGGTGTTGCCCTCCAGCGCCGGCGCGGCCCGGTCATCGACATAGATGCCATAGCTGGCATTGTCGTGCACCTCGTTGTGGAGCGCTTTGCCAGTGGTGTTACCGAAATAAGCGATGCCGCTGTCCCCGTTCTGGCGCACGATGTTGTCACTCAAGTCCGCCTGGGCCCGGTCCCACAGCAGCATGCCGTACAGCTCGTTGTCTACCGATTCGCTGCCGCTGATCTGGCCCGTCGTCGCGCCCTCCAGCGAGAGACCACTGCCAACGCCGGTGGCCTCGTCCCATACGCCTCCGGCGAAACGGCAGTCCTGAAAACTCACCTCCCCCGTACTGACGGCCACTACGTCGGCCGCAGCATCCCCGTCGTGGCGGAACGTGATGCCCCGGGCGGAGAATGGACCTTTGCCCTCGAAGCGCAGTACCCAATCGGGCACGCTGGCGACAATCTCGGTCCGGTCACGGTCCTCGCCCACGAGGTGCAGGGAGCCGCCGACGGTGATAGCCCGTTCCAGCCCGTAGCTGCCCGGCCCCAGGGTGATGGTGGCGCCGGACTCTGACTGCGCAAGCGCCTCCTCCAGACTGGGCAGGTCGCCACTGCCGTCAGCTTCCAGGCGAAGGTTCGATAGGTTGATGGCGGGCGTCGGCTCGGTAGCGCTACGGGTGGGCGGCGGAAGGGTGGCGACGGCCACCGCCTGCACCTGCTCGGTCGCGGCGCTGGTTGGCGACGGAGGGCTGACGACGACCACCGCCTGTGGCGGCGGAGCCTGGGCCGTGAGTGTTGCCGCAATACCAGCGGCTATCGCGGTCGCCTGCGTATCCGCCGCTGGCTCCGGGGCCCCGCAGCTGGCCAGCACCAGGGCCAGCATGAGCATCAGCGCGCAGCATGTCTTGGTTTTCATCGTCAGGGCTTTTCCGAGGTGTTCTCGGCAAGCCGGGGGCCCTGTACCCCCGACTCCGGATCGATTTGCTGCTCCGCTTCGGCGACGATCACCTCAACGCCCCGCTCCTCCAGAGCGACGCAATACTCCGGGTCGAGGCCGCTGTCGGTGACGACTCTGTCCAATACATCAACCGGGGCCACGAGATAGGCCGTGGTATGGCCGAACTTGCTGTGATCGGAAAGCAAGATCACTTCCCTGGAAATCTCGGCCATCAGCTTTTTGACTTCTACTTGGGCCAGATGGCGGTTGGACATGCCATCAGCCATCGTGATGCCGGCGGTTCCCAGGAAGGCTTTGTGCGGGCGAAAACGCTGCAGGGTCTCCAGGGCAACCGGCCCGGCCATGACGACGTCGCCCCTCTGAGGCCGGCCCTCGCTATCGCGGGAAATGTCGAGGTAGAGGCCGCCGGTGGCAATGACGGATACATCAGCGCTGCCGTACAGCTCGTGGGCCACGCGCTCCGAATTCGTGACAACGGTGAGCGCACGGTGATTTCTGAGCTCTCTGGCAAAACAAGCCGCGGTTGAACCCGAATCGACGGCAATGGTATCCCCGTTTGAGACCAGCGCGGCCGCGGATACGGCGATGGCCCGTTTCTCGGCGACCATCTGCTGGACACGTACGTTGAAGGGAATGTCGGGGAAGGGCAAAGCCCGTGCTACCGCGCCGCCGCGCACACGCCGCAGAAGCCCCTGTCGTTCCAGCTTGACGAGGTCACGGCGGACCGTGGCCTCAGAAGTATCCAGCCTCTCGCTCAGCTCGGCGATTGAGGCTGTTCGCCGCTGGTGAATGAGGTCGACGATGCGTTCTAGCCTTTCGACTGGCAGCATGTGGTCTCTCCAGCTTGCTCCCGGCGTCTGACTGGGAGCCAACTCCCGGCTCTGACCGGGGAGCGAAACGGTGGTTTCCTGAGGTAGAATCTCTATTCTGTCAGCACCGAGCAGAATTTCGCAAAGTGGTTTGGAACATGGCCTGCTTGTTTGTCCATTATACCACCATGCGCAGTTTTGTCAAAACTTGAAAGGTTTTATCCAGGGCTGCTGCAAAGTCGTCATCGCGAGCGTCAGCGCCTGTCCCGAGTCTGCCGAGGGAAAGCGATCTCCACCTGTGTCCTGGTGATTGCCACCGCGACACTTCCACCGCGTGGACTCGTGGCGGGCGTGGCGGTGCTTCGGCGCAGACAGCG
This sequence comes from uncultured Chloroflexia bacterium, assembly GCA_963783445.1. GTDB lineage: Bacteria > Chloroflexota > Anaerolineae > JAAYZQ01 > JAAYZQ01 > CAWANP01. The sequence goes on along the minus strand of CAWANP010000004.1, from coordinate 309,692 downwards.
TACCTAGCAATGACAGATCTGGCCGGCTGTGTTATACTCAGCACCAGAGCCAACCCGTTGCCTGAGGAAGTCGTGTACGCATGGCGCTACAATGGAGTCTGAACCAACCGCGAGGCAGGCTGACCCTGGCCGCTTTCCTGTCCCTGATATCCTTTGCCGCGTCTATCAACCTGTTTTTCGCGGCCATCGTCAGGATCGGCAACGAGATGGGCGTCCAGCCCGAGCTGCTGGCCTCTGTTTCCTCGGCCTACTTTGCGGCATTTTTCTGCGTCTCGATCCTGGCCGGCTATCTGGCCGACAGGTATGACACCAGGACCGTGCTGATGGCGGGCTGCGTGGCCTTGCTTGCCGGCGCGCTGCTGATTGGTTTCAGCTCCCGGCCGGCGGCGCTCATTCCAGCAGTCATCGCCATGGGGCTGGGTGGTGGTATTCTGGAAGGGATGTCCTCGGCCCTGCTGGTCCAGCTCTATCCGGACCAGGAGCGCCACGCCGTCAATCTGTCGCAGGCCGCTTACTGTCTGGGGGCCATCGTGGGCCCTCTGTTGATGGGCTTTTTGCTGCCGCGAGGCGTGGACTGGCGGGTCTTTTTCCTGGGGGTGGTGCTGCTGGCTGCTGCCAACCTGGCACTGTACGCCATCAGCCGCTTTGAGGCCATGGGCCAGGACCAGGGCTTCAGTCCCAGGGAGGCCGCAACCGCCCTGAGACAGTGGTCCGTGGCTCAACTATGCCTGGTCCTTTTCCTCTACGTGCTGGCGGAGGCGGCCCTGGTCGGCTTTTTGAACATCTATCTCTTTCAGTTCAACTCGGCGCCCGAACCGGTAGCCATCCAGTCCATCGCCTACTTTTGGGCGGCCATGCTGGTGGGGCGGCTGCTCTGCGGTCTGCTGCCCGGCCGCTGGTCGGACCGCGGGCTGATCTTTCTCACCATGGCCCTGGGCGCGGGAGCGGTCGCCCTCTCTTTGCTGGCCGGAGACTGGCGCTACGCGTTGATCTGTTTTGTGGCAGCGGCCTTTTTGATGGGGGGCGCCTGGCCCACGACGGTTGCTCTGACCGGGGCACGCCACCGCCGGCGCGCCAGCACGGTGGTGGGCGTCACGGTGGCCATAGGCGCTCTGGGTTGCGTGGTTGCGCCGCCGGTCATGGGCGCCATGTTCCAGTTTGCCGACCCGGGCTTGGTCATGGCCCTGCCGGCGATCCCCCTGTTGCTTGGCGGGCTCTTGGCCTTGCCCTTGCCCCGCGCAGGCAGCGCCAAAGATCCGTCTCTTTCCATCTGATCTACTGGCCGCAGGGTTGCAGCGAGGCCATCAGCCTTCGCCTGGCGGCGCGGCTGTCAGGCTGTGCTGCCCTGCATCATCTGCAAAGCGGCCAGTGTTCGCTGCCTGCCAGCTTCCAGATGGTCGATCAGGCGTTCATGGGCCTGTTCGGGGTCACGAGAACGCAGGCCTTCCACCAGGGCACGGTGCTCGTCAATGATCTGGAGGACCTCTGGGGCCGAGGCGATGGATTCTACAAGGGAGCGGGCGCGGATCGATTGGTCGCTGACCAACTGGGCCAGCCGCTCGTAGAGCTTGTTGCCGGCCGCCCGCAGGATCATGCTGTGCAGGTCCATATCGCTTTGCAGGTGGGTATCAAAGCGCGACTGCTGCGCTTCCTCACGAGCCGCATCCAGTTTCTGGTCCATCTCGTCCAGGGCTTCGTCAGTCAGGGCCACGGTCGCCCGGTTGATGCCCCAGCCTTCCAGCAGAACGCGCATGTCCCACGCCTCGCGCACGTACCTGGCATCAACCAGGGCCACCCGGGGGTTCTCGTAGGGCTTCATGGTCACCCAGCCATCGTGTCCCAGCATGGCCAGGGCCTCGCGTACCGGGGTATGGCTGACACCCAGGTCGCTGGCCAGGTGGTCGATGACGATGGGTTGGCCGGGGCGCAGTTTGTTGGCCAGAATGAGCTGCTTGATCTGGACCCGAACCTGCTCGCGCAGAGGGCCCCTGGGGATTCTCTGGATACCGGCTAGTTGGGGTGTGTTGTTGTTGGTCACGGTGCCTCTTTTTTCGTCGTTTGTTGTGAAGCAGAAAGGGCGCAACCCGACGCTGTCTGTCGGCGCCTGGAAGGAGCATGGAGCATAGTATAGCATCTTTTTCCATAGACGACAAGTACTGCGCTGAGGGCAGACTGGGGCGAGAATGCGCCGGCCTGGCAGAAATGGATGCCCGCCTGCGCGGGCATGACAAGTGGGGGCGGGAATGCGTCGGAGAGGTGATTCCCACCGGGGTGAGGGCAAATCAGGGCGGGCGCATTCGCGCCCAGGCGATCACGTATTTGGTGCCACTCATTGTGCGTTCAATCCACCGTGAGCGTCTTGCTCAGGTTGCGCGGAAAGTCAGGGTCAATGCCGCGCGCAACGCTCATATGGTAAGCCACGAGTTGAGTCGGGAGCGTTGCTAGAATTGGGACTATGAAGCGATCAGCTTCCGGTATCACTAGATAGTCGTCCATGTTTTCTCTCAGCGCCGAGTGCTCAGCGGCCACAGCGATGGCCCGGCCGCCGCGGGCGGTCACCTCGTTTACGTGGTTGATCATCATCATCTCATCGCCAGGCGCAGTGACAAACAGTACTGGATAGCCGTCGTGCACAGCGGACAAAGGGCCGTGTTTGAACTCACTACTGAACATGCCCTCACAATGAGCGTAAGTGATCTCCTTTAGCTTGAGTGCAGCTTCCAGGGCTATAGGATGGGTTATGCCATAGCCAAGATAGTGCATGGCAGCCCACTCTTCCAGATAGGCAGCTACATGACGAGCAGAACTCTCTGTAGCTTGCAGGGTGCGAGCTAGCAGATCGGGCACACTCTCCAGCTCCGAGATGTCGCGCCCTCCTAGCTTCTCGGCCAGGTAGAGGAACAGCAGTGCCTGGTTGACAAACGTCTTGGTCGCCGGCACGCTGATTTCGTAGCCACAAGCCAGCGGCAAGTAAACATCGCTCTGATGCATAAGCGTAGAGCCCAAGACGTTGAGCACGCCCAGCACCTGTCCCCCACGCTCGCGCATCGCCCTGACGGCATTGAGCACATCCTTGGTCTCGCCGCTCTGACTGACAAAGACAGCTACATCCTCCGGACCGATGCTCTGCCCATATTGCTCGATGAACTGCGGACCAAGCACTGGGACCGCCGCCACCCCGGCAAGCTGGTTGAAATAGTACGCGCCCAACAAGCATGCATGGTAGCTGGTTCCACTGCCCACCAGGTATACGGGTCGATCTCCCGCTGCCCGCAGCGCATCCAGGAAGCGCTCCACGTGAGGCGAACTGTTGAGCACGTGCAGCAGTTCGCCAGCGACGACCGGCTGCTCGTGGATCTCTTTGAGCATAAAATGGCGGTAGCCGCCTTTTTCGGCCACCTCGATAGGACCGTCATACCACTCTTCCTCCCGCTCGATCCGGGCGCCGTCGTGGACACGATGCATTTCGACACCTTCTGGCGAGAGGACAACGATCTCGCCGTCGTAGATTCGAACGATGCGCCGTGTCAGGGGCAGTATGCTCGGAAGATCAGACGAGACGCAGGTCAGCCCATCGCGCAAGCCAGCGACGAGGCCCGAGCCCTTTTTGATGGCATAGAGCCGGCGCTCGTCGCGATGGGTGATGACAAAGGCATAGTCACCCTCTAGATCCTGGTACGCTGCCCGAATGGCGGACAGCATATCGCCACCGTTGCGGTCAAAGTGGCGCTCCACGGCGTGGACACAGGTCTCACCATCGTTCGTGCCCCGCACCGTCAGTCCCTCCCGGATAAAGAGTTCTCGCAACTGCACATTGTTGACCACGTTGCCGTTGTGGGCGCCGACCATGTCACCGTCGGAATCGAGGTGGGGTTGGGCATTTTCGTGAGATGGTGCGCCAAAGGTTGCCCAACGGAGCTGGGTGATACCGCGGTGGCCGCGCAGGGCTGGGAAGTCCAGCTCGGCGCTGACATCCTCGATACGGCCAACTCCTTTGCGCAGATCAATGGCGCCGTCAGCATCCACGGTGGCACAGCCCACTGAATCATAACCACGATAGGCCAGTCGCTTCCCGCTCTCAATAAGCATGGGACCGAGGACTTGCTCTTGATCAGTGATCACACCAAAGATACCGCACATTGCTTGTATTCGCTCCCGTATTGGACATCGACTGTGAAGACGTCATGTCAGTCATCTCGCAGCCCGAGTGAAGATCCGTAGACTATTCCCATTGCATATGATTCCGAATTATACCACGCCTCGAGCGGTCCAACAAAAAGGGCCAGCCAACGTATCTACCTCCCTGCCCTCTACCACAGATCGCGGACGAACACCATCCACGCAAAAGTGGAAACGTCATCCTTCTGAAACACTTCCTCTCCCACTTGTCATTCCCGCGAAGGCGGGAATCCACGCCCAGCGCGCTACTATGCCTCAGGCTGTCGTTGTGGCCCCCACCGTCATGAGTGCAGACCGGGGCGAGAATGCACCGGCCTGGCAGAAATGGATGCCCGCCTGCGCGGGCATGACAGGCTAGCTGCGCCTGCCACTTGTCACCCCCCCCCACACGTCATTCCCGCCGTGGCGAGGGTGAATCAGGGCGGGAATCGGCGCCATGACCTACTGTGTCTGGCTTGGTGAGCTTGCGCTGCGGAGGGTAAGGGCGGGCGAACTCGCGCCCAGGCGACCACGCATGCAGGTGGACCTGGGCGCGAAAAGGTGTCGGGATCTGGGATGCTGCCCCGTCAAGCCGGCAGCACTAGCTGCGCTCTGCGGTGATCTCTCCGCCTTTCATCACGACTTTGACCCGGTCGAGATCCTGCAGGATGGTGATATCCTCCAGCGGATCGCCGTCGACGATCAGGATATCGGCAAGTTTGCCCGCTTCGACGGTGCCCACCAGGTCCCCCATGTCGAGATGATCGGCCGCGACGCTGGTAGCGGCCATGATCGCCTCCATGGGCGTCAGGGCGCCCTTGGCCAGCATCTCCAGTTCTCCGGCATTCTCGCCATGAGCGACCCGGAAACCGGCGTCAGTGCCCACAGCGATCTTGGCCCCGGCCCTGTGCACCCGCTCCAGGCTGCGCCACTTGGCCTCCATGCCCCGGTTGAGATAGTTCCAGGAGTGGTCTGAGACACCCAGCGCCTCCTGGCCCATGCCCAGCGCGCTGGTCATCACCACAAAGGTAGGCACATAGTAGGTGCCGTGCTCGGCCATCAGGTCGGCTTGCTCCTCCGTGATCCAGTGGGCGTGTTCTAGCGAGTCTACACCGGCCAGGATCGCGTCGGTGATACCCTGCCCGCCGGCCGAGTGAGCGAACACGCGCATGTAGGCTTTGTGCGCTTCGTCGCAGACAGCCTCCATTTCTTCATAGGTCATCTCCTGGTAGTAGGGCGCGTCGGGGTTGTGCCGGTCCTTGTGCGAGCTGCTGCAGATATTGATCTTGATGCAGTCGGCGCCCATCTTGATCTGGTGCCGCACCGCCTGGCGGAAGGCCCAGGGCGAGTCGGCCACGCCGGTGCGGCCGGCGATAGAGACCTCCGGCCGGTAGCGGGTGCCGTCCATGTGCCCTCCGGTGATGCACAAGCCCTGGCCACAGGCGCGCATGCGCGGGCCGCTCACCAGACCCTCGTTGATGGCATCGCGCAGGGCGATGCCCACATAGCCCGGCGAACTCATGTCGGCGATGGTCGTGAACCCCGCCGCCAGATCCTGGTTGACGTGGACGTAGCTTCTCAGCGTGGTCGTCTCGATCAGCTCCATTACCCCGCCCAGCTTTGAGGCCGCCATGCTCTGATTGCCTCCGCTGCTGCGGACGTGGACGTGGCCGTCGATCATGCCCGGCATGACCGTCCTGTCCGATCCATCCAGGACCTGTGCCTCCGGTGGAATGGGCACGGCTGCCTGGTCACCCACCTGGATGATCTGCCCACCGTCTATCAGAACCACTGCGTTTTCCACCGGCGCAGCGCCGGTCCCGTCGATCAACGTACCTGCCTTGATAGCAATCATGGTCTCAGCCCCTCCGCGGGCTTGTATATACTTGCGGTCCGATCTCAGTCCCGCTCTTTGACGACCTTGCCGCCCTTCATGACGGCCTTGATGCGATTGAGGTCCTGCAAAATGCAGATGTCCTGCAGCGGGTCGCCATCCACGACGATCAGGTCGGCGTACTTGCCGGCTTCTATGGTACCTATCAGGTCGGCCATGTCCAGGTGGTCGGCGCCCACGCTGGTGGCGGTCATGATGGCCTCCATGGGTGTCATGCCACCCTCTACAAAAGCCTCCAGCTCGCGGGCGTTTTCCCCGTGACAGACCACAAATCCGGCATCAGTCCCCAGGGCGATCTTGGCGCCGGCCTTGTGCACCCGCTCCAGACTCTCATACTTGACGTCGATGGCCTTTTCCAGGTAGCCGCGTTCGCCCGTAATCCCCTGCGCCTGCCTCAGCTCCAGGCCGCGGATGACCACGGTAAAGGTCGGTACATAGTAAGTGCCGTGCTCGGCCATCAGGTCGGCCTGCTCGTCCGTGATCCAGTGGGCGTGCTCCAGTGAATCCACCCCGGCCAGAATGCCATCGGTGATCCCCTGCCCGCCCGAGCTGTGACAAAAGACGCGCAGGTAGGCCTTGTGCGCTTCCTGGCAGACGGCCTCCATCTCTTCGAAGGTCATCTCCTGCCAGAAAGGCTGCTCGGGCGTGTGCCGGTTGGCGTGGGCCCCGCTGCAGATGTTGATCTTGATACAGTCGGCGCCCATCTTGATCTGGTGGCGCGTGGCCTGCCGGAAGGCCCAGGGTGAATCGGCCACACCTGTGCCGCCAGCGATCTCCACCTCCGGGCGCCAGCGGGTGCCGTCCATGTGCCCGCCCGTGATGCACAACCCCTGCCCGCAGGCGCGCATGCGCGGTCCTTCCACCAGGCCCTCATTAATGGCATCGCGCAGCGCGATGCCTATCCAGCCCCGCGAACTCATGTCGGCGATGGTGGTAAAGCCCGCCGCCACGTTTTCGTTGGCATAGACGTAACTCTTGAGCGTGGTGGTCTCGGTCAGCTCCATGACCTGTGACAGCCTGCTGGTCGCCCGGTCGATGATCCCCCCCTGGCCTTGGACGTGGACGTGGCCATCGATCAGGCCGGGCAGTACAACCTTGTTCGACGCATCAATGACCTCGGCATCGGGCGGAATGGCCACGGCTGCCGCGGGGCCTACCTGAGTGATCTTTTCTCCATTGACCAGGATCACCGCGTCTGTCAGCGGCGTGGTGCCGGTTCCATCGATCAGCGTGCCTGCTTTGATAGCGATCATGCTTTTCTCCCTTTGGGTTTGTTAGGCTCAGCTCAGACGCTGGCCCCCGAATGCGCACCTGTCGCTGACGAGCTGCCCCGCCAGCCACACTCCGCGCACATCTCGTAGCGCATGGATATCGTCTACTGGATTGCCGCCCACCACCAGCAGATCGGCCATCTTGCCCGGGTCAAGGCTGCCAACCCTGTCCTGCCAGCCCAGGGCAGTGGTGGCGGTGCTGGTGGCGGCAAGCAGCGCCTCGGTGGTACTCATGCCCGCCGCGACCATGGCCGCGAGCTCCAAATAGTTGTCGCCAAAGGCCGTATAACCCCAGCCCGAGTCGGAGCCGCAGACCAGCGGCACGCCCAGGCGGTGCAGTTGGCCGAAATTGGCCGCGACCCGTTCATAGCCCGCCCGCCAGGTTGCCAGCGCATCCTGCTGCTCGCCGGCAGGCAGTTTCCCGATGACACTTGCGTCGCCCCGGTTGCGGTTGGTCTGCAAAGTTGGATTGACATAAGCGTCTTGATCGAGGAGGCGGCGCGCCAATTGCTCGTCAAAGTCGTTTCTGCCATCGGGGGTTTGAAAGTGGCAGTGCAGGATCACGTCAAAACCAGCCTCCAACGCCCAGTCCGTGGCCTGGATCGCGCCCGAATGAACAAAGACTTTGCGGGTGCGCGCGTGCGCCTCGCCGGCAATGGCGCAGAGTTCGGGCAGGGAATAGGCTGGCCGGCGGCTGTCGGTGCCGGGGGTGCCGCCGCCTGTGCCCATGACCTTGATTAAGATCGGCGCCTTCCTTGCAGAGCTGGCGTATGGCCAGGCGAAGGTCCTCCTCGCCGTCTGTCTCGCCGCCCAGGCGCCAGCCGTGGCCGCCGGTGATGGTCAGGGGCCGGCCGCTGAGGAAAAGGCGGGGGCCAAGCACCAGCCCCTGCTCTATGGCTTCTCGCAGTCGAAAGGTGATGAGGCCCTTTCCGCCCATGTCCCCAACGGTGGTAAAGCCCGCCCGCAAGGACAGCCAGGCGTTGCGGGCGGCGGTCAGAGAGCAAGATCTCGTCGGGATGCTCGCTGTATTTCCAGGCAGGGGTTCCGTCTCCCGGCAGGGTCAGGTGGGTGTGGGCGTCGATCAGCCCTGGCAGGAGTGTGCAGCCCTCAAAATGCTGCTCGATGAGTGAATCCGAGCCGAACTGCTGCAGCAAGGCGTCACGCGGACCGGCTGCCTCGATACGGTCCGCGGCCACCACCACGCCGCCTTCTTTCCAGACCTTGCCTTTGCCGTCAAAAGAATAGCTGGCGCTTATCAGCGTTTTTGCGGCCACCAGGGCTGCTCCTTCCTTTTCCTGTGAGTTGTCTGGTACTGCCTCAGCGACGGTGCCGTCTGCCAGTCCGCTATCCACCCTTGCCCTTCATCCAGGGATCAAAGGCGTCCCGCAGCCCGTCACCCAGGAGGTTGATCGAGATCACCACGGCCATGATGGCCAGGCCGGGGAAAGCGGCCAACCACCAGGCGCTACGGATGAAGGACCGGGACTCGGAGAGCATGAGACCCCATTCGGGCGTAGGGGGCTTGGCGCCCATGCCCAGGAAATTCAGGCTAGCGCTAGCCAGGATGGCTGTGGCGATGCCGAGGGTGGCATAGACCAGGATGGGGGCCATGATGTTGGGGATGATGTGCCCGCGGACGATGCTCTGATCCTTGCAGCCTATGGCGCGGGCGGCCAGCACATAGTCGTTTTCCTTGGTGCCCAGCACGCCGCCGCGGATTAGCCGGGTGAAGGCGGGTATGGAGGAGATGCCGATGGCGATCAGCAGGTTCGTGGTGCTGATCCCCAGGATAGCGACAATGGCCATGGCCAGCAGGATGCCTGGGAAGGCCATCATGACGTCGACAATGCGGCCGATCAACTCGTCGAGCCAGCCGCCAAAGTAGCCCGCCGCAGAGCCAGCAAGGAGGCCCACCCCCAGGCCAATCGCAACGCTCAGCAGGCCCACCATTAGCGAGAGCCGCCCGCCGTACAGGATACGGGTCAGTTGGTCGCGACCGAACTGATCCGTGCCAAAGGGATGTTTGAGCGTAGGGCCTTGCAGGGCGTCGGGTGGATTGAGTTTATCGGGTTCGTAAGGTGTGATCACCGGCGCGAGGACTACCAAGAGCCCGATCAGTGCCAGCACGACGAGGCCTACCATGGCACCGGGCCTGCGCAGCAGGCTGCGCAGGGCCAGGGCATTCATGCTCTTGCTGTGTTCGAGTCCCTTTTGCTGGATCTTGGGGACTGTGGCCGCAGATGAAGTTTTGGCAACCATGGACCAGTTGTTCCTTTCTTTCCTAGTGCTTGCCTGATGCGTAGCGGATGCGCGGGTCGATCCAGGCGTAAGATATGTCCACCAGGAAATTCGCGAACACATAGATGATTGCGGTGAAAAGAATAACCCCCTGGATCAAGGGAAAATCCTTCTGCACGACGGCCGTCACGGCCAGTTTGCCGATGCCCGGCCGGGCGAAAACCGTCTCGATGACCACCGCGCCGGCCAACATGCCGCCAAATTGCAGGCCGACGATGGTCACGGCTGGGATCAGGGCGTTCCTCAACGCGTGGCGGGTGACCACGGTTCGCTCGCTCAGTCCTTTGGCGCGGGCCGTCCGGACATAGTCCTCGTGTACGGTTTCGACGAGGCTGGAGCGCACCAGGCGGGCGATGGTGGCCGAGGAGCGAAAGCCCAGGGCGATGGCCGGCAGGATGAGGGCCTTGAGGGACATGGGTGGCCCGACTGCCGGCAGAAGCCTCAGCTGAAGGGAGAAGATGAGTAAGAGCATGATGCCGAACCAGAAATTTGGCATGGAAATGCTGGCCACCGCCAGCGTCATGGTGAAGGTGTCGATCCAGCCGCCCTGGTTGATGGCGGCAATGATGCCCAGTGTAAGACCAAGCACGATCGATACGCCCAGGCCGGCCAGGGCCAGCACGACGGTGTAGGGCAGGTTCCTCACGATCATGTCGGTGACGGATGCCTGAGTGCGGAATGATGTCCCCAGGTCGCCCTGCAGGGCTTTCCAGACAAAGTTGCCGTATTGGATATACAGGGGCCGGTCGAGGCCCAGGGCGTGCCGCATATTGTCATACTGTTCTGGCGTGATGTCAGTATTCGAAGAGGGCGCCTGCTGTCCGGCATGTTCCGTCAGCATCATCAAGAACTGGATCCCCGGGCAGAAAGTGGAGCATGAGGAAGACCGCCAGGCTGACGCCAAAGAGGGTCGGAATTGCCAGAAACCCCCGTCGCAGTATGAATCTTGTCATCTCGCACCTCTCGGATTGCCATGATAGCCGGGCGCATAGGGTGGGGGTACATCCCCCACCCTATGCGTGTTAGCCACTATTAGGATTCTCTGCTACTATTTTTCCAGCCAGACTTCGTGCATGAACGGCGTCGCACCCACTGGAGACACGTGGTAGCCCTTCAGGGCAGGTGTGAACACCCTGTAGCGCAACTGGTTGTAGATGGGGATGTGCGGCGCCATCTCGACGATCTTTTGTTGGAATTCTTGATAGATCTCCATGCGCTTGGCCGGATCTACCTCTTCGTCCCCGGCTTCGATCAGGGCGTCGATTTCTGGATCGGAGAGCTGCCAGCGGTTAAAGCGGCCGCCCGTCTCGATAGAGTCGGTGTGGAAGAGGCGTGCCGCCGAGCCGGGGTCAAAGGCGCTCCAGCCCAGGCGGGCCATCTCATAGTCCTTGTCAGCGTAGACCTTGGCGACTCCTCGTAGGCCATGCCCATGACTTCGTCGTCGATGCCGATCTCTTTCAACGAGGCCTGAACGAACTCGGCCGGCTTGATGCTGCGGTATCCGGTGGAAGTGACGTGGCGGATTCGAGCGGTGTCCCATCCTCGATACCTTCCACGCCGTGGGCCTCGCGAATGCCGTCGCCATCCTCGTCCCGCCAGCCCGCATCCTCCAGGGTCTGCTTGGCCTTCTCGGGATCGTAGGGCCAGTAATCCTCTACTCCGGCCCAGTAGGCCCAGGAGCCGGTACCAAAGGGGCCCGCGGCAGCCGGCGGAAAGGCGCCGAAGAAGAGCAGGTTGACCATGGTCTCCACATGACGGCCATGATCATGCCTCACGCACGGCCTGCTGGTTGGTGGGCGGAACGGCCATGTTGATGTTCAGCACCTGCGGGAGGCCGCCAACCGGGTGGCCTTCGACCACGAAGGCTGGGTCAGAAATCAGGCGCTGGTACTCTTCCATAGGCAACTCGTCCATGATGTCGATCTCGCCCGTCTCCAGGGCGATGAGGCGCGTGCTTTCATCTGTAATTGACTTGAAGGTGAGGGTGTCGATGTAGGCCGGTCCCTGGTGGTTGGCAAAGTCTGGCGCCCACTGGTAGTCGGGATTCTTTTCGAACACCACCGTTCCCGCGTCCAGCCACTCCTTGATGCGGAATGGCCCGGTGCCCTTGACGTTGATGCCTGCCTGGTCGCCGTATTCTTCCCAGGCGGTTGGCGAAGTTGGTTCCATGTTGGACAGCGTGTCCATAAAGAGTGGTGTCTTTTTGGTCAGAACGATCTTGACCGTGTAGTCGTCGATGACCTCGGTACGGTCATAGTTGGCCAGGGCCGCCGCCTGGAGTGAGCCTGAATCAGGGTCGACGATGCGGTCCAGGTTCGCCTTCACCGCTTCGGCGTTAAAGGGCGTTCCGTCGTGATAGACGACGTCGTCGCGGAGACGGAGGGTGAACTCGTCCCAGTTGTCCGAGATCTCCCAGCTAGTGGCCAGCCCTGGACGAAAGTCGTTGGCCTCATACTGCCAGATTAGGGGATCGACGAGCATGTCCGAGAGAATGCTCGTAGTGTAGGAAGCATGGATATTTGGATCGAGCTGCAGGATGGAGGTCTCGCTGATGGCGGAGCCCCACACCACGTCGCCTCCTGGTTTGCCGGGCCCTGCAGCTGCCGGTTCCTCGGCCGGCGCCTCGGTGGCTGCTGGCGCCTCGGCAGCCGGGGCCTCGGTGGCCGCCGGTGCTTCGGTGGCCGCTGGCGCTGCAGGCGGCTCTGCTGGGGCTTCAGTACCACCGCAAGCTGTCAGAACCAGGACCAAGATCAAGGTCAGTGCTGCGAATATCCGTACGACTTTTTCTTTCTCCCTAGCCATTGCTTTTTCCTCCTTGACTGTTTATGGCCTTTCCACGTGACGCTGATATGATTCTCCATGCTTCTCCCATCTTTCTCCTTGGTAAAAGTCTTCGGACTCTGTCTGGTTTGTGTGAGCCTGTTACCCCCTTTCTACTTGGCGCATGCGCGCCTGTACAGACACGGTCATGGTTCGCCGGCTTGGATGGTCTCTAGAGCTGCCAGTGTCCGCTGCTTGCCAGCTTCCAGGTGGTCCAGCAGGCATTGATGGGCCCGGTCGGGATCGCGAGATCTCAGGGCCTCCACGATAGCGCAGTGTTCATCGATGATCTGCAGGACGTCGTCGGTTGAGGCGATGGCCTCTACGAGGGCGCGCGCGCGGATCGACTGGTCGTTGACCAATTGGGCCATGCGCACATAGAGTCTGTTGCCGGCTGCACGCAGGATCATTTCGTGCAGAGCCAAATCGGTTTTCAAGTGTGTGTCGAAGCGTGACTGCCGTGCTTCGCTGCGAGCCGTGGCAAGCCTGCTCTCCATCTCGTCAAGTGCGTCGGCTGCTAGTGAGATCGTGGCCCTATTGATGCCCCAGCCTTCCAGGAGGACGCGCATTTGCCAGGCTTCACGCACATAGCTGGCATCGATGAGGGCCACCCGCGGGTTTTCGTAGGGCCTCATGGTCACCCAGCCATCGTGCTCTAGCATGGCCAGGGCTTCTCTCACCGGGGTATGGCTGACGCCCAGCTCCGCAGCCAGACGGTCGATGACGATGGGCTGGCCGGGGCGTAGTTGGTTAGCCAAGACGAGGCTCTTGATCTGGACGCCGAACCTGCTCGCGCAGGGGGCCCCGGGGATCTTTTGAATGCCGGTAAGCAAGGACGCGCGTTCACTCACGTTGCCTCTACTTCACCTCATCTTCGCTGAATCAGAAAGGGTCGCTGCCGGTGCACGCACTGCACCGGGCGCCGGCCAGACGCTCGCGGACGTTGCCACAATGGCAATCCGTGTCTATGGGTGATCTTGCCCGATCTTGGCAGTAGCCTACCCGCTACCCGATCTTCCCTAGGGTATAGGATATAGTATATCAGGTTCCTCTCTGGATGTCAAGTTTGGGTTTTTGAGCTTTGGGTGGGTTCTGGGATCCTGCGCTGTGGATGTCGAGGTTGGGTCTTTCGCTCTGCCCTTGGTTTGCCTGCCCGGTATTCCCATTGCCCGTGCCTACAGAGCAAGGCTGAAACTTGGCAAGAATAGAAATCAGTGTATACTCGGTAGGCCGCAACGGTGTTTCGCGATGTTGTTGTTGGCAGCTTTCTACCAGAGCAAAAAATCATCCGTCGAAAGATCACCATCCAATGAAGCGCGTGCTTGTCATCACCAGCTTGCTTGCGATCTTGGCCGCAATCTCGTCGGTTTCCATCGTCCAGACGGCCGCGGACTATAACCGGGCCATGGATGTCGTGCGTGCTTTTCGGCTGGAGTTGAGCGACCTGGATCTAGTGGACGAGGGGGAGCCCGAGGTCCAGGTTGGTTTTCGCGTTGTGAACGGCTCTCCGGTCAACCTCGACTTGGACGCTTTCCGCTTTAGTCTCTATCTCGGCGAGCAGTTTATGGGCAGCAACTATGAGCCCTTTGTCCTCAGGACCGTGGCCGGCGGCCAGGAAGAGACCATGGCTTTTATCATCCCCGTCGGTCCTTCCTACCTGCAGTTCCTGGACCAGGCTGAGGACAGTGACGGCTACGCTTGGTCCGTAAAGGGCAGGTACAAGATTGTATTACCTTTCAAGGAGAAAGCGATTTGGTTGGATCTCCAGAGCCGGTGGAACGATTCATAGCTCGCGAAGGCGTGATTGCGACCGCGAATGCCCTGTTCTGCGGTATCATCCTGGCCGGCGTTGCGATTGCCGCCGACCGGATGCTGTTTGAGTATGCCCCCCTTCCCTTGAGCCCGACCTGGTCCTACGTGGCGGCCTTGTTGTGTGGCTTTGCGCTTGCAGCGATCCTGGATGGGATCAAGTGGCTTCTCTATGCCGTTGGGTTGGCCGCCCTGGTTTCCATGTTGATCGTGAGCGTCGTTCTGCTGTCAGCCGCGCCCGAGGTCCTAAGCCTTGGCCCGGATTTCGCCTTCCTCTATGCTTTTCAACAGTCCTTCCCGAGGTTCATTATCTTTTGCGTCATGGCCGGTGTGGGAGCGATGGCCGCCGTCGAGGCCAAAAGGTACCACGCCCGGCGATAGGTACTCCGGCTGCTGCGCCACATAGAAACCGGAAACCGGTCTCTCTGAGTTTGTCCATCTCGCGAGGCGCCATCCTATGTAGGGCAAGTTGGTAACTTGCCCGGATCGGGGACAAGATGCCATCTTGTCCTACAAGACGACGCCCTCCCCAGGAACAGGTTTCTGAGACATCGCGTAGCTCCCCAATCCGCTGTTGCGATATTCGGATCCCAAATTTGACATTCCTACGAAATTCGTATACAATGTTGTGTGTTTGTCAACGCCCGTGTTCCAGAATATGCCTGCTCTGGAACACGCTCTGTTTCCCAATCGGCTGTGCCCTGGTTAGACTGGAGGCGGGTGCGCATGAAGCAATTGGATGACACCGACCGGGCCATTGTTGGCCACCTGCAGTACGATGGGCGGATGCCCTATACCGAGATCGCGGCCGAGCTGGGACTCTCGGAAGGCGCAGTGCGCCGCCGCGTTAAGCGCATGACCGACGCGGGGGTACTCCAGATCGTCGGCATCGTAGAGCCCCAGCTCCTGGAATGGAACGCGGCGGGCATGATCGGGGTCACTGTCCAGGCCGGACACTTGAAGACCGCTGCTGAAGAGATCGCCCAGTTCCCCGAAGTCACCTACCTGTTCATGGCCTCCGGCGGCTTTGACCTCTTTGTCGAGGTCTATTGCCGAGACCGGGAGCATTTCGTCTACCTTTCTCAGTGACAGACTGCAGCGGGTCCCCGGAGTTGAGCGGACCGAGACCTTTATGATCCTCAAGATGTACAAGCTGTCGTACCGCTGGGGTGAGGCAGAAGCACCCAGGACAGTGCCCCTTGAGCCCGTGCCAGCAGCGGCTCTACTGAGGTGGCAGGGCAAGCCCTGTAGGTTCTGAACAGAAGGCCAGGGGCCAGAGGCACCACGTACAGGCCCTGGCGAGGACTGGAAGAACAAGGATGGAGACGATGCCCGGACGTTATCTTTCCGAATCTGTCGCAGAACTGGTCCACGCAAAACGGTCGAGATCCTGGCTGAAGTAGGCTTTTGCGTGCCCGAGATCGAGGCCCTGGCCCTCCTGGAGGCCGCGGGCTTCCAGGTCGATTGGGATGCGCAGATGGTGCGCGTCAGGCCCGAACTCGTGTGGGAAGCCTTGCGAACGCTGCCGCGCCGTGTGCTCCTGTATGACAGGGCCGGGGAAACTCCGGCCACTTTCTATGAAAGGCCCTGTTTTATGGGCGCTGGAACCCCTGTCAACGTCCTCGATCTGGAGACGGGCCGGCGACGCCCGGCAACCTGGCAGGACGCCCGGAACCTGGTGCGTCTGCAGGACGCGCTCCCCCAAGTGGACATTGTCCGCCCCACCGTCACCGCCAACGATGCCGGGGAATCCTCCGACCTGGTCGAGATCGCGGAACTGCTGCGCGGCACCGGCAAGCCGGTGGTCCACCGCACCCTCTCGCCGGACCGCGTGGACGCTGCCTTCGAGATGCTGGCCGCCGTGGCCGGGGGCGCCGATGCCTTTCGCGCCCGTCCCAACTTTGCCACCGTCTATTGCCCCATCAGCCCTGGTTACTTTACTCCAGAGAACGTGCAGTGCATGCTGCGCTGGGCGGCCCACGGCGTGCCCATCACCCTGCTGAGCATGGCCATGGGCGGCGCCTCGGCCCCGGCCACGCTCCTGGGCGAGTTGATCGTCATCAATGCCGACATCCTGGCCTGGATCGTGGCTCTCCAGATCCTGTATCCGGGCGTGCCCCTGCTCTATGGCAGCGTTTCTGCGGTGCTGGACATGCGCAGTGGGCATGTTGCCGCTGGGCGCCCCGGAGACGGGGCATGATCAACGCCGGTGCGGCGCTGATGGGCCGCTATTACGGCATCCCATCCATGTGCGGCGGGCTCTCCTCCGACGCCAAGGAGCTGGATGCCCAGGCCGGTTTTGAGAAGGCGGTCACGGCGGTGCCGCTTACTGCTGGAGGGTGCGGACATCATCTATGGCGTCGGCACGACCGACGCCGGGGCCTCCATCTCTTATACCCAGATGGTGCTGGACAACGAATTCATTGCCGGGCTGCGGCGGATGATGGAAGGCATCCCGCTGGCAGATGTGGATGAGGAGGTGGCGCTCATCAAGGCCAACACGCCACGCGGTGACTTCATCCGGACTAAACATACGCGCCGCACCTTCCGCCAGCACTGGCTGCCGGATATCCTAAACCGCGAAGCCTATGATGCCTGGCAGGCCAAGGGTGAGACCATCGAGGATGTCTGCCGGGGCCGAGCCCGCGATCTGCTTGCCCAGCACCAGCCCGCCGCCGCTGCCCGCCGGCGTCGAGGCTGAACTGGAGCGCATCGCCCGCCGTCACCTGGGGCCGGAGTTTCATTTTGTGGACTAGACCTCGGAGGTTGAAAGACCTCCGAGGCCGAGAATAGGTGTTGGCCTTAGAGAGCCTGCCCCCACGCAGGGTGGGGGCTGCCCTAGACCTTCGAGGTCCTGGGCCGGGAGGGCAGATTTGCTTAGTCAGCGCGAAGGTACCGTCCTTGACTTTATCGATGAACAACAAGAAGAACTGGTCGACCTGCTCCGGCAGCTCATCAGCTACAAGACCATAACCCCTGGAGAGAGCGGGGGTGCCCAGGGCGACGACTACCGGAATCTCCAGGCTCTGGTTTCCAGCTATCTGGCCGAGGAGGGCTTTGCCCTCGAGTCCTGGGAGATAGATGCAGCGGAGTTGGAGACCTTTCCTGGTTCTGGCGTCGATCCCGGCCGCGAGATGGGCAGAATGCCCGTTGTCGTAGGCCAGCGTGCCGGGACTGGCCAGGGCGCTCGTTGATCCTCAACGGGCACTATGACGTGGTACCGCCGGGCATGGTCGAAAACTGGCGCCATGACCCTTTTGGCGGTGAGGTGGAGGACGGCCGGGTCTATGGCCGGGGGGCTGCCGACATGAAAGGCGGCATCGCTGCCATGCTCGTTGCTCTGCGGTGCATCCGCAAGGCCGGGCTAGCGTTGGCGGGCGACCTGACGGTCCAGACCGTTCCCGATGAAGAGGCGACCTGCATGGGTACCCTCTCCTGCTGCCAGCGGGGCTACAAGGCGGACGCGGCCCTTATCCCGGAACCGACGGGGCTCGAGGTGTTGGTGGCCATGCGCGGCAGCCTGTGGGGCAGGATCACGGTCCCCGGCCGGGCCGGTCACGCCGAGATGGCCCAGCCTCACTGGCGGGAGGGCGGCGCGGTCAATGCCATTTCCAAAGCGGTCCCCGTCCTTCGAGGCCTGGAGGCGCTCGCCGAGGAGTGGAGAACCCTGCCGGACAAGCAACACAAATATCTGGACCCCGATACCATTGTACCAACTGTCATCCAAGGCGGGGAGTGGGAGGTCACTTTCCCGGAGGAGGTAGCGATTACCTTCGGCGCCATGTTCACCCCAGCGACCCTGGATATGAAGGAGCAGATCGAGGCCCAGCTCGGGCGCATTGCCGAACTCGATTCCTGGCTGCGGGAGCATCCGCCCATCCTGGAGACAGGGGAGTGGCACTATGGGGCGGAGGTCGATGAGGACGAGCCGATTGTTCAGGCCGGGTTGCAGGTCCTGGGAGATCTAGGGATCGAGCCGGACCTGATCGGCATCGGCATCGCTGACCGACGCGGTGCACCTCATCAACTACTCCGGGCATCCCTACCATATCCCTCGGGCCCGGTGGAGAGACGGCGCACTGGCCGATGAATATGTCGAGATTGAGGAGCTTGGTGACCGCGGCCAAGGCAATTGCCTTGCTGGTCATGCGGTGGTGCGGAGTTGCGGCCTGAGCGGCGCTTCGCCTGGCGCGCAACTAAAGGACGGCAAATCCCAAGGAGAGGGTAACTTGCCAGACATCATGCCCATCAGGGCCAAGCGACACATTGAGATACTGAGTACCGGCCAGGTGAGCGAGATCAAAGCGGCCACGCTGCACGTGCTGGAGCACGTCGGGGTGCACTTTCCCTCAAAGAGGGCGTTGAAAGTCTTCTCGGAGCATGGCGGCCAGGTGGATTGGGACCGCCAGGTCGTACGAATGTCGCCCGATCTGGTGACTCGAGGCGATGAGCCATGCCCCCCGTTCGTATACGCTGGCCGGGAGGGCGGCTGGGACGCAGTCTGCTGCTGGACGGGACGGCGACCTACTTTGGGACGGATGGCTGCGGGACGCGGACTCTCGATTTCGAGACGGGCCAGGAACGGCGGTCCTGCAAGGCGGACGTGGCTCAAATGGCGCGGGTGTCGGACTATCTCTCCTCGGTCTCTTTCTACTGGCCCATGGTCAGTGCCCAGGACTATGGCCTGCTGGCGCCACTTCACGAACTGGATGCCAGTTTCAACAACACGGTCAAGCATGTGCAGACCGAAACGGTGATGGGCGGAGAGCCGGCCCGCTACGCGGTGCGCATGGCGGAGGTCATCGCCGGCGACCGGGAGAAGATGCGGGCCAATCCGCCCATGTCGGTACTGATCTGCACCATCGCGCCGCTGGGCCAGGACCCGGAGGGCATCGAGGCTGGGATGGTCTACGCCGAGGCGGGCATTCCCGTTGGCTTTATGGCCATGCCCAACATGGGGGCCACGGCCCCGGCCGCCCCCGGTGGGGCGCTGGTCGTGGGCAGCGCCGAGGTCGTCAGCGCCCTGGTGCTGATGCAGTTGGTGGCTCCCGGGCGCCAGCGTTTTCTATTCGCTCCTGGGCTCGGTGATGGATCCACGCACGGCCGACTATATTGTCAGCATCCCAGAAAAGTTTCTGTGCAACGCGGCCGCGGTCCAGATCGCCCATGATTGGGGCGTACCCATCCTGGCCGGCGCTTTTGGCATGGATGGCGACGAGCCCGGAACGTGGCGCATGGGCCGCGACCACGTCTACACGGCCCTGATGGTGCCGCTGGCCGGCGCCGACATCGCCACCGGCGGTGGCATGCTGCGCGCTTCAACGCTGCTGGCCCCGGAGCAGATCATCTATGACGATGAGACCTATCACATCCACCGCATTCTGGCCGAAGGTCTGGACACGAGGCCGGATGCGCTGGCCCTGGACGTCATCGCGGCCGTGGGACCCAGGGGCCACTATCTGGCCCAGGAACACAGCCGGCAGCACCTGCGGGAGATCTGGATCCCCGAGCTTTCGCATCCGCGGCCGCCCCTGGATGGCAGCCCGCTGCCCGAGATCCGGCAGCGAGCGAAAATGGAGTTACGCCGGATACTGGCCGAGCACGAACCCGAGCCGCTGGAGGCGGCGCAGCAGGCTGAGCTGCAGGCCATTATGGCCGCGGCTGAATTGGAGTTGGGATAGACCTGGGACAGAATCAGGGGAGTTGCGCGCAACTGCGTTCTGTGGCATAATGAGCGCCTACGAGGTCTCTTGCCCTTTTCGCGCAGGCCACAGCTTGCCCCTGAATTCGATACATCCAGAATAGTCTGAAGGAGGCACCAATGTCGGAAGAGATCTATGGGCGGTTGGCACAGGCGGTCGTCGATGGCGAGCCTGAGGACGCGGAAGAGGTGGCCCGGCAAGCGCTGGAGCAGGGCCTCGATCCCCTGACCTGCATCAACGACGGGCTCAGCCCGGGCATTGACCGCGTGGGCGACCTGTTCGCCACGGGCGAGTACTATCTTGCCCGACCTGATCATGGGCGGCGATGCCATGAAGGCGGCGCTGACGATCCTGGAGCCAGCCCTGGCCGGCGGCCAGGAGCGCGAGATCCTGGCCCGGGTGGTGCTGGGCACGGTGGAGGGCGACCTGCACGAGATTGGCAAGACCTTGGTGGGCACCATGCTCACGGCCAATGGCTTTCAGGTCACCGATATCGGCGTGGACAAGACGGCGGCCGAGTTTATCGATGCGATAAAAGAGTCGGGCGCGACCTTGATCGGCGCTTCGGCGCTGCTGACGACGACTATGCTGCAGCAGCAAAAGATCATCGAGGCGCTGGAAGAAGCTGGCCTGCGCGACCAGGTCAAGGTCTTGATCGGCGGCGCGCCGGTGACCGAGACCTGGGCCGAACAGATCGGGGCCGACGGCTATGCGGAGGACGCCATCTCGGCGGTCGCCGAGGCCAAGAGGCTGGCCAGCCTTTAGCCGGCTGGCGCGCTATGAGACCCTGTGGTTGCGAACCAGCGGTTCGCAGGCAGCCTTCAGGGACACATGCAAGTTGAGAGGGGGTGGTCAAAAGCCTATCAAGACGGCTCTCCACACGGTTCCCATGCGGATGATCGTTGACGGAAGGCGAGATCTGTTGCATCGAAGAAAGGGAGGAAGAGAATGATGGAAAAGCGAAGGATCAAGCTGTTGGCGCTGGCTCTGGTGTGCGTGCTACTCCTGGCCAGCCTGCTGAGCTGTGGCGCCACCGATGAGCCGGCGGCGCCTGCCCAGGCCGGCCGAGCCGACAAAGGCGGCCGAAGCTGAACCGACCAAGGCGCCCGAGCCTGAGGAGGCTGAAGCTGAGGAAACGAGCATCGTTATCCTCTCCATGGAGGATCCGCCCAGCTTTAACCACTTTTTGACCGATACTGGCTATGAGAACCTGGTGGCCGAGATGACCCTGCTGGCAATGGCTGACATCGGCCCGAACAGCGAGATCTTCCCAGAGTTGGCCGCAGAGCTGCCCACCATCGAGAACGGCGGCGTGGTCATCGACGAAGAGGCTTGGACCATGGACGTCACCTGGACGATGCGGGACGATGTCTCTTGGGCCGACGGTGAGCCGGTTACGGCCGACGACGTGATCTTTACCTGGGATGCCCTCGCCGATCCCGAGACCGGCATGTGGGTGCCAGGGATGGACTACACGGACAGCATTGAAAAGATAGACGACCATACCTTTGTGGTCCACTATAACGGCGTCTACCCCGACTACCTTGAACAGCTTGGTGGATTCTATGGCGCCATCTGGCCCGAGCACTATTGCACCGGGGAGGGCGGCATCGGCTCGTGGGACTGCAACCGGGATCCGCTGAGCAATGGCCCCTATCTTCTCGAAGAGTGGGAATCTGGCGATCACCTGACCTTTGTCCGCAACCCCAATTACTATGAAGAAGGCAAACCCAGCATCGACAAGGTCTATGTCCAGATCGTGCCCGAGGCGACGGTCCGCCAGGAGATGCTGTTGGGTGGCGACGGTGACGTGGATTTCTGGATCATCGAGACCGTCATGGATGCCTACAAGGAGGCAGACAATGTGGATGTCAGCCAGGCCGAGTTTGGCCGCTGGCTGGTACGCATGTGGCCCAACCTGGCAGCCAAAGGCTCCATCGATGCCGAGGCCGATCCACACCCCATCTTTAGCGACGTGCGTGTCCGCCAGGCCATGCGCATGGCCGTCAACGCCGACGAGATCCTGGCCGGGGTCTGGAGCGACAACGGCATGATGACCGTGCAGTGGACAGAGTTCTACCGCGAGCCCTACAAGTGTGACGTCCCCAAGCCAGAGTATGATCTCGAAGGCGCCAAGGCGCTGCTGGAGGAGGCCGGCTGGACCGACACCGACGGGGACGGCATCCGCGAATGCCACGGATGCACCACCGGCGCGCCCGAAGGCTATGAAATGAATACCGAGTTCCTGGTCTACTCGGAATGGGGGGAGACGCTGGAGCTGGCCCACCAGCTCATCGCCGAGGATCTGAATGAGCTCGGCATGGGTACCGAACTGGGCATGGTCGAGGGCAGCCAGCTATGGGGTACCTACGACGACGGGGGCATCGAGCAGAACGGAAACTTTGACCTCGACCTGTGGGACGACGGCTATGCCGGCAACCAGCTCACCGATTTCCTGTGGGTCTACTATCACACCGACGCCATAGAACCCGACATGGGCTGGAACGTGCCGCGCTGGTCCAACGAAGAGTTTGACGCTTTGCTGGATGAGACCTACGTGCTGGACGAAGAATACCGCAAAGAGGTCTTTTGCCAGATCGCCGAGATCCTGGATGAAGAACTCTCCAATATCCCGCTCTTTGTGTCCATCGAAGCTGCAGGCTATAACCCGCAGATCCAGGGTATTGTGGACAATGCCAACGACATGATTACCTGGAATATCGCGGACTGGGAGATAGCAGAATAACAGTCGCGGAATCACTGGCAACCAGACTTCCGAAGTCGCGAACCTGCGGTTCGTCCCAGACTTCGGAAGTCTAGCTTGCCCTCGCGAGGATTCTCCGATCCACGGAAAAAGAGTTGAGCCAGTGAACCAGGATACCCGAGGTGGGTGCTCATGCAAGATCTTAGTCTATCTACCGGCGACGGAGTTACTTCGGCTCTTTCGCACGCGCCGGTTGTCGCCGGTCGAGCTGATGGCGGCGGTCATTGAGCGGGCTGAGGCCGTCGAGCCCAGGATCAATGCCTTCGCCGAGCGGCTCTTCGATGAGGCACTGGAACAGGCCCGGGCCGCGGAGACCTGCTACGCCGGGGACGGCGCTCCTCCCCGGGCGCTGGAAGGCCTGCCCGTCGCCATCAAGGAGGAACATCTGGTTCGGCGATCCGTCCTGGCGCCCGCCGTTGTGAAAGAATCAGACCTGACAGGTTTTCCGAAACCTGTCAGGTCTTCCTATCCCATCGCTCCGGCCAGGTCCGCGACCTAGCCGGGTGCTGGGCTGCGGTCCAGCGCGAGCGTTTTCGCACGATCTCGAGCGAGGGAGGCAATGGCTGGTGAGAATGCTTGCCGCTGCTGAAGGTTATGAAGGAGGGAGTGTGACGTGAGCCGCTACATAGCCAGGCGTCTGCTTCAGGCCATTCCAATGTTGTTGCTGCTGAGTGTGGGCCTGTTTGCGCTGGTCAGCGTCGCCCCGGGCGACCCCGTGGCCGCAATGAGCGGGCAGCGTCCCAGGCCTCAGGTGCGCGAGAGACTCAGGCGCCAGCTTGGCCTGGACCAACCCCTTCCGGTCCAGTACGTGGTATGGCTCGCCGGCAACGATTGGATGAAGATCGACGCCGACGGCGATGGGATCAGGGAGAGCCGCGGTCGAGCGCAAGGGCATCCTGCGAGGAGATTTTGGCTTCTCCTACAAAACGCGGCAGCCGGTGCTGGGCGAGATCCTGGACCGCCTGGGCAACACCGTCTACCTGATGAGCATCACCCTGATCATCGTTTTTCTCATTGCCATCCCCATCGGCGTCATCTCTGCCGTCAAACAGTACTCTCTATTTGACATCACTGCAACCACGCTGTCTTTCATGGGGCAGGCGATCCCAGAATTCTGGCTGGGCATGATCCTGATCATCGTCTTTTATTCGCTGCTGAACAATCCCGTCACCGGCGAGCCGCTGCTTCCCGCCGGGGGCATGAAAACGCTGGGGTCCGACTTTTCCATCCCCGACCGGCTCAAGTACCTGATCCTGCCGGTGACGATGGGCGCCGTGGGCTGGGTGGCCTGGTATTCGCGTTTTCTGCGGGCCGGCATGCTGGACGTGATCCACCAGGACTATATCCGAACGGCGCGGGCCAAGGGCTTTTCCGAAAGGGCGGTCATGTTCAGGCACGCGCTCAAGAACGCCCTCATCCCCCTGGTCACCATCTTTGCCCTGGACATCCCCTACATCTTTGCCGGCTCGCTCTACGTCGAGCTGATCTTCGCCTGGCCGGGCATGGGCCGCCTCTACTACCAGGCAGCGACGGGACGGGACTATCCCTTGTTGATGGCCATCTTGATCATCGCCTCCGTTTTCACCGTCTCGGCCAACCTGTTGGCCGACATCGCCTACGGGCTTTTGGACCCGCGGGTCCGCTACAGTTAGATCAGGGGCTATCATGACCGACACCGCGAAAAAAGACGTTGCCCAGTGGGAGGAAATGGCGCGGGGGCACGAGACCATGACCAGCCTGGCCTGGCGCCGCTTCCGCCGGCACCCCGGCGCCATTGCCGGCATGATCATCCTGGGCCTCATGCTTCTGGCTGCTCTCCTGGCTCCCCTCTCCCCTATAGTCCCACGGCCTCCGACATTCCGGAGCGCCTGCAGCCCCCCTCCCTGCCAGCATCCCTTTGGCACCGATCAGTTGGGCCGCGACCTGCTGACCCGCTGTCTCTACGGCGGCCGGGTCTCCCTGACGGTCGGTTTTCTGGTGGTGATCATCACCATGGTCATCGGCATCCCCATTGGTGCAATAGCCGGCTACTTTGGGGGCGGATCGACAATGTCCTGATGCGCATCACCGATGCCATGCTGGCCCTGCCCTCGCTCCTGGTACTTATCCTGCTCAGCGCCATCCTGCGCGAGGTCGAGGTGCCGCTTCTTCGAGAAGAACAACGTGCTGACCATCGCCCTGGTCATCGGCATTCTCTCCTGGATGTCCGTGGCGCGCCTGGTGCGGGCCACTTACCTGACCATCCGAGAGCTAGACTTCGTGACCGCGGCCCACTGCGTGGGGGCGGGCAACCTGCGCATCATGGCCCGCCACATCCTGCCCATGGCCATCGGTCCCATCATCGTCGAGGCCACGCTCGAGATGGGCTACGCCATCATGGAGGAGGCGGGGCTCTCCTTCCTGGGCTTTGGCATCCAGCCTCCCACGCCCAGCTGGGGAAACCTGCTCAGCAATGCGCTGGAGCACATGCTCAAGCATCCCTGGCTGGCCATCTTCCCGGGGCTGATGATCTTTTTGACCATCATCTCCATCAACTATATCGGCGATGGGCTGCGGGACGCCTTTGACCCCTACAAGGTGCTGGAGCAGGCCGGGGAGCCCAGGACTACCTGAGTATTTCGTCAGATACCTCGGAGGTTCTGGTCGCCACGACCTCGGAGGTTTTCACCGAACCGTATGGTTCGCAACCTCCGAGGTCTGGTACCGGAAAGGAAGCAACACCAATGACTGCCGAACGTCCCGCCATCGAGCCCATCCGCCCCGCCTTTAGGCTTCAGTTCCTGAGCGACGAGCAACTGGACCGACATGCAGGAGGCCACGCTCCAGATTCTGGAGACGGTGGGCGTCAAGTTCCCTTCGGAAAAGGCGTTGGCCATTCTTGCCGACCACGGCGCCCAGGTGGACCAGGACAGCCAGATCGTCAAGCTTCCCGAGGGAGCTGGTCTTCAAGGCCATGTCCACCGTGCCCCGCTACTTTGAGCGTGGGCGCCCGCGATCCGGCCTGCGATTTCGACCTGCGAGGAGGGCGTGACCTATTTTACCACCGACGGCTGCGGCGTGGAGACCGTCGACGCCGAGACGCGCCAGCTGCGCCCCTCGTGCAAGGCGGACGTCGGCCGCATGGCCCGCGTAGCCGACTATT
Organism: uncultured Chloroflexia bacterium; assembly: GCA_963783445.1. Taxonomy (GTDB): domain Bacteria; phylum Chloroflexota; class Anaerolineae; order JAAYZQ01; family JAAYZQ01; genus CAWANP01. The sequence goes on along the minus strand of CAWANP010000004.1, from coordinate 283,834 downwards.
TGTCGTCCATGGCCTTCTACTGGCCCATGGTCAGCGCCCAGGACCATGGCGCCACGGCGCCGCTCCACGAACTGGACGCCTCCTGGAACAATACCGTCAAGCACGTCCAGACGGAGACGCTGATGGGCGAGGCCCCCTGCCGCTATGCCGTGGAGATGGGGACGGTATCTGGCTGGCAGCCGGGAAGAGCTGCGCCGGCGCCCCATGTTTTCGCTGGTGCTGTGCACCATCGCCCCGCTGGTTCAGGACAAGGAGGGCATCGAGGGCGCCCTGGTGCTGGCCGAGGCTGGCATTCCGGTCGTATTCCTGGCCATGCCCACGCTGGGTACCACGGCCCCGGCCACCCTGGCCGGCGCGCTGGCCGTGGCCGACGCCGAGATCATCAGCGGCACCGTGCTGCTGCAACTGGCCAGTCCCGGCGCGCCGGTGTCCCACTCGGTCATGCAGGCCTGGGCCGACCCCCGCACCGGGGAGTATGTGCCCTATCCGCTGGATGCCCGCTGCCGCTACGCGCCGGTGTACATGGCCCACCACTGGGGCATGTCCTCCTTTGGCGGAGCCTTTGGCACCGAAAGCCCCCTGCCCGGCACCTGGCAGGCGGCCGCCGATGTGGCGCTGGACCCGCTGCTGATCGGACTGGCCGGGGCCGAGTGGGTGACCGGCATTGGGCTGAACCGCAGCTTTACGCGGCTGTACCCCGAGGCCATCATCCTGGACGACGACCTCTACCACCGGGCGCGCTACGCGCTGTCGGCCATGGAGGTCAGCCCCGAGACCCTGGCCCTGGACGCCATCGCGGCCGTGGGGCCCGGCGGCCACTTCCTGCGCCAGCGTCACACGCGCAAGCACATGCGCACCGCCCTGGTGCCGGCCATCACCCACAACCGGGACACGGCGGGCAACTACCGCGATCCGTTGGAGGTGGCCCGTGAGAAGGTGGCCTGGATCCTGGAGAACCACTGGCCGGAGCCGGTTGGAGGCAGGCCAAGCAGGCCGAGCTGACCAGGATCCTCGCCGCGGCGGATGGCGAGCTGGGCAGGTGAGGTAGAGGACAGGAAGGCCAGGTTCCACGCTCGACCTTGGCCTTGCACTGCTCGAGCCAGGTCCGTGACCTGGCGATTCTGGCGCAAGAGGAACCATGTCACTGAAGCTTGAGCCCGTGCTTGCACAGGATGATATTCAGGAGATCCACGCTCAGAGCCTGGACCTGCTGGAGCAGGTAGGGATTGATTTCAAGACGCCGCGGGCGCTGAGCCTGCTCGAGGAGGCCGGCTGCCCCGTGGACTATGAGCGCACCTGGGCCAGCCTGCCGCGGGACCTGGTCGCCTGGGCCCTGGAGCAGGCACCGCGCGTCGTGCGGCTGTGCGCCCGCGACCCTGCCCGCGACGTGGTACTGGACGGCAGCCGCTCGCACCACACCTGCGACAGCCAGGGCACGGAAGCACTAGACCTGGAGAGCGGAGAGCGGCGGGTTTCCGGCGCCTGCGACCTGCGGCGCGGGCTGCTCTTTGCCGATGCCCTGGACCAGATCGAGATCGTGAACGTGATGGCGGCCGCTACGGATGTGCCCGCCCATGTGCGTACCATCCAGCACTTTGCCCTGGCTTTCTCGCAGACCAGCAAGCACGTCCGCTCCGGCGTACTGCACGCTGGCGAGGTACCCTTTCTGGTCGAGATGGTCAAGGCCGCCACCGCGGCGGACGAGTTCCGCCCCATTTTCTCGGTGGTCGATTGCACCATCTCGCCCTTGATGCACGATGGGCCGATGACCGAGGCCTGCATCGAACTGGCCCGCCTGGGCGTGCCGATCATGGTCTATCCCATGCCGCTGGCCGGCGGCACGTCGCCGGTGACGCTGGCCGGTACAATCCTGCTCCACAACGTCGAGTTCCTCAGCGGGCTGGTCCTGTACCAGGTGGTGAATCCGGGCGCGCCCATCATCTATGGTACCGGGGCATCGCAGTTGAACATGCAAACCGGCAGCTTTGGGGGCGGCGCAGATGGCCACGGCATGAGGCTGGCGCTGTGTGATCTGGCCCGATTCTACAACTTGCCTTTCAACCTTTGGGGCCTGTCGACCGCAGTCGGAACGCCTGGACGCGCTGTATGGCTACGAAGCCGCGGTGCAGGGCCTCTTGGCCCGGCTGGCCGGCGCCGACGAGATCTATAGCATGGGCCTGTTGGGCAGCGCCCAGATCCTTTCCCTGGACAAGATGGTGCTGGACAACCACCTGGCCCGGCAGATCGACCTCATGGTCCGCCCCTTCCCGGTGGATGGCGAGCACCTGCAGGCGGATCTCATCCAACGGGTGGGCATCGGCGGGCACTATCCTGGGCCAGCGGGAGACCCGCGCCTTTACTCGAAAAGAGTATGTGCCCGTCTGGCCGGCTGTACATGACGCACTGCTGGAAACCGTACACCAGGAGGCTCTGGACATCCTGCACAACCACCAGCCGCCCGCCCTGCCCGCTGGAGCAGAGGCCAGAATCGCGGCCATCGTTGCCGAAGCGGATACGAGCGCTAGCGTGCAGGTAGTCGACTTCCGAAGTTTTCTGAAACTTCGGAAGTCTGATCTGGAGAACTGAGGTAGCCCAATGACAACACCAATCGAAGCCGGATTCCACATGCCCGCCGAGTGGGAAAAACATGAGGGGACCTGGCTCCAGTGGCCCCACGACGATACCTTTCCCGACCACCAGATGCGCATCGAGCACTTCTGGCTGGCCATGGCCATGCCACTGCACCAGTACGAGGTGCTGCACATCGCCGTCCAGGACGAGCGCCGGGCTGAACACGTCCACCATCTCCTGGCCTACTATGGCTTTGACCTGGGCAACATCGACCTGCAGCTCATCCCCACCGACGACGTCTGGGCCAGGGACAATGGCCCCATCTTTGTCGTGGATGGGCAGGGCAACCTGGCCGCCACGGACTGGAACTTTAACGGTTGGGGCCAGCGCTATCCCTACAAGGTGGACCGGAGGGTTCCGGCCCGGATCGCGGAACTGCTGGACATCCCCCTGTACAAGGCTCCCATCACGCTGGAGGGTGGCGGCATCGAGGTCAATGGCCGGGGGACGCTCATTGCCACGCGCAGTTCCATCATCAACGATAACCGGAATCGGGGCATAAGCCAGGACGAGATCGAAGCGGCGATGAAGGCATATCTGGGATTGGAGCAGGTCATCTGGCTGACGGGCGCGCCGCGCGAGTACTGCGACCATATCGGAGACGATACCGACCTGCACGTCGATGGCGATACGCGCTTTGTGGGCGAGGCCACGGTGCTGCATAGCTGGACGCCAGACAGGGCCAGCCCCGACTTTCCCTACCTGGAACGCCACCGCCAGGAGCTTGAAGCCGCAACGACGGAATCGGGCAAGCCGCTCACCGTGATTCCTCTGCCCATGCCTGAAAGGATGTTGTACTCGACCGAAGACCCGGCCACGAGGCCGCCTTTTCTATCCAAACTTGCGGTGGCCTGCTATGCCAACTATTACGTGGCCAATGGGGTGGTCCTGGTGCCGGTCTATGGCGACGCCAACGATGCGGTGGCAAAGGGCATCATCGCCGAACACTATCCGGACCGGGAGATCGTCGGCATCCCTGTGCAGGTGGTGGCCGAGCTGGGAGGTATGATGCACTGTGTCACCCAGCAGCAGCCGGCGGTCTAGTGCCACACACACCGATCGCCGAAGGTCTGTCTTCAGACCCGGTCTCCGACCGAGGCGTGTCTCGAGACTTCGCCGCTAGTACCTGATCGCCGAAGGTCTCCGACCGAGGCGACTTGGGCTCGGTCAGGAGACCTTCGCCCATCAAAGCAAGGGAATGCGTCCGCCCAGTATAGAGAATAAGGAGCCAGGAGATCTATGTACAGTACTACGCCTGACATCATACCTTTTCCCGTGACCCCCAAGCAGGAGTTTCTGACACCGGCGCAGCTTGCGACACTCAAGGGTGGTACGCTGCAGCTGCTGGACGAGGTGGGGGTCCATTTTCCGTCCCGCAGGGCTCTGGCCATTTTTGCCGATCACGGCGCAAAGGTGGACTATGAGACCCAGATCGTGCGTTTGCCGCCAGACTTGGTGCTCAAGGCCATGTCCACCGCTCCTCGTTCATTCACGCTGGGCGGGCGGGAAGAGCGCTTGGACTTGGTCCTGGATGGCGTGTATTCATACCTCTGCACGGACGGCACCGGCGTGCACGTGGTCGACCTGGAAACCCGCCAGATGCGTCCCTCGTGCAAGGGGGACGTGGCCATGATGGCCCGCGTATCCGACGCGCTGCCGCTCATTGGCTTTTTCTGGCCGCCGGTCAGCGCCCAGGACTATGGCCTCACCGCGCCCCTGCACCAATGCCATGCCGGCTTGACGAACACCCTCAAGCACGTGCGCGGTGGGATGACGGTCTACCCCGAGCTGGCGCCCTACGTGGTCGAGATGGCCACCGCCGTGGTGGGTAGCGCGGAAGAACTGCGCCACCGCTCTCCCATCTGCGCCAACTTTTGCACCATCGCGCCCCTGGCCCAGGACGGGCACAGCATCGACACGGCGCTAATCTATGCCGAGGCCGGCATCCCGATGAGCTTTATGGCCATGACCACCATGGGCTCCACAGCCCCTGCCACGGTGTTGGGCGCGCTGGTGCAGGGCGACGCCGAGGTGATCAGCGCGATGGTACTGATGCAGTTGGCCTTCCCCGGCGCACCCGTATTCCATTCGGTCTATGTTTCGCTCATGGATCCGCGCACGGGTGGCTATATCGCCCACGGACCGGCGCCACTATCCAAGATGGCTGTGGAGCTGGCCCATGCCTGGGGCGTGCCGAGCCTGGGCGGCGCCAGCCTGTCCAGCGACGCGGACCATGTCGGCTGGGAGTCTGGTACCGATGCCGGCTTTGGTGCTGCTACCGTGTCGGCCTTTGGCGGCGAGGTCTGCGGCTACCTGGGGCTGGTGGGCGGCTCGATGATCCTCTACCCGGAGCAATTGATCCTCGAGCACGAGGTCTGCCTGCATGCCTACGAGGTGCTGCACGCTTTCGAGTTCGACGAGGCGGACATGGCGCTGGATGTTATCGCCGACGTGGGGCCGGGCAGCCATTTTCTGAGGCAGCGCCATACCCGCAAGCGCATCCGCGACTTTCGCCTATCCCGCATCTTTCGCCAGCGGGCGGCGGACAATGCTGCTCGCGACCCGCGCGAGGTGGCCCTGGAGGAATTCAAGCGTATTCTTGACACCCATGAGCCGCAACCGCTGCCGCAACCGGTTCTCACCGAGTTGGACCGGATTCTCGCTGCCGCCGAACGTGAGGCGGATGGACTGATCTGAGGAGCATTGAATGGATCACCGTGACTACCGGATGCCGGCCGAGTGGGAGCCGCACGATGGGACCTGGCTGCAGTGGCCGCAGGACAAGGTCTATCGCGGCTACGAGCTCAAGCTGGAGGGGACGTGGCTGGCCATGGTTGATGCGCTGCACCGCGATGAGACGGCCCACGTCATCGTGGCCGATGAGCGGCAGCGGGACCACGTAGCCGGTCAACTCAACTATTTTGGCATCGGGCTGGACAACGTCAAGCTGTACGTCATTGCCACCAACGACGTCTGGGCCAGGGACAACGGCCCCATCTTTGTCGTCAACGACGATGGGGATGTGGCCATCACCGATTGGGAATTTGACGGCTGGGGCAAGCGCTTCCCCTGCGATCTGGACACCCTTGTGCCTGCGGCCATCGGCCGGGCGCTGTCCATGCCGGTCTTTAGCCCGGCCATGGTCCTGGAGGGTGGGGCGGTGGAGGTCAACGGGACCGGTACCTTTATGGCCACCCGGACCTCCATCATTGACCCCCACCGCAACCCGGGCCGGGACCAGGAACAGATCGAGGCCGTCCTGCGGGACTATTTGGGCGTCCGGCATTTCATCTGGCTGACAGGCGCGGGCCGGGGCGAGTGCGAGCTGTGGGGCGACGAGACCGATTCGCATATCGACATCGTGGCCCGCTTCACGGACGAGTCCACGGTGCTCTACAATTGGACCGATGACCGCTCGGACCCGCGTCTATGGCCTGCTTGTCAAGACGCTGGAGGAACTGGAGGCGGCCACCACCGAAACCGGCAAGCCGCTGACCCTGGTGCCGTTGCCCCTGCCGCAGGTCCACCAGATCACGACCATGACCGACTGGCGGGCGACGACCTTTACCGACGCGGCCTATAGCAACTACTTGGTCGCCAACGGCGTGGTCGTGGTCCCTGTCTATGGGCACGCGAACGACGAGCGGGCCAGGGCCATCATCGCCGAGCAGTTTCCGGACCGGGAGGTGGTTGGCATTGATGCCGTGGGGCTTATCGAACACGGCGGCGCCATCGGCTGTGTGACGCAACCCCAGCCGTTGGGCCGGGGCCAGCACTCTATTGGGTTGGAGTGAAAGGAGCTTTTCGTGGCGAAAAACGTGAAACTTGGCCTGGTTCAGATGAGCTGTGGCGACGACATTGCGGCGAACTATGACAAGGCTGTGGCGCATGTCCGGCAGGCGGCGACCCAGGGGGCCAACATCATCTGCCTGCAAGAGTTGTTCAAGTCCAAGTACTTTCCCCAGGTCGAAGACCACACGCGCTACGGCCTGGCCGAAGAGCTGGACGAGAGCAACGGAACCCTGCGCGATCTGGGACTCCTGGCGGCGGAGCTTGGCGTGGTACTGGTGGCCGGCCTGTTCGAGAGGCGGGCCATGGGCCTGTATCACAATGTCGCCGTCGTCTTTGATGCCGACGGCAGCTACCTGGGCAAGTACCGCAAGATGCACATCCCCGATGATCCGGGCTACTATGAAAAATTCTACTTTACGCCCGGCGACCTGGGATTTCGCGTGTTCCGGACAAAGTTTGCCGATATCGGGGTTCTGATCTGTTGGGATCAGTGGTTCCCCGAATCGGCCCGGCTCCTGGCCCTGGCCGGCGCTGAATTAATCCTGGTGCCGACGGCCATCGGCCACAAGCTGCCGGAGGACGTGGCGCTGCGCGAGTCGGGCTACAGCCACGCCTGGCAGACGGTCCAGTTCGGGCACGCGGTGGCCAATGCCTGCTACTATGCGGCTGTCAACCGCGTGGGCGCCGAGGAGAGCCCCAACGGCGTGGACGGCATCAATTTCTGGGGACAGAGCTTTGTGGTCGATCCCTTTGGCCGCGTGGTGGCCCAGGCCGCGCCCGACCAGGAAGAGGTGCTGGTCTGCAGGATCGACCTGGACCAGATTCGCGAAATGCGAGATGGCTGGTCCTTTCCCTTCCGCGACAGGCGGGTGGACGCTTATGGGGGACTGACGAGTCTGTATCTGGACTGAAGGAACGGCTGCCAAGGTTGACTTCCAAAGTCTTCCGAGACTTCGGAAGTCTTGATGGCGAAAGTCTTGCTAGCGGGCATCTTGAGACTCTGGAACAAGATCCAGGCTTCCGAAGTCAAGACCGACTTCGGAAGTCCAGGCGGCGGATCTCTTTGAGGAGGGTTCATGAAGGTTATTGTCATAACGGGGAGTACGCGGGGCATTGGCCGGGGTCTGGCTGCTTCGTTCCTGGCCAATGGCTGTGCGGTGATGGTCAGTGGGCGCGCCCGGGAGAGCGTCGACGAGGTCGTAGGTGAGCTGGCGGAACTGCACGGGGCTTCCCGCGTGTCGGGCCAGCCCTGCGACGTGACCGTCTTTGCCCAGGTGCAGGCGCTGTGGGACGCGGCGGTGGCGCGCTTTGGCCAGGTCGATATCTGGATCAACAATGCCGGTATCACCCAGCCGCAGAATGGACTTTTGGACCCACACCCCCGCAGCGACAGCGGCTGTCGTCGATACCAACCTGGTAGGGACCATGTACGGCAGCCAGGTGGCCCTTCAGGGGATGTTGGGCCAGGGCTCTGGTGCCGTATACAACATGGAGGGGCTGGGCAGCGACGGCCGTTGGGTCGAGGGTTTGACGCTCTATGCCACGACCAAGTACGCGCTGCGCTACCTGGATGAATCGCTGGCCAGGGAGGTGGAGGGCACCGGCTTGATCGTCGGCGCCATCGCGCCGGGCATGCTCATCACCGATCTCATCACCGACCAGTACCGGGACCGGCCGGCGGACTGGGAGGATGCCAAAAAGATCTTTAACATCCTCGCCGACCGGGTCGAGACGGTCGTGCCCTGGCTGGTCCAGCAGGTGCTGGCCAACGAAAAGAACGGGGTGCGCATCGCCTGGCTGAGCCGCTCCAAGATCATGGGTCGCTTTCTTTCCGCCCGTTTTCGACAACGCGACCTGTTCAGCGAGCAGCCTGACCAGACCTGACATCGCTCCGGCCTGGTCCGTGACCGGGCCGACCCGCTACCAGCGACCGGCCAGGTCAGACTCCAGGGCCGTGCCTGTGCAAGGAACGGCAGGCCACGGACCTGCCGAGAGCAGTAGGTAGGCGTATCCCATGCGGCAGAGTATTCGTCGCGAATCAGGCTGCCCATACAGCCGAGATAGGAGAAGCAATCCATGTACAGCCAGACAGCACCTTTGCAGCCCATCAAACCGGCCTACCACCTGCGCATCTTGACTGACGAGCAGTTGGCCGATTTCAAATCAGCAACGCTCGAGATCCTGGAGGAGGTGGGCGTTCACTGCCCCTCGGACAAGGCGCGCAAGATCTATGCCGAGCACGGCGCGCTTGTGGATGAGGCCACCCAGATCGTGCGCTTTCCACCCGGGGTCGTGGTGGAGGCCATGTCCCACGCGCCGCGCTACTATACCATGGGCGCTCGATCGCCGGCCTTTGACCTGGTACTGGATGGCACGGCCATGTACATGGCCACCGACGGCTGTGGGCTGACGACCATCGACCTGGAGACCGGCCAGCGCCGCAAGTCGGTCAAGGACGATGTGGCCAGGACGGCGCGTATATCGGACTATTTGTCCTCGATGGGCTTCTACTGGCCCATGGTCAGCGCCACGGACTATCCGCGTACCGCGCCCTTGCACGAGATCGATGCCTCGTTCAACAACACCATCAAGCACGTCCAGTCCGAGACGGTCATGGGCGACAAAATGGGGCGCTATGCCGTCGAGATGGCCCGGGTCATCGCCGGGGACGAGGCGACCATGGTCGAGCGGCCGCCATTGTCGCTGCTGGTATGCACCATCGCGCCCCTGGTCCTGGACGACGGGGGTATGGAGTCGGCCCTGGTCTTTGCCGAGGCGGGGCTGCCCGTGGGTTTCATGTCCATGGCCGCCACCGCCCTGACAGCACCGGCCACCATCGCCGGTACCATGGCCATCGGCGACGCCGAGATCGTGGCCGCCATGGTCCTCATCCAGATGGCCTATCCCGGTGCGCCGACCTACCACTCGCTGATGCCGGGCGTCATGCACCCCCGCACCGGCGACTTTGTGGGCTCGACCCCGCAGGCCGACATCTTTTTCTCGGGCGGGGTGGAACTGGCCCACATGTGGGGCGTGCCCACGCTGGCCGGCGCCGGCACCGAGGCGGCGACCTCGGGCTGGGAATCGGCGCATGGCATCGCTTCCAGCATGCTCCTGTGCGCGCTTTGTGGAGCAGAGACCGCCAGCGGCCTGGGCCTGCGCGAGACCTGTACGCTGCTCACGCCGGAAGCGTTGGTCCTGGATTCTGACATCTACCACACCGTGCGCGCCGAGGTGGCCGCTCTCGATACGAGCCGGGAGGCGATGGCCCTGGACGTCATCAAGGCCGTAGGGCCGCGGGGGCACTTTTTGTTCCAGGAGCATACCCGCCAGAAATTCCGCGAGCTGGAATGGTCGGATCTGAGCGGCCAGCCAGCGGAGGGTGGGGGCTTTCGCGACCCCATCGAGGTCGCCCGGGAGAAGACCGATTGGATCCTGGACAACCACCATCCCGAGCCGCTGCCCGACGAACAGAGAGCCGAGCTGGCCCGCATCCTGCGAGCGGCGGACAGAGAGTTCGAGTAGAGGAGCAGACATGCAGACGCTGGTGCAGGTGCTTTCCGAGGAGGAACGCGACCAGATTCACGAGCACAGCCTTGGCATTCTGGGCAAGACGGGGGTGCGGGTCGATACGGCCCAGGGGCGGCGCTTCCTGGAGAACGCCGGCGCGGAGGTAGACGAGGGCAGCCACATCGTTCGCTTCCCACGACGCCTGGTGGAAGAGTCGCTGCGGCTGGCCCCCAAAGAGTTCTCGCTGGGCGCCCGGCGGCCGGGCTGGGACCTGCTCATGAACGGCGGCGATTGCACGCTGCTGGTGGACGGCGAGGCGATGTTTGTCCTGGACCGGAAAACGGGCGAGCGCCGCCTGGGGACCGTGCACGACTGGCTGGAGGCGACCCGGCTTATCGACGCCGTGGACGAGGTCGGCCTCTATTGGGCCATGCTGGAGACCAGCGACCGGGGCGATACGATGGCCGACTATGTCGGCTACCTGCGCGCCCTTTTCGGCAACTTTTCCAAGCACGTACAGGACAGCATTTCCAGCCCCGAGCAAGCGCCCTGGCTGCTGGAAGTTCTGCAGGTGATCTTTGGCGACAGGCAGGCGCTGCGCGAAAAGCACCCCCAGTCCTTCCTGCTCTGCCCCCAGACGCCGCTGGTCATCGAGGGCCCGCATACAGACGCCTACCTGTCGCTCCTGGGCTGGGACATCCCCCTGGCGGTCATGCCCATGCCGCTCATGGGCGCCACCGCCCCCGGCAGTCTCATCGCCACCGCGGTGGTGGGCAACTGTGAGGTGCTGGCCATGCTCTGCCTGCTGCAGGCGGCGGCGCCCGGCACGCCCTTCATCTATGCCCCGGCCCTGGCCGTCATCGACCCCCGCTCCGGGCGCTACGGCGCGGGCGCCATCGAGCATTCTCTGTTGGGGGCGGCGGTGACCGAGATGGGCCGCTACTACAACCTGCCCGTGGAGGCATCGGGCATGGGCACCGACCACCACGTGCCCGGCATCCAGCCCGCCTACGAGCGGGCGGCTGGCGGCATGCTGCCGGCCCTCTCCTGGCCCGACATCCTGGTCGGCCCCGGGCTGTTGAGCGGGTCGATGATCCTCTGCCTGGAGCAGTTGCTCATCGACGCCGAGGTCTTTCGCATGTTCAAGCGGGCGCGGCAGGGCATCGCCGCCGAAGACGAGCGATGGTTGGATGAGGTCATCCAGCGCGTCGGCCCCGGCGGCGGATTCCTGGACGACCGCTCCACCGTGGCCGGCATCCGCGGCGGCGAGTGGTACCTGCCCCAGATTGGCTTGCACGATACCTTTGAAGCCTGGGAGGCCAGCGGCCGGCCCCATCTCCTGGAGGAGATGCGCCAGAAGGTCGACGAGATCCTGGCAACCCACGAGCCGCTGCCCCTGGGCGAGGACGTGGAACGTGAGTTGGACCGCATCCAGCAACGGGCGGGCGAGGAGGCTTAGGCCGTGGAGCACGTCCACGATTGTATTGTCGTCGGCGCGGGACCGGCTGGCTCGGCGGCCGCGCTGCAGATGGCGCGGGACGGGCTGGACGTTGTGCTGCTGGAGCGGGGCCGCGTGCCCGGCGAAAAGAATGTGATGAGCGGCGTGCTGCCCACCTTCAAGCTGGCGTCGCTGGTACCCGATTACCGCCAGCGGGCGCCCCTGGAGCGCTGCATCACCGGCGGCTACGAGCTGTATCTCCTCGGCGAGAACGAACTGCTGCGGCTGCCATCGCTGCGCGACTTTGGCCGGAGCCGAGCAGGTCGGACCCGCCCTTTACCGTGTTCCGCTCCCAATTTGATGCCTGGTTCGCGGACGAGGCGGAAGAGGCCGGCGCGGAGCTGTTCACCGAGACCCTGGTCGAGGACCTGCTCTGGGAGGAGGGCCGCGTGGCCGGCGTGAGCACCCGGCGCGGCGACCTACGAGCCCGAGTGGTGGTGGGCGCCGATGGCGTGAACTCGACGGTGGCCGAAAAGGCGAGTTTAGGCCGCGCGCCCGAGCCGGACAACGTGTCGCTCATCATCCGCGAGATTCTGGACCTGCCGGCCGAGTGGATCGAAGAACGCTTTGTCCTGCGCCCGGGCGAGGGGGTCCTGTCCCTCTTTTACGGAACCGCATTGGGCGCGCAAGAGAACGGCGGGATGTATTACTCGGAGCTGTACACAAACCAGGACTCACTGTCCTTCACCGTAGAGATCCAATTGGACTCGCTGCAGGCTGCGGGCGTGCCGGTCTATGATGTGATGGCCGAGCGCGAGCGCCATCCCTACATCTCGCGTCTGTTGCAGGGCACGACTTTGCGCGAGTACCAGGCGCACCTTATCCCCTATGGTGGTGTTGGTGATGTTGACAGGCTCTTTGGCGATGGCGTGTTGCTGGCCGGGGACGCCGGTTGGTTCACTACTGTCAATGGGGTAGGCTCCTGGCCGGCGATGGCCAGCGGTGTTGCCGCGGCCCGGACGGTGAAGCGGGCCTGCGAGGAGGGTGATAGCAGCAAGCAGACCCTGGCCGCCTATCAGGGCTATTTGGAGGAGGAGGGCCTGGTCGAGACGCAACGTGAGGCGCGGGCGGATTGGAGCAAGCGCGGGCGCAGCCCGGGTTTCCTGTCGCGGAACCCCGAGGGCATTGTCCGCCTGGCCAAGCGCTACTATGAGGGCTGGCTGCCCGAGCAGCAGAGCTATGACCGCTCGCTGCTGAGCGAGGCATACCATGAGCTATTCAGGCCCGCGTGATCCCTGGTATCTGCGCTGGCCCCTGGGGCTGGTTGCCTGGGTCGACAACCTCCGCTGGCGGCGTAGACAGGCCCGCAAGCGCGGCGCAGGGGTAGGTAGCAGTGGAAAGCCAACTGGATCTGAAACTGGACACCCTGGTCTTCAAGGCCGATCCCGAGCCGCATATCGTCCTTCGGGCCGAACTTTGTTCCCAGTGCGACGTGCGGCCCTGCGTGGTGTCCTGCCCTGCCCGCCTCTTTATCTGGGAAGGGGGGCAGATGGTCTTTAACTGCGAGGGTTGCCTGGAGTGCGGTACCTGCAAAGTCGTCTGCGACCGGGAAGCCGTCGCCTGGCGCTATCCACGCGGCGGCTACGGCGTCCGCTACCGCTGGGGCTAACACCAATGTGACCTCGGAGGTTTTCAACGAACCGAAGGTTCGCCACCTCCGAGGTCTGGTGACCGAGATGGATGCGGGAACCTCTGTCATTCTGAACGATGTGAAGAATCTCGGTAATGCGCAGAAGAGATCCTTCGCTAACGCTCAAGATGACGGCATGCTGGCCGGAAACAAAGTCGTTGTACGAGGAGGAACCATGTTCAAAAGCGATCTTGCAGTACGCAATGCCAACATCATCACCATGAACCCGGCTCAGCCGCGAGCCGATGCCCTCGTCGTGCGCGGCGGGCGAATTGCCGCCATAGGCGCCTGGGAAGACGTGGCGCCCGCTGCCCAGGATCTGGCCGTGCTGGATCTGGCGGGCAAGACGGTGCTGCCCGGTCTCATCGATACCCACGCCCATTTCCTGTGGACCGCCCTGAGCCTGGCCGCGCTGGATGCCGGCGGTGCCGAGGACCACCAGGCGCTGCAGGCCATCGTGCGCCAGGCGGCGGCCGGGGCCGCGCCGGGGGAGCTGATCTTTGGCATGGGCTACAGCGAATACGCCCTGGACACCGCTACCCACGGCCCCATCATCGAGGCGCTGGACGCGGCGGCCCCGGAGAATCCGGTCTACCTGACCGGCATCACCGGCCATAGTTCGGCCGTCAACAGCCTTGCCCTGGAGTCGATGGCCCTGGTCGAGGGCACGCCGGGCGTGATGGCCGATGCCAATGGCAAGCCCTTGGGCCTGCTGGCGGATGAGGCCAATACCCGGGCCATGGATCACTTTGGCGAGATGTTTGGCGCCGATGAACGGGCCAGCGAGCTGGTCGCTGACGCCATCGAAAAGGCTCATTCAGTGGGCATCACCACGCTGCACGCGCTGGAAGGCGGCTCGATCAGTGACAATGCGGCCGTGGAGCAGCTCCTGGAGGCCATGCCCGAGCTGCCGCTGCGCTTTGTGGTCTACTATCAGATCCTCGACGTGGATCGGGTGCTGGGCCTGGGGTTGCCTCGGATTGGGGGCTGTATCCTTTTAGATGGCGACGTGGAGCCCCACACCGCGGCCCTGTCCGAGCCCTACGTGGACGAGCCTGAGAGCTGCGGCACGCTCTATTACAGCCAGGAGCAGATCGACGCTTTTGTACTCAAGGCGCACAAGGCCGGACTGCAGGTGGCCATGCACGCCGTCGGCGATGCCGCGGTGGAGCAGGCCCTGGATGCCTACGAGGCGGCCCTGGCCGATTCACCCCGCGAGGACCACCGCCACCGCATCGAGCACTGCGAGGTGATCCGCGAGGAGCAGATCCAGCGTGCCCAGCGCCTGGGCGTGGCCCTGGCCATCCAGCCGCCCTTTAACTATTTCTGGCCCCACGACGAGTACGTCCGGACCCTGGGTGAGGACCGGGCCTCGAAGGTCGACCCCGTGCGCAGCCTGCTGCGCCCCGGCTTGCTATTGGCCGGCGGCTCCGACAGCACGGTCACGCCTTTGGGGCCCATGATCGGCGTGCACGCAGCGGTCAACCACACCAACCCCGCGGAGCGCATCGGCGTCGAGGATGCCCTGGCATTGTACACCATCAACGCGGCGCGCATCGCCTTTGAGGAGACGGAAAAGGGCTCGCTGGAGCCTGGCAAGTTTGGCGATCTGGTCGTCCTGGCACAGGACCCCTTTGCCGTTGAGCCGGAGCGCATCGTAGAGATCCCCGTCGAGATGACGGTCATCGGAGGGATGGTTGTCTACAAGCAGTCTAGTTGACCGGGCCGGGGCCCGGCCTTCTGGGCCGAGGGCCTGACATGAAAGTCTCTACGCAGCCGGTCGGGGCACAGGGCGTTTCCGCAGCGACCGAGCATCTGCGCCGCAACTTTTGGCTGGGCGTCGTCAGCGGCATCGGCTACAATCTCTACGTCGTCTTTCTCAGCACCGAGCTGGTGATGACCTGGTTCCTGACCGAGCTGACCGACTCGAACCTGCTCATCAGCTTGCTGATACCCATCGAGATGGGGAGCTGGTACTTTTTGCAGCTCTTGCTCTCGGGTTACGTGGAGCGTAAGCCGCTCACCATGCCGCTCTACCGGATCACAGCGGGGATCCGGGTCGTGGCCCTTGGCCTGCTGGCCGTGTCGGCCTTTGCCATCACCGATCCGCGGGTACTGATCGTAGCCTTTCTGCTGTTCTTTAGCATCAACGCCCTGATGGGCGGTATCGCGGCTCTGCCCTTCATGAACATCGTGGCCAAGACCATACCCGCTGAGCGTCGGGGCCAATATTTCGGCTGGCGCCGCTTCGCCGGCGGGCTCTTTGGAATTGGGGCCGGCTTTGTGGTCAGGGCCATCCTGTCTCCGGAGTCGGGCCTGAGCTTCCCTGATAGCTATGGCTGGCTCATTATCCTGGGGACCGCGGTTACGACCATGCAGGTCATCAGCTTCAGCCTGGTGATCGAGCCGGCGGAAGCGGTGGATACGCGGGTGGTCCCGCTCAAAGATCAATTCCGGCGTGCCGCCAGGCTGCCTTTCCGGAACGCTAACTTTGGCCGCTATCTGGGGACGCGGGTGGCCATCGTTGTGGCGGCCCTGGCCCTGCCCTTCTATGCCGTCTACGCCAGGCGGGTGCTGGACGCGCCGGAGAACATGGTTGGCACCTACCTGCTGGGCATGACGCTGGCCGGTGTGCTGTCGAACCTGGTCTTTGCCCGCATCAGCGATCGCCATGGCAACCGGCTGGTCATGCGCATGGCCGCCCTGACGGCCATGCTGACGCCGGCCGCGGCCCTGCTGGTCGCTTTTGCTCCCGGCCTGGGCCCGGCCAGGGCCGATGGCCTTTGGCCTGGTCTTTATCCTGCAGGGGATACAGGTCAGCGCCCGCGTTATCGGTGGCACCAACTATCTCCTGGAGCAGACGGCGTCCATCGAGCGCGTCCTGTACATCGGGGTGGCCCACGGCGTGTTGGGCATGGTCTTTTTCATGTCGCCCCTGGGTGCAGCAATCGTGGACAGCCTGGGTTTTGTGGCGCTGTTCCTCGTGGCCCTGACGGCAGGACTGGTGTCCGTTGTGCTGTCGCTGACGCTGGAAGAGCCCAGGCAGCGGCTTGTGAGGAGAGAGGCTGAGGCTGCAAGTATCTAGGGGAAATCATCACCTGCTCACCCACCTGCTCGCTGCCGGTACCTGACCGGCAGCCTGGGCGCAAGTCTGCCGGAATCCGCCAGGTCACGGGCCTGCCTTGAGCGAGAAGAGTTTACAGACCTGGCTAGAGCAAATCGTCGTCAAGGAGAGTGTCAATGTCAAACACGAAAGTCTTGATCCTGAAGGGAAGTCCCAGAGAGATTGGCAACAGCGCGCTGTTGGCCGGGCAGGTGGCCGCGGGCGCAGAAGTGACCGGCGCGCAGGTAGAGAGCTACTACTTGCATGGGATGGACATCAGCCCATGTGACGCCTGCGAAGCGTGTCGTGGCTCGTCGGATGCCCGCTGCGTTGTCGAGGACGACATGCAGCTCCTCTATCCCATCATCCGTGACGCCGACGCCATCGTCTATGCCAGCCCGATCTACTGGTTTACCATCACGGCCCAGCTCAAAGCCTTCATGGATCGCTGCTACGCGCTGGGCGGGGACACGGTCAAGGAGCATGCGCTGGCCGGCAAGCGGGTCGGCGTCGTTCTGACCTACGGCGGCGACGATCCTTTTGATTCGGGGGCCATCAATGCCATACGTATGTTCCAGGACACCTTTAACTATATCCCGGCAGAGATCGTGGGCATGGTCTACGGCTCCGCCTCCGGTGTCGGTGCGGTCGTGGAAAACAAGGATCTGATGGCCCAGGCATACGAGCTTGGCAGAAAGCTGGCTGCTGGGGCCTGAGCGCAGTAGCGATCAGACCTCGGAGGTTGAAGAAAACCTCCGAGGTCTACAGGGGACAAAGTCAAGGGAGGGTACGTGGAGACCATACGCGTTGCCGTCGCGCAGACTCACTGGCCGGGCGACCGGGCGGCGATGATGGATACCTACTGCGACCTGGTGGGCCAGGCGGCCGGCCGCGGCGCCGAGCTGGTGTGCTTGCAAGAGTTTACCCTCTCACCCTATTTTGCCAGCGTCAAAGACGACGCGGGCTTTGCCTGGGCGGAGCCCCTGCGTGGCGGGCCATCGGACCGGTTCCTGGGTGCGCTGGCCCAGGATCACGGGCTGTGGCTGGTGGGCAGCATCTTTGAAAGGTCGCCGGAGGGTGACCATTACGATACCGCCACGATCCACGATCCGCAGGGTGACATGGCGGGATACACGCGCAAGGTGCATATTCCCGGCGGCAAAGGGTACCGGGAAACCTACTACTTTGCCGGGGCCAGCGAGTACCCGGTCCACGACCTGGGCAAGGTCAAGCTCTCGGCGCCCACCTGCTACGACCAATGGTTCCCCGAGGTATCGAGGATCTGCGCTCTGAACGGCGCCGAGTTCATCGTTTATCCCACGGCCATCGGTTCCGAGCCGGACCAGCCAGAGATGGATTCGATGGAAGCCTGGCGGACAGCGATGCGCGGGCAGGCCGTCACCAGCCAGGTCTACGTCGCGGCCGCCAACCGAACCGGCCACGAGGCTGTGACATTCTATGGCAGCAGTTTCATCTGCGATCCCATGGGCAGGATCCTGGCTCAAGCCGGCCGGGACCAGACCGAAGTCATTGTGGCCGACCTGGATGCGGACCTCTTGCATCGCTGGCGGAGCACATTCGGTTTTTACCGGCGCCGGCGACCCGACACCTACGGGCGCATCGTCGAGCCGGTCTCAGGTGTTGAGATTCCGTGTCCTCGGATCTAGACTTCCAAAGTCTTCCGAGACTTCGGAAGTCTGAGAGTACGACAAACTGACGCACACAATCAGAACTGGGCACAAAAAAGGAGACAAAAACATGACACACAGTATGGAAAAGAACAATGCTTTTCAAAAGCGCGCCGAAGCGGTGCTGCCCTTTGGCGTATCGTCCAACTTTCGCTACTGGGGCGACGGGGAAAACATTGGCGTAGCCCGGGCCAAGGGGACCT
This sequence comes from uncultured Chloroflexia bacterium, assembly GCA_963783445.1. Lineage (GTDB taxonomy): Bacteria > Chloroflexota > Anaerolineae > JAAYZQ01 > JAAYZQ01 > CAWANP01. The sequence goes on along the minus strand of CAWANP010000004.1, from coordinate 265,779 downwards.
ACATCTGGGACTTGGACGGCAACCGCTACATCGACTACCGGCTGGGCTATGGCCCGGTCATCCTGGGGCACGGGCACCCTGCCGTCGTAGAGCGGGTGGCCGAGGCCATCAAGCAGCGGCACGGTCTTTGCCCTGACCCACGAGCTGGAGGTCAAGGTCGCCGAGCGGATCGTGGCAGATGTGCCCGGGCGTGGACAAGGTGCGCTTTGCCAACTCGGGCACCGAGGCGACCATGCACGCCCTGCGCATCGCCCGCTCCCACACAGGCCGGGAAAAGATCATCAAGTTCGAAGGGCAGTACCACGGCATGTACGACTATGTGCTCTTTTCCACCGCCTCGTCGCCGGTCTCGGCCATGGGCCACCGCCGCAGCCCGATCCCGGCAGCCGACCAGCTCCGGCATCCCCAAGGCCATCCACGAGCTGGTGATCCCGCCTGCCCTACAACGACTTCGAGACGCTGGAGCGCACGGTCAAGCAGGCCTGGGGCGATGTGGCGGCCATCATCGTCGAGCCGATCATGGGCAACATGGCGCGGCATCATGCCCCAGCCGGGCTGGCTGGAGCTGATCCGCAAGCTGTGCGACGAGTATGGCATCGTCATGATCATGGACGAGGTCAAGACCGGGTTCCGCATCGCGCCCGGCGGCGCCCAGGAGTACTTTGGCGTCCAGGGCGACCTGGTCACCTATGCCAAGGCCATGGGCAACGGCTTCCCCATCGCGGCCATCGGCGGCAAAGAAGAGGTCATGGCCAGCGTGGGGCCGGGCCGCACCGCCCACGGCGGCACCTACTGCGGCAACGTCGTGGGTACCGCCGCCGCCGACGCCACCCTGGAGCTCATTGCCGAGGGTGGGGTGCTCGAGACGGTCGAAGCCCGCGGCAAGGCGCTGATGGAGGGCATCCACGGCATCCTCACCGACGCCGGACATCCCCCACCATATCCTGGGCGTCCCGGTCGATGTTTGGCATCGCCTTTGGCGAGGAGGAGCCGACGGACTTTCGCGCCTGGTCAAGCTGGACCACGATCTGTACACGGCGATCATGATGGCCTGGTGCGCCGGGGCGCCATGCCCGATCCCGACGGCGGCGAGCCCTGGTTCCTGTGCGCCGCCCTCTCGGAAAAGGACGTCGAGGACACGCTGAACTACTTTGAGGAAGCGGTCAAGGAGGTCAAGGGCAGTTGAGTGAGCGCCACTGTGATGCTGCAGCCCTGATTGCTAGGCTTCTCTCCGCTACGTTCAGGCATGAGTGCTGGCAGGCGGGCCGCCAGTAGCCTTGCCGAGAAATTCGACTTCCGGGACGCGTTGTGGCAGGCGGTGCAACCGACATTCCACGGATCGCCGCCCATCGCCCATTCTCGATTTCAAAACCAAGAATGATGGAGGGAATCATGAAAGTACTGTCGCTGGGCGGCGCGGGCGCCGTCTGCCAGCACGCGACGCGCGACCTGGCCGAGTTCTCCGATTTTGACGAGATTGTCATCGGCGACTATGATGTCGCCGCGGCGGAAAAGCTGGCCGCCGAGATCGGCGACCCCCGCCTGCGGGTGCTGAAAGTGGACGCGGAGGACTATGAGGGGCTGGTCAGGACATTTTCCAGGACTTTGACGTGATCCTCAACGGCCTGCCCTGGAAGTATGACCTGGCCGTCACCAAGGCCTGCGTCGAGGCTGGCGTCAGCGGCCTGGACGTCTCCACCGAGGAAGACCAGTGGAGCTATCGACGGCGCCGCCAGAGGAAAGGACATCGTCTTTATCCCCGGCATGGGCGCCACACCAGGCATCACCAACGCCATGGCCCGGCGCGGGGCGGACCAACTGGACGAGGTGGACGACATCCAGATCAACTTTGCCGCCTTCCGCTGCCCGGCCCCTTCTCCCGGCCTGCTCATCACCTTCCTCTGGGAGTTCCATCCCGAGACCGAGGAGCGGCTGTACTACGAGGACGGCGAGTTCCATCTGGGCCGGGTCCCTTTGAGGGGCTCAAGACGGTGAACTTTCCCGGGTCCCATCGGCGAGCAGGAGGTCTGCTACATCCCGCACCCCGAGACGCGCACCATGCCCAAGAGCCTGGGGGCCAAGGCGGTCTCGGTGCGCGGCTGCTTCCCGCCCCACGCCATGCGGCTGGCCAAGGCCATGCTGGAATCGGGCCTGTACAGCGAGGAGCCCATCACCGTCAAGGGTGTCGAGACCACGGCCTTTGAGATGATGTACGAGATCCTGCTGGCGCTGCCCGAGAGCAAAGAGACGCCGCTGTGGGCCTACGGCCTGGTGGTGGAGGTCTATGGGCAAGAAGGATGGCCGCGATCTCAAGCACACCTCTGGAACCGGCACCCGGCGCATGGAAGAGTGGGGCGGCAAGGCGGCCTACTATAAGAACATCGCCATCCCGCTCAGCATCGGCGTGCAGATGATCGCCCGCGGCGACGTCCAGGCGCGGGGCGTCGTGCCGCCCGAGACGGCCATCGACCCCGAGATCTTTTTCCGAGCTGGCCCGGCGCGGGATCGAGATCCATGAGAAGGTAGAAGCGTTGTAGACTGAACCCAAGACCTCGGAGGTCTGTTGCAGGTGAGCTTGTTTGCACCGGTGGGAACCTGCGCATTATCGCAGTCCTGACCACGGAATCAGACCTCCGAGGTCTGGAGCGCGAAAGGGGGATAAATGACGGAATTGACTGCATCAGTCGCTCATGACCACCACGACGTGTGGAGCGGCCTGGCCAGCCAGGATCAGGACGCCGAGGTTGGCGTGCTGGGCATCCCCTTCGATGGGGCGGCCCAGCACCGTCTTGGCGCGGCCCAGGCGCCTGCCAAGCTGCGCGAGCTGACCCTTCAGCTCGCGCCCAGCGCCGAAGAGGGAGAGCCTCTCCGGGTGCGAGTACGGGACTATGGCGACGTACCATCCGACCTGGCCTGGCCTCGGGACCTGGCGATGGTGGAAGAGCGGGCCGAGGAGGCGCTGCAGCACCCTCTGGCCCTGTTTCTGGGTGGAGATCACTCGGTGACCATCCCGCTGATGCGGGCCTTTGACCGGGTTGTCGATGGGCCCTTTGGCATCCTGCATTTTGACGCTCACTTTGACCTGTGGGATACCTACGATGGCGATCCCTGGTCCCATACCTGTACGGAATGCCGTGCCCTGGAACTTGAAGGGGCAGATCCCCGGCGCATGGTCTTTGTCGGCGTGCGCTGCTTCTGCCCGGAGGACCGCGAGTCGATGGCCGCGTACCCAGGCATGACCTACCATACCGCCCGCCAGTGCTACCGCCAGGGCATCGAGGCCGTCGCCGCAGAGGTGGTGGCGCGGCTGCGGGGCATGCCGGCTGTTTATGTGACGCTGGACATCGATGGCCTGGATCCAGCCTACGCGCCCGGCACCGGTACCCCTGAGGGCGGCGGCCCTAGCACCCGGGACCTGCTGGAGTTGATGCGCATCGTCATCCAGGAGCTGCCGGTGCGGGCCATGGACGTCGTAGAGATATCGCCACCCCTGGATCAATCGGATGCGACCTCCTTCGCCGCGCTGAAGGTGATTTACGAGGTGTGGGGTGTGCTGCAGGACAAGCTCTAGTGAGTAGACCGCAGTCAACTTCCCGGAAGCTGAATTCGGCCAGTGGCATCGAATCCCGTACATCCAGCGAACAGGGCTGGGATCGCCGATCGTGACAAGCTCCCGGGAAGTTTGGTAATCCATAACAGACCTCGGAGGTTTCGGAAAACCTCCGAGGTCTAGATAGCTGAGACAAGGAGGCTACTGATCATGAAAATCGTTGTGTTGGGTGGTGCGGGCCTGATGGGACGCATCGCCGTCAAGGACTTGGCCGCCAGTGATGGCATCGAGCAGGTGATCATTGCCGACCGCGATACCGAACTGGCAAACAAGGTGGCCGGACTGCTGCCCGTGGGACGCGAAAAAGTTTCGGTCAAGGAAGTTGACGTAACGGACCGGACTGAGCTTGTCGCGGTGCTGAGTGGCGCGGATGCGGTGCTCAACGCTGTGCATTATTATTTCAACCTGGAGGTGATGCAGGCTTGTCTGGAGGCTGGGACGCACTATACGGACATGGGCGGCCTTTTCTTCAACACGCGCAAGCAGTTGGCCCTGCACGATGACTTTGCCGCGGCGGGATTGACGGCTGTGTTGGGCATGGGCAGCGCGCCAGGCGTGCCCAACGTCCACGCCCGCTATGCCGCTGACCGGCTGGATACGGTGGAATCCATTCGCATCTATGATGGCATCCTGCCCCCGCCGGGCGATGACATTCGATTTGGCTATGCCATCCCGACCATCATCGATGAACTGCTCATGCCACCCATGGTCTTCCGCGAAGGTGAGTTTGTGGAGGAGGAACCCCTTTCCGGCGAAGAGGACTATTGGTTCACGCCACCGGTCGGATTGCTGCGCTGCCACCTTTCGCTGCATTCGGAGGTTGCCACGCTACCCATTTCCTTCGCCGACAAGGGGCTGCAGGAGTGCTTTTTCAAGATCAACTACTGGGGCATGAGCCCCGACGCTTTTGCCAAGGTCCGGCTGCTGGCGGATCTGGGCTTTGCCAGTTCGGAGGCTGTCGAACTGCGGGGTACGCCGGTTTACCCGCGCGAGTTGCTTGTGGAGCTAATGGCCGACTATGTTCCTCCACTGGAAGCATTCTTGCAGGAAGCCGCGGATCCTACCTGGTGGACCAAAGAAATCGTAACAGAGATTGCCGGAACAAAGGATGGGCAGGAGTTGACCTACCGGCTGGGTACCCTGACGCCGGTTGGCTCGTTGCCCACGGGAGTGGGACCATCCATCGTGGCCCAGTGGCTGGCGGCGGGACGCATAACGGCCCTCGGCGTTTTCCCGCCAGAGATGGCCGTCGACCCGGAAGGCTTTTTCGCCGAGCTGGAAGCGCGGGGCATCGTGACCCAGGTCTCAGTTACCCGCCGGTTGTGAAACAGGGCGTTCGTCTGTAGTGGGTGCTTCCGCATGGTTCTAGCGGGCATACCCGCATGGTCCTCGCGGGCATCCGTACTGACGTGTCCGCAGAGGTTCGTAGTAGGCGCTCCGGCGCCACAAGGAGTGAAAGATGGACAACGCAGAGATCATCCGTATGAACCGCGAGTACACTTTTTTCGCCTGGGCAAGCCAGGGGACGGTGAACCCCATTCCCATCGACCGGGCGGAGGGCGTTTACCTTTGGGATGCCGATGGCAAGCGCTACCTGGACTTTTCCGCCCAGTTGATGAATGTCAACATTGGCCACGGCGACGCCAGGGTGGTGGCAGCCATCAAGGCGCAGGCCGACAAACTGGCCTACGTGGCGCCCTCCTTTGCCACGCAACCGCGGGGCGAGTTGGGCAAGATGCTGGCCGAGATCGCGCCCGGCGATCTGAACAAGACCTTTTTTACGCTGGGCGGGGCGGAGGCGACCGAGAACGCCATAAAAATCGCCCGCCTGTACACCGGCCGCAACAAGATCATCACCCGCTATCGTTCCTACCACGGCGCGACCTATGGGGCCATGAGCGCCGGCGGCGATCCGCGCCGTCTGCCCATCGAGCCGGGAATCCCTGGCATCGTGCGTGTCTTTGACCCCCACTGCTACCGCTGCGTCTTTGGCCAGGAGCCGGAGACCTGTGCCCGCGAGTGCATCAGTCACATCGAGCAGGTGGTACAATTCGAAGGGCCTGAGAACGTGGCCGCCATCCTTTCTGAGGGGGTGACGGGTACAAACGGCATCATTGTGCCGCCCGATGACTATTGGCCGCGCCTGCGGGAACTCTGCGACCGCCATGGCATCGTGCTCATCGCCGACGAGGTGATGAGCGGTTTTGGACGGACCGGGCAGTGGTTTGCGGTGGACAACTGGGGTGTCGTGCCCGACATCATCACCACGGCCAAGGGTATCACCTCGGGCTACCTGCCGCTGGGAGCGGTCATCGTCTCGGACAAGATCGCCCGGCACTTTGAGGACCAGGTCTTCTGGGGCGGGTTGACCTACAGCGGCCACCCCATGTCCTGCGCGGCAGGCATCGCGGCCCTCCAGGTCTACCAGGAAGATGGCTTGCTGGAGAACGCACGGCGGATGGGCGAGGTGATGGCCGAGGGCCTGGCTGACCTCCAGGCGCGCCATCCCAGTGTCGGCGACGTGCGCGGCATCGGTCTCTTTTGGATCCTGGAACTGGTCAAGGACAGAGAGACGCGCGAACCGCTGGCCCCCTGGAACGCCAAAGCCTCGGAACTGGGCCCCATGCCGGAGGTTGCGCGCTACCTTCGCGAGAACGGGCTCTATACCTTTGTGAAATGGAACTGGATCTTTGCCGTGCCGCCCCTGTGCATCGATGCTGGGCAGATAGCCGAAGGCCTGGCGGTGATCGACGGTGCGCTGGACATCGCGGACGCCAGTCTAGAGACCTAACAGGTTTCTGGTATTGGTTGCAAGAATTGCGCTGCCCAAGGACGACATAAACGCATGACGCTGCCGGTCTGACACGGATGCTTCACATCCGCCCTGTCAGGTCGGCAGCGTGCCAGGAGACGACATGCCGGTACCAGAATCGATCCTTTACTTGACGGAATCGGACGTACAGCAGACCCTCACCATGGCCGAAACGGTGGATCTGGCCGAGATCGGGATCCGCGCCGATGCTGAGGGCCGGGTGGCAGGTGACAAGTTCTACATGGACGTAGCTCCAGCCGGTTTTGTCAAGCCCTTTTCAGGCTACATGCAGGGCGAAGAACTGGCCTTTGTCAAGACCTTTAGCTACTTTCCGGAAAACCCAGAGCGCTTTGGGGCATTGACTACTTCGTCCATGGTGCTATTGTTCGACGCGGAGACCGGACTGCCGGCCTGCCTGATGGAGGGCGGCTATGTCACCGCGCTCAAGACGGGCGCCTCCAGCGCGGTGACGGCGGCTCTCCTGGCCCTTCCGGAGGCAGAGGTGGTCACCATCTTTGGTGCTGGGACACTGGGCCGCATGCACCTGCGCGCCCTGCGCCACCGCTTCAATCTGCGCCAGGCCAACATCATCGACATTCTGCCTGAGGCCGCGAAGGCCTACGCGCAGGAGCTGGCTCCGGAGGTGGGCTTTCCGGTGAGCGCCGTGCCGCTGGTGGAACGCGAGCAGGCTGTTCGCGCTTCGGACATTGTCTTTACGGTGACCACCGGCGACCAGCCCCTGGTTGAGCGGCACTGGCTCAAGCCCGGAGCCTTTGTCGGCCGCATGGGCTCCTACCAGGAGATCGCCCTGGATGTGCTCACGGAGGCGGACAAGGTCGTCGTGGACAACTGGCGCTACGTCCGGCCCCGCATACCGGAACTGGGCATGCTAGCAGAACAGGGGCTGTTTGGGCCTGAGGACGTGTATGCCGAGTGGCCCGATATCGTCGCCGGACGAAAGCCGGGCCGCGAGTCGGCGGAAGAAGTGATCGTCTACCTGGCGCTGGGTATCTGGGGCGAGTACGCGGCCATCCTGCCGGAGGTATATAGGCGGGCGCTGTCACTGGGCCTGGGGCTGCGACTGCCCCGAACCTAATACCTGTTCAAGGCGGAAATTACAGATCTGTCACTGCGAGCGCAGCGAAGCAATCTCCACGTACTCGTAAGAAACCGACTGCCTGGCACAAGGGGGGATTGCTTCGTCGCTCCGCTCCGACCAAGTAGCCGATAGTTCGTCATTCTGAACGAAGTGAAGAATCTCGGCTATGCATAGAAGAGATCCTTCGCTGACGCTCAGGATGACGGCCCCCCGAGGAGCGAGGCTCTGAGACATAGAGTGGTGCCCCGCGCCATGGATAAACTCGCAATGACATGCGCGGGGTCCATTTCCTCTATCTAGTCCTGATTCTATTCTCTACCGGTAACGGTGCTCAACACCTTGCCGGTCACGGTTATCACGCCATCCGCCAGCAGCGGCAGGGCCAGGATGGGCAGCAGCCTGGGCACGCAGGCTCCGCAAGTCGTTCACTGGCCGGAGAGGGTGCAGCTCTGGCCGGCCTGGCTCAAGAGTACGGCGAACAAGGCTATGGTGGTCCCCAGGGTGAAGGAATGGATCTTGCTGCCCAGCTTGCGCAGCTTCTCGCTCAGTTTACGTAACACGTCAAGTCTCCTGATGGGTCGGGTTCTATGCGCTCGCTCAGCTGGCCTGGACCGGCTCCGTCGCGGGTTGGCTGGCGCTACGACGGTTCCGGCGGAAGGCGATGGCGTTACGGCTGCAGACCTTGCTGCAGTCCATGCAGATGTTGCAGGCGTGGGAATCGATCCGCATCTTGTCCTCTTTCACCGAGATGGCCCAGGTGGGGCAAGTCGAGACACAGGTCTTGCAGCCGCGGCACTGGCTCTGCTGGATCTGAACCGAGCGGCCCAGGCGCAGCCAGCCACCCAGGGAATGGGTCAGCCCCTGCAGCGCGCCGGCTGGACACAGAAGGTTGCACCAGCCGCGCCCGCCTTTGGTAAACAGCCCCAGGACAACGAACCACAGCACAAAGCTGATGACCATGAAAGAGGCCCAGTAGGTGATCCCCGTAAAGTCGCCAAACACGGCGCTGATGATGTTCTGGGTGTGGGTAAAGTTGCAGAACGAGCAGCAGACGTTGCCGCCGATGAACGAGGCGACCATCATGCCCACCATAAAGCCGTAGCGGATGGGAACCGGGTTGACCTTGCCGCCCAGGTCCATTTGAAAACGTGTGGGAACCAGCCGGCTCAGGTATTCTGTCATTCCGCCGGCCGGGCACATCCAGCCGCAGAAAACCGGTCCAACAAATAGGGCGATTCCGGGCAGGAACAGGATGGCCACCAGGTAAGCCGGTTGCTGGATCATGGTCCCGTACATCCAGGGTTGGGCCAGCCATTGGATCGGCATGCGCAGACAGATGCGGTGCGCATCCGGCAGCAAAGGGCTGCCTGACAGCCACAGGATGAGTCGGGTGAACAGGGCAAAGGGCGCGTACAGCAACACGATCCCCAGCAGAAAGACGAAAAAGCGATGGAACCAATGGCGGCGCAACGTTCGGTAGGTTTTGGGATACAGGGACATGGCGCTTCTCCTGGTTTTCAGTTGGCTTTCGAGTTGACGATCACGATCGGCAGTTCGGTCAGCAGATCGTCGGTCTCGGCGTCATAGACGTCGAGCTGCCCCTCGCAGATAGTTGCCTGGTCCCGCTGTTCCGTGGGAATGGTAAAGAACCAGTCCATGTTAAAGCTCTGCCCGGGATCGATGAACCGGGTCGTAATCTTTGCCTCGGAATCCCAATCCCGCTCAAAGGTCACCCATTTCAGGTCCCAGCCGCACATGTCCATATCCAGCCGGATCTGGTAGGGTTGGGTGCCCACGTTCCTAAGCCAGTGGCTGGAAATGCTCAGGTAGTTGGGCTGCAGGGCGTGCTTCAAGAACCCCTGCCGGCCGGCATCGATCACAACCGCGCCCTCCTCGCCGTAGACCAGCACCCCGCCGGCGGCATAATCATTCCATTCGGGATCGCGATCCCGCGCCCAGGGCCCGCCCAGATCGCAGCAGGACATCGTCTCCGCCCGGCCATCGGAGGGAAAGTTGACCGAAAAGTGCACCAGCTCGGACGTGACAAAGAGCGATTGGGCCCACAGGCCAAAGCCGACGGCAAAGGCCAGGCCCAGCAGGGCCAGAGCCCATTTGGTTGTCTTTCTCATCTGCTTGCCTCCTCGCCAACTTTCGGGTCGGTTCCGGTGTAATCATCACCCTCGCCGCGCAAGTAGACCAGCCCGACCAGGCAGGTGGCCATGGTAAGCACACCGGCAAACAGAAGGGTGGGTTTCATGAGCATGCTGCAGATCATGTCGTCACTGGCGCAGACCCCGATCAGGTAGGCGGGCAGCAGGATCGCGGCCAGGCCCAGGGCCATGCCGACCAGCAAGAGGGCGCGCAGCGTCTGGCGGCGGCGGTTGAGCAACACCAGGATGCCGACGATCGCCAGTGGCAGCGCCACCGCGACTTCGGCCTGCCGCGTCCAATGACAGCGCATGGGAAGGAGAGTGCCATTCGGCATCTTCATAGCGCTGCCCTGGGCCAGGCAGTCGGTGAACTGGGGCACAATGCCGATAACCAGGGCCAGGACGATCAGAATGACTCCTATGACTTTCATTTTCCCTCTCCGGCTCCTTTCTGTACGGATTCGAAACGTTGTGTTGTGGTTTTCGTGCGAACCATCTTCGTGCACCGTCAGACGCCCGCCGGATACGACTGTCGCTTCAACGCACTCATGGTTTCGTCACAATCAGGGGCAGGTGAGCCCAGTACCCCTGCTGGAAATGGCTGGTGGCTGCCCTGTCGCCGTCTATGGAGACTGTGATGGGGTTGGCGCTACCAAGCACGTCGCCGCTCCAATGATCGAATAGGTAGCCGTTGGCGGGGATGGCCGTGAGCTGCACCTGGGTCCCGGCGACATACTTGCTCGCGTCGCCAGTGCAGTTGGGCGCAACATTGGTCGCTACCGTACCGCTGCCGCCGGGGCTGGCGCTGGTACTCAGAGTGTAGCACACCTCTGGCGGCCCGACGTCTGGGCCGACCAGCGCAAAAGCTGCATCGCCGGGGGCAAGCTGGTAATTGAAGCCATCGCCCTGAAGCCTTCGGAAATACCGCCCATCCCCCCCGGTGGCTGCCGCGAGCCCCCAGTCGGGCGCGCCAGGCTGATAGGCTTCGATCTGGACCCAATACTTGGTCCCTGCGGCCGCCTGGAAGGGACCCGGCAGGGCATACCGGTAGTCATAGCTCTGTACGCCGCCCAGTACCTCAGCCGGCGTCTCGTTGGCGTTGCCGCCTACTTCGTAGCGGGCCAGGGGCGGCTGGGAGATGTCCGGTTGGATGCCGGACGGGATGGAAGCGTAGATTGAGACCGTGAAATCGGCCACCGGGCCCCCAGAGCCGAGCCGGACAGGATCATAGCCGCCGCGCCACTGCACCTCAGTGATGGCGTGAGTCGAGCCGAGCGTGAACCCATCCCAGGCCCACTGGTCGGTGGCGCTGCCGTCGGGGTCGCGCAGGGAGGATTGCAGCAGCCCCCCGGATGGGCTGGGCGCCTGGCTGTAAAGGATGACGAGCGGTGGCGCGGAGAAAGGGTCGCGGTTTGCAGGAATCGACTGTTCAGTCCATGCGCCTGCAGCCACCCCGCCACAGAGAAGGGAGGTCGTGACCACGAGGATCCAGATCCGGAGCAATCTCATGTGATTCCCTGCACCTCAGCCCTAGACCCACTTACGATCCGGCCCTCGGCCATTTCGATGGAGCGCATCCCCGGCGAGATGAGCTGGCGTGTGTGCGTGACAAGCACAACCGTCAGCCCCAGACTGGCGTGAAGCTCACGAAACAGGTCCATGATCTCCATCTCTGTCTTCTCATCCAGGTTGCTGGTGGGCTCATCGGCCAGCAACAACCGGGGTTGGTTGATGAGCGCTCGAACGATGACCACGCGCTGCTGCTGGCCCGCGGATAGTTGGCGCGGATAGGAGGTCAGCTTGTCGGACAGGCCGACCTTGTGCAGCATGGCTTCGGCCCGCTCGCTCGCATCCGGCCCGGCTCCGTCCGGCCCAAAGATGGTGGGCAAGATCACGTTTTCGTAAACCGTCAGCGTTGGCAGCAGGCTTGGAAACTGAAAGACGAAGCCAATCTTGCGACCCCGCATACGAGACTGCTGCTTGTCGCTCAGTTTCCACAGCTCTACGCCGTCGAGCGTCACCCGCCCCGACGTCGGCCTGGTCAAGCCGGCAGCCAGGTTCAGGAGCGTGGTCTTTCCTGATCCCGAGCGGCCGACGATCGCGGCAAACTCGCCCGATCCGATCTCCAGGCTTGCCCCGCGCACCGCGGTGACGGAGCTCCCTTTCCCCAGATCGTAGACCTTGGTCACCTCTTCCAGCTTGATCATGGCCGCTACTCCCGCATGGCGATGGCCGGATCCTGCCGGCTGATCTTGATGGCCGGCAGAAGGGCGGCCAGGAAAACGCTGCCCATGGCCAACAGCAGCCCGATCCCGATCTGAATCGCCAGCGGGCCCGGCGATGGCAGGAGGAACGGCACTCCCAACGAAACCATGATCAACTTCCTGAAGAGGTAGATGGCCAGCACCGCCAAAAAGACCCCAACCGACGCACCGCAGAGCGCCAGCAGGCTGGCCTCAAGCAGCAACGACTCGGCGACAAAGCGGCGCGTGGCGCCCAGCGCACGCAGTACCCCCAGTTCGCGGCGGCGCTCGTTGGCGGCCATCAGGTAGATCATGCCGATCAGGACGACGGCCAGCGGCCAGATCAAGGCCATCACGATCGCCACTGTGTTGAGCAAGCTCTTCAACTGCGCGCGCGATGACTGGAACAGGCTGGCGCTCTGGATGGGATAGACCCCGGGCACGGTGCGGTAAATCTCCACCGCGATCGGCTCGGTGTCCGCGCCAGGTTTCGTCTTGAGCAGAACCGCCGAGACCTGATCCGGTGGGATGACCAGGGGCTCCTCCGCCTCCGTCTCGGAGACGCGGGCCATGTCGTGCGCCGTATCCAGGGTGAAAAAGAGGCTCTGATCCAGCCCGGTGCCGGTCGGCTCGAGGTTGCCCTTGAGCCTCACTAGGTCGCCGTACACCAGGATGCCATCCTCGCCTTCCGTGGCGGAAATATAGTCGCCGCCGATCACCTCGCCGAGCCCCAATCCGGCGGAGTGCCTTTCCTCCAGCCAGGGCCGCACCGTAAAGTCGGTATCAGGATCGTAGGCGACCATAAACATCTCGGAGACCGAACAGCAGGAGGCGTCCACCAACGTGGCCAGGTAGATCTGCGCGGAGACAGCCTCGACGCCGGGAATGGCCGCCAGTTTCCCCACATTCTCCGCTGGCATCCAGAACTGTACCGGAACGCCCATCAGCAACGCGCCTTCCATCTCGGTCTGGGCGCCCTGCGGCACCACGACGATATCGGCGCCCAGCCGGTCCGCTGCCAGCTCCAGGCTGGTAGCCGTCCCGCGCAGGAGAAGCGTCGAGAACAACGCAAAGGCAGCCACAACCAGGGCGCAGAGGGCCACGACCCAGCTGCGCAGCCCGTTGCCGGCGATATTCCTCCAGGCAAGCCGCAGCAGGCTCATAGGGCAGCCGGCGTACCCGGGAGCTCAGGCTCCCGCGCCATGACGCACAGGGCGATGCTGGCCGTACCTGCATCCAAAACCGTTTTCATGCTCTCCTCCAGGGTAGATCTATGTCGCAACCGGCGGTCATTCCTGCACGGTCATCACGCCCTCGTACCAGTCATGCGGGCACCTGAACCGGTAATCACCCGGCTCCGTTGGCGTGAACTCGAGCACCTCTGCGTCCCCCGGCGAAGTGAGGATCAGGGGTATCTCGTCCTGCGAGTCCCAGTAGATGAGCAGGATGTTGCCGCCAGGGACATAGCCCAGTTGCCGGAAGGTCAGGCGGACGGGGATACCGGCCTTCACGGCGAAATGGCCCGGCGTATAACCACTGCGCGAGACGACCAGGACGGTCTCCTGTACGCCCTCTGCATTCAGGGGGATTTCCTCGACCGGTGGCAGCGCATCCACGAGCGCGGCGACCTGCTCCGGCGATTTCGTGGCCTCGGGGACAACCGCGTCCGCTTCAAGGCCCGGCCCCAGCATCGTGAAAGCCGCGTCGCCTTGGGCCGTCCAGTAATTATAGCCCTGGCCTGGGATTCTGCGGAAATACTGTAGGTCGCCACTGGTGCCTTTGGCCAGCCCCCAGTCCGGCGCTCCGGATTGCAGCGCCTCGATCTGGATCCAGTACTGCGTCCAGGCCTCGGCCTCAAAGGGGGCCGGCAAGACAAACTGGTAATCATAGATTTGCACGCCGCCCAGTACGTCAGCCGGCGTCTCGCCGGCGTTGCCCTCCACTTCATAGTGCACCAGGGGAGGCTTGGTGATGTCCGGTTCGATGCCGGACGGGATGGAAGCATAGATCTCTACCGTGAAATCGCGCACCGGACCGCCGGAGCCCTGCCTGGCAGGGTCGTAGCCTCCTTGCCACTGTAACTCGGTGATGGTCCGGGCCCTGTCGAAGGCGAAACTGTCCCAGGTCCACTGGTCGGTTTCACTGCCGTCCGGGTCGCGCAAGGAAGAATGAAGAAATCCACCATCGGAGCTGGGCGGCTGGCTGTAGACGACGATGGTTGTCAGTTCAGGGGCGTCCGTGGACACTGCCGTGGCCGTTGAGGTCGCGGAAGCCGAAGGGACAGCGGCGGCAGCGTCTGCGGACGTTGTAGCGTCCGGAGCAGTTGCGGCAGCAACCGGCACAGACGGAGAGGTTGGGAGCGGCGCCTGCACCGTCGAGTCCGCGCACCCGCATGAGATGCCGGACGCAAACAGCAACAGAGCCGCTATTCGTAGAATTCTGGAGCGCATCATGCCTCCTGGGGCCAAGAATCGAGGGGATCTGGGTGCCCTCTCCGAAAAAGATCGCTGACTAGGCTGGATTTCATTATACCTCACATCAGAATCAGAGTCAACTCACGCAACCATGGCCCAAAAACCTGCCAGGTCTGCCTACGTGACGCCCCAACAGGAGACGCCACCCTGGGTCTTTGCACACGGAGGATTTTTGACTCTGTGGGTGTCCGTCCACAGCGCAGCAGCAGGGACTCTGTTCTCAAGAATGAGTGATCCTTCGTGGCTCTATCCCGGGGGTACCGGCGCCGAGCGCATGGCAGTGAGTGTCATGCACGTCGAAACACGCAGCGGGGGAGGGAGCCTTCCTCTCCCCGCTGCGACTGTGGAGCCTAGGGTATGTGGATGGGGTCCGGGAACGGCGCGGCGTTCACCCATGCAGATACATCGGCGCCGTTGACCGCCCGCACCCTGAAGTAGTGGTCCGAGTTGCGCGGCAGGCGGACAGTCCTGTACCTCGTCGTGTCGGGGTCCACTGCGATGAGCACCACGTCGGCCGTGAAGCCAGCGTTGCTGGCTCGCTCGATTTCGAAGCCGGTCTTATTGTCGGCGTTGTCGGTCCAGGTCAGAATGACCCGGCGATTCTGTCGCCTGGCGTTCACGTTCGTCGGGGCTGCCGGGGCTGCCGAGGATGCTGGTACCTCCGCGGACGCCTCGTTCGACCAGCCGGATTGGCCCCCTAGGTTCACGGCCGCCACACGGTAGCTATAGTTGTTGCCGGACACCACGTCCAGGTCGGTGTAGGTGACGACATCCGCTCCGAGGTCCACGAGAGACGCAAAGTTCGTGCAGCCGGCACCGGTGCAGCGCTGTACCATAAAGCCGGTCTCCGTGGCTGTGTCGGTCCAGGTCAGCACGACCTGGGGTGGGGGGCCAGCCTGACCCGTTGCCGTCAGGCCGGTCGGAGCCGCCGGAGGCAGGATTAGACCCACGGGCAGCTCGTTCGACCAGAGGGATTGGTCCGCAGCGTTCACGGCCGCCACACGGTAGGTATAGCCAGCGCCGTCCACCACGTTCAGGTCGGTGAAAGTGGTGATATTCGCACCGACTGAGGCCAGGAAGGAGAAGACGCCCGTGCCGTCCGTGCCGTCAGCCCGGTGGATGACAAAGCTAGTCTCGTTGTCGGCGTTGTCGGTCCAGGTCAGCGCGACTCCGGGTCCGGGCAGAACCGTAAACGTCAGGTTGGTCGGAGCCGCCGGAGCCAGGTTTACGGTCACGGCTGCCGTGTTTGAGTAGCCGGATTGGCCCGCTGTGTTCGCGGCCGCCACACGGTAGCTGTAGGTGTTGCCGTTCAGCGCGCTCAGGTCGGTGTAGGTGACGTCAGGCGCAGCGACTCTGGCCAGGAAAGAGAAGGCGCCCGTGCCGACGGCCCGTTCGATGACAAAGTCGGTCGTGTTGGTGGAGTCGTGGATCCAGGTCAGCAGGACCTCGGGTCCGGGCAGAACCGCTGCCTCCAGGCCGGTTGGAGCCGCCGGCAGATCTGGCGGTGGCGGCGGGGGCGGATCCCCGCCCATCTGAACGATGTTGGAGCCTTCACTCTTCGCGGTCAAGTTCTTGTAGCCTTCCACGCCCGTGAAGCCGACCTTATTGATCGCGAATACCTGATAGAAGTAGACATCGGTTTCTTTTTTGGCGCTCGTATCTATGTATTCTAGGACATCGGCGCCCACAGTGGCCAAGGGGACGAAGCCCCAGGAATCGTCCGCAGTGTTTGCAGATAGCCCTCTCCAGATCTCGAAGCCGGTCTCGTGTATCGAAGGATCCGTCCAGGTCAACTGATTCCCTTTAGTACCTTTGTCTTTCACCCACACCCCAGCCAGATCGGTCACCGGGGGCGGCGGCTCGGCCACCATCTGAGGCCGCATCATGTCCATCTCCTCGTGGCTGAGGATGTGGCAGTGCCAGACATACTCCCAGCCAAAATTCGTCATCTGGTTGGTGATGGGCGCGCGTCGGGTTCGCGTTCTCATCCGTGCTGTTAAAGGCCACGGTCGAGCCCTCCGGCATGGCCGGGTTGAGCAGCCGCACGCTGTTCGGCAGGTCCCAGGGCAACACCGGCCTGACCGGCCGCAGGGCCACGATGGTGTCCTCCAGCGGGCTGATGCGCACGGTATCCTTCCAGCCCAGCTCGTTCTCGTCGGGCGGGCGGATCATGCCGTCCCAGGCGACGCGGTTGAGAAGCTGCACGTCGTAGAGGTGAAAGTGGATGGGGTGCGTATCCACGCCGTTGTGCGTGATCTTCCAGATCTGCGTCCCGTCGTTGGCCTGGGAGAACGGCGCAACCTTGTAGTCGGGGTTGCCGGGGTTGTCGGGATCCAGCGCCATCGGCAGATTGGTGGCGTCGATCAGCTCGCTGGCCGGGTTGGAGTAGGGGTAGAGGATCAGGTTCTGCGCGACCCCGGCGCCGGTCAGCGGCACCTCGAGGCCCAGGTTGCCGCTCATGCGGCCGTACTCGCGGTCAAAGGCCTCGCCCATTTCGTCCTGGATCGCCTTCGGCTGGAAGGGGAAGTCGATCATCTGCACGCCGGAAAGCGTATCGAAGGTCATGGAAAAGTCGGTGATCCGCGCGAAACCATCCGGATCGCCGGCGGCTTGATCAAAGGTGGTGCCGTAGGCCGAGTTGTAGGCGGCCTGCCCGACGATGATCGGGTGCTGCCCCGACTCGAACACGCCCGAGCCATCGGTTTGGTGGGCGAAGGCTGCCTCCAGCAGGGCGATGTCGTAGGGGATCACGGGCGCGTCCGCCACCACGATCTGCATGATGGTGCGCATGTTGGGGCCGTAGCCGGGCAGCGTCGGAGGCGGGCCGCCCGTGTCCCGCAGGTCGGCGTTGCCGGTGTAGAGGTCGTAGCGCGGATCTCGCGCCGGGAAGGCCGCCGGGGCGTCATTGTAAAGGATCAGCGTCTGGCCGGCGAACTGGGAAAAGTCCACAATGGTGTCCGCCCGTTCGGCCGGGCCGAGCAGCAGCGAGTGCTTGTCGACGAGGCCGGCGATAAAGAGGGCCGGGTCGACTACCCAGGTTGTGAACTGGGCCGGGATCTCCACCGGAGCCGGCAGGAAGCCGCCCTCGGTGCCAATCTGGATCCAGTCTGGGCCCTCTCTGCCTGCCACCGGGGTCGGGAAGATGTCCGGTCGGGCGTCCAGCGCGGCCGCCAACTCGTCGGGGTTCAGGGCCACTTCGGTGCAGGCCACGCCGGTGCTCTCCTTGGCTGGATTCAGGTTGGCGGCATCACACACGACGCCGTCGGCGTCGACTGCCTGGTACAGCGACAGGTTGAAGAATCGGTCGTTGGCCGCGTTCAGGAAGCGCAGGCGGTAGGCCTTGGGGTCCACCGTGATCGTCGGGTAGGCGGTGCCGTTGACGATGGGGGTATCGTGGAAGGCCTCCATGCCCATGGAGTTGAAGGGCGTGCCGGGCATCATCTCCGGCTCGCACCATTAATCGGGCCTGGCACACAGGCCGGGTCATAGTAGGTGTTGGTGAGCGGCGGGTACAGGATGTTCTGGGTAGGCGGCCAGAACCAGGGCCCGTAGGCCCAGCGGCCGAACTCGTTGACCCCGGAAGAGTCGCCCGGATTTTGCGCCGGCGAGTAGACGTGCGGCAGCCACAGGTTGCCCTCGCCGCCCCAGCGGTCATAGTCCCAGGTCGAGTCCTGCAGGGCAATCTGCTCGGGGCTCGGTACGAAAGTCCTGTCCTGGACAACCAGGTATCTCGTGTCGGCAGGGCCAGGGATGAGTTCCCGGTCGATCAGCGACTGCTCGGTGTCGTCGGTGATCAGATAGGCCGCGGCTTCGCCGGCGTAGACGTTCAGGCGGGTGATGCCCCAGGCGTGGTCGTGGTAGAACATCAGGCGGGCGCTCTGCTGGTTGGTAAAGTAGTAGGTCTGCGCGCCGGAGCCCGGATCGTTCGTGGCGCCGGTCTCTGTGCAGGTCGTCAGACCCGCGCAACTGTTAATCGTAGCGCCACTGGGGGTGTACCACATATCAGGCACGTAGGCCACGCTGACGCCAATGTTTTCCCCAGCCGCGGCATCTGGGTACGGCCGCTCACCCTCGGGGGTGATCCACTGGTGGGGCGTGCCGTCGCTGATCCAGGGCGAGATGCCGCCGTGCAGGTGCACGGTGGCGCGGTTCTCGGTGAAGCAGCCGACCGGCTTTCCGGGAGTGAGGGTACCGCACATGGGTTCTACCTGGCCGGTCGTGTCCTCTATCATGCCGCCCAGGGAAGGTCCCATGCCCGAGCCCATGACCGTGATGTCGGTCGGGATGAACAGGTTGCCCTCCACACCCGTGGGCAGCAGGTTGCGGAACAGGAGGCGCACAGGCCTGTCCTTGGTGGCGGCGATGGCCGGCCCCAGGAATTGGGGCTGGGTCACGCCGCAGTAGCCCGTGGGCGTCCGCGTCCCGTCCAGCATCTCGTTGAACAGCTCGGTCCCCTGCGCGCAGGGTGTCTTCCCCGCTAGCTGCACGTAGCCGCGGTGAAGCGTTCCTTTACTATCGGGTCTACCGGGGAATTCGCCCGGAAGGTCGGTATGCATCTGCTTCCGGTACTGGACCACTGCGATCTCGTAGTAGTCCGCCTCTATACCGTAGATAGTGGTGTCGGCATCGGCAACCGGGATGAACTGGCCGAGGTCGTTCGCGTTGGCGGCGCCGAGGCCCGGCAGCGCGTCCATGAACTTCCTGATCCCGCCGTCGATGGTCCCAGGATTGCAGGTTTCGCCTGCTACGGGGCAGTCGGTATAGGTGGTACAAGCTGCAGCCGTTGGGCCGGAGCAGACCCCATCGATGACCGCCGGCAGCGGACTATTGGCATAGTTGGGATGGCTAAAGTAGCGGGGGCTCATGCCCGGCAGGGCTGGGTCGGCGACCGCCATGGCTTGCATCGCTTCAAGCGTGAAGCCGCCGGCCGCGGCGCGTTCAGCCGCGGCCTTGCGGTCAGCAGGCGTGATCCGCTTCTCCTTCTTTACCTTCTCTTTTTCTATCTTTTGTTTGTACCAGTCTTTGATCTCCTTCTTGTCGCCAGGTCCCTGGCTTTCGGCATAGTCTCCTGCGAGCGCAGGCACGCTGCCACCCAGCACGAGAGAAGTGAGTATCAAGATCAGGAGCAGTCGTTCGAGCAACTTGCGTGTAGTCATGGCATCTCTCCTTTTTCTGTTCCTTCTAGGAACAATCATCGTACCGCCGCGTACAGATTCGCTAGCCTCTTTGCTGGCCAGGTCATATTCGCCTCCAACTGATCTCCAGTGAAGGCGTGGAGAATCTCCGCCGGTCCATGTCTGTTCGGACCTGTGGGACTTTGCTGCGCTCATTGGATTGGACGCCGCCTGTCTTGTGACTGGCAGAGGAAGAGAATGTGTCCTGCCCGACCGCAGCCAGACGGGGGGCCGAAGCGCGAGCGGCGGCGCGGATGGCCCTGGCAACCTGGTCTATTGGGGCACTCTTGAGCACGTGGCTGGCTGCGCCCGCTTCCATGACTGCCTCCAGGAGTTCCTGATCTCCAAAACTCTTCAAGGCCACGAACTGGATCTGCGGATGGCTCTGGCGAAGGATCCGGATGGCAGCGATGCCGTCCATCTTGGGCATGACGAGGTCCATCAGCACGACGTCCGCCTCGATCCGGTCACACAATTCGATTGCCTCCTGACCATTCGTTGCCGTACCCACCAGGTCAAGATCATCGAAAGCCTCGATGAGGATGGTCAGTCCATTGCGGACCATCTCGTGGTCATCGACGATCATCACCCGAATGCGCGGATCCACCATTTTCCCCTCTTCCCTCCGCCCAATGCTATGGGCAGGAGTCTTGAGACCGGCTCTCTCCATCAGACTTGGGGCCTGGACCGCGCATTCTCTACCCATCTGGATCGCGTTGCAGACACGGCAGAGCAGCACCGGCCTCTGGGCGTAATCCGATCCCAGCATGCGCATGAGCAGCGCATTACGCCACCCTCAGAATACAACAAAAAACCCTCGGGCACATCGGGCACCCGAGGGATTTTTCATCCGCCAGTGGATGGATTGTGCGCTCGGTCAATGGGAGGAGTCGATCCTCCTCCCATTGGCTAGGTTATGCTCCCGGGCCAAGGCGGCAGCTTCCATGCGGGTGGAGACTTCCAGCTTGGACAAGATGTTGCTGACGTGCGTCTTGACTGTGGATAGTTCCACCGTCAGCCGCCGGGCAATAGCAGGATTGCTCAGGCCGGCCGCTATCAGGGCCAGCACCTCGCGCTCGCGATCGGTCAAGTCATGTCCTGGCGGATGGGGCTGGCCGGCGGCGCTGACCAGGATTTGCAGCGCTTCGGGGGCGAGACTGGGCCGGCCCCGGCGCGCATTGCGGACCGCTTCAGCCAGTTCGTCAATGGATGCAGTCTTGAGCAGGTACCCCAGCGCGCCCGCCTGCAAGGCGCCCTGTACCAGGTCACGGTCGCTAAAACTGGTAAGGGCAATGACCTGGACATCCGGGTGGGCCTGGCGGATGGCGCGTGTGGCGGCAACACCATCCATTCTTGGCATCAACAGGTCCATGAGGACCACGTGCGGTTGGACCTCTGCGCAAAGGCTGACTGCTTCGGCACCATCCGAAGCCTCACCGACCAGGACCAGGTCGTCAAAGGTATCGATAAAGACGGCCAGTCCGCTGCGTACCATGTCGTGGTCATCAACGACCATCACTCGTATGGGAGTTGATTGTGATATCATTCTGTTCTTTTCCCTCAAAGTGTCTCGGTCCAGGTCACAAGGACTTCTGTGCCATTGCCGGGCCGGCTCTTGATTTGCAGCTCGGCGCCCACTGCCTTGGCTCGCTCGCTCAAGATCCGGAGCCCCATGCTCGCCGGAGGAACCTCGTCGGGCTCAAAGCCCTGGCCATCATCCCGGACGCACAGTTCCACCCGATCGGGTTCCATCTGGAGATGAATCCTTACCTCGTTGGCTTTGGCATGCTTGGCCACATTAC
This sequence comes from uncultured Chloroflexia bacterium, assembly GCA_963783445.1. Classification (GTDB taxonomy): domain Bacteria; phylum Chloroflexota; class Anaerolineae; order JAAYZQ01; family JAAYZQ01; genus CAWANP01. Next base: position 244,415 of record CAWANP010000004.1, on the reverse strand, counting down.
TCAATGCTTCCTGGGCGATGCGATAAAGGGCAATCTGGACTGCTTCGGGTAGAGGTCGCCGGCCTGCCAAGGTCAGCCAGGCCACTGTCCGCGATCTGCCGGAAAACGCATCGACGGCCTGCCGCAGCAGCTCACCCAATCCCACATCGACGAGGGCATTCGGCCGCAGCTCTAGCAGCAAAGTACGCATCTCGGCCAGGGCGCCCGTGGTCAAGCGGTGCAACTGAGGCAGACGGCTGCGCACTCCCTCTGGATCCCGCTCCCAAAGGCGCGGCAAAGCTTCGGCAATGATGTTGGCCGAAAAGAGAGTCTGGCTGACCGCGTCGTGCAGGTCCCGTGACAAGCGCTGTCGCTCCTCCAGGACGGCTAGGGCGCCCGTCTGCTCGTACAAACGAGCATTTTCAATGCTGACCGCCACCTGGTTGGCAAGGGCCAGTAGCAGGCTGGCTTGCCGCCAGGAGTAGGACTGCGGGAGAGACGAATAGAGGATGAGCAGTCCCGTTGGCCTCTGTCGAATCCTCAGCGGGACTGCGATTCCACAGCAAGCCCAATCCGAAAAGGGCACAAGCAGGCCGTCGTCCATCGGGCCGCGGACATCAGAGATCAAGACCGGCTTCTGATTGGCCATCATCTCCTGGGCGATGGCCGAGTCAACCAGTTGGAGGGACCGCGCGCCCAGGCCCAGCTCCTCGGACGAGCTCCGCCCTCGATGGGCCAGGGCAACCAGCTGTTCGTCTTCCAGCTCATAGATGATGGCGCTGTCGAATTCTACCACGTCACGCAGGCCGTCGAGGATCTCGTCCAACAACTGATCTAGTTCCAGCGTCAGGGTCATGCTTCCGGCGATTTGCAGGAGCGTCGAAAGCTGGCGGGTACGTTCCTCCACGTGCAGTTCCAGCAGTTGGACGGCCTCTACCTGTTCGGTAATGTCCTCCGCGATCCCGGCCAGTCGATAGATCTTGCCCTGCTCGTCCCGGACCGGGAAGGTACGGACCCGTACCCAGACGACCGAGCCATCGGCCCGCACGAGGCGGTACTCACCCACCTGCTCTTCCCGACTGCCCTGTTCCAGGGCTCGCGCCATACGTTGGCGGTCCTCCAGGTGGACGGAGTCCAGGATTGCGGAGGGCTGTTCATAGAGCGCACTCCGGGCCCGGCCCGTCAAGTCCTCATAAGCGGGGCTGACGTACAGGATCCGGTTGTCCGTCAGGTCGCTTATCCAGAAGACGTGGTTAACGTGTTCCGCGAGCTGGCGGAAGCGCTCCTCGCTGGAACGTAGATCCGCCTCCACCCGCTCTCGTTCGGTTATCTCGGCGCGAAGCTGTTGGTTCAGTGCTTGCAGCTCGGCAGTTCGTTCCGCGACGCGCTGTTCCAGTTCGCTGTGCGCCTTCTGCAAGGCTACTTCGGTCCCCTTCAGGCGGGTGATGTCCGCGGTGGCGACAATGACCCGCCAATCCTCAAAAGGCAATGGGGCAGCACTGACGCTGGTCCAGATCTGCTCGCCATCGTCGCTCACCACACCGATCTCCATGTCGCGGACCGGCTGCCGCTCACGGACAGCCCGCATACTGGGCAGTTCGCCGGGCGCCATCTCCGTGCCGTCGGCCCCGAGGTAGGTGCGCCCCTCGTAGGTGCCCTGCTGCAACTGATCCTGAGACAGGTGCAAGATGCGGGTCAGGGCTGGGTTCGCGAGCTGAATGGTACGGGAGTGGTCCAAGACAGAGATACCGACCGGCAAAATGTCGAACAGTGCCCGCAGCTTCGCCTCGCTATCGCGCAGCGCCTGCTCGGCCTGCTTGTGAAGGGTAATGTCTCGGGAGCTGATCGCCAGACCGACGATCTGGTCTGTGTCGGGGAGCACGCGGGCAGTTGCGTGCGATTCGTAGTGGATGTCGCTGCCATCAGTGGATGAATAGATCGTTTCATACCGGGCCGGGGCACCAGTTCGTAACACGTTCTCCAGAATATTTCTGACTTGTCCCTGCTGGGCCTCATCCACCAGGCTATGAAGGGGTTTGCCGATGAGGTCGTCGATCGTTAACCCGGGAGATGCATAGTTGGCGAATTGAATGCTCAGGTCTGTGTCTAGCATCAGTATGTGGTCGGGCGAGGTCTGGGTCAGTGAGCGCCAGCGCGACTCTGACTCGCGCACGGCCAGATCGGCTTCTTTGCGCTCGGTGATGTCGCGAGTGTATTCGATCATTTGGACCACATTGCCTTCCGAGTTGGTTATGGGAAAGCCATGGACCTCGACGTACTGGCGGTGGCCATGCCTGTCCAAATGTACATGTTCGACGACCACAGGGTTTTTCGTCCGTTGAATCTCTTCGAGAGGACAAGGGTGGTTTGCGCCTTCACAATGCTGCTCGCAGCCGTGCAAGAGGGCATAGCAGGTGAGTTTCCCCTGCAGGCGGTCCGCGGTGGCTGCTCGATTGGCCAGTTCTACCGTGCGATCCGCAACGTTGATGACGTAAAGGGGATAGGCTAGCGAATCCAGGACGGTCTGCAGAAACTGCTGCTGTTGCCGGATCTGCTCTTGGGCGTGCATTCGTTCAACGACCGCGCCCAGGCGGCCGGCAATTGCACCGAGCAGGTTCCTCTCTTCTCGTAGGAAGGGGTCCTCGTCGCCTGCTGTCTGCTTTTGTAGGTATCCAACCTGGATTGTGCCGCGTTTTTTGCCCTCTACCAGGATGTCAGCCGAGTGTTGCCAGGGGCTTTGCGCAAAGCTGTCGGTGCGGTATTCCTGCCCATCCAGGAGTATCCGCGCGCAGGCAACCTCGGGATATTTCCAGGCAGGTGGAATGAGTTCAGCCGCCCCTTGCAGGATCTCCTCCAGGGTGCAGCCCGGCGTCTCGACGAGGTTCGCAATGCTGTACAGGCAGTCCAGTTCCTTGACCCGCTCACCCAGCTCATGCGCTAGTCCTTGCAGCTCCCCAATCGCCTGCTTACGCTCGGTGATGTCGCTCATCGTGACGCGGCATACCTGCGCCCCACTTTCCTCATCCTGTCCCAGGCACGAAACCAACCGAACCCAGAACTGAGAGACCTGTACTTCCTGGCGCAGCATTCTCAGCTCGCACACCTGCGGCGTACCTGTTTCGAGGAGCCGGTTGCGGTAGAGGTAGTAGCCGTCTTGATCTTCGGCGACAACCCATCGGGTAAGAGGCTGCTTCACCAGTGCGCCCCTTGGTACATCCAATAGGGTCGCAGCGGTGAGGTTCGCTTCCAGGATCAGTCCCTTTTCGCTGAGCGTGATATAGCCCACCGGGGCCAGGTCGTACAGGTCAAAGTAGCGTGCCTGTGACGCCTCCAATACCTCTTGCGTGCGGCGCAGTTCCTCGTTCTGCATTTCGAGCTCGATCTGGTGCACGCGCAGCTCATGGACCAGTTGCCGAACCGCCTCAGGCGAGAGCGTCCCTTCGTCCCCGAGGTCCAAATGCCGGGCCTTGTCCTCCGCGCGCTGACGCAAGGTCGGTTCTACGACGGCTGGCTGCGCAGAGTCCTTTGTTCTGGCATCCTCAGTACCCATGCACTACCTCCTGAGCGGTCACGGCCTCATCTCCTCTGTTCGCGGGAGCTCAGTGATGTCCTCCATAGCCAGCAGGATCAACCGGGTCTGGCCCGCCTCGCCACAGATGCGACGGGCGTTGAGCAATATGATGCGCCTGCCGATCTGTTCAAAGTTCTGGGTGACTTCAAAGTCATCAAAGGTGGCGTTGTGCGCCAGGATTTCTTCCAGCAATTGGCGCAGGTCTGGGGCGTCCCACTGGCCGTTGCCCAGTTCGTACAGCATGTGCCCCAGTGTCTCGGCTGGCTGCGCTCGAAATGTATTGTAGAAGGCCTGGTTGGCCGTGACTACCCGCAGATCCGCATCCAGCACGACCAGCGGCTCGCGCACGGTGGATACAATGCTCTCAGCTAGCTCTCGCGCCTCGTGCAGCGCTTCTTCCACCTTCTTGATCTGCGTGATGTCCACAAAGGTGATCACTGCGCCCTCGATCACATTGTCCACGGTGCGATAGGGCCGGATGCGCAGCTGGTACCAGTCGCCCTTGATGCTCTGCACTTCTGTCTCCATGGGCGCCAGGGTGTCCAGCACGCTCTGCACGTCTTCCACCAGCCGGTCGTAGCCCACCAGATTGGAGACAATGTGGCCCACCGGCCGGCCGACGTCGGTGGGGATCAGGTTGATGACCGGGGTGGCGGCCGGGGTGAAGCGAGAGATGCGCAGTTGGTGGTCCACGAAGACGGTGCCGATGCCCGTGCCGGCCAGCAGGTTGTTCATGTCGTTGTTGGCCCGCGACAGGTCGTTCACCTTGTCTGCAGCTCGGCGTTGACCGTGGCCAGTTCTTCGTTGACCGACTGCAGCTCCTCCTTGGAGGTCTCCAGTTCCTCGTTGGTGGACTGCAGTTCCTCGTTGACGGACTGCATCTCCTCGTTGGTGGATTTGAGCTCTTCGTTGGAGGTCTCCAGTTCCTCAATGGTGGTCTGGAGGTATTCCTCCTTGGCCCGCAGTTCCTGCTCCAGCGCGGCGATGCGGCCCGTCACACCTCGATGTCGGGGGAGCGCTCGCGTCCGTCGCCAGGTAGGTCTGCGTCTGCTGGTGACCCTTCCTCCAGAATGACCAGGTACAGTGTCTGGCCTGACCTCCCCGTCGACGCCTGAGGCCACCGGCTGCACGGTCAGATCGACGGTGATTATTCGCCGTTGGTCTTGACCCGCAGGCCTGAGAAGTGCACTGGCTCCTTGCTGGGTCACCACTCTGTGCAGGGCGGTCGTCAGCTCCCGCCGCAGTCCCTCGCGGGCCATGGTCAGGATGTTGACCCGGCCTCCCCGGGGGCCGGTTCCAGGTATTGACCGGTGCGGCCGTGGATGTAGAGGATTTCGCCGCGCCCTTGATGAGCAGGCCGGCCTGGGCGTAGTGCTGCAGCAAGGCCTGCTCGGTCAGCTCGCGGAACTGAGCCGGGCTTCGCCTGGGCTCTCTCCGCGGTGCGCATGCGCGGCAGTCTCGCCTGCCCATAACGGGGGGCACAAGACTGCCCAGTGCCGGGCGGGCTGCGCCGGGAACGTCTGCCTTACGCTGATAAAGCTTCCATTTGCGGTCCACGCGGCAAAGAGGTCGGAAAACTCGCCGACGGTCTCGGATGTGCCCAGAAAGAGCACTCCCCCCGGGTTCAGAGCATAGTGGAACAGGGGGATGAGCCTCTTCTGCAACTCTCCGCTCATATAGATCAGCAGGTTGCGGCAACTGATCAGGTCGAGTCTGGAGAAGGGAGGATCTTTGATCACGTCCTGCTCGGAAAAGACCAGCATGTCGCGGATGCTCTTGTGGATGCGATAGGCGCCGCCGTCCGGCTCCTGGCTGAAAAAGCGCGCCAGCCGTTCGGGCGAGACGTCGGCGGCGATGCTGGCGGGATAGACGCCGCTGCGGGCCTTGTCGATGGCCTGGCTGTCGATGTCGGTGGCGAAGACCTGCACCTTGAAGCTCTGTTTCAGTGTCTCCAGATGCTCCTGGAGCAAGATGGCGATGGAATAGGCCTCCTCGCCGGTGGAACAGCCGGGCACCCAGACCCGGATCGCCCCGCCCGCGGGTTTGCCGGCAAAGAGCCGCGGGATGACCTGTCTTGCAGGGCCTGGAACGCCTCCGGGTCGCGGAAGAAGCTGGTCACGCCGATCAGCAGGTCGCGAAAGAGGGCCTCCACCTCCACCGGGTTTCTGCTGCAGGATAGCGAAGATACTCGTCCGCCCGCTCGATCTGGTGGACGGCCATGCGCCGCTCGACGCGGCGGCGATGGTGTTCTCCTTGTACTGGGAGAAGTCGTGGCCGGTCTGGGCGCGCAGCAGGATGCAGACCTTCTTCAGCGTGCTCTCGGCCTTGGGGGCCGGGACAGAGACCGGGCGGGGCCTTTGCCCAAAGGCGTGGGCCGACATAGGCGATCAGCTGGGCCGGCATCTCGGCCGGCGGCAGCACATAGTCCACCAGGCCGGTGGCGATGGCGCTGCGCGGCATGCCGTCGTACTCGGTGGATTCGGGGTCCTGGGCCATGACCATGCCCCCCTCGCCCTTGATCGCCCGCACCCCCAGCGTGCCGTCGCTGCCGGTGCCGGAGAGCACGATGCAGATGGCCCGCTCGTGCTGGTCCTGGGCCAGGGAGCGGAAGAAGAAGTCGATGGGCAGGCGCAGGCCGCGCGGCGCGGCCGGCTCCAGCAACTGCAGCGTGCCGTTCAGAAAGGCCATGTCGCGGTTGGGCGGGATGATGTAGGCGCAGTTGGGCTGGACCGCCATCCCGTCCTCGACCTCGAAGACCTGCATGCGGGTGTAGCGCTCTGACCAGGTCGGTCAGGATGCTCTTGTGGTCCGGGGCCAGGTGCTGCACCAGGACAAAGGCCATGCCGGTCTCGGTGTCGGCGGGCATGGCGGAAAAGAAGGCTTCAAAGGCCGCCAGTCCCCCGGCCGAAGCGCCGATGCCGACGACGGGAAAGGCTCCCTCTGGCACACGCGCCATGGGACTCTGGCCCGCCTCTTTATCTGGCGCGCGCAGAGTCTCTTCCCCCACCTCAGGCGCGTCGTGCTGAGTCACAATGCTTTCCCTCCCCTGTGCGCGGGTGCGGTCGCCTGCAATTCTCTCGTCTCAGAGACTATGCACATTATACCACGTCTCACCCGCAAGCGGAAGTGGCTCCCCTCTGGGACCGTCTGAGCCATTTGGATGTGAAACCTGTGTTCCTGGTGCACTTCTCAACAGACCTTCCTGGTATCGTACTTGTCCAATCGCAGGTCGAAAGGTAGATGGGCGGGGCACAATCCCGGGCAAATCACCGGTCGTCTAGCATGCCACCATGGCGTGGAAGCCGAGAGCCAGCGTCTTCCACGCTGACAGTATACAAAGGATAGGTATATATCAGGTAACAGACTGGTTGAAAATCGGTTAAAGATCTCGGCCAAGGGAGTCACACGCAGTGGTTGTCTCTACCATTCTATGTCGCCACATTGAGCAGTCCTGCTATCACAGCTCCTGAGGTGCACTTTTGGGAAGCCTGTGGTATACTTGCGCCATCACTGTACTTGCATGGAGGCGTGTCAATGGCGAACGCACGAGATTTGGTGGCCGCCAGGGCCGGGGCGCTGATCGAGGCCGGCTATCACTGATCAGAGGCAGTCCTGCTCGCCGTGGGCGAGCATACGTGGGACGACTGGGATCCCAAGGTTCTGAGAGTGTCGACTGGACTCGGCGGTGGCATCGGGGGGACGCGGGAGGAGGTCTGTGGCGCCTTGAGCGGCGGCGTGCTGGCCATCGGCGGGCTGCTGGGCCGCCAGGACCCCGACACGAATGACGACGAGGCCTATGCGCTCTGCAAAGAGTTCAGGACGCGGTTTCTGGCCGAGATGGGCGATACCCAGTGTGGCAGGCTGCGCGAGGCCATTGAGGCTCCCGGAGGCCCAGGTACCTGCGCCCCGCTGGTCGCCAACACGGCGGGCATCCTGATGGATGTCCTGAGGATGGGACCGGTTCATGAACAAACCCAGACTTCCGAAGTCTTCCTAGACTTCGGAAGTCTAGTGCACGCGTCCACCCCTTGACGAAGGAGGCAGCCGTAATGCGGAGCGCGCACTGGTACCAGCCCGTTTCGGTTTTCTTCTGCCTGGTTGCCCTGGCGACAGCCTGCACGCCACCGGACGCCATGCCCACCCAAGCACCTGTCCTCGGGCGTCCCCCCAGCCTGGCCCGACTTGTGGACACGACTGCAGGAGCAGGTGCCCTACCCCTATACCACCCCCCTACCCCCCGATCAGGAGACCGTTCTGGACGGTACCTATGGCAAATTGGACCCTCGAGAGGGAGCGCGGCCGTTTTGCCGGCGCTGCATGCCCTACCCGGCCGAAGGTGGGTTGTGGCTGCTGCGCCTGGACGCGGGCACCTACCGGATATTCTCCACGCGTTCCCTCAGCGGTTGGCGGTCCCTGGGCTCCTTTACTGTTTCCGGGGACCGGCTTCGCCTATTCAATGACCCGCACTGCATGGAGGCTACCGGCAGCTACAAGTGGACACTGGATGGGGAAGAGCTTTCGCTGGAGGTCATTGACGACGCGTGCGCTGATGGCTTTCGGGCGACTGCCTTTACCAACTACCGCTGGCTTATTCAGGAAGGGCCATAGGTTCGTAGTCGGCGCTTCAGCGCTGTGACTTGAGCCGCGAGCACGGCACAGAAAGCGCGCTGAATCGCGCACTACGAACGGTAGGCCCGGCTGGGTCGCCCCGGTTCGTAGTCGGTGCTTCAGCGCCGTGGTTTGAGTTCTGATGGCGGCGCAGAGAGCGCGCTGAAGCGCGCACTACGAGTGGGTCTCGCCGCGCACGCTCCTGTTCGTAGCCGGCGCTTCAGCGCCGTGGTTTGAGTTCTGAGGGCGGCGCAGAAAGCGCGCTGAAGCGCGCACTGCGAGCGGGCTCTCCCGATAGCAGGAGGCGGCTCCAAGAGCCGCCTCTGTTGTCTATTGCGTGCCTCCTGGGCTGCTATCCGCCCAGGTACGCTTTTTGCACCATCTCGTTCTCCTGCAGCGCCTCGGCCGTGTCCTGCAGGACGATCTCTCCGGTTTGCATGACATAACCCCGGCTTGCCACCGAGAAGGCCATTAGCGCGTTTTGCTCGACGAGCAGGATGGTGGTACCGCTCTCGTTGATCTCACGGACGGTGTCGAAAATCGCCTCGACCAGGATCGGCGCCAGACCCATGGAGGGTTCGTCCAGGAGCAGCAGGCGCGGGTTGGCCATCATGGCCCGGCCGATGGACAGCATCTGCTGCTCGCCGCCCGACAGGGTGCCGGACACCTGCTTGTGCCGTTCCTTCAGCCGGGGAAAGAGCTCAAAAACCCGCTCCATATCGGCCTTTACGCCGTCCTTGTCATTCCTGGTAAAGGCGCCCATCTCCAGATTCTCGGTCACCGTCAGGCGGGCAAAAACCCGGCGCCCCTCAGGCGACTGGGACACGCCGCGGAAGACGATCTCGTGAGCGGGCAGCTCGTGGATCGACTCGCCTTCCAGGTGGATGCTCCCCTGACGGGGGTGCATGATGCCGCAAATGGTGTTCAGTGTCGTACTCTTGCCGGCGCCGTTGGCGCCGATGAGCGTCACAATCTCGCCTTCCTCAACCTGGATCGATATGCCCTTGAGGGCGTGGATGGCGCCATAGTAGGTGTGGATGTCGTTGACTTCAAGCAGTGCCATGTTACTCCGCAGCCCCCCTTCCCAGATAAGCTTCGATCACCTTCGGGTTGCTTTGGATTTCAGCCGGGGTTCCCTCGGCGATCTTCTCCCCGTAGTCCAGAACGGTCACCTTCTCCGAGATGTTCATGACGACCCGCATGTCATGCTCGATGAGCAGGACGGTGATGCCCAGCTCGTCGCGCATGTGACGGATGAAATCCATGACCTCCTCCGTCTCCGAGGGGTTCATACCGGCCGTGGGCTCGTCCAGCAACAGCAGCCGGGGTTTGCCAGCCAGCGCGCGGCCAATTTCCAGGCGGCGCTGGGCGCCGTAAGGCAGGTTCTTGGCCAGGAGGTCGCCTTGACCCCGGAGGCCAACGAAATCGAGCACCTTGTCGGCTTCCTGTACTGCCTCGGCCTCCTCTGTTCGAGTACTCCGCGTACCAAAGATGGCGCCCAGCCAGCCGGATTTGAGCTGTGGCTCCATGCCAACCAGGATGTTCTCCATGGCCGTCATGTTGGAAAAGAGGCGGATATTCTGGTAGGTACGGGCAATACCGGTCCGCGTGATCTGGTCCGGCGATCGGCCCGTGATCGCGTGGTCGTCGAAGGTGATGGTCCCTTCTTCATTGTGGTAAAAACCGGTGACACAATTGAAAAAGGTCGTCTTTCCGGCACCGTTTGGGCCGATGATGCTGGCAATCGCACCCTCGTTCAGTTCATACGTGAACTGGCTGACCGCCGTCAATCCGCCGAAGCGCTTCGTGACACCTTGGGCATCCAGGATGATCGAGTTCGGAGTCTCAGCCATTTATCATACCCTCACGATGGGATGTTGTGGGTCTGAACATCAGAGTCCGGGAGCCGGACTGCTATGCTGGGACCGGCAGAGTGGTCCTCGTGGGCGTGAAGCTCGCGCTTGCGGATCGGGGAAGGCCAGAGTCCCTCCGGCCTTACGAGCATCATGACGATGAGCAACGCGCCATAGATCATGAGCCGGTACTCGGCGAACTCGCGCAACAGCTCGGGCATGCCCACCAGTACCAGGGCACCCACGACCACACCGGGCAAGCTGCCCATGCCGCCGACGATGATCAGGCACAGCACGTTGATGGAGACCAGCAGGTTAAAGCTGTGGGGAAAGATGGAACTGAGCCGTGTGGCAAAGATGGCTCCCGACAGTCCGGAAAAGGCCGCGCCAAAAGCAAAGGCCAGTAGCTTGGTGTTGACCAGCTTGATGCCCACCGCCTCGGCCACGTCCTCGTCCTCGCGCATGGCCATCCATTGGCGCCCGAGCCGCGCGTCGCGCAGGCGCCAGGACACGAATGCGGCCAGCAGACAGCCCGCGACAATGAGATAGTAAAACTCTGTAGGCCCCACCAATTCAAAACCCCAGATCTTGGGTTTGGGTATCAGCAGGATGCCCTGGGCGCCGCCCAGCAGGGGCTTGGCTACGTCGGACAGAACCAGGATGCGGATGATCTCGCCAAAGCCCAGGGTCACGATGGCCAGGTAGTCGCCGCGCATGCGCAGCACCGGGACGCCCAGGAGGAGGCCGGCCACCGCCGCGGCGCCGACGCATAGAGGCAGCGCCATCCAAAAAGACATTCCGCCGATGCCCAGAGCGCTGTCAGAGGTGAGCACGCCCATGGTATAGGCGCCAATGGCGAAAAAGGCCACGTAGCCCAGATCCAGCAGGCCCGCAAAACCGACGACGATGTTGAGACCCAAGCCCATGAGGACATAGAGGCCCACCTGGTCCACTACCTCGGCCAGATAGGGGTCCATAAAGATGGGCAGGGCCAGCATCAGGATGACACCGCCAACCAGGGCGATCGTCTTGGCTCGTTTCTGCTGAACAGGGGTGCGAATGATGACTCGCTTTTTTCTTTTGGCGCTGCGCGCATCCCACCAGACCACAATTGCGATGGTGAGGACAAAGAGGACGATCGCGGACCAAAGTTTGAGCGCCTTGCCGCTGAAAAAGAGGTTGGCAAAGCCAACACCTACGAGCCTGCGCATGACGCGGATGACGATCTCAGAGAACATACCCACGGAAAAGACCATCAGCAGGGCAATCAGCACCGGACGCCGGATACGGCCGGGCATGACCTCTATCGCCGCGCCCGCCAGGCCTACCAGACCCATCAGCACAGCGAGCACCAAGGAGCCGGCGGCGACGCCCAGTCCAAAGGTTAGCATGTCGATGAGCGCCGGCGAGATGTTGACCAGTCCCAGCTCGCGGAGGTTCACATTGCTGGCCAGGATGATCAGGCCGATGAGGGGGATGGCAGAAATCAGCCCGGCGATGAGACCGCCGGCAACTTTCTGGCCCCTGCGACTCCCTTCATTCGCTTGGGCGGAAAGGTAGCCAGCGCCGGCCGGGGCTGCAAAGAGCAGCACGTAGCCCAGGCTCAGCACGTTGGTGATCAGATCCCGGTTGCCAAAGGCCTCGACCATGCCGATGGCACTGAGACTTAGGGCGATGATGCCTGCGATGAGGCCAAAGCGGATGGGATGTTCCCAGTGGAAACGAGTGGATTCAAACATGGCTCCTCCGCCCTACGCTTTCTTTTCGGTCAGACGCTCGCCCAGGATACCCTGCGGCCGGAAGATGAGCACCAGGACCAGCATGAGGAAGGCGATGACGTCCCGGAGCTGGAAACTGGCCGGGATGCCCAGTCCCTGCAGTACGAGCCGCGGGCCCACCGACTCAAAGATGCCCAGGAGCAGGCCACCCAGGGCCGCTCCAGGCACGCTGCCAATGCCGCCCAAAACGGCGGCGGTGAAGGCCTTGATGCCGGGGATAAAACCCATGAAAAAGTGCGTCTGGCGAAAGAGCAGTCCGTATAGGACCCCCGCACCTCCGGCCATGGCCGCGCCTACGGCAAAGGTGATGGTGATCACGCGGTCGACGTCGATGCCCATCAGGGCGGCGACATCCTTGTCCTCGGCGACGGCGCGCATGGACTTGCCTGTCTTGGTACGGTACACAAAGTAATTGAGGCCGAGCAGCAAGACGGCCGCGGCGCCAATGACGACGATCTGTTTCTTGAGGATCTCAACGCCAAGAACCTGGACCGACCCGGTCAGGGGCTCGATTTCGGGAAAGGCCACGATCTGACCGCCATAGAGGCCCCGGAAAAAGTACTGCCAGAAGAAGGAGGCGCCGATGGCCGTGATCAGGGGGATGAGGCGGGGCGCCTTGCGCAGCGGCCGGTAGGCGATACGCTCGGTCAGGAGGGCCACGCAAACCGAGGTGACCGCCGCCACCAGACCGCAGATGATCAGACCCACGGCTGGGTACGCGTCCAGGAAGCCGGATTCGCTCAGGGGGATGGCCACAAAGATGGTGGCTGTCATGGCTCCCGACATAAAAAACTCGCCGTGGGCAAAGTTGATCATGAACAGGATACCATAGACCAGGGTGTAGCCCAGGGCGATCAGGGCGTAGAGGCTCCCCTGCGAGATGCCGTCCACCAGATAACCCAAGAACTCGCTCAGGGATAGGGGATTCTCTTTGTTAAGGATGGTGGCTGCCGCGCCCCAGACCATGGCGATGATGATGACGGCCCTAAAAACCCACAGAACGGCGCCTATCCAGTCGATGTCCCTCAAGCGTTCTCGCATAGCATTCTCCAGGCTGAGGTTTCGGAGGATAAGCCCGGGGCGTACGCCCCGGGCTTATTCCGTTTTGTGTTGATCCGTGAGACGTCTGAGTCTTACTGCTATTGAGCGAGACGCCTGCGTCTCAGTACCGTCTGAGGCTAGGGCCAAATCCTCACGAACTCGGCGTTCTCGACCTGGCTGACCGAGATCTTGGGATCGGCGCAGTCACCGTACTCGTCACAGGTGATGGTGCCGGTAATGCCATCCATCCCTGAGGTGGCAAAGAGGGCCTCGCGCAGAGCCTGCCGCGGGATGTGGATCGTGCCATTGTCCTCGACCACGACGACCTTCTCGATGGCATCCAGGATCATGTTGGTGGCATCAAAGGCGTGGGCGTGGAAGGGGGCCGTGGGCTCGGAGCCATAGTTCTCCTGGTACGCGGCCAAAAAGTCCTGGTACAACGCGTTGGAGAAGCTCAGGTCTGGCCCGGAAACATACATGCCCTCGGCTGACTCACCGGCCGCCTCCAGGAAGGAGGGCGATTGGATGCCGTCCGCCCCAGAGAGAATGGTGTTCTCCAGGCCGGCGACTTCACCAGCTTGCGTGGTGATGGCCGCACCCTCGGCGATAAAGATGGGGTAGTAGAGGAACTCGGGCGGGCCGGCCTCGGCCACGGTCTTGAGTAGCGGGCGCATGTCGGTGTCGCCCTTGCCGGCCGCCTCAAAGGCCACGATCTCGCCGCCCATCTCCTTGAACGAGTCGGCGAACACAGTGGCCAGGCCCTCGGTGTAGGGGTCGCCGTCGTGGATAGCGGCAGCCGTCTTCACACCCAGTTCCTCAAGAGCGAATTGGGCCATGGCCGCGCCCTGCACGGTATCGTTATGGGCCGTGCGCAGGTAGCCTGCCTGGTGCTGTGCCGGATCGGTCAGGGCAGGCGATGTGTTGGACGGTGAGACCATCACAAAGCCAGCGTCAGAGATGATCTTGGCGGCGGGCACGCCTGCGCCGGAGCAGCTCGTGCCGACCATGCCCACGATGGTGGGGTCAGACACGATCTTTTGCGCCGAAGTCTGGCCGCCCTCAGCGCTGCAGAGGTCGTCCTCGTGCTGGAATTCGACGGTATGACCAGCGACTTCGCCGCGGAATTCGCCAGCAATGTCGACGCCATGTTGCGAGTCCATACCCAGCTCGGTGTTGGGCCCGCTGATCACCAGCGAACTGGCGATGCGAATCGGCTCGTCCTTGGCATAGGTGACACAGCCCAAGGGATCCTCACACTCATAGCTTGAGCCGCCAATGTTGCATGCCGCCAGGATAGTGCTCAGCAGCAGCAGGATCGTAATGATGGCAAATGTCTTTTTCATCTTTGAGTCTCCTCCCTCAATTTTGTTTGTTTTGTACGATATTTGCTGATACCGTCGGTACTCTTGATGAGTGGGGCCACCTCCTTTTAGATCTGCATCGACAAACCTGGATACGAGTCTTTCCATCGACTATTCTGAACAAGGCTCTGACTGTTCTGCAGAATGGACAGTCTGCAATTATACTAAAGAGCGCGGAATTTGTCAAATGCCCAAAATTGACCTCAGCGATTTTCTAAACAAAGCCAGACCTGACAGGTTTCGCCAAATTTCGTTCAGTACGCATTCCCCGATAGACAAGCCAATCTCTGGAATGCCCCATCGCGGAAAACCTGTCAGATCTCCTGCTGATCGGGAGCATTCTGCTCAATCTGCTTCACCTCATCTTCCACCAGCACGCGCCGCAGGATCTTGCCCACCATCGTCTTGGGCAGATCGTCGCGGAACTCGATGAACTTTGGTACTTTGTAGTAGGCCATGTTTTCGCGGCAGTAGGCCAGGATCTCGTCTTCAGTGGCGCTTTCGCCAGGCTTGAGCACAATGTATGCCTTTACGCGCTCGCCCTTTTCCGTGGCGACCGGTACGCCGGCCACGGCCGCTTCCAGGACCTTGGGGTGCTCGTAGAGCACGTCCTCGACCTGGCGGGGGTAGATGTTGTAGCCTCCCGAGCCGAGGATCATGTCCTTCTTGCGGTCGACGATCTGAAAGAACCCGTCGGTGTCCATCTGGGCGATGTCGCCTGTGTGCAGCCAGCCATCCTGCAGCGCGTTGGCGGTCTCGGTCGGCATGCCCCAGTAGCCCTTCATCACCTGCGGGCCGCGGATGCACAACTCGCCAATCTCGCCGGCTTCAAGCGCCTGCCCCCCGGTGTCCAGGTCCATGATGGCCGCTACCGTATCGGGGACCGGCAGGCCGATCCAGCTTCCTTCCTTGCGCTTGCCATAGATGGGGTTGCAGTGGGTGACGGGCGTCGCCTCGCTCAATCCATAGCCCTCGACCAGCTTGGCTCCGGTGAGCCGCTCGAAAGCCTCCTGTACTTCGGGCGGCAGCCCGGCAGCGCCGCTGAGACAGGCCCGGATGGAGGATACGTCGTACTTGCCCACGTCCGGATGATTGGTGACCGCTACGTAGATGGCCGGAACGCCGGGATAGAGGGTGGGCTTGTGCTTGTTGATCGATTTGAGGACGTGATCCATCACCCGCGGGTTTGGGATCAGGATCATGCTGCCGCCCAGATAGATAGTGTGGTTCATGCACACGGTCATGGCATAGCTGTGGTAGAGGGGCAGGGCGGTCATCATGACCTCTTGTCCCTCCTTGGAGTCGAACATCCACCACCGGACCTGGATGGCGTTGGCCACCAGGTTGCGGTGCGTGAGCTGGGCACCCTTGGAAACACCCGTTGTACCTCCAGTGTACATCAGTACGCCGGTGTCGTCCGGCGTGACTTCTACCGGTTCTGGTTTAGCCGGGGCCTGGGCCAGCAGATCCTGGAACCAGTAGGTCGCAGGGTCGCCCGAGATGTCCTGGTAGTGTCCTTCTTTCTTTTCTTTTGCCACCCCAAACAGGAACCTGAGCGCGCCAGGAAAGTACTCCTTGATGTTGGCAACGACGACCTGCTCCACTTGGGTGTCGGCCCGGACCTGCTTGATCAGGGGATAGGTCAGGCTCAGGGTGACGACCACCTTGGCCCCCGAATCGACTAGCTGGTGACGGATCTCGCGGGCCACGTACTGGGGGTTGCAGGGCACCACGATGCCGCCGGCCATGAGCGTGGCATAGTAGGCGATGACAAACTGAGGGCAGTTGGGCAGGTGAACGGCCACCCTGTCCCCCTTGCCGACGCCCAGTGCCTGCAGAGCCGCCGCAAACTGCTGGCTCAGAGCCAGCAGCCGGCCGTAGGAGAGGGTGGTGTCCATCAGTGTGTTGCCAAGAGGTTCTACGACAGCGCCGAAAATCGTTGCCGACTTGTCTGGGTGTTTGGCTGCCGCATCGAGCAGGAATTGTTGGAGGGGTACATCGGGGTAATCGAGGTGGCCGGCACGCCAGTATCGTACTCTGTTAACCAGGGCTTCTCCATCGCTCTCCTCCTTCTTCGGTGGATGCCTCGCTCGCCCGCAAGGTGGCGGATGCGTAGTACGCAGTTGTCCACGCACCAGTATACAGGAGCGTCTATTCTTTGTCAAGTGAGTCCGGGGGCGCTTGACGTAACGTGGGATGCGCCGGTGTGCAGGAATCCTGACTGCAGGCGGCTCTGCGCCCAGGCGCTTGTCGCACGCTGGGCAGGACGATGTGTCCTGACTCTCTCGTAGTCTGGGCGCTATGCCAGGAAAGTGGAAAGCTCGCTGGGCAGCCGCCGAACGAGGCCCTCCCTATCAATGCACAGGTGTTTGGTCCAGCCGGTGGCCAGGGTTTCCCCGCTTTCGGTACGGGTCACCCTGTAGCTCAGGGTTATGCTGCGGCTCTGGAAGCCCTCCAGCCAGGTATGCACGGTCACCAGCTCTCCATAGTGGGCGGGGGCGTGGTAGCGGGCGTAGGCTTCCGATACCGGAAGCATGTAGCCCGACGCCTCCCACTCTCCATAGTCATGGCCCAGGGCCCGAAAAAAGTCGCCCCGTCCAGCCTCGAACCAGATCAAATAGTTGGCATGGTATACAACGCCCATGGCGTCGGTCTCGGCGTACCGCACGCGCAGGGTCGTTTGGCTTGTGTCTGTGTTGGCCATCCCAGTTCCTTTAGACGACAGATGTTGGACGGCAGACAACGGGCGACGGACGGCGCCGCCGCCCGTCGTCCGTTGTCTGCCCCCTCCGCCGTTTAGCCTGCCTTGACCACGGCCGAATACCGCTCAATTGCTCGCCCCAGCCTCTTGATCCCCTCTTCTATCATCTCTGGCCTGGCGTTGGAGAAATTGAGGCGCATGCAGCACTGCCCGTCGGCGCCGCCCGGATAGAAAGCGTAGCCGGGGACAAAGGCGACCTTCTCTTCGATGGCGAATTTGAGCAGTTCCTGCGTGTCCATATCCTCCGGTAACTGCACCCAGAGAAACAGGCCGCCCTGCGGGCGCGTCCACGTGGCTTCGGGCGGAAAATGCTGCTCCATGCATCGTAGCATCAGGTCGCGGCGCTCCCGGTAGATCTTGCGGATCTTGCGCACGTGGACCCGTAGCAGGCCCCGCTGGCAGATATCGTAGGCCAGATGCTGGATCAGACTGCTGGTGTGCAGGTCCATACCCTGTTTGGCGTGTACCAGTTTGCCCATGGCCCGTTCGGGAGCCACGATCCAGCCCAGCCGCAGGCCCGGGGCCAGGGTCTTGGAGAAGGTGCTCATATAGATGGTATTCTCTTTGTGCAGGGCCTCGATGGGCGTCACGTCCTGGCCTTCGTAGCGCAGCTCGCCATAGGGGTCATCCTCCACGATAAAGGCGCCGTACTCGACAGCCAGCTCGACCAGGCGCAGGCGGCGCTCCAGGGGCATGGTGGTTCCGGCTGGATTGTGAAAGTTGGGCATGACATAGATGAACTTGGCGCCCGGGTTGGCCTTCAAGGTTTCTTCAAGCTCGTCCATGCGCATGCCCTGGTCGTCCAGCGGGACCGTGGCATAGCGCGGCCCATAAGCGTCCCAGGCCTGGATGGCCCCCAGATAGGTGGGGCGGCCGGTGACGATCGTGTCCCCTACGTTGATAAAGGCCCTGCCCAGCAGGTCCAGGGCTTGCTGGGAACCATTCGTAAACAGGATATTGGCACGGACTGCGGGGATCTCGTACTTGGCCATGGCCTCGATGAGAAAATCCTTCAGGGGCGGGTAGCCCTCCGTCGGCCCGTACTGAAGGGCTTGCTCCGCCTCGTGCTCCAGGACCCACTCGAAGGCGTCGCGAAAGTCCCGGACGGGGAACGCCTCGGGAGCGGGCAGGCCCCCGGCGAAAGAGATGACGCCGGGCAGCATCGTAACTTTGAGCAACTCGCGGATGGCGGAACTCTTCATCCGATTTGCCCGTGTCGAAAGTACGGCCTGCCAGTCTGTGGTCCACTGACCATCGAACCTGCTCTGATCGACCATTTGAAAACCTCCTTGTTTTCCTGGTGTGCTGACCACACGTGCTAGGTACGGCTGTCTTGTAGACTTGGTAGACCGCAATCAACTTCCCGGAAGCTTGTCAGGGGCGCGATTCTGACCCAGTTCGCTGAATTCAAGGAATCCAATCAACGATCCCATCTCCTCCACGCGCCGCAGGGTATAGTCCGCCGCTTCGTCAGGAGGCGACTGGCCATCCAGGACCAGAACCGTTGTCATGCCCAGAGCTTTGGCTGGCTCAATGTTGCGCATGTTGTCCTCGACGAGCAGGCATTCTTCCGGACGGACGTCAAGCAGATCGCAGATGCGCCGGTAGGCGGATGGCTGGGGCTTGCTCTCATAGTCCATGTCCCTGACGTCAATGATGCGAGAAAAGTGGTGGCGCACCCCCAGCGCCTCCAGGACCCGTTCGGCGTGTTCGCGCGAGGCGTTGGTAAAGATCACCTTGTCCTGCTCGATGGCGGACAGCATGGTATCGAGTTCAGCATTGGGCCCTAGGTACTCGTGGATGGGAATGTCGTGAACATGGTACAAAAAGTCGTCGGGATCGATCTGGTGGTTGAGCTGAAGCCCGCGCATCGACGTACCATACTGCAAAAAGTACTTGCGACGCAGGGCGTCGGCCTCCGCCTCGGGCAGATCAAGTCGGGTCATGGTGAAGCTCAGAATCCGCTTCCGTATCTCGCCCATGATGCCCGCTTCAGGCGGATAGAGGGTGTCATCCAGATCGAAGAGTATGGTGCGGATCATCCGTCCTGTGCTTCTCCTTAATTTGCCTCTTCCAGAATCTCGCGCAGGATGTCTGTGTCGAGATTCCGCCCTGTGAGCACGGCGGCCACCTGTTTCCCGGGTGCCTGGAATTGGCCGTTCAGCAGGGGCGCCACTGCGATTGCGCCCGCGCCCTCGACGACCATCTGCTCGTGAGCTACGAGCCAGGCCACCGCCTGGCGGGCATCCGCCTCTGGTACGACGAGGATTTCGTCGATGAGGTCGCCGGCCAGCTCAAAGGGAACCCGACCAAAGCCTCCGGCCAGGCCGTCGCAGATGGTGGGGCCGGCGTCATAGGTCTCGTAGGCTTTTCCGTCGCGGAAGGACAGGTAGGCGGCCGGGGAAGCTTCGGGCTGTACGCCCACGACCCGGATCTTGGGATTCACGGCCTTGGCGACGACGGCCACCCCGGCGATCAGGCCTCCGCCTCCAACGGGCACCAGGATGACGTCCACGTCGGGCAGGTCTTGGACCAGCTCCAGGCCGGCAGTACCCTGGCCGGCAATGACCACGGGATCATCGTAGGCGGAGAGATAGAGCGCGCCCTGCTCCTCCGCGTAGGCATCGGCTATGACGTGGCAGGTATCATAGTCGGCTCCGGCGCGGCGCAGGTCGCAATCGAAGGTCTTGAGGCGATTTACCTTGCTCTCCGGCGCTGTTTCGGGCACAAAGACCGTCACCGGTGGCAGGCCCAGCAACTGGCAGGCATAGGCCACACCCAGGCCATGGTTCCCGGCCGAAGCGGTGACTACACCACCGGCCAGGTCCTGGGGGGACAAGGAAGCCAGTTTGTAGAGCGCCCCGCGTTCTTTGAAGGAGCCGGTACGCTGCCAGCATTCCAGTTTGAGGTGCACGTCAGCGCCGGACCGGCTGCTCAGCGCGGCCGAGGGCAGCAGCGGCGTTCGCCATAGATAGGGCTGTATCAGCTTCTGGGCGGCCAGCACGCTGGCCATTGTAAGTGGAGTCATTCCGGACGCTGCTTCCTTGTGGGTAGGATTGCTGCCATTGCTCGCCTGGCTGCGACCCAATCATAACACAGCAGGAGGAGCTTGGCAAGGCTGGCCGGGTTCGTAGTAGGTGCTTCAGCGCCAGGAAAAGCGCACCAAAGTGCGCGCTACGAACGGGCGGGGCTCGTCGGGCCGCCCTGGGATGAGCAGGTTCGTAGTAGGCGCTTTAGCGCCCTGGAAAGTGCACTGGAGTGCGTACTACAGGCGGGAGTACCCTAGCGCCTCCAGCATGGCTGGAATTACCTCCCGGGCGTCGCCCACCACGGCCAGGTTGGCCTCCTGCATGATGGGCGCCTGCTCGTCGCTGTTGATGGCCACGACAAACTTTGCCCCTTGCAGGCCAAAGGCATGGTAGACGTCCCCCGACAAACCGCAGGCCACATAGAGGTCGGGGGCAATGGAGGCGCCCCCCACGCCTACAATCTGCTCCTCGGCTATCCATCCCTCGTCAAAGGCGCCCCGGGAGCCGGCGACGGCGCCGCCCAACGCCTCCGCCAGTTGCTCTACCAGGGCAAACCCGCCGGCGTCGCCCATGCCCCGACCCGCGGCGACGACGACGCTGGCTTTGGAAAGGGACGCTGGCGGCAGGTCGAACCGCTCGTCCAGGCTGAGCCAGGTCAGATCTCCGGCGAGGGCCTCCGCGTCGACATCTACCCGCTGCACATCGCCAGACCGGTACGGGTCCGGGTAGGGCACGGGGAAGGCGCCGGGCTGCAGGGTAGCCATCTGCGGCCTGGCCTGGGGACAGGCCGCCGTGTGGTACATCTCGCCGCCCAGCACCGGAAAGGTACCCAGCAGCAGCCGCTCGGACATGTCCATGTCCACCTTCGTGCAGTGGCTCATCAGGCCGGTGTTGAGCCGCTGGGCCAGCCTGGGCGCCAGGTCGCTGCCCAGCTCTGTAGCAGGCATCAGCAGGATCTCGGGACAGTGCTCCTCTACCAGGCCGGCCATCACCGTCGCATAGGCATCCGGCTGGTATTCGGCCAACTCCGGGCAGTCGGCGGCGAGCACCCGGTCCGCGCCCCAGTGAATGAGTTCTTCGCCCAGGGCTTCCACGCCGTCGCCCAGGAGCAGGCCAAAGACATAGACGCCGATCTGGTCGGCCATCTCGCGGGCCTGGCCCATGGCTTCCACCCCGGCGGGATGCAGTGCGCCGGACTCCACATCGGCCAGGACCCAGATGTGGCGATGGCCCTCAGCCAGCCCCTGGATCTCTGCGATGGGCTCGTCATCCATCCAGTCATCGAGATAGCTAAAGTCCATGATCTGCTCCTTCGATGAGCCGCTGCAAGCGCAAGGCCATGATCACCTCCTGGGCCATGGCTGCAGGCTCGCCACGGTACTTTTCCCCGCTATCCAGCGGTGGCAGGTAGCTCTCACCGCGGGCGACCAGCAGCGGCTCCAGAGCCGCGTCGTCCAGGCCCAGGTCGCGGGCATCCCAGACGGCAACGTCCCATTCGCGGTAGGCGTTCATGATGCGGGCGCCATGGGCATAGCGCCCGGGAAAGGCCTCCGGCGCCACCGTGACCACAGCCGGCAGCGGGCTTTTCACCGCTGCGAAACCATCGCGCCAGCGCCTGGTGGCCTGGATCTCGCTTTCGCCGGCCTCCAAAGCATAAACGTCCGTCACTTGGCTGTAGCCCAACGCTCCGGCCAGCCGCGGACCAAGCTGCCCGGATCCTGTATCTCCCGACGCGCGGCCGGCAACGATCAGGTCCGTGCCGCCCAGCCCTTGGATGGCCGCGGCCAGGATGCGCGCCGTGGCCGAACTGTCCGCTTCGCGAAAAGCCTCGTCGGTTATCCGGTAGGCGGCGTCGCATCCCAGGGCCAGGGCCTCGCGCAGGGCATCATCGACCCGATCTGGGCCCAGGCTGAGGGCCATCACTTGGATGCCCTCCGACTGCCTGTCCTTGAGGCGCAGCGCTGCTTCAATCGCCGCGCTGCTGCCCGAGCCAATGATATAGTCCTCGCGGTTGATGAACATGCGCTCCTTGTCCCGGCGGATTGTGATCCCGCCGGGATCTAGGGTCTGTTTGATGGGAACGACGATTCTCATATGCTCGCCCTCCTTCGAACACGCGCTGGCTATGTTGGGATCCGCAGGCCTTCTGGCCGGAACAAATTGGCGGCAATCACGATGCGCTGGATCTCGTTGGTGCCCTCATAGATCTCGGTGATGCGCTGGTCGCGCCAGGCAAGCTCGATCCAGTGGTCGCGGCTGTAGCCCAGCGCGCCGTGGATCTGGAGGGCGCTGTCGATGGCCCGGTGTGAGACCTCGGAGCCAAAGAGCTTGCAGGCCGCCGCTTCCAGGACGTGCGGCTGGCCCGTATCGATCAGCCAGGCGGTACGGTAGATGAGCGAGCGCAGGGCCTCGATCTCGGCGGCCATGTCCGCGATCATAAAGTGCACCGATTGTCTTGTAGCCACGGGCACCCCAAACTGCTCGCGCGCCTTTGCCCACTGGATGCTGGCCTCCAGGGCGGCCTGGGCGCCTCCCAGGGCAGCCGCCCCCAGGCTCGCGCGCCCGATATCCAATGACTTCATAAAGGTCAGGAACCCAGCGCCAAACTGGCCCAGCACATTGCCCGCCGGCACGCGCAGGTCCTGGAGGACGCACTCGGCGGTAGAGCTGCCGCGGATGCCCATTTTGTTTTCCAGGCTGCCGATGCTGTAGCCGGGTGCATCGCAGTCGACGATAAACGCGGTGATCCCGCCGTAGGCGCCCAGCGCCGGGTCGGTGACGGCCATGATGACAATGACGCTGGCAATGTCGCCGTTGGTGATAAAGACCTTGGCGCCGTTGAGGACATAGTGGTCGCCATCGCGCACGGCGGTGGTCTTGATGGCCGCCGCATCGGAGCCGGCCTCCGCTTCCGTGAGTCCAAAAGCGCCGATGGCTGTGCCCTGGGCCATCGGTACCAGGTAGCGCTGCTTTTGCTCTTCGGTGCCGTCCAGGTAGATGGCCATGGCGGCGATGCCGATGTGAGCGCCAATGACAGTCGCCGTGCTGCTGCAGACGCGGCCCAGTTCCTCGGCCAGGATGCAGTAGCCGATCTCGCCTCCGCCCATGCCGCCGTATTCCTGGGGAAAGGGCACACCCATCAGGCCCAGGCTGGCGGCCTTGGCGATGGTTTCGTGGGGCACGCGGTGCTCGCGGTCGATGGCCTTGGCCAGGGGCTTGACCTCGTTCTCCGCAAAGCGGCGCACCATGCGGCGGAAAAGCTGATACTCTTTCGGGAATGAAAAATCCATGGTCCCGGCTCCTTCTGAATCTGCCTGCTAGTTTGCTTTAGGGCTTGATCTCCAGCCCCTCGGCTCGGTATAGGTCGCGGGCAATAAGGAACTGCTGGATCTGGCTGGAGCCTTCCACGATCTCCAGGGCGCGGCAGTCGCGGTAGTAGCGTTCGATGGCATACTCTTTCATATAGCCATAGCCGCCGTGTACCTGGAGCATCCTGTCGGTGACGGCGCGGGCCGTTCGGGAGCCAAACAATTTGGCGATGGAGGCCTGGGCCGAGAAAGCCTGTCCCGACTGGGCCAGCCAGGCGGTGTGGGCCACCAGGCAGCGCAGGGCCTCGATCTGGACCTTGGCGTCGGCGACATAGTTCTGGATCGCTTGCTTCTGGGCGATGGGTACCCCGAACTGCACGTGCTCGAGGGAGAACTTTAGGGCTTCTTCCAGGGCGCGTTCCGAGGCGCCCAGCGCCAGGGCGGCCATGCCCAGCCGGCTCAGGTCCAGCGCCTGGAAGGCGATGGACAGACCCTGTCCCTCCTCGCCCAGGCGATTGTCCGCCGGCACCCGCACGGCGTCCAGGTACAGGGTGTTGCAGGATACGCCCCGCAAACCCAGAGTCTTCTCTCGATAGCCGACCTTGAGTCCCGGCATGCCTGCCTCGACCAGAAAGGCCGTCATGCCGCCCTCGGCCCGGGCGATGAGTAGGATGAGGCCCGCCTGGGCTCCGTTGCAGACCCAGACCTTGGTCCCCTCCAGCAAATAGTCGCCGTTCTTCCGGCTGGCGGTGGTCCGGATGGCCGATAACGTCCGAGCCTGCCCCCGGCTCTGTCAGGGCAAAGGCGCCCAGCATCTCGCCAAAGGCCAGCGCCTCCAGGTAGGCGTCTTTCTGGCTCTCGCTGGCGTGTTCCAGGAGCGGCTTCACTACCAGGCTGTTGTGCACGCTGAGGATCATGGCCGTGGACATGATCCGCCCGGGCCAGCTCCTCCAGCATGAGCATATAGGTGTAGACGTCGAGGCCCGCACCATCCAGCTCTTCAGGGACGAGGGCCGCCCAGAATCCCTGATCGACGGCCTTTTCCAGGAGGTCGATGGGCGGCTCCTCGCTCTGGTCGATCTGCTCGCCCAGAGGCCGGATCTCGTTGGTGCAGAAATCGACAAACATCTCGTGGAACATCCGTTGGTCTTCGTTCAGAGTGAAATCCACGGGTCCCTCCTTGCGCTGGAGCCTTCGTCCCGGCCCTACCTTCCCCGTGCACCTGTTGTAGGGCAAGATGGCATCTTGCCCATTCCTGCCGCTCGCCTTTACCTGTCCTGAAACTGGGGCCGGCGCTTTTCCAGAAATGCGGCCAGGCCCTCGTACATATCCTCGGTTTCCGTCATGCTGGCAAAAAGCTCTGCTTCCCGCTCCAGCCCTTCGTCCAGTGTCATCTCCAGCCCTTCATTCACAGCCTGGAGGACGGCAGCCATGGCCAGGCCGCCCCACATGGACAGGGCCTTGGCCCAACGCTTGGCCTCCCGGACCACGGTGCCAACCGGCACCACTTTGTTCACCAGGCCGATACGATAAGCTTCCTGAGCCTTGATATTGCCGCCGCCGAGCAGGATCTCCAATGCTCTGCCCTTGCCCACCAGCCGTGGCAGCCTCTGCGTTCCCCCAAAGCCGGGCATGATGCCCAGCTTGATCTCTGGCTGGCCAAACTGCACGCTGTCCTCTGCCAGCCGGATATGGCAGGCCATGGCCAGTTCGTTCAGGCCTCCCAAACAGAAGCGGCCGTTGATCGCGGCGATCACGGGCTTGGGCGCCTTTTCGATCCGCGAGAAGAACACCTGACCCTCACGCACAATTTCGTAAGCCTGATCGTAGGCTTTGAGTTCGACAATCTCGTTGATGTCGGCGCCAGCGCCAAAAAACTGGCCGGCGCCGGTGATGACAATGACCTTGACCTGGGCATCATCCAGTGCCCCGGCAAACACATGCTCCAGTTCCCCCACGGTCTGGCGATCCAGGGCATTGGCCGGCGGGTGATCGATGGTGATGATCCCCGTACGCCCCTCGACGCTCCACTTGACGTTCTGGTAGTCGCTCACGTTCTCTCCTTTCAGACGCAACACACCCGCACCTACGCGCAACACGTAACACGCAACACGACCTACACACTATACTCCTTGAATCCCAGCCCAGCCTTCTTCCCCAGATGGCCTGCGCGCACCTTCTGGCTCAGGATCTCCACGGGGTGGAAGCGCGGGCCCAGCTCCGCCTCCAGCTCCTCCAGCTTTTCCAGGACCACATCCAGGCCCAGCTCATCCATGTACTCCAGCGGTCCCATGCGCGTCAGTTCGCCGTCATGAGCTACCTGCATGCCAAGCCCGGCGATGCAGGCCATGTCGATGTCGTTGACGTTGGCAATGTCCTCCTCTACGCAGAGGGCCGCTTCGTTGAGGAAGGGCATGATCAGGCGCTCCGGACTATAGACCGAGCCGGTCTCCACCTCGCCGGCGTCCTGCATGCGCTGGATGATCTCCTCCAACGGCTCAGCGTCGGGGTCAGAGTAGACATAAAACCCCGCGCCCGATTTTTCCCCCAGGCGGCCCGCGTTGACCAGCTCGCGGAAGAGCTTGGCCGGTGCGACGCGATCCCCATATTGGGAGTAGAGGTAGTCGCCAATGTGGGCGCAAACGTCGATGCCCAGCATGTCCATCAGGAAAAAGGGGCCCATGGGCCAGCCAAATCCGCCGCGCCCCATGGATTCGTCTACCTCCTGGGCCTTTGCCGCACCCTGTTCCACGGCCAGTACTGCCTCGTTCATGTAGGGCATCAGCAGACGGTTTACCAGGAAGCCGGGGCACTCTTGGACGATGACGGGGATCTTGCGCAGTTCCTGGGCGAACTGCTCCACCGTATCCAGGGTGTCCTGGTCCGTATCGGCCCCGGGGATGATCTCCACGAGTTTCATGACGTGGGCCGGGTTGAAAAAGTGCATGCCGATCATCCGCTGCGGCCGCCCCGTGGCCGCGCCGATCTCGGTGATGGACAGGGCAGAGGTATTGGAGGCAAAGATGGTGTCTGGCGGGCAGACTCCATCCAGCTCTCGGAAGACCCGCTGTTTGATCTCCATGACCTCGGGCACGGCCTCGATGACAATGTCCACGTCGGCAAAGTCATCATAATCCAGCGTATACTCGACGAGGTCCAGCTTCTCCTGGACCTGGCCGGCGGTCATTTTGCCCTTGTCGACGCGGCTTTGATAGATGCCCTCGACGTGCCTGCGGGCCACGTCGAGCTGGCCCTGGTCAATGTCCTTGATCACGACCGGCAGGCCGGCGTACGTGACCACCTGGCCGATCCCACCGCCCATGGCTCCGGCGCCGACCACGCCTACCTTGAATATCCACATACTGTCCTCCTTTCCGTTTTCGAGGCTGAGCGTCACCAGAAGACGCCACGCACCACGTACCACGCGACACGTACCACGCAACACCCATCACGCCAACAGCCGCCTACCATGTCGGCAAAGCGATGGCCGCCTCGACATTGTCCAGCCGGGCGAAATAGAGCCACTTGTCGGGGTACCGGGCAAAAGCTGCCGCGTTTGCCTGGCCCAGTGTCTCTCCGACAAAGAACTCGCCGCTCTCCGGCTCGACGGCCACGATACCTTCCTGGCCCTCTATCTCGCTCTGAAGGTCATCCAGGCGAGCCCTGGCCTTGACCTCAAAGGCAGCGCGTACCATCTTGTCCTGCCACATTCTTACGTCCGCCATCCTCCACCCCCTATGCCCGCTCGACGATGATGGCACCGCCCATGCCGCCGCCCACGCAGGCTGTGACCAGGCCCAGGGCCACGTCCTGCTTGATCATCTCGTTGAGCAGGGTGACCATGATCCGCGTGCCGGTGCAGCCCACCGGGTGCCCCAGCGCGATGGCGCCGCCATTGACGTTCACCTTGTCCCAATCCCACCCCTGGCCCTCCATCTCCATGCCCACGGCGATGGCCTGGGCGGCGAATGCCTCGTTCAGTTCGATGAGCTCGATGTCCGTCAGTTTGAGGCCGGCTTTTTGCAGCGCCTTGGGCACGGAAACCGCCGGTCCCAGGCCCATGATCTCTGGCGGAAGGGCGGCGTAGGCATAGCCTCGAATGCTCGCCAGCGGTTCCAGCCCCAACTCCTCAGCCCGCCTGGCGGTCATGACGACGACCGCCGCGGCCCCATCGCTGATAGGGCAGGCGTTGGCCGGCGTCACCGAGCCGCCTTTCTTAAAGACGGTGGGATACAGGGCGGCCTTGCGCTCGTTGAGGGTGGGGTTGATGCACTCATCCTGGACAATGTCCTCGTAGGCCACTTCCTGGCCGGCCACCTTCTTGCTCACCCGCACCGGCACAATCTCGTCGCGGAAACGACCCATGCGCGTCGCGCGGAACGCCTTTTTGTGGCTCATGACGGCGAACTTGTCCTGCTCCTGCTGGCTGATGTCGTACATCATGGCCAGGTTCTCCGCCGTGGTGCCCATCATCAGGCCGCAGACCGGATCGGTCAGCCCTTCCCAGAGGGTGTCGACAAAGGTATCGTGGCGCAGCTTGAGCCCCCAGCGGGCTCCACGAACGACGTAGGGCGAAGTGCTCATGCTTTCGACGCCGCCGCACAGGAAAGCCTGGCCGTCGCCGGCCTGGATGGCCTGGCAGGCCGAGGTGATGGCCACCATGCCTGACACGCAGTTGCGCTGCACGGTGTAGCCGGGCACGTGTACCGGAATGCCAGCCAGCAGGCCTGCCACCCGGCCAATGTTGGGCGCGTCGCTCTGCTGACCGATGCAGCCCAGGATCACGTCGTCCAGGATGTTGGCGTCGATGCCGGTGCGGCTGACCACTTCTCCGAAATACCAGGCTGGCCAGGTGTTGTGCTGTGAGCGTGCGAAAGGCGCCCCCATGGCTGCCGATGGGCGTCCGCACGCCGCCGACGATGACAACTTTTTCCATGCGCTTCCCTCCTTTTGAGCCTAACCCACGCTTTCCGGGCGTTGGACCTGGGTCCGCGTTCTGTTCTGCAATGGGAAATGTTCCGGATTCTTCGCCAGCGGTCCGCGTTCCGACTATTGGGTTGAGATTATCCTGGCGGCGACCCTGTGCCCGCCTTCAGGCCCGTGACCACCAGGTCCAGGGTGGCCAGAAACATGGTTTCCAGATCGGTCTTGAGCAGTTGCCGGCGTAGGGGGTGGGCCATGAGTACCAACACGCCGTTCAGAGCAGCCCAGGTGGAACCGGCAGCCTGCCAGGGATCGGCCATGTGAAAGGCCCCGGACAGCGCCCCGGCCTTGATCGTCTCAGCCACGAACTCGAGCCCCAGCAAGCTCTGATCCAGCACCTGCTGGTACAGCTCGCAGGAGATCGATTCCTCGAATCGTCCCCGGTCAAAAGCCATGATCAGCCGGAAGTAGTTGGGGTGTGACTGGCAGAACCTCAGATAGGCGACGGCCATGGCCCGCAGGGCGGGCTCGGGCGGCAGGGGAGGCTGCCGCTCGCGGGCGGCCTCCATATCGCTCAAGAGCAGGTCCAGGCCCTCCAAAAGCAAATGAGCAAGGATCTCCTCCTTGCTCACAAAGTACAGATAGATGGTGCCCTTGCTGACCTGCGCTCGGGCCGCTACGTCGTCCACGGTAGGATGGTGAAATCCGCGCTCAAAGAACTCCTGCCGGGCGGCCTGAAGGATTTCCCGGCGGCGCCGGGCTTTGTCACGGGCTCGTCGCTCCGCTGTGCTCACGCCTCCACCCCTCCTTTGCCCAGATACCGAACTCTTGGTCAGTAACTGACTGATGGTCATTATACCATGAATGTCGAGCTGTGTCAAGAGCGTTTTTTCCCGCTTTTCATGGCAATCCCTGAAGCGAGATTCGAGAGCTTGGAGGTTGTGGACCCGCGGTACGTCCGAAACCTCCGGGGTCGGGTTCTTTGCCGCTCAATATGACAACGAATCGATGGAACTCACCGAATCCAGCCTCAGCCGATTCGCTCAATCCTCTTGATTCGTTGTCATATTGGCCGGCGAAACTTGCCGCCTGCAAGGGCATGACAGGCCAGTTGTGTCGCGCCACTTGTGACCAAACCTGACAGGCTTGACGCTCTGTGTTAAAATGACGCCGGGCCGCAGGGCCGAAATGCGCAAGAGGGGACCACAATGGCGAAAGCTAGCGGAGCACCGGCAGGCTGGATCGGCCTGCACCTTGTGTCAACCGAATATACGGTGGAACCGGGCGGTAGCCTGACCCTGGCGCCCATCGTGGCCAACAACGGCTCGGCGGATGATGCCTACAACCTTTCGGTGGTGGGCGTGCCCGGGGACTGGGTCTCAACCCCATCGCCCTTTGTGGTCGTGCCGGCCGGGGAGCAGCGAGAGGCTTCCCTGACCATCCAGCCGCCGCGCCACTTTGCGAGCAAAGCAGGCCGGCGCGCCATCACCATCCGGGCCCAGAGCCAGTCGGCCGCTCCCGGCCAGGCGGCTACGGCGGATTGCGTCCTGACCGTGGGCGTTTTTTGCGAATTCGGCGCGCGCCTGTACCCGGAAGGGCAGGCCGCGGGACAGCCTTTTCGGGTGACGGTCCAGAACCGCGGCAATATCCAGGATGTGTTCGCGCTGACCTGCCAGAGCCTGAGTCACGAACTCGATTTTGGCCGGCCGCAGCCGCAGACCCTGCCCCTGGCCCCTGGCCAAGAATCCACGGCCCAGTTCCGAGCCTGGCCGCGCCAGCGCCCGTACCTCGGCGGCGAGCGCTCCTACCCCCTGCTGCTTCAGGTACAGTCCCTGACCAGGCAACGCAAGAACCTGCGCGGCGAGGTCACCAGCAGGGCACTGCTGCCAAGCTGGCTGCTATTGGGGCTTCTACTATTCCTGATGGCCTGTGCCTGCATGGTACTCGCGCTGATCCTCACCCAAGGTATTTGACAGTCCACTCTGGACTTCCGAATTCTAGGAAGAATTCGGAAGTCAGGTCCTGTGTCGCCCCCATCCTGGCCTGATTGGTCGTTGCGAGCCGCGCTGTTTGCGCCGAAGCACCGCCACGGGGCCTCGCGGTGCCAATCTCGCTGGGCACAGACGGGAATCGCTGTACCGAGGCTCGCGATGACGGCTTTGCAGCAGCCCTCTGCAACCAACCATCAGGGCTGTAGCAAAGTCCCTTGACAAGGACAACCTCCCGCAGGTTTCGCCTCTCTAGGCACCTGCGCACGGGTGAACCCAGTCCAGCTCCGCTGGTATCTCCGCAGCGGGCAAACCTGCGGGAGGTTTGGCTCCGACCTTGCAACAACCGTAAACCAACCATACCAGGTACTTGACAATGATACAAAGTCATGGTACAATACTGATTGACTAGTCAGTCAGTTTGCGCGATCACGGAGGAACGCCCATGACTGAACCCATGACCAAACGCGAACAACTGCGGGAAGAGCGCCGCAAACAGATCCTGGATGCTGCCCTGATCGTATTCAGCGAGCAGGGCTTCCATGCGTCCAACGTGTCCGACGTCGCGGCCCAGGCTGGCGTCAGCCAGGGGACCATCTACTGGTACTTTGAGAGCAAGGAAGAGCTCATCTCAGCGGCTATCCTGTCCTTTGTGGAGGAATTGGCGGAGGGCGCACTGGCCGTCACCGAGATGGGTGAGACTGCCGCGGACAAGCTACGGGCCCTGGCTGCCAGCATGGAGGGCTTTGCCGAGTCTGGATCTCGCCTCTTTACCATGTTCCTCGAATTCTGGGCATCGAGCCCCCGGCGCGAGGAAGCAGCCGCTTTGTGGATGGACCTACTGGCCGAGTACAAGGACATGTTTGTCGGCCTGGTTGAAGAAGGCATCCGATCTGGCGAGTTTCGCCAGGTCGACGCCGAGGGTGTGGTCTGGGCCATCATGGCCGCCTACGACGGCCTGGCGGCCTATGCCATGCTAAAGCCGGACCTGGACGTGGTCCGGGCCAGCCAGGCATTTACCGATGCGCTGCTGCAGGGACTCTTGGCCCAATCCGGGGCCAGAGCGTGACCTAAACATAGGAGGAGAACGATGCTGATTATCCTACTCGTGGTTCTGGTTCTGGGCGTTCTGGGTGGTTGGCTGGTGCCGCTTATCTTCAAGAGCCCGCGGCCCTACGGCGTGGTCGGCGACATCCTGGTGTGCACGATTGTGTCGCTTGTCGTGTCGTTTCTGTCCTGGAACTATATCATGCCGGCGCTTGGCTTCGACGACGGCTGGATCAAGGTAGCCGGTGCTGTCCTCGATCCTGTTGGGCTGGGCCTGATCAGTCTGTGGGTGATGCGCAAGATCAAGTCCTAAGGACGCCATGAATCTGCTTCGAACCTGGGCTGTGATCCGCAAGGAGGCGCGCCACATCATGCGTGACCGGGGTACGCTGATCCTGGTGACGATTTCGCCGGTGCTGCTGCTGCTCATCATGGCCTATACGTTCATAGTGGATATCGAGAACGTGGCCGTCGCGGTCATGGACCGGGACGGAACCATCCTCTCCCGCCGCTATCTCGCCGGGCTGGGCGGTACGGGCGATGTCCTGGTCAAGCTACGTCGCCGATGACTATGACGATCTGGAACGCTGGCTGATGACCAGCGAGGCCAAGGCGGCCATCGTCATCCCGCCCGGCTTTGCGGCCGACTTGAACGCCGGCCGCGAAGCCAGCATGCAGGTTCTGGTCGAGGGCACAGAACCGCTCACGGCCAACACGGCCATGCAGCACATTGGCGGATATACGCAGCAATTCGCTCTGGAGGTCGTCAGCGAGGCGGCGGCCAGGGCGGGGATCCCCGTCGATGATGCCTTGCTCACACCCGTCGACCTGCGGCTGCGCACCTGGTACAACCCGACGCTCAAGGCCGTGATTGGCTTCTTGCCGGCGCTTATCGCCATGGTCATGGCCATGCCGGCGGTCACGACCACCATGGCGCTGACCAAGGAGAAAGAGCACGGTACCATGGAGCAGTTGATCGCCACGCCCATCCGCCGTCCGAGCTGCTGGTGGGCAAGCTGATGCCCTATATGCTCAGTGGTACGCTGGCCATTGTCCTGTGTGTCATCGTCGCCGTGTACTGGTTTGGCTCGCCCTTCAAGGGCAGCTTTGCCCTGTACATGGTACTCGCCGTCGTCTTTCTGCTGGCGTCGCTGGCCATCGCCCTGGTCCTGTCGGTCTTTGTCAAGACCCAGCAAGCAGCGCAACTGGGCGCCTTCTTGATCTTCTTTTTTCCGGGTTTCTTCTTGTCGGGCATCTTTTATCCGCTGGTCAGCATGCAGCCGCTGATGAAGATGGAAGCCTATATGGTGCCGACGACGCACTTTGTGATGATCGGCCGGGGCGTGATGCTCAAGGGCCAGGGTCTCGACGCGCTGTGGCCCTATGCCCTGGCCTTGCTGGCCATGGGCTTGCTCTTCATGGGCCTGGCCATCCTGCTCTTTAAGAAAAAAATCACCTAGCCATGCTACAGCGTATCTGGACCCTGGCAGTCAAAGAACTGATCCACCTGTGGCGGGACAAGCTGATCCTGCTGTTCGTGCTCCTGGGGCCCATATCCGAGCTGGCCATGGTGGCCTGGGCCACTTCGGGCGACATCGAGCACATCCCGGCAGCCATTGTGGACCGCGACCTTTCGGCCGCCAGCCGGGAACTGGTTCAAGCGCTGGAGAATACCGAAACCATTGACGCTGATTTCTACGTCCAGACGGAAAAAGAGGCGCGGGCCCTCGTGGACGGTGGGGCGGCCCTGGTGGCGATCCTGATCCCGCCGGACTTTGAGGAGCGGCTGCGCAGCGCCGACAAACCGGCCCAGATGCAGGTCATCCTGGATGGCGCCGACCCCAGTGCCGCGCGGGCGGTGCAAATGAGCGCCGAAGGGGCCATCGCCACCTATTCTCAGAACATCGCCCTGGAACGCCTGGGGCCCATGGCAGCAGGAGCGGGTGAGGTTATTGGACTGGACGTTCGCGTCTGGTTCAATGAGGAACTCAAGACCTCCCACTATGAAGTGCCGTCGGAACTGGGCTTCATGCTGGCCGGGATAGCGCTGATGCTGGCATCGCTGGGCATCGCCCGCGAGCGGGAGCTGGGCACCCTGGAGCAGTTCATGGTCACGCCACTGCGCAGCCTGGAACTGCATCCTGGGCAAGGCACTGCCTGTCCTGATGCTGTCCTACCTGAATTTTCTGGTCATGCTGGCCTTGGTCGTCTTTGTCTTCAAGATACCGATGCGCGGCTCATGGTCCTTGTTGCTGCTCATCGCCTTTTTCTACCTGCTCATCGAGATGGTATGGGGGCTGATGATTTCGGCAGTATCCAAGACCCAGGTCCAGGCATTGATGCTGGCCTTTTCCCTGATCATGGTCGAGATGGTCTTTTCCGGCTATGCGTTTCCCGTGGAGAACATGCCGCCAGCTGCTGCAGGCGCTCGCCAACTTTGTACCCATCAAGCACTGGCTGTTGATCCTGCGCGGCATCCTGCTCAAGGGCGCCGGCGTAGAGATCTTTTGGCGAGAGCTGGTCAGCCTGGCCGCCTTGGGCCTCGTCATTATGGTGGTCACGGTCCTTTTCCTTCGGAGACGCCTCTAGCAGGGCAGGGATCTGATTCTGGATTGGACTGTACGTTAAAAAACAGATGCCGGTTCGCGAAAACCCTTGACATCAGGCACAGGTTGTGATACAATAATGAATGATAATTCATTATTGAATGCAAATTCACCAATGCCGGAGGGCATCTTTTATGAGTCATCTTGCGGGAAATCAGCCCTTGTCGCGACGGGACCGGCTAAAACGCGAGCGCGAGGCCCGGATCCTCGATGCCGCAGCCGCGGTTTTTGCCGAGAAGGGCTTTCACCAGGCCACCATCCGCGATATCGCCGAGCTGGCCGACGTGGCCGACGGCACCATCTATAACTATTTCGACAACAAGCTCGATCTGCTGGTGGCCATCATGGCCCGCATCGCAGAGCTGGACCAGTTGCCGGGTGAGTTGATGCAAGCACTGCAGGGTGATGTTAAGGCATTCTTTGTCGCGATGTTCCGGGAGCACATG
Source organism: uncultured Chloroflexia bacterium (assembly GCA_963783445.1). Lineage (GTDB taxonomy): Bacteria > Chloroflexota > Anaerolineae > JAAYZQ01 > JAAYZQ01 > CAWANP01. The sequence goes on along the minus strand of CAWANP010000004.1, from coordinate 210,116 downwards.
GGCCGCATGCAGGAAGGGCAGGAGATGCTTCGAGCGGTGCTGCCGGAGGTCTTTGTCAATGCCGAGCTGCGCCAGCAGTTCTACCAGCAGTTCGTGCTGCGCATTTCGCTGCTGCTGGAACGCTATCTGCAGGCGCAGATCGACCTGGGGCACATCCGGCCGGTCGATGTTCCCCTGACGGTGCGTGTGGTGCAGGCCATGATTATCGGTTTGCTCTTCCTGCGCATCCTCGGTGACGAGCCGCTCCAGTCGAGGTGGCACGAGGTGCCAGAGGTCCAGGCGACGCTGGTTTTTGATGGCTTGCGGCCCGCAGATGGGGGATAGGCCATGATCGTCCGGACGCTGTCTGTCATGCGCAAAGAGTTTCTGCACATCATTCGCGACAAGCGTACCCTGGCGGTAATGCTCCTGATGCCCGTCATCCAACTGCTTCTGATGGGTTATGCCGCCACCACCGACATCGACCAGCTTCGTACGGCGGTGCTGGACCAGGACAAATCGGCGGCCAGCCGCGACCTCATCGAGGCCTACAAGGCTTCAAAGTACTTTGACGTGGTCGCGCACGCCGCGTCACATCGCGAATTGGCCTACCTGGTGGACGCTGGCGACGCGCGGGCTGGCGTGATCATTCCCGCGGGCTATGGACAAAAGCTGGCGGCCGGGGACCAGAGCCAGATCGCCTTTGTGATTGACGGCTCCGATCCCAGCGTGGCCAGTACCGTGTTTTCCGCCTCGCAGGCGGTGGGGCAGGCCTATTCGATGGAGCTGCTGGAGCAAAGCACGGGCATCGATCCAGACTCGATGCCCGGCGTGCAGGTCCGCCCCCGGGTGTGGTACAACCCGGAGATGAAGAGCGCGAATTTCATGATCCCGGGCATTATTGGCATGATTCTCTATTTCTTGACCGCACTCTTTACGGCGCAGGCTATCGTCCGCGAACGGGAGAGCGGCACCATCGAGCAACTGATCGTGACGCCGATTCGTTCGCTGGAACTGATCATCGGCAAGGTCGTGCCCTATGCTGCGGTCTCATTCATTGGCGTTCTGGAGGTTCTGGCTCTGGGGGTCTTTTGGTTCGGGGTGCCGATACGCGGCAGCTTGGGGCTATTGTTGGGCCTCTCGGCGCTCTTTTTGCTGACATCGCTGGGAATTGGCATCTTTATTTCGACGGTGGCCAATACGCAGCAGGAGGCCATGCTGTTGACCTGGCTCACGATGCTTCCGGCCATCTTTCTGGCAGGCTTTTTCTTTCCCATTGAGGCCATGCCTGGTTGGCTGCAGGCCGTTTCCTACGTGGTGCCACTGCGATACATGTTGGTCGTTATCCGGGGTATCTTTCTCAAGGGAGTCGGACTCGAGATCTTGTATCCTCAGGTGTTAGCCATGACGGTTTTTGGGGTCGCGATCCTGCTTCTGTCGGCGGCTCGGTTTCGCAAGCGCTTGGGCTAGGAGATTCATTCCCGAGATGTCCTACGTTTATATGAAAGTCCTGGAGACGGCTCCGGATCGATACGACCGGGGGATGCATCTGCTGCTGGCAGGGCGACTGGAGCAAGTACATCGGGACATGACGGCCCGCCTCGATCCGGGTGCCCGGGTGCTGGACGTGGGTTGCGGCACGGGCTCCCTGGCCCTCCTTTTGGCGGAAGATGGTTGCCGGGTCACCGGTATCGATGTTTCGCCGGCGATGCTGGCCCAGGCGGGCCGGCGGGTGCGGGAATCGGGCCTGGCGGACCGTGTGTCTCTGCGAGAGTTGGGCGCTGTCGACCTGGATACAGCCTTTGCCGATGGCAGTTTCGACGCCGTCGTCAGCTCTCTGGTCTTTAGCGAACTCTCCGGGGACGAGATTGGCTACACGCTGGCCGAGTGCCGTCGCATACTGCGGCCCGGTGGTTGCTTGATGGTTGCTGACGAGGTGTTGCCCGATTCATTCGCAGGGCGCGTGGGAAGCTTTCTTTTGCGCTTACCCTTTGCGGTCCTGGCTTTCTTGCTGACACAGAATACGACGCGCCGGGTTTCGGGCCTGGCCGCGAGAATCACGGGAGCTGGTTTTCAGATCGTAGACAGCGGGCAGTATCTGGGTGGGACGTTGAGACTGTATGTTGCCGTCAGCGGGCTGCCCTCCGGTGTCGTCGAAGCGGGGCAGGCGCGTGACCTGGCGGATTCAGAAGGGGGCATGTCCAAGTGATAGTGGTTGATGCTGTCAAGACGATCATTCAGACGATGTTCCGGTTCTTCCCGTTTTCGACCGAGACCGGGCTGCGCATCATTGGCCAGCCGGGACCTGGTGCGCCCGTTTTTCTTACCTGCAACTTTGATCTGACGGCCCGGCGGGTCACCCGGGCGCTGAAAGGGCTGGATTGCTACCTGCTGGTTGCGCCCAGCAAGGGCATCAACGTCTGGTGCGCGGCGGGTGGAGGCATGCTCAACGCTCATTCCGTCACCTCGGTCCTCAAGACCAGCGGCATCGCCGAAAAGGTCAACCACAGGACCTTGATCCTGCCCCAGTTTGTCGGCGCCGGGCATCGACGTGGCGCAGGTGGAAGCAGGAGACAGGCTGGCAGCTGCAGGTTTGGGCCGGTCTACGCTCGGGACATCCCCGACTATGTGGCTGCCGGCTATCAGAAAACGGAGACCATGCGCCAGGCCAGGTTTCCCCTGGGCGATCGGCTTGGAGATGGCGGTCATGTGGGCCACGCCCATGTCCATCGTGGCCGCTATCCCGCTGGCCATTTTTGCTCGGGGCTCACTGCCCGGCGTCCTGGCCCTGATCTGGGGCTTTACGCTCTTTGTTTTTGTCTTCTACGAACCGGTGATGCGCCTGGTGCCGGGACCGGTGGGCCTGGTCAAGACATTGCTGCTGGGCCTTGTTGGCGTGCCGGCGTGACGGCCTACGGGCTGCTGCTGGGTGGCTGGACGGCGGCAAATATCGTGGGCTGGAGCCTGGCCATCCTGGCCGTGGCCCTGGTGCTGGGCTTTGATCTGGATGGCATCCAGCCCGCTGTACGCCGGTTCTACCGTAGCATTCTGGGGCCGGAAATGGCCCTGGGTCCTCAAGATCTGGGCCAAATTCGGCTACGATTTGGATGAGCACTTTGCCCTGGGGGTGGATCGCGTGGCCTGCAAAGGCTGCCCGACTTGTGTGGAGGTCTGTCCCAAGGGCGTCTTTGAGATGTACCATCTGGACGGCCGGCAGAAGGTGTGGGTGGCGTGTCCGCAAGCCTGCGAGCAGTGTACGGCCTGTGTGAAGCAGTGCCCAGAAGGCGCGATCCTGGCCGAGCCACCGATCCGGACATTCGTCTCTAAGAGGTCGGGGCGATTTGAGAGGGAAATGGGCGTGAGCACACAAGATATCAAGGTTGGGCGTGAACAGAACAAGGGGGGAAAGGCACTCAGGCTGCTGCTTTATGGCCTGGTGGGACTGCCCTTGTTCCTGGTCGGACTGCACACGATCGTCCGCGTGATACGCTACTTCTACAAGTTTCCTATCCCGCAGTTTCTGGCGAATGCCATCGATAACCCTCTGCGGCGTAGGCTCCAGCCCCCGTACGAGACGGCGATGCGCCATGGTATCGAGCCGGGCATGACGGTGCTGGAGGTAGGCCCGGGGAACGGAACCTATACCATTGGCGCTGCCCAGCGAGTCGGGCCAATGGCAGGGTGGTGACCATCGACATCGAGCCCAAGATGATCGAGCGGGTCCTGCACAGAGCAGAGACAGAGGGGGTGACGAACATCGAGGCCCGGGTGGCCAATGTCTATGACCTGCCCTTCGAGGATGGAACCTTTGACGCCATCTTTATGATCAGCGTGATTGGCGAAATCCCCGATCCTGATCGGGCCATGGCGCAATTTCACCGTGTCCTGGCCCCAGGCGGGATACTGGCCTTCAGTGAGCTGCTGGTGGATCCCGACTATCCGCTGGCCAGGACATTGATGAGCAAGGCTGCCAGCGCTGGATTCCGGCTGAAGGAAAAGGCGGGCAATTTTTCTACTATACGCTTCTTTTTGAGAAGGACCCAGACGATGGCGAATAGCCTGGTGGACGGCTAGCTGAATGGAGAACCGTTGGTGGAACCGGAAATGGCTGTAGACGACATGGTCATCGAAACGGATAATCTGACCCGGCGCTTCAAGAGCGTCACGGCTGTGGATGGGCTAAGCCTGGCGGTGCGGCAGGGCGAGATCTTTGGCCTGGTCGGGCCGGATGGCGCGGGCAAAACGACCACCATCCGCATGTTGTGCGCCATCATGGATCCCACGGAGGGCTGGGCCAGAGGTGGCTGGCTTTGACACGGTCTCCGAGCCGGAGCAGATCAAGCGCCGCATCGGCTACATGGCCCAACGCTTTAACCTCTACGGCGACCTCTCGGTGACGGAGAACCTGGACTTTTTCGCCGACGTCTTCCAGGTGCGGGGCCGGGAGCGCAGGGAGCGCAAGGAACGCCTGCTGCGCTTTGCCGCGTCTGACCGAATTCCGAAAGCGGCGGGCGGCGCATCTGTCGGGCGGGATGCAGAAAAAGCTGGCCCTGGCCTGCACGCTCATCCACCAGCCAGAAATCATCTTTCTGGACGAGCCGACCACCGGCGTGGACCCGGTGAGCCGCCGGGAGTTCTGGGACATTCTGACCGAGCTGCACCTGCAGGGCATCACCATCTTTGTCAGCACGCCCTACATGGACGAGGCGGAGCGCTGCTCGCGGGTGGGGCTGATGTACGAGGGCAAGATCATTGTCTGCGACACGCCGGACCAGATCAAGGGCCTGGTGGCGGGCGAGTTGATGGAGGTGCGGCCCTCGGACCTGCGCCGCGCCGAACAGGTGGTCAGCCGCTGGATGGCGTGCTGGAGGTCCAGACCTACGGCGACCTGCTGCACGTCTTTGTGGACAGCGTCGGCCGACCGCCAGGAGCACTGCTGGCGGCGCTGCCGGCGGAGGGCATCGAGGTGCATTGGCCTTGCGCCAGACCCGGCCGCGGATGGAAGAGGCATTCATCTCGCTGGTGCGCAAGCAGATGGATGCGCCGGTCCGGCACCGACGCTTGGCCGCAGACGGCGAGCAGCCAGAGGAACTGGAGGATGACAGCGAATAGGTCAGACGGACCATGCTTGGATGGGCGCAGGATCAAGGCACAATGGCAAACGATGGTAGAACGGAGCGAACAACTCACGCCGTGCAGGCGGTCGAGCTGACCAAAGAATTTGGCGACTTTACGGCCGTGGACTGCGTGAGCTTTACCGTCGAGCGGGGGGCCATCTTTGGCTTCCTGGGACCCAACGGTGCGGGCAAGACGACGACCATCCGCATGCTGCTGGGCCTGCTGAAGCCGACCTCGGGCGAGGCGCACGGTCCTGGGCTTTGACATCGTGAAGCAGACGGCCGAGATCAAGAAGCGCATCGGCTATATGTCGCAGCGCTTCAGCCTGTACGACGACCTGACTGTGGACGAGAACCTGAATTTCTATGGGCGCACCTATGGCGTGCGGGGCAAGGCGCCTGCGGGAGCGCAAGCAGTTTGTGCTGGAGATGGCCGGCCTGGAAGGACGCGAGCGGGAGCTGACGCGAAACCTGTCGGGGGGCTGGAAACAGCGCCTGGCCCTGGGCACGGCCATCATCCACGAGCCAGAGATGCTCTTTCTGGATGAGCCGACGGCCGGCGTAGACCCCATCTCCCGCCGCGCCTTCTGGGATCTGCTCTACGATCTGGCCGAAGGAGGGACGACCATCATGGTCACGACCCACTATATGGACGAGGCCGAACACTGCCAGAACCTGGCCTTTCATCCAGCATGGCCAGATCGTGGCTGATGGCTCGCCGGCAGAGATCAAGGAGACCAGAGATGCGGGGGCAGGTGCTGGAGATCGACTGCGACCGAGCCCGGCCCTGGCCATCCCGGCACTGCGGGAGATGGGCGTCTTTGAAGAGGTGGCGCTCTATGGCGCGCTGATCCACGCCGTCGCCGCCGACGTGGTGGCGCTCATGCCGCGAGATCGAAGACGTGCTGGCCGAGGCAGGGGTGCGAGTGCGAACGATGGACGTCGATCGCTCCGTCGCTGGAGGATGTCTTTATCTCCAGTGTGCGGGCGCCCAAAGAGACGTGATTTTTCCGTTCGGCAAGGTCTCCTGACCGCAGCCGCGAGGGACGTCGGTCGGAGACCTCGTCCAACCAGGTGAGGCGGGCTAGTTTGTTCTATTTGTTCGGCAAGGTCTTCCCGACCGCAGCCGCAAGCCCAACACGGCGGACAAGACCTCGCCAATTACTGAGAGTAGGGGTAGCTAATGAAACGTGCGATTGTAATAGCGGCTGTCTGCCTCGTGGTGGCGGCTGCAGTGGCGGCAGGCTGGTGGTATGCGAACGAGAACCCAGATGTACTGGTCCTGGCCCAGGAGGAACTGGACGGCGCAGTTCAAGAACTGGGCCTGGAGCCTGAAGAAGAGCCGCCGGGCATTGTCGCCTCGGGTTTTGTAGAGGCCGACGAGGCTTCGGTGACGACCGAGCTGGGCGGGCGCATCGTGGCTCTCCATGCGGGCGAGGGCGATGAGGTTGTCGCTGGCGCCACGCTGGTGGAGCTGGATGATGCCTTGCTACAGGCCCAGATCGAGATGGCCCAGGCGGATCTGGGTGTGATGGAAGCGCCTGGACCAGGTGAAAGCTGGCGTACGCCAGGAGACGCTGGCCCACGCCCAGGCACAGCTGGACCAGGCCCAGGCGGCCCAGGAGGCCGCGCTCGTGGCCTGGGAGGATGCCCAGGTCATGCGGGACAATCCCCAGGAGCTGGATCTGGCCATTACGGCGGCACGGGCCCGCGTCGCGAGCCTGGACCTGCGTACCAAGCAGGTGGAAGCGCTGGCCAATTCGGCCCAGGCCGGCCGTGAGCTGGCCGACCAGATCGCACGCATGGTGGAGGACTTTGAGCCCTTCAATATCCCTGTTGGAGACCTTGAGTACCGGGTCAAGCTGCCAGCCGACGTCAAGCTGCAGACGGGCCAGCAGCAGGCCATCTCAACCTACGAGTCTTGGGTGGCCTGGACTGGGCTTGACCAGGCCAAGGCGGCCCGGCAGGGCGCGGCGCAGTACCTGGCTGAACTGCAGCGACAGCGAGCCAACCCGGTGGCGCTGCAGGCCGCGGCAAATGCCGCCGAGTCCCGATACGAGATAGCCACCTCGGGCGTAGAGATTGGCCCAGACCCAGCTAGAAGGTCTGGGAATTGGGGCTACGCCGGAGCAGATCGCCGCTGTCGAAGCACAGGTCGGGGTGGCGCGCGCCGCACTAGACCTGCTGGAGGTACAGACGGAAAAGCTGACGCTGCCAGCGCCCATCTCCGGCCTGGTGCTAGAGATGCCTGCCCACGTTGGGGAACTTGCTGTCCCGGGCGCGCCCCTGGCGACCCTCGCCGACCTGGAAAACATGACGCTGACCGTTTATGTGCCGGAGGACGAGATAGGCATGGTACAGATTGGGCAGCCGGTCTCGGTCACTGTGGATGCCTATCCGGACCGGACCTTTCCGGGTACGGTTGGTTTCATCGCCAGCCAGGCCGAGTTCACGCCCAAGAATGTGCAGACCCGCGAGGAGCGGGTGAACATGGTTTTTGCCGTAAAGGTAAAACTGCCAAACGACGACCATGCCCTCAAGCCGGGCATGCCGGCCGATGCCGTGATCCTTACAGAGCAGTGAGCAGGGGAAAAACATGAAACGTGGGTTCATAATCATATCGATACTCATTTTAGTCGCAGCCCTGGCCGGCGGCTGGTGGTGGGCGCAGAACGCGCCGGAGCAGGCCACCCAATTCCTGGTCGACGGCGGTATGCAGGCCAGCCGGGCCGAGGCATTCGTGGCCTCCATCGGCGGACAGGCTGAAACAGTGGAAGAAGAGGCCCTCATCGCCTCAGGGAGCATCGAGGGAGATGAAGTAGCCCTGGTCTCTGAGTTTGGCGGCAGGATCGTGCGCCTGGACGCCGAAGAAGGCGATTCGGTCGAGAAGGATCAAGTGCTCGTCGAATTGGACACCAGTTCGCTGCTGGCCCAATTGGCTCAGGCTGAGGCTGCGGTAGCGGTGGCCCAGGCCAACCTGGCCAATGTCCAGGCTGGCGTCCATCCCGCGCAGATCCTGGCAGCCGAGGCGGTGGTACTCCAGACTGTGGCCGAACGAGACGCCGCCCGCTCGGCGGTTCAAGATGCCCGGACCCTGCTCGACAACCCGCAGGAGATCCAGTCCCAGATCGTTGAGGCCAGGGCCGCCGTGGATCTGGCCAAGACGCAGATCGAACAGGCCCGGGCGCAGATCGCCCAGGCGGAAGCGATGAGACACCCCTACCGCGGCCAGGGATCGATGGAGGAGAAGGGACTGTACCGCGTCTATGACTATCAGGTACAGGCAGCGCAGGCGGGATTAGAGGTTGCCCAGGCCGACAAGGCCGGCGCGGAAAAGACGCTGGCGGCGCTCAGAGCGCTGAGGGATGAGCCCCTGGCCATCGCCAGCCTGGTCAATCAGGCCGAGGCCAACGCCCATGTCGCAGAATCGGGGGTGGCAGTAGCAGCGGCTCAAGTGGCCGAGCTGAAAGCCGGCCCCGTCCCGGAGGACGTGGCAGTAGCAGAGGCCCTGGTGGTTCAGGCCCAAGCGGGCGTCTCAGCGCTGGAGGCCCAGCTCGACAAAATGATCCTGCGCACGCCGATATCTGGGCTGATCACAAGCCGTTCCGCCCACGCGGCCGAGGTCGCTCTGCCCGGGGCGACCCTGCTGACCGTGGCCAACCTCGACCCGGTCCATCTGACGATCTATGTTCCCGAGGATGAGTTGGGACGCGTGTTCCTGGGCCAGGCCGTCGAGGTGGGAGTCGATTCGTTTCCCGGCCAGGTGTTCACCGGAACCGTTTCGCACATCGCTCAACAGGCCGAATTCACCCCCAAGAACGTGCAAACGGAAAAAGAGCGGGTGAATATGGTCTTCGCGGTCAAGGTGCAATTGCCAAATTCGGACTACCTGCTCAAGCCGGGCATGCCCGCTGACGCGATATTGGGTTCCCGGCCATGAATCGCATGTTTGTAATGCGCGTTTCGACGTGCTGTTTGTGCCGCGAGCCGAATCTTCAGCCCGGACGGCGCTGAAGTGCCTACTCCGAACGGGCCTGAGCCAGGCCAGATGCCGTTCGTAGTGCGCGTTTCAACGCACTTTCTGAGTCTTCAGCCTGGACGGCGCTGAAGCGCCTACTACGAACCGGCTTGAGCCAGATCAGATCTGGGTATCGCCTTCGTCCTCCAGCGCATCCCCATCTGTGCCATCGCCAACATCCGACAGCAGCGCTTCGGCCTCGGCGGCGTAGGATTCTGGGACCATCACCCGCACCTCTCCCAGGCCATCGATGGTCAGGCCAAAGAGCTTGCCGGCGCTATCATATTCCAGCAGCGCTGGGATGTCCATGGCCTCCAGCTTGGCCTTAAAGATCTGGGCGACATCCATGCCATAGCACTTCTGAACACAGACCAACTCCGGTTCTTTTGTCACAGATGATCCTCCGTCAGAATACCAGCGAAGCAACCCAGCCCATGACCTGGCCCACCGCCTGGGCCACCATCAGGCCCATACCTATCACGACGCCGGCCAGTAATCCGGCGATGGCCAGGTTTCCCTTTCCGAGTTCTTCCACCTCATCGATGTCTCTGGTAAGTGCGGAAAAGAAATAGAGCCCAATCGTCAGCGTGATGACGGCCAGGACCATGCCAACCACCAATTGCAGTGCCTGGGCCAGCAGCACGCGGAAGAAAAAGGTCCGGCCCACATCCCAGACGGAAGGACTGACTACGATGGCCGGTCGCAAGACAATGGCCACCGAAATCAGCATGGCTCCCAGGACGACGCCCACCGCCGCGTTTCCCTGGCGCAGGGCCTCCCACTCGTCGAGGTCCCGCGTAAAAAGTTGGAACAGATAAAAAGTCAGATAGGCAGCGATAGCGCTCAAGATGAGCGCTATCGCCAGTTGAGACAGACTGACGAGCAATTGACCCAATGTTGCCTCCTCCCATAGTAGCGGGCGCTATTAGCGTTTGCCAGTAGCGCCCCCTAGCAGCGACCGCTTCTGTATGATGGCGATAGTATATCACAAAGCACTGTGGAAAGCAATGAACTGCCCCGCGCGCGCAGCCAGTTGTCAATGCCTGCGAAACCTGGTATAATGGCCCTCGTTTGTGAATGGGCCATGCCGCAAGGCGGCCCTCAGAAGGAGAGCCCCGTGATCCAACGCAGAACACAGACTGCAGCTTACTGGGAAGAGGAATACGAGTTCGGCGCCACTGAGGTGGGCCGGGTATATGATCAGATCTTGGATCTGGGGCGACCAGTTTCCTCAGAAGAGTTGGCCAATCTGGAAATTGAGCGCCTCTGCCGCCAGGAAGAAGAGAGCATCCGGGTCGGATTGAGCGAAGGCCGGCTGTATCGACCTGGAGAAGAGTACCAGGAGGGCGAGGAGCTGATCTTTCCTGCGCTTGGCTTCGCCCGCGGCAGCGTAACAGGTTCTCGCCTGGGCCGCAACCCAGAATACGGTGATTTCACCGCCATACAAGTGGAATTAGAGGATGGTGTTGATTGGGGCGAAGAGCCCTGCGAATTTGCCTCCGGGCTTACCAGCGCGCATGCCCTGGACCAGGTGGCCGGCAAAGAGGACTTGCTGGCCGCGGGTGACCTGCAGGGGCTGGTTGAACTCTACGATGCCTATGGGGATATTGTCAAAGACGAGATGGCGGAAGTCTTGATGGCCCATGAAGAATTTGTGCTCTACAAAGAGGAGTGGTTCCTCCGAGAGCTGCTGGCGCCAGTTCAGACCGGTCACCTGCACATCGCAGAGGCGTTGATTGAGATTCAAGGCCGGCCCATGCAACCAGCCGAATTTCTCGCCGACCTGGACCTTCCTGCCGAGATCCCAGAGGTCGTGCAGATCCTCTCGTTGAATTACGCTCTGGAAAGCGACGAACGTTTCGACAACATCGGTGATAGCGGCCGGGACGTCTGGTACCTGCGGCGCCTCATTCCCCAACCTGTCGTGGAGCCGCCGGAAAGGCTCGTCCTGAGCAAGGTCGCTTACAAACGCAAAGATATCTCCCCCGAACTCCTGGCGATTGAGCAGGATATCGATGATGAGGGCAGCGGAAAGGATGTGTGGGGCGTAGGGCGCCGAATATACCGTACGACCATCGCCTTGACATATCCCCATCGACGCTGTGGCACCCTGCCTTTGACCCTCCGGACACGGGCCCTATTCCCACAGGCGACCCGCCACCACACCCCGGTTGTGCTCGTGGATGGCCAGACGGGCGCCAAGATGCAGGGCTGGATCGTCCACGAGTCATCCTATGTCTACGGGCTCGCGCAGTGGTACGAAGAGAACAAGCTTCCAGTGGGCGTCCGCATCAAGCTCGAACGAACCCGCGATCCCCGGGTCATCACCGTGGACTATGACCGGCGGCGGTTGCAGCCCACGTGGATCCCACTGGCCAGAGCGGAGGACAATGCACTTCTGTTCCAGACGCGCAAGCTGCCCATCTCGTGCGACTTTGACGACCGGCTGGCCATCGCCGAAGACAACCCGGATGACCTTGACAAGGTCTGGTCCGAGACCAGGGCCAGGGGCGACAGCTTGTTGGAGATCATGGCCCAGATCATGCCCTCGCTCAGTCAGCTCAGTCCCCAGGGCACGGTACATGCCAAGACCATCTACAGCGCTGTGAATGTGCTCAAGCGCGTAGCGCCTGGACCAGTTTTCGCGCTCTTGTCCACTCAGGCAGCCTTTGTTTCGATGGGCGGCGGATACTGGACCTTTGACCCGGCTTTGATGCCCTAACCAACGAGACGAGAACGAATGTGAGAGTTAGCTATGGCCAAGTGGGTAAGACCGACGGTTGATACCAAGTTCCACATTGATTTTGACTGGTGGGAAGAGACAGAGCGTAACTTTCGCGTTCACCTGCTGACGCATCTCTGCGAAGAGTGTCAGGACCGGTACAAAAGCTACCAGACAGCCGAGCTTGTCGACTGGATCGATGCTGAGACGGCCCAAGTCACCCGCGTAGACGGCCTGTGGCATTCGCTGCGGACCTGCTGCAGCGAGAAGCCGGAGTACATAACCGAGTCGACGCCCTTGTCGACCGCTGTCTTTCGCACATTTCTGGCCAATGGCAACGAACCACTGTCGTCCAAGGATCTCGAGGCCCGGCTGGGACGGCCAGCGGCAACGATCTTGCGGACGATTGGCGGTTTGCGAATATACGACGGCATCAAGCCGGTACAGACTGACAAGGCTTAGCCAACCAGAACCCGAGTAGGCCTGTGGGTACAACGCGTCGCGTAAGATACAACGTGCCGCGTAGGATACAGATACTACGCGCTGCGTAGGAGACGACGTGCCGCGTAGGAGACGACGCACAGAGTACTTGCGGCCGGGAGGGACCCGGTCGCTTTTTCTTGTGTGCCAGGCATGTCGTGTATCTAGGAGGTGCAAGTCCTCTGCGGGCCGTGATGACCGGAACCGCTAGCCCAAGCAAGGGTGTCCGCCGCGAGGCGGAATCTGAAGGAAGCGGCCTGCCGGAAGGCAGGGAGGCAAAACTCGGACCCGACGAACAGAAACCGGATAGAAGGCCGGCGCAGCGGGGTAACCCAGCAATGGATGGGGATGCCCGATAGTCATCCGGAACGCTGTGGGGGTAAATCCGGCGGGGACCGAGGGAAAGAGACACGACTTACCCTGGGAGGTCTCTACATCTGTCTGGGCGAACCAGACTACCACAACGGCAACGGTGCGGGAAGGATGTAGAGAAGTCAGCAGAGGCCATAGTAGTCGGCGAGAGCTGACGAAGGGCCGAACCTTCTGCGGCAAGGAGCAGACGAGGATACTCGATGGATGTGGAGCAACAGTAAGGCACGTGGACCCAGTAGGGAGAGCGTGCGCCCCGGCGCGAGCGGCGAAGGCGGAACCGGATCTGCTGCGTTCGAGGAGTGGCAAGCATCCACGGCGTTGAACCGAGAACGAGCCTTGACCAGCGGACACACACGCTGAGCTGAAACCGCAGAGGGAACCGCCGGATACGATGAGTACGTCCGGTGGTGTGGGAGGACGGGGGCCGTGAGGCCCCCTCCTACCCGATTGCTAGGGAGCCAGGACGCCGGTGAGGATAAGACAGACGGCCAACCAGGTCAGCACGATAAGCAAAATTAAGCCGGCCGTCACCAGCTTCTTTTGCCAGGAGAAACGTCTGATCGCATCAATGAGCGCTTTCATGGGACTCTCGCCGCTGGAGAGGTCATGTCGCAGCCTCTAGGATGCCCGAGTCCTCCAGGGCGGGCAACTGCTCCAGGCTGGCCAGCCCGAATTGCTGGAGGAACTCAAAGCTGGTACCATAGATGATTGGCCTGCCTGCCTGGTCCAACCGCCCCAATTCCTCGATGAGCCCCCGATTGATCAGGGTCCGAAGCACGCTGTCAGCATTCACGCCCCGGATCGCTTCGACCTGCGCCCGCGTGACCGGCTGCCGGTAGGCGACGATGGCCAGGGTCTCCAGCGCGGCAGGGGACAACTTGCCATCCAGCTCCAATCCCAGATAGCGGCGTACGATCTCTGTCGACTCGGGCGCGGTGACCATCTGGACCCGGCTCCTGGTGAACTGCAGGCGGATTCCGCGCTGCTGTTCATATTCTTCAGCCAGCTCTCTCAGGGCCGCCTGTACCTCATCCTCGCTGGCGTCCAAGATCGCGGCCAGCCTGCTCGGTTGCACCGGTTCGTCGGCCACAAAAAGCAGGCTTTCAACCATGGCTTTGATGGGCAGAGTGGGTGATTCGGGGGAGGCGCCGGCCATGCCGCCCTGCCCGGTATCTGGCTGGTCGGCAGCCTGGTCAATCCTGCGGCCCGCAGTTGCGCTCAGATTCTGGCCCGTGTCGCGCTGGGCGCTTTTTTCACCTTCCATAGCCTTAGATTCGCTCGTCTCCAGGTGTTGTGTTATAATCGGCCGTCAAGAGCCCAATCGCTGGCCCAAAGTGTCCGAGTGTCACGCTATCGAAAGCGCGACTGAAGCCGGCAAAAGAGTTCCCGGGAGGTCAGATCGAGATGCAAAAGCGACCCCTAGCGCTTCGCCTGGTGGTACCTATGTTGGTACTACTGAGCCTGGCTTGTGGTCCGTGCAACCTATTGTCCAATCCTGCGCCAACGCCGCCGCATCCCATTGTCGTGTCAACCGAGTCCGCAGAGCAACTCGAGTCTCGCTTGGGCGAGAACTTGCGTGGGGCGCCTGGACAGCAATTCATCCTGCGCGTGACCGATGCCGAACTCACTTCCTTGCTGGCCGCAAAGCTGGCCGAGTACGATGAGCCTCCCGTTAGCAATCCGCAGGTGTGGTTCACGAAAGGCAAAATCTATGGGTCGGGTCGTGTTACCAATCTTCTGCCCATCGAGTCTGACTTCTTTGTGGTTGCCTCGGCACGCATCGAGGACGGTAGAGTCATCGTCGAGATCGAGGAAGTCACAGCCGGCGCTGTTCCTATTCCTGCTGGCGCCCTTGAAACGCTGTCAAAGAGTGTCAGCCAGACTGTCGATGAACTCCAGCTGGGCGTAGATGTCACTGCGCTGGAGATCCTGGAAGGTGAGGCCATCGTGCAGGGTACACGGCAATAGCCGCGATGCCCCAACACGCGACCTCGGGGGCTGTGAGGGCCCGGTGCCTGCTCACAGCCCCCGAGGTCGTTGGTGGCCGCGCTCTACTCTTTGGGGTAGGGCGCGTGTTTGATCTCTGACCTCGACTTTGCCCAGCTTAAGCCCCATGCGGTCCTCAATAACTTCCCGAGTGACCTGAAGTACCTCTTCCGTTTTCATGGGGACATCAACGTCGGGCGATGTCTCGAGAACCAGCTCCACATCCACCCCGCGAGATCGGCCAGAAATGCGGGGCGACACCTTGATGACGTCAGGTAACTGGTCGATGTTGTAGGCCAGTCGCTGGCCAATGGAGTCGACCGAGATGCTTGCATCTCCGCCAGCAACCTGCTGGACGCGGATGGTTTTCTTTTTTGGCTTCCGCAACTCCAACCAGAGGAGGAGGAGACACAAGAGCACCAGCGCGCCGCCAATCACGACCCGTCCGCTGGCAAAGAGCGGCCAGTATTTCGGGGTCTGCCACAGGTCGATCCAGCTCCCCATGCCGTCAAGGGCCATGCCGCCCAGATCAACAACCTGCCTCGGCGCGATGACAAGCACGGCTGCCAAAAGAATGATGGCCAGCAGCAGAACAATGATGAGTAGTCGATTAACTACGTTCACGGGACAACCTCCTTGTGATTTTCTCCTTCGTTTCAGAACATTCCGATTCAAATGGTTCTACTTGCCAGCTATGGCATCGTGCTGTAATCTGCTCGCTACCTGGCAGAGTAGATTCGACAATACTCCCTGTACGTCATTATACCTCAGTTATCTTTTTTCGTCCAGTACGGCTTGCCATGATTGCAGTTGCCAGGGCCGCGGCTGCGACCAGCCAGGCGATCCAGGCAAAAAGCGCGACGCCCAACCCCACCCGGACGCTGGCTGGACTGTAGTGGAATGCAACCAGGTGCTCTCCTGCCGTCAAGGGCACCGCGCGGAAATAGAGGTTGGCCCGCTGGATAGGGGCGGGCTGGCCGTCCACGCTGGCCTCCCACCCCGGGTAGAAGGTGTCGGTCAGCACCAGATAGCCGGGGGCCTCCAGGCGGGCCTCGAGCAGAATCTCCTCGGGTTCATAGGAGATGAGGTTGATCTCCGCCTCTTGCCCTCCGGTGACGGCAGCCAGGGCCTCTCCGCTGGCCAGGACCACCTCCTGGCTTGGGTCAAATGCCGGGTCGCTCAGGATCGCCAGTGCTGTCTCGTCGTCCTCGACGACCTGGGCCTTGTGGGCGACAAAGGCCCGGGGCAGCGCGCCCAGATGTTCGTAGACCTTGACATCCCCAGAATGGGCCAGCCGGTAGGCAGGATCGACGGACAGGCTGCGACTGGTGCCGGTGTCTGTGTCCACGAGACTCATGCCCCGGAGATGTACCCGCTGGCCGGGCAGGAGCGATTCCGCTGAGATGGCGGCCGGCTGGATGCGCCCGCCCAACTCGAACATGCCCGTATAGTCGTTCCCCTGGGCGTTGTCCCGCCAGGGGTGGCCGATGCGAGCCTGTCTGTGGCTTGCTGGCTGGGTCGCGTATTGTCCTTCCGACGTGTGTTCCCCTGCGCGCATCGTGAGAACGACCTGGCTGCCCAGCGTGTCGGTGACGATCACCCTGGCCACCGGCGTTCCATCGGACAGATCCGCGGACTCGGTGAGGTAGGAAACGATGCCCAGGTGCGTGCTTTCGAAAGCGGGCAAATCGGTCAGCGTAACCTGGCCCAGGGGCACTGTATGCTCCAGATCATAGAACACGTCGTCGATCCAGACGTCCTGGGTCTTGTCGGTGATGACGTAGTTGACATTGAGCAGTGACAGCAGCCGGGCTGGCGGCACGGCCGCGGAGCTGCTGCCGGAGCCGACCGTCGGGCCAGATCTCGTCCTCGGCCAGGAAAAGCCGTTCGAGGTTGACATAATCGGCCGATGGGCAGCAGCCCGCCATCGTAGCCATCCACGCTGGACAGACGGTAGCGCAGCGGCAGGTTGAAGGCCAGCACCTCTTTCATCTTGGTAGCCACGATGAGGTCATAGATCGCCTCTTCGGGCAGTTCCGAGCTGTACATGGCCTGCAGGTCTGCCATGTCGCCCGGATCGTAGCCGATGTCCGACATGCTCAGGAAGCGGAAGGGCTCGCCGGGGTCGCCGCCTGGTCGGCCAGCAGATGGGCGGGCGCGGTCCTCATCGAGTCAAAGGCCGCCGGGGCCGTGGGCTGGTTGTAGGCCAGCCTTCTCCCTGCCAGGAACAGTTCGAGAATCACCAGCAGGACGATGGCCACTTGCCACGCGCCAGACCCTTGCCCCTTTGCCGGAAACCGGCGTTCGGCGGCGGCCCAATTGCCTAGCGCTTCCAGCCCAAGGCCGGCCAGACACCGCGGCGCCAAAGCTGTAGAGCAGCAACCAGCGGGCCGGGGCGCGAAAGAGGTCAAAACCCGGGTACCACCTTGTAGAGGACATAGTAGACGGGATTGTAGGCGCCAAAGGCCAGAAACGCGCCCAGCAGGCCCAGGGCCAGCATGGCTCGACTCTGGGCCAGGGAGCCGCCTTGACGGCTTGCGGGCGGCTTCTGGTCAACACCGCCCAGGCCCCGACGCCTGCCAGGGCCAGGCCGGCCAGTCCCACGTAGGCCACGTACTCGCTGAAGGGAGGCTCCCACAGAAAGGGGGGCAGAAATGCCTTGAAGACCAATGCCGGTTTCAGGGAGAAGGACGCCGCCTCGTTGTAGGGCAATCCTCCGCTGCGGACCGACAGCCGCCGAAGCTCCAGCGTAGGCAGCAGTTGCCCGGCGGCCAGGACCGCACCCATCAGGACCATGGCGGCCAGGGCGCCGATGCCCCACAGCGCTGTGCGCCAGCGCGAACCGGAGGGGGCCCACCAGCCTCTGAGGAGGGCATAGGTCGCCGCCCCAAAGAATACGATGTAGGCCGCCTGGGTATGGCCGGCCAGCAGATGCAGGCCGACGACGGCCCCGCCGCCCAGTACGGCCAGCCACCGCGCCGCCCCTGGCCCATGCGCCCCTCCAGGCAGAGCAGCAGCCAGGGCAGCCAGGCCGAGGCGTTGAGCTGGTTGAGGTGTTCCACCTGGGCGCCGAGAAAGCCACCCAGAGCAAAGATGACAGCCCGCCACAAAGGCCGCCATGGGGCGCAGTCGCAGGGCCAGTCGGGCGAAGAGATAGGTCCCGCTCCGGCCAGCCAGATGTGGAGGACGATGCTCCAGGCGACCTGCTTGGGCGTCGAGAGCCAGACAAGCGGCCAGTGCAGGGGATAGAGGACCGCGGCCTGCGAATTGGCCAGCAGGGGCGCGCCCATGAAGAGATAAGGGTTCCACAGGGGCAGGCGCCCGGCGCGCAGCGCCTCACTGGTCAAGTCCCGGTAGGGGTAAAAATAGGCAAAGACATCCAGCCCGGCCAGCACCCGGTTGGTCAGGGCGATCTTCCAGAAGAAAAGAAGGGTCAGCGCCGCCAGCGCGACCAGGGCCAGCAGATCTGGCCAGCCCAACGGTCTCCAGGTGGTCGCCTGTGCTCGGCTGCCCGTGTGCGCTCGATGCCACTTTGCCTTCAGATTGGAGATCCCCCTGCGCGGGCTGTACTTGCCTCGTTCACCGAACGAGGGTCCTTCGATTGGTCATCGGCTCCACTCCAGGCGATAGAGCCAGCCTGTGTCCCGGTCCCGGGTATAGAACAAGGGCATCTCCAGTTCTTCAATGGGCTGTCAGCCGGTGGCGACTGCGCTGCCCGTCGATGAACTCGGCCATCAGATCTCCGTCGTCCAGCAGGTAGACAGGGCGGCCGCTGTGCCGCATGGCCCGCAGAAAGATGCCCCACTCTTCGTCTGTCCAGCTATCGTAGGGCCGGATGGCGTCCCGTGCCAGTGTACATCATGATCGCTCCAGCGTTCAGCGAGGCGCCGATGATGGCCTCGGGCGGCGTCAGCTCGGCCAGCCGGTCAAAGGCGGCGCGCTGCTCGGCCCGCATGTAGCCAAAGGAGGCCCAGCCCGGCTTCCAGACGTTGTCGACCATGGCCCAGCGGGACAGCGCCAGGCTGAGGACAATCCAGGCGATGGCCGCGCTGGCAGCAGCGCCCGGCCCAGCCGCGCCCGCTGCGGCGGTCCGGGCAGCAGGCCACGGACCCAGCGCGCCAGACGACACGGCCCCGTAGGCGACAGCCAGGTCCACGAGAGGAAAGAGCGAGATCAGATCCCGCAGACGCAGTGAGCGGTAGGTCAGATGGACCAGCTAGCACGGCCAAAAGGCACTGGCCAGGACGATGGCCTCGCGGCGCCGGTCGCGGGCCAGCCTGTAGCCGCCATAGAGGGCCAGGGGAAAGAGATAGCCCCATTCGCCGGCGACCAGGGCATCGCGCAGCATCTGCCAGGCCACGGGCCCGATGTGCTGCAGGGCCATCAGCGGCAGCTCGGTGGTCTCGGTGGCCAGCGGGCCGCCAAAAGTACGCCAGCGATAGACGATGTCGGGCAGGGCGGCCACCAGGGCGGCGCCGAAAAAGACGCAGCAGCGGAGGACGCAGGGCGGTGAGCCGAGCGGGAGGACCTCGCTTCGGCTGTGGGCCTGCAGCGCCGCGTGACTCCCAGCACGTGCGGCCAGTACAACGGGCAGGACCAGGACGAGCTGGGTGTGGCGGATCCAGTAGGCCCAGGCGAAAGCAGACGCCGGCCAGGAGAAAGGACCAGGTGCTGCGCCGCTGCTGCCTGGAGCTGGTGCATGCCCCGCAGGGCCAAGAGTGAGGGTCAGAACCGTAAAGAGCTGGGCCGGCGCGTCGGCCATGGGCACCAGCAGGCGGTCCACGTGCTCGGGTGAGGTCGCCAGTGAGGGCCACGGCCAGGGCGCCGGTCGAGGTAGCGCATCGAACGGGCTTTACCCCGCAGCGTCTCCTGCACCAGCGCCCAGGTGGCGCCCAGGGCCAGCAGGGCCACGATGGGCGTGGTGACATAGAGACCCGTTTCGCCCAGGAGCCAGTAGCCCAGCGGCCAGCAGCACCGAAGCGCCAGTGGCCCACACGCTGGGACTATCGCCCAGTTCGTTGCGGGGAATGTGATAGCCCACCGGCTGCAGGGGCGCCCAGGCGATGTCCAGGGGCATCACCTCCTCAAAGAGCGAGAGGCGGTGGAGAAAGGTGCCTCGCTCGGCCAGGTCGACGCCCATCTGGGCGTAGGCGTAGGGATCGCTGGCCGTCGCGCCGTGGGTCCGCTTGCCCAAGTAGACGACGCCGGCCCAGGCCAGGCTGGCGGCCAGCAAGAGCCGACCGCCGCTCCGCGCCAAAGGATGGCCGGCTTGGCCAAGGCGGCTGCGAGCGATTCCGAGGTGACATAAGAATGTATAGGCAACGGAGGCCAGGACCATGCCATCGACGTAAAAGAAGGAGGTCATCGGATTGGGAAAGGCCAGCCCCTGCCAGCCGATGACGGTGATGCCCAGCTGGCGGTACAGCGCCCAGAGGGCCACAGCGCCATAGGCAGCGAACAGGGGGGTGAGGGCCATGAGGCGCGGTCGCTGCCCGCGGAGCAGGAGCGGCGCCTGGGGACAAGGAGCAGCAGCAGCACCAGGGGCGCGGCCCACAGCGGCCAGTGATAGCGCACGCTGAGCACAAAGGCGATGCCGGTCAGGTGGATGGCCAGCCCCAGAAGGAGCCAGTGCGGTCTGCACTCCGTGCGGCGCCAGCGCGGTTGCGGGCCTGGGGCCGCGGGGACAGGGCCAGGATGCGGAACTGGTCCTGCCAGCCATGCCGGCAGTCTTGAGCCGCCGGAAGCAGTAGGCCAGTGTCCCGGCCACGGCCAGCGGGGCCAGCGTGTAGGGCCAGATGCGGGCCGACCAGCCGGGCCAGCCCAGAAAGCGCCCAGCCACCGTGCCCAGGCCGGCGAGACAGATCCACAGCTCGAACCAGGCCCAGGCGCGCAGCGCCGGGGAGCGCTGTCGCCGGCCGGTCCCAGGAGGACCCACAGCGCCGCGGCCAGGCCCGGCGCCAAAGAGCAGACCCAAGGCCAGGTACAGCAGCCACAGGCCGCCCATGGGGCCTGGCTCTGCCACGACCAGGTATTCGGGGCTGAGCCAGCCGCTTCAGTGTCTCAATGCCCAAGTTGCGATCCCCGATCTGCCATTCATGGTCCTTCCAGCCGATACAGCCGGAACGAGACGCTGCCGTCGCGCCGGGTGGTCTCCAGTACCGGCGCCAGGTCGATGCCCGCAGAGGCCAGGGCCGCCTCCACGGGGGCGCCGTCGCGCCAACTCGGAAAGGCGATGTATCTGGGCTCGCGGCGGTAGACAGTCGCGTCGCGGGCCAGATCCTCCAGGTCAGGATACCAGTGCAGGCGCAGGGGTGCGCCGTGCAGGTAGAAACGGTAATGATAGCCCAGCCAGTAGTGGTACAGGACCGAGTCGGACGGCGCTTCGCTACGCATATAGGCTGCCACGTGCATCGATGCCGTCGTAGGCGCCGTGGTCGCCGCCCAGGGGCAGCTCGCTCTGGGTGGCCAGCCATACCGGCCGGGCCAGCATCAGGACCACAGCCAGGCCGATCCCTCGGCATAGGCCCGGCGCCAGACGGCCGCGTCGATGGCGTCGCCCAGTGCGACAATGGCCCGGGCCGCCAGCAAGGCGATCAGCGGCACCAGGCCCAGCAGGTAGCGGTCCCAGACCTGGAAGCCGACCAGCCAGTGAAGCAACAGGAAAGTGGCTACAAAGACCAGCAGTACCACGTCCACCGCACGCGGCCTGGAAATGCGTGCCGTGACCAGGCTGCCACCGAGCCACAGAGCCAGGATAGCGATCAGCAGCGTGCTGAACCAGGGTGAGCCCCAGAAAGCGCCGCCAGGGCCAGCCAGCCCGCTGCGCGCTCGCCCAGGGCCGCTGGCCTGGGCTGGACCCAGGCCCCCGTAGCTGAGTAAGCTCTGTTCCAGAAAACCGGGCCGCTGCTCCCGCGCCAGGTCCCACCAGATCACGCCCGCTGCGACGAGGCCAAAGCCCAGCACAAAACGCAGCCAAGACCTTGTCGACTTCGGAGGTCTTCCGCGCGCCTTGGCGCGGGACCTCCGAAGTCTGGCCGTGGACGGCGAGCCAGCCCACAGCCACCACCAGCGGCAGGAAAAAGAGCCCCTGCTGCTTGGCGGCCGCGGCCAGGGCCGCCAGCACCCCGGCCGCGCCCAGATGCCCTTTGGCCGCGGCCAGCAACGCGCCCAGTACCAGGGCCGTCATCAGCGGGTCGGTAAAGGCCGTTGAGGCAAAGAGAATGTCAAAGGGCGACAGGGCCAGCAGCAGCGCCGCCAGCAGGCCAACCCGGGCGTCGCCATACAGTCTCGCGCGCCAGGGCGTAGACCAGGGCGATGCCGGCCAGGCTGGCCAGCAGGCTGGGCAGGCGGGCAGCCGTCTCCGTCGGGACCAGACCAGCCAGGCAGCTGAGGCCCAGCGTGTAGGGATAGAGCGGCGGCTTGTCCACCGGCTCCAGTCGAGCATGGGATCGGCGCCGGTGGCGATCTGCAGGCCCCAGTAGGCATAGAGGGCCTCGTCCTCCAGGAAGCGGTTCTGGCCCAGGGCGCCAGGCGCAGGGCCAGGGCCAGGAGCAGGATGGGATCATGAGAGTAGGCGGCGCGTATCTGCTTGGATGTGGGATCTGACAGCGATGATCTGAGGATTTAAGAAGTCAGTCCGGCACCGTATCTTGCATGAACCTCCCGCATGTTCGGAACCTGCGGAGGTTCAGGGTCAGTCCACAAACCGGTACTTGATCAGCGTCCAGAAAGCCAGGGGCGCGTCGCGCCAGGTGATCTTTTTTCCCTCGTCGTACTCGCGGCCATAGTAAGAGATGGGCACCTCAAAGATCCGGTGGCCGCGCTTGAGCACCTTGGCCGTGATCTCGGGCTCGAACTCGAAGCGGCGGGCGCGCAGGGGGATGTCCTTGATGACGTCGGCGCGGAAGCACTTGTAGCAGGTTTCCATGTCGCTCAGAATGGTGTTGTACAGGATGTTGGTCGTCAGGGTCAGGAACTTGTTGCCCAGCATGTGCCAGAAGAGCATGGCCTTGCGCGGGCCCAGAAAGCGGCTGCCATAGACGACGGCCACGCGGCCCTCGACGATGGGCCGGATCAGCGTGGGATAGTCGCGGGGATCGTACTCCAGGTCGGCATCCTGGATCAGCAGCATGTCGCCCGTTGCCGCTTCGATGGCCGTCCGCACGGCCGCGCCCTTGCCCCGGTTCTCCTCGTGGTAGAAGACCCGCAGGTCGCCCTGCTCGGCTTCTTCCGCCAGGATGTCGCGGGTGCCGTCGGTGGAGCCGTCGTCGACGACCAGGATCTCCTTTTCGATGTCCGGCAAGCTCGACGGCCCGGACCTGGCCCAGGATCTCGCGGAGGGTGTCCTGCTCGTTGTATACGGGCATCATGATTGATAGTCTCATGTTGTCTCCCTGTTGTTGCCGGATCCGGCTCATTATAGCCCAAGTCGTGCAGGAGTGGCACTGAGGCATACGAATCAGGAGGTGACGTGCTGGTGGTGGATTCCGCTTGCCCACCTGGCGGGGCAGCATGTGCAGAATGACAGATCAGCACGGAGCGCTCTTCCGGTTGCCGTCTGACGTGAGGCGTGGTAGAATGTGGCCCATGTTGGCCATTGGGCATGGAGTATTGTGATCTATGTCGACGTGTCAGCGGCGGCGCACAGCAAGGCGGGCATCGGTCGCTATGCGGGCAGCCTGGCTCGCGCGCTGGTTGAACAGCAGCCCGGGCGCATGGCGCTTTTCTACAACCGTGGGCGGGACACGGCGCTTCCGGCGGGGCTGGAAAAAACGCCGGCCCGGACGATCCGCGCTGGATACAAACCCTGGCGCATGGCGGTCTGGGCGGGCCAGCTCGCCGGCCTGAGCTTCAAGCGGCTGGTCCCGGGCGCCGAGCTTTTTCACGCCACCGAGCACCTCCTGCCCCCGCTGGGCGACCTGCCCACCGTGCTTACCGTCCACGACATGATCTTTAAGCGCTTTCCCCAGCACCAGAAGCGCCTGAACTACTGGTACCTGAATGCCACAATGCCCCTGTACTGCCGGCGGGCCGACGCCATCATTACCGTTTCCGAGGCCAGCAAGCGCGACATCGTGGCCGACTATGGGCTGGACCCGGCCAAGATCACGGTCGTCTACGAGGCGGCCTCGCCCGAGTTCCGCCCGGCTTCTCAGAGCGCCGTGGACCAGGTACGCAGCCGCTACAGCTTGCCGGAGCAGTTCCTGATCCACGTCGGCACCATCGAGCCCCGAAAGAACCTCTCCAGGCTGGTCAGAGGCGCTGAAGGGCCTGCGTGATGCAGGCCTGGACATCCCCCTTGTCGTCGTGGGCAGCAAGGGCTGGCTGTACGATGATTTCTTCCGGCGCGTGGAAGAGTTGGAGATGGGCGACGCTGTGCACTTTCCCGGCTTTGTGCCCGACGAAGACCTGGCAGTGATGTACAGCGCGGCCACAGCTACCGTGATGCCCTCTGTCTACGAGGGCTTTGGGCTGCCCGTGCTGGAGTCGATGGCCTGTGGAACGCCTGTACTCGCTTCCAACCGCGCCAGTTTGCCAGAGCTGGGCGGCGAGGCCGCCCGATATTTCGACCCCTACGACGTCTCCGCTACGGCAAGTTGCATCCGCGAGGTATGGAGCGATGCTGGACTGCGAGCCGAGATGGCTGAGCGCGGTCTCGAGCAGGCAGCCCGCTTCTCCTGGGCTCGGGCCGCGGTTGAGACGATGGCAGTTTATGAGCGAGTTGTTGGCGCCAAAGGAGATCCTTGATGCAGACATGGACCGGCCGCCTGACGCGGCTCCACCACTATATGGTCGCCCACGCTGTCTATGCCAGTGTGCTGGTCTCGGTGCTGGCCATCGCGCTCCTGGCCGGACGCATGCAGCGCAGCCGCACCATCACCTACATCTTTCTGGTATGGAACCTGTTCCTGGCCTGGATCCCTTACTTGAGCAGTCTGTGGGCCGATAGGCTAAGCGAAAAGTACCCTCGCCGTTGGCTCCACTTGCTTGCGCCCGGTCTTCTTTGGCTGGCCTTTTTTCCCAATGCCCCCTACATCCTGACCGACATCTGGCATCTCCAGGAGCGGCCTCCCATCCCGCTGTGGTACGATGGCAGCCTGCTGGTAGTCTTTGCTCTGGCAGGGCTCTTCCTGGCTGTGTTCTCGTTGCGTACCATGCAGCGGCTGGTCCGGGCCTATGGCGGATTCCTGGCCGGCTGGCTCTTTGTGCTGCTGGCGGTTGGCCTGGCGGGGCTAGGTGTCTATCTGGGGCGCTTTCTGCGATGGAACAGTTGGGACCTCGTCCTCCATCCTCATGCCGTCCTGGCTGACATCGCCGTCAGAGCGGCAAATCCTCTGGAACACCCACGGGCGCTGGTCGTCACAGTGCTTTCAGCCGCCATACTCTTTGTTTCCTACCTGGCCCTGAATTCGAAGGATCAGCATCGAGCTACCTAGCCAAGTAGCCATCCGGAGGCGCCTACTTCGCATAGTCAGCACACGAGTACGCCTACAGAAAATAATGTTTCTTAAACAGAACTTAGGTTATGCGAAGCATTGCGGTATGCAGTCGTCTCTCCTCCATGCAAGGGCAGGAACGGTGGATTGGCGATTGTTGGTTTCTCAAAAAGGAGATTTTGACAGCCGCAAGCCTTTGTGCTACACTCCGCGCATAATCGGATTAGTTACAGTCTTTTGTAGACTTTAGCGCCGAGAGGGAAGCGACAACGGCGTCGGCGGAACTCAGGCACTGACAGAGGAAGGCCAGATGCTGGCGACCAGTAACCGGCTCGGGTGTTCCTCTGTCTTTTTCTGCAGCCATTGATTCAACCGCAGTGATGTCCTGCGACCGCAGTGATTTGCTGCGACCTGTGCACAACCAGCAGTGACAACTGTGAACTGGACGAGAAGTGTGAACAAGGCGGCTTTGCGATGAAGATCCTGGTTCTAAACTGTGGCAGTTCGTCGGTCAAGTATCAGCTCTTTGACCTGGTGGGTGGGGCAGAGACGGTGCTTGCCAGTGGTCTCGTTGAGGAGATTGGGCTGGGCAGTCCCTGTATGACTCATAGGCGTCCCGGTCATGAGAAATGGGTCAGATCAGCGCTGCCGGTGCGGGACCACAGGGACGCTATCCAGGTGGTGCTTCACACGCTAGTGGACCCCGACAAGGGAGTGTTGACCTCAGGTGCGGAGCTGGACGCCGTCGGCCACCGGGTGGTCCATGGCGGCGAGCAATTCGCCGAATCGGTCCTGATCTCAGACGAGGTGATGATAGCCCTCTATGCCAATGTTCCCCTGGCGCCGCTGCACAACCCGCCCAACATCCAGGGCATCGAGGCCATTCGCAGCCTGCTGCCGGATCTGCCCCAGGTGGCAGTCTTTGACACGGCCTTCCATCAAACGATGGAGCCTCCCGCCTACCTTTATGCCTTGCCTTTTCGTTTCTACCGGGACTATGGCATCCGCCGCTATGGCTTCCACGGCACCTCGCACAGGTACGTGGCCCAGCGAGCGGCCGCGTACCTGGGCCGGCCCCTGGCCGAACTCAGGATCCTGACCTGCCACCTGGGCAACGGGGCCAGCATCACGGCGGTTGAGCACGGGCAGTCGATCATGACCAGCATGGGCTTCACGCCGCTGGAGGGTCTGGTCATGGGCACCCGCTGCGGCGACCTCGATCCGGCTATTGTCCCTTTCTTGATGGATGAAGAGGGCCTAAACGCGGCGGGCATCAACCGCCTGCTGAACAAAGAGAGCGGCGTGCTGGGATTGTCAGAATTAACCAGCGACATGCGGTTCTTTGAAGATGCCATCCATGGCGGCCCGCAGCACCCCAACTATGAGCGCTCAATGCTCGTGCTGAAACACTATACATTCCGCATCAAACGTTATATCGGCGCCTATGCCGCGGCGATGGGCGGCTTGGACTGTGTCGTCTTTACCGGCGGCGTCGGCGAGAACTTTGGCGAGGTCTGCGAATGGGCGTGCCAGGGCCTGGACTTCCTGGGCATCGAGGGAGTTCGTGGGCAGCGCACCACGGGCGAGATTGTGGAAGCGTCTGCGCCCGCATCAGCGGTCAAGGTCCTAATCGTCCCGACCAACGAAGAACTGGCCATCGCCCGGGACACCTACTCCATCGTGGAGCAAGCCTGACCCGGCCTCAAGGCGCCACGTCCCGTCCTTCAGACAGAAGCTTGACCAGGGCTGGCTCGGGGGCGTGCCGCAAGTAGTCGCGGTAGGCTGCCGTTTCATCCAGCAAGGCATCGAGCCGGGCACGAGCCAACGACATACTGTCGTCGCCAAGATGCTCATCCCCTTCCGCCAGCAACCACACCGTATCTCTTTTCTCCAACACCACTACCTTGCCCCTAGCGGCAAGGTACTCCAGCCCCGCCTCGACCACACTCTGCGTCTGAGCCAGGCCAGCAGCAGCCAACCCCAGATCCATCTCGCCGGCCTTGGCCCCCAGGGCATACTTGAACATTCCTGCCAGCCTCTTCAGAAGATCTTTGCTCTCACCACAGACCGGGTCGATAGCGAAAAGGATGATTTCCTGGGGATGAGCCCGATCCAACACCAATTGCAGAACCTGAGAGCTAGGTGGCAATGTCCAGATGGCCAGTCGTGGCCCTGGGACCAGTTGATGGCGCGCTGCACTTTCACCGCCGGGCCGCGCACCGCCTTCGGCCCAGACCTGCAACAGCCCCTGGGCTTGGGCCTCGGCCAGCATACCCTCAGGATTGCTCACAGCGCGAAAGTCCTGGACAGGGATAGATGGCGCGGGCTGTGCCTCGATGGGAGCCGGTGAAAGCTGGCGGGCCTCCACCCACTCAACCTGCACATCCACCTTGCCCCGGTAGTCATTCTCCCGGACGTGAAGGGCCAGATCAAAACGCCCCTGCGGCAGCGTCGAGCCTGCTCCTTGCCACCAGAAGACGGTCTGACTCCGGTTCTGCTCATCCTCGACCGTGACCCTGAGATGTTCCTGCGTGCGGCCGATGGTCACCTTGCTGGCCACCCCCAGATCGCGGATGGCCAGGGTCAACGGCGGATTCCCAGCCCCAAAGGGCGCCAGGCGGCCGATCTCGGTCACCAGATCCAGCGACAGATCCGGGAGTTCGACGTATGCGTCTATAGGCAGAACGGGTACCCGGACCGACTCGATGCGTTCGGCAACAGCTCGCGACAGGGCAGCGCGCAGTTCTGGGATGCGCTCCGGGTCCATGCTAAAGCCGGCCGCCGCCTTGTGGCCCCCAAAGCCCAGCAGTAAATCTGCGCAGTCGGTCAGGGCAGCGATGAGATCCAGGCCCGGAATCGAACGCCCGGAACCGCGCGCCACACCATCCGGCGGATCGGAGATCAGTACCGTGGGCTTGTCATAGCGCTCGGCCAGCCTGCTGGCGACGATGCCCACGATGCCTCCGGGCCAGGTGGGATTGTTGAGCACCAGGGCCTGGTAGTCCAGCAGTTCGGGCTGCCGATCGATCTGGGCCAGGGCCGCCTCGGTGACCTGCTTGGTCTGCCACCTGCGCCGGGCGTTCAGGCCCTCGACCTCGGTTGCCAGCGTTCGGGCCCGAATCGGATCCCCGGTGATCAGCAGCTCGACGCCCTTGCTGGCATCGCTCAACCGGCCCAGGGCGTTGAGCCTCGGCCCCAGCACGAAACCGATCTGCTCCTCGGTGATGCCCTCTGGCCGCAACTTGGCTAGCTCATACACGGCCTGCAGCCCCAGGCGGGGCGTACGACGCAGCACCTCCAGCCCGCGCTGGACCAGGTAGCGGGCATCTTTGATGAGGGTGGCCACGTCGGCCACAGTCCCCAGCGCAACCAGGTCCAGCGCGGCATCGGCAGCCTCAGGACCCAGCGCCCTGGCCAACTCGTAGGCCACGCCCACGCCAGGCAGCGTGCTCATGGGGTGGCCCTCCGGCAGGCGGTGGGGATTCACGACGGCCAGGGCAGGGGGCAAGGTTTGCCCCAGCACGTGGTGATCGGTGATGATCACCTCCGCGCCCAGCCTGTTGGCATGGGCCACGGCCTCGTGGGCCATGACGCCCGTATCACAGGTGAGGATCAGGTCAGCGCCGTCCCGGACCAACCGTTCCAGGCCCTGCGTGTGCAAACCATGGCCTTCCTGGCGGGTTGGGACGCGGTAGACGGCGTCGCCGCCCAGGGCGCGCAGCGTCTCCAGCAGCAGGGCGGTAGACGTCTGCCCATCGGCGTCAAAGTCTCCCCACACGGCGATACGCTCGCCGCGCCGGATGGCCCGCTGCAAGCGCTCGACAGCACGGGGCAGGTCAGGGAGGGCCGTGGGTTCAGAAGGAGTGTAGGCTGCAGGATCCAGAAAGGCGTGGGCATCCTGAGCAGTCACGATACCGCGGCGGGCCAGGGTCTCAGCGACCAGCGGAATTCCACCCACGGCCTCGCGTAGGCTGTCAGGTACGTCGACGCTCGGGGGATCGAGCCACAGGGTTCGGAGTTGGTCTACCATGTTGGGCTAGATGGCATGGAGATACCTCTGGTCCGACCGGGTGTATCAACCTGGAGTATCTCTGGTCCAAATGCTTTAATGTGAAACGGGATCGCGGATTTCACATCGGCCAGGGCTTCTTCGTACGTATCACCCTCGCCCACGACAATCCCCACAATGTCCAGGGGGTAGGCAATGTAACCATCAGCATGCTTTTCCACGATGATTTTGAAATCCTTGTGCATATGTGAGCCACCTCATGGACGAGCCTGTACCGCCATCATCTGCGGGACGGTCCGCGCTACTCTATACGACGAAGGCCATCATGCCTATGCTTGATTATGCCACCAGCCCGTATCACTGTCAACAGATGCCTGCAAGGGGTAACGTATCAATTTCGGTGGAAATGCCATCAAGCGAACCTGTCATTCCCGCACACTTTTGGCGGGAATTCACGCCACCAGCAACCGTCACCTCCGCAGAGTGTATGCCCGCGCTGGTTTACCCTCACAGCGGTGGGGGCGGGCAGTCCCCCTTCATCCTTCGCTCGCACAAGCTCCGTCCCAACCCAAACTCCCACCGAAACGCACGCACTGTCCTGCAGGGCGCTGAAAATACAAGTGATGGATACAACGATGATCCGGATCAAGGCCGCATCAAAACTCAATTTCAGCGATCTGCTCCAGGTCGATCTCTACCTCGTCCGGCTCCAAATCATCATCCAGATCCTCCAGGAAGCCGGGAGTTACGCCCCGGTCGCAGAGGGAGCGGTAATTGCAGAATCGACAGCGCTGCTCGTCCACCGTCAAGGGCCAGACTTCTTCCCTGCGCGTCGTGATCTGCTGCACGAGGCTGGCCAGATATTCCCCGTCGGCGGCGTACTGGCCCATATCGTAGACAAAACGCATCGTCTCGCCACCCGCCTGGGCGAACCAGTAGACCATCTCCACCTGTTCCGGCAAGGGCTCTTGGCCGCCATTGAAGGCCGCTCCGGCCTCGACAGTCAGATAGCGATAGACGCGGGTTTGCAGGCGCTGAGCCAGGATCGCTCGCGAGGGTACTTTGGATGCCGTCTTCCAGTCGACGATTGCCATGCCCTGGCCCGGGTCAGCGGCCAGCAGATCGATCTGGGCGGTAACGCGAAAGTCGCCAACGGGCGCGGCAAGCGCCACCTCGGCGCGCCGCAGCGTCTGGGGCAGGCCGGCTGGCGGGTGAGCGAGAAAGGTACGCCACCAGCCAAGCAGCAGCGGGTCCTGGATCGTCGCTTCGAGGAGGTCGGGGTCAAGGCCCAACTCGTACTGCTGGACCAGCCGGTGAAAGTCCCGGCCCCGCTGCATGTGCTGTTCCGCCTCCTGGGGCTGGTCGACGACCAGGGCCGGCCAGGGCTGCATCAGTACGCAGCGCAGTTGGAAGCGGCGCGGGCAATCGACATAATCCTGCAGACTACCCTGGCTGAATCGAAAAGCACGGCGGCAGGTGGCCCTCGGACTCAGGCATCAGGCGCTGTCTCCTCATTAGCTTATTCTGCCAGTATTCGTGAAGAGCGACAAAGGGCACGGACGGCTGGGCCTCCCGGCGGTGGCCGGTGTTCCAGGTAATGATCAGGTCTCTTTTGGCCCGGGTGATGCCCACGTAAAAGAGCCGCAGCCGCTCGGAAATGTAGGCCAGACGCGCCTGGTACGTTGCCCGGCCCTCAATCACGGGGTCGCCAGGAGCAGCCGTCCCATCGGCGGCAGGCTCGCCAGCGATCCACGCCAGCTGCGCCAGCGCTTCGGCCTGCAGGTTCAAGCGGTCGCGCACGAACCAGCGTTCGGCCATGTAGGTATCGTGGTCCAGGCCCGATGGAAAGTCATAGTTGTTGGCTGACAGCAGGTAGACGCGGTCCCACTCCAGGCCCTTGGCTTTGTGCATGGTGGTGACCGTGACCTGGCCCTTGGGCGGCTCAAAGCCGGAATCCTCGTTGGCAAAGCCCAGAAAGCGGCGCTCGTTGCGGGCGATGACGGCCAATTCCTCCACCAATTCGGTCAGGCGGTAGGCGGGATGGACTCCGGCCACGTCTCGCAGCAGCAGGGCCAGCTTGTGGGCCAGGGCCAGTCTCGGCGGCTCCTGGAACAGGTCACCCGCCAGGGTCAACAGACAGCTGGTCGATGGGCAGGGAGGCCGCGCGGTGCCAGCGGCGGGCAATGCTTCGAAAGCCCTCCAGCAGTTCCAGCTCCCTGCCAGCCCAGTTCGCGGCAACAGGGAGCCAGCCAGTCGTGTTCGGCCCGGGGCCAGAGATAGGCCTCCACGGCCTGGCACTTGGCCATGCGCGCTGGCCACGGCTTGGCCACGGGCCTTGGCCTCCGGATCCTCCCGGTCGCCGCGACGCCAGACCTGGAAAGCGACGGACAGCTTCTTGGCCGAGGTGGGATCGGCCAGGCAGCGGAGCAGATTGCCCAGCGCGCCGGCCGTGTCGCGGGTGACGCTGGTAGAGCGCAGCATCTCAAAGTGAGGGATGTCTCTGTGCTTTAGAACCTCGACGAGTTCGAATCCCCGCTTGTTGCGGGGGGACAGCACGGCCACCGTCCACTCGGGATGGTCAGGCAGCCACCGCTCCAGGGAATCGGCCACGGCACGCAGCTCCGCCTCAGGCGTGAAATCCCGATCATAGATCTGCACGGTGGCCGGGTTCCTGGGTGGGTTGGGCTGGGGATCGCCAGGTCCGGTGGGCACAATGTGCTGGTCGCGAAAAGCGTCACGAGCTGCCTCGGTTGGATGGCTCGCTGAGCGTCCAATCCACCAGATAGTTGGCGACTTCGATGATGGCCGGCTGGGATCGGCCCGATTCGGGCAGATCGACCGCGGTTACGCCCTGCTCTTCCAGGAAGTCGCGCAGAAAGCGCGGGTCGGCACTGGTAAAGGTATCATAGATGGCCTGGTTGGGATCGCCCACCCGCACCCAGTTGCCCTGCTCGCCCACCAGCAAGCGCAGGATTTTCTCCTGGAGCTGGCTCGAATCCTGGGCCTCATCCTCCAGCACGTAGGGCCAGCGCTTCCGGAGCCGGAGCCAGGTAGTCATTGTCGCGCTCCAGAGCTTCCAGAGCCAGGCGGATCAGGTCATCAAAATCGACCACACCGCGGTAGGCCAGGCTGCGCTGGTAGTCGGCATAGACTCTATGCCCAGGCGCGCCAGGGCCAGCGCGCTGCCCCGGCCCGAAGCCTGCAGCGCCTCTTCCCACTGGGCCAGGCGCTCGAGCAGTACGCCCGGGGCGAGCTGCAGATCCTTGGCCCGCTTGATAGTAGTCCGAAGCCACATCCCGAACCAGCCTGGGCCAATACTCGCCCTTGAGCCATTTGACGCGGCTCTCATCCGCATCCAGGGGCAAGTAGGCATCCAGCGCGTCTGGATGGGCGCGGAGCCAGGCGTCGGCTGTATCCAGGCGCACGGCATTGGATTCCCGCTCATCCATGATGCCAAAATCTTCCGAGAGGCCCACCAACCCGGGCCGCTCGCGTACAATGTCGTGGGCCAGGCTGTGGAGGGTGCGCACCCGATAGCCATAGTTGGGCAGCAGGCCCCGTCTCGTGATCGCCTCGTTGATGCGCAGCTTGAAATTGTCCACCGCCGAATTGACCAGGGTGACGACCAGTACCTCCTCACCGGTCACCGATCCGCTCGGCAACGAGCAGCGCCGCCAGCTCGGCCAGCGTGCGGGTCTTGCCGCTGCCGGGCACGGCCGAGATGCCCATCTTGCCACCGCGATAGGCCAGGACCTCCTTCTGGCCCTGACGCGGCTGGAAATCGGTCATGGCTCCGGGCCTTTCTCCTGGCTGCGCAGCAGGCGCTGGACGCCTGCAGGAGCGGGTCCCTGCTGCTCGTAGCCCCGCTCGTTCAGCTCGCTGTAGGCCAGGTAGATCCGCTGGCGGCAGCGAGCCGTCAGGCCCAGGATCAGACGGACCAGCGCCTCATCCCGCACGCGGACCTCGTCCTCGTCGGACCAGACCTGGCCCTCCTCCCAGTCGCGGCGCAGGACGTAGGGATGGGTCAGTGGCTGGTAGATGCGCTCCACCCAGGCCCCGCTGCCGGCGTCCAGCCAGAACTGGACCGTCACCGGCCGGTTCATCATCAGGAAGGTATAGGCCGGTACCAGCAGTACCGCGTCCTGGGGCTGGGTCTTCCAGCTCGACACGTACTGGGCGGCCACGACGCCGCGCTCGACCATATCGACGTACTCCAGGCCCGGATCCGGGCCCGGAGCCTCGACCCTGAGCGGCCGCCTGGGGCAAATACCCTTGCCGAAATTTCAGGACCGATTCGATGAGATTGGCGGCCATGGCGCCGGCGTCCATGTCATGGTGAAAGCCAAAACCCGGCTGGGACAGCAGTTCGCCAAACAGGCGGCTGAGAAAGTGATCCAGCCGGTCGGTTCCCTCACTAGTCTCGACATAATCTTGGATCCACTGCCAGAGTTCGCCATAGCGCCCCCCAGCAGGTAGCTGATCCGCTGCTGCATGTCCGGCACAATCTGGTGAAAGGGCGTCAGCGTTGGCCGGCCCTCCCGCGATCGGTAGACGATATCGGTCAGCAGACGGGCGCGCACGGGATCCAGATCGTCGATGGACAGAGCCAGGGCATGGGCCACGTCGGCCGCGGGCGGCGGGCGGCGCCAGTCAGGGTGGGCCAGCTTGGCCAGCGTCAGCAGGCAGCGGGCGGCCGGCTCCTCCCGCAGAGTCGCGGAGGGACGGTGGCTGCGAACTGGGATGTTGAAAGTGCGCCAGCCTCTCGCTCAGGGAGAAACGCAGCGCGTCGCTGAGAAAGGGAGCCAGGATAGCGATCTCGCCCGGCGGACCCCCTCCTCGTTCACCAGGCGGGAAACTCGGTCAGCCACCCAATCGAGCATCTGCGGGTGAAAACGGATGGAACTCGCGGGGACAGGGCCAGTGCCTCGTACGCGTCCGCGACTTCCGCGGCTGGTCTCTGGCGCGCGGGCCTGAATCGCCGGTTCGGGCGCGACTGTGACGGGACAAATGGCGCTGCCAGCTGCCTGCCCAGGGCGGCCACCTGGGGCGACATGACGTGGGAGTCCGGTCAACACCACGCTGTGGCGGCAGATGCTGCCCAGCGCCAGAGCTCCCTGCGGATCGGCCCCCAGAAAGACGCGGTAGCCGCCGCCCATATCGTGGACCACCAGCGCCGACTCGCACTGGGGCAGCCACATCCTCAGCAAGTCGTGGGCGACAGGGATGTCCTCCTCCGTATTGTCGGCGATGAGGTGGCGGTAGCCGCCCAAAAGGTAGCGCCGGAGCTCGGGCAGGGGCAGGAGACGCTGCCAAAAGATCTCGATCTGCAGCGACCAGTCCAGAAGGTTGTCCGCCAGGCAGGTGCGGCGGAAGGCCAGGGCCACGGCCTGGACCTGGTCATAGATGCGCAGCCGGGCCGATTCGCCGCTCCAGGCGCTCTTGAGCCGCGCGGCAATCTCGTCCGGCGGGAAACCTACGGCGGCCGCCTTGTTCAGGTTGTCGATGATCTGGCTCACCAGCCGGGCGCGGGGGATGGTAATGCCGTCAAAGGCGCCCTGGGCCACAAAGGGCTCCAGCGATGCGGTCCATGTGGTACTGGGCCGTCTCCAGGGTCAGGAAACGGGGCCGGCTTTCGGGATGGGAAAAACCGGCAGGTTCCGCCACCAGGGGCCAGAACAGTTCGAGGGTGCGGCGGGCCAGGCCGCCCATGGTGGCCACGTCTACCTGTCCGCCCGCCGGAGCTTCCGCGCTGGCCAGGGCATCATAGTAGGGGGTGGCCAGCGTTCGCTGGGGGACCATGATCAGGATCTGCTCGGCCGGCACGCCCTGGGCCAACAGGTAGCGCAGGCGCTCCACAGCCAGAGTCGTTTTGCCGGCGCCAGGCGGGCCAGACAGGAAGATAGTCTGGTTGCCGGTATGGGGTGCAGACACGATCTCAGCGGCCATCGCTCACCCCGATCTGGCCACCAGCGCCGGACGATCTCGCCCGAAGAACCGTACCAGGCGCCGCCGTACTTTTTCGAGTGAGAGATTCCGGGTAGAATCACACCTTCAGCCCCATCCAGGCCGGCGGAGGCCAGCGGTACCACCCATCTCCCCAATTATCCCCTCGCCCGCAGAAAAAGACGTAGGAGCGATAGGCCCGGCGCTCCTTCCACGTTCCTGCTGGATCGCCTAGCATGCAGCGGCCGGCAACCGTGTGATAGTGTACCCGATCGGCATAGGGCGTGCCCGGCACCAGCTCGTGGGCCGCATCTGAAAGGTACCAGCCGCTTCTGTGCCCCCCTGAGTCACAGTGAGGGCTGCCCAGCGTAACGACCATGGAGACGCGCTCCACTCCCCGGTAGATCCTGTTCCAGACCGGCCGGTTGCTCAGGTAGAGCCTGGCGATCAGGCCGCCCGCACTGTGGCCGACCAGGATGTAGCGGTGCGCCTGGTGCCGGCGGCGGGCCCAGTCCAGGGTCTCGTCGAGCCTTTGAAGGATGCTCGTGGCCTGCTTGGCCCGCTCTGCGCGCCACCAGTGCCAGGGCAAAAGGGGTACGGCGACAGCGGGCAACCCCGTCAGGGACTGCAGCTCGCGGGCCATTTTCAGATAACCTGTCCAGATGGAATTGTATCCACCGATGATGATGATGGCTTGTTTCATGGGCTGAATGCCAGGTGGTTGGGAGCCGCGGCCAGGGGCGCTAGCCCATGCTGTGCGGATCGTGCTGGGCGCCACCTTTGGGCTTCTTGCGCAGGGCCTTGATCTGCTGGTGTGCCGGCAGCATTGGCGTGTTGCGATGACAGAGAAAGATGGTAGGCAGGTTTGCCTGGGGTGCATCGTAGCTGCGGCAGATCTCGGGGATCGGTTGGTTCAACTGATCCCCGGCGAGAAACCAGACCTCGTGGACGGCCCACCAGCGGCGGATACCGGTACGCGTCCATTCCCCCTGGTCAAAGTGCAGGGAGCGCAGGCGCCACTTGGCTTCTTTTGGCCGGATCCGGTCGTAGGCCACGACCATGGCCTGGTCTGTCAGGCGATCGCGTTCCTGGGGCGGCCGCTCGCCGGGGAGTTCAATGGCCAGATAGTCGTCATACTCAATGATGGGCGTACGCGCCTTTTTACTTTTCTTCATAGTTGACTACAATATAACTCAAAACAACAAGCGTGTCAAGATCATCGTTGCAGACCTCATGGCCAATCATGCCCGCCTTCACGGGAATGACAGCTCACGGTATACCGTGACTTGCCTGC
Organism: uncultured Chloroflexia bacterium; assembly: GCA_963783445.1. Classification (GTDB taxonomy): domain Bacteria; phylum Chloroflexota; class Anaerolineae; order JAAYZQ01; family JAAYZQ01; genus CAWANP01. The sequence goes on along the minus strand of CAWANP010000004.1, from coordinate 173,760 downwards.
GCGGGCAGGCTTCCTCCCTTTTAGCTACACGTCAGGTTTGTGGACAGACAGCAAACGTTATCCTAGCTCTTGAGAAGTGGAGCATCCACCGCGAGGCCTCGTGGCGGGCCCCTGATGCAGAACGTCTTGCCTATAGGAACACCGTCCGTTCGCATCTGAGGATGCTCACTCCGCGAAGTTAAGGCCGGCGCCACCGGTGCATTGGAATCAAGTCGCCCATGATGCTGAAATCCACCCTCCCTGTTAGAGGTTGCTCACACACTTGACATCTGGTGTATACTGATGGTAAACTGAGATATTGGTCCGAGGCTGTGACCGGGAAACCTGCAATTCATTCCCCGAAAAGCACCGTCCCCGGGTCTGAGAAGAAGCCTTGGAAAACGGCAGCAAACGTGACTGTAGCAGACAAGGAGCAGTGCGCATGACGATAATCAACAACATGACCTTCAAGATCGCAGGAGCGGCGGGCCAGGGCGTCGAGTCCAGCGGCGCCGGATTTGCCCAGGCGCTGGCCAGGGGCGGCCTGCACTCTTTGGCCTCCCGGACTATATGTCGCGCATCCGGGGCGGGCTGAACTTCTTCCAGATCCGCGTCCACGAGCAGCCCCTGTATGCGCACGAGGACGCGGTGCACATCCTGCTGCCCCTGAACAAGGAGGCATTGGAGGCCCACCAGGATGAAGTGGTCAAGGGCGGGGGCATCATCTATGACGAGGGCCTCAAGGTGGACCGAAGGCAGCGTCGCAAAAGGCGGGGCGCAAAGCCATGCCGGTGCCCCTGATCGAGATCGCCAAGGAGCATGGCGAGCGGGTGATGGCCAACACGGCGGCCCTGGGAGCCGCCGCTGGCGTGGTGGACTATTCCTACGAGCGCCTGGCCGACATCATCCGCCAGAACTTTCAGCGCAAGGGTGGCAGAGGTGGTAGCCGCCAACCTGCGTGTGGCGTCGGGCCGCCTACATCTATGCCCAGGAGCGCTATGCGCGCCGACTTTGAGTGGAAGCTGGAGCCAGGTGCCGGATGCCCCCGAGCGGATGGTCATGACCGGCAACCAGGCCTTCGCCCTGGGAGCGCTGGCTGGCGGTTGCCGTTTCATCTCAGCCTATCCCATGACGCCGGCAACCTCCGTCATCGAGTGGATGGCCAAGCACGAACACGAGTTCGGCGTGGTGACCAAGCACGCAGAGGACGAGATTGCGGCGGTGTGCATGGCCATCGGCGCCAACTTTGTGGGCGCCCGGGCCATGACGGCGACCTCTGGCGGCGGCTTTGCGCTGATGGCCGAGGCGCTGGGCCTGGCGGGGATGAACGAGGTGCCCCTGGTCGTGGTCGAAGCGCAGCGCGGCGGCCCATCCACCGGCCTGCCGACCCGCACCGAGCAGAGCGACCTGCTCTTTGTGCTGCACGCCTCCCAGGGCGAGTTCCCCCGGCTGGTGCTGGCGCCCGGGCACCATCGAAGAGTACTTTGAGTGCGGCTGGCGGGCCTTCAACCTGGCCGAAAAGTACCAGACGCCCGGTCATCGTCCTCTCCGACCAGCTCCTGGCCAGCTCGCTGCGGACCGTCGAGGTGGACGCCATCGACTTTGACAAGATCGAGATCGACCGGGGCAAGCTGCTCAGCTGCAGAGTGAGCTGGATGCCCTGACCGAGCCCTACAAGCGCCATCTCGTTCATCGAGGATGGCATCTCGCCCAGAGCGGTGCCGGGCCATCCCAAGGCGGTCTATGCCACGGCCAGCGACGAGCACGACGAGTTTGGCGCACATCACCGAAGACATGGACAACCGCAGCAAGATGATGCAGAAGCGGATGCAAAAGCTGGAGACCGCCCGCGCAGGACATCGAGCCGCCCACGCGCTATGGCCCCGACGAGGCGCCCATCGTCCTGGTGGGCTGGGGCTCGACCTACGGCGTGCTGCGCGAGGTGGTCGACCGGCTGGATGGGCAAGGCACGCCTGGTGCACTTTCGCGACCTGTGGCCCTTCCCGGCAGAGGCCGCCGCCAGAAGCGCTGCACGGGGGCAAGCTGGTGGTGGTCGAGAACAACTATACGGGCCAGTTCAAGCGCCTGCTGCAGAGCGAGACCTGCATCCAGGTGGACCACACCATTCTGCGCTACGATGGGCGGGCCTTCTCCCCGGAAGGATGTCCTGGCCGGCCTGAAGGAGGTTCGATAGCATGGCAGTCACTGCGAAGGACTATGCAAGCTCCGTGCAAACCGACCTGGTGCCCCGGCTGTGGCGACTTTGGCATTCTCAACGCGGTCAAGCAGGGCCTGGTCAAGGCCGGCCTGGCGCCCCACGAGGTGCTCATTGTCAGCGGCATCGGCTGTGGCAGCAAGCTGCCCGACTATGCCAACGTCAACGGCTTTATGACGCTGCACGGCCGGCCGGTGCCGGTCGCCACCGGCGCCAAGCTGGCCAATCACGGCCTCAAGGTGATCACCGTCCACGGCGACGGGGACTGCATGGGCCTGGGCATGGGCCACTTTATCCACACCGCCCGGCGCAACCTGGACATCGTCGACATGATCCAGAACAACCAGATCTATGGCCTGACCAAGGGGCAGTACTCGCCTACCAGCGATCCGGGCTTTATCACCAGCACCTCGCCCGATGGCGCCATCGAGATGGCGGCCAACCCGCTGGCGCTGGCCCTGGCCGCTGGCGGCGACCTTTATGGCCCGGGGCTTTGCCGGCGACATCAAGGACCTGGCCGGCCTTGATCGCCCAGGCGGTCCAGCACAAGGGCTATGCGCTGGTGGATATCCTCCAGCCCTGCGTGACTTTTAACCGCAAGAACACCTACGACTGGTACCGCGAGCGGGTCTACAAGCTGGCGGAGACGGACCATGATCCCAGCGACCGCGTGGCCGCCTTCCAGAAAGGCGCTGGAGTGGGGTGACCGCATTCCGCTGGGCATCATCTACCAGACCGAGCTGCCCACCTACGAGGAGCAGGTGTTCCGGGCTGAAGGAGGGCCCGGTGGCCACCCGCAAGCTGCAAAAGCTCTCCGAGGCTGAGGTCGCCAGCCTGCGAGCCGAGTTCATGTAGCCGGTCCGCGCCAATTCATCCCTGGCCGATTTGGACCTGGCCGAATTCTGTTGTACAATGGCCGCACGCTGTTTGAGAGTTGTATCATATAGAGAAGAGGAGGTTTCGCCATGACGTACGTAATCACAGAGTTGTGCATTCGCGACGGTGCCTGTGCCGAGGTCTGCCCGGTGGAGTGCATCGTTGCCGGCCCGGAGGACCATGAGGAGTGGGGGGCCAGCTATTGGATCGATCCCGACACCTGCATCGACTGCGGCGCCTGCGCGCCAGAGTGCCCGACCGACGCGATCTTCCCCGACGATGAGGTCCCCGACGAGTATGCCGAGGCGACCGAACAGAACCGCAGGTTCTACTCGGAGGGCCCGGGCTACGAAGCGGCCTAAGTCCTGTCAAGCGGTACAAAGAGGGCTGGTTCTCGACGAGAACCAGCCCTCTTTGTCTTTCTTTGTCCCGTACCTGGGCATGCTCCTTGAAGCACGAATAAGTCTCACCAAGTGCGCCATGGCGCGGCTAGCCGAACCATGTGCAAGACACTCACCTTCGGGTAGTCGTCATTCCAAGTGAAACGAAGGATCACTGGGACTCGATCCCCTCCGCGTAAAAGATCTCCTCGCCGCCTTCTATCTGACGCACGCCGGGCAGGTCCAGCGGGTTGTCGCGGCCTGGCCCGATATTGCCGTGGGTCGAGTAGCCCACCGTGGACCAGTAGCCATAGACCTCATCCTCCACAAAGTCGATGCTGGTAATGGCCTTGGCGCTCTTGTAGCCGTAGCGAAAGGGCACCATCAGCCGCAGCGGAGCGCCATAGATGTCGGGCAGGATCTCGTCGTTCATGTGATGGACGAACACGACGCGCTCCTGCAGCAGGGCTTCGATCCTCATCGACTCATAGTAGCCATCCGCGCAGCGAAAGTGGACCCAGGCCGCCCTGGGATCGGGGTCCGCCAGCTCCATCAGGGTGCCAAGATGAAAGCCCTCCCACTTGGCCGCCGCGGACCAACATTCCACACATTTCATGCGCGATACCTGCGAGATAGAGGGCAGGGCCAGCACATTCGACAGGGACAACCTCTGCGGGTGGCGGACCAGCCCATCCACAGACAGCGTCCACCGCGCTGGATCCGGCGCCTCAAACTTTCTGTGGTAACGGACATAGAACTTGCCGACGTTCTTGCTGGAAAGCATCGTTGGCGCCGGCGTTGGAGACGGCATCGGCGAACCCAGGTCAGGCGTAGGGCTTGGCGGGCTGGGACGCGGTACCGTGGCCTGAGACTGCAGTCCAGCCTCGCGCCCGGGCGTACAGTTGCTGAGCAGCGAGGCCGCGGTCCCGCCCAGCAGCAGCCTGCCGAATTGGCGGCGGCTCAGTTTTCTCAAAGCGATGCCTCCATGTTTCACCATAGGATCAGCCTACTGCCACATCACAGCACAGATGCGGGCACTTTGGTCGCTTACATCGGGTCCGTGACCCGATGCTTTACGCCGAAACGAAAAGAACCCACCAGGTTACAGACGATTCGGCTGAGGTCCCTCCCGAGCTTGTCGAGGGACTCAGCGGAGGCCTGGATTAGGCAGGGAAACGCCAAGGTCAGTTTTGTGAAAGGTCACCGAGCCACAATGTCCGGCAGGATCTCATAGTGACCAAAAGGCGGCATGATGCAGGCCCCCGCGAAGCGCTGGCGGGCGGCCTGCAGTACCGCCCGGGCGCCGGCGACGCCTTCGACCTGAGGATCAGCCGCCCGCTCCAGGCGCTCCCGGATGCCCTCCGGGACGACGATGCCGGCCACCTTGTGGTGCAGAAACGACGCGTGGCGAGCCGTGCGCAAGGGTAGAATGCCCAGTAGGACAGGGATGCCGATGTGGCGGGTAGCCTGGTAAAGAGCATCAGCTCCCGCCTCATCAAAAACCGGCTGGGTAACGACAAACTGGGCGCCGGCCCCGGCCTTCTGCTCCAGGCGCTGGACCTCGTGGGCCAGCCGCCCCGCCTCGGGGCGCGGATCCAGGGCCACACCGACCAAGTGGCCGGCCTGGCGGGCCATGTGCACCAGGTCCATCACACCCAGGTCACGGACGGACGTCGTCCTGGCCTCGACCCCCAAGGCGACATAATCTCCTGTCGTGACCAGCACGGACCGGATACCCAGCGCCACCGCCCCCCACAGCAAACCCTGCATACTCAGGCGATTGTGGTCGCGGGTCGTACAGTGTAGGGTCGCCGGTTTTCCGGTGCGCGCCTGCAGCAGGGCGCTCAGGGCCAGGGCGCTCATGTGCGGCCGGGCCACCGGGTTCGTGGCCACACTGAAGCCAAAGAAAGGCAGGTGAGCCACGCCTTCCAGGGCTGCCAGCAGAGGCCCGGCATCGGGCCCCGTGGGCGGCAGCACCTCCACCGTGATGGCAAAATCACCCGCCGCCAGTACCTCCGCCAGGGTTTTTCCGGCAGTTGCCGCGGGAAGGCCCTCCTGTCGCCAGCTAGGCAGGACCATCGCCTTTCAGGACCTCCAGCACTTTCTGGCTGTGATTCTTGGGCCGCACGTTGGCAAAGACCTTGACGATCACCCCCTCCTCGTCGAGAACATAGGTGGAGCGGATGATGCCCATGTAGGTCCGGCCGTACATCTTTTTTTCGCCCCAGGCGCCATAAGTCTCGGCCACCTCGTGCTCGGGATCGCTGAGCAACGGGAAGGGCAGGTCATATTTGAGCTTGAACTTGTCGTGGGCCTTGACCTTGTCCGGGCTCACGCCCAGGACGGTCGCGCCAGCGGCCAGGATCTCTGAATAATCGTCTCGAAAGTTGCAGGCCTCGGTGGTACAGCCCGGTGTATCATCCTTCGGGTAAAAGTACAGAACCACCTTCTTGCCGCGATAGTCGGACAAGCTGACCTCCCCGCCGCCATCCACGGCCAGCGTAAAATCAGGTGCAAGGGTACCTTCTGCTAACATCGGTTCAATCCTCCTCGTTCCAGGCCGAATCGTTGTTCATGGCACCAGTATACATCAACAGGCCCCTTCTTGGCAAACAGATCGTCAAATAGATGGCATATACATTCGACCCTATCATGCCCGCGTGGTCCTGGCGGGCGTACCCGCATGATTCTCGCGGGCATCCACACTGCGGCGGTGACGGTTGCTGGTGGCATGGATTCCCGCCAAAAGCGTGCGGGAATGACAAGTCACCTTGCCTCAGAGTCTCGCCCACAAGCACCAGCAGACGGGCCATAGGTAGGCCCAAGGAAAGAACTGGCACAGTACAAAAGCAGATTTGCCAGGGCACGACCCTCCATGTATCATAGGGCTGGGCCCATCGTGGCCCAAGTTCCCATGCTTTTCTGCAGTGTGGCTTTTGCCCAGGAGGAACACACCCTGCCATGATGGCTGAAGAGAAATTCGTCCCATTGGATCCCGATTTCGAACGGCTTCGCCGTGTGTTGATGCTGGAAGGCGAGCCCGACCGCGTGCCCAACGCCGAACTGCACGTGGACTGGCAGGTCAAACAGGCGTTCCTGGGCCGGCCCGTCCAGACCATCCAGGACGACGTCGATTTCTGGCACCAGGCCGGCTACGACTATGTGCACCTGCGGGCCAACTATGAGTACCGCATGGTAGGCGACGGGCACCGGGACGAGGATCACATCTACGGCGGCGACATGCAGGTCACCACCTGGGCCGGCGACGAGACGAGCCTGATCAGTGATTGGGACGACTACCCGCGCTATCCCTGGCCCGATCCCGAGACCATCGATTTCAGCAACCTAGCAGCCTGCGCTCGCATCCTGCCCTCCGGCATGAAGATCATCTCCGGCGTGGGCGGCATCTTTACCCGGGTGTGGCGCATTATGGGCTTTGAGACCTTTTGCTTCGCCCTGGTGGACCAACCCGATCTGGTCGCCGAACTCTTTCGCCGGGTGGGCGAAACCCAGCTCGCGGTCTTTCGGCGCATCGTCGAGATGGACGAGATCGGCGGCATGTGGTACGGCGACGACCTGGCCTACTATTCGGGTACGATGGTCAGCCCCAAGGTGCTGCGGCAGCACCTTTTTCCCTACATGGAAGAAATGGGCGCCATCTGCCGGACCAGGGACCTGCCCTTCATCCTGCACTCGGACGGCAACCTGTGGGAGATCCTGCCCGACCTGCTGGCCTGCGGCCTCAACGCCCTGCACCCGGTGGAACCCAAAGCCATGGACAGCAGTGAGCTAAAAGCCCGCGCTGGCGACCGGCTCTGCCTGTTGGGCAACGTCGAGATTGGCGAGACGCTGACCCTGGGCACCCCCGCCGACGTTGAGGCCGAGGTGCGGGAGCGCATCCGAATGCTGGCGCCCGGCGGCGGCTATGCGGTAGGCTCCAGCAATACCGTGGCCCACTATGTACCCCTGGAGAACTTTGAGGCCATGGTGCGCGCAACGCGCAGGTACGGCCGCTATCCGATATCGGCGGACCGCTCTGCCTAGCTCTACGCTGGTCCTATATTAGGACTTTTGTCGAAAACCGGCGAATCACGGATTCGCCTGGAGCCTCAGCGGGGGCCTTGCACAAACGGAGAAAGGTGAAGCCATGAACATCCAGTATGCCATCAGCCTCTGGAATTTCAGTCACTACGCCCAGGTCGCCAGCCTGGAGGAGGAACTGGCCCAGATCCGGGATCTGGGCTATGCCGTCGAGTTGTGGAGCCGGTGGCCGGGCAAGCAGAGCCTTTACGCCAGATCGGAACGCGATAGCCTCAAGGCCGCCCTGGCCGGGATGCCGGTCAGCATGCACACCGGCTTTGCCTATACCTTGGCCGAGCAGCAGGTACAGATCGATGCCGCCCGCGACCTGGGCGCCAGCGTCCTGGTGGTCCATCCCGACGAGTTTTTTCTCGGCGGTGAGGAGGGGCGTCTCGACGTGGCCCTCTGCCGCGACGTGGTGGCCTACGCGGCCGAGCGCGGGGTTCGCATCGCGCTGGAGAACGGGCCATTGGCCTTCCTGGAGCGGGCCATCTCGGCCGTGGATGGCCTAAAGTTCTGCCTGGACATCGGGCACGTCTACTTCACAGACGAACCCCTGAGCGCCTTCCTGGACGCGCTCAAGCCTTACCTCATCCACCTGCACCTGCAGGACATCCTGCCCCTGGCCGAGCAGGAACTGCCGTACCCGGGCCGAGACCACTATGTGCCGGGAACAGGTGGCATCCCTGAGAAGGATTGGGAGCCGCTGGCCGCCACGCTGCAAGAGATCGACTTTGACGGAACGGCCGTATTCGAGATCCGGCCCCGCAATCCCTACCAGACGGCCTACCTGGGATCGCAGTTCATCGGACGCTACTTGCCCCCAAGTACCAGGCCATGAAGAGCAGGCACCGGTCAAACCGGTGCCTGCCATCTGGCGAGTCGATCCCTAGTCGCTCGACACGTAGGTCGTCTGCTTGGGGAGCTGCGGGATGAGCCACGACAGGAACGAGTCCTGGCTGCGGCTCTGCAGCGTCAGGTTCCCCGGACCGGTCAGCTCGACCACCAGGCCCTCGCCGCTGAACAGGGTGCTCTTCCAGCCGGCCACCTTTTTTAGTTCGAACTTGAGATGCTCGTCAAAAGTGACCAGGTGCCCCGTATCGACCACGTAGCTCTGGCCCTTCGCCAGCTCTACGGCGTGTATGGCCCCGTAGCTGGATACGATCAGCGTGCCGCTGCCGCTGCACTTGAGCATGATCAAGCCCTCGCTGCCGAAGAAGGTCTTGGCCCCACCCCACTTGGTGTCCACCGTAATCCCTTCTGACGAGGCCAGATAGGAGCCCGACTGCACCATCAAGGTTTCGCCGTGCATCTCGATGACCTTGACGTCGCCAGGCAGGGGAGGCGCCAGAGCAATAGAATCCCCCTTCTTGACGCCTGTAAAGGTGTTCAGAAAAAAGCTCTCGCCGCCAAAGACCTTGCGAGTGAGAGACTTGAAGAGGCCGCCCGTGGCCCCCGTTTCCATCTTGAGGCTGGGCGCCATGCCCACCATCGCGCCGCCCTCCACCTGGATCGTCTCACTGGGTTCGAGTGTGACCATTGCCAGCGCGTAGGCTGGACCATAACGAACGTCGACTTGCATTTCGTTTCCCTCCTGTTGTCATTGATCCTACTCTGTTCGGTCATCCGCGCGCTGCGCCCGCCTCGAGTAAAACCGGCGCGAACGCTCGCTGGATTGTACCACAAAGACGGTACCATACCAATTTCGGTGGAAGTGCCACCAAGCTGACCTGTCATGCCCACCAAACATGCTTCCCGCCCCCGAGCAACCGTCACTGCCCCGGAGTGGATGCCCGCTAGAACCATTCGGGCATGACATCCTCTGCCATCTGTCATTCCCGCACGCTTTTGGCGGGCATCCACGCCACCAGCAACCGTCACCGCCGCAGAGTGGATGCCGCTAGAACCATACGGCATGACATCCTCTGCCATCTGTCATTCCCGCACGCTTTCGCGGGCATCCACGCCGCCAGCAACCGCCATCACCACAGAGTGGATGCCCGCGAGAATCATGCGGGTATGCCCGCGAGAACTATGCGGGCATGACAGGGGGGTACACCATCCTCTTCGATGGCAACTCCGTCGGCCCCTCCCGCACCCATTTGGCTTGGCGAAGAAAATATGGTAAAATAGGCAAAAGCCCTTGCTCCGGATGCGATCCTGCAGCCACAGGTACGTGAGGACGACAAACTATGAGCGAACCCGTCGAGGCAGACAAGCTATTTGATCCCAACGGTCCCGATCCCGCCACCAGCAGGCCAGTCCCAGTACCCACCGAGCCGCAGATGACGGGCGTAGGCACGCTCCTGCGCTTGGCCGTGGGTGGGGCTTCCCTGGCGTTGAATGCGGTCCAGTCGGCCACCACTCCGCCGGAGGAGAGCACCGGGCCGGCACCTCAAGACCAGCCCGGCGCCGAAGCCGGCCCCACACCTGATCGCCAGCCAGAGCAAATCGATCCCGCCATGCGCCATGTTCTCATCGGCGCGGCCTTTGAGGCTGGAGACCGGATCGACCGCCGTGTATCAACGGCCATCCGGTGGGCCCGGCAGAGCCGTCTCACCTCCCCCGTCCGAGGGAGCTACAACAAGCTGGCGGCCCGCAGCGCGGCCAGACTGGAGCGCTGGCAGGAGCGCGGCGCGGCCGAGGAGTTACAGGGCCGGGCGCTCCTGGGCACGGTTGTGGACCGGAGCGTGGATTCAACACTCGACCATGTCGTAGACAGCCCTCAGGTACAGGAGCTGATGGATGAGCTGGTGACCGCCGAGAGCCTGGCGCTAAGCCAGAGGGTTTTCGTCGAACTGCGGGGGCGGGGCGTCAGCGCTGATCTCTACGACGCACATCTAGTCCACTCTGTACTGAGACACCCCTCGCCAGAGATCCCGCCTCCGCCCCGTAGGATCGCTTTCTCGGGTGACGCAGTCCCGCCGCCACACCTGAGGGGGCGAACCGCCGGTTTCGTGACCCGGCTGACCGCGCTCATCACCGACATTGTGATCGTTAGCATCCTCGTCCGGGCCGCGGGCTGGTTCCTGGACGATGTGCGGCTGGCCACAGGATTGCAGATCTATGTGCCGCAGCTAACAGACGCGATGGGGACTGCAACTCCCGTTCACCTGACCGCACTCGGGGGGCTGCTCATCAGCGTGAGCTACCTGCTCTTCTTCTGGACCATGGGTGGGCAGACGCCGGGCAAAGCCCTGCTGGGCCTGCGGGTCGTGACCCGGGATGGCGGGCGCCTGTCCTTCTGGCGATCCCTGGTCCGATTCTTTGGCTATTGGCTGTCCTCGCTGCTCTTTGGCGCTGGCTTCCTGTGGGCCAGCGTCGACAACTACCGGGAGGGGCTGCACGACAAGCTCGCCGGGACCTCGGTTGTCTATGCCTGGGACGCGAGGCCGGACGATGATTTTCTCGCCAGCAGGAAGCAGGGATACTGATGAGGCTTGATACTATCTGCGGGTGACAAGGACTGCCAGTCCTAATCCGCAGACGGCGGTTCCTCCGCCTCCAGGGCGCGGGCCAGCAGCTCCTGAAACTCATCCTGGAAGGCATCTACGATGGCCTCGGGGTCGGGCACCAGGCCCGCATCGGTCAGGACCCCCACCCGAAGCTGGCCCACGTAGCTGAGGATGCTGATGCCCACGCCTATGCTGCCCGTCTGAGGAACCCAGGCCATCAAGCTTTCCAGCGGCACCCCGGCCAGGTACAACTGCTCCTGCGGCCCCTTTACGTTCGAGATCAAGGCGCTGGCCCTGGTACCATAGATGCTGACGAGTCGCTTGGCCAGGCGGGCGGGGGCCACACCCAGGGCGTGCAGCAGCACGTAGAACAGGGGAGCCTCCGAGGACGCCTTGCGGCCCTTCATACGCAGCTCCACCTCGCGCAGGCGGCAGGCCGGTTCGGCATTCCACACCGGCAGCGTTAAAAAGACCGCGCCCATGCGATTGCCCATTTCCCCTTCCTGGCCCGCCGGGCGCAGGTTGACGGGCACCACGGCCCGCAGGGTGATGCTGTCCACCGGCTCGCCGTGCGCCTGGAGGTAGCGTCGCAGTGCGCCGGTGATGACAGTGACCACGACGTCGTTGACGGTACCGCCCAGCCTGCGGCGGATCAGCTTGATATCCTCCAACGGGACGCCCTCCGACCACGCTGCCCGCTTGGTCTCGCCCAGTTCTCCGTGCAGGACCGTGTCAGGATCCGGCTCCAACAGCAAGAACCGGCCGAGATCCAGTGCACCGTCTACTCCCAAGCGACCTATGTCCAGAAGCTGCTGGGGCTGGCCGAGCTTTGCCAGCCCTTCCTCTACGGACTGGCGTTTGGCGAGACGCTCTTTGCGCGTAGGACGGGCCAACCACCCCCGCCATCCTGAGCGCCCACGGCCAGGCAGCGCCGGCTGCGGCACCGGCCAGCCGGGTTCCGGCTCCAGGTCGGTCATGGTCAGGATCATGTGCAGGACGGCCATGCCGTCGCCGATGCAGTGGTGCAGCCGAAAGACGATGGCACTGCGATCGGGCGAAATCTCTATAACATGCATCTGCCAGGGCGACCTTGTCAGGTCCAGTTGCGTGCTGGCCAGCAGGCTGACCGTATCCTGGAACGCGCGCTGGCCCCCAGGAGGAGGCAGCGTAGCTCGCTGGATATGGTAGCCCAGATCCAGTTCCGGGTCATCCTCCCAGTATGGGTTTCTCATGCCCAGGGGGTGCCAGACCACCCGCTGCCGGAACTGCCTCACGCTCAGAAGACGGGACTCGATGGTGGCCTTGAGCCGTTCCCAGTCAACCGCGCCGCGCAGGGTCACGATGCCCGTGATGGTCATGGGGTTGCGGGCGTCCTCAAGCTGAAATAGTGCGGCATCAATGTTGGATAGGTATTGCTTTGGCAACGGTCTAATCACCTCTACACCACAGATGTGGAACCTTGATCGCTCGCATCGGGTCCGTGACCCGATGCTTCAGGCTGACAAGCGCAGAAACCGCTAGGTCACGGGCCTGGCTTGAGCAGGGAAAAGCCAGGGTCTGGTTTGTGAAGGATCACTAGGGAGCGGCCGGCTCCCCAGCCTCCAGCGCCCGGGCCAGCAGCAGGTCGAACTCACTGTGGAATGCGGCCAGCAGCGTCTCTGGCTCAGGCACCAGGCCCTTGTCGGCCAGGACACCGATCCGTACCTGCCCGGCATAGCTGAGGATGCTGACACCCAGGCCAATCGGGCCCGTCTGCGGCACCCAGGCCAGGAAACCCTCCAGGGGGGATCCGGCCAGGTAGCGCTGTTCCTGGGGGCCCCTGACATTGGTCATCACGGCGGTCGCCCGCGTTCCCAGGGACTTGACCAGCGTAGTCGCCGCGCCGGCGGGGAAAAGGCCCAGAAAGTTGAGCAGCACAAAGAGGACCGCGCCCTCCAGCGAGGCCTTGCGCTCATTCATGCGCCCCTCGATCTCGCGCAGGCGGGCAACCGGATCGGCGATGCCCACGGGCAGCGCCAGGAATACCGCACCCATGCGGTTGCCCAGATCCGCCTCAGAGCCCTTGGGCCGGAGGTCCATAGGCACGGCCACCCGCAGGTCAAGGCAATAGGGTGTCAGGCCGTGGTCCTGCAGGTAGCGGCTCAGCGCGCCCGCGGTCACCGTCAGGAGCACGTCGTTTACGGTGCCGCCAATGCTTCTGCGGATGGCCTTGATCTCATCCAGGGCTATCCCCTCTGACCAGGCCGCCCGCTTGAGGTCGCCAAGCTCGCCCCGCAGGGGAGTCTCGGGATCGGGCCCCGATACGAGGAACTTGCCCAGGTCAACCGCGGCCTCGCCGCTCAGGCGGAGCAGATCTTCCAGGCGCGAAGGATCAAGGAGACCGGAAAAGCGCCCCCGCTTCAGGGTATCCCGCGTGGCTTGGCTCACCCTGCGCCGCTCGCGCGCCGCCCGCAGGCGGGAGACAATGCTTTCCCGTGTGACGGCGTAGGGATTCTCGGGCTCAACAACAGGCCAGGGAACATCTGGACTCGAGTCGGTCAGCGACAGGACCACATGCATCAGGGCTGTACCGTCCACCAGGCAGTGATGGAAGCGGCCCACGAGGGCGCAGCACTTTTCATAGTTCTCCAGCATGTGGAGCTGCCAGGGCGGCCGCGAGAGGTCCAGAGGTGTGCTGGCCAGCAGGCTGACCACGTCCTGCAACACGGCCTGATCCCCCGGCGGCGGCAGGGCCGCTCGCTGGAGGTGGTAGCGCAGGTCGAAATTGGGATCGTCGGCCCAGTAGGGCCGTCCCAGGCCGCCGGTGGGCACGATGGCCCTCTGCCGGAAGCGATCCATGCCCAGCAGCCGCGTCACGATTGTCGCCTGCAGCCGTTCAAACGCGATGGGCGCCTCGAACATAAAGACGCACGTGATCATCATCGGATTGGTTGGATCCTCGATGTTCAGGAGCGCCGTATCAATCTTGGAAAGGTATTCTTTGGCCATGGCTGTCCTCGGGATTCACCACAGAGGCAAGGAGAACACAGAGAAAAAACCTAGTCCTCCAGGGTGTAGGCTTGGAAGAACTTCCACATCTCCTCGGTGGCGTCGATGTCGCGGCTGGTCTTGCCCACGCCGGGGATCGGAAAACCGCCGGGCCAGGCGTGCCCGCCTTCATCAATGGTATAGAAAGTCACGTCGGCATTGGCATCGCAACCGGTATAGCGAATGCCTCGTGCGTCCCCCTGTTGGGGAATGGTACCAGGCGTCATATCACAGCCATTGTTCTCAGCCCAGTAGGCCGCCCAGTCCGCGGCGCCTACAAAGGCAGGCGGGGCATTGGTGACGTCTGCCGCCATGCGCAGCAGCCAGCCACCCATCTCACCGCCCTCATAGGGCACGATGGGATCCGCTGTACCATGGAAGATGATGGCCGGCATGGGACGCGAAGGATCGCAGCCCTCTGTCGCGACGACCGCGGCAGCCACTGTGCCCATGGCCGCAAAGGTGTCCGCGGCGTTACACCCCAGGTCTACCGTCATCCCACCGCCATTGGAGAAACCATTGACATAAATTCTAGATTCATCCACACTGGCCAGTGACGTCACGTCGGCCAGCATGTCGTGGTAGAACTGCACGTCATCGGTATCGGAAGTTCCCCAAGTTTCGCCCGCGTACCAGCGCTGGGGATACTCGGTACCCTGCGGGTAGACCAGCAAAAAGCCTTCCTCTGCGGCGAGCTTGTGCCATTTCGTGATCATCGCGTGGCTGTCAGGATTCGACAGAAAGCCGTGGAAGCTAAAGACCAGGGGTAGCGGCTGGTTAGGGTCGTACTGTGGGGGCGCATAGAGATAGTAGCAGCGGTCGCGTCCCCCGGAGGCGAAAACGCGGGCCGACCAGCCCGGCTCTGCCGGTCCTTCAGCAGGTCGCTCGCAGCGCAGGGAAGGACCGGTAGCCCAGTAGAATCCGGCGACGATAGCGCACAGCAGTACCGCGACGACCACAAGGACGATCAGAAGAAGCTGGGCAGGTCTCGAAACCATCACCTATCCTCCAGGTCATTGCCCTCGACGAGGGCAATCTTGGGCTCCCACTACCTGCCCCGGACGAACCAGCGGTCCATCCTCTTGAGCAGAGAGACATCACCTGTCGGCTTGATTTTGCGCGAGGTAAAGGCTTTCATGCTGCTCAATTGGCCCGTCGCCAGTTGGACGTACTCGCCGGCATCCATGGTCATCGTTGCGTTGGTCTTGGGCGCGACACCCTCGGTCACCGTGCAGGTCCGGTCCTTAATGGTCACGAACCAATCGCCGCCGCCCTCACCGGTAAGGTGAAACTGGACCACGGCGCTGGCCCGGCCGGCCCGCTCCGGTCGAAAATCCTCCGGCATCTGCTCGATCATCTGTCTGGCCGTCTGTTCCGCCAAAGCTCTCCTCCTAATGCCAAGTGGCCTGCTGTGAAAACACAGGTACGCTGGTCCTGAGCATCTATCTTACCATATCCTGGTCCACAGCGCAACGAAGTCGCTCTAGTCGGTATCATCCGCGTGCATTTTGTGTTTATGGACAGAGAGATAGCGCAACCCTGGCTTCTGAGCAGGAGAGCATGCCCCAATGTGGAAGGTCTTGCCCATAGGGACACGGTCCGTTCGCATCTGAGGATGCTCACTCCACGAGGCAAGCGTCGGCGGCACCAGTATCTTGGAATCAAGTCACCCGCAATACTCTGCTCGCAAGCCCTGAAAGCGGGGCACGGGTTTTGGTTCTATGCCGGCCATGTGGTAGAATGGGTAGGCGCGACCCGTGTCCTGGGCGCGCTCAGCGAAATCACAGCGGGAGCCAGATGGAAAATGACCGACAGTGAAGCGGACATCTATGGATCTGCGCCGGCAGGGCGATTCTACTCACCCTTTGACATTGTCTTTGATCCCATGGAGAGCCTGGCAATTTTCGATTTCGAAGGCGATCCCGAGTATACCAGCCTCGAGGTCCAGCGATTCGATGACCGGGTCAAGGGAACAGGGGCCGCAGCCCTCATGTGGCGGCTTGACGGCAAGGTAGACTTTTATATGCCGCCTGGCCTTTCCTTGAGCCGGGAGGCGACGAACGTTGGCAAGGGCGTCGGCGAGTGGATCACCCAGGATTTCGACTGCCAGTTCGCGATCACCCCCCGCGGGATCGATGCCCATACTGCCCTGACCCTGAAAGATGGACGCCCTCTCACCTTCCGGACGAGCGAGTCCCGCCGCCGCGTGACGCGGCCTATCACCATGCTAGCGCCCCTGGGCACCGACATCGAGCACCCTACCTTTCTGCCGATTTTCCGAATGCACGAGATCGATCTGCTACAGCGTGCCCACGCAGAGATCGACTGGCGGTTGGGCGACACCACGTGCAGCCCCATCAAGCTGCCCATGCCCATGCCCTTCAATGGCAAGATGGTCTACTTTGTCCGCTACTGCCCGGATCCCATGATCGGCCTCTTGAACTCAAGCTTTCACGGCACACTGGCTGCACTTGAACCAGTGGATTCCCCCACTGTCAAACACCGGCACATGACCTACCACTTGGCCAACAATAGGGGATACCTGGAGATGCACAGGGTCTCCGCCCGCAACCCCAAGCACGAGCTGTACCTGGATCTGACGCCAGCCCTGCCCGAGATCGGCAGCTTGAGGGACGGCACAAACGTGGACGGCCGGTTTGGCGTGGGGGTCGACGACGTGGAAGGCATTGTTCGAGGCGCGTACCAGGTACGACGGGAGGGTAGCCAGGTGCAGGTGACGCTGCAGCCGACAGAGAACTGGAGCCCACAGGGCGGGCCCCTGGTCAAAATTACCTTCCTGTTCTTCCCCCCGGTCTTTCGGACCTGGGTCAAAACCTTCCGCTGGATGGCCACCATCACGCTCAAGCCAGATGAAGCGCCCACGATGAGTTCACACTGGACCAGGATCGAGTAAACGAACCAACGAAGGGACTAGGACAAACCATGACGACCAACCACTTGTTGGAGGCACTTCTCAGCCTCCCCGACCTTGACAGCCCCTGGGTCTCGCACGATGGGCGCTGGGTGGCCTGGACCTGGCACCGGGCGGGCCCCGCAGCCGACGTCTATGCGGCTGCCACCGATGCCTCAGGGCCCCCCCTCCGCTTGACAGAAACCACCCAGGACACCCATCTCGTCTCGTGGGCGCCTGACAGCCGCAGCGTGCTCGTCTCTCAGGACAGAGACGGCGACGAACGCGACCAACTCTTCCGCGTGGACCTGGACCGGCCGGGTATCATGCAGCCCCTGACCGAACCTTCGCCCGGATTCTTTCTGCGGGGAGGGCAGCTTCATCCCAACGGCCACTGGCTGTTCTATGGCGCCAACTGGGACGAAGCCGCCGGCCGTGAGATCGAGGCGACCTGGCTCTATCGTCACGATCTGGAGACCGGAGAGCGAATTCCACTGGCCCGGCCGCAGCGGGGCTGTTCCTACAGACCCAGGCTCAATGAGCAGGGCACGCATCTCCTATACCGGCGCAACGACCTGCACCCAGGCGGCCTCCAGGTCTGGCTGGTCGACGTCGAGGGCCGCGAGGACCGTGAGATCGTGAACGCCGGATCCGATGTGAAGGCGCACGCCACCTGGCTGCCCGGCGGAAAACAGGCCCTCATTCTGGCCGAGACGGGTACCCACCAGCGGGTTGGAGTCTGGGATCTGGAGGGTGGCGGGCTGCACTGGTTGATTGACGATCCGAGGCGCAACATCGAGGCCGCCTACGCGCCCTATGGCTGCCGCCAGGCCGTAGTCGTCGAGTCTGTGCAGGCCCGCACCCGCGCATCGCTCCTGGACCTGGAAACGGGGACCGAAGACCCGCTGCCCGAATTACCAGGCACGCTCGTCCCCCTGGCGCCGGTAGGCGATGGCGCCTGGGTAGGCCGCTGCTATAGCTCCCAGCAGCCGGCAGACCTGGTCCGCTTCCCTTTGATGGATCCCCGGCCCGAAGCATACGTGAGCCTGACCCGGGTCTGGGAGCGCACAGCACTGGAGCCACAGGACCTGGTTCCAGCCGAGGATTTCCGCTGGCCTTCGACAGACGGTATGGAGATCCAGGGCTGGCTCTTCCGGGCGCGGGGAGAGGCAAAGGGGACCATCATCAAGGTCCACGGCGGCCCCACCTGGCACATCGAGGATTGGATCGATCCCGATGTCCAATACTGGTCCTCCCAGGGCTTTCACGTTCTACTGCCCAACTACCGCGGCAGTACCGGCTTTGGCCTGGCCTACCGCGAGGCCATCAAGGAGGACGGTTGGGGCGGCTTCGAGCAGGAGGACATCCGGACCGGAATCGAGGCCCTCATCGCCTCCGGGCTCGCCGAGCCGGGCAAGGTCGGCATCACCGGCACCTCCTACGGCGGCTACTCGGCCTGGTGGGCCATCACCCATTCTCCGCCGGAGATCGTGGCCGCTTCCGCGCCCATCTGCGGCATGACCGATCTGGTGGTAGATTGGGAAACAACCCGCCCTGATCTACGGCCCTACAGCGAAGAAATGATGGGCGGCGCGCCCGACGAGGTGCCGGAGCGATATCAGGAACGGTCGCCGGTCCACTCGGTAGAGGACATCCGGGGGCGGCTGCTCATCGTCCAGGGGCTACAGGATCCCAACGTGAGTCCCAAAAACGTGCGCGTAGTCCAGGATGCCCTGAATGCGGCAGGAATTGAGTACGAGCTGCTGGCCTTTGATGACGAAGGCCATGGCATCCGCAAGCCCAAGAACCATAGGGTCCTGTACCCGCGCCTTGCAGAGTTCTTTGACGAGGCATTCTCCGGTCCTTAGACACGGGTCACCCAGCCTCGGTCAGGCATGACTGTCGGGCTCAACCTGGAATTCGTCGGCGAAGCGCCGCCTTGTTCGCTTCTCCACAAGGCGCAAAGAGGGGAGGGAGTGAAATGAGGACTGGGCAGGTTGCACTCACATCCATATCCAGTTTTGAGGTGCATCTGGGCTACCCGGGGCCAGCGTATTGGGCTGGTGATAGCACGGGGCCATTGACAATAACCGTTCCCACCACAGACACTGAAGTATTGGTACTGCAGCAAGCCGCTTATGAGGTTGGATGTTTTCCTGACATTCTCATTGACGGCGCTACCTACCGTTTTGACTGCGTGGTTGCAGAGGGTCATTCAGCACATCCACAGTTGCAGCGATTTCCTGACGAATCCAAAGCACTGGCTGCTTTTGAGGTCGCACGAGAAGCACTTGCGCCTCAATACTTCCACTGCTATCCAGCCTATGAATGGCCAGATGAACAAGAGGCCATGCCGGTGCAGCGCGGTCAGTCGTGGGTTGCTGATCGTTGGATAGTCACCACTCATAGCTTCGATGACACCGGCATCTCGGTTGCACCATCGCCTGGGGCTGTTTCCGAGGCAATCTACAGCGCAGCAACAATGAACCAGTTGTTTCAAGCGTGTGATCTCCTTTATCTTCCCCTCGTACTCGCAAATCCCTAGCACGCCCAACCAGCGCGTGCACACAATCCGGCTATGGATTCACAGAAACCCGGACGTGCCAGCGATTGGAATCGATCCCGCTTCGCAGAAGCAGTTCGCCGCTGCCTGCTCGGGGATCACGCAGGTGAGCCGGGCGACATGCCTACAGAAAGGCTTGCATAGGTAGCAGTCGCATGCACATCGACCTCAACGTGCATGCGCTCTTGCTCTGTGGGCAGGTGCGTTGCTATTAAGGGAAACCGCCCGCGCCTATACGTCCTCCTAGTCCGGTCGCATGCCCGGGGTCCCGGCTAGATCACCGAAGATCCCTGCTGGATCCCCCCATTGAGGTGCAGGCTGGTGCCCGACACCCAGCGGGCGGCTGGGCTCACCAGGTAGAGCACCCCCTGGCCGACGTCCCGCGGCGTGCCGAGGCCCAGCGGGTAGGGCCGGGTTCGCTCCGCGCGGATCTCGGCCGTCCAGCCAAAGTCCCTCGACTCGACCAGCGAGGGCAGGACCGCGTTGACCCGCACACCCCGTTCGGTCACCTGCTCCGCAAAAGCCACCGTGAGCCCCAGGACGCCGGCCTTGGCGGCGTTGTAAGCCGGGGACAAGCCCTTGGCCGCCATGGTGAGCCGCCGACGAGCTGATGTTGACGATGCTGCCGCTGCCGGCCTCCAGCATCGGAAGAAGGGCCGCCTGGCTGCAGTAAAAGACGCCACTCAAATTGACGTCGATGGTCCGCTCCCACTCAGCATTGGGCAGGTCCCAGGCGTTGCCGTCCGGGGCGTCGATGGCCGCGTTGTTCACCAGAATATCCAGGCGGCCGTACTCAGCCAGCGCCAGGTTCACCAGCGCCTCACCATCGCCGGGCTTGCTGGTGTCCATGACCATGCTCACAGCTTCGCCGCCAGCGGCCAGGATCTCCTCCACGGTACCCGCGGCCTCCTGAATATCTCCGATGACGATCCTGGCGCCGGCTTCCGCCAGAACCAGCGCGATGCCCTGGCCGATGCCCTGGGCGGCGCCGGTGACGATAGCGACCTGTCCATCCAACCGGTACTGATCAGACACTTTTACCTTCCTTCCCTTTGTTGTATATGATGCCAGGCAAAGACGACCTGGTCTTGCCCATAGGCCAGGACTATGATACAATCCCAGTTACTGCAGAAAGGCGGTGACACGCATCATGAAGCCGATACAGACCCCAGAAGCTCCGCTGCCCGCCGGACACTATACCCAGGCCATCGCACACAATGGCCTGGTCTATGTCTCGGGACAACTACCCGTGGATCCAGAGACCGGGGAGAAACGCATTACTTCCATCGAAGAGCAGACGAGCCAGGCCCTCAAGAACGTGGCCGCGATCCTGAAAGCCGCGGATAGTGACTTGGATCAGGTCATCAAGGCCACGGTCTATATCTCGGACATCAGCCTGTGGGATCGAGTCAACAAGGTCTACGCCGAATTCTTTGGCGCGCATCGCCCGGCCAGGGCCATTGTACCCACCCGCGATCTGCACTTTGGCTTCCAGATAGAGATCGAGGTTGTCGCCGCAGTCACCGGCTGACATTGTAGCACGACACAGTGCCTGGTGCAAACCCCGCTTGCCGGGGGCTCTGGCACGCGGCGTGTGCTGCACTTACCGAAACTCGATCGACCCAACTCGCCAGTGGTACTGTGCGGAAAATGGGCAGCCAATCACTATGGGGCAACCCGCGAATGGACCCCCTTTGCTCCGGCCAGACGGTCATCCCGCGGGGAGATGGAACATTGCTGATCATCTGATCCACCTCCCAACCGAAGCAGGTCAGCCCAACTGGGCTCTCTCCCATAGACGCTGCGATAGACAGCCATAGATGCTATGATAGACAGGGTGCTGGTATACTATCATCACACTGTCGTCGTTGCCCAAGGGTGGCTCTCTGAGTAGGTGCCCCGCTCTCCCTGGAAAACACCAGTAGACCTCCGACCCAGGGCACTTGGCCTCCTCCATCGTCTGATCAATACCTTACACATCATAGCTCCGGCGTTTTCGTTTCTTTTGCGGGCGAGGTGTTCTCGCCATCCACGCGCAGAGCATCCAGTTGCGCTGTCGGCCCAGGCCGGAGAGGAGCCCTGCCTTCCTTTCCCCGTGTTTCGGGGAGCTACATCTGGAGCTTGGATCTCATGGGCAACGGGGACAGGTCGCGCCAGTGCGCATCTGTCCTAATTAACGGCTATCTGGGTCCGAAGATAGGAAGGGGGGTGATGCTAACTTCAGAAGTCAACTTTGCGTCGCGCGCGCCCAACTACCTCCAGGTTCCTCGCTGCGACACCAACTAGCCCGCGCTCCAGAACACGCTTGGCAAGCAGATGCCGTGCCGCCGAGCTGCACACAAGTACAGTTGGAGGTAATGTCATGCCAAGAGCAGGATCATACACACCAGAAGTGATCCAGTCGGACCGCGAACTCATCGTCATGGCTGCGCCCCAGGCTCAACTACGGGCGACACCGGAAGGGGTGCCCACATCCGAAGTGCTGGATGCTAGCCCCCTGCAGTCTCTCCTCGCATCAGAGGGGGTCAGCCTGGAACCGCTATTTGGTGTCAGCGAAGAGCGCCTGGTACGGGAGGCAGAGTCGCTGGCGCCCAGCACGGATGCGAAGGTACCGGACCTATCCGGCTTCTATGCCGTCCGAGCCGAGGATGAGCGTCTGGAGGGATTGGCGGAACGCCTCCTGCAGCAGGAGACCATCGAAGCAGCCTATGTAAAACCGCCCTCTTCCCCACCCGTAGCCTACGACCCGTCACAGGAAGCCCGAAACGATATGCTCCCCGATGCAGCCCAGCCACCCGCCACCACACCTGATTTTTCGCCGCGCCAGGGTTTTCTCTACACCGCCCCTGGCGGCATTGAGGCTCCCTACGCCTGGGCCTTGCCCGGTGGGCGCGGTGCGGGAGTCAAGATAATTGACTGTGAATGGGGGTGGCGGTTCACCCACGAGGACCTCACCCAGGGTCAGATGGGCGTGGTTTTTGGGCCAAGCTCCAGCGACGACAACCACGGCACGGCGGTCCTGGGCGTAATCAGCGGGGATCGCAATACTTTCGGTATCCTGGGCATCTGCCCCGATGCGGTTGTAGGCGCTTCGTCCTTTGTCTCGGCTCCCTCGGCCCGGACGATCCGAGAAGCGGCAAACCGGCTAGGTGCGGGGGACATCATCCTCCTGGAGATCCACCGCCCCGGACCGAATGCCACCGGAGCAGGCCAATTTGGCTTCATCGCCGTCGAGTGGTGGCCCGACGACTTTGCCGCGATCCAGTACGCAGTCAGCCGCGGCATTGTTGTTGTCGAGGCAGCCGGTAATGGCTATCAGAACCTCGATGAAGCCATCTACAGCCAGCGTCCTGCGGGCTTTCCCACCACCTGGAAGAATCCTTTCAATACAGCCAACCCCAGCTCCGATGCCGTAGTGGTCGGCGCTGGAGCGCCACCACCAGGCACGCACGGCAACGACCATGGACCGGACCGATCCCGCCTGGCGTACTCGAACTATGGGGCGCGGGTCGATGTCCAGGGATGGGGGCGTGAGGTGACCACCACGGGCTATGGCGATCTGCAGGGCGGCACAAATCGGGACCTGTGGTACACCAACAGGTTCAATGGCACGTCCAGTGCCTCCCCCATCGTCGTGGGTGCTTTGGGCTGCGTCCAAGGCTTCCGTCGCGCCCAGGGTGTGCCACTCCTCACCTCAATCACCGCCAGAAACCGGCTGCGCGCGACCGGCTCGCTGCAGCAGGACGCGCCCGGCCGGCCGACCACCCAGCGCATCGGCAATCGGCCCAACCTGCGCCAGCTCATTCCCGACGCTGGCAAGGTGTGGCAGCACAACAAAAAGCTGAGGCACGTCTACGCCCTCCACACCACGCAAGCGGCGTGGGCCTATGTCGACACCATCGGCTGGCGACGCCTCAAACCGGGTGCCGCCGACGGCGTATCCAATCTCTTTGCCGCTTGTTGCGAAGCGGCTGCCAATGGCGCCAATGTCCACGTCTACATCGACGCCAGCTTCATATACAGGATCATCCTGGCCTAGCCCATCCCGGCGTTTTGGCCCGGCCAAGATCGGGTCAGATCGGGCCTTCTGTTCTGACCCTGACACAATGAAAGGAACGATGCACCATGTGGCACAATAACAAAACGGTACAGTACGTTTACGTCATCCACTCCCCGCAGGCGGCATGGGCCACTTTCGCGGGCATCTCCGGTTGGAAGCGCATCAAGCCAGGTGCCCCAGATGGTGTCACCAACCTTACGGCGTTGCTGTGCTCCGCCAAGGCAAACAACCGCAACGTCAACGTCTATCTGGACGGAAACGAGATCACTCGTGTCGTAATGCTATAGCGGCTGCCCAATGCCCGTCTCTGACCACGACTGCGTTTCTGGTCCGAGACGGGCTCGGCGAAAGGAAATAGAACATGTATCCAGAGATCACGATCAAAATCTCGATGCCGGCTGTGGGGACTGTCAGTCTCTGAGTCTGTCCCCACGGTTGCGGTTGAATCTGCCCCTATGGCGCCACTCCCAAGCGCGGATCTACCGCTTGACCTGGATGAGGCTCCAGTACCCGAGCCTCCTTCCCTGGCAGAGTTGGAGGCCGCCAGCGCCGGGCCGGCCGCACTGCCCGAGCCCCCAGCCCTGGCGGAACTGGAAGCAATACTGGCTGATGTCGCGGCGACACCCGAGCCCCCTTCTCTGGCAGAGTTGTTAGCGGTGAGTGGCGAGGTCGCAGCGGCGCCCGAGCCCCCCTCTTTAGCCGAGTTGCACGCGACGGTTGGTGAGGGAGAAACAGCGCCTGGTCCCCCGTCCTTGGCTGAATTGGAGGCCATGGCCGAGACTGCCTGAAGGATGGCCAAGACCACCGGAGGCGGGGCGCTGGTCCGAGGGTAGCGACTTATGGAAGGAGAATGGTTCATGTCAAACGAAGAATTCTCATCACCACCAGGGATCGAGCAGGAACGCGAGCTTATCGTCGTGGCCAAACCCACAGCCCAGCTGCGGGCCACGCCCAGGGGGGTGGCCTCGGGTGTGGGCGCCGATGTCGGCTCCCTGCAAGATCTGCTCACATCAGAGGGCGTTAGCATGGAGCCGCTCTTTGGCATCAGCGAAGCGAGGCTCAAGGCGGAAGCCAGAGCTTTGGCGCCAACACCAGACCTTGAGGTCCCGGCCCTGGCCACGTACTACCGGTTGCAGGCCGACGATGACCAGCTCGACCGACTAGCCGAGAAGCTGCTCCAGCAGCCTACCATCGATGCGGCCTATGTGAAGCCTGCCCCAGAACTGGCATGGGCGCCACAGGCCGCGGGCCCGGTCCTCAACACCATGCCTGCCTCGACAAGGGAGGCCGCGCCGGCGACCGCTGATTTCACCTCACGGCAGGACTATCTCGATCCTGCCCCCGTGGGGATCGACGCCGCATACGCCTGGTCGATGGCCGGTGGCCGGGGTGCGGGCGTCGGCATCATCGACATCGAAGGGGCCTGGCGGTTCACCCACGAGGACCTCAAGCAAGTCCAGGGAGGCGTTATCGGGGGTACCCAATCTACGGACGTGGGCTGGCGCAATCACGGGACCGCGGTAGCTGGCGAGTTTGGAGGTGATCGAAACAGCTTTGGCATTACGGGCATCTGCCCCGATGCTACCACTCGGGCTGTCTCGTTCCTTCCGACAGCAACAATGGGCACGGCCAAGGCCATCCGCCATGCAGCCAACTCAAGCAAGGTGGGCGACATCATACTGATCGAGTTGCAGCGCACTGGGCCCAGGGGACGCTATCTCCCCTTGGAGTTCTGGCCCGATGACTTTGAAGCGCTACGTTATGCCATCAGCAAGGGGATTGTGGTAGTTGAGGCTGGAGGCAATGGCGGGGAGAACCTGGATGACCCGTACTATGACACCCCGCCGACCGGCTTTCCTGCGACATGGAAGAATCCTTTTAATCCGGCCAATCCCAATACGGGAGCGGTTATGGTCGGTGCAGGCAACCCGCCCAAAGGCACTCACGGCCGGAACCAGCATCCGGTACACAACGAAGTCTATGTAGACAGAGCACGTTGTTTCTTTTCCAACTATGGCGCTCGGATAGACTGCCAGGCATGGGGATGGGAAGTGACCACCACTGGCTATGGCGATCTCCAGGGCGGGAGCAATGAGGATCTCTGGTACACCGACGAGTTCAGCGGCACTTCCAGCGCCTCGCCCATCGTCGTCGGCACGCTGGGCTGCATCCAGGGCATCCTGCGTGCACAGGGATTGCCCTTGCTCACTGCGGCGCGCGCCAGGAGCCTCTTGCGCTCGACCGGTTCGCCCCAACAGGACGCGGCCGGCCGGCCTCGTACCCAACGCGTCGGCAATCGGCCCAACATGCGCCAACTCATTGCCAGCGTGACCAAGGCGTGGCACAACAACAAGAAGTTGAAACATGTCTACGCCATCCACAGCACTCAGGCAGCGTGGGCCTATATCGACACCATTGGCTGGCGCCGCCTCAGACCCGGTGCCGCCGACGCTGTCTCCAACCTCTTTGCTGCTTGCTGTGAGGCCATGGCCAACGGTAGCAATGTTCACGTCTTCATTGACAACAGCTACCTATACAGCATAATACTCGCCTAGTGCAACTATGGCACTAACAAACGGCACTGGAGTATAAGGTGTGGTTCCAGTCGCGCCAGTGTCTCTGCCCTGGGAAAGAGGGCGGCGCGTCTTGGCGCCCCAATACCAAGAAAAGGAGCTGACCATGTGGCACAATAACAAGACTGTGCAGTACGTGTACGTCATCCATTCCCCCCAGGCGGCATGGGCCACTTTCGCGGGCATCTCTGGTTGGAAACGCATCAAGCCAGGCGCCCCGGACGGCGTCACCAACCTTACGGCGTTGCTGTGCGCCGCCAAGGCAAACAACCGCAACGTCAATGTCTACCTGGACGGAAACGGGATCACCCGAGTCATCATGCTGTAGTGAGCGCCCGTGCACTCTCCGCCAGCGCCCACGGTCTTGCCCGAGAACACGGCCTGCCAACCGAAACCGGGATGCTAGCCGTGAGGATGGGCACGAGTCGGAGCGATAGTGACTCCTATTGGCCAGAGTTAGTCGGGGATTCACTTCAGTTCCACTTGCCATCCGCTACCCTCGTGTAGGACTCGCCGAAAGGAGATCTGACCATGTATCCAGAGATAACGATCACCATCTCGATGACGCCTGAGGGAGCCGAGGTCACCACAGCGCCGCCCTCTTCCGAACAGCAGGAGCCGGCCCAGCCAGCGCCGCTCGCCGCGCTCGAGGCCCTGCCGGATCTGATCGAGGACCAGCTGCCGGAGCCTCCATCGTACGCGGCGCTGGCGGCCATGGCTGGTGCAGTGGGTGAAGCACTTGAGCCACCTTCCCTGCCAGAGCTGGAGGCGTGGGCCAGGGAGGGCGGTCAGCTACCCGAACCACCCTCCCTGGCTGAACTGGAAGCGGCGGCGACTGAGGAAAGCGCCGCGCCGTGGCTTCCTACCCTGGCCGAGCTACAGGAGATAGCCGCTGTGGCACACGCAGAGCTTGGACCACCCTCCCTGGTGGAACTGGGGGCCATGGGGCAGGAAACCAGCAGCCCACTTCCTGTCAGTGATAGCGAGCAGACCAATCGGTGCCAGGCAATTACCAAGGCTGGCGCGCGCTGCAAGAATCGTCCGCTTGAAGCCTCGGTCTACTGCTACGTGCACCAGCCTACGTGAGCCCTGCCCGTCGTGGCCCTGGCGTTCAGGTCACGATGACAGGAGGCCAGGCGTCCAAGCTCGCACCTGGGTAGCAGGCAAGCCTGCTTACTCCCGGTGATAGGGGAGCACCATGCCGCTATGCCCTTCGGACCCGGCTGCAGCAACCCTGCAGCCGGGTCCCTGTCGCACTGACCCGCTCCCATCCAGAACTGGGAAGACCTGTGCGCACGGCCAGCGCGCCCGAGGATAGTCTGCTGGCATTCTCGGAGGCATGAAGGTCCGCCGACCATCCAGCGGACAGATGGTAGCTGAGTCATTTCCGGTTCGCGCGCCAGGAACAAGTCGCAGCAGGCGACAGGCGCCTGGCGATTCCCGAGGAGCAGTGACATGCAAAAGATGCGTGAGACCAGGGAGACAGAATTTGCCCAGCCAGCCCTGGAACTGGAGGCAATCATGAAGGACCCAGGTGCGCTAATAGGGCCTGGCAGCACCCAGCTGGGGGCAGCGGCACCGACGACCCCCGACTTTACCGATCGCCAGGGATACCTCGATACGTCCCCAGGTGGGATCGACGCCCGCTTTGCCTGGACACTGGCCGGCGGCTCAGGGGAAGGTGTCGACATCGTCCACCTTGAGGGTGCCTGGGATCTGGCGCACGAAGACCTGCAGGACAGCGCAGGCGGTATGGTGGGCAACGGGGTCCCCCAAGATCCACAGTCTATGACCCACGCGACGGCGGTGCTCGGGATACTGGCCGGCAACCGAAACGAGTTTGGCATAACCGGCATCTGCCCGGAAGCCCGGGTACGAGGGGTCACGCTGACCGGCCTACGGATGTGTGCGGCCATTCTGCAGGCGGCCAATCTGCTCCGGGCAGGCGACATCCTGCTGGTCACACATCATCGGCCCGGACCCCGGCAGCGGCGGCGGTGGGCAACAGCGGACGATCCCCATTGAGTGGTGGCCGGACGAACTCGCCGCTATCCGACAGGCAGTCAGCCAGGGTGTGATCGTCGTCGAAGCTGCGGGCATCGGGGGAGAAAACCTAGATGATGCCTTGTACAACCAACTCCCGGCCGGCTTTCCCTCTTCGTGGAGGAACCCACTCAACCCGGCCAACCCCGGATCAGGCGCAGTCCTGGTCGGATCAGGCGCACCCCCGCCAGGCACCCACGGAAGGGACCACGGACCAGATCGGGCGAGGCTGGCATTCTCCAACTATGGATCTCGCGTTGACGTCCAGGGGTGGGGACACGAAGTTACCACCACCGGCTACGGCGATCTGCAGGATGGCGGCGACCGCAACCGGTGGTACACGGACCGTTTCGCCGGGACCGCGAGCGCTACGACCATGGTGGCTGGTGTCCTTGCCTGCGTCCAGGGCATCCTGCGCGCCCAGGGAGGATCGCTCCTGACTCCTTCCAGTGCACGGAGCCTGCTCCGAGCGACGGGCTCAGTCCAGCAAGATGCGCCGGGACGGCCGCACGCCCAACGGATCGGCAACCGTCCCTGCCTGCGCCAACTCGTACCTGCCGTGGCCAAGGTGTGGCATCGAAACAAGACGATCAGCATGGTCTTCACGACATCTGCCACGCAGTCGTCGTGGGCCTATATCGAGGATCTGGGCTGGCGCCGCATCAAGCCGGATTCGGCAAGTGGGGGTTCCAGTCTGCTTTCTGCCTGGTGTCAGGGAGTGGGAAGTACTACCAGGGCCCACGTCTACGCGGATCAGGCACTGGTATACAGGGTCATCCTTCTCTAGGAGGCTGGGGAACCAATCGCCTTCTTGCATCGTCCTAGACTTGATTGCAGGCAAAAGAGGAGGTAGAATGAGTCCGCACAGAGTTATGGGGAGGTGGTTGGGGCTGTTTCTTGTGGTGCTTCTGACGTCATCGCATTGTGCCGCGCCAGCCAGCCCATCCGCGACACCCAGCTTGCAGAAGGAGAATCTCATGGACGATCATGCTGGAGCGCAAGCCCAACCGGTAATCATCACCGTCCAGGTTTCACTGGATGCTGCTCGTGCACTGCACGGCCTCGCCTCGCCGACGATCCAGTCCGACGAGTTGTTGTACCTGGCGGACGATCTCGGTGTTTTGTTGGAGCCCATCCATTCTGGGGAGAGGGACCCCGATCTGCTTCTCTATTTTACTGTGGCGGTGCAGGATCCTGCCCGGGCAGAGTTGGTGAGGCAGCGTCTCCTGGAATCGGATGCCGTAGAAGGTGCTTACGTAAAACCACCAGCAGAAGCCCCTAACTGGTAGCCAGGTCCCATTGGTCCGTCCACTGCGACAAGGCGGTCGAAGCTGCCCAGACCCGAGCCCACTTTGCGCCGCTCAAAGCCAGAGTCTGGAGACAGAGCTTCGACGCCCGGCGTCTGGATAAGCTTGGAGAGACAGAGGCCAGCGGCGAACTCCAGATACAGGATCATGGGGGCAGAATCTAGGGCCAGGATCGTAGGCATAGAGTAGGGATTCCATCCAGCAGCATTTGGCAGAATCTGTTATGATGCCCTGTACGAAGGACATCGTTGCATACGCCGTAGCGGCAGACTACATTGAACAATCTCAGAAGCTGCCGAAAGCTTCCTTGCGCTGCAAGGGCTGGGCTTTCGGTCTTTTTCTATTGGCCGTACAAAATACCGTCCTGCAAGTCAACCACTCCGGCGCCGATCCGCCCTGCGGACGCACAGGATTCGCAACTACCTTGGCCTCCCCCTGCGCAGGGTCGGCCAAGATCTGAAAGGACCAAGCTTATGAGCGCCCTGCGTGTATGCCTCTTTGGTCAACTGCGCATCCAAAACGGCGAAAATGTCGTGACAAACCTGCTCCCGCCCAAGCTACAGGAGATGTTCTGCCATCTCTTGCTCTTCCGGGAACGGCCCCAACCCCGTGAGAAGCTGGCCAGCCTGCTGTGGGCAACCAGCTCGACGGTGCAGTCAAAGAGGAATCTCCGGCAGTCTCTCTGGCAGCTCCAGAGGTCAGCGGCCCTTACAGATCCTTCGCAGGAAAGCAACCTCTTCCTGGTCGACGCGCACTGGATCTGGCTCAACCCCAAGGCGGACCTGTGGCTCGACGTGGCGGTACTGGAGCAGGCATTCTTGCGCGTGGAGGGGGTACCGGGCCGGGCCCTGAGATGCCGCTCAGATCCAGGCCCTGCGCGAGGCGGTGGAACTGTATCACGGTGACCTGCTTGAAGACTGTTTCCAAGACTGGTGCCTCTACGAGAGGGAGCGCCTTCAGAACATCTACCTCTGTGTTCTCGACAAACTCATGGATTATTGCGAGACCCACGACGAGTACGAAGCTGGATCGGTCTATGGTGCCCGCGCTCTGCGGTGGGACGGCGCCCGCGAGCGGACCTACCGGCGCCTGATGCGCCTGCACTGTCTGGCTGGCGATCGTACAACTGCCATGCGGCAGTACAGTCGCTGCGTCAGAGCCCTGCGCCGGGAGCTAGACGTGCCGCCCAGCGAACGGACCGTTGCCCTCTACCAGCAGATCCGGACAGGGCAGCTCAGCCCTCGCGACCGGTCTCCCAGCCGGATCAGCGGCAGTGGGCCTGCGGGCTCCGAGTGGTCTGAACTGATAGCACAGTTCAAGCAGGTGCAGCAGATGCTGGATCAACTGCAGGACCAGCTCGATGACACCATTCGGGCCTCGGCAAAGGCAGGGATCGGGCAGCCCTGAGTGGCACCTTCCCGACACACGACAGATACCCATTAAAGGCCAAACAGACAGCGCGATAGACGGTTGCGCTTCTGCAAGCGAGGATGACTTGGCCATGGTTGTACGTGCGGATGGAGGGACTCCTCAACCTGAATTCGCACCCCAATCCTTCGTCCTCAAGATCTGGCTTGAGGAGACCGCTGAAGAGGTGAGCCAGGCTACCTGGCGCGGCCATATCACGCATGTACCCAGCGGCGAGAGGCGATACCTACAAGATCTCGAAGGCCTTTCAGCCTTTGTCGCGTCCTACCTGGAACAGATGGGAGTGGAGTAGTACCACCAATGGCAGTTGCCCGTATAGGGTGTACTTGATCGAGGTACTGCCCGGACCAGCCTTTATGTGGTATAATCATCCTATGCAGGCGCCTGTTCGAACAGGAGGGCGCCATATCCTAGCCAATAGCGATCAACGAGGATGAGCACCACGCTCCTGAGGACAAAACTCTACATCCCACCGCAGCGCCCAAACCTGGTGCCCCGGCCGCGCCTGATGGGGCGGTTGGCGGCGGGGCTATGCCAGCGGCATCGCTTGACGCTCGTCTCAGCCAAAGCCGGCTCGGGCAAGACCACGCTGGTCAGCGAGTGGCTGCACCAGCAGGAGCGGCCGGCGGCGTGGCTCTCGCTCGACGCCAACGACAACGATCCACGGCGGTTCTTCCGCTATCTGGTTGCGGCGCTGCAGACCTGGGACTCTGAGATCGGCCGCGGCGCGCTGGCCCAGTTGGAGGCGCCCGAGCTGCCGCAGCCTGAGGCCCTGGTCGCAGAGCTGATCAACGACGTGGCAGCCGGCCCGACCCCCTTCTTCCTCGTGCTCGACGACTACCATCTCATCCAGAACGAGTGGATCCACCAGGCAGTTGGGTTCCTGGCCGAACACCAGCCGCCCGAGATGCACCCGGTCCTGATCACCCGCGTGGATCCCCCCTGCCGCTTGCCCGGCTGCGGGGCCGGGGCCAGATCACCGAGATCCGGGACCGCGATCTGCGCTTCACGGAAGGCGAAATCGCCCAGTTTCTCAACAGGTATGGAACTGGACCTGCCGGCCGAGGCGGTCTCTGCCCTGGAAGGGCGCACGGAAGGCTGGATCGCGGGCCTGCAGATGGCGGCCATCTCGATGCAGGGCCACCGGCAGGCTGGTGGCCGGACCGCGTTCATCGAGGCGTTTGGCGGCACCAACCGCTTCATTCTGGATTACCTGATGGAAGAGGTGCTCAACCAGCAGCCGCCAGCCATCCAGGACTTTCTGATCGAGACCTCTATCCTGGAGCGGATGTGCGGGGATCTGTGTGACGCGGTGCGATGGGGCTCCTCCGCATCGCCTGGCAGCCGGAAGCAGGTTCCGGTGGGGCCGGGACACCGTCGGACAGCCTAGCAGGCAACAGTCAGGCCATCCTGGCCCAACTGGAGCGAAGCAATCTGTTTGTCGCTGCCGCTCGACGACGAGCGGCGCTGGTATCGCTATCACCACCTGTTCGCCGACTCTGCTGCAAGAGCACACTCAGACAGCGCAGATCGGCGGAACAGATCCGCGAGCTGCACCGCCGCGCCAGCCGGTGGCACCAGGATGCAGGGCTCCCTGGAAGAGGCCATGATCCATGCCATGGCTGCCCAGGATTTCGAGCGGGCGGCGTCGATGATCGAACGAGAACATCGCCAGCATGCTCTCGCGCAGCGAGGCGCCGGTCCTGTTGGGCTGGATCGAGAAGCTGCCCGAGCAGATCGTGCGCGGTCGTCCGTGGATCGACGTCTATCGGGCCAATACCCTGGCCCTGAGCGGCCGGCTGGAGCAGGTGGATCCGCTGCTTGGATGCCGTGGAACAGCGGATCGAGCCCGGCGCTCCTCAAGCCTCGGAGCTCTTGGGCCACATCGCCGCCATCCGCGCCTATGCCGCCAATCTGCGCGGCGATGCGGCGCGCGCCATCGAGATGGCGGCGCTGACCGAACAGCTTCTGCCGGAGGAGCACCTGAACGCGCGGGGCATGGCCGCCTATGCCCTGGCGGACACCTATTTCGCCGGCGACGACATGGACGGCGCCGGCCAGGCAGTCGCTGAAAGATGCTGAGGGTCGGCGAAAAGACGGGCCGGCTGTTGATGGCCGTACCGGCGCTGTGCGACCTGGCCGCCGATCAAAAGGTCCAAGGGCGGCTGCACCAGGCAGAGGAGCTCTATGAAAGAGCGCGAGCATGGATGGTGGAGCGCAAAGGCCTGGATTCGCGGGTGCGCTGCGCCTACGAGTCCGGCCTGGCCGATCTGCTGCGCGAGTGGAACCAGCTCGACGCAGCCCACGAGCATGCGCTGACCGGCATCGAGTACAGCCGGCGGTTCGGTGTGGTAGCATCTGGGTGGACAGCTACGTGGCGCTGATGCGCATCCTCCAGGCGCAGGGCGATGTGGAGGGCGCTCTGGACGCCCTGCGCAACGCCGAACAGACCATGCAGAACCATCACGTCCGGCTGGCGATCGAGGATCGAGTTCAGGACAGCGCGGGTCGTGCAGTGGCTGGCGGTGGGCGACGTGGAGACGGCAAGCCGCTGGGCCGAGGAGTGCGGCGGCGGCTCGGAACTGGAGCAGATCGCGCTGGCGCGGCTGCGGCTGGCCCAGGGCCGCGCGCCGACGCACAGCGCCTGCTGGAACGGCAGCGCGCGCTGGCAGAGGCAGGCGGGCGCACCGGCCGCTCGATCGAAATCCTGGGCCTGCAGGCCCTGGCCCTGGAAGCTCAGGGCCAGCCCGGCGAGGCCGACGCGGCACTGGTCAGGCCCTCTCCCTGGCCAGGCCCGAGGGATACGTGCGCGTGTTCCTGGACCTGGGACCGCCCTGTACGATTTGCTGGGAGGCAGGCCGGGCGGGGCAAGGCGGCGAGAACCCTCGCCGGCGACCGATATGCGCAGTCTCCTGGACGCCTTCCAGCAGGAGGGCAGCCGTACAGCCAAGCTGGATGGCCGGGGCGCTGCCCCAGGCGCCCTCGCCCGCCGATGGCTCGCCGGACCCCCTCACCGAGCGCGAGCCGGAGGTGCTGCAGCTGCTGGCCGAGGGCCTCTCGAACAAAGAGATCGCCGGCAAGCTGGTGGTTGCCCCGAGCACGGTCAAGCAGCACCTGAAGAACATCTATGGCAAGCTCGACGTGCACAGCCGGACGCAGGCCGTGGCGCGCGGGCGAGAACTGGAGCTGCTCTAGCGCCCTCACGCTGCTGCCCCCACGGCAATCTGGCGTCCCCCGGCTATCCCTTTTCTTCCACTTGATATCCCCCGCAGGATTCCCCATTTGGGGCATGACACCGCCATGTTCAACCCCTATAATGGACTCAGTCACTGAGGGCAGCCGCCGGTATGCACGCCCCGCAGCGTGAGAGATTGGCACAGACGCCAACGATGGCTGCCCGCAAGCAGATTCCCGGATGGCCAGCATTTAGGGAAGAGGAGGAAATCGTATGGCGGACACCCAGGGGCTCGACAAGGGGGAACTCTATCACATCCGGATGCAGGGCAACCTGGGCGAAAAGTGGGCTGATTGGTTCGAAGGATTTGTGATGACCTCGCGGCCTGACGGCGAAACGCTGCTGACCGGCTACGTACAGGATCAGGCAGCGCTGCACGGCGTACTGGGCAAGATCCGGGGTCTGGGACATCCGCTCCTGTTGGTGGCGCAGACCCAGTGCCCTTGTTCTTCAAAGCGCTGTCCAAGGCACGGGCATTGTCATGAATGCGCAGCCCATCACGCCGCAAGGGGAAAACTGCCCTACTGTTTCAGAGAAAAAACCAAGTGGGACAAACACTGCGCGTCCTTTGCGCAGGGAAAATGAGGAGGAGAGTATGTTGAAAAACCAAGTAGACTCGTACCGTTTCCTGGACCATCTGACCAAACGCCTTGTTCAGAACTGGATCAAACTCGAGACCCGGCGGGGAGTCCCGCGGGATATCCCGTGGACACCGCTCGCCAAACCGCTGGAGGAAAGCAGGGTGGCGCTGGTCACCTCGGCAGGGCTGGCCCTCAAGACCGACCAACCCTTCGACCAGGAGGGGGAGAGGCGGAATCCCTGGTGGGGCGATCCCTCCTTCCGCGTCCTGCCGCGCATGGCGACAGAGAACGACGTCAGGCTGTATCACCTGCACGTCCATCCCCGCCTCGCGGAGCAGGACCTGAACACCCTCTTTCCCCTGCAGCGCTTGCTGGAGCTAGAGGAGAATGGCGAGATCGGGCATTCGGCGCCCCATCACTATTCCTTCATGGGCTATATCCTGCAGCCCCAGGTGCTGCTGGAGGAGAGCGTGCCGGCCATGATCCGGCACATGAGGCAAGATGGCATAGACGCCGTCGTACTGGTCCCGGGCTGACCAGTCTGCTGCTGGTCCGTTGGACTGGTACAGAGAAAGATCGAAGCAGCGGGCATCAGCACCATCACCCTGTCCAGCATCCCTGACTTGACGGCCTCCGTAGGCGTGCCGCGGCTGGCGGCCATCGAGCAGCCGCTGGGCTACCAGTTGGGACAGCCGGGCGACCGCGAGGGCCAGACGGCCGTCCTGCGTGCTACCCTGCAGGCGCTGGCAGAGATCAAGAAGCCAGGCAGCATCGTTCACTTGCCCTTCGACTGGCCGGCCTCGGCCCAAAAACTCAACGCCGAACCGCCACAGCCGCCGCCCATTACAAAGTACTTGCTGCGCCACCCGTGGCACGTTCGAAATCTCTTCAACCGCCAGGTGCCTGGTGCTCAGCAAGCGGACCTTGCAGCTTAGCTGGGCCATTCCGCAGCAAAGTTCGGCAAGGTCTCTGACCGCCTCCCGATGGGTGCTCGGTCAGAGACCCATGCCCATCAGTGATCTCCGCTCCGACTTGCGCGCATGGTTGCAGCCGGTCCGTGACCGGCTGCAGGATCTGAGAGAACTGGAAGGCGCCTTTCAGGAAGAAGCATGTTCCTCCCGGTACACGAATTGACTTCCTGAGGACACCATCCTATACTGGATACTGGACCAATGAATCTGCGCCCGCGCACCCAATCCTGGCCAAGGTATTGCCGGTCCTGCTGTCTGACATCCAAGGAGGTGTTCATGTCTGATCGCAAAATCGCTCTCGTCTATTTCTCCGCCACCGATGTGACCCATACCTATGCCGAGGTGATGAGGGAGGTACTGCTTGAGCAAGGATGTGCGGCAAACTTACTCAATGTGACCGCGCATGCTGCTCGCCAGGAACCGCTACCCATCGACGGCTATGACAGCTTTATCTTTGGCTTTCCCGTTTTCGCCGATTTTGCCCCCAGCGTGATCAACGCCTGGCTGCCGGACCTTGATGGCCAGGGAAGAGAGTGCGTCCAGTTCTTCACCTACGGCGCCAGGACGACCGGGTACGCGCACTTTCACACCCACCAACTCTTGCAGCAGGCCGGCTTCCAGGTACTGTTCTCCGCCGAGTTCCTGGGACGTCACTCGTTCAATGTTGGCGGTTGGCGGATGGTGCCCGGCCGTCCCGACAAGTACGATTTCGCTGTGGCCCGGGAATTCGCAGACTTGGCCGTCGAGCGCTTCTCGCAGGATGCTCCGAGGGGTCTCCAACTGCAAAAGCCTGTTGGCTACGGTCACGCTCTGGACGCGTTGGAGAATCAACAAAAACAGGGAGGCAATGGAGGATGGGCGGACCCCAAACGCCGTGCAGAAGAATGCCGCATGTGTGGCGACTGTGAGACCGAGTGCCCAGCCCAGGCCTTCAATGCCAAGACAGGGCTCTCGGATCCGGAACGATGCATCCAATGCATGCGCTGCGTATACATCTGCCCGGACGCTGTCATCAAGGTTGACGATCGCGTGAAAGCCTACTACGAGGAGTTTCTGGCCTACTGGCATCTGACTGAAGAGATGATGGAGGCCAAAAGGAGCAAGATTGTCACCGAGGCTTGGCAGACAGCCTTCTGAGACAGAGGCAGGCAAACCTGCCCAGTACCCATCGGCGACAAGAAGGCGGCCAGGTCCAACTTGACTTCAAGTGATTAGAATGATATAATTCGCTGTATAAGTCGTCAGATGTCCAGCGGATCTGCGACACGGGTGACGCTTGAATATCTTGACACACCTTTAATCCAAGGAGCCAGCCATGCAACTGGGCACGTTTTCCGTCAGTCTAGCCGTACAGGATATCCATGCCTCCAAAGCCTTCTACGAAAAGCTTGGCTTTCAGGCCTTTGGCGGCGACATCGACCAAAACTGGCTGATCATGAAGAATGGCGAGCATGCCATCGGGCTCTTCCAGGGCATGTTCGACAAGAACATCTTGACCTTCAATCCGGGCTGGGACAGCAACGCCAATGAACTCGACGCCTTCACCGACGTACGCGAACTGCAGCGCCACCTGAAAGAGCAGGGGATAACCTTTGTGAGCGAGGCGGATGAAAGCACAACCGGACCCGCCAGTTTCATCATCGCGGATCCTGACGGCAACCCCATACTCTTCGACCAGCATGTTTGAGGATATATCCCCTAACCCTATGACATCTTCAAACAGCGGAGGCGTGGAAAAACATCCCGGTGGCGCTCTACCGGTCGCTCCGCCCAATATGCCAGGCAGGTACTGCGGCTAGTCGCGGTCCGCTCCCTTGACGTAGGTGTCAAAGAACAAGATGGAGCGCGCCATGGCCCTGCTGAAATTCGCAGAGATGTTGTGGTTGTCACCCTCGTAGGTAAACAGCTCTACGGGTTTCCCCACTGCCTGAATCTGGGCGTCCAACATCACGGAATACTCCACGGGGACCGAGATGTCAGCGGTGCCATGGTGGAGCTGGATGGGGCCCGACAGGTCGCCCAAATAGCTGTTGGGCGAGATGGCAGCGTAAAACACTGGGTTCTCCTCGGGAGAACCGTACGTTTCCAGCATCTCCGGTAGCCACCGCCACCTCTGACTGTTGGCATCGAGCGTCGGCAGAGGATTGTTGTTCCCAGCGCCTGAGCCCCATCTTCGCTCGAAGAGGTCCGCATACGAGGCCACCGTCCCCGCCCAGATCACCCCAGCGTTGATATCAGAGGTCGTCACCATAGCCCGCAGGGTAATCCCACCGCCCATGGAATGGCCCCACATCCCGATGCGCTCTGGGTCAGCGCCGGGGAAGCCCTTGATCGCCTCGACTGCGTTCAGCACATCGATGGTATAGGCCGCTGTCCCGTAGCCGTTGGTTGCCTCACCTTCAGAACTGCCGTGCCCGCGGTAGTCAGAGCGGAAAACAATGTAGCCACTCCGGGCAAGGGCATCAACGTAGGCTACGTAGCGCTCGGTGGTACGGTACTGTTGAGGTGGAATGTAGCCGTGATTGAACAGGATCACCGGCCAGCCGCCTTCCGGCGTGTGGCCTCGCGGCACAGTCAATAGAGCATAGATCCGGAAGCCCTCAGAAAGGTAGGAGGCTATATAGCGGTCATAGTTGGCGCCAGGCTCAAGCGTTTCTTCGATGGAGATGGCGCTGCCAGGATACGCCTGCTGGCGCATGTATTCGATCGCCAGGGGGTGCTGAGGGGTAGGGGTCGGCGTAGGGGTTGGGGTATTCGTTGGAATCGGAGTTAGCGTGGGGGGTGGGGTACTCGTAGCGGTCGAGGTTGCTGTTGGGACTGGTGAAGGCGTGAGGAAAGGCGATGGTGTGGCCGTGGGGGTACCGGTTGACTGAGTTGTGGGCAAGGCGGTCAGGCTTTCAACTTCGTCCACTCTAGCCAAGGAGGGTCCGGGGTTTTCCGCGTCTGGTACCACGACCAAGGTCGCCAACTCTACCGCTGAGCTACCACCGCAGGCTGATAAGCAGAGGAGTCCAAGTACTGCCAAGAATATCCACTTTGTTATGCCTTGTCGCCCTGCAGATCTGGTACTGGCTCTACTCATGGATCGGTCCCCTTGTTCAGTGATGGCGCTGCCTAAACAATTATACCAGGAGGCTGTGGTGATTCCGTGGAAATTTGATTACACTAAGATGAACAAGATTCAAGTAGCACTGATGCCGGAGGTTGTCCGAATGGACAGCTGCCATACAGCCATCATGACCGTGGCGAGGAGCTGAGATGAGCC
Source organism: uncultured Chloroflexia bacterium (assembly GCA_963783445.1). GTDB lineage: Bacteria > Chloroflexota > Anaerolineae > JAAYZQ01 > JAAYZQ01 > CAWANP01. The sequence goes on along the minus strand of CAWANP010000004.1, from coordinate 134,811 downwards.
AAGTCACCAGGTTGGTTCCTGAGGACCCTGCGCCAATCAGCACCCCCGTTGACTTTTCCACAAGCCATGCTACAATGGTGATTGCAGATAGACAGCACTTCAGGATGCGTCGCCGTCTCACAAAACACGCGAGTAGGCAGGCCCCTCGTAGTCGTCGCCACCGAAGCCAGCAGCAAGAGCAGTCACAACTGGAGGAGGACAGGGAAATGAGGCTCAAAGGCGGGTCAATCCTCGCTGCTCTTGTTATGGTGGTCACACTGGTGACCACCTGCGGTCCGTTGCATGCCCCGGCAACATCGGTACCGGTCCAGCCAACGCCCACCGAAGCCCCAGCCACATCGGTACCAGCCCAGCCAACACCCACATCCGCTCCCCCTACCACCACTCCCAGCAGCACTGCTCCAGAATGGCCCTCGGCGCGAAAGTATGGCGCCATGGTATACGATCCGGCCTCAGAACACCTCTTCATGTTTGGTGGAGTGAAGAGGTATGACAACTACAGGGTGATTCCCGAAGTCTGGGCCTATGAGCCTGCCCAAAACCGTTGGCAAGTGCAAGGGAAGCTGGGGCCAAAGGAGATCAACAGCGCGGTCTATGATGAAGAGTCGAAGAGGATCATCCTATTCGGATGGGCAGAGGGCCAAAGACAGGGACATACCTGGGCCTACGATCCTGCTGCAGACACATGGCAACAGATGAATCCGAAGACGGCACCTTCGACACGGTACGCTTCTTTGATGGCCTATGACATCGAATCTGACCGCATCGTCTTCTTTGGAGGTGGCTTGAGCCCAACCAACAGTTTCGATGACACCTGGGTCTACGACTACAATACGGATACCTGGACCGAAATGCTGCCAGCAGTCAGCCCACCAGAGCGCAGCTTCCACGGCATGGTGTACGTCCCGGAAAACGACAGCGTCCTGCTATGGGGCGGTACCACCGAGGCGGATGTTCCAGACCTGCGCGTCTGGGCCTATGACTACAACACCAATACCTGGACTTTCCAAGAGGCTCCTGTTGATGCCCCGGAGCAGCGCGCCGGCTATGGGCTGTTCTACCATCCCCCATCCGGACGCATGATCTTGTTCGGAGGCCTGACGGAACTCGACGGTCAGATGGCGGAAGGAAACACGTGGGCCTACGACACGGTTTCGAACTCGTGGCAGGCACTTGAACCGTCAGAGAATCCCGGCACACACGGCTTCTTCCCAATGGCATACGCACCCTCGGTAGACAAGGCCTTCATGTTCGGCGGCGAGTTGACCGACAAGTGGGCCAACGACATCAGCGATGAGCTTTGGATACTCGATCCTGCGACCGGCGAGTGGGAAAACATGTTGATACCGTGAACAGGTATACCTGGCTTTGCCGGAGAGCAGCCCCGTTCTCTGGTGGCCGTACAGATCCAGCGATAGGAGTTGAATTCTGTCTCACGATCTGGACCAAGTCGCATCAACATAAAGGATCAATCTCGGGGATACCCTGTGCCTTGATCTGAATCGCGTCTATGCCACCGGCATTAGAAATGGCGACATGTTCGCCCATCGTCTGGGGTACGACATGGCAGACCGTTTCGCGGCCATCGCGCCGGTGGCCGGTACCCTGGCCAAAGACTTCAATTGCGCGCCCGACGGCTCAGCCTCCATATCCATCATGCACCTCCACGGGGGCCGTGCTGCTGTAATACCAGCATCCCCGCAGTACCCTTCGGACCTTGCCTCCACCTGCTACCAGGGATAACCCTTGAGCCCCTGCAAGCCCTTGATCGCGGAAATCTCGCCGCAGTGCACATTGATGTGCCAGATGATATAGGCGTCCAACGTCTGCGCCAAGCTGAGCGGGCCGATGGTCGTCTCGATCATCTGGTCCAGATCCTCCGGCGTGAGAGTGGCCACCCAATCCTGGAGGGCCTGGGAGGTGGCGTGGGCATAGTCGTGCAGCGCCGGCAGGTCCACGCTGAGGCCGACCCGAACAGCCCGCAGTTCCCCCAGTGGATCTCCTTCTTCCGCCGGCGGCCGGGCGATGACCACTTTTTCTTTCCAGCCAGCGCTCTCATTCAGGGGTGGTTGCCCCCCCATGCCCCAAGCATGCGCAATCTCGTCAACGTGCGATATGGTGTGCCAGTAAAGGGCGCTAATGGGGTTGGCGAGTCCGGGCGGCGTCCAATCCGCCTGTTCCTGCGTGAGGTCAGCGACGATCTGGTCCAAAACGTCAAAGGCAAAGCCCAGCGAGAACTGAATCAATCCAACAGTGTTCATCTTCTACTCCTTTCCAAAGTGATTTTGCCAGGATATGTGCTGGAGCTGTGTGTTGCTGGCCAGATTTGGCCCCACCTCGATCCCAAAGCATGGGCCGCAGGTCATGGCAGGAATTTGAGGCCACGGTGTGCTCTCTGGCAAAAGTCGTTTTTCAACGCTCCATCGGGCATGGTCTCAGCCAGTTCCTCAACGAGTACACGCGCGGTGGATAGCTCCCTCCCGGCTTCTGACATCCGGCCCATCGCGCGGTACAGCCGCCCCAGACTGGCGTGTATGCGCCACAGCAAAAACCGCTCTCCCGTTGCTTGGGCGTTTTCTACTGCGGCTTGTAGCAAAGCACCTCCTTTCTTCAAATCTCCCATTCCGGTCAACGCTTCCCCTTTCAGCTTCCACAAAAAAGTAATCACGCGTCCGGGCGACATACCCGGGGCCGAGGCAATCAGACGATCCGTGATCTCCAGCGCCAGGGCCAGGTTGCCCTGAGCAAGCGCCAGTTCTGCCCGCCGGGCCCAGCAGTAACGGCTGCCCATCGTATCCATAGGCGTCTGCAAAGAGTGTGCGGTCTCCAGGCAAATCTGGGCTCCAGTCAAGTCTCCGTGCAAGATATAGGCCCCTGCAAGTGATCCAGTTATGCGGTGGATCCAGGTTTGGGAGCGTAATGCTCCGGCCAGGTTCAGTGCCCTTTCGAGTTGCCATCGCGCTTTTTCAGGTGCGAGCAACTCAGCATACAATACGCCCAGGCCGGACCGACTTGCCACCTCATGCTCGCGATGTCCGATCATGGATGCGATACGCAGACCGCGCTGCAAGACCTCCATGGCAGGGCCAAAGCTGACCTTGGACCGTATGCAACAGCCCCAGCGCCCAGTACGCCCAGGCTTCGTCCGCAGGCGAGTCGATCTCCCGAGCCATCCCAAGAGCCTCTTGAAAATCGCACAGGGCATCAGGGGGTGCGGTAGATGGAACCGACGCAAGCATGGCCAACTCCGCCATTGTGACTGCTCGGGCGATCAGGCCGGTGACGAGACGCGGGCGGTCATCCAGCTCCCGGCAGAGAGCGATGGCCCGGTCATAGACCCGGACGCTGGCTGTCAGGTTCCCACCAAGCAGGTAAGCCACCGCCAGCAAGTCCAGCGTATTTGCCAGGTCCCGCTCGTTCCCCAACGCCTCAACGATCTCCAGCGCTTCCTGATGATAAGCTATCGCCATCAGCGACTCTTCGGCGTTCGCGTGCCAGTTGCCCATCCAGTTCAGGCTATCCGCCAGCGCCGCCGGATCATCCATCCGGCGGGCCAGTTCCAGTGCCCGCTGGAAATAACTCCGGGCTCGGTGATAGTCGCGACCGGCCCAGAGTTTTCCCAGGTCGAGCAAGGCACGCCATTCCACGCGGCGTTCGCTGCCGGTGCCGGCGATCCGCAGGATGGCTTCGTGGTCGGCGCGCGCCCCATCGAACTCCCCCAGCATTTCGCGAGCCAGGCCACGCCCGCGATGCAGGGCAGCCAGTGATGCAGCAGTCACTGAGGCTCGTTCCGCGATCTCGATAGCTCGTGTATAGTGCGCGATCGCCTCGTCTTGGGCATAGAGCCGGGCAGCTCGTTCCGCCGCCATGACGAGATACCGGTACGCACAGGCGTCGTCGCTGGCACGTTGATAGTGGTGGGCCAGCTGTACCGCCATCTCGCTCAGTTGACCATCGTAGAGATCCTCGAGAGCGGCGGCGACTTCACCGTGGAGCAACCGCCGTTCTCCCTGACCGAGCCGTCCGTAGAGATAGTCCCGAAAGACGACATGTCCAAACCGGTAGCGTGACAGCCTTTCTTGACCAACTTGTACCTCATCTTGCTCGCTGACCAGCCTGTGCCGTCTCTCCAGTTCCTGTGAGAGCCGCTGAAGCCCCGGCCTCACCGCCATCTTTTGTACCCGCGTCACAACCTGGGCCGTGAATACCTCCCCTTCTACACTGGCCACAGTGAGCATCTCCTGCAGCTCTGGATCAAGCCGGTCGATGCGTTCGGCGATTACCGCCTCCACGCGGGCGGGTAGTGCTTGCCAGTCCAGAGCCTGCCCTTCAATCCAGTAGCCGTTTGCATCCTGGCCCAGATCGCCTCGCTCCTGCATCGCGCGCAGCAGCTCGACGGTAAACAGGGCGTGTCCCTCCGTCCGGTGGAACAGGGTGGCATGGAACTCCTCGGTCAGCCGGTTGGGCTCGGCGTCCAACAGAGCATCTACGAATTTGCGACCCTCTGTTCTGTCTATCCGCCCTAGCTCCACCCAAACATCACCGAACGTACGCCTGAACTCGCTCAGGGCCCTTGCCAGGGAGTGACGCCCCGCCTGTCCCGAACTCGCCGATGTGTGACTTCGAGCGACCTCCTCCGGACGGTAGGCACAGGCGATCAAGACTCTACTGTCCGTGCCGGCAAGCCGCCGGCCAAGATGGAACAGGAGGCTGACGGATGCGACATCGGCCCACTGGAGGTCGTCCAAGACCAACAGCAGGGGCTGCTCCCGGGCCACTCGGTGCAATGCATTGGTCGCCTGCTGGAAGAGGTAGCTCTGCTCCACCTCTTTTTGGTCTACCGCCTGGCGTCTGACCTGATCCCTCAAGCGCGGGAGCCAGGTGGCTCCAGCCGCAGCAGCGACCGCGGCCCGGGATAACATGGCCTCATCCGGCACCAGGACACCCAGCAGATCGGGTCCATGATCCAGGACCGCCTGCACCACAAGGGGAAAGGCAGCCCACAGGCGTTGGGCATGTTCTCCGGTGATGGCTCCTGCGTCCCACTTGGCTTCGACGTCGCCAGTGAGCATGGCCATCACGTCGCGGAAAGGCAGATAGGGATCGCCAATGCAAGAATAGGCATTGCACTGGCCCGACGCAACCAGCAAGTCTGGATTGGCATTCATCGCCTGGCGTCCAAACTCGGCGAGCAAGGCCGTTTTGCCCCGGCCCGGACCACCTGTGACAAACACCACGCGGCCATGGCCCGCCAGCGACTCCCCCAAGTGGCTATTCAGATGCTCAAGTTCGCGCTCGCGGCCGACAAAGAGAGGAGGTTCGAAGGCATCGGCCTCTAGTCGTAGGAATCCAGGGAGCCGAAGGGGCAGATCCTGATCCCCACCTTGAAGCGGTGTCACTGCCGGGGGTTTCAGCTCGTCATTCTGGATCTGCCCGTAGAGTCGCGTCGTCTCCTGGGCTGGCTCAACGCCCAGTTCCTGTACGAGCAGGCATTGGTACGCCTCATAATGGGCCAAAGCCTGGGCACGGCGGCCGCTTCTGGCCAGCAGGCGCATTAGCTGCCGCTGGCCGCCTTCCTGCCAGGGCTCTAGCTCGACCCGGCGGCGGGCGTGAGCCAGAGCTTGCGGGCAGGCGCCACGCCCCTCGTAGATGGCAGCGAGGCTGTCCAAGGCTTCGACCGCTTGCCGGCCAAAGTACTCTCTGCGGAGGAGCAGCCATTCTTCGAAAGGGGCAGCATCGGCAACGGTAAAGCCTTCGAGGAGCAGTCCCCGCGCCAGGCTCACCGCCTGCTCCAACCGCTCGCTGGTGGGAGAGGCTACGGCCAACAGGTCCTCAAAAGTGACCGCATCCAGCCAATAGTCGCTTTGGCCATTGAACTGGATCGTCTGGCGAGTGCTGATCAGAAACGGGGGCGAGGCCGCTCCATCACCAATCACCTGCCTCAAGTTCGCCAGCGCGTTCCGGAGGTTGGTCCGGGCCGAACGTTCGGGGAACTCGGGCCACAGCAATCCAGCCAGTGCTTCGCGGCGGTGGGGACGCCCGGGCGATAGGGCCAGGTAGACGAGCAGGGCCCGGACCTTATCCGAGGCAAAGCCGGACAATGGCTCACCTTCAAGGCTGGCCTGGAACGGACCCAGTACATGAATGGACAGCAGCGCCATGTTCTCCCTGCTCCCTGGGCGGAGGACGCCCCCGGTGCCATTATTATACACACAGAATGCTAGATGGTCAACCTGGCTGTGCGTTCCCTATGCGTTTTCTATGCGCTCCCATGCTAAGCTGTCCCCACTGGGGGATGAGGACACAATTGTCTGTCGGAGATGTCGGTGGAAAAGAGATGGCTGTACAGGGCCTACCTAGTACGTCTGTGGCAGGAGAGGGGTGGTTCGAGGGATTCTCTTGGCAACCCACCGCACTGGCGGGCATCCCTGGAGAGGCCGGCGGATGGTAAACTCCTGGGCTTTGCGAGCTTGGAAGAACTGTTCACGTTTCTGGAGAGGGAGACCGGATCGAGTGTGCCTGATACGGAGCGCGCGGCTGAAGAAGGACGGTCTCTCACTTGACTACAGCACTGCTCACAAAATCATGCGCGCTCGGGAAAGGAGGTAGTCCCATGTGCTGCACGGCGCCTGGCTTCTCCATGGGCTGAGGGAGGCATGGCGTTTCTGTTTCAGCCCCAGTCTCGTAACTGCAGGCGGATAGGTGCTCCCGTCCAAAAGGAAAGTCCTGGAAGCATGATGGGCCTCCCCAATAAGTGGGGTCAGGCTAGAAAAGGAGACAAAGCGATGAAGAAGATACTGGCGCTGCTGCTATTGGTCTGCATGGTTCTGCCCATGACTGCCTATGCCGGGCAAAAGGTGGAAGTACATGGAGATTTTACCTATACACCCCTTGGGTGCGAAAAGGAATGGTGGGCGAATGACAATCAGTTTCTGCGCGGCTGCAGTGACGAGGGAACCTGGTACCAAGACCCAGAGACCTGGAAGCCGGGGGATTTCCTGGGAACGTCGGATGAAGTGTACAGCGTCACGCTTCTGAGTGTCACGGATCCCTTCGAATACGAGTACGGCCTCTACAAGGGTAGGGTCACATTCAAGGGTGAGGTGGCAGGAAAAGAGGGAACCCTGGAGATGCTATTCGTAGGCAAGAGCCCCGGAAACATCGCCGAGTGGAGTGGTACGTGGCGAATCATCAGTGGGACTGGCGATTTGGCAGATCTCCACGGGAACGGGGAATTCTGGAGCAACGGCATGTTGGACGTCCACTGCGAGGGACGTGTCCACTTTGCACCCTAGGAAGGCTTCAGGGAGATTGTGGGCTTGCCAGCAGTAGCCTCTATCCCCTCTCTAAAGCGGCGAGATGGATTGGATGGGCCCATCCGATCCATCTCGCCCTCATATCCGCAGATACAAGGGCATCTTGGTCCTGGAAGTCCGGGCCAAATCCACCAGCTGACGGGAGTATGGTCATGCAGAGACGCCTGGACTGGTTGGTACTTGTGGTAGCAATGAGCGTTTGGTGGCGCTAGCACCGACTCTGGTGACGCCGCAGTGACGAATCGATGAGGAGGTGATGCGCCTGCCAGAAATGCGGTAGTACTGATTCGGATGAGCACATGGCTCAGCACCCAAGCGAGGGTCAGTATACGCGCAGGAAACTCTGCTAACGTGAGTTGCAGCCGTTCAGCGAACAGACACACAGGAAGGAATAAGATGATGAAAGGCCGAAGTCTTTTTAGCATAGGGTTGGTACTGGCGCTCGTACTCGCAGGGGCTGCTACGTGGGCCGGAGCCCAGGGTGATGACATGGTCTACTATGCCTGCGTAAAAAACTCAAGCGGCAAGATCAAGATGATTGGCCCAGAGGATGCTTGTGCCGAGAACGAGCAGCATGCCGTGTGGAACAGTCGAGGCCCAGCAGGACCTGCGGGACCCGCCGGGGCGGACGGCGAAGACGGAGCTTCCGGACCGCGGGGAGAGCAAGGGCCAACAGGACCCATCGGTCCAATCGGGCCGCCAGGTACGGACGGAGAGGATGGCGCGGCCGGGCCAGAGGGACAGCCCGGTGCGACTGGACCACAAGGCGATCCCGGGCCACTTGGGCCGGTTGGACCACCCGGTCCAGCATGCTGGGATATCAATGGGAACTACGAGAAGGATCCGGAAGAAGACGTGAATGGGGACAGTTCATACGATACACTGGATTGCCTTGGAACAGCTGGCGCTGCCGGGCTCAACTGCTGGGACCTCAACGGCAACCATAGTGAGGATGAGGAAGAGGACTTGAATGGGGACGGAGTCTGCGATACCCTGGACTGTGTTGGTGCGGATGGGGCCACCGGCCCGCAAGGTCCGATTGGGCCGCCAGGGCCTGAGGGACCGGGGCGTGTCATCAATCTCACCATAGACCCAGCCCAGTTCCCTGGCATCACAGCTCAGGATTTTGGCGCTCTATTCTCTGATGCCGCACTCAACTCGGCCTATCTAGACGTATCGGGCGTGTGTATCGGCCAAGTCGTGGTGACGAACGGGCCAGCCATGGAGATTCAGGTAGTTGAGGGATTTGGCGCCTCAGGCCAGCACGATGACCATTCGGGCCTGTCACTGGAGCTTCCCTTTGCGATTGAAGTACCGGCTGGAACCGGTTGTGACCTTGTTCTTCAGATGTATTTCGATCAATATGCTGCAGACCCCGCAAACTACTCTCTGCAGCCAATGACTCTGACTGTTAGCGACATGAGCGGCGCTGCAGCTTTCCACTGGAGTCTTTTCGACTTCAAACCTGACGGCTATGCGACCGGATTCGAAGGCACGCGCTTCACATTTGTGCAGTTGCAGGAACCGATCGGCGCAAATACTCCGCCTCGAGACATGAACCTGACCCGCTACATTCCTGCAAACCCTTCTACGCCGTTTGGCACGGTCGATTCCTACAATCCTGCCACGGACAGGGAAGTCACACTGGAAGGGATTCACGTGGGCCTGTACCCTACCGTTGTTGAGCAGACGGAGCGCAGTCTGACACTAGTCTACGACTACGTTGAGGGTGGCAGCCTCTGGCAGTGGGTAAGAATGACCGTAGAAAGCGGAACGACCCTAGAGCCAAAACGCAACGTGTCCGTTGTCACGCTCGATGCGAACATGGTAGAAATCGCGCGAACGAACTATCAAGGTTGTTTCCCAGCCAAGTACGAGCAGTTTGTGGGCTTTGCCCAAGACATCCAGACGAAAGAGCGGGTCATCCTGAACTGTGACTTTTCGTGGGTACCATGAGAGACGTGAAAATGTGCCTGTTTCCGAGAGTCTTCACGAGAGGTCGTCTCCTGCACCTGGGAAGGGGATCATGATGATCCCCCTTCGAGAGCGTCCTTCGCTGATCTCACTGGGCCGGCGGGAACCAAGGCATCCTCTCTGAAGCCGCCGAGGGCTCCTTGTACTGCAGGGAATCTGCCTTCGGCCTTCCCCAGCATCTATGGCAGAAACAGTACGCAGCGTCTACTCTGTGCATCCCGAAAGGAGGTGGTCCCGTGGGCAACTCCGCGCCAGTCCTTTGACAGGCTGCGAGAGGTTTGGCGGACTCAATTGCAGCCCTACTTTGGTCTTGGCAGGCACAGGGATCTGCATTCAGAGGGCGATTCCTGCGGGTATGGTGGGCCTCCGAATCGGGGGCCCACCAAAGAAAGGAGATGAAATTAGATGTCAGTCAAATCAATGAAAGCAGTATGGGTGGTAGGTTTGATTGTCCTGATACTTGGAACAGCCTCGTTTCTGTTGGTCGCAGCCGACGAGCCTGGAGCCACGACCGAGTTGGAGCCCGGTGCACAGCATTGGTACACGCTTGCCTACCCGGGCAGTGGCACAGTCGACGTCAGCATGGACGTTGATCCTGACGGCGGGGCGACCTTTATGATCGTGACCTCGGATGCGGTCCGCGCCTGGGAAGCCGGCGAAGAGCTGGTCGCCGCCGGTCAGGGCACCAAGAATCCGTACGAAGAGGCGGACCTCTTCTGGTCCGGCGACTTTGGTCAGGCTGGGGAGTTATACCTCGTGGTCGAGTACTCTGGCGATGGGGCAGCACCATCCTTCTACTCGCTGGATGTCAGCGGGGCCGAGGTTTCGTCCGATGTCACTACGGAAGAGGGGATGGCTGGAAAAGTGGACGGACTCTGGTGCTACGCGCCGGTCTTTGAGAGCATCAAACCCATTGCCTTCGATCCCTACGAGGGCGATCCGGGCAAGAGCTTCGCCCAAGTACCCTATGTTTCGGAGTGGAGCGGGTTCATGAGCGGCTCCTCAGCAGACTATGGACTGGTGATCCAACATATAGTGGACCCAGGACCCCCGGCCGTTGCCGCCCCCGTGCTCTTTGTCGCTACGAGCACCTTTGAAGATGCCCAGGTGAACGGCGTTTCAGGTGGCCTTGAGGTAGACACCATAGGCGCCGTTGATGCATCCGGCGTTTGGAGGGGTACTTGGGTCGTTACCAGCGGAACAGGGGATCTGGAGAGAGTCCAAGCGCACGGCACCTTCTGGGGGCCAGGCTGGCTGCCACCCGACGGCGGCTCGGATGAATGCCCGGAAGGGATGGGAGTCGTCTACTACTCAGTTGCAGACTAGCGCGACAGCATCAGTCAGCCAGTATCCGGCTTTCTAAACAACCGCAGGGAGCGAAGAATCTCGTTGTCACACGGCTCAGCCGTCGTGGAGCGAGATTCTTCTTTGGGCGGGTAGCCTCCGGCATGGCGCCCCACATCACGAAGGCCTTGATCTTTGAGACCGGAGAACTTGGACTCGGTCGCGAGCTGCCAGCGGGTCGCATTTGCGCCCTCCTCGTGACACGGTGCGATTGACCCAAGACTACCTGCAAGGCCAATTGACAGAAAGAGCAGAATCAGATAGAATGGGCTTGGTTCAAGGTAGACCAGACAGGCTACACCATCATCGCCCGACATGGAGAGAGAATTCATAATGTGCCGCACACTCGGAGCTGTCTGTCTGCTGGTTCTGTGGGGCCTGGTCGCCGGGTTGGTGGTGCTGACTGGGCCCGCTGCCCCCCCTGGCTCGGCGCAATATGGTTCTCCCGACCTGGCCATCAACCTCTACATCGCCCCTGGCGAAACCGACCCCTTTGCCCCCGGCAGCGTGATCACCTACGAGATCTATGTCATCAACCAGGGTTCGGGTATGGATGCCAGCGACGTGATGGTTAGAAGCTCTCTACCAGAACACACGACCTACGTCTCCAGCAGCGGCCCCGGCTTTAGCCTGATCCAGCCCGGGCCGGACGAGGTGGCTTGGTTCAAGCAGCAGCTGCAGGCCTGGGAGATAGGCTGGCTATCAGTCACCGTGCGCGTAGACGACGATGCCCCGGTAGGCGCCCCGGGTGACCATCGGGCACAGATCTACAGCATGGCTGACCAAGACTCTGACAGCGACAACAACGAGTCTTCCGTCCTGCGCTACGTCCTGCCCGCGGAGCCGGATCTGCGGATCACGAAACACCTGTGGCCAGACTCGGATCCCATCGCCGCCGGCAACGAGATCGCCTTCGAGATCACAGCCGAGAACCAGGGCGGCTCGGCGGCCAGCAGCGTGCGCATCACCGACACGCTGCCCGCGGGCTGTACCTACACCAGCGATGACCCGGCCGGCTCGGGTTTTGCCACGGCCCAGACGGGCCAGACCGTCGTCTGGACAATGGACACGATGGCGCCCGATGTCTATGGCCCCACCCCGGAACCCCTGCTCGTCCGCTGCCAGGTCGCCGGCGACTGGACGCCGGACCAGTGGCTGGAAAACGTGGTCGAGATCTCGACGCCCGACGCCGAGTACAGCACGGACAACAACCTCAGCCGCTGGACCTACAAGCCCGAAGCCGACCGGCGCTACGCGACGGCCGTCTCCTGGATGGACGACAGGACCATGCGCCTGGCCAGCGACGGCGGCTTTGACTATGTGCTCTACTATCTGGATTGGTTCAGGATTGAGCCAGAGGACGGCGACTACGATTGGGGCCGCCTCGACGAGGCCGTGTGGCAGGCCTGGCACCACAACCTGCGCCTGATGGTACGCGTCTACCGCGCCCCGGACTGGGCTCGGGGTCCTGGGGACGCCACCGCGCCGCCCAGCAATCCAGCCCAGCTGGGCGAGTTCCTGGAGGCCGTGGCCGCCCGCTGGCCGCGGCAGACCGGCGATCCGGACCAGCCCCAGATCTATGGCTATGTCATCTGGAACGAGCCCAACCTGGCCGCCGAGTGGGGCGGCAACACGCCCGACGCGGCCGCCTATGCGGTCCTGTTGCAGGCAGCCTACGGTGGGGTCAAGGCCGGATCGCCCGACGCCTGGGTCATCTCGGCCGGACTGGCCCCCACCGGCGACGACCCGCCCCAGGCGGTCGACGACCGCAGCTACCTGCAACAGATCTACGACGTGCCCGGAGCTGGGAGCTACTTTGACTACCTGGGCGCCAACCCCATGGGCTTTGCCTACGCGCCCGACGACGCTTCGGACCCCAACGGCTTGAACTTTGAACGGGCCGAAGCGTGGCGCGAGATCATGGTGGCCAACGGCGACGGGGCCAAGGACATGTTCGGCGCCGAGACCGGCTGGCTGCGCGACACGGCCCGCGATCTGGGCGCCCGCTACAACTGGATGAAGGTCTCCGAGATCGACCAGGCCCACTATCTGGCGCGCGCCTACCACAAGGCCCGCTGCGACTGGCAGCGACGCGATGGAACGCCCTGGATGGGCCCCCTGACCACCTGGAACCTGGACTTTGCCGGCGGTGACTACACGCCGAACGACCACGCCTATTGGTTCAGCCTGACCGATGAGAACCGGGAGCCGCTGCGCGCCTACCTGACGCTGCAGAACGCGGCCACGCGCGGGCCGGCCGACCTGTGGCTGGAGAAAGAGCTGCTCGATCCCCTCAAGCCAGGCCAGGATTTTCGGTACCTCATTCGCTACACCAACATCGGCGGCCAGACGGCGGCAGGCGTCCTCATGACCGATACGCTGCCGGCGGGAACCGAGTACGTGGCCGATAGCGGCGGCGGGACGATGGCGCCTTCCGGAGACCAGATCGTCTGGAACCTTGGCGACGTGGACACCTGCACCTACCAGGCCATCACACTGACGCTGCGCCTGGACGGTGGCGATCTGGACCCTGCCGGTCTGACCAATCGGGTGGAAGCCAATGCGATGCCGGGCGAGCCCTACACCGACGACAACGTGGCCACGGTCACCACGTCTTTCCCGGACCTGGGCATCCACAAGACGGTCACACCCGGTGTGGCTGCCCCCGGACAGACCCTCACCTACACCCTGTCCTTTAGCAACAGCGGGCAGGAGACAGCGACGGGCGTGTTCATCACCGATGTCGTACCCCTAACGCTCACGAATGTCAGCTATGCACACAGCGGAGCGGCCGTCACGGCGACCGGCAGCACCCCCTATGTCTGGCAGGTACAGGACTTGGGCGCAGACGAGGGCGGCGCCATCACCATTACCGGCGTGGTTCATCCAGATCTGCGCGGTACCTCTCGCCTGACGAACCGGGCCAGCATCACCACGACCTCGGCCGACCTGTTCACGCAGAACAATGTGTCCGTCGCATCCAGTGCCATTGACGCCGAGCCCCCGCTGCCGCCGACCTTGCTTGCACCGGCAGACGGCGCCATAACCAGCGACACCATACCGAGCCTGACGTGGAGCGCCAGCCCCAGCCCTGACGTGGCGGGCTACTTGGTGAATTTCAACGGCGTGGTATTGGATGTGGGAAGCGTGACCCAATATAACACCCAACTCCTGGCCGAGGGCGCCTACACCTGGACGGTGGCCGCCTATGACGCCGTGGGCCATACCAGCGCCTACGCCAGTATCTGGTCGTTTACCGTGGACACCACCGCCCCCGGCTTGCCGGCCCTGGTCAAGCCGCTAGATGGGGCGCACACGACCGACAGGACACCGGCATTGATCTGGCAGGCCAGTACCAGCCCGGACGTGGCCGGCTACCTGCTGGATTTTGATGGCACGATCGTGGACGTGGGCAATGTGACCGGGCGTACTATGAACCGCTTGGCCCACGAGTCTTTTGACTGGCGGGTGGCCGCCTATGATGCCGCGGGCAACACCAGCGCCTATACCAGCGCCTGGTCCTTTACGGTGGACCGCGCCACAACTCTGGCGCCGCCCACCCTGATCAGCCCGGTCGACGGGGCGCATACGACGAGCAGGACGCCAAAGCTGATCTGGCAGGCCAGCCCCAGCCCGGGCGTAGCCGGCTACCTGTTGGACTTGGACAGCACGGTGGTGGACGTCGGTGACGTGACCCAGTACACCACGGGCCTGCTGGACTACCGATCTTACGACTGGCGGGTGGCCGCCTATGACGACAGCGGCAAGACCAGCGCATATGCCAGCGCCTGGTCCTTTGCTGTAGACACGCCCACAGCCCTGGCACCGCCCACCCTGATCAGCCCTATGAATGGGGCCCGCACGACGGACAGGACGCCGGTACTGATCTGGCAAGCAAGCCCCAGCCCGGCCAGTCCCAGCCAGGGCGTGGCTGGCTACCTGCTGGATCTGGACGGCATCGTGGTGGACGTCGGTGACGCGACCCAGCATACCCCGGGGCTGCTAACCCATGGCTCTTATGAGTGGACGGTGGCCGCTTACGATGCCGCCGGACACGCGGGCGCCTACGCCAGCCCCTGGTCCTTCACCATTGAGCCCTACGGCTTGTACCTGCCGCTGGTGACGAGAGGCTACCAACCCAGCGCAGGGACCTGGTAGGAGGCGCATTCAGTAAGGTTGTCATGCTGCTCGTGTTATCGGGGTCGCACTGGTGGCCGTCTGCGGTCCATTTGGCCAGCCTCGTAGCCGCCGGCATTGGCAGGGCTTGCTCGGTCGTCAATCATAGCAGAGAGCAAGAATCGACCCAGCCGGCTCCAGCCCTCGCCGGATCGAGACCTAACGTTGGATCACCCAGCGGGCCGGAGCTTGCACCAGACCAGGCACGGCCGCGGCGGGTACCTGCTCGCTTGGCTGCGGCCCAGCAGAGGCGACGCCTGGCACAAACTTGCGCACCAAGATGTCGTCCACGTAGGCTCCCTCCGGTAAACTCCGGCTACCATCGCTGATAAATGCAAATAGCACCCAGACCTTGGGCCGGCCCGTCAGATCTCCCAGCGTATGGACATTGCTCAGGTCAAGGACCTTCTCCAGCCAGCCTCCCGAGTTTCCCTTGATGGATATGCCGTAAAACTCGTCGCCATCTACCGACGCCAGGGCCATCAGCTTGTCCGTACCCGAGTTCAGCCACAGGCGGTAGCGCATCTCGGCCGCCGTCGCGCCAGCCAGGCTAAAGGGGCCATACATCATGTAGCTGTTTGCATCGTTGGTGTAGTTGCTTCCACAGGAAAGCGCCGCCCCGTTGTCCCCGCCGCCCACCGCCCAGCCACTGAAGGTACCCGCATGGGCCCGGCAGTTCCGTTTGCCCCACTTGTACACGCCCGCCCCGGGTTGGTTGTCGCCCACGGTCCAGGCTCCAGGGAACGCTCCCCTCAAAGTCCTGTCGTACAACGGTCTGCCAGGCAGCCGCATAGTTCCTCACGGCCAGCGGTAGGTAGGCAGCCACCACAGCCGGACCTGTGCCGACCACAGAGAATGCGGCGCTCTGCGCAAAGAGGGTTGGATTCGTCTGGTTAGTGACCCGTACCCGGTAGTCGCTCGCCAGCGCCAGTCCCTGGGCTACCTGCCAGGCATGGGAGCCATCGCTGGCGGTCGACGGGGCGATGACCGAATGATAGGCGCCACCCTTGTACAGGTCTATCCGGACATTGCCGCCCAGGTTGTCGGTCCACCGTACCGTGGCTGTGGTCCCACGGAGCCAGTTCTCACCGCCCGCTGGGGCTTGCACATTGATAAAAGCCAGATCCTTAAAATTGAAATAAGTCCGGTAGATCTGCCCCTGGAACTCGACCTCAAATCGCCACGTGCCCGCCGGAAGACCTGCATGGAACTCGAGCCAGTAGGTGTTCCATCTTCCAGGCGAAAAGGCGTCGGGACCATCACGTGTCCAGCGCGAGTAGATTGTGCCATCGGGACGATAGACCGTATATTGGCTCTGCTGGCCGGGCACGTGGTCGCGATAGAAAACGCTGAAGTAGATCGTCTGGCCTGAGGCAAAACTGTCTTTGATATGGGGCACTTCCGGATTCGGGCAGGCCGGTGTCTCAGGAATGGCATCACCCGTCGTCACCATGTTCACGGCCGAGTCGTAGTAGGGTCGCTGGGAGGCCCACCACGAGGGCAGGGCATTACAGTCGCCATGGTAGGGATCGACCAGTGTCGTCCCCCGCCACAACTCGAAGTGCAGGTGCGGTCCTGTTGAACTCCCCGAGCTGCCCACGATGCCCAGGTGCTCGCCTGCCGCCACCGTATCGCCGACGCCCTTGCTGGTCAGGGAACCCTTTTTGAGATGCCCGTACCAGGCAACGGAACCGTCCCCGTGAAGGACATAGACGGCGTTCCATGGTGCATCCCCCAGGCCACAGTTGCGATCATAGTTGCCGTCCCGTTTCTCTATGATCGTTCCCGGGGCCGCGGCGGCTACCTCCAGTGCATCCTCGTCCATGGAGAGCCAGGGAAAGGGCCAAGTCGCATAGTCTGTACCCCGGTGGTTGTAGCCGTCAGCCAGGTCGTAGGTTCGGGTTCCACAAGCCCAATCCAGCAACTGGTCGGGGTAAGCTGGATCGTGGTCGACGTAGCCGGAGACCGCGTGAGTGCCATAGGCGGCCCCCGTGGTGCCCCGCCCCGAACTGCGCAGTGGCCAGCCCAGGGACACGGCCTGAGGACTCCTGGGCAAGAGCCTGCCCTGCAACTCCAGCGTGTGTACGTTGCGTACGATCCGGGTCTGGATCTCGGCCCGGCGCTCCTCGCTCATCGAGTCGCGGGGTGGCTCGATGGACGTACCCCTGAAGCCCTGCGGCTGCGCTCCCTCCAGGACCACGGTCTTGCGGTCCCATTTCTCGCCGGGTGTGGGCCGCGAGGGATCGCTGCCCGCCACGTGAGCGCCGTCCTGGGCCACAGCAGCCATTCCCCCGCTGGCGACAAGCACGATCGCCAGCAGCATCACGGCTCCAGCCAGAAACCCTGAACGATTCTTTGCTCTCATCGTACCCCACTCCTCTCTCGCCACGCGGCGCTGCGGTCCTATACGGTTGATACGAGTATAATACCGCCTCGCCGAAAACGCAAGGCCGTCATTCCCGCCCCTGCCGTCTTACCGTCTGCCGTCGTGAAGGCAGACTGGCGCGACACCTGTCATTCTCGCCAAGTCTGCCCCCGAGTAGTCCGGGGTCGGGACTACATTGACTCAGCCAAAGTGGATGCCCGCCATAGTTTACCCTCACGACGGTGTGGGCAGGCATGACACGGCACCTCATTCTCTTCATCTGTCATTCCCGCACATGCTTGCCCCCGAGCAGCCGGGGGGAGCGGGAATCCACTCCACGAGCCCGGCGGACTTGTTCCAGGTCCAGGCCAGCCCTTTTCCTCAGCTCCCCTGGCTACCGGTCGTTCCGGGCGCACCTGGGCCTGGGCAACAACTCCGCTCGTCGTCCTGGAACGAAATCCGACTCCGGCAGGCGCGCATTCCCTTTGACAGTTCACCCGCAGAATGATATACTTGTACCCTGGAGCCGGTGTCGCGCAACATAAAGGACCTTCATGCAGCAAGACCCACTCTTGACAACGAAACTGTATGTTCCACCCCCCCGGCCCGAACTGGTCTCGCGCCCGCGCCTGATCGAGCGCTGGACGCAGGGCTTTGCCGCAAGCTGACCCTCATCTCCGCCCCGGCCGGCTTTGGCAAGACCACGTTGGTCAGCGATTGGGTGCGCCATATTCGCGCGGGCAGGGGCGCGGTAGCCGCGTCCCCACAGATCGCCTGGCTCTCGCTTGATGAGAGCGACAACGACCCGGCCCGGTTCCTGACCTATTTTTCACTGCCTTGCAGACAATGGACGCAGGTGCAGGTTTCGGAAAAGGAGCCTTGAGCGCACTTCAATCTCCTCAGCCACCGCCGGTCGAGGTTCTTCTGACCTCCCTGATCAACGAGATTGCCGCCAGCTCCAGCCGGATTGTCCTCGTTCTCGACGACTATCACCTGATTCGAAGCCCAACCCATCCACGACGCCCTTACCTTTCTGCTCGAGCACCTGCCGCCACAGATGCACCTGGTCATCGCCACCCGTGAGGATCCACCGCTGCCCCTGGCCCGCCTACGCGCCCGGGGCCAATTGACCGAACTGCGCGCCACCGACTTGCGTTTTACTCCCTCCGAAGCCGCCGATTTTCTCAACCAGGTGATGGGCCTGGACCTCTCGGCCGGGGAAGTTGCCTCGCTGGAGACCCGTACCGAAGGCTGGATTGCCGGGCTCCAACTGGCCGCCCTTCTCTACAAGGAACTTGCACTCTGCAAGGGACGCCTGCAGCGACACCCCATGCAGGGACGAGAGGATGTTTCCAGATTCATAAGGGCTTTTGCTGGAGCCAACCGATACATCGTGGACTATCTGGTCGAAGAGGTCCTGCAGCGGCAGCCCGAAGGTGTCCGGAGCTTTTTGCTGCAGACCTCTATTCTCGACCGGTTGAGCGGTCCGCTGTGCGATGCAGTGCGTTTCGGCTCCGAAAAACCGCCGTCCGGCCAGGAAGAAGGCAACATCCTGTTGAGGCATTGGAGCGCGGCAACCTGTTCGTCGTCCCGCTGGATGACAAGCGCCAATGGTATCGCTATCACCATCTTTTTGCAGATGTTCTGCAGGCAGCATTTGATGGAAGAGCAGCCCGATCGGAGTAGCCACCCTGCATCGGCGGGCGAGCGAGTGGTACGAGCAGAACGGATCTGCCCTCCGATGCGATCCGCCACGCGCTTGCCGCAGAAGATTTCGAGCGAGCGGCAGACCTGGCCGAGCTGGCATGGCCAGCATGGAGTGGGAGTTTTCAGTCGATCGCGTGGCTTGGCTGGGTGAAGGAGCTGCCAGACGAACTGGTCCGCGCCAGACCTGTGCTCTGCGTCAGCGTATGCCTGGGCATTTCTGAATGCCGGCAAGCTGGAGGCCGCCGAGGCCAGACTGCTGGACGCCGAACGGTGGCTGGAACCGGCCACGGATGCAGGTGAGCGAATGGAGGACCCACCGGCCAGGACTTGTCCTGAGGCGCCCCCCGAGCCCGTCGAGGGGCAGAGCCGAAGGATGGTCGTTGTGGACGAAGAGCAGTTTCGGTCGCTGCCGGTATCGCTAGCCACAGCCCGTGCCTATCATGCCCAGGCCATTGGCGATGTGGCCGCCACCGTCAAGTACGCCCGGCGGGTACTCGACCTCTTACCTGAGGAAGACCCTCAATGGCGCGGAGATGCAACTGCGCTCCTGGGGCTCGCCTACTGGGCGAGCGGAGACCTGGAGGCAGCCCACCGGACCTTTTCCGATGGCCTGGCTGGCATGACCACCCCTGGAGGTAATCATCGGCACATTTGTCCTGGCTGACATAAAGATGACGCTGGGTCATCTCCACGAGGCAGCAAGTGCCTGTGAGCGCGCACTGCAGCTTGCGACAGACCATGGGCGAGCCAATGCCCCTGGGAACGGAGGACGTGTATACGGGCATGAGCAAGCTGCACCGTGAACAGGGCGATCTGGAAGCCGCCGCACAAGACTTGCTGACAAGCAAGAAGCTGGGCGAGCAAGTTGAGTTGCCAGATTGGCAGTATCGCTGGTGCATTGCCCAGGCTCGACTAGAGGAGACCCTGGGAGACCTGGAAGGCGCTCTCGACCTGCTGGACGAGGCAGAGCGCCTGTATGTCCGAACCCCCTTGCCCGACGTGCGTCCCATATCGCGCATTGAAGACCCGGATTTGGGCTGCGCAGGGCAGGATGGCTGAAGCCCTGAGCTGGGCGCGCGAGCTGGGCCTATCCGTTGATGACGACCTCAGCTACCTGCGCGAGTTTGAGCACGTCACCCTGGCCAGAGTGCTCATCGCCCGATACAAGATCGACCGGGCAAGAACGCTCCATCCACGAGGCAATGGACCTCATAGAGCGCCTCCTGAAGGCAGCGGAAGAGGGCGGCAGGACGGGCAGTGTGATCGAAATCCTTGTGCTGCAGGCACTCGCTCACGAGGCGCAGGGCGACATCCCTCCTGCTCTTGTGTCTCTGGAACGCGCCCTGACGCTGGCTGAGCCGGAGGGCTATGTCCGGATCTTTGTAGACGAAGGTCCTGCCATGGCGGCGCTGCTGCGAGAGGCCGCGGTGCGCAGCGCCTCCCCCAACTATGTCAGTCAATTGCAGGCAGCGTTTGGGAAGGTTGAAGCAGAAAAGCCTGGCACACAACAGCCTTTGATCGAGCCCTTGAGCGAACGCGAGATTGAAGTACTGCAACTCGTTGCCCAGGGACTCTCAAATCGTGAAATCGGCGAACGGCTGTTCCTGGCCTTGAACACCGTAAAAGGGCACAATCGGAACATCTTTGGCAAACTGGAAGTACAGAGACGCACCGAAGCCGTAGCGCGCGCCCGCGAGCTGGGTCTGCTGTAGCCCAGGCGCCAGTTTGCCCCAAACCTGGATGCAAGAACGATAAGGAAAGGACCTTCTGGGCCAAAGCCTCTGGCGCTTTCACCCTTTCAGTAACCCCAGAACAACACCCCCAAACAACACTTTAGTGTCTTTACACCAATACCCTCTTGCTGATATGCTACCTGTACATTGAACAAGTGGCACGGGCAGTCATGGCCGGCCACAACAGGTACCGGGCAATGCTAAACGAACGCAAGCCAAAAACTGATCCAGGTCAAGCAACAGTCTATCAAATCAAGATCAAGGGCCACCTGGGTCCTCGATGGACAAATTGGTTTGGGGGCCTGGCCATCACCCTGGAACACAACGGCGATACCCTCTTGACCGGCCCGGTGGTCGATCAGGCCGCGTTGCATGGATTGCTGTCAAAGGTACGTGATTTCAGGCATGCCATTGATCTCTGTTGTTGGCCTTGAACCCAGCCAGGCAGAAGCACCAGATGTCAAACCGCAAGCTGAGGCACGATAGCGATGGTTGGAAAGGAGGCCTGTCTATATAGCATTCCTGGCCCATTTCATCCCCACGAATAGGATAGGCGGCCACGGTTCTATCAAATCCGATTCCATCAATTTTCAGTCAAGCCCCAAAAAAGGAGAAAAAAGCGATGGGTACCAAAGAAAACATGAATTCAAGCAAAAAGACCGCAATCATTGTGGGCGTATTGTTTATCATTGCGACGGTTGCGGGGGTTCTAAGTGCTTGTTTTCTTGGTACCTATTCTCACTGATCCAGATTATCTTGTCAACATTGCCTGCAAATGAAAATCAAGTGATCATAGGCGTGCTCCTTGATTTGATTGGTGCCGGCGCATTTGTTGGCATTGCGGTTGTGATCTTTCCCATCTTGAAAAAGCATAATGAAACAGTCGCTCTTGGGTATGTTGTAGCCAGGAGTTTTGAGGCTGTACCGTTTATTATTGGTAATATCAGCCTGCTATCACTGTTGACAGTAAGTCAGGAATATGTACAAGCAGGAGCCCCGGATGCTTCCTATTTTCTACCTGTAGGCACTGGATTGCTGGCAGCCTATGATTGGACCCAGTTGCTTGGGCCCAGGATCTTTGCCAGCCTGGCTGCTCTGCCGTTTTATTATTTGTTGTATCAATCAAAACTCCTTCCACGCTGGATATCAGTCTGGGGTCTTATTGGAGCGCCCTTGTATTTGGCATCAGGCTTGTTAGCATGTTCGGCCTTGTGATCCCTTCTCGCCGATCTTGATCTTGTTGTTTCTTCCGCTGCCTTGCTTGAAATGGTTCTGGCGGTATGGCTGATCGTTAAAGGATTCAATTCATCTGCAGTCGCTTCTGAGTCTGCAAAATGGACAGATGATCGAAAACTCGACCCGATCAGAGTAAGGAGATTACGATGAAAGCAATTGTATACGCAAAATACGGGCCACCGGATGTTCTCCAGCTCAAAGAGGTAGAAAAACCTACGCCCAAGGAAGATGAAGTCCTGGTAAAAGTTCTTGCAGCATCCGTGAATCCAGGTGACTGGCATAGCTCTGAGAGGCGAACCGTTCTTGCAGCGCCTGGAGTCCGGGCTCCTAAAACCAAAAAACAAGATACTCGGAGCTGATGTCGCGGGGCGGGTTGAAGCGGTTGGCAGAAACGTGAAAGCAGTTTCAACCAGGTGATGAGGTATACGGGGACCTATACTGGTGTGGTTTTGGCGCTTTTGCCGAGTATGTATGTATTCCTGAAAATGCATTAGCGCTGAAACCGGCCAATATGACATTTGAGGAAGTAGCGGCCGTGCCTCAAGCGGCATTCACCGCCCTGCACGCTCTTCGCGATCAAGGACAGGTTCAGCCAGGACAAAAGGTTTTGATCAATGGCGCATCTGGTGGTGTGGGTACCTTTGCGGTGCAGATTGCCAAATCGTTCGGGGCTGAAGTGACCGGCGTGTGCAGCACGACGGAATTTGGACATGGTACGTTCGATTGGTGCAGACCATGTCATTGATTACACGCAAGAAGATTTCACCCAAAATGGCCAGCGCTATGACCTGATTGTTGATATTGTGGCCAATCATTCGCTTTCAGATCTGAAGCGCGCATTAAGTCCCAAGGGAATTTGTGTCGTCGTCGGATTTTCAACCCTGGGTCATATGCTCCAAGTTAGGCTCCTGGGACCATGGATTTCAAGGAACGGGAACAAGAAATTGGGCATGCTCATGCCAAAAGAGGATAGCCAAGATCTGGCCATGTTGAAAGAACTTCTTGAAACCGGCATAGTACCGGTCATCGATAGGCGCTACCCGCTTGCCGAGATCCCCGAAGCTATCCGCTATCTTGAAAAAGGACACGCCCGGGGAAAAGTAGTCATCACTGTGGAACATGGTGACAAATAACGATCTGCACCGCGGAGACATGGCCACAACGCCAATCTGATCACCGTTGACGGCTTCACAAGAACATGGTATACTGGTGACCGCCATAGGACAGCAATTCACATTCGGTTATCGCAGTACAGAACCCTCGAGTCAGTAGGCCACAGCAGCTGGGGGAGGCAACATTGGTGCATGAGAGAGGCATCTGCTCTTCACGCTTACGGTCCTACTCCTGACAGGCACGCTCCTGACAAGTTGTACCGCATCGCCGCCTCTAGCGCCGACAATCACCCTCTCGGAAGCTCCCGAGGACGAAATGGCTGAATGGGAACTGGTCCTCTTTAGCAATTCCAGCGGGTGGGGCTTGCGAATAGCTACGCGGCCCACTTTGAACAAGTCGGTCTGTTTATGCACAGAGTTTCTGCAACAGTACAAGTTGGATCGCAGCACGCGCACACGGCTTGGTTGCACCATTAGAGATGAATAGGGAAGGTGACGGATGAATCATCCCATCGATACACTGACGATCCTGTTTCGCCACAACCGTTGGGCCAATCTTCGTATCCTCGAGCGATGCGCTGAGTTGACCGGTGAACAGTTGGATGCCACCATTGTCGGTACTTTTGGCTCCATTCGAGACACGTTGCAGCACATCGTCACGGCGGAGCAATCGTACTTATCGCGTATCAGCACTGATCCACCGTATCGCCGTCCAACGGATGCACCGCCATTGACCATGGCGGAAATGGCAGAGTCGGTACGTACGAGTGGCTCTGGCCTGATTGAGTGGGCTCCAAAGGTACGAGCTGGCGACACGGTACAGGTGGACTGGGAGGGCACGCCGCGTAAAGTGCCAAAGACAATCATTCTCACCCAAGTGATCAACCACGCCACCGAACATCGTGCTCAGATCATGGCGACCTTGACGCACTTGGGAGTCCAACCACCTGATTTGGATAGCTGGTCGTATTTTGGCGAACTGGAACCATAGCCCGCTGGTGGAACGATCATCCCGGCGTGGAGCACAACAACGTCTCAAGATTACATTTTCTACGTCTATCACAACCTGAAGCTGTTATTCACAATTGACCACGATCTCGCGCGTGCGGAACCGCAGGAGCACTGACGGTAGGCAAGCCCAGGGCCACCACCTGGTCGGCAATGTAGCAATCGCGAACCCGGCCCAGCAAGGCCGGCCTGTCAGCGGAGTCGGGATCACCGAGTAGAAGCATCCGTTAGCCTTACAGCCGAATGATACAAATGAATAGGGGGATGGCTATTACTCTATCTGCGATCTGTGCACATCTCTCAGACAAGAGATTGTGGAAACAGCGAAAGAGCAGGTTTGAGCTGGGTGCTACGACGTCATTACATCCCGCTAGAGGAGAATCGGCCTGGCGGGTGAGCCGCAAGTCGTTAGGCGCATTGGCAGCAGGATTTTTAGAGGCTATTCTTATGGCGATCAAACATGTGTTAGCACATGAACATGAATCCATTCAATCAATCGAACAGTGGAAGCAACGAGGTCAAGATATCAAAGCATGCCTGTTCGAGACAATAGGCATTCCACCCGTGACGAGAAATACCAGATCTATTGAGGTCATCGACGAAGAAAAGGTGAAGGGATATGTGAGGAGCAAGATTTCCTATTGTGTCGGAGAGGATGAAAGAATCACAGCATATCTTTTGCACTCCAGAAAGCTGATGAAACCTGCACCAGCGATCCTCGCCCTCCATCAAACCGTAGATTCAGGAAAAGACGAGGTTGTGGGCTTGGATGGAGATCCAGCTTTCGCCTATGGCCATGAATTGGCAATGAGGGGCTACATTGTGTTGGCACCCGATCATCTGACTGCGGGAGAACGTGTATATCCGCATACAGGGAGTTTTGATTCTGGCCCTTTCTATGAACGCTATCCGAATTGGTCTATGGTCGGCAAGAACCTGGAGGATTCACGCGCAGCCATTGATGTGTTGTCGATGCTTGATGATGTCGATAAGGACCGGATAGGTGTTATAGGCCATTCCCACGGCGGACACAATGCGATTTTTGCCGCGGCCCTTGATGATCGGATCAAGGCAGCCGTGAGTAATTGTGGTTTGTCTGTATTCTCTGAAGAAGAAGAACGGTTGGAATGGTCATTGGAAGAAGGCTATATCTATATCCCAAAACTCCGAAGATATTTCCTTGAGAATAGGGATCCCCCCTTTGATCTGCATCAAATCGCGGCGCTCATCGCTCCCAGGCCATGGCTCAATATTTCCGCGTATTTTGATGCAGCCTATGGAAATCAAGAATTCCTTGCTGAAGTGGGGGCACAATTCTTTCAGGTGTACAACCTCTTCAATGCATCAGATAAGTTTGGGTACTATATGCATGGAGGCAATCACAGCTTTCCAAAGTCGGCGCGTGCCCTCGCGTATGAATGGCTAGATCGATGCTTGAAATGATCATGAAATATATAGAGTATGAGGAAGAAACAGTGAGATTAGTGCCCTAGGTTAAGACGCGACTATAATGATGCGCGCGATGACGTCGAAGGAAAAGTAGAATGACAGACAAGGTAAAAATCAATCTAGGAAATGTACAAAAGACCCTGTTCTTACCACTCTGGGGCCAATCTCATATATGATGCATCTCAGATTGGGTAGAATGGGTGAATCGTCTCAATCCAGAATTGACGGTATGGCATTGAGGGATGAAGAATGAAAGCAAATGATTGTGTGCCCTATAAAAGAAAGTCGTTGTACTTGACACTGACTATTCCGATGATTGCCATGTACATAGCAATTGCCATATTTCTCTGGAAAATCAGTGTAGTGCTTTTGGCAGTTTATGTTTCATTGTTCGTATTTGTAGCACTATTCATGAGTTACGTCTGTGTATATTGGCAGTGTCCATATATTGGCAAGTTCGCTCCCTGTGTGGGAGGATTTTGTCTTCCATCAAGCCAAATAGCCAGGGTATTCAAAAATGCCAAGAGGTCAGAAAGTCGATACAATACCTTCCTGACGCTAGCCTATGTATGTTTCTTTGGTATCATCCTTTTCCCGATCTATTTTCTGTACTTGCATAGCATCGTTCTCCTGCTGGCGTATATCGGAATCGTAGTTGTTTATGGGTCAGTATTTACGCTATTTGTTTGCCCGGTTTGCGGTACAAGACATATTTGTCCAGGGGGGCAGGCAGCAGTCAAATTAAGGGAGAAGATTGGTTCTTAGTCTGGTCCCTGACAGGGGGTCATTTGGCACTATCCATGACCGAGCGTTCTCCAGTTGCTCCTAGTCGATGCAACGGGTCTATGAAAGATGAGAGCAGACGAAAAGCACGGACCAGTAGGACGGAACCACACCAGGCCCGATGCCACCGCAGTGGCTTTGTAGTCCCGCGCATGACGACGTCCTTGGCTTCAAGGTCAAGCTGGACGGGTTTGGCCCACCAGCCGGCCGTCAAGCCCTCCGGAAGAAGATCATTGGGCGCTACAGATCGAGGGCGCGCACACCATGTGCGCCAAGGGTTATTGAGACCTCGCCGCCGTGGTGCATATCATGCTCGATGAGATGCCAAATGACCCACGGCCGGGTGATCGATCTCGGGATCGCCCGGGTCTTCTTCCGGCCAGGTCTCCTGCCATTCTTCCGGCGTCCAGCGTGCCATCGCCTCCTGCATGCCTCGCCACGTCGATTCGAGCCCCTGGATCAGCTCGGCGGCGCTCTTGGCGGTCGCGCCGCGGCGGTCCCACTTTCCCAGGACTGCAAACTCCTCGCCGCCTTCGCCCATGAGCTGGTAGAACCAGCGCGCTCGCGCTCCAATGATGTGCGCCGCGATCTCTCCCACAGAGCGCAGCCCGGGACCGGCGCGCAGTCCAAGCTGCTCCGCAGTGAGGGGCGCCAGGGCCTGGCTAAGGGTATTCTGATACTGATACCAGCCCTCATAGATGGCAGATAGTGACAGTTGCTCGACGTTCATGGGGTTCCTCCTGCCTAACCTTCCTCAGATTGAACCGCAGCACTCGCCTCTGGGCGCTCCAACTGTACCGGCAGCTCTTCGTGCAAGGTGAGGGAAAACGTCGTGCCTTGGCCCACCTGGCTCTGCACGCCAATCTCGCCCCGGTGCATCTTGACAATGCCATAGATGATCGCCAGGCCCAGCCCTGTCCCCTTGCCCACGGGCTTGGTCGTGAAAAAGGGCGTGAAGAGCTTTTTCATGTTCTCTTCCGAGATGCCCTCCCCTGTATCTTGCACTTCTGCGGTGATGAAACCCGACCAGGGACCTCGGTTGGTACGCAGGGTCAGCGTGCCGCCGCCAGGCATGGCGTCAGCGGCGTTGTTCATGAGGTTGCAGAACACCTGACGCAATTGGAAGGGATCCGCCTCAATGATGGGCAGCCCTGCATCCAGGTCCATTCGGGTTTCCACACCCTGGAAGCGTTCATGGATCCCGATCTCCTCGACAATCTCTTCCAGTAGAGCATTGAGATCGGTAGGCTGGGCCAGGACCTCGTTCTGGCGGGAGAAACTTAGCAGATCGTTGACGATGGTCCGGCAACGCATTGCCTCCTTCTTGATCATTTCCAGGTCCTGGCCCTGCTGGGCATTCTGCGCAGGTGTCTCCTGGCGGAGGATGTCGGCGTACAGGAGGATCGAGCTGAGGGGGTTGTTGATCTCATGGGCCACGCCGGCCGCCAGTTGGCCCACCGAGGCCAGTTTCTCCTTCTGGATCAACTGATCCTGCGTCTCTTGCAGTTCGCTCAATGCCTCGCCCAGCTCGCGGTTTCGCACCTGGAGGTGCTCGTGCAGGCGGGCGTTCTCCAGCGCGACCACCGCCTGCCCGGCAAAGGCCTCCAGCATGGCCACGTCACGATTGTGAAAGTTGGACTCATCCCGCTTGTTGATGAGTTCCAGGACACCGATACTCTCATCCTCCTTGACCAAGGGGACAGCAAGGATTGACCGTGTTCTGAGGCCCGTCGCGGCATCGATCCCCTGGAACCAGTTTTCGTAGAACTCCACCCGGTTGACGATCCGCGCCAGCCGTGTGGAAGCTGCCTCACCGACGATACCGGTGCCGGCCGCAAGGCGCCGGCCGAGGAGAGTTTCTTTGCTGCCCTTGACCACCCGAAACACCAACTCGCGCTTCGGCCCTTCTACCAGGAACAGCGTGCCAGCCACGGCTCCGAGAAGGTCGCAGGCACTGTTCAAGATGCGCTCCAGCACGGTCTCCACGTCCAACGAGGAGGAGATCTCTCTGGTGATGGCATTCAGCTCCTGCAAGTGCTGGGCATAGACGCGGGTCTGCTCTAGTACGCGGGCATTATTCAAGGCCGCAGCAACCTGCCCGGCCAAAGCGGCTATCAGCCTCACCTCCGTGGTAGTGAAGCCCCCCTTCGCGGCCTGGCGCCCCAGCAGGATCCCGCCCAGAGTTTTCTCTGCAGCGACCAGCGGCGCCCACAGGAGCGAGCTGTAGGACGTAGAACCAACCGGTAGATCTGTGATGACCGCCGGTCGGACGCGGTCGCGGTGTGCAGCCACAACACGGGCTACAAGATCATCGAAATCTCTCCCTGTCTGCTCAGAGGCAGCGGCGGCCTGCCAGCCGTCGTCCTCAAGAAGGATGACGGCTCCCAGATCGGCCTCCGTGATCTCGAGGCTCGCTTGCAGCGCCACGCCAGCGATCAGGTCGACCTCCAGCGTTGCGCCGATCGTCTCTCCCAGCCGGTACAGGAAGTCGAGTTCCCACTTGGTATCCGGGGACTCGCCTGCTGAACCCCTACTTTCGATGGCCATGTCAGGCATGGGCTCTCCTTCAGCCGGCGCCGGCACTGAACCATGCGCAGCCGGCGCACGGAGGATGACGGTACTGCGGTGGCACTTGATTATACCATTGCCCGGGTTTGGTGGCAAGGGGCCTGGCGCTTCGCTGCGACGCCCGCTGAGAGCCAGGAGTCGCATCAACTGCTGGTGTACTTCCTCCCACCAGGGTTCCAGGTCCAACTGCTTCCAGCCCAGTTCCAGTGCACGCTCGTAGCGGCCCTGCCTCTCATATTCCGCGACCAGGCGGTACAGCGCATCCATCATCAAGCGCCGATGCCGCTCACGGCACAACACCATCCATTCCTCAAGAGCAGGGCTGTCGGCGAGGGAAAAGCCCTCCAGAAAGTCACCGCGGAGCCCTTTCCTTGTCTGATTCAAAGGCTGTGACAGGGGTTCGCCCCAGCGTGACCTGCAGGGTACCCAGAAAATGCAGGGAAAGACGGGCCATCCTTCCTCCTATTGATGCCCAAGCCAGGGGCCAGTGACCTTCCCATTGACCAGCCGGAGGACGTCGAGGTGTACAATTCCTACGTGGTCACCCTGTATGAGCACATGGCCCGGTCCTGCGCAGACCAGGGCATTCCAGTGCTGGATCTCTACGCGCTGTACGATGGTCCGAAGGCCAATCCCAGTCTCCCGGCGATAGCCAGCACCGGCGACGGCGTGCACGTCAGCAACGAAGGGGATGCCGTCATCGCCAACCTGTTGCGGGACCTGGGGTACGAGTTCGTGAAGCCCTAGCGACGCTGTGTAGAACGGACGTAGTCAACTGAGTGATGAGGGGCCGGGGACAGTCGCCTGTCTCAAGCAAGCTCGCTCAGGCTGCTAGTCCGTGTCTTCCTCGCCCAGGATGATCTCCAGCGCGGTGATGGTGATGAGCGGGGGTAGGTCGTGTTCAATGATCTGCCACAGAATGTCCAGATCGGCGGCGTCATAGCCATGGATCAGCCGGTTGCGCAGGCTGACGATCTGAGGCCAGGGAATCTCGGGGTGTCTTGCGCATTCCTCGCCCGACACTCGGCCGGCTGCCTCGCCGATGACTTCCAGTAGGCGCGTGAGTGCAAGCTCCAGTAGGCGATCCTCGTCCAGGTCAGCCCGGCCCTTGCCTTGTGCAAGAGTAACCGCCTCCCGAGCATGGTCAAGCATGTGGCGGAGGGGAAGCTACCTATCCTGTTTGGGCATAGAGTACCTCGGCTTCGGCCAGCACCTGATCGCGAAAGTAGGGACTCAGAAAGCCTGGTGTGTTCAGATCCACCCTGCGCCCCAGAAGCTCGGATAGCTCCGCCTCCATGGCAAAGAATGCCAAGCCAGGCATGTGATCGGGCTCAAACTCGACAAGCACATCACCGAGACCTCTATCAAGACTGATATACTCCAGTATAGCACGACGTCCAGGTGATTGCCAACTTGGGATCCACCAATCAGGCATAGCGGTGCAGATGTCGCGGCAGCACCAGAGCCGGGCGGCCTCAATGCTTGCAGAGAAGCTCCTCGAATGCTTGTGGGGTTGTGACAGGCACCTGGCAGGCAAAGTTGCGACATACATAGGCTGTGCCTTGCCCTTCGAGCAGGCCGCGATCCTGTAGCAACGGGACCAAGGCACCTTCAGGGGAGGGGGCTCCCAAGGCCACCACCTGGAAGGGACGGTAACCATCGCGAACCACTTTCAATAATGCCTGCGTATCGGCGGAGTCGGGATCACCGACAATGGCAATCTCCCGCGGCTCCGAGAGGGCGTACGAGAGTGCTTGCAGCCACTGCCCAAAGCCCAGCGGA
Organism: uncultured Chloroflexia bacterium; assembly: GCA_963783445.1. Classification (GTDB taxonomy): domain Bacteria; phylum Chloroflexota; class Anaerolineae; order JAAYZQ01; family JAAYZQ01; genus CAWANP01. The sequence goes on along the minus strand of CAWANP010000004.1, from coordinate 104,258 downwards.
TACTCGGCCATCATGCCCTGCATCTGCGCCAGCGCGTGCTCTGATATATCGACATAACGCAAATCATTGGTATAGCCAGCCAGCTTGAGCAGGGCAGTGACGGCCATGGCGCTGCCGGATGGGCGTGGCATTGTCCTGCAGGTCGCGGGGCCGGGTGATCAGCGCCTCATGGTCATCGCTCGTGTCAAAGAAACCTCCGTCCGGAGACTGGTAGTGAGCGATCATCGTCTCGGCCAATTCCTGGGCAGCCACGAACCAGCGGGGATCAAAGGTGGTCTGGTACAGCTCCAGCAAGCCCTCGATGAGATAGGCATAGTCCTCCAGGTAGCCGTTGAGCTTGGCCTCGCCCGCTCCTTCGACTTGCTCAGGACGAGCTTTCCACGTCCGTACCAATCGGCCGTTCTCCTGCCTCAACTCGCGCAGCAAGAAGCCGGCGTTGCGCTCGGCGACCTCGAGGTAGTCGTCGCGATCCAGCGCCCGCGCCGCCTCGGCAAAGGCGGCCAGCATCAGTCCGTTCCAGGCAGTAAGTACCTTTTCGTCCCGGCCAGGATGCACCCGTTCCTCGCGGGCGTCGTAGAGCTTGAGCCGAGCATCAGCCAGGGCAGGGCGCAGATCCAGATCGCCCACGAACTCCAGGATGTTCTTGCCCTCAAAGTTGCCATGGCGGGTGACGCTGTAGGCGGCCATGAAGGCATCAGCCTCGTCGCCCAGCACCTCTCGGATCTCGTCCGGCGTCCAGACAAAGAACTTGCCCTCTTCGCCCTCGCTGTCGGCGTCCTGGGTCGAGTAGAAGCCTCCAGCAGGATCCGTCATTTCGCGGACCACATAGTCCAGTATCTCCTCTGTGATGGTCCGAAAGAACTCGTTGCCGGTGACCTGCCAGGCGTGGAAATACACCCGGGCCAGTTGTGAGTTGTCATAAAGCATCTTCTCAAAGTGGTGTACGCAATGTACAAACCAGTATGCGTGGCATAGGTGCTGACATCAGCGACTGGTGTTGCGACCCGGCTCTCCAATGACCCATTGGGTGGCGTGTGCGCTACGGCGGGGACCTGAGCAGTCCGTGCGCACCGCGGAGAAAGCCATCTCTCAGAGCTTGAACGCGTATCGTATCCGCCAGCTCATCGACAAGCAGACGTGCGGTCGAAAAGTGCGCTTCAGCCTCTGCTGCCTGTCCCATCGTGCCGTGTACATGGCCCAGGCTGGCGTGTAGACGCCACAGGAGGAATCGCGCTCCTGGCACCTGGGCGTGTTGCACGGCGGCCTGCAGCAGAGAACCGGCCTCCTCGGGTTGCCCCATAGCTGCCAGGGCTTCGGCCTTCAACTGCCACAGGTAGGGGATGACCTTCCCTGGTGACATGCCGGGGGCCGACGCGATCAGGCGCTCGGCGATCTCCAGCGCCAGGGATGCCCGGCCCTGCAGGAGCGCCAGCTCGGCGCGCCTGGCCCAGCAGGAGCGCTTGTGAATGCTATCCATGGGCGTCCCTGGCGAAAGCAGCGTATCCAGCCAGGCTTGGGCCTGCGCCAAGTCGTTGAGCAAACAGCAAGCTGCTGCCAGGGCTCCGGTGGCGTGGTGGATCCAGTGCTGGGAATGGAGCCGTTCAGCCAGGGCCAGCGCTTGCCTGAGCTGCAGTTGCGCTTCCTCGGCAGCGAATAGCTCAACGTACAGGTGTCCCAGGATGGACCGGCTCCCCGCCATCCACTCGCGATGGCCGATGGCGGTGGCGATGCTCAGCGCGCCGTGGACCGCTTCCAGAGCGCGCCCGTACTGGCCCTCCCCCGTGTGCAAGAGGGCTCAGAGACCAAAGCGCCCAGGACTCGGCGGAGGGCGAGTTGGTGTCACGTGCGATCCTGAGCGCCTCCTCCAGGTCAGCGTGGGCGTCGGCCGGCGTGGCCGGTGGGACCATCGTGGGCGCCGCGAAGGAGCCGCTGCAATAGGCCAGCCCGCGGCCCGTCAGGCTGGCCGCAAGGCCAGGTTGGTCGTCCATCCGTTGCCATAGCGGGATGGCGCGCTCATAATACTCCACACTGGCCGTAAGCTCGCCTCGCATCTGACTGGCGAGAGCCAGCTGCTCCAGCGTGCTGGCCATTTCCCGCTGGTCCCCCAGCTGCTCGACCACGGTCAGGGCCTGCCGATGATACTCGATGGCGACCGGCAGGTCATCCGCATTGAGGTGCCAGTTAGCCACCCAGTTCAGGCTTTCCGCATAGACCGCTGGATCGCCCATGGAGCGGGCCAGGTCCAGGGCGCGATCGATGAAGCCACGGCTCTCCCCATAGTCGCGCGAGGTCCACAGCCTGGCCAGGTCGAGCAAGGCGCGCCACTCAACGCGACGTTCGCCGGCTGTTTGGCCTGCCTGGAGGGCCGTCTCATAGTCGGCGCGGGCGTGCTCGAACCTACCCAGGGTTTCGTGGGCCAGGCCACGTTTGCAGTGCAGGCCGGCCAACGTGGCGACGTCCGGGGCAGCGCGCGGCGGCAACTTGAGGGCCTGTGTGTATAGCGTGATGGCTTCCTCGTGCGCGTATCTGCGCGCGGCGCTCTCGGCGGCCAGGGCCGAGTAGTGGAAGGCCGGGCCATCGTCCCCAGCCCGGAGGAAATGGTGGGCCAACTGGACGGCAATCTCACCCTGATTCCCCGTCGTAGAGGTGCTCCAACGCCGCCGCAACCTGCCCGTGCAGCAGCCGCCGCTCCGCCCGGCTGAAACGCTGGTAGAGATACTCCTGAATCAGGATGTGGCCAAACCTGTAGGCGGCAGCCCGTCGCGACCCTATCTGCACCTCGCCCTGTTCTCTGACCAGCCGGTGCAACGTCTCGAGTTTCCGTCAAGTCCTGCAACAGAGGTTCTACGGCGGCACCCTGTACAGCAGCCAGCACCTCAGCCGTAAACTGCTCGCCCTCCACGCTGGCCACGCTGGCGATCTGCCGCAGTCTCGGTTCCAGGTGGTCGATGCGCGCCTCGATCACCGCCTCCACCCGGGCGGGCAGCGTCTGCCAGTCGAGCCCGGGTCCCTGAATCCAGGCGCCGTCTGCCTCGTCGCGGACAAGATCGCCCCGCTCCTGCATCGACCGGAGCAGTTCGATGGTGAACAAGGGATGACCTGCCGTGCGGTGGAACAAGGCGGCCCGGAAATCCTCACCCAAGCGATTGGGTTCCGCGTCCAGGAAGGCATCCACGAACCGGCGGCCCTCCCTCTGGTCCGCGAGATCCAGATCCACCCACACGTCGCCAAAGGTGCGTTTGAACTCACGCAGCACCTTCTCCAGCGGGTGGCGCTTGCCGCCCTGCCCCGGGCCCACCTCCTCCGGCCGGTAGGCGCACACGATCAGGACGCAATTGCCTGCCTGGGCAAGCCGCCGGCCCAGATGGAACAGGAGGCCGATCGAAGCGTTGTCGGCCCATTGCACGTCGTCCAGGACCAGCGCCAACGGATGCTGCTCCGCCACAGCGCCCAGCACCCGGGCGCACTGCTCGAACAGGAAGCTCTGCTCCAGGTCCATGGCCCCGGTCCGGGCCTGTTGGGCCAGTGTCCGGAGGTGCTCCAACCAGCCATTGGCGTCCGGCGTGGCCTCAGCCAGGCGCGAGAGCAGGGCGTCGCCGTCCACGAGCGTGCCGATCAACGACGGGCCCCAGGCCAAGAGGGAGGTCATGACCAGCGGCAGTGCGTCCCATAACCGCCGGGCGTGATCGCGCCGGATGGAGCCTGCCAACCAACGGCCTTCCAGATCGCCGGTGAGCATGGCCATCACGTCACGGAAGGGAAGATAGGGATCGCCGGCGCCAGCGTAGGCGTTGCAGTCGCCCCTGGCGACCAAGAGCTCGGGATGCGCCCTCATCGCGCGGCGGACGAACTCGTCCAGCAGCGCCGACTTGCCCTGGCCCGGCCCGCCGGTCACGAATGCAACGCGACCCGTTCCTTGCAGCGCCTGATCGGCCAAGGCGGCCAAACGGGCCAGTTCCTGGTCGCGGGCGACAAAGAGCGGCGGTGAGGCATCGTCTGCGCCCTCGAGCAGAAAGCGCGGAGGATGGAAAGCTGGCGGGCGCGCATGGGTTGGCGTGAGGATCTCCAGTTCGCCGTCCCGGATGCGTTGGGCAAGTTGCGTCGTCTCTGTCTCTGGCTCGACGCCCAGCTCGTCGGCGAGCACCGTTCGGCAGGCCTCGTACTGGGCCAGAGCCTCGGCGCGCCGACCGCTGCGGGCCAGCAGGCGCATCACCTGGCGGCGGGCCGTTTCATCCCATGGTTCCAGGTCCACCTTTCTCCAGGCGTGGGCCAGCGCCCGCTCGTACTCGCCCCGGCGTTCGTAGCCTGCCACCAGCCGGGACAGGAGGTCCAGCACCTGGCGCCGAACCTGCTCGCGCTTGAGGACCCGCCACTCTTCAAAGAGGGCGCTGTCGGGCAGGGACAGGTCCTCCAGGAAGGCGCCCCGGTACAGGCCAAGGGCCTGTTCCAGGGCCTCCGGGTCCGGGGCCTCCATCCGCTCCAGGCCGGCCAGCGATCCGGCAAAGGCGCGGACGTCCACCCAGGCATCCCCGTCCGGGTTCAGGGCGATGGCCTCCCGGGTGGTGAGCAGGAACGGCGGCTCGGCCTCATAGTCACCGATGGCCAGGCGGAGCGAACGGAGGGTGTGGCGCAGGTTGGCCCGGGCCGCGCCTTCCGGGCGGTCGGGCCAGAGCATCTCCGCCAGGGCTTCGCGGCGGTGCCGGCTGTCGGCCTCGGCGGCCAGGTAGGCCAGCAGGGCGCGGGTCTTGAGCGTTTCAAACTGGGTGATCGGTTCTCCGTCCAGGGTCACCTCGAACGGCCCCAACAGACGAATGGCCAGGTGGGCCATCGGGTCAGCAATCTCCTTCTGGTCAGACCAGCGCCTGTCGGCCGGCGATCAGGCCACGCGCTGCGTGGCGATGCCCGGCCAAACTGCCTTGCTCCAGGGATCCACGCACAGGATCCCCTCCAAACGATTATACCACCAGGGTGGCCTGGCTGCAACTTGCGCCGAGACCGCACATGGATCACACGGTTTCCACACGGCTGGGGGCTATACTGGGCCTAATGAGTTTCAACCATCAGTTGAAGAGAAGAGCACGGAGAAACTTGTGAAAGACCGAAAGAGGCGGTACCTGGCTTACCTGCTGCGCCTGTGGCAGGTGTGGGACAAGGGGCAGACCGTTTGGCGGGCTTCCGTTGAGAATGCCCACACTGGCGAGCAGCGGGGCTTTGCGGGCCTGGCGGAGCTGTTCGCCTTTCTGGAGAATGAGAGCGGTCAGGTTGTTCAGGACGCAGCACGCGCCCAATACGGGCGAGGAAGGAGGCGATATCGACAAGTAGTAGCGTGATTGCTTGGTGCGAATCCAAAAATCTGCAGACCACAAACAGGAGGTGGAAAATGAGAACACGCTTGATGGCAATCATGGTGCTGGCGCTGATGCTGGCACTGCCTGGGACGCTGCTGGCCCAGGAGTCAGACCCGGAAGCAGTAGCCAGATCTGCCTATGAGGCACTGAACGCTGGCGACGTCGAAGCTGCCCTGGCGCTGTACGCCGACGACGCGGTTCTGAGCCTTGGAGCCTTTGGTTCCTTTTCGGGCAAGGAGGAACTCCGTGGGTCCTTTGAGAACGAGGTGGCGAAACACGCAACGTGGGAATTCAGCGATTTCCAGGTAGAGGGTGACACGGTCACCTTCACGAATCGGTATACAAATGACGACCTGCAGGCTCTCGGCATCACGCTTGAGGGCACGGAGGTGATCACCATCCAGGATGGCAAGATCACGACCGATTCCTGGGCCGTGACGGACGCATCAATGGCAGAGCTGCAGGCTGCCATGGCAACCTTGCCAGTGACGGGGGGTGGCGTCGTTCCGTTCCATACTGTTGTCATGGCCCTTGGTGGGCTGGCAGTCGTTGGCGGTCTCGGCATGAGGTTGCGGCGTCGCCGTTGACGTAGAGTGGGATGGCTGAGGGGTGAGGGTACTGTGCGGGACGGGGAGTTCGGCAGGCGCGTGCTGAGCTCCTCGTCCCCCCGCATGACAGAACGACAGAGACCGTAGCTGGTCTGCCTACTGCGCCTGTGGCAGGTTCAAGATAGGGGCAGCTCGGTTGGCGGGCTTCCGTCGAGAATGTCCACACCGATGAGCGGCGGGGCTTTGCCGACCCCTCGGAGCTGTTCACCTTTTTGGAGAACGAAACCGGCCAGATTGCTCAAGGCCAGCCAAAGCCAGGCGCAGGTGACAGCGGAAGCGACATCGAAACGCTGTCATGAGCGAGTGGTGCAAACCGGGACAAAGAGCGGGAAGGAGGTGTGTATGCGAGATTGAATGTGTTGTAGGCCAAACTTAGCGTCTCGGCGAGGGCTTCCTTTGGAGGCTACAAGGGATACATAAAAGGGAGGAATCCAATGAATAAGCAAAGTCTGTGTGGAATTGTGTTGGCTCTGGTTGCCGTGATGACTCTTGTGGCACCAGCCTCGGCTACGCCATCCACTGACGTGAATGGCACGTACTCGCTATCAGAGTCCACGCTTGAGTACATGGAGTGGCAGCCTGCTGGCAACAACTGCAAGCTCGACTGTGGCTTTACCTATCCGTTCGAAGGGGACCTGGTGGGTGAAGCAACCTTTCACTACAGTATCATGGTTCACGGTCCTTGCACGGCCGATGTGCCCCCGCCGCAGGGCGTGTACTATGCGACCCTAAAGGCCTGGGGCACCTTCACGGGTGAAGTAGTGGGGCGAGTCGGGCACTTTCACCTTCATTTACGAAGGTAGGGAATGGCCTTACGGGCAGCCCGGTGACTTGGGGCTCAGTGCCCGCATCGTCATACTGTCAGGCACGGAGGAATTGGAGGACCTACACGGTGCGCTGGACGTGACATACATGGTGGGTGATCCGTTTGATACCTACTCGGGTCAGATTCACTTCGACCCCAAGTGATGGCTGGGCGCGGGCCAGCCAGCGTTCGGACCCTTGAGAGCGGGCCACTGCCAAACACGTCGGGATGAGCAACTAGTCGTGGCGGCAGTGGCCCTCCCTTGCACCTGTCTGGAGACTGAAAGCAGCCAGGTTGTTCGGGACCAGCATGCGCCCCATTCGAACGAGGAAGGAGGCGATATCGACAGGTAGTAGTGCTTGTTACCAAGGGTAGCCTTTGAGGCCCTGGCAGCCCTTTAGCGCGGAGATCTCGCCGCAGTGGGCATTGATATGCCAGATGATAAAGAGCTCGACTGCCTGTCCGAGGTTGATCTCACCCGCGGTCGTGAGTTCTCTGCGCTCCAGATCTTCGGGGGCCAGAGAGGACAACCAGTTCTGAGCAGTGCTCCGGACCTGGTCAGCGTATGCGTGCAACTCGGACAGGTCCACTTGAACATCCTGCATCCAGAGCTCTGCCGGTCTGCTCTCGACGGTTACCGGCTGCGGCTTCCCCTCTACGAAGTAGTTTCGCACGTAGTAGTCCACGTACGTCAGGATGTGCGAGTAGATGGAACCGATGGTGTTCGCAGTGCCGGGAGGCCTCCAATCGGCTTGCTCCTGAGTCAGGTCAGCGGTAACCGAGCTCAAGATATCAAACGCTGCCCCCAACGAGAATTGAACTAGTTCAACGGTATTCATCTTCTCCTCCCTTCTTGAGTACCGCACCGGCCTGGAAGAGCCGTGCTGCTGAGCATCGAGGCTGACAGAAATCCGTCCAGCGCCGCCAGAACCGATTGGTGGCTGGTCTAGTATAGCACGATGTCCGAGTGGTTGTCAATCCGGGATCAGCCCTTCAGGCATAGCGATGCAGATGTCGCCGCAGCACGAAAGCCGCGCGTTCTCAACGCACGCCGAGAAGCTCTTCAAGTTCCAGTGGGGTTGTGACCGGCGCCTGGCAGGCGAAGTCGCGGCACACGTAGGCTGTGGCATGCCCATCCACCAGGCCACGATCCTGCAGGAGCGGGACAGCAGGGGATTGAGCGTCGGGCGCTCCCAAGGCCACCACCTGGAAGGGCCGGTAGCCATCGCGAACGACGTTCAGCAAGGCCTGCGTGTCAGCGGAGTCGGGATCACCGACAATGGCAATCTCTCGCGGCTTCGAGAGGGCATACGCCAGCGCCTGGAGCCACTGCCCAAAGCCCAGCGGATACTGGCCCATCATGGGCTGCATCTGGGCCAGCGCCTGGTGGGCGATATCGACATAACGCAGCTCGTTGGTGAACCCGGCCAGCTTCAGCAGGGCGGTGACGGCCATGGCATTGCCCGAAGGCGTGGCATTGTCCTGCAGGTCGCGGGGGCGGGTGATCAGCGTCTCGTGGTCGTCGCTGGTGTCAAAGAAGCCTCCGTCCGGTGACTGGAAGTGAGCGATCATCGTCTCGGCCAGTTCCTGGGCTGCCACGAACCAGCGGGGATCGAAGGTGGTCTGGTACAGCTCCAGCAGGCCCTCGATGAGGTAGGCATAGTCCTCCAGGTAGCCGTTGAGCTTGGCCTCGCCCGCTCCTTCGACTTGCTCAGGACGAGCTTTCCACGTGCGCAGCAATCGGCCGTTCTCCTGCCTCAGCTCGCGCAGCAAGAAACTCGGCGTTGCGCTCGGCGACCTCGCGGTAGTCGTCGCGATCCAGCGCCCGCGCCGCCTCGGCAAAGGCGGCCAGCATCAGCCCGTTCCACGAAGTCAGCACCTTTTCGTCGCGCCCGGGATGGACCCGCTCCTCGCGGGCCTCGAACAGCTTGCGGCGGGCCTCCGCCAGGGCAGGGCGCTGGTCCATGTCGCCCACGAACTCCAGGATGTTCTTGCCCTCAAAGTTGCCGTGGCGGGTGACGCCGTAGGCGGCCATGAAGGCATCCGCCTCGTCGCCCAGCACCTCCCGGATCTCGTCCGGCGTCCAGACAAAGAACTTGCCCTCTTCGCCCTCGCTGTCGGCATCCTGGGTGGAGTAGAAGCCGCCCGACGGGTCGGTCATTTCGCGGACGACATAGTCCAGGATCTCCTCGGTGATGGTCCGGAAGAACTCGTTGCCCGTCACCTGCCAGGCGTGCAGGTAGACGCGGGCCAGTTGCGAGTTGTCATAAAGCATCTTCTCAAAGTGGGGCACCAGCCAGCGGTCGTCCACCGAATAGCGGTGAAAGCCGCCGCCGAGCTGGTCGTACATCCCGCCCCGGGCCATGGCCTCCAGCGTCTGGCTGACCATCTCCAGCGCTGCGGCATCGCCGGTGCGGTGGTGGTAGCGCAGCAGGAACTCCAGGGCCATGGGCTGTGGGAACTTGGGGGCCTGTCCCCAGCCGCCATGGGCCGTGTCAAACTGCTGCCGCAGCGAGCGGAAGGCGGACGCCAGGGTACTCTGGTCCAGGTCGCCGTGCCTGGCAGCGCTGCCTGCGTCCGCCTGGCTCTGGCGCTGGACCGCCTCCACCAGCTTTTGTCCAGCAGCCACCAGCTCCTCGCGGCGGTTCTGCCAGGCGTCGATGATGGCATCCAGTACCTGGGCGAAACTGGGCATGCCGTAGCGCGGGCTGGGCGGAAAGTAGGTGCCCCCGTAGAAGGGATGGCCCTCAGGCGTCAGAAAAACCGACATGGGCCAGCCGCCGCTGCCGGTCAATGACTGGACGGCGGTCATATAGATCTGGTCCAGGTCGGGACGTTCCTCGCGATCAACCTTGATATTCACAAAGTGCTGGTTGAGGACAGCCGCCGTGGCCTCATCCTCAAACGACTCGTGGGCCATGACGTGGCACCAGTGGCAGGCCGAGTAGCCGATGCTGAGAAAAATCGGCTTGTCCTCGTCGCGCGCCTTCTGCAGGGCCTGCGTCGCCCCAGGGGTACCAGTCCACCGGATTCTCCGCATGCTGCAACAGGTAGGGACTCGTTTCGTGAGCCAGCTGGTTGGGCATCAGTTCTCCTTGTCAGGTCTGCTACGATTCTGTAGAAATCCTTCAGCAATATCGTAGCATCACTGCACGGCTGGGTCTGTAACCAATGCACCAAACAGCGACCTGCGACCCTGGATGCCCGCCTCCGCGGGCATGACATGATACAAGATCGTAAAAGCCTGTCCACGTTTCGGTCCAGACGCGGTACTGCACTACCAGTTGCGTCCTGTAGTCCTCCCCCTGCGTGGTCTGGAAGCCGCCAGTGCCTCCACTTCAGACCGCAGCAAAAGCCAGCGCCAGGCCCACCCCTTGGGCGCGTCGGCATCAATCAACATCGTCAGATCCCCGTCGTCGACAAGCTGGCTCACGTTCCAACGTTTGATCCCCAATATCCTGCCCGCTTCCTCCAGAGATACCACGTCCTCCGGCCCGAGCCCAACCGCGTCCTCGTATACCATCCGGCAGACCTGCAAGCGCATCGTACCGTCTCCCTTCAATCCGTGATCAACTTGGTGATGGCAACACGCTTCGCGACTTCCAGCGTATGCCGGGCGGTATCCCGCAGGTCGCTCCAATTGCCTGCGTAAGCCATGTACGCTTGGCCAGCCAGCCCGATGTGGATTTGGCAGCAACGAAGCCGATCTTCAAAGTGGGGTACTTCAAAGCCGACCCCTGCATAGTGCCGCAGGGCCTCCGCCCGGAAATCGATGCGCCGCCAGGCCGGATACCAGGGCTGCCAGAAGCAGAGCCAGGCCAGGTCATAGAGAAAGTCGCCGTACATCGCGCAGCCCCAGTCCAGAACACCGCTGACCCGGCTGCCCTCGACCAGGACGTTGTAGTGGAGCAGGTCGCTGTGGATCAGATGCCGAACCTGGGGAATATCACCAGCGAGTGCACGGAGGCACCCGTACGCCTCTTCAAATAGCCCGCAGCCTACCGTCGAAGCCGCAAGACGCTGGCGCCAGCCGTGCGTGCGATCCGCCGGCCGATCACTGGCGACGTCCAGGAGAGCGGCACTCCAGCTAGGATAGGGCGCCATGCCATCGTCGCCCCACGACCCGTAGCCGGTCGTCTCTGAGAGGTCAGCCAGACGGGCAGAGTCAAGGGCGGCGAGCAGAGAAGGTAGCACGGCGCGCATCTGGGCCTCATCCAGGTCGTCAATGTAGCTCCCGTAGATGCGCTCAGAGATGGCATAGTATCCGCCGAAGGCCTGGCCAAGTTCGACGACGCGGGGGATGGGCAGCGCCGGGCCGGCGTGCTGTGCCACGAGGCGGTCCTTGGCAAAGTCCTCGTGGTGCGCGCCAAAACGGACGACATAGTGGCCACCCGGCCGCCGGAAGGCAAATGCCTTCGACCAGAGGCCCCTGTCGATAGTCTTGATGTCGCCGCAATCAGAGCCGAATCGCTTTGCCAGGAAGGTCTCAGCGTGAGCCAGGTTAACGGTCACGGTCAGCACTCCTCGAAAGTAGGGTACCGGTACACCGGCTCCGTCCATTGTATCAAGGTACCAGCGAACCGTCAGTCCTGCGCTACGTAGGGCAAGTTGGTAACTTGCCCGTTTCATGGACAAGATGCCATCTTGTCCTACAACGGTCTTTCTTAGGGAAAATTCATAACCTTCCGCAGGCCGTGGCCTGCGGGAGGTTGACCAGAATCTACGGCCGACCGGGCTCTATCAGAGACCCTCGCCCAACATAGGATCTCCGCCGAGTTGGGGTTTTCCGAAACCCTTCGGGGCTAGACGCTTGTTGGTAGGAGCACCTCTATCCTGATGCTGGTTTCGGGCGACAAGGGGACAGCCTGCCCATAGTCCTCCAGGATCCAGGGATACGATGGGCGTACCCCAGCTTTGGGCAGCCAGGTGTGATACATGTAGTCCAGCGTCAGAGAGAGCCTGGACAGGCTGCCCTCATGGACGAACCGGGCGCAGGTAAGCCGGGGCATGGGCTTGAGGACCAACGCTGTCCCGGCCGCCGCCTGCCCTTCAATCTCGGCCGCGGCCAGGTACTGGTACCCGCTCGATTCCCATCCCGCGGGGTAGCAGGCCAACCCGTAAAACGAAACTGGGCGAAAGGCATCGCCGAGTCTCTCCAACTCCTGGGCGAAGAGCTGCCAGAGTCGAGGCCTGTCCGCCTGATCGTCCCGGACCAGCGTCATCAGGCCAGCGAGCTGGAACGGCTCCCGTTCGACAAGCGTGGGCTTCAGGTTGGCCCCTAGCTGGATGTGCCGCAGGTGGGCCAGCGTCAAACGCGGCATCAGGCTGTGGCTGTCTACGTAGCCTACCTTGCGCATCTGGCTGGGCTGGGTACCAAACATTCGCTTGAAGGCCCGGGAAAAGGTCTCAGGCCCGCTGAACTGGTAGTCGAGGGCAATGTCGATGATCTTCTGGTCGCTGCCTAAAAGAGCCCGGGCTGACTCGGTCAGGCGGCGGCGCATCAGATAGTCGAAAGGGGTATGGTGGGTAACCTGGTTGAAAACGCGGCAAAAATAGTAGAGGGAGTAGCCTGCCGAAGCTGCCATGGCAGCCACCGTAACCGGCTGCCGGAGGTTCTCCTCGACAAAATCAATGGCTCTGGAAATGGGGGTCAGATCTGGCATCGTCAGACCTTGTTCTTAGGAGCCCGAACTCTCGGGCGACCCAGTAGTGCGCGTATTCGAGGTGTCGGGCCGCACAGGGATATAGACTTCAACCACCGACTCGGCCAGGTTGTCGATGCCCTTGAACCGTTCGTCGTAGCGCTGGAGGCTGTAACGGTAATCACTCTCGTAGCCTGCCTCCGGTAGCCATTCTGCAGCGATCTTGAGGTAATAGTCCGCCCCTATCTGATCTCCCTCCAATGTGAACACAGCGTAGGTGGCTGGAGGCAGGATCTTGACCGACATCTCCAGAGGCAGATCCTCCAGCCTGTCCACCTCAATACCAGCAAAGACCTCAAACTCGCCTGTGCTGAGTGTCTCCTCGTGATAGAAACACAGCTCGTAGGCGACCTGCTCGGCTTTGGCGTGCTTGATCCGGCCCTGATGCTGGCCCAGAAAGCTCATGAACCGGCTCCACAGCCGTCCAATCTCGTTCTCCTCGGTCCAGCCCGCGCTCATCCTGAACGGATCGCCATAGAACCCGAGCCCCACGAGGATCATCTGTCCTGTCTCGACGATCTTTGGTTCCATACAACAGCTCCCTGTCAACCTCCCGCAGGCCAAGCCGACTGTCCGCAGCCGGCCGCCTGCAGGAGGTTGGCCCGGATCTAGGTCTCCCACTCCATCAGTCCCTGCCCGCTTTCCGGCATCCAATCCGGCCAGTCCGCCAGCCATTCCGGGATGTGAGCCTCCTTGACCCTGTCGCAAACCGGAAAATAGGCTTTCAGGTCCAGGATGGCCGTTCCCTCAAAGGCGTCGATGTCGGTCACCGTAAGCAGACCTTGCTCCTCGTCTACGGCCACCAACGGGCAGGTCGTCATGGCGATGGGATTTGGCCGGTAGGGGGACCGGGTGGCGAACACACCGGTCAGGTGCTCCTCGGCGTAGGGCGGCCGGGACTGGAGCATGTTGCGGTACTCCTCGTTGTCGAACTGGCCCGCCCACCAGAAGACCATCACGTGGCTAAAGTGCTCCAGTTGCTTGAGGGCCGGGCGGTAGGCCTCTGCGATCTCGAGTTGGATCTGCGCCCCATCCCTCCGGACCGTCCCAATGGGTCTCAGCTCATACTTGCCATTGCCTGCCATTTGCTATCCTCCTTGTAGCGCTTCTCAGCGCTCGGTATTCGGCTTGTGGTCGCTGAAGGTACCTTCAGAAGTAGTCTAGCAGACAAAAGCTACCGGTGCTTGATCCCCATTGCCCAGATCTACCGCTTCAGAACCAGTTGCGGCAGGTTTCTTGACGCTGCTTGCTGTCGCTTGCTCTCGACTTCCGAATTCTTCCCCGAATTCGGAAGTCTGATCCGGGACGGGAGTTCATCCGCAGGCGCCAGGATCACTCGGAGGCAGCAGCCCACCTGCCAGGCATCGACGCTCCGGGCACGCAGAATTCGGAAGTCTATTTCGGGAGTCAGGATCTCCATTGCCCGAGATCGATAGCAGCTAGGCCAGGATCATGCGCCCGGCAAAGACCAGCACCAAGCTGAGGCCATAGGCGACAAGTTGGGCCCAGTGCCGGGCAGGAACGGGTCCATTGCGGCGGCTACGGCTGGCATGTACCACGACAACCGCCAGGATCATCAGGATCGGGTGCAGGATAAACTTGCTGGTCAACAGGCCGGTGCCGGCCAGGGTGATCAAGTAAATGAAACTTACCAGCCCCAGCAGGGCTTGCAGGTCCAGCAGGCCGGCGTAGATCATGCCAAAGATATTCTCCGCCCGCTCCATGGTCTGCTTGCGGATCAGGCCAATGATGGCCAGGATCAACGCCGATCAGGGCGATGAGCAGCAACGTCTCGCCCAAAAATCTGTGGATCATCCTGATAATATCCATTCTGTACATCCTCCTCAATGATGGAATCAACTATGACATCCCCTCGCAGTGCGAGGGTAATCTAGCCTGAGTATACCTGCGCCCCATTGGCTTGTCAACCAAGCAGAGCCTTTCTGTCAGCTACGGCCCTTGGGCACGGTCTCCTGTCCTTTTTCTGGTTCGGCAAGGTCTCCGACCGCAGCCGTCTGGGTCCACCCTGTTCGGCAAGGTCTCCGACCGCAGCCGTCGGTACCATCCCTCGTTCGGCAAGGTCTCCGACCGCAGCCGTTCTGGGTACCATCCCTCGTTCGGCAAGGTCTCCGACCGCAGCCGTTCTGGGTACCATCCCTCGTTCGGCAAGGTCTCCGACCGCAGCCGTTCTGGGTACCACCCCTTGTTCGGCAAGGTCTCCGACCGCAGCCGTTCTGGGTACCACCCTTGTTCGGCAAGGTCTCCGACCGCAGCCGTTCTGGGTACCACCCCTCGTTCGGCAAGGTCTCCGACCGCAGCCGTTCTGGGTAACATCCCTTGTTCGGCAAGGTCTCCCGACCGCAGCCGGGCAGGGCTCGGTCAGAGACCTTCGCCCATCATGAAAGACCTTCGCCCATCACGAATGACCTTCGCCTATCATGAAAGACCTTCACCCATCATGATTTTGTGGGCAACAACGCATTTTCCCCCTCATCGCTTCTTGCGGCTGGTCGCGTTCTGGCATATAATAGGCCGGTGCTGCTTGGAGGTCTCGGCGGCGCCGACAAACCCACATCACATCCCTGGGAGGGGAGCCATGAAGATCCTCATTGCTGCGGACATGGAAGGCATCACCGGAGTGGTCCATTGGGATCACGTTGACCACAACAAACAAGACTACGGCCGCTTTCGTAAACTAATGACCGAGGACGTCAATGCCGCAATTCGCGGCGCCTTTGACGGTGGAGCCGGGGAAGTGATCGTGGCCGACGGCCACGGAACGGCGCGGAACATTCTTATCGAAGAACTTGACCCCCGGGCGCGGTTGAACACCGGCAGCCCTTCTCCGCTGGCCATGACCCAGGGCGCGCAGACAGGCATCGATGCGGCCATGTTCATTGGCTACCACGCCAAGGTCGGCACAGAGAACGCCATCCTGGACCACACCTGGTCTGGCGCCGTGGCCAACGTCTGGATCAACGGACGCATCGTGGGCGAAATTGGCGTGAACGCGGCGGTCTGCGGCTACTATGGCGCGCCGGTGATCATGATCTCCAGGCGACCAGTCCGCCTGCGCTGAGGCCCGCGAGCTACTGGGACCCGTCGAGACGGCGGAGGTCAAGCAGGCCACAGGCCGGATGGCAGCCGAGTGCCTGCCTCCTGAGGTGACCCAAGTCCTGATCCATGAAGCCGCCCAGAGGGCTGTGAGCCGCTTCGGCGCTGGCCAGGCGGTCGAACCCTTCCGCAATGATGCACCGGTCACGATGGCCGTCGAGCTGGTGACCTCCGAGATGGCCGGACAAGGCGATGCTCATCCCAGGCGCGCGCCGGTCCGAGGGCAAACGGGTGGAGGTCACCGCGGACGACGTGCCCACCGCCTATCGGGCCATGCGGGCCGCCTTTACACTGGCCCGGGCCTGACGGAGACGCCGGATGAGCGACTACAATCCCCGCACGCGTCTCGCACTCTTTCCCGACTCGGCCGAGATCGAGCCGGTAGCCAGCGACTTGCTGGTCACCGGGCCGGCAGCCGGGGGAGCACGACTGACCATCGCCGGTTGTGATCTGGGCGCCCTGGCCCAGAGCTACGGCACGCCCCTGTACCTCTACGACCAGGCCACCATGGACGCCGCCGTCGCCGAATACCGGCAGGCGCTGGCCCAATTCTATCCTGGCCCGGCGGGGATCACCTATGCCGGCAAGGCATTTCTCTGCGTGGCCATGACCCAATGGGCCCAACGGCAGGGACTCTGGCTGGACTGCACCGGTGTTGGCGAGCTGCGCGTCGCCGCCGCTGCCGGGATCCAGCGGGAGCAGATCGTGGTCCACGGCGTGAACAAGGGCCAAGACGACGTGGACGCCGCCCTGGCGCAGGCCGGAACGATTGTGGTCGACAGCCTGGGTGAGGTAGGTAAGCTATTGGACCTGGCCGAAACCAGGTCGACCACGCCCTATCCCAACCTGTGGCTGCGCGTGCGGCCGGGCCTGGCGGTGGCGACCCACGCCCATACCCAGACCGGCCAAAAGGACAGCAAGTTCGGCATGGACTGGAACGAGGCGACGGAAGCGGTCCAGATCTGCCAGCAGTACGGCCTGCCGGTGACCGGGCTCCACTTCCATCAGGGCTCCCATTTCCACGATCCAGAGCCCCTGGGGCCGGCCATCGACAGCGCCCTGGATCTGGTGGTCTCCCTCCGCGCTGATTTCGGGTGGCAGCTCCAGGCGATCTGCCCCGGGGGAGGATGGGGCATCGCCTATCACGAGGACGAGCTGCCACATCCGGCCGTGGCCCAATATGTCCGCTACATTGGCGAGCGGCTGGCTGGGGGCTGCCGCCAGCGCGGGCTGACCCTGCCGCAGCTCCATCTGGAGCCGGGTCGTAGCATTGTCCGCCGGGCAGGCGTGGCACTATACCGCGTCGGAGCGGTCAAGCATACTGCCGGGCGGCGCTGGCTGCTTTTGGATGGCGGACTGGCCGATAACCCCCGCCGGGCGCTCTATGGAGCGCGTTATTCCGCGCTGCCCGTGGACGCCCCCGAACGGCCGGCCAGCGGACTGGCCTGGCTGGGCGGCCCCTTTTGCGAGAGCGGCGACATCCTCATCGAGGATCTGGCCCTGCCCGACGTCCAGCCCGGCGAACTGATCGCAGTGCCGGTGAGCGGCGCCTACCAGTTGAGCATGGCCAGCAATTACAACGGCGCCCGCAAACCGGCCGTGCTGTGGTTGGTAGAGGGAGAGGCCCACCTCGTCCAGGAACGTGAGACTTTGGACGATCTGGTCCGCAGAGACAGGCCTTTGCCGGCACGATGAGACAAGCCGCGGCATGGGGAAAGCCGCGGCCGAGTTCAATGTTACATAACATCTCTAAGACAGGGCCGTATCATATATGCAGCAGGAACACGCGGGCCAGCAAGGGCCCGAAGGATCAGGCTTGATGGGCGGGCGCTATCGCGACATCTTTTGGCTGCTGGTGTTGGGGGCGCTGTGGGGCTCTTCCTACCTTTTCATCAAGATTGCCGTGGCCGAGGTGCCGCCGGTGACGCTGGTAATCGGCCGGATGGGCCTGGGCGCGGCAATCATGTGGCTTCTCCTCCTCGTGACCAGGCAGCCCATTCCCCGCGAGCGCAGGTTGTGGGGCGCCTTCGCGGCCATGGGTCTTGCTCAGCGGGGCGGTGCCCTGGACGCTGATCACTTGGGGCGAGCAATACATCTCTAGCGGATTGGCCGCGCTGTTGCAGGCGACCATGCCCATCTTTACCGTCATCCTGGCCCTTCTGTTGGCCGACGACGAGCGCCTGACACCGCTCAAGATCCTGGGCGTCGTCATCGGCTTTGTTGGGGTAGGCATCCTGCTGCTGCCCGATCTGCGGCAGGGCCTCCAGGCCAGTCTTCTGGGCCAACTGGCCATCATCGCCTCTTCCATCAGCTACGCCGGAGCCGCTATCTTTGCCCGAAAATGGCTGCGGGGCCAGCCGCCATTGATGTCCACCACGGGCCAACTGACCACGGGCCTGGTTTTTATGCTGCCCATCAGCCTGCTTTCTGGCCAGCCCTTCCATGGCCTGCCATCGCTGCCGGCCATGGCCAGTTGGCTGGCGCTGACGGTCCTGGGCACCGTTTTTGCCTACATTATCTACTACAAGCTCATCGAATGGACAAGCGCCACCTTTGTCAGCACGGTGACCTATATCATCCCCGTGTTTGGCCTGGTCCTGGGCGCGCTGGTCCTGGGCGAGACGGTGACCGTCAATCTTTTGCTCAGCTTGGGCCTCATCCTGCTGGGCATCCTGCTGGTCAGGAGATAGGCCCGCGACAGGCGGTGCGAACTGTGAGGTACGACCGGCGATGCAAACCCTGAAACGTCTCTTTGCCTTTCTTACCCCTTATTGGAAAACGCTGCTCCTTAGCGCTTTCTTGATCCTGATTGTGACCGGTCTTGGGCCTGCTGCCGCCCCTCTTCCAGAGGCAGATCGTGGATGAGGTCATCGGCACCGGCGACCTCTCCAAGCTGGGCATGCTCATCGGCGGCCTGGTCCTGGTCTATGCCCTGCAGCAGCTGTTCCAAGCCGGGGATATGTACGTCCGCCACGCGCTGGGAGAACGCTTCATCCTCGACCTGCGGGTGCGCATCTATGCCTACCTGCAGAGGCTGTCCCTCTCCTTCTTTGAGCGTACATCCACCGGCGAACTGATGTCCCGCGTGACCAACGATGTCAACGCCCTGGAGAGTTTTGTGACCCACGGCTCGGCCTTGACGGTCGTCGACCTGCTGCGCCTGGTTGGCGGCGCGGTCATCCTCTTTGTCCTCGATCGCCCGTTTGGCCCTGCTCGTGCTCTTGCCCGTGCCGATCCTGGCCGTATCGCTTCGCTGGTACAACACGCGCATCCGGCCCATCTACCGCCGTGTGCGCGCCCGCCTGGGTGATATCAATGCCCGGCTCCAGGACAGCCTGTCTGGAATCCGCGTCATCCAGGCCTTTGCCCAGGAGGAGCGCGAGCTGGCGCGCTTTACCGCCGAGAGCGAGCGCTACTACCGAGGCTCGCGTGCGAGGGCATGCGCTACTGGACCACCTTTTTCCCGGCCATGCGCTTTGTGTCCCTCATGGGCACCGTCATCGTGCTGGGCGCCGGGGCCATGATGGTCGTGGACGGTCGCTCGACCCTGGGCACGCTGGTGGCCTTTTTGTCCTACATCACCTCCTTCTACGAGCCCATCAACCGGCTGACCGAGGTGGACAATATCTTCCAGGAAGCCATCGCTGCCGGCGAGCGCATCTTTGAGCTGCTGGACGAGACAGCCGACATCCAGGATGCGCCGGACGCGGTGGAACTGCCACCCATCCAGGGCGAGGTGGCTTTCAACGACGTGCACTTTCGCTACGGCACCGGCGACGAGGTGCTGCACGACGTGAGCTTCCACATGGCCCCGGGCGAGGTCGTGGCCCTGGTCGGCCCCAGCGGGGCGGGAAAGACCAGCATCGCCAACCTGCTCTGTCGCTTCTACGATCCCCTCCAGGGTCAGGTCAGCCGTGGATGGCCACGACCTGCGTCAGGTCAAACTGGCCTCGCTGCGCAGCCAGGTGGCCGTGGTTCTCCAGGACACCTTTCTGTTCAATGCGACCGTGCGCGAGAATCTGCTCTATGGCAAGCCGGACGCCACCGAGGAGGAACTTGTTGCCGCGAGCAAGGCGGCCTACGCCCACGATTTCATCCAGGAGCTGCCCGAGGGCTATGACACCGAGATCGGCGAGCGAGGCGTCAAGCTGAGCGGCGGCCAGAAGCAGCGGCTGGCCCTGGCGCGGGCCATCCTGGCCGATCCGCGCATCCTGATCCTGGACGAGGCGACCTCCTCGGTGGATGCCGAGGCCGAGTACCTGATCCAGCAGGCCCTGGAGGCGGTGCTGAAGGGACGCACGGCGCTGGTCATCGCCCACCGGCTGAGCACCGTCCGCAACGCCGACAAGATCATCGCCCTGGAGGAAGGCCGCATCGTCGAAGTGGGCGACCACGACGAGCTGATGGGCCAGGACGGCCTCTACAGCCAGCTCTACCGCCGCCAGTTGGAACTGGCACAGGAGGCAGAACTGGGCACGGTCGGAAGAATGCGGAAATCCGCTTGATCCGTTGTCATATTACTACGAGAAGCCGATTCGTACTCAACGTAGAAGAAAGGGAACAATCATGACCGACAACCAAAAGATCCTGGCTTACCTTCGCGACCATCAGAACGACATGGCCGCATCGCTGGCGCAGATCGTCGAGTTGGAATCACCCACCCTCGACAAGCCAGCCCTGGACCGGCTCAGCGCCTTTCTGGCCGAACAAATGCAGGGCCTGGGCGGCCAGGTACAGATCCTGCCCCAGGATCAGGCGGGCAACCACGTCAAGGCCCGCTGGGGCGATGGCCCGGGCGGCGCCCTCCTGATGTGCCACATGGACACCGTGTGGGACGTGGGAACCGTGGCCGAGCGCCCCGTCCGGGTGGAGGACGGCAAGCTCTATGGTCCCGGGGCCTTTGACATGAAGGGCGGCATCGCCAACAGCCTGTGGGCCATGCGCGCCCTGCGCGATCTGGGCCTGCCAGCCGGCCAGCCGGTAACCCTCCTGCTCACCTCCGACGAGGAGACCGGCAGCATTACCTCACGCCCCATCATCGAGGCCGAAGCGCTGCAGCATGACGTCGTCTTTTGCCTGGAGCCGGCCCAGACCACGCAGGGGTCGCTAAAGACCTGGCGCAAGGGTGTGGGCATGTACGGGATCTCTGTGACGGGGCGCCCGGCCCACGCTGGCGCCGACCACGCCAAGGGTATCAACGCCATCGAGGAGCTGGCCCACCAGATCCTGGCCATGCAGGCGCTCACCGACTATGAGGCCGGCACCACCGTCAGCGTTGGCGTGGTTCAAGGGGGCACCCGCAGCAATGTCGTCCCCGCGCAGGCATCGGCCGAGATAGACATGCGCGTCATGAACGCCGAGGAAGCGACTCGCCTCGAGGCCGAGATGCAGGGGCTGCGGCCGCGCCTCGAAGGCACAACCCTGAAAGTCACCGGCGGCATGAACCGCCCGCCCATGGTCCGGACGCCAGAGATCGTAGCCCTGTTCACCCAGGCCGCGGCATTTGCGACAGGAGATGGGCTTCGAGATCACGGAAGCGGGCACCGGCGGCGGGTCCGACGGGAACTTTACGGCGGCCCTGGGCGTGCCCACGCTGGACGGCATGGGCGTCGTCGGCGATGGCGCCCACGCGCTGCACGAGCACGTGTATCTCCATTCCCTGCCCGAGCGGGCCGCTCTCCTGGCAGCCATGCTCCGTTCGCCGGAGGCATATCTTCCAGCCATCCGAGGAGAATGAACTTCCAGCACAAATCGCGCGTTACACCAGTCTACGTTCGGCCTTGACAAGCCGGCTGAGGAGCTGGTTCCGTATTGCGCGCTTTTGTGCTTCTGCAGACCAACCGAGCAATGCCCAGAGGCGAGAACCGTTCGTAGTCGGCGCCCTTCGGCTTCGCTCAGGACATGCTTCAGCGCCGTTCCGGGTTGAAAACTCGACTCGCGGCTCAGATAGCGCGTTGAAACGCGCACTACGAACAGGACCTGACCTGGCTCAAGTCCGTTCGTAGTCGGCGCCCTTCGGCTTCGCTCAGGACGTGCTTCAGCGCCGTTCCGGGTTGAAAACTCGACTCGCGGCTCAGATAGCGCGTTGAAACGCGCACTACGAACGGGACCTGACCTGGCTCAAACCGGTCCCATAGTCGGCGCTCTTGTACTTTTGCGGACTAGCCGAGAGATTCCCAGAAGCAGGAACTGTGCGCCTTCTGCGCAGGGGGCTCAAGAGCCATCCGCACATGCACGACAACGGACAGTAAAGGCCTGAATCGCTGACTTGACAGGACGGCGATCCTTTGGTATACTGGTCAGCGTGTTCCACTGGCCCACACAAATTCGGGAATCCGGGTACCACGCAAGATTCAGCTACGTGAGGTCGCTCCCAGGACCCATGATGGCTTTTCCCCCGTACAAGCTGCGATTTGATGTTATGGCACAGAGAGGAGGTGAAGGGATTTTCTGAGGCACGCTGTTGTTCATTGGTTTCGCTCGATCACACAGCCGTTTGAGACACCCCAAAGGAGGAAGAATCAATGTCTAAGAAGCGCGTATTGAGCCTATTCCTGATCTTGGTCCTGCTGGCCGGCATGCTGGCCGCCTGTGGTGGGACTACAGAGCCAGAAGCACCGGCCCCAGAACCCACGAAAGCAGAGGCAGCAGCGCCAACCGAGGCGCCCGCGGCGACCGAAGCACCCGCGCCAACCGAGGCCCCCACCATGCCCGGCGCGGACATGCAGGGCGGCACCCTGGTCCTGGGCTTTTACCAGGAGCCGGAATTGCTGAACCCGCTCATCCGCACCCAGACGGTAGCAAGCTGGGCCGGAGACTTTTTCGAGAGCGGGCTTGTAGTAGCTGCGCCCGACGGCCAGTACTATGCCGAGCTGGCCAAGGAAGTGCCCTCCGTGCAGAATGGCCTCGTCTCGGAGGATGGCTTGACCGTCAAGTACGAGCTGAAAGAGGGCATCGTCTGGGAGGACGGCGACCCCTTCGACTGCCAGGACGTGGTATTTGCCTGCGAGGCGGTCACGCACCCCGAAAGTGGCGCGGTGAGCACCACCGGCTATGAGGTCATGGAATCGGTCACCTGCGAAGACAACGACATGACGGTCGTGGTCAAGTACGCCGAGTTCTATGCGCCGTACCTGATGATGTTCGACGACGACATACTTCCGAGCCACCTCGGCCTGGACCCGGCCAAGATGCAGGAATGGGAGTTCAATCGCCAGCCGCTGAGCCTGGGGCCCTACAAGCTGCAGGAATGGATCTCGGGGGACAGCATGACCCTGGTCCGCAACGAGAACTTTTGGTTGTGGGAGAGCGGAGGGCAAGCCCTACGTCGACACCATCATCATGCGCTGGATCGAGAGCCGCGAGGTGGGCAAACAGCTCATCCAGACCGGCGAGCTCGACTTTGTCTGGGACCTGATCGAGGCGGACATCCCCGAGGCTGAGACCTGGGAGGGCGTGAAGGTCAGCATGCCGCCCAGCACCGGTACGGAGCGACTCTTGCTCAACCTGGCCGATCCGGAACTGGATGCCCCCTGCCCTGAGTGGCTGGCGGAGAACCCCTCCCCGCACTGGGCTCTGGGTGATCCCGCGGTTCGGGAGGCCATCGAACTGGGCATCGACAAGCAGGTCATCGTCGACAAGCTGCTCTTCGGCCTGGCAACGGTCGGCACCACAGAGATGAACCTGGGTTGGGGCGCGCCCGATATCCCGGAGAGCGAGTTCAGACCCGGAGAAGGCCGCGGCCCTGCTGGAGGAAGCGGGCTGGACCGACAGCGATGGCGACGGCATCCGCGAGTGCAATGGCTGCGCCTACGGCCGAAGACGGAACGGTTCTGAAGCTCAAGCTCCAGACCACGTCGGGCAACTCGCTGCGCGAGCAGGCCGAGCAGGTGATCATGGAGATGATGGCCGAGATCGGCATCGAGATGTTCATCGAGAACGTGCCCAGTTCCGAGCTGTTCGCCAGCTACTCCAGCGGCGCCTTCCGCAAGCACGGTCAGTTTGACGTCCTGATGTACACGACCTCGTATGGTACCGATCCGCACAGCCAGATGGACGGCTACTATGCTTCCTACAACTCTCCCTGCGAAGACAACGCGGGCAAGGGCTATCAACTATTCTCGCTGGCTCAGCGACGAATATGATGAGCAGATGGCCATCGCCGGTTCCAGCCCTGACCTGCAAGTCCGCAAGGATGCCTACCAGAAGGCGTCTGAGCTGATTGCCGAGGGGCGCCCGCATATCTATCTCTATGACCGCGCGGATATCGACCTGCTGCGCGAACACTTTATGGGCTACGAGGCCAATGTCTGGACCTCCACCGGCTCCTGGAACGCCGAAGAGTGGTATATCGAAAAGTAACGCCGAAAGTTGACTAGATGATTGGCGGGCAGCCCATGGGCCGCCCGCCAATCATCTGTTTCATTCTGGTGACAAGCGGACACTTCCGGAGGGGAACCGGGAGAATCTGAGCCAGAGCGTCTCTGGACTGTTGGAAGGGAGCGTGCATGACTCGGTACATCATTCGCCGGCTTCTGCAGGCCGTGCCGACCCTGTTTTTCATCAGCGTCATCGTCTACGGGCTGATCATGATCAGCCCGGTCGATCCCATGGCCATCTATGAGGACAACCCGAACCTCACCCCCGAGGACATGGCCATGCTGGAATACCGGCTTGGGCTCCGGCAGCCGGCCTTTCTGAATTTTCGGGGTAGTTCGGGTGTCGTCAACGAGTACACGGTCCTTTACAACAAGCCGCCGGGGTCGGAAGCAGGAGGGACGGAGCCCAAGGAGACGGGCCAGATCGGCGCCGGAACCCGGGTGGCGGTCGTGGATGAAGAAAAGAACGATACGGGCGTCTATGTCAAAGTACTGGACGTCCCATCGCGCGTCACAGGTTGGACCAGTCGCTCGAACCTGAGTATCAAGGTCAACCCCCTGGACAGCCGCTACTTCAAGTGGCTCTTTGCCCTGCTGCAGGGAGATTTCGGCCGCTCCAACGTCGAACGCCGCCCGGCCCTGGAGATGATGCTGGAGCGCATCCCGGCCACTCTGCAGTTGATGACCTTTGCTTTCCTCGGCTCCTTAGCTGGTCGGCATACCGCTGGGCATCATCACCGCCCTGAAGCAATACTCGGCCACGGATCATTTCTTCACCATCCTGGCCTACGCGGGCCGGTCGATCCCCATCTTTTGGTTCGGCCTCATCCTGATCATTGTCTTTCACTCGACGCTCACCTGGCCGGACTTTGCCCCGGAGGTCCTGGCCGGCAAGCCCCTCTTCCCGGGTGGCGGCATGTACGACGTGCGCCTCAAGCAGGAACTGGGCTACGTCCCCTTGTGGGACCGCATCTGGCACCTGATACTGCCGGTAACGATGCTGGCCGTCTTTGGGGCGGCCCAGTACATGCGCTACACGCGCTCCAGCATGCTGGAGGTGATCCACCAGGACTATATCCGCACCGCCCGCGCCAAGGGCCTCTCGGAACGGGCGGTGATCTGGAGCCCACGCCATCAAGAACGCGGCCATCCCCATCGTGACCATCATGGCCCTGGAGTTGCCCATCTTGTTTGCCGGCGCGCTGTTCACCGAGACCATCTTTAGCTGGCCGGGGATGGGCAAGCTGTACTTCCGTTCGGCCCAACGTGTCGACTATGCGGTCATGATGGGCTATCTGATGATCACGGCCATGCTCATCATCACCTTTAACATCGTCGCCGACATTCTCTATGCCTTTCTCGATCCCCGTATCCGCTTCGATTGAGATGCACACACAGGCAACTGAAGCTCTGGAAGGATAGTCTATGTCAGAAGCAGAGAACACAGGGACCATAGCTGATCTCGCGGGCGGGCCCGCCTATCGGGAAGAGCAGACCATGACCCAGATGGTCTGGCGCTCTTTCCGGCGCCACAAGCCGGCCATGGTCGGCGCCACCCTTCTTCTCTCTCCTGGTCCTGGCCGCCATCCTCGCGCCCATCGTTTCGCCCTGGGACCCGGAAAAGACCGATCTGGATTCCAGGCTGGAGCCGCCCTCGCTGACGCACCCCATGGGCACCGACGAGCTGGGGCGCGACCTGTTGACGCGCATTCTGTACGGCGGGCGCGTCTCCCTGAGCATCGGCATCCTGGCCATGGCGCTGGCCGTAACGGTCGGGGCCATCATCGGCGGCGTTGCAGGCTTCTACGGGGGCTGGATTGACAACCTGGCGATGCGCTTCACCGACATGATGCTCTCTTTTCCCCAGCTCTTTGTCCTGATCATCCTCGCCCTGGCCCTGCGCGACATCCCCATCCCGGCCCTGCAGGGCACGGCTTTTGCCAGCGTATTCACCATCGTGCTGGTCATCGCCGTGCTGGCCTGGATGCAGGTGGCCCGCCTGGTACGGGCCTCCTTCCTGTCGCTCAAGGAAAAAGAGTTCACCGAGGCATCGCGCTGCGTGGGCGCCTCCAACGGGCGGATCATGACCCGCCACCTGCTGCCCAACGCCCTGAGCCCCATCATTGTGGCCGCCACCTTCCGCGTGGCGACCTCTATCATCACCGAATCGGGCCTGAGCTACCTGGGCTTTGGCGTCCAGCCGCCGACGCCGACCTGGGGCAACATGCTCAAAA
This sequence comes from uncultured Chloroflexia bacterium, assembly GCA_963783445.1. Taxonomy (GTDB): domain Bacteria; phylum Chloroflexota; class Anaerolineae; order JAAYZQ01; family JAAYZQ01; genus CAWANP01. The sequence goes on along the minus strand of CAWANP010000004.1, from coordinate 78,069 downwards.
ACGCCCAGGACCAGATGACCCGCGCCCCCTGGACGGCCATCTTTCCAGGACTGATGATCTTTATCACTGTCATCGCCATCAACTTTATCGGCGATGGGCTGCGAGACGCCCTGGATCCCTACAAGGCAGAGGGCTAGTGCTGGATTAGCGTCCGAAAGAAACACGTGGTCGACAATGCTGTCGCTGCGAGTGGGTCGCGATATGAACATCAAGCGAACCGAAATCCCGCCGTAACGGGGCAGGCCACCTGGCTTGCCCTTTTCATTGAACGGTCAGATGCCAGACGTGCCGGACTGTGGTCCGGCACTAGCACGCTTGGACGGGAGCCGAGTTTGGCCCTCGCCAATGCTCAGCGTGGACCACAGTCCACGCGATCTCACTCCGGAGGAACACAGTGGAAAACCAAGCTTTCATTCTACCAGAAATGACCTGGCCCGAGGCCAAGGAAGCACTGGCGCAGGCCAAGGTGGCCCTGGTGCCCGTCGGATCCTTTGAACAGCACGGGCCCAACGGTACCTTTGAGGTCGACACCGGCCGGGCCTATGGTTTTGGCAAGCTGCTGGCAGCTCGAACCCACCCGGACACCATCCTGGCGCCGGCCATCAATTTGGGTGTGTCGTACCACCACATGAACTTTCCCGGCACCATCACCCTGCGGCCCGAGACCTTTATGGCCGCCGTCTACGACGTGGTCTGGAGCCTCCAGCAGCATGGCCTGGAACGGTTCTTGATCCTGAATGGGCACGGCGGCAACACCGCATCGCTGGGTGTCAGCATCGTCAAGCTGCGGCAAGAACTGGGGGTCAAGGTTGCCTGGACCAGCTTTACCTCCCTGGGCCGCGAGGTCATAAAAGAGCGGGTACTGTCGGATCCCGCGGGACATGCCTGCGAGGGCGAGATCTCGCAAGCGCTGTTCCTGGCGCCGCACACGGTACGCCGCGAAGCGCTGGCGCCCGGAGAATTCAAAGGCTATCCCTACCGGAACCTGGGCCAGGGCTACAGCCTGGCCTACGCCTACCGCTTTGACGAGATCACGGCCAACGGCGCGTTGGGAGATGCGACCCAGGCCAGCGAAGAGTTGGGGCAGGCCATCGTCGAGGCGGCGCTGGAAAAAGCCGTCGAATTTCTAGAAGACTTTATGGAGGAATAGGAAAAGATCATGAGCAACAAAGAGCAATTGAGACAAAGAGCCATTGCCCAGATAGACGCCCGGCGCGGGGAACTGATCGAGCTGGCGGACACCATCCATGCCAATCCCGAGATCGCCTTTGAGGAGTACGAGTCTGCGGCGCTGTTGAGCCGCACGCTCGAAGAAAACGGGTTTGCTGTCGAGCGCGCAGTAGCCGGTCTCGACACAGCCTTTGTGGCCACCACGGAAGGGCAGGGGGGTGGGCCCACGGTAGCCTTTCTGGCCGAGTACGACGCGCTGCCCGGCCTGGGCCATGCATGTGGACATAACCTCATCGGCGCGGCTGCCATCGGGGCCGGGCTGGCGGTCCAGGCGGTCCTACCCGAGTTGGCTGGCACGCTGAAGGTCATCGGCACCCCGGCGGAGGAAGGGGGCGGTGGCAAAGGGACCATGGTCGATGGCGGAGTCTTTGCCGGGGTCGACGCGGCCATGATGTTCCATCCGTCTTACCACAACATGACGCGCCGGCGCTCGCTGACCAGCTACAAGATCTTCATCGAGTTCTTCGGCAAGCCGGCCCACGCCGGCGCCAGGCCGGACGAGGGCATCAATGCCCTGGAGGCGCTGATCCTGACCTACAACGGCATCAACGCCCTGCGCCAGCACCTGCGCGACGACGCCCGCATCCACGGCGTCATCACCCACGGCGGCGACGCGCCCAACATCGTGCCCAAATACGCGGCCGCCAGGTTCTACGTGCGGGCTGCGGATACCCCCTATTGCACCGAAGTATTTGAGAAGGTGCGGGCCTGTGCCGAAGGGGCGGCGCTGGCCACCGGCGCCCGCCTGAGCTTTAGCGAATACGCGCCTCGCTACGATGCCATGATGCCCAGCCCCGTGCTGGCCTCCATGGTCGAAGCCAATATGGGCGCCCTGGGCCTTGAGGTCCAAGCCCCGGAACCCAATGAACGGATGGGCTCCACCGACATGGGGAACGTGAGCCAGGTGGTCCCGGCCGTACATCCCTACATCTCCATTGGGCCCGAGGACATCGGCGGGCACACGGCCGAGTTCGAGGTGGCTTCTGGCTCGCCGGCGGGTCACGAGGGAATGATCACGGCAGCCAAGATGCTGGCCATGACTGGCCTTGATCTGTTCACAGATCCGGCCAAGGTGAGCGAGGCCAAGCGCGCCTTCGAAGCGCAGAAAGCGGAGCAGGGATAGATATGAGTGACATACAGGAACTGAAGGCCGGCGCCATCGCAGAGGTAGAAAACAGGCGGGCTGAATTGATCCGCCTTTCCGACGCGATCCATGCCACCCCAGAACTGGGTTTTGAAGAGTACGAAGTCGGCGGCGCATGCTGACCGGAGTGCTGGAGGAAAACGGATTTGCTGTCGAGCGGGGCGTGGCTGGGCTGGAGACAGCTTTTGTGGGCACGCATGGCTGGTGGCGACGGGGGCGGGACCTGCTGTCGCCATCCTGGCCGAATACGATGCCCTGCGGGGCCTGGGACACGCCTGCGGGCACAACATCATCGCCGCCGCGGCGGTCGGGGCGGGATTGGCCCTCAAGCCGCTGCTCCCTGACCTGGCCGGGACGATCCAGGTGATCGGCACGCCCGCGGAAGAGGGAGGTGGAGGCAAGGCGATCATGGTCGATGCCGGCATCTTTGACCAGGTAGATGCGGCCATGATGATCCATCCCTCGACCCGCAACATGCTGGGACGCGCGGCGCTGACCGCCTATCCCTTGAGCATCGAGTTCTACGGCAAGGCAGCCCACGCGGCCGCCGCGCCGGACGTGGGCATCAATGCCCTCGACGCGATACTGCTCACCTTCAGCGGCATCAACGCCCTGCGCCAGCACGTGCGCGACGACGTACGCATCCACGGCATCATCCGCCATGGCGGCGATGCGGCCAACATCGTTCCCGACTATACCTCGGCCGAGTTCATTGTCCGCGCGGCCGACACGCCCTACGCTGCCGAAGTTGTGGAGAAGGTGCGGGCCTGCGCCGAGGGTGCCGCGCTGGCCACCGGCGCTCGCATGGAGTTCAAGCAGGCCGGGCCGCGCTACGACGCCAGGCTGCCCAACCCCAAGATGGTCGCGCTCTTTAAGGAGAACCTGGAAGCGCTGGGCCTGGAAGCCCAGGTCGCTACTGGCGGCGAGCGCATGGGCTCGTCCGACATTGGCAACGTCAGCCAGGTCCTGCCCACCATCCACCCCTACATCTCTATCGGTCCGGAGGACCTGGCAGGGCACACCAACGAATTCCGCGAAGCATCGGCCTCCGAAGGCGGCCATGCAGGGCTCATCGCCGCCGCCAAGGCCCTGGCCATGACCGCGCTAGATCTGCTGGCCGAGCCGGCCAACCTGGGCGAAGCCAAAAGAGCCTTTGCCGAGCAGAAAGGAAATGGGTAGGGCAGAGGCTGAATATGGGACACGCAGGACACTAGACATAACCATCCGATAAACACGAACAAGACCATATAATTCCGATGAACAATGCTGGCCTCAGAGGTTGCCAGCAAGCTGCCAGGCTCGCAGCCTCCGAGGTCTGGCATGAGTCATTGTCCTTGACCTCGGGGGTTATTCTGGAACCCCCGAGGTCTGGCTTACAACGACCGGCACAAGAGAAGAGACAAGGTTTCCTGGCACCCTCGTGACCAGTTCTTGGCCACGCCAGTTAGAGAGCCACGTCCAGAAGAGAGAAGAGCGTCCAGGAGACACAACCCGCAACGCATCAGATCTTCCGGGGGTGCGGACCTGGCCTCCAACGGGAAGACAGATGCGGGCTCGTGGCCTGGATTGCACGAGCCTGCGGGGGGCTTGACACAGCCGCCAAATCGTGGTACAATGCCCCCTGAAGATACTTGTGACAATGTCAATTGTGCTAAGTAAAACAATCAAAGGAGGGCCAGCCCGCTTCCCTTCCAGGGCGACCCGGGTGCGGCGGACCGACCAAGTCCCCCTACTACGCCTGAGCAGAACGCGAGCCGAGCCGCTGGCAAATGGGACCCTGCAGCCCAGCACCTCGGACTCCAGCAAGTCTGCATCCTGGAACAGGCCAGAGCCCTCAGGGTCCTGCCGCTGTCCTAGGGGCCCAGGCGCAGAACCGAGGCCCGGACCACGAACCAACCCACCGGGTGAGGGGTAACATTTATTATGTCAAATGAAAGTACCACCCTATCTGTAGCCGAAGCAGTCGATGGTTTCCGCCGGGACCTTGGCATCCGGCGTTCGAGCCACACAGTGGAGGCCTACAGCACGTCCCTGCGCCACTTTGAGGCATTCTGCGCCGAGACGCAAGAGCCCCCCGACCAGATGTCGGCCACCGCCATCACACCCGACATGGCCCTGTCCTTCGTGCGTTGGCTCCAGGACATAAACCCGGTCAGCTCCTCCACCCTGGACAACTATCTGACGGCCCTCATGCGCTTCTACCGCTGGCTCCTGCTGGAGGGCAAGGCCAGTTTTGAGGTGGCGGACTATGCCCGGCTGCAGGAGCGCCTGAGTGACGTCCGGGGGCGCCGCAACCCGCGCCCCCTGCCCCACGTGCCGGCCGAGGACGCGGTACAGGCGCTGGTACAGGCCGCCTACGCGGTGCCCCCCCCTGACGAGCCCAACACGTCGAAAGGCAAGCGCGCCCTGCTCCGGCGCTTGCGAAGCATCGCCTTGGTGGAGACACTGCGCTGTACTGGCGCGCGCGTGGGTGAAGTCGTCGGCTTGCGCCGCGGGGACCTAGACTACGAGCGCCAGGCCGCCATCGCCACCGGCAAAGGGCGCAAGCAGCGCCTGGTCTACTTTGATGACCGTGCCTGGGGCGCACTCACCCACTATCTCAAGGCACGGGGAGATGGCGCCTCTGGCCGGGCACTGGCCTCACTGCCGCTTTTTGCCCGCCACGACCGGGGGGCCGGCAGCAAGATTCTGCCCATCTCCACCAACACCGCCCGGACGGCGATCAATGAATTATGTAACCTTGCCGGCGTGGATGAAGCCATCACCCCTCACCTGCTGCGCCATCGCTTTGCCACCAGGGTCCTGACGGCGACCCACGATCTGGCCGCCACCCAGGACCTACTGGGGCACGCCTCCCCCACCACGACGCGCATCTATGCCAGGCTGACGGACGAGGATACGGCCGAAGCCCACCGGGAGGCCCGAGAAAGCGGCAAGCTATAGCTGCCGCCCCCCTGGCACGCCGACGAACTCGTCCGAGGCATTAACGAACTCCAGACCTGCAGCCTTGCAGACCAACAGAATCCACACCTTACTGTACTATTGACTACATTTTGTAGTCAATAGTTTCTCTTTGACCCGGCAGGACGGCGTAATACACTGACACAAGACCAGGTATGGTGGCTGGTTCGTAGTCGGCGCTTCAGCGCCGTGAAATGGACACAGAAGAAGCGCGCACTATGACAGAGCCGGCCCAATTGCCTGATCCAACTGTCACAGTCAATATACCAGTGCGCTTTTCGACGGGATGAGAAAAGGAATTAGGAGGATTGGGCGACACGGGGTTCCCGTATGCCCATGAGCGCCAAGATCGAGACCAAGAAGAGCGTGCCATAGATCGCGAACAACAGTACGTAGCCCATCTCGTCGGCGATAGGGCCGCCAATGTAGGCGCCAATGGCGCCGGCCCCGGCCCCGGCCAGGTTAGACAGGCCCAGATAGCGGCCCGCCTGCTCCTGGGCACGATCTCGGTACCCAGCGCCCAATTGGCGGAATAGAACAGACCGAGGCCAGCGCCGACCAGCGCGGCGCCAACATAGAGCACAGCCACCTCGGGGATCGCCAACAAGGTGAATGTGCCCAGGGCGCCCAGAACACAGCCAGCGGCAATCAGCAGTTTTTTGCCCACGCGGTCAGCCAGCCAGCCCGAGGGCAAGGCCGTAAGCAGAACAAAGACGCCGACGATCATGACCGCCGTCGCCGCCGGGCCAGCCGCCCGCGCACCCTGCATGCCTACAAAACGTTCCTGGAGAAAAAAGATGACAAAACCAGCCAGGTTGAAGGCCGGGACCAGGAAGGCCAGGCGGTTGACCACCCACCAGGTGAAGGAGGGATGCTTGCTGGCTTCCGAACCAATGCCTATCCGGATGCTGGCCGCTACTCCCAGCGCAATGGCCACAGTCATGGCCAGAAAGCCAACAAAGCCAACCAGGGCCAGGCCCATACTCGATGAGAGGCCCAGCGACCCACGCATCGCGGCCTTGGTGACCGCACCCATGACCAGGATGATCAGCGTAAAGACGCCAACCATCGCCACCAGCCGCAGGAAAGGTTTCCAATCGATGGGAAAGGGAACTTGCACCAGAGGCTTCTCTCGCACCAGCATGGTAACCAGCATGCAGACGATCAGGATCACCATGACCGCGGCCAGCGCCGCCCACAGGCTGCCCGCGCTGACCAGGTTGCCAACGACAAAGGATACAAAGATCAAGGGAAAGGGGACTTCTAGCAGAGCCTTGACGCCCGACGCTGTGCCCCGCTTCTCCTCAGGCACCAGGTCTGGGATCAAGCCCTGGGTGGCGGCGTGAGCCGTATCAGAGGCAATCATGGACAGGATATACAGGCCAAAGAGCACCCAGTAGCCGGACATACCCGACAAGCCCGCCGCAAATCCGATCAGCGTCAGGACGACCACCTGGCCCAGCGTGCCACCGGCGATGAATGGCCGCCGCCGGCCCCAGCGGCTCATACTGCGGTCGGAGAGCATGCCCATCAAGGCCTGCACCAGAAGGGCGGCCATCAACGCCCACAGCCGTATCTGACCGAGGTAAGCGCCTTTGGCCGCATCGCCGACGAATTGCTGCACCAGTAGGGGAACGACAAGCGCAGTCACGACCTGCGAGCGGGTGGTCAGCGCGAACCAGTAGATATTGATGGTGATATAGTCGTACCAGCGCATGTCCTGTTTCACCCAGAGACCTCCTTGGGGTGCCATCACTCAACTGCGACCGGCTCGCGGTAGGTTCCGGCTGGCCCCGCCATCATACCATAGCTTGGGGACGGATCCAAATGCCTCGCGGCTGGCATGGGTAGCGGTACCCAGCCAGTGGGAGCTGGCAAAGACGGGGGATCGGGGACATATAAGCGCAGGATCAGAGCGGGAAAGCATCAACCGGAGCGAACGCCGAGCCGCTCCCACACATGCTCGGGAATCGAGACGGCGACGACTTCTCCACGGGCGCAGACCTCGCCCCCTACCGACAGGTCTGTGGTGACGCGCACTTTGCGGCCCTTCATCTGCTGGACCCGGGCCCGCAGTTCCAGTGGGCCCTCGATGGGCGTCGGCTTCAAATAGTCGACGTGCAGCGAACCGGTCACAAAGCGCAGGTGCGGCTCTGTGCCCATGCTCCGCCCTTCAGCTCGATAGACCGCGGCCGCCGCGGTTCCAGTAGAGTGGCAATCGATAAGGGAGGCGATCAATCCGCCATAGACATAGCCGGGGATTGCCGTGTGGTAGGCTTTGGGTACAAAGGTACAGACGGCCTCCTCCCCCTCCCAGTAGCTCTTGATCTGCAGGCCATGCTCGTTCAGCCGCCCGCAGCCGTAGCAGGTGGCGACCTCATCGGGATAGCCATCCTGAAACGCCTCTTCATTCATCCGCTTCCCCTCTCTCGGACCGCTTCTGTCTCCAGCGATCCGGCTGGTGCCGGGCAGCTAAGGCTGGCGCAGCGCCCTTTCTGAGACCCGCTCGTACAGAATGGCGTTACCTCGCTTCCCCACCCGGGCGATGGCCCTCATCTCACGAAGACAATAGGCCGTCTGCTGTGCCAGCCGGCGGCTCTGGCCGAGGCTGGTGGCGAGGTTCAGGGTTGTAAACTCATCCGGAAGTTCTGGAGGTAGCAGAGCCGCCAGATCCAGCGGATCTTTGAAGCAACAGCGATCCACGACCCGCAGCAACTGCCGCTCGTGGGTGACCCAGCCCCGCCGGCGCCACGCGCGGCCGGGTACGTGGCGGCGGGACTCTTCCTCCTGGATGAGCAGTACCTCTAGCGTGAAATTGGGATCAGCCATCAAAGCCGGAAAGCTGACCAGTTGGCCAAAAAGGTGATGGAACGCGCCGCGTTTCGGTGATTTCCGGCGGCTCAACCTGCTCGACCCATCGTCGGCCAGCTTCACGATCCACTTTTCCTGGGCGATGGGATATACCAGCCGTACCTGGTGGCTCGCGATCAGGTCGGTAAGCTTGCGTTTCAGGCTGCCAAAGCTGCCGGTCTGGATCTCAATCAGCAGGTCCTGGCGCACGATGTCGATAACATAGCCGTCAACCCTGACCTCGACCTCGTCTCCGGGCTGAGCATACCATTCTTTCAGGGCCGCGTGAAGGGGTTTCTCATTGAGCAACCCGATTTGGGGTTGTTCAGGCCCCGGCGATGTACCGTCTTGGCTTGCCATCTCAGGACAGGCGCTCTGGCAGAGCCAGCGCTGGTCTGCAAAGACCCCCTCCGTGCGGATAGGTCTCAGACGAGCGGAAGAGCATCGGCCCCATATTCCCTTCCGATCTCACAGATCTGGTCGTAGGTCTGCCTCAGCACGGGAACGCCAAGCCGCTGGCACTCCGCTTCGTGCTCAAACTCTTTCTGGCCCGCAAAGTAGACGCGCTCTTGGCCCTCGGCCGGGGGGCAGGCCCTCAGCCCCGCCAGCAAACGATCCATATCCTGCCGAAAGGCTTGCGGATCCCGAAATCTATCAATGCGAATGGCCCCGAAAAAGTGTCCCACGCGGGCCGAGGAGGTCTCCGTATCGGCCAGATCCGGCCCGGTCGGAGCACCACAGAGCACGCCACAGAGAATATCGACCATGACGGCCAGCCCGTAGCCCTTGTATCCGCTAAACTCCTCGCCCTCACCGCCCAGGGGCAGAATCCCGCCGCCCAGGCGGTGAAACATGTCGTCCAGCAGGCTGGGGGCATCAGAAGCCGAGCGGCCCGTCTTGTCGACGGCCCAACCCTGGGGCAGCGCCTTGCCCAACTTTTCATAGACCTCGACTTTGCCTCGGGTCACCACCGTCGTCGACATATCCAGGACAAAGGCGCGTTCCTGGCCGGCGGGCGCAGCGAAAGCGAGGGGGTTCGTGCCAAACATGACCTGGCGGCCGAAAGTCGGCACTCCCAGCGCCGCCGTGTTGGTCATGGCGAAGCCCAGCATGTCCGCGTCCAACGCCATCATGGCATAGTAGCCCGCGATCCCAAAGTGGTTCGAGTCTCGAACGCAGCCAAAAGCGGCCCCGTTGGACCTGGCTTTTTCAATGATGCCGGCCATCGTCCTGACACTGACCGGAGCGCCCATGGCGCCGTGGGCGTGGATAACCAGCGATGAAGGCGTATCGGCCAGTACCTCGACCGGCGTGTCGGGCAGCATGAGTCCCGTGGTCAGGCCATTCACATAGCGCCACAGGCGGCCAACGCCATGGGAAGGGATGCCCCGTACGTCGGCCGCTACCAATACGGACGCAGCCGCAGCCGCATCGTCCGTTGAAAGCCCCAGCCTTTCAAATACCTGCAGGCACAAGGACTCGAGATCCTCGATCCGCACGCGCACCTGTTCTGCCACCACCGGTTCCTCCTCCCCGATCATCGCCGCAGCACCTTCGCTCCAGCCTTCTTACTGAAAGCGACATCTGCCTGCCCATGCTGGGCCAGCCACGGTCGCTTCGGGCTTCGTTCCGCAGCGCATCCAGGTCATGAAATATTGTATAAATCTAAGCACTGCCGTCTCAAACCCCACTGAAGGCCGAAAAGCCGCCATCGACCGGGATCACCGCGCCGTGCACAAAGCTGGCCCCATCCGACAACAGCCAGAGCAGCGTGCCCAACAGATCCTCCGGGTCGCCAAAGCGCCCCATCGGCGTGTGGGCCACGATGGTCTCACCCCGATCCGTATACGCGCCCGTTTCCTGATCGGTCAGCAGGAACCGGTTCTGGTCGGTCAAGAAAAAGCCAGGAGCAATGGCATTGACGCGGATCCTGTCAGAACAGTCTTGCGACATGTACACCGCCAGCCACTGGGTAAAGTTGCTCACCGCGGCCTTGGCCGCACAGTAGGCGACGGAGCGGGTCAGCGGCCGGAAGGCCGACATGGACGATATGTTGATGATGCTACCGCTGCCCTGCTCAGCCATGGACCGGCCAAAAACCTGGCTGCAGAGAACAGTCCCCAGACAGTTGAGATCAAAGACCCAGCGCAATGCGTCAGCCGGCAGGTCAAAGAAAGACAGCTCGCCACCGGTTGTCGCCTCTTTCTTGGCCCCGCCCGCCCCGTTGATGAGAATATCCACGCGGCCGTAGGTATCCAGTACCACCTGGGCGGCGGCTTCGATGCTGAGCCGGTCCATGACATCGACCTGGACCCCAATGGCTTCCCCGCCCGCTGCCACAATGTCGCCGGCTACGGCCTGCGCCGCGTCCTGCCGCACATCCAGTAGGGCGACTCTGGCACCAAGTTGGCCCAGCGTCCTGCCCATCGTTCCACACAGTATCCCGCCACCGCCGGTGACGGCAGCCACTTTTCCCGACAAGTCATAGGGGTTCTGCCAATCCATAGTCCCTCCACGCTACCTTTATAGATGGCTAGTAGTACAGCCGCCGTTTCATCGTCGCCAGGTGGGCAAAGCTCTCTTCGATATACCGCACCGTGCCCCGGACCGCGGCATCCAGCGCGGCCTCGCCCTTTTCTGCTGAGGCCAAGCTGGGCTTGCCCCACACGCCGGCAGGACACAGGCTCTGAAAGGCGACAAAGTCCAGATATTCCTTGCTCACTTCGGGCACGTGGTCAGCACCTGGGCCCTTGACCGTCTCAGGGGCCAGATGCAGCATGAGGGAGGTCGCCAGCTCGCCGGCATGCACATCCACGCCCGCCGATCCAAGGATGTCAGACAGTTCTCCAGCTGCTGCCGTGAAAGGCTGGACCCAGATGGCATCCAGCTCTGGATGGTCATAATTCAGTTGGCGCACCGCTGTCTTGACGATATAGTTCTCGCGCGGGATGACCGTGGTCTCGTTGGCGCCGCCCAGGCCATTTATGACCGCTACCTTGCGGATATCCTGGCTCAACAGAGATTCGACCAGGTCAGAGACCACCTGCATCAAAGTCTGCCATTCCAGGGCGATGGTTCCGGCAGTTCCCCGGTGCAGCCCACTGCTGCCCAGCGGCATGGCCGGCAACAGGTAGACCCTACCTTGAAGGCTCTCAGCCACCCGGCGTGCCACCGCATCGAGGATGAAGGTCGTCGAACCGATGGGCAGATGCTCGCCACATTGCTCCGTCGAGCCGATAGGCAGCACGGCGATCTCGGGCCTGGCGTCTCTGACCTCAAACGTGGTATTCCGGTAGTCTAGTAGCATCTCAGGCCTCCTGCTCCCGGCCGCGCAGGGCCGACACTGTGGCGAATGCCTCTCGCGCCCATTCTGTGATGTTTCGCACATTTCTGGCCGCGGCCTCTGCCCCCTTCTCGGCTGTCGCGTAGGAGGGATAACCCCAGACGCCCCACTCGCTGATAAAGCCTACATAGGCATAGTCCAGAAACTCTCTTCCCACCGGAGGCAAGTAATCGATGCGCTTCTCTTTCACCAGTTCGGGATTGATATGCAGGTGGTGAGCGGTCTCCCTTTCGCCCGCATGGATGCCGACCCCCTTGTCCCAGATCTGCGAGTGTCGCCCGGGCGGGGCGGCCAGAACAGGGGTGGCATCAGAACAATCAGGTCCGGATAGCTCAGGTTAAGTTGGCGGATCTGCGCCTCAAGAACAAAATTGCCGCCATGGCCGTTGATGACCAGCACCTTCCGGTAGCCCTGCGCGTACAGGGACAGGAGCGTGTCATGGAGTACCGCAGCCAGGGTTTCGGGTCTCAGCCACACGGTACCGGCCATCGGCCCGTGGCACTCGCTCATGCTGAAAGGTAGAGCCGGAACCAGAAACGCATCCAACTCCTCAGCCACCTTTCGTGTCACGGCTGTGACCCCCAGCCAGTCGGTACCCAGCGGCAGGTGAATGGAGTGCTGCTCGATGGCTCCAACGCCAAACACCGCGATCTCGGGCTGGTTCTCTTGGATTTCCTTGGACGTATTGCTTGCATCCAGCATATTTCCCCCTTGTTCGTTGCAGCGATTCAGGCGCCAGCAAGGACGTGGCCGCCCAACGAGCATCGTGGGCGGAACAATACCGGCGAGGTCCACTAATTTCTGAGTCTGGGGTCCAGTGCGTCCCTCAGACCATCGCCCACGAAATTGATGCAAATGACCGTGATGGAGATGAGGATCCCGGGATAGATAGCCATCATGGGATTGATGCGGAAGAACCGTTGGGCATTCTGCAACATATTGCCCCACGAAGCGGTGGGCGGCTGTATGCCGTAGCCCAGGTAGCTGAGTGCGGACTCGGCCAGGATAGCCGTAGCCACCATCAGCGTCGCGGCCACGATGACGACGGCCGCGACGTTGGGCAGGATGTGCCGGCGAATAATGCGCAGGTCTGACACACCAATGAGGCGGGCAGCCATGACAAACTCGCGTTCTTTCAGGGACAGAAACTCGGCCCGGATGACCCGCGCCACGCCAGTCCAGGACAACAAGCCCAGGATCAAAACCACAAAGAGCAGGTCCGTCTTGAGAAATGCGCCCAGAACCATGGCCATGGGAATCAGCGGGATCGAAAGCAGTACGTTGATGCCTCCCGATACCAGGCTGTCGGTGCGGCCACCATAGTAGCCGGCGATGGAGCCGGCGATGCTTCCCAGCAGGACGGCCAGAAGCGATACGGCAAAGCCGACGCTCAGCGAGACGCGGGAGGCATAGATCAGCCGGCTCAGCACATCGCGGCCCACGTCATCGGTGCCCAAAGGATGCTCTTTGGAAGGTGGCGCCGAAAAGTCATAGCTGATCACGTCGGGATCAAAGGGCACCACCAAGGGCGCAGCGACGGCAATGATGATCATGGCCGTCAGCACCACCAGGCCAATGACCGCCAGAAGATTGCCTCGAAAGTAGTACCAGGCAGAGGGCCTGCGCCTGATCAGAGGCTCGTCCAGGTGAGCCACTGCATCTCCAGCGCCGGCCTTGGCTGTTATCTCCTTAGCTGACAAATTCTATCACTCCAACCGGATGCGTGGATCCACAACGCCATAGCCAACATCGGCGGCGAGGTTGCCCACAATCACCAAGATCGACATGAGCATGAAGGAGGCCATCAGGACCGGATAATCGCGTCCGCTCAGTGACTCGGCCAACAGGCGTCCCATGCCCGGCCAGGCAAAGACCACTTCGGTGATCATCGCCCCACCAATGAGCCGGCCTGCCTGCAGTCCCACAAGCGTAATGAGCGGCAACAGGGCATTCTTGAGCGCGTGGCGATTGGTCACCACTCGTTCTTTCAGTCCCTTTGCCCTGGCCGTACGGATATAGTCCTGGCTGACCACCTCCAGCATGCTGGAGCGAACGTAGCGGCTCCAGCTCGCGATGTACAGGGTAGCCAGTACCGCAGCCGGCGGAATCAGATGGCGCAGCCGGTCCCAGGGCTGAAAGCCGTCGAGCCCGATGGTCATCATGCCCCCCGTCGGTATGATGCGCGTTCTCACCGAGAGAAATAGAAGCACCACCATGCCCAGCCAGAAAGTGGGGATAGAGACCCCCAGCATAGCCAGCCCGTTCGTGAGATACTGCACGCCACGATTCCGGTTCAGCGCGGAAAAGATGCCAAAGGGAATCGAAAAGACCAGGGCAATGATCAGCGAGGCGGCCACCAGTTGGATGCTGGCCCAGAGACGCTCGCCCAGCACTTGGTTGACAGGGCGGCCAAACTTGTAGGAGAGGCCCCAGTCTCCCGTGACCATACCCGCCAACCACTTGGCATACTGGACGGGCAGGGGATCGTTCAAACCCAACCGCTCCTCGATGCGATCCAACTCGGCCTGGTCCACATTGGGATCCGTGGCGTAGATGGCCATCGGGCCTCCCGGAGCGAGATGGATGATGCCAAAGATGACCATCGATACCGCCAGCAAAGTCGGGATCGCCTGCAGCAGTCGCCGTATCAGGAATCTACCCATGCATCAGGTTCCTTTGACGTGCTTTGATCCTTCGGTGGTCTGCCCTGCAGGCCAGGCGGAAGCCTGCCCACAGAGACCCAAGAAACCGTCCGCAGTCCACCGCTCGGACTGGAGCACGCTGGCTGTCTCAGACGCGCCAGCGTGCTCCAATGATCAGACCCTAGTCCTCCACGTACCACGCTGCGATGTTCCACAGCTCATCGTAGGCGGGGGCGGGCAGGTAGCCCTTAACCCGATCGTTCACCGCCGTCGTATTGGCCCTCCAGGCGATGAAAATCTGCGGCACCTCTTCGGCGATGATAGCCTGTGCCTCCTGAAGATACTCAGTCCGCTTGGCCTGGTCGGCTGTCTGCTGGCTGGCAAGGATCAACTCGTCCACCTTGGGATTGCTGTAGCCAACATAGTTGCCCTTGTTGCCATATTCCTCACGGTCGAGATAGAGAGCGCCAATGTCCGGATCTGCATAGCGACCGATGTAGGAGTAGGATGTATCGAAATTGTTGTTGGGGTGCATGTCGCCAAACATCGTCGCCACATCCACGAGATTGATCTCGGCGTCGATGCCAAGCTCTTTCCATTGGGCGTGGATCAGAGACAGAAGCTGCACACGGATCTGCTCGCCAGCGAGGTTGGCCGTCTCAAAGCTCAGCGGCGTGCCATCCTCAACCCCTTCCACACCGTGGGCCTCACGGATGCCATCGCCGTCCTCGTCCTTCCAGCCGACTTCATCCAGGAGCGCTGCGGCCGCCTCCGGGTCATAGCGGAACTTGGCAATGTCCGGATTGTAAGCCGCCAGCTGGGGGCTGATTGGCCCGTCGGCTACTTCGCTCATGTTGCGGAAGATGCCTCGGGCGATAATCTCTTTGTCAAAGCCCATGGCCATCGCCTGGCGGGTGCGGACATCCTGGAAGAGTGGATGGTTGTTGTTGATCCACAGAAGCCAGGGGGTTACCGACTGCTCTGTGAGGCGGTCCACATCCGGCATGCCATCGACAAACTCTGCCACATCGTCCGGCACGCGGAACTGGACATCTACCTCACCCGTTTCGGTCATGTTCAACAACGTGTTGGCATCGGGCACGACGCGGTAGACGACCTCATCCAGATAGGGTTGCCCTTCTACAAAGTAGTTGGGGTTCTTGACCAGGGTGATGTGATCACCAGACACCCACTCTTCGAACATGAAGGGGCCCGTGCCCACCGGCGCCCTGAACCATTCGGCGGCATTGAACTCCTCCGCAGTCAGCCCGCCCAAGATGTGCTCGGGCAGGATGGAGGTGCGCGATAGACGCCAGAGGAACGGAGCATCGACCTCTGAGAAGGTGAGGACCACCGTATGGTCGTCGGGAGTCTCGACAGACTCGATGCTGTCCCAACCCACCCGCGAGGTCACGTCGGTGCCTTCCAGCATGATCATATCGTAGGTGAATTTAACATCCTCCGAGGTGAATGGCTCCCCATCGTGCCATGTCACGTCGTCTCGAAGCTTCAGCGTCCAGGTCAGGCTGTCCTCCGAAAGACCGCCGTTGGCAGCCGTAGGCACCTCTTCCACCAGGATCGGAAAGTACTCGCTGTTGTTGTCGAGCCCGACGAGCGGATGGTTCATCGCTCCGCCGACTTCGTGAGCCACCGACAGGCCACTGATGGGCTGCCAGAAGCGATCGGGCTCCTGGCGGTGAGCGACCACGACCCGGCCACCAGTCTTGGGGCCGCCCGGCAGCGGTGTCGCCGTGACAACCTTTTCGACCTCTTTTTCGACTTCGACGACCTCGGTGACGATTTTTTCGACCTCTTTTTCGACCTCAACCACCTCGGTGACGACCTTTTCGACCTCTTTTTCGACCACGACCGTCTCTTTGACGACCTTTTCGACCTCGACCACCTCGGGTTCCGGGGTGGCGCCGCAGGCGCCCAGCAACAGGGCGACCACGATCAACAGACTGAGTACGACGGCAAGACGCTTCATCTTATTCCTCCCTCTTGAATGGCTACGAAATGGACACAATTCAAACACACTCTCCGCCATCTCTTCTTCGATCCCTTATGTCATGCACCTCCTCTCACCGTCTCGGACGCTTGCGTGCGATAGACATGAAACACCACAGGGTTGTCCGCATTCGGACAGTTGTACTTGACACTATCGCCTTCCCATTCCATCGGGCCTGGGCTGGCGCCATATCTGAGCGGCCAGACCCAGAGGCTCAACGCCTGCCAGGCCAGGGGACAAAAATCTTCGGGGACGCTGCCATCATAGTCCCACTGCTGGCCGGGCGAATAGCCCCGGTCGCAGCCTGGGCCCCGCGGCAGCTCATCGACCTCGATGCTGAGCTTCCACGCGGGCGGCTCTGCCCCTGCGGCCCTTTGCTCCGCGCCGGGCCCTGCCTTGATGCGGCGGATCTTCCATAGGATCTGATGTCGGGAATCGGGACAGACCAGAACCAACTCATCCCCGCTTGCCTGGCCCAGGGATCGGTTGCTCTCGGCATAGCGATGCGCCCAAATGAGCGGTGCAAAGGCATTCCAGGCAAAGGGGCACATGCCTTCCGGAAAATGGCGCCCATCCCACAGTGTCCTGAAGCCGGGGGCATAGTTCCAGCCACAGCCAGGCTCGCCCAGGACGTCAACCACCTCCAGGTCCAGGTCCCAAGGCCCAATGCTCGTACCATCCATGCTCCTGCACCCTTTTCCCTTCCTCGTTCTCGTTCTCCTGCTCCGGGCTGGTCCGTGACCAGCCCTCTCCCGAGAGGAATATCCGAGCTCTCAGCCTCAACCGTCCAGCCAGATCCACCCGGCGCCCTTCTTCCGCCGACACATAGGCGGCGTACATGACCTCGGTCACCGCCCGGCCCAACTGGGCGCCCGACAGGGGCTCCCGGTCATAGGCCACGGCCTCCACGAAATCGCGTACCTCCTGCGGGTAGCCCAGCAGCCATTCCTCGTCGATGCTGGGGTAGCTCCAGCCTGCCTTGGTACCCACCTTTTCCATGATGTACGCGTCGGCGAATACCTGGTCGTTGGGGGCAAAGGCTTTGACCATTCCGCTGTGCCCCATGTCGCAATCGATGCGGGCGTTGGACAAAAAGACCTGCAGCGTGTCCTCCATGCCGCCCAGAACAATGTCCGAGGCCTGGATCAGGGCCCGGGAGCCGTCGGTGAAGGTCATGATCAGGGTGCACCAGTTCTCCACGTCCTGCCAGTCGTCCACAAGCCATCGCTCAGCCTCAGCCTGCAGGGCGGGCAACTTGCTCAGGTCGCTGGCCTCGGCCGTCACAGAGGCGACCGTGATCGGCCGGCCGTTGCGGCGCAATCCCTCCTGCTCTTTGAGATAGATGGCCGTGCCGATGGGGTGCGGCGCCAGCCGGACCACGGCCCCACCGCCGGCCAGCTTCCAGGTCTTGGCATAGCTGGCGTGCGAACCGCTGTGGGCTTCCTGGGCCCGTACCTCCAGGATGGTACCGCCGCTGGCCTCGGCCAGGCTCAGGGCCTTTCTGGACAGCTGGGCAGTACAGCCAGTTCTCGGCATACATCAGTTTCACGCCATGGCCCTTTGCCGCCTCGATCATCCGATCGGCGCTGCGCAGAGACTCCTCCAACATCAAAGCCTTGGGCGTCGCTCCCACTGGGTCGGCAGCGCCCGGCCCGCCGAAATAGCCGGTCAGCGGTTTCTCACAAACGATGTGCTTTCCCGCCTGGGCGGCTTCGATGGTAAAGGACTCGTGTAGGTAATTAGGCACCGCCAGGATGACCAGGTTTATGTCATCTCTTTCCAGGATGCGGCGGTGGTCGTCGTAGACATTTGCCACCGCGTGACGCTGCGCCAGCTCCTCGGCCTGGGCCAGGGGTACGGCGGCAACCGCGGCGATCTCGACATCCAGATCCGTGATGCGACGCAGCGCGCGGGCGTGGATGTTGCCCACAAAGCCTGCGCCAATCAGACCAATTCGAACCTTCTCCGGCATGTTCTCTCCCTATGGTACCCGCTGGGATTCAAAATACAGGGCATGGGTCGGACACAGGGCCACACAGATGCCGCAGCCGTAGCACTTGGCCGGATCCACCACGGCCTTGCCGTCGACCAGCGTCACGGCGAAACAGTGACCTGGTTTCACGCAGCCACCGCAGCCGCCGCAGCGATCGACATCGACGAGCGGCGCGCCGGACACCGTCTCCAGTTCGGCTGCCGGCCGCAGGTTGGTCAGGGCCCGCCCGACGATCTCGTCGTAGGAGCCATAGCCCTGCTCCTGTCGAAACGCTTCCATCCCTTCGACGATCTTGGTCACGACATCCCAACCGCGCCACATGATCTCAGTGCAAGCCGTCACCAATTCTGCACCCCACATCATGAACTGGATGCCGTGCTCCCAGGTCTGCAACCCGCCGCCGCCGATGAGCGGAGCCTGGATGCGGCGGGCCGTCTGGGCCACAGCAGCGTAGCCCATAAGCCGGGAAGCGGGGCCGCCCAGGCTGCCCATGCTTGCCCCCTGCAGCAGAGGATAGATGCGATCAGGCTGGTAGACGTCCACCGGCGGCAGCGAGAGCTGGGCTCCGGCCAGGCAGACCGCGTCCGCCCCACCTTCCTCGCAAGCAGCCGCGACGGCCGTGATGTCGGTCACGTTGGGCGTCAGCTTGCACACCACGGGGATGCCCACCGACTCTTTCAGCGCCCTGGCGATGCTGCCTGCGGCCTCAGGGTCCTGGCCGGCGATAGCGCCCCCCTCCTCCCCCTTTTCGCCTTCGCTACTGGCAGCCAGTTGCTTGGCCGTCAGCGTGATGTTGGGACAGATCAGATTGGCTTCAATGAGGTCGGCGCCGGCGTTCTCCATGGCCTTGGCCAGCCTGGCCCAGCCATCGAGGTCCTGGGCATCGTGGGTGATGTTGGAAAACAGTACCAGAGAGGTCTGCTTCTTGGCCGCTTCAATGAGCCTCTGCGCCTCATCCATGTCCAGCCGGCGATCGTGGCACACGATGCTGCCGACCTTGGGATCGTTGTACATCCGCAGCTTTCCGTAGAAGGGCTGCTTGATAAAGGTCAGCTTGGTGCTCGCCGCCGCAGCGCCCGCCCTGTCGGCGGCCCTGAGAACCTCCAGATTGGAGGTCAATGGGCTCGAAGCCACGACAAAGGGGTTCTTGAACTTGACCCCGGCAAACTCGATCATCGTAGATCTCCTGTTTCTACCCGGCGTCCCCTGTAGCCCAGTTGCCGGGAAATACCCTGGGCGGTCATCCGCACGGCCTGGCCCAGTTCCTCTGCCCGCTCCAGCGTCATACGAAAGGCCGGACCTGAGACACTGAGAGCGGCCACCGGCTTGCCCTCGTGGTTCAGGATCGGTGCACCCACGCAGCGGATGCCCTCTTCATTCTCCAGGTTATCGATGGCATAGCCCTGCCGCCGGACCTTTTCCAACTCCCGGTGCAGAGCTGGCACCTCGGTGATGGTATTGTCGGTCAGAGCAGGCAGGCCGTATTGCTTGATGATGCGCCCTACGGCCGGTTCGGGCAGGAAGGCAAGCATCGCCTTTCCCACCGAGGTACAATGTACGAATCCCTGGCGGCCGATGGACGAGTGCATGCGCACCGCCTGCGAGCATTCCAACTTGTCGATATAGGCCACCCGGCCGTGCTCCAGGGCCACCAGGTGTACCACCTCGTTGGCATGGTCCCTGAGTTCCCGCAAAAAGGGCGCCGCCTGCTGTCGCAACTCGATAGAGTCCAGCAGACTGCTGGCAAGTTCCACAATCTTGAATCCCAGCCGGTACTTTTCCGGATTCTCCAGATCCTGCGTCACATAGCCGCCAATACTCAGCGTGGTCAACAGGCGGTAGGCCGTGCTGCGCGGCATCCCCAGCCGGCGGCCCAGTTCGCTGGCAGCCAGGGGCGTCTGCGCCCTGCCCAGGCAGTCCAGAATATCCATCGCCTTTTTAACGGTCAGGGTCAAGCCCTGAGTCTGCTCAGCCACCTACCCAACGCTCCGATCTGATACTGCATGATGTGAAGCCTAGGACGCCCGAGTCGCCTCGCGCCTGCTTGATCCAGCCAATGACATCGGCCGTCTTTCTGGTAATGGTCGCATAGTCTCCGCGGGCCACCAGGTCCTTGGCGATGAGCTTGGAGCCAATGCCCACACAAGAGACGCCAGCCTGGAACCAGGCATAGATGCTCTCCTCTGTGGCGTCCACGCCGCCCGTGGGCATCATGCGCGTCCAGGGACAGGGCCCCAACACCGCCTTGACAAAGGCCGGCCCACCAACCTGGGCGCCAGGGAATACCTTGCAGATCTCTACGCCCAGCTCTTCTGCGGCCGAGATCTCCGACGCACTGCCGCAGCCAGGACTGTAGGCCACTTTGCGCCGGTTGCAGACCTTGGCCACGTCGGCATTCAGGACCGGACCCACGACGAAATTGGCGCCCGAGGAGATATAGAGCGCCGCGGTGCCAGGATCCAGAACCGAGCCCACGCCCAGGATGATCTCCGGGTCCTCGTCCGCAAAGTGCCGCACCAGATCCGAAAACACCTGGTAGGCCAGGTCGCCGCGGTTTGTGAATTCGACCACCCGGGCGCCGCCCGCCGCGCAAGCGGCCACAATGCGCTTGGCCACCTCCACGTCCTGGTGGTAGAAAACCGGCACCAGGCCAATGTCCAGCATCGTATTGAGTACGTCAAGCCTGGAAAATCGAGCCATCAGAGTCCCTCCCTGGTAGAGCTAGCGTGACACCCGGCCGGACAGGTCGCCGCCCATGAGTTTTTCGACTTCCGGCACGGTGACCAGGTTAAAGTCGCCAAAAACCGTATGCTTGAGCGCCGAAGCCGCAACGGCAAATTCGAGGGCCCGCTGCCGGTCCTGACCAAAGGTCCTCAGGCCGTAGATCAGCCCTCCGCAAAAGGCGTCGCCGCCTCCAACCCGATCTACCATGTGGGTTATGTCATAGCGGGCGGAGGCATAGAACTGCCTGCAATCCCACAGAACACCTGACCAGGTGTTGTGGCTGGCCGAAAGCGAGCCGCGCAGCGTGATGGCCACGACCTTCAGATTGGGGAACTGCTTTGTCAGTTCCCGGCAGACAAATCCATACGCGCCCGCCTCAATCACCCCCGTGCTCACATCCGTATCCGCCGCCCGGATCCCAAATGCCTTCTCGGCGTCCTCCTCATTTCCCACGGCCACATCAACGTACCGGACCAGTTCGGGCATGACCTCGGTCGCGGCCTTGCCCCACCTCCAGAGCTTGGAGCGGAAGTTTAGGTCGCAGGACACCGTCAAACCCATCTCTCTGGCGGTCCGCACACCCTCCAGGCATAACTCTGCCAGGCTCTCCGAGATGGCAGGCGTGATCCCCGTCCAGTGGAACCAGTCCGCGTCGGCGAATACCACCCGCCAATCGATCATACCGGGCCTCGCCGTGGCAATCGACGAGTCGGCGCGGTCATAGATCACCTTGCTGCCGCGCTGCACCGCACCCATCTCCAGAAAGTAGATGCCCAAACGGTGGCCGCCGAGGACAATCTTGTCGGTGCCGACGCCATACTGGCGGAGATACTGGATGCAGGCCCGGCCCAGATCATTGTCCGGCAGCCGCGTCACATAGTCTACTGGCAGGCCATAGTTCGCCAGAGAGACAGCCACGTTGGCCTCGCCGCCCCCATAGATGACGTCAAAGGAACGTGCCTGGGTGAAACGCTGGAAACCGGGCGGTGACAGCCGCATCATGATCTCGCCAAAGGTTACGACCTTTTTCACCGTGTGCCTACCTCCCCATCGAGTGCGACAAGCTGTTTTCAATCAATCGGAATGGATACAGACGCTACAAGAGCGACGCAGAGTCCTGGTCAACGTAGAGAAGGGCCCGCGGATGCTGGCGCAGGATCGTTGCGGGACAGCCGGTGCTCACCGGTGATGTGAGCGTGTCCTTGACTGCCTGGGCCTTTGTGGGACCAGGAACCATGGCATAGATCCACTGCGCTTGTGTCAGCGCCGGGATGGTCAGCGTAAGGGCGTGGGTCGGTACGCTGTCGAAATCGGGGAAGCAGCCATCGTGGACCTGCTGCATGCGGCAGGCATAGTCCAACGGGACCACCTTGACCTGTTTCGGATCGTCAAAATCCGCGACCGGCGGATCGTTGAAGGCCAGGTGCCCGTTCTCTCCGATGCCGGCACAAACAATGTCCACAGGGCCGGCCTGCAGAAGCTGCGCGTAGCGCCGGCACTCGGCCTGCGGGTCCTCAGCCAGCCCATCCAAAAAGTGGACGGTGCCGGGCTTAACCTCGTCGTACAGATTCACCTGCAGAAAGGTACCAAATCCTTGCGGCGAGCCGGCCCCCAGGCCCAGGTACTCGTCCATGTGAAAGGCAATGACCTTGTCCCACTGGATGCCGCCGAGGCCGGCCAGCGTGGCCAGGAACTCGTTCTGAGAGGGCGCAGACGCAAAAACCACCGCCACAGAACCTCTCGTGGCGATGGTCTCTTTCATACGGTCCGCTACAGTATGGGCAGCCGCCGCACCCAACTTGTCCCGGTTGGCATAGATGCCAACCTGAAGGCTATCGACCTGTAGCGTCTGTTTGGGCATCGGTGAAGTGGCCATAATCTCTTTCCCTCCACGTTGAGGTGAGCCAGGAACCCGCTGTGTACGCACCCGCCGCCAGTGCGGCCGCGAACGTGTTGCCGAAGGTGTCCCATTATTTGGACACCCTGTTTATCTGGTGGCCATTATACCATCTTTTGCCATGCATGTCAAATCTCGGTTCAGTCAGACATTCTCGGGACCCCAATGCCGACTATGCTGTCGAAGCTCGTAGCATGAGAGCCTGCGGGAGGCTGGTCTCGGCAAGGGCCTAGGCACCATAGACGGCGCCAAGCGCCCTACACCTGGAGATGTGCGAAAGAATATCGGTGCTATCCACGTACTGATCCACCTTGCCCACGCCAAAGGGCAGGGATTTGACCGCCTCGTCCTCGATCGCAGCCCAGATCGAGCGGGCGATCTGTTCACCCTGGATAACCATGAAGGGCCTGGAGTGAAATCGCGACACGCTGGCAGGCGCCGGCTCGGTGATGCCCAGTTCATTGTGCATGCCGGCCATGATTTCACAGGCAGCGCCCAGGGCCTGCGCCCGCTCCACCCAGTCAGTGGCAGCGAGCGTGCGCTCGAAAACCGGCGTCAGCCGCTGGGCGCAATCCAGCCGGGCAAAGGCCGTGCCAAACCATTTGGGATAAGGAGCGTACTGCTTTTCCATCAGCATCCCGAGGCGCATCAGGTCCCGGACCAGGCGGGCAGCAATAACGGCCGAACCAACCTCGTCCCCCACGAAGCCGGCCCGGCCCACAAAGGGTTCCTCCTGGCCAATGCGCTGCCACTGAGCCGATAGCAGGTACAGCCACACATCGTGCGGATAGTAGGCCAGCTTGCGCTGCATCGGCAGCAACAAGTCTAGATCGTCGCGGAACACCACCCCCTCCGCCAGGCTACGAAGCTTCTGCTCGGGGATCAGCAACCAGTCCCACAGTGCCGGTTCCTGCTCCAGCTCAGTGCCAATGGTACGCTGTAGGAAGGCCGGCAGGGTTGTGATCTGCACCTGGTGCTGGATGGGGTGGCGGTCGGTAACAACAGGTATCAGGCTCCCCGGGTCTCCAGGCACCTCCTCAAAGTGGGTTGCATAGCCACAGAAGTCGAAAGGCAGCTCATTTGCCAGGGTTGCTCGCAACTCGTCCGCGACCCGGACACAATCCTCTGTGCTCAGAAAGATGGCCAGACGCGGCCCCCAGTTGTGGTCAGAAGACATGGGGTCATCAAAACCCAACACCTCCGACCCAGAGCCGAGCAACCCGGCGGAATGTGCGCGACCGGGGTAATGGGTCTCGAGGATCGGCGCCACAGCCTCGACGTAGTACAAACGAGCCAGTTCCCGGCCGGGCATAAATTCTGGCATCTTGGGCCCCTCTCCTCCTTCTGGCCCCTACCCAGCCCCGGCCAGGACGGCAAACCGGCGCAGGATATCGGCGCCACTTGGTGATCAAGACGTCGTTCACTTGCTCTTCCCCGAGCGAAGCATCCACTTGTCAGGCCGCTCCAGCGCCTCAAAGCCGCCATAGCGCCGGTACAGCTCGTGGGCATCGGTCGTGGCCAGGATGAACAGTCCCAGGTCACGGAGCGCTGGATGCGCCACCACACACTCGATCAGCCACTTGCCCAGGCCCTGGCCGCGGTAGGCATCAAAGACAAACACATCGCACAGCCAGGCAAAGGTAGCATAGTCGGTCACCACACGGGCAAAGCCAGCCTGTACAGTACCCGCATAGATGCCAAAACAGAGGGAATGCTCGATGGATCGTTCCACAACCGCCTGCGGCCGCCCCAGGCACCAGTAGGCCGTGTTGCAGAGATAGTCGTGCACCGACTCGACATCGATCCTTGTTGGGTCTGTACTGATAGTATACTCACCCTGCTGGTACTCGATTGTGTCCATGGTTGTTCCTCGATAAATGGTGTCCGCTGGCTAGCCCGGGCTGTTATAGGACCAGTCCCAGCACCAGTAGGCCAATCCGCGCCATTCTCCCCAGCGCTCAAAGGCATCCTCGACCTGGGCCCGGTTGACGCTCTCTCCGCCGTACCACTCGTGGGACACCATCTTGAAGGTCCACGAGTCCACAGGAATGAAATCATAGCGCCCCAGGATCATCAGCAGGTTGGCCGCGGCATAGTCCCCCACGCCCTTGATAGCCAACAGTTGCTTACGAATCTCTATGGTTGGGATGTCTGCGGCCTTGAGCGATTCCAGGTCCAGGCTCCCGGCAGCCACGTCGCGGGCCAGTTGCAGCACGTAGGGCGCCCGGTAGCCCAGCCCCGCCTCGCCGCGCAGAGTCACCTCGTCGGTGTCTGCCAGTTGGTCCGGCGTGGGAAAGGCCCGGCGGTCTGGATCAGGGGGCAGGGGCGAGCCATAGCGCCCGACCAGCTTTTCGGTCATGCGGATGGTGCCGCTCCAGGCTGTGTTTGTCGTCAAGATGGTTTTAACCGTGTCCTCAAAGAGCGTTGGAGAGCGGAGAATGCGGCCCTGGGCAAGTTGCTCCACCTGAGCCAGCTTGGGTTCCTGGCGGGCCTGGGCATAAAAGGGGGCCAGGTCCTGATCCAAGCACAGCATCCGGCCTACTTTGTCGGCAACCTCGCGCTGCTCGGATGCCGTCAGATCGCCATCGACCACTACACTGGCGCCCCCCGCCGTCTCCTGGACGAGGATCTCGACCACCTTACCGGACGCAAGCCTTTCGACACGGCTCAGGCAACTGAGGGTATCGTCCCCGCCATTGGGCGCCAGCCGGATCCAGCCGTGCGACCCCAGTACAGACGATAGCCTAAACGGCTGCTGGGCAGACAAGGTCAAGTGCATGACAAGAACTCCTTGGGCGCACAATGCCTGGACCAGCGAGCCACAGCCACTGGCGCCTCTGTGCCATGGTGGCCCAGGCACAAGAAAAGCGAGACGAGTATACCATTGCCAGTAAGAAAAGGCAACACCAGGCCGCTGTCTCAGTACGGCTGTTGCAGAGTCGCGATCGGGATCCTCCCGCAGGTTGCTGCCTCGTTCTGGTACCCAGCCGGGTGGCAGAATCAGCCAGTGGCGGGACCGAAGCCGGGCCGAACCCGCGGGAGGATCGCCCAGCCAAGGTACTTTGTCTCCACCCCAGCTGTCTCAGGATGCAAGCCATCTCCTGGGGGTTGACAAGGCCAACCTCTTCAGGCACAATGGCCTGCAGCAGGTGACTGCTACTGCACCTGGGAGCGACAGGGCATCGCAAAGAACGAGGCTCCGGTACATCGAGCGCCAAAGTCAGCAGAAAGAGGATACGGGCATGCCCAAGATCACGGGCGTACTAGCCCTGGTACTGGCAGCCGCGCTCTTGAGCGGTTGCGCCGAACGAACCTACAGCGACAAGACCCTGGTCGAATGGAGCAGGGGCAAGCAGGTGGGGGTTAGCAGCGCCAGCGAACCGGTGGCCATGGCTGTCACGCCCAGCGGGGATCGTATTGTATTGGCCTGGCCGGAAAGCCCCAAGCGCGGCATCGATACCCTGCACTTGGTCGTGTTGGACGGACAGGGTAAGCTGCTCACCGACCGGGAACTGCCACTCACCGCCAGCGAGCCCTCTGCCCTTCGCTTGGCATTGACGGTAGAAGACCGCCTGCATCTTACCTGGATCGACAAGAGCGAGGGCACGCCCAGTCTGCAGCATGCGCTTATGAGCCTTGAGGGCGAGCCCGTAGGTCCCCAACAAAGGTTATCCTCGCTGGATTTCCGGGTCAACGGACAGGACATCACACGCTTGCCCTCTGGCGACCTGTTGGCAGTCTGGTCCAACCGGCGCGGACTCGTCGCAGCGCGCATCACAGAAGAGGGCACGGTAAGGAACTCGGCAGTCCTGGAAGCGCCGGACAGCTTCGGGCTGGACCTTCAAATCGACGAGACGGGCCTGGTCCACATCACCTGGCAGCAGAGAATGGCACCGGCCGAGAGAAAGCTGTCGTACGCCACCCTTGAAACTCCCAAGATGGCCTTCTCCCGACCATGGACCCTGGGCCCCGTCAAGCTAAGGGTCGCCTCGAGCAGGGGAGGATCTGCAACCGAACTCAGCGGGCCGGTGATCACCCTCGATCCGCGGCAGGTCATCATCGCTTGGGCCATAACCGAGATCAGGGGCAGCAATGACAGAGCCTACTATGTGAACCTGCCCCGAGACGGGCGCCAGGCGCCTGCGCTGGGTGACGAACAGGCGGCACAACCCACCTTGATTTCCCTTCCGCCGGCCTACCAACCAGCCTACGAAGCAGCCAGCGGCCCCCTACCCTACCAGCAGCTCGCGGCGGCCCTGCCCTCAGGAACGGAGGCCCACCCAGCCCACCTGCGCTCGGCGCCGGCTCTGGTTGCGGGCAAAGATGGAGAGACACCACTGGGCATCAACGTATGGGTTCGCACGGCCTGGAGTACCCAGCTGCAACCTGCCCTGGCGATCCTCGAGGAGGGTACAGTCAAAGGCTTTCAGGTTGCCGGCTGGAGCCGCTACCCTTCCCTCCATCCCAGCCTCGCCGCCGATGCAAACCGCAACCTGTATCTGACCTGGATCGACGCGGCGGGGAAGACCTTCCCGGTCTATTTGGCGACCACTGCTCCATCGCTGCGAGCGAAACTGGACGAGGTGAGGCGCGACGATCTGCGGGTCGGCCTGGAACGACTCCTGGGGCGCATGGTCTCAGCGCTGGGGCTGGTGCTCTTTGGACTGTCGTGGCTCATTCTCCCCGGGTTCTGCCTCATCGTCGCACTCTTTGTGGTACGCGAGGACAGCCTAGACACCTCCCGGGGCAAAGCGCTGCTGTTCCTCATGATTGGTGTGCACTGGGCGGGCAAGTTTCTCTTTACCTCCGGTATCCTGGCCAGCCTGCCCAGAATGAGCGACCTACCCCTGATCTTTCCGCTGGGGACACTACTGTTCCCCAGCACGTGGGCCTACCTTCCCAACAAACTGCAACTTCCGGCGCTGATCGCGCCCGTCATGCCCTACCTGGTACCCACCCTGACGCTGGTCGCGGGCGCCCTTGTCACCCGGTTGGCTTACCTGAATCGGAGCAAATACCCCAGCCTGGTGCCTGCCTATGCCATCCTGGCCGCTGTGGACCTGTTCCTCGCTCTCCAGATCTATGCCCTGGCCTACTATGACCCGGTCAACTTCTGAGTTTGTCGGTCACACATGGTCCGCGCGTCCAAGTCACCCGTAGGCCATCATCCTTCGACTGCGCTCAAGGCATGCTTCGCTGACGCTCAGGATGACGGCCTCTCGAAGAGCGAGTTTCTGGCACATAGAGGGGAGCCCGCGTCATGGTACACTCAAGCACAGCGGCACGTGGTCTGCAGTCCAGCACGACGAACCTAGGTAGCAGGTCCATGATTGCGGAAACCGCATCCCCGCTCTGGCTTCAGACGGCTGCGAGTGAACAGGTAACAGGGATACGGCGTTTAAGCGGTTGAGGAGTCGGTCAATGAGAAAACTGCTGTACATTCTACTGGCTGTCATGGTCATCGCGTTTGCTGTCTGGTTTGCGCCGCAGCTCCTGCCCCGTCAAGCAGATTCCCCTACTGGCGTTGCGAACCAGCCCACTACCCAGGCGCAGGCCCCTAGCCCATCACCCCCAGTGCCAAGCTCCACACCGCGGCCAGCAGAGGAAGAAACGGAATCCTCCCCGACGCCGGCCTCTGCGCCGGACTCGCAGCAGGCGGTGACCGGAGCCACACCCACCCCAGTCAGCGGCTCCGCTCTCGCGCCTAGCCCGACGCCAAAGTCCGACCCCTTTGACCTTATCTCTCAGGACAGCCTCTTTGGCTATATGGAGGACCTGACTGCCATTCAGCCCTATTCCGGCTGGCGGAATTCGGCCAGCGAGGGCGAGGCCGAAGCTCAGGATTATGTCACGCAGACGATTGGGCGCCACGAGTACCTGCGCGAGCTGGGGTTAGAATTCGAGCGCCAGGATTTTCACGTCTTTCTGGGAACCGAGCTTTGGGATACTCGCCTCCATTTGACCGTAGACGGGAAAGAAACAGAGGTGCCGGCCGACGGCCTGCGCGGGCCGCGCGATGATGTCACGCAGGCACTGCGCTTCGACTCTGACGGCATACTCAACGATTCGGCTCGTGACCCCGTAGTGGTTGAGGGTCCCGTGGTGTTGGTCCGCTCGGCCGACGAGGTCAACGCCTTGAAGCGGAAGGACGTGCAGGGCAAGGTGGTCTTCCTGGACTATGCGGCCATCG
Source organism: uncultured Chloroflexia bacterium (assembly GCA_963783445.1). Lineage (GTDB taxonomy): Bacteria > Chloroflexota > Anaerolineae > JAAYZQ01 > JAAYZQ01 > CAWANP01. The sequence goes on along the minus strand of CAWANP010000004.1, from coordinate 49,087 downwards.
ACCGCATCGTGCAGGGCAGCACTCAGAGAGGGGTACAGGTAGCCTGGGAGCTGTTGGAAAAAGAACCCGCGGGCCTGGTGCTGGTTACGACCTTCTCCAACCAGGTGGGGCAAAGCCATGGCGCCTTTGCCGGCGACCTGAGCGCCCTCAACTGGGTAGGCACAGCCGCGGCACCGCCCACCCTCTACGTCCGCCTGGAAGATCTGGGTCCTGCGGGCATCGAGAGTTGGCAGGACCTGGAGCACATTGAGGCGGCCCGCTTGACCTGGGACGCCGATGTCTTTTCGCCAGCAACCTCCAGCAATCTCATCGCCCGCATCCCGGGCGCAGACCCGTCACGGGCCATGATCCTGGGCGCCCACATTGACAGCCCCAATTCGCCCGGGGCCATGGACGATGGCAGCGGCTCCGTCGTCCTGATGGAGGTGGCCCGCGTGCTCGAGGAATCGCAGACCGCCCCGCCCACCGACCTGTACCTGGTCTGGTTTGGCAGCGAGGAACTGGGGCTCTATGGCGCCTCCCACTTTGTGGCCACGCACCAGGAGCTGCTCGACCGGACTCAGGCCATGCTGCAGACCGACATGCTGAGCCATCCCCTGGACGGCATCCCCGCCAGTATCACCCTGGTCACCTGGTCCTATGGCCGGCTGGGCGACGGCCGGCTCCTATGGCCCGATTATCTGGCCGAGGCTTCGGCCGGCCGCGGAGTTCAGACAGTGGCGGAGGACCTCTTTACCACCTACTCGGACAACAGTGTGTTCGGCGCCTACAATGTCCCGCACGCTGACCTGATCTATGTGGACGAGGAGGCCATGGAAGCAACAGGAAGCCTCCACTACGCGGCGCACATCCACGACCCCTACGACACGGTAGAGCTGGCCCGCGAGGAAGGGGACGTCCTGGAAGAGATGGCGCGCGTGGTTCTGGCCGCAGCCCTGGACGTCCCAGCCGGCACGGCCGACCTCCGCGCTCCACCCGACCCGGAACACCGCGCCCTCTTTGTCGCCAGCCACACCGAACCCGTGCACATGACGCCCACCTGGTTCACCGACCTGGGTATGGCGCTGGCCATGGAAGGCTTTGACGTGGACCTGATCCCCTATGGCCAGCCGGTGACTGGGCAGGATCTGGCGGACACGGATTTGGTCGTCGCCCTCCCGGTTGTAGACTATCCCAGTCTGGACACCAACCTCAACCTGTATGACGAAGCCTGGACCGCGGAAGAGGTGGATGCGCTGGAAGGCTATGTGGCAGATGGCGGCTTGCTGGTCCTCACCAACAGCGGCCATCGCCTCAAGTACGGGGCCAGGGTCGAGGATGCCAACGAGGACGTGATGGATGCCAATGCCCTGGCATCGCGCTTTGGTCTGACCTACCAGGGGCGGGCGCTAGATGGCATTCGGGCCAAGACCGAGGGGCAGCATCCCCTTGTATCAGGTGTAGCCACGCTGTCCCTGCTGGAGAACAACAGTCTGCGATTCGACCCCGTCGATAACGTGGACGGCATTGTACTGGCCCGCGTAGGCGGCGAGCCAGCCGTGGTTCTGGTCGACTACGGGGACGCCGGGGGCCAGGTCCTGGCCCTCGCCGACCTGGGCATTCTGGCCTCTGGCTGGGATGGCCCCGACAACCTGCCCTTCTGGCAGAATCTCGCCCGCTACGCCGCCGAGTAGCGTCGCGGTTCGCCAGCTGGCTTACTGTGACTCCTCATACAACACAGATCCCGGTCGCCTGCTGCCCCGCTCCCCTGCTCCCACGCTCCAGCTTGGTCCGTGAACAAGCGTCTTCTGCCCATCTCAGGACGATGCAACCGGTCGCGGAGCCGTTGCGAGCAAAGGCAGAAGCAAGGACCAGTACTGCGAAAGCACAGGAGCATACTCGCGGGCACCCAGCCGAGCATGCCCCCCCTCACCGGTCCGGCTTTCTGGCCCGGATGATGAGCGTAAAGGGCAGCTTGCGCATGACCGCGTACTCTTTACTCTGGGTATCATATGAGTTCAAGTAGGGCAGGCGAGCCAGTTCTTCGACAGAGGCCCCCGCCACATCCTCCGTGGCCTGCTCCACCATCCGCTCCAGCTGAAAGCCACTGTCGATCACAGTGTTGACAATCTGCGCCAGCGGCCGCAGGTGTCCCCGCATCGGCGCCGATGCGCCATCCTCGAATTCCCAGTCCCACTCCTCCAACTCGGGCCAGGCAGCATAGTTGCCTACCTCGGCTGCGTCGGCGTCACCGGCCAGGTGCCAGCCCACAGCCTGGAACCAGGGATGGCTCTGGCAAAAGACAAAGAGCCCGCCCGGTTTGAGGACGCGCCACGCTTCACGGCAAGCCCTGCCCAGGTCCGCCACATAGTCAAAGGCATAGGACGAGAGAACAAGGTCAAAACTGCTGTCCTGAAAATCGCCCAGATCCTCAGCGATTCCGCTGGCGAATTGTACCGCCAGGCCAAGCTCCTGGGCCAGGCGCCGGGCGTGGGCCAGTTGAACCCTGGAAGGGTCAACCCCGACACAGGTGGCGCCCCAGCGGGTTAGCACCAGGCTGTTCTGTCCTCCGCCACAGCCAACCTCAAGGACGCGCAGCCCGGCCACTTCCCCCAGCAACCCAAGCTCCCGCTCGCCCGCGGCCAGCGGGCCATAGTGCACATCGCTGAGAGAGATCCGCCTCTCAGCCTGATAGCTGGCCGCCACGGCATTCCATCCGCGTCGATTTCCTTCAATGGTCTCCAAGTCATTCATGGATCTGCAATTCCCCCTCTTCACTCGCTTTTGACAAATCGGTGCCGCCTGCCTATAATCAGCCGTCACCGGAAAGGACATGAGTCTATGACAAAGCACAACCGCCGCAGCATGGCCATCCTCTTTGTAACACTGGTCGTGATCATGCTGGGCTTTGGAATGATCATCCCGCTTATCCCCTTCTACATCGACAGTTTTGGCGCCAGCGGCAGCGAGCTGGGCCTCCTGATGGCAACCTTTGCCGCGATGCAGTTCTTTTTTGCGCCCCTTTGGGGGCAGCTCTCGGACCGGCACGGGCGCAAAGGGGTGCTGATGATCGGCATCCTGGGCTATGCCGTCTCCCAACTACTCTTTGGCCTCTCCACCGAGTTGTGGATGCTCTTCGCCTCCCGCGCCCTGGCGGGCATCCTGTCCGCTGCCACGTTGCCCACGGCCATGGCCTACATCGGCGACAGTACCTCTGACGAGGATCGGGGCGGCGGCATGGGCATGCTCGGCGCTGCCATGGGCGTGGGCATGGTGCTCGGCCCCGGACTGGGCGGCTGGCTGGCTACGCAGTCGTTGTCGCTGCCCTTCTTTATCGCAGCCGGTCTCTCCGCCTTGATGCTGCCCTTTGTCTGGCTGGCCCTGCCCGAGTCGCTGCCCAAGGAGGCACGCACGCAGGGCGGCAAGGGTCTGCAGGGCCCGCAGTTTGGCGAGATGTGGAGAGCGCTCTTTGGGCCCATTGGTTTTCTGCTGGTCCTCGCCTTCCTGGTTTCCTACGGCCTCGCCAACTTTGAGGCAGTCTTTGGCCTGTACGCTCTGCAACGCTACGATTATGGCCCGGCCCGCGTTGGCACAATCTTGACCGTCATCGGCCTGGCGTCGGCGCTCGTCCAGGGTGGATTGACCGGTCCGCTGACCAAACGCTGGGGTGAGGTGGCCATCATCCGCATCTCTCTGCTGGGCAGCGCCATCGGCTTTGTCCTCATGCTACAAGCACAGACCTACGTCGCCGTCCTGCTGACCGTGAGCTTTTTCATCGTCAGCAACGCCCTGCTCCGGCCCGCGGTATCGGCACTGATCTCCCAGCGGGCCAGCGGAGGCCAGGGCGTGGCCATGGGTCTAAACAACTCCTTTATGAGCCTGGGAAGGATGGTCGGGCCGTCCTGGGCGGGCTTTGTCTTTGACACCAATATGAGCTACCCCTATTGGAGCGGCTCGTTCATCATGCTCATCGGCTTTTTTCTCAGCCTGGGCTGGCTCAAGGGAGAAACTCCCGTCCCGGAGCAGCCGGCGACTGAGACAAAGCCCTTGGCCTAGGCAATCGTTTGCTTTAGGCAAGCGATTGCTTTCGGATCACAGCACCCTCGCCCCAGCAGCTCCAAACTGGGTGAAAACTCTCTCAGCAGCTCCAGGCGGACCACAGTCCGCCGCTCCTGCTGCCGGCCCAGCCTGGCCTGCGGTCACGGAGCAAGCAACCCTGGCTCAACCCACCAAGTATAGCAACGGGACGTGGTTTTGGCAAGCAAACCAGACTCCCTGCCATGCGGCCGCAGCCTGCCACTCTCCAACTGTCCCGCGACCCTGTTCTGTGGTACAATGGCCTTGAGGTTTCACGATGGTCCAACGATTATTGTCCAGCCTGGGCTTCTCCAACAAAGAGAACGCAGCCGCCCTGCCCTTCCTCCTGGTTCTGTATGCGGTACTGGGGGCGACCTACCTGGTGGTCGTCACTTCTGCAGACTCGATGCGGGATCCTCTTCAGCTTGCCCTGTTTACAGCGCTCATGGCCATGCACGCCGTCCTGCATGGGCTCAGCCCGCGCCTAAGAGAGGACGCGGGGAGGGAGCAGGGATGGTCGTGGCTGGCAGCCTACCTGGTCGTCCAAGGCCTGCTGCTCCTGGGCATGAGCGCGCAGACCCAGAGCCAGGGCCTGATCATTGGCCTATACATCGCCCTGGTCGGAGAAGCGATCGCCATTGTCTGGCCAAACACACGCTCCGCGGGCTTGGTCGTGCTGATTTGTCTCGGCATCTTTGCCTTGAATGGCATCTTTTTGTGGGACATCGAATTCTTGGTTGGATTCTTGCCCGTGGTCGCCCTGCTGGTGGCCTTTGCCTTCCTCTGCGTGCTGCTCTATGCCCATCAGATCCAAGCTCGCGAAAACGCGCAACACTTGCGCCAGGAGCTTGATCTCGCCTGCCAGCGCCTGCAGGCTCACGCCGCCGTGGTACAGGACCTGCGCGCCGCTCAGGAAAGACAGCGCGCGGCCCTTGAACTGCACGATGAACTGGTCCAACACCAGGCCGAACTGGTACGCCAGTTGGAGGTAGCCAGCGGCGACCTAGGAGACAGCCATCCAGAACAGGCGCTCACAGAGCTACAGCAGGCTCTGGAACAAGCCCAGGCGGCCCTCGAGATATCAGAGCGCACCAGCCAGGCCCTGCACTCGACACAACTGGGACCAGGTAGCCTGATCGAGGCCCTGATCGAACAAGTTGACGAATTCAGTGAGACTGCCGAGATCCAGGCGTCCCTCGAAGTGGATGACTTTGCGCTAGATGTTCCGCCGGAGATGGCGCAGGCAATACTGCGCATCGTGGAGGAAAGCCTGAGCAATGTGGCCCGCCATGCGCAGGCTGACCAGGTGCACATACAGGTACTTACCTGCGAGGATGAACTCAAGCTCGTGGTAGAAGACGACGGTGTGGGATTCGATGTGGCCGAGAACATGCTCCGGCCAGAGTGCTACGGACTGGCTGGCATGCAGGACCGAGCCAGGCGGATGGGCGGGCACCTGCGTCTGGAGAGCATCCCAGGCAGCGGCACAAGGCTGGTCTTGACACTCTATCGGGGCGGGGGATGATCCAGGCCCCGCATCACCGGCACTCAGCCACTCGCCGGTGAACGCCGGCTTGCCGGTGAGCGACTGGGTGCCCGCGAGAGCCAGCCCCAAGGACGCCGCTCGCGCTAACCCCCCAGCCCCTCAAATCGCTCCGCGCCAAAGCATACAAGGTCCACAGAACTCGGCTGGCCATCCACGATCCATTCAGCCAGGGCCATGCCCGCAGCCGGCGAGTGCATGATACCGTGGCCGCCCCATCCGCAGTCGTTGTAGAGCCCCTGCATTTGGGGCACCGGTCCCAGGATGGGATCGCCATCCGGAGTCATGGGGCGCAGGCCCGCCCAGGCGCTCTGGACGGCGGCCGTCTCCAGCGGTGGAGCGCGGTGCAGCGCGTGATCGATCACCTCGTCGAGGAAGGGCCAGTCTACCTTGGGATCCTCTTCGTCGCTCTCCACCGACCCCATGCCGATGAGCAGTCCCGGCCCCTCGCGGCGGAAGTACCAGCCCACATCAAGGTCGTAGGTAAAAGGGATAGGGCCAGAATAGGCAGCGACAGGGCCGGTGAAAAAAATGTGGCGCTTCAGGTTGGTGATAGGCAAGTCCAGCCCCGCCCAGGCAGCAACTTGGCGGGCGCGAAAGCCAGCGGCATTGACCACACAGGGGGCGGCGATAGCGCCGGCTGTGGTTTCGACCCCCACCACCTGCCCCCCTTTGGTCAGCAGGCCAGTGGCCCGAACCCCTTCCACGAGTTCCACGCCAAGCCGGCGGGCCTGGCCAGCGTAGGCCATCAACATCGAGTGGGCATCGATGGCGCCCGCCTCGGCATTGTACATGGTTGCCTCAATGTCTTCCAGGTTGAGACCGGGCGTCAGGTCGAGGATCTCCTCGTCATTCAGCAGGTGGCTGGCGATGCCCATGCTCTGCAGGAGAGCGCAGCGAACTCGCAGCTTTGTGGCGTTCAGCGGGCCTGCCAGCAGCAGACAGCCGATCCGCTCGAAGCCAGGACTTGATCCGAGTTCGTCTTCAAAGCGTCCCAAGGCGGCAAAAGACCACCGAGTCAGGGGCAGGGACGGCTCCGACTGGAAAGTGTAGCCGATGATGGTCGCGGAACGCCCTGATGAGCCGCTGCCCAGCGAATTCATCTCCAGCAGACATACGTCGGTCACGCCCTTGATGGCCAGATGATAGGCCAGGCTTAGCCCCTGAATGCCCCCACCAATGATGACAACGTCAGCGCTACGTTTCACTCTCAGACCTCGGCACAGGATGGGGACATTGTATCACAGTTTGGCCCCAAAAACCACCCCAGAGCCTTTGACCAGGCAGGGTGAACCGTGGCAGGAAACTGTCATTCGCGCGAAGGCGGGAATCCACTCCCCCGCGTGCCACAGCGCCCGCACATGGAATGCCTAGGCACTTGCCATCTCCTGACCTGGGGCCCGCTGCAAAGCCAGATGCTGGAGGGCCACGACAGTCTTGGCGTCCTGTATCTCCCCACGAGCAATCATGGCCATCGCCTCCGCCAGGGGAAGGACAACGACCTGCGTATCTTCTCCTTCCGACACGGCCCCGCCTCCGGGACCGATGGGCGAGCCGCCCTTGACCTCAGCCAGAAAAAGATGGATGCGCTCCGAAGTACCCCCCGGGCTGGCATAGATGATGGCGATCGGTTGCAAACTCCCCTGAAACTCGTAGCCTGCCTCCTCCAGCAACTCGCTGTGAGCCACCGCGCGTACCGTACGGCCGCGGTCCTGCATGCCGGCCACGATCTCCAGCGTCCATGCCTTCTGGGCCCCAGCCCCTACCCGCACCTCAGGCTCGAGGCCGGCATAAACCGGATAGCGGAACTGGCGTACCAGAATCACCGCCTCAGCCTTCGGGTCGAAGAGTAGCACACCCACCGACTCACCGCGCTCAAAGTTAATGCGCTGCACCGCTGCGCTCATCTCTCCATCAAAACGCCGGTACCGAAGCGTGGCTCGAACAATGCGAAAGAGGCCGCCGAACCGATAGTCCTCCGTCTCATCAAGGACCTCGACCCACGGCATCTGGCAAGCAGGTTGAGGGAACTGTGAGCGCACAGAGACCTCCTTTGTCTGGCAATCTGGTACCCACCATCCGCGGAGAGACCCTCCCGTACGCGAACCTCCCGGCGGTCAGCGGATGAATTCAGATCCGTACTATGAACCAATTGCCGCAAAAACCTGATATCCATAAAGCTCTGATGGGCACTCGAGCTGCGGCCTCGGCTCGAGCTGCTTCAGGTTCGCCCGCTCCCAAGGCCAGTAACCAGCTCTTCACCTGCCAAGGTCAGCAGTCGCGTGAACAAAACGCGGCCCGTACGCCGGTGCTTGAGCCACACCTGTCAGTGGGGGTTGGGTCTCGGCGGGAGGCATTATACCAGAAGCAACGGCGCAAGTCAATACCCCGCTTTTCTTCATTGTCATGCAACAGTCCCACAAGACCTTTGCCCTCTGCGGCCATTGCGGGTATAATAGGTTATCGAGGAAGGAGGCAGGGTTCACATGCAGATTTCGCAGGTTGAGGTCGTGCCCGTTGAATTGAACTTGAGATTGCCCTACCGGACGGCCACCCACCAGACAGAGATCACCAGCATCGACTGCGTCTTTGTGCGCATCGAGACGCGGGAAGGACGGGTGGCCTGGGGCTGTGCAGCCTTTGACGCCACCCTGACTGGCGAAAGCCTGGAGCAAGTCCTCCGGGTCTGTCAGGCCTGTGCCGACCGCTCTCTGGACCTGAATCCCCTGAATACGGAATACGCCCTGGCCGAACTGGCGCCTCTGACCGAGGGAACCCCATCGGCTCGCTGCGCCTTCGACATCGCATTCTACGATCTCCTTGGCCTGGCAACAGGCCTGCCCCTCCACCGACTCCTGGGCGGCTACCGCCATCGAATCCAGACCTCCATCACCCTCAGCTTGGCGCCGGTAAAAGAGACGGTGGAGCTGGCCCTTGACCGCTCCCGCCAGGGCTTCCGCATTCTGAAACTGAAAGGCGGGCTCGAGCCAGAAGAAGATGTCCGCCGGGTACAGGCCGTTCACGATGCACTGCCCGGTCTGGCCCTGCGCCTGGATGCGGAGCAGGGCTACACGGTCCAGCAAGCGCTGAATGTGGCCCGGGCCCTGGATGGCAAGTTGGAGATGTTGGAGCAGCCCACGCCCGCTGCTGATCTTCGCGCCCTGCTGGAGGTGACCCAGCACAGCCCGGTTCCCATTCTCGCTGACGAAAGCCTGCGAGGACCGCGCTCGGCGCTGGCCCTGGCCAGCCAGAGGGCTGCGACAGGCATGAGCATCAAGCTAGCTACCTGCGGGGGCCTGCATTGCGCCCGCCAGGTGGACAGCATTGCCCGCGCTGCCCAGATGGCTACCATGATAGGCTGTATCCACGAGCCGGCGCTGCTCATCGCCGCCGGTTTGGGGCTGGCCCTGAGCAGTCCCAACGTCCGTTACGGGGACCTGGACGGCCACTTTGATCTGGTAAACGATCCCACTCAGGCGGGCTTCTTTTTCGAGGACGGTTGGCTCATCGCCCGCGATGTGCCCGGGCTGGGCTGTACCGTTGATTTCTGATGAAAACTTGGAGGGAAAACCTATGAGTGAGGTAGCATTTGTCAAGACCCAGGATCGGATGGCTGGTGTCAACAGGGCGCTGGACCTGCTGGACCTCTCCGGGCTGGGCGGCAAAGACCTGTTCCTGAAACCCAACTATAACAGCGCGGACCCACCGCCCGGCTCCACGCACAACGATACTTTGCGCGCTCTGGTGCAGCGACTCTGGGAAGAGGACGTCGCCCAGATCACATTGGGCGATCGCAGTGGGATGGGCAGAACGCGCGATGTCATGGAACAGCTCGGCGTCTTTGACCTGGCGGAGGAGTTGGGCTGCCAGACGGTGGTCTTTGACGAATTGGACGCCGGCAGTTGGCGGCACATAGACCTACCGGACGGCCATTGGCAGAGAGGCTTTGCCGCGGCCGGGCCCATTCTGGCCGCCAGCGCCCTCGTGCAGACCTGCTGTCTGAAGACCCATCGCTTCGGCGGGCACTTTACCCTGTCCCTGAAAAACACGGTCGGCATGGTGGCCAAACAGCTACCAGGCGAAGACTATAACTATATGAGCGAGCTGCACGGGTCCCCCCACCAGCGGCTGATGATCGCCGAGATCAACACGGCCTTCCAACCAGACCTGATCGTGCTGGACGGCATCCAGGCCTTCGTGGACGGCGGCCCTGACCAGGGTACCCTGGTCGATGCTCAGGTCATGTTGGCCGGAAAGGACCCCGTTGCCATCGATGCCGTCGGCGTGGCCATTCTCCGGCACTTTGGTACCACACCTGCCGTCAGCCAGGGGCCCATCTTTGGGCAGGAACAGATCTCCCGCGCGGTCGAGCTGGGGCTCGGCGCCAAAAGCCCCGTTGAGATCCAGTTGATCACGCCAGACACGAAGAGCGAGGCATTTGCTGCCGAGATCCTGGAGATTCTGAACCAGGGCTAACTCGAAAGACTGATGCGCTGGACTGTGGTCCAGCGCATCAGAATCCCAAAAATCCAGAATAGGAGAGTAATGACATGGAAAAACAGATTGTAGCTACGGACAAAGCGCCCGGGGCCGTTGGCCCCTATTCCCAGGGCGTGCAGGTAGGCGACTTTGTGTACACCGCCGGACAACTGGGCCTCATTCCCGGCAGCACAGACTTTGCCGGCCCGGATATTGAGAGCCAGACCCGGCAGGCGCTGCAGAACCTCAAGGCCGTGCTCGAGGCGGGCGGCTCGTGCCTGGAGCACGTCATCAAGACGACCGTCTTTTTGCAGGACATGGGGGAATTCGCTCAGATGAACGGCATCTATGCCGAGTTCTTTGCCAGCAAGCCGCCGGCACGCTCTGCCGTGCAGGCAGCCGCGCTGCCCCTCGGCGGCCGCGTTGAGATCGAGGCCGTCGCAGCCGTCTGTCAGGGGGATTGCGACTGCCACCAGGACTGCTGCTGAGCATCAACGGGGGACGTCGCCGCTCAGGTTCTGCCAGCCGTATGAGTCCTTGACGTCCGGTTGGTTGCTGCCCACCGCGGTGACGTCCTCTGATCCAGCCTGGTGCAGTCAGGTTCGGCCCACTCATTCTCTACCCAGCAAGTGTGTTTGAGTTGCGCCCTTTTTTCTATCCTGCACCAAGCCTCATTCCCTCTGCCATCTGTCATTCCCGCATGCTTTTGGCGGGAATCCACGCCACCAGCAACCGTCACCGCCGCGGAGTGGATGCCCGCGAGAATCATGCGGGGGTGCCCGCGAGAATCATGCGGGCATGACAGGATCGTTACTCCTTGCGGTCCTTGTAGTGTCGCTCTGAAAGGGCCCGCAGCCGCTCTGCTGCCTGTTCGGCCGTCAGGTCGCGCTGGGCCTCGGCCAGCATCTCATAGCCCACGAGGAACTTGCGCACGGTAGCGGAACGCAGCAGGGGCGGGTAGAAATGAGCGTGAAGCTGCCAGTGCTCCCCGCTGCCAGCGTCAAAGGGCGCCCCGTGCCAGCCCATCGAATAGGGAAACGAGATCTCGAACAGGTTATCATACTTTATGAGCAATCGCTTGAGGATGGCTGCAAGTGCATCCCGCTCCTCGCCGCTCAGATCCGGCAGCCGCAGCACGTGCCGGCGCGGCAAAAGCAGGGTCTCAAAGGGCCAGACGGCCCAAAAGGGGACGACAGCCAGCCAGTGCGCGTTCTCTACGACCGTGCGTTCCCCTGCCCCAACCTCCAGCGCAAGATAGTCCAGCAAGAGTGAGTTGCCATGCTCCTCAAAGTAGCGGCGCTGGCGCTCGTCTTCTTTGGCTGGCTCGTTGGGCAAGGCGCTGCCTGCCCAAACCTGGCCGTGGGGATGGGGGTTGGAGGCGCCCATCATCGCCCCCTTGTTCTCGAATACCTGCACCCAGCGGTACTTCAGCCCAAGCTCGGAGACCTGATCGGCCCACACATTCACCACCCGGCGAATGTCCGCCTCCGCCATCTCTGGCAGCGTCAGGTCGTGGCGCGGCGAGAAACAGACGACGCGGCAGGTGCCCTGCTCGCTCTCCTGGCGCAGCAGGGGATGATCTCCCTGAAACTGGGGCGCGTCGTCCAGCAGGGCTGCAAAATCGTTGGTGAATACAAAGGTGGCATCATATTGAGGATTGCGCGCGCCCCCAGCCCGTTCGTTATCCGGGCACAGGTAGCAGCCTGGATCGTAGCCCGGCCGCTCGTCGGGCGGAGGTTTCTCCACCTGTCCCAACCAGGGGCGCTTGGTGCGGTGGGGTGACACCAGGACCCAATCGCCCGTGAGCGGGTTCTGGCGGCGATGTGGATGTTCCGTCGGATCGAAAATCATGCTCAATCCCCCCTTCTGCGTCCCCAGTTCGGTACCGCTCGTCCAGGCGGCATGACTGCTCTAGCGCCAGCTCTCAAGCAGGGTACCCACATCAGCCAGTGAGCCACAGTAGTCGGGTTCAGGCGTGGTAGGAGCCAGCTCGGTGCGGGAGCCTGGTACCAGAAAGGTCCGGCAGCCAAGGTGCGCGGCCACCATATCCATGTCCTCGTCGCCAACGATCAGGGCCGCGCTGGCTGGGCAGCCCAAAGCCTCCAAGATCTGTTCAAAGTAGATGAGGCTGGGTTTGGCCGCCCGGCAATTCTCATAGCTCGTCACCAACCGGTAGGGAAAACCTGCCACGCCGGCCCACTCCATCCTCTGCTCAACGGCTGTCGCGGGAAAGAGTGGGTTGGTGGCCACAACGACGTCACAGCCAAGGTCAAATGCCTGTTGCACCACCCCGGGAGCTTCCGGCTTGCGCCGGGTATGCCCTTTCAGGGTCGGAAAATCAACCGCATAGAACTCGAGCAAGGTGGGCTCCATATCCTCCCGGGCCATTCCCACCAGGGAGTAGAATACCCTGGCAAAGACCTCCTCGTTCGTCGCCTGGCCATCATTGGCCAGCATGGCGCCACTTGCCTGCATGAGGCAGTCCATGAACTCGTCCGGTGGGACCAGATGGGCAACCCGTTCCGACAGCTTGCGGAAATAGTGCGGCAGAAATTCGTTCATATCATTGTCCAAGAGTGTGCCATCCAGGTCAAAGAGAATGGCGCGGATCGGAATGTCCATCGTTGCTCTTGCTGCCTCCCTGGGGTGTTCTGTTGTGCAAGGTCTTAAGTGACCCGAGTCTGTATACAGGGCGCAATTATAGCACACAATCATCCTTCCTGCCCCATCGCAGCATGGGCGCGGCAGGGCCAGCCTCATCCTGCGTCCTCAAGGGCACGGATACAATCACTTTCGTTCCGCTCCTGGTCATGAGAGTTGACATGGACGGCCATCGCGTGTATAATAGTTCACGCGACTATGTTTCTGATTCTCCCAATCCAGACCGTGTCTCGATGGCGGACCGTAATAGGTACAGAGTTTCAACATTTGAATGAGGGTTCTCGTTTTGAGGTGTAGGGTGATTCCTCGGACGGCATTCCCAGGCAAAGCCGTAGGGACTCGGGGCGTGAGACGCCATGCGGCGACATGCTGCTCTGCAGAGTCAGCGCCCCCCCACTCGCGCAGGCTGACTCTCCAGGAGGCTAGCACTCTCCGGCGATTCATCCCTATCCTCGCAACAGTTGTCCTTGAGAAGGAGGTGATGGTTATCTGAGCAAAACCTGTGCATCTCTGAATACCCAATCACGACAAGGAGGAGGATCTGATGAAAAGTAACCAGTGGAAACTATTGGCGTTTTTGATCATCCTGACCATGGTTGGTTCAGGCTTGGCAGCCTGCGGTGCGGCGCCTGAGCCAGAGATCGTCAAGGAGACTGTGGTGGTCACCGAGGTGGTCGAGAAGGAGGTCGAGGTCGAAAAGGAGGTCGTTGTCGAGGTCACAGCCGAGGCGGGACCCAAAAGCATCACCGCTACCTTCTTTGAAGAACCGGACAGCCTGAACTTTATGTTCTCGGGGATGTGGTTCGCCTCGCTGGCTATCGATCTCGTGAACCCCGGTCTATGGTATTGGGACGACAACCTGGAGCCATCCCTGGAGATGGCTGCCGAATTCCCTACCAAGGAAAACGGGCTGATTTCCGAGGATGGACTGACGATCACGATCCCGCTGAACGAGGAAGCAGTGTGGTCGGACGGCGAGCCGGTCACCGCGCACGACTTTGTGTTCACCAACAAGATGATCCTCGCCCCGGAGAATACCGCCACCCAGAGCACCTGGCCATACGACACCTATCTGGAGAGCATCACCGCGGAAGACGACTATACGCTCGTGCTCAAGTTCACCGAACCCTTTGCCCCCTGGGCCACCACCCTCTTTTCGGGTACGGACAGCGTCCTGCCTGAGCACGTGCTCGGACCGATATTCGAGTCGGAGGGCTCCATTGACGAAGCCGAGTGGAACCGAAATCCCCAGGTCGTCAATGGTCCCTTCAAGCTCAGAGAGTGGGAGGCTGGCAGTCACCTGATCTTTGAGGCCAACGACACCTACTGGCGCGGCCGCCCCAAGGTGGACCAGATCAATGTCCTGGTCGTACCCGACGACGAGGCCCAGATGGCGGCCATCAAGACCGGCGACACCGACATTGGCATCTTTCTCTCCTACGCCGACATCCCCACCTTTGATGAGATCGACGACGTCGATATCATCACCGTGCTCTCGGGCTACAATGAGAGCTGGTTCTTTAATCTCAATACCGACGAGACGTCAGCAGACAATGGCCATCCAGCTCTTGCAGGACGTCCTCGTGCGCCAGGCCATCGCCTATGCCATGGACTTTGATGCCGTCACCGAGCAACTGATGTACGGCGGGACCTACCCTCCCCCGACCAAGTGGGAGGAGACACCCTACGCCTATCCTGACGCCAACACCTACGCCTACAACCCCGACAAGGCCAAGGCGCTTCTGGACGAAGCCGGCTGGGTGGACAGCAACGGCGATGGAACCCGGGATAAGGATGGCGTCGAATTGGTGCTCGTCCACTCGACCACCCAGGGCCGTGAGGTCCGGGAGCAAACTCAGGTCGTCGCCCAGCAGTTCCTGGCCGACGTGGGCATCGGTATCGAGATCCAGAACAACTCCTATGATACCATGTGGAATAGCTACGGGCAGGGCGGACCCATCGCCACGGGCCAGTACGATATCGCCGAGTGGTCAGACGTGGGCGACTTTCCCGATCCCAACGAGTCGCAGTGGCTCTGTGCCGAGATCCCGTCCGACGACTCGCCCGATGGCGGAAACTGGTATGGGATCTGTGACGAGGAGTTTGACGCTCTAGTGCAGGCTCAGGCGGTCGAGATGGACCCCCAGAAGCGTGTCGAGCTCTTCCACGAAATCGGCAAGCTCATGAGTGAAAAGGTATACTGGCTCGGCGTGTGGCACGACAACGACGTGTGGTCGATCAACCGCCGCGCCCGCAGCATAAAGATCTCGGGAGGCGATGCCTTCTGGAACGCCTTCGAATGGGACGTGTTCTAGACCTATTGATCTGAATGACAGGAGGAGAGGAGGTTCTGCCTCCTCTCCTCGCTATGACCTGGGCGGAGGGGTGAATGACTCGATACATAGTCCGGCGCTTGCTTCAAGCCATCCCGTTGCTCATTATGATCAGCGTCGTCATCTTTCTCCTGGCCAACGCCATGGGCGATCCGCTGGCCTCCTTTGGGGGACGCCGGCGTATTCGCGCCTCCGACCGCGAGCGATTGACCCGGCAATTGGGCCTGGACAAACCGCTAGCGGTGCAGTATCTGGTATGGTTGGTCGGCAATGATTGGCAGAACATCGATGTGGATGGCGACGGCGTCCCCGATATCAAAGGCTCCCGCAAGGGAGTCCTGCGCGGTGACTTTGGAAAATCATTCATGGAGAAGCGGAGGGTTGGAGCGCTCATCATGGAGCGGCTTCCCAACACCCTTCTCTTGATGCTCGTCGCCGAAATCGTGATTATTACCTTTTCCCTGGCCATCGGCATCTTCTCCGCCCTCAAGCAGTATTCGGTCCTGGACCACGTCTTCACCGGATTCTCCTTCGTCGGCTACTCGATGCCGATCTTTTGGACAGGCCTGATGCTGATGTTCATCTTTGCGGTCAAGTTCAAGCAGTGGGGGCTTCCCTACCTCCCCACGGTGGGCATGTACGACCTCGACGTCGGCCGTACTCCAGGCCAAATCGCCCTGCACCTGATCCTGCCCGTGGCCACCATCTCCATTCTGAGCATTGCCGGCTACTCGCGCTATATCCGCTCCAGCGTGCTGGAGGTCGTCCACGAAGACTATATTCGGACCGCCCGCTCCAAGGGCCTGAGTGAACGGGTGACTTTTGTGCGCCACGCCTTCAAAAATGCCGCGCTGCCCCTGGTAACGCTGATTGGTCTGGACCTGCCCTTCCTGTTGGGCGGCGCCGTGGTGACCGAAACGATCTTTGCCTGGCCGGGCATGGGCAGGCTCTATTGGAACGCCGCTACCGATACCGACATCCCGGTGATCATGGGCATTCTGATGCTCATCGCCGTGGCCGTCGTCGTCTTCCAGCTCATCACGGACATCACCTACACTTTCCTCGATCCCCGTATTCGCTACGATTGAGGTGCTAGCATGACTGACACAACTGCACCCACCAAGGGTACAGCCGTTGCCAACCTGGAGATGGCCCAGGAAACGGGACGCCCACCACAGTCGCCGACCCAACTGGCCTGGCAGCGATTCCGGCGCCATCGGATGGCCATGGCAGGTCTGGTCCTACTGTTTCTGATCATCCTCTACGTGGTCGGCGGCTCGTTCATATTCTCTGAAGAGTATGCCAATCACAACGACCTATCTCAAACCCTCCAGCCGCCCTCGAGGGAGCACCCCTTTGGCACAGATGGTACCGGGCGCGACATCATGGCCCGCACCGTGTACGGTGGGCAGATCTCTATTATCATTGGGCTGCTTGCAGTCACAGTCTCCCTCCTGGTGGGAGTGGTCTTTGGCGCGCTCTCCGGATTCTATGGCGGTACCGTGGACAGCGTCCTGATGAGAATTACTGAAGCCATGATGAACATTCCCCAACTGTTCCTGCTCATCCTGCTGGGTACGCTGCTCCTGGGCAAGGTTCCCACCTTCAAATTTGTCGGGCGCACTTTTAGCGGAAGCGTCCTCGTCATCATTTTTGTGATTGGCATGACCAGTTGGATGTACCTGGCCCGCATCGTGCGAGCCAACTATCTGGCTCTGAAGCAACGCGAGTTTGTCACGGCCGCACGGTGTCTCGGCACCAAGAACGGATTCATCATCTTCAAGCACATTTTGCCCAACACGGTCGCCCCCATTGTCGTGGCGGCCACCCTGGGCGTGGCCGGTGCCATCCTGGCTGAGGCCTATATCAGCTTTCTGGGGCTCGGCGTTCAGCCACCCACGGCCACTTGGGGGAACATGCTCGACCAGGCATACCACCATCTTGAGAGCGAGCCCTGGATGTGGTTCTTTCCCGGGATGCTGATCGTCCTTACCGTCCTGGCCATCAATTTCTTGGGCGATGGACTGCGCGACGCCCTGGATCCTCGAACCAGAAGGTAGCGCCCTTCGCTAGCGCGCTCCATCTCATGACCTTCCAGCCCCGCTGGTGCATCAAGACACGCCCCGGCTCAGCCTAACACTGAACACACAGCCTGTCGAGATACCTCAAGGAGAGTACTATTATGTCAATTGCAATCGCACTGGGGACCGCCACCGCCGTACCGGGCACCATCCAGTACGGCCGTTGGGACGCCCTCAGCCACCCCACCGGCCACACCGAGTTTCTGCCCGTGATCATTGCCCAGGGACAGGAGGAGGGACCATGCATCTGGTTGACGGCAGGCATCCACGGCCCGGAGCAAGCTGGCCCGGCCGTCATCTACCGGCTCATCACCCAGGAGCTGGTGGACGAGCTGCGGGGCACTATCGTCGCCATTCCAGCCCTCAATCCCGCCGGCCTGCGCACCATGGAGCGCCGGCCCTACCACGTCAACGACGACCCCAACCGGCTCTGGCCCGACGGCCGGCCCGAGAAGCCTCTCGATCCGGACAAGGCTCCCCCTTCCTCTCTTGAACGAGCCTACGCGCGCCTGTTCCCCGAGATCGCCGCCAGCGCGGACTATTTGATCGACTATCACAATGCCTCCACCGGCTCCATCTCCTTTGCCATCCGCGACCGCGTTCTCTATCGCGACGACCAGGACGCTGACCGCAACGAGGCAGAAGCCAGGGAGTTGGCGGTGAAATTGGGCGACATGCTGCGCGCCTACGGGCACACCACCGTCAACGAGTTTTCCGTCGACAAGTATATCGACCAAAAGCTCCACCGGTCCACCTCGGCAGCCGCGCTGCTGCTGGCCAAGATCCCGGCCTTTACCGTGGAACTGGGGACCGGCCACATGCCCGATTGGGCCATCGTGTCCGCGGCCGGCGCTGGCACGCGCAACGTGCTGCGCTGGGCCGGTATGCTGCCTGGCGAACGGGAAAAGATTGAAGGCATCAAGGTTGTCGATCCCGGTTTCCCGGTGCGACGATTCAGGGCGCCCCTGGTCAAGGAGGCCTGCGTAGCCCTGCACCTGGCAGAAGGAGGCGATCTGCTGGCCATCGGCGATCCGGTGGCCGAGCTATTCGACGTGTGGGGCCGGCCGCTGGAGGGTGGTCTCCTGCGCTCCGAGCACGACGGCCTGGTCCTGGGTCGCAGCCACGGCATCTATTACTACCCGGGCGGCGCCTTGTTCAGTCTGGCCGTCCGTGATGACGCGACGCTCGTCGCCCCCTATCCAGAGGACTATTACAGGGATTAGTGCAGTTCAGTTCCTGCCGCTTCCTGCACGAGTCTCAGGGACACTGCCGGGTATGCTGCTCGCAGACACGGTCGCGTGACCAGGTTGCAGGCTTCAGCTAGATTGATTCGCAGCGCTGCAGGTCTAATAGCTCCGCTCATACCATGCCCGCCAACCAGCGTCACATCGATGGGGATCTGCCACAACTGCTGAAGCGGGGCTGTCAGGGGTCCTCGCTCCACACCGCCAGATCGGCCAGTTTGCCAACCTCGATGGAGCCCTTGACCTCTTCCTCGTGGGCGGCATAGGCCGAGCCCATCGTGTGCGCCCGCAGCGCCTCCTGGACCGTCAGCGCCTGATCAGGCTCATGCCGCTGATTCGAGGCAGTGACGCGCGTCACCGCCCCAAAGAGCGTGATCTGGGGTGAGGACCAGGGCGTCGTCGGCGCGTCAGAGCCCAGAGCCAGCGGCACGCCAGCCTCCAGCCACTCGCGGGTGACGATTGCCCGTCGGGCCCGCTCCTCGCCGATAGAGATGCGCATAGGCATCCCCTCCCAGCCGCAGGAACTGGGGCTGGGTGCTGACCACCACGCCCAGGTCGGCCATCCTCTGCGTCGCCTCGGGCGTGGTGAGGATGCAGTGCTCGATGCGATGGCGCGGATCGGGGCGGGGGTTGGCGTTCATTGCCTCCTCAAAGGCATCCAGCGTCAGGTCCACGGCCGCATCCCCGGCGCAATGAACGCAGATCTGCAGACCGGTGTCGTGCAGGCTGCGGACCGCATCCTTAAAGTTCTGCGGATCCCAGGTCGGCGTGTCCCAGCGCTCGCCATTGTGGGGCTCGTGGCAGTAGGCCATCTTGGCCTGGCCGTCGAGCAGGAACTTGAAACCGGCAAAGCGCATCGATTCATCCCCGCCGCTATGCTCGATCTCGTTCAGGGCGCGGTCCAGGTCCTGGGGCCACTCCAGCGTATAGTAGACCGCGCCTCGCAGAGACATCTCGCCCCGCTCGCCGGCCTCCAGATAGGTCGCGACCGTGTCCGTCCCGCGCACATTGTTGTCCTGGAAGCTGGTCACCCCACAGGCCGCAAAGATCGGCTGGGACGAGACAATGTTGTCGCGCACCATTTCCTGTGTGTAGCGGGGGATCACCCGGCGCAACAGGTCCATGGCCCGGTGGTTGTAAAAGACCCCGGTCGGCTCGCCAGAGGCATCCCGCTCGATGACGCCTCCAACCGGGTTGGGTGTGGCCGCCGTGACGCCCGCTATCTGCAGCGCCAGGCTGTTGGCCGATCCATAGTGGCCGCCCTGCTGGATGATCCAGACCGGGTGCTCGGGCGAGACCGGATCCAGGTCCTGCCGGTTGGGCAGCCGCCCCTCGTTGACGACCAGAAAATAGCCCTGCACCCACTCGCCCGGCGGTGTCTGGGCCACGATCTCGGCCAGTCCCGGCCCGCAGGTCATCGAGAGTCCTGACCTCCGGGGGCAGAAAGAGGCTTATAGTAACCATGCATCAGGCCCGTGACCTGCAGGTGATTGTGAGCGTCGATCAGCCCTGGGGTGACCGCCCGGCCTGCCAGGTCGATCATCTGGGTCGCTGGCCCGGCCAGGGCCAGGATCTCCTCGTCGCTGCCTACTGCCTGGATGCGCCCATCCTTGACGGCCACGGCCTCGAGCAACAGTATCTTGGGGGTCTATGGTCATGACCTTACCGCCGTGCAGCACCATATCTGCATCCGGGCCAGACAGCACGGCTGCGGTCTCTGTGGGAAGTGGAGTTGCCGTGGAGATCACGGGTGATGGTGTGGGAGAGACGCTGGTTGCAGTGGCCTTTACCTGGGCAACCGGGGTGGCCGCCGGCTCGGCCCTGCGCGCCACCCGGCCGCAGGCCAGGCTTGCTCCGGCCAGAGACCCCAGCCCAAGGCCCGCGGCCTTTAGAAACTCGCGACGGCTCACGCTTCTGGACGGCTCTTGGTTGGCTCGCCATTGGGTCCTCCTCCCGGGAGTGCCACGATATCTCACCCTCCCAACCCAACTACTCGGAACACTTTGCCAGTACATTGTATCACGGTGCACGACCTGGGTCAACCTGAAGACATCCGTGGTTCCGGCAACCCGAGCATAGAAGAGAGGTTCAGTCTTTGAGACCAGGCCCTTCTGCGCGCGTGCCGCCACTCCTCGGCTTGACGTGCCAGCGCCAGGGCTGTATAATGTGTACGCGGCACTGTGCACCCTAAAAGATTGCTATCCCAGCTTGGTATTGGTTGGCGCACGCATCACACAAGTGGGGAGGACCCGTGGCACGTTTATCGATCCGCCTTCTGGGCGCCCTGGATGTCACTCTGGACGGCGAGGCCGTTGCCGGCTTTGCTTCAGACAAGGTGCGTGCCCTGCTGGCCTACCTATCCATGACCCCCGGCCAGCCCCACCGCCGCGAGACCTTGGCCGGACTCCTTTGGCCTGAGTATCCGGAGCGCTCCGCCCGGGCCAGCTTGCGCAATGCCCTCGGCAATCTACGCCAGGTGATCGGCGACCGCGCGGCTTCACCACCCTGCCTGCACGTCACCCGCCAGACCATTCATTTCAATGCCAGCAGCGACCACTGGCTGGATGCTGCCGAGTTCTCTTCGCTCCTGTCCATCAGCAGCCCGCCAAGCGAATCACTAGAACGCGCAGTGGCCCTGTACAGGGGACCTTTTCTGCAGGGCTTTTCGACTCCCGATAGCGCAGCCTTTGAAGAGTGGCTCTTGCTCACCCAGGAGCAGCTCAGCCGCCAGGCAGGAGACGCCCTGCACGACCTCGTGCAACAGTACCAATCTCGCGCAGCGTACGAGCAGGCGCTCCGCCACGCCTGGCGCCACGTGGAGTTGGACCCCTGGCGCGAAGAAGCCCAAAGGCAATTGATGCATCTGCTGGCCCACAGCGGCCAGCGCTCTGCCGCTTTGGCCCAGTTTGAAACTTGCCGCCAGGCGCTGGCTGAGGAGCTCGGCGTCGAGCCCGACCCCGAAACTACACGGCTCTACGAACAGATTCGGGATGGCGAACTCGATTTCCCAACGATGCTGCCTCAAGCCGGCCGGCAACCAGACTCTGTGGCGGATCTCCCTGGCTTTCTGGTAGAAGATACTGAGGAGCCAAAGCCGCCGGTTTTTGTCGCCCGCCAGGAAGAGCTCGCCTGGCTGGAAGGCAGGCTCAAGGACACGCTGGCCGGCCAGGGACAGGTCATATTTGTCACAGGCGATCCTGGCCGGGGAAAGACTACGCTTTTAGCCGAGTTCGCCCGGAGAGCCATGAAGACCAACCCAGACCTGCTGGTGGCTGCTGGTACCTGCAATGCCTACTCGGGCGTGGGTGACGCCTACCTACCCTTCCGCGAGGTGCTGGCCATGCTCACAGGCGACGTGGAGGCCTACTGGGCTGCCGGCGCCATCAGTCGTGACCACGCCCGCCGGCTCTGGGCCGCCCTACCTCTGGCCTGCCAAGCGCTCGTAGACCATGGTCCCCACGTTGCCCCCGCCCTGATCCCCTGCCAGCCGCTGCTCTCCCGGGCCGAGGCCGCGGCGCCTGCTGGAACTACCTGGTTCCAGCAGCTAACAGACCGCATCGATTGCAACCAGACCACCGCCGAGGCCCTGGAGGAGACCGGCCTCTTTCAGCAGGTCACCAACCTGCTGCGCGCCCTCGCCGGGCTCCAACCGCTGCTGCTCGTCCTCGATGACCTGCAGTGGGCTGACTCTGCCTCTGCGGGCCTGCTCTTCCACCTGGGACGGCGCCTGGCGGGCAGTCGCATTCTCATCGCCGGCGCCTACCGTCCCGAGGAGATCGCCCCTCGTCACGCTGGTGCGAACGATGCCCGGGTCGTACCGCATCCGCTGGAGAAGGCACTGGCCGAGCTCCAGCGCCAATTCGGCGACTTCCGGCTGGATCTGGCCAGAGTCCGGGAACCAGAAAGCCGCCGTTTCGTGGACAGTCTGCTGGATGCCGAGCCGAACCGGCTGGGTGAGGGCTTTCGGACGGCGCTCTTTGCCCACACCCGCGGCCATCCCCTCTTCACCGTCGAGCTGCTGCGGTCCATGCAGGAGCGGGGCGACCTGGTTCAGAGCGAAGGTGGGGCCTGGATCGAGGGACCGGCTCTGGACTGGACCACGCTGCCACCCCGCGTCGAGGGCATCATCAAGGACCGCATTGGACGCCTGGACGAAGATCTGCGCGAGTTCCTCTCTGTAGCAAGCGTCGAGGGCGAAGCCTTCACCGCCCAGGTGGTGGCCCGGGTCCAGGGGCTCAGCGACAGGCAGGCGCTGCAACTGTTGTCTCGGGAGCTCGAAGATCGACACCACCTGGTACACGAGCATTCCGCCGCCTCCGTTGGCGCGCGCTGGCTTTCGCGCTATCAGTTCAGCCACGCCCTCTTCCAGCAGTATCTGTATCAAAGCCTGAGTGAGGGGGAACGGGCACTGTTACACGGTGAGATAGCCCAGGTCCTGGAAGAGTTGCACCTGGGCCGGCTCGAAGAGGTCGCCGTCGTGCTGGCGCACCACTATGCCGAAGCACACAACGACGAGCGGGCGCTAAAGTATTTCACCCTGGCCGGCGATGTGGCGCTGCGCGCTTACGCCAACCAAGATGCCGAGGGCTACTACCAGCGAGCGCTGGATCTGGAACCCCCTACACCTGAGGAAGCTGATCTCCTCTCCAATCTTGGTGAAGCGCTGGCCCGGCAGAATCGCTTGCGGGAGGCGATGGGCGTCTGGCGACACGGGATCGAGCGCTACCTGGCGCTGGAGGATGGCAATGCCGTTGCCCGGCTGTACGCCCGCTCGGCCTGGGCTGCTATTCGGGCAGGCGCTTCTTCGGAGAGTCTGACTATCTGCATGGAGGGGCTCTTTCGAGCCGGTGAGGCACCCGACGGTCCCGGCCTGACCCTCCTGTTGCATCAGACAGCAGAAGCGCACGCTGATCACGCCTCGCGGGCAGAAGCAGAGCCTTACGCCAAGCGTGCCCTCGAGATGGCGGAACGGTTGGGGAACGTCGACCTCCAGGTCCTGACCCTGACGACCTGGAGCATATTCGCTCCCTCAAGTGAGGAAGCCACGGCAATGACAGCCAGGGCTGTGGAGCTTGCCGAGGAGCATGGGTTGCTGCTTTCTGGCCAGCGCGCCCATAGATACCTGGCCAACCACCTGCGGGGCAGGGGCAAACGGGACCAAGAATTGGAGCATTTTTCGCGGAGCGCAGACCTTGCAAGGCAAGCAGGTCACACCGCCGCGCAGATTTTGACCCTCTGCGAGCTGGTCCTGTCCCTTGTTCTATTAGGTGACTTTGGCAGGGCCGAAAAGACCATATCCCAAATGCGTACGCTTCTGGGCGACCTCAGCGAGCCCACCAGGTCGACAGCGCTAGTTCTATTAGCCGAGCTCGACTACCTGGGGCAGCGAGGAGAATGGGTGGCCTGTGCTCATCAGGCTCGGGATGTTCGCGCATCTTTGCGCGAGCGGGGCGCTGCGAGGGAAATGGCCCGGGCAGCGATCTGGCTGGGTTGGGCCATCGTGGAACCCGAGAGGCTGGGCATTGCAACCGACACTTGCGAGTGGCAAGAAGCAGAGGAGGCTATGGCAGAGGCCACTGAGATCTTTGGCCGCTCCTCTTTGCCCTGGATCAGCATTGCGACCCGTGCTCAATGGGGCAGTCTGTGCATTCTGCAAGGACGATTGCCCGATGCTCGGCGCTTGTTGGCAGAGGCGAACGCGAAGGCCAGCGCGCTGCACTCTCTCTCCTGGACTGGAGGCCATTTGCAGTGGTTGGAGGCGATGGTAGCTGCCTATGCAGGAAATTGGGCCGAGGCAATGGATTGGTACGAGGCTGCGTGCATGACCCTTGAAGATACCGGGGCGCGCTGGTGGCGGACCCGCGTGCTCCTGGACTGGGCTAAGGCACATGTCACCCGCGGGAACCCCGGCGATCGGCAGCGGGCCGCAGAGCTGCTCCGTGAGGCGCAGGAGGCCTTCGAGGAGATGAGCGTCCCGCGCTATGCGGCGATTGCCGAGGAGCGGCTGCTAGAACTGGGGGCTCTGGAAGAATGACGGGAATATGAGCCATCGACGAGATGGACCGGCCGGGGGGTAGCCGGTCTATCTCGTCTCGTTGGCCCTGACGTCCCTCAGGAGGTGTCAGGACTCAGATATTGGACAGACTAACAGCCGCTCCGCCGCACACGTCCGGCAAAGGTCAGATCAGGCAGCCCGCTACGCTCCAGCCTGGCAGCCACCTTCGAGAAGGCATGACTTGCCAGGCACAGCGCGCTATCTGCCCACCGCGACAGCCTCCCCCGGCGGCGCTCAGGGTCCTCCTGCTGTGAGCCATCAGGCTCCGTCTCCAGATTCGCTTCTGCGGCCCAGTGGTCCATCGCAAACTTGCCCATTGGCATCAAGTCCATTCTTCACCTCCCGCTTGATAATTGTCCAGCTCGCTAATTGACACAAGGGTAGCATAGGGCCATATCGAAAACGTAATGAAACCGCAAAGCCATCAGTGCGGTCTGGCCACAGGAGTTGCAGCACACCAGCAACCAGCAACAGCGGTCTCCCACGGGTTTTGACTCTCCGGGGCCAAGAGTGTATAATGTCTGTACAGAAGCAGGCGCGGCACAATCTGCTACCGAGCTACTGGTGAAGGCTGGCACCTGTGCCGCACGAGCGGGGAGGACCTGTGGCACGCTTATCGATTCGCCTCCTGGGCCCCTATGATGTCACCCTGGATGGAGAACCCGTAACCAGTTTTTCCACCGACAAGGTGCGCGCCCTGCTGGCCTACCTGGTCATGAACCCCGACCAGCCCCACCGGCGCGAGACCCTGGCCGGGCTCCTGTGGCCCGAGTTCCCGGAGCGTTCCGCCCGCGCCAGCTTGCGCAATGCCCTCGGGAATCTGCGCCGGGTGATCGGCGACCGCGATGCCTCACCACCCTACCTGCTCATCACCCACCAGACCATTCAGTTCAATACCAACAGCGACCATTGGCTGGACGCCGCGGCCTTCTCCGCTCTGCTGGCCACGAACCAGCCGCCCGGCGAAGCACGGGTACGCGCCGTGAGTCTATACCAGGGGCCTTTTCTGCAAGGTTTCTCAACCCCCGACAGCGCCGCCTTTGAGGAATGGCTGCTGCTCACCCGGGAACAGCTCAGCCGCCAGATAGCACGATGCCCTGCACGACCTCGTGCAGCAGCACCAGCTTCGCGGTGAATTCGAGCAGGCGCTGCCCCATGCTTGGCGTTATGTAGAATTGGATCCCTGGCGAGAGGAAGCCCAGAGGCAATTGATGCTTATGCTGGCCCACAGCGGCCAGCGCACTAGCGCCCTGGCCCAATACGAAGCCTGCCGCCAGGCCCTGGCTGACGAGCTGGGCATCGAGCCCGACCCTGAGACAACTGGGCTCTACGAGCAGATCCGGGATGGGGACATCACGGCGCCCGTCGTCGCGCCCGCGCCGTTCCGAGGGCCAGGACCCGTCCCTCATCTCCCGCGCTTTCTGACCGAGGACGCGGAGCAACGCCAGGCCCCCGTCTTTGTCGCCCGCGAACAGGAACTGGCTTGGTTGGGAGACAGGCTCAGAGAAGCGCTGGCCGGCGGCGGCCAGGTCGTCTCTGTCACAGGCGGGCCTGGTCGGGGCAAGACGACCCTTCTGGCCGAATTCTCCCGCCGGGCCATGGAGGACTCACCCCGACCTGTTAGTCGCTGGTGGCAATTGCAACGCCCACTCGGGCGTGGGCGACCCCTACCTGCCCTTCCGTGAGGTCTTGGGCATGCTCACAGGCGACGTCGAGGCTTCCTGGGCCGCCGGCACCATCTCCCGGGACCACGCGCAGCGCCTCTGGGCCGCCCTGCCCCAGGCCTGCCAGGCGCTCCTGGACCATGGCCCCACCTGGCTCCCCGCCTTGATCCCCTGTCCTGGCTCTGCTATACCGGGCGACGGCCGCGGCGCCGGCCGGAGCGGCTGGCTTCAGCAAATGAGAGCACACATCGATTGCAGCCAGACCTGCTGCACGAGTCCCTGGAAGAAACCGACCTTTTCCAGCAGGTCACCAACCTGCTGCGCGCCCTGGCCAAGGCTCAACCGCTGCTGCTCATCCTGGACGACCTGCAGTGGGCTGACCCGCTTCCGCCGGCCTGCTCTTCCACCTGGGACGGCGCCTGGCGGGCAGCCGCATCCTCATCGCTGGCGCCTATCGTCCCGAAGAGATTGCCCCACGTCATGCCGGTATGCGCGAGCCCCGTGCAGTACCGCATCCTCTGGAGAAAGTACTGGGCTGAGCTGCAGCGCCAGTTCGGCGACGTCCGGTTGGACCTGGCCGGGTCCAGGAACCAGAAGAGCGCCACTTTGTGGATAGCCTTCTGGATGCTGAGCCCAATCGCCTGGGAGAGACTTTCGACGGCGCTCTTTGCCCACACGCACGGCCACCCCCTTTTCACAGTTGAGTTGCTGCGGGCCATGCAGGAACGCGGCGACCTGATCCAGGAAGAGGACGGAATCTGGGTCGAGGGACCGGCGCTGGACTGGGGTACGCTTCCACCCCGAGTGGAGGGCATCATCAAACCCGCATCGGCCGCCTCGATAGAGAATCTGTGGGAGTTTCTTGCCGTGGCCAGCGTCGAGGGTGAAACGTTCACGGCCCAGGTATGGCCCGCGTGCAGGGGCTGAGCGACGGCAAGCATTGCGGCTGCTGTCCCGGGACCTGGAGGACCGCCACCACCTGGTGAGCGAGCATTCCGTCTCCTCCGTGGGCTCGCGCTGGCTGTCACGTATCAGTTTAGCCACGCTTTGTTCCAGCAATACCTATACCAGAGCCTGGGTGAGGGGGAACGGGCGCTGTCTGCACGGCGAGATTGCCGCGGTCCTGGAAGAACTACACAGCGACCGGCTTCCGGAGGTCGCCGTGCAGCTGGCGCACCACTATGCCGAGGCCCACGACGACGAGCGCGCGTTGCAGTATGTCACGCTGGCCGGCGACGTGGCGCTGGCCGCCTACGCCAATCGGGAGGCCGAAGGCTATTACCGCCGGGCGCTGGCGCTGGGACCCCCTGAAATCGAGGAGGCAGATCTCCTCTCCAGTTTGGGTGAAGCGCTGGCCCGGCAGAACCGGTTCCAGGAGGCGATGGCCATCTGGCGGGATGGGATCGAGCGCTACCAGGCGCTGGAGGATGGCGACGCCGTCGCCCGGCTGTACGCCCGTTCGGCCTGGGCTGCTTCCCAGGCGCATGACTCGGCGGAGCACCTGGCGCTCTGCCTCGAAGGGCTGGCTCAAGTGGGGGAGGCGCCGGACAGTCCGGGCCTGGCCCGCCTGTTGCACGAGACAGCACGCGCCTACCGTGAGCACGCCTTGCGCGAAAAAGGCGAGCCCTTTGCCCAACGGGCCCTGGCAATGGCCGAACGGCTAGGCGACGTGGAGATGCGGCCCACGCCCTGACCACAATGAGTATATTCCTTCGCGCATCGCGCGAGGAGTCCATAGCGATGGCAGCCAGGGCTGTGGAGTTGGCCGAGGCAAATGGGCTGCTGCTGGCTGGCGAGCGTGCCCACAGACACTTGGGCACTCGCTTATTCTCTTCCGGCGACCACTCCGGGGCACGGGATCACATCCAGCGGGGCGCAGAGCTGGCCAGGCAGGCCGGGCTCACTTCTTCACAGATCTACATACTCGCCCTTCTGGTCCGTGTCTATCTCAACTGGGGCAAGTTTGAAGAGGCGGGGAAGACCCTCTCCCAACTGAAGCTGCTGCTGAAGGACCTCTCCGAGCCTACCAAGGCCGCGTCGGCTGTTCTCATTATCGAGCTCATGTACCTGGGGCTCCGTGGGCAATGGATGGCCTGCGCCCAACAAGCGCGAGCACTGCGGGCATCGACGCGCGAGCGAGGCGCTGAGAGGGACCAGGCTGATGCCGCGTATTGGCTGGGCTGGTCCATCCTGGAATCCCGCAGACTGGGCACCGGCCCCTACGCCGGCGAGTGGCAGGAAGCTGAGGCGGCCCTGGCAGAAGCCACCGAGATTTATGACCGTTCGTTGTCTCCCATGTGGGGTGTCATCACGCGTGCTCTTTGGGGCAGTCTGTGCATTATTCAGGGCCGGTTGGCCGATGCCCACCACCTGCTGGCTGAGGCAAACGAGAAGGCCAGGGTTGAGCCAGTGCTGACCTGGGCTGAAGGCCGCCGGCAGCAGCTGCCGGCGCAGGTAGCTGCCGCAGAAGGTCATTGGACCGAGGCGATGGATAGTTTCGAGGCGGCAGGCAGGAGCTTTGCCAGCCATGGTGAGCCCTGGGCGTCGGCCCGCGTACTCGTGGACCGGGCTGAAGTCCACGTCTCCCGCGGCGAGCCCGGCGACCGTCAGCGGGCCGCCGAGCTGCTCCGCGAGGCGCAAGAGGCATTCCAGGACATGGGCGTGCCGCGCTATGCAGCGATCGCCCAAGAGCGATTACGGGAGCTGGAGATCTCGCAGGCTTGAGCTGGCAGATGCAAAGTGCGATGGAGCCACCACAGCAAGTGGTTCATCTATTGCCTCCCTTGCTGAGCGCCTGGCAGGTAGTGCTCTTGACCGCAAGCTAGTCTCTTCCATCCATTGAAGGGTCGCTAGTGACTGAAAACCTGATCGTGCTCGGCAGCCGGAACTGGTAGCCTGCGGGGCAGCACCAGTTCTGCTTGGCAGGCAGCGACCTCGGCCGGAGTCATGGTCTGAGTCTGGGCCAAGACGCATGAGACATAAATCTTGGCCCCACTGGCCATCACGGCTTGATACGCTGCCTACAGCGGGTCCGTACCTCTAGTGCCTACACGGTCTGGAGTGCTGTCGCGCAAGAATCGCACAGCGCCGCCAGTCAGGAACAAAGAGACCGAGTGTCCCTGCTGGCCGGCTGCCATGGGGACTTGAAAGGCCAACGTGACCCGGGCGAGCTGTTCCGTGCCGTGAGTCAGGTGAATGAGCGTCTGGGTCATAGAGTTGCCTCCACTGTACTGCGGTCAGGAGCCATCGATTCACTCCAGAGGGCCTGCTCAGCAGCATTCCTCCTGAGGTTCGGATGATCCAGCGATCCAGGCATGGACCGCGCCCACCCCCTGTCCGGCTGTCGCAACGGTATGGCTGGCAGCAGCCCTGACGAGGCTCAGCAGCTTGCCACTGGTCATCCGGACCCTGACAGGTCTCGCCGCCTTGGCCAGCCGCCACTCCTCAGCGGCCTGGAAGTCACCCCTCCACCGCATCTGGGCTTCGGTTTGCAGTACGTCTACATTCATCGTCTATCTCCTCTCAGAATGGGAGACCTCTGTCTCTCCGTCTCGACTAGTTGGCGACAGTATAACAGACCAACGCATCAGAAAGGCAACGAGATCGCAAAAGTGCCAGAAAAACATCAACAAATTCGCAAATTCCTGGGCTCCGTGTCCCGAGGAAGCTTGACTTGCCAGCGCCAGGGGTGTATACTGTTTAGACAGCACCGTGCACGGCACAAGGCAGCCAGCCACTGGCCGCGGGCTGGCACGTATGCCGTAGAAGCAGGGAGGACCTGTGGCACGCTTATCGATCCGCCTCTTGGGCCCCTTTGACGTCACCCTGGATGGAGAGGCCGTCACCGGCTTTTCCGCAGACAAGGTGCGGGCCTTACTGGCCTACCTGGCCATGAACCCCGACCAGCCCCACCGGCGTGAGACCCTGGCCGGACTCCTGTGGCCCGAGTATCCAGAACGCTCCGCCCGGGACAGTTTGCGCAATGCCCTGGGCATTCTGCGCCGCGCAATCGGCGACCACGAAGCCTCACCTCCCTACCTGTTCATCACCCGCCAGAGCATCCTGTTCAACAGCGACAGTGATTTCTGGCTCGATACCACTGACTTCTCCGCCGCGGCAGCCAGCGATGCGTCGCCTGAAGCGCTGGAACGGGCAACAGCCCTCTACCGGGGGCCCTTTTTAGAAGGTTTCTCAACCCCCGACAGCGCCGCCTTTGAGGAGTGGCTGTTGCTTACCCGGGAGCAGCTCAGCCGCCAGGCAGGAGAGGCCCTGCACGACCTCGTACGCCAGCACCAGGCCCGCGGGGCCTACGAGCAGGCGCTGTCCCACGCCTGGCGTTATGTAGAATTGGACCCCTGGCGGGAGGAAGCCCAGAGGCAATTGATGCTTCTGCTGGCCCACAGTGGCCAGCGATCCGCCGCCCTGGCCCAATATGAGACCTGCCGCCAGGTACTGGCGGACGAACTGGGCGTGGAGCCCGAAGCCGAGACCACCCTGCTCTACGAACAAATCCGCGATGGCGAACTCGAGATCTCTACCGAGACGCCCGTGCCGGTCCGAGAGCCAGCACCGGTCCCCCATCTCCCGGCCTTTCTGACGGAAAGCACAGAGAAAGCACCGGCCCCGCTCTTTGTCGCCCGCGAGCAGGAGCTCGCCTGGTTGGAGGACAAGCTTGAAGACACGCTGGCCGGCAGCGGCCAGGTTGTCTTTGTCACGGGCGGGCCCGGCCGGGGCAAGTCCGCCCTTCTGGCCGAGTTCTCCCGGCGAGCGATGGAGGCTCAACCCGACCTATTGGTCGCAGCTGGCACCTGTAACGCCTATTCAGGCGTGGGCGACCCTTACCTGCCCTTCCGAGAAGTGCTGGCCATGCTCAGCGGCGACGTAGAGGCTTCCTGGGCTGCCAGCGCCATCTCCCGCGATCACGCCCTGCGCCTTTGGACCGCCCTGCCCCAGACCTGCCAGGCGCTCCTGGACCATGGCCCCCACGTGGCTCCCGCCTTGATCCCCTGCCTGGCCTTGCTGGACCGAGCGACGGCAGCAGTGCCGGCCGGTGCTAGCTGGCTGCAGCAGCTAGCAGAGCGCATCGATTGCAGCCAGACCGCTGCCGAGGCTTTGGAGGAAACCGACCTCTTCCAGCAGGTCACCAACTTGCTGCGAGCCCTGGCCAAGGCTCAGCCTCTGCTCCTCATTCTGGACGACCTGCAGTGGGCTGACGCTGCCTCCGCCGGCTTACTCTTTCACCTGGGACGGCGCCTGGCGGGCAACCGCATTCTCATCGCCGGCGCTTACCGTCCCGAAGAAATCGCATCGCCTCATGCGGGCCCCCGCGGCATACCACACCCGCTGCGGCAGGTGCTGGCCGAGATGCAGCGCCAGTATGGCGACATCTTGCTGGATCTGGCCGGGGTCCAGGAACCAGAGGAGCGCCATTTTGTGGATAGCCTGCTGGATTCCGAGCCCAATCGCCTGGAAGAGAGTTTCCGGAGCGCACTTTTTGCTCACACGCACGGCCATGCACTCTTTACCGTCGAGCTGTTGCGGGCCATGCAGGAACGGGGCGACCTCGTCCCGGACGAGAGGGGAACTTGGATAGAGGGACCGGCCCTGGATTGGACGACGCTGCCAGCTCGCGTCGAGGGCATCATCCAGGCCC
This sequence comes from uncultured Chloroflexia bacterium, assembly GCA_963783445.1. Lineage (GTDB taxonomy): Bacteria > Chloroflexota > Anaerolineae > JAAYZQ01 > JAAYZQ01 > CAWANP01. The sequence continues at coordinate 17,318 of CAWANP010000004.1, read as the reverse complement.
GCATCGGCCGCCTCGACGCAGACCTGAGGGATTTTCTCTCCGTAGCCAGTGTCGAAGGCGAAGCCTTCACCGCCCAAGTCGTGGCCCGGGTGCAGGGACTGAGCGATAGGCAAGCACTGCGTCTGCTGTCCAGGGATCTGGAAGAGCGCCACCACCTGGTGCGCGAGCACTCCGTCTCCTCCGAGGGATCCCGCTGGCTGTCGCGCTACCAATTCAGCCACGCCCTCTTCCAACAGTATCTGTACAGAAGCCTGGGTGAGGGCGAGCGGGCGCTGCTGCACGGCGAGATTGCCGCGGTCCTGGAAGAGCTGCATAGCGACCGGCTCCCGGAGGTCGCCGTGGTGCTGGCGCACCACTACGCCGAGGCCCACAACAGCGACCGTGCGCTAAAGTACTTCACCTTGGCCGGCGACGTGGCGCTAGCCGCCTATGCCAGCCGGCAGGCCGAGGGCCACTATCGGCGGGCGCTCGAATTGGATCCCCCCGATTCACAGGAAGCGGAGTTGCTGTCCAGACTGGGAGAAAGCCTAGCTCGCCAGAACCGGCTTCAGGAGGCGATGGACGTCTGGCGGGAGGGGATAGATTGCTATCAACGATTGGAGGACCTAGACGCCGTCGCCCGCTTGTATGCTCGCTCGACCTGGGCTTCCGTGCGGGCTGGTGACCCGGCGCCTGGCTTGGCCCTCTGCCTGGAAGGCCTAGCCCTAACACGTCATGGAGCGGACAGTCCAGGATTGGCACTCTTGTTGCTCGAAGCCGCAGAGGCGCATGCTGAGCAGGCCCTGCGCGAGGAAGGCGGGCCCTTTGCCAGGAGCGCACTAGAGATGGCGGAACGGATAGGCGAAGTGGAGACCCAGGCCCAGGCACTGACAACTTGGGGAAGATACACACCCTCCGTTGAGGACTCCGCGCAGATGATGGAACGGGCCGTGGACATTGCCGAGGAGCATGGGCTGCTCCTGGTCGGCCAGCGCGCCCACAGGGAGCTGGCCTCCCGCGTTCGCGTACAGCACGGCCTTGACGCCGCACTCTCACACTATATGCGGAGTGCAGAACTCGCGGAGCAAGCCGGGCTCACCGCCGCGCAGATCTCGACCCTTTGCGCTCTTGTTCTGTCTCTCTTGCAGGCAGGCGACTTTGCGCGTGCTGAAAAGACTCTGCTACAACTGCATCGACTGCTAAAGGATCTCAACGAGCCTGACAGGGCAAGAGCATTGGTTGGGATGGCTGAGATCAACTACTTGGGACAGCGAGGCGAGTGGGAGGCATGTACCCAACAGGCTCGGGAGATTCGCGCTCTACTACAGGAACGGGGCGCGGCGAAAGAGCTGGCCCGGGCAGATATCTGGTTAGGTTGGGCTATCTTGGAGCCCCACCGACTGGGCATTGACTCCGCCGACAGCAACTGGGAGGAAGCTGAGGAGGCATTCGCTGAGGCCGCAAGCACATTTGACCGATCCCTGTCGCCCACGCTCGGGATCGCCTGTCGTGTTCAGTGGGGCCGTCTTTCCCTATTCCGGGACCTACTGCCCAATGCCCGGCGCCTGCTGTCTGAGGCGAGAGCACTGGCGGGCACGCTCCAAGCACTCTCCTGGACTGGAGGCCATCTGGAGTGGTTGGAAGCGCTGGTGGCTGCCGCGGAAGCGGATTGGGCTGAGGCGATGGTTTGGTTCGAGGCTGCTTGTACCACCCTAGGCAGCACGGGTGCGCGGTGGTGGCGAACTCGCGTCCTGCTCGACTGGTCCGAAGCACATGCCTTGCGTGGGCAGCCCGGCGACCACCAACGGGCCTCTGAACTGCTGCACGAGGCACAGAAGGCATTTCAGGACATGGGCGTCCCGCGCTATGCCGCGATTGCCCAGGAGAAGCTGCAGGCGCTCGAGACACCTAGCGAAAGCTCGTGATCCTCGGCCGGATCTCTCAGCAGCACTCCTCACCGCGTTTCGGGGACCCTGCGATCCTGTCCTTGATTCCATCCACAAGCTGCCGGGCCGCGGCTGCCGTTCGCCCTGCCCAAGTGGTCGCAAGACCCGCCCGCCTTGTACCGCTGGTCCGTTCAACGGCGGGCATCGCGGCCTTGGCCCGGCTTCACGCCTCCGCGTCCCCGAGACCGTTGCTCAGGTACTCCTCAACCCGGTTGTCCAGTTCGTTCACGTTGTAACTCATTTCATCTAGCTCCTTCCTGGCCAAGGGGGGAACACGGTTCCCCAAACCTCTGTGGCATCAGCAAGCAGACAAACGCATCGAGAGCGCAACGCTAGCGCAAAACCAGCAATCAGTTGTGCAGCTCACCCGCCTGGTGCGCGATTCGAGCCTTCGACCCCAATCGCGCACCAGGTTGGGTACAGCGTCTGCCAGCCGCGCGCCATGTCACCGCACGTTGACCATCTCGTGGATCAACCTACTGCCTCAAGTGGGTCGCCCAACTGGTCCTGGTGCATACTCCGAGCGGTGGCCATCTTCTTAGGGGTCAAAATGTACCTTGCCCTTATACGAGCACATCGGGCTGATGGGGCCAAACCCAGGTCCCCACCAGGTTCCTCCCGCGTGGGCATTTGCCAGTCCACCTGTGCCGCGACCCATCCACCACGTACCTTGCCACTCCGTGGCACCTGCCTGGAGCACACCGGTTAGCTGGATCTCCAGCGTGCCCACGTCGCTGCCGAGCACCGACCCCACGAACACACCTTTGCTCGAAAAGGTCGCAACGCCCGAGCGATGGAAGATAGCCTTATACTCTGATGTCGCATCACCCACCAAGTCTCCCATCCACCATTCGACATCCGTTGCATCGACAATCCGGTTGCCCCCACGGAATTCTTCGTGGATGATGGCTGGCAAATAGTCGAAATCTCCTGACACCTCGGTGGGCGGCTCTGCATAAACTGGCAGCAATGCCATGGGCAGAACCATACAGATTGTGAGCAGCGTTAACACCACCTTCTTCATTTTCTCATCTCCTTTTCTCGCTTGGCCCCACCTATTGTGAAGGCCCGTCTTTCTTCTAGCATTCGATCCCAGTGAGCAGTTTCTCTTCTAGCGCAGTTGTTGGTTCACCCGCCCCGCCTGAAGTAGGGCTGAAATCAGACACACCTGGCCTCTCGCAGCCCGTCGAGAAGACTGGCATCCAGTCGCCTAATCCACCACCTCCCTTCACGGAAACGCAGAAAGCAAACCCCTGGTCTATGCGAGGTTGCCTGCGCGCACACTGACGCTCACCCTGGGGCAGGCCAATTGCCAATCTGAGCCAACACCACATAGTCTCGGGTGTACGCATCGCCTCCTCGTCGATTCTTCCTTGGCGCCACGCATCACCAGCTTTGAATCGGACAAGGTACGGGCGCTGCTGGCCTACCTGGCCGTTGAGGCCAAAGCGCCGCAATGTCCCGAGCGGCTGGCAAGACTGCAGTGGCCCGGCCCAGCGGCCAGGCCACTGCACGCCTAGTCGGAGGCAGACTCACCCTCACTGGCATGGGCGAGCGGACCGCCCGGCGCCGCGTACCACTCACCCGGATCCACGAACCAGGCACCAGGCTCCTCCTCGTCGCCGGATTCAGCCTCGCTGGCCTGAGCGACGGCGATCTGTGGCGCCATGTACCACTCACCCGGGTCAATGAACCAGGCGCTGAGGTACCCGTCGTCGTCTGGCTGAGCCTGGCTAGTCAGGACGATGGGGGCGTCCGGCGCCACGTACCACTCGCCTAGATCCACGAACCAGGCGGTGCCGTACCCGTCGCCTTCCTGCCGGGCGACGGCCAATTCAGCCCCTGCGGCGCACGCTGTTGCCACAGGGAAGGCCAGCGCGATGGCACACAGCGCCAGCGGGACAACCGCCAGCATGCGTATGGATTGATTGATCCCGTTTCTCCTGTTCACAGTTTCCTCCTTCTGGCTTCTTTCGTTGTTGGATCAGACCTGACGGGTTTTATCAACAGTTGCGCAATCTAGGCCACCCAGGTTTAGCCGGAGTTCCTGGATGTTTCGAACCTGAAGCAAACCTGTCAGGTCTTCAAGTATTCCACCTCCGCCACTGGTGCCATCTTGACTGTGTCGCACCACTGAGCTATAATCTTGGAGACCGGCGTATCGTCTCACTGCACACCCACTATAGCACGCCATCATTCCAAACTCGTGCCGAGATCGTTCCCTGGGCTGTACCTTCTGGGGGAATCCATGGCTGATGAACTGAGACTGGCACTGTTGGGAAGCCCGGAGATCCATCTGGCCGGGGCTCCCATCACCGATTTTGGTACCAGCAAAGCCCAGGCCCTCCTGTGCTACCTGGTCTTGACCGGCCGGCCACACCTCCGCCCCGCCCTGGCCGGCCTGCTGTGGGGCGAACTGCCCGAGGCCAATGCCCACAACAACCTGCGCAAGGCCCTTTCCAATCTGCGCCAGTTGGTGGGTTCGCACCTGCACATCACCCGCCAGGCCGTTTGCTTCGACGGGGACCTGCCCTATTGGCTTGATACAGAAGCCTTCGAGGTCTTCGTCCAGGCCGCTACCGGCCCAGCCCCTTCTGCGCAACCCTGCATCGGGGATCTGCGCCAGGCCATCGAACTCTACCGTGGCGACCTGCTCGAGGGCTTCTACGTGCGCCAGGCGCCAGCCTTCGAGGAGTGGCTGCGTGCCCAGCGTGCCCGCCTACGGGAGCTGGCTGTCCAGGCCCTGCATGCTGCCATCACCCATCATGCCAGCCGGGGCGAAGCCGGTCACTCGGCCGGCACAGAGTACGCTACTCGCCTCCTCGCGATGGAACCCTGGCGCGAAGGCGCCCACCGCCACCTGATGCGGCTGCTGGCCCAGAGCGGCCAGCGGGGCGCGGCCCTGGCCCAGTACGAGGTCTGCCGCCAGGCATTGGCCGGCGAGCTGGGCGTCGAACCCGGGACGGAGACAACCCAGCTCTACGAGGCAATCCGGGACGGTCGCTTGCCACTGGCGCCTGCGGCGCCCGCCATTCTTTGGGGCGAAAAAGCCCGCCCCCCTGCTTTTCTCGAGGAGCGAGCGGACCGTGTTGAACACCCGCTCTTTGTCGCCCGGGAGCGGGAGTTGGCCTGGCTGGATCAGAAGCTTGGGTCCGCGCTGGCCGGCCAAGGGAACGTCGTCTTTGGCACCGGCGGGCCCGGCCGGGGCAAGACCGCCCTCCTGGACGAGTTCGCCCGGCGAGCGATGGCGGCCCACGACGACCTATTGGTCGCCTCCGGCTCCTGCAACGCCTACTCGGGCGTGGGCGACCCCTACCTGCCCTTCCGTGAGGTGCTGGCCATGCTCACCGGCGACGTCGAGTCCGCCTGGGCAGCCAGCGCCATCACCCGCGACCACGCCCAACGCCTGTGGGCCGCCCTGCCCCTGGCCGGCCAGGCCCTCCTGGATCATGGCCCCCACGTCGTCCCGGCCCTGATCCCCGGCCCGCCGCTGCTGGCCCGACTCGCCGCGGCGGCGCCTGCCGGTGCACCCTGGCTGCAACAGATGAGAGACCGCCTTGAACGTCGGCGGACTGCTGCGGAAGCCCTGGAGGAAACCGACCTCTTCCAGCAGGTCACCAACCTGCTCCGCGCCCTGGCCGGGGCCCAACCACTGCTGCTCATCCTGGACGACCTGCAGTGGCTCGACTCTGCCTCCGCCGGACTGCTCTTCCACCTGGGACGGCGCCTGGCGGGCAGCCGCATCCTCATTGCCGGCGCCTACCGCCCCGAAGAAGTCATCCCCCGCCCGGCCAGCCCCCGCGACCCCCGCACCATCCCGCACCCGCTGCGGCAGGTGCTGGCCGAGTTGCAGCGCCAGTTCGGCGACATCTGGCTGCACCTGGCTGAGGTCCAGGAACTGGAAGGACGCCATTTCGTGGACAGCCTGCTGGATGCCGAGCCCAATCGCCTGGGAGAAGACTTTCGAAGGGATCTCTTTGAGCACGCCGGTGGCCACCCCCTGTTCACCATCGAGCTGCTACGGGCCATGCAGGAGCGGGGCGACCTGGTGCAGGACGAGGCCGGAGCCTGGATCGAGGGACCGGCCCTGGACTGGGGTACCTTGCCGCCCCGCGTGGAGGGCATCATCCAAGCCCGCATTGGGCGCCTCGACGAGGGTCTGCGAGAGTTTCTTTCCGTGGCCAGCGTCGAGGGTGAGGTGTTTACAGCCCAGGTGGTGGCCCAGGTGCAAGAGGTCAGCGAGCGGCAAATCTTACGGAGCCTGTCCCGGGATCTGGAGGCGCGCCACCGCCTGGTCCGGGAGCAGCCAGCGTTGCCGCTGGGTCGGCGGCGGCTGTCGCGTTACCGTTTCGCCCACGCGCTGTTCCAGCAGCATCTCTACAACGCCCTCGGCGACGGCGAGCGGGCCATGCTGCACGCAGAAGTCGCCAGGGTCCTGGAAGATCTGTACGCAGGCCGTCTGGAGGAAGTAGCCGTGCAGTTGGCCCACCATTACTCCGAGGCTGGTGACGACCAGCGCGCCCTCAAGTACTTCACCCTGGCTGGCGACGTGGCGCTGGCCGCCTATGCCACGCGGGAAGCGGAGGGCTATTACCGCCGTGCATTGGCACTGAAATCTCCAGAGCCTTGGGAGGCAAGTCTCCTCTCCAACCTGGGCGAGACGCTGGCCCGGCAGAGCCGCTTCCAGGAGGCGATAGCCACCTGGCGGGAGGGGATCGAGCGCTGCCGGGCACTGGAAGATGGCGATGCTGTAGCCCGGCTGTACGCCCGCTCGGCCTCGGCTGCCCGCCAGGCTGGCGACCAGGTTGAGGCTCTGAATCTCTGCCTTGAAGGGCTCGGCCGGGGCCAGCACGCTCCGGACGGTCCCGGCCTAGCCCGTTTACTGCACGAGTCAGCGCGTGCCTACTCTGTGGCTGCACTGCGCAAAGAAGGCGAACCGCACGCCCGGCGGGCCCTGGCGATGGCCGAAGCGGCTAGGCGATGTAGAGTTGCAGGCCCTACTCTGGCGACCTGGAGTACGCTTCCCTGCTTTATCAATTCGAGGAGTCTTTGGCGCTGGCGACCCAGGCCGTGGAGCTGGCCGAGACGAATGGCCTGCTCCAGGTGGCCTGCGCGCTCACAGAACCTGGCTTATCGGCCTCCGGCTCTGGGCGACTACCCACGGCTCGGGTAGCACTTTGAGAGGGGCGCAGAGCTGGCGAGGCAGGCAGGACTCACTGTTACGCAGATCAGCATGCTCGACAGTCTGGCCGGTTTGCTCTGCTATTCGGTAGATTTGGAGAGGTGGAACAATCCTTCACCGAGGCCAAGCTGCTGCTGGAGGATCTCGACGAGCCCACCGGGGCAGTAGCTGAATTCTCGGAACTGAGATTTGTTACCAGGGGTACCGCGGGCAATGGGCGGCCAGCGCCCAAGAGGCGAGGTCAATGCGCGCCTCGCTGCGCGAGCAGGGCCTTGAGAGGGAACTGGCACTTATTTCGCTTGGGCTTGTCTGGCCATCGTGGAGAGCCGCCAACTGGGGACCCCGCCCGACGCTGGCGAGTGGCACGAAGCCGAGGCAGCTCTGGCTGAAGCCACTAAGCTTTAGACCGTTCCCTGTCGCCCCAACGCGGTATCCAGACCCGGTGTTCAGTGGGGCATCTGTGCCTCTGCAGGGCCGCCTGGCCGATGCTCGGCGTTTGCTGGCTGAGGCCAACGAGGCAGCTTCGGTGCTGCCCTGCATACGCCTGGATTGGGGGCCACCGCAGGTGGCTGGCAGCCCAGGTAGCTGCCGCTGGAGGAGATTGGGTCGGGGCCATGGATGGTTTCGAGGCTGCTTGCAGGACCCTTAGCGACTGCGGGGCACGCTGGTATTGCGCCCGAGTACGCCTGGACTGGGCCGAAGCCTACGTCACCCGCGACGAGCCCGGCGACCGGCAGCGGGCCACAGAGCAGCTCCGCGAGGCGCAGGCGGCCTTCCAGGACATGGGCGTACCGCGCTATGCAGCGATTGCCCAGGAACGGTTGCAGGAACTCGACTGCGCGCAAGGCTGAGCTGCCGTTCTGGCCAACTCACCCCACCGTCGCGGCTTGGCCAGGCATGGGAGCCCGGGCAGCTGCTAGGTGACTCCGCCCCTATGGGGTACTCGACCCGCCCTGACCGGTAGCAGCGAAGGACTCATCCCCTGCCGCGTACCACTCGCCCGGGTCCACGAACCAGGCGGTGCCATACCCGTCGCCGGCTGGCAGGGCCTTCGTGGTCCGAGCGATAGGGGCAGCTGGTGCCACGTACCACTCGCCCGGATCCACGAACCAGGCGGTGCCGTAGCCGTCGTCGCCTTCCTGGGAGACGTACACTTCGACCCCCGCGGCGCACGCTGTCGCCACAGGGAAGGCCAGCGCGACGGCACACAGCGCCAGCGCCGCGACCGCCAGCATGCGTTTGGATTGATTGATCCCGTTTCTCCTGTTCATAGCTGCCTCCTTTTCTCAGTTTGATTCCACCTATCGTGGAAGCTCGTCATACTTCTAGCCATCGATCTCAGTCAGAAACTCTTGGGGCAGGCAGCAGTCCGCCTGCCACGACGAGAATCGGGCTGAAGTGAAGCACGCCATCCCTGTCGCAGCCCGTCACAAAGGCTGGCTTCGAGTTGTCTGTGTGACCACCTCCTCGCCCAGAAAAGCAAAAGCGCCAAGGGCGGACGGCATCCGCGAGACCAGATACCACTAGGCTGATTCCGAAGGCGTGTCGTAGTTGTGGCAGTCAATGGCAATCTTCCAGGAACCATCGACCTGTTTCTCCAATATGTCCAAGAACTTGCCAAAACAGCTCTTGGTCTTTCCTCCTTCCTTGGGCGACATCTCGAATTCATAGCTGCCGTGAGAATAGGCCCGATCGCCCATATCCTGACCTCCTCAGGCTGGATGATCATCTTGCTGGTGGCAAAAGGTCAAACAGGGGCTGCATCGCCCTCCGAATCTCCTGCTTTTCCAACGCGCCGGGGAGCGCCCGGCGGCATCTGTATGCCATCATCGAGCCAAAAGGAGAGCCAACACTCCATGTCTCCGTCATTCGCTGCAGCCGCAACTCGTTCCACAGTTCGTAGATTTGTGCCACATCCACGACCTGTATTCTCTCAGACATTTGTCTCCCTGCTGCGCCTAGAGTGCCATTGAACCAGCGGGGGATGGGCTGCCAGCCGGAGGCTTCTTGTGAGCCTCGGCGGCTGAACTGGAGCGAGTAGTTAGCCAGCGCTAGGGGCGTCACATCAGGCCAAGCTGCTGCATCAGGCTCATTTGGTCATAGTACTCGTAGAGTTCGCTGACCAGCCCGTCTTTAAACTTCATAATCATACAGTAGGGCCACTCGATAGACTTCCCAGTGGGGGGTATGACGGAGCCGCCGCCCCTGGCATCGGACCGGTGTGCGTGCCGGTAAAGAGCCATTCGATACAAGCCCAATCCCCACTACCGAAAGAACGCTGCAAAGTAACAACACCGTCAGGGAATGAGTTCATAGATACCCTGGACTACCTGGATCCGGGCTTCACGGCCTGTGGTACACCTGGCAGCACTGCGGTCACCATTTTCAAGTCTTCGGCAAAAACCTTCCATAGGTCTCCCAGTCTCTAGCGCTGATAGATCTTTCAGCTCCTACTTCAAATTTCTGGATTAACTTGTCAATCATTTTATTTCTCCTTTTTGGCCTAGGCCATCGTCTAGCAAGGGGTTTCGCCAGTGTCGCATCATACTTGCGAACTCCGCATTTCCCTCCAAATACTTGACAAGATCTTAGATATTGATAATTTGAGAATACGGTTTGGTTTCAATCTTTTCATAATTAGAGTACATTACTCCTTCCAGGTTCTCTTTGATGACAGAGATGTTAGTCGTTTATTGCAACATATACTTCAGTCGAGTCTGTAATTCTGTAGCTCATCGTATTGCATTTGACAAGCGTCCACTTTTCGTCCACTCCGCGGGGTATTGCACCACTTGCCATAATCAATCGCCGGGGATGCCATTAGCCCAGTCATGGAGCTTTTGCATTCAGGATGGCAGCAGAGCTATACGACATCTTGCGCTTCTAGGCCCGGCCTGCGTAGATCGAATCCCCAAACGCAAGAAGAACACCGCCAAGAGGCAGAGATGCGAGCGCAATGCGGAGGCAGTACCGCGCTTCCGCTCGCGGCGCACCGTGGCACTGCTCGGCTATCTTGCCGCCGAACAGCGCTCCGTCGCGCGCGACCTCCTGGCGGCGCTGTTCTGGCCCGACGAGGCGCCATCCAAGGGGCGCAGCAACCTGCGCCGCGAGCTGCACAACCTGGCCCAGATCCTGCCCGACTGCTGGGAGCTGGACCGCCAGGCGGTGGCCTTTGTCCCCTCAGCCGACGTAACCGTCGATCTCTACACATTGCTGCAACTGGAAGCGGAAGAACGCTGGGAGGAAGCGGCCGAGCTGCTGGGCGGCGAGTTCCTGGAAGGCCTGTACCTGGACGACAATCCTCGAGTTCGAGAACTGGCTGCTGGGCGAGCGGGAACGCTGGCGGGGGCGCGCCGAAGCGGTCCTGACACGCGTCATCGAAGGACACACACGGCGCGGCCGTTACGCCGACGCCCTGCGCCATACCCAGCGACTGCTGCAGCTCGCTCCCTGGAACGAAGAAGCCCACAGGCAGGCCATGCGGTTGTTGGCCTGGACGGGCCAGCGGGGAGCCGCGCTTGCGGCAGTTTGAGACCTGCAAACAGGCGCTGCGGGAGGAACTGGGCGTTGAGCCGGCCGGGGAGACGACCGCTCTCTACCAGCAGATCCAGGCCGGGGAATTGGACCTGCCCCCACAGCTTCCCGCCTTTCTCACCGAAGAAGAGGCAAGACACGAGTTTGACCGGCCGCTCTTTGTCGGGCGCGAGCGCGAACTGGCGCAGTTGGACGCATTCCTCGATGAGGCGCTGGCTGGACAGGGCCGGGTGGTCTTTATCACCGGCGGCCCCGGCCGGGGCAAAACGGCGCTGCTGGACGCCTTTGCCCAGCGGGCGATGGAGGCGCATCCCGACCTGCTGGTCGCCAGCGGCAACTGCAACGCCTACTCCGGCGTGGGAGACCCCTATCTGCCCTTCCGTGACGTGATGGCCATGCTCACCGGGGATGTGGAAGCCAGGTGGGACGCTGGCGCCATCACCCGCGATCACGCCCAGCGCCTCTGGGCTGCATTTCCCCTCGTCGTCCAGGCGCTGCTGGACCACGGTCCCCATCTGCTGGATGTCTTGGTGCCGGGTGCGGCGCTTTTGTCCCGCGCTATGATCGCCGAGCAAGCCAGTGCGCCCTGGCTTCCACGATTGAGGGAACAGGTCAGCCGTCAAGGGACAGGTCCGAAGGACGTGGAACAGAGCTACCTCTTCCAGCAGGTCACCAATGTGCTGCGCACCGTGGCCAGGAACAGCCGCTGCTGCTGATCCTGGACGACATCCAATGGGCGGACGCCGCTTCCATCAGCCTTTTGTTCCACCTGGGGCGGCGGCTCGCCGACGCGGACAGCAGGGTCTTGATCGCCTGCGCCTACCGTCCGGAAGAGGTGGCTTTGGGTCGCCCTTCGACAAGTCGGGACAGACGGAGCGCCATCCGCTGGCGCAGGTCCTGAGCGAGTTCAAGCGCACCTTCGGCGATGTGTGGGTGGACCTGGGTCAGGCTGACAGGAGCAGAGGGCCGCAGATTCGTGGACGCCCTCCTGGACGCTGAGCCCAACCGGTTGGCGGAGGGATTCCGAGCCGCCCTGTTCCACCGCACCGAGGGTCATCCCTGTTTACCGTCGAGCTGCTGCGCGCCATGCAGGAGCGGGGCGATCTGCTCAAGGATGAAGATGGGTGCTGGATCGAGGGACCGACGCTGGACTGGGAGGCGCTCCCTGCGCGAGTGGAGGCGGTGATCGAGGAGCGCATCGACCGGCTTGATCCAGAATTGCAGGAGATCCTCACCGTCGCCAGTGTGGAGGGGGAGGTGTTCACGGCCCAGGTTGTGGCTGAAGTGCAAAAGATGGCGGAAAGGCCGTTGCTGCACCGGCTTTCACAGGATTTAGAGAGGCGGCACAGGTTGGTGAGAGAACAGGAAGAGGTGCAGACCGGCCGGAGACGGCTGTCCCGCTACAGGTTTGGCCACGTCCTTTTCCAGGATTATGTCTACAAGCGGCTCAGCCAGGGAGAACGGCGGCTGTTGCACGGGGAAGTCGCCGCTGCTCTGGAGAAGCTTTACGATGGACAACTGGACGAGATGGCAGTGCAACTGGCCCACCACTTTCACAGGCCGGCGATCACGGCCGCACGCTTCCATTACTTGACCCTGGCTGCGGAGCGCGCTGCCCGGCTTTATGCCAACGACGAAGCGATCACGCACTACACACGGGCCATCGAGGTGGCCGAGAGGGTCTCCCCAGATGCCGTCTCGCTGGCCAAGCTGCACCGTGGACGCGGCCTGGCCTGCGAAAGCGTTGGGGAGTTCGATCGGGCGCGCGCCGACCACGAAGCCATCCTGCAGATCGCCCGCGCTGCTGGCGAACGCCGCGTGGAATGGCGCGCCCTCTCGACCTGGGAAAACTGTGGGCCTCTCGCGACTACAACCAGCGCCCGTGACTATTTCGAGCGAGCACTGGAACTGGCCCGGCGGATGGACGATCCGGCGGTTCTGGCGGACAGCCTGAACTGGATGGGCAATTGGTACGCTGAACGCTGAAAACCCGCGGGCGGCAATGAGCATCATCAGGAAGCCCTGGAGATCTTTGAAGAGGTAGGGGACCGGCGGGACCTGGCGAACACCCTGGACCTGCTGGGCATTGCCAGTCTGTTGGGCGGCGACCTGACCGCCAGCGTCGGGTACTATGATCGGGCCATCGCGCTCTTCCGGGAGCTGGATGATCAGCCCAGCCTGGTTCCAGCCTGACGGGCCGAGACAGCCAGCGGCTCGACGTATACATCGCTGACGGTCGGTTCCAGCCAGTCGTGCCCATCAGTCCCCGGCGAGACTTTGAAGAGGCCATTCGCATCGCACGGGAGATCGGCTCGCCGGCCGGCGAAGCCTGGGCGCATTGGTCTCTGGGCCGGTTGCACATGGTGCAGGGCCGTTTTGGGCAGGCCCTGGAGGTCATCCAACGTGGTCTTGGCATCGCCTCCGCAGATCGGACATCGCGAGTGGATGGTGGGCGAATCAGTTCGCCCTGGGGGTGCTGTACCTGGAGTTGCTTGCGCCTGAAGAGGCGCGGCAGCAACTCGAAGCGGCGCTGACCCTGGCCGAAGAATTGCGCTCCCAGTACTGGATCCATTAGGCAACCGGCGCGCTGGCAGCGGCCCATTGCCTGCTCGACGATCTGACGCAGGCCCAGACCTGCTCTGGAGACGGTGCTCTCCGCTGAAACGCCCATGGATACGATGGGCAAGCGCTACTGCTGGGCCAGGCGGGCAGAACTGGCGCTTGCCCAGGGCGACCCGGCGCTGGCGCTGGACATCATCGAGCGTTTGATTGCCTCGGCCCCCGGCATGTCGCCTGGACGCGTGATCACCTTCCTGTGGAAGCTGAAAGGCGAAGCGTTGGCCGCCATGGGACACACGGAGGAAGCACATACCTTGCTGCAGGCCGCGATAGAAAACGCCCGGGCAACGGGAGAGCGATTTCTGCTGTGGCGCTCTACACGCCAGCCTGGGCGGCTGTACCGCGCTATGGACCGGCCAGTCAGAAGCCGAGAAGGAGTTCGCCACCGCGCGCGAACTTGTCGAGGAATTGGCGGACACCGTACCCAAACGGAGAGTTGAGAGACAACTTTCTCCAGCGAGCGCACGTCAGGCTTGGGGCCTCACCATAGCATTCGGCTTGTTCTTCAGATGATGAGCGGGAGTAGCATCCGGTCGGCTATGCATATCTGCCCGAAAGCTCTGGACTGGAACAAGCTCAGCAATCACAGGAAGCTGCCACGTACGAAGGTGGTATCGTCCGCCCGTCAAAGCTTTCGGGCAGATGCGTTGTCCAGGTTCCGGAGGATCTGTCTACAAGGATCGTCTCAATAAGCTTAGATTTGTTTAGAAAGGAGCAGAAAATGAATACCGTTGATCTACTTCAATTCTCGCTGGGTGCTGCGTTTGATGTCCTGGGCCAGGTTACCGCCGACCTGACTCAGGAGCAAGCCGACTGGAGGCCTCCCGGCACTGCCAATACCATCGGTTCCGTCTACTCGCATATCCTGACCTATGTGGACTACTATGTGCGAAACTACTGCATAGAGGGGAAGCCGCAACCGGAAACCGTCGAGAGCAGACCAGCGGAGCTCTGCATGCAGGATGTTCAAGTGGACCTGTCCGAGTTGCACGCGTACGCTGGCCAGGTCCGGAGCACTGCTCAGAACTGGTTGTCCTCTCTCACCCCCGAGGATCTGGAGCGCAGAAGTACACACTACCGCCGGTGAGATCAACGTGGGCCAGGCGCTGGAGCTCTTTATCATCTGGCACATCAATGCCCACTGCGGCGAGATCTCCGCGCTGAAGGGCTGCCAGGGCCTCAAAGGCTACCCTTGGTAACGAGCGCCAGGCAGGCAAACGGATCTCTGGGTCGTGTCACGGCCAGTATAAGGCTGTCATCGGTGCAGGGGGACGGGAAGCTCAGCAGCCGCCTCCCAAACTCCCCGTCCCGCACGGTACCCTCATCCCCTCAAGCATCACCGTCTGACGTCAACGGCGGCGCCGCAACTTCATGCCTAGGCCGCCAACGACTGCCAGCCCACCCAGGACCGTGACCACAGCATGGAACGGAACGACGCCACCTCCTGTTACTGGCAAGGAGGCCATGGCAGCCTGAAGCTCTGCCATTGATTCGTCTGTCACGGCCCAGGTGTCGGTCGTGATCTTGCCATCCTGGATGGTGATCACCTCCGTACCTTCAAGGGTGATGCCGATAGCCTGCAGGTCGTCATTCGTATACCGGTTCGTGAAGGTGACCGTGTCACCCTCGACTTGAAAATCGCTGAATTCCCAGGTTGCGTGTTTGGCCACCTCGTTTTCAAAGGACCCACGGAGTTCCTCCTTGCCCGAGAAGGAACCAAAGGCTCCAAGGCTAAGAACCGCGTCGTCGGCGTACAGCGCCAGGGCAGCTTCGACGTCGCCAGCGTTCAGTGCCTCATAGGCAGATCGAGCCACTGCCGCCGGGTCTGATTCTTGGGCCAGCAGCGTCCCAGGCAGTGCCAGCATCAGCGCCAGTACCATGATTACCATCAAACGTGCTCTCATTTCCCACCTCCTGTTTTTGATCTGCAGATCTCTCTCCTGGATTCACGCCAAGCAATCGGGCTACTGCTTGTCGATATCGCCTCCTTTCTTGCCCATATTGGGCGCGTGCTCGTCCTGAACAACCTGACCGACTCTCATTCTCCAGAAAGGCTGAACAGCTCCGCCAGGCCCGCAAAGCCCTGCTGCTCACCGGTGTGGGCATTCTCAACGGAAGCCCGCCAATCGGTCTGCCCCTTGTCCCACACCTGCCACAGGCGCAGCAGGTAAGCCAGGTACCGCCTCTTTCGGTCTTTCACGAGTTTCTCCATGCTCCTCTCTTCAGCTGATGGTTGAAACTCATTAAGCCCAGTATAGCCCCCAGCCGTGTGGAAACCGTGTGATCCATGTGCGGTCTCGGCGCAAGTTGCAGCCAGGCCACCCTGGTGGTATAATCGTTTGGAGGGAATCCTGTCCGTGGATCCCTGGAGCAAGGCAGTTTGGCCGGGCATCGCCACGCAGCGCGTGGCCTGATCGCCGGCCGACAGGCGCTGGTCTGACCAGAAGGGGGTTGCTGACCCGATGGCCCACCTGGCCATTCGTTTGTTGGGGCCGTTCGAGGTGACCCTGGACGGCGAACCGGTCACCCGTTTGAAACGCTCAAGACCCGCGCCCTGCTGGCCTACCTGGCCGCCGAGGCCGATGGCCGGCACCGCCGCGAAGCCCTGGCGGAGATGCTCTGGCCCGACCGGCTGGAAGGCGCGGCCCGGGCCAACCTGCGCCACACCCTCCGTTCGCTCCGCCTGGCCATCGGCGACTATGAGGCCGAGCCGCCGTTCCTGATTGCCACCCGGGAAGCCATCGCCCTGAACCCCGACGGCGACTGCCTGGGTGGATGCCCGCACCTTTGCCGGATTGCTGGCCAGGCCTGGAGCGGACGGAGGTCCCGGAACCGGAGGCCCTGGAACAGGCCCTTGGCCTGTACCGGGGCGCCTTCCTGGAGGACCTATCCCTGCCCGACAGCGCCCTCTTTGAAGAGTGGCGGATCCTCAAGCGCGAGCAGGTTCAGCGCAAGGTGCTGGACCTCCTGTCCCGGCTGGTGGCAAGCTACGAACGCCGGGGCGAGTACGAGCGAGCGCTGGCCCACGCCTGGAGAAAGGTGGACCTGGAACCATGGGATGAAACGGCCCGCCGCCAGGTGATGCGCCTGCTGGCCCGCAGCGGTCGGCGCGCCGAGGCCCTGGCCCAGTACGAGGCCTGCCGCACGGTGCTCGCAGAGGAGCTGGGGGTCGAGCCAGAGACAGAGACGACCCGGCTTGCCCAACGCATCCGGGACGGCGAACTGGAGATCCTCACGCCGACTCACGCCCGCCTGCCAGCTTTCCATCCGCCGCGCTTTCTGCTCGAGGGCGCAGACGATGCCTCATCGCCGCTCTTTGTCGCCCGCGACCAGGAACTGGCCCGTTTGGCCGACCTTTGCCGATGAGGCGCTGCAGGGAACGGGTCGCGTTGCCTTCGTGACCGGCGGGCCGGGCCAGGGCAAGTCGGCGCTGCTGGACGAGTTCGCCCGCCGCGCGATGAGCGCGCATCCCGAGCTCCTGGTCGCCAGGGGCGATTGCAATGCCTACGCTGGCGCCGGCGATCCGTACCTTCCCTTCCGTGACGTGATGGCGATGCTTACCGGCGATCTTGAAGCCCGCTGGTTGGCAGGCTCCACCGGCTTGATCACGCCCGCCGCTTGTGGGACGCACTGCCGCTGGTCATGACCTCCCTTTGATCTGGGGCCCGTCGTCGATCGGCATCCTTCTGGATGGCGATGCTTGACTCTCGCGCCTCGCTGCGGCCCTGCCAGACGCCAATGCTGGTGGAGCACCTCCGGGCGTTGGCCGGGCGGGCCCGGACCGGACAGTGGACCTGGAGCAAAGCTTCCTCTTCGAGCAGTGCGCCCGGGTGCTGGACGCTGTGGAGGAGCAGCATCCGTTGGTGCTGGTCCTGGACGACGTCCAATGGGCCGACAGCGCTTCGATCGGTCTCCTGTTCCATCTGCCGGCGGCTTGCCCGGCAGGCAATCGCATCCTGATCGTGTGCGCCTACCGCCCGGAAGAGCTGGGCCCGGGGCAGGGCGGCGAGCGCCACCCGCTGGAGACGATCCTGCATGAGCTAAAACGCACCTTTGGC
>CAWANP010000003.1:0-408023 GCA_963783445.1 uncultured Chloroflexia bacterium | reverse complement strand
GGCCTGCCAG
Source organism: uncultured Chloroflexia bacterium (assembly GCA_963783445.1). Taxonomy (GTDB): domain Bacteria; phylum Chloroflexota; class Anaerolineae; order JAAYZQ01; family JAAYZQ01; genus CAWANP01. The sequence goes on along the minus strand of CAWANP010000003.1, from coordinate 408,013 downwards.
TGCAGGGTCACGGTCAGCACATCGCCGGGCTGCAGGTTGGCAGGCTCCAGTCCATAGCCAACCAGGTCTATCCCCCCCTCAAAGCTAGCCTGCGCGTCCCGGTAGTATGCTGCCTCTTCCTCGGGCTTTTCGACAAAGGCCATCGCATTGTGATAGCGGAAAACTGGTTCCATTCGATCCCAGATCGCCTGCGCGAACTCGGGTGTGTAACGAGCTCGGAAGCGGAACTCATCGGTCAGAAACCAGAGGCGTCCGGGCTCGTCGAGGGCGACTTCCAGTTGCTCTACGCTATCCATGAGCGGTGCCCCGACCCAGCGATCTACCCAAACACCATCCTCTTGCATGAGAAACTCTTCGTGACGAATCTGCATGGCAAAATGGTCAACCTGCCCCAGCTCGACGGCGATAGCCGGCACTGCCCAGCCGGCTACCTGGTCATCCGGCTGCCAGTGCTCGCGGACATAGGCCAGAGTTGGTCCGTAGCCCTCCTCCAGCTTGGTCATGGTATCCAGCGCTTTGGGTATCGGCGGAACCAGGAGCAGCATGATCAACAGCGCGGCTCCAGCGATGCCCAGCCACTTGGGTACGTGGGGTCGATCCAGCACGACTGTCGTCAAGTCTACAGCCGCTGCTGAAGCCAGGATAAAAAAAGCGGGCAACAGCATAAACAGATAGCGGGGATCCTTCCAGCTCTGGCCCACCACTGTCAGCATCAGCGCCAGGGTGACCAGGCAGAGCGGGTAAAGAAGCAAGTAGCCGCTTGACCTGTCCGAGCGTCGCCAGGCGCGTACGGCAAAGACCAAGCCTACCACAAAGAGCAAGCTAATCAGAAGGCGATGGGGCTCGACAAAGTAGGGTGAAAATGGCTTGAGGCCAGCCAGGAGATCCAGCGTCGGTTGCAGTGCTGGCCGGGAATCGATGGGCTGAAATTGCCCACCCCCGGTTGAGATCAGGCGGTGGATCGAAAACCGCGCCAGTACCGCCAACCCACCTAAACCAAAGGCCAGCCACACCTGGAATCGGCGCAGAACTTTCCAGCCCTCTAACAGCAGCAATCCCAAGGCAAAACCGGGCAACAACAGCGCCGCCTCTGCGTGGGCAAAGACCGCGCCTACGAAGGCCAAGGAAAAGAACATGTAGCGCCGCTGGTAGAGCCACAGGATCGCCAATAGCACCAAGACTTGCTGCAGCGTGTAGGCCCGCGCCCGGCCAGCCCAAAGGATAGCACTGGGGTCCAATGCCAGCAAGGCGGCAGTCAGCAAGCCAATGGCTTCAGCCTGCCAACGCTTGGCAACGTTGCCCTCAGTCCCAGTGATGGACTGCTTGGCGCCGCTGCCCAGGCCAGTCTTTGGGGCGGGAAAAAGGCTGCGCCCAACCCAATAGGCAAGGGGGATGGCTACCAGGCCAGCGATCAAGCTGGGCAGTTGGGCCACTTCCGGTGTCCAGCCCAGCACCCCCAGGAAGATAGCATCGAGATAGGAGAACAGAATCCCGTGGCCGTAGAAACTGCCCGACGGCAGGAAAGGCAACCCTCGTTCCCAGATACCCTGGGCTACAAGCATCGTGGCCCACTCGTCCACGAACGGGTCGCCGTTCAGGAAGTAGCCCAGCCGCAACCCCGCTCCAACGGCGACGATCAGGGCCAGGGCTAGCCATGGGCCCCAGGCTTGCCAGTGGAACCGGGTACGCAGTTCTGGTTCTCCCATCGCTGCCGCTCTCAGTCTCCCAACTCCTCACGCACTGTATAGATCGGCTTGCCCTGCGCCTCAAAGTAGGTACGGGTTACCAGCTCGGCCAGCAGCCCGCTGGTGATGAGTTGCACGCCCAACATGGTCAGCAGGATCGCCAGCAGTACCAGGGGTCGATCTCCGATATCCTGGCCTATGAATAGCCTTACGACCGCCAGGTAAACCAAGAGCGCGCCGCCAATCATGAGCGCAATCAAGCCGCCCAGCCCAAAGATGTGGATCGGGCGCGTGGAGTAGCTGAGCATGAATTTGACGACCAGCAGATCCAGCAAGACTCTGAAGGTACGGGAGATACCGTACTTGGATTGGCCGAACCGCCGGGGATAGTGTGCGACTTCTATCTCGGTCACCTGTCCGCCCTGCCCATAGGCCAGGGCGGGGAGAAAACGGTGCATCTCGCCGTAGAGCCGTACATCAGCGAGTACGTCACGGCCATAGGCCTTCAGCGAGCAGCCATAGTCGTGCAGGTGGACGCCAGTCCCCCAGGAGATCAGGCGGTTGGCCATGATGGAAGGCAATCGACGATCAAGAAAGCGATCCTGCCGGTCTTTGCGCCAGCCACTGACTACGTCATAGCCCTCCTCAAACTTGGACAACAGGCGGGGGATGTCGGCCGGATCGTTCTGCAAGTCAGCGTCTATTGTAACGATTACCTCGCCCCGCGCCCGGTCGAAACCGGCGCTAAAGCCAGCAGTTTGCCCATAATTTCGTCTCAGGCGAACCACGCGAATATGCTCATCTCCAGCCAGCAACTCTCGCAGTACGGACAAGCTGCTGTCCGTACTGCCATCGTCGACAAAGATCAGCTCATAGTTTCGGTCCAATCCTGCCAGCGCCTCGGTCAGGCTCTCGTGCAAGGGAACCAACGATTCTTCTTCGTTGTACACAGGGATGACGACTGAGAGATAGATGTCCGATTGACTCATAGTGATTCCATCCTCGCAACCTTATTTCACCTGGATCGTACCCAGTTCTACGCTGTCGCCCCCTGCTGGCAGGGAGCCTGCAACAACCATACTTTCAGCCACCGCGGGCAGACGTTCGCCCGTATCTGGGTGGTACATGCCCACCACGATTTGGTATTCGCCGCTGGGTGTTCCAGCCGGGATAAGGATCCCGATGGGATCCTGGATTACCTCGCCCACCGCCCACGCGGTCGTCGGTCGAGAGCCGCCTCCTGGCTGGCTGTCCTGCTGAGCCACCAATTGCCCTTCTGCATCCAATACATGAGCAAAGACAGTGAGCTGCTCAGCCAATGGCTCACTTGTCTCCCAAAAAAGAATCAGACGTACCATACGGCCGGGTTCGATCTGCTCCTCAGCCAGGTCATAGCCCAGTAGCCTGACCTGCTCCCCCAGCCGGACATCCAGCGGGTGCTCTATCTCCTCACTTCCCCCGTGAGCACCACCTGCATCAGCAAGCGGTGCACCGAAGGTGACCAAACGCACGCTGCCATGCCAATCGGTCTGCCCACGGTAAGCGTGCTCGTTCAGCCATCCTTCGATAGAACGATCCGGATCGACGCTCTGTTCCTCTCGAAAAACAGCAAAGACAACCGGATGGTGGGCAACGATCTCTTCCAATACCTCGGCCATCGCTTCAGGTTCAATAGACGGTCCCTGGGGCAACAGGTACGGTGTCAGGGCCCCGTCGTAGGCGCGCCCCACAGCCTCGGCCTGGTCGGGCGGCACGATTAGGATGGCATCGGTCTCTTGTCCTGTTGTCGCGAGAGTTTGGGCCACAGCCTGATAGTCAGCGATGTCGTACGCTTCCACAGGCCGTTGCGCCTTGCGGTAGAGCAGTACCGTGTCGCCGTCAGGCAGCGGAAACTCCCGATCCAGCTCAAATGTCGCATCAAATAGACCCGGTGCTGCCTCCAGGTGGCGCAGCGCTTCTTGAGCCGCGTCATCGATCCACTTGTAGTTCTCCTCGATCATGACTAAATAATCATACTCGAAGAGGTGAGATGCGATGGAATCGGGGATACCGGAGCGAGCAAGGTTCTGCGCCTGGATGGCAGGATAGCCCTGAAGCGCCAACAATCCGAACAGGTCCGGGTTCACGTGCTCGTTGTTGACCAGCACCCCCAGCTTGGCGCTCTCCGCGCCAGAAGCCTGCCGGTCTGTCTCAACTATCTGCAGAATGTCCGGTACCACCCAGTAGCCGCGATCCGTCTCGCCATCATCCGGCAGCAGGTGCGCTCCGCCCCGGGCAAAGAGGCCAGTATCGCCCAATACCGGCAAGGTCAAGGATGTCTGTTCTGCTATCTGGTGGGGTACCTCAAAGGAGAGGACAAAGAACTGCAACAGCCCCCAACCAACAAGCAGGATGACCAGTATCGTAACCACCCTTTTCCACGGCAGCCGGAAGAGTCCGGCCGCCAATAGCAGGGCCAGGGCAGGCAGCACGGGCGTGATCCCCCGCGATTTTCGATAGATAGAGAGGGTGAGCAGCAGGTAGGATCCGGCTACCCAGAGGGCCGTCACCCACCAAGCGTCATTGGCCCGCCGCAATATGGCCCATACATCACCTTTGCGCCACAGGTACAGGAGCAGAGCCAGCACAGCAATGGCCAGAAAGATGAAATAAACGGGAGACAGGTGCTCATTGATCATCTGGACCAGAAAGTAGCCATAGGTATCCAATCTGTCCAGATTGGCGGACCGTTCCCAAGGGTCATTCACACCGAAGCCAAAGCGCAACAGGCGTTCAATGAATGTGATGCGGGGGAGGTACCAGAGCGAACCCAACGTACCACCCAGGAACAAGGCGGATAGGAGATTGGTGTCAGGGCCCGGTTGCAGGCGTAGCAAATAGACCGTCACCGCAATCAGGATGGCCCACAAGGGTACAACCCAGCCTCCCAACGGCAACTGGTTGGCAATCTCGCGGGCCGGCAGGTACCAGGCAGCCGCCAGAACCAACCCAAGGACCAAGGCCAGGAGAATTTCCTTAATCTCAAGATGTAATCCGGACCGCCATCGCTGCTTCAAACTCTCCAGCGCTTTGGAGCGTATGACAACCAGACACAGTGGGGCAAAGACAAAGGCCAGATAGGTACGTTTTGTCAGCAAGCCCAGCCCAAAAGAAAGCCCGAACAGCAAGGACGCTGCCCGGTTTTCAAAGCCGTCACTGGTCAGCAACAGGTAGATACTCAGGGCTACGATGGCCGTCAGCGCTAGCTCCAGGTAAAAGTAACGGGAGATAGCATAGATCATTGGCAGGGTAGCGACGACAAAAGCGGCCAAGAGGCCCACGCGTCTTCCACCAAGTCGCCGTCCAATACCGTATACCGAACCAAACAGTACCGCCAGGTAGAGCACGTTGACCATCGTCCCTACGTCCCCGGAAAGGCCAAAGAACCGGTAGAGGGGAACTGCCGACAAGAAATACAGAGGCGGGCGGTTGGGATGCCAGGTAACCGCGGCAAAGAGCGTCTTGGGACCAAAGGGGCGCAGGATTGTGTCGTATATGAAACTGGTTCCCAGGTGCGAGGGCACGTCCCAACCCAGGACTGTCACATTGGTCGTGAGCCACAGCCAATTGTTGACGGCGTGGAATACAACCAGGGCAACAAGTACGCCCAAGGTCGCGAAGCGGATCAGTTTCTCGTTCTCGAACCAACGCTGCATGGTCATAGTAGAAAACAGGGTCAGGGTACCAATGCACTTGCCTGGCCTATGGCCCTCCTAGCTGCACCTGTCCCAAAGTTGTACTGTCGCCCACAATCTTGCCAGCACTGTTCAAAACGGGCAAGCGCCGGCCCGTACCGGGATGGTACATGCCCACCACAAGATCATACTCGCCAGTGGGCGCCTCGTCTGAGATGGGAAGGTCAATCTGATCGCGCACAAACTCGCCCGGTATCCAAAGGCTCGTCGGGTAAAAACCTGTCACCGGCTGGCTGTCTCGTTGGCCCCAGATTTTGCCATCTGTGCTGACCAGGTGCACAAAGACCGTATAGTCCTCTGCCATTGATGCAAGACTCTCCCAGAACAGTGTCAGTTGCAGGGTAGCGCCTGGCTCACCTTGACCCTCCAGGTCGTAGCCCAACAGGCGTACCTGGTTGTCGAAATTAGCCTCCTGAGCTACGTGCGGGGAAGGAGGCGGGCTCACTGCGCCCCGTACGACCTCCACAGAGCCCAAGAGAAGGTTGCCATCTTCGTTCACGGGCTCCAGGGGAACCATGGCCATCGGATCGTACATCCCCATTTCGATCTGGTATACGCCTGGCGGGGTACCCGGCAGGACCTGGAGCTGCCTTCTGTCAGCCACCACCATCTCCTCCTCCCAAAGGCTGGTGGGCATGGCGCCCCATAGCGGGCCGCCGTCCTGTCCCCCCCAAACGTCATACACACCGTTGATCAGGTGCAGATACGCGCTATAGTCGGTCTCCAGGGGCTCCCTGCGCTGCCAATAGAGCGTGACCTCTATCTCGCTGCCCGTCTCTACCTGCTGCGTCTCCAGATCGTAGCCCAGGAATGTCACCTTGTCGCCGAGGTTGACAGAGACCGGATGGGTGACGGCGGGAGCCTTGTCCAGAACAAGGGAGGGCACCTTGTACACCCGGGCGTACTCGATGCCGTTGATTTGGGCTACATACTCGGGCTCCCACATTTCAAGAGTTTCGACCACCTCAGGTGAAGGGATATCGCGCTGCGAATAGCTCAAGTAGGAAATAACATAATCAGATAGGAGCCACAGTCCCGTCCAATTGCCCTGCCTCAGCGGCTGGGTGTTTCCCTTGAAATGATGGCGAAAGACATGATTGGGATAGGCGGCGGAGACCTTGAGGTTCTCAGCATCCTGTTTCTGGTTCAGGTATTGGGCCGCCAGATCGAGCCCCTCCCCGCCACCAAAGACAAACAGGCGGGAAGCCGTTCCTGCGCCGCCCAACAGCGGGTTGAAGTAGGTTGAATAGTAGGGTCTCAGGCGCAGCCATAGGAACAAAGACCCGATGATGCCGATGGTTGCCAGGCCGTAGAGAACCCAGGCAGCATTTTGTGCACTATTCCTCTTTCGCTGCTGCCATCTGTTCGCCAGCCAGTTGAGAGATGCCGACAGGCCAAGGGCCGCTACGACGTCGACCATGGGGAAAACAGGAAGGACGTAGCTCTCCAGCTTTTTCGCCCCCAGTGAGATCATGACCACAAAGAAAAAGATGTAGGCTACTGCCAGCCCTGCAGCCAAACGTTGTTCCCCGGGCCAGCTCTTTCGCCACTGAGCCACTGCAATCGCGGCGAGACCCATCAGGAAAAAGGCAAAAGCGACTGGGGATAGTCTAAAGGCTGAGATCAGAGGATAGTATCCAGGGCCAGGATCAACCACGACCTTGCCCATGAAAAACTGCATGGGGGCAGCATCAGCAATCAGGGCAGAGGTATGGGTAGCCTCCAATCCCCAGGAGAACGTGTGGCCAAGCTGGGCCAGCACCTCACCAGGCTGGACCCACATCGATGGCCAAAGTACGAAAAAGACCAGGCAGGCCACCGCAATCCACAGCGCAAAGGACTTTAGTTCGTGCCAGAGCAACGATGTATTGAATCGCTGCCCCCAGGTCAAGTAGATAAGGCGACTGGCGAGCGCGAGCAGGGTGAAGGGGATCAGGTACAGAGCCGGCAGCTTGGTTAGCCAGGCCAAGCCGGCAAAAACACTGGACAGTACCAGGTAGCGTCGTTGTGAAGTCGCTCTTGGCTGGACGACGTATACCAGGAGCGCCAGCACAGAGAGAAACATGGTGCTGGCCAGGATTGCATCTACATGGACTCGGCGAGAATGAGCGAGATAGTAGGGATCGACGGCGATCAGAAGAGCGGCAATGAACGCGGGCTTCCCCCCAAACAGCCTTCTGAGCAGCCAGTAGCTAATCACCACCGTGACCGAGGTCACCAATACGGCAAACATCCCCGCTACCGGCAGCAGTGCGAGTAGATCATAATTGCCATCTGCTCGCATCTGATTCAGAGCGGAGATATCTCCCTGTAGAAGGAACCAGAGCAGGAGAAAACCGCCGAAACCCCACGTTGCCGTAACGCCGGGATGGACAGAGGCAATGGTCGCCAGGTCGCCGTGCGTCAGATTGTAGACAAAGTCTATGGAACGCTCGATCCAGCGCTGCTCGTCAACGGTGGCATAGCTCCCGATGGCCAGGACACGAGGAACGAATGCAGTGACAAAGAGCGCAACGGCCGCTGCCCAGGGGCCGTAGCGCTCAATCGTCTCTGTTGTTCGCCCTGTAGGGTGTTGAGGAACCCGTTGCAGAGATGTCAAGACGGACTCCAATCTGAGAGTACACCATCCCAAACACTAGCAAAGCAGCACAGATACGCTTGTCCCATGGGTCCATTCAACGAGAGCCCCCCACCAGATTCGACGGGGGGCTCTCGGCGCTAGTGTGTCACGGTCAATCCAGTGGCTCGACCTTCACATCATCGAAATTGACGACCGCATAAGCGGGCGAACTTCCGTAGGCGTACAGCCCAATGGTACCCGTTCGGAAGACCGAGCCTACAGTATCGGTGAAGTCAATGGCCAGTTCACCGTCAACATAGCCTTTGATATTGTTGTCCCTGACCTCCACAGCGAGTTCGGACCATCTCCCTTTTTCTACATTGGCGGTTTCCAAGTGAAATTCCTCGAGCAAAAAGGGATTTTGATAGTGGTACCAATAGTAGTCGTGAACTTCGTCCCCATGTTCCTCTGCCGTACGCAATTGCCAGAGCTTGGCCGTATCTCGCTCATCGTCACGAACCTTGACGGTGAAATAGTATCCGGTCACCCACTGACCACTCTCCTCGGAATCCCGGTACTCCCCTCGGAGCCAGATGCCGGCCTGCCGGCCACCAAGCATATTGAACCAGACCGAGTAGCGGTAATCGGTCCATTCCTCCGAGCCCTCACCCAGGTGCATGGTCAGGGCGTCGTGAGCGAACCACTTTTCTTTGTCTGCACGCATCGCGTTGAGGGAGTAGGCGTCGCTCCCATGGCGGCCGGCCCCCCGGTCCCAAAACCACATATCTTCGTTCGCTCGCTTTGCGTTCGTGTACGCCGTCCACTCGCCAATGCCATCCTCAAAGTCATCCTCGAAGGCGCTGGGTCGTTTGACTTGGACGGTGGCCACGGCAGGTTCTTCTGGCGGGAAGCCAACCAGGGTTGTGGCGGTCACGCTGTTGGTAAAAGTTCCCCCCTCGGCGCCAGCCTTTGCCTTGTAGATCAGTTTCGTCTCAGTCTTGGGCGCTACGTCCATGTCTGCGTTCCAGACGATGGTGCCGGTAGTCCCAGTCGGTGCTGTCATGATGTCGCTGCCGGCAACCATGGAATCAAAGGTGAACCCCTCCGGAAGGGTGTCCGAGATTTTGTCCAGCTTGCCCGGTAGATCACCCTCGTTGCGCAGCAGAACTGTATAGGTTACCGTTTCCTCCACGTTCAATTGCGTCGGCGAGGCGCTCTTGGCGATGGAGAAATTTGCGTAGCTAAAGCTCCGGCGCATGATCGGCAGAAAGGAATAGCTTTTCTCCATCTCAACGGTGGCCGATTCAGGGCCCACGTTTTCGCCATTTATGACCGCCGTGACCTCATTTGTCGGTGTCTCTGAGCCCCCCCCGTGTTTGCCTTGTAAATGAGGGTCAGGCTATCCCGAGCAGGGACTTCAAAGGATCCATTCCAAACGATGGTACCGGTGATTCCTGTCGGCACTTGCTGGATATCACTGGCAGCATCGATTCCGGCAAAGGAAAAGCCCGCTGGCAGCGTATCCCGTATCTCCTCCACCGTTGCGTCAGAACGCTCCTTGTTGTTGAACGTGACAGTATAGGTCACAGGGTCGCCTGCATCGATCTTTTTGGGTTCGACATCCTTATCCAACGTAACCTCGGACACTGCGGTCACTACTTCGACCGAATCCGGGCCAAAGGCAGAGCTGCCATGCTCTGGCGAGAATCCTTGGCTGCCCTGGGCAACACCCCCACCCGCGGCCAGGGCAAGAACCGCCAACAACATCAATCCAGAAATCACCAACCTGCTTCGCTTAGACCTTTTCAATGCCATCCTCCTCAAACCCGATTCTGTTCTCAGTGTGTGGTCCTCATCACGCCGTAGCCCACGCCAGGTACCCAGCTATACCTACAACCCAATACACAATTACTGACTGCTGGACGATATCTCCGTGACCGTGATATTCCTATAGGTGGCCCTGGACCTGTAGGCCGACAGTCCGACGGTTCCCTGCGTATAGACTGCCTGCGGGTCAGTCCAGTCGAACAGCAACGTGTAGTCACCATCCGACTTTAACCATGCCTTAATATTGGCTCCCTGTGTTCTCACCTTGAGAGTAAACCATGATTTCCCGATGCCGGGAACGTAGCGCGGATAAAGTACCAGTTCCGCGTCGCCAAGGTCTCGCGCCCCCGGATTGATGCGCCACAGGTCCACCTCATCGGTACGCTTCTTTAGGTGTATGTAGTAGCCGCCGATGCGCCCGTCTGGCGCGTAGCTACCGCGGATCCAGATGCCAGCCAATCCACCAGTTGGACTACCCGCGTCAGGGACCTTGAGTTCAGTAATGACCTCATAATCAGTCCACAACTCGGAACCTGGACCGAGGAACATCGATAATCCCCACTTGTCATCACCCTTCGCGCTATCGTAGTCGTACCAATAATAGCCATTGTTCCTGTCCTGATCCCAGTCCTCCCCCTCAAACGGGTATACCGTCCAATATTCTGACATATTCTGGCCAAAGTCATCGGCGAAAGGTAAAGTTGTGGTAGGCTTCATGTTTGCCACGAGAGGAAGGAATACGGTCTTGTCCTTTTTCAATGCGCGCGAGGGCTGGCCATCGCCCTGTGCTGCGCCAATGACCACAGATAATCCCATCGCGATGAGTACGGACAACGTCACCAACCACACCCTTGCAGCCTGTTTGCCAAATTTCATTTCATCCTCCACACTTAATCTACCAGATTCTCCTGCATATCCCCACTTCCTGCTAGCATTTCGACCCGTTTGAGCGCGATGGAACTGGTGCTGCGCCATTCAGGGAGTCACAGACCAATTTCAGCATGCGCAGCGCCTTATCCCAGGAGTAAAATGAGGCAAAGAGCGCTAGGGAGAGGAGATTGCCACCTACTCGACGATGCCGGACAAGTGCTAGCGGTAACAATCGCTGCAACTCGCTGTCAGATCTGAAACGCGGGCGATTATACCATACAAGAAAGAGGTGGTCAAAGTTCTCCTTCAGAATCACTTTGCCGTGGCCCTACCCAAGCGCAAAGCACAATGCTAGAGACGGACATAGCTACGATAGCCCGTGCCGGATCATCTCCTCCGAGGGTAAGGGCGAAAAACGGCCATCCTCCAGTCGATAGATGCGACAAGTAAGGGCAGTGCCCATTTGCTCCGCACCAGATGGGTCTACGTCGTCACCATCGATGCGAATAGTGGGCGACCCGGGAAAGCTCAGACGTTCAGCATCCTCATCGGCTCGCACTTCGATCAGCTCGATGGGTGACTGGTCGCCCACCTCCGCCATAACCTTGCGCAGGCGTTCCAACGCCTCAGCGTGCGAAGGGCAATCCTTCCAAAAAAGAAACTCTATCAGAGGCATGTTGTGCCCTCGCTACGATTGATCTCTCTGGCGTCAGATTCATGGAGATAAATCCCCCCATGAGCCCAAAGATCGGTTGGCCTGGACGATGTGGAAAGAGCTTTTCTGGCGACTTGCCCCATGCTTCGGCTGTCAGTATAGCACAAAGCGGTCTTTCCCTCAACCTATAATGGCTATCAGAACTGAGGTGTACGTGCAGGTTCTCGGGTGCAATCTGAGAACGAACTTGACATTTGAATGTAGTCCAGGTATAGTTGAGGGCGTGACTGAGGACAATGTGCGCCCTCTGGGCGAATGGCTGCGGAATCGCAGAGAGGAACTGGACATCAGCCTGGAGCAGGCTGATGCGGATACGCGTATCCGGGCCCGGTATCTGGAGGCCCTGGAAGCCGAGGACCTGGAAGCGCTGCCGAACAAAGTAGTCGCACGCGGCTTTTTGCGCAACTATGCCGCCTACCTCGAACTGGATCCCCAGCAAGCGATTGACCGCTACGCGGCAGTCGCCGGGCCCTCTGAGGTTGACTCAGTGGCCGTCTCAGAGTCATCTCCGTTCGATTCTGAGACATTCCAGCCCGTCCCACTCCACGAGATGCCCGGTCAAGGCGCAAGATGGTGGCTGCCTGTCGGTTTGCTGGTGATCTTGGTCGCAGCACTTGCTCTGCTGGTCTGGCAGGGATATCCCTACATCAGCGATTGGCTGCCCAGCATGCAGGTCAATGAGGATCCTGACTCCCACCCAGCGCGCGGCAGGTGCGGTTCTGCCAACTGTAACTCATACACCCGCGGCGACGATTTCCAGGGCAACGGCTGCAACAACTGTCGCAGTAGCCGCATCGGGAACCGCGGCGCCCGAGCGGTCGACGCCCACCCCAGTACTGACTCCAGTGCCAACCCTGACGCTCACGCTGACGCCTTCACCGTCGCCTTCACCCACGCCCACCGATCCAGTCTATACCGGCGTTTTTCTTGAACTGCTCTTCAACGAAATTTCTTGGATCCAGGTAACAGTGGATGGGATACGCCAGTTTCAGGGCGAACTCGAAGGCGGCACGTATCGATCATGGTATGGAGAAGAACGTATCGAGTTGCGCATCGGCAACGCAGGGGTAGTCGACGTTACGGTCAATGGCCAAAAGATGGGCTCTCTGGGAGAACCTGGCGACGTCGTTGACCGGATCTTTGAGGTAGTGGATGACCAGGTGATTGAGGCTACCCCTACCCGCGCACCGACGCTGGCAGCCCCTGAGCTTTCAGCCACAGCTGTAGCTCCCAGCCCAGCGCCGACGGAACCTCCCACGATGACCATCACGCCCACGGCAACAATAACCGCTACCGCTGGTCCCTAGACCTCAAAGGTCTTGCGGCTGACTCTGAGCTACGGAGGTTCCCCACATGGCCAGTAAGCAACAGCCTATCGTTGGCATAACCTGCGGCGGGATCCAACCGGCGCACAGCCACCACCCCCCCCGCGTCGGACAGAACCAAACCTACGTCCATGCCCTGATCAGGGCTGGCGCGGCCCCGGTGCTATTGCCCAATGTGGTAGACCAAGAGCTGCTACGAGTTCTCTACGAGAGCCTCGATGGCTTGTTATTGTCGGGAGGAGGAGACATCGATCCTGCCCGCTACGGTGAGTCCATTCATGAGAAGTGCGGCCGCATTGATGCCGAGCGTGATGAAGCGGAGCTTACGCTGGCACGGTGGGCCGTTGAGGATGGCAAGCCACTTCTGGCCATCTGCCGGGGCATCCAGATCTTGAATGTTGCTCTGGGCGGTAGCCTCTACCAGGATATCCAAGCCCAGATACCGGACTCCTTGGAGCACACTTGGTACCCCGAACATCCACGCCAGCACCGATCTCACGCAATTGCTGTTAGCCCAGGAACACGTCTGGCCCAGATACTTGAAGTGGCATCCATATCAGTCAATAGCCTGCATCACCAGGCACTCAAGGACCTCGCCCCTCCGCTAACTGTTTCGGCTCGCGCCTCAGACCAGGTAGTGGAAGCAGTCGAACTATCTAGCTTTTCTCAGGGCCACCATCCCTTTGCTTTGGGCGTCCAATGGCACCCTGAGGACCTGGCTCCCGATGACCTGCGGCAGCAAGGGCTCTTTGACGCCCTGGTCGAGTCGTGCAAATACTGATCGACACTATCCTCCACGCTTTGTGCCCGCGTCAAGTACCAAGGATGACATCTCGCGCATCACGCATAGGCAGCTCTGGTTCTAGCTTGGTTGATCCCTGCCCCACGCGTAACTCTGTACGCTCGTCTGTGCGTAGGGCTCGATATTGCGTATCCTTTCCGCCCGTTCTGCGATATATAGGTAGGTGGTCCATGTGCGGCAGCATGGGGTCTATGCACAGCAGCATGGGGCGACTGCGACTCTAGCTCCTGGCAGTATGCCAGGCCAGCGTGCTGTGATAGGGAAACCAAGAATCTGACCTCATGGCGATGGGGGCACCGCGGGGAGCAGTAATGTATGAAGGCAATAGACCGGTTCCAGGAGCGCATTGCCGAGCTTGAGGCTGCCAATAGGCAGCTTCAAGAGGAAAACGCTCGATACGCACAAGTGGAGGCTCAGGCTCAGCGCCGGTTACAGGAAGCAACGCTCCTCAACCAGATCTCAACCTATATCGCTTTGGCTGAGGATATGGTCGCTGCTCTGCAAAGTGTGTGTACAGAGCTGGCGCACTTTCTGGGGGTTCCCCAGGCAGGATTTGCCCTGCTCAGCCCTGATGGCTCGACGGCCGAGGTAGTCGCAGATTTCCACCCCTCCGACAGCCCCAGCGCAATGGGAGCCGAGATTCCAGTAGCCGGCAATCCATCCATGGCCTATATGCTGGATCACAAAGCCCCGGTCACGGTCAGCGATGCCCAAACAGACCCCATTCTGGCGCCAGTACACGAGATCATGCACCAGCGCAAGGTCGCGTCGATCCTCATTGTTCCGATCATTGCTGACAGAGATGTGATTGGTACGCTTGGCTTCGATACCTTCGAGAGACGGGTATTCAGCCAGTCGGACATAGACCTTGTCCAGCATGTTGCCAACCAGGCCGGCCAGGTACTCCTCCGCAAGCGGGCTGAGGAGGCGCTACAGGCCAGCGAGGAAGCTGCCAAAGCGCTCTTGAATGCGACCACCGACGTGCTCATGCTGACAGATATAGACGGTATCATCCTTGAAGCCAATGAGACAGCCGCTCGCAGGTTTGATCTGCGCTTGGATGAGTTTGTGGGTTCCTGTATCTGGGATTTGATGCCGCCAGATATCGCTATGCAGAGAATTGCACACGCGAACAAGATCCTTCAGTCTCGGCAAGCCGGTTCGCTTTGAGGATTCGCGATCTGGCATGTGGTTTGACAACGTTGTTCACCCTGTGGTCGATGCCCAAGGTACGATCACCAGGTTTGCGGTCTTTGCCCGCGACATGACCGAACGCAAGTTGATGGAGGAAGCGCTCAAAGATTCGGAGGGCAGACTGAGCAGCCTGCTCTCCACCATGGTAGACTTTGTTTTTGCGCTGGACAAGGAAGGCCTCTTTACTTTCTACCACGCTCCCCGTACGGAAGATCTGTATCTTCCGCCGCTCGAGTTCCTGGGCCAGTCTTTCACAGAGGTACTTCCCTCTCACATGCATGAGCCGCTCATGAAGGCGCAAAGCAAGAACAGAAGCGGACAAGTGGCCGAGTACGAGTACCAGATCGAGTTGGGCAGCAAGCTCAGATGGTTCTCGGCAAAATTGTCCCCGGTACTCGTGGATGGTGAGTACCATGGCTCCGTTGCCGTGGCCAGAGAGATCACCGAGCGCAAAAAGATGGAGGAATTGCTGCGTCACTCGCTGGAAGAGACGGCTCGTGGCCAGCAGATGTTGCTCGCACTGAGCAAGGCGACCCAGGAGGTGCAACGCGCCAAGACGCCCGAGGAGATCTATCGCACCATCGGAGAGGGAATCGCCAGTTTGGGCTACGATGTTGCAGTCTTTGCCCTAACTGCCGACCGGAGATACTTGATCCCTGTCCACATGACCTACGATCTAGATGCCCTGCAAGCAGCCGCAGAGATCACGGGCTTCACACCTCAAGAGTACCAATTGCCGGTAGTACCTGGGGGACTTGTCGAGCAAGTGCTTGCGGCAAGAAAGGCAGTCTTTAGTCCAGAACCCGACCAATACATCTCTCAGGTACTGCCCGATTCGGTGCTTCCGTCCCTCAAGCGGTTGACATCTTCCATGGGAGTCGAGCGTGTCATCCATGCCCCATTGGTGAGCGGTGATGAGATCCACGGTCTGCTTGTCGTCACAGGGCCCGATCTGAGGGAGGCAGACACACAGGCCGTGAGCGTATTTGCCAGTCAGGCAGCCATCGCCCTGGTAAATGTGCGGTTGCTCCAAGAGACCCGAAGCTGGGCGGCTGATTTGGAGCGACGTGTAGCCGAGCGAACTGGAGAACTCGGATCTGCCAACATGGAGCTAGAAACCGCACTGGCCGAGCGCAAGCAGGTGGAGGAAGCAATACTCCGCTCCAGGACAGAAACGCTTCGAAGTCACCAACTTCTACTGGCCCTCAGCCAGGCCGCCGAACAGGTGCAGCGCGCCCGTACGCCAGAGGAAGTGTACCAGACGGTTGGCGACGAGGTGGCCAGGTTGGGATACCGGGTCATCTTTTTGGCATTGACTGACGAGCAGACTCATCTGTTCCTATCCTACCTGACCATTCAATTGTCCACCCTTGAGGCAGCCGAAGGATTATCTGCCAGCCTGCCGGCGCAAGGCCTCCAGATCCCGTTTTCGCAGGATGATCCCTTCCAGAAGATTATCACCAAGAACGAGAGCGTCTTTTTTGAACGAACCGCTGAACGCCTCACCATGGGTTTCCCCAATCTGCCGCGCGGGTTGCTGGATCAGATGGTCGCCGTTTTGGGCACCGAGAGGTCTATCTATGCTCCGCTGAGCATAAATGGCAAACCGCACGGCCTGCTAGCCGTCACCGGCCCAGATTTGACGGAGGTAGATCTGCCCACCGTCACCCTCTTTGCCAACCGGGCAGCCATCGCTATCGAGAATGCCCGGTTGGTAGAGCAACTGACGACCGGGCGCCAACAGCTGCAGCAACTCGCTCGCCAGGTGGTTTCGGCTCAGGAGGATGAGCGGCAACGCTTATCTCGTGCGCTCCACGACGAGGCAGGTCAAGCACTGACTGCTCTCAAAATCAGCCTCAACTTGATCGGTGAAGACCTGCCCGACAATGATGCCTCGCTTCACCGACGGATCAAAGACGCCACAACCTTGACCGATACTACCATGGAACGGATCCGGCTGCTGGCCCAGGGCCTGCGCCCTCCAGCACTTGACGCCGTGGGATTGAATCATACCCTGGAAAGCCTGTGCCAGGATTTTGGCGAACGCATACAGCTTCCCATTTATTACCGTGGTCTGGAACTGCCCTGGCCGTCCGGGCCGATCAATATCGTTCTATACCGGTTCGTTCAGGAGGCGTTGACAAACGTAGCCAAACACGCCAGAGCAGAACGCGTCTCTGTCGTATTGCATCACGATACCCAAACGCTCTGGCTGTCAGTGGAGGATGATGGGCAAGGATTTGACCCTCGGTCCCAAGCAGCCGGCCCAGGCAGCTCGATGGGCATTGGCCTTTTAGGCATGCAGGAGCGGATCGAGTCATTGGGCGGTCGATTGGAAATTGAGTCCCATCCCGGCCAGGGCAGTCGTCTGGTGGCTCACGTTCCATTGCAGGAGGCAGAAATTGACACTGGGACCACGCATACGCCTAGTCCTCGCTGACGATCACCACTTGGTACGTCAGGGCATCCGCGCACTGCTGGAAAAGTCGGAGGACATCCAGGTCGTCGGCGAAGCATCCAATGGCCGGGAAGCCGTCGAGTTGGTGGAGCAATTAGCGCCGGACGTATTGGTCATGGATATCGCCATGCCTCTCCTGGACGGCATCCAGGCGATCGAGCAAGTCCTAGCCGCGAACGCCGATACCCAGATTGTCGTTCTTTCGATGTACTCCGACAAGGCGCTGGTACGCCAGGCGCTGAAGAATGGTGCGAGCGGTTATCTGCTCAAGGGCTCAGTTGTAGAAGAACTCCTGCTGGCTGTGCGCGCGGCCAACAAAGGTGAGATTTACCTGAGCCCGGCTGTCTCGCGTTCCATCCTGGCCGACTTGATCGCAGCCCCCGCCAACGCTACGGCGCCAGATCCTTTCGAGCAGTTGACGCCGCGCGAACGTGAGGTATTGCAGCTCATTGCCGAGGGTCATACAAACAGTGAGATTGCCCAGCAACTAAACGTCAGTGCAAAAACGGTCGAGAAGCACCGGGCAGGTCTGATGTCCAAGCTCGATGTGCACAACCTGTCCGAGCTGATACGCGCTGCGATCAAACAGAGGCTCGTATTTTTTGATGACTGATCGGCCTGTGGTGCAAGGCTGCCACGACCCTGTTCTTGAGGGTGTTCTTCTTTTTAGCTTCTGCGCACGTCCGCAATCTCTGAGGGGGAATTTGGGGTCTGGGCCGTAGAATCGATGGCATTCTAGAGCCAATCCAGTAAATCGCTGGTATTGCTGAGGATCAGATCTGCGCCAGCACGCTCCAGCTCTTCCCTGGATCCAAAACCACACAGCACGCCTGCCGAGCGCGCCCCTGCCGCCCGGGCGGCCTCAATGTCCACTGTAGAGTCTCCTACCAACAAACAGCGCTCCACGGGCACGCCGAGCTGTTCAGCCGTATGGCGGACAGGGCTGGGGTGTGGCTTGATGCGCCACGTATCATCCCGGCCAGTGACAACCTGGATCAGGCCGGTCAACTCCTGCTGGGCAAGAAAGACCCGTACATCGTGATGCTTCCGTGTGGTGACGATGGCCAGATAGTAGCGCCGGTTTAGTTCATGAAGCATCTCGCCAGCGCCATCGATGGGACGGAAACGAAGTGGGGCATGAACGCCACGCATTCGACGCAGGCGCTCCCCCATGCCCAATACATTATCATCCAAGCCGATGCGGTTCAGCAAGGCCAATGCTCGAGTGGTCGGCCCCTCCCAGACCATGAGGAGGTGTCGCGCTGTCTGTTCAGGATCCTTTCCGGGCACCAGCTCTGCTCACCGGCTGCAAGCGATGAGCTAGAGTCTCAACGGCCTGGTCGTCCGTCTCGACGAGCGTACCATCCAGGTCGAAAAGGATAGCGTCAATCTCACCCGGGTAAACATCCCCTTTCTCATCGACCTCGGGTGGGAATGGATCCTGGTCGAGAAGCTTGGCATACACGTATGATAGCAGAACGCGGACCGTGCCGATAACCGGCGCGGCTAAAAAGATGCCCAAAACTCCGGCTAGCATTCCACCGATCAACACGCCGACAAAGACGACGACCGGATGAAGCTGTAGCCTCCGCCCCATGATGCGCGGCACCAGGAATGCGCTCTCCAACTGCTGGATGATGAGATAGATGCCCAATACCAGGACGGCGAACCAGAAATTGCTCAAGGGAAGATAGGTCGAGCCACGGATAAGGGCAATGAGCAGCGCTGGGATAGTCGCAATGATGGGACCGAAGGTGGGAATTACCTCCAATACACCCGCCAGTAGCCCCACGAGCCCAGCTTGGGGCAAGCCGACCAGGGTCATGGTGATCCAGACTGCCAGGCCAACAACGAGGGCCAGCACCACCTGTCCCCGGAAGAATGCCTTCCACACCAGGTTGATTTCCTCACGAAGGCGACGCAGTTCTTCGGTATATCCGGGCGGGGCCATTCGGTCCAAGTATGCGCGGAGGCGTCCCGCATCTCGGATCAGATAGAAAGAGATCACAAAGATAGCCAACACCCAGACAACGCTAGAGGCGACGCCAAAAAGCAGCGTGACTGTCTGTGTAGCAAAGGGCTGGAATAGGTCTTGGAGCGTCCCGCGTACGTCGCCTACAAGATCTTGAGGGTTGAAGGTAAAGGTCAGAACCGTGATGGGTTGGGATAGGAAACCCACCACGTCGTCTGTCAACCGCTGCACATCCAGATTCAAGCGGGTTATCCAGCCTACGATATTGGGCACAACAATGATAGGGATCGCCGCGATGACCAGTATCAGGGCGAGGAATACGAGGATCACGGAGAGTGTTCGTGGCAGCTTGCCTCGACGCTCTACATAGTCGACCATGGGTTTGAGCAGGTAGGCCAGAACAATGGCAATAGCAACAAGGGGAATAATGGCCCGAAATAGATAGAGAGTGAGCAGCAGGACAATGATCAGGCCAATGACGACCAGTCGTTTAGTTGTACGGCTCCATTCAGTCGAAACCATGAACCAGTCCCCAGGCTTAGGAAGCGAGTTCAGGTGATTCTGGTTCTAGCCTCTAGTCGACAACCCCAATGTTCTCTGGAGGCCAGTACGATACCCAGGCCCGTCCTACAAGGTTCTCAATGGGTACCGGTCCAAAACTCCTTGAATCGTTGGAGTGATTGCGGTTGTCGCCCAGGACATAAACGTGGAGTGGCGGTACAGTGACCTGGCCGTTTCGACCTGGCTGCGTCTCCTCATCCACAAAGGGCTCGTCCAATGGCTTGCCATTGATGAATACCTGTCCGTCGCGGATTTCCACCGTCTCGCCTGGCAAGCCAATCACCCGTTTGATCAGCAGTTCGTCTCCATGGTTGGGCAACTTGAGGACCACAATGTCATGCCGTTGCGGGCCATGAAAGCGATAGCTCACTTTTTCGACGACTAGACGTTGATCGGTGTGCAGGTTGGGTTCCATGCTCTGTCCTTCGACCCGCGTAGCTTGGCCGACAAAGACATTGATCAGCAGCGCAATGAGGATCGCTGGCAGAACAGTCTCCAATACCTCGCGAAGCAGGCGCAATAGCCGCCGCCCTACGCCAGGACTGCGTGGCTGTGGAACCTCGCCCTCTTCAAAATCATTGAATTCGTCGCCCATGGAGTTCTTTTTTCTTCCCAGCCCAATCAATCTGAATGGGGTGCAGGACTTTCAGGCCCCGCACCCCAACGATGTTATCTGCGATCGCGGCGTGGGGGACGCCCGCCCTGTGACCGGCTACCTCCGCGCCCTCTATCTCGGGAACCACCAGAAGAGCTGCCCTTGCGATCCCGATCACGGGCCTCTTCGGCGGTCCAGCCAGCCAACACAGCCTGGCGCGAGAGCCGGATTTTGCCCGAGTCGGGCTCAACGTCAATGACCATGACCATGATCTCGTCGCCCACGCGAACCACATCTTCGACGGAGGGCGCGCGGTAATCAGCCAGTTGAGAGATGTGACACATGCCATCAACGCCAGGCATGATCTCTACAAAGGCGCCATAGTTTTCGGTGCGGACCACCTTGCCCACATAAACCTTGCCAATCTCGGCCTCCTCGGTCAAGGCTTCGATCATGGCAATGGCCTTCTCAGCAGCAGGACCCTCGATGGCAGCAATGTAGACGGTGCCATCATCCTCAATGTTCACATCTACTCCGCAGTCTTCCTGGATCTTGCGGATCATCTTGCCACCAGGGCCGATGATCTTGCCGATTTTGTCCGGATCCACGTGGACAGTGATGATGCGTGGTGCGAATGGTGAGAGTTCTGGCCGGGGCTCGTCCAGGGCTTCCGTCATCCTGTCGAGAATGTGAAGCCTGCCGTCACGCGCCTGGGCTACGGCCTTGGCCAAGATCTCGTAGCTCAATCCCTTGACCTTGATATCCATCTGCAGGGCCGTGATCCCTTCACGGGTGCCCGCCACCTTAAAGTCCATGTCGCCCAGATTGTCTTCCATGCCCTGGATGTCGCTCAGGACGGCGTACTGGTCATCTTGCAGGATCAAGCCCATGGCAATACCCGCCACTGGGTTTTTGATCGGTACGCCAGCATCCATGAGCGCCAGCGTACTACCGCACACGGAAGCCATCGATGTGGAACCATTGGATGACAGCACTTCTGATACCACACGCAGGGTGTAAGGGAACTCTTCTTCCGGGGGCAGCATCGGGCGCAGCGCTGTTTCGGCCAGTGCCCCATGGCCGATCTCCCGCCGCTTGGGGCCACGCATTGGCCAGGTTTCCCCGGTGCTAAAGGGCGGAAAGTTGTAGTGATGCATGTAGCGCTTGACATCTTCGGGCCGCAACGTGTCCAGCCTTTGCTCCTCGCGAGGCGTACCCAGGGTCGCGATGCTGAGGACCTGCGTCTCACCTCGGGTGAAAAGACCCGACCCATGCGCGCGAGGCAAGAGGCTCACCTTGCCCCAGATGGACCGGATCTCATTGGCTGCCCGCCCGTCAGCCCGCTGGCCCTTGTCCAGGATCAGCTTTCGCGTTTCAGCCTTGAGCACGTCGCGGTAGACTTTTTTGACGTCGCCCAGATCAATGGTATCGTCCTCGGCAAAGGAGCCCAGAAGCTCGTTCTGCAGGGCGTCCTGCGCCTGACCCCGTTCCTGCTTGCTCATCGGTTGGGCAACCAAGTCGGCCACGCGATTGCCGATACGATGCAGGATTTGCTCACGATCCCGCTCTTCGATGGTGATGACCGGGTAGTCGATGCTCTTGGGTTTTCCAACTTCTTCCCGCATCTGCTTCTGCAGGGCTATCACGGGCTGCATGGCCTCGTGCCCCACCTTGAGGGCCTGAAGAGCGATATCTTCGTGGATCTCGCTTGCGCCAGCCTCAACCATCAGGATGGCGTCCTCGGTACCGGCCATGCGCAAGTCTAGCGTGCTTTTTGCCATCTGCTCAGCCGTGGGGTTGATGACAAATTCGTCATCGACCAAGCCCACGCGGCAAGCGCCGATTGGGCCTTCAAAGGGGACGTCAGAGATCGTCAGCGCCGCCGAAGCACCAATGATGGCTGGGATATCCAAATAGTTCTCGGAATCAGATGACAGAGCAGTAACAATGATCTGTACGTCATTGCGGTAGTCCTTGGGGAAGAGGGGGCGCAATGGGCGATCAATCAGCCTCATTGTCAGGATCCCCGATTCGCTTGGACGGCCCTCTCGCCGGAAAAAGCTGCCAGGGATTCGGCCAGCCGCGTAGAGACGTTCCTCAAAGTCCACCGTCAGGGGGAAAAAATCGATACCTTCACGGGGCTTTTTCGAAGCCGTCGCGGTAACGAGCACGACCGAGTCGCCCAATCGGACAGTCACGGCCCCGCCTGCTTGCATTGCCAGCAGGCCGGTCTCGATGGTGAGGGGTTTGTCGCCGACCTGGATGACATACGTTTTTGCGTTATTCACTTTTTACCTCCAGAATTTACGGGGGGAGGCAGGGCCCAGGGACTGGGGAGTAGGTCCCGGCCGCCTCAATGAGCCAAGGCACACTCCCCAATTCCTGACACCTGCCTTTCCCGTATTGGATCTTCTTTCGCCAGATATGACAAGACCTACGGCGCCGGCAGCCATCTACGTTGCTGGGCCATAGGCCGTCAAAGTCCATCTTTGAGCTTGGATTTGCTACCTGCGCAGCCCCAATCGTTCGACAATCTTGCGATAGCGTTCCGAATCTGTCTGCTTCAAATAGACCAGGTGCCTGCGCCGCTGTCCTACCAGCTTGTACAAACCCCGCCGTGAATGCTCGTCGTGTTTGTGCACTTTCAAGTGCTCGGTCAACTGGCTAATCCGGGTTGTCAACAAGGCAATCTGCACTTCCGGCGACCCGGTATCGCTTGGATGCACATTATACTGCTGGATGATTTCTGTCTTTTCTGCTTTTGTCAAAGACACCGCCTGTTCCTTTCTCGGTACCCGAACTCAGGCTAGCATAGATGAGCGCGGGGCTCTTCCCCGCGCTTCCCAACCAGCCACGCATTATATCACAGTTTAGGCCGTGATGCAAATATGCTCAGGGGAATCGCAGAAAGGCCAAAGCTAGAATTATGTAGAAAAGACTGTCGAGATCAGAGCCACTTGCTCATCAAGTGAAAACGATCCCTGTCATCAAAGCCATGGGACCTGTAGAATCGCTGAGCGCCATGATTCCCGCGTTCCACTTCGAGATGGAGCGCTCCAACACCCATCGATCTCGCCTCCAATTCTACCAGTCCCAGGACTCCTGCACCAATGCCGCGCCCCCTGTAGCCAGCCCGGATATAAAACTCGTCTATGAATGCGTCTCGTCCTCCGAACTCGAGGCTGTAGCCAAATGTCAGCGCAATGTAACCAATGGCCAGATGATCCTGGTAAATCAGCCAGATGCACCCGAGGGCCCGGTCATTCAGCAGATCCCTCAGGGCAGCAGAAGCGCTAGACTGGTCAAACTTGAGTTCATCGTGAGCATAGTATTCCTGCATCAGGGCTAGCAGAACAGGTAGGTCATCAACGCCCGCTGGCCTGATCCCAGTCTGTACCACGACACCTCCCTGAAGCAATCTGAGCGGGCGAGCTGGCAGTGCCTGGAATTGCAGACAAAGCGCCCGGCTACTGGGCCCACAGATGAGCGTACTTGAGTCCGCTCCCGGTGTTGAACAGTGCCACGCGCTCGCCGTCGTTGATCCAGCCTTGCTGGCGCAGGTGCTGGAAGGCGACGAGTGTTGCAGCGCCTTCAGGGCAGGCAAAGATGCCCTGCGTACGGCCGATGAGTTTGGCGGCTTCCAGCATCTCCTGGTCGGATACAGCGATAGCCGTACCGCCGCTCTCGCGCAGGGCACAGAGGATGAGGAAATCGGCGACGGCTGCTGGCACACGCAGTCCATCGGCGACAGTATGCGCGTCTTGCCAGGGGGCGGCGAATTCCTGGCCTTCCTGGAAAGCGCGGACGATGGGCGCACAGCCCTCCGATTGGACGGTGACCATCCGCGGTCGATGGGAGCCGATCCAGCCCAGTTCCTCCATTTCATCGAAGGCCTTCCACATGCCGATCAGCCCTGTCCCACCACCCGTGGGATAGATGATGACGTCGGGCAGGGTCCAGCCCATCTGCTCGGCCAACTCGTAGCCCATGGTCTTTTTGCCTTCCAGGCGGTAGGGTTCCTTCAGGGTTGAGATATCAAAGCGGTCGAAGCGGTGCACGCCTTCGGCAGCGACTCGGCCACAATCAGTGATCAGCCCGTCGACCAGAGTCACCTCGGCGCCCAGGACGCGGCACTCGGCCACAAAGAGGGATGGGACATCCTGGGGCATGAACACGTGAGCCTCCATACCGGCTAGGGCAGCATAGGCGCTCATGGCTCCGGCAGCATTTCCGGCTGATGGGATCGAGATTGCTTTGACCCCCAATTCGTGGGCACGGGAGATAGCTACTCCCAGGCCCCGTGCTTTGAACGAAGCAGTGGGGTTCAGACCTTCATCCTTGATGTATAATTCCTCAAAGCCGATGGCTTTGCCCAGTTTCGTCGCGTGGATCAATGGCGTCCAACCCTCACCAAGGCACAAGGTGTAGCACGGATTGCGTACGGGGAGCAGCTCACGATAGCGCCACAGTGTTGTCTCTCGCCCGGCAATCTCCTCGCGGCTGAGATGTTGGCGTGCTGTTTCAAGGTCGTAGCGGGCTAGCAATGGCTTACTGCAATTTGGACAGAGATTCCAAAGCCTGTCAGCCTCAAATTCCTTTCCACAGAAGGCGCATTCCAAATATGATAGATAGCTCATCTCTTCTTTCCTCTTTGACATCTTTTTTTATGAGCAAGGCTCGATGCGGCAGATCTGGATCGTCGAGAAACCGGCGGAGTGTGACAGGCTGAGCGAAGCTCGGTCCGCATCAGTGACTAGAACGTCACCAAACTTCCTACCAGGGTGATGGCGATGACACTTACGACGCCGACAATCAGCGCCGCAGCCAGTCCGACAAAGAAAGGTTTGATACCCAGTCCCTTGAATGATCGGAAATTGGTGCTCAACCCCACAGCGGCCAGAGCAACCACCAGCAGATAACCGGCCCAGGTCCTGAGGGTTGTATAGATGGCATGCCAGGTCCCGGCATCCCACAGTCCAAAAGCTTCACCACCAGCCTTGATCATGGCATCGCCAATGGACCGGAACGTAGCCATGGCCAGGAAGCCCAGAACAAAGAGCGGCAACAACTTTAGGGGATTGGTCCGCTTTCCAGCGAACTCGCCTTGATCCTGCACCTTACGGGCATAGTCGTAGGCCATGAAAGGGATCACAGCCGCCATGAATACGTTGCGTACCAGCTTGGTGACGGTAGCCACGTCGAGGCTTAATGGCGCAGAAAAGACGTCCGCATATACTTTGGCTGCTCCGACCACCTGGGACGTGTCGTGGATCGAAGTGCCCAGAAAGAGACCCACCTTGATCGCATTTCCGGCAAAGATTACATTGGCAAGGTAGGGGTAGACGATGGTTGCCAACAAGCCGAATATGGTAATGACCGCCACGGCATAGGCTACCTCTTCCTCCTCAGCATCGATAGCTGGACCGGTGGCGACAATGGCCGACACTCCGCAGATAGAAGTGCCTACGGCGATCAGGGCGCCCAACCGCTCGGGCAGGTTCAACCACTTGTTGATGCGCGTTGTGAAGAACAGCGCGCCGATGATGCAGGTAACGACGATCGGGATACCATACACCCCCAGCCGGAACACATCAAAGACGGTCAGCCGAATGCCCAGCAGGATGATGCCCAAACGCAAGATCTTTTTTACAGAGAACGAGAGACCTGGCTTGAGTACCGCGGGCATGGGGATGATCGCGCCAATAATGAGGCCCAGGAGAATGGCCAGCATCACCGACGAGACCGGGGTTTTGTCAAAACCTAACAAGGTGATACCTATGAACTTGCTCAGCCAGATACTGAACCAGGCCAATACGACGGCCACGATAAGGCCGGGCAGCAACGATGGCACCTTGTCAACCGTCACCCCCAACAGATTTTTTTCCACGGCACTAATCTTGCGCTTAGGGGCCGCTTCCTCTGTGCTAGTCATAGCCGGATTCCTCCAGTGTGACAATCTCTTCGCCTAAAAGTGCTACAGCAAGATCACGATTACGACGATCACATCTTCAAAAGCAAGGCAATCGTCTGTGATTTGGCAGGCGCCAGGCTCTCTCTCCAGGACCCAACCCGTGGCGTATCGGCGCCACTCCGTCGCGGATCCTGTCAGTTGTCCTCAGAGGCAACATACGCGGGGTACCAGGACCAGCCCATAGTCTCAGGTACTACCCCACAACACATCCTGCTCTTATAGACGTCCTTCGTCTCTGGACTTAGCAGCTCGGGCACATCCAGCCCGGGCTCTATTATCCTGGGGACAGTAGGAGAGATATTACCACAACAGCATTCTGGTGTCTACCTTACAGAGGCGTTAAGCACCTCCTACCGTTGAGTCTCGGCGATGGCGCCGTCGATGTCCTGTTGCGGGCACCTCAGGGCTTCGTCCAGAGGTAACTCGTTGTCAATCTGGTTGTAGGCCGCCCCAAAACATGGTATAATCCCAAGAGTAGTCATGTTCCCAGGCATTTCTTGAGGCTCTGCGCCAGCCATGGATCGATCCCGCCCTGCACCATGCGGCCGAAAAACTCACCGAGCACTGCGACGTCCCTGTTCCCGATCCCATAACCGGCCTGCGCTGCCGGCGCGTGACCCGGAGCGAGGCGCTTTCCTTGCTGGCCGGCCTCGATGGGCAGGGTGTCGACATTGAGGCCCTGCTGACGCAGATAGACGCCTGGCCCTATCGGAACATCGCCCTGGACTGGCTCAGTGATCCCCTAAAGAACGCGGCTATGCTCTGCCTTGTCTTGGACCAGGATGCGGCATCTGGAGACCAAGAGGGCCAAACACACGTTCGCCAGCATCGAGATCTTGTCTTTGCTCTGGCCAAAGTAGTCCCTCCGGGTGCCCGCCTCTGGCTGCGGGGCTGGCTTGAAGCCTTAGGCATTGGAGCTTTTGCCTCTAACGATCTACCGTTCTGAACAACTATGCAAGGACAAGATTCTTTGAGCAAGCGGCGCAGAGGAGTCTGGAATGGATTTACCTACTCCTGACGCCCATTGCGCGCGGCCTGGGAAGCCGGCCTCGAGTGTCCCGGCGCCTGCCCTGGACGAGGCCCGAGCCGCTATCGAAGCCAGAATGTAGCAGGGGTTCATTCAAAAGATCTACCATATAGTGATCCCTCAAAGATCCCGGACACTAGGGCCGTTCAGGAGCGAAGCGCGGGGATTTGGGTCAGCAAGGCACAGCCCCCTCCAAAACTCGATCTTGAAGGGGGCATGAGCTGCGATCTAGCAAGGTAGCCTATCAGGGCAGCTGCAGCACTTCCTCCAGTTGCTCCAGCGCCCAGTCGATCTCTTCCTTGGTAATGACCAGCGGAGGAGCCAGGCGGATTACGTTCCAGTGGGTGTCCTTGCACAGCAGGCCCCGTTCCATCAGTGCAATGCAGAAGCGCCGTGCCCCGCCAGCCTCAGGATTGAGCACAATACCGGCCCACAGCCCTTTGCCCCGGATCTGTTTGATGTGAGGACTTTGGATCTCGCACAGCTTGCTCAGCATGTACGCTCCCAGTTCGGCCGAGCGCCCGATGAGGTCCTCCTCCACCAATACCTTAAGCGCCTCTCGAGCTACGGCGCAGGCCAGAGGGCTTCCACCATAGGTTGAACCGTGGTCACCCGGTTGGAAAACACACATTACTTCTCTGCTGGCCAGGACGGCGGAAACGGGGTACATGCCTCCCGACAGCGCCTTGCCAATGGTGACCATGTCGGCGCGAACGCCTTCATGCTCGGCAGCAAGCAGTTTTCCGGTACGGCCCAAGCCGCTCTGGATCTCGTCGGTGACAAGCAGGACTTCGTGCCGGTTGCAGATCTCCCGAACCTGTCGAAGATAACCATCCGGTGGAACGACAACGCCACCCTCGCCCTGGATCGGCTCTATCAGGAATGCCGCCGTGTTGGGGGTGATCGCAGCCTCCAACGCGGTCGCATCACCAAAGGGGATGAGTTCAAAGCCTGGGGTGTAGGGCCCAAAGCCGTCGCGGTACTGTTCTTCCGGTGAAAAGCTGATGATCGTGATGGTCCGCCCGTGAAAGTTCCCATGACAGGTGAGGATGTGCGCTCGATCATCCTTGATACCCTTGACCTCGTACCCCCATTTGCGTGCTGCCTTGATGGCCGTCTCCACTGCCTCCGCTCCCGAGTTCATGGGCAGTATCATCTCATAGCCGGTCAGCTCACAGAGTTCCCTGGCCAGGAGCGGCAACTGCTCGTTGCGAAAGGCACGGCTGGTGAGCGTCAGGCGAGCGGCTTGCTCCGCCATCACCTGAACCAGACGTGGGTGGCAGTGGCCCTGATTCACAGCCGAATACGCAGCCAGAAAATCCATGTACTGTTTGCCTTCGACATCTTCGACCCATACCCCGCTGCCACGGGACAACACCACATCCATGGGCTGGTAGTTTTGCGCGTTGTACTGTTCCTCAATGGCTATGTACTCACGTGTATTCATGCCCTGCCCCAGACAGTGTTGCGTGAAAGGCAATGCGTGAGGGTTAGTTCCACACACCTCACGCATTGCCCTCCACATTCAGGATTTTTGTCTCAATCCTTGCCTCTCTAAGACTCGATGATCTCCACTTTCTCAGTCAGGCCAATGTCCAGCCTGGCAAGTTCAGCCAGTACCGGCTCATAGATCTCTGGGATCATTGGCACCTGCACGCCGGTAAGTCCTGGAAACTCACCGTGCAGGATCAACCGAACGGCAATGGCCGCAGGCAGGCCCACAGTACGAGCCATAGAAGTATCGCCGTTGGGGATGCCATAGTCGATCATAGTGGCTGTGACGGCTTCCTTGCGATCCGGGTACTCGGCCACGAACTCGTGCTGCATGACGATCAGATCGCGCTCACCCGGCTTGTAGGCCAGTTTGGCTTGCATTCGCGCCGCCAAGACGTCGAGGCAGGTATTCTCACCCTCCGGGAGTGGGTCATCGGAGAACAGGCCCAGCCACTCAAGATCGGTGATCGGTTTGGAATCGTCACACATGCCCCACTGCCCGGCCAGGTATTCGGGGAAATCAGTATCAGGGCTGACATCCAGCAACTGGGCCGTGAGTTCGCGGAAGGTCGCCGGTGGCTCAGCAAAAGGGGTATCGTCAAAGTAACCCATGTCGGCAATCTTTTTCACTGTGGCACACCAGCCCACATTGCGCAGCGTTCCCCGGAACATCCAGTCGGTGGGCTGGATGTCATAGACGCCGGCATAGGGCATACTGTCCCGGTTGGGATAACCCTCAAACTCGCCCAAGCCCTCAATGTACACCGGCCAGTAGTTGTCAAAGAGTTCCTCACCGGGTATCTCGACGACTTGGCCATTCTTTTGGAACTGGGCAGGATTCTTGCCCGCCAGCAGCACACCCCGCGGGCTCCACGCGAATTTGTAGCCAAAGGGATTGTCGCAGGCTTCTGGGGCCGGGAGACCTCCTGTCCAGGATATGAAACTGGCGATCTTGCCGCCCTTGCTCTCTACTTCGTGGATGACCTTCATAGCCGACATGTGGTCGATTCCAGGATCCACCCCGATTTCGTTCAGAATGATGATACCCGCCTCCTTGGCCGGACCATCCAGAGCAAGCATCTCATCCTTGACATACGACGTGGTCACCATATGTTTCCCATGCTTCACACACAGGGCTGCAACTTTGGGATGGTAGACGTAGGGCAGCATGCTCACTGCCAGGTCGCTTTGGCGGATCAGGTCCTCCATCGCCGCCTCATCTGTCACATCGAGCGCGATGGCCTTACCGCGGGGGTGGCCATCGATCAGCGCCTCCGCTTTGCTCACCGTGCGGCTGGCCACAGTCACTTCAAAGTCCGGTACATCCAACAGGTAGCGGACATGTGGCCTGGTGACCAGGCCGGCTCCGAGTACGAGAACTTTTTTCATTGGTCTAGTCCCTCCACAATCTCAGATCTGTTCATTGTCCATTGGCAACACGCAACATGAATCACAATTACGAGTCAAGTACTGTACAGTCAGCTAGTCCAGAAAATCCTGAATGTACTGGTAGTCCGGCGTTAATTGGCCTCGATAGGCAATGACCGCACGCTTGATCTCCGGTGGCAGGTCGCAGTCCTCAAAGGATGCAGAAAAGTCACATCTGGCCACAGCCGGGACAAAGGGTGCAAGAACGTGGCTGAAATCGGTGGATGCTTCCCGTGGCAGCTCGCTGGGCAGGATCTCCACCGCCATGATTACGATGCCAGGACCCTCGTGACCATCGGTTGCCGCGCCGGTCACGGGATCATAGACGTAGATCGGGTCGCCTGGCTCGGTCGCCTTGACCGTACATTCAATAGCCCCCTCCACGTCGCAGCTAATGTCACCAATGACGCGCAGCCGGGGCTTGGCCTGGCTGCCATACAGCGTCTCGAGATAGGCCTTGGTCACCAGGCGAGGATAGGCATCAGTCCAAAAGATGGCATTGGCCAGCACTGTCAGATGCGGAACGTACTGTTCAAAGACTCCCCTGTATTCCTCTGGGTGATCGTAGTAATCCTGAAGCTCAAAGACGCCATCCGGTGACCTTGGCTCTACCGAATGCCATTCTTTGAAAACCGCCTTGTAGAGGTGATGCCTGGAGAAATCGGTACCCGCTGCGATAGTGGCCACTTCCTCCGGCTCGATGTCGATGACGGGCAAGAGATCGAGCATTTCCTGGGCACCTCGAGAGACGTTGCCATAGCCAGCCACGCCAACGATCAGTGGCACTACTTGTTCGGGCAGGCCCTCGGTCTCGATCCTGGCTCGCACTTGCGCCAATGCTGAGGTCGCTTCCGCCAAATCGCGATAGGCGCGCGTCTGGCGCAGGTCGACGAAGGGATTCTCGATGCCTTCCCAGGCCAAGCGCTGGCCCAAGGCCCACAGCGTGTCGATCATACCAGCCACACCCGCGTGCCAGCCAAAGAAAATGAGCCGGCGGTTGTTCTCGTCAACCACCCGCTCATAGTCGATCAATGTGCAACCCAGGTCGAGCATCCGGCGCAGCATCGGCATATTGTAGGGTTGTCCTTTGATGACGTGGGAGAAAAAGATGTAGGTCTTGTCTGGCTCAAAGGATCCCTTCGGAATCTCCTTGATGCCAAGGATGGTGGGACAGGAGCCTAGATCCTCCTGGACGATGATGCCCGCTTCTACGAACTCGGCATCGGTAAAGGCACGTGTGGGAGACGTCTGGGCTATCACTTGGATGCCGTACTCCTGTTGAAGCTTGACGGCATCCTGGGGGGTAATGGGCACCCGCCGCTCCCATTCACTCTTGTCCTCGCGACGAAGTCCGATCGTTGCCATCATGGCGCTACCCTCCTACATGCGTGTTCATGCTTGTACTGAAGGTCAGGGCAGGAGCTATGGTGAACTCTGGTAGAGACCAGAAAAGCCGGTGCGCGAGGCACCGGCCAAAGTCAGCCGCTCGGGGTTTGCGCCCAGAGGTTCACCCGGCCACCTTGCCGATGTCCCCAGTATACGCGCAAGGCAGCGCTTTGTCAAATACCGGTACAGATGGTGGCGTGTTGTCATTGAATGGCGTGTTCTGGCTGTTCCCCCTTCAGCGCGCAGGCCCAATTTGACAGGGATGAGCCGTAGTGCTATAATCGCTCTCAATGTACCCCAGGGGGGTATGCGTTTCTTCTGACCAAGAGGAGATCACGTGGATAGAGTTCAACAGGAAAGGCTTATTGCCGATTTCGTCGGCCGACGCGTCTGGGCTGTGGTAGGAGCCAGCCAGGACCAGCGCAAGTACGGCAACCGTATCTATCGCTCCTTGCGTGATGCGGGGTACACGGTCTATCCGGTGAACCCCAGGGGTGGAGAACTGGAAGGTGCCAGAGTCTATCCCTCTCTGGCCGACTTGCCTCAAGCGCCGGAAGTAGTCGATCTGGTCGTGCCCCCATCCGTCACCGAAGGGGTGGTCAAGGAAGCGCATGAACTGGGGCTCACCCGTATTTGGATGCAGCCAGGCGCCGAATCGGAGACGGCTATAGTGTATTGCCGAGAACATGCAATGGAAGTGATCCATGACGCCTGCGCCATGGTTCACAAACGACAGTGGGACTAGACATTCGGTACGAGGAGGATACCATGGAAGAAAAGATGGTGGCTCAAGTCCAGGTAACAGTATTTGGCAACCGGCTTCTGGAGAGTTGCGCGCCCGGTGGTTGAGGGCCGATCAGGTCTTCGGCGGAGACCACGCATATCACAGAGTACTATTTGCAGATGAAACATGGGCAGGCCGTTCAGGTGGACTATGTGGACCTGGCGGATCCAGAAAGCCAGGCGGAATTCTCTGATCTGCTTGACCTGGCTAAGGATCAAAGTCTGCCCTATCCCCTGGTTGCCATCAACGGAGAGCTCAAGCTGGCTGGATCGGTTCACTATTTTCGGGTGCTACCCCTGGTGGAGGAACTGCTCGAAGTACAGGCCGAGGGGGCCCAGGGGTAATCCCTGGCTATTATAGGTCCTACCAGTTCTCCAGACTACCACTCCACCAACTTCCATATCTCCGGCTGCCATGAGCCATCCTGTCCGCCAATCTCGGCAAAGATGGCTGCAGCCTGCTTGAGGTGGATCATCGAAGCCTCGACCCGTCCAGCGGCATGGAGCAGGTCGGCCAAACTGTTGTGAAGCGCTGCTTCTCGGTGGCGGTCCCCCTGCGACGAGCACAACCTCAGGGCGGTTTCAGCCAGTGCTACGGCGCGTGCAGTCTCACCAACAGCACCCCAGGTCAAAGCCAGGTTATTTAGTGCGGCTGCCTGGGCGCCCAGATTCCCCAGTGCTTCGGCCAGGGCTAGACTGTTTTCCAGATGATGCCGGGCTGCATCCATGTCCCTCTGGTTGAACGCCAGAATGCCCTGCATGTTGTGCGCCTGAGCCAGTGCCTGTTTGTCGCCGGTGGTCTCACCCAGATCCGACGCATGGCGAGCCAGGTCGGATGCCCGCTCTGCATCTCCTTGGCGGTGGGCCGTTAGGCTCCAATCAGCATACAAACTGGCCCGCTCGACTGTTAGTCCTTCCTCGCCGTAGGCATCCAGGGCAGATTCATAGTAGCGTTCCGCCCGGTCCCATTCCCCCCGGCGTTGATGGACATTGCCCATCTTGTGCTCGAGCCGCGCCAGGGCACCCGGCTCACCCAATGCGGTGGCCGTTCCGTAGCTTGCCAGTGCCTCATTGTATTCCCCGGACAAGGTCTGCAGATCGCCAATGGCCTCGTGCAGCGCCGCCATGTCAGGATGGCCCAGGGCTAACGCCGCACGGTAATGAGCCATCGCATCAGCGTTGGCATACAGGCTCCGGGCACGATCGCCTGCGAGCTCATAGTACTCAGCCGCGGTTGAAGCCCGCCCACCCAGCCGGTAGTGTCCGGCAATCTGGCTGGCCGACGCACCAGCTATTTGGCGATCAGGGTCCCGGTGGCCTCGCGCCATATCAGCAAGCGTTTCGGCCACTCGCAGGTGGAGGAGTCGCTGTCGGGCAAGGCTGGTTTCGTCATACACCACAGTTCGCAGTTTCTCGTGCACAAAGTCGTAGACGGGACCTCGCTCACCGGCGTCCTCTCGTACTTCTTGGATCAAACCCTCGGCCATCAGTCCTTCCAGGGCCGCCACCGTTTCCTCGTCACTGCGGCCACTGGCCCCGCGCAGGGTATGGTAGTCGAAAGATCGCCCGATGATGGCAGCGGTAGTCAGCAGTTGCCTGCCAGTTTCGCTAACCCCGGCCAAGCGCGCTCGAAACAGGTCATGCACACTGCTGGGCAGGGGCCAGGGATCGCCTCTGGTCAGTTGGACGCCTGTGGCCAGCGCCGACAGGTATTCCACCATAAGAACAGGAAGTCCGTCGCTTTCCTGGTAGAGGCGCTCGCCCAACCACTCGTCCTGTCCAAAATCAGCCGTGGGTACCGAGCGCACAACTTCCAGTACAGCAGCACGGCTCAAGCGCGGCAATGTCAGTACAGTCGCTGTCCCATCGCGCTGGGCATCGGAGAGGAGATGATGAATGGGGTGATCTGCTGGCACCATTTTCCCCCTCCAGGTGACAAAGATACCCACAGGACAGCCTTTCAACCGCCGCACAAGATAATTCAGCAGATCCAGCGAGGCCACATCGGCCCAGTGCAGATCATCCAGAAAGAGGATACCGGGCGCAGCGCGGCTGCTGAGAGCCAGGAGCACCTGGCGGATCCCCTCAAAGAAACGGCTTTGGGCACCGGGACTGTCCAGAGAAGGCACTGGTGGCAGGTCCTGGTGCAGAGTGGCCAGCTCCGGAAGCAAGCGAGCGGCTTCACCCAACCCATGCAACGGAACTTGCTCTAGACGCCTCGTGTGGCTCAACTTTGTCACGACAGCCCTCAATACCTCGACAAAGGGCCCGTAGGCCAGGTTCGTCTCACCCTCGTAGCTACGTGCTTCCGCGGTCAGCGCCCCCACCGAGCGGGCGTAGGCCAGAAATCCTTCGGCCAGGCGGGTCTTGCCGACGCCGGCCTCACCCTCCAGAACAATGAACTGGCCATCGACAGAAATGGCGCTGTATGCCTCAAGCAGGTGCCCCATCTCCTCGGATCGGCCGACCAGTGGATAGTCGCCGCTCCGGTCATACTCCCTACCGGTAGGAGGAGCAGCTGGCTCTCCAGGCGGCGCCAGGGTGGGCCGGTCTGGTAGCGATCCGGATCTGATCGCTTCGTAAAGCTGGGTAGTCTCTGCCAGCGGAGGCACACCCAGTTCCTCCTCAAGAATGCGCACGCACTCCTCGTACTGGTGGAGTGCTGAGGAACGCTGGCCAGCCCACGCATACGACTGCATCAGGTAGCGATGTGCCGGTTCGTCCAGGGGGTCGAGGGCCAACCAGCGACGAGCATAGTCCACGGCCGGAGCAAACTCCCCCAGGGCGCTGTGGCAGCGGACGAGTCTCTCCAACGCCCCAGCCAGTTCGCGGCGCAGCGCCTCGGTCTCAAAGAACTGCCACTCGTCAAAGTTCACACTGTCGCGTAGGGTAAAGCCAGCCATAAAGTCATCGCGATATAGCCCCACCGCTTCGGCCAGCGACTCCAGGCAGAGGTGGCAGGCATCCACCTCCGGCGGGTCTGCAGCCTGGCAGCCCGACAAGTTGCCGCGGAACTGATCCACGTCAAGCCCCAGGCCCACATCGGGCTGAATACCGATATTCTCCCGGTCAACATCCATCTCCACGCCAGTCAGAGCCTTTCGCAGCGTCGATAGGGTCCGGCGCAGGGCGGCCCGGGCGCGAGTCTGGTCATAGTCGGGCCAGAGAAGAGCGGCCAGTGCGTCGCGGGTGTGGCTCTGACGCGTCACGGCTAGATAGGCGACGAGGGCAATCGCCTTGCGTGTGTCAACCTTCACCGGAACGCCATCGCGCTCGATGCGTGGCGGACCAAGCAGAAACAGCTTCACCCGATCCATACGGATCTCTCCCCTACATACCCCAGTTTGTCATTCCGAGCCGGAGCGTGGCGGAGGCGAAGGAATCCCCACTTCTGTACGAGCACCTGCTGAATCCAGACAGCAGGAGATTGGCTGCCCGCTCTGTCTGTGAAACCAATCGCCCAGAATGATGGTGAGTACACCCAGTATACGCAGAACTGGAAAAAACGCAACGATGTTGCTTCGTAACGTTCCCCGTAACGCTTGACAGACGCTCACCGGTTAAGATGGCTGCAAACGATAACAGCGAGGATACAGGAATGATGCAAAGCAAAGACCTATCGATGCCGGCGACGACGGCCGGGGACGCAGCGGTCAGTGGACTGCTCAGCGGGCTGATCGCCGGTTCGATGATGGCCCTTTTCCTGGCGGCGACCGGCCTGGCCAGCGGGGAAAACCCGCTCGAGATACTGGGTCGCTTTGGCCCAGGCGCTGGGTCTACACCTCTCGTGGGCCTGGCACTGCATCTCGCTGTTTCCGGGATTTATGGCATCCTATTCGCCGTAGGCTGTTGCCTGACAGCTCAACGTTGGGGCTTCCGATCCTCGACCTGGGTTGCTTGCGCTGTAGGGACAGCCTACGGGGTACTGCTCTGGCTGTTGGCGCAGACCATTCTCCTTCCAGAAGCCGGCTCGGCGCTGAGAGCCTTCCCGGCCTGGCAATTCGCTCTGGCCCATCTCATCTACGGCGTCGTCCTGGGCGTCCTGGCCTACCGCTCCAGACAGCATGAGGTAAAGGCTCCCTGACTCTGACCCGATCGCCTTCTTGCCCTTGCCAACAAAGAGGATCTATTATATAATTACAATGACGTGAATAAATAATATGTCTTCGGTCCGGGCTCTGAAGCTGAAGACACCAAGAACTGACACAACTCGAAGAGTGGTCGGATGAATTTCAATATAGGATACACCCATGACCGATAATTCCCAGGACCAGCAGTTTACAGGCGTGACCCTCGTCCTTGCTCGCGCGGCGTGGGCCGGTCTTGCACTGCTTGTGATGGCCTTGTATCTCTGGGGGTTCATCATCTCGGGTGTCGCCCTTGAGGACATCCCCTACGGTATCCTCATGCCGGTTGGCTACTTTGCCATTGCAGTAGTGATCTTCTTGCGGCGCTCCGATCGCATGATGGGCTTGCTGACTTCCCTGATGTCATCTTACTGGGACCCTGATCCGCTCACTGGGGTCAATCAGGCGATCGGAGAGCAGACCGGCTGGCAATCTGTCAATGCCTTACTCGTTGCAATTGGGGCGGGCACAGTGGCTTTGTTCATCTTTGTGTTTCCAAATGGCCGCTTCGTGCCCCGCTGGACGCCATGGTTCGCCCTTGCGGCGGCTGGCGCGGTCTTTATTGGCAACTTTGGGGGCAACTGGTTGGAGGGTGCATCGGTCCTCCTGATCGTATTCGCCGGTGTAGGTTGCCAGGTCTACCGGTATGTGCGCGTTTCCACGCAGTCTGAGCGCCAGCAGACCAAGTGGGTTTTGGTTGGCTTTGGCGGTATGGTCATCTGGCTGCGGTTGTGGTTTCTTGTTGTTGAACCGGAATACTGGCCCTCCCGGATAGCTCTATCCGCTACACACTGTATCTGTCCATTGGCAGCGTGGTGACACTGCTACTGCCGCTGTCCATTGCCCTCTCCATCCTGCGCTACCGCTTGTGGGATATCGACCTTCTCATCCGGCGCACGCTGGTCTACGGCGCGCTCACTGCTACCCTGGGCCTGCTCTACCTCGTCACCGTTGTCCTGCTACAGCAGCTCTTTCGCGCCTTCACACGCCAGGGGTTGGGCCTTGGCGGGGTTGGGAGTTCACCTTGTTATCGCCATTTCAACTTTGATCATTGCCGCGCTGTTCAACCCCCTGCGGCGTCGCATCCAAAACGACATCGACCGGCACTTTTACCGGGGCAAGTACGATGCCCAGCAAGCCCTGGATTACTTTGCCGCCTCTGCCCGCGACGAGACCGAGTTGGGGCAGCTAGTGGCCGAGCTGGAGCGCGTCGTAGAAGATACCGTACGACCAGCCCACCTCTCGATATGGCTGCGCGAATCTGGATACAGGGTAGACGGATGACAGAAGGAACACAAGATAGAAACTGACAGGCTTGAGGCTCACCATCGCCCGCACAGTGTGGATCGGCCTGACGCTGATCGTGCTGGGACTTACCTGTGGACAGTGACCCTTTGGGATCTGTCAATCGAGGACTTGCCCTTCAATATTTGCATGCCCCTTGGATTCCTTGTCATTGCCTTCGTGATCTTCTGGCGGCGCTCCGACCACACCATGGGTCTGCTTACCTCCCTGATGTTGGTATTCCTGGGTCCATACCTGGCCTCGGGCGCCAACAACCTCATAGCCGTGCAGCCTGGCTGGCATGTGCCCAACGCTGTGCTGGTAACGATTGGCTCGGCCACGTTCTTCCTTTTCCTATTCCTTTTCCCAAACGGTCGATTTGTGCCGCTCTGGATACAATGGTTAGTCCTGGCGGCAGCGGTAGTGGTCCTCACCGGCAACCTCATCAGTCCATTTTCTGGACCGGTGGTTTTTGCCTTCCTCACATCTATCCTCGCCGGTATTGCCAGCCAAATCTACCGCTACGCCCGCGTGTCTACGCCTACTGAACGCCAGCAGACCAAGTGGGTACTTGCTGGTCTGAGCGGTATCGTCTTTGTTCTACTATTCTGGTTCCTTATCCTCGAGCCAGGAAGACTCGCGTTTCCCGAGAGCCCCGCTGCTTATTTCCTGTTCCAATCCCTCTGGACCGCCCTCGCGCTGCTCCTGCCCCTATCCATCGCCATCTCTATCCTGCGCTACCGTCTGTGGGATATCGATCTACTCATCCGGCGGACGTTGGTCTACGGCGCACTCACAGTCACCCTGGCGTTTCTCTATCTCGGGGCAGTTGTCGTGCTTCAGCAGATCTTCCGGGCGCTCACCGGCCAGGGACTGGGCTTGGCTGGCCTGCAGGGTTCGCCCATCGTTATCGTCATCTCCACCCTGGTCATCGCCGCCCTGTTCAACCCCTTGCACCGCCGCATCCAGCAGGACATCGATCGCCGCTTCTACCGCAGCAAGTACGACGCCCAACAGGCGCTGGCTGCTTTCGCAGCAACCGCCCGAGACGAGACCGACCTGGATGCATTGGCTTCTGAGCTGCTCCATGTCGTGGAGGATACGATGCAGCCGGCGAGTAAATCGTTTTGGCTGGTAACAGATGGCAAGGGGTACCACACATGATAGACGAATCTCGCTTTGATCGTGGTTCCAGATCCGTATTAATCTTTGTTCTGTGTTTGCTGCTGCTGAGCGCAGCCCAGACCGTGTATCGCTACAGCCTGCCCACCGACGGCTGGGCTGTCATCTTTGGCGACCTGGGCGATAACACCTGGCTCTATCTGACCAACCTGGTTGGCGCGCCATCCCAGTTGCAGCGCGAGGACGAGTTGGTCGCCATTGAGGGACTCCAATTGACCGAGATGGCCGGCAACGTATTGCTCCAACGGCCTGCTAGCTGGCAGGTTGGGGGACAGGCGGCGGTCACTGTCGTGCGCAACGGGCAACCGGTAAGCTTCACGATCCCGGTAGTCCACTGGACGCCAGCGGCCTGGCTGGGATTCACGGTTGCCTACCTGGAGAACGTTGTCAGTTGGCTGGGCTCGGTCGTCCTGTTGAGTGTTGGCTTTTTCACTTTCCTGAAGCGCCCTGGAAGCCTGGCTGCGCGCGTTCTGTTGGTACTCTGCTCGGCCATCTTTGCGAACATGATCAGCTCATCCCTGCCCGATGGCCTTTCAGTCCTGTTTGATCCAATTGCCTACCAGCTTGCTGCATTCTACAGCTACAGCATTTTTGTAGCGCTGATCGGGCCGTCACTGCTGGCCTTCACACTAGTCTTCCCCCGGCCCAAGCCTATCATCGAACGGCATCGCTGGCTGGTATTGGCGCCATACGCCGCAGGATTCTTGATCCAGATCAATCTGTCGGCCGGTGGCCCGGCCACACTGGGCTGGCTGGCTACCATGGCCATGATCCTGCTCTCCATCGCCAGCTTGATCCACAGCGCTCTGACCATGCGCGACGTCGTAAGCCGGGCTCAGCTTCGTTGGGCCATCGGCGGCATGGTCCTGGGCCTGGGCCTGGCGCTGCTCACCTTCCCGGCTGCGTTTGGCCTGCTCCCTGATCCACTGGAGAGGCTCGCAGGCTCAGGGGTTACCGTGGGCTTTGCCATCATCGGTGTCTGCTTGAGCATTGCCATCCTGCGCTACCGCCTGTTCGACATCGACGTCATCATCCGCAAAACGCTGCTGTATGGTACAGTGACAGGGCTACTGGCGCTCGTCTACCTGGGCAGCGTGGTACTGTTGCAGAGGCTCTTCGAGGCCATCAGTGGCCAGCGATCCCCCATCGCCATCGTCATTTCAACCCTGGCTATAGCCGCCCTGTTCAGCCCCCTGCGTAGCCGGGTACAGGCTGTCATCGACCGCCGCTTCTTCCGGCGCAAGTACGACGCAGAGCAGACCCTGGTTCGATTCGCTCAAATGGCCCAGGATGAGACCGACCTGGATCGATTAATGGTCGAACTAGCACGAGTGGTAGGGGAGACGGTGCAGCCTACAACGGTCGGGGTGTGGCTGCGCAGCGAGGAACCCAAAGTTGGGGCTCAGGCGTTCTTCAATAACCAGCAAGACTTGGTTCCGTAACGTCCACCGTAACGATCCCAAGACGGTAGTCGGCTAGAATGGGACCAGATGGAGGATAGATGCTAAGTATCAAAGCGCCGTGGCGTCGGGAGACAACAGAGAATGAAATAAGCTTGAAATCCGCCGCGGAGGCTCCCGCTGAGCGGGGAGCCAGGCCCAGCCAACGGATCTGGACATTGCCCCCAACGATCCGCTGCTGGCCTACCTCCAGAACGCGCGTGGCGCCGTGGAGATCGAAAGACTGCTCCTGGACTCACCAGCGTTGCGGGAGCTCAAGGAGAACGGGGTGACCCTAGTCATGCCCCTGGTCAGCCAGGGCGAGCTGGTTGGTCTCATCAACTTGGGACCCAGGCTGAGTCAACAGGATTATTCCAGCGACGACCGCAAGCTGCTCAGTGACTTGGCCACCCAGGCTGCGCCGGCCGTGCGTATGGCCCAGATGGTACGCCAGCAACAGGTCGAGGCCCTGGAGCGGGAACGGATCGCGCAGGAGCTGCGAGTTGCACGCATCGTCCAACAGACTCTCCTCCCTGAAGAACTCCCCAATCTACCAGGCTGGCAGGTAACGGCCCTCTATCAGCCAGCCCGTGAGATGGGTGGCGACTTTTACGATTTTTTCTATTTTGAAGATGGCCGCATGGGCATTGTAGTCGCCGATGTCACCGACAAGGGTGTGCCGGCTGCGTTGGTGATGGCTACGGCCCGGACGCTTTTGCGCGCTGCCGCCGAGCGCTGGGAGTCCCCGGGCCAGATCCTGGAACGGGTCAATGATCTATTGCACCCTGACATCCCGGACAAGATGTTTGTCACCTGTCTATACGCCCTACTGGATCCAGCGACGGGCCAGCTTCGTTTTGCCAATGCCGGCCACGACCTGCCCTACCGGCGCGGGGCCAACGGTGTAGACGAGCTGCGGGCCCGGGGCATGCCGCTGGGACTGATGCCCGGGATGACCTACGAGGAGAAAGAGATCACCCTACAGCCCGGCGATATGGTACTCTTTCACAGCGACGGCCTGGTTGAAGCCCACAATCCCGACCGCGACATGTTCAGTTTTGAGCGGCTGCGGGATCTGATGGGAACCTATCCGAATCCCAGTACTCTGATCGAATACCTGCTGGAGAAACTGGCCGAGTTCACGGGTCCAGACTGGGAGCAGGAGGATGACGTCACGCTGGTGACGCTCCGAAGGGAGGTGGGGCCATGAACGACCTGGCAGCTTCTGCGGCATCGATCTTGGGCGCCACTTCAGACAGATCAGGCTCGCTGGTTGCGGGCGACGACGGCTGCCAGATCTTGGCCGAGTTCACCGTACCCAGCGAGCCCGGCAATGAGCGGGGAGCCATGGAAGAAGCCGCCTCAGCCGTGCAGGGGGTGGATCTGACTCCAGGCCAGCTGGAGCGACTCAAGACCGCCGTGGCTGAGGCGACTATGAATGCCATGGAACATGGCAACAGGTACCAGCCCGACCAAGCGGTATACATCCGGGTGCTGGCTTCCGAACAACTCATCGCCGTCCAGATCACCGATCATGGTGGTGGTGCCGCCAACCCTGAAGCGCAAACACCCGATCTGGAGGCCAAGCTGGCCGGCACACAGTCCCCGCGGGGCTGGGGGCTATTCCTGATCGAGAACATGGTGGACGAAATGCACGTGTCCAGCAACGAGAGCCACCATACTGTCGAGCTGATCATGAAGTTTGGAGGAAATGACGATGACGTATGAACCCTTTGAGACCAGCGTGCGCTCACAACCTGGCGCAGCGGTCATCGATATGCGCGGTGAGATCAACGGGGCAGCTGACGAAACCCTGAACGCTGCCTACACCGAGGCCG
Source organism: uncultured Chloroflexia bacterium (assembly GCA_963783445.1). Classification (GTDB taxonomy): domain Bacteria; phylum Chloroflexota; class Anaerolineae; order JAAYZQ01; family JAAYZQ01; genus CAWANP01. Next base: position 365,756 of record CAWANP010000003.1, on the reverse strand, counting down.
AGAGCCACGACTCGACCGATATTGTGCTCAACTTTAACGACGTGGACTATATCAATAGCACCGGCATCGCGCTCATCGTTGGCCTGCTGGCCCAGGCACGCAAATCGCACCGCCGCCTGGTAGTCTATGGCCTGAGCGACCACTATGCTGAGATTTTTCAGATCACGCGCCTGGCCGACTTTATGAATATCTACCCTGACGAGGCCACTGCCTTGCAGGGCGGTAATGGCAGCTAGGAACACAACGGCTTAGCTTAGGCGCTTCAGCGCCATAGCATGCACAGAACCTGTGAAGGGAGAAACAGAATGAGACAGACATTTGCCAGTATCCACACGATCCTGGCCTGGCTTGTCTTTGCCGGGGCCAATATCGAGTTCATCCTCATCGGGATGAGTGTCTTTGGCGTGGCCTCCACGGAAGTACACGCCTGGGGTGGCCGCGTTCTCATACTGCTGGCGCTCTTGCTCGTCATTGCCGCGCTGCTTTCGCGTACCAGCGGGCTGACGGTTGGCCTATCGCTGCTGGTCCTCATGCTGTTGATGCCGGGCCAGGGCATCCTGGCCTATACCGACTTTCCAACTCGCGCATTGAATGCGCTGCACGCGCTGAATGGGCTCCTCATCTTGTGGACAGCCTATGCGCTAGCCCACGGTCGAGCCCGTGCTACCATGCCAGCTGAAGAGCAAGCTGCAGCAGCGGTGACTGTAGCGACGGAGCATCCTTCGTCAGCATGATCTACCCTGTACACTTGACAGGGGATAGAACCGAAAGAGGAGGTACAACCATGCCCGCATCTGAGATCCGTATCACGGTCCGCAAGCCCGAGCCTGGATGCAGTATCCTGGACATTTACGGTGAGGTCACGGGTGGCGCTGAGAACGCATTGATGGATGCCTATACCCAGGCCAGCAACAACGGCGCCAACGCCATCATCCTGAACTTTACCGAGCTGGAATACATGAACAGCTCCGGTATCGGCCTGCTGGTCACACTGCTCATCCGCGTCCAGCGCCAGAAGCGGCGAATGCTGGCCTACGGTCTGAGTGAGCACTACCTGCAGATCTTTGAACTGACCCGGCTCGACGAGGCCATCGGTATCTATGAGAACGAGGCTGGGGCCTTGGCCGAAGCCGGCGGGAAGTAGGAGGGAATACCATGAGCAAATCACCTACCGAAATCACGGAAAAGAAGGCACGCCAGGAAGCCTGGGCCAAACCCGTGGACCGACTGGAGGTTTCCGAGGTACCCGCCGAGGCCATCAACCTCAACGTAGCTGGCCGCCACCTAGCTGGGCCGTTGAACGGCTTTGGCCAGATGTGGCAAAAGACCTACAAAGTGCGCCTAAGCGGCGCCAATGTCGCCCCCGCTGAGGTGATCAAGACCTGGAAGGAACATTTTCCAGAATTCTGGCCTGAGGGTAGCGACCTGTACGTACCGCTGACCGGCATTGCGCCCGGAGAGGTTGGTGTGATCAATCTCAAGGCACCTGGAGGCATGAAGCTCTCCACCGGTATCATGGTCATCTATGCCGACGATGAGTCGTTCTCTTTCATGACGCCAGAAGGGCACATGTTTGCGGGCATGATCACCTTCAGCAGTCACACAGAGGAGGGAGCCTCAGTGGCCCAAGTACAGGTCTTGCTGCGGGCTAGCGATCCCCTCTACGAGATGAGTTTTCGGCTGGGTTTTGGCCATAAGGCCGAGGATGAATTCTGGAACGGCACCTTGCAGAACCTGGCCGCCCGCCTTGGTGTCGATGGGGCTATCGTCAACCAGAGCAACACCCTGGTGGACCCGGGCATGCAATGGTCCGCGGCCAAGAATATCTGGCACAACGCCGCTGTCCGTACCACTCTGCACACTCCTGTACGCTGGGTTCGCAGCGGACTCGGGCGCTGAGCTTGGCCACAACAAGAAAACCTGCAGAGTCTGTTCGGGTCTGTGGTGCAGCGCACGTAAGAACGTGCGCTGCACCAGCCGACAATAGTGTGTGAGTCCTACTATGTCAGAATTATTTGATGCCGTCGTCGTCGGCTCCGGGCCAAACGGCCTGGCCGCGGCCATCACCCTAGCCCAAGCAGGCCAGCGCGTGCTGGTCTACGAGGCTGAGGATACCATCGGTGGAGGGTTGCGCTCGGCTGAAGTGACGCTGCCGGGTTTCACCCACGATATCTGCTCGGCCATCCATCCCCTGGGTATCTCCTCACCCTTTTTCCGGGGGCTGGCGTTGGAGGACCATGGCTTGGAGTGGATCCACCCACCGGCGCCTGTAGCCCACCCTTTTGACGACGGGACGGCCGCCATGCTGGAGCGGTCAGTGGGTAATACGGGAAGAACGCTTGGTCGGGATGCCTCCGCCTACCAGCGACTGATGCAGCCGCTGGTGGACGACTGGGACCGGCTGGTCGGTGAGATCCTGGGTCCACTCCCTCTGCCGCCACGCCATCCTTTCGCCCTGGCCCGCTTCGGGCTGAAGGCCATCCGGTCGGCCCAGGGCTTGGCTGGGAGCGCCTTTGATGGCGGCCGGGCCAAGGCCCTGTTTGCCGGGCTTGCTGGCCACTCCATCCTGCCCCTGGACCGGCCCGTCAGTGCTGCCTTTGGCCTGGTCCTGGGCGCCATCGCCCACGCCGTCGGCTGGCCCATGGCGCGAGGTGGCTCACAACGCATCGCCGATGCTATGGCCGCCCATCTGCGCTCGCTGGGGGGCGAGATCGTCACCGGCACACGCGTCGGGTCGCTGGACCAGCTGCCGCCTTCGAGAGCTACCCTATTTGACGTGACACCACGCCAGTTGCTCCAGATCGCGGGCGACCGTTTACCTGCTGGCTACCAACGAGCCCTGGGCCGCTACCGCTATGGCCCTGGGGTATTCAAGCTGGATTGGGCGCTTGATGGACCCATCCCGTGGCAGGCGACAGGATGCGACCGCGCTGGTACGGTGCACCTGGGCGCCACCCTGCCCGAGATTGCCGCCTCGGAGAAAGCGGTGTGGCAGGGTCAGCTCCCCGAGCGGCCCTATGTCATTGTTGTCCAGCAAACCCTGTTCGACCCGAGCCGCGCCCCGGAGGGCAAACATACCGGCTGGGCTTACTGCCACGTGCCCAACGGTTCGGATTTTAACATGACTGAGCGCATAGAGGCCCAGGTGGAGCGATTTGCCCCCGGCTTCCGTGACCTTATCCTAGCCCGCAGCGTCATGGGGCCGGCGGCCATGGAACGTCACAACGCCAACTATGTCGGCGGCGACATCAACGGCGGCGTACAGGACATGGGACAACTCTTTACCCGGCCCACGATGCAGCCTTCCCCCTATGCCACACCGGTCAAGGGGCTCTATCTCTGCTCTTCGTCAACGCCACCTGGTGGAGGAGTGCATGGCATGTGCGGCTACCACGCTGCTCAGCTTGCGCTCAAACGAGGCCTTGGGGATGGGCAACAAGGGCGAGATTGACAAGTTTCCTCCTTTTTGTTAGACTCCTGGTATGCCGGGTGCCTGCGACCTGACGAAACCTTTTGACCCACGCTGCATCCAAAGGAGAAAGGCCCGTGGCGGGTGTCGCATATGCTATCGAGGCCGAACTAGTGGAGGGCCTGCGGGCCGGTGAGCCCGCAGCCTACCGGCAGTTGGTGGATTCCAACTCAGCCAACGTCCACAACGTGGCCCTGAAGCTCCTGGGCGACGAGCAGGAAGCTGAGGACGTGCTGCAAGAGACCTTTCTGAATGCCTTCAAGGCCATCGACCGTTTTGAGGGCCGGTCTCAGCTCTCCACCTGGCTGTATCGAATCGCTTACAACGCCAGTCTGATGCGCCTGCGAAAACGAGAGGGAATGGCGACCCTTTCCCTGGATGAGCCTCCGGGGGGTACTGGTGAGGAACGAGTATTGCGCCCTCTCGTAGACTGGTCCATGATGCCGGATGACCAGCTACTGTCCGCTGAGGCCCGCCAGATGATGGATCAGGCCATTGCTGAATTGCCGGAGACGTTGCGCTCCACCTTTGTCCTCCGTGACATTCAGGGCCTGTCGGGCGCGGAAACTGCCGAGGTCTTGGGCATCACGGTCCAGGCGGTAAAAAACCGACTGCACCGGGCACGACTGCGTCTTCGTGAGAGGTTGTCAGATTACTTTGCCGAGCGCGTCAGGGGTCTGCAGGCCACGGCGTAGAAAGGAGACACCTGTGTCAATTGAACATGACCACGCCGGCTGTCGGGATCTGTTGGGCCAGTTCTCCGACTATATCGACGGCGATCTGGAAGCTGCGCTGTGCGCCGAGATCGAGACCCATCTAGCCGGGTGTCCTGATTGTCAGGTGATGATAGATACCATGCGCAAAACGATTACGTTGTACCATAGCCAGTCCGAAGCCGAACTACCATCCGATGTAGAAGAACGCCTCTACAGGGTCCTCAACCTCGGGGAATAATGCCCGTCGCCTTGCCTGCCCCTATCTCACAACAGGCATTCACCGCGCCGCCGAAAATCCAACATTCCCTTCTCAAGCCATTAGATCGGGGCCGCGCTTTGATGGTAGGAATCTTTTTTCGATTCCTGAAACCTTTGGCTGTTTTCTGCATCCAAACAGATAATAAGGGATAGAAAAGCATACCACTAGTTCTGAAGACACAGGAGGTTTGAAAATGGCATTGATTTCCCCGCAGGATGCTGAGCACCTGCGAAATGAGTTTGAGGCCCAACTGGTTAACCCGGTGAAGTTGGTCATGTTTACCCAGACCGTTGAGTGCCAATTCTGCGCCGAGACGCGCCAGATTGCCGAAGAGATTGCCGAGTTATCTGACAATATCACGCTCGAGGTCTACAATTTCGTCACGGACAAGGCCACCGCCGATCTGTACGAGATAGACAAGATCCCGGCCATTGCCATTCTACGTTTGGAGGATGGACAGGACAGAGACTATGGGGTCCGGTTCTATGGCATCCCCTCAGGCTACGAGTTCACCAGCATCATTGAGGGCATTGTTGACGTCTCCAAGGGCGAGTCGGGTCTCCAGCCCAAGACCAAAGAGGCTTTGGCCGCGCTGACCCAGCCTGTGCACTTTCAGGTTTTTATCACGCCTACCTGCCCCTACTGTACCCAGGCGGTCCGCCTGGCGCATAAGTTCGCTATTGAGAGCGACCTGGTCCAGGGAGATATGGTCGAAGCCATCGAGTTCCCACACCTATCCAACAAGTACGGTGTCTATGGCGTGCCACGCACCGTGATCAACGAGACGATTCACCAGGAGGGGGCAGTACCTGAACCGATGATCTTGGCCAAGATGCTGGAGGCGGTACAGAATTAGCATGCGCACCGAGCATCTCGCTGGCAGGTGGGTGGTATGAGCGACACACAAGTTACCTGGGTAGATGGAATGCAGTTCGTGGCCGAATCAGCCGGACATTCTATTGTCGTGGATGGGGCGCCAGGCTTTGGCCGTGATACAGGAATGCCGCCGATGCGACTTCTTCTTCTAGGTGCAGCAGGCTGTTCGGCAATGGATGTTGTCCACATCCTAAAGAACCGCATGCGCAAGCCACTGACCAGCTTGCGCGTTGAGGTCGAGTCGGAACAGGCCACAGAGCATCCCAAGGTCTACACCCACATCGAACTCAAATACCTGATCCAGGGCCAGGGCCTAAGAGAGAAAGATGTCCGCCGGGCCATCGAACTGTCCAATACCAGATTTTGCTCGGCAGCCATCATGCTCGGTGAGACCGCCGAGATCACGACCAGCTTTCGGATCGAAGAGGAAGACACATAGACCAGGGGGCCAGGCTCAGACATTCCCAGCCGGAAAAGACCAGAGAGCAGAACTCAGCGGTCAGGTGAACCTACCTGACCGCTGTCTATTGGACTGTCATGTCTTGCCGTGTGGAGATGCACCTACCGAGCAAGCTGCTCCGATGAGCCTAGCCTTGCAAGCATCTTGGCCGCCAATTGACGATTTCGGCTTTCTGTTGTATCCTTGATGGCGAGGGGGATATGAGACGTCGTTTTTCCTCAATCGCCTTTTTGATCGTACTGGTGCTAACCTCGACGAGGGCTCCTTCGTCGTCCAGTCTGGCGGTGGGCGGAGGACCAGTCGTGGGCGTTCATACCATCCGCGCCGATGACGGCCTGCTGCAAGTAGCTGACAGTGGCGGGTTCGCTTGGCTGATCCAGTTGCTTGAATGGCGAGAGGTAGAGCCGGTACCGGGCGAGTTTTTCTGGGAGTATCCTGACTGGTTGGTACGGGCTGCTGAATACTATCACCTGGACTTGGTGCTGCGCCTGGATCATCCGCCGGATTGGGCGCTCACCGGTGAGAGCGGACTGCCCGTTGACGTGGCAGCTTATGCACGCTTTGTGGAGCGCGTGGCTGCCCGCTATCGCGGGCGAGTCATGGCCTACGTCATCTGGAACGAGCCTAATCTGGCCATTGAGTGGGATGGCAAGCCACCCGATCCGGAAGGCTATGTCCAATTGCTATGTGCTGCCCAGGCAGCCATCCAGCGGACAGATCCCGGCGCCCTGATAGTCAGTGCGGGCCTGGCCCCCACCAACCACACCGATGCCTCAGCGAAGGACGACCGGATTTATCTGCAAGCAATGTACACCGCTGGGGCTGCTACCTGCTTCGATGTATTGGGAGCTCATCCCTACGGCTTTGCCTACCCGCCCGACGATCCCCATAGAGACCACGACGGCCTGAACTACGCTCGACTGGCGGACCAGCGCGCCATTATGGTCGAGGCAGGCGATGACAGTAAGGTGGTCTGGGCGACCGAGGTGGGCTGGACTACCTCGCCTGTCGGGCGAAAAGAGCAGTGGCTTCGCGTCAGCGAAGAAGAGCAATGGAGCTATCTGGTCGGGGCTCTCCAAAAAGCCCATCAGGGTTGGCCCTGGCTGGAGCGCATCGCCATCTGGAATCTCAGCACTGGACTCCCGGCCGATGATGAGAAGCGCGGCTACAGTCTCCTGACCGATACCGGCAGGCCCAAACCTGTCTTTGAGGTACTCGCGGCGATAGCTAGGGAATACGGGAATGGAAGAGAAGACCAGGGGGGCGAGAAAGCAGAAAGTCGGATTGCGGAGATCCTCGCTCCAGACGTGGTCGTGCGGCTGAGCGACGTAGACACCTTCTACCCCCATTGGGCTCGCCCGGTCTGTAATTCGGTACCCTGTCGCCACTGGACTAGCGAGTTCTACATCCGAGATCCGGGGGCTGTCCCGTGGCAGCTCTGCCTGGAGATCATGCAGGTCGAGGAGCCCGGGAACCTGATCTGGATCAACGGCAATACGCTCAATCCGCCAGCCATCCCCCTGCGCGCCCGGCCTGATTTCGCCTCGGTCTGGACGGCAATAGAGATTCCCGTGCCATCAAACTTGTTACGGCCCGGCATCAACCTAATCGAGGTAAGGTCCAGCCCCCGGCCGACAGTCTACCAGGACAACCGTGCCCGCTACGAAAGCCTGCAATTGCGCAACATACGGCTGGAATCCCAGTTCTGAGAGTATCCACGAGTTCTCATGAGGTATCATGGTCAATACTGGCTCTATCAGCAACGTGGTTGGTCAGGGGTTCGTAACCTCGTCCAGCTGCTCAAAGATACCGCGATCCGTTCCCAACCAGATCCTGCCAGATCGGTCCACAAGGATGCAATACACGCTAGTACCTTCTAGCCCCCATGGCTGCCAATGTGCTCCACTATCTGTACTGCGGAAAAGACCATGATGTTCTGTACCGGCATACAGCGTCTGGCAATCGGGCGGGCCCAGAGCCAGGGCCGTCACTGTAGCACCCAGGCTTTCCGTGCCACGGGCTTCCCAATTCTGCCCCTGATCGGTGCTGCGATAGACTCCCTTCGTTGTTCCGGCGTATAGTGTCGCGGAATCAATGGGGTCCACAATCAGGGCAAAGGTCGTCAGAGCTCGGTCGGTCAGGCGATGGGCCTGCCAGCTCTGGCCACCGTCCTTGCTCCCGTACACACTTTCTACGGTGCCAGCATAGAGCACCTCCGGATCGCTTGGGTCCAGGGCAAAGGCATGTACGGACAGGGTTTCCAACCCGCTGTGGATGGGCACCCACGACCGCCCGCCGTCGCGGCTGCGCAGAACGTTATGCCCCCAACTGCCCGCATAGATCCGGTCCTCGTCGTGGGGATCGATGACGACGTTAAAGACAGAGACCGGACCTATCTCTTCCTCCAGCCAACGCCACGTCCTGCCCCTGTCTTCGCTCAGATAGATGCCGGTGCGCGTACCGGCATAGATGCGCGCTCCGGTTGAGGCCACCACCAGGGCCTGGACGAACACCTTACCCACGTCTCCGCTGATCAACTGCCAGGTCTTCCCAACGTCGACACTGCGGTAAACGCCGTCTAGCGTACCGGCGTAAAATATGCCCGGATCTACAGGATCCTGGACCAGGGCGGCGACCAGTGGCTGTCCGACCTCGCCACTTGTCAGTGTCCAACTCTTGCCCCCATCGGTGGTCAGGTACAGCCCGTTGTGCCGGGTACCCAAAAGTGCCAGGCCTTCTCCGCCAGGGCTGGTCACCAGGCTGGTGATGTCGGCGTGGCGGAATGGGTCACCCACAGAGAGCCAGGACTTGGCTCCGTCTGGGCTTGCACGTAGGTCTCCACCTTTGCTACCTAGGTACAGGCGGCCAGTCAGATCCGGTTCTGCGGCAAAGGAAAGGCCCTGGAAGTCTGGTGGACCCACCATTTCCCAACCAGTGCCGCCGTCCCGGCTGAGATAGAGGTTCCCGTCACCCAGCGCGTAGAGCTGACCATCACCGATTGCACTCAGGATCGACACGGTTGCCGGCGCCTGCTCCCAGCCCATCGCCAGCCAATCCTTCCCCTCATCGTTGCTGACCCACAGCCCCTGTCCTGCCGTCCCGGCAAATACAGTCCCATCGGCAGCGATGGCCAGGCTCAAGACTGTGATCTGGCCATCGGCCATCTTGCCAGCCAGCCAGGTCCGCCCCCCATCGTCACTGTGCCATGCGCCCATTGCCTCCCCACCGGCGTGGAGTGAGCGCCCGTCTGGTGCTGTGACCAGGGCGTAGATAGGCATCCGAGGCAGGTCACGCATGGGAACCCAAAGCCGGCCTCCGTCACTCGTGCAGAAGCCACCGGCCATCGTGCCAGTCCAGGCCACATCTGGATCAGCAGGATGCACTGCCACAGACAGCGGTGCTAGCTGCCCTAAACCGGTACCTATCGCCTGCCACGTACCTCCGCCGTCCGTGGAACGGTATAGCCCTCCAGGCTCGTAGGCTGCCAGATAGATCACGTTTGTGTCAGATGGCGCGACGGCCACGGTTGCTACTCCAACCTGTGAAGGGATCCCGTGACTGGCTGGCTGCCAGATCCTTGCTTGGCTCTGCCACTGCCAACCCACGCCGACGGCATGGTAGTTCTCGCCATACTCACTGCGGAACATGGCCCTGGCTCCATCCCCAGTACAGTGGCTGGGAGCCACCTGTTGCACACCCACCTGCCGAAATTCATCGACAATGCGTTGAATGCGCTTCCGGCTAGCATCTCCCAGGTGAAACCCACCCACAACCAGATGGATCTCGCCCCCGCCGATCTTTTTTGCCTGGGCCACCATTCTATCCACTCCCGGATGGGCGCAGCCAGTCAACACAACCAGCCCCTGTGCCGTCCGCGCCACCAGGGCCTGCTCAACAGGGCCGGTGCCCATCTGGCCGGTGGTCCACAGGCCAGGCAGGATCTCCAGTGGCTCATCGACTTCAACTACGTTCGCACCGGCAGATCGTACCTGGTTTTTGATTCTGGCTGGAAATGCCTGAGGGACAAAGACATCGATCCTGGGATTGGCGGACAGAATCGCCGCCAGACCACCGGTGTGATCACCGTGGTTGTGAGAGAGGACCACAGAGTCAATGACCTGTGGATTCAGGCCCAAAGCAGCAATATTGCCCAGGAGTACTGTACCTCTGGCGCCAGTGTCAAAGAGCACAACGCTGTCACCATATTCTACCCAGGCCGCAAAGCCCCACCCGGTCTGTAAGCGGTGGTCCAAAGGGTTATTATCAAAGACGATGCTGATGGACGCCTTTTCATCTTTCTGGGGAGGTGTAGAAGAGATGGACGCACTCGGCTTGGGAGCAGCAGTCGCAGGTATCGCATCGGTTGGCTCAGGCAGAGTGCTGGGCGCAGGAACATGGGCGTGGGTTGCCATCGCGCCGGCTGGTTCAGAGGAAGTGGTGGGCAAAGGAACGTGGGCATGGGTTGCCGCTACGCTAGCTGGCTCAGAGGGAGTAGTGGGCGAGGAAGTGTGGGTGTAGGTTATCGCCGGCGACAGCGCAAGGTTTTCGGGAGATTCCGTCGCAGGAATCGCACAGCTCGCAGCCAGAGAAACCACCAACATCAACCCCACGAGGGCGATGGCGTAGGCTCCGCGATCCGGCATTCTGTTCACTTGCCCCCCCGGCGAAGTCGCTGCCAGTCAAGCAAGCAGCGACTGGTCCCCAGGCAATTGAGAAGGTCCAGCACAGGCTGTGTTCTCACCCGGGCAAACTTGGGTCAAGCCTCCAAGTGCTTTCGTATCTCTGCCCATGATTGCTGCAGCGCCCCGGCCATAGCGCCCTCAGGCTGGTAGTCTGTCACTGGCTGGCCCTGAACCATCGCCTCCGTGACCACCGTATCGTAGGGGAGCCGGCCCACGACCTCTATCCCCTCCGCCGCACAGAACGCCTCGATGCCGGCCGACTGGATGGGGTTCAGGTCCGCCTTGTTGATACACACCAGCGCTGGCACGCCAAAATGGTCTACCGTGCCCAGTACGCGTTCCAGGTCGTGGATGCCCGACACTGTGGGCTCGACCACCAGTAGCGCCAGATCCGCCCCGGCACTGGCCGAGATGACCGGGCAGCCAATCCCAGGCGGTCCATCCACGATGAGCAACTGCCGGCCCGCCTCCGAACCATCGGAGGAGGTATCATTCAGGGCCAGCAGCCGGCCGTGCTGTTTGACCAGCGTCACCAGCTTGCCCGAGTTCTCCTGTGCGGCGAACAGGTGGGCATGGAACAGTGGCCCAAAGCGCGTATCGGAGCGGAACCAGAGCCCAGCCTGCTGCTCTTCACTGTGGATGGCCCCCTCGGGGCATTGGTAGAGGCACGAAGCGCAGCCCTCGCAGGCCAGCGGGTTCACGCGGTAAGAGTCATCCCCCGGGATCACGGCGTCGAACCGGCAGACCTCGTAGCACCGGCCGCACAGCGCACACCTGTCCGGGTCGATGATGGCGACCTGCCCGCCCATGAAGGTGTGTTCCTCCAACTTGGTCGGCGCCAAGACCAACTCCAGGTTGGCAGCGTCCACATCGGCGTCGGCCAGCACGATCCGCATTTCTTGCGAGGCGAGGTGGGCCAATGCCGCTGCCACCGAGGTTTTGCCCGTACCGCCCTTACCACTGAGAATCACCAACTGCTTCAATGCGCCTGCTCCTTTGATATTACGCCTCGATTTCCCTCTTCTGAGGGCATAGATCTCACCCCCATTCCAGCTTGAAGGCTCTGGCCTCAGCTCACCTCCGAACCTGCTCCACGATTCCCTGGTAGAGACCTTGGAATCCAGCTCTATACTCAGGCATCACGTCGACCAGAGCTTTCCCCTCCGAGATAGCCTCGGCGATCCGCCGGTCCAGCGGGATACGCATCAGGATGGGTATGCCCTCAGAGGCACAATACCCATCCACGCCTGTATCACCAACGCCATCCCGGTTGACAACCACGCCCACCGGCAGACCCAGTTCGTCGCGGGCCACCTGCACGGCCAGCCGCAGGTCGTGCAGGCCAAAGGGAGTCGGTTCGGTGACCAGCAACACAAAATCGGCGCCGCGCATCGTCTCTACCACGGGGCAAGAGGTGCCGGGCGGCGCATCCAGGATCGTGACCCTTTCGCTCCTCTCGCGTCCCTCCATGTGCTTGCCCTTGAGCTGGCGGATGATGGGCACCGCCATGGCCTGACCCACATCCATTGTGCCCTGACCAAATGCGAGTCGGCCGGCCTGCCCCGATTCCAGAGTCCCCATGACGTTGAGAACCTCGTGGATGGCATTCTCTGGGCAGTTGAGCGTACAACTACCACAACCGTGGCACAACTCGGGGAAGATGAGTACCTTTTCGCCTACCACAGCGATGGCGTGCCAGACGCACACCTCGGCGCAGCGACCACAGAAGGTGCACCGGTCATAGTCCACATCGGGGACCAAGATGCCGACCTCTTGGCGCTCGTCCAAGATTGGCTTGAGAAAAAGGGCAGCGTTGGGCTCCTCCACGTCGCAGTCCAGGAGCCGTGGATCCGCTGGAACTCGCTCATCTGTCGTCAAGGCCAGCGCCAGGCTGGTGGCTACGGTCGTTTTGCCCGTCCCCCCCTTGCCGCTGGCAATGGCGATGATCATGTCAGATTTCCCAGCTTGACTTCGACGTCCTCCAACTGCTGGCGGAGCATTTCGGCCTCCTCACGAAGCCGGCCCAGTTCATCTTGCTCGTATTCGCCTTCGGCGGGCAGGTCACCATGCCCATGCTCTTGGCTCTCTTTGCAGGGCGCGGCGCCCTTGAGCTGGCCGCCCAAGTAGCGCTCTACCGACTGCCGCACCGTACCATAGGCCCCAGTCACGCCCTCCATGCCGAACTGCTGGAAGAACATGATGGCCCGGCCACCCATGCCCCCGGTGAGCATTACGTTCGCCCCAAGGCTATTGACGAATGCCGGCACCTGCCCTGGCTGGTGTTGTGCGTAGTAGGGGTTGTCTACCCCGCTGACATCTTGAACATCGTGATCGTCCAAGTCAACCAGGACGAAGCAGGGGCAGCGCCCAAAGTGGGGACTGACTATGCTGTCCAGACCATTCTTGCTTTCGGCAGAAACTGCAATCCGCATCACCTAATCCTCCTTTTTTCACCTATTGCGCGCTTTTTGTCCTTTGCGCTTATTATGTGTCAGTCGCGTTCAAGCTTGTCGATCTGCTCCATGGTCTCGGCCAACTGCTGGCGCAGGTCCTTGAGTGTACCGCGGAGTTCCGCCAATTCAGCCTCCCGCTGGACGTCGGGTTGCGATTGTTGGGGTATGGCCGTCCGGTGACTGCCGCCGCGCATACCCGTGTGGGCCGCTACATTGGCCCCTCCCATGGGCTCGAGTTGGCCCGCACAGAAGGCATTGATGACCTGACGGACCACCCCCTCTGAAACCAGATAACCTGGTACGCCTGCTGCCTGTAGTACCTCAAAAGCATTCGGCCCCAGGTTGCCCGTGATCACGGCCTGGGCGCCCTGGTTCACGACGAACTGGGCGGCCTGGATGCCTGCGCCCCCGCCCTCGCTCATGGCCGGATTGGGCATGGCCTCGTAGGCCATCGTGTCTGTATCCACAAACAGAAAAATCGGACACCGGCCAAAGACCAGACTGGCCTGTGCATCCAGGCCCTCGCCCTGCGAAGAAACTGCGATTCTCATTTGACAGATCTCCCGTCTACAGCGATAATGTGCGAGCAAACTTGAGAAGCAATAGTTTTACCGTCGCCCTGAAGTACCATCTACCCCTTGGTGGATGGGGAAAGCGGGGGCGGGCAATTCTCTCTCACAGACATGGCCCGTCCCTGCGCCGTCCCCGGTACGCATCCAGTCTTCAGATGCGCTTACTCTTGGCTGAGTTCGTCCATCCGTTCATTGATGGCATCAAGCTGTTCCTTCAGCCACTCCGCCTCGTCCTTGAGCATCCCAACTTCCTGCTCTCGGGCCGGGTACTCGTTTTGAGCATCATAGGCGGGACCGTGCGCCCAAGCTGGCGGAACGTCCCATCCCGAGGCTTTAGGGCCCCGTGCCCAGCGCGGCAGCCCGGTGGCATAGTACCGGTGCCGCCACCCTCTGCCACTACCGCCCTGGCCTCTTCCCGCACGAGCGGGGGGAGCCCAGTTGCCGGCCCCGCGGCCACCTCGACCGTAGAACCTGCGGCCGGGAGCCCGGTTGGCCCAGCCAGGTGCATCATAGCCACCGCAGTAGCCCATGCCCCGGCCGCTCCTAGAGCCCGTACCTACGGGTCCAGTTCCATCTCCTGCTGGCATCTGCATCACCTCCTTTCCAATTTGGATGTTGGATATTAGATATGGCTCATCCAAGACCGAATCACCAATACCCAATATCCAGCCTCCAGTCTCTTATTCTCACGCCCCTGGAAACGCAGCCAGTTTGGCCTCCGGTACCCGTTCCACGAGTTCTTGGGCAACGGGCCCAAAGGCCTCGGATTCATATTCCTCGACGCGCCCCGCATCGCACAGCTTGGCAATCTCGGGGTCGATGGGCAGTCGCCCCAGAAAAGGGACACCGATCTGTTGCGCCACTTGTTCTGCGTGGCTGGGGCCAAAGATCTCGTATTGTTTGCCTGTGTCAGGACATTCAAAGTAGCTCATGTTCTCGAGCAGACCCAAGATGGGTGTTTGCATTTGCCGGGCCATATTCGCTGCCTTGCGTACCACCATGCCCGCCAGATCCTGCGGTGAGCTGACCAAAACGATGCCGGACATGGGCAGCGACTGCATCACGGTCAGTGAAGCATCCGATGTGCCAGGAGGCAGGTCTACGACGAGGTAGTCCAGCGTCCCCCAAAAGATGTCGCCCCAGAATTGCTTGATGGCGCCGCTAATCAGCGGCCCGCGCCAGATGACGGCCATGTCTTCCTGGTCCAAGAGCAAGTTGATGGACATGACTTTGATGCCGCTCTCGGTCTGGGGGGGCATGGGGCCCATGGGGCTTGTACCCAGCTTTGCCCCGTCAGGGAAGAACATCTTGGGGATGCTCGGTCCGGTGATGTCGGCGTCCAGGATGCCAACCCGGTAGCCCGCCTTGCGCAGCGCCACCGCCAGCAAGCCACTCACCAGCGACTTGCCCACCCCACCTTTTCCGCTCATCACGGCGATCACCCGGTGGATCTCGTTCAGGTGCTCGGCCGCGCCCTTGTCCTGCTGCGGCGCGCCGATGCCGATCCGGCGCTTCTCCTCATCGGTCATCTCGGTCAGATCTACCTCTACCTCTTCAACGTCTTCCAGAGCGCCGACCGCTTTCTCCACGTCGCCTACGATCTGCTCTTTGAGCGGGCAGCCCATTGTCGTCAGGGCCAGGGTAATGCCCACCTGGTTTCCCTGGATCCGTACCTCGCGGACCATGCCCAGCTCGATCAAACTCTTGTGCAACTCTGGGTCCATGACCCCCTCAAGTGCTTTGCGCACTGCTGATTCCTGAATCAACTTAGCCACCTCCCTCATAGTCTTTATCTTTCATCCTCGGTGTTTTGTCCGTTCTCATTGGCCATCGTGACCAGTCCCGCGCCCCACTCGGTCCAGACCACCGTCCAGAACGCGCCCACACGCACGTCGTGCACCGGTATCTCCCCCGCTGGCAGCGAAGCCAGCAGATCATCGACGATGTTCGTGAACCCCTGCCGCTCAGCGCTCACTGATGCACCTCCATGTGTGCGTCGTACACCCCCAAAAAATGGTGCAGTACCCGGTCCGTCTCGCGCAGGTCATCCACCCACCAGGCCAGGTAGCGATCCCCTTCCTCCGTGATCTGGTATAGGCGGCGGGCCGGGCCGGCACTATCCGTATCCCAACGCGAGGTGACAAAGGCCCGCTTCTCCAGGCCACGCAGCCTGCGGTACACGGTACTCGAGTCCACCGGATTCTGCTCAAAGCCGAACGGCTTCAAGCCCTCCAGGAGCTCGTAGCCATGGGCTTCGTTGCAGTGCAGCAGCAGGAGCAAGCACGGATCCAGAAAGCGGTTTATGCGCCGGGGACACGCTTCTCCCCCCTGCCCGCCCCGCCAGCGGTGACCTTGGGGCATGACGTACCTACCTTTCGCAGTTCATCTATATGCATAATGCACATAGATGATACAGTACCTTAGCCGGGTTGTCAAGTCTCGGGGCCAGAGTGGCAGGGCTGCTAGAAGCCAGATTCCTTCGCTCATGGAGGATCACAGCCCGTCGTTTGGAAGTGACTGTGCCTCACTCAGCTTTTGGGCAGCTACTGTATCTTGGGGCCATCCAATCAGGAGAGCAGTGTCGTGAGGATCTCCTCCCAGTGGGCAAACAGGAGGAAATGGCCCTCGCCCGGGAGGAACGTGGCCTGGCAGTTTGGAAACTTGCCCGCCATGTGCCGGGCCATGGCCGGAGGGGTGCTGGTATCCTCCTCGCCGTGCCAGAGATGGATCTCAATCTCAATATCCTCCAGCCGGAAACCCCATGGCTGGACCAGGATTTGTACCTCCCAGGCGTAACCCTGGATGCCGTTCCGCGTCGCTTCGGCATAGCTGGCCATGAGCATCTCCCGAAATTCTGGCTGGGCGAGCAGAACCTGGTCGGCCGGGGGATTGTGGGTTGTGTTCTGTGCAAAGAATCGTTCGGGGTTGCGTCGCGGATTAGAGGTGAGCCAGACGAGGGGCCGTACTAGCCACGGCACCCGGCGTCCGATGAAGGCCCCGGCGCGTCGAATCGGCGGCATGCCTTCGGTGGCCCCGGGTGTCTCAAAGGGGCCCCCACTACTGACCATCGCTGCGCCCGCGAGTCGCTCCGGGATCTGGTAGGCACAAGCGGCCACGTAGGGCCCGCCCCCCGAGATGCCTACCACGGCAAAGCGCTCGAAACCGAACAGATCTGCGACCTCTACCACGTCAGATGGCCAATCCAACAACCTGCGCCCGGGCTGAAAGTCAGACAGGCCAAAGCCCGGTCGATCCATCATGATCAGCCGGGCGCTCAGGGATCTGGTCAGGTCCTCGTCGGGGTGGATCAGCCGCGAGCTGGGAGTGCCCTGGAAGAGAAAGATGGGTTTGCCCGTTGGATCGCCATACTCGGCGTAGCCCAGAGCCCGTCCGTCCTGCAACCGAATTAGCCGGTCATCAACGATCATGAGTAACATGTTCCTGTCGAAGGGAATCACCCATCCTGGAAAGAGACCCCTTGTCTGCCAATACTCCACCGCCCCCGAGTTCTATTCCCCCGGAGGCGCCCTGTACCAGGTCTACTGCTGCGAGCCCCGGATCAGGTTGCGGTACCAGGCCCAGCCCCTGCGCCAGAGGATGCGAATCTCCTCTACCTTGAGGAGGTAGGCAGTGAGGAAGAAGGCGAATCCGCCCAGTACCCCGGCCGCGGCCAGATAAACGACCAGCGCGATCAGCCCTTTGCCATCGGCCATGCCTTCGCCCAATTGGAGGAAGGCCCAAAGAGTCGCTGCGGTGGCCAGCGAAGCCAGCACCATCTGCCCGGCAAAGGGTCCAAACGGAGCCAGGCGAAAGGCGGGTACCCGGCGCCCAAAGATGAACAACAGGGCCAGGACCTTCAGCGCCTTTGCCACAGCCACAGCCAGGGCGATGCCTCCCAACCCAAAGGTGGCCATCAGCGGCGGGATGAGGGCCACGTTGAGGAGAAAGGCAGCGATGTCAGTGACCACAGGCGTGAGCGTATCCTGGCGGGCAAAGAAGAACTGGACGACAATGACCTCCAGGGCAAAGGGCAGGAGAGCCAGGGCGTAGAAGAGCAGCGGCCCGGCCGTCAGTTGGGTCGAGGCGGCGGTAAATGCCCCTCGCTCAAAAAGAAGCTGGACGAAGGGCTCGCGGAGCACCATCAGGCCCACCGTCACCGGCAGGAAAAGCAGGGTCAGCGCCCGAACCGACCCGGACAGGGTCCTGGCCAGCGCCTGGTTGTCCTGCCTGGCCGCCATCTCGGCGGAGAAGGGCAGCAGCACCAGCCCCAGGGTATAGGGCAGGATGGTGGTCAGCGTTTCGGCGATCTTGCGGGCGTAAGCCAGGGCCGACACGCCTCCCACGCCAACCTTGCTGGCAAAGGCATTCTCCACCAGCGGGCCGACAAACAGGGAGAGGCTGAGGGCCACCAGCAGCGGCGCAGCCAGGCGGCCCACCGTCCGCACCGGAGGAAAGCCCAGATCCAGGCTGGGACGGAGCTGGCGCAGGTGGCGACCGAGCCCCAGTGTCTCGATGACCAGCTTGCCCAGGGCGCCCAGGATCACGCCCAGGGCCAGTCCCTGCACGCCGCCCAGGATCAGGAAGAGGAGCAAGGGCCCGGCCCGAAAACTGGCCATGCACAGGGCGGGCAGGGCGAAGCGCTTCTGGGCATGGAGCGCCGCCGTAGTCAGTGTCGAGAGGCCCAGGAACAGCAGGGCCGGCATCACCAGCCGGGTCAGACGCACTGCCAGCTCGTACTGCTGGCCCGACAAACCCAGGGGCGGCGAGCGAGATCAGGGGCTCGGCCAGCAGTATGCCCAGCGACGGTCGCCGCACCCAGCAGCAGCAGCAGCAAGCGTGCCGACCACGCTGAACAGCCGCCAGCCATCCCGGATCGAAGCGCGCCAGGTGCGCAGAAAAGTAGGCAGGAACGAGGGCTCGACCACCTCGCGCAGGACGATGTAGGCGCTGAAGGGGATGGTGTAGGCCACCAGGTAGGCGTCGACCTCGATGCCCGTGCCGAAAAAGTAGGCCAGCAGGATCTTTTCGACGAACCCCAGCCCCTTGACGACCAGGGCGATGGCCGTCACCATGGTCGTGGCTTGGATGATCTTCTTGACATCAAGCATCATGCGAAAAGGGCCAAGGTTGCAGGGCCAGGACTGCGACCATGGCTCAGGCCTTGGCCCCGATCTCAACCCTCATTCTACTGTCACACTCTTGGCCAGGTTGCGGGGCTGGTCCACATCAGCGCCGCGCCGCACGGCCATGTGGTAGGCCAGAAGCTGCAAGGGCAGCACCGTCAGCACCGGCGTCAGCAGCGGCGATGTGGCGGGCACATAGATGACGTGATCGGCCTTGGTGCGGATGAACTCATCGCCCTCGGTCGCCACAGCGATGACCGTGCCGTCGCGGGCCTTGACCTGCTCGATCTGGCTGATCATCTTTTCATAGACGCTGTCCTGGACGGCGATGGCCACCACCGGCATCTTCTCGTCGATGAGGGCGATGGGGCCATGTTTCATCTCGCCCGCCGGATAGCCCTCGGCGTGGATATAGCTGATCTCTTTGAGCTTCAGCGCGCCCTCCAGGGCGATGGGATAGTTGATGCCCCGCCCCAGGTAGAGAAAGTTGCTCCCGCCTGAAGTACAGAGCTGGCCAGATCCTCGTACTCGGATCCATTGTCCAGCACGTCGCCGGCGAGCTTGGGCAGGGCCAGCAGAGCATCCAGCAGTTCGCCCATCTGCTGCTGGCGCGATGGCTGCCCCGCACCTGCCCCAAGTAGAGCCCCAGCAGATAGAGGTCCACCAGGGATGCGGTAAACGCCTTGGTGCTGGCCACGCCGATCTCTGGGCCGGCGTGCATGTGGATCACGCCGTCGGACAGGCGGGCGGCCTGGCTGCCCATCACGTTGACGATGGCCCACAGCAGGGCGCCTTTGGCCTGCGCCTCCTCCATGGCCGCCAGCGTGTCCACCGTCTCGCCGCTCTGGGTGATGGCCAGCACCGCGGTCCGCTCATCAATGAGCGGATCGCGGTAGCGGAACTCGGAGCCATAGTCCACCTCCACCGGGATACGGGCCAGGGCCTCGATGAGGAACTTGCCCACCAGCCCGGCATAGGCCGAGGTGCCGCAGGCCACGATGACGATCTTTTCGATCTCCTGCGCCTGCTTCGGCGCTCAGGTTCAGCTCTTCCAGACGCACCTGCGTCGCCTCAAAGTCCACCCGGCCGCTGATAGTGTGGGTGATGGCCTCCGCCTGCTCATAGATCTCTTTCTGCATAAAGTGGCGGTATTCGCCCTTGACCGCCGACACCGGATCCCAGGGGATGGTGTGCGCCTCTTTCTGAAGCGGCTGGCCCATCCAGCGTCAGAAATCGGGCGCCACCGGCCGTGACGACGGCCATCTCCCGGCTGTCCAGGTGGATCATCTGCTGGGTGTGTTCCAGGATGGCCGGGATGTCGGAGGCGACGAACATCTCGTCCTGGCCCACGCCAACGGTCACCCCACCGGCGTTGCCCAGGCGGGCGGCCACGATCTTGTCCGGCTCGCGGCTGCTCATCACCACGATGGCATGGGCGCCCTCGATCCGCTTCAGCGCGCGCCGGACGGCCGTCTCCAGGTCCTGCCCTTGGCCCAGATAGCGCTCGACCAGGTGGACGATCACCTCGGTATCTGTCTCTGACGAGAAGTGATGGCCTTCGGCCTTGAGTTCTCGGCGCAGCGGGCGATAGTTCTCGACGATGCCGTTCTGGATGACGACGATCTGGCCGGTGCAGTCCAGGTGGGGGTGGGCGTTGAGTCTGCGAGGGTTTGCCGTGGGTGGCCCAGCGGGTATGGCCGATGCCGATCTGGCCCGCCATTGGCTTGCTTCCAGGAGCAGTCCCAGGTTGGCCAGCTTGCCAACCTCGCGGCGGATGTCGATCTCGCCGTCCTGGATGACGGCAATGCCCGCCGAGTCATAGCCCCGGTATTCGAGGCGTTTCAGTCCTTCAAAAACGATGGGGGTCGCCTGGCGGGACCCCACGTAACCGACGATGCCACACATGTTGTTTTCCCTCCTGTATACAAGTCACAAGCTGTACGCAGCTTACAACACGTACTTCTGCGGCTACCTGCTGTACAGTTCTTGAAACTTGCAACCTGTAGCTTGTACTTGGCACAACCAACCACTGCGCATACCCTTTGTGCCTGCCAGTTGCCCGGCGGTTTTGTACGGCGCGCTTGTTCCCAGGAGGGGAAGGTACGGGCCGTGGCTGTGGCCCGGGAGGCATCCGCTGATCACTCGATTTTCGGGTCGATTCTGTCGCGACATTGTCGCAACAAAAGCGACGCTAACCCCGCCTTGCGGCTGAGGACCTCCTCCTCGTCAACCTCACCATCCCGCCAATGGGAGGGCAAGGCCCATGCGCTGGCTTCCCCTGTTCGATGTTTACCCTTTGGGTATTTGAACCCAGACACCTCCTTTCATAGGCAGGAATCATTATAGGGGGAAATGTGGAAAAGCACAAGTCAATGAGAATTGCAGATGGGCCGGTGCGCATTCTTGGCTATTCGGTAGGGCCAAAGATTAACTCAGCGCAATCCTTGACTTGCTGAGGCCAAGAGGGTTGACAAATCGGCACAAACGCGGTATACTGGGTTCAATAGCCAGGGGAGAAGGCGGTTTGCCAGATTCCAAATCCCGCGTGGTCAATAGAGGAAATATCGAACGCCAGGGCCTGAGCGTGCTCTGGCGTTTGCGCATTCTTGGTTCAGGACGGCAAGCCAAATCATCTGAGGGGAGGGTACAATGGATTCAGGCATGATCGGCAAGATTCAGAAGGCCAAGCGCTATGCTGAAGAACCGGAGCGGATCCGCTTTGAGCAGTTTCGGGTCACGATCCAGGGCACAAACTCCCAACACAAGGTCTCCTACGACCAGGGTAACTGGCATTGCACCTGCAATTTCTTTGCTACCCGGGGAGTATGCAGCCACACGATGGCCTTGGAACGGCTCTTGGGCGTGTCGCTTCCACCGGAAGTGATGGCTGAGGCTGAACCAGCCATGGCCATGGCCTAGCACAACCAGTTTTCCTGCGGGGGATGGGCGGCTGCCCATCCCCCGCTTTCTAAAAGTCGATCTGGCCCTTCAGGCCATTCTCCGTCAGAGCAACAAGCCGGGTACGAGTTTCCTGATTTGACAGATCAGCAGCGCTGACCGTTTGTACCCGCAAATAGTTGTCCGTTAGCCCGCTCCACACAGGCCCCGGATCCCCTACTTTTGATGACTCCCACAGAACCTTCATCGTTTGGCCGACAAACTGCTGGCGGAAAGCCCGGTCCGAAGCGGAAGCCGCAGTGCGCATGGCCTTGGCCCGCTGGCGCTTGACCTGCGCCGGTACCTGATCGCGCATCCCCGCCGCCGGCGTCCCAGGGCGCGAGAGAGTAGGGGAAGACGTGCGCCCGGGCGAATTCCATATCCCGTGCAAACGCCAGGCTCTCGGCAAACTCGTCATCGGTCTCGCCTGGGAAGCCGACGATCACATCGGTCGTCAGTGCCAAACCTGGGATGGCCGCCCGTGCGGCCTCTACCACCGCCGCGAAATCGTTCTTCCTGCAGCGACGCGCCATGCGCTGCAGTACTGCGTCGGAACCACTCTGCAGAGGCAAGTGGAGGTGACGGCAGAGCCGGGTGTTCTCCCAGAGGGAGAATGCTCGCTGCGGCAGGTCCCAGGGCTCGATGGAGGACAGGCGCAGGCGAGGTACGCCGGTTTCGGATAGGATGCGTGCCACCAAGCCCCACAGATCGACAACCGGCTCACCACCATCTCCGTCACGCCCGTAGGCGCCGATGTGCACCCCGGTGAGCACAACCTCCTGATAACCGGCGTCCAGCCGGGCTTGTACCTCGGCCAGTATCTGATGCGGCGGGTGGCTGCGCTGCGGACCGCGGGCTATATGGATGATGCAGTAAGTACAGGCATTGTCGCACCCATCCTGGATCTTGACCAGCGCGCGCGTGCGTGACGGAGGGGTTCGGATTTCCGATTTCGGAATGCTGGGTCCGGGTATCGGCTTGGTTGCAGCTGATCAGGCTGGCTAGCCGGTCTTTGTCTTGGTTGCCAGCGACGAGTTCGACGCCGGGCAGATCCTGGAGATCAGCAGGCGTTAGTTCGGCGTAGCAGCCGGTGACGACCAGGCGGGCGTCTGGATTTTCACGGTGCATGCGGCGCAGTGCCTGGCGTGTTTTCTGGGCCGCCACGTGGGTCACAGCGCAGGTGTTCAAGACGCACAGGTCAGCCTCCTCTGGTACGCCGACAACTTGGTGCCCGGCCCTGCTCAACTGGCCGGCCAGAGCATCCATCTCGCTTTGGTTCAGTTTGCAGCCCAAGCTGCTGACATAGATCTGCATGCTTCCCTCGCACTGGATTGTACCATAGAGGCCACCCCAAGTAAAGGGTTTTGGCTGGAATTGGCACGCGCACTGATAAGATGGTATAATCAAACGATACTGCGCGGCTTGAAGGGACAGCGAGCGAGAGCAATGGCAGAACCTGCCTGGAAGCGCTACCTGACTGACTATAACGAAGGCCTGGGCTTGGTCTACGAGCGCTTTGTGCTCAATGATTTCCTGCTGGCCCTGCGGGAGGAATACGAGGTCGAGACGGTACTGGAAGCACCGCTATTCGGCATGGCAGGCGTCTCGGGCATCAACAGTGTGGCTCTCGCTCAGGCAGGCGCCCGTGTCACCTTGGTTGACGATCACGATGAGCGGTTGGTCGCCGTGGAACGGATCTGGGATGAGTTGGACCTGGAAGCGCAGTTCGTCCACCATCCACAGTGGGGAGCGCTTCCTTTTCCTGACGGTGCCTTTGACCTGACCTGGAATTGGGCCGCGCTGTGGTACCTGGATGATCCGGAAACCTTGTTGCGCGAGTTGGTCCGCATATCAAAGCGCGTCGTCTTTGTGGCCATGCCCAACCGCGTCCAGGTGGGCTATCTCCTGCGCAAGTACCTGCTTGAGCGCGACTTTGTGAACCACGTTGATGAGAGTTGGGCTGACATCGGCCGCGTTCGCCGCGTGCTGGAGGGCGCCGGCCTGCGGATTGTGCGCCAGGGGGTACTGGATGTACCCCCCTGGCCCGACACGGTCATGCCCGCCTCGGAGGTACTGCAGGGGTTGGGCATCAAATCAAGGAAACTGGAGGGACAGTTCAGCGGTGATAGCTGGCAGTGGAGCACCATGGCCTACTATCTGGGCCAGGAACCGGACCTCTATGACCGGGTGAAACGCTATGCCTGGCTTGACCAGGCCAGGATTCCCTGGCGGGTGAAGGCGGTATGGGCCCACCACCGCTACCTTGTAGGAGTGACTAGAGATCTAGGGGAGCCAGGGGGGCCGGCAACCAGGCTGGCTCTTTGCCCCCTCTCCCCCTCTTGGATCAGCCATGTCCAAAATCTTGCGCTTTCATATCTGGATCCACCTTGGTATCCTGGCCCTGTACGCCGTCCTGGCCGTGGTCCTGACCTGGCCCCTGGGCAGGCACCTGGGCACTCATGTGCCGGGCAGCTATACCTGGGCTTTCGACGAGTACACCTTTTTGTGGAATACCTGGTGGTTCCGCTATACCCTCTTTGATCTGGGGCAGAACCCCCTCACTTCCACTTATACCTTCTACCCGCTGGGCATCAGCCTGGCCTTCTATACCTATAACCTGTTTAATGCCATCATCTCCCTACCGCTCCAGCCATTCTTGCCTCTGCCGGCCATCAGCAATCTGATTTTTCTCTTTGCCACAGTCTTCTCTGGCTATGGTACATTCCTGCTGGTCAACCACCTCCTCCACGCCCACCAGCACGCGTCGCGCAACACGCATCGCGCGACGCGCATCATGGTTCTCGCATCCTTCCTGGCTGGTCTCATCTATGCTTTTGGCTCCTTCCGAATGATCTATGCCGCCATCGGCCATTACAATCTGTGGAGCACAACCTGGATTCCGTTCTACGCTCTGTACCTGATAAGGACGGTAGGCGAGACCCGCCTGCGCAACGCGGCCCTGGCAGCCATTTTCCTGTTCTTTGCCCTCCTGTGCGATCTGCAGTTCGGCGTCTTTCTGGGATTGCTCACGCTGGTCGTGGTCGCCTTTGCCTTGCTGGGCCGGGATCGGAGGGCTGTGGCCGGGGGCGCGTCCGGCCTTTTCAAGAGGCTGGTGGTATTGGCCCTGGTGACCATCATTCTATCCCTGCCCATCCTGCTCCCTGTCCTGCGTGAGACCTTTGGCGGCTATGAACTCGCTGGCTGGGGTGATGCTGAAAAGCTCTCGGTGGATCTTGTGGGTCTGGTGACACCCACGGCGCTGCACCCTCTGGGCGGCGACTGGACCGAGACGTTGCAGCAGACCCGTGAGGGGACATCACGCTTCCGAGATGTAAACACTCTGTTTCTTGGTTGGGCAGGGCTGGCCCTGGCCTTGATCGGTGCCGCTCTCTACTGGCGGCAGCTCAAAGTATGGATTGCCAGTTTTGTCGTCTTTGCTGTCCTGAGCCTGGGACCCATGCTGCAGATCAATGGCCGTTCTACCTTTGACCTGGATGGATTGCTCGTCAATGTTCCCCTGCCCTTCATCCTGCTGCACTATGTCCCTTTGGTCAAGGCCAACCGCGTCCCCAACCGTTTTGGTGTGCTCGTGATGCTCGCCCTGGCAGTGCTGGCCGGATTCGGCGCCTACTGGCTTCTCAGGAAAGTCGCAGGCAGCAGGCGACCGGCGGCGAGCGTGTTCGCCAGCATAGGCGTTGTTTTGCTGGCGGGTCTCCTGCTCTTTGACCACTGGTCTGTTCCGCTGCCTCTGACCGACGCGCGAATTCCGCCCGCCTTCGAGCAGGTTGCCCAAGATGAAGGCGATTTTGCGATCCTCCAACTGCCGATGGGTTGGCGCAATGGCTTTGGTGTCCAGGGAGCCGAAAGTACGCAAACACAGTACTATCAATCCTACCACGGCAAGCGGCTGCTGTCGGGTAATATTTCCCGCAACCCGCCTTTCAAGTTTGATTACTTCCGGCGGATACCGATCCTGGAATCACTCATTTCCGTCCAGACCTACGGCCAGGTGGATGCCGAGCGCCGGGCCGCCGACCGGGCTACGGCTGGCGAGTTCACGAGCTTCTATGATGTCCGCTACGTGGCTGTCGCCCCGGGCATACCTGGCCGCCCGCCCTACGTCGATACCCGCGCTGAGGCCGTGGCCTACGCCGAAGAGGTCCTGCCCGTCGAAAAAGTGTTCGAGCAGGATGGCTGGCTTCTCTACCGGGTGGACAAGCCGCCCCTGCCGGTTGTCACCACAGTGGATTTTGGAGTGCTGGAGCCACTGACCGCTATGGCCCAGGGCGCAGGCTGGTCTGAAGCCGAGCAGATCCAGGGAGCCAGCGCCAACTGGGCCGTCGATCAGGATGCCCAGGTCTTTCTCCCGGCTGCTGGGGGCGCGGACTATCGCCTGACGGTAACCGCTCTGCCCTTTGACTATCCCGGCGCCCCGGAGCAAGGCATGGTCCCCCAGATCAATGGCCACCGCCTGCAACGGATCGCAGCCTCGTCGGGCTGGAACCGGTATGCGTGGGAGGTACCCGGCAGCATTTTGAGGGAAGGGCTTAACGAGCTTCACTTTGAGTTCGACCGCCTGGATGCACCGGTTGACGTACTGCCCGGCAGTGGTGTCATCGGCGCGACTGGGGTTCGGGTCCCTACGGCCATCGAGGTGAACAGCAACGGCCCATCAGACTTGGCCTTTATCACCGTAGGAGCTGGAGATGATGCTGTGGATGGATCTGCCCATCGGCCTGGCTACAACGTAGCCGTTGTCGATTCCAGGTCAGGCGAGTTGCAGGACTACCAGGGCTTTGACACGACGCCCTCGGGGAATCCATCGGAAAGCATCGCAATGGCAAGTTTTTTGAATGACGTACCCGCAGGGCAGATCGTTGCCGTCGCCCTGCAAGGTGATGGCGCGGTCCACCTCACCAGTGAGGCCGTGGCGGCACTGCACTCCATCGGCGGACAGGCTGATCCCCGGGGCAGCAGCGGCTGGTCACACGCCATCATCGGCGTCAAGGGCACGGCACCCGGCACGGCCATGGAAGCCGCCGGCCCAGATAGCGGTTGGCTGCGCGTTGCCCCGGACCGGCGAACCCTGGCCATTGCCGTAGACACGATTCGCTGGGAACAGATGGGCGAATGAGCAGTAGGAGCCGATGGCGGCTGCTCGACTGGTTGGTGGCAGCCCTGCTCGGGACGGCTTCATTTGTCCTGTACGCCTTGACCCTGGCTCCAACAGTTCTGTCCGGGGACGGGGGCGAATTCCAATTCGTGCCCTACCTGCTGGGTGTGGCACACCCCACTGGCTATCCTCTCTATACCTTGCTGGGCTGGATCTGGTCCCGCCTGCTGCCCATAGGCGACGTCGCCTATCGCATGAACCTCTTTTCCGCCTTCTGGGCAGCGTTGGCGGTCGTGCTGCTCTATCCCACGGCCAGGGCCTTGCTGCGGTCTGCGTTCCCTGGCTTGCCTCCCGGCATCCAGCGCTTGGCCGCAGCCCTGAGCGCCGCGACCTTTGCCCTGACGCCTACGCTCTGGTCGCAGGCCATCATCGCCGAGGTTTATAGCCTCCAGATATGTCTGCTCGTCGCCCTCATCTATCTGCTCCTGGCCTGGGCTGAGCGTCGCGATTCCCGCTTCCTGTTGCTCTCCGCCTTTGCTTTCGGCCTCGGCCTGGCCCATCACAGTACCACCGCCCTTTTCGCCCCGGCTATCCTGGTCTACCTGTGGCTGGTCGATCGGTGGGTCTTTCACGACTGGCGTCTGATCCTGAAGGCGCTATTGCTACTGGTCATGCCCTTGGCTCTGTATCTGCTTATCCCTCTGCGTGCTCCTCACATACCCTACCTCGAATTGCCGCTGGCACAAGGCCGTAGCCTGTTGCTCTATGAGAACAGCCTGGCGAACTTTGTACACTTTGTCCTGGGCGGACCCTTTGGCGGGTCGCTGGATCTTTCCGTGGATCTGGGCCAGCGAGTGGCCATGGCCGTGGGGTTCCTGCGCAACGAGATTGGCTGGGTTGGCCTCATCATCGCGCTGACCGGCGTGGGATGTTTGGCGTATAGGCATAAGTGGGCCCTGCTGGGACTGACCGGGCTGGCCTACCTGGCCTCCGTGGCCTTCAACCTATTCTATACCATCGGTGATATCTATGTACTGTTCATCCCCTCCTACCTCCTGCTCATCCTCTGGATGGCAGTCGGCGCCGCTTGCCTGGTCACGCCGCTGCTCTCCAAGCCCATAGCCGCTGCCCTCCTGGTGGTACTTTTTTTCACGCCTCCACTGTGGACGGCGGCATCTCGGTACCCGGACGCGGACCAGAGCCGGAACAGGCAAGCCCGCACCCGCTGGGAGGCGATCCTGGCCGAGCCACTGCCTCCCGATGCCGTGCTTATTAGCAACGACCGCAACAACATGATGCCCATGTGGTATTTCCAGTACGTGGATGGGGTACGCCCTGACCTCCTGGGTCTCTTTCCCCTTATCACACCCGAATATCCTTCTTTGGGCCACGTTCTTGATCTGGCCCTGAGTACTGGCCGCCCCATATACCTCATCAAAGAGATGCCGGGGGTGGAGGCCAAGGTCCAAGTTGAGGCTGAGGGGGGGCTGTGGCGGGTCACGGGACCGGCAGCAGAAGAGCCGGCCTATTCCGGTGGCGTCCATCTGGCAGACGCGGTAACCTTGGTTGGATTCGATCGTTCGCCCCGCAGCCCTCAGCCCGGTGAGACGCTGCAGGTCACGCTGTACTGGCAAGCCCAACGCCCGCTGGAGGCACAGTACCATTCGTTTGTGCACTTGCGTGATACCCAAGGCCGAGCCTTGGCCCAGAGTGACAGGCAGCCGGGCGGCGTGCACTACCCTACATCCCTGTGGCGGCCGGGGGAGCGGCTGCGCGACGACCATGCCCTGACCATACCCGCCGATGCACCAGCCGGCGTCTACGAGCTGTGGGTGGGCATGTATTCCCTCTCCAACGATGGCGTCCTGGAACCGCTGGGTCAGCCGGCTGTCGTGGGCCAGGTGGCCATCACGACCAACACGCAGACCGAGCCCGGCCCCATCAGTGAACCGGCCAGCGCCAGATTTGATGGCCAGATCGAACTGCTGGGCTATGATGCCGTGGTACAGGAGGGAATGCTGGGAGTTGTACTGTACTGGCGCGGCATCGAGCCACCCACGGCTGACTATACCGTGTTTGTACACCTTGTGGACGCCAACGGTCAGGTCGTCGCCCAGCACGACGGACAGCCACAGGGTGGCGCCTATCCCTCCTCCGTTTGGGATACAGACGAAGTCGTAAGAGACGAGCACGTACTGCTTCTGCCATCGGATCTCTCCGACGGCGACTACTTTCTCCGAGTGGGCTTGTACCTCCTGGAAAGCGGTGAGCGCTTGCCGGTAGATGGGGACGGTGACAGCCTCGAACTCGGCCCACTAAACCTGAAGGAGTGAATCGACTATCATGAAGATCTTTTGCCCCGAGTGTGGTATGCAAGAGACACTGTCACCGGAACGCTGGCGCTGTGAATGTGGCGGCGCGTGGGAAACAGAGGAACGAAGCGATTTCGATCCAGCGCTCATCGATTCAGCCGACGCCTCCATCTGGCGCTATCAACAGTTGTATGGACTGCCCTTTGACGCGCCGACGGTACGCATGGGCGCTGGCGGTACGCCCCTGCTACCGGTAGCCCTGGAAAGCGGCCAGGTACTGGTCAAACCGGAGTACTTTGCACCCACTGCTTCCTTCAAGGACCGGGGCACGGCCATAATGATCAACATCCTGGCTCACCAGGGGGTGACGCGCGTGGCCGACGATTCATCGGGCAACGCGGGGGCTTCCGTGGCGGCCTTTTCCGCCCGTGCAGGAATGCAGGCCGAGGTCTTTGTGCCGGCCCACGCCTCGCCCGCCAAGCAAGCGCAGATCGCAGTCTACGGCGCCAAGGTACGGCCTATTGCCGGGCCCCGGGTGAATGCGAAACTGGCGGCTCAGGGTGCCGCCCAACAGGGGCTCGTCTATGCTTCCCACGCTTACCACCCTGGTTTTCTGTTGGGTCAGCAGTCGGTGGCCTGGGAGGTATGGGAGCAGTTGGGCCGCCGTGTCCCAGATTGGTACGTGGTACCCGTGGGGCAGGGCGTGCATCTTCTTGGCGTGTGGCTGGGTTTTCGGCGGCTGCGCGCGGCGGGATTGATCGACCGCTTGCCCAGGCTGGTGGCTGCTCAGGCAAGACGGCTGGCTCCGCTGTGCCAGGCTTTCGAATCCGGGCTGGAGACGGTACCCGCGGCGGAGGTGACAACGCCCAGCGTGGCCGAGGGACTGGCCATCGCCCAGCCGGTGCGCGGCCGGCGACTGCTGCAGGCCCTTCGAGAAACGGACGGTATCTGTGTGTCTGTGGAGGAGGAAGCGATCCTGGAGGCCCAGCGCCAACTTGCCCATCATGGCTTTTACGCCGAACCTACCAGCGCCACAGCGGTTGCCAGCCTGGCTGCAGTGAGCCGAATCGCAAAACTAGACGACACCATTGTCGTTCCGCTCACAGGCAGCGGCCTCAAGGGAGCGCCTGCCTTGTAGTGAAGGGCCTTGGCCCCTCGCTGAGGTTTGTTCCAGCCCTACAGGTATGCTATAATCGAGCCATGCGCCTGACCCATCTGTCCCTGCACAACTTTCGCAACTATGTCCGGCTGGAATTCGACTTGGCGCCTGGCGTGACCCTCTTGCTGGGCGACAATGCTCAGGGCAAGACCAACCTGCTGGAAGCGGTCTATTACCTGGCGACCAGTCGCTCTCCTCATGCCAGCGCCGAGCGTGAATTGGTCAACTGGCTGGCTGTTGAAGATGAGCCCCTGCCCTATGCCCGCCTGGTGGGCCGGGTAGCGCGGGGATCTAGCGACTTGACCATCGAGATCACCCTTACCCAGCAGGCGAACAATGGCACCCGCTATCGCAAGCAGATACGGCTCAACGGCGTGGCCAAGCGGGCCATGGACCTGCTTGGCCAGCTGAACGTCGTCCTCTTTTTGCCAGAGGACATTGCCCTGGTATCCGGCTCTCCCAGCCGTCGCCGCCACTACCTGGATGCAACCTTGTGCCAGATCGATCCAGTCTACTGCCGCTCTCTATCCCGTTACAATCAGATCGTCACCCAGCGCAACGCTTTGCTCCGAGATCTACGGGAGCGGGGCGGAGATCCTGCTCAGTTGGCCTTCTGGAATGAACACCTGGTAGAACATGGGGCCTACCTGATTTCTCGCCGGCAGGGGGCCCTGGTTTCCCTGGATGAACTGGCCCATACCGTCCACGACGAGCTGACCGAAAGCTCGGAAAGCCTGCATCTTTCCTATGTGCCCAGCGTGGAACATGCCCAGAGCACAGCAATAAGAGCAGGGGGCTTTCAAGATGTAGACGAGGTCAGGGCAGTCTTCGAACAGCAGCTGCTGGCATTGCGCCAGCGCGAGGTCGCCGCCGGGATGACGCTCATCGGCCCGCACCGGGACGAGGTACGTTTTCTGATCAGTGACGTAGATGCTGGCGTCTATGGTTCGCGGGGACAGCAACGGACGGCCGCCCTATCCCTCAAGCTGGCTGAAGTAGAACTCATGCATCGCGAAACCGGCGAACTCCCTGTACTTCTACTGGACGACGTCCTCTCAGAACTGGACGTCCATCGTCGCCGCTATCTGTTGCGCTATTTGAACGATGGCCCTCAGCAGGCGATCATCAGCGCTACTGATTTGGATGTCCTCCCAGAAGCATTTCTACGGCGCTGCCAACTGTGGCACGTCCAGATGGGGCGGCTGAACAAAGAAGACCCAAGGATATCCGATACCCAGGATCTGCAGATTGGGGAGAAAGAGGGGCACTGACCGCGCTGAGGCGCGGCCAGCAGCTCCATTTGGATCCGAATCTATCCAAAAGCCAGGGACCTAGATCTGGCTAGCCCCACTTACCTTTGTTCATGTGGCCCTGCAGCTCAGCCTTTATGGACTGCTGCAGGATCTCGGCCTCGCCCACTGCTCTCTTGAAGATCTTGACGCAATTGGGATCAAGATTGTCGTCAATACCATCTTCGGCCACATCCATGACCTGCTCGAGCAACACGTAGAGCTGCATGTGCAGGTTGTTCGTAAAGCGCGAGCGCTCAACAGTGTCCATGGCCTTCCCGTCCAGCTTGGTGAACTTTTCCTTGGGAGCGCCGCACTTTGGACACTTGTCAGGCGCCTCCTCACCATTCCACATGTACCCACACGAACCACACTGCCACATCCTCACACCTCCTGATAGATTCTTTTTATCTTCTCACCTCCTGAGAGGTGGTAGATGCCATCCCTACTCAATAGGCTCCTTCACCCAAGAGGACCTTGGGTACGGTCCTGAAGCAGTATTTGCATATCCAGAGCAGGGGACCAATTCTCAATATAGTACAGATCCAACAAGACCATCTCGTCAAAGGTCAACTCGCTGCGCCCCGAGACCTGCCACATACCTGTGATCCCTGGGGCCACCTCCAGCCGCCGCTTATGCCAGGGCTGATAGCGCTGTACTTCGGACGGAGGCGCAGGCCGAGGGCCCACCAAGCTCATCTGTCCCATCAGCACATTGATCAATTGCGGCAGTTCGTCCAGACTGGTGCGTCGCAGAAAGCGGCCCACCGATGTGATGCGGGGGTCATTCCTGATCTTGAAGATCGGACCATCCGCTTCGTTCTGATCCAGCAACTTGTCCTTTTCTTGCTCCGCGCCCTCTCGCATAGACCGGAACTTGTAACAGGCGAACAACTGCTCATCCTTCCCCACACGGATCTGTCGAAAAAGGACCGGGCCGGGGGAATCGATCCGGATTATCAGCCCAATCAGGAGAAAAAGTGGAAAGAGCACAACGAGTCCCACCAGGGCCAAGACGACGTCCATCGTTCTCTTGAACAGCCTGGCACTGCTGCTGATCGAGATCTCCCGGACACCGATCATGGGGATGCCGCCCAGATCCTCCACATCCAAATGGCTCAGCGTCATCTGAAAAATGTCAGGAACTATGCGAACGCGTATCCTCTCCCGCTCGCACTGGGCAATGATACTGACGATCTTGCGATGGTACATCCAAGGCAGCGTAACGATCACTTCGTCGATCCGCTGTCGCTTGACCAGGTTCGGGATGTCTGCGGTGTTGCCCAATCCTGCAAAGCGCCCAATGCTCGTACTGCCCTTGTCTGGATCATCGTCTACAAAGCCAACGATCTGATAGCCCAGAATCGGATGCGCAACGATGTTGCGCATCACCGTGCGTCCCACCTCCCCAGCGCCGACGATGAGCAATCGATCCACACCTTGGCCCCTTTTGCGCAGGTAGTTGCGCACCATACGCTTCCCCAGGCGGCTGATACTCAAAAAGATGATGATCAGCACACTGTCGTAGAAGAAAATCAGCCTGGAGTAGAAAAGGGGGCGGAAGAAAATCACGATGACGAAAACCATCAGGATGATGCCCGTCGCCGTGCTCGTCACCAAGAGGTAGACTTCGTCGAACCAGGAGGCGCCCCGGGGTTGGTTATACACCCCGCTCATCTTGTAGATGCCCAGCAGCAGCAGTGTCAAAGCGATGGCAATGGGAACAAACTGCCTGAAGGGGACAAAGTAAGCCTCGTCCACCGAGGCAAATAGCTGCAAACCATAGCGCAGCCAATAGGCTATGACGAAAGCCAGGTTGATAAGCAAAACATCCGTCACAGCCACGCCAATGGAAAACAGCCGCCGGTAGCGCTCAAACACGGCTTTCGCCTCCATCACGCTGGCTGTTCACGTTGGCACCCGCCCTCAAAGCTCGCTGGTAGCTATCCACTGTACACGCGGCGGTTTTCTGCCAGGAGAACTCCTTTGCCTGCACCAGGCCAGCCTTTCCCATCTCCTCCTGCAAATCTGAGTCCGCCAGCACCCGCTCCATCGCTGCTGCCAGCGCCTCGCTGCTGGTCGGGTCAGCGAGCAGACCAGCCTGACCCACCACCTCGGGCAGCGACGAGGCCTCGGAGGTTACGACCGGTGTTCCACACGCCATTGCCTCCAATGGCGGCAGGCCAAAGCCCTCGTAAAGAGATGGGTACACGAACAAGGTGGCGGCATTATACCAAAGAGGTAGCTCCTCAGCCGGCACATAGCCCACGAAATTCACCTCGTTCTGCAGATCCAGCATTTCCACGCGGGCAAAAATCTCATCATAGAGCCAACCTTTCCCGCCGAGGAGCATCAGTGGTGGCCGGGATCCGGACAAACGAGCATAGGCATCGATCAACCGGGTGACGTTTTTGCGCGGCTCCAGGGTACCGACAAACAGGATGAATCGATCCGGCAGATCCCGTTGGAGCCGAAAATCTGCCACCTTGGCGGCTGGCACGGGGCGGAAATTTGGATTAACCCCATTGTACACGACATCTACCTTGGCTGGCGAGATGCCATAGTACCGGATCAGATCGCTTTTTGTACTCTCTGACACGGCAATGATCCTCCGGGCCCGGCGCACCGACAACCGTGTAAAGGCCCGTAGATAGACGCGGTTCAGCACAGGAAAGCTCTGGGGATAAGAAAGGAAGCTCAGATCATGAACGGTGATTACGAAAGGACAGGTAGTGACCTGAGGGCCCACAAAGGCCGTCCCATGGATCAGATCGAGTCCAGCTTTCCGCACAGACCAGGGTTGGATCGCCTGTTCCCAAAAGATGCGCGCCGGTGGGCGCTGCGTCGGAAGACGGGAAAACTCTAGATCGAGTCCTGCTCCTCCAAGATAGCGCCTTTCGCCCAGGAAAACCGTGTAGTCAATGTGTGGATCTACCTCCGGCAAGTGGCCCAGCAGGTTCTGGATATACGAGTTAATACCTGCACTCCGGTAGGTGTCGGCCAGGGACAACAAATGGGCGTTCACCCCAACGTGAATCGCCCGTTCCATGTTTCGCCTCACAACGCTCATTATACCACAGAACTGTCCGGCGTCAAAGCCGGGCCAGAAATGGTAAAGTCTGCAATGCTGGTCATAAAGAACCATCCCGCGCAAACAGGGCAACCGATGTGATATGAAACGACTGAGGCAAGAGATCCAGTGGTTGGACAACTTGCAGATGGTAGCCGCTATCGACCAGGTGGCGGGCATCGCGGGCCAAGGTGGCCGGATCGCAAGACACATAGGCGAGCCGCCGGGGCCGCAATCGTACAATCTCTCCAACGATCTGCTTCCCGGCGCCGGATCTCGGCGGTTCGATCACCATCAGGTCTACTGGGTCTTCCAGGCCGGAGAGGGCTGCCTGTGCCTTGCCCTCGATGGGGACGATATGCTCCAATCCTTGCGCATTGTATCGAAAGTCGGCAATGGCGCCGGGGTCCGCATCGATGCCGATCACGTGGAACGCGTGATCGGCCAGGGCCAATCCAAAGAGTCCCACTCCACAGTAGACATCCACCAGGGTTTCACTGCCCTTGGGATCCAGGTACTCTTGTACCAATGCTACCAGTGCCTCGGTCCCGGATGTGTTCGCCGGGAATGAACTCCCAGCCGATACCTGGTATTCGCGTCCGGCGACATGCTCAAGCAGGTAGGGATTGCCCATCAACACTACAACCTCACCGTCGGTCAGCAAGAGTGTGCACGATACCGGAAAATCCACCTCGATGTCAAAATCCTCATAGTGATCCAACTCAAAGACGGCCAGCAAGTCGCCCGTGGCCGAGCCGCAGCGCAGGCTCAGACGATAGAGCTGGGGCCACTCCATGTCGAGGGCCGCCCACAGGTCATCGAGTAGGGGATCGAGGATGAGGCATTCCTTGACAGGGATAACCTCGAGTACCTCATCGGGGCTCTCGGCTGTTAGAAAACCAAGAGTTCCCTCCGGGGTGAGGCTGAACGCGGCATGGTTGCGATAGCCCCATGGTTCGGCAGCGCCGATAGTGTCTTGAACGTTTATTTCGTGCAGGTCACCCAGACGGGCCAGTTGGTCTATCATCACCTGCTGTTTGAGTTCAGCCTGCATCTCGTAGGCGATATGCTGCAGGTGACAACCTCCACACTTTCCTGGACCAAAGTGAGGGCAAGGCGGCTCGACGCGGTGAGGCGAAGGCTCTAATACTTCCAGAAGACGCGCTCGTGCCCACCGGGTGTGGGCTTTGACAATCTCGACGCGCACCCTTTCGCCCGGGATTGTGTAGGGCACAAAGATGACCCGCCCCGAGTGGCGGCCCAGTGCTGACCCGCCATGGGCCATGGCCGAAAGCTGCAGTTCAATGATCTCAGACATAGGTCATCCCGCTGGAGAGCGCCAGATCCGCTCCCCCAGTCCAGTTTTGGGCGAACGAGTGGCTGCAAAGGCCCACACCCGGCTGGGCATTGCCTCGCTTCCGCCGAAAAGAACGGTCATCTGGGTTCGATAGTAGCGCAAAGCAGAAACCTTGGCGGTCAGATTGGCGGCATCAAGGGCTATCGTCTCGGGCTGCCAGTTATCCGCCTTAGCCGTTAGCAAGGCTGACTGCAAAGCCCCTGGCCTTTCCGCATACGGATAGTCTTCGTAGAAGGCCACGCGGTAGTCCCGGGCCAGGAGTTGCCGGGCCAGTCTGTGTACGATCTGGTGATCTACGTGGCTGCCCACTCCCAGCGGTGCATAAACCACCGCCATCTCATCAGATGAGATGGCACCATCCAAAAGATTGAGCAACCCATCCGCACCTTCCTGTCCCAACCCATCGGCCGGATGCACTCCCCCAAGAAGCGCTTCTACGTCTGCATACAACGGCTGACCACCTGCGCCGGTGCGGTAGACAGCATCCAGGTACGCCAGGTGCTGTACGCCGGCGCCGAGAAGTGCCAGCGCCGCAGTGTCCTCAGCTCGCCGCAGCGCCATCGGCTGGGGGGGATTGCCCCAATAATCGTGCTGCACTCGGGCAAAGGGGGCAAGGGCATCGTCTCGCGCATCCCCGGCAAAGACGGTAACAACCCGGACCAACTCGCCGCCGGTCGTTTGATGGTGGATGGTACCACCGCAGGACAATACGGCGTCATCCAGGTGCGGCGAAAGATAGATATGGTTCATTTGTCCGGTTCCAATTGCGGATACGCTAGATCCCTGCTCATTCGTGTGCCTCTGTACATCTGCCGTTCCGCAAGTGGCGCATTTTTCTGCCCTCATTCACACAGCGCCCAGCCAGCGGCGCCGGTCCCTGCGCGGACCAGTACAGTCTCTGGTATGAGATGGCCCCGGGGGCTCGGGCGAGTTTTCTGCCGGATCCTAGTATAACACCATTGCAGCTACGACGCAACCAGGAACAGAAACCGGGCCGTCACTGGTGAAAGTGAGGCCCGGCATAGACTGCCGTCTAAAAGAATCATACTCTACGGAGGAGCATCACAAGCAGAAGGTTACTGCGATCCAGCCGCATCAGCTCCGAGGGTGCGGCCTGGTTCAGTGCTGGGGCTCTACCACCAGGCTGGCATTTCCTCTCGCCGCCTGAATCTACGGCGGACGAAAAGGAAGAGCAGCAACAGTAAAAGCAGCAGACCCAGGATGGGTAACAGGATGGCCAGGACCGCCAGGACGAGGGAAAGCACATCCTCAGCCGTGCTCACCACCGGGTTGCCCACCCCGGCCGTGGTCGCGGTCACAACCGGCCGCGCCGTAGCCTTGACGGCATGCACGCCGCCCGCCACCAGCAGCCCGCAGACCAAAGCCAGGACCGGGTGGGCATCCGTGATGACCCCGGCGCTGGCCGCAAAG
The DNA here is from genome assembly GCA_963783445.1 of uncultured Chloroflexia bacterium. GTDB lineage: Bacteria > Chloroflexota > Anaerolineae > JAAYZQ01 > JAAYZQ01 > CAWANP01. The sequence goes on along the minus strand of CAWANP010000003.1, from coordinate 328,478 downwards.
AGCACCGCGCCGGCTATCGGGCGGACGAAGGTCTGGATCCCGTCGTTGACCGAATCCACGGCCGGCACCTTGTCCACCAAGATCTCGATGAGCAGCAGCACCGCCAAGACCCCGATCACCCACCAGCTCTCCAGGGTATCCCACGGGGGCTTGAGCGTGATAAGATCGGTGAAGCGTGCCAGCAAAGCTACCACGAGCAGGGGTAGGTAGGCATTCAGACCCGCCGACGTGGACAGGCCGAAAGCGGTAAAGACGCTCAGTAGCCCTTCCATCTCTCTGCCTCTCCGCAAACGCGGCTTTTACCCATGATGATGCTCGTATCCATGCTACCGCTAAACTTTGCCTTCAGATGACTCGATCAGGGAACCACGCCCAGAAGGCCTCTGATCCGCCTACCAGCTGCCCTAATAGCCGCCTGCACCCACGGCTGCAAACATGCCACAGGCCGCGACGGCCCCAAAGACCAGGCACCCGACCACGATCAGTCCAATCGCGATCCAGCCCATGACAACGCCGGCCAGGGCTAGTCCGTCGCCCGAGACCTCGTCTGGCCGCTCGCGGATATCCCTGCGGGCCATGTAACCCAGGACGATGGCCAGAATACCACCCACAATGGGCAGTATCGTCAGCCCTGCGACACCCGACACCAGAGCAGCTACAGCCAGCCCGCTGGTGGGTATGGATGGCGACGCTGCAGCCGGGGGTGTCGGCGGCTCAGCCGGCGCTACCTCCGCAACCTCTACGGCAATACTTTCCTCAAGAGGCTCATCTACGGCTTCATCTACCGTGTCGCTCTCCTGGGGCATCTCGACAGAAACATCTTCCGCGTTCATCGCTGCGCCGCAATTGCCACAGAAATCAGCATCGTCCTCGTTGGGCGCACCGCATTTGGGACAGAACATTTTCACTCTCCGTTGCACGAGTTCAAGTAGGCGCTACGACGGTCCCTTCTGGATCGTCGTAGCGCCCATAAATACGCGAGTCAGCCTAGTCTGTGACTTCCTCTTCGTCCGCCTCCAGAGCCTCATCCTCATCGGGCTCAAAGACGACCGTATCTTCCTCAACCACCGGTGCGATAGCCATCAACTGGCCCTTGGCTTCCACGTAGGCCTGGCCGTACAGGTGGCCTATGACCATCACCGCGTAGGGCATGGTTACCAGCCAGCCAATGCCACACACGAGGCTGCCGAGGTTGCCGATGAACGAAGCGACCCAGCTCATCAGGAAGGTCACCAGGTAGGTCGCAAAGTTGTCGCGGACAAAGCCAAAGACTTCGCCGAAACGGAAAGCGGCGCTCATTTCGTCCTCAGCGGCGAAAAAGGCAACGGCTGCCGGGTAGACGAGGGAGATGGCGATGGCATACAGCAGGGTGAAACAGCTCAGGCAAAAGCTGAGGAATGAACTCGCCCCCACTGCATTCTCGTTGAGCGCGCCGATGGGCACACCCAGACACACGGACAGGATGATGAGAGGCAGCGCATAGACGATGCCAATGACAATGACCTTCAGCCCATCGATGAGCAGGTCACCCCAATTGTCCCACTCGGGCAGGCTGTCCAGTTCGCCCCGCAGAACCTGGCGGATGATCTCGACCGAATAACCGCCCAACAGGGCTACGGCCAGGATCAAGGGAATGAGCAGCATCCACGAAAACAGAACGCCAAGCAACAGGATGGCTGCGGCGATCAGGATCTTGACGATCCATTGATCATCCTCGAATACAAACGTAAACGACTTTCCAATGTCCACTGTTTCCTCCTTGAGTTTTTTGACTACAGCATGGATTGTACAACAAGGTAGTTCGACACCTCTATTGCTTGCACCGAACCAACCCAAACGAACTATTTAGACAGTCTCTCCTTCAGGGATTGCTTGCTGCCCCTGACCCATCGCCGTCAGAAATGCCTGGCCGCGCAGATGGGCCGTGATCCAGCCCGCGTACGGGGCGGTCACCAGGAAGCCCACACCGCAGGCCAGCAGACCCAGTCCTGCAATCAAGCTAGCGACCCAGCCGATTACCAGCACGATCAAATAGGTCCCAAAGTTTTCCCGGACCAGATTGATCACATCTCCAAAGCGGAAGGCGGCGCTGACTTCACCTCTCGCCACAAAGAGGGCAATGGCTGCCGGCAGCAGTAGGCCCATGACGATGCCCCACAGGAAATTTAAGCAGCTCATGAACGCGCCAAGACCAGAACTCACCGCCTCGGCATCCTCGGCGGCGATGCCAATGGGCAAGCTCAGGCAAAGGCCAATGATGATGATGGGCAACGCATAGATCACGCCTATGACCCAGGCCTTCACGCCATCGATGAGCAGCTCGCCCCAGTTGTCCCATTCAGGTAACACAGGACTGGCACTGTTGATCACGCGCCGGGTAATCTCGATGCCATAGCCGCCCAACAAGAGCCCGGCCAAGATGAGCGGAATGAGGAGCATCCAGGAGAAGAGCAATCCCAGTGCCAGAATGGCCGCCGCGATCAGGAGTTTGGTGATCCACTGATCGTCGTCAAACACGTACCCAAAGGATTTACCAATGTCCATCTCTTCCTCCTTGTGTGGTTCACCCTCCGAATTATACCAGAAATCGCTATTTCTGGCAACCAACCATCTCTACGCTGGACGCGCTGTTAAGTTCCAGATGCCGCCAGCCCTTCACACGCGTACTGCCGGATCAAAGAGACGGGCGTACTCGTCCAGCGCGAAACGATCGGTCATGCCGGCGATATAGTCGCACACGATCCGCTCCATCGGCTCTTCCGTGGCGCTGATGCGGCTTGGATGGTGTCGGGCAACTGGGCCGGTTCCTGTGTATAGGCCTCAAAGATGGCTTCCAGTACCCGCTGGGCTTTGGCCTGCATGCGCATCACCCGCCAGTGGCGGTAGAGGCGCTGGTACAGGAAGGACTTGAGTTCGCGCTGGCGGGCCGCTACACTCGCCGACAGGCCAATGATCTGCGAGCCCCGCGCTCGAACCTTGGCCACCGAATCGATCCCCTCTTCCTGAAGGCGCAGGGCAGTGGTCTGTACCGCATCGGTCACGCCCCAGCCGATGAGAGCGCGGATGAGCCTGTGGCGGTCCACTTTGCTCAGTTCTGCGCAGGCATCCAGCCCCATCTCGGCCACCAGTTCGTTCCAGAGGGTCACCTCCTGCAGATCCAGGGGCGTGATCAGACCTGCTCGCAGCCCATCGTCCAGGTCATGGGCGCCGTAGGCCAGCTCGTCGGCCACGTTGGCAATCTGCCCCTCCAAGGAACAGGCCAGGTCCGGCTCGTACCCGCTGGCATCACTCACGTCATACTCGGTCTCGTGTTTGACCAGGCCCTCGCGGACCTCCCAGGTCAGGTTCAGACCCGGCCAGCCCGGGAAGCGCTGCTCCAACTTTTCGACGATGCGCAGCGTCTGCCGGTTGTGGTCAAAGCCGCCGTGACCGGCCATCAGCTCGTTCAGCGTCTGCTCGCCCGAGTGCCCAAAGGCTGGATGGCCCAGGTCGTGCCCCAGACAGATGGCCTCCGTCAGGTCCTCGTTGACCCCCAGTGCCCGGGCCAGCGTCCGGCCAATCTGGGCCACCTCCAGAGTGTGGGTCAAGCGCGTGCGGTAGTAGTCGCCTTCCGAGATGACAAAGACCTGGGTCTTGTATTCTAGCCGGCGAAAGGCCGTGGTGTGGATGATCCGGTCCCGGTCGCGCTGGAAGGCGGTGCGGTAGGCCGGCTCGTGGTCGGGATAGACCCGACCCCGTGAGTCCTGGCTGCGCAAGGCATAGGGCGCCAGGATCTCGTTCCTCCAGTTGCTCGAGATGTTCCCGTGAGTACAACATCGTCACACCTCCTTCTCAGTGATGCGTGATACGCGAGACACAAACTCACGTTAGTAAAAACATACCGATCCCCAATGTCCAAACCCCGTTTTCCGATACTCTCTCCATCACAGATCGATCCACCGCACCTGGCGCGCCTCGTAGGTAGCCACAGCCCGGAAGCCAGCCGCCCGTGCCAGGTCCAGCGCTTCGGGGATGCCCGCCCCCAAGTCGTCGACGTGGTGCGCGTCAGAGCCCACGGTCAGGATCTCCCCGCCCATCTCGCGATACCAGCGCAATATCGGTCAAGCCAGGATAGGGTTCGCCCGGGGACTGTCGCAGCCCAGAGGTATTCATCTCCAGGCCACGCCCTCATATACAGCAGCCTGGAGTACAGCACGGATCTCGTCCTCAAAGGCGATAGGTTCAAAGGGACCATAGTGCGCCGTGCCATACCGTTTGACCAGGTCGAGATGGCCCAGTACGTCGCCCAGGCCACTGCGAACCGCCTGCGATAGCAGTTCCTCAAAATAGGGCACGTAGGCCTGGCGCTGGCTGTGGCTGGCGAAATAGGCTCGGCTCGTCTTCGGCTCGGAGATCATGGCCCAGCCATCCGCATAGTCCACCAGATGGACCGAGACAACAACATAGTCCCAGGGATGCGCGTCCACCCAAGCGCGGATCTCGTCTTCCCGGGCGGCCTGGTAGGTAATCTCTACGCCCTGTCGCAGCTGAATGCCAGGCTCTTGGACCCGGGCTATCCACAAGCTCCTGGTCGTAGCGGGCCAAGTCGAGGTAGCCATAGTCCCTGTCCCGCGGGTCAAAGTCAACATGCTCGCAGAAGCCCACCTCCACAAGGCCGTGGGCGGCTGCCTGACGCACGTGATCGGCGATGCTCGATCTGCCATCGGCCGAGCAGGTGGAATGGACATGCAGGTCCATCGTCATCACGCCTGCAGTTGAGGGACGACAAAGAAAAACAGACTGACCAGGTCGAGCAGGATGAGTAAGATATAGGGCGCTGCGTGAACCGCAGGGTCCCAGGAGCCGGGCAGAAAACGGCGGAGGCCAAACACGACTGCCGGCCGCGACCAGCATCAGCGCGGGCCAATTGCCAAGCCACCCTACCAGCCGCAGGACGATGGCGCTGGCGGCCAGGAGAGCCGCCAGCAGTAGGGCTCGCTCGCGGCGCAGTGCCTCGCGCCAGCCCAGGGCCACGGCCAGGCCGATGGGAACCAGCGCCGAAAAGAGATAGCGGCCCTGGTGCTGGACAAAGCTGCTATTGTACCAGAGTAGGCTGCCAGGGTGAACAGCCCGGACAGGGCCAGCAGGCCGCCGGCCGCCCACTGCCACGCGGCGAAATCCTGCCCTGTCGCCGCCAGGCGCGCACCGACCACAGCAGAAAGCCGATCAGTGCCAGGGCCGAGAGAATGGCCAGTGCCTGGTAGAGGCGCTCATCCAGGAGCACGCCCATCCAGCCAAACTGTCCCCAGAAGCTGCGGAACGAGGTCGAAAGGAAGTCCTGGACCAGTTTGGCAGGCCCGTGCTGGGCGATGAACTCGGCGGTACGGAGCTGGCCGGCGACGACCTGGTCGTGGCGAACCAGCCCCAGAAAATCCAGTCCGCCGTACAGAGCGATGTTGCGCAGCCACCAGGGCAGCGCCAGTCCCAGGGCCGGCAGCAGGTAGAGGGCCGCGGCCTTGACGGTGCTGGTCAAGGGCGGCGGCTCGTGATCCAGCCACAGGTGCCGGGCGGCGATAGCCAACAGTACCAGGGGCAGGGCGACATAGACGGAAGACTTGGTGACGAGGCCCAGACCGGTGGTGATGCCCAGCAGCACGAGCAGTCGGGCCTGCCCTGCCCCTCCCCCGCTGGACGCGGCAGCATCTTTCAGATAGCGGATGGTCAGAAGGAGGATAAGGGCCAGTAGCAGTTCGGCCAGCATGTCATTGTTGGCAGCGGCGGTCATGGCCAGGTGCATGGGCAGAAAGGCAACAAAGGCCGTGGCGCCCAGGGCCAGAAAGGGGCGGTCCGGGGCCAAGGCCTGCACGGTCCAATGGACGACCAGAAGCAGCAAGGCGCCCAAGGCCACCGAGAGGAGCCGCAGGGGCAGCAGCGCCCCGTCAGAGAGCCCGTAGAAGGGCACGGCCAGCAGATAGTAGAGGGGCGGCTGGTGAAACTCGTAGCGGATGGGCGCGATGCTCATCTCGGGTGGAAAGCGGGCGGCCTTGATCTCCTCCAGGTAGGCGGCGGGATAGTCGCCGGGCTTGAGAACCGGGAAGCGGTGCTGTTCAGCCAGGTACCGGACATAGTTGTAGTGGGCCGGTTCGTCGGGCGCCTGCCAGGCGGGCGTGTACAGGGCGTAGAGCGTCCCCAGGATGAGGTAGAGCAGGATGATGGCCGGCAGGAGCCAACTGGCGGACCGGTTCGATGAGCGTTGAGGCATGGTACCTTTTACCTTCCAACACTATTCTACCTTACCCTAAGGTAAAGGACAAACGCGTGAAATGAAGAATAGACCAACAATAGGCCCATACTGACTTGAGTACGGCACGGGCTAGCCAGCAGTACCGAGCCCTCGATAGAGTTCCAACGTATCCGCCGCGATCTTTTCCCATCGGAACTGCTCCGAGAGGATTCTGGCCCCTTCCCCCAGCCTACGGCGGAGGCCTGGCTCGCCGGCCAGCTCGGTGATGGCCTCCGCCAGGGCCACCGGTTGCTCAGGCGGCACCAGGAGCACGTTGCCCCCGTCCACCAGTTCGGGCAGGGGGACGCCGGGGCCGGGTGGTGACGATGGGCACCCCGTGGGCCAGGGCGGCGTGGAACGTGCCGTGCAGGAACGAGACGCCATCGCGGAAGGGCAGCACGCACAGGTCGGCCGCCACAAAGCTGGCCGAGACCTCCTCGGCGGGGACATAGCCGGTCCAATGGACGCGGTCCTCCAGATCCAGTTCGGCGATCAGCGCCTCGATCTGAGCCAGGTAGGCGACGTTGGTCGGGTCGCTGGCGCCGGTCTGGCCGCCGATAAACAGCAGTGATGGGTTGACCGCGTGTTGCGCATCAGAAGCCAGGAGGTCCAGGGCGTGGAGGAGGGTATCCACGCCCTTGCGGTCGTTGACAAAGCCAAAGAAGCAGAGCAACAGGTCGTCGGGGCCCGCACCCCAGCGCGCGCGCCAGGCATCGCGGTCATAGCCGTCGGGCAGCCTGGGGTCGATATTGGAGCCGATGGGGATCAGGGCTGGGCGCCTGTCAATTCCGCCCATGCGCTGTTGCAGCGCCTCAAAATCCTCGCGGTTGGTGGTGATGGCCGCATCGCTGCTGGCGGGCCAGCTCATCCACCACCCAGCGGCGCAGCGGGTCCGGCCTTGGGAAAGAGATAGGGCACCTTGAGGTCGTGAAAGGTGACGACGGTCCGGGGGCGTTCGTCGCCGAGCCAGCCCAGGCGCCGGGGCAGGAGATTGATGGCCGGGTGCATGGCATAGGCCGCGGCCTGGTACTGGATGTGAACCACGTCGGGCCGGTGCTGGCGGACGAGATCGAGGATTGCTCCCCAACAGCCCCAGTTCCAGCGTTCGACGAGGGGATGGACCGTCAAGCCTGGCACCGGGCCGGCCTGACGCGAGGTGACGACCTGTACCTGGCAGCCCAGATCGTGGAGGGCCAGGCCCAGCTCACGGGTATAGTCGCCCACGCCACCCTGCATGGGTGGGAACTCGCCGGTGACAAACAGGATCTTCATGGCTGCCGCAACCCAGCTGGGGTCGCAGGCGTCCGGAGACCCGAACGCAGTACCTGGCGGTAGGCCCTACGCGCTCCGCACGCAGGGGGCGCTTGTGCCCCACCAGCCACTTGAGCCCCTCCCGGCCCAGCTGGTAGACGTAGGTCGCCAGCAGGAACCAGCGCAACAACTCGGCCTGGAAGGCGCCGTGGTGCTTGCGGAAATAGCGCACCTTGCTGCTCTGAAAATAGATGTGCCGGGCGGCGACCACCTGTTCGCTGCTCTTGCCCTCGTGGTGGATGACGGTGGCGGTGGGCAGATAGACGACTTCCCAGCCAGCATCCTTGATCCGCCGGCACCAATCCAGTTCCTCGGAATACATAAAAAAGCCCTCGTCCAGGCCGCCGATCTGTCGTAGACCTGGCGGCGGACGAGGAGACAGGCGCCCACGACCCAGTCCACCGGCTGGATAAGATCGTCGGGTGTATCAGCCATATAGTAACGGCGCAGGATGCGGTTGTCGGCCCACCACTCCTGCACGATGGTGCTCTCGACCAGGGCTGTGGCAAAGGTGGGAAAGCGCCGGCGCGACGACTGCAGGCTGCCATCCGGGTAGCGGAGCTGGGGCCCCAGGGCGCCGACCGCCGGTTGGCCGTCCATGTAGCCGACCATCGTCGCCAGGGCATCGCCCACCACCTCGGTATCTGGGTTTAGCAGCAGGAGGTAGCGGCCCTGGCTTGGGCCAGGCCCTGGTTGTTGGCGGCGGTAAAGCCGCGGTTGCTCTCGTTGGCGATGAGGTGGACGCCGGGGAACTCGGCGCGGACCATCTCCGCACTGCCATCGCGTGCTGGCATTGTCCACGACGATGACTTTGGTTCGAAGTTCGAGGTTCGAGGCTTCGCCCTGAGGCTCAACCCAGAGGGTTCGAGGTCTCAGCCCTTTCGGGCTCGAGTCCGAAAGGGTCGTCATCTTCCGTCGATACCTCGACCTTCGAACATCGAACCCAAACAGCGGCGGAGCAGGTCACAGACATTCCAGCTTACAACGACAATGGTCAGATCAACCACGTCCCCCCCGCTTGGTGGGGCTTACTTTGTCCGGGAAACGGTATAGTCCGCCAGGTCGTACATCATGGACCGCGTCTCCGTTCGGGCAGGGGGCCAGGGCAGCCTTGCTCTGAACGATGAAGTCGCGCGCCCGTTCCATAGCCTGGTCCACGGCTCCCGACTCGCGGATGGCGTCCACGACCTCGTGTACCAGGCCGTCGTCACGCCCATCGCGCACGACAGCCAGCACCTTTTCGTCGTCGGGGTGAGCCCTCAGGTAGTAGAGGACCGGCAGGGTCACGATCCCTTCCCGCAGATCGCTGCCCACCGGCTTGCCCAGACTCCCTCGTCCCCTTGAAAGTCGAGCACATCGTCCATGATCTGGAAGCCCATGCCCAGGAAATTGCCATAGTCACGCAGGGCGATCAGCTCGGCCTCAGGCGCCTCGCCCAGAACCGCTGCCGCCTCGGTGGCTGCTGCAAAGAGGGAAGCCGTCTTGGCGTGGATGCGCTGGTCATAGTGGTCCAGGGCAGCTGCCAGGACTGCTCATCGCCGAGATTGGGCAGTTCCCGCCGGTCAAAGATCTGGCGCAGTTCTCCGCTGCAGATGGTCATCAATGTGTCGGCAAAGATGGTCATCACCCGCACGTTGCCAGTTTCGGCGGCCAGGGCAGCGGCCCGGGCAAAAAGATAGTCGCCGGTGAGAACCGTGGCGCCCGGGCTCCAGTTGGCATTCAGCGTGGCGTTGCCCCGCCGCGAGCAACGCGCCGTCGATCAGATCGTCGTGGACCAGGGTAGCCGTGTGCAGCATCTCGACCGACGCGGCCAGGGATACCAGTTGTCTGAGGATGTAGACCCGGCGGCCGTATAAAAGCTCCCGGCCAGCAGGGCCAGGGCTGGGCGCAAGCGCTTGCCGCCACTGTCCAGCAGGTGCTGCAGAACCGCTGTCAGTTGCGGATAGTCGGGATGCACCGGCTCGCGCATTTACGCTCCACCCGCTCCAGACTCGGCTTCCAGCGGCCCCAGTAAAGGGATCGTCTTCAATCTTGTCTTCTCCCGGTTCGATGATCAGCGTGTCAAACTCAAACAGGCGCTGGGCGTTGGCTGTCGTCGCCTCCGCCAGTTCGTCAAATGATATGCCCCTGAGGGCAGCGATCTTGTTCGCTACCAGCCGGACGTAGGCTGGTTCGTTGCGCTTGCCCCGGTGGGGATGCGGTGTCAGGAAAGGACAATCGGTCTCCACCAGGAGACGGTCCAGGGGCAGCGCCCGCACAATCTCGGGCAGCCGGTCGCGCGTTCTTGTAGGTCACCGGCCCCGAGATCGAAATATAAAAGCCCAATTCGATGGCCCGCTCGGCCATGCTCCAGTCGCCCGAAAAGGTGTGCAGCACTCCCAGCCGGCCAGCCAGAGCGCGAGCCCTGCAGCCCTGTGCCCAGCCGACCAGGATGCCCATGACCTCGTCGTGGGCATCGCGGTCGTGGATGATGACCGGCTTGCCCAGCTTGGCAGCCCAGGCCAGTTGGGCCCGAAAGGCCCGCTGCTGTACGTCCCGGGGCGAGTGGTCCCGGTAAAAGTCCAGCCCGATCTCCCCTACGGCCACGACCTTGGGCTGCTGGGCCAGCTCGCGCAGCTCGGCCAGGGCCGCGCCATCCAGCTTCTTGGCATCGTGGGGGTGCATCCCCACAGCGGCATAGATCTGTTCGTGTTCCGCCGCCAGCGCGACGGCCCGCCGGCTGGAGGCCAGGTCGGTCCCCACGTTGACGATCGCTGCCACACCGGCTGCTTGGGCGCGCTCGATGACGGCCTCCCGGTCGGCGTCAAACTGGCGAAAGTCCAGGTGGGCGTGGGTGTCAACCAGATTCACGATTTCATCCCGCTCGCAGTCCGCCTCTAGTCCTCTTTCAGCCCAGCGATGCGCAGCCCGTCCTCCAGGATCGCCTGGACCCGGTCCTCCTCCGTCGTCTCGCAGTAAACGCGGAGGATCGGCTCGGTGCCCGAGAAGCGGATGAGCAGCCACCCACCGTCAGCCAGGCCGAACTTGAAGCCATCGGTCGTATCCAGGCCGGTCACTTCCAGGCCGCCGATGGTGGCCGGGTTGGCATCCAGTATCCGCTGCCGCGTGGCCTCGCGCTGGTCGGCCGGGAAACGGCTGTCAATGCGGTCGTAGTAGTGGGCGCCCACCTGGCTGTAGAGATGCTCGATGAGCTGCGATGGGGTCTTGCCCATGCGCACCATCAGGTCCAGGATGTAGAGACCGGCCAGAATGCCATCCCGCTCGGGCACGTGGCCGCGGAAGGCATAGCCTCCGCTTTCCTCGCCGCCGATAAGGGCGTCGGTCTCCAGCATCTTGGGCGCCACGTACTTGAAACCCACGCCGGTCTGGTAGACGGGCACATCATAGATCTTGCCCAGCTTTTCCAGCATGGAGGTCGTAGACAGGGTCTTGACGATGGGCCCCCGCTCCCCCCGCACCTCCAGGAAGTACATGGCCAACAGGGCATAGACCTGGAGTTGGTTGACAAACTGCCCATGCTCGTCGCCGATGCCCACCCGGTCGGCATCGCCGTCGTTGATGATGGCCACATCGGCGCCGATCTCCAGTACTTTGGCCAGGGCCACGTCCACGTTGGGCGGGATCGGCTCGGGGCGGCTCATCTCCGGGAAGAGCGGGTTGCGCTCGGCGTGGATCTCGACGATGCGCGTCTTGCCGCCGCCCAAGATCCGGGGGAACCAGCCCGCGCCGTTGCCCCACATGGCATCCACCAGCACGGTGAGCCCGGCATCCTTGATGGGCTGGACGTCGATCAGCCGCTCGATCTGGGCCAGGTAGGCGGGCGCTGGGTCAAAGTAGGACACTGTCCCCTGGGCCAGGGCGTCTGTCCAGGGCAACGCGCTTGACCCCTTCGATATCGGGAATGCGGCGCTCGATCTCTACCAAGCCATCGGGGGCAATGGCGCCGCCATGCTCGTCGCGTACCTTGAAGCCATTGTCCAGTGGCGGGTTGTGGCTGGCGGTGACATTGACTGCCCCGGCTGCCCCTTGGGCAACCACCGCATAAGAGATAACGGGCGTCGGCGTAGCGCCCTCGGTGAGCAACACACGAAAGCCGTTGGCCGCCAGCACCTCGGCCACCGCGGCGGCAAAGTGCTCCGCGGCGAACCGTTTGTCGTGGCCGACGACGATTGCTTCGCCGCTCTTGCCCTGGGCCAGCATATAGGATGCAAAACCCTGGGTACAGCGGCGTACATTGTCAAAAGTATAGTCCTCGGCGACACGGCCCCGCCAGCCATCGGTGCCAAAGCGAATATCAGTCATGAATCCTCCCTACAGTGTTGTCCCGTACGGTTGCCATTCAAGTACGACCATGATCGGCGTCGACCATCATCTGAATCAACTCCTCGAAAGAGACCTCTGGCTCCCAACCCAGTTCTTCCCGGGCCTTGCTTGGATCGCTGACCAGCAGGTCTACCTCGGCAGGACGGTAGAATTGGGGATCGACCACGACGTGGTTTTCCCAGTCGAGGCCCAGATAGCCAAAGGCTGCCTGGCACAGCTCCCGGACCGAGTGAGTTTCCCCTGTGCCCACGACATAGTCGTCGGGGGTCATCCTGTTGCAGCATCAGCCACATGGCCTTCACATAGTCGCCAGCAAAGCCCCAATCACGCCGGGACTCCAGGTTGCCCAGGCGCAGCTCCTGGGCCAGGCCCAATTTGATCCAGAGCCGCACCATGAGTTACCTTGCGGGTGACAAACTCCAGGCCCCGGCGGGGGCTCTCGTGGTTGAACAGAATGCCCGAGCAGGCAAACAGGTCATAGCTCTCGCGATAGTTCACCGTGATCCAGTGCCCATAGACCTTGGCCACGCCGTAGGGGCTGCGGGGGTAGAAGGGCGTCTCTTCGTTCTGGGGAACCTCCCGGACCTTGCCAAACATCTCGCTGCTGGAAGCCTGGTAGAACCGGGCCTTGGGCAGGACCGTACGCATGGCCTCCAGCATTCGTGTTACACCCAGGGCCGTGAACTCGCCGGTAAGCACGGGCTGTTTCCAGGAGATCGGCACAAAGCTCTGGGCGGCCAGGTTATAGATCTCGTCAGGCCGGTGTTCGCGCATGATGTCGATCAGCGACGTCTGATCCAGCAGATCGCCATGGGCCAGTGTGATCTCGCTCCTGGATGTGCTCGATGCGCCCAAAATTTACGGTGCTGGAACGACGCACCATGCCAACGACCTCATAGCCCTGGCTCAGAAGAAACTCGGCCAGATAGGAACCATCCTGTCCGGTGATGCCGGTAATCAGCGCTGTCTTTGTCATAGATCCTATCCCAGGCTATTCTCCAGCAGTTGCTTTTTCATCTCAGCGCGCCAATATGCCATGATATCATCCAAGCTCTGCTCAAATGGGATCTCGGCCTGCCATCCGGTACGGTCCCGGATCCGGGTAACGTCGCTGACCGCCTCTGGTACATCCGACGGACGCATCCGCTCTGGATCGTGCCGCACCTCAATGGGCACCTTGCTCCTCGACCGGAGGAATATCCAGCACCTCTTGGACGGCATGGGATTCCCCCGAACCCACATTGTACACCTGCCCCGGCTCCCCGCAGGTGATGAGTGATACGTAGGCGCGAACCACATCGCGCACATCGCTAAAATCGCGGCGTGTTGCCAGATTGCCCACCTCTATGACGGGGGGCTGCAGCCCCAATTCAGCGGCGGCGATCTGGCTGGCAAAATCCGGAGCCACAAAGCCAAGGCGCTGGCGCGGGCCGATGTGATTAAAGGGCCGTACCCGGACCACGTGCAGCTTGTGGGTCAGATAGTACTGCAGCCCCAGCAGATCCTGGGCCACCTTGCTGATGGCATAGGCGCTCAAGGGACGCAGAGGCGTGTCTTCGTCAATAGGCAGATCTCTTGGTGAAACGAACCCATACTCTTCGCCAGAGCCGACAACCAACACCCGGCAATCGGGACTGACCCTGGACACCCCCTCCAGAACATTGAGTTGCATGTGGATATTGATCTCCAGCGTGCCCCACGGATCGCGGTGCGAGGCGGACACCAACGGCTGCGCGGCCAGGTGAAAGATGACATCCGGCTGCGCTTGCTCGAGAACAAAGGTCATCACTTCCAGGCGAGAGAGTTCAGCCGGGTATAGCTCCAACCTGGCCACAGAGATCGGCAATATTGCCGTAGGGACCAAACACCGTGCCGGCTATTTCCCAGTCGGTGGTCTCGAGCAGGTACTCGGCCAGATGGCTGCCCACAAATCCCGAGATGCCGGTGATGAGTGCTTTCAAGACGCCCTCCGGCAAATAGGTCCGCTGAGTGGGATCTAGATCACCTGCAAAGCGCTGCGTCCATGGAGCGCTCCTTCCCCACGCTGCGCGGCCCATTATACCCTACTTTGGGTCTCACCGCAAAGGGACAGGACCTGGGGGCCAACTTGATGGTCAGCCATGCCTGCAAAGTACTCACTGCAAGCAGATGCCTGCAATTCAGCGAGGCGCAGGGTTCAAGGAAATGCGAGTATTTCCAAGTCTTCTCTCCATTCTCCGCGATCTCTGGGCAAAGATGCGTGGAACTAGCAAGACCTAGCGGTTGCAGACTTGGGCAATTGGTGTTATAATAGGGCGATAGCTGGACAGGAGATAACGATCTATCATGCTAAATAACAATGTAGAAGAGGTGATTTCTTCTAGTTCCCGCCAAAAACGCAGACGGGAAGGAGGGCTGCGGCGCTGGGTACTGGGCCTGTCCGTATTGGTCGCTGCCTTTCTGCTGGTGGTTCTGGGCGCTTTGCAGGGATGGTTCAAAACTCCCGAGGTCAGCGAGGTTGCATGGCTGCAAGACTCCGTGCTCGCCAAGGCATTGGCAACGGCCACCCCCACACCTGTCCCGACACCTACCTTGATGCCTAGCGAGGTTGCAGCCCAGTTTATACCTCAGTTGGAAGGGGCGCTGGAGCACGAAACCTGGGTCCGCGCTCTGGAGATCGTCGCGATCATGCAGGCCGTAGATCTGCACGGCGAAGAGGTGCGTCAGTGGTCCGGCACAGCGTACCTGCAGTACGGTCAGGCCCTGGTAGAGGCTGGCCAAGAGGATGAGGCCCAGATCCAATTTGATGAGGCTGTTGCTCAGGATCCCGAAAACGAGAGCTCCCTATTGTGGCAGGACACGACCACCCGATACCGGGCAGGCAGGGAAGCCTTCAATGCTGGTGAATGGGATGCGGCCATCAAGGCTTTCAAACAGGTCGACAAGCGTATCCAGGGCTACAGCGATGCCTTCGTATACTTGACCAATAGCTACCATCACAAGGGCGAGAAGGCCATCGAGCAGGAGGACTGGTCCGTGGCCCTCGATTCCTTGCACAAGGCAATTGGGCGGACACCCAATGATGCCCCTTTGGCAGCCGAGTTGACTGGGCTCTTGTCGGTGGCCTATCGCGGCCAAGCTAGCGTGGCTATGGGCAAAGAGAATTGGACCGAGGCCATTGAGATACTAAGCGAGGCTAGTGAACAGCTCCCCAAAGATCAGGAGGTGGTGGACCTCCTGGGGCGAGCTTATCGCCAGCGGGGTATTGCCCAGCAGGAAGCGGTCAAGTTCAAGCCAGCCAAAGCCGACCTGGAGATGGCGCTGACCCTCCGGCCCAATGACGAGAAAGCGCAGCAGCATCTTGACAGGGTCGACTACCTCCTCTCCAAAAAGATCGAAATAGACATCTCCAAGCAGCGCATGTATGTCTGGGAGGGCAAGAAGATGGTCTACAATTGGAAAGTGTCAACCGGCCTCCGCGGGCGAGATACTTCCACGGGCCGCTTCCAGGTGCTTGACAAGATACCGATGGCCTACTCCAGGGTCTGGCGCCTAAAGATGCCTTATTGGCTGGGCATCTACTGGGTCCAGGGCATCGAAAACGGTATCCACGCCTTGCCCATCCGGCCCAACGGTAGTATCATGTGGGGAGGCCTCTTGGGCCAGAAGGCTTCCTATGGCTGCGTCATCTTGAGCAAGGCGGCGGCCAAGCAATTGTACAACTGGGCCGACATCGGTACGCAGGTACACATTCACCAATAGACGACAAAAGCCGCGGCCACAGCCGTGGCAATTCGCTTTCCTGCAGACCTGGTCTCCGGGCTCTGTCACGCGTGTCGGCGCGTCGATACCGGGGGACTGGCTCACCACGGAGCCTGCGCAGGGATAGCATCTGACATTAGGAGGAGTAACCAATGAGCATGGATGTGGGCCAATTGACCCAGATGACCACCTGGCTGGATGAGGAACATCGCCGCGACAAGGCGGAACTCATCAGGCTGCAGCAACGAGTCGAAAGCCAGGAAGGTGAACTGCAAGATCAGTCTCGCCTCATCAAGGATCTGGAAGGCCGTGTCGTCAGCATGCAGGCCCAGTTGCTCAGATTCTCCCAGCTCGAGTCGGCCCTGCAACAGCTAAAAGACGAAGTAGTACAGATGTTCGCCCAGGCCGATGATCGCCGCCAGCAGCAGGCGCGGGAAGCGGAACGCGTCCGGGCCATCGAGCGAGACAATGTCTCCAAGTCGTTGAACGAGCTTCGTCGCGATCTACAGGTCCTGCCTCGCATCACCGAAGAGTTGGGCCTGCGCAAGGCGGAACAGAGTCGTGTGGGCGAGTTGGCCCTGAACATGCAGCAAGAACTCAACACCCTCAAGCAGGAGGTTGAGAACAAAGTACGTGGCATCCCCTTCCTGGAAGATGGTCGCCAGCAGGATGCCAAGCGGATCGCCCGGTTGCAGCAAGAGTCGCTGGAGGCATTGAAGCGCATTGAGCAGCAGGGTTCGCGCCTGCAGATGATCGAAGATGTGACGCAGCGTCAGGAGCGGGACACAGGAGAGCTGAAAGACCTGTTTCCCCAACTGCGATCGGCACAACGGGAGTTTATCGAAGGACAATTGCTGGAAACAGAACAGGCTAAACGCCAGATGGCAGAGTGGATCGAGACTCTGGAGGTACAGGTAAAAAAGGTGGACGAGCATTCCGCCCGCATCCGGGAGTTCACGGAAGCATTCCGCCAGGACCGCCAGGTGGTCAACAACGTGGAGCGTTTCCAGGAACAGATCCGGCGAGAGCAAACCCAGGTATCCGAATTGCAGCGCCTGAGCGAGGAACGTCAGAAACGCCAACTGGAGGAGAGCCAGGAAGAAACCGAAAAGCGGTGGAGAAAAGAGCTTCTCCGTTGGGACCATCAATGGGGCGAACAGACCAAACACAACCAGCAGGCTGGCGCTCGGGTTCTTGAACTAGAAGGTCGGCTGGAGCGACACTGGATAGAGATCGAGGCGGCGTGGAAATTCCTGGAATCGCAGATCACCTACCAGACCCAGGAATCGCGCCGGTGGTTGGGTGAAATGACCCAGATGCTCGAGGAGCGGCCCAAGAAGGAATAATCATGCGCGTAATTGGGACAGCAGGTCATGTGGACCATGGCAAGTCTACGCTCGTTCATGCCTTGACCGGGATCGATCCAGACCGGCTCAAGGAAGAAAAGGAGCGGGAGATGACCATTGACCTGGGTTTCGCCTGGCTGACATTGCCCAGTGGCGAACGGGTCGGCATTATAGACGTACCGGGTCACAAAGACTTTGTCAAGAACATGCTGGCCGGCGTAGGGGGAATAGATGCTGCTCTCTTTGTGGTAGCTGCCGACGAAGGGGTGATGCCCCAGACCCGCGAGCACCTGGCCATTCTTGATCTGCTCCAGGTGCCAGGCGGTATCGTGGCGCTGACCAAAGTGGACATGGCCGAGGACGAAGACTGGCTGGAGCTGGTAGAAGCGGATCTTTTGGAAGTGTTGGAGGGCACAGTGCTGGACGGGGCAGCCATGGTGCGCTGCTCGGGACGCACGGGAGAGGGACTCGAAACGTTGATGGCCGAACTGGACCGATACCTGGCCACGAGCGCACCCCGCCGCGATATAGGACGCCCTCGACTGCCTGTGGATCGTGTATTCACCATTGCCGGTTTTGGTACTGTGGTCACTGGTACGCTCAGTGAAGGCACGCTCAAGACCGGCCAAGAAGTAGAGATCCAACCTTCAGGACTCAAAGCTCGCATCCGGGGGCTGCAAACCCACAAGCAGGCGATCGAGGACGCCATACCCGGAAGCCGCGCCGCCATCAACCTGACGGGAGTGAGCATAGACGACGTCACTCGTGGGGACATCGTAACGACGCCGGGCTGGCTGCGACCGACGACGCTGGTAGACTGCCACCTGCGCTACCTGGAGGACTCGCCTCTCCCACTGAAACACAATGCCGAGGTAGATTTCTTTAGCGGGGCTGCCGAGACCCCAGCCAGGGTACGTCTGCTTGGCGAGAAGGTCCTGGCACCCGGAGACGAAGGCTGGGTGCAAATCCGCCTGGAAAAGCCTGTGGCCCTGGTCAAGGGCGATCGGTACATCATTCGCCGGCCATCACCCAGCGTAACTGTTGGCGGAGGCATCGTCGTCAACCCCTTCCCTGGGCGTCGCCATCGTCGCTTCCGGGCTGAGGTGCTTGAAAGATTAGAGACGCTGGCCCACGGCTCGCCAGAGGAGATCCTGTTGCAGGCTCTGGAGAGATATCAGCCATGTGAGGTGCGAGATCTGCTAGGCCAAGCAAGTCTCGCGCGGCAGCAAGCAAAGGATTCACTGCTATTGCTCGTAGAGGAGGGCCAGGCCCTGGTACTCGATGGTTCAAAGCCTGCCTTCACCTATTCGGATTCCAGCTTTCTGATTAGCCGCTCGGGCTGGGGTTCGCAGAGGGAACGGATGCAGGCCCTCTTGGCCGCCTACCATCGCCAGTTTCCCCTGCGGGCTGGTATGCCTCGCGAGGAGGTCAAGAGCCGACTGGCGCGCTACCTTCCGACCTTGACACCCAGGCTTTTCAACGAGATGCTGGGCCAGGCAATGGAGGAAGGCTGGCTCTCCGAGGCCGGGCCTACCGCAGACCGAGTCGGTTTGACCACCCACCAGCCAACCCTCTCACCACAACAGCAACAAGCTGTTGATTATCTGCTCTACACTTTTCGCCAAACGCCCTACACTACTCCCTCAGTAGCTCAGTGTGAGGACCAGATTGGCGGCGAGGTCCTGAACTCCCTCATCGAACAGGGCCAGTTGGTCAAGCTCAACGAAGACGTTGTTCTTCTGACCGAGACCTATGAAGAGATGAAGGCCCAGATAGTGGTTCATCTGGAGGAACACAATACCATTACTGTGGCCCAGGTCCGGGACATCTTCCAGACGAGCCGCAAGTATGCCTTGGCCTTGCTGGGCTATCTGGATGAAAAGAGGGTCACGCGTCGCGTGGGTGACCAGCGGGTCTTGCGTTGAGAATTCAGGGATTCGAGTGCCAAGTCATGCACACGCCGAGTGCCTTTTTGAGTACAATCGGCATCCCGAGTCGAGGGGCGAATTGATGGAGATTCGTATTGCGCTGGCCCAGATAGAGGTCGTACCGGGCCAGTTGGCCAGGAACTTGTGTACCGCGCGGGATGTGACGGCTCAGGCAGCCGATCAGGAAATTGACCTGCTCATGCTGCCTGAACTTTGGCCCACTGGCTATGATCTAGTCCGGGCCGGTGCCTATGCTTGTCCCCTGGACGAGGGTCCCTTTGCCCTGATGGCTGAGCTTGCGCGGGCGCATCAGATCTATATCACCGGCACGGCCTTGGAGGCCAACCCCGACGGGTATCCCTTCAATACGGCCGTACTGTATGGGCCGGAGGGCAATCGGATCGGCGCCTATCGCAAGGTCCATCTCTTTCCGCCCCTGGGTGAGGTCGAGCACATGGCTCCCGGTCAAGCCTTGCCAACCTTTGATCTGCCCTGGGGCCGCACGGCCCTGGCCATCTGCTATGACTTGCGCTTCCCTGAATTGTGGCGGTCCTATACCGATGCTGGGGCAAAGCTCATCCTGATCCCTGCTGAGTGGCCGGTACAGCGTGTCGAGCACTGGCAGCTTTTGCTTCGAGCCCGGGCCGTGGAGAATCAGTTCTTTGTCGCAGGCTGCAACCGGGCCGGCGCCGATACCGATGGAGAATACGGCGGGCATTCGGCTGTCATCGATCCCTGGGGACGGGTCCTGGTGGAAGGTGGGCTGGAGTCTGGCTTGTTCTTCGCTACACTTGATCTGGACGAGGTGTCGCGCTCTCGCCGTCGTCTCCCCGCCCTGGATGACCGGCGACCAGAAGTGTACGGCTAGGCGGAAACCACCCATCCCCAGTCCCAAATACCTATTCTACCGGCTCAGCCACAACATAGATCCGTTCGGGGAAAGGTTCGACGTTGGCGCCGCTGCAGCTCACCAGCGTCAGGCGTTCAGAGCCTCCTGGGGAGAGAAAGCTCAAATGCTGGGTCAATTCGCCAAAGTTCTTGCGTCGCCATTTGACTTTCTTTTTCATCTTAACCTCGTAGGCAAAGGTTTCTCCGGCGCTGTCGATGACGTATACTTTGCGACCGGGCTTGAGTTGGCCTAGTCTTCCAAAGACCCCGCTAAAACCATTGCCTTGGTTGTGACCTACCAGGATCATGTTGCCCTCTTCACCCGGATAGGCCGAACCCTCCGAATGCCCAACCAGGTCCTTGCGACCTGAGCGGAAGAGGTTTTTGGTATTCCACGTCTGGAGTCCTGTACTCCCGTCGCCTTCTCGGGCTAAATGAATGATAGAACGGTTGATATCCAGGGCTGGAATCCGGATCTTGACCGGCGGTGGTGGAGACGAGACCACAGGCGCGGGGACAAGTGTGGCGGTGGGCGAGGGCAGGACAGTAGCTGCCGGAGCGAAAGTTGGAACAGGGGCGTCGCGAAGCACGGACCCAGCCTTTCCAGCCGAGGCCAGAACAGGCGTGGCAGTTGGTGATGGAGAGAGCGTCGGAGTGGAGGTAGGGGTGGAGGTTGTGACGGCCGCCGCCGTAGAGGCAAGTTGGGGCATAGTATTGGGCCGGGGCGTGGTGGTGGGCCAGGGTGTACTACTGATTCTTGGCTGAAGCGATCCAGTTCATGGTCATCACAGGGAGCGGCGCGACATCCCCGGCCACCAGGTAGTGATCTTGGCCAATGAGCCAGCTTTTTAGGAGACTATGACCGGTAAGAAACATCGATGCTACGAGAAAGAGCACCCCAAACCCGATGAGCCGAGTGGACATCAATCGCCCAACCCCGGTACCTTGAGTGATGGCGGGAACAGATTTGGGGTTCGCTGCCTTCCAGCCTCCAGATCTCATGCAGAGATTATACTCGCTTGAGAACGAGCCGTCAACTCGGGGCCAACCTGCACGGTGCCTTGCCTTGGTACTTGCCCTAGCCCCCCTGGCAAGCAGTCCGGCAAACGGGTGCTCAGTGTTCCAGACTGGCTTGCAGGTACAGTTCGCGACCGTTGGTGCCAATCTCTTCCATGATCATCTTCTCGGCCAGCTTGATGGCCACCTTCTGGCGGATGCCAACGCGCCACAAGGGCCGCATACCCTGGTCCAGGGTACGCGCAAAGAGTGCCTCCACGCAGTCGGTGGCATAACCCAGACTGCGGTAGCGGGCCAGTGTATAAACCCCCACGTTGCAGTATTTTGGGGTCAGGACCAACGACACAGCCGTGCTGACCAGCTTGCCCTGCCTGATCACACCAAAGGCCATGCCTTCGACCAGTAGATTGGTGGGAGTACCATAGTTCTGCCAAAGAAAGGCCGCATCACCTGGCAGCGCTTCCATGAGGGCCGCGTCAGAACTCTCTAGCCGGCGAACAAACTCTGGCCGGGTGACGGAAAAACCACTCGGGATCTGAGGATAGGTGAAGCAGAGACCTTCCATTTGCAGATCGATCGGGCAGCGCGCCCGGATTGGTTGCACCAACTCGACAGGCACAAAAAAGCCACCGGCAAGCTCCATGCCTGCCAGAAAATCAGCCAGGCTCTCCACTTCCGCACTGTCCAGAGACTCTGCACCCAGCACATAAACATCGGGAGAGGGGACGTGGGGGACGATCACAAAGCACTGGGGCTGTACTCGAGCGTTCGCATATGCATCGCACGCCCGTCTATGAAGGAAAAAGTAGGGCGCTGCTGTAAAGGGCGTATCCCCCACCTGAGCCAGAATCTCATCAAAGTCGCTGCTGTCGACCTGGAACATTGATCTCTTCCCATCGAATCCATGTGTGATAGCCGATCTTATGGCTGGACCATACAACCAACCCGTTGGAATGGCAATCCTGTCCGCGCCAGCAGGGCCGACCACGCCAGTATTGCTGGCGGATGGTATTGTCTGATTCTGAGCCTGAATGGAACAAAGCGAGGGGCCTGATCCCTTCGAGCAAGCCCCTCAGACATTACTGGTTTCAGACACTCAAGTGCTGGCTTATACCTCGGTCTCTGTCACCGCCTCTGTTGGTTGTGGCAACTCTACCGGGATAGGGTCCTGTTTCTCAAACAGCAGCCCCTTGTCCTCACCCTCGGCTTGGCCCACATCAGCCAGCACGTGATCGCCAGTCTCAAACTCTCCGCGCAGCAGGCTCTTGGAGAGCGGGCTCTCCACGTAACGCTGAAGCGTGCGCCGCAGCGGACGCGCACCAAAGGCCGGGTCGTACCCTTCCTCAGCCAGCCACTTGCGAGCCTCCTCGCTAAGGTCGATGTTGATGCCCCGCTCAAGCATCCGCCCGTGGATCTCTTTCATTTCCAGGTCCACGATCTGCTCCATGTGCTCCAGCGTCAAAGTATGGAAGATGATGATCTCATCGATACGGTTCAAGAACTCGGGGCGGAAGGTCTGCTTGAGACCTTCCTCGATCTTTTTCTTGCTCTCCCTCACTTCGTCATCGCGGTCATTGGAGCGGACGAAACCCAAGGTTCCCCCCTGCTTGGCGTACTGCGTGCCGATGTTGGAGGTCATGATGAGCACCGTGTTGCGAAAGTCCACGACGCGGCCCTGCCCGTCGGTTAGGCGTCCATCCTCCAGGATCTGCAGCAACGCGTTCCACACGTCAGGATGTGCTTTTTCGATCTCGTCAAAGAGGACGATTTGATAGGGACGGCGGCGGACGGCCTCAGTGAGCTGGCCGCCCTCCTCATAGCCGACATAGCCCGGAGGCGCGCCGAACATCCGGCTGACAGTGTGCTGCTCGCGGTATTCGCTCATATCTATGCGAACCATGGCGTCTTCGTCATCGAACATAAACTTGGCCAGGGCCTTGGCCAGCTCCGTCTTGCCCACACCCGAGCTGCCCAGGAAGATAAAGCTGCCGATGGGCCGGCGTGGATCCTTCAGGCCGCTACGGGCACGGCGGATGGCATCGGCGATGGCATTGATGGCCTCATCCTGGCCGACGATCCGCTCGTGAAGATGTTCCTCCATCTCGAGAAGCCTATCGGCCTCCGTCTGCAACAGGTTCGTCACCGGGATGCCGGTCCAGCTGGCCACTACCTCGGCAATGTCCTCGGCGTCCACGATCTCATCCAGGCCTGTTTCCTGGCGCCAGGCATCTCGTTTCTCTGTGAAATCGCTCTCCAATGCCATGCGTTCCGTCTTGTACTGGGCTGCCCGCTCATAGTCGCGGTTCTGCCAGGCAGCTTCCTCCTCGGTAGACAGCTTTTGCAGACGAGATTTTATCTCTTTCAGATCCGGTGGCATAGAGTAGATGGCCACGCGCAGCTTGCTGGCCGCTTCGTCTATCAGGTCTACCGCCTTGTCGGGTAGGTGGCGGTCGGTGACGTAGCGGTTCGACAGGTGGGCCGCCGCAACCAGTGCATCTTCGGTAAAGGATGACATTGTGGTGCGCCTCGTAGCGATCCCTCAGGCCCTTGAGCATCTCGATGGTCTCCTCCACCGACGGCTCTTCCACCCAGATGGGAGCAAAGCGGCGCTCCAGGGCGCTGTCCTTTTCGATGTAACGCCGGTACTCGTCGGGGGTCGTGGCGCCGACGCAGCGCAGTTCGCCTCGGGCCAGGGCCGGCTTCATCATGCTCGAAGCGTCAAGGGCGCCCATGGCTCCACCCGCACCGACGACGCTGTGAAGCTCGTCGATGAAGAGGATAATCTCGCCCTCAGAGCGCTGGATCTCCTCCATGGCGCCTTTGAGCCGTTCCTCGAACTCGCCACGAAAGCGCGTTCCAGCCACCATCGCCCCCAGATCAAGCTGCATCACCTGCTTTCCGCTGAGGATCTCGGGCACATCATCCTCGGCGATCTTGCGGGCCAGCCCTTCGGCGATGGCTGTCTTGCCCACACCTGCCTCGCCGATGAGCACCGGGTTGTTCTTTGTTCGACGGCTGAGCACCTGGATCACCCGCAGGATCTCGGCGTCACGCCCGATGACAGGATCCAGTTTGCCTTCACGGGCCAGTTGGGTCAGGTCCCGGCTGAACTTTTCCAGCGTGCGATACTGGCTCTCAGCCTGCGGGCTGGTGACCTTTTGGCCACCGCGTACTTCTTTGATGACCTCCAGGATGCGGCTGCGTGATACCCCCATCTCTGTCAGGATGCGGGCCGCCGGGGTGTTTCGTTCAGCGGCAATGGCCAGGAAGAGGTGCTCGGTGGAGATATAGTCATCCTTCAGCTTGGATGCCTCTTCATTCGACTGATCGATCACCCGCTTGAGCCGGGGCGTGATATACACCTGCCCCACACCGCCGCCATAAATCTGGGTGCGGGGCGAGCGTCTCAAGCTCCTCATCCAGCCGCTGGCTCATGATCTCCAAGCTCACGCCCAGTTGGTCCAGAATTTCAGGGATCACGCCCTCGGGTTGCTCGATCAGCGCCAGCAATAGGTGTTCGGTATCCACCTGGGTATGTCCATAACGCTGCAGGACTTCGTAGGCCCGCATGGCCGCGTCCTGCGCCCGTTCGGTAAAACGATCAAATCGCATCATAGTTCAAAACTCTCTTTCCAACCCTTCAGCAGCAATGGATGTCACAGTCTGCAAGGTCAGTTCGAATTATACTCATTTTCTACCAGTTTGGCAAGAAAATCCGAGACAGAAGGGCCGGGGGCTGTATCCCCGGCCCTTCTGTCCTATTCTGCCTGCGAGGGCCCGGCTTCTCGCTCAAAGATCAGATCGACCATCAACGGCGTCGATCCGTACCCGGTCGCCTTCCTTGAAACTCACCCTGAAGCAGACGCAGCGCCAGCGGATCCTGAACCTGCCGCTGGATGACACGCTTCAGAGGGCGAGCGCCATAGGCCGGATCGTAGCCTTCCTCGGCCAGGAATGCCTTGGCCGCATCGGTCAACTCGATCTCCAGGTGGCGATCGGCCAGCAATTTCTTGCAGACAGCGCACCTGGATCTCTACGATCTGCTGCAAGTGCTCCCTGGTCAGGCCGTGGAAGATCGACGATCTCGTCCACGCGGTTCAGGAACTCGGGTCGGAAGTGCTGCCGCAGCGCAGCCATCACCAGACGCCTCGCCTTGGTCCGCTGACTGCATCCACTTGGCCATCCAGGAACTCTGTGCCGATGTTCGAGGTCATGATGACCACCGTGTTCTTGAAATCTACGGTCCGTCCATGGCCGTCGGTCAGCCGCCCCTCGTCCAGCAGTTGCAGCAGCGCGTTGAATACCTCTGGGTGGGCCTTTTCAATCTCGTCAAAGAGGACCACGCTGTAGGGCCGCCGCCGTACCGCTTCGGTGAGCTGGCCGCCCTCCTCGTAGCCCACATAGCCGGGAGGGGCGCCAAGGAGGCGCGATACAGTGTGCCGCTCCTGGTACTCGCTCATGTCGATGCGGACCATAGCGCCCTCGTCGTCAAACAGAAACTCGGCCAGGGCCCGGGCCAGCTCCGTCTTGCCCACGCCCGTCGGCCCCAGAAAGATGAAAGCTGCCGATGGGCCGGTTTGGATCCTGCAGACCGGCCCGGCTGCGGCGAACCGCATTGGACACCACTGTGATTGCCTCATCCTGGCCCACGACTCGTCGGTGCAGCCGGTCTTCCATCTTGCACCAGCTTTTCGATCTCGCCCTCCACAAGCTTGCTGACCGGGATGCCGGTCCAGGACGATACCACCTCGGCGACGTCCTCGCTGTCAACCTCTTCCTTGAGCAACTGCTGGCCGTTCTGCAGCGCCTTGAGTTGCTCTTCCTGCTCGGCCAGTTGCCCCTCCAGACGGGCCAGTTCGCCATACTGCAGTTCAGATGCCCGGCGGTAGTCGTAGTCCCGCTGTGCTTCCTCGATCTGGTGGCGCACCTGCTTCGATCTGCTCCTTGGTATCGCGCAAGCTCTGGATGGCCGCTTTTTCCTGCTCCCAACGGGCGGTCAGCGCCCGGCTCTCTTCTTGCAGGTCGGCCAGCTCTTTTTCCAGCTTTTTCAGACGCTCCTTGCTGGCCTTGTCTTTCTCCTTCTTGAGCGCCTCGCGCTCGATCTCCAACTGCATGATCTGGCGGTCCACCCGGTCCAGTTCCTGCGGTTTGGAGTCGATCTCCATTCGCAGGCGGCTGGCCGCTTCGTCAATCAGGTCAATGGCCTTGTCCGGCAGAAAGCGATCGCTGATGTAGCGATTGGACATGGCCGCGGCCGCGATGACGGCCGAATCCTGGATGCGCACGCCATGATGCACCTCGTACCGCTCTTTCAGGCCGCGCAGGATGCTGATCGTCTCCTCGACCGTCGGTTCGTCCACCAGCACTGGCTGGAAGCGCCGCTCCAGCGCGGCATCCTTTTCGATGTACTCGCGGTACTCGTCCAGCGTGGTGGCCCCCACGCAGTGGAGTTCTCCGCGGGCCAGCATCGGCTTGAGCATATTGCTGGCATCCATGGCCCCCTGGGCGGCTCCCGCGCCGACCACGGTGTGCAGCTCATCGATAAAGACGACGATCTGCCCCTCGGCGTCGGTGATCTCCTTGAGCGCCGCCTTCAGGCGCTCCTCGAACTCGCCCCGGAACTTGGCGCCGGCGATCATGGCTGCCAGGTCCAGCTGTACCAGCCGCTTGTTTTTCAGCCCTTCCGGTACGTCGCCGCGCACGATGCGCTGGGCCAAGCCCTCGACGATGGCCGTCTTGCCGGTACCCGGCTCGCCGATGAGGACCGGGTTGTTCTTGGTCCGGCGGCTGAGTACCTGGATCACCCGGCGGATCTCCTCATCACGGCCGATGACCGGATCCAGCTTGCCCTGGCGCGCCAGGTCTGTCAGGTCCCGGCCGTACTTGTCCAGAGCCTGATAGGTGCTCTCCGGCGTCTGCGAGGTGACTCGCTGGCTGCCCCGGATGCCAGTCAGTGCCCGCAGGATGGCGTCCTTGGTCAGGCCATAGCTCTGCAACAGCCGGGCCACGTTCCCGGCCTGCTCGCCAGCGCAGGGCCAGGAGCAGGTGCTCGGTCGAGACAAAGTCGTCGTGCATCTCCTTGGCCAGCTTTTTCCGCCCGCTGCAGCGTCTTTGAAGTTCGCGCGAAAGGCCAACCTGCGCCGCTCCGCCGTGCACCTGGGCCTTGCGTGCCAGTTCACCCTCTATCTGTTGGGCCAGCATGCTCGCCTGCAAGCCCAGCCCCTGGACGATCAAGGGCACTACGCCGTCCGGCTGGCGCAGCAGCGCCAGCAGCAGGTGCTCGCCCTCGATCTGTCCGTGGCTATATTCACCGGCCAGGCTCTGCGCCTGGACCAGAGCTTCTTGTGCTTTTTCTGTATACCGCTTTAGATCCATACTCACACTCTCCCCACAATCCTGGGTCGCGGTGCAAGGCGCCTGTTCCAGTACTGGACCGTAATCCAGGACCAGAGATTCTCGTTTCCACAGGCGCGATCCCGACCGCGCGGCCTCGCACCAGTCCCATCGTAGTCGATCTTGTATACGACAATACTATTCGCTGTGTGTTAGACGAGCGTGTGAGGAGTATTAGAGTTCTGTTAGAGGTTTTCCTGGCAATTTCCGGATACCATACCGGATCATACAGGGGGGGAGTTCTGCCTGCTTTCAGGAAATGAGATCTGGCGTCACAAGCCAGCAGACCGACCAGGTCCGGGACCTGTGATGCCTCTCCAAACAGGCGATGCCAGCTATTGGAAAATCCACTACTGGATGCCTCTCACTGCCTGCCAGCAACAACCCTGCCAGCCGGACCAGAGAGGGATAGTGCCCCACAAGCATCAGCGGCTTTGTCTCCTGGTTCAGGACCTCGGCCATGGGTCTGACATCATCCTCGGGCCTGAGGCCAGGTACGGATGCTACGCCGCCGGCTGGCTCCAGATGCTCGGCCAAATCGCCGCTGTCTCCTCGGCCCGCCGCTTGCCGCTGTGACAGACTTGGTGGACCTCAACGCCCGCGCTCCGGGCAAAGGCCGCCACCCGCGCCACATCGTCCCGCCCCCGCTCTGTTAGGGGCCGTGTTGTATCTACAGCCCTGGATACAGCCTCGCCATGCCGAACCAGATAGAACCTCATCGTGCCCTCCCTCACGCCTGGACTGACCGCAGCATAGCATGGAAGAACACCAATGTCAATCACGACCCTCCCATGCTATCACTCCCACCCCACCGCGCGAACCTGTCATTCCCGCCCCCACCGTCGTGAGGGTAAACTATGGCGGGACCACAGCCGGTTGTTTTGACAATCCCGCAGAAATAGCGTATATTAAGAGTGAGAAACCCTGAACCGAATGCTACCCCGGATGAGCACACATGGAAATCGGAACCGTTCGACAGATTGATATTGATCAGGAGATGCAAAGCGCTTACCTGGACTATGCCATGAGCGTCATCGTCTCCCGCGCGCTACCCGACGTGCGCGATGGGCTCAAGCCAGTCCACCGCCGTATCCTGTACGCCATGCATGACATGGGCTCGCGGTCCAACACTCCCTACAAGAAAAGCGCGCGCATCGTTGGCGAGGTTCTGGGCAAGTATCATCCCCATGGGGATGCCGCTGTCTATGAGGCCATGGCCCGCATGGCCCAGGATTTCAGCCTGCGCTACATGCTCGTAGATGGTCAGGGGAATTTTGGTTCCATTGACGGCGACAGCCCGGCTGCCATGCGCTACACCGAGGCGCGCATGGCGCACATCGCCATGGAGATACTGGCCGACATTGACAAAGATACCGTGGACTTTGTCCCCAACTTTGACGATACCCTCACCGAGCCGGCCGTGCTGCCGGCCGCCTTGCCCAACCTGCTCATCAACGGTGCTTCAGGTATCGCCGTAGGTATGACCACCAACGTCCCTCCTCACAACCTGGCTGAGGTGTGCGACGCCCTTGGTCTACCTCATCGACAATTACAAAAAGCTGGACGGCGTGACCGTGGAGGACCTTGCCCGCTTTATCCATGGGCCCGATTTTCCAACCGGTGGCGTCGTCTACCGCTATGCTGGCGAGGATGGAGACGGCGAGCGGGTTGACCTGGTGCGAAACGCCTATGCTCTGGGCCGCGGACGCCTCACAGTACAAGCCCAAGTGCACATCGAGGAGATGAGCCGCAATCGCAGCCGTATCGTCGTCACGGAACTGCCCTACCAGGTGAACAAGACCCGCCTCATCGAGCGCATCGCCGAATTGGTCCGCGATGCCCGCATCGAAGGCATCACCGACCTGCGGGACGAGTCGGACCGCCAGGGCATGCGCATCTGCATCGAGTTGACGCGGACGGTCCAGGCCCGCGACATCCTGTCCCAACTCTTCAAGCTTACGCCCATGCAGACTACTTTCGGCATGAGAATGCTGGCCCTGGTGGATGGTGAGCCCCGCCTGCTATCCCTGCAGCGGGTACTGGTCCACTATCTGGAACACAGGCAGGAGATCATTGTCCGGCGCAGTCGCTACCTGCTGGAGCGGGCCAAGCTGCGAGCACACATTCTGGAAGGCCTTCTCAAGGCATTGGACAGCATTGACGAGGTGATTGCCATCATTCGCCGCTCGCGGACGACCGATACGGCGCAAAAGAACCTGATGAGCGATCTCAAGCTGACCGAGGTCCAGTCCCAGGCTATTCTTGATATGCCGCTCAAGCGGCTTGCGGCTTTGGAACGGCGCAAGATTGCCGACGAGTATAACGAAAGGCTCAAGGAGATCAAGTACCTGCAGAGCCTGCTCCGCAGTCCGGACAAAATCCGGGAGGTCATTCGCGAGGATCTGCTGGCGCTCAAGGCCCAATACGGCGATGCCCGCCGTACCCGCATTGTGGACCAGGAGAAAGGCCATCACACAGCCCGCGATCTGGTGGAAGCGGACGATGTCCTGCTGACTCTGTGGCGTGATGGGCAGATCAGCCGCATGGCCAAGGCGCCTCGCGTATCCTCCAAGGCCGTCCCGGTAGCTCAAGTGTGGGGCAATACCCGCGACGATGTGGCCTTTTTCTCCGCCAGCGGCCAGGTGGTCGTCGTGCCCATCCACCAGGTGCCTGATAGCCTTGATACCCCCGTCAGCAACCTGACAGACCTGGATCGCTCGGAAACGGTGATAAGTGCGATGGTCCTCCCGCACCCACCACCGGACGAGGAGATACCCGAGATCTACTCTGACCCTGCTCACTCGTGGCGGACGTATCAAGCGCGTCACGCTGGCAGACCTGGTCTCCTCCGCGGGCCGGGGTCCGATCACGGCCATGAATTTGGAAGGGGATGATCAACTGGCCTGGGTGGTGGAGAGCAGCGGCCAGGACGAGATCCTCCTGGTCACGCGACAGGGCAAAGCCATTCGCTTCTCTGAAGACGAGGTGCGGCTGATGGGACTGTCGGCTGGGGGCGTGCTCGCGGTCAAACTGGGCACAGACGACGCCGTCGTGGGCATGGGGGCGATCCACAAGGACAGTCAAGTCATTATCTTTACCGAGCAGGGTTATGCCAGACGCACGGCCGCAAAGGGATTCCCCACCCAAAAGCGGTACGGCGGTGGGGTACAGGCCGCCAAACTCTCATCGCGGACCGGGCCGGTAGCCGTGGCCGCCCTGGCAGCCGAAAACCAAAGCCTGGTCCTGATGGCGGCCCAAGGTCGGGTGATACAAGTGCCTGTGAAGGCCATTCATGCCACGGGCCGGGCAGCAGTGGGTCACAGAATCCGAAAGGACACCCAGGAACCCTACGTCGAGCTTGCCACGCACGGCGCCCCTATCCTTGCTTACGGTGCTGGCTGGAACAAAGGCCGCCGCCAGGCGGGCTCGTGCAAAGGCTGCGGCGTCCAAGACGGAAGGGACGCACAGCCCAGAATCCAAAGCCTCCAAGAGATCAACTTGAGGCCAAGAACAGAGGAGAAGAACCAGCAATGAATTATCGAGATACACTGGTCACGTGCTCAGAGTGCGGAAAGCAGTATGTTTTCACTGTGGAACAGCAGCGCAAATTGGCCGACCGCGGCCTGGAGGTTGTTCCTCCCGACCTATGCGGATCTTGCACGCAACCTACCCCGCAAGCTACCTACGAAGGGGGCCAGCTTCACGGCCAAATCAAGTGGTTCAATCCGGACAAGGGCTACGGCTTCCTGGTCCAAGACGATGGCAGCGAGCTTTTTGTCCATCGTAGCGGTGTTGTACCAACAGCCGATGGATCTCCTGTCACACTGGAAGAGGGCCAGGAGGTGCTGTATGAGGTTACCGAATCACCCAAGGGTCCACAGGCGGTCCAAGTAACCCCCTACCCCTAGCCGGCGGTTCAGCCCCTCCCGCTGGTCGCCAGAGGGACTCCCACTGGTTGCCAGAGGGCAGCTCGCCTCAAGTGAACAAGCAATCACCTTGCGTGCCTGGACGTGCAGGGTGATTGGCTTTGGCGCCCGCGAGGTCAGACCGCGTGCATGATTTGGCGTCGTTACACAGCTATGTTATAATTCGCACTTGCGACATTGAAGGAAGGACAACGCGATCATGAGCAGCGATCTACTACGATCAGTCGAAGAGCAGCAGCAAAAAGATACCATCGAACTCAAGTCGGACTTGCCCAACCTGCGGGTTGGCGACGACGTAGAGGTTCACTTCCGCATCGTCGAGGGCGACCGGGAGCGGGTCCAGTTGGTGCGTGGGACGGTCATGCGCATCCGAAATGGCGCAGGCGCCAACGCCAATTTCACCGTGCGGCGCATCGCTGCCCACGGCATTGGCGTCGAGCGAACTTTTCCCCTGCACTCGCCGCGCATCGAAAAGATAGAGGTACGGCGGCACGCCCACGTGCGCCGCTCCAAACTCTACTATCTGCGGGGCCGGCAGGGCAAGGCGGCACGCCTGAAAGAAAAGCGGTTCATCAGGAACTAGTCCCTGGGGATCGTCCATCAACGAGGGGCGTGCGACGAAGGGTGAGCAACTCGCAGTCGAGTTTGGCTCGCATTCCGTCGCACGGCCCTTTTTGTATTTTGGCTCCTTGAGCAAGAATGGCCAACGAGATATCCGCCCCAACCCTAGAACACGAAACTCGCCTGTGGGCCGAGGGCTACCGCCATATCGCAGGTCTGGATGAAGCGGGGCGGGGGGCCTGGGCCGGCCCTGTGGTGGCCGCTGCCGTCATCCTGCCTTTCGACCAGCCCGACCTGATGCGGCCTCTGGCTGGCGTCCGTGACTCCAAGGCCCTGACACCGGCGCGGCGGGAGAGGCAGCTGGAGATCATCGACGACCATGCCCTGGCGTGGGCCATCGGCGCCGTGCCGCCGGACGAGATCGACCGCATGGGCATCGCGCCTGCCACCCGCGGTGCCATGGCCCAGGCCCTGGAGGCGCTATCTTGCCCGGCCAGCTATCTGCTCATCGACTATCTGCCCCTGCCCGACGTGCCGCTCCCCCAGTACCATCTGCCCAAGGGGGATGTGTGGGTGCTGTCCATCGCCGCCGCCTCCATCGTGGCCAAGGTCCATCGCGACCGGATGATGGTTGGCCTCGAAGCCTGCTACCCCGGCTACGGATTCGCCAGGCACAAGGGCTACGGCACCGCGCAACACCGCGCGGCCCTGGCCGCCCTGGGCCCGTGCCCGGCCCACCGCATGTCCTTCGCGCCGCTGCGATGCCTTCAGGCGCCGCCAGGGTACTAGCTGGTTGCGCAGCAGCAACTGGTTTTCTGCCACGAATTGCACGAATTTCACGAAGGCTGGATACTGCAATCCTGGTCTAACTACTATCGCAAGGAAGAAAAAGGACTGTCGGTCCTATCCAGGCTGCCTCACAGCAAACGTTTCTGGGCCCTAAACCGCGGTTGACAGACCCACCGATCCTGTGTATAATGTAGTCACAAATGAGACCAGATTCCTGAGAGAAGGGGGAAATCATGCCCGATGTCGGGCGTACGCGAACTCAAGGCCCATGCCTCCGAGATCATCCGGGAAGTGCGAGAGCAACGAGCGCGGTACGTGATCACCTATCACGGCAGGCCGGTGGGTCTGTTGATGCCCCTGGAAGAGGCGAGCGCTGCGGCATCGCTGCTGCCGGAAGGTGGGGACACAGATGCCTGGCAGACCCTGACGCGCCTGGGCGAAGAGATCGGCCGGGAGTGGCGCTCGCCGCGAACCAGTACCGAACTGCTGTCGGACATGCGGCGCTAGGAGGCTGCCCGTGGCCAGTACCTATACCGTTGACGCCAGTGTTTTTCTGAACGCCTTCAACCCCTACGAAGCGGGGCACGAGGACAGCCATCTTCTTTTCTGGCCAGCCTGCAGGAGCAAGCCATCCCCATCATCGGCGCCAACCCTGCTGCTGCCCGAGGGTGGCGGCGGCGGTCAGCCGGGGGCGGCAGGATAGGGCAACTCCTTCTCCTGGGAATTCGCTGCTGCCCTGGAGCGCCTTCCCCACCTGGTTTGGGTGCCGCTGGATAGGACCCTGGCCCGGCAGGCAGCGGATGTGGCGGCCCAGGTTCCGCCTGCGGGGCAGCGACGCGGTCTACGCCGCTGTGGCCCTACGCTTTGGCGCAACCCTCATCACCCTGGACCGCGAGCAGCCCACGAGCGCGCGGCGGAGGTGCTCACGGCCCGTACCCCTGTCGAGGCGCTGGGCGAGTCCGCGTAAAGCATTCCCTCACCCTTCGAGCCTGATTGCAAGTGCCGTACCCAGACACAGAATGTGCCCCCGATCAGGGGGCGCGTGTGTTGTCTGCCCTAGTCCTGGTAGCCGAGGAGCAACCCCTCATCCACCAGGGTGACAGGCTCTTGTATCGCCTTCCCGAACCGCCAGATGGCTACGACGATACCCGCTACCACCAGCCAGACCGCGGTCCCTGGGGCCAGGGCAATGGCCCCAACCAGCACGACCCTCAAGACTAGCTCCACCAACTGCACGACTGCTTCCAAAAGGCATCTCTTCCTGCTGTCAGTATAGGTCCAGCCGGGCAAAAACCTTGGGATCACTTCTGGGCGATAAATGGCATTCCCATGCGCGGTGGTACGGCTCCTCCCATCCGTGGCGCGGAGTCCTGACGCGCAATGCCACCGCGGGATCTGGACAGTATTCACCTTTTGCGCGATAATGTGTGCATAACATCAAGGATTTTTTGTCCGATTTGCACATATGAAAGACGTATCTCAAGAGATGCCAGACCATAGCGCGCTATATCAAGTTGCCGGAGCAGCAGGCCGGGTACTTTGCCGCAGCACAGGCCCGGCTGGCTGGATTCAGCCGTTCGCTCCTGTCCTACCACCTGGCTACTGGACGTTTCAAACGGGTAAAGCCGCGCGTCTACCGCCTAGTCCACTTCCCGGCTTCACCCTACGAGGACCTGTTCGTGGCCTGGTTGCAGGCTGGCCCTGATGCTGTTCTCTCCCACGACAGTGCCCTGGCGCTGTATGATTTATC
Organism: uncultured Chloroflexia bacterium; assembly: GCA_963783445.1. Lineage (GTDB taxonomy): Bacteria > Chloroflexota > Anaerolineae > JAAYZQ01 > JAAYZQ01 > CAWANP01. The sequence continues at coordinate 294,243 of CAWANP010000003.1, read as the reverse complement.
GGACCTGCTTCCGGATCAGATTCACGTGACGGTGCCCCGCACCACCTCGCGCCGGCGGCCAGGACTCCGGCTGCACACCAAGCGGCTTGGCCAAGAAGACGTGACCCGCTACGAAGGGCTGCCGGTAACCACAGTACCGCGCACACTGGTCGACCTTGCTGCGGCAGGTCTGGCTGACGAGCAAGTGCAGCAGGGCATTCGAGAGGCGCTGCGCCGGGGACTAGTGACGCGAGAAACCCTGCTCAGGTTGACTGCCGCTCACAGAGGCCGGTTCAAACGACTCGTCGATGAGACTTTGCACAAGGAGAGGAATCGATGAAGTATCGGAGCGGGGCAAGCTTCAGACGGGCCTTGGAGGATCGACTGCGTGCTCAGAGTCTTGAGACCGGATCGCCCCTGAGCCGGCTGCGCAAGATGGTGGTCTTTGATCGTTTCCTGGTGCGCCTTGTTCAGGATCAACCCGGATGCCTGGGTGCTGAAGGGTGGACTGGCAATGCAACTGCGTCTTGGAGACAAGGCCTGGACGACCAAAGACCTTGACCTATCTCTGTTGGCTCCCCATGAGGGTTTGCATCAGGCTCTCGTCCGCGCGGCTCTGTTGGATCCAGGAGATTGGTTTCAGTTCGAAGTAGAACGGCCTACTGCCGAGATTCCTGCTGATCTCATCGGAGGCGTTCGCTTCCAGGTGCAGGGATTGCTCGACGGACGGCGTTTCGAGATCTTTCATGTCGATGTGGGCTGGGGTGATGTGTTGATCGGACCAGGAGAGACTTTGACCACGCCTGCGCTCCTAGCCTTTGCCGGTATTCCGCCGACGGAGGTTCCTTGTTACCCATTGACACAACAGGTCGCTGAAAAGGTTCACGCCTACACACGGCCTCGCGCCACCGGCGCGAGCAGCCGGGCAAAAGATCTGGTTGACATCCTGTTGATCGCTGGCCTCGGAATAATGAACGGAGAGATTCTACATACGGCACTGCGGGCCACGTTTGACGTGCGAGAGACCCACGCGTTGCCTCTACAATTGCCTGATCCCCCAGCTACCTGGACCGTACCCTACCGCCGGTTGGCAGGCGAAACCGGTTTGGACTACCCGACACTTGCCGATGCCGGCGAAGCTGCACAGCGTTTTCTTGCCCCTGTTCTACGAGGTGAGGTGGTCGGGATGTGGGATCCCATTGCCTGGTCCTGGCTGCCAACATGATGATGCCAACCTCACCTTCGTCCGGCACAGCTTTTCAAAGTAGCAAGAACACCGAGTCCATTTTCCCCGGTTTTCTCCGTGGTCTCCGTGTCTCTGTGGTAAATCCCCTTCCCTCCACCCCTCCCCACCGGAGCTGGGTGGCGCTGGCCAGGACCTGGGACCAGGTGGCTGGCGACGTTTCAATTGCGGCAAATGCAAATGATTGAACGATTTTACTGTGACCTTGCGCTGCGGCACGATCTGCTTCACGTTAGGCCTGAAAATGGCTCTCAGTTTCTCAGTTCCTGTGAACTGTGGTAAAATTGCACTGCGTGTGGAGATTCATGGCTCTGACCAATGCCTCTGACAACCGTCTGAGCCGTGGCCGTGATTGCAGCGTTCATGGTGTCACCGCAACAACAAGAAGAACTTGAAAGAACAGAGTTCATGATTAGGACTGCTGGGCGAGATTGTGATATGCAGGATCACTATCAGAAAGCCTTCTTGGAACTCCGGACCGATGCCAGCCCCTCTCGCTGGTCGGCTCTCACTCGATACCGCGCACCTCACAAACCTCTACTACTGCTGTCGGTTATGGATCTTATTGCACAAGGGACGATGGTGTCCAATTTCGTAGAGCTCACCCCTGAGCTTGGTGAACTTTTCACGCTATACTGGGCACGTGTGATGCCAAAGGGCCGGCGGGGCAATCTCGCGATGCCCTTTTTCCACCTGAGGGGTGAAGAATTCTGGCACCTGGTACCTCAGCCTGGGAAGGAAGCGTTTCTTACTGAGGTACGCCGAATCCATTCCATATATCAACTACGTGAAACGATCCTTGGCGCCCGGCTAGACCAAGAACTGTACGCTCTGCTGTGTGTTCAAGACTCACGCGACCTGTTGCGCTCCGTGCTTATCGAAACCTACTTCGCTTCGGCAGCCCAGCGAGCTCTGGTCGACAGGGATCTGTGAACATCGAAGCGTTCCAATACAGTCTCAATTTGCTGGAACGGGCTCGGATACCGCAGATCAAGGAAGAGGAAGAGGACGAACAGTGCTATCGAGCTGCCTCTCGCGATCAAGGCTTCCGCCGTGCGGTGGTTACTGCCTACGATCATCGCTGTGCGCTATGTGGAATCCGCATGCTCACCCCCGAAGGTCACACAGCCGTAGATGCAGCTCACATTGTCCCTTGGAGTATCAGCCAGAACGACGATCCCCGTAACGGTATGGCCCTTTGCCGACTCTGCCATTGGACATTTGACGAAGGGCTGCTTAGCGTGTCATCAAGCTATTTGGTTGTCACGTCTCGCCAGTTGGCAGCCAGCGAGAACGTCCCCGGGCACCTGCTAACTCTAGAAGGTCGGGGAATCCTTGGTCCTGCTGAGCGTCCCCTATGGCCCAACTTGGATGCACTGAATTGGCATCGTCACTAAATTTTTCTTAAGCGCTAGCCCAACTCCTAATCTCCCTCAGACTTCGTCCTGCCCCAGCTGTTCGCGGATCAGCTTTCTGCGTCCATTTCTGACAGTCTGTAGTGGATCTGTCTGCCGCTTGCAGTATCCCAGGTACTATCTGGTGCCAAAGCGAGTCGAAGCATGTCCTGAGTTCAACCTGGATCATTGAAGGACCTACCGAAGGGCGAGCACTACCAACCGAGACCGTCGTACGGTCACTACATCCTGGTGCCCCAATAGCTCAGCGTTGATACTCTCTTCCCCTACCTCCTCCATCCCCCAACAACCTTCTTCCCCCCTAGAACCTTTCACGCTATAATCCGTATAGGCAATGCATGGAGGACATTGGATGGACCAAGAGCAGGCCTGGATTGAAGGTGCGCTCAAGGGGGATACCGCGGCCTTTGGCCATTTGGTAGAGGCCTATGAGCGGCCAGTTTACAATCTAACCTATCGCATGTTGGGCGATCCCGCCGAGGCGGAGGACGCCGCCCAGGAGACCTTTTTGCGGGCCTATACCAAGCTGGCCACCTACCAGCCTGGCCGCAAGTTTGTCAACTGGCTGTTGTCCATTGCCTCGCACCACTGCATCGACCGCCTGCGCAAAAGGGGGCGGGCGCCCCAGCTCTCGCTGGAGGGGCCGCTGCCGCCCCAGTGGCTGACCAGCAGCGCCCCGCGGCCCGACGAGGTGGTGGCCAGAAAGCAAAAGCGCGAGCGTGTGCGCGATTCACTGGATACGCTGCCACCCGATTACCGGGCGGCCATCGTGCTCCGCTACTGGTACAACTATTCCTATCGCGAGATCGCCGGCGTGATGGACACCACCGAGAGCGCCATCAAGTCACGCCTTCACCGGGCGCGGCGGATGCTGGCCGGGCAGCTAGAGGCTGCTGCCTAGGAGAAATAGAATTGAACCACAGAGACACGGAGCATGTCCCCGCGAAGGCGGGGAACACAGAGAAACCCTAAAAGGTTTTGGCTTTCTCTGCGTCCTCTGCGCCTCCGCGGTGAAAGTACAGGGACAGACCGGGTACGGGGGAGAGACGTGATGGATGAAGCGATGGAGTGCAAGCAGGGCGAACAGATGACGATGCTCATGTCGTTGTCCCTGGACGGCATGCTGGATTGGGATGGCCAGCACCGTCTGGAACAGCACCTGGCCGGCTGTGCCTCGTGCCAGTGGGAGTGGCAGGCCATGCGCCAGGTGTCAAACCTGTTCGAGGCCGAACCCATGGTGGGTCCGCCTCTGGGCTTTGCTGTCCGCATCGAGCGGCGGCTGGAGGCCAAGGCCGTGCAGCGGAAGCGGACCTTTGGCGGTGCGGCGCTGGTCACGAGCTGGCTGTCGCTGGCGGGCATGACAGTCGGCGCCGTGGCGCTGATCGTGCTCGGGGTCATGGGCTGGCAGTGGTTCGGCTCGCTGGGCTCGGTACAGATGGGGGCCAGTGCCCTGTCGCAGGTGGCCGGCAACATGGGCCTGCTGGGCAAGGGGGCCAGTTTCTTCCTGGGCGAGGCGCTGCTGCGCTATGGCCTGCCCCTGGTGGCCCTGTTGGCCGTGGGCCTGACCGTGCTGGCCGGGGCCTGGACCTGGCTGGTGGTGAAACGACCGGGTGGTTCGCGGCGTAATGGGTATGTGTAGCGGGGCTCGGGCCTAAAGAAAGCACCGGAAGACGCCGGTGCTGGAAAATGCGCCTGGTGCAGGAAGCGATCCAGCACCGCCTGTTTACGGCGGTGCAAGACAGGGAGGTGGATTGTGAAAAAGAGAGTTTTGTGGCTGGGTTTGTTGGTACTGCTTATGTTGTTGCCTGCATCTTCGGCCCTGGCGGCGGGACCCATCGTATTGGACGAAAACGGACGGATCTTTGTTGACGAGGACCTGCGGCTGGAGGAGGGAGAGACCTTTTACGGCGACGTGGGCATATTTGACGGTGAGCTGGTCGTGCCCTGGGGCGCCGCTGTCGAAGGCAACGTGTTTGTCACCAGCGGCGACGCCGAGATTGAGGGGCGGATTGACGGCGACCTGGCCGTCATCGACGGCGACGTGGATCTGGCCGAGACGGGCCTCGTGGAGGGCGACCTCTTTGTCATGAGTGGCGATGTGAAGGTCGCCGGCCAGGTGGGCGGCGACCTGTCGGTCATGTTCGGCGAGATGGTGTTGGAGAGTACGGCCGGCGTCGAGGGCAGTGCCTCGGTCTTTTCGGGCAGTTACGACCGGGAGACGGGCGCCCAGGTGCGGGGCAACGAGATCCCCAATGTACCCCTACCCAAAGTACCCTTCATTCCCGAGGCGCCGGCGATACCCGAGATCCCGAAACTTCCAGAGGTACCCGAGGCGCCCAAGCTGACGCCGCCGGCGGCGGTGCCAGTGGCACCGGCCCAGTTCCACCGGCCCACCCTGGGCCAGCGTATCGGCAACTTTTTCGGGCGGGCCATGGGTGCCAGTTTTATGAGCCTCATCTTTATCGCCGTGGGTGTGCTCCTCGTCCTGATCTGGCCGCGGACCACCCACCGGGTGGCGGACTGCATTGCTGCCCTGCCGCTGCAGAGCTTTGGCCTGGGGCTGCTGACCTTCCTCATGGCCTTTGTGCTGGAGATGCTGGCCGTGCTGCTGATGATCCTCATTATCCTGGTGGCCGCGCTGATGATTGGCACCATTATCCTCATCCCCATCGGCTTGCTCCTGATCCTGCTCTCGGTGCTGGTCCTGCTGCCGGTGCCCCTGGCCCTGGTTGCCGGGGTGGTCCTGGGCTGGGTCGGCCTGGCCGAGATGGTCGGGCGCCGGCTGCTCGGAGCGCTGAACGTCGACGCGGTCAAGCCGCTGGGCGCCGTGATCGCCGGCCTGGTGGTCACCGTACCGCTGGCCGCCCTGTTGTGGGTGATCCAGCCGGCCTGCTGCGCCTGGCCCTTTATTATCCTTATGACCAGCGTGGGCCTGGGGGCCGTGATCCATACCCGCTTTGGTACGCAAAGCTGCCGGAACTCTGGCCCGCACGAGCAATTTGAGGCGCTGCCCATGGACGCCATGGATGACGAAATCGGCCGGCCTGACGGCCCCTAAAAAGTCAGCGTAGGCTACTGGGGCAAGGCATGTACCTACATGCCTTGCCCTTTCTTTGTGTTGGGTCTGAATATGACAGTGAATCGGGAGGCCCTACCGAATCGATGCGGGGTAGATTCGGTAGATCCTTTTGATTCGTTGTCATATCGCCTCCAACAGCGGGAGGGCACACACCGGGACAGTGAGATAGTGAGACAGTAAACACACCCACCTTCTCCCTGGCCTGGCGAGGATACGACAAGCCGCCCGAGTTGTGGTATAATATTTGATATGGACGCGCCAACGCCAACCCAGCCTGCTTGGCCTGAGGCCCAGATCCCCGATCCGCAGGGCCAGAGGGCCATGGACCGGGTGGTTCCCGGGCGCCTGATTGGGTTGCAGGGCCGTTTGGCCCGCCCTTTCTGGGGCGTGATGGGCATCTGGGCCGTACTGTGCGGTGCCGTCGCCTCAAACAAGCTCCATTGGGCCGCGAGCGACCTGTTGACCATGGCCCTGGTCCTGCTCCTGGTGGACCTGGCCTGGGGCAGCCTGTGGGATCTGGTCGTGGGCATCGACTGGCGCCGCCTCCGGGCTGGCCGGCGCCAGCCTGCCCAGCCGGCATTGTTTGCTGCTCATCCAGTAAGGCGACTTGGCTTGCCCTACACCCAGCCGGGCTCGCCCGGGGGGCGGATCTTTGGTGGGCTCGACCGCTTTGGGCGCCGGTGGCGCAATGATTTTTGGCCAGAGTCCGGGCCGGCGGTGCTGGGCTCCCTGGCGGCGGTGGCCCTGGCGATCGTAGTGTCCTTGCTGCTGCCCGAGCGGCTGCGCGTGCTCAACGTTGCGCTGGTGGCGCTCGTGGGCTTGGGCATTATCCAGCACTGGCGGGGCCGGGCGCCGCTGGCTGCGCAGGCCACGGTCCTGGTGGGGCTGAGCTGGCTGGCCGGCCACGCGACCTTTTCCGGGGTGAGCCGCCTGTCCCTGATCCTGGCCTTTGCTTTCACGCTGGCCGCTTGGGGCATGCTGCGCGCCGCTGAGGGGCAGCGCTACGGGCTGTGGCTGCTCAACGGCGGGCTGGTCGTCGCCGTGGCCCTGGTGGCCGCGCAGAAGCAACCGCTGGCCGCGGGTGTGATGGGGCTCTTGCTTTTCGGACAAATTGCCATACAGCCTGCCCTGAGGCCCGTCGAGGGACCTGCCCCGCATGGAGATGCTGATCCGGCGCGAATCGTGCGCCGGGCCTGGCCATGGTTGTTGGCAGCCATGGTCGTGGCGGCCTGGGCCATGCCATGATCTGGCTGTGGCTCCTGTTGGCGGCCCTGGGCCTGGCGGTGCTGGTCCTGCTGGCCTACTGGCAGATGGTCATCGCCGAAGGAGCCTACGTCGGGCCATGGGTGGTGGCCAAATCCTACGACTGGTTCGCCCGTCGCTACGACGGCGTCAAGCGCTTTGATCCCTGGGCGGAGCGTTGGTTCGTTGCCGGACCGTTGATGCAAGGGCTGTGGCGGGTCAAGGAGCCGCTGCTCCTGGATGTGGCGACGGGCACCGGCCGGCTGCCGCTGGCTCTCCTCGACGAGGGCTTTGCCGGGCAGATCATCGGCCTGGATCTGTCGCTGGGCATGCTGCGCCAGGCCCGGGACAAACTGGCGCCCAACAGCGACCAGGTGCACCTGGTCTGGCAGGATGCCAGCAGGCTGCCCTTTGACGACGGTGTCTTTGACGCCGTAACCTGTCTGGAGGCGCTAGAGTTCCTGCCCCGGCCCCTGGAGGCTTTGGCCGAAATGGTGCGGGTACTGGCCCCGGATGGCATCCTGTTCCTTACCAATCGCGTGGGGCGCGAGGCGCGCCTTTTGCCCGGCCGGGCGATCCCGCGCCCGGTTTTTGAGCAGATACTGGCCGAGTACCCGCTGCGTGATGTGCAGGTCCGGCGCTGGCAGGAGGACTATGACCTGGCCATGGCGCGCAAGCTGGGGCGGTCCGATGCGCCGGCAGTGGGTTCTTTCAGTGACAGTGACCGAGATTTGGTATTGCTGCTGCGCTGTCCGTCGTGCGGCGGTGAGTTGCAGCGCGCTGCCGGCGACCTGGGTTGCTCCGCCTGTGATCGGGTGTATCCCGTCCAGGAGGAGATTGTGCAGTTAGAAGGGGCCAGGTAGAAGAACAGACTGCCGGGGTTTTGAGACCTTTCCATCAGATAGCATGACACGATCCTCGGGGCTCCTCCGAGACGCGTGAGGTCCAAAGGCAAAGACTGCCGTGACAGCCGAACACCGTCCTGCCAGTGAATGTCCCAGTTGTGGCCGTTTTATCGGGCCCTACGGCAAGTGTCCCTACTGTGGCGCCGACGTTGGCCAGCGCATGGTGGTCCGCGCCTTCAAGGTGGGCAGCTTGCTGCTGGCCATCGGCGGTATAGCAGTGCTGCTATTTGCCGCGAGCCGGACACAAGTTCCGCCGGTGGAGATACGCAGCCTGGTGGGGACGATGAACTGGGCCTACGTCCGCCTTGAGGGAGTGGTCACTCGCCAGCCCACCCACGATCAGGCTGCCGGAACCCTCAGGTTCTGGCTGTGGGATGGCACAGGCGAGATCCTGGTCATCGCCTACCGTTCCGAAGCGGAAAAGCTGCTGGCCGAGGGCCTCGTACCGGTCATGGGTGACGACGTGGCCCTGGAGGGCACGCTGCGCATCAAGGATGATTTCCAATACTTGGTCCTTGACGTGCCACAGAATACCGAGGTCCGGCCGGCTGAGCCGCTCCAACTGCCCATCGCCGGGGTGGACTCGGGTCTGCTGCACCAAACAGTGACGGTCCGGGGTGTGGTACGCGACGATCGTGTACCCTACCAGGGCCTGCGCATCCTGACACTGCGCGACGGTTCGGGCGAGATCGACGTGACCCTCGCCACGGGGCCGGACGCACTTTTGGGAGACCTGCCCGGGTTGAGCGTGGGCCTGCCGGTGCAGGCGACGGGGGCCGTGGACCAGTACAAGGGCACGGCGCAGATATCTGTGGGCCGCGGGAGTGACCTGGTGGTGCTGGATGAAGACTTGGCTATCGCGCCGCAGCGCCAGCTTGGCGAACTCTCGACCCGCGACGTGGGGGGCATGGCCCTCATCGAGGGGACCATCGTCAGGGTTGATCCTTTCTCCGCCGGGGTCAAGTACAGGCTGGACGATGGCAGCGGTACAGCGACCCTGCTCCTGTGGCAGGACCTGAGCGATGCCCTGGCGCGTGGGCAGGCGCTCGTCGCGGGGACCAAGGTCCGGGTCCAGGGTGAGGTGGCCGAATACCGGGGCGAGTTGGAGATCATACCCCAGATTCCGTCTGACGTGACGGTCCTGGCGACTGGCGAGCCAGTCGTTGACTCGCGGCAGTTGGGTGAACTGGGGCCTGATGACGCTGGCCGGGTCGTGACGGTGCAGGGGGTGCTTCGCTCGCTGCAGACCTTCTCCGCCGGGGCCAAGGGTACGCTGGATGACGATACAGGCGCGGTGACGTTGCTGCTGTGGCAGGACCTGTACGATGCCCTGCCCGACCCGGCGCGCTTGGCGCCGGGGGCGGTCCTCGAGGTGCAGGGCGAGGTTACCCTGTACCAGGGCGAGCTGGAGATCGTCCCCAGGACCCCGGCCGATCTGGTAGTGACCGGCCTGGTCGCGTTACCCACGGACCAGCGGGCCATCGACCAGGTCTCGGCCGGCGATGTGGGCCAAAGGATAGAGGTGTCGGGCCAGGTAGTGGAGGCGGTGCCCTTCTCCAGGGGAATCCGCTGCACCTTGGACGACGGCACAGGTACCTTAACCTTATTGATATGGCAGAACCTCTACGAACAGTTGCCGGACGCGGGCCTGTTGGCCGCGGGTGCGGAGGTCGCGGTGCAGGGCGAGGTGGTCGAGTACCACGGCGAACTGGAGGTCGTGCCCCAGATGCCGGCTGATGTGTGGGTGATTGCCCCTGCGGCAGCGGCCATGGCGGCGCCCACAGCAACCGCGGAGGCCGCGCTCTCGCCAGAGGAGGCGCCCTCACCGGCCTCGACGCTTGCACTGGAACCTCCAGCCGCGCCGGCCACGACGAGCACCGCCGAGCCTCCGGTCCTGACGCCGGAAACACCGAAGCAACCCGAACCCTCGGCGACGGCACAGGCCACGCCTACCCCCTCGTTCGAGACGAGGGCCCTCGGCGCCATCTCTGCCGGCGACGTCGGGCGTACATTCACCATTGCCCAGGCCGGGGTCGCGGAGGTCGATTACTTTTCCGCCGGGGTCAAGTATAGGCTGGTCGATGCGACCGGCAGCATCATTCTTCTGTTGTGGCAGAATGTCCTGGAAGGGATCCCCGAGCGCTACGATCTGGTTCCCGGTAGCCAGGTTCGTGTTACCGGAGTTGTGGATCAGTACGCCGGCCAGCTGGAGATCATCCCTGGGGATGGGGCTGGGCTCAAGGTGCTTTCCAGGGGCGAAGGCCTGCCCATCGAAGAGCGGCCGGCCGGCAATGTGACGGCATCCGACGAGGGCCGCATCTTTACCGTCGAGGGAGCCGTGACCCGTACGGAGAACAGAGGCTGGCTCAAGGTGTGGCTCGGCGATGGTACGGGCGAAATCCTGATCTTTGTGCCGGAGCGTACCGTGCCCTACCTGCCTTCCGGCATCGGAAATGGGGTGAGACTGCGGGTCACCGGTGAGGTGGATATTTACCAGAACGTCATCGAGATCATCCCCATGGCCGGGGCGGATGTTGAGGTCCGGGGGCCATGAACTATCTGGTTCTGGTAGGCGCGGCGCTGGTCGGTACGGTTCTATCGGCATTTCTATCCTGTATCCCGGCGCTGCACATCTACAACGCGGCCGCCCTGCTGGTTATCCTGGCGGTCAAGGTCCGAGGGCTTGTGCCCGACGAGCCACTGGCCATGTTCATGCTGGGCTTGGTGGTCGGCTACGCGGTGCTGAATACGATCCCCAGCATCTTTCTGGGCGCGCCGGACGACAGTACCATCTTTGTCGCGCTTCCCGGTCAAAAGTACCTGATGGAGCGCAGAGGGTACGAAGCCGCGGTATTGACGGGGATAGGTGGGCTGGGCGGACTGCTGGTACTGCTGCTTCTGGCCCCGGCCATGCCCACGGCTTTGCCCATCGTCCGCAGAGTGGTCGGGCCGCACCTGCATTGGATTCTGGGGGCGGTGATCCTGTTCATGCTGATGAGCGAGTGGCCCAAGGGCTCTGACCGGGGCAGCACAGGCCTGGCCAGGTTTCTCGACGCCTGGCGTTCAGTGGGGGCGGGGCTGCTGACCTTTCTGCTGTCAGGCATCCTGGGCTTCATCCTGTTCTACGGCAACCTGGTGCCCACAGAGATGGCCTTTCAGAACCTGATGCCCGCCTTTGTCGGCCTTTTTGCTCTGCCCTGGGTGTTGCAGAACATCATCTCCCGGGCCCGTGTGCCGGCCCAGCACGTGGCCGGATCGGTGGACCTTTCGCCGGGATTGATAGCCCGTGGGGTGGGGGCCGGCGCTTTGGGTGGCCTCTTTGCCGCTTTTTTCCCGGTTGTGACGGGGGGCATCGGTGGTTTCTTGGCGGGCCATGCCACTGCCCAGCGTGATGACCGGCTGTTTATCGTTAGCCAGGGTGCCAGCAAGCTGATCTACTATGTGGGCGCCTTTATCTTTTTCTTTGTGCCGGGGTTGCACCTGACCCGCGGAGGCATGGCCTGGATGCTGAGCGTGCTCTATACGCCTCGCACGCCGGCCATCTACTGGGTAGCCATCGCGGCGATGCTCGTCAGTGGGGGGCTTGCTTTTCTGATGCTGCTCTGGCTCAGCCGGGGAGCCATCTGGCTCGTGACGCGCGTTGACTACCGGTGGATTTCGGCCGCGACACTGCTGGTACTGGTTTCCATTGTGTTGCTGCTGACGGGTTGGGGCGGGCTGCTCATTGCCCTGGCAGCCACAGGCATTGGCCTGCTGCCTGTAATGTGGGGGGCGAGGCGCATGAACTGTATGGGCGTCCTGTTACTACCCTTAACTTTGAGTTTGGCCGGCCATGGAACGACGGTGGCTGGCTGGTTGGGACTGATCTAGAATACTGACACCTGAAAAGGGAGGACTTATGTCACAGCCATTTGAAGTAGGCAAGACCTATCGGAATCGAAACGGCGAGTATATCGTACAAGCCGTAGAAGGCGACCAGATGACCATCCGCTACGTGAGCGGGGGAACACTGCAAACCAGCGTCGCCATCCAGTCCCGCATCTGGGAGAACATCCACTTTGAGTACCAGATGGAGCAGGAAGAGGAGAAGCGCGCTCTGGCCAAGGAGGCCAGACTGGAGGCCAGAAGACGCACGGCTGCCGCCAAAAAGGCCCTGGCCGCGCCCAAGTACGGGGGCTTTCAGGAGGGTGACTTTGAGCTTAAGAAGCGGGGGATCGCCTGGTCGGGCCGGGAGCAGGCGGGCAAGGCCCTGGCGTACCAATTGAGCCAGCGTGTCGAAGGGGGTTTTGGTTCCTGGATTGTGCCCCGCAAGTCGCAGGTCCACGTGGCCCGCAAGGAGCACTATGACCGGGACACGCGTGACACCAACGCGGCGTTTTTTGTGACCGTGGGTGAGGATGGCGTGAAATACGGCTTCCGAACCGGCAAACCCAGTGGCAAAGAAGACACCGGGTGGCCCTGGTCGACCCTCATAGCGGTTCTGGCCGATGATAAGGAAGTACGCAAAGCTCTTCGGGCGGCGATGAAAGACCAGGGCCTGACCCTGGATGTCTATGCTGAGGAGCTCAGCTACCAACAGGTCGGACAGATCCAGCTCGAGGGCAGATCATTCCTTTGGCGGCACGAGACCGCGGAGCAAGAGATAACGCAAAAGATGACCTGGACGAAACTCGTGAAATACCTGCAGACTGTGGCGCCCAACAAGCGTTGCGATCTCTATCTCTGCAAGCACCTCACCGCCGAGGCCGCGCTGGAACTGGGGGCGGCCGCAACGGATGAGATTGCCGGCGTCTTTGAGTCCCTGATGCCGGTGTACGAAGTCAGTGTGGGAGCCTAGTCGCGCTCCAGATCACAGATCCTAGCATTGTGCGATAGAGCGGCCTTTCATCGCCGCCTATCTCAGATGCCTCAGGCCAGGCGCCCATGAAGCAGTTGCGGGGCACACCTCTCAAGCGGTTTTTGCGGTCTCTGCCGGCGCCGCTATCGCCGGCAGAGTTGGTCGTGGTCTGCCAGAGTGTGGCCTATCCGGTCAACGTGGGCTCGATCTTTCGCATTGCCGATGCGCTGGGCGCCGCTGAGGTCGTTTTGACCGGTATCACACCTCGGCCGCCCCACCCTACCATCAGCAAGGTTGGACGAAACAAGGACCGGCGCGTACCTTGGCGCTACGTGGAGCGGCCCGAATCCGCTCTAAGAGACCTCCGGGAGCAGGGCTACTGGATCGCCGCTTTGGAGGTCACAGATCTGTGCCATCCCTACTATGACGTGGACTACCCCCAGCAGGTGGCCCTGGTGCTGGGCAACGAGGATCACGGCGTTACCCGGGCATGTCTGGACCTTTGCGATGCGGCGGTCTTTGTTCCCATGTATGGCAGTGGCAAGTCGCTGAACGTCCACGTTTCGCTGGCCGTGGTTGGCTACCATCTCCTGCACCGGGAACCATGAACGGGAACCTGGCCATGGGCTTGGGAAAAAGTCGGCCTACCGCCGCATTGCAGGACATCACGGATGAATATGGCCTTCGTATCACCCTGCGGGACTGGCCGCGGCCGGGTGGCGCGCCGTGGCGCACGTTCCTTCCCCTGATGGCAGCTCCGTCTACGATCCCCAGGCTACCTGGACTGAAACCCAATGCACGATCCGGCGTAAGGTATTGTGCGAGGTATGCGGTCAGTTGTTCGGCTATTCTATTGAGGTCGATCAGATCAGCCGGTTGTACGGAGTTGGATGCAGTACGGATGGCTTCTCGCAGCGCGAAATGGCCTGGTAGCTGCAGTGGCCGCGCTGTTCCCACTTCCGGACGGTACGGAGCGAGTCCCGCCGCATGCTCAGACGCCAGGGTCGGTTGCGGTCGCGCCTGATCTGTGGCTTGGTTGCCATGCTTTCTCAGACACCTTGAGCATCAGGCCAACTTTCTGAACGATCCGTGTTCTGCACCATGCCATAGGATGAAACCAGGAGAGAGATGATGAGTGATTTGTTTGACAAACTAATGGAAAGCGCGGGACAGGTGATCTCAGAGGTGGACAAGGGAGGGCAGATCCAATCGGCCGTTGGCGGCCTGCGCCAGCGGATGGTGGATGCCGAGCGCAACCGCAAGATCAACTTGGTGAAGCAGCAGATCCGGGACCTGCAATCGCAGGAGGCTCAGACCATCAGCGCCCTCAGTGCGCAGGTACTGGCCCTATACGAAGCCGGGACGCTCACCCAGCCGGAACTTAAGAGTCTGTGCAGGAATGTGGACGAGATCCGGGTTCAGATCCGGGAGCAGGAGGTGGAGCTGAAAGCGATACAACCTGTACAGCCCGAACCGGTCGCTAGCGCCCAGTGCCCCCACTGTGGGGCGTCTGTCATTGGTGAGGGGGCCTTTTGCCAGACCTGTGGCGGTCGTCTGACTGAAGAGCAAAAACCGGATCCTATCCGCTTCTGCGTTCACTGCGGCGCTCAACTGCGCGAGGGTGCGCGCTTCTGCCCCAAGTGTGGTCAGACGGTGCCGCAAGGCCAAGCAGCGACTCCCACGTCATGAAGGGCATCGCCCATTTCGCTACGGGCCTCGCCGTGGCGAGTTTTTTCCCTGGCGTTGTCCACGGTGCCGCCCAAAGCTTGAGCTTTGGGTTGCTCCTGGGCGGGCTGGCCGGGTTGCTGCCAGATACCCTGGATTTCAAATTCCTTCGCTACTTTGAGCGGGTCGACGACGAGATTGACCCGGCCAAGATCACCACCGTTGAGGGATACCCTGATCCCCAGGCCATGGCCCAACGGATCGCGGAGGCCATGAACGATGCCTACAAGCGCAATAGCAAGACCAAAGTACAACTGCATACGCTCCGGTTGGGGACTGATCTCTGGCGCCAGTACAGCGTAACCTTGGATGCGGCAAGCCAGCAGGTTCTGGTTCGTATCGGACCGGTTGTGACCACAGGGCAGGTACCCTATGCCGGCAGCAAGATCTCCGGCCTGGCGCCTGGTACGGCACAGGTCGAGGCACCTATCCTCCATACCTATGACGCAGAGACCAAGATTGACATTTTCAGCGGTCCCTCTCTGGCCTTCGAGCGCGCCGATGATGCCGTCAAGGTGACCTTTGTGCCCTGGCACCGCGTTTGGACCCACTCGTTGCTGATGGTGCTGCTTCTGGGAGCGATAGGCACTCTCATAGCCCCGGTGTACGGCTTGGTTATGGCCTTGGCTGTCCTGGCCCATATTCTGGCAGATCAGATGGGTTATATGGGCTGCAATCTCTTCTTCCCACTGACACGCAGCCGCAAATCGGGGCTCAGGTGGATGCGCTCTGGTGATGCGATCCCCAACTTCCTGACGGTCTGGATCAGCCTGGTCGTCCTGTTTCTAAACCTTGATCGCTTTTCGGAAACCCCCTCCATCCCCGTATGGCCCTACGTGCTCGGCGTTGTCGTGGTTCCTTGCCTGTTTTTTCTTGGATTGGCAGCCTGGGATCGTCTGCGCAGGCACCGCCAGCCAACGGTATACCCGCAGAAATTGGCCGTGGCAACCATGGCGGCCGTCGAGGCGTTGGACGAAACCAGCGAGGTGGACATCTAGGCGCGATCTGTGTTATAATGCCTCCGGAGGTGACCGATGAAACCAGGATGCGAGATCCTTGAAAGCAACCTGGCGCAGCTCCGAGAGGCGTGCAATGCAAACCCCTGCCTGGCGGCTATCTATGTCTTTGGGCGGCAGCGTACAGGTGATTGCGATCTGGCCGCGCTGTTCACCGAAACTCCACCTTGGTCCGCGCGTCTCGATCTCGAGTTGGCCGTGGCAAGGGCTATGGAGCAGGAGGGAGTCGAGCTGATCGATCTGAGGCGCATGCCCCTGGTCTTTCGTTTCGGGGTCATCGATGGGGGAGAGCCCATCTATGTTGGGCAGCCCGATGTGTTGGCCAATTTCATCGAAGAAACTATCGCCCGCTATGCGGCCTTCTATCCTCTTTTAGAGGCGCTCTACTGGAAAGTAGAGACCAGGCCGGTGCCCGAGGACATGCTGGACGACACACAGCCTACCGCATCTGGCATCTCCTGATCAGCGCCAGACGATTTTTCCTTTTCTGCAAGCCTGCATTCATCATGCAGGCCTGCATTCACCGTGCAGGCCTGTACTCAATGCGCAGGCCCGCGCCCTATCATCACGGCCCAAGGAGATACCCATTGATCAACATCACACTGCCTGTCGGTATGATACAGACCAACTGCTACATCGTTGGTTGTGAGCAGACCAAAATTGGGGCTGTTATCGATCCCGGCGGGCACCCGGAACGTATCCTTGCCGAGGTGGAGCGCTATGGGCTGGACGTCAAATACGTGCTCAATACGCATGCTCATTTTGATCATACCGACGCCAATGGCGCCATCCTTGAAGCCACGGGTGCCCAGCTCGCTATCCACCCCAAAGATATCCCTATTCTGCAGGCATCCGGCGGCGCGAACTGGTTCGGCGTGAATGCGAATATCAGCCCTGCTCCCGATCTTGAACTCTCTGATGGCGATGAGCTGGAGATCGGCCAATTGTGCTTCCATGTGCTCCACACGCCGGGCCATTCGCCAGGTCACGTCTGTTTCTACGAGCCGAACGAGGGCGTGGTTTTCGATGGCGATGTGCTCTTTTACCGGGGCATCGGCCGCCATGATCTGCCAGGTGGGGACCAGGAGCAATTGTTGGAGAGTATCCGGCGCATACTTTTTTCCCTGCCCGATGATACGGTCGTCTACTCTGGCCATGGCCCGGTAACGGCCATTGGCGAGGAGAAACAGCTCAATCCCTGGATGCGCTAGCAAGTGATAGGGCGGTATTGTTCCCGTGAGCCCTTGTTAGCATCGCCATCAACATGGTTTGTACAGGATGAAGGCCAGTTTCCCACCTTATGGGATCTGGCCTTTTCCCATCGCCAGGTGCCAGAATCACTTTGACAAAGCCTGGTGACTTGGGTAAACTGTCCCCAGCAGGTTGGGCGTGGCAAATCCGGTGGCGGGACAGAAAACTAGACAAGGATCCGATGCGAATCCTACACACAAACGCCGCCTACTGGCCTTTTGTGGGCGGCGCCGAAACCTATTTGCGAGCTATGTCCGAGCGGCTGGTACGTGATGGACACGCCGTCACTGTGGCAACGACTGATGCTTCTGGCGTCCAATGCTTCTGGGATCCGCACCGACCCCGCCTACCTGAGAAGAGTTCGACAGTCAACGGTGTGCGCGTGGTCCGCAGTCGTGTGGAACATCTGCCCCTCTCGCCCTGGACTTTCTATCTTTTGCGTCGCCTCGCCACCGACTTGGCGCGGCTGCCGCGCAATGCAGATGCTCTCCTTGATGGTCTGGCTCCCTACATGCCTCACGTGCCGGGCATGGAACGTGATCTGGAGGGGCTTTCACCAAGCTTTGACTTGGTCCATGGCGTCAACATCTCATTGGAATGGCCTCTCATTGCTGGCTTGCGCTACGCCCGGCGCCACGGGCTGCCTTTTGTGGCTACGCCTTTTGTCCACGTCGGTGAATGGAAGGTACAGCGTTTCTATACCATGCCTCACCAACTGGCTGCATTGCGTGAAGCGGACTGCGTCATCGTCCAGACCAGCATCGAGGCAAGGGAACTGATCAGCCTGGGGGTATCCCAGGAGCGCATCGTCCGCCTGGGGATGGGTGTGGACCTCGACCAGGTCAGGGGTGGTGACG
Source organism: uncultured Chloroflexia bacterium (assembly GCA_963783445.1). Taxonomy (GTDB): domain Bacteria; phylum Chloroflexota; class Anaerolineae; order JAAYZQ01; family JAAYZQ01; genus CAWANP01. Next base: position 276,694 of record CAWANP010000003.1, on the reverse strand, counting down.
GTGCGCGGTTCCGGGCCCAGCATGGCATTGACGGCCCAGTGGTTACCTTCATGGGCGCTGTCACTGATGACAAGGGAGCCGTTCACCTGCTGCGGGCCATGCAGCATCTATGGCGCAATGGAAGCGGTGCGACGCTGGTCATTGCCGGTCAGCCCGTGGAACCCACGACTTTTGAGCGAGCCTACGAAGGCTTGCCAGAGGCGCACCGGCAGCGCGTCCGGCGCATGGGTCTGGTAGGTGGCCAACTCAAGCAGGACATGCTGGCCAGTACTGACCTGTTCGCTATGCCATCGCGAGTAGACTCATTTGGCATTGTTTACTTGGAAGCGTGGGCCTATGGTGTACCGGTCATCGGCTGTCGTGCGGGTGGGGTACCCGACGTGATCGATCATGGCCAGGACGGCCTATTGGTTCCTTTTGGGAACCAGGCATTGCTGGCATTGGCAATCGAGTCGCTTCTGGTCGCTCCAGCACGCCGCCAGGCCATGGGCCAGCGCGGCCGGGCCAAGGTTGAGACCTGCTACACCTGGGACCACATCTATGCCAAGCTTCGGGCCACGTATCGCGAATTGGTGACTTTGTATCATGGGGGGATCCCTTTGGCCGGCTCAGGGCAGGCTCTTGGTTCCAGTGATAGAGCGGGATCCTGAACGTGCGTATCCTCCATGTCGTCCACCAGTATTTTCCCGATCATGTCGGAGGCACGGAGCACTATGTCCGGACCCTGTCTTGGTCGCAAATGCAAAAGGGGCACCAGGTGGCCATCTTTTGCCGGCGCAGTGGGAGCGGGCAGCACCTGGATCTTACGAAGGAGTCCATCGGCAAGGTCAGGGCAGGAGACTCCGGCAGTCTTGGGACGGCCGTTGGCGGAAGCGGAGGGTCATCAGACAGCATTCAGGTGTACCGGGCGGTCAACGGCCCCTTTTCCCCCATTGGGCGGTTTCGCTCCACGCTGGGGGACCGGTTCCTGGCCGGCTGCTTGTCCAGGACTGTGTCTGAAGTGCAGCCCGACCTGGTCCACATTCACCATCTGATGGGTTTGCCAGTCAATGCTCTGGCGAACGACGAACCGGCTTCGCCGCTCGTCGTAACCCTGCACGACTATTGGTGGGTATGCGCCAATGCCCAACTTATCACTGACTATGACGGCCAGGTATGCGAAGGGCCGCGCCGGTGGCAGAACTGTGCCCGCTGCGGTCTGGCCCGGGCCGGTATGGGACAAGCCTTCGCGCCCTTTGTGGTCCCTCTTTTTGTCCGGCGTGCTGCCGTCCTCCGGCGCCTGATGCCCCGTGTGGCTGCCTGGATCGCGCCCACTGCCTTTGTCGCCAACTGGCATTCAGCTCACGGGTTCCCCGCGGAGAGGATGCACATCGTCGGTCATGGGATCGAATTGCCAGCGGAGAACACGCTGCAAGCACCAAGGGCTGTGCTGGGCCAGAACGGCCGGCCAGCGAACAACTTTGCCTATATTGGTGGGCTCGCGCACCAGAAAGGGGTGCATGTCTTGATAGATGCCTTTAACGCATTGCCCCCTTCGGCTCGGCTGACCATCGCTGGGGACGAAACAGCCTTTCCTGACTACTGTGCCCGCTTGCGATCCCGGGCCGCGCATCCCGGCATCGAGTTTGCCGGCAGGCTCGACCGGGAAGGAGTCTGGCAGAAGCTGAACCAGGCCGATATTCTGGTGGTGCCCTCCCTCTGGTACGAAACATCGTCGCTGGTCGTGCAAGAGGCTTTTGCAACAGGTACACCGGTTGTTGCCGCGGACCATGGCGCCCTTACCGAGCGGGTCCATCATGGAACTGACGGCCTGTTGACGCCGCCCGGCGATGTTTCGGCGCTTCGCTCTGTCCTACAACGTCTGATGGACGAGCCCTCTCTGTTGGCTCAACTACGAAGTGGCATCAAGCCAGTCACGGACATGGCCCAGCATGAGCGCCAAATGGAGCAGGTCTACCAGCAGGTATTGGCTGGGTAACAGGATAGCCATGAAGCTAATTATCCAGATTCCGTGCTACAACGAGGAAGAGACGCTGCCCCAGACACTGCACGACTTGCCGCGCGAGCTACCTGGTGTTGAGCAGATCGAATGGTTGGTCATCGACGACGGCTGCACGGATTGTACCGCCGAGGTGGCAGAAGGACTTGGAGTCCACCACATCATGCGCCTGCGAAAGAACCAGGGGCTGGCCCGCGCCTATCTGGCCGGTCTGGAGGCATCTTTGCGACTGGGCGCGGACATCATTGTGAATACGGACGCTGACAACCAGTACCGCGGGGATGACGTGGAACGCCTGCTCGTACCCATTCTAGATGGACAGGCTGATCTGGTGGTCGGTGACCGCGGTGTGGGCACCGTGACCCACTTTTCACCACTCAAGAGACGGCTGCAGCGGCTCGGCAATTGGGTGATGCAGAGAGCTACCGGTGTCAGCACCCCTGACGCGACCAGTGGCTTTCGGGCTATGACCCGGGAAGCCGCGATGCGTACCCTCGTCATAAGCGAGTACTCCTACACGCTAGAAACCCTGATCCAGGCCGGTGCGCGCCAGATGGCGGTAGAGTATGTGCCCGTGCGCACCAATCCGCAGACCCGCCCTTCGCGGTTGATGCGCAACCTGCCCCAATACATTGCCCAGTCAGGCCTGACCATTCTGCGCACCTATACCCTGTACCGGCCGCTGCGTATCTTTTTGGGTGTTGGTACGTTCATGATCGCCCTGGGACTGTTGTTGGGCCTGCGCTTCCTCTACTTCTTCCTGATCCATCAGGGCGCGGCTGGCCATATCCAGTCCCTCATCCTGGCCGCGATTCTGCTGATCGTCGGAATCCAGGTTTGCCTCATCGGCCTGATAGCTGACCTTATCGGCTTCAACCGCAAGATCTTGGAAGAGATCCTTTACCGGATGCGCCGGATAGAGCTGGACCAGGATCCGGAGGATGCGGTGGGAACCGAGGATGCGGTGGGAACCGGCCAGTGAGTCGGGGGCGGTGGTTCCTGCTATCAGTGTTCATCGCAGTAGCCCTGGTGGTCGCCGGGAGCTTGTTCCTGGTTGGCAGGTGGCAGAGCCAAGGCGGGTTCGTAGACTCGGACCAGCTTGGCCGAGCGAGCGATACCGGCGCGGTAGTGGAGCCTGGAAAGCCAGTAGGCCAGACCTTTGTAGCCCGCCACGGCGGGCTGGCAGGGATAGAGTTCTTTTTGACCCCCACTTCCTCTGTCCCTATGACCCTTACGCTACACCTGCGATCTGATCCTCTGGAAGAAATTGGCCCACCGGGACAGCCCTTGGCCACCGCCAGCCTGCGGCTGCCGGCCCAGGCGGATCCTGGATTCTACCGTTTTGACTTTCCATCTCGGGAAAATTCTCATGGGGAATACTATTACGCCTACCTCGATGCTGATGCGGAGGGTATCGTAGACGCCTCGGGGAAGCCTGCACCGCAGGTACAGGTAGCCCTGGCCGATGGGTCAGCATACCTCGATGGAGCCGCACACCAGGTTCACCAGCCGATGGACGCCCAGACGACCTTTCGACTGGTCTACGCGCCGGGGGGCGCCCTGCTCGATCTGTTTAAGGCAGCGCTGAGCGGGCTTGGATTGACTGCAGCCGCGACACTGCTATTTGTCGTTCCGGGTTGGGCGCTCCTGGCCTGGCTCCTACCAGCCGAGTGTGCGGCTCTTGGAGAACCCTCATGGGCCTCCGTACTGGCCTTGTCGGCAGGCACAAGTGTGGCCCTGTATCCCTTACTGCTTTTGTGGACTGACGTGATAGGGCTGCATCTGGGCCCTCTGTATGCCTGGCTTCCGGTTGTCATGGGGCTGATCGCGCTCATCTGGCGCTACCGGTCTTGGCGGCCCAGGCGTGGCTGGGAAGCGCTCCAGCGCTGGGCTGGTTCGCAGGCCGTCTGGCCGGATTTGGCCTTGCTGATCCTGTTGGCATTGGTCTTGGGTGTGCGCCTGCTGGTGGTGCGCACGCTCGATGCGCCGATGTGGGGTGACTCGTTCCAGCACTCGCTGGTAGCTCAGTTGATGGTGGACAACGGTGGGCTGTTCGCATCGTGGGCGCCTTACGCCGATCTGACCACCTTGACCTATCATTTTGGCTTTCAAAGCACGTCCGCGGCTCTGCAATGGCTCACGAGAATACCGGCCCCGCAGGCCACGCTCTGGACCGGCCAGTTGTTGAACGTGCTGGCCGCGTTGGCCGTCTATCCCTTGGGGCTGCGGGTGACCGGTAGCCGGTGGGCCGCGACCTGGGCGGTTCTGCTGGCTGGACTGCTGTCACCGATGCCCATGGCCTACACGAACTGGGGGCGCTACACACAACTGGCGGGCCAGGTTATTCTGCCGGCAGCCATCTGGCTGACGTGGGAAGCCATCGAAAGACCGGAACGCCGGCGGAGGCTGCTGGTGCTGGGTATGCTGGTTGCAGGAGGCTTGGCGCTAACGCACTACCGGGTGCTTATCTTTTACGGGGTCTTTGTTCTGTCGCTGTTCCTGGTCGCTCCCGGTCGCGGCAGCCGTCGCGAAAGCCTGCTGCGGTTGGTTGTGGTCGGCATGGGCGCTGGCCTTCTTTTTCTGCCCTGGCTGGTGCGCAACCTCGGCGGTGATAACCTCCAAATGTTTGGGATTCTGGCAACGCAGGCCCCGGCCCAGGCGCATCCCATCACGTGGGAGTACAATGCCATTGGTGATCTAGAGACCTACCTGGCCCCTTTGTGGTGGCTGGCCATGGTGCTCGGTCTTGGTCTGGGATTGTGGCAGCGACGGCGCGGCGTGTTGCTGATGGCTTTGTGGTGGCTCCTGTTGCTGTTTGCCACAAATCCCAACTGGCTGTCATTGCCTGGTGCGGGCGCCATCTCCAATTTCGCCCTGTTCATCTTTGCCTATCTGCCAGCGGGCATTTTTTCTGGCATCCTGGTCGCAGCCTTGACCGGACCGTTCAGCCGGCCGGCTGACCAGGCCGCGGCAGGCCAAAAATGGGCGCCAGTGCTGCTTCTGTTGGTCATGGTAGGCCTGGGCACCTGGGGATTGGGCGAGCGGCTGGGTGATCTGGATCCGTACCACCATGCGCTGGTGACCCGCCCCGATGTGCGAGCGACTGCCTGGATCCGAGGCAATGATTTGCCAGAAGGCCGCTTCCTCGTCAACTCCTTTCCTACTTACGCTGACAGTTCCATCGTTGGTTCTGATGCCGGTTGGTGGCTTCCACTGCTGGCTGGGCGCCAGACCACTGTACCCCCGCTCAACTACAGCAGCGAGCGAGGGCCTACTCCAGACTACGAGCAGAGGGTAAATGAGTTGTCGCGCCTGGTGCGTGAGGCTGGCCCGACCAATGAGGAGGTGGTGACCGCGCTTCAGGGCGAAGGGGTGACCTACGTCTACATAGGCCAGCGCCAGGGAGAGGTCAACGATGCGGGTCCGGAAGCGCTAGACCCGAACGAACTGCTCGACAGTCCCTACTATCGCCTGCGGTATCACCAGGATCGGGTCTGGATCTTTGAGCTAGTCCAGTAGACATGTGCGAGCGCACTAATCGCGCCAGGGCCACCATTCTGAGTAGTCCATGGTGCGGGACGCTACTCCAAGTGGAAGAAACTCACTCTCGGCTAGCCGTCATCCTGAGCGAAACGAAGGATCTCTTCTATGCCCAGCCGAGATTCCCTTCGCGCTCCTTCGATGACTCAGGACATGCTCAAGGCATGCTTTGCTTCGTTCAGAGTATGGCCTGAGCGCAGTCGAAGGATGACAGGATAGAGTTTTCTAATAGCGTAGCGCTTGCCTTGAACAGAGTCGATGGGAAGGCTCTTTAATGCGTATTCTCTTTCTCTATAGCAGTCACTCAAGATATGTCCGAAACCTTGTCCTAAGCCGGGCGCTGCGCCTGTCATGCGATGTCGTTGAGATCGCCAGTCCCTCCTCCAGCCGGTTGAAGGGTAACCTCTCCGCTGGCCTGCGCTTTCTATTCGAGGATCTCGCCGCTTTCGATCTGGTGGTGATTGGGTTTCCTGGGCACCTTCTCGTGCCCTGGGTCCGGCTGTGGACGCGCCTTCGCCGACGTCCACCGATTCTGTTTGACCCCTTTGTCTCGGCATATGATACCTTCTGCCTGGATCGACGCTGGTTTCGCCCACATTCCATCCCTGGGCGGATAGCCTACGCGCTGGATCTCTGGTCATGCCGTTGGGCCGACCAGCTTTTGGCTGATACCTACGCCCATCGCGACTTTTTCATCCGCACTTTTGATCTGCCGCCAGCCAAAATCGACGTGGCCTACGTTGGTTGCGACGAGACACTCTTTGCCCCGCATCCCGAGCTACCAGATTCCACCGGTGGTACCAGGACGTTCAACGTGTTCACTTATACTTCCTTTCTGCGCCTGCACGGCGTTGAGAAGATGCTCCACGCGGCCAAATACTTGGAGGATCGGCGCGATATCGTCTTTACCATTGCCGGAGATGGCTCCCGCCTGGATGCCATGCAGGATCTGGCCCGAGATCTTGGCTTACGCAACGTGCAGTTTCCCGGTTGGGTTCCCTTTGACCAGCTTCCGGCGCGCATTGCCGGGGCCGATCTCTGCCTGGGCGGACATTTCTCCAACGTGCCCAAGGCCGCCAGGGTCATCTCGACCAAAACCTTCCAGTTTATCGCCATGCGCAAACCCACCATCGTGGGCGACAATGCTGCCACTCGCGAGGTTTTTGTCCCTGGTCAGCATGTGTGGGCCGTCCCCATGGATAATTCGGAGGCGCTGGCGGAAGCGATCGGCGCTTTGGCCGATGACCCTCTACTGCGTCGCCGCCTTGCTGACGGCGGCTATGACATCTTTCAGCAGCGATTTACCACCGAAGCCATTGCCCGGCAGCTGGCGCCCGTGATCGAGGAAACTGCATGCGGATCTGCTTCGTAACCCTGGACTTTCCACCATTCCGCGGCTCCGGCTTGACTATCTATGCCGAGACAGTTGTCCGCGGGCTGGCAGACCGCGGACACGACGTGACGGTGGTTGCATCGAGCCGCCCTGAGAGTGAGCGAACAGAGGGCAGCGAGCCGCCGGCCAACATCATGGTCGTTCGGGTCCCTAGCGGTCCCGCGGACTGGATCGGCCTGGGTTGGCAGGCGGCCAGGTACCTGCGAGCCCATCGGCAGGAATTTGACATCATTCATTTTGCCAATGTCCACTTTGCCTATGCCTACCGGGGTCCTTTCGTCGCCTCAGCATTCCAGTCTTTCCGCCAACAGCTCACCAGCCATCACGGGCGCCCCTACCACACGAATCGGCGCAACTTCCTGTTTCGCTTGCTGTACTACTCTGGGGCAAAGTGGGTGATGGAGCGGCCAGCCGTAGCGCGGGCCGATCACCTAATCATGTCCAGTCATTCGACACAACAAGAGTTCGTGAGACATTACGGTGTAATTCCAGAGCGGATGACCCTGGTCTACCTGGGTATTGACCTGCAGCGCTTCGAATCGCTCCCGAGCCAAACAGAGGCCCGCCGGCAGCTGGGTCTCCCTGGTGAGGTTCCCCTGCTGTTGTATGTCGGCTTTTCCACTCCCCGCAAGGGGGTCGAGTACCTGGCTCAGGCTTTGCGCGTGATGCAGACACCGGCGCATCTGGTGATGGTCGGCAAGTGGGAGGCCAACTATCCTGAGCGCTTCTTGACGGACCTGGGCGATGCTCGCTCCAGGGTTCGCCTGGCCGGCTATGTGCCGGACGATGATCTGCCGGCCTATTTCGCTGCTGCCGATCTCTTTGTTCTACCAACCCTGCTCGAAGGCTTTGGCATCCCGTTGGTTGAGGCCATGGCTTCCGGCTTGCCCCTTGTCACAACCTCAGGGGGCTCGGCTGGGGAGGTCGCTGGTGACGCCGGTCTGATCGTGCCACCAGCGGATAGCCAATCACTGGCCAATGCTATAGACCGCGTGCTCAACGAACCCGGCCTGGCGCCCCGGCTGGGCGAGACCGGCAGGGAGCGGACCCGTATGCTTTTTGACGAGGGGCGCATGGCGGCGGCCATCGAAGCGTTGTACCGTCGTTTCTCAGGCGATTGATGGCTGCTGTGAGTACACCCCGACGGTGACTCAGTTCTGCGCGATCACCCTGAACTGGAATCTCAGGGGTGAGACGGTTACCTGCGTCGACTCTGTACTCGCGTCCGGCTCGAAGGGATCGGGCACAGATCGGCGGACTGAGTACCCGCGAGAGTGCCCTAAATACGAGTGCAGGTTCGCTGTGCCCTGGTGCGATACATTTGACAGCCTCCTGGGATTGCCTATACTGGAGATTGAACCATTCCGACTGGGAGACAGGATGCAACGGATCGACTGCCCTCTCTGTAATTCCTCAGACTATGTGACCGTCGCTGAGATGCGCGATCGTCTACTGGGTATTGACGGGCAGTTTCAGATGGTGTGCTGTGAGCAATGTGGCTTGCACTACTTAAACCCTCAACCGGCAATGGCCGAGATGACACGCTATTATCCAGAGGACTATGCCCCCTTTGCGACACAGTCGCCCGATCATCTGCCCTTTTTGCAGCGACTCAGCGTGAACTATGGGCTGGGCAAGCGCCGCCGGGCTGTCACAGGCTACAAAGATGGCGGACGTCTGCTGGAGATCGGCTGCGCCAACGGTTTGTTCCTGGACGCCATGCGCCAGACCGGAGACTGGCAGGTTCAGGGCGTTGACGTCAGTGAAGCACCTCTACGCTTTGCACGGGAGCATCTGGGATTGGATGTCTTCCACGGTTCACTTCCAGATGCGCAGTTTCCCAACGATACCTTTGATGCCGTCGTGATGTGGGATGTGCTAGAGCACGTGCACGGCCCCAAGGAGACACTGCTCGAGATCCACCGCGTGCTCAAGCCTGGCGGAATACTTGCTTTGCGCGTGCCACAGCTTGATAGCTGGGACCGTAGCCTGTTTGGCCCTTATTGGGTGGGCTGGGATGCGCCACGCCACCTCACACTGTTTTCGCGGCATACGTTGGGGCGGATGTTGGCCCGGACTGGTTTCCGCGTGGAAACAATGACGTGCATCTCGGGCAGCTATCCCACCTTTGCGTTGAGTGTGCGGTTCTGGGCCCGGGAGCATCTCTCTGTTCCAGCCCAGAAGCGACTGTGGGCGGTGCTGAACTCTGCGCCTATGCGCGTGTTTGTGATACCCTATTTCTACTTGATGGACCGCCTGGGCAAGGGTACCGTTGTCACAGTCGTTGCCCGGCCTGGTGAACAGGCGGGCGTTGCCGATCCAGCTCAGTCAAGAAGGCTGTCGCCATGAAGAGCCAGCGATCGAGTGCGCAACTGGACGAAAACGAACGGTTAATACAAGAACTGGTCGAACTGCGGGGACAGCACGTCGTATTGGCCGAGGACAGCGCCCACAGCTACGACGAACTACACGGCGAGGGTCACCTGCGCCAACAGGACTCCTTCTACAAGTGGTTGCTGGGCTTGTTGGAGCCGCGACAGGGGCAGTTGCTGCTGGATGTCTCCTGTGGCCAGGGGGTGCTCCTGGATTTCGCCGGGCAGGCAGGCTTGCGAGCAGCGGGACTTGACCTCTCCTCCTCTGCTGTGACTATCGCCTGCCTGCAGATTCCGCCACCCCTCGTTTGCGTCGCGGATGCAGAGCAGTTGCCGTACCCCGATGCAGCGTTTGACTATGCCACGAACATCGGCAGCATCGAGCACTATTTCCACCCCCACTGGGCCATTCGCGAGATGGCGCGTGTCCTGCGGCCTGACGGGCTGGCGCTGGTTCTGCTGCCCAATACCTTTGGCTTGCTGGGGAACATCCTGCACGTGTGGCGAAAGGGCGACGTGTTCGACGATGGGCAGCCCCTGCAGCGCTATGGCACCCCTGTCCAATGGCGCAGGCTTTTGGAGTTAAACGACCTGCAGGTGGTTCGCACTGTGAAATACGAGCGCGCGTGGCCCAGGACCAGGGAAGATCTGTTGTGGTACGCCCGGCGACCACACAAATTGGGTCGCGTGCTGCTGGCGCCTCTTATCCCGCTGAATCTCGCCAGTTTTCTGGTGTACCTGTGTCGCAAAGCTCAATAGAGTCTGGGGAGGGCTCGGCCAGAAGGTGTTCGGCCACCAGGGCGCGGTATACTGTTGTGTTCCGGCGCGGCATACTTGACAGCCCCCTGAGATCGCCTATACTGGTGCTCTAATGGCTGCGACAAGGCGCAAGGTGAATCGAGCACGATGAGATTCCTGCTGGCAAAAGAGGACACAGAAGGGCGCCCAGCGACAGCATCGAAGCAGCGCTGGCCCCTTGTTTGGCTGGCCGGCCAAAGTTGGCGTGGAAGGGCAAGTAGTTATACTTTCTACTCGAAAGAGTTTATCCGTTCCACCACACCGCGCAAGCTGGCTAATCTGGTCGCGATCAAAGTACAGCGTTGGCTGCGCCGCGAGCGCGTGATGGGCATGCCCGTCAACTACTTCATCGATCCAATCAACGTCTGCAACCTGCGCTGCCCCTTGTGCCCCACTGGGCGCGGTGTGCTGGCTCGGCCACCGGGGCGCATGGACTTGGTTAACCTAAAACGGGTCGTGCACGAGATCGCCCCCTATGCATACTGGATAGAGCTGTACAACTGGGGAGAACCCTTGCTGCATCCCGATATCTGTGAGATGATCCGGTACGTGAGCCAGCGAGGTGTCAGCGTTGGCCTTAGCTCAAATCTGAATCGTCTGGATGCCCAAATGGCTCGCCAACTGGTAGAATCGGGGCTGAGCCGATTGGTTGTGTCCATCGATGGTGTAACGCAGCAAAGCTACGCTGCGTATCGTCGTCGCGGGCAGCTCGACAAAGTATTGGAGAACCTTCAGCTATTGCTCAATGCCCGAACTGAACTCGAGAGGCAAACACCCTTTATAGTCTGGCGCATGTTGGTTGGCAAGCACAACGAGCACGAAATTGAGGACGTACGGAAACTAGCCTACGAGATGGGGGTGGACAGCTTTGCAACCGGAGCGCTATTCATAGACACGGACGATCCTGAACAGGTTGAACAGTGGCTGCCTACAGACCAGACCTACAGCCCCTACGACTATCAGAAAGACAAGCCGCAAAACCAGTGGAATTGCGACGACCTGTGGGAGAACATGGTGATAAATTGGGACGGGGGCGTCGCTCCCTGTTGCTGGCTGCATGATCCCCAATTCGATTTCGCCAACATCTCCGATCAGAGCGTGCGTGAGATATGGAACGGACCTCACTATTTGAGCGCCCGCCGAGTCATCAGCAGGCACAAGGGGCGACCCGGCGATGTGCCCACAATCTGCCACCACTGCCGTGGGCAGCCAAGCTACATGGAGTACTAGGTGCTGCAGAACGGTTGTCCGCTCTGTGGCTCGCCCCAGACCATCCTCGTTGAGGTAGTCTGTGATCCTTGGCTTCCGGCTGCCATTGCTCGACAGTTGGGATCAGAAGCCATTTGGACGTTACAGGTCGGGATGTACCGCGCTGCCCTACGCTGTTCTCCATGCGCACCATCGCCCTGATACTGGTACATGTCGGTCACCAGCTGGAGCGCGTGTCCTGCATTTCGGGCGGCCATCCGGCGCTCACACCGAGCCTGCAGTTTGGGGCACGGGAACAACTTTCAATGCCGGCCCAACAGGGTTTGCAGCGCGTCTTGGAGGCTCTGGCTGTACGCCTGCTCGTGGCCCCCTACTTTCACCTGGTGGGCCAGCCTGGCAACAGTTCCGTTGCTGCCATCGCTGCTCGGGCAGGTGATGAAAACCACCCAAGAGAACTAGCGGAGGTTCTGAAAACGTGAGAATCATGTTTGTTGCACCCCCCTTGCCCAAGGCCAACACCACCGCCCAGCCGCTGGGGTTTGGTTACATGGCGTCCGTGTTGCGCCGGGAAGGGTTCAAGGACATTACGATCTTTGATGCCTGTTCGATGGTCATGACTGTTGAGCAGACCATCGAGGCCATCAAAGAGTTGGAACCTGATGTGTTGGGGCTCACGGCCATGACCGTGACCATCAAGAACGCTCTGAAAATCGCTGCTGCGGCCAAGGGGCTGTTTCCCAACATCAAAATCGCTGTTGGCGGCGTCCACGCCACAGTCTGTCCCGACGAGGTGATCGCTGATCCCAATGTAGACGTCGTCGTTAGGAACGAGGGCGACTATTCGTTCCTGGAGATTGTGAAGACGCTGGGATTCTGGCGAGTCCCTGGAGGGTGTGCAGGGTACCCACATCCGGGTGGACGGCCAGATTGTGCGTCACGAGCAGTTTCCCCGTATTCGCAACCTGGACGACCTGCCCTTTCCGGCGCGGGACCTGATGCCCATGGAGATCTACAAGGCAGGGCTCTCATTCCCACCCCAAATCCGCACCCGGACGATGATGTACAGTGCCCGGGGTTGCCCCTACGACTGCTCCTTCTGCTCCACAGCGGCCGTCTGGGGGGGGCATCACTGCGCGATGCGCAGCGCTGGCAACGTTCTGGACGAGATCGAGGAGGTCGTCGAGCGGTTTGGGGTCTACGGCTTCGAGTTCGCCGACGAGCTTACCACCCTGCGCAAGGATCGGCTGGCCGAGTTCTGCAAGGGGATCCATGAGCGACGCCTGGAAAAAGTACGCTGGGTCGGCTCCTCGACGGTCAAGCAGATGGACTATGACACGGCCAAGATGATGGCGGATGCGGGCTGCTCCATGGTATTTATTGGCGTGGAATCCGGCTCGCCCCAGATCCTGAAGAGCCTCAACAAGCGGATCACGGTTGACGAGATCGTCCATGCCTTTGACGTCACCCGCAGGGCGGGATTGCGCCGCGCGGCTTGCTTTATGCTGGGAGCGCCGGGAGAGACGGCTGAGACGGTCCAAGAGTCGATAGACCTGGCGCGGCGGATCCGGCCTGACCGCATCTCACTCAATGTGGTCACTCCCTATCCAGGCACACTGTTCTATGAGCAGTACGTGGACAAGGATGCAGAGCTGGATTGGGATGAAGCTTTTAGCTCCGATCCGGACAAACCGGAGGAGGCGGAGATCTTTTACAACATCAGCGGGCTCTCCGACGAGGAACTTCAGCGATTATGGACCAGGTTCCGGCGCTCGGTCGAGCTTTCTCCGAGAAACCTGTTGAACGTGCGCATGAATATCAACCGCTTGACCAATGCCCGAAACCGGCAGCATCTGTGGCAGAACCTGAAGGGGGCCGTTAGGATCATGCTGAGTCGCGAGGTATGAGAACCTGGTGAACATCCAAACCTCTTCAGCTTTTTGGTCCATCTGCGTCGAAAAACCTCTTTATGACTGAATCGCAGCGCCCCGGGGACGGAGGCTTGAGCGGGCAAGGTTTTGATACGAGTGCCCGGTCACGGGTCTTGCAAAAGATCTCCTGGCGGCGGATCGCGTCTGCAGTGGTTCTACTGTTCTCTGTTGGCTATTTGGGATATCGGGTTTACGCCAATTGGGACGCGTTCCGTGCCTATGACTGGCAGATTCAGTATGAATACCTCCTCCCGTCGTTCCTGCTGTACCTGGTCCAATTGGTGGTGATCGTCTGGGGCTGGAAGTCGATCATGGACTCTCTGACGCAGGTGCTACCCTTTTGGGATCATATCAAGATCTATGCCTATACCAACATGCTGCGGCGTATTCCAGCAGGCACGGTCTGGATGGTTGCAGGCCGGGTGTACGCCTACAAAGGGCAGAGCGTGCCTGCGCGCGCTTCGGCGCTGGGAAGCTTTTTGGAGTTCATGGTTGTTATCTTGACGGGGCTGCCACTGGCGGCGCTTGCTGCGATAGGCCTGGCGTTAATCTCCCCAGCGCTCGGTATTGTCCTGGCTATCGCTGCGGCGGCGTTGGCACTGTTGGCGCTCCATCCGGCATTGCTGAGCAGGTTGTTCAGGCTGGTACGGCACGAGGACCTACCGGTACAGTTGAGCTACCGTACTACGCTAAAGTGGGCGGCGATCTATGGCCTGGTATGGCTACTCAGCGGGATGGGACTATTTCTCATTGTCCGGCTTTTTGGAGACGTTCCGCTGGGAACACTGCCTGTGATCATAGGGGTGTGGGTGCTGTCCAGCCTGGTTGCCTACTTTACGATGCTCAGCCCGAGCGGCCTGGGAATAAAGGAGATGTCACTCACTCTACTGCTCGGCCTATTCTTGCCCGAACCGCTGCCGCTGCTGGTCGCGCTGGCGATACGGCTTACTTGGACGGTCTATGACATCCTACTTGGCGTGGCGGCATGGGTGACGGCGTAGTGGCCCCGGCTGGGAGTTCGTGCATCAGAATGCGTTCGCGCATCGGAATGCGTTCGCGCATCGGAATGCGTCCGTGCATCAGAATGAGTTCGCCCTTCAGGCCAATCCTGGACTGGTCTGGAGCAATGAAGGCGGATTGTGGGATACGATAATGCGTCGATAACCCGAATGGGTGATGTCGGTTCGCCGGGGATCTGAGGAAGAGGCAACCGATACAGAGCAGGGGCCGGGGGACGCAAGGGCGGAACTGTGCTGGGAGGGGGATAATACCCCAAAGGTGCTATTGACAAGGGACGTCCGGGGATGATATAATCGTGGCAATGGTGGACAGGAGTCTGCCTTGTTCAGTCTGGAGTAAACAAGCGTGCTTGGGGTACGCGTAAAAAAGAAAGGGAGGATATGCAGCATGAAGAAGTTTAGCGTTCTCTTGATTTTGGCTCTCTTGGCAGTCTTTATTGTGGCGCCAGGAGCATCCGCCCAGGGTATCACCTGGACCAGTGGCTTCCAGGTGCAGAACCTTGGTAGCTCGGCGGCCAATATCGTCATCAAGTACTACAACCAGGATGGCTCACAGCCGATTGCCGATGTTTCCGACTCGGTGCCGGCCATGAGTTCCAAGACCTATTATCCCATCCATACGGCGGATGGCTTTAACGGGTCGGTGGTTGTCGAGGGCGACCAGCCCATCGTGGCCATCGCCAACACGTTGGGCAATAACCCGCAATATGCAGCCTCGACTGAGAGCTTTTCCGCAGGGGCCACTTCCATGGGCCTGCCCCTGATCATGCGCGGGAACAGTGGCTACTATACCTGGTTCAACGTCCAGAATGCCGGGTCGGGAGACGCCAACGTGACGGTCCAGTATATCCCTGGCAGTTCGGGCAGTGCTCATACCGAGGGACCTGTCACCATCAAGCCGGGCGCGGCACACACCTTCGACCAGCGGGGTATGGGCGCGTTGGGCGCCAAGTTTGTCGGCTCGGCGCTGGTTACCAGCAACGAGCCCATCGTCGCCACGGTCATGCAGGTTGGCGAAACCTTCAAGAACATGATGGGGTACAATGGCTTCACCGGCGGCTCTACAGAGGTCAGCTTGCCACTAGTCATGGCCAACAACAATGGTTTCTATACCGGCGTCCAGGTCCAGAATGTGGGTACATCTGCCACAAACATCACTATCAAGTACGGCAGCAACCTGGGCGGCAGCTATTCGCCAACGGATGATACGGCCTCCTTGGCAGCCGGTGAGTCCAAGACCTTTCTCCAGGCTGGCGGCCAGTGGACGGGCAACACCTATGTCGGCTCTGCGACTATCACGACGGGCGGCGAGCCAGTGGTTGCCATTGTGAACCAGGTAAAGCTGACCGGCACGGCGCTGGGCACGGCCTACAATGGCTTTGACCCCGCCAAGGCGACCAGCAAGGTGAGTGCGCCTCTGATCATGGCCAACAACAGTGGGTACTATACCGGTGTCCAGGTCATGAACGTGGGTTCCAGCGCGACAACGGTTACTGTCACCTATGGTCCGAACGTCGCGGGCTCTTATGCGCCACCGCCAGAGACCGCCACGTTGCAGCCGGGCGACTCTTACAATTCGATCCAGAACTCGGGTGCGTGGACCGGGAATAAGTACGTCGGCTCGATGTCGGTTTCGGCATCTGGTGGCGGTGAGATCGTCTTGATTGCCAACCAAATCTGGCCCGCGGCTTCAGGGGACCAGTTCATGACCTACGACGGCTTTAACTACTAGAGACCTTGGTTCCGGCAAAGCGAGAGTGCTCGGATGTGAGGGTACTCGTAGCCGTTGAGTAGAAAGTCATTCCGAAGGCCATCTGGCAGCGCCAGATGGCCTTCGTTGCGCATGGGAATGCGTCCGCGCATTACAATGCGGACGCCGTGTGGAAAAGGGTGTGTTAGAAATGAATCATCAGAGGTTGATGCTGTTGCGCCGTCCGTATGCCATGCTGGCGGTGGTAGTACTGTTGTTTGTGCTCGTTGGATGCGGCTCAGAGATGCCGGCGACTCCAACCACTGGGGTTGTGCCGACTGTCCCGCTGGCGGACGTGTTGGAGAGTCCGCTTTCGCCGACGACTGAGTCGGCTGCGGCCACGGTCGATCTGACGCCGGCGCCAGGGACCGGGCTCGTGCAGGGCTTGCTGCTTTTGGATGGGGAGCCTGCGGCGGAGCGTACACTCTATCTGGCACCCCTCATCGCCAGCGGGGAGGAGATCGAGATCGCGGCATTGGACCCGGTGGAGGATGACCGGGCGGAGTCGGATGGGGCAGGAGTCTTTGTGTTTGTGGACGTGGAACCGGGCCGGTACGCGCTGGGGATCAACAGCCCTATCGGGCCGGTGTTGATCCGGGGGGACGATGGGGACGAGATCGTGGCAGAGGTGGTAGCAGGCGAACTCGTCGATCTGGATGTGGTCAGGATCGTTCCCTTCTCTGAGTGAAGGGCGAGATGTAACACGTGAGCCGGGGAACCGGTACGCGCTCTGGACCAAGGAGGCTTGGTTTGCGCGCGAGACCCCAAGGGTACGAACCTGCGGTTCGTCGGAAAACCTTTGGGGTCTTGTGTTTTCTGCTTCTGACTCTGATCGTTTTGCAGATGCATTGCCCTGTCTGGAGTGGGACGGTTGTATCTTGTCTATTCGCTGTTTTGCCCCTCCCGCGGCAACATGCTATAATGGCGCAAAGCTTGGGGCCAACTCATCTCGCAATGAAGCGGATCCATGGGGACGGGGGCCTGTCGGTAGAGTGTGGGCGCGCCGACCCCGGTGGAGGAGCAGACCTCTTGAACATGATCAAAGAGCCAGTCGTGCCGTGGTGTGCAGGGACATGTGAGATGGGCCTGTACAGGGGGCCAGGGGAACTTGTTTTGAGTCCGCACAGGGGACCAAGCAAGCTTGCTTGGCGTAACGGCATCTGGCTCTTTTCTGTATCCGAGTCTATGTGGTGAGGAGGGGAAATTGAAACTACACGAATACCAGTCGAAGCGGATCTTTGCCCAGTATGGGGTACCGATCCCGCAGGGGGACGTGGCGGCGACGCCGGCGCGGGCGCGTCAGATCGCGAGCCGGTTGGGTTCGAGAGTGGTGGTCAAGTCGCAGGTATTGGTGGGGGGGCGAGGCAAGGCGGGGGGGATCCGCCTTGCGGACGACCCAGACGAGGCGGAAGAGGTGGCCGGAAAGATCCTGGGGATGAAGATCAAGGGTCTGACGGTGAAAAAGGTCTTGATCGACAAGGCAGCGGATATTGGGCAAGAGATCTATCTGGGCATCGTGATCGATCGGGCCAAACGCCGGCCGGTGATGATGGCTTCGGCGGAGGGTGGGGTGGAGATCGAAGAGGTGGCCCGGGCGACGCCGGAGCGGATTGTGAAGGCGACGGTGGATCCTTTTCTGGGTTTACAGCCGTACCAGGGGAGGGAGCTTGCCTTCGGGATCGGCCTGCCAAAGGAGCTGGTACGGGATTTCGTCAAGATCGCGCAGGGGTTGAGCGAGGCTTTTATGGGCTGCGATGCTTCGTTGGCAGAGATCAACCCGCTGGTGGTGACAGGGGACGGAGCCCTGCTGGCAGTGGATGGTAAGATGCTCATCGACGATAATGCGCTGTTCCGGCACTTTGATCTGGCAGAGATGCGCGACGCCGACGAGGAGAGTCCGGAGGAGCAGGAGGCGCGCCGTCACGGCCTGAGCTACGTAAAGCTGGATGGGGAGATCGGCTGTATGGTAAACGGGGCGGGGCTGGCGATGGCGACGATGGATGTCACCAAGCTCTATGGTGGGGAGCCTGCCAATTTCCTGGATATTGGTGGCGGGGCGCAAGCGGATAGGGTTGCTGCTGCCCTGCGGATCATCCTTCCCGATCCGAACGTGAAGGCGGTGTTGTTCAACATCTTTGGAGGGATTACGCGCTGCGACGAGGTAGCCAAAGGGATCTTGGCAGCTCTGGAGGAGGTGCCGACCAGCGTACCGATGGTGGCCCGCTTGGTGGGTACGAATGAGGAGGAGGGCCGCCGGATCCTGGCTGATGCAGAGATGGTCACAGCTGCGACGCTGGCGGAGGCGGCTGAGAAGGCTGTGCGTGCGGCGCAAGGGGAGCTGTAGCGATGAGTATTCTTGTCAACAAGGACACGAGGCTGGTTGTACAGGGCATCACGGGGCGCGAGGGGGAGTTCCACGCTCGGCAGATGGTAGAGTATGGCACCAACGTGGTGGCCGGCGTGACGCCGGGCAAGGGGGGAGGCTGGGTGGCGGGCATCCCCGTCTTTGATACGGTGGGTGAGGCGGTGAACGCCACGGAGGCCAACGTTTCGATCATTTATGTGCCGGCCCGCTTTGCGCCCGACGCGATTTTGGAGGCTGCGGATGCGGGCATCGAGATTGTGGTTTGCATCACCGAGGGCATTCCGGTGCTGGATATGATCCGGGTCCGGGCGCATCTGGACTGTATGGAGACGCGCTTGATCGGGCCCAATTGCCCGGGCATCATCACACCGGGAGAGGCCAAAGTGGGCATCATGCCGGGGCATATTCACACGTCGGGCCCGGTGGGCTTGGTGTCGCGCAGCGGGACGCTGACCTACGAGGTGGTGTACGCACTGACAGAGAAGGGGTTGGGCCAGTCGACGGCCATCGGCATCGGCGGTGACCCGATCATCGGTACGGACTTTATTGACGTGCTGACGTTCTTTGAGGAGGACCCGCAGACAAAACAGGTGGTGCTCATCGGCGAGATTGGCGGGACCGACGAGCAGCGGGCGGCGGAGTTCATCGCGCGAAGGATGAGCAAGCCAGTGACTGCTTTTATCGCTGGCCAAACCGCTCCTCCAGGCAAGCGGATGGGCCATGCTGGGGCCATCATTGAGGGCGGCGAGGGTACTGCTGCGGAAAAGATGGCGGCCTTTGAGGCGGTGGGTGTGCGGGTGGCCAGGCACCCTGCAGAGATTGCAGAACTGGTAGCTCAGTTGGATTGAGGACAAGGTTGAGGAAGAGCAGGATTGGCAACCTGACCCCCAATCTTTGCCTCAATCTTAACCTTTGGCTTGTACAAGCTTCTTGACAATCGCCGCGTACGTTGGTATACTGGTGGCGGGCGTCAGGCTAAGGGTGCTTGGCTGGCGCACGCGACGTACCCTGGAAAATGCAGTCCAGGTGGTGGGCCGCCAAACTGCGGGTATATGGGTCGAGGTAAGTCACTCCGCCTTTCAATGGTTGCTAGCTACTGGTTCAGCGAAGAACTCGGTTCTGTCTGACAAGGGCTCTGTCGTGTGGCGACCCTTCCCGGACAGGATTTGAGAGCCGCTTGTGGATGGTTCTCAAGGAGGGATTGTGACCTATTGGAGACAGCCCCTGGATCGAGACCAGATCCAGGTACCTCATGGCATCGTTCACATTATTGAGGAACGATGCAAGGGATGCGGTTACTGTGTCGAGTTCTGCCCCCAGGATGTCCTTGTCATGTCAGAGCGCACCAATGCCAAGGGCTATCACCCTCCGGAAGTAGTTTTCCCTGATGCGCCGGTGCATCAAGCTGTGTCCGCGCATCAGAATGTGTCCGCGCATCAGAATGCGTCCGCGCATCGGAACCAGTCCGTGCCTGGAAAGGTGTCCTCCCATCAGAGTAGCGCTTGCGTCAACTGCGGTTTGTGCGCCCTGCTGTGCCCCGATTTTGCCATTTATGTGGAGGATGGGGGCATGCAGTCCCCCGACAAAATCGAGCCGATACACAGAATCGAGGTGAGGTCATGACAGACCGTGCTGCGGAGACCGGGCTCGGTCAGGGACCTCAGCCCGACAACAGCAGAAAAATCGACCCACCCAGCAAAAAAGTAGGAGCGTCCCAGACTGACTTCAAGGGCGCTTTGACGGGCCAGCATTTCATGTTGGGGGATCATGCCGCGGCCGAGGGGGCTATTCTGGCCGGGTGCCGTTTCTTTGCGGGCTATCCCATCACGCCTGCCACCGAGATTGCCGAACGGATGTCTGTCCGGCTTCCTCAGGTAGGCGGGGTCTATATCCAGATGGAGGACGAGCTGGCCTCGATGAATGCTATCCTGGGTGGTTCGTGGGCTGGCGTCAAGTCGATGACGGCTACCAGCGGCCCCGGTTTCTCGCTAATGATGGAGAACTTGGGCTTGGGTATCATGCTGGAGACACCCTGTGTATTGGTCAACGTGCAGCGGGGCGGGCCGTCCACCGGTTTGCCCACCCTGGTGGGCCAGCAAGACATGATGCAGGCTCGGTGGGGTTCCCACGGCGACTATGAGATCATTGCTTTGGCCCCGACCTCCCCCAGGAACTGTTCGACCTGACCATCCGGGCCTTTAACCTCTCGGAAAAATACCGTACGCCTGTGCTGGTGATGACCGATGCCGAGGTGGGGCACATGACCGAAAAAGTGGTCATTCCGCCGCTGGAGGAGATCGAACTCATCGACCGGCCTCAGGTGCGCAGGGGTGACGTAGAGCCAGATCACTTTCGTATCTTTCGGGATTCCGCGCAGGGGAACCCGTCTGGGGCAGGAAGTGGGCGTGGTTACGTCTCGCCCATGGCCATCGCCGGCGAGGGGTACCGCATCCACGTCACGGGCCTGACCCACGACGAGCGGGGCTATCCGGGCATGAATGCGGAGACGCAGGCGTGGAACATTGCACGGCTGGTCGATAAGATCCGCGTCCATCGCCACGATATCATTGAAGTGGAAGAGCAGTATCTGGACGATGCTGAGGTAGTCGTCGTGTCCTATGGCATCTCGGCGCGGACCTCCCTGTGGCCCGTCGAACTGGCGCGACAGGAGGGCATCCGGGTGGGTTATCTCCGTCTCATCACTGTCTGGCCCTTTCCCGAGGAGCAGATCCGGCAGCTGGCCAAAGGGATCCGTGCCTTTGTCGTCCCCGAGATCAATATGGGCCAGATTGCCCGCGAGGTTGAGCGCTGCGCCGCGGGCCAGGCCCAGGTATTTGGTGCCAACCGGCCTGGTGGAGATATCCTCGAGCCTGAATACGTGCTGGATGTGATACGGCTGGCTGCCGGTCAGGAGGAATAGCCCATGCCCGTAGAGGAAATGCGACGCAGCGAGCGCTTGCACATGCTGGGCTACCAGCCGCCCGACGAGAGCGACTGGGTGACTGGTCTGCATCCCATGGACGAGCTGTTGCGAGGCGAGAGGCTGCCCCACATTTGGTGCCAGGGCTGCGGTCTGGGCACAGCCTTGACCACGTTTATCAGTGCCCTGCAATGGCTGGAGGAGAACCGAGATTGGGACCTGGACAAGGTGGCCGTGGTATCGGGCATCGGCTGCACAGGGCGCGTCGCAGGCTATGTTCGCCTGGATTCTTTTCACACAACTCACGGCCGGGCTATCCCCTTTGCTACCGGTCTCAAGCTGGCAAACCCTGAATTGAAGGTCGTCGTCATTTCCGGCGATGGGGACATTGCCGGTATCGGCGGCAACCATTTCATCCACGCCGCCCGGCGGAATCTGGACATTACCGTCATCTGTGTCAACAACTTTAACTATGGCATGACTGGAGGGCAGGCAGGGCCTACCACTCCCCACGATGCTCGGGCGGTCACGGCGCAGTACGGAAATTTCGAGTACCCCTTCAACCTGCCCTATCTGGCGGCAGCCAGTGGCGCCTCATTTGTAGCTCGGTGGACCATGCTCCACGCCCGGCGGCTGGATTGGACCCTGCGCGAGGCGATGGAACACCCTGGCTTCAGTTTTGTGGAGATTATTGCGCCCTGTTCCACAGCCTATGCGCGCTGGAACCCCGAGGGCAGGGGGCTCGATCCGGAGAATCTGCGCCGGCGGGGTCTGGAAGTGCTCAAGTACTACCAAGAGGTGGGCAAAATCACCCATGACACCCATCCCAAGGATGCGGGCGTGAAGGTGGACGAGCGGGGTCTGATAACCGAGCTGATCGAGGGCAAGTTCTTGGATGACCCCAAGCCAGATCTCCAGGCGGCTATCAACCATCTCTCTTCCGTCGGCGAGAAGCGATGGGAGGGGGTCAAAAAGGCCCTGGACGACCGGCCCCAGTTGTCCAGCCGGACAGGCCAAGTACCCCGGACCGAGATACAGCTGGGGGGCTTTGGCGGCCAGGGCATCATCAGCGCCGGCAAGATCATCGGCCAGGCCGCCGCAATCTATGACAACCTGGAGGTCTCTTTCACCCAGAGCTATGGGCCAGAGGCCCGGGGCGGCTCGGCTGGTTCGCAGGTGGTCATTGCCTCCGACCCAATCCACCATCCGCATCTCACGCGACCAACCAATATGATCATCATTTCTCAGGGCGCCTATGCCAAGTACGCGCCCAACTTGGCACCGGGCGGTACCCTACTCATCGATGATGGCCTGGTGGTCCTTCCCAAAGATAGCAGCCAGGACATCACCGTCTATGGTTTGCCCGCTACCCAGATTGCCGAGGGACTTGGTAACAATCGGGCTGCCAATACGGTGATGCTCGGCTTTTGGACGGCCATCGTGGGCGTGGTCAGCCGCGAAGCCATGCGCCAGTCGGTAGCTGACTCGGTGCCTCCCAAGACGATCGACGTGAATATGAAAGCCTTCGATGCGGGGTATGAGAGAGGCTTGGAGGTCAAAGTTGAGTAAAGGTGCACTCATTGTCGGTGGCAGCGTGTCCGGCATGCAGGCGGCGCTGGATCTGGCCAACTCTGGGATACAGGTGCACCTGGTCGAGCCCTCACCCTTCCTGGGCAACGGCGAAGGGACCTGGCACGGATGGGGCCAGAGCGCTGGGACGACGCAGACTGCCGATGCTGGGGGACAGGCCGCACCACCCACCGTGCCCCAACATCTGTTGAACACCCGCCTTCTGGAAGTAGCCAAAAACGCCAATGTCACGGTGTGGACGAATACCGGCATCAGCCGCGCCGGGGCGGAGGCGCATGGCTTTCATGTTGAACTGCGCCAGTACCCTCGATACGTGGATCTCACCAAGTGTACGGCCTGCATGGACTGCATCGAGGTCTGCCCGGTCACGGTACCGGGTACCGACCACAAGGCCATCTATTTGGCAGACGGCGCGCAACCGGGCTGCGCTGTCATCGACAAGCAGGGCAAGGCTCCCTGCTCCAACACCTGTCCGGGTGGTATCCATGTCCAGGGCTATGTGGCGCTGATCGCCCAGGGCCGGTTTCAGGAGGCCCTGGATCTGATCCGCCAGGCCATTCCCTTTCCCGGCATCTGTGGCCGGATCTGTACCCATCCCTGTGAGCTTAACTGCCGGCGCGCGGAGGTGGATGAAGCGGTCTCCATCCGGCTGCTCAAACGTTTTGTGGCGGACTGGGAACTCCAGCAGTTGAGTGCGTCGCAAGGCGTACCCGGAGATCTTGCGCTAGGGCGCGATCACTCACCTGAGCCAGACTCCCCGGACGCTAAACCCGCGCCCAGTTCATCCCCAGATCCCGAGTCCAAACGTGTGGCTGTGATCGGCGCCGGGCCTGCCGGTTTGGCTGTCGCCGATAATCTGGTCCGCAGGGGCTACAGGGTCACAGTTTTTGAGGCTGAGCCCGTGGTAGGTGGGATGATGACCATGGGCATTCCTGCCTACCGGCTGCCCCGCGAGGTGATTCAGCGGGAAGCACGGCGCATCGAGAATTTGGGTGTTGAGATTCGCCTCGAAACGCCTATCGGACCCGGGGGCGAGTATACGCTGGACGATCTGCTGGAAAAGGGCTATGAGGCTATCTTTGTCGGCGTGGGCGCACACAAGAGCTACAGGCTGAGGATCCCAGGGGAGGATCTCCAGGGGGTAGTGACAGGCATCGAGTTGCTGAGAGCCATCAACCTGGCGTACCAGTTCCAGGACGACGATGTGCGCACCCGCTGGCAGGCGCAACTCGACAGTTACCACTTTGGCGGCGCAGTTACGCGTGTGGCCGTTATCGGTGGTGGGAATTCGGCCATGGATGTGGCCCGATCCCTCAAGCGGCTTGGGGTAGATGACGTGAAGGTGCTCTATCGCCGTACTCGAACCGAGATGCCGGCTATGCCCGAGGAGGTCGAAGAGGCGGAGCACGAGGGTGTGCCCATAGAGTTCCTCGTCTCACCGGTGCGGATCCTGGGCAACGAACAGGGATCCGTGGCGGGTCTAGAGTGCGTTCGCATGAAGCTGGGTGAGCCGGACCGTTCCGGCCGGCGCCGGCCTGTTCCCATTGCAGGCAGCGAGTTTACGCTGGAGCTGGACATGATCGTGCCAGCCATTGGCCAGTCGCCTGACCTTTCGTTTTTGGGAGAGGGGCACGACTTTGCCATCACCCGTGAGGGCACCTTTAACATCGACCGGGTGTCCTACATGACAAATCGGCCCGGCGTTTTTGCCGCTGGCGATGCTATCACCCAACCGGTTTCGGTCATTGATGCCATCGGCTCAGCCAAACAGGCGGCGGCGGGCATTGACGCCTACCTGCGTGGCATGGAGGCCGGGGAAGTACAGGTATCTGCCCGTGAGATGCCCATCTCCCAACGGGCATTGGCGCCTGAGGAATTGGTACCCAAGCCCCGTCACCCGTCGCCCATGATCCCCATGGACCGCCGCCTACATAGTCTCGTTGAGGTGGAAATGGGCTACAATGCGGCGGAGCCGGAAGGGGCAGAGATGGCCATCGCCGAGGCCCAGCGATGTCTCATGTGTGGCCCCTGCGCGGAGTGTCTGGCCTGCGAGGCAGTCTGCGAGCCCAACGCCATCCGCCACGACGAGCATGAGCGCATCGAACGGTTAGAGATCGGCGCAATCATCTGGGCGGATGGCGCAGATCCGGCCCTCTCGGGATTCGAGCCAGAGAGCATTGCCCCGCCGGTTGGCCATGCGCTACCGGATGGGGATGCGGATCTGCACGAAGGCAATGGCAATGGCCGCCAGGGATTCCATCAGGTGGACCCGAGCGATCCTCTGAGCGGCTCGGCAGCGGCGGCACAGGTGATGCTTGCGTTGTTCGATGAACGACAGTCCTTCCGGCATCAGGAACCAAAGGTGAGCGCTGGGGGTGCGGCCAGAATCGGTGTCTTTATCTGTCAATGTACTGGGCAGATCTCGGATATCGTAGACACGTCCTGGCTAGAGGCCCAGGCCAAGACCTGGGCGGATGTGGCCTATATTGAAACGCTGGCCCAAGCGTGCTCCCAAGAGGCAGCCGATGCCATCTACCAGGCTGTGTCCCATCGCGATCTGAACCGCGTTGTGCTCGCTGCTTGCTCCTGCTGCGCCGTGGACCAGGTATGCTACAGTTGTACTTACCAACGGGTGCGCTGCAAGGATAATCTGCTGGGCAGGCATTTCGACCCTGGCAATCCATTGTTTGAGTTTGTCAACATCCGGGAACAGTGCGCCTGGATCCATGAAGACGATCCCCAGGTTGCTACGAGTGCGGCCACGGCTATGGTCGCGGCTGCCGTAGCCAAGGTCCGGCTTTCGCTCGTGCGGCCCCAGTCCTCACTGCCTTTGGACAATTCGGTGCTCATCCTGGGCAGTGGGCCTGCTGCGACCATCTGCCAGGGCGCGCTAGCAACCCAGCAGATCCAGACCCTGCGCCTCAGAACCTTGTCCGGACAGATCCGGCAGACGTCAAGTCACTTCACGGTGGTCCACAACGGTTCTAACCTGTGGCAGGGCTCGGCCCTGATCCTCGCTCCGCAAGACGAGGAAGAGCATGACCAGATCAATGATGTATTTGGTCCGGTGGGCCGCCAGCCCCGTACCCGTCATGAGTGGGGCGGTGCTGACACTCACCGCCCAGGCGTGTTCTTTTGCGACCCAACGATGGATGCCGTGACATGCTGGTATGGCCGCCGCAGCCCGGACCGCGGCCTGGCTGGGCCAAGAGCACGCCTGGCCCAATGTCGCTGCCGCCCAGGTCGATCCCAATCTCTGCCGCGGCTGCGGGGACTGCGAACTGATCTGCGAGTTTGGCGCTATACAACTGCAGCCATCAGCGCTCAGGCGTGTCCTCACTATCTCCGGTGAATCCACGGAAGTGGAGCACGTAGCCTGGGTCGATCCTGCCATCTGCCAGGGTGAGGGGGTCTGTGTCGTTCACTGCCCGGCGGGAGCCATCTCTGCCGGAGATTTCACCGGCGAGCAGATCGAAGCGATGCTGGAGGCCCTGCTGTCTTGACCCGACAGACGAGTGGCGGGAACCGTCCATTCGTCGTTCTTGAGCCTTCACCTTGCGTCGCTGCTTGCAGGCAACTTCCACTACGTTAGGAAGGCAGAATGCTCGAAACTGAAACGCGCGTCGTCGTCTTTACCTGTAACTGGAATGCCCACGAGAGCCTGCAGGATGCGGGCCAGCGCCATCTCGGCTTTCCGCCAGGCGTGCGATTACTCAAGGTGGACTGCCTGGGCCAGCTTGGCGCCTCTGCGGTCTTGAAAGCATTCGAGAAGGGCGCCGATGGTGTCATGTTGATCGGCTGCCAACCCGAAGAGTGTCGCTATGAGTTTGGCAGCCGGCGGGCCATGGACCTCTTCGAAGAGGTCCGCAAGCTGGCCAAGATGCTAGGATTTAGTGGTGGGCAACTGGCGTTCCATCAGGTATCGGTGGGTGAAGGTGACGCGTTGGCAGAGAAGGTACGCATGTTTGTCGAGCCTGCCTGCCAACCGCGGGGTCTCGCGCTAGGATCGCAGACGCCAAGGGGGAGAATCACATCTCTATGAATTATCAGCCTATCGTTCAGAGAACACGCGCTTACCTGTGCCTGGATTGTGGAAAATGCACCGGCAGTTGCCCCCTGGCCCGGGTCGATCTAGAGTTCTCGCCACGTCGCCTCGTTGAGCGTGTGGTCTTTGGCGAAGCTGAATCTGTGATTACCGATCCTCGCCTGTGGAGCTGCATGACTTGTGGGCTGTGCAGTACCCGGTGCCCGTCGGACGTGGACTTTACGCGGTTCATCATCGAAATGCGAGCCGAGGCATATCAGGCCGGAGAGCGGGGTACCTACGCCCACGACGGCATCCTGCAAGAGGTCATGCGCCTCCAAGCTGAGAGCGCCCATCAGGAGCGAACGGGCTGGCTCTCTGAAGACATGCAAGTGGCGGAGGAGGGTGAGTACCTGTACTTTGTGGGTTGCCTGCCCTTTTTCGACGTCATCTTTGCCAACCTGGAGGTGAACGCCCTCGACACGGCTCGCAGCGCCGTGCGGTTGCTGAATCAAGTCGGGATTGCCCCCATCGTGAGCAACGAGGAACGGTGCTGCGGTGCGGACCTGCTGCTGGCCGGCGATGTGGACACTTTTCGACGTCTAGCAGAACGCAACGTGGAGGCCATCAAGGCCACTGGCGCAAAGAAGGTCGTCTTTACCTGCGCCGAGTGTTATAATGCCTTCCAGACCGACTACCCAGCGCACGTGGGTGCGCTGCCTTTCGAGATGATGCATCTCACCGAACTCCTGGCTGAGAAGGTCAAAGAGGGAGAGCTGACTTTCGAGCCGTCACCGGGTTCTGTGACCTACCACGATGCCTGTCGCCTGGGCCGCTTCCTGGATGTCTATGAACCGCCGCGGGAGGTCATCGGCAGCGTCCCCGATCTGGAACTGGTCGAGATGGAGGACAATCGCGAGCGGGCCATGTGCTGTGGCTCCACGGGGTGGGTCAACTGCGGCGGAAGCGCCAAACTGATCCAGAAGGAGAAACTGCGCCAGGCCAGGGAGACGGGGGCTGGGGTGATGCTGACGGCTTGTCCAAAGTGTCAGATCCATTTGGCCTGTACAGCACGTGATCTCAATGCGGCCACTGGCCTCGAGCAGGAGGGCCAGGTGGTGAAAGTTGAGGATCTGACCAGCTGGATCGGCCGGGCGCTGGGTGATGGGGAGTAGAGAAGTTCCGGTTGTTGGTATGCACTTCTTTCCTGAGTGATAGCCAGCGAGCCGGGACCAAAGAGATGATCGGAGAATTGATGGAACGAAATATCGTCGTAATCGGCATGGGCTACGTCGGCATTCCAGCGGCAGCGTTGCTGGCTGATGTGCCAGGACATATTGTCACGGGCATCCAGCGGCGGTCCCGCCGATCTGGTTGGAAGATCGACTGGATCAACGACGGCAAGAACCCCTTTGAGGGCGACGAACCGGGCATGGACGAGCTGATTGCCCGGGTGGTTCTGCAGAAAAAGACCTTTCGAGTGACAGATGATTTTGCGGTCTGCAAGGACGCTGACGTCATCCTCATTGACGTCCAGACGCCGACCAACACGGAGCGCATCCCCGAATACCTCAGCCTGCGCACGGTCAGCGCCCAGGCCGCCAATTATCCTGCAGCCCGGGACGCTGGTGGTGATCGAGTCCACCGTGGCCCCCGGCACCACCGAGCACGTAGTCAAACCGATCCTGGAAGAGGGATCGAGTCTGCGGTGCGGCACAGATTTTCACCTGGCCTTTTCCTACGAACGGGTGATGCCCGGCAAGCTGCTGGAGTATATCACCGATTTTCCCCGGGTGGTGGGCGGCATTGACGAGGAAAGCACCCGTCGGGCGGTAGCGTTGTACAAAACGATCGTCCGCAAAGAGATCACGCCTGCCAGCGTGCTGACGGCGGAACTGGCCAAGACGATGGAGAACGCCTACCGCGACGTCAACATTGCCTTTGCCAACGAGATGGCACGGATCTGCGAGGCGATGGGCGTGGACGTCTATGAGATACGCGGACTGATGAACGCCCGGCATGACCGGCACATGCACCTGGCAGGCGCCGGGGTGGGAGGTCACTGTCTGCCCAAAGACCCCTGGCTGCTCAAGTTCGGAGTGGATACCTACGGAGCGTACCCGGTGGACCTGCCCATGATCGCCCTGGCCCGCGAGATCAACGACGAGATGCCCTTTCACCTGGCGGACTTGACCGTGCAAGCGCTGGCCGGGCGGGGAGTCGACCTGGATGGGGCCAAGGTTGCGGTACTCGGTGTGGCTTACCTGGAGGACTCGGACGACACCCGGAATACGCCGGCAATCGCCGTGATCGATGCCCTGCAGGAGAAATGCGCCGGCGTGGTCGCCCACGACCCCTTCGTACGCCACCTGGATGGTTATGAACTGACCCGCGATCTGGAGATGGCCTTGGCCGGCGCCGACGCGGCGGTCATTGTCACCAGGCACCGGCATTACTTTGATCTGGATCTGAACTGGCTCAGGGAGACGATGCGCACGCCGGTATTGATTGACGGCAGGAACGTCTTTGACGCAAGGGTGGTTCGAGAAGCTGGCTTCACCTACAGGGCCATTGGAAAAGCATGATCTTAGAGTGCGCTCGCTGCCTCGTCCAGGGGCTGGACACACGAGCGCTCTGAATAGGAATACCGATGCCGTCTGGCCAGTCTGATTCGTGGCCAATTCAAGTCGCCGCCCCGGCTTTCCTGGGAAGCACCGCCCAACAAGCCGCGCTTCTGCTGCGCGCCGCGGGAAGCGGCTTCTATGTCTGCGCGCCTGAGAACGGGCCGGCCAAGCTGGTGGTCTCCCACAATCTGAGCGGGATACCCTGGGATGAGGCGCTGCCCGAGCGCGTGATAGAATCCCGGGAAGCGGTTCTGGAAAGGCGCATGGGCCGGCCGTCTGCGCTGGCCGTGCCTGCCATCTGGGGGGACATTGTGCGGGGCGTGCTCGTGGTGTTTGACGACGCGCCCGATCGTAGCTTTGACGAGCAGGACATCGTTCTTGCTCCAGCCACTGGCCGACCTGGCAGCGACCATGCTTCGCCAGGCCGAGCGGCTGGCGCGGATGACGGCCCAGTTCCGCGCTCTGCACGTGATCGACGTCGCGCTCACCTCCAGCGTGCATCTGGATCGTGTGCTGACCCTGATCCTGGACAAAGCGGTGGGGCTGGTTGGCGCCGAGCATGGTTCGTTGCGTTTGCTCAACCCCGAAACCGGAGAGCTGGTCCTGAAAGCCTACGTGGGCGAGGGGTGGACGCCGGAGGTGAGGGCCTACACCTTCCCCATCGGTCACGGGATCACGGGCTTGGTCGCACAGCAGCGGAACCCTACCTCAGTCCTGACCTGCGCCAGGATCCGCAGAACGTCGTACTCTTTGACGAGATGCGCTCGGGCGTGGCGGTGCCCTTGCTGGTCGGTGCTGGAGAATCGACACGAGCACAAAGAACTGCTTGGCGTGTTGCTATTGGAGAGTACCCGTCGTGCCGCCTTTGACCAGCACGACGTCGAGTTGCTGCAGGCCCTGGCCCAGGAAGCGGTGATCGCCATCCAGAACGCCACCCAGCACCAGAAGCTTCAGTTGATGCACCAGACGCTGCAGGACGAGCAGGAGCGCCGGGTGGCTGCCGAGAAATGGACCGTCATGGGCCAGGCAGCCACGGCCCTGGCCCACCGCATCAACAACCTGATCGGCATCGTGCCTGCCAGCGCTGGTGAGATCCGCCGCGCCCTGAGCGAGCTGCAACTGCCCCAAGCCGACCGGGAGTGGATCGAAGCCAACCTGGACCGTATTGAGCGCAACAGCCATTTCGTGCTAAGGCTGGCCGACGCCCTGTTCCGGCCCTTTCAAGAGCCTGGCCCGAGAGCGCGCTTCGATGTCAACCGGTTGCTGAACGAGGCCCTGCAGGCAGCTCACCTGAGCCCGGTCCGGCAGACGAATCCAGTCCCGTGGGTGCAAGTTCTGATGTACACGTCCTCCAGGACTATGCTCAGGGTCTGCCGGAAGTGGAGAGCAATTCGTTGCTGGTCGACGTATTTTTGGAGCTGATCACCAACGCTCAGAAGGCGATGGAGGGCCAGCCGCGGAAGTGGTTGGAGCTTGGTACCCGGCTGGAATGGGATGAAGCCGGATCCTGGGTCGTCGCCGAGGTGAGCGATACGGGCGATGGATTCACGCCGGAACAGATGGTCCATCTGTGGGATATGTTCCAGCAGAGTACCGACGGGCTGGGATTTGGTCTGTGGTGGGTGCGAACCTTTATCGAGCAGCAGGGCGGTACCATCGTTTGTGACAGCAGGCCGGGTGCAGGCGCGACCTTTACAGTACGTCTGCCTTCAGTCTCCAGACGAACGAGCATGAAAAGGCATAGCAGGGAGCAGAGCGGGTTATGCGAGGCAAAATCCTGATTGTCGAAGATTTTGCAGACTGGCGAGAGCTGCTGAGCGGCCTGCTGCAGCGCGAAGGCCATGAGATCCAAGCGGTGGACACGCTCCGGGAGGCGCAGGACTATCTTGACGAGACCAAGGACCTGGATCTGGCGATCCTGGACATCCGGCTGGTCGAGACCGATGAGAGCAACGAAGATGGCATGCGCCTGCTGGCCGAGATCCAGGGACGGCAAGACGCGACCAAGGTGATCATGATCACCGGTCACGGGACCATGGAGACCCAGCGGCGGGCCTTCCGGGAGTACCATGCCTTTGACTTTTTCCGCAAAGAACAGTTCGACTCGGAGGAATTCAGGCAGACCGTGCACGAGGCGGTCGACCAGGCCGCCCGTGAGCGAAGCGCAGTCAAAGAGACGGACTATATGCGCGGCCACCGGTACGAGACGTGGCAGCGCGAAAAAGATGGCTAGCAAGCAGGACAATCCCAGAGCGGATCAGCGTCGGTAACCGCGCGTCCATAGGACGTACGTTTACCGACATGTGGCAGCGCTCAGCCAGCCCGTCGTAGGAAACGCTGAGCGCTGAAAGCTGACCGCTTCCAAGGAGGAACAAAGTTGTCAACAGACAATCTGCGCATCGGCGTGTTTGTGTGTGACTGCGGCTCCAACATTGCCGGCGCCGTGGACACCGAAGCCGTGCGCGACGTACGCCGAGACCCTGCCCGACGTGGTCGCGGCCGTAGGGAACAAGTATACCTGCGCCGATCCGGGGCAGCAGGAGATCCAGACGCACGATCTACGAGCACAACCTCAACCGCGTGGTCGTGGCTTCCTGCTCGCCGACCTCGTACGAGCCGATCTTTCGCCAGTGCATCGAGGGGGCCGGGCTCAACCCCTATCTGCTGGAGATGGCCAACATCCGCGAGCACTGCTCGTGGGTGACCCCCGGCGACCGGGCAGGCGGCCACGCGAAAGGCCCAGGACATCGTCAAGGTGGCCGTGGCGCGCGCCCGCTGGCTCTATCCCCAGGACGAGGAGCAGATCCCGGTCACCCACGCGGCGCTGGTCATCGGCGGTGGCGTGGCCGGCATGCAGGCGGCCCTTGACCTGGCCGACTCGGGTCACAAGGTCTACCTGGTGGAAAAAAAGCCCTCCATCGGCGGCATCATGGCCCAGCTTGACAAGGTCTATCCCGACATCGAGTGTAGTATATGAATTCTCGGCCCCAAGATGATGGATGTCGGTCGACATCCCAAGATTGAACTGCTGGCCTACTCCGAAGTCGAGGACGTTACGGGCTATGTGGGCAACTTTAAGGCCCGTATCCGCAAGAAAGCCCGCTACGTGGACGAGAACGAGTGCACATCCTGTGGCGACTGCGCCGCTGTCTGCCCAGTCGTCGTGCCCGACGAGTTCCAGATGGGACTGGGCAGCCGGAAAGCGATCTACATCCCCTTTCCCCAGGCCGTGCCCTCGTCCTACGTCGTGGCCGCCGACGAGTGCCTGGGCCAGAACCCCATCGCCTGTGGCAAGTGCATCGAAGCCTGCGAAAAGAACTGCATCGACTTTGACATGCAGGACGAGATCCTCGATATCGAAGTGGGCACCATCATCGTCGCCACCGGCATGGATGTCTACGATCCCACGGCCCTGGACGAATACGGCTACACCCGCTTCCCCAATGTGGTCACCAGCATGGAATTCGAGCGGCTGGTCTCCACGGGCGGCCCGCTGGGCGGGCATTGGGGGCGGCCCGGCGACCTGCAGCAGCCCAAGCGCATCGGCTTTATCCAATGCGTTGGCTCGCGGACACAGGATCCCGAACGGGGCAACCCCTACTGCTCCAATGTCTGCTGCATGAACACCGTCAAAGAGGCCCAGTACCTGAAGGACAACTATCCCGACACCGACATCACCGTCTTTTACATGGACATGCGGGCCTTTGGCAAGGGTTTCGAAGAGCTCCTGATGCGCAGCAAGATGAACGGCGTGCGCTATATCCGCGGCCTGCCGGGCGAGGTGCGCCAGAACCCTGACAACGGCAACCTGTGGGTCACGGTGGAAAACACCACGGCCAACCGCCTGGAGGTCCACGAATTCGAGATGCTGGTGCTGGCCGTGGGCGCCACGCCGGCCACCGATACCGAGGCGATCCGCCAGCTGGTCAGCCTGTCCAAGTCGCCCAGCGGCTTTCTGAAAGAGGCCCATGCCAAACTTCGCCCCGTGGACACGCCCACCAAGGGCGTCTACATCGCCGGAGCCGCCGAGAGCCCCAAGGACGTGCGGGAAAGCGTCACCCAGGCCAGCGCGGCCGCCTCACGGGCCTCCATCCTGCTGAACAAGAGCCAGTTCTCGGTGGAGGCCATCACCGCCGTGGTGGACGAGGAGCTGTGCAAGATGTGCGGCCAGTGCGCCGACGTCTGCCCCTTTGGGGCCATCACCTGGCAGAAAAAGCAGGTGGCCCACGTGACCAGCGCTGCCTGCGCCGGATGCGGCACCTGCGCCGCGCGAATGCAAGTTCGGCGCCATCGAGATGCGCCACTTCTCCGACCAGGCCATCTATGCCCAGATCGACGCCATCCTGGAGGACGGACCCCTGGAGCAAGATCGTCACCTTTGCCTGCAACTGGTGCTCCTACGCCGGGGCCGACACGGCCGGCGTGGCCCGCATGGCCTACCCGCCCAACGCCCGCATCATCCGCACCATGTGCTCGGGCCGGGTGAGCCCCGAGTTCGTGTGGTACGCCTTCAAGAAAGGGCGCGCCGGTGGTGCTGGTTTCGGGCTGCCACTATGTCGACTGCCACTACATCGACGCCAACCGCAGCACGGTGCGGCGCCATGGATGGCCTGTGGGATGGCCTGGAGAAGGCCGGCCTGCGCCCCGACCGGCTGCAGCTGGAATGGTGTTCGGCGGCCGAGGGCGGTCGCTGGCAGACCATCATGACGCGAAGCGGAGAAGAAGCGCCAGAGCGTGACGCCGGAGGAGGTCGAGCAGACGCGCGAGGTGCTGGCCAAGGCCCGGGTGCCCAGCCCGCGCAATCCCCAGGCCAGCGAATATCGGCCAGCCCGCCGACTATGCCTGCATGCGCTGCGGCCACCAGTGGGCCGACGTCTTCCAGATCGTAGAGCGAACCTGCCCGCAGTGCCGCTCCAACAGTGTGCGGTGGCTGAAGGCAAAGCGCTAGAACTGACCCAGCGCCGGAGGCGCAGGTGGGAATTACTCTGA
This sequence comes from uncultured Chloroflexia bacterium, assembly GCA_963783445.1. Taxonomy (GTDB): domain Bacteria; phylum Chloroflexota; class Anaerolineae; order JAAYZQ01; family JAAYZQ01; genus CAWANP01. The sequence continues at coordinate 242,174 of CAWANP010000003.1, read as the reverse complement.
TCAGGGGGAAGCGTGGACGATCTAGAGTCTGGTGAACCAGTCAAGACCACCTACATCGGCGACCAACGGGTGCACATTGCCGCCGGGGATCGCAGCTTTGAGGCCGATCAGCGCACCCAAGTGGATCGACCGGGCGCGGGCTTCTGCCCGCTGGAGCTGGTTGCCGCTGCCCTCGGGGCCTGAATGGTCCTCACCATGGCGGCGGTCGCCGGCAACAAAGGGATCAAGCCCACGCGGCTGGAGGCCTCGGTGGAGGGCCGCACCGAGTTTGTGGGCCGCCAGACCACGAACCCGCTTCCTCAGCCACCTGGACCTGGGCGAGGGATTGACCCCCCGCGAGCAACGCATCCTCTACAACTCGGCCCGGACCTGTGAGGTCCACAAGATGCTGCGGGGCGAGGTTACTTTTGAGGACCACCTGGTGGGCATGGAGCGGTAGCGCAGTACTCCCAGGGCGTGCCACAGAGCATACACCGGACAGAAGATCGGGAGGAATCGTACGCAGTGCAGCACGGCGGACATCGAGCACCGGGTTAGCGCCTGGTGCTCTTTTGAGTAGAGGTGCAACGCACCTTGGCACTCTGATGAATGCCCGGCAATCGACAGAAAACGCGCCCAGACAGCTCTTCGTGTTCATCAAAAAGGTGCGTTGCACCTGCCCCACTTGACATCCCAGAGATCTGCTACTATCATCAATAGACAAAACATCAAACCGGCATATGGCGTGAGGACAAGTGTGAATTGACTACCTCTCAAGGTGACAACACAAAACCCCGGATCGAACTCCTCGCTCCGGCAAAGGACCGGGACGGCGGCGTCGCTGCCATCGACAGCGGCGCCGATGCCGTCTATATTGGCGCCGGCCGCTTTGGGGCGCGGGGCAAAGCCGGCAATTCGCTGGACGACATCGCCGCCCTGCGGCCCATGCCCACACCTACTGGGCGCGCGTATATGTCACCGTCAATACCCTGCTGCACGATCACGAGCTGCCCGAAGCCGTGCGCCTGCTCCACCAGCTCTACGACATGGGCGTGGACGCCGCCATCATCCAGGACGTGGGCCTGCTGGAAAGCGACCTGCCGCCCCTGGCCCTGATCGCCAGCACGCAGATGCACAACCACACCCCCGAGCGGCTGGCCTTTCTGGAGCAGGTCGGGTTCCGGCGCGCCATCCTGGCCCGCGAGCTGAGCCTGGCCCAGATCCGCGCCATCCGCGCCCGGACCTCTATCGAGCTGGAGTCCTTTGTCCACGGCGCGCTGTGCGTGAGCTACAGCGGGCAGTGCTACATGAGCTATGCCATTGGCGGGCGAAGCGGCAACCGCGGCGAGTGCGCCCAGCCCTGCCGGCGCAGGTACACGCTGGTCGACGGCGATGGCCGGGAGGTGGTCAAGAACCGCCATCTGCTCTCGCTGCACGACCTCAACCTCTCCGCGCACCTGGACGACCTGCTCGACGCGGGCGTCACGTCCTTCAAGATCGAGGGCCGGCTCAAGGACCGGGCCTATGTCACCAACGTGGTCAGCGGGTACCGCCGCGAGCTGGACCGTGTGCTTGCGGCGCGCGACTGGGGGCGCAGCTCCTCAGGCCGCAGCAGCATTGATTTTGAGCCCGACCTCAGCAAAACTTTCAACCGGGGCTTTACGACCCATTTCCTCCAGGGGCGCGGCGAGCCGCCCGGGGCCCTGGATTCCCCCAAAATGGTGGGCGAGTACCTCGGCACGGTGTCCGCCGTGCGAGGGCCCCGCTTTGAGCTGGAGACAACCGTCCCGCTGCACAGCGGTGATGGCCTGTGCTGGTTTGACGACCAGCACGCGCTGGGCGGAACGGTCGTCAATGCCGTACAATCCGTCGCCCATGACTCCCACGCCCTGCGGGTCACCCCGGACAAGATCGCCGGCATCCACCAGGGCCTGAAGGTCTACCGCAACCATGATCATGCCTTTCTGCGGCAGGTCGAGCGCAGCCGGCCGGTGCGCAAGATCGCGGTGCGCCTGCGTCTGGAAAACAAGCCGGAGGGCTTTGTCCTGTACGCCAGGGATGAGGACGGCAACGTCGCGGCCGCTATGCTCGCAGCAGAAACAGAACCCGCGCACAAGCCCGAAAAAGCCGCGGCCGCAGCGCGCAAGCAACTGGCCAAGACCGGGGACACACCCTTTGCCTGCATGGGCGTGGATCTGGCCTGGGACCGGCCCTATTTTCTACCGGTCGCGGCGCTCAACGCCCTGCGCCGAGAGACGCTGGAACGCCTGCTAATGGCGCGAGCCGCCAACCGGCCCGTTCTGCGGGGCGAGATCCAACGAAATCAGGCCCCCTATCCACGAGACCACGCTGACCTACCGCGGCAACGCGCTGAACCAGCAGGCCGTGGCCTTCTACCGGCGCCACGGCGTGGAAGAGGTCGCCCCGGCCGCCGAATCGGGGCTCATGATGGGCGGCAAGGTGGTCATGCGTACCCGCTACTGCATCCAGCACCAACTGGGGCTGTGCGACGGCACGTCCAAAGCCGGCCGGCTTGAGGGACCGCTGTACCTCGTCGACGAGGAGGGACACCGCTACCGCCTGCGCTTTGACTGTGGGGCTTGCGAGATGGAGGTTATCTACTAAACCTTTACTCCCCCCGAGGAGCAATCGCCCACTTTACTCCCCCGAGGAGCAATCACCCAATTTTCTCCTCCGAGGAGTAAGCATCCCCAGATGCGATCTGTGGGAACTGCGAGACGGAGGTCATTTACCAAACCCTCACTCCCCCCGAGGAGCAAGCATCCCCAGATGCGAGCGAGCGCACGAGGTCACCTATGCGGCTTCCCTTCCAGCCCTTCTCCATTCCCCTCAAAATCCACCGGCAGCCTGACCTCAAAACAGGTCGCCCCTGGCCGGGAGCGGGCGGCGATCTCGCCCAGGTGTTTCTGTACGACGATGTTGTGGCTGATGTTCAGCCCCAGCCCGGTGCCCTCACCCGGCGCCTTGGTGGTAAAGAATGGGTCAAAGATCTGCGGCAGAACCTCCTCCGCGATCCCGGGACCCGTATCGTGGACCTCCACCACCACCCAATCGTCCCGCTGGTACGTCTTCAGGACAAGATCACCCTGGCCCTCCATCGCGCCTACCGCGTTGTCGATGATATTCGTCCAAACCTGGTTCAGCTCGCTGCCATAAGCCTGGATGCGAGGCAGGTCCGCGGCATAGTCGCGCCGGACGCCTATCCCTCCTTTGAGCTTGTTGCGCAGCATGACCAGCGTATTGTCCAGGCCCTCGTGGACGTCGACGCTCTGTACCGGCGCCTGGTCCAGGTAGCGTATAGGACTTCAGCGCCCTGACGATTTCGACAATCCGGCCTGCCCCCTGTCCGATCTCTGCCAGCAAGCTGTGCGTGGCATAGAGATTGCTCTGCGAAGCGACAACCTTCGGAAACTGTTCGGCCGTAAAGCCCGCTTCCAGCTCGGCCAACGTATCGGGTTCGTAGCCCAGGTCGACCAGCAGGGGCGCGGCTTCCCAGGCATTTTCGACCCCCCTATCCTCCAGGCAGGACTCTATCTCGTATTCACGGTCGCTACGCGCCAGAGGGTCCAGGTCCAGCGGGTGTCTGGCCCGCTCCTCCATCAGTTGCCTGCAGGCCGCCAGGACCTCAAGCTGCGATGCAGAAAGGCCCTGCGCGCCCAAGTCGAACTGGACCTTCTGCAATTGCGAGATCTCCTCCCGCAACTGTTCCGCGCCCCGCTGGGCAGCGGCGGCCGGATTGTTCAGCTCGTGGGCCATGCCCGCGCTCAGCTTGCCCAGGGTCGCCAGTTTCTCACTCTGCCGCAGCATGATCTCCTGCTGCAGATAGGCCTGTTCCAGCTCCCGGTTCTTGCGCATCAACTCGATGGACAGGTCTTTTTGTCTCACAAAGTAGACCAGAACCGCCAGGGCGATAGACGATACAGTGCCCAGGTTCACCACAAAGAAGGCAATGATCACTGCGCCGGGCAGATTGTTCCCGGTCCGCAGATAGGGTTGCAGCAGACCGGCGGCGATGAGCAGGGCCAGGTAGGCCAGGAACTGGTAGGTGGCCTGGCGCCACCGCCCGCCCAGGATCGCGGCCAGGGGCGCGATGAACGCCCACACAATGACCGCGCTGCCGCTGATATAGCCTCCCAGGGACAGCATCAGCAGGAAGGGCAGGACCAGCGACAGCAAGAACTGGGCAAAGCGAAAGAACTCAAAGTAGCGGGACATCCCGAAAGTGACAAGGTAGATGGCGGAAAAGAACGCGTAAAAGAGGGGGATGGCAGCGGCAACCGGCTCATCGAAGAACAGGTAGGTCAGCCCCCACAGAGCAGCAGCCACGCTGACCATGAGCGTCGTACCCACGAGGATGGCCTTCTGGAGTTGTGTCTCCTCATCGTCGTCGGGGTTCGCGCCAACCCTGGAGATCAGGGCCAGCAGTGCCTGCCAAACTCTTGGGCTATTCATCCATTTTTCCTTCCGGGCAAAGGCCATCGGCAATGCTCTTCTCTATATAATATTTATACCATAATAATAGCCGAAAGTCAAGGCTGGCGGTGAGACTTCCCGGGGTAGAGCACCGCCGCGACCGGGATCCTCACGCGGCTTGCGGCCATGCTGCGGGCGCGCCAAATCATGGCTGAACCAGCCAACACAGGGCGGAAGCCAGGGCGAACCTGCGCGAGGATAGGCGCTTTGCAGCGAACTGTCTGTCTTGCGATGTCGAGAATGGCAGCCTGGGCTGGTTCGGGGGCAAAGCCGAAGCAGCGAACGCTGCCAGGGCTTGACAATCACAACACCCGGGTCAGCGAAATCGTCCACATTGCCTGTAACCAGGCTCAGCCGCCCCTGCAGGGCCATCGCCGCAATCAGAGCGTCCATAAACCCGACCTTGTGAGCCGCGCCTCCCTGTGTTATAATCGCTCCGTCTCACCGCTCGAGCCAGGCCTGCGCCAAGCTGAGTCGAAGCGTCCGTGACCTGGCGCTTTCTGCTCCGTTCAGCAACCTGGCACCGGTCACGGACCCGATGCCGGCGACCAAAATGCCAGTATCAGTCCTCTGAACCGGCATCAGGATCCGGTGCCGGCGACTTGAGCCCAGGGGAACCCTTGCATGAGCGCTAAACAGGCCTCAGGCCTCAAGAGACCTCGCTATGAAATGCCGGACGATGTTCGGGAAGCCCTTCTGGCACAGGGATTGATGGCCGCCTATCGCAACCGCCCCCCCTACCAGCAGAACGACTACATCGGCTGGATCACGCGTGCGGTACGGCCCGAGACCCGGCAGCGGCAACCTGGGGGAGGCTCAGCTGCCAAACAAGATCCTGTTCCGACTTTCCTTGCCCGATACTTTCGGGGCTAATCTTGGCAGACAGAACGCTTCGGCAGTTTTGCGCGGGTCATGCAATTTGTCTTTAGGTAAGAGTAGGTGCGCACGTCCGTCACTTATGGCCTCAACATCCGAGCGAAGCGGTGCGTGAGCCGGGACAGAGGTCGCCAGGTACCCCGCCGCCTGGCCCACAGACACCAGACCAGGCACCAACCCAGTAACCGCGCCTGGGCGGTATCCAGCGAAAAGGCTTGCTGCCCTGTCTTGACCGCCACGACCCGGCCGACCACGGCCTCGGCAGGGACCGGGGCGTCGAGCCCAGGGCCATCGCATCCAACCCCGCCATTGCGAGCGAAAGCGCTTCTGCCGAAGCAAAGCAATCTCACTCTTACAGGTGGGGATCGCTTTCCCTCGAGAAACTCGGGATAGGCTGTCGCTCGCAAACAGCGCTCGCTCCTTGCGATGACAGTTTCGGTGATTGACTGGCGATTTCAGGCTCCCAGAACAAGATGCAATTGCCCGATGTCGTACAAGCCAGCAGGAAGGTGCTTGTTTGACTTTTTGGCAGCCACAGGCTAGAATGACAACACCAGGTACCAGCGAGAGGAGCACAGGAGCCATGCGAGCGGTCATCCAGCGCGTACAGAAAGGGCAGGTCGCCGTTGAGGGCAAGACCATCGGCGCCATTGGTCCGGGTCTGGTCATTCTCCTGGGAGCCGGCCACGGCGACGGTCAGCCTGAGGCCGGTCGCCTGGCAGCCAAGATCGCCAACCTGCGCATCTTTTCTGACGGCGAGGGGAAAACCAACCTCTCCATCCTCGACGTGGGCGGTGAGGCCCTGGTCATTTCCCAATTCACATTGTACGCCGACTGCCGCAAAGGCCGGCGGCCCAGCTTTGTCCACGCCGCTCCGCCCGACGTCGCCGCCCCACTGATGGACGATTTCGCCAGCCAACTGCGGCAGGCCGGCATCAGTCACGTTGCTACCGGCGAGTTTGGGGCCTCGATGCTCGTGGAAATCCACAATGACGGCCCATTTACCATCATTCTGGACACCGACGATCTCAAGCGCTAGTTGGGCCGAGTTCCCAGCCCTGGAAAGGAGATGGGCAGATGATCACATTAACCGAGGCAGCGGCGAGCCAGCTACGACGCCTGCTCGCGCAGAAAGACCTGCCGGATCAGGGCCTGCGGGTCTTTGTTCAAGCTGGCGGCTGCGCTGGCCTCCAGTATGGGATGAGCTACGAAAATGCGGCTCGGGAAGACGACGCCGTCATTGAGAACGAGGGGGTCCGGCTCTACGTCGATCCATTCAGCGCTCAGTTGTTGGAAGGGGCCCGCATCGATTACCAGGATACCCTGATGGGCACCGGTTTTCAGGTGGACAATCCCAACGCTGTGGCCTCTTGCGCCTGCGGCATTTCTTTCCGTACCGAAGGCGACAGGAAGGTGGACACGACCTGCAACCAGTGATCACTGAAAGGCAATGCACGACCACAGGGGGAAGGATGGGATTCTATCAGCAGTTGGAAGGGGCCGCCCAACGGAACCAGAGTCTGCTATGCGTGGGCTTGGATCCGCGACCAGAGCGCCTGTCGGCAGGTGACGACCTTTTCAGTTTCAACCAGCGGGTCATAGACGCCACGCGGGACCTGGTCTGTGCCTACAAACCGAACTTTGCCTTTTACGAGTCTGCGGGCCCGGAGGGTCTGGAGTCCCTGCGCCGGACCGTGGCCTATATCCACAACACCGCCGGCGTTCCGGTCATTTTGGACGCCAAGCGGGGTGACATTGGTTCCACAGCGGAAGCATACGCCCGTGCCGCCTTCAAAGTCTGGGGGGCTGATGCCCTCACAGTGAACCCCTACCTGGGGAGCGATTCAGTAGCCCCGTTTACCGCCTACGCGGAGCGGGGCGTTTTTCTGCTATGCCACACCTCGAACCCAGGGGCGACCGATCTGCAGACCCTCCCTTGCCCTGACCGGCCGCTGTACGAGATTGTGGCCGAAAAGGCTGCGGCCTGGGGCACGGGACTTGTCGTGGGGGCGACCTATCCCCAGGCCCTGGCCCGTATCCGCGCCCTGGCTCCCGAGGCATGGATCCTTCTGCCCGGCGTCGGTGCTCAGGGCGGCGACCTGGAGGCGGCGTTGGCAGCCGGGCTGCGTGCAGATGGTCTGGGCGTGGTTGTCAGTGCTTCGCGGGGAGTCATCTATGCCGGCGACCCCCGCCAGGCGGCCTGGGACCTGCGCCAGCAGATAAACGCCGCGAGATCCAGTGCTGTACCTGAAGGCGCTGGTTCCAAAGCACCTCGGCCAAGTCCCTACGCAGCACGCTCATTAAAAGCCGAGTTGGCCCTGGCCCTGGCCGATATCGGCGCCGTCAAGTTCGGCGAGTTCACCCTGGCCTCGGGCAAGAAATCTCCGATCTACATCGACCTGCGGTTGCTGGCCTCCCATCCGGACGTCCTGCGCCAGGTCGCCCACGCCTACGCAGGACTGATAGAGGAGATCTTGGCGATTGGGGATGCAAAAGCGGCCCGGAGCCTGGATGGGCTTCGCCTGGCTGCCATTCCCTATGCTGCGCTGCCCATTGGCACGGCGGTGGCGCTGGAGCTGGGCTTGCCCATGATCTACCCTCGCAAAGAGGTCAAGGCCTACGGCACCGCGCAGCAGATCGAGGGAGAATATTGCCCTGGCGACCGGGCCGTGGTGCTGGACGATCTGATCACCACGGGTGGCAGCAAGCTGGCAGCCATCGAGCCGCTGGAAGCGGCCGGGCTAAAAGTCCGGGACGTCGTGGTGCTCATCGACCGCGAGGAGGGCGGGCGCGAGGAGCTAAAGGACGCTGGCTACCGGCTGCACGCAGTCCTGTGCCTGGGCGAAATCCTGGATCTATTGGTCGAAGCAGGACGAATCAGCAAGAGACAGCAGCATCAAGTCCAGGCCATCTTGAGAGGCTGAGGCCGGCGTCTACTGCAGCCGGCATCTTCTGCAGCCGGCATCTTCTGCAGGCCTCTTCTGCAACGTCGCAGCATCTTCTGCAAGCATCTTCAGCAGACATCTTCTGTAAGCATCTTCTGCAGACATCCTCTGCAAGTGTCTTCTGCAGACATCCTCTGCAAGTGTCTTCTGCAGACATCCTCTGCAAGCGTCTTCTGCAGACATCCTCTGCAAGTGTCCTCTGCAGACAGCTACTCGCCAATTACATCGAAGATGGCCTGAGCCATCTGGGCAGGCGTCAGTCCATGGTACTCCAACAATTCGTCGGCAGTCCCCGACTGCCCGAACCTATCTTGCACGCCAAAGCGGAGTAAGGGAGGGGTACCCCGAACCTCGGACAGTGTCTCCGCAACAGCGCTGCCCAAGCCTCCGCTGACCCAGTGCTCCTCCATCGTCACACAGAGTTCCTTGCCGCCAGCGGCCGTGAGGATTGCCCCTGTATTCAATGGCTTGATCGTGGCCACATTCAGTACGGTGGCCTCAAAGCCTTGATCTGCCAAAATCTCCGCGGTATCCAGGGCAAGTGCGGTCATGATGCCCGTGGCATAGATGGCGATGCTATCCCCCTCGCGCATCACGGGAACCGCACCGATACGGAATTGGTAATCCTCGCCAAAGATGATGGGCGTCGGGTACCGCCCCAGGCGGATGTATGCCGGGGTCGCGATCTCGGCCGCTGCCAATACGGCCTTGTAGGCTTCGGTGGCGTCGGCGGGAACCAGCACGGTCATGCCTGGCAGCAGCCGGGTCAGCGCAACGTCATCGAGAGACTGGTGGGTGGCCCCATCGGGGCCCTGGGTCAGGCCAGCGCTGACTCCGACGATCTTGACATTCTCCTGCCCGTAGCTGAGCTGGAGCCGGATCTGATCGTAGGCGCGGCCTGGGATGAACATGGCGAAAGAGGTGGCAAATACGGTCAGGCCGGTGGCGGCCATGCCGGCCGCGGTGCAGACCATGTCGGCCTCGGCAATGCCCATGTCAAAGAACCTCTCAGGGTACGCTTGCCCAAAAGCGTAGGTCTTGTTTGACCGCTGGAGGTCAGAGTCCAGCACGACAATATCCTGACGCTGGCTGCCTAGCTCCAGCAAGGCTTCACCATACGCGTCGCGCGTCTCTACCCTGTCGCCGAGATTCCATTTCATCACGCTACCTCCTCGTCCGGCGCCAGCAGCCGCATGGCTTCTGCCCACTGCTCCTCGGTGATGGCCGCATTGTGGAACTGGAACTGGCCTTCCATGAATGAGACCCCTTTGCCCTTGACCGTTTTGGCGATAATCACGGTCGGCTTGCCTTGGACGACCTCTGCCTCGTCCAGCGCGTCGCAGATCTGGTGCAGGTTGTGCCCGTCCACGGTGATGGCTTGCCAACCAAAGGCTTCCCACTTTTGAGCCAGTGGCTCTAGCTGTTTGGCCTCGTCTACCTGCACCCTGACTCTTTAGGCTGTTCCTGTCCACGATGGCGCACAGGTTGTCGAGTTGGTGGGTCGAACTCCCCATGGCCGCTTCCCAGATCTGGCCCTCGTGCAGTTCGCCGTCGCCCATAAGGCAGTATACCCGGATGCCCAGTTTGCGGATCCGAGCGGCCATGGCGATCCCGTTGGCAAACGACAGCCCTTGGCCCAACGATCCGGTGCAAGCCTCAAGACCCGCTGTCATGCAGGCATTGGGATGGCCCTGGAGCACGCTGCCCAACTGCTTCAGAGTGGGCAAGTCCTCCATGGGAATGACGCCCAGCTTGGCCAGGGCTGCATACTGTGTCGGGACCGTGTGCCCCTTGCTCATCACGAAACGATCTCGACCGTCCCACCCGGGATCGGATGGATCATAACGCATTTTGTAGAAATACAAGGCGGTGATCAATTCCACGATGGACAGAGAGCCGCCAAAATGATGGGGCTTGTCCGCCCCCATCATCCTGACGATGTGGTAGCGCAACTCGCGGGCGGTAGCTTCAAGCTCAGCCAGCTTGCGATCGTCAACCATTGGGTTGCCTCCAACCTCTATTCCCCTTCACCTGAGAGGGGGATTCTTAATCCACTGGATACAGCAGGATCTTGTGTGCTTCCAGCGCTTCGAGCCTGTGGAAAGCTTCTTCCCAGCGGGTGATGGGCCAGACCTCGCTGATCAGGGATTCGGTATCGATCTTGCCCTGGTTCATCAGCCTGAGACAGGTTTCCCAGGTCGTCCAGGTATGGCTAAAGGCGCCTTGATAGGTGACGACCTTGGCCACGATCTCGTCCAGGGTCAGGTTCACAGGCTGCAAAGACCAACCTATCTTGGTGACCTGACCGTTCTGACGGACGATCTCCAGCGACTGCTGGATTGCTGGTGGCACGCCGGCGGCATCGATCACCAGGTGCGCGCCCAGCCCGTCTCCAAGCCCCCGGACGACCTCCACCGGGTTCTGTTCGCCGACGTCGACTGTGATATCGGCGCCAAGCCTGGCGGCCAGTTTGAGCCGGGCGCTGTCTCGTTGGGTGCCAGTGACCAAGATGGTTCCAGCTCCTGAGAGCTTGGCTACCTGGAGTGCAAACAGGCCTACAGGCCCGGGACCGATGATGGCCACGACGTCGCCGGGGCTGATCCGGCTCTTTTCAGCAACGGCGTTATAGGCCACACAGATCGGCTCGGTCATTGCGGCGGATTGGTAGCTTACCCCATCGGGGAGATGGTGGAGCCGCAGATACTTGGCCCGGACATACTTGGCAAAGGCCCCATCCACGGCAAAGCCGAAGGCTCTTCGCTCCGGGCAGACGTTGTACGAGCCCGAACGGCAGAGAGCGCAGACGCCGCAGGTTTCGGCCGCTGTTTCGCAGGTCACCCGGTCGCCCGCGGCAAAGCCCTTGACTCGCTCGCCGACCTCTACGATTTCCCCTGACCATTCATGTCCCAAGATGACAGGTGGGCGGGCAAGGAGGGTGAGCTGGCCGTGGTACATGTGTGGCTCGCTGCCGCAGATCCCGCAGTACTTGACCTCAACCAGACACTCCTCTGGACCGATGGAGGGTACCGGAACATCACGGATCTCAACGGACTTGTCGGTCTTGTCATAGAGGACAACTGCTTTCATGGATTCAATCCCCTTCGTCTTGTGCCTAAGCCGCTGTCCAGCCACCATCCACGTACAGGACATGGCCGGTGATAAAATTGGACGCCGGCGAGGCCAAAAAGACCGCAGCGCCGAAAAGATCCCAGATCTGGCCAACCCGGCCCATGGGGATGCGGCTCAGGACCCAATCGCGAGTGGGCGGATCGTCCAGCATAAACGCATTTAGGTCCGTGCGGATGAATGTCGGGGCGATGGCATTGACGTTGATGCCCTTCTGGGCCCACTCGATGGCCAGTGACTTGGTCAGAAGGTTGATTGCCCCCTTACTGGCGGGGTAGGCCGGATCATTGGCCCGGCCCTGCATACCCCGCACCGAGGACATGTTAATGATCTTGCCCTGTTCCTGGCGGAGCATGACCTTACCTACTTCTCTGCAACACAGGAGGGTACCTTCTAGATTCACGCGGATGATCTTGCGCCACTCCTCCATGGGGAACTCGATGGTAGGTTTGAGGCTGACGATGCCCGCCGAGTTCACCAGGATATCAATGCGTCCAAACTCGTCGAGCATTCGCTGGGCCATCGACCGGACCTGCGCCTCGTCCGTGATGTCGACGGCAAGTGGCAGGGCGCGCCGTCCCTGCAAACGGATCTCCTCGGCCACGGCTTCCACGTCGGCTAACGTGCGGCTGACCGGGGCCACGTGGGCGCCCGCTGCTGCCAGGGCGAGGGCGATGCCGCGCCCTAGACCACGACTTCCTCCGGTCACCACCGCTACCTTATTGGTCAACGAAAACAGCCCTGGAACGGCCTCGAGTTTTTCCCTGGGTATCTTTTCCATCCTCACCCTCCAAATAGCAGGAGCGAGGTCTCCCCGGCAGAATCAGTGCACCTCAACGCTCTATTGTCCTTCGTAAAACGTTGCCTTGCGCGTTCCGTATTCGGGATGCCTCGCTCCTGGTTTGCGAAAGCCTCTTCGGCTCGTCCTAGTCCTCCAACACGGCAACAGCCCGAATGGGCGAGCCGCTCCCATTGCGAATCTTGAGCGGCAAGCCGATGAACTGGAAGCGCTTGCCTACCACCGGTCGCAGGTCGCCCAGATTCTCGATGTTCAGTGTCTGCATTTCGCGGCATACCTGGTGCGCCGGGTAGCTCGTGGTCCCGGCGCAGTCGTGGCTGGGCGCATCCTGGCCGATGTTGATTGCTCCCGAGCCATAGATATACTCGGCGGCTTCGCGGCTCAGACCTGGATAGTCGGTCAGCCAGGCGTCGGTGCCCCAGGTTCGCAGATAGTGGCCCGAGTACATGAGTACTGTATCGCCCTTGCGGATGTCCAGGTCGTATTTGTCTAGTGCGGCTTTGATGTCCTCTACCGTGTACGCGGTCTTGGGCGGAATGTGCGACAGGTCGATGCAGATGCCCCCGGTGTAGAACCAGTCAAGGGGGATCTGATCGATCGTGGGTGCATCGGGAGAGGGATCGATGTGCCTGACAGAGTCCACGTGCGTGGGGCCATGGGTACTCATCTCGATCTTTTCGGCGGTGTAGCTATAGCCCTCAGTAAACCGACCAGACTTGACGGTCTCTTCATGGGTATCCACGACGGTGACCACGGTCTCAGGATGACCGGGCCACACGGGGGCCCCCGTGTAGATTTCCTGGCTCAAGTCAATCAGCTTGTAGCCCATGCTGTTTCCTCGCTTTCAACTGTGATTCTTTGCGCGTGAGGGGAAGAGTGGGACAGGATGAGACTTGATCTTGGCGCCGAACCGCTCGCATGCCGGCTGGCAGCAATCTTACCCTCCCCTGGCTTGGTAGGCGTCTACTCGCCCTCACCAAGTTGCCTTCCCTGGATGGAAGGGATCTTTCATCCTTCTCCTTGAAGGAGAGACTAGGCGAGGGTGAGACCCCAATGCTTCGATGATTGCTATCTTTGCCGGAGCCTCACCCTCCCCCAGCCTCGCCTTCGGAGAGTCTGTTCTCAAATCGTCTGAATTATCTCCAGCGACACACCGTCTGGGTCAAAGAAGTACGTCCAGCGCCAGCCTTCCATGGGCCCAGCGGGAATCGTCGCTGGCGGGGAGGTAAAACGCACGCCGGCATCCAGCATCCGCTGGTACACGGTGTCTATGTCCTCCACTTGGAAGGCGATGTGCATCGCTCCGACATCGTTGTTGTTGCGGTCATAGTCCCGCCCTCTGGCGGTGACATATTCGATCAACTCTACCTGGTCCTGACCAGCCTGGAGAATGGCCAGTTTGACTTTGGCCTTGGCTACGCCCAGTGCTTTGGAGCGATCGTCCCCGCTCCGCTCGCTCTCCTCGGTCATCACCAGTTTCAGGCCCAGCAGATCGCGGTAGAAAGCGATGGATTGCTCCAGGTCACTGACTGTGATGCAGGTGTGATGGACGCCCTTGATCATAACCGTCTCCCAAGATCCTCCGGGTCTGGAAAGACGGGGCAGCTAGCGCCACCCCGTCTTTTCGTCTGTCCAGGCTGGCCTAGAGACCGATCTTGTCTCCCAGATCCTCAACCCAGTCTCCGACCTTGTCTACCAAGGCTTCGATGGGATGATCGGCACGCTCTTTTTCTTCCAGTGCTCGCAGAACCACCTCGGGCGAGGCCGGGTACTGGTCGATCCAGACGCCCGTTGCGTCGTGGATGGCGGCCATGATAGCTGGCGGTGGCGCATTGGTCGATCCTTCCGAGAAGCCCTTGGCGCCTTTCACGCCCATCGGATGGGGGACTTCCTCAATGCCCCACAGGAACTCGTCCGGATAGTCCACAAAGGTGGGCACTGCATAATCCGAAAAGTTCTCGGGAGCCCAATCGGGATTGGGATAGTAGGGGTAGGCGTTTTCGATCAGAGCGGTACCGAGACCGCATTGAACGCCCCCGGTAATCTGCCCGCGCACCAGCAGCGGGTTGACCGCTTTGCCCACCTCCCATACCTGGGTCATCTTGGTGACGTCGACCACACCGGTTTCGGTGTCGACCTCGATCTCTACCACACAGGCGCCAAAGGAGATGGCGCCTACAGCAGGCATCGCTCCTGTTTCCGGGTCATGGGCGTGGAACTTGGCGGGCTGCCAGGCTCCCGTGCCGACCAGGAGGGCCGGATCGTTCCCACCACCGAACATGGACGCTCCACCTACCTCACCCAGTGTCACCGAGGGGCCCTCAGCGGCGCCCTTGACAAAGACTTTCCCGTCTGCATACTCTACGTCATCCGGGTGTGCCTCGAGCATCTCCGCCGCGTATTCCCTGATCTTTTTCTTCAAGTCCTCTGCGGCATTCTCCACAGCGTGAGGATCGATGAGGGTCACACGGCTGGCGAAACTGCCCAGGCTCAGTGGCGCAAAGTCGTCGGCAAAGTTGCTGGCAAAAATGTTCTCGATGGGAACTTCCATACAGTCGGCCGCGAATTGGCGGAGGATGGTGGTCGAGCCCTGACCGAGATCCACGGCGCCTACCAACAGAGCCAACGTGCCATCGGGCTTGAGCTGGATCGCTGCATTGCTGGGATCGCCTGCTCCCTTGTTGCCCGATGGGTGCAGTACACAAGCTATCCCGACACCTTTCTTCTTCATAGCGCTTACCTCCCTCGTGAACTCATTGCCATGAGCTTCTCTGGCAATTCGATCCCGGCCAACTCGGCGGCGCCCTTCATGGCCTCCAGCGCCCCGGCTCCCTGGACCACGTACCTCGAAATGCCAATGTCGCCATCGCGCCAGGCGTTGATGAAGCGCAACTCCCAGGGATCCATGCCGATGGTTTCGGCTACCTTGCTCATCTGCATTTCCATGGGAAACTGGCCATTCATGATCGTGAAGCCGCGCATTGAGCTGGAGCCGGCCTTGTTGGTGAGAACACACTTGCCGTCCATCCGCATGTTGGGGATGTGGTACGGGCCAGAGGCAAACATCCCACCCTTTTCCACGCCATAGGGCGAGAAGCCGCCAAAGGCGCCGGCATCGTGCCAGATCTTGATGTGGTTGGCGGTCAGCGTTCCATCCTTCTTGACGCCCGTCTTGTACTCGAGGTCAAAGACACCGCGCTTGGTCGAGTAGAGCAGATCCTCGCGGCGCGTCATGCGGTACTTGACTGGTCTGCGGAACTTGATGGCGGCCAGGCCGGCAAAGTGATCGGCGTGGATGTGGTTCTTGCCGCCAAAGCCACCGCCGACGGTCCCGCCGATGTAGCGGATCTGGCTCAGAGGCAGGTCAAAAATGGCTGCCAGCTGCCCCAGCTGGAAGTACAGGCACTGGCTGTGAGTATGGATCGCCAGCCGCTCGGCGTCGTCAAAGTAGGCCACCGAGACCATCGGTTCCATGGCCGCGTGGTCCTGCTCGCCAGTCCGGTAACTGCCTTCAACAATATAGTCTGCTTCAGCAAGTCCTTGCTCCACGTCACCGACATAGATGACGCGGGTGGTCTTTCCCGGCTCGTACTCCCACACATTGCTCTTCAGAGTAGGCCGGACCAGAGGAGCATCGGGCTCCATGGCCTTGTACATGTCAAAGACCGGCTCCTGCTCCTCGATGTCCAGCTTGACCGCTTCCAGGGCTTCCTGGCAAGTGTCTTCGTCCACCGCCACCACCAGCGCAAGATCCTCGCCCTTGTAACTGATGAATTCGTCGGCGAGAACCGGCTGATCTCCACACGCTCCGTGCAATCTGGCTCCAGGTATGTCTTCGGGCATCACAAACCCAATGACACCAGGGATCTTTTCCGCGGCCGAAGTGTCGATCTTGCGGATGATTCCCTTGTGTACCGGGCTGCGCACGGCCTTGGCATACAACATGCCGGGCAGGACAAAGTCGTCGACGAACTTGGTCTGGCCCTTTACCTGCCCAACCCCGTCATATCGTGGCATTGCCATACCAACATATTCAGTCATGTTCACAGCTCCTTAGTATTGGCGATTCCCCTAGGAAGAATAATCGCCTGCGGCCACTGCCTGGATAGCGTCGACGATCTCTTCGTAGCTACCGCAGCGACACAGGTTGCCCGACATGTAGATTCGGATCTCGTCCCGAGAGGGATTGGGATTCTCGTCCAGCAACGCCTTAGCGCTCATCAGCATTCCAGGTGTGCAGAATCCGCACTGGAAAGCACCGTGCTCGTAGAATGCTCGCTGTAGCGGATGCATCTCGCCATCGGTGCTTAGGCCCTCAACGGACAGGACCTCCTTGCCTTCCACCGTTAGTGCAATGGTCAGGCAGGATCGTACCGGTTCGCCGTCGATGAGAACCGTGCAAGTGCCGCAGTCGCCATCGTCGCAGCCGCGCTTGGGACCTGTCACCCCCAGTTTCTCACGGAGGACGTCTAGGAGCGTCTCAGTAGGCGTGGCGATCACATCCACCGGGGAGCCGTTCAGGACAAATGAGAGTATCTGTTTCATGGTTGCTTTGCCTCCTTGCTCGCCTTAAGCAGCAGTCTGGGCCAAAGCCCGGGCAACGAGCGCCGTCGCCGCCTTGGTCCGGTACCAGGCCGTGGCACGCTGATCGTCGATGGGCGTGCTCTCAGAGACCGCCTTTTCAGCACACTTGGCGATCAACGCCTCGTCCAGCTCTTTGCCTGTGATCATTGCCTCTGCCTCGGTACAGCGCAATGGTACGGGTGCCATGGACCCAAGCACAATTCGTGCATCCTTGCAGACCTTGCCGTCCATTTCCAGCCGTACAGCCGTGGATGCGATGGAGCATTGCTGGGCCTTGCGCATCCCAATCTTTTTGAATGCAGCCTTGCCTGGGAGCAGTGGTACTTGGATCTCGACGATCAGCTCACCCGGCGCGCGAACCGTCTCCCCTGGCCCTGTGAAAAAGTCCTTGATCGCTACGATACGCTCTCCCTCGGCACTGGCCAGAACAACCTCGGCGTCCATGATCATAAGGGACGGTATCAGGTCGCCGGCCGGTGAAGCGGTCCCCAGATTGCCGCCGATGGTGGCAACGGTGCGGACTGCAGGGCTGCCATGGGTCTTGGCTGCATCGGCGAGTACCCCGAATTTGGCGGTCACTAGATCGCTTGTAATCAGCTGGGCAGCCGTTGTGCCCGCACCGATCACCAGCTTTCCGTCTTCCTCTTTGATATAGTCCAGGCCCAGACCGCCGATATAGAGCAGTGCGCCTGGCTTTATCTCATAGTAGTTGAGTGCGGCCACGAGATCGGTGCCGCCAGCGAGGATCGCGGCTTGCTCACCGTGCTCGGCGAGCAGTTTCACTGCTTCGCCGACTTCAGTCGGCGCGAAATAACTGACTTCTCTCATGAGTAAACCCTCCATTTTTCACCATAGAGTCTTTCCGAGTGTTCACTTGAGTCCTGCCATCTGATAGGTTTGGTACCTACCTCCTTTCTTCCCCTTCCTTGGGGTGTTGGCCACTGCCCACACGATCCGGCGCACGGCCAAAATTCCTGGCAAACGCTATTGACTACCTGTATTGTGTGGGGGGGAAGGATAGGCTCGTGCGTGATGATGGCTGAGATCGTTTGACATCGATAACCGATTATCGATTATTACACTGCTCGGGCCAGATTCTACCACAGGCCATCTATTGTGTCAAATGGAATGGTTCTCGCGCCAACCATGACCTGATGTTCCCGTCTGTTGACAGTGCCTGAGGACTGGCGTACAATCAGCCAGGATCGTTTGGGCACATATTGGGAAGGAGACCTGCTATGAAAGCGCTCGTCAAGTATGCCAGTGGGAAGGGTAACGTCGAGATCCTTGATGTATCCGAGCCGGCGCCGGGACAGGGACAGGTCAAGGTCGAGGTGAAGGCTGCAGGGGTCTGCGGCTCGGATTTGCACATCTACCATGACGAGATTGCCATTCCTATCGAGCCACCGGTCATCATCGGGCACGAGTTCGCTGGCGTAGTTGCAGAGGTGGGCTCTGGCGTCGAGCATGTCCGTGTTGGCGATCGGGTCACTTGCGAGACGACAGCCTGGTCGTGCGGCCGCTGCCTGCCGTGCCGTCTTGGACATCACAACATGTGTGCCAGCCGAAAAGTTGTGGGCTATGCCATTGACGGCTGTTTTGCCAAGTACTGCATTGCCAATGAGCCACAGGTGCATCTCTTGCCTGACAACGCGAGTTTTGTTGCCGGTGCACTTGCCGAGCCTCTGGCCTGCTGCGTCCATGCCGTCCTCGAGTTGACCGCCATCTCGGCTGGCGACGTGGTGGTCATCACCGGTCCTGGTTCCATTGGCCTGCTGTGTCTTCAATTGGTCAAAGCCAGCGGCGGTCTTGCGATTGTGTGTGGTACCTCACAGGACAGCAAACGGCTGGAGATGGCTCAGCGGTTCGGCGCGGACCTGGCCGTCAACGTGGAGATCGAGAACGCCCTTGATCTTGTTTGCGGGCTGACCGATTCTCAGGGTGCGGATGTATTCTTGGAATGCGCAGGTGCGCCCCCGGCCGCCCGTCTGGGTCTGGAGATCACCCGTCGCGGTGGGCAATACACCCAGGTCGGCCTGTTCCCCGGCCCCTTTGAGTTGGATTTCGATACCATTGCTTACAAAGAAATCCGGGTGACCGGCTCTCTGGGCCAGCGTCCGGCATCCTGGAACCGCGCCCTTGCACTCCTGGGCCAAGACCGCGTAGACACTGAGGCCCTGGTTAGCCGTATCTTGCCCATCACCCAATGGCGTGAGGCATTCAGGCTCTTTGAGGAGAAGGAAGGCGTCAAGATCGTCCTGGAGCCGGTAGACTGAGCGCAGGCAAATGGGGGATTGGTACCCCGACTGGATCTGGTGCCATTCCCCGGATTACCCGTCCACCATTTGGCTAGTCGATGAGGAGCCCCCCGTTTACGTCTACAATCTCGCCAGTGATAAAGCTTGCCTCATCGGAGGCCAGGAATAGGACGGCGTTTGCCACATCTGCCGGCGTGCCTAGCCGCCCCAGTGGGGTCTGCAGCCGGAAGGCTTCGTTCTCTTCTTCGGAAGCTACCTGGATCATGGGGGTGTCGATGCGCCCTGGCGCTACGGCGTTGACCGTGATGCCGTGGGAACCAAGCTCTCTCGCCAACTGCTTGGCCAGGCAGATGACCCCGGCCTTGGAGACCGAATAATGGGCGCCTGCTAGCTTGCCCCCAGTTTTGCCGGCCGAAGAAGCCATGTTGATGATCCGGCCTCCACCCTGGCGGATCATGGCAGGGATCACGGCTTGGCAGCAGAGAAAAGCCCCCTTGAGATTCACGGCCAACAGGCGGTCCCACTGTGCTTCAGTGATCTCTTCAAAGGGCAGGACCTCGTAGATGCCGGCATTGTTGACCAGGATGTCAATCCTTCCCCATTGGTTGCATACTTCAGAGACGACATCCTGGATCTGCTGCCGGTTGGTCACATCCATCTGGAATGCCCGGGCCTCGCCGTCTGCAGCTTTGATCTTGACCATCGCGTCATCGAGGAGTAAACTATCGATGTCACATACAGCGACACGTGCTCCCTCCCGGGCGAAAGCCATGGCGATCCCCAGGCCAATGCCACGGCCTGCCCCGGTGACGATGGCCACCCTGCCTTCCAAGCGCATATTCCCGACCTCATGCCTCAAGGCTCTGCAAGAGACCTTTCCCATGCAGAGCCCTCCAAGTTATTCTTCTATCAGGTGATCCTGTCTGTATTTCTCCGGGATGAAGGGAGGAGCAACCGCCGAGACCACCTTGAGTATCTCTTCCCCATCGTTGATCAATTGGTGGACGGCCTTGGGTGGCACATAGACAACCATGCCGGGCTCCAAAGGAGCCTCTTCGTCATCCACCAGAATCCGGCCCTTGCCCGACACACAGTAAAAGACTTCTTCCTGGTCGTCGTGGGCGTGGGCGTTGCTGAGAAAGCCCGGGTCAACCGAACTGGTACCGAGCCACAGGTACTGGCTGCCCATGTTTTCGGGTGTGACCAGATGCCGGATAACCCGCTGATGCGGCGGCCCAATGCGGTCGCCCTCCACGTCTTGCTCGCGAATGTACTGCATTGTTTTACCCCCTTGCCATCAAGATCTGTAGCTTCAAGGAAGCCATCTGTGAAAATCGATTATCGATTACCCACTCTTCCATTCTAGCTCGTTTTACCGAGGTGTCAAGTAGGTAGCGCCTTCATACAGTAATTCTCATTCACTTGACAAGAATCGGAATGATGGTAGAATGTGGGTGGAAGAATCGATAATCGTTTATTGCGAGATTTGTGGAGACCAGATATGACTTCCAGACCACCACAAGCCGAACCTGCCGATGAGGGTCAGTATCTCCCCCGCGTCGTTCTCAGCGACCGGGTCAAAGAGTATATCGTCGACGCAGTTTTGAATGGAGATCTAGAACCTGGAGATCGCATCGTTGAAAGTTCGCTGGCCCGCCAGCTTGGCGTAAGCCAGGCTCCGGTGCGCGAGGCCATCCGTGACCTGGCACTGCTGGGGTTCTTGGAAACACAACCGTATAAGGGAACCTCTGTCCGATCCTTCACACCCGAGGAGTTGTGGGAGACCTATGCAGTCCGCGCGGCCCTGGAATCACTCGCAGCCCGTCTGGCAGCCACCCATCTCACCAACGAGGACGTGCGGGTGCTGCAAGATATTCTGGATGCGATGATGCTGGCCGCCGGACGGCAGGATCGAGATGAACTTGTAGAACTTGACAATCACTTTCACGAAAAAATCCTGCAGATCTCGAGGAACAAAACCCTGTATCAGATCTGGAAGACGCTACAGTTTGGAACCTGGACCATTGTCACATACAGGAAAAGCAGCTACGATCCAGCGTATCTGGCTGCGCGCCACGAAGAACTGCTCCAAGCCCTCGAGTCGCGCGATCCAGAACAAGCAATGCACGTGATGCAACATCATATTGAGGACATGGGAAAGCCACCAGACAGGGTGGACCTTGAGGCCAACGGTACAGCTTGACCTGGCTGAGTGGGCAGTTCGAGATCCCCGCCAATCTGCGACGGGGGTCTTGTACTTTATAGGAGATATCAGCGTCTCAAGACAGGCTGAAGACACATCTAAACCATGAGTGAACCCAAGACCAACCCTGGAGAGCGAGCTCCAGCAGCTATCCGCAGCCGGCGTGTGCTGATTGGGACTATACCTGGTAGTGACCTTTCTGTACTTCATGTCCCTCTACCTCTATATGCCAACCTTGCCCACCTACGTCGCCAGTAAAACAGGCAACCTGGCTCTAGTAGGCGTCATCCTGGCCCAATTTGGTCTGTGGCAGGCCATCATTCGGCTGCCTCTAGGGATAGCCACCGATTGGTTGGGCAAGCGCAAGCTGTTCATCATGGTTGGGCTTGTCTTGGCAGGAGTCGGCGCCTGGGTGATGGGTTCCGCCGACGGCTCAACTGGGCTGTTTGTTGGACGGGCTATCACAGGTGTGGCGGCTGCCACTTGGGTCCCATTGACTGTGGTGTTTAGTAGCCTGTTCCCCGCTCAGGAAGCCATACGGGCGACTGCAATCCAAACATTCGTGGGCTCGCTGGGGCGGGTGACCGGCACCAGCGTTACAGGCTCGCTCAACCAGTTTGGAGGCTACTCGCTGGCTTTCATGTTGGCAGCCGGCGTAGCGGCGGTAGCTGTAGTTCTGATGTTGCCCGTACGCAAGAAGCCTCAGCCCACTCGTCGCCCATCTATTGCCAGTATTGGGCGCCTGATCACCCGTCGGGATGTGTTGCTGCCATCTTTGCTTGCTGCTGTCAGCCAATATGCGAACTGGGCTGCCACCTTTGGCTTTCTGCCGATTCTGGCGGAGAGTATGGGGGCAACCGATATCATACTTAGCCTGCTTGTGAGCATGCATATCGGTGTGGTCATTATCACGAACTTGGGAGCGGCGGGGCTCGTCGATCGCATGGGGGCCAGGCGCCTGGCTCTCATCGCTTTTGTGCTTCTGGCAGGGGGAATCGGCCTGGCTGCGCTGGCGCCCTCGCTGGCGATCATCTTTGTCGCGCAGTTTCTCATTGCGGTGGCTCAAGGCATCAGCTATCCGGTACTGATGGGCATGAGCATCCGCGATGTGGCCGACGCCCAGAGAAACACGGCCATGGGCCTGCACCAATCGGTGTACGCCATCGGCATGTTCGCCGGTCCGTGGCTGAGCGGCTTGCTGGCCGACGCCATCGGCATCCGGCCGATGTTTGGCGTGACAGCCTTTGCTTGTCTTGTTGTTGGCGTGTTCCTGATCCGCTTGCTGCCCCCAAAAAGAAGTAGGGGCGCGGTCGACCGCGCCCCTACCGGAGATGACTGGCCTTACCAGGCGTCCGGTCCGTACTCCACACTCTTTGTCCAGTCCATCCTCTCGCGCCAGTCTGGATAGACATAACGGCCCATGTCCATGTCGGTAGGGTGCTCGTATCGGGCGCCAGGGTAGAGTGTCACCGTACGCAGGTCAATCCTCTTTTCCTTGGCCTTCCGATTGACAATATACTCCAGATAGGCGGGATCCTCGACGCAGTTCGCCCAGTTGTCGTGGTGCATGGGGATGACGACCTTGGCGTTCAGCGCCTCGCTGATGCGCCACAGATCCCAGGGCGACATTTTGTCGGTGTATCCGGGAGCATTGTTGCCCATGTTCATGGTGCAGACGTCGACCTGGTACTTTTCGCCGACCATGCGGTAGCCATTGTGGTAAAGCGTGTCACCCAGGAAACCGACGTTGCCGCCTTCGGTGTTAAAGAGAAAGCTTACAGCTACTTCCTCGAATGGCGCGGGTGTGTCGAAGCCTGTTTTGGTAGCGATGGTGTCAAAGTTCGGGGCGAAGTCGATGCGCATATCCTCGATCTCGACGTACTCGCCCACCTTGGCCACGATCATCCGCTCCTCTGGGACGCCCATGTTCTTCATCATGCGTCGTGCTGACTCGGGTGGGGCGATGAACTTGCAGTTTGTGGTCTGCAGGGCAGCGGCGATGGTATAGTAGTCCATGTGATCCTGGTGGTGGTGCGTGACACACACCGCGTCCAGTCGCTCGAACTTCCAGGGATCAATGACGTGTGGATTGAGGCGCATCCACCACAGCTTGTCGGCGCCACTGGTGCGGCATACCCCGCAGTAGGACGGGTCGGTGAAGATGCTGGGCCCGGCATACAGGTCCACGGTGAACACTGCTCCGCCCCTCGACTTGAGCGCCCACGACGGTCCGCCAAAGTACCACATCACCCCCGTGCCTGGCTTAACGTCGAAATTCTGGATCTCGTAGTTGAGGAACGTTCCCCACTCGGGAAAAACTTCCTGCAACCAGATATCACGCGACATCTCCCGTGGTAGGCCAATGGTCCCACCGTCCATAGCACCCATTTCGTCGTACTTGACAACCTGTTCCTTGCTCATGCTCGCTTCCTTTCTATGTCTTCTTTTCTTCAATCACGAATCAAAGCTGGCCAGTCCGGGTACATTGAACAGGTACCCAATCTCCCCAAACTCAGCTACTGGGCAGGCTCAATATCGCTCGGGCCTCCTCCGGTGTGGCCGGCTCGCGGCCGGCGCTGCGCGCGATCTGTACCGCCTTTTCCACCTGGTCCCAGTTGCCCTTCGATTTGGTCCTGGTCAGCGTGTCTATGTAGACATTATCCTCCAGCCCGACGCGGATGTGGCCGCCAAAGATGGCGCTGGCCATGGCCACAGGAAAGCAGTTCGGCCCGGCACCGATGCCCTGCCACGTTGAGCCGGGCGGAATCGCGTGAATGTAGCTGTTCACCATATCTGAATTAAAGCGCACGCCACCCATCACCCCAAAGACGAAGGAAAAGTGAAGCGGTGCTGCCAAAAAGTCATAATGCTCAAAAAAGAACAGAGCATTGTGGACATGGGACAGAGCGAAACACTCCAATTCAGGTTTGATCCCCCGGCTCTGCATCGTCGCACCAAATTCCAGCGTCGCCTCGAGCGGATTGAAATAGGTCTTGTCATGGATGATGCTGCCATCCCGGTAGTTGACCGTGCAAAAGTTCATCGTCCCCGGATTCAGGGATGCCAATTCTGGATCATGGAGCTTGATAGGCCGCTGGCGCTCTTCCAAGCTGGATTCCAGGCTGACACCAGTGCTGAGATTCAACAATACGTTGGTGTTTTCGCGGATGCCCTGGACAACCTCGGCCATGACCGAGGGGTCGGTTGTAGGCGTGCCGTTGACCGGGTCTCGAAAGTGCACATGGACGACGGCCGCGCCCGCTTTTTCAGCCCGCACAGCCTCGCGTACAAACTCCTCTGGTGTATAGGGCACATTGGGATTGTGCTCTTTCATGGTCATGCTGCCGGACAGCGCCGCGGTGATGACGACCTTCTTTTTCATGCCTACCCTCGCTACTCTTTCGTTATCTCACGGATCGCCTTGAGCTGCCGGACAAAGAAGAGGTCACGCTTGCGCAGGATCTCCTCCCGGGCGTCAGGTTCGTATTCGTAAAAGCCCTCACCGCTCTTGATTCCCAGCTTGCCCTCTGTGAAAAGCTGGGCAAAGATCTCGGGCATCTCTGCGGCTGAATTGAGTGCGGGAAACAGGTACTGGCCAACATTATGGAACACGTCCAGGCCGCCAAGGTCGGCCGTCTCCAGCGGACCAAGCCATGGGTAGCGAAAGCCAACGCCGTTCTTGAGCGTGCGGTCCACATCCTCGGCACTCACGACGCCCTCGGCCACCAGGTGTAGGGCTTCGCGCAATACGGCGTACTGGAGCCGGTTGCTGGCAAAGCCGGGCAATTCTTTTTGGATCAACACCGGCACCTTGCCCAGCTTTTCTGCGACCCGGTAGATCACGTCCACTGTATTGTCCGAGCTGAGCTCGCCACGGACCACCTCAACCAAGGGGACGATCTCGGGCGGATTGGCCCAATGCATCCCGCCCACACGCTCTGGATGTGCGCAAGCTGAGGCGATGGCCGAAATGCTGAGCCCTGAGGTATTTGTGGTCAGGATGGTATCGGCCGCGCATGCCGCCTCCATTCTTCGAAACAACGTCTGCTTCAGCGCCAAGTCCTCGGGAACCGACTCGAGTACGAATTGTGCCCCTGACAAACACTCTTCCAACCGCATCGTCGTAGCGACTCGCCCCATAGCTGCCTCCGCCTCTCCGGCAGAGAGCAGCCCTTCCTGCACAAAGAGGGCCTGGCTGTTCTCGATGCGGGCTATGGCACGGTCGAGACTTTCCAGGGTACGGCTGTAAAGGACAACCTCATAGCCAGCCTGGGCAAAGCACATGCTCATGCCGGCTCCCATTGTCCCGGCACCGATCATCGCTACCTGATGCAAATCCTCAAAATGTATGCTTTCACACAAACTTGCTACCCTCCTTTGGGCTAGGGCTCTGCCCAGAGTTCCAGCGCTGCCTTCAATTCAGGGTGAGCGCTTGCCTTTTCGGCCAGGGAAAGACCCTCCATGATAGCGTCAATGGCCTGACGCATGGCCCGTCCTCCAGCCGCGGGGCCGCCGGGGTGGCCCTGTATCGCCCCGCCGACGGCCAACATGACGTCGAAACCGAGATCCTCAATGATGCGCGCTGCTGATGCCGGGTGGATGCCGCCGCCTATGGATGTCATCGTCGGCTTGAGATCGTAGAGGGGCATGGTCTGAAAGTGTGCCGTTCTCAAGTACTTTTCGCGGAGCAGTGGGTAGCTGCTATAGATCGAGCCGAACATAGCCACGTCCGCTCCAGCCAGGCGGTTCAGCTTGCCCAATAGCAGTGGCGAACTGATACCGGCCCGTGGATTCTCCACCAAGGTACCAGCACCGGCATAGTGGGCCAGAATGGGAATGGTGACCTGTGGATCTTCAGCTACGGCTTGGATGACGCCGAGCCCGGCGCTGACACTGTTCACCATGACCATTCCGGCTCCCAGCTCCTGGGCGCGTCGCGCATTCTCTACTACCTTCTCCGGCCTGTCGGTGATGTTCGGGCAATAGATTGCCCGGTGGCCCGTCTCCTCGTAGACTTGGTCTGCCGCGCGGCCATAGGCGGCCACCCGGTCCAGCATGGCACTGAATGTGGTATTGCCCAGCAGTTCGTCGTCTTTGATGACGTCAACGCCGCCGCGGGCTGACTCGGCAAAGAAGGCTGCCCCCACCTCTGGACCAAACCCGGTACAGGGCTTGATCATATTCAGCAGGACAGGCCGTTTCGGGATGCCCAGGTGCTGGCGCAGGCCGGCGATGCCGAACTTGGGGCCGCCGAATCCAGCCACAAAGCTGGGCGAAAGTTGCAGATCCACCAGCTTGAGCTGTGCTGCCGTGGAAACGTCGTTGCCCAGCAGGGTCGTGAAGAGCATCGGGAACTGAGGGCCAAAGTTGGCCTCGGGAAAGGCGATCTGGATAAAGAACGAGCGTTTGCCTTGCGGCAGGTCGGGTTCGAGTTCGACAGGCGGTACATCATAGATGGCGACGATACGAGCCATGTGGCGCTCCAGCATTTCACGCGTCACACCCGGTACCGGTGTCCAGGTACCCACACTCTGTCCTACCGCAAAGGAGGCAGCCCTCGAAACAATGTCCACGCCTGAATCTGTTTCCATATAGTACGTGGCAATGAGGTACTCTTTGCTCATCAACTCTTCGCTATAGGCAAAGGCACACGTTGCATCGTCCATGGCACTCACCCTTTACTCAACCCCAATCCCTAGCCCTGAAAGTCGATGGCCGCATCCACCATGGTCAGGATGTTCTGCGGTGGTACGTCCTCCTGAATGTTGTGCACGGCAGCCAGCACGTATCCGCCGCCGGAAGCCAGGTCCCGGATGCGCGACTGAACCTCGAGTTGAACATCCTCCACGGTACCCACAGGCAGCACGCGGCCTGTGTCTATCGCCCCCCAGAAGCAGATGCGGTCGCCAAACTCTGCCTTCAACGCGACGGTGTCCATGCCCACGGACGACACCTGGACCGGGTTGAGGGCGTCGACGCCGATGTCAATGAAGTCATCGACGAGGGACTTGACCGCCCCACAGCAATGATAGAGTACCTTGGCCCCATTTGTCTTTGCCTTGACCAGATCTATCATCTGCTTGTGGCGGGGCTTGAACAGCCGGCGATAGCGGTCCAGATCGACCATGGGCCGATCGTGGAAGGCGACGTCGTCGCCGATGGCCACGACGTCCACGTAGGATCCTGCCTCTTCCAGGACCGCATCTGCCAGCTCCAGCCACCAACAAAGTACCCGGTCCAGAAGGGCGTCCAGGAACTCGGGGTTGAGGACAATGTCCATGAGCCACTGCTCGTAGCCGCGCAGGTACTGGCTCAGGTGGACAAAGCCCACCGGAAGCGAGAGGACCACGGCGTAGTCGGTTTCCTCGTGCAGCTTTCGAGCCTGTTGGCGCAGGCCCCGCGACCTGCCCGGATTCCGAGGGTCGGGCCAGGGGAAGGTGTCGAGGTCGGCCAGGGTTGCCTCGCGGAGAGGGCTGCCCGTCGGCGCATAGTGCCCGTCGCCTGCCCTGCTCCAGACCACGCGGAACTCGTCCTGGAAGGAACCGTCCTGGAAATAGATGTCCTGCCAGTCATCGGGACTGCCAACCAAAAGTGGGCGCGTGTCCGTGTGCAGCCTGCGGGCGACGCGTTCGTCAAGGATGACGCTTCGCGACCTGCTCTTCATATAGGTGGTATCGGCCCCGACGTTCAGGCGTTCCTTCAACCTTTCATAGGCACTGCCGATAATGGTGCTGAAGGAACTGCCACCGACGTCGATGGGTACGCGGTCCGGTTGGCGATGCTCAATAGCCGCCAGTACCCTCTCGCGTGAGGTCATATGCTCTACCATGAGTTCTCCTTGAGCCAGCTTCTGGCCCTATGCGAGTCCCTTCCTCGCTCTGGCTTATCTACCAAAGATGCCCCGATTAGGCAAAGCCAACGATATCTCTCAAGCTGATGGGCCTGAGTTGAGGCGAATGCCTTGTTCTGAGCGCAATCAAAGGGCCTGTCCTGAGCGTAGTCGAAGGAACCCGTCCACCACTGCGTCCGCGAAAGTACGGTCATTGATGTGCGCGTCCAGCTTTATCAGTTCCACCTCCGGCGACAGGGCGCCTTCCATTGCCTTGACGTAGGCCATATTGGCAGCCTCATCGTACAGGATCTTTCCGTTTCTGTTTAGCATACTGAAACCGCGCAGAGGAATGAGGACCGCACGGGGGCCGCTGGCTGCATTTAGTCGCTCAGCGACAAAGTGGGCTACAGCCGACATCTCCTCAGCACTGGCTCGCACATGCGTATGGATGGGAGTGTGCTGAACCCAGGCTCGGTTGCCTAGCTCCTCTGACAGTGTCTCAGGAGGCCCGTGAAGCCGGATGTCGGTCGCCCCAGGGGTTACGATTTGGGGGATGCCCATCCGCCCGGCCGCTTCCAGACGGCCCGGCATGGCTGGCATGAGCCCGTCGTAGAGCAGGTCGATGATCTCGTGGGGCGAAAAGTCGATAACGCCTTTGACAACGCCATCCAAGATCAACTCCTCCATCGCCTGGCCGCCGATGCCGTTGCAATGGAAGGCAATGACCTCAAAGCCCAATCCCTCTAGCCCCTCCTTGATAGCCATCACCCCAGGAGTGGTGATGCCCGCCTGAGTTATGGCCACTAGCCCGCTACTTTTCTCCATAATGGAGGTAGAGGGAACCTCCTTGACCGAAGCCATGGCGACAACGGCTGCTGCTGCCTGCGCCAGGATGCGCTCGGTTACCCGATTCAGGCCCAGGATATCGGCCACCGAATGGATCATGGTGATGTCTTTGGTGCCGACGTAGGGACCAAATGTAGCCTGGCCGCAGGCCACTGTGGAGACCATTACCTTGGGGATGCCGACAGGCAGAGCGCGCATGGCCGCCGTGGCCATGGCTGTGCCCTGAGCGCCGCCCACGGCCACTACGCCGTCTACCCGGCCCGCGGTGTGCAACCGGGCCACGACCTTGACCAAGCCATCTATCATGGCCTGCTGGCACCGCTGCTTGTCGCCGGTGGTGACCAGGCCGGCCAGTTCCTGTCCACCTGCCCGTGCCACCTGCTGGCGGGTGATGTCGGCGGGAATGGCCGGTGTGCCCAGGATGCCGGGGTCGACTACCAGTGGCGTTTGCCCTCGCTTGAGAACTTGCTCACGGACAAAGCCGACCTCGGGACCCTTTGTGTCCAGCGTACCGATGACTACAATGCTCATCCTCACCCCCGGCCTGTACCTCAGCCAGCGAGAATTGCCAACCCCTCTTCCACCGACCCATCATGGTGAAGGACGTGCTTTAGGGCTTGGATCAAAGCCGATGGGTTCATGCTCTGCCAGATGTTGCGCCCAAAGGTGATGCCTGCCGCACCGGCCTGTACGACGTCGTGGGCCATGCGCAACACGTCGGCGTCGGTCTCCAGCCGGGGACCGCCGGCAGCCACGACCAGGGCCGGGGAGGCCATTTCTACCACCTGGGCAAAGGTCTCGGCCGAACCGGTATAGAATGTCTTGACAATGTCCACGCCCAGTTCCATAGCCATTCGCGAAGCATAGCCAACCCGCTCTACCGCAAAGACTTCGTCCGGAGGTACAAGCTCGCCATTCGGATAGGCGTGGACAATGACCGGCATACCTACCTGCTCGGCTTCACAGGCCAGCGCGCCGAGATTGGACATGAGTTGCTGCTGCTGAGAGCAGCCGACGGTCATGGCCATGGCAATGGCATCGGCTCCCAGGCGAACCGCGTCGTCCACACTGCTGACCCAAACATCGTGCTGGGGATGATACGGAGATAGGGAAGAACACTTTATGATCAGGGCAACCTGTCCAGCGTAGGGCTGGAAACACTGCTGAGCAATGCCTTTCATCATCACCATGGCGTCGGGACCGGCGCCGGCGACCCGGTCGACCACACTCTGTATGTCTTCAATACCATCCAGTACACCATAGCTGGGCGCGTGGTCCACTGCGACGGTAAAGATGCGGCCTGATGCCGGGTTTTTCATTCTCTCTATACGGATCTCTTTGCCAAGCATTTGCTGTTCAAACTCCTTGTCTTTTTGACTAGTATCTGCCATACTTGAGCCCTGCGGCGAGCAGAGCTCCATAGTTTTCTACCGGTACAAAATCGGGGATCGAGTTGCTGGAGCCCAAGAGCCAGCCGCCACCGGGCGCCAGGGCAGCCGCCATCTCTCGTACCTCAGCCTCGACGTCCTCTGGGCTGCCGCCGCAGAGGGTTCTCTTGAGGTCGATGCCGCCTGCCACGGCGATGCGATCGCCCCACTGTCGTTTGATAGCTATCATGTCGTTCATGGGCGGCTCGAAGGGATGGATGGCGTCAAAGCCGCAATCGATGAGATCGGGCAGCAGTCGGCCCAGGTCGCCGTCGCTGTGCAGCCCGATCGGAATGCCAGCCCGGTGGCAGCGATCCACGATCTTAATGTACCAGGGATAGACATACTTGCGATATGCCCTGGGCGACACGACCGGGCCACTGTTGTAGCACAGGTCGTCGGGCATCCAGACCGTGCCGACACAGTCGTGGTCGAGCAGCATCTCCAGGATAGCGAGCTGGCTGGCACCCAGCCAGTCCGTCACGTCCCGCACC
This sequence comes from uncultured Chloroflexia bacterium, assembly GCA_963783445.1. Classification (GTDB taxonomy): domain Bacteria; phylum Chloroflexota; class Anaerolineae; order JAAYZQ01; family JAAYZQ01; genus CAWANP01. Next base: position 211,311 of record CAWANP010000003.1, on the reverse strand, counting down.
AGGCCGGGTTCATCGCTGAGCTTTAGGCAGTAATTCTCAAAACCCATCAGTTGCCATGCGCCCATAAAGATGTATCCCAATTGGACCAGCAGTTTCATGCCCGCCGGGAGAGACTGTTCCATCACTCCCAGATAGCTGTCCAGATCCTCATAGTCCGGGTAGCCGCCCAGGTCCATGGGTTTGGGCCACGGGAAATCCTCAAAGTCCTGCCGGTCACGGATAAATGCTTTTTCCTCGGCGGCCCATCCGCCCACGGCAGCGTCCAGCCCATGCTGCGTCCTTCTCCACGCCTGCACCAGCGGGTGGTATCCCCGGACGATGGAACGGACCCCGGCGCGTACTGAGACGAAATCGTAGCCTGCGGAACGCCAAAAACCTACCTCGTCCGTGATGCTGGACACAGGGCGACCGAGGATAGCGGCCTTGATGCTGTTGTCGATCGACATTTCAAAGAACGGAACCCGATCGCTCTCTCCCTGTCGAAACATCGCCCGGCGTACCCGTTCAAAGTCCGGTGAACCCCCAGCTTTCTGGAGGGCAAGCTGCGCACTGGGCATCAGAGATTGGGGTGGGTTACCAATCACGATCCCATGTCCTATTGCCATCCGGACTCAGCAGCCACGTCCTGGGCTGCTTTGCCCTGGAGCAGACTTTGCATGCAGTTTGAGACGAGGTCTGCGAATTCCGGATCGTTGATGTGCAGGTCGGTCAGAAGAACAGGAATCTCTGGACGCAGTGTCGACTGGAACTCTTTGATCACGGCCTGGTTGCCCTCCGGTACGAACAAGGGCATTCCCTCCTGATTAGGGCGTGAAAACCCCTTGCCCGGAAGGATAACGATGACGGGGCCCCGGGCGCGGTTCAGGCGCTGGATCATCTCTTGGGCCGCGGCCCGCATCTCGTCGGCGGTAGGCGCAAAGCAGGTCATCTGTGCATTGTGGACCATGTGCTGCCGGGGCCGGTACTTCTCTGGGGCTTTCTCCATCGACTCAAAGAGCACATAGTCGCTGCCGCCCACCGAGATGACAGCCGGGATCGCGGTCCGGGTGAGGGCCTCCAGGCGGTTGGGCGCGCCGGCCAATCCGCCGTGCTGATTGTCGATCACTTCGTGGGTACTGAGATCGACGACGCCTTTGAACATCCCCTGCTCGATCAACTGTTCCATGGCCGGACCGCTGGTACCGTTGGCATGGAAAGGTACGACGTCGTAGCCCTGGCCCTCCAGCCTGGCCTTGACACGCATGACACATGGCGTAGTGATGCCCAGCATGGTGGTGGCGATGGCTGGCCTCGTGGCCTGGGCTTCGGCTTCCAGGCGCAACACCATCCCCGCTATGGCGTTGGCCGCATTGCGCAGGATGGGCCGGCTGATGACATTGAGCCCCAGGACATCGGTCACCGAGTGCATCATGCAGATGTCCTTGGTGCCCACATAGGGCCCAAACTGGAACAATCCGCTGGCTACCGTGGACAGCATCAGTTTGGGCACACCGGTGGGCAGGGAGCGCATGGCCGCCGTGCCGATGGATGTCCCTTGGCCTCCCCCAGGCCGACGATGCCGTGTAGCCTGCCCTGGGCGTAGAGGTCTGTGACGATGTTGCACAGACCCTGGGTCTGGGTCGCAATGGCATAGCCCTTGTCGCCGCAATCCAATAGGGCCTGCAGGCTAACGCCCGCTGCCTGGGCTACCTCGTTGCGGCTGATGTCGGCTTTGACCGTGGGCTCGGACAGGACGCCCGGATCGATCAGAATGGTAGCCAATCCCCAGGCGGCGATATGGTCCCGGACGTAGGCTGCTTCCTCGCCCTTGGTATCCAGCGTAGCGACGACGACGACGGTGCGCTCCTCGGTCATCTTTCCCTCCCGCCGTCCTCAGATACCAGAAAAGTAGAAAGGCGCGCCCGGGATCGGCTTGCGTTTCTCACGCAGGGGCATACCCTCGTAAGGATACACCGAGTGGTCCAACACGGCGTCGTCGTGGCCGGGAAGGATAAAGTCGGCGCGGCGGTCGATCTCCTCAACGCTCCGCCAACCATCGATCATGCTTACGTAGCGCTGCTGTACCCAGTAGCGCCAGTGCTCCTCTGGTCGGGGTTCGATGTTGCGATAGCGAAAGACCGCATCGCCGCAGATGACCGCGCTGCCTACCTCCGTCTCCACTTGTACCGACTGGTGGCCGGGTGTGTGGCCAGGAGTCGGAAAGACACGGACCCCAGGCACGATCTCCGCCTCGCCCTCGACCAATTCAAACGAGCAGCCCATGAACGGCGCTTCAATGCCCAGCACCGGTGATTCGTAGGAGCGATAGTAGAGCGGCAGAGGATTGTAGGCCCACTGAATCTCGGTTGCATGGGCGACGTAACGTGCATTCCGATACTGTTTCATATTATGCGTGTGATCCCAATGGAGGTGGGTAAAGATGCAGATATCGATCTCGTCGGGATCCACGCCCATCTTTCGGAGCTCGTCCGGACTGTCCAGGCAATCCTTCTTTTGGCAAGAGTGGTGGTATCGGGTCGCCCGCTCCGCATCCGGCAGGCCGGTGTCGACCATGATCTTGTGATCGCCCGTGTCCACATAGAAACACAGCACCGGGATCTCAATCTTGTTGCCAGATTCGCCCTTAAAGAACATGTAGGTGCCGAGGTCGGTCTCACACCACCCGGTGTTGATGGGATAGATCCTGATATCGTGTGCTGACATCGTTGTCCTCCTGATTGTGTTATGAACCTGTGTCCTCGAGAAGATGGGCTGCCTGGGGCCACAGCGCCGAGACATATTCATAGCGATCGGGCCGGATGCGGATGTTGGCCCAGACCAGTGGCCAGCCGGTGGCGCTCAGGGCAATCCTTTCGATGACCAAGACCAGGGAACCCTCCGGCTGGCCCAGGATCTCCTGGTCCTCGCTGGTCGCCGGGAACAGCCTGAACCACTCTTTCATCTCCATGAGGACGGCAAAGTACTTTTTCTCGAGGAGTTTTTGGAACGAATACTGGGACACATCGTCTTGCTCCAACCCCGGACAGATGGCGAAGGGCATAAAATTGGTCTGGTTGGCCAGTGCGTGTCCGTCCACGTACCGCGTGCGCACGTACCGGTAGACGGAACTACCCACATCCACCTTTAGCTTTTCGGCTGCCAGGGGTGTAGCGGGCTCTACCTCAACGTCGCGTACCACCGACCTGGGTTTCAGGCCCGAACGGGCTGTGTGCGTGAAGACGCTGGCAAAGCTCGTGGTAGGCAGCCCCAGGATTCGAAAGACATCGCCCTCCTGGGAAACCTTGTCCACGAGTCCCTTGCGATAAGCTGTCAGCAGGATTTGCCTCATCTGATCCGGGGATGCCTGGTACTCGGAGGCAAGATCGCCGGCTGCCACGGTGCTGTCTATGGCGCGGCTTCCATCGACGATCATCTGCTCAAATTGTCTCTGCAGTATTGCGGGGTACTCGGTATTCATGATTCCCTGCCAGGTCTCTGATATTCACGACAACCAACCACTGCCTGGAAGCATTATACCTCAGGCCATGACATTCCGTCAAAAGTCTGGTTAGACCTGTAGATTATCGATAATCGATGCTTCAGGGGACAAACCTTGACATCCCCATGGGCCTGTGCTATCATGATCTGGCTTTCACGGGCCGGGCCTTCGACCACCGCTGGATGCCCTAGCCTCAAGAACCTATCCATAAGCTGATCAGGTGCTTTTCAAAGGAGGAGAAGCCGATGAATCTCGAGGGAAAGATTGTCGATCTGAGTCAGGAGATCTATACCGGAATGCCGGTGTATCCCGGCCATCTCAAAACGGTCATCTTTACGCACGTATCACATGAAGAGACCCAGCGCCAGCTCGGCGGAGATTTCTCCTACCATGCCAGTGGCATCTTGATGTGCGACCACGGGCCAACCCACATCGACTCTGTCAGCCATCTGTCCCGCGCCGCCGACGCGCCTTCGGTGGATGAGATCCCGCTGGAATACTGCATCACACCGGCCATCTGTATCGACGTGAGCGATGTACCACGCCAGAGCCAGTTTGGCAAGGACAAGATCGAGTCTGAGCTGGAACGGTGGGGGCTTGAAATCCGGCCTGGTGACACGGTTCTGTTCTACACGGGTCACTATGATCAGTTCTACGGGACCCCGGAGTACATGACCCACCAGCCGGGGCTGACCCGGGATGCTACCGAATTTGTCATCGACGAGGGCGCGGTTAACTTTGGTGTGGATTGTACCAGCCCCGACATGTTTCTGGACAAGACCTACCCCTGCCATTCCGTTTGCGCCGAGCGCCAGGTGACCCACATCGAGAACTTGTGCAATCTGGACAAGTTGGTCGGCAAGCGGTTCACCTTTGTCGCCCTGCCTCTCAAGATCCGCAAGGGTACCGGGTCCCCGGTGCGTGCGGTCGCCATTGTGGATGACTAGCCTCACTGCAAAGCCTGTGCGGCTACCCGGGCATCACTCATGGTGGGCTCTCAGTCCTGGCCCGAGCGCGCCAGGGGCCGGGAACAGGGAGATCAGCCATGAGGTACCCTGACTTCAGCCTGACAGACCGAATTGCCATCGTCACAGGCGCCAGCAAGGGGCTCGGACTGGGCACAGTCCTGGCCTTGGCCAATGCTGGCGCCCACGTCGTCGTCACCAGCCGTGACCTGGAGCGGGTCGAGCCGGTCGCCGCTGACGTTCGCGAGATGGGGCGTGAGGCGCTACCGCTGGCCCTTGAGGTCCGCGATTTGGATAGCATCGAGGCCATGGTCCAGGCGACGATTGCTCGATTTGGCCGCATCGACATCCTGGTCAACAACGCCGGCATCAACATCCCTGAGCCGGCTCTGGAAGTAACCGAAGAGCATTGGGACCGCCTCATGGATATTAACCTCAAAGGGCTGTTCTTCTGCGCCCAAAAGGTCGGCCGGGTAATGGTGGATCAGGGCCAGGGCAAGATCATCAACATTGGCTCGCAGATGGGCCTGGTGGGTGGGAAACTGCGGGCGGCCTATTGCTCCAGCAAAGGCGGTGTCGTGCAGCTCACCAAAGTCCTGGCCATCGAATGGGCGCAGCACGGCGTCAACGTCAACGGTGTGGCCCCCACCTTTCTCGAGACGCCCTTTACCGCCGCCATGTTCGAGAACCAAGCGTTCCATGACGAGGTGGTGGGCAACATTCTGTTTGGCAGACTGGGGCAGGTAGAGGATGTCCTGGGGGCCATCATCTTCCTTGCATCTCCTGCAGCCGACCTGATCACGGGCCATACGCTCCTTGTGGACGGGGGCTGGACGGCAAAATAAACCCAATAAGCGGACGATGAATACCTATCCGAATAGGTCCCAGCTCCCCCTTCGAATGTACGGTACCCTTGCGGGCGAACTGTGCCCCAAGACAGGGGCGCTGGGTGAGTTTTCGGACAATCTATAGATCTCAACTTGGAGGTGCTGTTTGAGCGCTGACTTTGAATCCGTCATCCCCTTGGCGATGGCCAAACTGAAATTTGGTATTGGGGCGACGGAAGAATTGGGATACGAACTGAAGCTGATGGGCGCTGAGTGTGTGATGCTCGTTGCCGACAAGCATCTGTGGGATGTTGGCCTGGTGGAAAAGGTCAAGACCATTATCGAGGACGAGGGCATTGCACTCACCATCTATGACGAGATCCACATCGAGCCGACCGACGTATCGTTTCGCCACGCCATCGAATTCTCGCGGGGCGTCAACGTAGACGCCTTTGTAGCCTTGGGTGGCGGCAGTACCCTCGACACGGCCAAGGCGATGAACTTGTTCTCCTCCTACCCCGCCGACCTCTATGACTATATCAACAAGCCCATCGGCAAGGGCAAGCCTGTTCCTGGCCCGTTGATGCCGATGGTTGCCATGCCCACGACAGCCGGAACCGGCAGCGAGACGACGGCCGTTATCGTCCTGGATCTGCTCGACCTACACCTAAAGACCGGCATCTCGCACCAGAACATCCGGCCTTCGATGGCCATCGTAGATCCGCTTAACACGCTCACCATGTCGCCCGAGGTCACAGCGTCAAGCGGCCTGGATGTGTTCACCCACGCAGCCGAGTCCTTTACCATCAAGCCTTACGACATGCGGCCCAAGCCGCACAGCCCGGCACAGCGCGGGGCCTATATTGGCTCCAATCCCATTTCTGATCTGTGGAGCGAGCAGGCCATTGCCTGGGTGGGCCAGTACCTGCGGCGGGCATGTTACAACGGCAACGATCTGGATGCCAGGACCCACATGGCCATGGGCTCAACCTTCGCTGGCATCGGCTATGGTAACGCCGGCGTGCACATCCCACATGCCCTGGGTTATCCCATCGCCGGGCAGGCAAAGGACTGGATCCCGGATGGCTTTGGTGTTGACGAGCCGATGGTACCCCACGGCATCTCTACGGCGCTCACGGCGCCGGCTTGTTTTCGCTTCACCGCGCCCACGAACCCAGAAAAGCACGCCCGGATCGCCGAGCTGCTGGGGGTCCGCACGGAGGGCTTGTCGGCGAGTGACTCAGCCATGCTGCTGCCGGACGCGATCGTTCGCCTGCTGAAAGACGTCGGCTGTCCCAATGGCCTGTCGGCTGTGGGCTATACAACAGCTGACTTGCCCAAGATGGTCGAGGGGGGATGGAAGCAGCAGCGCCTGCTGGTGGGAAGCCCGCGCCCCGTCGCAGAGAGAGATCTGCATCGGATCCTGGAAGAATCCATGATTCTCTGGTAGGGATCAACGTTCTTTGGTCAGAGGGTAAGCCAGACTGCAGGAAAAACCCCTTGGGGGACCTGTCCAGCGGAGCTACTGGGGCGAGTTATTATTTTGCCCTTGCTTGAGGTCAGCCCCTCATGGTTGGATTGCTCGCCGAGTCAAGACGCTGCCTCACGCGTTCAGCCCAGGCAGGATCCATCTCGGGATCCCGTTGCTCTGTTGGGACAGTGTCGCCGGCTTCTTTTGTTCCCAATGTTGGTGGACGGATGCACTGCCGTCTCACTGGGCGTATGGCCGCTACCGAGGACAGGACGCTGGCCAGGTCTTCCAGGCTGGCCAAGTTGTGGACGGGGAGAAAATCATCCACGCAAGGCATTACAGTGGCCATCCCCCGCTGAATCGGTTTGAATTCGTCCGAGCCCTTGAGCGGGTTAAGCCAGATCAGCCGGTAGGACGAATGCTGCAGCCGGACCATTTCCTTGAATAGCAGTTGCAGATCACCCCGGTCCCATCCGTCGCTGATGATGAGGACCACTGCTCCGCGCCCCAGTACCCGCCGTGCCCACTGGAAATTGAAGGCTTTGAGGGTCTCGCCGATGCGAGTCCCTCCCGACCAATCGCGCACGACGTCGCCCAGTTCATTGAGCGACTCATCCACATCCTTGTAGCGAAGGTGGTGGGTGATGCGCGTCAGTCTCGTGCCAAAGACAAATGCCTCGACATTGGTATCTTTGAGACCGTGTGTCAGCGCGTGGATGAAATGCAGGAGCATGCGCGAGTAGCGTTCCATCGAACCACTGATGTCACTGAGCACGACCAGCGGGCGTGGGCGAAAGATGCGCCGCCGGTGAGACAGGTTGATGGGCTCCCCGCCATGTCGCAGGTTGTCGCGGATCATGCGGCGCAAGTGGATATTGCCCTTGGAATAGGGTCGAATGCGGCGGGTGCGTCGTTCCCCCAGGCTCCAATCCAGGCTGGCAATGGCCCGTTTGGCTTCCTGGATCTCCTCCCAGGTCATTTCGCCAAAGTCCTTGTTTCGAAAGACTTCGTCAGGGCTGTAGATCATCTGTTGATCGCGCCCGCCTGTGTCGTTGCCCTCGTCATCCTGACCGGGCTTTCCTGCCTGGCTTCCGTCGCCTCCGGGCTCCGTCTCTGGTTTGAAAGCAGGCGTAGCAGGCAGCCTGGCGCGCTTGACCTCCGCGCCGGACTCGAGTCCTCCGTCCTGGGAAGTCTCACTATCCGTACGCCAGAAGAGATGGAATGCCTGGTCAAAAACCATCAAGTCCTCGCGGCGGTTGACCAGCAGTGCCCGGCAGGTGTGGTAAAAATCGGAATGGTCGGTGATGGGCACAAACTGCAGCGCCTCGACCAGATCCAGGATCTGGCCAGTGCTCACATCCACTCCCATCACGCGGAGCATCTGCCCGAAGCGCAGCATGTGGCCCAGAAGGTGCCCTCCACCATCGCTATCGGCTTGAGAATCGAATCCGGCACCTTCGACCGGTATTTGTCTTGGATCGCCGCTGTTTGTCTCCAACACTAGTTCAGGCTCTCCATGCCAGGTCAGGAGAAAGGTGACTCTTGTATCATCTGCTCCATGAGCTGTTGCTTGGCTTGCTCCAACATGCGTTGGGCGTGACCATCCCGTACCAACTCAAAGTCATCCTGGTACTTGAGCAACATCCCCAGCGTATCCTCCACCAGCGGAAGCTGCAGGTCCTTTGCATCGAGGGCGACCAATGCCTCAGCCCAATCAAGGGTCTCGGCTACGCCAGGCAGCTTGTAGAGGTCTAGCTCGCGCAGTTCCTGAACAAAGTGCACCAATTGGTGGGCCATAAGCTGCGGAGCGTGCGGTACTTTGAGGGATACGATGCTGTGTTCTTTTTCCAACGAGGGGAAATCAATCCAGTGGTAGATACACCTGCGCTTCAGCGCGTCGTGGATTTCGCGCGTGCGGTTGGAAGTGATGACAACCACCGGTGGCTTGGCGGCCCGGATTGTGCCGATTTCGGGGATGGTAATCTGAAAGTCGCTCAATAGCTCGAGCAGAAACGCCTCAAACTCTTCGTCAGCGCGATCAAGCTCATCAATCAACAGTACGGGAGCGACGCCGCTTTCGGTCAACTCGATGGCTCGCAGCAACGGCCGCTTGATCAGGTACTCTTCACCAAAAAGATCCCGTTCTGTCTGCTCATCGATGTCGCAGCTCTGGGCCTCCAGCATGCGAATGTGAAGCAACTGCCGCGTGTAATTCCATTCATAGATGGTGCTGTTCACATCCAGTCCCTCGTAGCATTGGAGACGGATGAGGGGTGCCTGCAGTACCTCGGCCAGGGTTTTGGCTACCTGGGTCTTGCCCACCCCCGCCTCGCCCTCCAGCAAGAGTGGTTTGCGTAGCTTTAGCGCTAGATAGAGCACTGTGGCCAACACTCGGTCAGTTACGTAGGCGTGCTCAAATAGGGTGCGTTCAAGCTCATCAATGCTTGGAAATGCTTGCGGATCCACAATCACCTCAGACTCATCAGTCTCTTGCTTTGCCATCACGGGCCAACTGTACAACTATCCTATCAAGATCCGATTATACCTCAGGCTGTACCATTCGGCAACTTGGATGCGCCTGGGGTTTGTGTCGTCAAGGCCAGCATAACAGCTTTCTGCCTGGCATTTGACAATACCCAACAGGCATGTATAATAGCCCTGGCTATTCACAATCTGAATAGCCAGAACCTGAACTCAGGATGGAATCTATGCCGCGCGCAACCACGGTCTCTCCACAACCGGCCTTATTGGGTTTGCTGATGGCCGAGCCCAAGCATGGCTACGAACTGCATCAAGAATTCAACACCAACCTGGGGCGGGTTTGGGAGATTGGGTTGAGCCAGCTCTATGCCCAGCTCAAACTACTGGAGGAGTCTGGGCTGCTGACAGCCCAGACCGAGCCCCAGCTCAATCGCCCGCCGCGCAAGGTCTACCATCTGACCGCAGAAGGCCGGGATGCGTTCCTGGACTGGGTCCGCCGGCCAACCCCGTACCTGCGCCACATCCGGGTAGAGTTTCTGGCCCGGTTGTACTTTTACCAAAAACTTTCCCTGCCTGGTCTTGAACAACTGGTGGCCGAGCAAAAGACCGTCTGCCAGGCCCAGACTGAACGCTTCGAGTTGCTTGCAGGTGAAACCGACGACCAGTACCGGCGCCTGGTGCTCGAGTTCCGTCGAGGGCAACTGGAGGCCGTCATCCAGTGGCTGGATCGCTGTCTGGAGATCTTGTGTGGGGAAAGCAACCCTAATCCGAAAAAAGTCAAGGAGTCAAAAGCATGAAATGTCGATGGCTTTGTACTGTGGTTAGTGCCGTGGTATTGGCAGGATTGTTCCTGGGAGCCTGCAGTAGCGGCCCTACAGAGGAGCCCCTGGATTTATCCCCAACGGTACAGGTCAAAGAGGGCGGCGGTCTTGCCGTCGTTGACGCGATGGGCAGGAGCGTCGAGTTTTCCGAGTTGCCGCAGCGCGTCGTCGTCGCCGGCAAAAGCAGCCTGACCATCGTGAATACGCTTTTCCTATTCCCCGAGGCACAAGATCGTGTGGTGGGCCTGGTGGTTGGCAACCAAAATCCAGGTGACTTTCTCGGCTTTGTCGATCCAACCTTTGATCAGAAGGCGGTTCTGGAGGTCGAAGCAGGCCCGGAGCAGATTGCCCCCTTAGAGCCCGACGTAGTCATCCTGCGCAGTTTTATGGCTGACAAGCTGGGCAAACCGCTGGAACAGCTAGACATCCCTGTGGTCTATGTGGATCTCGAGACGCCAGAGCAGTACTTCCGCGACCTGGGAACCTTGGGCCAGGTACTTGGTAACGAGCGGCGGGCCGAGGAGATCAAGGCTTACTACCAAGAGAAACTGGACCAAGTAGACAAGAACCTAGAGGGCCTAACCGGCGAGCAAATGCCCGGGGTATTGCTGTTGCAGTACAACGACAAGGGCGGGGAGGTTGCCTTCAACGTGCCCTCGGCCTCCTGGATCCAGACGATCGAGGCCGAGTTGGCCGGGGGCCAGCCCGTTTGGAAGGACGCGGCCCAGAGTGGTGGCTGGACGGTGGTGAACCTGGAGCAGATCGCTGCCTGGGACCCCGACAAGGTGTTTGTCATTCACTACAAGGGCGATTCCGCCGAGATTGCGGACGAACTCGAGGCCGATCCCCAGTGGCAATCGCTCGGGGTCACAGAGCAGGGCGAAATCTATGGTTTTGCCTCCGATATCTTTAGCTGGGACCAGCCCGATCCACGCTGGATCCTGGGTACAGTCTGGCTGGCCGGTAAGGTCCATCCTGATCGTTTCGCCGATCTGGACATGCGGCAGCAAGTCATCGAGTTCTTTGAGCAGATGTATGGCATGCCCAAAGCTTCCGTGGAGGAAAACATCCTACCCAGCCTCAAGGGGGACGTTGAGTGACCGCAGCCCAGCGTGCTGCCGCCACTGGCGGCCAATCTAGGGCGGGGTGGCGTGCTGCCCTGCAAAGGCGGCCGATGCTGATCCTGGGCCTGCTCTTTTTGCTGGTCCTTCTCCTGTCCCTCTTTGTCGGCCGCTACCCGGCCCCCTACTGGATGTCTCCTGCAACGCTGTGGGAGGACGACATGGCCCGGCAGTTGGTGCTAAAGCTGCGCCTGCCCCGGATTCTGACCGCTTGTCTGTTGGGCATGGCCCTCGCGGCTTGTGGTACGGTGTTGCAGATGATCTTTCGTAACCCGCTGGTCGCTCCCGGCCTTCTGGGCGTGTCACAGGGTGCAGCCTTTGGGGCAGCTATCAGCATCATCTTCCTGGGGGCATCGGGCTTGCTGAGGCAAGGCGTCGCCGCGCTTTTTGCCTGTGCGGGCCTGGCCCTCTCTTACTTTTTGGCGCGGCGCGTTCGCTATGGCGGCTGGATCCTGCGCCTGATCCTCTCCGGTATCGCTGTCTCGGCTCTCTTTGCGGCCGGCGTGGGCATGCTCAAGTACCTGGCCGATCCACTGACCGAACTGCCGGAACTGGTTTTCTGGATCCTGGGCGGGCTGTGGGGCGTCACCTGGATTGACTTTCTGTACCTTCTTCTCCCGGTCATTGTGGGTTTGATCATCGTTTATCTGATGCGCTGGAGATTGAACCTGCTCTCTCTGGACGACGACACGGGCTTTTCCCTGGGTGCATCGCCAGGCAAGGAGCGCACGCTGGTGCTGGTCGCCGCCGTGGTTGCCACCGCGGCAGTGATTTCGGTCGCCGGCGTGGTGGGCTGGATTGGCCTGCTCATCCCCCACGTGGCCCGCCGCCTGACGGGCGCCGACGCGCAGCGCTCGCTGCCGGCCTGCCATCCTGCTCGGCGGCATCTTTGCTCTACTATGCGACAATCTGGCTCGTACGATCCTGCCCGGCGAGATTCCCTTGGGCATCCTGACCTCCTTCTTTGGGGCGATCCTGTTCATGGCCATGATGCTGAGCAAGAACATCCGGGTGCAGCGATGAGCAATCGTGCGGATGACCAGACCGGATTGCACGAACCACTGCGAGCTGAGGACATGATCTCTGTTTCAGATCTATCCTTCAGCTACAACGGCGCCAAGCGTACGATCCTCCATGACCTGGCCCTGGAGATTCCCGAGGCTGCGATCACGGCCATCCTGGGGCCAAACGGTTCGGGAAAGACGACGCTGCTTCGCTTGCTCCTGGGCGTGCTCCGGCCTCAACATGGCAGAATCCTGTTGGCAGGGCAGCCCCAAGACGCCTACCCTCGCCGTGAGATGGGAAAACTTGTCGGTCTTGTCCCTCAGGATGAGCACATCCCCTTCGACTTTTCCATCCTGGAGTACGTTCTGCTGGGCCGGGCGCCGTATCTGGGTACCCTGGCCACGCCGGGTGAGGATGACTATCAGGCAGCCCTTGATGCCCTTCATACCACAGGGCTGGCCGGCATGGGCGCTCGCCCCCTGCCCAACCTGAGTGGCGGTGAGCGTCAACTGGCCGTCGTGGCCCGCGCCCTGGCCCAACGGCCGCGAATCCTTCTGATGGATGAGCCCACAGCCCACCTGGACTTGAGCAACAAGGGCCGGCTGCTGGCCATCATGCGGGACCTGGTTGCCCAGGGCGTCACCCTGGTGCTGACTACGCACGATCCAAACCTCGCCGCCTCTGTTGCCGGCTATGCAGTTCTGATGCGCGATGGCCAGGTTCTGGACGCCGGTTCACCTGAAGCGATGCTGACAGCCAGGAAGCTGACCGCGACCTACGATGTTCCTGTACAGGTCTTCCAAGTTGACGGAAGACGCATCATTCTGTTATCATGACGACTTGCTTGTGTTGGATCATGATCTGCCCACGATGACGTGCCCATGAGACTGGAGAAACGTACGCGATGAAACTGGAAAAACGAAGGATTTCTGACGCCGAAGGGACCATCTTGATGCACAATATCGCCGGTGCTGATGGCAAGCGCACGCTGAAAAAAGGCATCCGGCTTGACAAGGAGCACCTGGTACAGCTAGCCGAAAGTGGGCGTCCGTCGGTGGATATCGCTGTCCTGGAGGCGGATGACGTTCACGAAGACGATGCCGCGGCGGCTCTGGCCGAGGCGATGCGCACGGCGGAACTGTATCTCTCCCGGCCATTCGGGGGCCGGATCAACCTGCGTACCACCGTGGACGGCATTCTGGAGGTGGACGGCGGGCGGCTGCTGGAGGTGAACATGCTGGCCGGCTTTGCGCTGGCAACCCGCCGCCAGCACGCCGTCGTGGGGCCTAACCAGGATACGGACAATGTCGGCACCCTCAAGATCGTGCCCTATGCCGTGCGGCGTTCTGACCTGGACCGCGCCGTGGAACTGGCTGGGACCCGGCCTGGCATTGTCGAGGTGCGTCCTTTCCAGCAGGGACGGCGTGTGGCCATGCTCTTCGTTGCGGAGGCATCGGCCCAGGACAAGACCCGCGACCAGTACCTGCCGCCGACCCAGACCCGCCTGGCGCGCTTGGGGGCCGAGGTGGTCGCCACCGAGATGGTAGATCAGGACGATGCTGCCATCGCAGATGCGGCGGCGAGGCTGGCCGCAGGTTCCGACCTGCTCATCATCGCCGGGCAGACCTCGGTCATTCACGAGGATGATACGACGCTGCGCGCCCTGCGCCAGGCTGGGGCCGAGACCACGCTCTCTGGCGCGCCGGTGGAGCCGGGCAACCTGCTGGCCCTGGCCTACTTTCCTGACACGCCGGTGATCTGTGCGCCTGGCTGCGCCAAGGGCCTGAAGCGGAACGTCGTAGACTTGGTGCTGCCCCGCCTGCTGCTGGGCGACAGGCTGGATCGCCGCGACATCGCCGCCCTGGGACTGGGTGGCTTTCTGACGGCAGCCGAGCGCTCTGGGGACATTACCTGATCCGTGGAACCCAATCCAGTCTGTAAGGTTCTTCTCCGATCCAACCCAGTACCTATCCAGCGCACGACCCGTTCGTAGTAGGCGCTTCAGTGCCGTGCAGTAAACCGAAACACCGAAGCACAGCCAGGCAGGAGAAAGCATGAATTCCATCGACAGGTTATTGAATAGCCTGGAAACCGACGCCCCCGTCCGCCAGATCCTGGTCGGCGCCTTCTGGACCGCCGTCGTGCTCGACACAGAGCCTGCTCGCTGTGGCTTGGCTTCAACGCTGCGGGCTGAGGGCGGCGGACCCTGGCCGCCAGTAACCGAGCCGGGTCGTCTACAGCAGCGAAGCGGGCGACAGCTCGCCGAGCTTCTGCGTTCCGAGCGCATCCTGGAGGCCAGCATCGGCATGGCGGCCTTCAATGCCCTGCTGCAAGTTGACGAGACTGCCCTGACCGAAATCAACGCCGACGAGATCATTCTGGAACGGGGAGCCGGGCGGCGTGTGGCCATTGTGGGACATTTTCCTTTCATCGAGCGGGTGCGGGCCGAGGCAGCCGAATGCTGGGTGCTGGAGCGCCACCCTGGCGCCGGAGACCTGCCCGCCGAGCAGGCCGCCGAGGTACTGCCCCAGGCCGACGTCGTTGCCCTGACCGGTACCTCCCTGATCAACCACACCTTCGAAGAGCTAATGGCTCTTTGCCGTCCGGACGCCTTTGTCCTCTTGCTCGGGCCCAGTGCCCCACTCACGGCCAAGCTCTTTGAGATTGGCGTGAACGCCATCAGTGGCACGCGGGTATACGACCCTGAAGTCGTGCTCTACTCGGTTTCGCAAGGGGCCACATTCCGCCAGATCAAGCGTGGCGGCGGCCTGCGCCTGCTCACGTGGGTCAAGTCGTGACAGAGAGTTTGTGATTGGAGGCTAAGAAAGCATTATGCTAGATCTTTTGCCACAGATCCAGGATTGGTTCGCCGCCGGGGAAAAGGTGGCCGTAGCCACGGTCATCCGCATGGCCGGCTCGGCGCCGCGACCGGTGGGAGCGCGGATGATCGTTTCCTCTGCTGGCCAGATGGCCGGTTCGGTAAGCGGCGGTTGCGTTGAGACCACCGTCTACGAGGAGATGATGGATGTCTTGGACGGCGGCCCACCGCGCAAGCTGCACTTTGGCATCACCGAGGACATGATCTGGGACGTGGGCCTGGCTTGCGGCGGGACCATCGACGTATTCCTCCAGGAACTCGATCCGGCGCTGGTCACCGTGCTGGTAGACCACGTGGAGCAGGGGAGCCCGGTGACGCTGGCCGTAGCGGTCTCGGGGGAATCATCAGTCGGGGATTCGGTACTCGTTACCAGCGATGGATTGGTGCAGGGGCAAGCAGACGAACGAGTGGTCGAGGTCGCTCAGGAGACGCTCGCCTCTCGTGTGGAGGCTGGTGCCATCCACGAGATCGAGCCAGGTGTGGAGGTCTTTGTCGAGCCCTTCCTGCCGCCGCCGGTATTGGTCATCATTGGTGGCGTGCACACGGCCATCCCCCTGACCCGCTTTGCCAAGGAGCTGGGCTTTTACGTGATTGTCGCCGATCCCCGGGCCAAGTTCGCCAGCCTCGAGCGCTTCCCCGAAGCCGACGAGGTGTTGCTGGAATGGCCCGACGAGGCGCTGGCCCATATTGAGGTCGACGAGGCGACCTACATCGTGATCCTGACCCACGATCCCAAGATCGACGAGCCAACACTGGCCGCCGCCCTCCAGACGGAGGCGGCCTACATCGGCGCCATCGGCAGCCGTGGCACCCACGCCGCGCGCTTTGAGCGCATGGCGGAATGGGGCGTCACGCGGGAGCAACTGGCGCGCGTCTACGCCCCCATTGGCCTGGACCTGGGCGGGCGCTCTCCGGAGGAAACAGCGCTGAGCATCATCTCGGAGGTGATAGCGGTCAAGAATGGGCGCAGTGGCGTCTCGCTGCGGGACAGCCGCGGCCCAATCGGCAAATGCCTCAATCCTGTGCGCGGAAAGCGAGCCGGCGCCCAGCTCGGAGGCAGTCTCGTGAGCGAGATGTACACCGACCGCCTGCTCGACCACTACCGCAAGCCGCGCAACAAGGGGCGCCTGGACTTCGCCTGATCTGGCGGCAGAAGAATACAACCCGCTGTGTGGCGACCGGGTGATCATCGAAGCCTCTGTGGAAGACGGACGGATCGTTGAAGCGCGCTTTGACGGCCGGGGCTGCGCGCTTTGCCTGGGAGCGGCGTCGATCCTGACTGAGGCGATCGAGGGCCGCACGCTCGACGAGCTGGATGCGTGGGGAAAAGACGAATTCCTGGCGGAACTCCAATCAAGCCTGCGCCCAGCGCGGATGAAATGCGCGCTGTTGCCCTGGATGGCCTTTCGCCACGCGGCCTATGGCGAGACAGAGTGGCCGCTTCTGGATCGCTGATGTCTTGGCGGCTATGGATCCAGGGAACCACGCTAGTCAGACCGTACCTACGTTTCCATCAACTCCTGCATTACGCGAGCCGCTGTCTCTGCAAAGGCCTCATCATTGATGTGGGCATCTACTTTGTGCAGGCGTATCTTGGGCGCCAGTTCTGCTTCCAACGCGTCAACCAGGGCCCCGTTCGCCTCAGGGTCGTAGAAGGTGTGGCCTGGCCGGTCCGAGTAACTGAACCCACCCTCCGGAATCAATACCACTGCCGGTCCTCTGGCTTCGTTCAGACGTTGAGCCATCACACGCCCAATCTCCGTCATCTCGTCCTTGGCCGTGCGAATCAGTGTGATATTGGGATTGTGAATGATGAGGGGGCGATCGCGCTGTTCCTGGCTCAGTGAGGACAGCGGGCCAAGGACGATATAGTCGGTGCCGCCCGGCGCAACCACCTGGGGGATCCCTCGCCGCCCGGCTGCCTTCAAACGATCGGGCCCGGCATCAAACAACCCTCGACAGACGTGCCCGGCCAGTTCCTGGGTACTGATGTCCAGGACGCCCCGGATCAGGCCCTCTTTGATCAATCGCTCCATTGAGCGCCCGCCCGTGCCGTTGGGGTGAAAGGCCACCAACTCATAGCCCCAAGATTCCAATATCCCCTTGGCGTGCAGCACGCAGGGGGTGGTCAGCCCCAGCATTGTCGTACCCAGAATCGTCTTGTCGTTGCCTTCGTCCGCTTCCCTGGCCTCGACCATGGCGGTTACGGCTGCCGCGGCGTTGGTGAATATCTTTCGCGTGACGGTATTGATGCCCAGGATGTCCGCCACCGAGTGCATCAGCGTCACATCGGCGGTGCCAACGTAGGGCTCGAACACATTTTGGCCACTGGCGATGGTAGAGACCATGACTTTGGGCACACCGATGGGCAGCGCTTGCATCGCAGTCGTGCCGATGGCTGTCCCCTGGCCGCCCCCTACGGCGATGACGCCGCCCAGCTTTCCCTCCGCATAGAGTTGGATGACGACGCATCGTGTGCCGTCGATCATGGTCTGGATGGCCTGCCCCTTGTCCCCGGCGGCAATCAGGCCGGCCAATTCTGCTCCTCCCGCCCGAGCGATCACCTGCCGCGGGAAATCCGCATCGATGGCCGGCTGGCCCAGCAACCCGGGGTCAAGGATCAAAGTGCGATGGCCTCGTGCCTGGATCAGATCCCGGATGTAGGCGACTTCGTATCCTTTGGTGTCCAGTGTACCAATGACGGCAATCGGCTTTGGCATGCTCGGCTCCCCTGAGCGTGATCTTCAAAGGCCATCATATGGCAGTTGCCGCTGCCTGTCAAAATCAAGGAGGCTGCCTTCGTATGCTGGCAAAAAAAGCTTCGAGGGCTTGGATGAGAAAGCGGGTGCACGTGACCTGAATAGCTCGATTTGGCCCCATGCCGCCTCTGTGGTATAATGCCGCAGCTTTTCTTCCGGGTGGAGGAGCGTGCGTACGCAACACGAGATGCAACCAACCAAAGGAACCGGGCACCGTTTGGGATACTATCCCAATAGGTGCCCTTTTTTCTTGTGACGATGGCCGGATCCGGGTCGCTCCTGGCTTTGGACGGGTTGTGAGAGCGGAGACAGAGTTCCAAGTATGACACATGATGCCTGTTTGAAGGTGAGTCTGTGCGGTATAGAACTGTCCAATCCCCTGGTTCTGGCCAGCGGTATCCTGGGCAGCGATGCGGAGTCGCTGGCCCGTGTGGCCGGAGCCGGCGCTGGAGCCGTCACGGCCAAGTCCTGCAGCCTGGAGCCCCGCGCCGGGCATCCCAATCCCACGGTCCTGGCCTGGGAGGCAGGACTGATCAACGCCGTGGGCCTGGCCAATCCCGGCATCGAGTCCGAGGTCAAGGAACTGCGGAGGGCCAAGGCGCTGCTTCGCCCCCAGGGTGCGGCGCTGATCGCCAGCATCTTTGGCGACACCGTGGAGAGCTATGCTCGGGTAGCCGCCCGCGTCATGGAGGCGGCGCCGGACCTGGTCGAAGTCAACATCTCTTGCCCCAACGTCCACGACGAATTTGGCATCCCCTTTGCCGCCAGCGCGACCGCGGCCGCGGAGGTCACCGCGGCGGTCAAGCAAGCCGTCGCCGGCCGGGTGCCTGTCCTGGTCAAGCTCTCGCCCAACGTCACCGATATCGCGGCCATCGCCCGGGCCGTGGAAGCCGCCGGGGCCGACGGCATCAGCGCCATCAATACCTTGACCGGCATGGTCATCGATGTGCACGCCCGGCGGCCGGTCCTGGCCAACCGTACCGGCGGCCTGTCCGGGCCGGCCATCCGGCCCCTGGCCCTGCGCTGCGTGTACGAGATCTACCGGGCCGTAGGATCCCCATCCTGGGTATGGGCGGCGTCGCCAGCGGTCGTGACGCCGTGGAGATGATCATGGCCGGGGCCACGGCGGTGGGCCTCGGTTCAGCCGTGTACGGAGATGGGCCTCGAGGCCTTTGGCCGGATCGACGAAGAAATCGAATCGCTCTCTGGCCGAGCTGGGCTGCCAGCATGTGCAGGACCTATCGGGGGGTGGCGCACCGATGACACGCAGCAAGACGAGTCTCCCCGCGAGCAGCCCGTATCGTGAGCATCACCGACGAGAGCGACGCGATACGGACCTTTGTGTTCGACCAGCATCTGGATGCCGAACCGGGCCAGTTTGTCATGGCCTGGCTGCCCGGCATCGACGAGAAACCCTTTAGCCTGGTCCGCGCCGACCCTGTCACCCTGACCATCGCCCGCGTCGGACCTTTTACCGAGGACGTCTTTTCCCTGAGTGTGGGCGGCCGTCTCTGGCTCCGCGGCCCCCTGGGCCAGCCCTTTACCCTTGGTACCCAACCTGTCCTGAGTTCATCCCGAGACCCCGAGGGACCAGCCGAAGGATCCCGTATTCTCCTGGTCGCCGGCGGCTATGGCGTCGCCCCCCTCCACTTTCTCGCCGAACGCGCCAGATCTGCCGGTTTGGAGGTGACCGCCATCATCGGTGCGCGGACCGCATCAGGCGTCGTCTTTGCCCGCCGTACCGCCGCCCTGGGCGCGCGCGTGATCATCACCACCGACGATGGTTCGCTGGGCCAGCAGGGCCTGGCCAGCGAGGCGGCCGAGCGCCTGCTGGCACACAACGGCTGCCAGGCCATCTACGCCTGCGGGCCGGAATCCATGCTGGAGGCAGTGGAGACCCTGGCCCGCGACCACGGCCTGCCCGCCCAACTGAGCTACGAGCGCTACATGCGCTGTGGCTTTGGGGTGTGCGGCTCCTGCAGCCATAAAGGCTGGCTCGTCTGCCGCGACGGCCCGGTACGCTCCATCAATCCCTGATCTCCGCCTCCGGGTGCCACCAGAACCCACAACGCAAAGGCCGCAAAGCAGATCTTGAGGATCTGGACCCCCGTAATTGGACGGTACTCAGCCTCACATGTCTCTATTAGCCGTGCGAGAACAGCCACCCCAAAACGTGCACTAGCCGCCAAACTCTGCTATAATAACCCCACGGCACGTGACACGCAACACGCAAGCCGAGTCCGCTCGGCCTGCAACACGAAACACGCACCACCCGGAGGTCCAACACATGCGATTCCCGCGCCGCAGCGGCATCCTGTTGCATCCCACATCGCTCCCCGGCCGGTTTGGCATCGGCGACCTGGGCGACGCAGCCTACGATTTGTAGATTTTCTGGCCTCCGCGGGCCAGTCCTACTGGCAGGTCCTGCCCCTCAGCCCCACCGGCTACGGCGATTCGCCCTACCAGGGCCTGTCCGCCTTTGCCGGCAACCCGATGCTCATCAGCCCGCAGAAGCTGCTGGAGGCCGGCCACCTGTCGCAGGCTGACCTGGAGGACCTCCCTTCTTCCCGGATGACAAGGTCGATTTTGGACCGGTCATCTATCACAAGACCCGCCTGCTCGAACCGGGCCTTTGCCAACTTCCGCACCCAGGCGCCCGCCGGACCAACGCGCAGCCTTTGCCCGCTTCTGCCAGGAGCAGGCCGCCTGGCTGGATGATTTCGCCCTGTTCATGGCCCTGAAAGAGGCCCACGACCTGCGCCCCTGGGAGGAATGGGAGCCGGGATTGGCCACCCGCCAGCCCGAGGCCGCTGGCCCAGGCGCGCGCAGTCGCTGGCCGGCGAGATCGAGGAGCCAAAAGTACCGCCAGTGGCAGTTCTTTGAGCAGTGGCTGGCCCTCAAAACGCTATGCCAACGAGCGGGGCATGCGCATCATCGGCGACATCCCCATCTTTGTCGCCCTGGACAGCGCCGACGTCTGGGCCAAGCCCCACCTGTTTCACTTTGACGAGGACCTGAAGCCGACGGTCCAGTCTGGCGTGCCGCCCGACTATTTCAGCGAGACGGGACAGCTGTGGGGCCATCCCCTCTACCGCTGGGACCTGATGGCCGAGGAGGGCTATGGCTGGTGGATCGACCGCTTCCGCATGGCCTTCACCCAGGCCGACGTGGTGCGCATCGACCACTTTCGGGGCTTCTACAACTACTGGGAGGTGCCGGCCGGGGAAAAGACCGCCGTCAAGGGGCGCTGGCTGCTACGGCCCTGGCGCCGATCTCTTCCACGCTGTCACCGGCGCCCTGGGCGAGGTGGCCATCATTGCCGAGGACCTGGGCGACTTTGACGCCGAATCGCGGGCCGGCGTGGACGCCCTGCAGGAAGAGTTTGGCTACCCCGGCATGAAGGTGGTCCAGTTTGCCTTCGGCGGCGGCCCGGCCGACCCCTTCCTGCCCCACAACTATACCCGCGACTGGGTGGCCTACACCGGCACCCACGACAACGATACGGCCGTGGGCTGGTACGAGGCCACCTCCACCGCAGGAGGAGCGGGACTATGCCCGCAAGTACCTGGGCAGCGATGGCGCTGACATCGCCTGGGACCTGATCCGCCTGGCCTGGGCCTCGGTGGCCAACACGGCCATGACCACCGTCCAGGACCTGCTCAGCCTGGGCCACGAGAACGCGATGAACACCCCCAGCACCGTCGGCCCGCCCAACTGGTGCTGGCGCCTGCAGCCCGGCGCCCTGACCCGCGAGGTGGCGGACAGGCTGCTGCAACTGACGGCCATCTATGGCCGCCTGCCGGATGACTGGAAGCCGGCAGCCAGAGACGATGACAGCGACCCAGCAGCAACCCCAGCTTCTGCCTAACTCCCGTCAACCAACACGTAACACGCAATACCAGCACGTACATGCAGTACCAATCACCCAATCTCCATCCTCCATCCCCCATCTTGCCAACCCCGCAACCTTGTGCTAGAATACCCCCAACCTGCCCCCGTAGCTCAGCGGATAGAGCGGCGGCCTCCGGAGCCGTGCGCGGGCGTTCGAGTCGCCCCGGGGGTACTGGATATAGATCCGCAATGTGCAAAGGGAACGTGGCCCACACGTTCCCTTTTGTATCTCCCCAATCTGGATAGCTTCAAGGGAAAGTGGACAACGTTACCCCGGCAACGAACTCATCCCATTCCGACTTGAGCCTCCATGCATCGTTTCCCCTTTTTTTGACACAAGGGCAAGTGATGCGTATACTCGGCGCCAGGAGATAACGATATGCCTTTGTTGCCAAGAAAGCTTGTGATTCTGGTTAGTTTGCTGCTCCTGGCGAGCAGTTGGCCGGCTCAGGCCAAGGAAGCAGCGCCGCTTGCTGCCCCTGTTGAGCCGGACTCTGGTGCTCTATACCGGTTCCCTTCCAAGCCCAGGGTCAATGCCCCCTACTTTGATGGCGCCATAAGAACCGCCGAGATGGCGGTCTTTTGGTTTGGCCAGGTCACCACTGCCACCAACTCGGTTGACGTGCGTGTCGGCTATCGCCAGGAGTATCTTGAGGTACGGCTATCCGTCATGGATCGTCGCCTGTGGTACGATCCCTCCGCTTCGCCTGGAGATCTGACCGCCTGGGATTCGGCGACTCTGTATATCAACACCGGCGGAGACACGGCAAGCGTGCCCGATATCCACAGTTATCGTTTCGATGCCCAACTCACCTGGTGGGAGGATCGCGCTCCCTACCAGGCTGCCTTCCAGGGCAATGGCAGCGGTTGGTCAGCGGCCTCGGTACCCTTTGTCACCCGGACCGGCTACCGGGGCGACGAACCCAACAACAACGGCGACGACCGGGGCTGGAGCCTGCGCTATGCCATTCCATTTTCAGAGTTGGGAGTGAGTGAACCACCGCCGCCGGGCACGGCCTGGGGCATGGGCCTGGTCCTGCACGACCGGGACGATGGCGGCAGCCCTCCGTTGCCTGACCAGACGTGGCCCCCGACTCTTGTGCCGTCACAGCCAATCACCTGGGGCCAACTAATCTTTGGTATGCCAACCTACAATCCGCCACCGGCGACTCCCGGCGGCACGGTCATGATCCGGCATGGGCTGAATGGGGCGACGGTCGCGGATGCCGATGTGGGCGGCAGCACCAACTGTGGAGCAGCCACATCCCCCGACTTTTTTCCCACTTGGGGCAATCTCAACTACACCGGCAGGCAATGGCTCAACATCCAGAACGTGGGCGACGTGGCTGACTGGCCCTGCTTCTCCAAATACTATGTCACATTCCCTCTGCAGGCCATCCCCAGTGGAGCAACAATCATCTCAGCCACTCTGGTCTTGCATCAGTTTGGCAATGCAGGCCAAGGGTGGGATCCCGGGCCGCAACCTTCGCTCATCCAGGTACTCACCGTAGGTGAAGACTGGAACGAAAGCACGTTGACTTGGAATAATGCGCCATTGGCGCTGGAGAACGTGGCCGCTACCTGGGTTGCCCCCCTTGAGGATCCCCCTCCACCGGCGGGCGCGTCTCGCCAGTGGGATGTCAGCCGGGCGGTTGCGGAGGCCTACGCTGCTGGACAGCCTGTGCGTCTGGCACTCTACGAAGCCGACTCGGCATTGCACGGTGGGAAATACTTTCGTACTTCCGACTTTGAAAAAGTTGGACAGAAGGACCGTCCCACCCTGATCGTCACCTGGGGCCATTCCCTCATGAATACCGCGTCGCCAATGGCAGGGAGGCAAGGCGACCCCATCACCTATACCGTTCGTTTCGTCGGCACAGGCAAGGCCCTAACCCTCACAGACACCTTGGCCGCCGGCGTCAGCTCGCCAGATAGCTTTGTACTGGAAGGCACGAGGGTCGTGCCGACCTACAACAACGCCCAACATCGCCTGACGTGGAGCGACACGCCGCCAGCGGGCCAGACGGTCACCATCAGCTATGTGGTTACCATCGCCGTCAGCGACGGCAGGACCCTGCGGAATAGCGTCAACCTGGTCGATGCCGACGGGACCAGGACAGCCTCGGTCACGGTCCAGGTGAATCCGGAAGCATCATTCTTGCCGTTGATCCTCAGATAGTAACCTTCCGGGTACTGGCGAGCCCTGGTAGATATCGGGCAGTCCGCGATGTAGCTGTACCTGACATCTCTGTGTTCCTTCACTCGTGATGGCCTTGCAGACTCCAGGTGACCTCAAAGCCGAGTAGAAGCGTGGTTCTGAGAGTATCCCCGCTGTCTCATTCAGGCTCGATCAGTGTACAAAACGGCCCCGCGATGGATCCTTTGCCCATGCCTAGCGGTAGGTCGATACCATACCATAATACCTGTTCCGAGTGTCGCCCTTGTTGTAGAGCGGTGCTATGGTCCATGCTTGGCTCCTGACATATACTCAAGTGTGTAGGTTCTCATCAGGGATTGCCTCCGGGATGCTAACTGGCTCTCTCGCCAAGTCTCTAATGATCTCGGTGTAGCGCACCGGCCTGAAAGAGCCGGTGCTAGGAATTGAAATCGACAGAAATCTTCCCAGCACCGCCTGTTTACGGCGGTGCCGGAATCCCCCAGCCTTCCCAGCTCTATCCTGCTTCGACGATCAACGCCGCCAGTTCCCGTGCCCGCTGGGGCGCATCCCCCACATAGTCCCTGGCATCCAGCAATCCCAGGACCTCTTCAGCCGGCAGGAAAGCCACTACCTCCGGGTCACCGGCCAGCAGGCCGGCCAGGGGATTGGGCTCGTCCTGCTGGACCGCGTCCCAGGTGGCCATGCTGTGCCGCCGGATCAGTTCGTGCATCTCCTGGCGGTCGGCGCCGGCCTTGACCAGTTCCATCAACAGGCGCTCCGTGGCGGCAAAGGTACCATAGAGCGCCAGGTTGCGGGCCACCCCCTCTTCCCGGACAACCAGCCCCTGCAGGATGCCGTTGGCCCGCAGCAGCAGTTCGTCGCAGAGTAGGAAGGCCTGGGGCAGGATCAGCCGCCGGTTTGCCCGAGTCGTCCAGGGTGCGCTCCAGGAGGGAATGCGCGGCATTGTCCCACGCCACCCGCGGCAGGGCCGCCACCAGCCGGGCCAGGCTGTCCATGTTCTCGGCGCGGATGGGATTTCGCTTGAAGGGCATGGCCGAAGAACCCACCTGGCGGCTGCCAAAAGGCTCGTTCCATTCGCCAAAGGGCTGGGCCTGCAGGATTCGCAGGTCGAAGGCGAATTTGTACAGCGAACCAGCCAGCCCGGCCAGGGCGTTGAGCACCAGCCAGTCCTGCTTCCGGGGATAGGTCTGCGTGGCCACGGGGAAGGCTTCGAGCCCCAACTTGGCCATGACCTTGGCTTCCAGATCGCGGGCGCGCCCCATTTCACCAGCGTCAGGCGACCCCGAAGATCCAGTGGCCCCCGTGGCTGGCGGTGAAGCCAGGAGTTGTACGTATGAGGCCGAGGTCCCGGTGGCGCCCTTGATGCCCTTGCCCCTCAGGCCGTCACGCGTGCGCTGCAGTTCTTCCAGATCGGTGAGCAGATCAAAGCCGTATTGGGCCAGGCGGTAGCCCACCGTCGTCGGCTCGGCCGGTTGGAGGTGGGTGTAGCCCATGCAGGCCTGATCGGCCCGGGCCTCGATCTGCTCAGCCAGGCCGGCCAGCAGCGCGCGCAGCCTCTCCAAGACCAGGTCCAGCCCCTCGCAGAGCCGCAGGGCATCGGCATTGTCCTCGATATCCATGCTGGTGGCGCCCAGGTGGATGATGCCGCCTCCCACCGGGCATTGTTCGGCAAAGGTTTTGACCTCGGCCATCAGGTCGTGGTGGGTTTCGGCCTCGATCTCGTGGGCGCGTTCGATGTCGATATCCTGGGCGTGGGCGCGCAGATCGGCAACCTGCTCGGGTGTCACCAGACCATAGTCCGCCTGGGCCTCGGCCAGGGCAACCCAGATGCGCCGGAACAGCCGCCGTTGGTGGGCCGTGCTCCATATCCGGCGCATCTCATCAGAGCCGTAGCGCCAGGTCAGCGGCGACAGGTAGGTTTCGTGATCGTACATGCTATCTCCTTTGGACGCGGACCATGGCGTGCTCTGCGGTGTCTGTTTCTATGCTTGCGCCACGGCCGCAATTCCCAAGAATCTGTGGGGCTGTCCAGAAAAGACACTCCCCGTATCCACGACTATTCTAACCCTGATTCCTGTTCCGCGCAAGAAGAGCGGACCTTGGACGATGTAGGTGCAACGCACCTCCTTGACTGAACACCGCAGGGCTATTCTGGTGTGGTTTCTGTCGATAGTATGGCATTCACTGGAGTGCCAAGGTGCGTTGCACCTGAACAACCCGCGTACTGGTTCATTTGACCAATGTTCTGGCTCTCAGGTATAATCTATGGAGCCATGGGCGTCCCCACCTGGTACGCCCCGCCCGGAATCGGTAGGGCTGGCGCCGCACAGTTCCACAATCTCAAAGGGCCAATGGGTACCGATGGAGGGAACCAGATGTCATCAAAAGAATTCCAAGTGTCGCGCAAAGAGATGGAAGAGATCCTGCTCGAGGAGACCATAGGCTACCTGGGTCTATCGGTCGGCGGGAAGCCCTACGTCGTGCCGCTGAACTATGCCTATGTGGAGGGCAAAATCCTGTTCCACTGTGCCTTGACTGGTTTGAAATTGGATCATTTGCAGGAGAACCCCCAGGTCTGCTTCACGGTAGGGCGGCAGTCTGGCGAGGTCCGCCGGCACTCGGAGGCGGATCCCTGCCACGTGGACAGTGACAGCGTGATCTGTTATGGCCAGGCGCGAATTGTTGAGGACCTGGAGGAGCGCAAAGCAGTGCTCGACGCTTTCAACCGCTTCTACCAGCCCGATGCAATAGAGATCTCGCTGGAAGCAGCGCAAAAGTGCGGGGCCGTCGAGATCGAGATAGCTGAAATGACAGGCAGAAGGGAGCGGGAAAGGGAGCGCACCTACTGGCGATACAGTTTCCAGCCCTAGTGCATGCTTGGACTGATGGTTTGAATGCAAAGGTCGCGCTGGCCTGGAAGAGCCAGCGCTAGGCCAGAAACCATAAGACTATGACTAGCACCGCCTGTTTCACGGCGGTGCGGTCGAGTCACCATGCCAACGCTTAGCTCTAGATATGTACTAGCCTATCGTCTTGCCCTTGGGACAATAGCCACACCCTGCTCGAGACTTGACAGGCTACCCGAGCTGTGGTAAAACCCTGCAGCGACAATCGCATAGTTCAATCCGCCGAATGCATTGACAGCGGGGGACCCAAACCTGGGGCGAATTGGTCTCAACGGCGCCAGCGCCGTTGACACCATAGGGCACGCTTCTTCAGCCCGAGCCCGTCAGCTAACCTCGTAGGCGTAGGAGAAGGTCATCTGGCTCCAGCCCAGGTGCCCTTTTTTTCATGGGGCGCCTCACCGGCTAGAGACCCGATCACTACCCATTCTACGAGGAGGTGCAAGATGCATAGCGGTGCGATCCTGGATGTAATCAATCTGGAGCACAAGGTAAGAATCCGTCAGGCAGAAAAGGCCCGCTTGTCGGCAAGCTTCAAAAAGGCCCAGTCTTCACACTCGGCCTTCCGAAGCCTGTTGATGTTCCTGGGCCGCTTCTAGGCGACAGCCACATCACGAGCGTAGTGAGATAGGTTCAGGAAACAGAAAACGGACCGGCATGGGCTGTAAGGCCCACGCCGGTCCGTTTTTGATCCAAAGGTTGCCGGCAATGCCCAGGTACCTCCAGGGTTGCGCGACTCAGCGGCCTTCGCCTGTGGCGCCCCTCTCGGGGATGCCCTACCCGGAAAGCGCCCGGACGGCGACATAGCCGGCCATGACCAGCAGCACGGTGCCAATCCCCGCAAAGCCTCTCGCTGCCGAGTCACGGTTAAGGCTTGCCAGCCCGCCGATGCCCAGTAGCATCAGGCCGCCTCCCGCCAGGATCGCGGCCAGCAGCAGTACCAGCACCTGCAATATGGGTAGTGATCCGCTCATCAATAACCCTCCTCTCAGTGAAGCGCTGGATCGGCGGCAGCCTGTTCCCACTCTATCACATCTCAGAGCTCCTTGCTCGATGGACAGCTTTCTGCAGGCATACGAACGCACTACGAAACGCTTATGTTAGCTTCTCCGGCATCTAGTCGCCATCGTGGCGCCTGGCAGGACATCTTTCGCCACATCGAGGCGTTCTACAACTGGGTGCGCCGCCATTCAACCTTGGGCTAAGTGAGTCCGGACCAGTTCGAGCAAGCTCTGCAGGTGTGTTCAAACTAGGTGTCCACCAAATAGGAGGAACGTTAACCAGGAGGGCATACGCCAGGACAGTGAGACACTGAGACAGTAACCCATTCGTCCATGCTGGTACGTGCCCTTACCTGGCCTGTACCGGGGCCGCCGTTCATCTACACCTGTCCAACCGCCAGTTCGCCCGTCTCAGCGCTCCTGCAATGCAGAACCCACGGCGTCTCCGAAAGGATCAAGCTACCGTAGCACCTCTCCTGTGATTCTCCGCCCGACCACAGCCATCAAGCAGAGTGTATGTCAGCTCTGTGGGCGGAAAGTGAACGTGCTCCTGCCTCCTGAGGAGTGTAGCATCCACCGCGAGGCCTCGTGGCGGGCCCCTGATGCGGAATGTTTTCCCCCTGGGGTTCGGTCCGTTCGCATCTGAGGATGCTCACTCCACAAGGCACAGGTTGACAGCCTAGGTAACTTGGAATCAAGTCACCCACGTAAGTTGAAATAGGGTCCAATGACCCACCAATCACCGCATCGCGGCCTGCGTTGTCAATTCTGCGCCTTTCTGGTATAATTCAGGCGCGGTTCCGCCCTGCGGGGGCCGACGCTCGCCAAGCAAGGATCCTTTGAGAGTCGCAATCGTCCACGACTGGCTCAACCAGATGGGTGGGGCCGAAGGGGTGCTGGAGGCGCTGGTGGAGATGTTCCCCCAGGCGCCCGATCTATACGTCGATCTACTGGCGCGAGGCCATGCCCGAGTCGTACCGGGCGTGGGATATCCGTACCACGTGGATGGACCGCTTGCCGGGCATCTATCGCCGCCACCAGCCCTACCTGCTGTTGTATCCCGCTGGCCTTTGGCGGCCTGGAATTGCGCGGCTATGACCTGGTCATCTCGAACAAGAGCGCCTTCTGCTTTGGCGTTCAAACGTCGCCCGGTACGCGCCATATCTGCTACTGTCTGACCCCGACGCGCTTTGTGTGGAACTTGATAGCTATGTGGATCGGGAGCAGGTGGGTGGGGCAGCGCGACAGCATGGTACGGCCTTTCCTGGGCCAGCTCCAGCGATGGGAGCGGGCGGCGGCCGAGCCGGGTGGATGCCTTTGTGGCCATTTCAGACGAGGTTCAGGCGCGGATCGGGCGCTTGTACGGTCGCGACTCGGCCGTCATCTATCCGCCTGTGGACACGGGCAGGTTCAATCCGGTGCAGGACCACGATGATTATTTCCTCATCGTGTCCCGGCTGATCCCGTACAAGCGCATTGACCTGGCTGTGCGGGCCTTTACCGAATTGGGATTGCCGCTGTGGATCGCCGGCGATGGCCGCGACCGGGAGAGCCTGGAGGCGATTGCCGGTCCGAATGTACGCTTCCTGGGCCGTGTGCCCGATGAAGAACTGGGTACCTTGCTCGCGCGCTGCCGGGCCTTTGTCTTTCCCGGGCTGGAGGACTTTGGCATCGCGCCGGTAGAGGCCATGGCAGCAGGCCGGCCGGTGATCGCCTATGCCGGAGGGGGCGCCTGGACACCGTAGTGGAGGGGGTCACCGGGACCTTTTTTCACGAGCAAACGCCCGAGTCTCTGGCCCAGGCCGTCCGCCGCTTTGACGAGGCGAGTTACGACCCGGCAGCAATCCGGGCGCACGCCGAGCAATTCGACGTTAAAAAGTTCAAGGCCCATCTGCAGGCTTTTATCGAGCAGAAAATGAGGATCTGATGGAACTACGAGCACTACTGGCGCATCATCTGGCGGCGATGGTGGCTGATCGCCGCGTTGCTGGCCATCGTCCTGGTGGCCAGCCTGGTTACCTACCAGGAGCCCGCGCCGGTGTACCAGGCGACCATGCGCTTTGCCATCGGCATTGAGGGCGACGAGCCGGTGAGCGCCGCCTCCGGTGATGGGCGTTCCGATGCCTGGCTGGCTTCAGAGTACCTGGCCGACGATCTGAGCGAGGTGTCAAGGGCGGAGACTTTGCCGCCCGCATCAGCCAGGACGTGGGCTTTTCTGTGCCGGCGGGCGTCATCTTTGCCAGCCGAGAGCACCGCATCATGACGGTGAGTATCACCTGGAGCGACCCGGACCAGACCCAGGTCATTGCCGAGGCCGTGGGAGCGGCCGTCGAGGATGGTGGTGCGGACTATTTCCCGCAATTGGTTGGGGTCGAGGCCAGGGCGGTGCTGATCGACGGCCCGGGCATGGGCCAGGTGGGCCGCAGTCTCAAGAGCAAACTCGATCTGCCCCTCCGCCTGCTCATCGCGCTGGTGGCGGGTGTGGCCCTGGCTTTCCTGTGGGACTATCTGGACGACACGGTCCGTGACCGCGCCGATGCAGAGGCATTGGGCGTGCCGGTCCTGGGGAGATCCCCCGGACAAAGCGTCGATGGGGCAAGGCAAAGGGCACTTGAGGGTTGCACTCATCCGATTCCCTGGGATTTGGGTCTGGGGCCTTTCCATGATACAATATTCCGACCAAGACAGCCCATTTGGAGGCAAGTGTGGAGTTTCGTGAGTACTGGAATATCGCGCTCAAGCGCGGCTGGATCATCCTGCTGGTGGCCGTGGTGGCCGCTATTGCGGCGCTGGGCGTCAGCTTGCTGATATCCGAGACCTACCAGGCCACCATCCAGCTCAGCGTCAATCCGGCGCGGGCCGACTGGGGGCTGAGCCAGGCCACCAAGGACCTGCTGCGCAACTATGTGCTCAACATCAGAAGCCACCGCATGACACAGGATGCCATCGACCGCGCCCAACTCGACATGTCTACCTACGATTTTCTGGCCAACCTGGACGTGAGCGATGATGCCGCGAATCTGAGTCTGACCCTCCAAGCGGAGAGCCACGACCCGGAGGAAGCGCGGCTGATGGCTCAAACACTGGCCGATGTGTTTGTTGACGAGCGGAGGCAGTGGAACAGTGAGCAGGACAAGCGCGACCGCATTTACGTGGAAAAGGTAGACGATATTCGCGACGTGCCGCTATCCTCGCCCAAAGTCAAGTTCAACATGGTGGCCGCCGCCGTCTTTGGCGCAATCATCGGCGGCCTGATCATCTTCTTTTTGGAGTGGCTGCAATCGGACATCCTGCGTACCGCGGCAGATGTGGAAAAGGCCGTAGGGGTTACTGTATTGGGCGCCATCCCTGCCGGCAGTGAGTCTAGGTCCAGCAGCGATTCGAAATGGGGACTACCCGCCTGGGTGGAGCCTGGATTCCTGCTAACCTTTCTGGTCGGTGCGGTGATCGGCGCCGGTATCGGCGCTTTGATCGTCGGCTTGCTGTGAACAGCCGCTATCCAATCTCTAGGTTCGAATGAGCAGACAGGGCAACCCATGACTGAAAAGCAAACCGACCTAATCACGATTTCCGAACCTCGCTCGCCCATCAGCGAGGCATATCGCAACCTGCGGACAAACCTCGATTTTTCTAGCCTGGACGAGGCGCTCAAGACACTGGTTGTCACTTCGGCTGGGGTGGGGGAGGGCAAGTCCACTACATTGGTGAACCTGGCCGTGGTCTCCGCCCAGGCCGGGCGCAAGGTGATCCTGGTCGGTGCTGATCTACGACGGCCCAAGCTGTTTCAGATCCTGGATCTGAACAACGAATCAGGCCTGACGACGATGATGATGGATGACGGGGCATTGGCTTCGCCGCCGCTGCAGGACACGGGCATTGAGGGGCTGTCGGTACTGACCAGCGGCCCGCTGCCTCCCAACCCTGCCGAACTGATGGGTTCCCGGCGAATGGAAGAGGTCATCGCCGCCTTGGCTGAACAGGCCGACCAGGTCTTTTTCGATACTCCGCCGGTAGTGGCTGTGACTGACGCGGCGGTGCTGGCCACCAAGGTAGACGGCGTACTATTGGTCATCAGCGCCGGCACAACGCGCCGCGAAAGTGCACGGACGGCCGTGCAGCGCCTGGAGCAGATCAATGCCCGCCTGGTGGGTACCGTGCTCACCAATGCGCAGATGGGCGCTGGATTCAGGGGCTATTACTGAGCGGCGGCAACAACGACACCTGGCGAGGTCCGCTGCTCCTCATTTTGGGCGGCGGGCCTTTTTTGACGGCAAGTGGCTGGCGATTCATGGGTTCCAAACGTTGGAGTTTCTTGTCATGTACCCTGTGTCTGCGCGGTGGGCGTGCTCCCGGATAGTTGCCTGACAATGTCGCGCCGGGAGCGGGTTTATCGAACTGAAGCGATCGTTCTGAGACGAACTGACTTTGGTGAGGCTGACCGCCTACTGACGGTGTTCACGCCGGAACGCGGCAAGCTGCGACTGATCGCCAAAGGGGCCCGCAAGCCATCCAGCCGCAAGAGCGGACACGTGGAGCTGTTCACCCGTGGCCAGTTTCTGGTCGCAGTCGGCCGTGAGCTGGACATTGTCACGCAGGCTGAGACGGTGGAGCCCTTCCTGGCGCTGCGCGAGGATCTACTGCGGACGACCTATGCTTACTATGTGGCCGACCTGGCCGACGCCTTCACGGCCGATCGGGACGAGAACCGACTTCTTTACGATCTGTTTAACGATGCTTTTGGCTGGCTGTGTGTGGACGACGATCTGCCCCTGGTGGCCCGTTACTATGAACTCCATCTATTGGGCTTGGCAGGTTACCAGCCCCAGCTTTTTGTCTGCGGCGGCTGCAAGGTACAATTGGAGCCGGAGGTCAATTACCTGAGTGCTGCTGATGGGAGTGTGTTTTGCCCCAAGTGTGGCTACGACCAGGTGGCGGCATCGGCAATCTCGGTCAATGCCCTCAAGGTACTTCGTTTTCTTCAGACCCGCGACTGGGAGACCTGCCGCTACCTGCGACTGAGCCCGGCCAGCCATGCCGAGATAGAGCGCACGATGTACCACTATATCACCTATCACCTGGAGCGTAAGCTCAGGTCAGTAGAGTTTATCCAGCGGCTAAGGCGGCAGATGGGGGTGGGCTGAGTATGCGCATTCGTGAGTATCAGGCCTGGCTGCAAGCATACGACGAGGCACGGGGCTGGGAGAAAATCTTGCCCTCCCACTCTTTCCTCCACCTGATCGAAGAGATCGGCGAAATTGCGCGCGAGGTTGGGTATCTGGAGGGTTATCGTGAGGCTGACGATGCTGGCAAAGCACGCGCTAGGCTGGCGGGGGAACTGGCTGATGCCGCTACCTTCCTTTACAAATTGGCCTACCAGTGTGGTGTTGATCTGGAGGACGCGCTCAAAGCCAACATGGTGAAGGCTGAGAATCGTTTCAGCGTGAACTTTGGCCGCGCCGACACCCAGCGCTACCTGGCCCGTCAGGCCGAGAACCTGGCCAGGATTCAGGATCAGGAGATAGAGTAGATTTGAGTTCCTATCGAACCCTGCTTGGCTCGCCAGCCTGGAAACCCTACGCCGGCATGAACGAGAGAGAGGATTGAGACTATGAGCAAACCATTGTCCTTCCAGGACGCTGTCATGCGTCTGGACCGATATTGGGCCGACCATGGCTGCCTGATCTGGCAGCCCTATAGCGAAAAGCTTGGCGCCGGCACTGCCAATCCGGCGACGACCCTCCGTGTCCTGGGTCCCGAGCCGTGGAACGTGGGCTATGTGGAGCCCTCCTACCGGCCCGACGATGGCCGCTATGCCGAGAACCCCAACCGCATGCAGATGCACACCCAATACCAGGTCATCCTCAAGCCGGATCCGGGCAATCCCCAGGAGCTTTATCTGGGCAGCTTGGAGGCCATTGGCATTGACATGCGCGAGCACGACGTGCGCTTTGTCGAGGACAACTGGGAAAGCCCGGCCCTTGGTTCGTGGGGCCTGGGCTGGGAAGTATGGCTCGACGGCCAGGAAATCAGCCAGTACACCTATTTCCAGCAGGCTGGGGGCCTGATCCTGGACCCTGTCGCCGTAGAACTCACGTACGGTCTGGAACGGATCGTCACCTATCTGCAAAAGGTCCGGTCTGTGTGGGACATTGACTGGGATGGCGTGCACACCTATGGCGACGTCTACATGCGGCCCGAAGTGGAGCACTGCATCTACAGTTTTGAGCTGGCCGGAATCGATAACCTGGCCAAGATGTACAACCTCTATGAGCGTGAAGCCAAGGCTTGCATGGAGCGGGGTCTGGTCATCCCCGCCTACGATTACATTCAACGTTGCTCTCACACATTCAACATCCTTGACGCGCGTGGGGCCATTGGCGTCACCGAGCGGGCCTCCTACTTTGGCCGCATGCGGGACCTGAGCCGGCAAGTGGCCCGCATCTATCTGGAGCAGCGCGAGGAGATGGGCTACCCATTCCTGAATCCTCAAGCTGAAGGCTCCAAGCGCCAAGTGGCGCCGTCCGGGGAATCTCAAGCTGCAGATGCCAATCTCCAGACTCGAACCCTTCTCCTCGAGATCGGGACCGAGGAGCTGCCGGTGGGCGACTTGGCTTTAGCCCTGGAGCAACTGGAGGCATCGGTCCCGCGGCTGTTGCAGGCAGCTCGACTGGGCTATGGCTCGCTGAAGGTTGTTGGCACGCCCCGGCGCCAAGCGGTCCTGGTCCACAGCCTGCAGCCCAGGCAGCCGGACCGCACGCTTGAAGTTCAGGGACCACCGGCCAAGGTTGCCTTTGACCCGGAGGGCAACCCTACCAGGGCTGCCGAGGGCTTTGCGCGCAAGCAGGGTCTGCCGGTCGAATCCCTCCGTGTGGTCACCGAGGGCGACAGAGCATATGTCGTCGCGACCAAAACCGAGGCCGGCCGTTCCGCTGCCGAGGTGCTGGCCGAGGCACTACCCGGACTGCTTGCCGAACTGCGCTTCCCCAGGACCATGCGCTGGAACGAGACGAATGTGAGTTTCCCCCGCCCGCTGCGCTGGCTGGTGGCTCTGCTGGGCGAGCAAGTGATCCCCTTTTCCTACGCCGGCGTGGCCAGTGGGCGAACGACACGAGGCATGCGCCCTTTGGGCTCACCCGACATCGAACTGGCCCGCGCCGGCGACTATCTGGCGACGATGGCCCGTCACCACATCGTCATCGACGTGGCTGAGCGCCGCGAACAGGTCCGCGCCCAGGCCGAGGCATTGGCGGCCACGGTAGACGGACGCATCCCCGATGACCCCGATCTCTTGGAAGAGGTCACCAATCTGATTGAGCGCCCGGCTGCTCTCTTGGGTCGCTTTGAATCTGAGTACCTCGCCTTGCCCAAAGAGGTCCTGGTCACCGTCATGAAAAAGCACCAGCGCTACTTCCCCGTGGTCGGAAACGCCACGGGGGAAGCACGTGACGGCAGTGACCGCTTGCTGCCCTACTTTGTCGCTGTCCGCAATGGCGACGACCTGCACCTGGACGTGGTTCGCGAAGGGAACGAAGACGTCCTCCGTGCCCGATTTGCGGACGCCAAGTTCTTCTACGACAACGATACGCGCCAGCCTCTGGAAGCCTTTCTGCCTCGTCTCAATACCCTCACCTTCCAGGAGAAACTGGGCTCCATGCTGGACAAGAGTAAACGCCTGGAAAAGCTGGTATCGGCTGTGGGCCGGGCGCTGGGTCTGGACGGCGACGAGCAGACGTGCGCCCAGCGTGCTGCCCAACTATGCAAGGCCGACCTGGCCACTCAATTGGTCGTGGAACTGACCAGTCTGCAGGGGGTCATGGGTCGAGAGTATGCTCTTCTTTCAGGCGAGCAAGAGGCTGTCGCGTCGGCCATCTTTGAACACTACCTGCCCCGCTCAGCCAGTGATGCGCTGCCGGAGACGCAGTCGGGCCTGGCTTTGGGTTTGGCGAACCGGCTGGACAGTCTGGTTGGCCTCTTTGCTGTGGAACTCGCTCCTACGGGATCGGCGGATCCGTACCATATGCGCCGCGACGCTTTGGGTGTGGTCCAGAGCCTTATCGCCCACCATAGCGCCTTGTCGCTGCGTCCGCTGCTGGCCGATGCCGCGGCGTTGATGCCTGTGCCTGTCTCGGACAAAGTATTGGAGGATGTGGCAGCCTTTATTGCCGAGCGGTTGCGAGGGTGGCTCAGGGATCAAGGCTTTCACTATGATGTCGTGGATGCTGTCCTTGCCGAGCGAAGCGATGACCCCTATGGCGCTTGCAGCAGCGCCACCCAGTTGGGGGCCTGGGTAGCGCGCGACGACTGGGCGGATGTCCTCAACGCCTACGGTCGCTGCATTCGCATTGTGCGGGACCAGGTTGATCGCTTTCAGTTCCAGCCTGGCATGGACTCTGAACCGGCAGTGGCAGCGCTGGGGGAGGCTTACCAGATGGCGCGGGCGCAGGTCACGCTGGACAGCGACGTTGATCGCCTCTTCACTGCTGTCCGGCCCATGGTCCCGGCCATCACTCGCTTTTTTGATGATGTGCTGGTCATGCATGAGGATCAAAGTCTTCGGGAGAGCCGGCTGGCTTTGCTGCAGGACATCTGGGGTCTCAGCCAGGGCATCGTGGACGTGACGCGGCTGGAGGGTTTCTAGTTGGCCGGCGGCTGAAGGATGATGGCTGAGGAACGTGCGCTGGGGATTGCATCTTGAAGATCGTGATGATTGGCCCCTTTGCTTTCAAACCCAAGGGTACCGTGAGCGTCCGGGCCTTCTTTATGGCCCGGGCGTTGGTGAAGCGTGGTCACAGCGTGACTAT
Source organism: uncultured Chloroflexia bacterium (assembly GCA_963783445.1). GTDB lineage: Bacteria > Chloroflexota > Anaerolineae > JAAYZQ01 > JAAYZQ01 > CAWANP01. The sequence continues at coordinate 174,730 of CAWANP010000003.1, read as the reverse complement.
CTTGATGGCGCCCTACGACAATCTGGCCGATTCGGGGCGGGAGTGGGTGCAAGATGGGGTCCGCCTGAAGAACATGCGCCTGAACCGCAACGATACCTGGCACCAGGTCACGGTGCCGCTGGGTATGGCTCGCCAGGCGGCTCGCCTCGATCCAGATGTGGTCCACATTTTCAAACCCATCGGCTACAGTGGCTTGACGGGCGTCTATCTGCGCTGCTTCTCGAAGCAGCCGCTGGTGCTGGATACCGACGACTGGGAGGGAACGGGTGGCTGGAACGACGTGAATCCCTACCCAGCCTTCTGGAAGCGGCTCTTTGACTGGCAGGAGCGGTGGCTGGCCCGCCACGCTGGCGCGGTTACGGTGGCCAGCCGCACGCTACAGACCCAGGTTTGGGGCTTTGGGGTAGAGCCGGTGCGAGTGGTCTACCTGCCCAATGGTCCGGATGCCCGCCTGCGGGGGCAGGTAGTGAGCGACGAGGAAAAGGTGACTCTCCGGGCCCGCCTGGGCGTGAGGGATGCTCCTTTTGCCCTCTACCTGGGCCACATTCCCTACGGTAGCGACCTCGACTTGGCCCTGGATGCGCTGGCCCTTATCCGCGGCCGACTGCCAGAAGCACGATTGGTGGTTGCCGGGGTAGGAGATGGCTTGCCTGAGTTGCAGGCCCAGGCCCAGGAGTTGGGCCTGGCCGGTCAGGTCATCTTCCCCGGCTGGGTCGAACCCGAACAGGTTTCTGTCTACCTGGCCTCCGCTGATGCCACCATCAATCCCTATCGTGATACGCTCATCAATAGGGCCAAGTGCGCCGGCAAAGTGGTCGCGGCCATGGCCATGGGCAAGGCCGTCGTCACCAGCCGGCTGGGAGAGAACCTGGCCTACATCGAAGACGGGCGATCCGGGCTGCTAACCAAGCCAGGCGATGCCGGAGACCTGGCACAGGGGCTCCTGGCCGTGCTGTCGGACCGGATCCGGGCCGCCGATCTGGGTCGCAACGCACGGGAACGCATCTGGGCTGAGTTCGATTGGGATACCCGCATCGGCGAGGTGGAGCGGACCTATCGGATCGCTCTCGGCCTGTGGAAGGGGGCTTCTTGACGATCCGGCATTGGCTGCGCCAGCATCGGGTGTTCTATTTGTGGCTGCCGTTGGCTGCCTGGATGGGCCTGATATTCTTTCTTTCAGCTCAGCCCGACTTTCCGCATCCTGAGGTCGGTTGGCTGGAAAACCTCATCGGCATTGGGGCGCACATGTTTCTGTTTGGCGTGCTGGCACTGCTGTGGGCCCGGGCGCTGCAGGGACGACACCGGACCCTGCTTTTTGCTTTCCTACTGACGATGCTCTACGCGTTTCTGGATGAGTTTCACCAATCCTTTGTTCCGGGACGCACCGCCGATCCACTGGATCTGGTGTACGATGGGCTCGGCGCGGTTCTTGTATTGGGAGCCTGGACTTGGTTGCAGGGTTGGTGGGCCAGCGACTAATAGGTTGGCACGCTGGCCAGGTAAAAAGTCCGGTGTTCAGACAAGCAGCGAGCTGGCGTCGCGAACCTTGGGCTGTCCGTTGCCCTCTCTCCGACGGAGCACGATATCGCCAAAGGGGCCACCCTGCTGCATGGTCACGCGCAGTTGCTTGACCATTTCCAGCAGTGCCAGAAGGGTGACAATGATCTCCATACGACTGCTAGCCCTCTCGACCAGCCGCAGCAGGCTAACGGAGTGACCGCCGGCGGTCCTTCGCTCGATGAGCGACATCTGGTCCGTAATGGTGATGGTAATGGGCCTGACTGTACCGTTGACTGATGGCTCCAGGGGCTTGATGGCCAAGACCTGATGGACAGCAGCCAGCAGATCATCCAGCGTGACGTCTTCTAGATCTACGGATTTCTCCAGGCGGGGCACTGGCGCCAGGCGGATGTAGGAATGGAGGCCCATTGCTTCGATTTCAGCCAGCCTGAGGGCTGCTTCCTTGAATCTCTTATATTCGATGAGCTGGCGGACCAGATCGTCCGCATCCTCTTCCTCCTCAGATGTGGACGTCAAGGGAGGTTGCGGCAGCAGGACGCGGGACTTGATCAGGAGCAGCTTGGCCGCAACAACCAAAAAGTCGGCCAGGTTATCCAGTTGGTGTTCGCCAAACTGAGCCAGATACTCCACGTATTGGTTTGTGACCTGAGCCAGTGATACCTCGGTGATATCCAGTTCTTCGCGCTCGATGAGGTGCAGCAATAGATCCAGCGGCCCCTCAAAGACGGGCAGTTTCACCTGATAGGTTGTCGGGCTCGAAGCGTCCATCGTCTCCATGGTACATTCCCCAGTGCCCTAGTGTACCACAGGTACCAGGCGGCTGGCGAATCGACTAGCTCTCAAAGCCCTGGAAACGCTGGCCCTCTGCAACGAGAGCGTTTAGCATCTCTTTCGTCTCGGCCTCGTTTCTGCCGGCGATGCGGTCTATTTTGCACCCCTTGCCCCTCAGCCAGTTCTCCACTTTCAGGGGAACGCCCATCGGTCCTCCGACGATGGTCACGTACTCTGCCAACGAAGCATGCTCGGCTGAGAAGCCGGCGCTGGGTCGGAAAGTTCCGATATAGTCTCGGGCGTTGAGCCAGTCACCCTGAGCCCACTGGCCGTCGCGGGCCCAGAAGAGCATATAGTGTTCCATGGATTTGGCGGCAGGGACTGGGCCCGGATCTGCTTGGCCCCTCTGCTGCACCTGGACGATTTCCTGGCGAAGCATCCGCTTCCAGTTCTTGCCCTGAAGCCACTGAACGCCAGGGCAGGCCGTACCCATGAGTTCCTTGTGTCCCTTGACTTCGTCCAGATCGACGCTCAGTTCCTGCGTTAGCCAGGCTACGAGGTGCGCCCCGGCGAGAAGCTGGGCCGGCGGTGGACCCTCCTGCGCGAAATTGCCCAGGAAGCAGATCCCTACCCCTCGTGGATTGACCTTGGCCGCGTGGTATGATATCGTCTCCACGGAATTGGCCTGGTAGATGATGCCGTCCTCCGCGACCAGGAAATGATAGCCTGTCCCTGGCCAATCAAGACGGTTAACGTGGTAAGCGGCAATCTGCTGCGGGCCAACCTTGGGCGGCACAGCGCTGTGGTGGATGACCAGGGTCTGGATATCGCTCCGGGGTCGGGTCTCGTATTCCTCAGTTGCGTGTACGGGCAGTTTCCCAATCAAGTTCTGAATGGGCGGCTTACTGATCTCTAGCGGGTCTGCGACATGAGGCTCTGCGGGCGCCGTGGCCTCGGACTGCTCAAGCTGGCTCTGAAGGCTCGCAATCTTGGCTTGCAGGGCGGCGACAAAAGCTGCCAGCTTGTCATCCCCGATCTCGGGATCCTCATTCCCCTCGGCCTGGATCTGTACTCCTTCTCCACCTGGCGGCTCAACCTGTGCTGAATCGGCAACGAGTGAAATCCAGTCCTCGCCGGGACTCTTGATCCCCGCTTCCGTCCTGGCAAGTTCCCTCTGCAATACCCGAACCTGTGCCTGGAGTGAGACGACCAGACCGGTGAGTTTGTCCATGACCTCCAGGGCGGGGGCTTTGCCAGGACTCGGTGGCGGTTCCTTTTCCATGTCCTCGATTTTAGCCTGCAGTGTTTGGATGCGTTTGCTCAACGAGGCGATGAGTGTGGAAGGATCCTCTTTCACTGCCTTTAGGTGCGCTCGCATCGAAAGGTGCAGTTTGTCCTTCCAACGCTGGCCCCCGAGCCATTGCATGCCAGGTGACTGCGTGTTTACCAGTTCGCTGAGACCCACGATGGTGTCGGTCGTCAGATGCAGGTGGTCAAGCAGCCAGGCACAAAGCTCGCCGCCCGCCTGCAACTGGCTGCTTGTGGGAATACTGTTGGCAAAGTTCCCGGCAAAGCATATCCCGATACTATCCCGGCTATGCCCAAAGGCGTGGTCCGTGGCAGTCTGCAAACTGCTGGTCTGCGATATCGTGCCATCAGCAGCCACAAAAAAGTGGTAGGAAATGGCTGCCTTGCCCATCTTCTGCACCTGATACTCGGCCAGGCGCTGGGCTGTGATCGTTGGGCTGGTACCGGTGTGGTGGATGACGATCTGATTAATGTCCGACAGTGTCCGGGTAGGATACTGTTTGTCGGCGTGTACCGGCAGTTCGTCCACAATGTCCTTGACCGGCGGTGTGACCACGCTGGTACCAGACACTGCTCGCTCCCTCAGCTCTTTCATCTGATCGTGCAGCAGTGCTAGCCTTTCCCGGGATGTCCAGGCTTCCGTACCCACTGGCTGCAATTCTATCTTGCCTGGTTGGGATTCTCTGATCGCTATCCGTTGGAAGTACTGGGTCGGCACGCCATCTTCCTGGATCTGCTCGGTGATGGGATAGCCGCAGATGACCAATCCGTACTTTACGAAAAACTTGAGAAAGCTCCCCCGCACGGTCTTTCCTGTTTGAGGGAACTTGCGCTCTGTGATCGCGGGAGGCTTGGGCTTTGGTTTGGGCACTGGTGGGGGCGCTGGTATTTCCACTGCCTTGCGGGGCATGTCGCGCAGGGCCTGGACAACGGGCAACATCTCCCCGCTCTCCTTCATCCATACGAACAGGGCCCAAGCCGGATCAGGAGATGAGGCAATGAAGGCACTGGCCGATCCTAGGTAAGGGTACTTGTTTAACGCTTGATAGTACTGCGCGTACTGCTGTGCGATCTGCTCACGGGGTAAATCCGGGGTCGAATTGCCAAACTCGGTGATCTCGATAGGCATGTTGGGGAATCGCTCGTGATATCGCTTGAAACGAAGGCCCCAATCATCATTCATCATATTGCCGTATTGCCAGTAGGTGTGGCAGCCTAGCCAATCTGATGCGAGGATCTCCTTGCGGCAGATGTCTAGCCAGACCAGATCACGGTGTGGGTGGTTGAGAGCCAAGCCGGGGAAGCCGAATTTTGCCCAGGGACAAGCCTTCTTGAGTGCCGACAGTACCTTCGCGTACCAGTCCCGGAAGGCTCTGGCTTGCGCGTCGCCAGATCCCCAGCCCTCAATACCGTCCACGTGGTTGGGTTCATTGTGGATCTCGAATTTTGTCGCGTATGGTTTCAGACGCTTGATGATGGGCGCCATCTTGGCCACGAAAGCAGCGGGGGAAGGATACGAGTCGCGGTGAATGCGGTCGTCATAGAGCCTCACGATGAATTCAATGCCGTCGTTCTCCCGGCGCAGCCGCTCAAAGACGCTGACGTCGGTGAACGACATCATCTTCATGGTCTCAATGCGCGCTGTATGTACCAGGGCATAGTCGGGTTCCGTCAAGTGCACGTGGTTTCGGGCGTGGAGCCCAACCCGAGTTCTGTGTTTCGCCATCTGTATGCCTCCCTCTTATACCTTGTTCAGGGCGAGAACGTGAAGAGTATATCATAAAATGGCTAGAATGTCTAGTTTAGAGGTGAATAGATTTGTATTATTTAGATTCTTTATGTTTTGCCAGGGTGACTCCTGGCATGTTGAGGCGAGATGCGCTCTTCCCAATGGACTGGCGGGGCGAAATGTGTTTCTGCCATTCAGGCAGAACCGGAGTGGGTCGTAGGGACTGGACCTGCAACCCTGATTGTGGAACGGCGTATAGAAACCGACGACAACGAGTTTGTAATAGTCTCAATACCGTCGCCAGATCGAGTATCTGACGCGACCTACCAAGGGTATTCAGAGGAGGTGCTGTGATGTCGGAGTTTGAGTATGACGCTGTGGAGGTATCGGAAGTAATCGAGGGGGAGGTGGGAACCCAGACCAGAAAGCTGGATCCGGGGGCGGAGGCGCCTCAGCCCAAGGCCAGGCGCGCTGAGACCAAAAAACTGGCCCCAGAGCCCGAGGTAATGTCTCCGGTGGTGACCCCGTCGCCTCACCTGGGCCTGACCCGTGAGGAACTGATCTGGGCTGCCCTGGCCCACGCCAGCATTCTGCTTACTCTGCTTTTGGGGTTGGCTTCTGGCGGGATAGCTGCCATTTTGGGGCCTATCGTCCCGGCCATCATCTGGTACGTCTACCGTGACAAGTCGGACTATGTGGCCGACCAGGCACGGCAGGCGACCATCTATCAATTGGCGGGATTTGTTGCTCTGCTGGCTCTGGCCATCGCCGGCGCTGTCCTGATTGCTGTCGGCTGGGCGGTGAGCGCGGTTTTGGTGGTGGTGCTCGTGGGTTTGATCCTGCTGCCCATCATGCTGATCGTGACACTGGCTTGGGTCGTGGCTGTTGTAGCTTTGCCCATCGTGTTGGTGGTCTATGGCTGCTACGCTGCTTTCGAAGCCTACTATGGCCGCCCATTCCGCTACTACTGGGTTGCAGACATGATCGACCGCTACCAGGCTCAGTCGTAGGCCCTGGCCTGCGGGCGCTCAGGCTTCATCCTGAGCCTCCATGCAGCAATCGCCCCCCGCCTCTCGCTGGGTGGGGGGCGATTGTCTTGTCGTTCATGGTTTCAGCTACTTGGAACTAGCCTCCCGCGACTGGCAGGAAGAGTAACACCCGATCCCCATCGCGCAACTGGACGTCGTCTGCCTGTTCAAAGGGAACAGGTCTGGCATTGACAAACAACGAATAGAGTACCTGATCTAGCGGCTTGCGCAGACCCTTGCCCTGCAAGCCTGCCTCAAAGTCGGGATAGCGGGCCCGCAGTTCGTCGAGCACGTCAGCGGCTGTTGTACCCTCGGACATCGTGAGGAATGCTTTGCTTTCGCCCACGACTTGCGATAGAGGCGCTCCCAGTTTGACGGTGATCTTCACTCGGCAGTGTCCCTCCTCTGACTGGTGCCAGAACCCGAAGGTTTGGGCAGGATGCCCCCCCACCGGGCCACTTGGGCTTGGACGGAGGCCAAGTAATCATCCGGCCCCCCTGTCACCGTGTCTGGACTGAATCGCAATGCATCCGGTGTTGAGGTCTGCGACTTGGCGCTGGCTACTTCAACGGCCACTATCCCATTGCGGCAGGGTACTGCCAGCTCGGCGATATATTCGATGCCAGACTCGCGCACGGGGTAGCAGCGCTCCGGGGCAAGGCCCGATTCGCGCAGGGCGTGGTACAGGCGATCGACAAACTCCCCTCCCTCCGCATAGAGGTCGTTGATCTCCTGCGCTGCCTGAAACCGGTCCCAGGTGGTATAGATGAACGTGATGCGCCGCCATCGCTGGCTGGGGATGGGAGGAACCCGGCGCTGAAGCGGCCCCAACTGGAGCTTGTAGTAGGGCTCGGCGGCGCGGGGGTGATCCGGCTCACGGGGCAGCAGCTCGCGACGGGTGAGCAATTCGTGGCCGAGGTTGCGCGCGTAGTGATGGATGGCCCATTTTTCCTGGCCAAAGCCCGCTGTGAAGTAAAAAGCCACGTATTCGAAAAAGGCGCCGCGCTCCGCTTTGCTCTCAGGCAGGCGGTACCATCCCTGGTCGCGGGCGATCTCAAAGTCATCCGGGCGGTTCATCACTGCGACAAGAACCCTGTCTTCTGGGTGCATTTGTAGATCCGCCTTCAGGTTGGGTGAATTGTCAACAGAGGCTCTCCGGCAGTCCGTTGAGCTTGCCCAATCTTGGTTGGGCATCCCAACCGGCTGAGAATCTGTTGCCTAGTGTCGCGCAGCGTACAGGCCTGCCTGTAGCTGGTCCAATCGGTCCTCTCGTTCGCGGACAAATCGTTGGATCCCTGCCAATACCCACCGGGGCGATAAATGTGCTTCCTCGATTACCTCCTCCAGTGTTCCGCCAGTACGCCAGCGATCGTCCCAGTCGGAAGACATTGCATAGGTCTCAGATACCTTGTTAAACAGCCAGTCATGCATCAACCAGCGGGCTTGGGTGGTGATGACCGTCGAGTCTACCCGGTCACGGGCAGGCAAGATCTGGTCTTTGTATTCGGAGGGCTGCATGGCGAAAAGCTGAGGACTGATGGCGGCCACGATTTTCACGTTGAGATCGCGCTCTTCCAGCTCGGGCAGAAGCTTGATGATGTTGGCCATGGCACTGGTCCCCTGCACGATCAGCGTGCCACCGCGCGGCCTTCCCGGTGTATAGTCTCGTACCAGGTAGGCGCCTTTGGCTGCCTGGAAATGTGAGGCCATACCTAGGGCTTCTCGGTCGGGAATCTCGATGGCCGGCCGGGTAAGGTGCAGAGCGATGATCGGTACATCGGTCTCCAGTGCAGCACCCAGGACGACCGGTACCTCGTTGTGCTCCCAGGGGTGGAGATTGATGATCTGTCCCTCGGGGAAGAGCTGGGTAACACCGGGGGCGAAAATGCCAAAGTGGGTACGTGAATCATCGGCTGTTTCAGGGCCGGAATGGCCAGCTACCCACAAGACCTTTCCCATCTTGAGCTGGCAATCTTGGGTCATCTGGCTAAAGAGACGCAGGAGGCCATATTTCAAGTAACTGAAGGAACCGTAGGTCGAGGCTGCGCCATAGAAGCCATCAAAGTTGGCTTCAGGATCTTCCGCTAGATTTACCGAGGCTGCTCCGGCCATGATGCCTGCGTTGGCAAATTCGGTGATGCCCTGGGGTAGCATCACGCCTTCAGGACCGCCCCTGCGTTCATACCAGCCATAGCCCTCAAATTCGCCCCAGGGCTTCCCAAATCCACTGATGTTTGTCGAGTCAGCCAGGTCGGCCGAGCAGGCGAGAAAGATCGGCCGGTCATATTTCTGATGGCCAAAGCCATTGACCCAAGCCCCCCACTTGGCAAGGGCATTTCGATTTGCGGCTTTGCTTCCAGGGGACAGGTACATCTCCTTAGGATAGCTCCGATAATCGTAAAGCCGCTTATCCTTGAAGGGATTCCCCCTATGGCCAATGCGCAGGGTCGCCGCCTCTTCTGGAACCGAATCGCCTTGGGCGACGAGTGTCTCGGCCAAATAGTCGACGAGGGCCTGGTCGGATCGTAGGGCCTCGGCAACGACCTTCAAGTTTTCCCCAAACTGGCTTTCCAGTGCCCCGGGTTCGGAGGGAGCCGGCTGCCCAGCGCCATGCCAGCCGACGTCGTACTTGGCCGCAAAATCGGCCTTGGTGCGCCAGAACAGCTCGCTGTTGATCGGATGCGGGCTGCCATGGGACTTGTTGTCATATTTGTGGTAGCCGCGCCCCTTGCGGGTTTTGACCCAGGTGACACTGGGGCTGTCATCGGGGTTGGGTTGCATGATCATCTGCAGGATGGCCTGCGTCACCGGCCCCCACTCACTGCCCAGTTCAGCGCCAAATACACGCCATCCGTGAGACGCGAACCACTCTGTGGGCGTACCATGGACCACGGTGCTGAGTGCATGATCGTCGATGCCAAAGTCATTCCAGTCCACGACGTAGTACAAGTTGTCCAGGGCCAAGCCCCAGGCCGAGTTCATCACTTCGTGACTGGCGCCGGGTGTGAGGCCTCCCTCCCCCTCAAAAGCCCACACTTTGACTCCACTGGCGCCGGCTCGCTTGAGCGCCAATGCCTCACCCGCAGCCGCGGGAGAGCCATGGCCCGAAGGCCCGGTGTTGAACTTGAGGAATAGCGTCTTGCCCTCCATTTCCGCGTGACCGGAGAGACCACCATTGCGCCGGAAGCCAAGTAGATCTTGCCAGTAGACGGCGCGGTCCGGGCGAACATAGTAGCGCTTGTCCCCTGTCTGTTCGTACTTGATGCGCATCGCTTCGTTGAACACTGCCAGAGTGGCATAGATGAGCGGGATGGTATGGCCGGCAACCAGAACGAACCGGTCGCCATAGCGTTTTTCCGGATGACGGATATCCCAACGCATGGCACCACTGAGCAAAGTCACCAGCAAGGTGTGTACCTTGGAGCGTGAGCCGCCAGGATGGCCGCTCTGGCGGTAGTTGAGCATCAGGTCAATGTTCTGGTCTATCAGATCTTTGGTCTTTTCCCAGTGGGGAAAAAGCTGGGATAATCTGTGGTACTCCTGGCTGATCGCTTCATCCTGGGTACGGGTCATGGTCGTCTCCTTACAGGGTAGAGCTGATGTATGGACACCTTCTACGATCACATTCTAAAGGAAGAGCCAATCACGGTCAAGCTGGCATCGCTGCTCTGTCGGTTCGGATAGAGTTTGACTGGTCAGGGCTGTCGGCCCATACTATCCAAATGATTGATGCCATTCTCGAAAAATCGTTACTCATTATCAATGTGGTGTCTGCTTTGATGCCCATTGGTTGAGGTGAAGGCGTATATCGAGCATCAAATCCCTGATTGAGAGATCATCAGAGGCTAGCTGCCTGTCGGAGATGCCCATAGGAGTTGGCTCATGCCCGAACGGCGACAGTTCATCATCATCGCCCCAGAGACAAGGTAGCGACCGCCATTGTAGACCTCCAGGCCAAGAATAGAATAGAGATGGCGCGCGAGTTGTTGTTCTCGCCTGCGATGGAATCGCTCCCTTTGGCGAATACCAGCATGAGAACTGCGATGGCAATCAGGAGTAGGCCAACGATGAAACGAGATCTTTGCAGCATTTCGTCCCCCGTGTGTACAGCAGTTGGCGCGTCAGCGCGATATCGATGACTCAGCAAGCTGCCATCCCCATTGTCAGTAGACCGCAATCACCTTCCCGGAAGCTATGCTCGGGCGAACGCGCTGCATGCCGTGAATTCAACGAAAGTGATCCAGCATCGAAACCCGTGACGAGCTTTCGGGAAATTTGGCCGCTCATGTACCACACTGCGGTCTATTGATTATAGCCAAAGGGCCCTCCAGATGCACCGGCTACCTGGGGGATATTATGGGTAGCCACTTGGCCAATCTCTGTTGAAATTGCGAGCGTCACTGGTCTGGGAATAAAGCAAGCACCAGTCGCTAGAACCGGAGGTCAGTTAGGCGGGGAGAATCGTCAATCCCAAGGCGATGGGAGGGGAATGGCATGGGCTCTTTCTTGTCCCTGGAATGCCTGGGCAGGCAGCCACTAGCATTCGCTCAGGATGCGATCCACCACCAACTGGCGGAACTCTGGGGATAGGCTGGCAAAGTAAGCGCTAAAGCCGGTCACGCGTACGACCAGATCAGGGTATTTGCTTGGGTCCTTGTGAGCTTCTAATAACTGGGCGGCGTCCATGATATTCATATTGATCTGGGTTCCTCCCAGATCAAAGTGCGTTCTGATCAGGTTGGCTACATTCTCGACGCCGTTGGCATCGTCGCAGAGGCTCCGGTCCAACTCGATCTGCATCGGGGCTGTGTTTCCATAGCCCGGCTGGACGGAGGCGATGGCCACGGCCATGGCCGTGGGTGCGGCATCCCTACGAAAGCCCGGATCGGGGTTGGCCCCGTGTGAGATAGGGGCACCTGCCCGGCGGCCGTTGGGCGTAGCTCCTACTTTTTGACCCAGCGGGATCGTATGGGCCCAGGAGAACAAACCTGGAAGCATCTTGAACCCGGCTGGGGTTGGCCTCTCGACAACCAGATCAGCAAAAGCCCGCACAATGCGCGATGCGTAGTCGTCGGCCAGGGACCGACCCTTTCCGTAGCGCGGGACGCTGCGCATCATTAGCCTCGCCCGTTCGCCGTCGGGGCCGGCCCAGTCGCTGTCCAGGTAGGCTAGAAGCCCATCCCAGGTCAGGCGCTGTTCCACCGCTACCCTCTGCTCGATCGCGGCAAAAGAATCGGCGACGGTGGCCAGCGCAGCGCCGTCCACACCAAAGTTGTAGTACTCTACTCCGCCATGGGAGGCGTCGATGCCTTTTTCGATGGGGCCATGACAGCATAGGTCAAGGACCAATTCAGGGAACACCTGGTGCATATGCTCCACGTGGAAGTCCAGTCCCTCGGCAATGGCCTTTACGGCCAGTCGTAGATGGCCTACGAATCGCTGCCACAGTTCCTCAATCCCTGGCTGCGTTTGAGTGTCGGCCATCATCTCTGTCAATGCATACTCAAAGATGGAGGCAAAGTTGATCTTGATGCAGTCGTTCAAGGAGTATTCGCGTCCAGGTAGGGACGTCCACTGGCAGCCGGCATAGATGCGCTCGCGGCCAAGTTCCACAGGAAATCCACTACGAGCAAAGCCTTGCGTCGTACGGTCGACGCCCAAGAACTTGGGAACGCCGGTCTTGTCTTCGAACATGACCTCGACTCCCCGATGTAGCAGACCGGGATCGACGTTGTCACCCACACTTACGCCAACATTGGCCGGGATCTTGAGGCGATGCGCCGCCTCAAGGACGAGGTAGGAAAGCTGGCTGGTCACGTCTTGACCGTCTTTGTCTGGCCCGCCCAATTGGAGGTAGGCCGTGTCCCTCAGCAGCAGACAGGCGATGTGAAAGATGGCTTCCTCGTCCGTCAGGATGCCTCTGGCCGTGTCTTGTTCGTAGAAGGGTTGCAGTAGCACGTCGAGGCGACCCAAAGAGCCACTGCCGTTGTACATGCGAGCCGTGATTTGGTACCACAGTATCCACTGGCATGCTTCGCGAAAGGTCCCAGGTGGTTCCGTCACCAGTTGTTCATTGATAGCAGCCATTTCGTTGAGGTTGGCCCGCAACTTTGGTTCTTTTTCGCCCCCGGCTATTTTGCCAGCCGCTATGGCATGGCGTTGGATCCAGACCTGTATGCCCAGTACAACATCTTCCAAGCCCTGGTAGAAATCTGTACCTCGGGGGGCATTGAGCTGTCTGTAGTGCCGAATCTTGGCCAGGATGCCGCTCCATCCCAGGTCCAACCCGATGCCAAGATCCTGGCTGAAATGCTGCATGGCGCCGATGCCGTGCAGCAGCTTGTACTTCTCATGTGCTTCCACCAGATGCGGTTGCAGCTTCAAGGGATCAAGATCGGGATTCCAGTGCGGTTGGCGACAGGATGCAAAGTTGACCATATAGCCGCCGGCTAGCGAGCTGACAGGGTCGATGTACGTTGGGTGGCTCTCTAGCAGTGCGCGAAAATTCTCACCACACGCGCTGGGTCCAAAAAAACCGCCGCTGGGATGGTTACTCTTGACCTCAAAGCCTCGCAAGGAGCAGTCGGTAATGGGCATACCGGACGAACTCTTTGTCTCCACTATCATCCTACGATCGCTCGGCGGCAGGATCTGCGCCCAATCGTCATGATCCATCGAACCCAGCACCTGCTGCTTTTCTGCAGTCTGGCGCTGCTTGGTGAGCCTAAGGGCGTCCATCCTTTGCTGATAGGTAAATTCTTCCGGTACCGATTCTGTCATCGTCAAGAATGTCTCCTGTCCTGCCAGATCTTTACTGAACCTTCTGAGCGTGGGGTTACTCACTTGCCTCGCGCTAGACTGCCACAACCTTGGCACGGACAATAAGCCCTGGTCTACGCCCGCGTGTTGTCGGGCCTACTCCCGGTATGCAACCCCGTGGGAAAGAGCTACCTGCTTTAATTGCTCCATCTTGCCTTTTGTTGGGGCCTCTAGCTTGCTTGCTTTGTAGTCCCAGCCGAGGCTCTGGTATTTGTCAGCGGCCAGACGGTGGAAGGCCAGCAACTCAAAAGTAAGCGGAGGCACCTCTGTCCCTTGGATGTTGTTCTCCAACCTGAGATCCGCCAGTTGCCGTACAAAGGCTGCGATGGCGCCAATTTCTTCCGGGGTGTCGTTGATTGTGGGCACGACGGGCACACGAAAGAGGACCGGCTTGTCCGTCTGCATCAACCGCCGTGCATTGGCCAGAATCCGCTCGTTAGGGACACCTGTCGTCGCACGATGCTTGTCGGAGTCCATGTGTTTGAGGTCCATCATGACCAGATCGATGGCGGGCAGAAGCTCGCCCAAGCTCCGCCAGGGACAGTTGGCCGTTGTCTCAATCGCCGTGTGGATTCCCCCAGCCCTACAGCGTTCCAAGATCGCCTGTGCAAACGCCCGCTGCAACAGCGGCTCACCGCCTGACAAAGTAACCCCGCCTCCGGAGTTGTCGTAAAAGGCCAGGTCCTGCAGTACCTCGGCCATGACCTCATCTACACTCATCACGCTTCCGGTCAATTCCAGCGCCCCCGCATAGCACGTCTCTGTACACCGGCCGCAGGTCTGGCATACACTCCGGTCAAAGCTGTGAATGTCATGTTGCAGGATGTGCGCTCCCTCGGGACACACGAGCACGCAGTCACCGCAGCCAATGCAGCGTTCTGGGTAGAACTGGACTTCCGCCGTAGCGCGAATCCCTTCTGGATTGTGGCACCAGAAACAGCGCAACCAACAACCTTTTAGGAATACCGTAGTACGGATTCCCGGTCCATCGTGGATAGAGAACCGTTGAATGTTAAAGATGGTTCCAGTCTTGGCCATGTGCGCCTGCAGTACCCCCCTACATCGCGGCCAGCGACGCAAAATCGACGGATTCCAGCTCAGCGTGCAAGCTGTCCTGCTGTTCTGCAGACAAATCCCCGCTAGGGAGGCGCGGCTGGCCACAATCAAAGCCTAGCAGGTGGAGTGCCTCCCGGAGTGCTCCGGCGAAACCCGCGGCGTGCAGGACTGTGGTGACCTTGTTAGCCCGGAGTTGGAGGTCCAGGGCCTCGGCTAGATCCCCCTGCTCAAAGAACTGGCGTATTCCCTGGTACACGCCAATCATGATGTTTAGCGTCGAGCCGATGTTGCCCCCAGCGCCGGACATGGCGGCAAACAGACACTGTTCATCCATGCCGGAGAAAACGGACCACCGATTGCTTCCCAGTTCTACAATTCGGCTCAGTTCGTACATGTTGGGACCGGTGTACTTGGTGCCCGCCAAATTGGGAATCTGTGCCAGTTCGCGCATGAGCTGCACGGCGTCACTGGGTCCCCCAAAGAGGTAGGGCAGGAACGGCAATTCGGGCACGGAGGTAGCCAGTGCCTCAAAGTAGGCCTTCAACCCTTGGGCGTCGCGGTAGAGGGGAGGGACGATGCTGCTGATTCCATCTGTGCCCGATTGGTGAGCGTGTTGTGCCAGGTCAACCGCGTCGCGCAGGGCCACAGAGCCGACGTGGACGATCACCGGTATGCGCCCCCGGACTTGGTCCATGGCGGCTTCGACGACCAACTTGCGCTCGTCCACGGACATGAAAATGCCCTGGCCCGTGGAGCCGCAGAGGTAGAGGCCGCCCGCTCCCTTTTCGACAAAAAACTCAACCAGGTCGCTCAATACCACGACATTGACCGTGTTGTCGCTGGTAAACGGCGTGACAAGGGCGGGCCACGCACCACTGAAAGCTGCCATTGCTGTCCTCCGGTGCCAGTTTATCAAGTGCTCCCGCGTGACTTGGGCCTGCCAGTGTGGCACACGACTATCTGCCAGCTCAGGCCAATCTGGGATTACCTCATGGGCTGTTTGTTCCCAATTGTACCAGGAAAGGGGAAATGTGAAAAGCTACCCGTTTGTGGATGTCCAGGCGGGCGGCTCCGATCCAGTGCCATGAGGGTAGTGGTTTCACCAGCCAGTCTCAGCTAAACCGCGGAGGCAATGGGCGTGCCGCTGGCAGTTGGGCTCGTATGCAGCCGAACTCAACGCTTCACTGAAACTATCGGCTCTAGCCTTGTTAGCAACAGCGAGCTCAGATCCGTGGGCTCAGACTGTTCAATACGCAACGTCTCGCTGCCGTGGAAAGCCATGAACTCGCATATTGCGCCAGAGATTCCGGCCAGCAGTTCGTCGGTAATAGATTGGCCCGGCTCCAGGTAGATGGCGCGGACGATGAGGGTCTTGGTCTTTCGGTCAGCCTTGGGATCCAGGCGACCAACCAACTGGCCCTGGTGCAGGATAGGCAGGACGTAGTAGCCGTACCGGCGCTTGGCGGCGGGCAGGTACATCTCGACCCGGTAGTAGAAATCAAATAGGTCCTCGACCCGCTGGCGATCCCAGATCAGGTTATCAAATGGGGACAAAAAGGTCGTCAGGTCGGGCTGGTACAGGCCAGCCTGGATGTCGCCGATCAGCTTGAGATCTGCGGGAACGAGGTATGCTTTATCCTTCCAGCTTTCTACCTCAGCCGGCAAAAGAACATCCTCTTCCGCCAGGGATTGGACAGTGGCCTGGGTGACCATCTTTTTCTGGCGGTAATAGTCACTGATCTGACTCACTGTGGCCACTCCCAGGCAGGATACACTGCGAAGGGTTGCCCACTGCTGATAGTCGGCCAAGGTATGCTGCGTGACCGATACATCTGGCAGGACGCGCTCAGCCAGGTCGTAGTACCGCTGGAAGCCTTCTCGGCGATCTACAGCCAGGTGGCCTCTTCTGAATAGGATCTCCAGGGCGATTTTGGCCGGCTTCCAATCCCACCAGGTGCCTCGCTTGTCACGTGGGTCCTCAAAGTCCCTGGAAGCCAGCGGTCCCCGCTCGCGGATCTCGGCCATGACGGCGTCCAATGTGCCTTGGGGATCGTCGCCCAGGCGCTTTTCTGTCTCACTGCGCAGTGGGCGTTCCCGGCGGGCCAGGATGGCTGGATGGAGATGGGAATAGCCTTCCACTGGGATGAGACAGGCAGCGTGAGCCCATTGTTCGAACAGGCACCGGTCAGGGTAAAGCAGTGCGTCCAGGTCAGCAGTCTCGTAGGGGCCCACACGGCTGAACATCACCAGATAGTGGCTGCGGGCTACGACGCTGATGGTGTCGAGCTGCAGGAGGCCGATCCGGCGTACGGTGTCCAATAGGGTCTGCTTGTCATCAGTCTGGGGACGGCGATGAAGGCCCTGCTTCACTACGCTCAGGATACGGACTGTGTCCAGTGACAGCTTGATTGGACTGGGTTGTGATGGCGGCATGGGTACCTCCGAACGCGCTTACATCGCCAGCCGGTATTCGAGCTGGATCTCGTCGCGCACCGGGATGCCGGCAAATCCCGGAAACTCGCCGTTGTGATGCCGGGCAATGCGGCCAGGTCTGATCCCAGTGATGCGAAAACCATAGTGCTGGTAGAGGCCAAGGGCAGGGAGATCGTCGTTAGATGTGGCGACGATGACGCGCGCCAGGCTATGCTGGGATGTTGCGTCGCATACAGCGTCCAGGAGCGCTCGTCCTGTACCCTGGCCCTGGTAATCAGGCAGCACGTTTAGCATGACCAATAGTATTGCATGCCACGCAGCCTCAATGGCATAGGCAGCCAGGCCCGCGACCTCGCCTCCCTCGCAAGCGAGGAAAGCAGGACAATTCGGCACATCATACGTTCGGCCAAAACACTCGACCTCAGTCTCATCCCAAAAATAGAGGGACAGCGCTTCGATATGGGCCAAGTCAGCTACCACCGCCGGGCGGATAGTCAATGGCCTGATGGTTGGCACGCTCTCCGCGGCGACGACCTCCAACCGAGCATGTTCCAGGCAGATATGCTGTCCGGTGTGACGGTCACGATACTGAGGCTTCTCGCCGCAGAATACGCACGACATCGTCTCAACCTGTCAGCCAAACTGCAATCAGGGCCAGTACTCCCACCACCCCGGTGATAATGAGGCCTGGCCCCAGGGTCTTCTTTAGTACCTTGCCTTCCTGTCCGGCCAGCCCTGCTGTGCTGCTGCCGACGATGAGCTTGGCCGGAGCCAGCATTGAACCCAGCGACCCGCCTGTCGTCTGGGCTGCAAGGATCACCAGGACGTTCATCCCGAGTAGTATTGCCGCCTGCTGCTGCAGGGGAGCAAAGACGACGTTAGAGTTGGTGTTACTGCCGGTCATAAAGGCGCCGAGCAAGCCGATGTAGGGTGCCACAAAGGGATAGAGCGGCCCAGCTGCCGTGCCCAGTCCCACGGCCAGGACGTAGGTCATACCGCTGTTGGCCATGGCCACGGCAAAGCCGACCATGGCGGCGATGCCGATGGAAGATGGCACGGCGCTGCGAACGGTTTGCTGTACGATGCGACGGCCCACGCCCGGCGTATAGTGGCCAGTGAACCAGTAGAGGGCGTAGGATGCCAGTGAGACAAAGAGAAGCAGCGCCCCGGCATGCCCAAAGACACTGATTTTGCGGCCTGCGCCGGCGGGCGTTGTCCAGCCATAGCTGGTCTGGACCTCCGGGAACTGGATCTGGATCTGGACCCTGTTCAGCGTATCGTGGAGCAAGGGCCACATCTCTGCGGCGGCCACGACGACGATGAGGAGCAGGTAAGGGGCCAGGGCCAACCCAAGCGACATTGGCGATTGGACTTTGTTGGACTGATCGGGTGGGGCGTCTGGATCCCTCTTTTGATCATGGACGGTGCTCGCCGCACTTGATGCTTGCTGATAGCGCGGTAGCCTGGCAACCAGTGCACCAATTGCCAGCCCGGCCAGCCCCGCAGCAAAGCCGGCCAGGTTCCACAGGCCGCTCACTGCCAGTGCGGCCTGGACGCCGGCCATGGTTGTGCCCATAAGCAGGAGGGCTGGCCAACCCCGCCGCAGCGAGGGCCATTGCCCAAAGGTCCAGGCAGCGGCAATGCCACAGCCAAAGCAGGCTACTCCCAAAAAGAGGGCAGACCAGGGAGCCAGGAGTTCGCCAGGGATGCCCGTTGTGGCGATAAGGGCCTGAAAAGATGAGGCAATGTCGCCAAAGGTAACGGACCAAGAATGGCCGATGGCAACTGCTGCCACGGCCACCACGGGGGAAAAGCCCAGGCCGATGAGCAGTGGCGAGACCACGGCGATGGGCACGCCAAAGCCAGCCACTCCCTGTAGGAATGCGCTAAAAGCCCAAGCCAACAGCAGCAACTGCATGGTCCGATCTGCGGTCAGTCGAGCGATGCCCTGGCCGATGACGGTGATGGCTCCGGCTTCATCTACGACCCGGTACAGCACCAGCGCCATCCAGATGATGTACAGGACATAGAGCGTGAGCAACAGTCCGCGGAGCTGGGAGAAAAAGAGGACCTCAGGTCCGGCGCCGAAGACGAGCCAAGCCACCAGCAGGGCCACGACCCAGCCCACTGGCCCCGCCTTCTTCCCACCCCAGCGAAAGCCGACCATGAGTACCAACACGACGGCGATAGGAGAAAAGGCGAGAAGCCAGGTCAACAGGTTAATCGGAGGTGTTTCCATAATTCTCTCTTGGTATTTGTGGTACTGGATGACAGTCAGGTGATTCCTGCAGCACACCACCTACACATTTCATTCATCGCCCATCGAGATGGCCAGTGCCTGTGCCAGATCGGCAATGATGTCCTCTGCGTCCTCTATACCCACGCTGAGGCGTACCAGCCCGTCCCCGATGCCGATGGAGGCGCGGACCTCAGGACTCAGCTGGCGATGTGACGAGTGGGCTGGGTAAAGGGTTAGACTATAGACGTCGCCCAGGGTCGTGGCTGGCAGCACCAACTCCAGAGCCTCCATGAAACGAAAGACTTCTGTCTGGCCTGCATCGCGCAGGTCAAAGCTGACCATGCCGCCAAATCCGCGGCCCCTGAATAGCCGCTCGGCCAGGGCATGCTGCGGATGGTCTGGGAGGCCGGGATAGTTGACGTCTGCTACAGAGGGCTGCCCGACCAACCACCCAGCCACGCGCTGCGCATTCTCACAATGCTGCCGCATTCGCAGGGGCAGTGTCTTTAGACCTCGTAGAGCCAGCCATGCCTCCTGCGGTCCAAGATTGGCGCCCAATAGTTTCTGTCGCTGCCGCAGATCGTGGCCGCGCTTGGCCGAGCAGGCCACTACGCCGGCCAGTACATCGCCATGACCGCTGAGATACTTTGTCGCCGAGTGGACGGAATAGTCAACCCCGTATTCCAGCGGGCGGAATAGGAATGGGCTGGCAAAACTGGCGTCCACGACGAGCGCCGCCCCAGCAGCGTGGGCAAGCTCAGTAAGGGCTGGCACATCGGCCACCTTGATAAGGGGATTGGACATGATCTCACAGATCAGGGCCGCCGGGTCTTCTTCCGTGATAGCGCTGGCCACCTGATCCAGGTCGGTAATGTCCACAAAACGGACGCGCACGCCCAATTCCGTGAGCATTTGCTCCAATAGGGCGTAGGTGGCGCCATAGACATCGGCAGCAGCGACCACGGATGTACCGGCTCGAACTCCCGCGCCCAGCAAAGCGGCGTGGACCGCGGCCATGCCCGAGGAAAAGGCAACGGCGTCCTTAGCGTCTTCCAGCGTGGCGATGGCTTGCTCAAAGGCGCTCACGGTGGGACTGCCGTAGCGAGGATAGACAAAGCCCTCGCGCTGGTCGCCAAAGATGCCGTCCAGGTCCTCCATGTCATCATAGGTGTAGCCCACCGAATGGTGGATGGGGGTACTCACCGGCCTGTAGTCGGGTTGAGGCCCCCGCTCGCCAGCGCGGACCGCCTGTGTAAAGATGCTTTTCTGCCTCGCCATGTGGTCGCTCCTTTTTGATTCGGGCTGCCTCTCTCGCTCCGAGTCTAGTCTATTGCCCGCAGGGATCATAGTCCTCTCCCAGAATGAGGAGCAGATCAGCGGGTTGACCGGGGTCAGTCTGGTAGATGATGTCCTCCGGTTTGAGGCCCAGGTACTGGGTCAAGAGTGCCTGAGCACTGGGCTTTTCCTGAAAGACGATGAGCCGGGTCTGCTTGTAGTTGGGATGGTCAGCCAAGCCTGTGTCGATGACATTGAGCCCCTGCCAGCGTAGCTGGTCCGCACCGATCTTGGCCAGCTGGTAGCGGTGCGTGCCGTTCCGAACCTGGATGCGCGCTGCCTCATCGGCGGCCTGGTCGGCAGCGGAAGAGGAGGGGGCGTACAGGCTGGCAACGAGCTGTTGGATTTTGTCTTGGTCCGGCAGCAAGACCTTCGAACCCGCATCGGTAACCCAGTTGCTCGTCTCCCGAAAGCCGATATGGCGACTGTGCACACGCTGCGGCTTGATCTCCAGGGCCACAGGAACCAACGAGAGAACGTTGCTCAAGTTCAGATCCGTCTGAAAAGCATCCGCTAGGGCTGACCAGAGTTCCGGGATCTTGGGGATAATCTCAGGACTCTTGGTCTGCGCCCAGAGCACCCTGAGAAACTGCTGTTGGCGGCGAGCACGGTCAAAATCGGTACCATCTCGGCGTGTTCGGACGTAGCGCAGAGCCGTGTCCCCGTCCATGTGGTGGACGCCAGCCTCCAGCATCCGCTCCTCTTGATTCGGGTCATTGGGGTCAGGGGCCCTATAGCGCAGGTTGACCGGACAGGCCACGATCAACTCGATTCCTCCTAGCTCATCCACGACCCGCGTGAAGCCTTGAAAATCCACCCTTGCCCAGTGGTCCAGGGGGATGCCAAGACTGGCTTCCACTGTGCGCATCAGCAGGGCGGGTCCCTTCCCAGGGTAGTCGATGGTGTGTCCCCACTTGTGTGCCTGGTTGATACGGTCCCAGCCTCGGGTGGGGATATAGACCCATAGGTCTCTGGGGATGGACAGCATTGACACCTGTTTGGTGGCCTTGTTGACGCTTACGACCATGATCGTGTCAGTATTCTGTGATTTCAGATTTCTGGCCGAATCCACGCCGATGAGCAGAATGTTGACCACGTCTTCGGGAGCAGCAACGATGACCACTGGTGTCGGGGTGAGGGCTGGGGTTGGGCTCACTGCTGGCGTGAGGGATGCGGTTGGGCTTGGCGGTAGGCGAGTAGCCATAAATGTCGCCGTAGCAGTAGGGTGAGGCGTTGACGTCTTGGTTACTGCCGGTGTCGCCTCGCCGGCAGTAGGCAAAGTGGCCAACGGGACCGCAGCGCGAGGGGTGAGGGTGGGAGATGGACTGGGAAATGGACTACTCGTTGCGCTACCTGCAGGTTGGGAGGAAAGGGTCACAGGCTCTGGGGCTGGATCAGCGCCACAGCCCAGCAATGTGCTCGCGAGCAGCAGCAATAGAACGGCTGCGAACAGCCATCTGCCCTGTTGGTACGACTTGCTGCAGGTCTCCTGTCGCCTGCTGCCTGGTGCTCTCTTAGAACCCAGACTCAGAAGAGTCGCCAATCGGAATATCACGTGCATCGACATCACTTTCCAATACAAAAGCTACCAAATATGGTTTCCAAAAGGTCTTCACTGGCAGTCTGGCCCGTGATCTCACCCAGGGCATTCACGGCGGCCGTCACGTCGATAGCCAGCATGTCGGTCAACTGGCCCGCATCATAACCTGCCCGCGCCCCGTTTACATGACCAAGCGCCTCGTTCAGCGCCTGTCTGTGCCGGGGGCTGGTAACCAGTGGCGCTTCACTAGCCGGTATCTGACCTGAAAGCACGGTCTCGACGATGGCTGCCTCTAGCTTCTCCAGCCCCTCGCCCGTACGCGCCGAGATAGGAACGCAGCAGGCATCCAAGACTGCGCATTGTGGCTGGGATTCGCATCCCTGGGTTTCTACAACAGTCCCAATGTCCGTGTTGGGGTACCAGTTGTTCTCCAGTAGATCAATCTTGTTCAGGACGACGATTGCCGGCTTGCTGCCTACCAGCGCGGCAATGTCGTGATCCGCAGTGCCCAGCGGCTGGCTGGCATCAACGACCAGCAAGGCCAGGTCAGCCTGAGCGAGGGCTACCTGGCTCCGTTCTATGCCCAATCGCTCGACGGGATCCTGTGTCTCGGCTTTGATGCCGGCCGTGTCGACCAGTACAATGGGTATGCCCTGCAAGTTGAAGGTTTCTTCCAGCGTGTCGCGAGTCGTACCGGGGACATCGGTGACGATGGCGCGACTGGTGCGCAGTAGCTGGTTCAGCAAGCTCGACTTGCCGACGTTGGGCCGGCCAGCGATGGCGGTACGCACGCCCTGCCGGTAGATGATCCCACGATCGGCTTCAGCCACAAGACGCTGCAAACTGGCGCTGGCGTCGCTCAGGCCGGGCCCAATGTCTTGTTCTGGGATCTCGTCTTCCACGAAGTCGATGGTGGCTTCCAGGTAGGCCAAGATGTCTACCAGCACGGCCCGTACCGACCGTACCCGATCCGAGAGGAGACCACCCAGCTGTCCCATAGCTGCCTGCAAGGTTACTTCGGTTCTAGCCTGCACTACGTCTAGAACTGCTTCGGCCTGTGCCAGATCCAGACGGCCGTTGAGAAAGGCCCGCGCGGTAAACTCTCCCGGCTCCGCCAGACGAGCGCCTTGCCGGAGGCAGAGGGCCTGAATGCGTTGCAGCGCTACAAAGCCGCCATGTCCATGGATCTCGACCACGTCCTGGCGCGTGTAGGTACGGGGAGCGGGCATACGTACGACCAGGACCTCGTCGACTCGCGCAGCGGTACCCGGCTCTACGATGTGGCCATAGTGCAGCGCGCGAGGCTGCAGTCCAGATGCTGCATAGTGTTTGCCGGGCATTCGAGATTCAGAGCCGGGGACAAACACACTGACGAGGATCTCCGCTGCTTCAGGCCCGGTCATCCGCACGATACCGATTCCCCCTTCACCCAGGGCGGTTGAGATAGCAACGATAGTATCGTCCATGCTATACATAACTCTTCACACAGTGTCAGATCAGGGGAATCGCTTGTGCATAGGGTCTGGTCAGGCTTAGGGCCAGATCGTCGCCTTCCCGAATCAGGTAGGTGGGTATCCCACTGACGGCCAATTCAGTTGCCAGCTCCTCGTTGCTGCGCGGGTGTCCGAAAGAATGAGGATCGAGGAGAACTGCGATGGGCTTGACACCGCGCTGGCCCATATCGCGTGCCGCGGCGATCCAGTAATTCTGTTCCGTGGGGGTGACAATGATGACTGTTGTGTTGCGCCGCAGGTGCATGCCTTCGGCGGTGATGATTTCCGCCAGGGGGATGCGGCCCTCGCCACGGATCACGGCCAGAGTTTCCAGGATTTTGGTCAGCTGCCGCTCTCCTCGGTCTGCTGGAATGACTTCGCGGTGATGGCTGTAGGCGATAAATCCAACGGCGCGGTCGCGGGCAATAAAGTGTTTGGCCAATGAAGCGACTATGGTTACACCGTACTCGACGGTAGATGGTATGAGAGCAAGCTCAGGCGCGGTCTCCCAAGGAAGCCGTGGCTCGCGCTCTGCTGCCAGCCTGGCCCAGGTCAATTCGGCCTGAGCCGCACGTTCCAAGTCAAGGAAAAGCCAGATATCGGCAGTCGGATCGAGTTCGAACTCTTTCGAGATTAATCTGCCTGTGCGAGCAGTAGATGGCCAATGTATGCGGCCAAAGCTATCACCTGGTGCATAATCGCGTACCCCGGAGACGTTGGTCGTGACGAAGGGCGTGCGCCGCTGCATTGTGTCCCCTCCGGGCAGAAATCCAACCAGCGGAGCAAAGATGGGTACGTCAATTGTCGCGGGATATACGATGAATCTTCTTGCTGGCAGTCCTTCTACCTGGCGCGTCGTTCGAAAGAGACCAAATGGGTCCCCGCTGCTCAGGGTCAACGGTCCGAGCGTGAATCGCCCGCGTTGCAGGCAGCGGGTCTTAATCGTCCAGGTATGCATCCGTCGCGGCGCGAGGGGACTGATCACCCGGCTCACATGGTGTTGGGGCAGCGTAGAGCCATCGCGTACTTCCAGCCACAGCTTTGGGAAGATGCCCCGGTTGCGGACCAACAAGCGTTCTTCTGCCAGCTTTCCCACCTGGGAGCGACCGGTTCTGGTGAATCGCTCGACCTGTACCCACCGAGTTCCGGTCCAGGCCCACAAGAAGGAAATGACGACCACTGCCGTCAGAACATACCACAGATTGTAGAGCATCTCGCGGCCGGTGGCAATGGCCCCTACAGCCACCGCCAGCCAAAGCAGGAGCACGATGTGATTGCGTTTCAATCTGATCCTACCTTTGGGAGTCTGTCCCAACCCTTTGCGAACAGCCAAGACTGCAGGCTGCCGACCGGCCTTGTTGGCAACAACCCCGCTGCCAGGAGCGGGGTTGTTGCCAACAAGCGTTGGGTTCGTTGTACCAGTTGAGTCTCCACAATGACTGCCTGCCTCTGCGTCAGGTCAGACCTTAGGCCAGGTCTGACCCGTCATCAGGCAGGGATGACGGTCACCTTTCTCCTCTCACCCTCGCCCACGCTGCGGGTGGTAACGGTCGGATTCTTGCGGAGGGCGATGTGTACGAGTCGCCGCTCATAGGCAGGCATCGGTTCCAGGGCCTGTGCGCGCCCTTCCCTCGCGACCCGCTCAGCCATGCGCTGAGCCAGGTTCTCCAAGGTCTGGCGTCTTCGCACCCGGTACTGCTCCACGTCGACGACCAGGTTGGTCCAGTGTTTCGTCTGATGGCTAATCATCAAGCGGATGAGGTACTGCAATGCCCTCAATGTCTCGCCCCGCCGGCCAATCAGAATTCCCAGATCATCGCCTGAAATGTTCAAGACGACGGGGGGATCTTCGCCTTCATCGGCCAGCTCAGGAACCAGGCTGGCCACTACAGTGGCGGACACTCCCATGCGCTCCAGGATCTCGATCAGGTACTGCTGGCCGAGCCATTCGGGAGTTCCCTCAGAGACGACGGGTTCCTGGATCTCTGGCGAGTCTGAAACGAGTATGGGAGCCTCAGCCTCCTCCACCGGCGGTGACGGAGGCAATGGTACTTCCACAGGCTGAGGAGGCTTGGGCTGGCGAGGCGGCTTGACCTGGAGTTGTACCCGGGCGTTCTCTGCACCAAAGCCGAGGACGCCGCGACTGCCTTCGCTCAAGATCTCTACGTCCACCTGATCGCGGCGGACCCCCAACATCCCCAGACCGTTGGCGATGGCATCGTCAACCGTCCTACCGCTTGCGACGACGCTTCTTCTTTTTTCGTTTTTTGCTTCCACTTTGGGTTCCCTTCTGACTGGTGGCTGGCTGGGTCTGTTTGGAGGCTTCAGCCGGGAAGGGGCAGGCTTCTGCCCAAAGGGCAGCAGGCTGCCCAGGTTGACGTCCTTCCAGAACAGCAGCCCTTCCCAGCCGGAGATAAAGCCCTGGGTGATGATGCCGATGATGTTGGAAATGATAAAGTAAAACGAGAGACCTGTGGCAAAGTTCAGGCTGAAAAAGCCGAACATCAAGGGCATCATCATCGTCATGCTCTGGCCCATGCCGCTGCCTGGCCATCCCCACTGGTCGCGCCCGTTGTCGTCATCTTGGACTGGATCCAGGAGGTAAAGGCCACCAGGACAGGCAGCGCGTAGGTCAGTCCCCCCAATTGCTGGGGTGTCAGGGCCAGGTCCATTCCCAGGAAATAGCGGTTCAGGGGTACCTGCTACCCACAGCGATGAAGAATGGGTAGATGTTCTTTGACAGCCCCAAGAGCTGCAATGGCTGGTGGCCCAGGGCCTGGATGATGGACTGGTACAGCCCGATCCAAATGGGAAACTGGACCAGCATGGGCAGGCAGCCCCCCATGGGGTTGACACCAGCTTCCTTATAGAGCTTCATCTGCTCCTGGGACATCTGCTCCCGGTCTTTGCCGTACTTTTTCTTCAGCTCTTCCAGCTGGGCTGGATCTCTTGCATCTTTTTGGCCGAACGCTGCTGGGGCAGCATCAGCGGTGTCATCAGGCCGCGGATGACGACAGTAAAGACAATGATAGCCAGCCAGAACTGAGCCCACAGCACGCTATAAAGCCCCAGCAGTGCATTGAGCATGGGCTGCAGAATGAACGTGGTCCAAATATCAGTAATACCAGCCAAAGAAACCTCCTAGCATCGGGCAACCCGGAGCCAGACTTGCCCAGATCGTACCCATCTCAACCAGATCGTGCCGGCGGCCAGTTCACTTGCTTTCTGGTGGTGTGAATGTCCATGCTTGAGCCCCGTTCTCCGCTTCCAGGGCCTGGACCTGTCCGTCCATCAAGACTATGTAAACCATGTCTTCCGAGGCGACGGGCGTGGTAAGTATGTCGGCCTCAGGTGTGCCGCTGGGCCAACTCCACTGTCGTACCGAGTCCACCACGGCGGTCACCTCCCCCGATTCTGTGGCGATGACGATGGACCCGCCTGCCTCGATAGGCCCAGCCCGGAGTACTGTATCCTTGCAGCGCCCGTTGTCTTCCTTGACGGTGCCACAGTAGGACCAGATTTCCGCACCGTTCGCCGGGTCCAGGGCGTAGAGGTTGCCGTCGAGGGAAGCAACAAAAATCTGATCACCAAGGGCAAGTACCTTTGACCAGATCCAATTGCTCGCCTCGAAACCAAAGCCATCCACCAGCTCTCCCGACTCGGCCTTGATGGCATAAAGCTGGCCATCAAAAGCACCGACATAGAGGATGTCCTCTTCCATGACCAAGGTTGGCGGCACAGCCATGGCTCCGCCTACCTGGCTCGTCCAGATCACCTCACCGGTTTCCGCATCGAAACTGTAGACGTGGTGGTCCATCGCGGCCACATAGACACGCCCATCGACGACCAGGGGTGTGGACCAGACGGTGTCTTGCGTTTGACAGGCCAACTCCCCATTGTCATCGCGAGGAGGCCAGCCTGGCTTCAAGTCCCTAGTATCTACATCGGCCGCGTATACGCACCCATCCGACGCGCCAAAGTAGACCACTCCAT
Source organism: uncultured Chloroflexia bacterium (assembly GCA_963783445.1). Taxonomy (GTDB): domain Bacteria; phylum Chloroflexota; class Anaerolineae; order JAAYZQ01; family JAAYZQ01; genus CAWANP01. The sequence goes on along the minus strand of CAWANP010000003.1, from coordinate 147,465 downwards.
CGGCATAGAAGGGGGCGGGCAAGATCAGGCTATCAATGCCAACCTTCCACTGCTCCTGGCCCGTTTCTGGGTCAAAAGCATAAAGGGCCGCAGTTTCAGTATCGGATGTGGTGTAGCCGACGAAGGCCAGACCCCCGCCCACCGTGACCGGGCTCCACCAGATGGTCCCCTTTGATTCCGCGACCGGTGCAAAAGTCCCCTTCACGGTGCCGTTGCCGGCGTCCAGCATATAGACCTGCTGTGGCGTGCCGCTGATGGCATAGATCGTGTCATCGGCCAGCGTCAGACCGGGCCAGTTCTGCGCGACCGGTGTTCCGCCACAGCCTGACAGAATGATGCTCAGAAGGAGCAGCGCCACTGCTGCTCCCAATATACGACTCCGTTGAGTCAAATCAACGCCTCCTTGTAGACCACATCTCGAATCCGGGATGCAAGCCGTTGTCTTTTGCTACGGGACGGGATCATAGCCCCCGGGATTGAGGGGCTGGCAGCGCGCCACCCGCTTCAAGGCCATCCAGCCGCCCTTGAGCGCCCCATACTTGCTGACGGCCTCGTAACCATAGGCGGAACATGAGGGGGTGAAACGGCAAGAGGGAGGCAAAAGCTTGGAAAAGGTCAATTGCCACAGACGGATCAAACCCATCAATAGATATTTCACGCTGCCTCGCTCGCCAAACCTGCCCGACGCAACAACAGGCCGATGGCCTCATCGACCTGGTGGAATGATGCATTTGCCATGGGATGCCGGGCAATGAAAACGACATCCCACCCCGCAGCAAGCTCGTCCCTTTTGATTCTCACCCGCACCGACTCACGCATCCGGCGCTTGATCCGGTTCCTGTCTACCGCTTTTCCAATCCGCCGCCCAACGACAAAACCAAAGCGACTGTGGTCTAGGCCATTGGACAATACCGCCATCACCAGCAAGGGCTGGGCAAAGGTACTGCCCTCACGCCGGATGCGCTGAAAGTCGGCATTCGCTCGCAGTCGATACTTTCTGCGCACTTATAATCCGTGGCCGGCGGCCGGCATCGTTACACGGATAATTCGTGGCGCCCCTTGAGACGCCTGAATTTGAGGACTCTGCGGCCCCCTTTGGTCGACATCCGCGACCGAAACCCGTGCTTCCGCTTTCGGCGGCGCACTTTGGGCTGCCAAGTTCGTTTTGGCATTTCATTACCTCTCTAGTCAGATTCACAGAGGAGGATTATACCCCCTTTTGCCCAACCCTGCAAATTGTACAAAGCCGACGGGGTGTATTTCAACTTTCTGGGTGACTTGTCTTAAGCGACCTTGGCGAATCTTCGCTGTGTTGCGCCCCAACGCTTGCTATGGACCTCACCAACTGCGACCAGCATCCGCTTGGACCCCGGACGACTCCAGCGCTGACCACCCCGCTTCATGCGCCACTGGACAACGTTCTTGGCGCCGCTTTCCACCGTACCACTGCCAATGGGGCGCCCCTCTGCTCGAAAGTGGTCATACCTGATTCGGCCCCAATGGTGATCAACATAGCCCTTCACTTGGCGAATCGCTCTGCCACGTTCCTTGTAGCGTCGAGGCAGTCGTTGCAGCGCATTCTCCACATCCATCCGCTTTCCCTCCCAAAGCTCGGTCTCGCGTTGTGCTAACCAAGCCCGGGATTCTTCCGCCCCCTCACCCCATGCCGCATTACCGGCCTTGGCCAGGTTCTGCATCGCATGCGGCCAGTCCAGTATTCCCACGCACCAGTCTGGGAGATAGCTCTGCACTAGATCCCAGATCCATTCCGCCCCGTCGTTTACCGCTGAAATCTTCTCCACACTACGCACGCGCCGACGGGCCAATTCAGCTTTCAGCGCTGGCGCAAAAGCAGCTTTGTCGCCCAGAACCGCTCGGTAGCTATGACGCTTTAACTTCGGCCCGTCTTGGCGTCCTCGCACCACATTGGACTCAGTTCCTTCAACCTCTTTGGAACTCATCCCCTCCAAGTTAGACAGATTACTCTCCTCTTGCTCAACAACCTCTGAGACCGAGACCATCTTCACTTCCCGATACCCTTCTTCTCGAATCAGGATGGTGAGCCCGTCGATGGATACACTCGCGTGTTCCTCAATCGGATCATGGGCTGGGATCCACTCCATTGCCTCTACATCCTTCCTCATGACCCAGAGGGGAACCGTCTGTTCCTCTTTTTCCAGTTCCGCCTCGATTTGCTCCGTCACTTCCCCATGCTGGCGCCAGACGGTCGTAGCCGATATTCCAATGCGCGTCAGTTCGCTCAACGTCTCGGCAGCAATCGCAAATGATGGCTGCGTGGTCCCCAATCGTGCCGAAACTTCAACCAGCGTTTCAGTCCAGCTATCTCTTCTCAGCCGTAGACGGCGGTCCAGGGGGAAAAAGCCCTATCCCGCAGGAAGGGCACACATAGTAGGCTCGTGGAATCTTTGCATCGGCTTCCAGCCCTTGGACTTCTTTCTTGGGATATCCTTTGAATACCATCCCCTGTCCGCACTGTTCACAAGACGGTGCCTCAGGCCTCGCACCTAGATCGCCTTGCCGCAAGCTGAGTTCCAGAAAATCGCCCAAGATAGCCCGCCGCTGTTTTCCCAGTACCGCTTCCATCTCGTCAAACGTTGCCTCTGGATGGCCTTGATACCAGCCATTGAACTCGTCCCACACCTTCTCGCTTCTGCGCAAGAACTCATCTTTCGCTGCAGATGATGTCTGCCGTGCTCCTGTACCTCGACCAGGCATGCCCCACCTCCTTTTACCTCTCAGGCTTGTCGCTCCATGCCAACTCTACCACACCTGATCTACGACTGCAAGTCACACCCTCCTTATGTTATCCAGAAAACTGAAATGCACCCTTTGCATTGTTGCATTCACAAGGTTTGACAAACGAAAAACTGGCAGGCTCCGGTATGCCTTCCAGTCTTGTATCCTCGCCACCAAGACAATGCCCTCAATGCTAGATGCTCAGCGCATGGCGGCCCTCGCCCAGCCCGCCATACCCCGGACGATCTCCCAGACGGAAAATCCGACGACGAAAGCGATCGCTGGCAGCAGGTAGACGACCAGCAGCGCTAGCGGCACGATCAGGATTAGGGCCCGAGCCAAGTCATCCAGGACGGGCGAAGCGTCAGGCCATATCCACCACAGGGCAACCATCGCCGCAGCTAGTATCACAGCCTCGGCTCCCAGGATCCACAGCCCATAGCGGGATCGAATCAGGCTGCGAAAGGTACGCATCCAAAGCCCCCATCCGCGCCGGGCTCCTTGAGCAGTCAAGTGAGCTAAGGCCGCGAAAATCACAGCGATCCGTCGCAGCGCCTCCCGGACCAAGTTCAACTCAGCTACGACCGAAATGGAGATCCGCGCGCCACGATCTGGCGTGCAGGCGATGACAGTCTGGTGCTCTCTCTGCAAAGGCAACGCCGTAGCGTCAAGTTGAACCTTTACGGAGACTTCTGTACCCGACAGACATCCTACCTGAGCCCGATCAATCTGTAACCAGGGCACCGGGCTACTCAGGCTCACCTGGGCGTAGCCCCTGCCTTCATTGCGCACCCGTAGATGGCGCGGAATGGCCCCACTGCGGGTTATCCGCCCAAAGTCCAGATTCAGCGGCTCGACGACGAGGTCCGGCGGCGCCAAGCGTGGATTCAGGCGACGCAGAAACGTCTCCAGCGCAGCATCGGCATTCCCCTCGAGCTTTGCCGACTTGGCTTTCGCCACGAGGTCGTGTCGATTGCGGGCGCGAAACCACTGATCAAAGTCGCCGTCGCTCAGGTGCAGGCGGGCTTCGGACCAGTATCGATCGCAGAGAAGAACCAGTTCCTCTGTGGTATGGGCTACGGCTCCCGAGCGAAAAACGAAGGGTTGGGCAGCGTCGTCGGGAATGAGCCAACCTGCCAACGCGTGCCGAAACTCCAATGCAGTGCTGCGCCGCTGCACCTCTGGACGCAGGGCTCGGACCAGGGCGTCAGCCAGCGAAGTGGGCAGGCCACCCATTTGGGCGAACTGAAAAGGATGCTCGCCAGGATCATCGTTGGTCAGAATGTGATACAAGGTCGCTGCCAAAGCATAGACATCCGAGCGTGGCTCCGAGCTGCCCTGATATTGCTCCGGCGCTGCATATCCGGCGGTGCCAAAAAGAATCGAGGGTTGTTGATCCAGCCGGGCCTGGGTGGCCCATCGGGTGCGGGTTTGGGCAGTACCAAAGTCCACTAGCCTCACCTCGCCACTGGTTCGGTCCACGATGAGATTTGCAGGTTTGATATCGTGGTGCACTACGGATATTGGCTGGCTGGCCAAATACTCCAGGACCCGGCAGATTCGGATAGCGTGGCGCACAGCCGTCTCAGCAGAAAGAGGGCGCGCCGCGACGGTGAACCCGAGAGGATCGACGTGAGTCACCGCACGTTCCAGCGTTTCCCCTTCGATATATTCCATTACGATATAGTGACGCCCAGCCTCGGAGAAGAAACTATAGATACGTGGGATTCCAGGATGGCTCAACTCGGCCAGCAGGCGAGCCTCAGTTTCAAAGCGGTCCTGGGCCAGTTGGGCTTCGTCGGGGTCGGTAGGATCGTAGTAGTCCAGGAGTTCCTTGACCACGCACTTGCGGTCAAAAGCGCCTGTGTCGGCCGCCAGATAGAGAGCGCCCATCCCTCCTTTGCCCAGCGGCTCAAGGATACGATAGGCGCCACCCCGCATCAGGTATCCTGAAGGCAGAGCCGACCAGGCAGCCGCAGGACGATCACTTTGACCGCGCAGCGGCTGCCCGCACTTTTCACAGAAGCGAGCACTCGGCCTGTTGAGATGGCCGCACACCGATTCAGGACAACGTTGCATAAGGCAACTGGGAGACTGGAGAGCAATGCCTAGTCATTGCGATACGCGTCAGATCCGTGCAATCTCCAATCTCCCGTATCTGGTATCAGGTTCTCAGGACCAGCGCCACGCGACCGCAACGGATCTCGTCGCCATCACTGACCAAATGGCTGGTTCCAGGCGCCAGTTTTTGCTTGTTGACGAAGGTAAAGTTGGTGCTGTCCAAATCCTCGACAGAGTAGCTGAGACCTTTGACGATCAGCCGCGCGTGTCTGCGAGAAACCCCTCCCTCCTCACCACCATGCGGTGTAAGATCCACCTGGGGGAAGACACCACTTACCGGGTCCTCACGGCCAATCAGTATCTCATCGCCAGCCGGAAGCGGGATCTCGGCGCCGGACGCAACGACTACCAGACGCGGGCCAGCGGAAGGCGAAGGCAGCGGTGCCACTTCAGCCGCTGCTGGCTCGGCCACCACCTGCAACACTGCCCCACAGTTGCTGCAGAACTTGTCACCAGCGACGATGTCCACGCCACAGGCAGGACAGGCAGGCGCGGCAACCGGCTCTGGGGCGGGCGGTGGCAGGGCTGCTTCCTCAACCACTACCTCTCGCGCTTCAGGCACCTGCCGGTCTGCAACCACCGGCGCATCCTCGGCAACGGGCGCTACTGCTTCTCGGGCCTCAGGAACCTGCCGATCGGCGGCGAGGGACAATCCCTCGGCCGGCAGTTCTACGACTTCTCTCGCCTCGGGTACTTGCCGATCCGCAGCAGCCGGGACCTCTACAGCAACCGGCTCTACCACATCTCCTGCCACGGGCACCTGCTTGGGCTCGGCAAGCGACGCCCCACAATCGGAACAAAATGCCTCACCAGGCTGGACCTCAGCCCCACAGGCTGGACATATGGATTGATCTTCACCAGGCACAGCATCGACTGCTACCTCAACCTCGGCGGGCACCGGTGCTGGCGCCTCTGCGACTGCCGGCACTGGCGCATCCAGAGGAGAGCCACAAAAATCGCAAAAGGCCTCGCCCGGCACGTTGCCCGCGCCACAGGCGGGACAGATGGTACTGCCACCAGCCGGGGCGGGTGGCGCCTCTGGAACAGCAGACCCGGACGCCGGGATCTGCGTTCCGCACTGGTCGCAGAAAACAGCGCCTGCTGCAGTCTCATTTCCACAGTTTGGGCATGTTGGCATGATTCAATTCCTCCTTCTTCGGTCGTACATACTGAACAAAAAGACGATTGTTGGCATTTCCTGCCTCCTCCGATATGGATGAACCAGAAGAGGCCACAATCCCTGGTATTCAGGGACTCAGGCGCTGCGTGAGCTTGCGCGTCTCGTAGCGTAGCTTTTTGGTACCGTGGGAAGACATCTGGCCGCTCGTCTCCAGGTTCTCGGCCTCTTCTAGCGCCGACTGTGCCAGATCGTCTTCGCCTATCTCCAACAGGCGGGTGGCAGCAGCACGGAGCTTCTGGCTGGCACCGTCTATGTTGCCCATCTTGGCCTCTTCCAGCGCCCGGGTTTGGAGCTTGAAGGCAGTGACCTTCTCGACGATGTTCATCACTTCGGGCTCATAGTCCCTGGCTTCAGCAGCATTGGCTGTGAAGCTGAGCAGAATGTCGGACTTGACCTTTTCGCCAGAGAGCTTCAAGCCGGGCACGTCATAGCTGATCTCCGTCTGGGCAACACGATAGGTACCGGCGGGCCGCGGGCCAACCAGTAGCTCTACCAGCAGGCTACGCGGCTGGCCTTTCTCCATCTCGCCGAGGGCGACCTGTACATCACGATCCGACAGTGGCCGATAGCCCAAGTTCGAGATCATGGGCAGGACCTGCCAAACCTGGCGGGGTGTGACGCCGCTGGCCAGACGCAGTACCATTTGCGCGTTCTGCACCACGCTGTCCTGCATGGACTGGACAGCCTGCTCAAAGAAGGTGACGATCTTGTTGGGCGAATCAATAAAGTCGGCCATACCACCGCTGGCTGCGGCGATGTTATCCAATAGATCCTCGTTCCAATCGTCGCCCAGACCCAATGCATTGACCAGGATACCCTGGTCGCCAGCTTTTTGGGCCAGCTGTTTGCATTTCTTCTCGTCACCAAAGGTCTGGCCGTCTGTCAGAAGCAGCATCCGGCTGATTCGATCAGGGGATGCGGCCTTGCCCAACTCAGTCAGTCCCTGGTTCATTCCACCAGAGATAGCAGTTCCGCCACCATCGCGGATCCGGTCGATCTTTTTCTTGAGCGCTCCCTTGTCTGTGACCGGCTGGCTGCTGGCGATCAGATACTTTCGGTCACTAAAGGCGACGATGGAGATGGTATCCTGCGGTCCCAGACGATCCACCACCAGCTTGGCCGCCTCTCGCAGGTTTTGGATCTTTTTTCCTTGCATGGAGCCACTCTTGTCCAGCACCAAGCTGAGGTTTAGTGGCATCTGGACCTGCGCCATGCTCGCACCCGGTACCGCATCAATGAGCACGTACACGAGCTGTTGGGTGTTCATAACCGGCAAGTGGGCCTTGTTGAGCCGGCAGGTCAGAGTCAAGTCATTGGCCATATCATCCCTCCTTAGATTGGCCATTCTCATGGCTTATCCTATACGCGCGAACCGCACGTTCGTTTTATCCACTACGCCGGGGCGATTGCCGGATCTGAAGGGCCGGCGAGCATTGCCTCTTCCACTCCAGGTCGTCCTGGCGTCCCTCTTATGCACTCTCTACCTGTACGATGATGACACTGATGTTGTCATCACCGCCTGCCGCATTGGCATGATTCACCAGCATCTCACTGGCAGCCTGAGGATCAACTTCCTGCATCATGACATCTTGTATGCCTTCGTCACGCACCATCTCCCACAGACCATCACAGCAGACAATGAGCCGGTCGCCTGGGACAAGGGGCACGACGTCTGTATCGACCTCCACCACTGGCTGGTCACCGACACAGCGATAGATGACGCTGCGGTGGGGGTGAGTATAGATCTCCTCAGGGGCGGCTTGGCCGCTGGCAATCATGCTGGCCACTAGCGAGTGGTCGGTAGTCAGCTGCTGGAGGCCGTCAGCACCCCAGCGATAGGCGCGGCAATCGCCCACATGGGCCAAGAAGAGCCGGTCATCCCTGATCAGGGCTGTGGTCAGGGTCGTCCCCATGTCATTTCCCCGTTTCTGACGGGCCAGGTACAAAGCGTCATTGGCGCTCACAGTCGCCTGACGAAGCCGGGCAATGATCTCCTCCTCCAGAAGATCTTCATCCGCAAGTACTGGCAGCACAATACTGCGCAACACCTCATCGGCCAGCACCTGCAACGCCACTTTGCTAGCGACTTCACCGCCCTCGTGGCCACCCATTCCGTCGGCTACGGCAAAGAGACCCAACACCGGACCGGTCCGCGATTCGTAGGTGGGAGCCAGGGTCAGGGCCAGCAGGCTGTCCTCATCCAACTCGCGAACCTGGCCGGCATCAGAGTACTGCCCCACCACAAGCCGAACTCTCTGGGACACGCCTGCAGCACTGGATCCCGATTCCACCTCAACCGCCGCATCTGGCTCTGCCAGAAGAAGAAAATGGCGTCCTTTGTGGCTGAAGTGGCCAGCTATGGCCTCGCCACCAGAGGGCTCCGCCTCCTTACTCTGGACCTCCAGCAGGCGTACCCGTGCCTCGCGATCTAGCGACGCACCGCATTGAGCACAGAAGGTATCGTCAGGCTCATTTTCCTGGAAATCACACTGCCAGCATCGAAGCAGATCGTATGCTAGATAAAGGGTCTCATCTTCCTCATCATCCAGCACTCCCACTATCCGCAAGCGCTCGCCAATCACGGTTCCCGGCACCAGTGGCATCAGGCTGCCAGGCTTGACAGGATCAGCGGTGACTGTCCCGTCTTTGGCCTCACCAGCACCCTCTATCGGTTGTACCCCTGGTCCAGTTGTCTGGGCTACTGGTTCTCCCGGCAGGTTTTCTGGTTCTTGCGCCATACTCTCATCAACATTGCTTCCGCCGACCTCGCTGGAGACAGCAGGGCCAGGAGAGGCAGGCGGCATGGAAGAACCAAGCCCCTCGACCTCAGGTGATTCTGCTGCCAGGTGGATTTCAGGCACAGGCTGATCCACCTCGCCCTCTAGATCCTCGGGTTCCACTCCCATTCCCTCAGATGGTTCATCCGCATCCTCCGCCTCGAGGACGAGTTCTCTACCCAGGGATGCATCCTCCGCCTGCACCCCGGACGGTACTTCTGGTTCTCCATCCACTCCTTCCAGCAGTTCCGCGTCAGAGTCCTTGGAAAGCATTTCTGGCAATTCGGTAACAGGTAGTTCATCTACGGATGCTGCCGTTGCTGGACCCGCCTCATATTCCAGATCTTGATCGAGTACGGCGCCGTCTTTGGCGCCCTCTTCGTCTCCGTCTGTGACTGTGGCCTGATCCTGGAGATGTTTGGAAATCTGCTCACCGCACATCCGGCAGAACTTGGCCCCTTCTCGATTGTCCGCTCCACATGCGGAACAGTTCATTATCTACCTCCTACCGACTCCCGTCGGGGTCTCTCGGATAGAACATGAGCTTCCCCAGCGATGGCTGGGAATCTCATCCCAACCGAAACTGGATTACGACCAAACCGACTTTGAGCCGGTCACCGTTGCGCAACAAACGGGCACGGTTGGGTACCAATGACTGCTCATTGACCGTAGTACCGTTGCTGCTTCCGAGATCGGTGACGAAATAACCCACGCGGCCTTTGGTGATCCGCGCGTGGCGTCGTGAGACATAGTCGCCTTCATCATAAAACGTCATGTCAAAGTCCGGCCGGTAGCCCTCGGCCTCACTGGCGCGGCCAAGCAGCGTTGGGCTATGGGCCACAGGCATCTCCCAGGCAGCCCGCACCGGCTCGACGACGCGCAACACGGCCGGCCCAAGTGGCACAAAGGAGTGACCACAGCCAACACAAAACCGGGCGTTCTGCCTGTTGGCCCGCGCGCAGGCTGGACAAGCCTTGGCTGGCGGAGGCGCTGGCCGGTGTACAGGCTCGAGTGCTGGTTGGGACTCACGTTGCACCGGGTGCTGAGCGGATGCTCCGGTCCCTCTAGAACCCGAGGCATTGGAAGCGCCAGCAGTCTGGGCCAGACTCTGACGGGCGCCTACTGCCATCTTGGGCACAGTACGATGGACGGCGGGGACCACCGGCGAGACATACGGTCCCGGAAGAGCGTCGATGAGTGCTTTGCGCATTTCCATAGCCGACTGAAATCGCTTGCTCCGCTCGCGGTCCATGGCCTTTTCAACGAGCGTGACAGTCTTTGTCGAGAGCGCACCGTTATAGTTGCGCAGGGGCAGTGGTTCAGACGGCAGGAAGGCCGGCGTTGGGGCCATATTGGCCAGCAGATGGTACATCGTAGCACCCAGGGCATAAATGTCGGACCGGGCGTCGGTCTGGCCTTTGCCCCATTGCTCTGGCGCTGCATAGTTCTCAGAGCCCATGGCCACCGTATCCCGCTTTTTCCCCACCTTGTAGGTACGCGCGATACCAAAGTCAATCAGTTTGACCAGTCCGGCATTGGTCACCATTACATTGCTGGGCTTCATGTCACGAAAGATGACAGGCGGCCTGCGGGCATGGAGATAGTCCAACGCTTCGCAGAGCTGGATAGCCCACTTGAGCACGTCGGTCTCCAACAACGGTGCGTTGGCAGCCTCCAACCGCTTCTCCAACGATTCGCCCCATATGAACTCCATCACCAGGCAAGCCCGGCCGTTCTCCTCGAAAAAGCCTGCGATCTGCGGGATGTTCACGTGGTCCAGATCGCGAAGCAACAGAGCTTCCTGTTCAAAGAGCCTGCGGGCAGTGGCCCGCTCCTCCCTATCCTGGGTCTGGGGGCGCAGTTCTTTGAGGGCCCAGAGACTGCCACTGGCAGGCGGCAGTTCCTCCACCTGGTAGACCCAGGCCATTCCGCCTCCTCCAACCAGGCGGACAATACGGTATTGGTTTTTCAGGACGGTTCCAATGGCCAATGGTTGTGTCATTGCATGCATCTCTCAATTGGGTATGTGAGTTCCACTTCCACTACGCAGGGAGGTCCCACAAGGTTTCGGACCAAATCTCGTGCGTTTGCCTTCGTGAATCGCTCCATGGATCAGGGCAACGCATCTGTTCCCAAGACAGCCCTCCCTATTATTGCATACCCCCAATCTCCACAGCCATTGTACACCGCGATGGCGCCCCTTGCCTGACGACAACACACCACCGTCATGACAGTGAGCGTCAGAACCCAGTACAATACCATTATAACACGCAACGGGCCCAGAAGCAATCTTGTCGTCCCGACACGAATTCATGCCGATTCACACGGGTACTGGCGCAAACAGCCGCTTGATCACCTAGTCAGGAATGACAATCTCGCTGGCGTTGGACAGAGGCGGAGGATAGCGCATGTCCAGCATCTTCAGTGTTTCGACAATGATTTTGGAAATAGCCAGGTTGCGGTACCACTTGCGGTTGGCAGGAATGACGTACCAGGGCGCCCAAGGCATGCTGCACCGGCTCAGCACCTCTTCAAAGGCCCGCATATAGTCGTCCCAATACCCCCGCTCCTCCACGTCACCCATGGAGAACTTCCAGTTCTTACTGGGATCGGCCAGCCTCTCCTCAAAGCGCTCCTTCTGCTCCTCTTTTGAGATATGAAGGAAGAATTTCAGGATCGTCGTTCCGGAATCAGCCAGCAGCTTCTCAAAGTGATTGATCTGCTCGTAGCGCTGCCGCCACACATCTTCAGGAACCAGGTTATGGACACGCACCACCAACACGTCCTCATAGTGGGAGCGGTTAAAGATGCCGATGTAACCTCGCCGTGGCGTTGCCTTGTGGATCCGCCATAGATAATCGTGGGCTAGCTCCTCCTTGCTTGGCACCTTGAAACTGGTCACCTGGCAGCCCTGGGGGTTCACGCCATGCATCACATGCCTGATGGTGCCATCCTTGCCGCCAGCATCCATCGCCTGGAAGACAAGGAGCAAGGCGTGTTTGCCTTCAGCCCACAGCACTTGTTGAAGGGCCTGGAGTTGCTCCAGGTTATCCCCAAGCTCGTTTTTGGTCTGGCTTTTCTTCTCATATGTACCAGTGAAGCCAGGATCGTAATCGGCAAGCTTGACTTGGGTACCGGGTGGAACCAAGAAAGAGTCTGTCATCACTGTACCTCCATAGATTGATCATATCCCCACAACCCAATTCGCAGTACGATTTTAGAGTGGAGCCCCCTGCGTTGTACCAAATCTCCCTGACTGGATCGACAGGGTTCCTTAGGGCGTGCCGAAAGCCTTCTCCAGCGCCTGCCGCATGGCGGCAGCAGGTGCCTCGAGACCAGTCCACATCTCGAAGGCGATGGCACCTTGGCCAACCAACATGCCCAGGCCATCGAGTGTCCGAGCGCCCCTAGCCTCTGCAGTGCGAAGAAAGGCTGTACGCGGCGGGTTAGGGATCACGTCGCAGACCAGCAGGCCGGGACGGAGCGACCCCAAGGCGACGAGAGGTGCGCTCTTGACGTTGGGATACAAACCAAGCGATGTAGCGTTCACCAGGATGTCAGCCCCGGCAGGAACAACATACTTGCCCCACCAAGGAGCGAACTCGGCGCTAGCCTGGGTCTTTTCGGTCAGGAGCCGCACCAGTTCCTGGCCTCGTTCAGGCGTACGGTTGACGATAGTGATGTGGCTTGCGCCAGCCAGCGCCATCTCTACAGACATGGCCCGGGCAGCGCCACCCGCGCCCAGAAACACGATGTGCTTGCCCCGAGGATCGACGCCAGCATCCTCCCTCACCGAGCGCACAAAGCCTTTGCCGTCGGTGTTGTGACCGATGAGCCGGTCCCCTTCTCGGACCACTGTGTTGACCGCTCCCATCAGCTCCGCTTCAGGCGACAGACCATCCAGAAACGGGATGACAGCCACTTTGTGCGGGATCGTCAGATTGACGCCGGCCATATTAAAGGCCCGTAACCCGCAAATGGCATCCGCAAGCTGTTCAGGATGGACCTCAATGGTCAGATAGCGCCAGTTGAGACCCAGGGCTTTGAATCCTTCTTCCTGTAGGATGACCGTCGGGTTTTCGTCCACAGGAAAACCAAATACGCCGACCAGTTCAGCCCTGTAAGATGTCATTTCTGCGCTCATCCCCACTCCTCGCTTTCTGAAGGTTATCTCGGCGAACAAGATCGAGGCTTTCCAGGCCTCATGTCACGAGCCAACTTATCCCTGAGAAATGCGCTCTACAAAGACTGAGAAATTGGTGGGAGGATGGCCAAGCAACCAGCCTAGCACTTGAGCGTTTCCCGTGAACCCATATTTCTCGTAATAGCAGAACATCTTGACCAGTGTCTCAACCTGGTAGTCGCCCAGACCTGAGGCCCTGGCTCCAGCCGCCCAGGTTGCCAGAGGCACGACCTGGGTGCTCACTGGACGATGTAGCATTTCAGCCAAGATCGTAGCGATCTCAGTCTGAGATAGAAGGTCGGACCCGGCCAGTTCGTACGTGGCGCCCTCATGTCCAGGCTCAGTCAGAACGATGGCAGCCGCCGCGGCGACATCCTCCAGATCAACCATAGTCAGCCGGGTCTCTGCTGCATAGGGGACCGGGTAGACGCCTTTCTCAACGATCTGATCCCAATGAGCCAGGATATTCTGCAGGTAGGCTGCGGGCTGCAAGACCGTATAGGCCAACCCTGACTCGAATAACTGCTCCTCCACACGCAGCTTGAGCCAATGGTGGGGCATGGCTTCGGTCTGGGGATGCAGAACCGAATGGTAGACAAAGTGCTCGACGCCGGCTGCTCGGGCGGCTGCGATCACAACTTGGCCAATGGCCACCTCGTCAGGACTCATATTGGGACAGATATGATAGATCGCGCGAACATCCTGGGTGACCTGCTCCATCGTCTCCCGTGAGCGCATGTCGCCGGCTATTGCTTCCCGAGCCCCGAGGTCTATGATGCTCTGAGCCTGCCCTGAGCGGCGGACCAACGCCCGAACAGAGTCTCCCCTGGTGGCCAACGCGCGGATGACCGCCTGACCCGTTTTCCCTGCTGCGCCTGTAATAAGAATCATAAGGTGTTCTATCCTAGGATTTCGAGCACTGCTCCCGGTAGATCTCCGGCATGGCCATCAACCTTTCCAGCCCAAGCCTGCCCTCAGAGAGTGACACCTCGAGATGACAATAGGGTACGCCTTGCAGCCGCCCTCCGAATCACAAGCCCTCCCGGAGCCAAATTCATGCCAGTCCTAAAATGAATCACGTCCCAGTTCTCTGCCCAGGCAGTCAGGGCATCGGCGGGACAGACCTCCTAGCCGGCCATATTGGGGTCCACGCCATAAAGCCACCAATTGTTTGAGATCCCCTGCGTATCACCTGGGGCGTTGGGCAGGCGCTTGAACCACCACTTGTGATGAGCGCGCATATCGCCGTTCCCCCAGTCACGACAATCTACCACCCGCCAGGTATCCTGAAAGTTGGGAAAGTTGAGCCAGTCGTCGCAGTTGCTTTGTACCCTGGTCCGGTTGCCCCAATCATAGTCCGTGAGACTGTTAGGAGCATAGTGCATCCAGCCGCAGTTCGCCTGCCTGGGGGAGACCTTGTCGTAGCGGATGAATCGCTCCCAGAGGTTGTCCTCACCCCTCCGGCGGCGCCAGACATGTTGGAGATGCGACTCAACACGGTGCCCAAAGGACTCCAACATTGGGCCCACGCCTCGTTCATAGTTGAAGCCCATGATCAGAAACCGGCGCGAGATCCCGTCATTGCGCGACATGGGTGGTGAATTGCACCAGAAAGCCTTAGGCCCAACCATTTGCGACTCGTAGAAGCCGGCATAGGGAAAGCCGAATAACCACACCTCATCGATCTGGTCCGACTCGACGCGAGCCAGCAGATCAAATTCTTCGAGGATAGCCTCATAGTCGACGGCGTCCGGCTCGTGGAAGCCTGTCCGGTTGCGCCAGCATTGCAGAAAGCTATTCCCGTCGTATCGGAAGCCATCGATCTTCCTCGGCCAGGCGTCGACCCCAATCCGCTGGACGATCCGGTACTCTAAGAAGCCGCCACTGCACTCGCGCAGATCGGCAATGTACTCGCGGCACAGCTCATCGGCGTTGCGCCAACCCAAGATCTCTGTCAGTTTTCTGCCGCCTTCCAGGCCGATGACGGGATTGAAGGTGATCAGCAACACGCGGGGCTGCAGAATTCGAAGCAGAACTTCGTCCCCTACGGGAAGGGCGGGTTTCTCCAGCCCCAAAAGATCTTGAAGCCGATACTTCAAGTCAGCCCAAAAACCCATAGCCCCCTACCTCCAGAAACATTGCACCAAAGAAAGTGTCTGTCAGGTCACAGTATACCATTGCTCATAAAGACGTGCAAGCCCATAACAAAAAACACTCGGAAGAGGGCAGAATCCGCCCTTTCCGAGTGCTCGTAGCATTGAATCTCGCCGGTGACTAGTAGGCTCTCTCCCGTTCCTTCATCACTTCGGGCGATATAGGAGCATAGTGATCGAATTGCATGACAAAAGCTCCCCGGCCCTGGGTTCGGGACCGCAGCGATGTGGCATAGCCAAACATTGCTGCAAGCGGCACATCAGCCTGGATAGACTGTCCACTGCCATTTCGCGAGTCGATGCCAGTGATACTGGCAGATCGGGTGCTCAGATCACCGATGACATCCCCTGTATAGTCTTCGGGCGCATGTACGTCTACGTGCATGATCGGTTCCAGCAGGATAGGGCCAGCCCGGCCAACAGCCTGACGCAGAGCCATGGACGCCGCCGTAGAAAAAGCTCGCTCCGACGAGTCCACGTCGTGGGACTTGCCGTCCAACAGCGTAACCTTGATATCTACCATGGGTTGCTCAGCCAACACGCCACGAGTCATACCATGGCGGATGCCAGCCTCGACGGCAGAGATGTACTGCTGCGGCACATTCCCCCTTACTACCTTGTTCTCAAAGATGAAGCCGCTACCAGACGGCAAGGGCTCGACCTCCAACTCCACCACGGCGAACTGGCCATGTCCTCCTGTCTGCTTGACCAACCGGCCTTCGGCACGCGCCGAGCGGGTGATCGTCTCATAGTAGGCCACCTGGGGACGCCCTACCTTGGTACCAACGCCAAACTCGCGGCGCAGGCGATCCAGAAGCACCTCGAGGTGAAGCTCACCCATGCCGGCGAGCACCGTCTGTCCCAGGCGCTCGTCATTGCGTACCTGGAAGGTAGGGTCTTCATCCGCCAGTCTCTTGAGGGCCAGGCCCAACTTGTCCTGGTCAGCCTTGGTGTACGGCTCAACGGCCAACTCAATAACTGGAGCAGGGAATGTGATCTGTTCCAGTACCACGGGCTGTTCCTCGGCAGATAGAGTCTCGCCGGTAGTCGTAGCCTTGAGGCCTAGCACAGCGCCAATGTCGCCGGCACAGATCTCGTCCACTTCTTCGCGTCGATCAGCGTGCATGCGTACCAAGCGGCCGATCCGTTCTCGTTTGCCGCTATTGGCATTGAGCAGGAATTCGCCCCGCCGCACGGCGCCCGAATAAACGCGGAAATAGGTCAGCCTGCCCATATAGGGGTCGGTATTTATCTTGAAGACCAGGGCCGCAGTAGGCGCACCAGGGTCAGGAGGACAGGCAACATCCTCGCCCGTATCAGGATCCTTGCCTGTCATAGGTGGCACATCCAGTGGAGAGGGCAAAAAATCCACCACAGCATCCAATAGCAATTGGACCCCTTTGTTGCGCAACGCCGTACCACACAGTACCGGTACCACCTCCCCGGCGAGTGTCGCCTGGCGCAGGACCGCCCGGAGCAGCGCCGGGGACAGATCTTCTCCTTCCAAGTACAGCTCGGCTAGTTCGGTCGATGCCTCACTGTCTAGCTCGGCCAGCGTTTCGATCATCTCTTCCCGGCGCCGGGCCACCTCAGCCAGCATCTCCTCCGGTACATTGCTTATCGCCGGCTCGGTGTGGTCCTCGCCGCAATAGGCGATGGCCTTTTCATCGATCAGATCCACGATGCCACAAAAGTCGTCCTCCGACCCAATGGGCAACTGCACGGCCACAGGCTTTGCCCCCAGCCGCTTGGTTATACTGTTGATGGTACGCCAATAGTCGGCGCCCATGCGGTCCATTTTGTTTACAAAACAGATACGGGGCACACCGTAGCGGTCGGCCTGGCGCCAAACCGTCTCCGATTGGGGCTCCACGCCAGCCACACCGTCGAATACCACCACACCACCATCCAGAACGCGCAGACTGCGCTGCACTTCAGCAGTAAAGTCGATGTGGCCTGGCGTATCGATGATGTTGATCTGGTGATCTCGCCAGGTGCTGGTGATAGCAGCCGACTGGATGGTAATACCCCGTTCGCGTTCCTGGGGCATGAAATCAGTTACCGTGGTTCCGTCGTCCACGCTACCCAGGCGGTGGGTGAGGCCAGTATAGAACATCACCCGCTCGGTGACGGTAGTCTTGCCCGCATCAATATGGGCAATGATGCCGATGTTGCGAATGGTATCAAGCGTATCCGTTTTCTTTGCCTTCATTGTCACAATCCTCTGCGCGGCAAGCGCACCGCTTTCTGTTCTTGTTCCTTACCAAGGTTGCATGCCATGCTCTTTGCAGCGCACAAAAAAGACGGCTCATCACTGTCCTGCCTGATGAGCCGCCTGACCTGCTCGTTCACATCATGCACAACGCGTACCAAGCCCAGGGCCTAGTACGGCACGAATTCTACCACACTAGTGCAATTTCGCCAAGTAAGGAGGGCTACGTTGCCAACCAGGAACCTCGCTCAAACAGTCCACGGCTGCCCACTGCCTTTGTATCCAGAACGCGCCCGTTGGCAAAGTAGGCAAAGTCGAAGGTAGTGAGGTCGCCGGCCTGGGCGCCAGGTATGGGCATCAGCCGCGCGGTAAGTGGCTTGTCCAGACGGATGGCCAACGCCGCCACGTCCAGCAGGATGCCGGACAGTTCCGCCTCGCTCACATCACCTGGCAAAGGCACAGTGTCAAGTCCAGTACCGCACACTGCAGAGTAGAGGAGCAGATCGTTGACGGTAAACAGTCCCTGGCGACTGCGGTCAGCCAGAATGGCATCCTCCAACACCGGTAGCATCAGGCCGTTAAAGCCACAGCGAGGATAGTTCGCCTGGCGCAGACAATCGGTGAGGAGCGAGGATACAAAAAGGGTACCCGGCGCTCCAAAACGATCCACGCCCAGGGCTTCCACCGCGGCGCCGATGCTCCGCGCCTCCTCGGGGAAAGGCGCCAGGGAAAAGTCGATCCCAGGGAAGCGATAGCCCTGCTTTTCGAGCAGGGGGCCGATCCGGTCAACAATCTGACCCGCCGCTGCTTCGACCGCCGCCACAAGCCGTAGCCGTGCCTCGTCCAGTGAAGTCGCATCGGAAAAGGCAGTAACGGCCAGATCAGCGGATTCGGTCGCGATGGCTAGCGCCGGCGCCCCACCGTCGTGGTAAGCAGCCGGGAAGAAGGGTGAGTGCGGACCCACGTTGGCCAGCATGGTCAGTCGAAGGTTACCAAATCCCAGATCGGTGGAGTGGGCTATCTCTCGCACGAGGCTCGCTGTCCGTTGGATCGCCTCCAGGTGCAGTCCCTGCCCTCGCCGGCCGACGAGCACACCAGCAAACACCGTCTCAGTGCTGCGGATCAGATCTGGGATCAGGTCCATCCGCGACAGGTCTGCAGCCGGCGTGTCAGCCAAGACCGGCCCCAGAGATAGAAAGTCAAAACCAGCCTCAGCGCACTGATTCCATAGTGTAGGGGCCAGGTGCATCGGGCTATCTGGCAAGAGAGAGAAAGGCTGTGTCGCGAGACGCGTTGTCTGGACGGGAAAACCCGCCGATTGCAGCGCGGCACTAGCTTCTTGCGCCAGCTTCCCAGCGGAATGAACGGTCTCGGCCTGGGTATCGACAGAACCGGCATTGACAAAACATGTGACTGAGCGAATGTTCATAGAGCGTCTCCAGCAGAAGTGGTGTGGACTCGCCGCTGGCGAGCAGCCTCGAACAGGATTACGGTTGCAGCCATCGCTGCATTGAGAGATTCAGTGCCCCCAACCATGGGGATGCGGACCCGTCCTGTGGCAAAGTCAGATGCTTCCTGACTGGGACCTGTCGCCTCCCCCCGACGATTAGGGAGGAAGGTACCGTCCAATCCACGGCGTCGTACACCATCTCGCCTTCGGCATCGGCCAGCCACACCGCTCGCCCCGCCGCTTGCTCAATGATGGCCGGCCAGTCCAGGTGAATTGCAGGCAGGCGAAAGTGGGCGCCCATCGCCCCTCGCACAACCTTGGGGTTGTACAGGTCCACAGTCCCTGGTGCCAGGAGCACCTGCCCTACACCCGCGGCCTCAGCGGAGCGAAGGAGGGTACCCAGATTGCCAGGATCCCGCAACCTGTCGAGGATCAGGACGAGCCCTGATCGCGGTAGGGAGTGCACAAAAGGCACAACCGCCAGGACGCCCTGGGGTGTTTGGGAATCAGCGCAAACTGCAAAGATCGACTCGCTGACTGGCCAGGCTCCGTCTTCTGCCATAGCCAGAGCCGTCAGCAAGGGTCCGGCCTCGAGGCATGCAGCCCAGGCTTCGGTATACAAGACAAGAGCGGGCATCTCGCCCGCTCTCACCATTTCTTCCACCAGCCGGGTACCTTCGACAACAAAACGGCCCTCTCGCTGGCGGCTTCGGCGCCGGGCGAGGGACCGGACATACTTGACGCGTTCGTTGTGAACGCTGGTGATCTTGACCATAGCGCGGCCCTATCCTACTGAGGCCTATACTCTGGGTCTACTGCCCCTTGACAGCCTCGACCAACTGGGCAAAGGTCGCCTGGTCACGCACAGCGATATCAGCCAGGACCTTGCGATCCAGTTCAATATTGGCCTGCCTCAAACCATAAACAAAACGGCTGTAGGACAACCCACTTTGACGTGAAGCCGCGTTGATGCGCGTGATCCACAGGCGGCGGAAATCACGCTTTCGGTTACGCCGGTCGCGATAGCTATACCACAGCGATTTGAGCATCGCCTCGTTGCCCCGCCGCCACAACCGGTGCTTGCCCCCAAACTGCCCCTTGGTCAGCTTCAGGACCTTATTATGTCGTCGTCGGATCCGAGGACCCCCTTTTACTCTTGGCACTGTTAACTCCTCTACAGCATATATGGCAACTGGCAGGCAAGCACAAGCGGCCAACGTGCCAGCGACCTGTCCGTCATCACTTCTTTTTCAGATATGGAGCCAGTTTCCGGACCCGCGTTTTGGAAGCAGAATCCGTTACTTCGTGCATCTCATCAAACATACGCTTGACACGCTTGGACTTTTTCCGGCGCAGGTGACTCTTGCCGATCTTGGTCCTCATCAGCTTGCCGGAGCCAGAGTATTTGAACCGTTTGGCAGTAGCCTTGTGCGTTTTGATCTTTGGCATAATAGTATTCTCCCTACAAAGCGATTGCCCCCATCCTGCTCAGGGGCAACAGCAAAAAAGATCTGGTCTGTGACGGTTGAGCAGATAAACAGGATCTGGCTATCGAACCCCCCGTGTTTTTGGGAACATCACTTGCGCTGTGCAGTGGGCGCCAGGATCATCAAGATGGTGCGCCCCTCAAAGCCAGGTCGCTGTTCGATACTACTTATGTCCGACAGCTCCCCAGAGATACGTTCCATCTGCGCACGGGCGACCTCCGGATGAGTAATCTCCCGGCCGCGGAAGCGAACCCGAACCTTGACTTTGGCGCCGCTTTCCAAAAAAGAGCGCGCTTGACGGATCTTGAAGGCCAGATCATGCTCACCAGTCTTGGGCCGCAACCGGATCTCTTTGACCTCAATGTTCTTGCTGGCCTTGCGCGCTTCCCGGTCGCGTTTCGCCCGTTCGTACTGGTACTTGCCAAAATCCATCAACTTGACGACCGGGGGCTTGGCATTTGGGGAAACCTCCACCAAGTCCAACTCACGCTCGCCGGCCAAACGTAGCGCTTCCCTACGCGGCAGGACCCCAAGCTGCTTACCATCAGCATCAATAACCCGCAGCTGCGGGGACCGGATAGCCTCGTTCACACGTGTTCTCTGACTGCTAATCTCTGCTCCTCCTCATCTCTGGCAAAACCAACATGACCTTTCTCCACTGGGCCTTAGCACTTACAGTCACGTTGGACTCTGCAGCTAGCTGCAACACAAGTTCTGTTCGACACAACAGACAAAACGACAATGTTCTGACAACTTGCATTGTACCTGCGAATTATACCCGAAAAGCGATACCCGGTCAAGTAAGACAGTCGGATGTGCAAGTTATGCAGGTTCGCAGCTCCAGATCACCCAGTAAGGCCGTCACAAACCAGTTCCGTTACTGGCCATACTCATGCGAGTAGCGGTGGTAGAGCTTGGCCACCTGCTCCGGGGGGATCTCGTCGGGTTGCCCAATCTGCAGTGCGAGCCATACCGTGCACGCTACATCTTCCACCATTACCGCAGCTTTGACGGCATCCTGTGGCGTTGCCCCGATTGTAAAAACGCCGTGGTTCTTGAGTAGTACAGCCCGGGAATCTCCGATGGTATCCACAACTATCTTGCCAATTTCCTCCCCACCGATGAGGGCAAACCCGCCACAAGGGATGGGGCCCCCGAATTCGTCGCCGTGGGCAGTCAGATAGACTGGGATGGACCGGCCCAAAGCGGCAAAGGCTGTTGCATAACGGGAATGGGTATGAACGACGCCATTGACATCTGGCCGGTACCGGTAGATATAGAGATGGCTGGCCGTATCAGAAGATGCCTTGAGATCACCCTCGACGCAGTTGCCCTCCAGATCGACGATGACCATGTCCACTGGCCGCAGATCCTCGTAGCGGACCCCGGAGGGTTTGATTGCCACATAGCCCGTCTCGGGATCTCGCGCGCTGATATTCCCTCCGGTCCAGGTGACCAGGTTGTTCTTGGGCAGCTCCAAGTGCAGCTGCCACAGTTCTTCACGCAATGATTCCAGCAATTCCTCCCCCTCTTTTCAGGTTCCAGCCGACAACACCCCCATCCTTGCAGATGCAAGACAGGCCAAGGGATCGTCTACGACCCTGACAGGATCTTTGTCCGTCGCGCCTTCAAGCGCTTCATCACATCGGTTCCCCCCCGGCCAAAGTAGTCATGAAGGGCGACGTACTCGGCAAAGAGTTCATCGTAGATCTCTTTGCTCTCCCCACTCGGGTGGTAGGCCTCCTCGCGCAGGTGGGCCATCCGCTGGGCTGCCTCAACGATAGAGTCGTAGCCGCCAGCGTCGCTTCCTGCGGCCACAGCAGCATGCATAGCCGAGCCCAAGGCGCCACCCTGACTTGTTGCTGCAATGTGGATGGAGCGTCCAGTGACGTCGGCATAGACTTGCATCAATAGCCGGTTGCGATCGGGCAGCCCTCCTGTGGCTACGATCTCTTTCACCGGTACGCCGTTGGCCTCGAAAGTATCGATGATGATCCGTGTTCCATAGGCGGTGGCTTCGATGAGTGCCCGATAGATCTCCTCCGGCTTGGTGGCTAGCGTGGCGCCCAGGAGCATGCCCGTCAGATCCACATCCACCAAGATACTGCGGTTGCCGTTCCACCAGTCAAGGGCCACCAAGCCGCTTTCGCCGGGCCTGAGGCGGGCAGCTTTTTCTTCGAGAAAATCGTGGATACTGAGGTCTCTGGCCTGCGCCGCCCGCTCGTAGGCACCGGGCACACAATTCTCCACGAACCAGGCAAAGTGATCCCCGACGCATGATTGCCCTGCCTCGTAGCCAAAGAATCCGGGAATGATGCCGTCCTCGACGTAGCCGCACATCCCGGGTACAATCCGCTCCTCGGTCCCCAGCACCATATGGCAGTTGGAGGTGCCCATGATAATCACCATGCGCCCTGGTTCGGCAACGGTCGCAGCAGGTACGGACACGTGGGCATCCACGTTGGCAATGGCTACTGCTGTTCCCGGCTTCAGCCCTGTCCAGCGGGCAGCCTCATCGCTCAGCCCTCCGGCCTTTGCGCCCAGGGGATAGATCGTGCCTGCCATCTTTTCGTCGACGATCTGTTCCATACGCGGATCCAGTGCCTTAAAGAACTCGCTGGAGGGGAATCCCTCCCGCTTGGACCAGATAGCCTTGTAACCAGCCGTGCACGAGTTACGCTTCTCCTCGCCGGTAAGCTGCCATACCACCCAATCTGCGCCTTCCAGCAACCGGTCAGCCGCAGCATAGACGGCGGGCGCCTCGTCAAGGATCTGCCAGGCCTTGGGGAAGAACCACTCGGAACTGATCTTGCCCCCATAGCGGTCCAAGAAAGCATAACCCAACTCCCGGGCCGCCTCATTCAGCTTGTTTGCCTCAGGTTGGGCCGCATGGTGCTTCCACAGTTTGACCCAGGCGTGTGGATTCTCCCGCCACTCGGGCAGGAAACACAGGGGGGTACCATCGGCCTTGGTGGGTAGCATCGTGCAAGCGGTAAAGTCAATACCCAGGCCCACCACGTCACCGCGATCGACCCTGCCCTCATCGAGAACGGCCGGGATAGCGTTCTTGAATACCTCCAGGTAATCGTTGGGATCCTGTAGGGCCCAGTCTGGTTCGAGGCGGATATCGCTGTCGGGCAGCGCCTCATCAATCACGCCGTTGGCATAGGGATGTACAGCCGTGACAATCTCCCGACCATCCGCCACGTCCACCAGCACTGCGCGTCCCGACTCGGTGCCGAAATCCACGCCGATGGTGTACTTGGCGCTCATGTTCCCCTCCTTTTCGTTTCGCAGATATTGCCTCAATGAGTACCTGCCGGCCCTTTCGCATGTGAACTGCAGGGATTTCCTATTCAGGGACTCATCTCACCCAGCAGGCAATCGAAGGCATCGGCCGGCAGTGGATCGATTACACGTCACGCTTCTCAGCAACGGCTGACTGGGCCATGGCCGAAAAGTCAGCGATGTTCTGTGCTCCCAGATCCTCACCACTCCTCAGGCGTACGGCCACTGCCTCGTTCTCCATTTCCCGGTCACCCATGATGAGCATGTACGGCACTTTTTGGAGCTGGGCATCGCGGATCTTGGCCTGCATCCGATCGCTGGAGTCATTGACCTCCACGCGCAGGCCGGCAGCCTTAAGTTGCGCCGCCACCTGGTAGGCATAGTCGTTGTGCCGGTCGGCGATAGGGATAATCTTGGCCTGCACCGGCGCCAACCAGGCGGGAAAGGCTCCACCATAATGCTCAATGAGCACCCCGAAAAAGCGCTCGATAGACCCCAGCAGCGCACGGTGGACCATGTAGGGCCGGTGCTCCTGGCCATCGGAGCCGATGTACTTCAGGTCAAAGCGCTCTGGCAAATTAAAGTCGAACTGGATCGTCGTCATCTGCCATTCACGGCCCAGGGCATCGCGCAATTTAAGGTCGATCTTGGGGCCGTAAAAAGCACCCCCGCCCTCATCCAACTCGTACGGCAGCTCCTCGACAGCGATGGCACGTTTCAGCGCCTCCGTGGCCTGCTCCCAACGCTCCAATTCACCGGGAGCCTTTTCGGGCCTCGTCGCCAGGTATGCCTTGACATCTGAAAAACCAAAGGCTTCGAGCAATCGCAGGGAGAAGCGAAGTACCTCCAGAATCTCACCTTCAACCTGCTCCGGCGTACAAAAGATGTGCGCGTCGTCCTGGGTAAATCCGCGTACCCGCAGCAACCCGTGCAGCACGCCACTTCTCTCATAGCGATAGACTGTGCCAAGTTCGGCCCAGCGCATGGGCAGTTCGCGGTAGCTGCGGCGCTTGCTCTGGTAGATCTTGATGTGGAACGGGCAGTTCATCGGCTTGATATAGTAGTCCAAGCCATCGATGTCCATCGGCGAGTACATGCTGTCCCCAAAAAAGTCAAGGTGCCCGCTCGTCTGCCACAGGCGATCCCGGCCGATGTGAGGCGTGTAGACCACTTCATAGCCACCTTCACTGTGCTGTTGCCGCCAATAGTCCTCGATGATGGCCCGGGCCCTCGAGCCCATGGGATGCCAATAGACCAGGCCTGCGCCAGCATCCTCATGGAAACTGAAAAGGTCCAACTCTTTACCGAGGCGCCGGTGGTCGCGTTTTTCGACCTCCTCCAGCCAAGCCAGGTACTGCCTTAGCTCCTTTTTGCTAGGCCAGACCGTACCGTAAATGCGCTGCAGCATAGCCTGGTTCTCGTCACCGCGCCAATAGGCGCCTGCCACGTTCAGCAGCTTGAAGGCGTTCCACGAGATCTGTCCCGTGCTCTCCAAGTGGGGGCCTCGGCATAGGTCCGTGAAGTTACGGTGAGTGTAAATCGACAGACTGCTGACCGGTTCAGCACCGGCCTCGCCATGCTCATCCTCCTGGCCGGAAGCGAGCTTGTCGATCTGGTCGATCTTGTACGGCTGGTCGACAAACATCTCCTTGGCTTCGTTCACACTGACGTCGCGATGCTCAAAGGGATACTTGCCCTTGATGATGATCTTCATCCGCTCTTCGATCTCGGCCAGATCCTCGGGTGACAACGCCCGGGGCAGGTCGAAATCGTAGTAGAAACCATTTTCGACGGGCGGGCCAAAGGCGAGCTTGCCTTCCGGGAACATCTCCAGCACGGCCTCCGCCATCACGTGGGCCGTCGAGTGCCGCAGTTTATACAGTTGTTCGTCGTGGTCGCTATTTCCAGGTGCCATTGTACGCTCCTCCTCAGGTTACAGGTTAGCAACAGGGCAGCAAAAGTGCCCGTTGCCTATGTGACTCGAGACAGTTGCAGTGGTCCCATCGTCGTCGGTCAAATCCACCACCCCCATTCATGTCTTCCAGACCATCCCTATACCAACAAAAAAAGCCCTCACCCATGGGGCGAGAGGCTCACTCACGCGGTTCCACCCAAGTTGACCAATCCACGACAGAATAGTCGTTGACAGCCATCTCATTAGCCGGTAACGGAGCCAACCGGAGGCCCATACTCTTGCCAAGAGAGCCCTGGCAATTTGAAGGACTCACTCCCAGGTGGTTTTCGGCGGTTTCCCACGATGCAGGCTTCCAGCCGGTGGCCCGCACTCTCTGGCGCTTTACGCCGCCTACTCGTCCTGATCAATGCGTTCGAACTGTTTGGTTTGGCCCTATTATAACCGCTTTCGAGAATTTGTCAAGTAGCCAAATAAAAACTCGCCAGCCACTGCATTGCCAGCGAGTGAACCAGTGGGCGATACAAGACTTGAACTTGTGACCTCCACGATGTCAACGTGGCGCTCTAGCCATCTGAGCTAATCGCCCCTAGCGGGTTCTATTATACCATAGTTCAAAGATAGCGCAACTCTGCTTTTGGCAGAGGTATACGGTGTTCTGGCTGGGCAGGCAAGTCCGCGTTGACGGTGAGACGCAATCCATCGGGTCAGGAGACATTGTCATCATTGTCCCTGACCAACGATACAAAGGTTGGCAGCGTGGCGACGGAGACCTGATATCGCTTGTCACCTGCATTCCACCCGATTCCGTGGATGAAATTGTCCGTGCCGAATAAGAGGCAGCCTTCCCAGGTGCCCCAATCCTCTCTACTCGCCGGGCTCTGAGGTTTCCACGGCCGGCACAGATTCCGATTCCCCCTTGCTGGAAAACATACGCTTCATCACGCGGTCCACCAGGTCAAAAATGCGGTTCTCTTTGAAACCACATGCCCAGGCCAGCAGGTAGATGACCCCAGGTGCCACAGCCAGGGACTCGGTTGTACCTGCCATTCCGGCAGGCCAAATACCTAGAGCGCGGACGAGCAGATTGAAAACCATGTAGACTGTCGCCCCCAAGATCAGGCCCAGAAACGGCTTGCCGATGTAGGAGATGCTGTATTGATCGTCAAAATCCCGCTGGCCCACGTGCTTGAACAGGCTGTAGAGGATGGCGACCACCCCGCCAATCCCACCCCAGACCGCTGCCGACAAAAAGACCGCGACATTCACCAGAGGATTGCCCTCGCCAGCAGGAGCAACCAGTGCTCGAAACCATGCCTGGTTGAACAAAAGCACCAATGCCAGGAAAGCGGTACACCAGAGAAGCCCCCAACCAAGAATCCACCACTGGGCTTTCCGGGCTCCGCTTTCGCTTTCGTCGGCCCGTTTCAGACGGGCGCGCACCTGCTCGATATAGTACTCGGCTTGCGGAATCTTGGCTACATCGCGGCGCAGAAGGATGTCTCGGGATTTAAGAAGCAGGTTATAGCATTCGGTCGAGATCTGTTCGCTCACCCCCACCTCAGCCAGCACCTGATCGTACATCTCGTCGATCTGCCCATTTAGCTCCCGGATGCGTGCCGCGCCCAGCCTGGCCAGCAGCAGTTCCTTTTCCTCCTCGGTCAATGCACGTTCAGGCAGTTCCAGCCATCCCACCGCCTCGTCCGGAGCCTGGATATCCCTGGCCGTGGCCTCTTCGTCTCCCACCCCTGCAGCCAATGAATCTCGCCTGGGGGGCAATACTCCGAAGTTGGCATCGCTAGCCTCGGCCAAGGGGGGCTCGTGAAGGATCGCTTCCCTCGTCAAATCATCTGCCATTTCTACCTCCAGTGTAGGAACAGGTACCTCAGCCAGCGGCTCCGGCGGATCCTGAGCCGCAAACGCCTCATCGACAAACGCTCTCTCCATTTGTGGTGCTAGAGCCAGATGTGCCTCGTCAAATAGCGCCTCACCCGATCCCTCTGGAACCGGAGCACCGTTCATTGCCTCTCCGAGAAGTGCCTGTTCCAGAACTACGTCGGGCAGGTATGGCGGCTCTGATGACCAATCGGGAAGCCGAGCTTCTCCCGTCTGTGAGCCAGATGGGGAGCCCTGCAAGGAAGATTCTAGCTCGAGCAACTCCTGATCGGTAAGGGGTGGATCCGACGCCCGGGGCTGCATCTCGACGGCAGGTGGGGCGCCGAACAAGATCTCTGCACCCTTTCCTCGGATACTTACACGTCTTTTACTCATTTCTAGTCACCTCCATTAAGTTCACCTGGCTGAAAATGGTATTAGCTATATTATACCACAGATCATTGCAGATCGCAATATTACCGGGTGCTCTTCCCTGGCTACATGTGTATTAATGCATTATACTACAAGATAGTAGAAAATGCAAGTGAAAGACTAGTATAAATACAAGGAATGAGCAGATTTGGCACGAGAACCATACAGTTGACAGGTCTAGTTAGCCTATGATTGCTCAAAGCTCCCATCGGTGGTGAATCTGGGGGCCAGGGGTTTCCATGAGCCGGTCCCGCCATGTTTGGAAACCGACGCCCACGGATCCCGAATCTACGAATCCCTCAATTCCCCCGACCTTCCCAGAAGAGCAAGCACTAGGACAGTGATACAGATACAGTGATACAGTACAGAACCCCCGCGACCCCGTCGGCTCGTCGCGGGTGCATTTCAGTTTTCTGGATAACATAAGGAGGGTGTGACTTGCAGTCGTAGATCAGGTGTGGTAGAGTTGGCATGGAGCGACAAGCCTGAGAGGTAAAAGGAGGTGGGGCATGCCTGGTCGAGGTACAGGAGCACGGCAGACATCATCTGCAGCGAAAGATGAGTTCTTGCGCAGAAGCGAGAAGGTGTGGGACGAGTTCAATGGCTGGTATCAAGGCCATCCAGAGGCAACGTTTGACGAGATGGAAGCGGTACTGGGAAAACAGCGACGGGCTATCTTGGGCGATTTTCTGGAACTCAGCTTGCGGCAAGGCGATCTAGGTGCGAGGCCTGAGGCACCGTCTTGTGAACAGTGCGGACAGGGGATGGTATTCAAAGGATATCCCAAGAAAGAAGTCCAAGGGCTGGAAGCCGATGCAAAGATTCCACGAGCCTACTATGTGTGCCCTTCCTGCGGGATAGGGCTTTTTCCCCCCTGGACCGCCGTCTACGGCTGAGAAGAGATAGCTGGACTGAAACGCTGGTTGAAGTTTCGGCACGATTGGGGACCACGCAGCCATCATTTGCGATTGCTGCCGAGACGTTGAGCGAACTGACGCGCATTGGAATATCGGCTACGACCGTCTGGCGCCAGCATGGGGAAGTGACGGAGCAAATCGAGGCGGAACTGGAAAAAGAGGAACAGACGGTTCCCCTCTGGGTCATGAGGAAGGATGTAGAGGCAATGGAGTGGATCCCAGCCCATGATCCGATTGAGGAACACGCGAGTGTATCCATCGACGGGCTCACCATCCTGATTCGAGAAGAAGGGTATCGGGAAGTGAAGATGGTCTCGGTCTCAGAGGTTGTTGAGCAAGAGGAGAGTAATCTGTCTAACTTGGAGGGGATGAGTTCCAAAGAGGTTGAAGGAACTGAGTCCAATGTGGTGCGAGGACGCCAAGACGGGCCGAAGTTAAAGCGTCATAGCTACCGAGCGGTTCTGGGCGACAAAGCTGCTTTTGCGCCAGCGCTGAAAGCTGAATTGGCCCGTCGGCGCGTGCGTAGTGTGGAGAAGATTTCAGCGGTAAACGACGGGGCGGAATGGATCTGGGATCTAGTGCAGAGCTATCTCCCAGACTGGTGCGTGGGAATACTGGACTGGCCGCATGCGATGCAGAACCTGGCCAAGGCCGGTAATGCGGCATGGGGTGAGGGGGCGGAAGAATCCCGGGCTTGGTTAGCACAACGCGAGACCGAGCTTTGGGAGGGAAAGCGGATGGATGTGGAGAATGCGCTGCAACGACTGCCTCGACGCTACAAGGAGCGAGGCAGAGCGATTCGCCAAGTGAAGGGCTATGTTGATCACCATTGGGGCCGAATCAGGTATGACCACTTTCGAGAGGAGGAACGTCCCATTGGCAGTGGTACGGTGGAAAGCGGCGCCAAGAACGTTGTCCAGTGGCGCATGAAGCGGGGTGGTCAGCGCTGGAGTCGTCCGGGGTTCAAGCGGATGCTGGTCGCAGTTGGTGAGGTCCATAGCAAGCGTTGGGGCGCAACACAGCGAAGATTCGCCAAGGTCGCTTAAGCCAAGTCACCCAGAAAGTTGAAATACACCCAATGCAACGAGAAACTGGAAATCAGGTTGACAGCACCCCGAGCCTGTGGTATACTTGGCTTCGTTCGTAACCCGGTGCGCATGTTGGATTCAGCTTCCTCGCGGTTCGTGTGTTGACGACCCAGCGATATGGCGCTGAGCCTGTTGTCGTTCGATTGTCCTCTACCTGTTTTGCTGTCAGATCCAACACTTTTGTGGCTCGAATGCGGATCCCTTTGCGGGAAGTGACTAGACTAACCCTCGAGCTTCGAGATACCTTGGTGCTGGCTTCTTGGTCGACGTACAACTGGTGGAACACTGCGCCCTCCGAAACGCTGAAGAATCAACCAATGGCGAAGAGCCAGATTGTGGGAGTACCCATGGCACTTACGAAATCGGAAGTTCGGTCTGGGGCCTACTATGATTCTGTGGTGCTCATGCAGTTGCAGCGCTCTCTGGCCACTCTCCCTGGCGTCCTTGATGCCGGCGTGGTGATGGGGACCGAGGCCAACCAAGAGATCCTGGCCCAAACGGGCCTGCTGACACCGGAAGGCCAGGCCGGGGCAGCCGATGATCTGGTGATTGTGGTCAAGGCTGAGACTGAAGCTGAGGCTGAGGCGGCCCTGGGACAGGTGGACGAACTCCTGGCGGCGCGGAGGGGAGGTGTCGAGCAGGACTATTGTCCCAGGAGCCTGGATTTGGCGGCCGAGATGAGTCCCGATGCTCAATGGGTGCTGATATCCGTCCCTGGTCGCTATGCAGCCGGAGTGGCCCGCCAGGCCCTGCGCTTGGGCAAGAACGTGTTCCTCTATAGCGACAACGTTTCCCTGGTCGATGAGGTCGCTCTCAAGCAGACCGCCGCCGAACGTGGTCACTTGGTCATGGGGCCGGACTGTGGCACCGCCATCGTCAACGGTATAGGACTAGGCTTTGCCAATCGGGTGCGCCGGGGTTCGATCGGCTTGGTCGCGGCCTCCGGAACTGGTCTGCAGCAGGTCAGCGCCCGCATCCACCAGTTGGGAAATGGCATCAGCCATGCCCTGGGTACTGGTGGGCGGGACCTCTCTGAATCCGTCGGGGCGGTGACAGCTCGTCAGGGCCTGGATCTCCTCATTCGTGATCCCGAAACCCGCGTGATTGTACTTGTCTCCAAGCCGCCAGCACCCCAAGTGGCCAGTGAGTTGTTGGATGTTGCCCGTTCCTCGGACAAACCGGTCGTGGTGGACTTTGTTGGTTACTCCCCCTCAGTGCGTGAAGCGGGCAATTTGCGCTTTGCCGCCACCTTTGACGAGGCGGCTGAACTCGCCGTGCGCTTGGCGATGGAGGGCGAGGTCGAGGCTGGCCCGAAGCCACACAGGATTGCAGGGCCCAAAGTGGCTGGATCTGGATCGTTTCGCACCAGGACAGCAATATCTACGTGGGCTGTTTTCCGGTGGAAGCTTGGCCTACGAGGCCCTGCTTCTGCTACAGGACTATGTTCCGGGGATCTATTCCAATGTTCCATTGGAGAAGGACCTGGGCTTGTCCAACCCTTTGGTCAGCCAGGCGCATACCATCGTCGACCTCGGTGAGGATGAATTCACCGTCGGCCGTCTACACCCAATGATGGACCATGATCTTCGCATCCGGCGGCTCCAGCAGGAAGCACAGGACCCGGAGCTTGCGGTGATCCTGCTCGATGTCGTGCTGGGCTACGGGGCTCACCCGGATCCGGCTGGTGAGCTTGCACCGGCCATTGCCCGGGCGCGTTCCCACGCGGCCGAAGCTGGCCGGTACCTGGAGGTGGTCGCCGTCGTTGTCGGTACCGACGAGGACCCCCAGGATATGGATACCCAGATCCAGCAACTCGAAGCGGCAGGCGCCTGGGTGGAGACGAGCAACGATACTGCCGTGCGCTACGTTGGCCGCCTGATCCAGGCTCTTGCTCCAAAATCTAGAGTCCTGAATCCTGAACTGGTAGACCTGTCTGTACTCCACCAACCTCTGAGCGCCATCAATGTTGGAGTAGAGTCGTTTGCCGAGAGCCTGCAGGCCCAAGGTGCGCCCGTCATCCAGGTGGACTGGCGGCCACCGGCCGGCGGAAACGAGAAATTGATGGCGATTCTTGAACGGATGCGGAGCTAGGAATTGTAGTTGTTCCGAAGCCTATGGCAGGATGAAGACTTGGCGCTGCTGCGAAGCTCGTGCCTGACCCGCTGTGCCGTGAGGCATGGAGCGGCAAGGGCACTCGGGCCTTTGATCACTTGACGGTAGTCTAGTTCTCTACGGGGAGTTACTTGAGGAAACGAGTTCACGACTTGTGATCGGTAGAGAGCATGCTTCAGGACAAGCAGGAAACGGAGGCGATCAGCCTATGCAAGTGCGTGGCGTAGATCTGAATGTCAGTGTTCAGGGAGATAAAACCCCTTTCCTCTGGGGGCATGGTCTCATGGCTAGCATGGCTGTTGAGGATGCCAGTGGTTGGTTCAGGTGGGAGGACGCGGAAGATGTCGCCAGGCTGGTGCGCTACGATGCACGGGGGCACGGGATGTCCGAAGGCAGCCTATTGCCAGAGGACTATCATTGGTTGAGCCTAGCCAAGGACATGGATGCCATTGCGGGAAATCTGGGCATCGATTCCTATGTCGCCGGTGGCCAGTCCATGGGCTGCGCCACAGCCTTGTATGCTGCTCTGGCTGCTCCTGAGCGCGTATCGGGGTTAGTACTCGTCAACCCCCCGACCGCATGGGAGACTCGTGCCACCCAGTCGGTCATCTATGACCAGTTGGCAGGACTAGTCGAGGCGCAAGGCGTCGGTGTTCTGGTCGGCCTGATGAAGCAACAGCCGCTACTGCCTGGGTGGTTGCTGCAAGCACAGCCCGATCTTGAAGAGAGCTATTTGAGCGCCGTCCAAGGCATGGATGAAAAGGTATTGGCCCAGATTCTGCGCGGTGCCAAACTGTGCGACTTGCCGCCGCGTGGTGAGTTGAAGGCACTTTCGGTACCGGCTCTCATCTTGGCCTGGGTCGATGACCCAACCCACCCACTGGCAACCGCGGAAGAACTGGATGTGCTACTTCCGGAATCCCAACTCGCGATTGCCGAGGGAATGGATGGCGTACAAGATTGGCCGCAACTGATTGGTCGATTTGTCGCAAGTCTGTCTTAGAGAGTCTCGTTATGGCTGAGAAAAGCAACCCTGGGCCAAAAATCTTGCGCGCGATTGCCGTTACACTGATGGGCTTGACCGTGGTCTTTACCGTGCTGGGCGGTGCAGGAACCACATGCGTGGCCTTTGGCGCGGAAAAGTATGGCAGTATGGCTTCGCTGGTGCCCTACAAGCCACTGTACCAGGCATTGGTGGTCATTAGCCTGGCCGTGGGCATATGGGGCATCCCAGTGACGATCGCCCTCGTGCGCGGCGGTGGGACAGCATACCGCAATGCCTTGTTGGTCCTCCTTGTTGGGGCCTTTTCGGCTGGGATTCAAATGGGGGTCTCACAAACGGTACGTGGTTCATCCGCCCCAGTCAACGTCAGATTCTATGTCACTGCTTTCACGCTCGTGATCTTTTTGCTGCTCCGCCTGCCGCCGCTGTGGAAACGAGTAGATTTTACTCAGCCGATGCGAGGGGCTGGTCCGGCTCCTGCAGCAGCAGGTACGGCGCTTGCTGTTTGTGGTATCATCACGCTGGCAACGCCTGTCTGGGCTGGACCCACCCATATGTCGTCGACCGGCAGCAACTGGGTCAATGTGCTGCTGGTTCCGCTGGCCGTGGGTGGCCTGGGGATGGTGTTGGCAGGTATCATGCTGTTGCTCGTTGCCTTGAGTCAGCCTCGAGAGGCGGCGCAAGAGCAGATCCAAGTGTGCTCACCGAGAGCGCCTTCCCCAGGTCATCACTAGTTGTGCGGAGTCTGACGCAGCGCCTTGTGGGTTGAAAACATGCATCATCTGCAACATTCATTCCCAACTTCGATCTAGTCCCGTAGGAAAGGTAAGTGAGCATGGATATCGAAAAGGCCAATGCACAAGCAACCGAACGAATGATGGAATCCCGCCCGGTTCTGGTGGGGATGGGCAGGGCCATCGACGTGGTGCCCGGCATGCGCGAGAATCTGCTGCTGCACGCCGGCCCGCCCATGAATCACGTGGGATCGCGCTTCTGGGCCGATGCGAGGCGCCATCACGGGCGCCCTCATCTTTGAGGGCAAAGCCAAAGGCGAGGACGATGCTCAAGCCCTGGTCGAATCGGGCGAGATTGGGCTGGAACCCTGCCATCACCATCAGGCTGTGGGACCCATGGCGGGCGTGACCAGCCCTTCCATGTCGGTGTATATCCTGGAGAACAAGACCTATGGCAACAAGTCCTACTCTAATCTCAACGAGGGCTATGGCAAGGTACTGCGCTACGGCGCCTATAGCGAGGAAGTACTGGACCGCCTGCGCTGGATGGAGGAGGTGATGGCGCCGGTTCTGACCGGCGCCATCGAGGCCAGTGGCGGGATCGACATCCGGGCCCTGCTGGCCGAAGCCCTGCACATGGGTGATGAGGGGCACAATCGCAACAAGGCTGGTTCGATCCTGTTCACCACCAAGCTTGCGCCTTTCATCGCCATGGAGGCGCCCAACGCTGATGTGGCGGCCGACGTTCTGCGTGCTTTGGGCGACAACGCGCTGAGTGTCCTGAATCCGGTCATGGCCGCCTGCAAGGGGATGGCCGATGCCGCGCACGGTATTGAGGGCAGTACCATCGTAAGCACCATGGCCCGCAACGGTACCGATTTTGGCATCCGCGTCAGCGGCCTGGGAGATCGCTGGTTCACGGCTCCGGTCGCGGTACCAGAGGGCCTCTACTTTCCAGGTTTCACGGCTGAGGATGCCAGCGGCGACATCGGTGACAGTGTGATCACCGAGACAGCTGGCATTGGCGGCTTTGCCATGGCTTCCGCGCCAGCTATCGTCACCTTTGTCAGTGGTACGCCCAGGGATGCCATGAATGCTACCCTGGAAATGTACGAGATCTGCAGTACCGAGCATAAGTACTTTAGCATGCCACCCCTCGACTTTCGCGGAACGCCGACCGGCATCGACATCCGGAAGGTCGTGGAGACAGGCATTCCGCCCCGAGTCAACACTGGAATTGCCCACAAAGATGCTGGCGTCGGCCAAGTCGGCGCCGGGCTGGTACGCCCGCCAATGGCCATGTTTGAGGAGGCGTTGGTGGCTTTTGCGCAAGAATACGGATACTAGAGACTGGAGGGAGACAATGGACCGCGATCAATTCATCAAAATCATGGCTGATGCCAAGTTGTATGACTTGACCCAGGGCTGCAGTATCTTTACACCACCCTGGCCTGGGGAGAAGGCGCTGGAAGTACACTTTTTCAAGCGAGTCACTGGTGCCTATGGCGGTGGGTTGGGTGCCAACGGCCAGTTGCTCAATTGGAGCAACACCGTCGGCACACACCTGGTGGGCGAAACCGCTTTTCATTCGAAAGGCAGGGCCATGGCGGACATCTCCCTGAAAGATGTCTGTGGCCAGGGAGTTGTCGTGGACATCTCCGACGCGGTGTCTGACTACAGTTTGTATACGCCCGAGATGATCATGGAGCGGGCCACAGTCAAAAAGGGCGATATCCTTATCATCAATACAGGGTACCATCGCTACTCTTGGGATCAACCGGATGTCCACAATCCTGAGGCCCAGGGTGGTGTCGAGTCCAAGGAATTCGGCTTCCTGGTGCGCCATCCGGGCCCCTCGCCTGACTTTTTCAAGTGGGCGCTGGATATGGAGCTGAAAGTGGTAGGCGTGGACTGCGGCTGTGTTGAGCATCCCATGAATACCGCCATCCGCTACATGCATGAGAACGAGTTCCAAAAGGCCGAAGCGAAACTGGTGCGCGACTATGGCAAGACGTGGGACGAGATGTTCCCTCCCGACGAGTACTATGAGCTGACTCACGTCACTATGCCCAAGGCTCACCTGCTCCTGGCAGAATCGATCGTGGGCGACATCCAAGAGTTGAGCAATCAACGGGCCTGGATCATGATCCCGCCGATTCCCTACATGGAGGTCGAGACCTCGTGGTCCCGTGCTTGTGCCCTCCAAGCACCGGAGGGCATGGACGAAGAAGAATTCTTCCATGTCATGGATTCGGCTGAAATGCTAGATCTCACGGTACCCTTTAGCGTTCAGACACCCCAGTGGGCCAACTATGTACCCCTCACTGTCACCTACACCAAGCGGGTTGGCGGCCAGAACTTTGGTATGGGCCGCAATGGCTCCATTTGCAATGCCAGCATCCACTTGGGTACCCACATGGATGGTGAAAAGCATTTTTGGCCGGCTGGCCGGACCATTGGCGAGGTCCCCCTGGAGGAATGGGTGGGTCCTGGCGTGATCGCTGATATTTCGCAGCTGGTCAGCGACGCCAGTGTGTACACTCCCGAGATGATCGAAAGCGTGGTCGATGTTCGCGAGGGTGACATCCTCATCATCAAGACCGGCTGGAGCAAGTATGGCTGGTACAGCCCCGATTCGGACGAGTTCCGCTACATGATCAAGCACCCCGGCCCCTCGCCTGACTTTTCGGAGTGGTGCGTGGGCAAAAAAATCAAGTGGCTTGGTGTTGATGCCGTCAGCCAGGATCATCCTATGAATACCATCCAGCGTGTCTGGCATCCCAAGACTTTTGAAGAGGCCAACCGCAAACTGGTTCAGGATTTCGGCAAGGATTGGGACGAGATGTTCCCGCTGGACCACTACTACCAGGACACACACCTGAACCTCTTCCCCGAAAAGATCGTCCACGCCGAGAATTTGGGGGGCGACATTGGAACTACGTCCAGTGGCCGGTACTATATTGGCTGCTACTTGCAGAAAGGGATGGAGATCGCCTCCATGTGGGGGCGCTTTATTGCCTTCAAAGAAAAGGAATAGAAACTGGATGGTGGAGGAACTCGATGAAACCAGCTCCTTTCAAATACTATGCACCGGCCACGGTTGAAGAGGCCCTGGCGCGGCTGTCCGAGCACGGCTGGGATGCCAAGGTGCTGGCCGGCGGACAGAGTCTGATTCCGATGATGAACTTTCGCCTGGCCCAGCCGGCTGTTCTCGTCGACTTGAACAACATCCCTGAACTGTCCTACATCCGCCCTGTCAGAGATGGCGGCCTGCTCGTGGGGGCCATGACTCGCCAGCAGCAGCTAGAACGCGATCCCTTGGTCGCCGAGCGAGCACCCATGATCCACGCCGCGATGCCCAAAATCGCCTACTCCCAGATCCGCAGCCGGGGTACCATGGGCGGCAGCATTGCCCACGCTGACCCCTCAGCCGAACTGGTAGCAGCCAGCGTGGCCCTCAAGGGACGCTTTCGGCTCCGCCGAGGGACCACGGAGCGCTGGGTACCGGCCAATGACTTCTTTGTCGGGCTCTTTACGACGGTTTTGGAGCCGGACGAACTTCTGCTAGAGATAGCATTGCCGCCTATGCCCAAGCGCACTGGTTGGTCTTTTCTGGAAGTAGCCCGGCGTCACCATGATTTCGCCCTGGTGGGGGCTGCTGCCGTCGTGACCCTGGACAAGAAGGGACGATGCGAGGAGACCCGCCTGGTATACTTTAGCGTCGGCGATGGTCCCGTGGAGGCGCGCCAGGCGGCAGACGTGCTGAAAGGCCAAGAACCTACTCCAAAGATCATCCAGGCGGCCGCCGAGACTGCTGGTGACGCTGATCTCGATCCCAACAGTGACATAAACGCCTCGGCCGACTATCGCCGGCATTTGGCCAAGGTTCTGGGCCGGCGCGCTCTCACAGAGGCTTTTGAGCGAGTCAGCCGGGGTTAGACATGAGCCCGATAGGGCGGATGTTGTACATCCGTCGGACGACCCGTCGGGTTTGGAGGTTAGAATGAGCGATCTGACGACTGTTTCCGTTGACGTAAACGGCACCTTCTATGAGCGCGCCGTCGAGCCACGCCTGCTGCTCAGTGATTTCCTGCGCCACGAACTGGGTCTGACCGGCACGCATGTCGGTTGCGAGCACGGCGTATGTGGCGCTTGTACCGTCTTGTTCGATGGTCAACCGGTCCGTTCCTGTTTGATGTTCGCTGTACAGGCCAATGGCCATCAGGTCACGACTGTCGAGGGGTTGGGCACGCCGGAAGACTTGCACCCCATTCAGGAAGCGTTCCGGGAAAGCCATGGCGCACAATGTGGCTTCTGTACGCCAGGCTTTCTGCTGACCCTGGTGCCGTTTCTGGAGAACAATCCTGATCCCACCGAGCAAGAGATCCGCGAGGCCATAGCCGGGAACCTCTGCCGTTGTACCGGCTACCAGCACATTGTTGACGCTGTCCAACTCGCAGCACAGAAGATGAGGGCATGATACGTGATGCGCGATGCGTGATGCATTCCCACTATCAATCCTTATCGTTGGTGCGTCATGTACCTCACGAATCATGCATCACGGTGCACATATAGGAGTCGAATCGTGACGAAAAAGTATGTTGGCCAGCGCATGACCCGAACCGAAGATCCGAAGCTCCTGACCGGGCGAGCCCTGTTTGTGGACGATGTCCAAATGCCTGGGATGTTGCACGCGGCTTTCTTGCGCAGTGACTATGCCCATGCCCGCCTGAAGAGCTTGGACGTGGCCGCCGCCCGGGAGCGCCCGGGTGTGGTGGCTGTCTATACTGCTGAGGACATGGGTGCCGCGTGGCGGCCCAGTCCTCCTAACGTGTCACCCCCACCTGGCATGCCGGGCGTTACCTTTTTTTCGCGCACGCCGGTACCGCTCGTGAAGGACAAGGTCAAGCACGCGGGAGAGGCGCTGGCTCTGGTTATCGCTGAGAACCGCTACATTGCTGAGGATGCTGTCGAAGACATCTGGGCTGACCTGGAGCCACTGGATGCCGTCGTGGACCTGGAAACGGCCCTGGATCCTGGCGCCACCCTCGTCCACGAGGGCCTGGAATCCAATCTGGCCGCTCACCTCATCCAGGAGAAGGGGGACTATGAGGCAGCTCGGCAGCAGGCTGACGTGGTCGTCAAGCGGCGCCTTACCATCGACCGTGGCGCGGCTGGGGCCATGGAGAACCGGGGCATCGTCGCCCACTGGGAGCCAAAAAGTGAGCACCTGACGCTGTGGGATACAACCCAGGCTCCCATCCCCATCCGCAACGGTCTGGCGGCGCTGTTTGGCCTGGCAGCGCCCCAGGTGCGGGTCATCGCTCCCTTTGTTGGCGGTGGTTTTGGGCCCAAGATCATGTTGTACTATCCGGAGGAAGTTGTCCTCACCTGGGCTACGATGCAATTGGGCAGGCCCATCAAGTGGATCGAGGATCGCCAGGAGAACTTTTTCGCTACCACTCAGGAACGAGGGCAAGTCCACTATGCCGAGATTGCGGTCACCAAAGAGGGCCGTGTACTGGGGATCCGCCATGACTTTGTCCACGATACCGGTGCCTACAACCCGTACGGTTTGACGATCCCGCTGAATACGCAGAGTCACTCCATGGGATCCTACGATATCCCCAACTACTACTCCGACCTGAAGGTCGTTTTTACCAACAAGACGATCGTCACCCCGGTGCGCGGGGCCGGCCGGCCGCAGGGGATCTATGTGGCAGAGCGGTTGATGGACCTTGCTGCCAGAGAGCTGGGCATGGACCGGCTCGAGATCCGAAAAAAGAACCTCATCCCACCTGACGCCTTTCCCTACGAGCACAAGATCATCGACCAGGCTTTTGCTCCACTGATGTATGACAGCGGGAACTATGCGGCCACTCTGGAAAAAGCAGCAGCCATGATCGGCTACGAAAAGTTCCTCCAGGAGGAGCAACCCCGACTCCGGGCCGAGGGCAAGCACGTGGGCCTGGGAATTGTGCCCTTTGTCGAAACATCGGGTGTCGGGCCCTATGAAGGTGGGCGGGTGACCATTGAGACGGATGGCCGGGTGAGCGTTGCCACGGGCGTCGGTACGCAGGGACAGGGCCACTTTACTTCTTTTGCCCAGATTGTGGCTGACCAACTGGGTGTGAGCCCGCGCAATGTGCGCGTAGTGACGGGTGACACCTCCGAATTTCACTGGGGAACAGGAACCTTTGCCTGCCGGGGTGCTGTCGTCGCGGGCAATGCCATCAACGCGGCGGCGCTGTCAGTCCGGAAAAAGGTCCTTGCCCACGCCAGCAAGGTGCTTGAGACACCCGAGGAGGAGCTGGAGTTGGTGGATGGCTTGGTCCGGGTAGCTGACCTGCCGGAGAAGTCAATCAGTCTTGGTGAACTGGC
Organism: uncultured Chloroflexia bacterium; assembly: GCA_963783445.1. GTDB lineage: Bacteria > Chloroflexota > Anaerolineae > JAAYZQ01 > JAAYZQ01 > CAWANP01. The sequence continues at coordinate 107,403 of CAWANP010000003.1, read as the reverse complement.
CGCGATGGCCAATCCCCTGCGGGGTGCGGTTGAGCCGGGAACGGAGCCTGGCCTGGAGGCTACTGACTACTTTGGCCCCCGCTATGGCGCTGTGGCCAACGGCGCCCATGCCCTGATCCTCGAGGTCGATCCAGAGACGATGATGATCGAGATCAAGCGCTATGTCACTGTCGAGGACTGTGGTACGATACTGAATCCCCTCATCGTGGACGGCCAGATCCATGGCGGTGTGGCCCTGGGCATCGCCAACTCTTACTACGAGCAGCTCATCTATGATGACAATGGGCAGCTTCTCAACGCCTCGCTAGCTGACTATCTGATCCCCACGGCTACCGAGATCCCGAGGATCGAGATCGGGCACGAGAATACGCCCACACCGCTCAACCCCATTGGCAACAAAGGTGTGGGTGAAGGCGGCGCTATCCCCGTGCCGTCCGCATTTGCCCAAGCCATTGAGGACGCGCTGGCCGACTATGACCTGGAAGTGCTTGAAATGCCGCTGAGCCCCAACCGGCTCTTTGAATTGATTTATCAACGTGATGCGTAAGACGTGAGGCGCGTGGGTGACGGCTGGTTGTCCGTGTGCCGTCACACAACTGGAAATGGGAGGATAGACTGCTATGAAGCTAGAGGGTGAGTATGTCTTTGACGGCCCGCGAGAGGCCGTTTGGGAGTTGGTGCGAGACCCGGAAGTGTTGGCCACAGCACTGCCTGGCACCCAGAGCCTGGAAAAGATCAGCGAAAGCGAGTACGCAGGCAAGATGCATGTCCGGATCGGGCCGGTGTCCGGTGTCTTTGATGGCAAGATTGTCGTCTCGGATGAGGTACCCCCCGAGAGTTATACCTTAGCGGTGGACGGCCGGGGTGCACCTGGCTTTGCCAATGGAACAGGGCATGTGCAGTTGTTCGAGCAGGATGACGGCAAAACCCTCATGCAATACGAGGGCGACATGCAGGTTGGCGGCCGGCTTGCCAACGTCGGCCAGCGGTTGATCGACTCTGCCAGCAAGAGCATGATCCAGCAAGGGCTGGAGTCGCTGAACAATGCCCTGAAGGCTCGCATGCTGGCCGAGGCAGAGGGCACGGATGTTGAATACGTACCGCCCACCGAAGCCGAGTTTGCTGCGGCCGTGGCCAAGGATATGGCTGGCGAGATGATGCCATCGCCGCAGGTGATAGGCATCATCGTTGCCGCAGTCGTTGCCATCGTCATCGCTATGGTGTGGCTGGGTACCAGGCAGAAGAGGGAATGGGAATCACTGAGTGATGGGATCACTGAGTGATGGCGCCACCAGAGGTGGCGAGGTCACTATGGCGGATCGCTGCTGCGGACTCGGAAAAGGGCAGGCGGAACGATAGCAGAGGTAGAGATCCGTTCCGCGTTCGGCCCGCTGCGGGGCTCTGAAAGGGGGAATGCTTATCGCGAAATGGGCAGTACCGAGGCTGAATGGGAGATCTGATCTGGCTTGCCAACGGTTGATGGTAGCCGGCTCGCCAAAGCCCCGCCATCGTGAGATTTACGTAAATCACTGCGCGAGGTTGACAAGCCGCCTATGATTGGGTACAATTGGAGGTGTTTCAGGCAGAGGGCGAGGCTGACTGCCGCTGCAACCTCAGCAAGACTCCCGTAATAGATTTTCGTATCTGTAAGCCGATCCCAAGAGCCAGACAGAGAGGAGGACGATGGCAATGACAATCAATTTCTTTGGCAAGCAGGGCATTACAGTACTCAGGGTGGTCACGATCTCTCTGATATTGGTTGCGGTGGCGATAGGATTGACAATGTGTTCGCCATCACAGCCGGCTGAAGAGGCGCCCGAGGGCGCGCAGGAGGAGGCTACGCTCGCGATCGAGCACTTTAGCATCATCGAAGGGACGACCTGGTCCGGAGCCCACGATCGTGCAGGAAAGCGCATCGCCGAGAAATACCCGAATGTGGACTATGTCTACAGGGAAGAAGTGGGGCCTGATGCCGCAGTACCCTACGCAGAAGAGTTGATCGCTGACGGGGCCAGCGTGGTCGTCGGAAACGCAGAATTCATGGGGTTGCCCCTGGCGGACATTGCTGACAAGTATCCCGATGTCTACTTTGTGTCCATCATTGCCAGCGACCTAACGACAAAGAGGAACTTTATCAGGCTCTTCCCCCGGCAGTATCAGGCTCTTTACCTCGAAGGGCTGATTGCTGGGGCGCTGACCGAGACGGGCAACATAGGCATTGTCTCAGCATTCCCATCTGGGCAGGTCGCCAGGCGGCAAAATGGTTTCTATCTTGGGGTGCAGGATGCGGCAGAGATGCTTGGCAAGGACATCAAGGTGTACGTCAAGTACGTCGGTGACTGGTACCTGCCCGCGGAAGAGCGGGACATTGCCAAGACTTTGGTGAGCCAGTATGACGTCGATGTCCTGACCCAGCAGACCGATTCCGGGTCTCCGCTGGACGTCGCCCAAGAGGAGGGCATCTGGTTCATTGGCAAGGATATGGACATTGTCGGTTTCTACGGCTGGTCGGATACCGATACTGTGGCCGTGTCATTTGACACGCGATGGGAGGTCCTCTACGATAAGGTCGTCAATGACTGGCTGGCCGGGGAGGAAAACCCGGAAACGGTCCTCTACCTGGGCATGGATTCCACGATGACGCTGGCAGACGGCACAGAGATCGCAACCGTCGACATCATGAATGACAACAAGGTAGGCGTCGACGCCATCAGTCCGAAGGCACTCCCCATGATTCCCGATGAGATCGTCGAACTCGTGGAGAAGCGGCGCGAGGAGATGATGAAGGGTAATTGGGATCCCTTTGAGGAACACGCGTTCGTGAGCAATGGAACCGGCTTCGAGTTGGAGAACCTGCCGATCCCCGCTGCGGGGACTGAGGTCAAGCCAGCCGGTGAGATGCCAACGAGCGAGTGGCTGCTTGCCGAATTCAACTTTGACCTGGAAGGCATGGAGATCCTGGAGTGAGGCAGCCTTTGGTATCTCTTTTGCCCTTGCTGGTGTATGATAGTCTCTGCTAGCCAGGCGATATGAGGCTCCCGTTCCCCAGGGGGAAACCCCCAGGGCGGGAGCCTCATGCCTGGCAGCAGGCTCTTCTCAAGTCCTTCCGCCAATATGATTCTTCTTGAAACAAGGTTTCATACCCCCGTAGGTCCGTTTTCTCTGATCGGCGAGATTCGGTCCTGGCTCGGAGTATAGGGTGATCTTGATCGGAAAGTCCCAACAAGAGAGATGGGTGTCACAATGCTCCTGGAAGGGATGAAGCACGGACAGACGGTTCTGGAGGCGAGGGGGATCACAAAGAGATTCCCGGGAGTCGTCGCCAATGAGGATATCGATCTCGATATCAGGGCGGGCGAGATCCACGCAGTCCTTGGGGAGAATGGCGCTGGCAAAACCACCTTGATGAACGTCCTATTTGGGTTGCTGCAACCCGACGAAGGCGAGATCTATGTCGCCGGCAAGAGGGTCAAGTTCCGATCTCCTCTGGACGCCATCGATGCAGGAATTGGGATGGTTCATCAGCACCGGAAACTGGTGTCAGCTCACACGGTGATCGAGAACATCATCCTCGGCCATCCCAGGGCCGGGAGTATCCTGAACCTAAAACGGGCGGAGGCGGAGGTAGAGGAACTCTGTGAGAGATACGGGTTCAGCGTAGACCTCAGGGCAAAGGTTTGGCAACTTGCCGAAGGTGAAAAGCAAGTGGTGGAGATCCTGAAAACCCTCTATCGCGGCGCCAAGATTCTTATCCTGGACGAGCCGACCTCGGCCCTGACGCCCCATGAAACAGAGATGCTCTTGGCTTCCATTAATGCCATGGCCCAAGATGAGCTGGCCATGATCCCGTTCATCACCCACAAACTGCCCATTGTGCTGGCAATCAGCGAAAGGGTAACTGTCCTGAGGCGCGGGAAGGTTACGGCTCGCTTGAATACGGGCAGCGCAACGGAGCAGAGCCTGGCCCGGGAGATGGTGGGACGTGAAGTCATCTTTAGGATCGAGCGGGCAGAGGTAGAGGCGGGCGATCCCATTCTCCAGGTAAAAGATCTGTCCACCCGCAGCGACAGGGGTTTTCTGGCACTAAAAGATGTTACGTTTTCTATTCGTGAGGGCGAGATCTTTGGCATAGCCGGTGTCTCGGGCAACGGCCAACAGGAACTGGCAGAGGTTCTTGCAGGTCTTCGAAAACCGGAGGGGGGCGAGGTCACTCTAGGAGGCAAGGACATCACCCAGTCTTCCAGCCTGGAAAGATGGAGGCTAGGTGTGGGGTACATCCCATCGGAGCGTATCGATGTGGGTTCCATCGCTGATTTCTCCCTGGTGGAGAATACCACGATGAACTATTACTTTGATGGTGACTATGCCCGTCGAGGTCTCGTGGACTATGGGGGCATACGCAAGCTCACTGAGCAGATTGTCTCCGAGTACAGCGTGGCCGCCCCAACCACAGAAACCAAAGCCAAGAATCTCTCCGGAGGAAATCTCCAGAAGCTTATTCTGGGACGTGTGTTCTCTCGCAGACCTCGTCTGTTGATCGCCAGTCTACCGACCCAGGGCCTTGATGTTGGGGCGACGGAGTTCATTCGGAATAAGCTCATAGAGGCCAAGATGGAAAAAGCCGGTGTCCTGCTGATCTCCGAGGATCTTGATGAAGTTCTATCATTGAGCGATTGGGTGGCTCCGATTTACGAAGGGAGGCTCATGGGGATCATTCCAGGGGAGATGGCCAAACGAGAGGACATTGGGGCCATGATGGCGGGCTTGCAGTTGAAGGGACAAGAGACATGAGGATCGGTGCCTCTGAACTAAAGCTCGAGAAGCGGCCGGCACTTACTGGCTGGAACGCAGCCGTGATTTCGGGTCTCGCCATAGTCCTCGCCCTCGTGCTTTTTGGCCTTGTCTTCATCCTGGCGGGGATCAACCCGTTGATTGCCTATCAGGAGATCTTTTCCATCGCATTTGCCAACGCTTTTGGCCTGCCGCTGACGATCAACCGTTTCGTGTTCCTGTTGTTGTGTACCTGTGCCTTTATCATCCCATTCAGAGCAGGACTCTGGAATATTGGGATGACCGGGCAGCTCTACGGCGGTGCGCTGGGAGCGTTTGCCGTTCTGTATGCCTTTGGCGCCAAGCAGGCGAATAGCTTTAGCCTTTCTCCCACCATCCTCATCCCGCTTATGCTGATCGCGGCAGCTTTTGGCGGCGCAGTGCTTGGTGCGATCGCCGGCTTCCTAAAGGGCAGGTTTGAGATCAACGAGATCGTGGTGACGATGATGCTGAATTTCATCATGTTCTGGTTGGTGGCATTCATGATCAAGGAGGGGGGACCTTTCATGAATCCCGGCGGAAGGGGGGAAAGCTTTGAGTTGCCTCCTTCTGCGTACGCGCCGTTGATCCTGAATATCCCCTTCACAGTCTTTCTTGCACTTGGGCTTGCCCTGTTGCTGTACTTTGTTTTTGCCAGGACCAAGATTGGGTATCAGATCAAGGCTTACGGTCTTAGCCCGGCCGCGGCCAGGTACGCTGGAATCAGTGCAACCAGGATACCGCTTCTGGTCTTTATTCTGGGCGGTGCTGTGGCCGGTCTGGCCGGATATCACTATTTCGCCGCGGTTCCCGGTGTCTACAAGATCGCCAGGAACTATGGTTTCTTTGGCGATTTGGCTTTCTATGGGATCATATGTGGCTTGATCTCTCTTGGAAACCCGTTGGCAGCGATTCCGGTAGCACTGCTTTTCGGAGGACTGTCCATAGGCGGCCGGTTCGCTCAAGGGAAACTTAACATGGGCTTTGGTGTGGACTATGCCTTGCTCGGCGTCTTGATGATTACGCTCGTCGCCTTTCAATTCTTTCACCGCTACAAGATTGTGCGGGTGAATACAGGGGAGAATACGGCAGATGTGGGAGTTCGTCGCTAGAAGCCTGGAAGCCTCAACTATTTTCACCTTTGCCGCTCTCGGTGAACTCATTGACCAGCGCTCGGGCATCCTGAATGTTGGGATCGAGGGTGTGATGCTTTTTGGCGCTACCCTTGGTTTCATTGCAGCTCAATCCACCGGCAGCTATTGGATTGGCTTCTTGGTGGGAATTGCCATCGGGGGCTTGCTTGGTATCCTCCACGGCTTCTTTTCTATCACGTTGGGGGTCGATCAGGTCGTCAGCGGGATGGGCATCTGGATCCTTGGTTTTGGGCTGACCACCTACATCGGCAACCCTTATACCGGACCTTTAGGGATGCCGAGGATTCCGACCATCTTGGGCCTTTCCCCCTTCTTTTACCTGGGAATCGCGCTGGTTGTTCTCACGTGGTTCGTGTTGTCCAAGACGAGCCTGGGATTGAGGATAAGGTCGGTGGGCGAGAATCCGTCGGTTGCGGAGGTGTCCGGTGTGAACGTCGCGAGAACCCGGTATCTCTGTGTGACGGTGGCTGGAATGCTGATGGGGCTGGCGGGGGCGATCTATTCTCTGGATTACAACCCTGTCTGGAACTATAACTTTCTCATGGGCTGGGGGTTCATCGCCCTCGCGCTGGTCTTTTTCTCCCTGTGGAACCCGTTCATCTTGCTTGGTGGATCCTTGCTCTACGGGACTCTGTGGCAGCTTTCGCTCAATCCGCAGCTTGTACTGCCCGGATTTATGTCCAGATATCTCTGGAGGACGGTGCCTTTTGTCACAACCTTGGGCGTCCTGCTGGTGATGTCAACCAAGTGGTTCAGGGCCCGCTGGGGCGCAGCGAAACCTGAGGCGCTCGGAATACCCTACATCAAAGAGTGAGTGCAACGTCCTGCCATCTCCTGCGTTCTCTACCGAAGACAGGTGGGGAGCCACCTGGTGCCAAGGGGCGGTTGGTTTGACTGCCCCTCCTACATTGATATAATAGCTGTCCAATCTTGTACTGCAGCGAGGGAGCCATGAAGGCTGTGAGACTGGGCAAGACTGAACTAAAGGTATCCAGAGTGGGATTCGGCGGCATTCCCATTCAACGTTTGACCGAGGCGCAGGCGATCCGCGTGGTACATGCCTGCCTGGACCTGGGTGTTACGCTTCTTGACACGGCCAATGGCTACACGACCAGTGAGGAGCGCATCGGCAAAGCATTGGCTGCCATGCCGGGCAAGCGGCAGCAGGTCGTCATCGCGACCAAAACGGGAGCGCGAGATGCCAAAGGGGCTCAGGAACACCTGGATCTGAGTCTGAAGCGGCTGCAAGTAGAGGCCATCGACCTATGGCAGTTCCACAACATCAGTACGCTCGAGGCCTACGAAAAGGTGCTTGGGCCAGGCGGAGCAATGGAAACGGCGCAGCGGGCCCAGGAAGCGGGCAAGATCCGCCACATTGGCATCACCAGCCACTCGATGGACATGGCTCTGAAAGCTGTACCTTCAGGCTACTTTGAGACGATCCAATTCCCCTTCAACTTTGTCACGGCCGAGGCCGCTGAGAGACTGGTCCCCCTGGCCAGGGAGCATGATCTGGGCTTTATCGCTATGAAACCTTTTGCCGGCGGATTGCTGGATGACGCCAACCTGGCACTCAAGTACCTGCTGCAGTTCGAGGGCGTCGTACCTGATCCCGGCATCGAGGTGGTTGAAGAAATCGAAGAGATCGCCGGCATCGTTTCTGGGTCGTGGAAACTCTCTGCCCAGGAGCAGCGCAAGATGGAGCGCATTCGTGACGAGGCAGGTACTCGCTTTTGTCGTCGCTGTGGCTACTGTGAACCCTGCGAGCAGGGTGTGCGCATCTCCCTGGTGATGAACCTGCAGAGCGCCATGCAGCGTTTCCCAGCGGACAGATTGAGCGCCGGGCCGCTCGCCAATGCCGTGGAAGGCGCCAGACGTTGTATCGAGTGCGGCGAGTGCGAGGAGAAATGCCCGTATCACTTGCCAATTCGTGAGATGATCTGGGAGAATCTCGAGTTCTATGATAGCGTTGTATCTTGAGGTAGACGCCTGTTTGGGTCCGCCTTTATCTCAACTCTTGTGAAGGAGCAAAGCCATGAAACTTATCGATCTGACTATTCCCTTGGGCATCGGCACGCCGCCGTGGCCCACCTATGAGCCGTTGCAGGTCAAGTATTTCAAGCGCTTGGCCCCCAATGGGGCCAACGGGCAGTTGCTGACCCACTCTAACCACCTGGGTACTCACCTGGACGGTGAGATCCACTTTTACACTCCCGGCAAGGACATCGCTTCCCTGGAGCTGAATGACTTTTTGGTGGGACCGGGTGTCGTCGTGGACCTTTCTGATGCCACCGGCGACTATCAGATCTATACCTCTGAGATGATCGAAGACCGGGTAGAGGTCCGGGAGGGTGATATCCTCATTATTCACACCGGCTACCACCACTTTGGTTGGGATATGCCCTATGCCGACGAGATCCGTTATATGGTCCAGCACTCCGGTCCTGACCGAGAGTTCACTGAATGGGCCAAGGAGAAAAAGATCAAGTGGATCGGTGTTGACTGTGGCAGCGCCGATCATCCCATGAACACCATCATCCGCGACTGGATGCCCCGCCAGGCCGCCGAGGCCGACAAGGTCTTCCAAGAGATGTATGGCGCGACCCTGGCCGAGCGCTTTACGCCGGACAAATACCAGTTGATGCACTTGGAGATGTTTCCTGACCACATCATCCACGCCGAATGCGTCGGTGGGGAGATCGACCTGCTGGTCAACCGGCGGGCTACCATTGGCTTCTTCCCCTGGCGTTTTGTCGACGGCGAATCCTGCATCGGCCGCTGCGTGGCCATGGTCGATGATGATGAGTACGAGGAACTGATGGCCCGCAAGGCACAGCTGCCCCAGACCCGCTTTGGCGACTGCTACGATCCGGAGCACGTGGAGCGGATCAATCGGTTGACGAAGCGGTTTTGAAGGACTGCGGCGCGTCGTCTTACCTTCCGGTATTGACATGTGAGTACTCTATGGTTATACTAGTGTCAAGACAGGAGGTATGAAATGGCGAGTGTAAAAACTGCAATTTCGGTTCGAGAATCCCTTTTTGACCAAGTTGAGGCGTTAGCTGGTGAGCTGCAGATATCGCGCAGTCGCTTGTTTTCACTGGCCATAGAGGAGTATCTTGAACGCCATCAGAATCGGGAACTTCTCCGGGAGATCAATGCCGCATACGACGATATGCCTGATCCGAAGGAGCAAGAAATCCTGCAACGCATGCGCCGCAAGCAGCGCCAACTGGTGGACGAGCAATGGTAGTCCGCCAGGGCGACGTCTACTGGGTTGATCTGGGTGAACCCCGAGGGTCAGCTCCTGGGTATCTCCACCCTTACGTGGTGATCCAGAACGATCTATTCAACCGCAGCCGAATCAACACTGTTGTTGTTTGCCTGATCACATCGAATCTGAAGCGGGCTTCTGCGCCTGGCAATGTTCTGCTAGAAGACGGCGAAGCAAACCTATCGAAGCCAAGTGTTGTGAGTGTCTCGCAGATATTCACGGTGGACAGGATGGACTTGGTAGAGAAGATTGGTGCACTCGCGTCTGAACGCGTGCGCCTTATACTCGATGGGGTTCGATTGCTCATGGAGCCGCGCGACGTTTGGTAGTACCTGGCAACTGGATACTACCTGTTGGCTTGGCTGGAGCTCAGACGGTGCTGCCCACGATATGAGGATATGAACCAATGCAACCACTAGAAGGCATCCGTGTGTTGGACCTGACCCGCATCCTGGCTGGCCCCTACTGTACGATGATGTTGGGCGACCTGGGGGCGGACGTGATCAAGGTCGAGCGCCCCGGCCGGGGCGACGATTCGCGCAGCTGGGGGCCGCCCTTTGTGGGCGAGCCGTACGGTCCCTACCCTGGCGAGGCGGCCTACTTTCTGGCCACCAACCGCAACAAGCGGAGCATCACCGCCAACCTCAAGGCGCCGGAGGGGTTGGAGATCGTGCGCCGGCTGGCCCGCATCTCGGACGTGCTGGTCGAGAATTTCCGCGGCGGCACGTTGGAGCGGATGGGGCTGGGCTATGAGGATCTGCGCACGTTAAATCCGCGGATTGTGTACTGTTCCATCAGTGGCTATGGCCGCACCGGTCCTTACGCCGACCGGCCTGGCTACGACTTTATCATCCAGGCTGAAGGCGGGATGATGGGCATCACCGGGCCCGCGGAGGGGCAGCCCTACCGGGTTGGGATCCCTATCGTGGACATTACCACTGGTATGTTTGCGAGTACGGCCATTTTGGCCGCGCTCCGGGCCCGCGATCTGACGGGGGAAGGACAGTACGTGGACATGTCCCTCCTGGATTCACAGGTGGCGGTGCTGAGCAACGTGGCCTCCAATCACCTGGTGGGGGGGCAGGGTCCCCGCCGGCTGGGCAACGCGCACCCCAACATCACACCCTATGAGGCTTTTCGTGCACGGGACAAGTGGTTTGCCCTGGCTGCGGGCAATGAACGGCAATGGGCCATCCTGTGCGGCGTCATCGACCGGCCGGATCTGAAGGATGATCCTCGTTTTGTCGACAACAGCAGCCGGGTGGCGAACCGGGCAGCGCTGCGCGAGGTGCTCGATGGCGCCTTTGTAGCGCGTGACGCTGCCGAGTGGCTGGCCGAGTTCCGCGGCGCCGGGCTTCCTTGCGGGCCGATCAATGCGATCCCAGAGGTCTTTCAGCATCCCCAGGCAGAAGCTCGGTCGTTGGTGCTGGAAGCTGAGCACCCAACCGCCGGTAAGGTGCAGTTCCCCGGATTTCCCTACAAGCTCTCCGCGACCCCTGCAGCCATACGCCGCCCACCCCCACGGTTGGGCGAGCACACGGAAGAGGTTCTGCAGGAGCTGCTGGACTATAGATCTGCGGATATCGCGGCGTTTCGGGATCGCGGGGTAATCTAGAGGGGGCGACGGCAGACGTGGGCAACCAAAGGATCTTGTTCTTGCATGGTTTTGCCTCTTCGGCTCAATCTACCAAGGCCCAATACCTCCGGGAGAGATTCAAGGCGCTGCCCCAGATCGCCTTCGACGCCATCGACTTTAATCCAAGCCCCGCCGACTTTGAGTACATGACCACGACCGGCCAGATCAACCGCCTGAGGCAGTTTGTGTTGGACCGTGACCTGGGATCCATCCGACTCATCGCTAGCTCTTATGGCGGTTTGATCGCCCTGCACTATGCGCATCGATTCGGTGGTGTTGAAAAGATGCTCCTTCTTGCCCCTGGCCTCCGTTGGCTGAACGGAGGCCTGTCGCAGGAGGAATTGGAGCATTGGAGACATCATGGCACGGCGCCAGTATACCAACCTGCTTTTGGACAGCAGATCCCCATTCACTATGATCTGCAGAAGGATGGGCTCGGCTATCTAGCATTCATCCCGCCGCCAGTGCCTGCTCTTATCATCCATGGGCAGAACGATGCGACTGTGCCGGTGGAAGACAGCCGAAGGTACGCGGCTGACTATCCCGATCGCGTGCATTTGGTGGAGGTGGACGCGGCTCATGATCTCAACGGGTACCTGGACCTGATCTGGGAATCTGTGCAGAGCTTTCTGTTGGGTAGTAACCAAGGAGGTAGCTGAGGTGTTTGCTAGGCCAGGCTTGCCCAGCTTTGAGTACGTTCGACCGAGGACCGTCGCGGATGCGGTCAGCTTGTTGCAGGAGCACGGCGATGCCGCACGACTGCTGATGGGCGGCACCGACCTGTTCCCACGCCTCCGGGATGGGGTCTTGGGTCCGAAGGTTCTGGTGGACGTCAAGCACTTACCCGGCATGCGAGACATCGATTACAGCCGGCAGGCAGGACTGACGATTGGAGCGGCTGTGACGATGAATGCCCTGGCCCATCATCCTGACGTGCAGGCTCACTACCCGTTGTTGGCGGAAGCGGCCGAATCTGTTGCTTCGTACCAGATCCGCAATCGTGCCACGCTGGGCGGCAACCTGTGCAACGCTTCTCCCTGCGCCGATACCTCTCCAGCGACGCTGGTGCTAGAGGCGGAATTCATATTGTACGGCCCAGAGGGGCAGCGGTCTGTCCGGGCCAGCGAGTTCTTTGTCGGGCCAGGCCAGACGGTGCTCCAACCTGATGAATTGATGACGGCCATCCACTTCCCGCCGCTACCAGACGATGCCGCAGGCCGCTACCTCAAATTAGGCCGCTGCAAGTCAGGCGACTTGGCACTCGTCGGCGTGGCCGTCCTCGGCTTTCCAAATGCAGCCCAGGGCGCAGCGGCTTGCGGATACGGCTTTCGCATCGGCCTGGGCTCAGTCGCGCCGGTACCGTTGCGGGCCTTGGAGGCAGAGGTCGTCTTGGATGCCAACGCTCCAGGGCGAGTATAGCTTTTCCCTGGCGGCCGACAAAGCAATGGTGACCGCTTCCCCTATCACCGACGTCCGCGGCAGCTCTGGCTACCAGAAGGCCATGGTGCGGGCTCTCACGCTGCGTGGCCTGCGGGATGTTTGGGCCCAATTGCAGGAGGGTGTGTGACATGGCTACTCACGTGGTTACCCTGACGGTGAATGGCGCTAAGGAGCGCCTGGATGTCCCCTCCAACATGACCCTACTGCAGATGCTTCGAGAGAAGCTGGCCCTCACCGGCACCAAGAATGGCTGCGAGGCGGGGGAGTGCGGGGCCTGCACGGTGCTGCTGGATGGCGAACCGGTAAACTCGTGCATGGTACTGGCTGTTGAAGCCGATGGCCGGGAGGTCATCACGGTGGAAGGGCTGGCTCCGGAGGGGGGATTGAGTCCCTTGCAGGAAGCATTTGTGGAGCACAATGCTGTACAGTGTGGTTTCTGCACGCCAGGAATGCTGATGTCGGCCACCGCATTGCTGCAGCGGAATCCAGAGCCAACTGAAAAAGAGATCAGAGAGGCGCTGGTCGGCAATCTGTGCCGCTGCACGGGCTATGTGCGCATTGTCGACGCCGTTCAATCAGCGGTGAGCAAAGGGAGGTGCGTAAAATGGCCGATTTTGCCTCTGAGCAGTTCACTTCTGAGCCTGTTGGCAAAAGTGTGCCGCGCATCGATGTCTACGAAAAGGTCACTGGGTCGGCGATGTTTGCCGACGATCATGCAGTTTGGTCCTGGGCTCTACTATGGGCGCCTGGTCCGGAGTCCTCACGCCCATGCTCTGATCAAGGGCATAAACGTCAACAAAGCCCTGGAAATACCCGGCGTCAAGGCCGTCGTCACCGGGGAGGATGTGCCCAACAACATTGGTCTGTACCTCATCGACCGGCCCATCTTTGCCCGGGACCGGGTGCGCTTTGTGGGTGAGCCGGTTGCCGGAGTTGTGGCCACCAGCGAGGAAATAGCCCACGAGGCGGCCCAACTCGTCGAGGTGGAATACGAGGAACTGCCAGCCGTATTTGACCCGGTACGGGGCGCTCAGCCTGATGCGCCACTGCTCCACCCAGACTTGGGCGAGTACGAGGTCGCCAACTTTATCTTTCCTCAAGCCGGGTACCAATATCTCGGAGCATTTCAAGCTGCGCCGAGGGGATGTGGAATCGGCATGGCCCCGATGTGCCGCCATCGTGGAGGGCACCTTCCACCTGCCCCAGATCCAGCATGTGCCCATCGAACCCCATGTCGCTGTGGGTCTTTGGGAGCGATCTGGGGAGGTCACGCTTGTGGACCTGCTCCCAGTCGCCCTTTGCTCAGCGCGATCTGGTGGCCCAGAGTCTGGGCATTCCCCACGGCAACCTTCGGGTGGTGGCACCCTACGTCGGCGGCGGCTTTGGTGGCAAGGCCGGCATTTCCATGGAGGTCTGCGCGGTGGTTATGGCTCGGGCAGTCAAGGGGCATCCGGTCAAGCTGCGCATGACGCGCGAGGAGGAATTCATCGCCACCTCGGTGCGCCAGAGCCTGGTAGCTAAGACCAAGATTGGCTGCGACGCTGAGGGTAACCTGCTGGCCATGGAGACCGCAGTACTACTTTGGCGGTGGGGCCTACAACGATTATGGGGTCAACATCGCCCGTGCAGCCGGCTACTCGTGCACCGGTCCCTACTTGATCCCCAACGTCAAGGGTGATTCCTACTGCGTCTACACGAATCAACCCATCGGCAGCGCCATGCGCGGCTTTGGCATGCCCGAGATCCACTGGGGCATCGAGCAGATCATGGACCAGCTTGCCGAAAAGATCGGCATGGATCCGGCTCGAGTTCCGGCGGCGCAACTGCGTCAAGACGGGTGACACCATCCTGACCGGCATGAAGATGCCGCCCATTGACCTGGTGGCCTGCATCGACAAGGCCACCGAGGCGGTCAACTGGGGTAGAGCCAGAGGCAGCCTTCTGCACCCGCACAAGAAGCGCGGCAAAGGCCTGGCCATCATGTGGAAAGCCCCGGCCATGCCGCCCAATCCTGGCAGCGCGGCCATCGTGCGTTTTAACGAGGACGCCACGGTCAATGTCTCGATCGGCGCGCAGGACCTGGGCCAGGGTGCATTTACCGTCCTGGCCCAGATGGCGGCCCAGGCGCTGGGCGTGCCTTACGAGTGGGTGCGTGTCTCGGTACCGGTGGATACCAAGTACAGCCCCTACGAGTGGCAGACGGTCGCCAGCCGCATCACCTGGTCCACCGGCAATGCGGTGCGGCCGCCGGCCGTAGATGCCCGGCGGCAGATCCTGGAGATCGTGGCCGAACACTGGGGCGAGAGCCCAGAAGATCTGGATATCAAGGACGGTGTGGTCTTTTCCTACCGTTCCGAGGAGGAGCAGCCGCTCCAGAACATGGTCGTGTACGGGCTGCCCAACGAGAGCTTTGAGGGTTGGAAGGGCGGCCCCATCGTCGGCCAGGGGCAATTTATGCCCACCTATGTCACCAACCTTGATTTCGAGACCGGCCAGGGCACCCGTGCCGTGGTGCACTATACCGTCGGCGCCCAGGCGGTTGATCTGGAGGTTGACACCGAGACTGGGCGAGATCGATGTGCTCAAGATCGCCAGCGTCTACGATGTGGGCAAGGCCATCAACCCTGACCTGATCATGACTCAGATCGAGGGCGGCGCCGTGCACGGGATGAGCTCTGCCTATGAAGCGCTCTATTTCGACGAAGAGGGGCAGCCCCTGAACCCGAATATGGTCGACTATCGCATCGCTACGGCCATGGATACCCCCGGCGAGATCCACGGCGATTTTGTCGAGACGCCGCTGGAGGATGGCCCCTGGGGCGCGCGGGGCGTGGGCGAGCACGTGATGGTCCAGACCGCGCCAGCCATGGCCAATGCCATCTATGATGCGCTGGGTATCCGCTTCAGCGAGCTGCCGCTTGTCGGCGGAGAAGGTCTTCATGGCTCTACAGAGAAGTCTCGTGGAAAGCTAGCCACCGCACATTGGAATAGGATCGGCCGAGGGGGCTCGGCTGTGCGACGCGAGCCCCCTTTTGAATGGCTTCCACTGCCTACTGAAGCCAGTAGTCACTCCAGTTCAGCCCAACGCATAGCGGCCATCCACAGGAAGCCGGCAAGAGTATCCGCCCCGGATGTGTGACCGTGGGACAAAACGCTACCGACAGCGCTCATAAGTTGATCCTCTTTGCGGCCTGCTAATGCATCCAGGAGTTGGTGCCAGGCAGTGCTACATTCACCCTCAACTGCCACGCTCAGAAAAGCTGCAGAGAGGACTGTAGTCCGCGGTACGGATGCCTCGAGAATTGTTCGACATAGTTGGCGGGGGGCAGGGTGAGCCAGCCAAGCCGAGAACATCACGCCGGTCAGGAAGTCATCGCCGGCTGGGGTGAGACCGCCTCCCAGACCGGAAAGTTTCGAGGCCCCTGACCGGAGTTCCTCCGCATCTCCGGCCCAGCCCTTTCGCAGAGCCTCTGCGCCTACCTGGGCAGATGCGAGCATCGCATCTGCCTGACCCTCGCGCGGCGGCTCTGATGCAGCGAGTTCATGAGTGCCCTTCGCACTGCAACTGCTGGACCACAGTCCGGCAGGATCAGGCGCCAGCGGATCGGGAAGAAGTGCCAGCAGACTGCCTCCAGGACCATAGTGAAGGGCCGTGGCCTGAAGATGGGGAATCTGCTGTGTGATGGCTTTGTGACAAGCCCGAAGACTGTCCCAGTCGGGACAGGGTTCCCAGACGCTCGTACTGGCCAAGGAGATGGATACATTGCCAACCTCCAGGCAGTCTTGCGTCAATTGGGCTGGATCCCCAGGTTTGAGCAGGGCGAGATCACTGGGTGCTCCGTCCACTACGATATTGAGTGGTCCATCGCCGATCTGGGGCAGTACCAGGGCGAGCACGTCGCCATCAGCAGTCATTAGATTGCAGGCTCGTTCGAATACGGCCAGCGCCTGGGCACGTAACGTACCCCCCTGAAGTTGTGCCCACACGCGACGGCTGATGGACTGGGCCTGTAGACCCGCTTTGCCACAGCGCGCGATGTGATGCGCAACCATCGCGCTATTCTTTGGCCACTATGTTCATATCGGGAAGAAGAATGTAGGGCAGGCTGAAATTATGGTAGATCCACTCTGTTTCCCGGCTGACCGCGGCTACGTTCTGGAGTAGATCGTAGATATTGCCCGCGATGGAGACATCCTTGACTCTTCCCACGATCTCGCCCTTTTCGATCTTGAAGGCCAGTCCCAGCGTATTGGAAAAGGCACCCGAAATAACATTGCCCTGCCCCAAGCCCAGAGGGTACTCGACCAGCAATCCCTCGTCGACACTGGCGATCATGTCGACCAGGGACGTACTGCCAGGCGCGAATACTAGATTGGTGGGCGAAGGCGCTGGTGGGCTGAACAGGCTGCGGGAGCCGTTGCCCGTGGACTGGGTACCTGATTGGGCCGCGGTTTTAAGATCGTACAGGAAGCTCTTCAAGACTCCGTTTTCGACAAGTACATTGCGGTGGTGCGCGACGCCTTCGTCATCATAGGGCGCACTGCTGAAGCGGCCATCTAGGGTCGGATCGTCGATGACTGTGATCTTGGCATCGAACAGCTCTTGGCCGACTTTGCCCGCCATCGGCGAGGTGTTGGTGTAGACGTTCTTGCCGTTGAGTCCGAGCACAAGAGGCAGGCTTAGCACGAGGGCGCCGTTGGGTGAAAAGAGGACGGGCATTCGCCCTGAACGTATGGTTGCGCTCTTTTGCGCTAGCCTGAGTTTTTTGCCTGTCGTGCGTGCAAAGGCAAGGTAGTCGTCTTCCCAAATGGTCGTGCCAACTATGTCAAAGAGGAGAAGGACGTCGTCTCCCTGGACGCGAGAGATCTCGAAGAACATGGACAAGGGTGAGCGCTTGAACGAAACTTGGGTCCCTGCTTGATTTCGGATAGACTGGTGTTCCACACCGCGTTCCAGTTCCATGTTGATCCGCGCTTCTGGCTCGATTTGGAGGAGATGGTCAATGATTTCCTGGCCGACTTCGACGAGGCGGGGGATGGGCAGCTCGGAAATAGTCCGATCAAAGGTCACTACCTGGGGTGCGGGCTGCGGTTTGGGGAAGTTGATGGGGACTTGGTCCCCATAGGTTGCTGACTCGAGGGCGTTGGTGATCAGCCTGTCCGTGGCTGACTCCTCGCTTGAGGCCGCAAAGCCCAACCGTCCATCTTGTACCACGCGCACGGCGATGCCTTTCGTCTCCTCTACCTGGCTGGACTTCAGTCGGTTGGCCTCAAAGCCAACCTTGGTCGCTTCGCTCTGGATGTGCACAACCTCGACTTGATCGACTTGGGATCTCAGTTTATCTAGAATGTCCATGATTGGCTCCTTCAACTATCAACTTCCATGGTCTACTGGCCGCCAACTATGACGTCGCGGATGCGGATGTGAGGCGAGCCAAAAGCGACCGGCAGTCCCCCCTGCCCCTTTCCGCAGTGGCCGCCCATGTGCGCCCACTCAAAGTCATTGCCAATGGCGTCGATGTTCATCAGCGTGGTGAATAGATTGCCGGATAGGATCACGTCCTTAACCATTTCGGCGATCTGGCCGTCCCTGATCATGTAGGCATAGGCTGAGCTGAAGGAAAAGTTCTCTAGCACGGTTTCGCCACCGTAGGCGTCGCAAGCATAGACACCCAGTCTGATATCCTTGATCATGTTCTTAAAGGGAGTCTCGCCACCTTCTATGGCGGTGTTGGTCATGCGTACAATGGGCGGGTATCGGTAGCCCGTTGCCCGGGCGTTACCGGTGGTCGCTTCGCCCAATTTTGCCGCGGTCTCGCGTGAATGGAGGCGGCCAACAAGGATGCCATCCTTGATCAGATCCGATCGTCCTGTCGGCGTGCCCTCGTCGTCATACTTGTGCGTGCCACGCAGGCCGGGGAGGGACCCGTCATCAAATACGGTCAGGTTGTCCGGCCCAAAGCGCCGTCCCAGGATCATCATCTCCTGGGCCTTGGGGTTCTCATAGACAAAGTCCGACTCGGAGAGATGCCCAAAGGCTTCGTGGATAAAGACACCGGCGAGGCGCTGGTTGACCACGACAGGATACCGTCCGCCAACTACCGTATCGGCGCTCAACAAGTCCACGGCGCGCTGGGCGGCGGTTTTAGCCAGTTCCTCACACCCTTGCACAAAGTCAAAGCCTCTCTGCCCTGAACGGCTTTCAATACCGGTCTGTACGTTATCGCCGTCGCGCGCAATGGCTATGAAACGCACTGTGACCATGGGGCGCTCTTCTTCAATGAAGGTTCCCTCAGAATTGGCGAAAATGATACGGCTGAAGCTGTCCTGATATTGAGTGACTGTATCCACGATCTTGTCGCTGTGGCCGAGAAGGATACTGTTGTACTCCTCGGTCAGAGCCTTCTTTTTGGCCATAGACGCGTCCCGAAAGTCCTGTGCCAGCGTCACCAATATGCAGTCCGTAGATGTCGGAATGGAGGCCAGTGCGATCGGTTCCTGAGTCTGGGCAACTCTTGCACACTCGTAGGCTTGCTCAACTTTGGCGGGTAGATCGTTGCGATCGTTGAAGGTAGCGACACCCCAACCGCCGTCCCTGCATAGGCAGCGCACAATGCCGCCTCCATCGATCACGGCGCTGGCAGTCTCCAGATCCTTGCCACGGTAGGCAATCGTGGTCGCCTCCCGCTGCTCTAGGCGGATCTCAGTATAGTCCGCCCGGCTGCTCTTCAGGGCATCCTTTACTCTGTCATGCATCTGCTGTCCCTCCCATGCAGCATGCTTTCCTGCGCAGATACCTACCATTTCCCCGTGTGGACTCGTGCCGGATCATACTGAGTGCGGGTCTCTTTCTCCTCGCCCGGGTAGCCGATCGATAGCAAGCTCAACACGCCGATCTCGTCGGGGATGCCCAGTGCGTCGCGGACGGCTTGCTCGCGTTCTGGTCGGAAGTGGCTGCCGAGCCATACGCCACCCAACCCCAGCCCAGCCGCTGCTACCAGAATGTTTTCGGTGGCTGCCGAGCAGTCTTGGACCCACCACATAGAGATAGATGGGTCGCCGCACACAGCGATGGCCAGTGCAGCGTTGGCCAGCATCTTGCCAAAGGGGTGAGCGTCTGCCAGGGACTGTAAGTCCGCCTTGTCCGTCACCACAACAAAATGCCATGGTTTCTGGTTCGATGCTGATGGCGCAGCCATGCCCGCTTCCAGCAGGCTCTTAATCTCTGCTTCGGCTACCGGTTCACCCGTATACACGCGGATGCTCCGCCGGGCAAAGATGATATTGAGTCGATCGTCCATGTGTGTCTCCTTTTGTGTTTGTAGAATAACCCATCTTGTTTTGGGATCGCCCGTTGCCGGGCAGCCATCCAGCGTTTTCCAGTATACGACAGTAGAAGAAAAAGTGCAAGCGTCCCCTGCGGCCATAGCCACGAGTGGCCGGAACTGAAGGTGTGCGGCGAACTCGTCCACCGCCGCTTGCAATCACCTGTGCCTTGTGGTATAGTGAACCTGAGTAAATCTGAGTGCGTGATTTTCTGCAGGCTCCGCGTGATCCGATCAACGAACATCAGCTACGAACAGACGGCCAGCGCCTATGCGGTGCACCGCCACACACATGGGGGCGTGTCCTGCGTGCTGTACAAGCGGGATGGGCTAGGTCCAGGCGCCAGGGTGCTCGAAGTGGGCTGCGGAACCGGCAACTATATCCGAACCTTGAGCGAGCGCCAAGGTTGGGACGCCTACGGCCTGGATCCCTCAGCCGCCATGCTGGCCCGCGCGAGGACTGAACCTGAACCCGTGTCCTTGATTCTGGGCCGCGCCGAGCAGATGGCCTTCGCTGCCGATACATTTGATCTGGTCTTTTCCGTTGACGTGATTCATCATATCGCCGATAAGGTGGCTTTCTATGCCGGGGTGGCGCAGGGATTGCGTCCTGGCGGCCAAGTGTGCACTGTGACCGACTCGGCAGATATCATCCGCAGCCGAGAGGTATTGTCCGGCTATTTTCCCGAGACTGTTGATCGGGAGTTGGCTCGCTATCCACGTATCAGCCAACTGGAGGCATGGATGGCGGCGGTTGGTTTTGTGGACATGGAAGTCGTTGATGTTGAGGAAGTCTACGACGTGACCAGCGCCCAACCCTTTCGAGACAAGGTCTACTCGTCGCTTCATCTGATCTCTGGTGAGGCATGGCAGGCGGGACTGGAACGCTTGGAGCGAGACCTCGCCCGCGGTCCGATCCAGGGCACGTCGCGCTATGCCTGTGTGTGGGGCCGCAAAAGGTGACAGAAGCGCTGTGCCACCGGCGGGGCGGTCCCGCAATGTCCAGGTTTAGGCCTGGAATCGGTACCAGAGGGTAGCCTTGCGGAAGCGGGAAACCCGGCTCGCTCGCGTTCTCTAGCTCGTCAGCTTTGCCAGGAGGATACCGTGCCCAAGCAGAGTACAGTCTTCATGGAATTCCACGTGTCCCGTCAGGCGCGGGATCGCTATCAGTTCGAGGATTCGCTGTTTGCCCTGAGCGGCAACGTTGTCTTTGCCAATCTTCACGGTGCTCGAGTATTTGTTCAAAGGATGAATGACAGGCGCGATCTCGTCAGTTTTCCCGAGCAAGCGGTCAGGGCTGGGCAGATCAATGCGATGGGCCTTATTGACGAGATCTTGCACCTTACTGTCCAGCAGTATCGCGAGCAAAAGAATCCTGATGCCATGACCAAAGCGCTGGATTGGCTTTATGGGCACCTGGGTAGCGTGGCGGTCAACGATGCCCTATACAGTTTTGCCGACGAGTTCCCTCCCCTGGCCGTCTACCGGCGTGAGGTCAGCCTGAAGGACTATATCGAGGGCAAGACCGCAGGCGTCTCCCACCGCCAGATCCTACTGGAAGAGATGCTGATGCTGTGGTTGGCCAATGCCAATCCGGCCTTTGCGCCTTTTCGCGAATTGTTCGACGACACCGGTTTGGTCAGGGACACTGCCTATCGCCAGATCCTGACCAGCCTATACGATTTCTTTGATATACAGCCACGCTTCGGTCATGACAACCAAAACCTCATTGATATGCTGCGTGCGCCGGCCCTGGCACACCCCTACTCGCTTTCCGCCCAACTGGAATTCGTCCGCCAGAAATGGAGTTCCTTGTTGGGCAGCTACTTTTATCGCCTTCTCGGCGGCTTGGACCTGATCGCTGAGGAGGAGAAGGCTGTGTTTGTAGGTCCCGGCCCTGCCCTGGTATACGATTATGGCGAACTGGAATTCGAACCGGAGCATTTCAGCCCTGACCTTGACTGGATGCCCAGCCTGGTGCTGATGGCCAAAAACACCTACGTCTGGCTTGATCAGCTCTCACGGAAATACGAGCATCCCATCAATCGTCTGGACGAGATCCCCGATGAGGAGCTGGATGCCCTGGCTCGATGGGGCTTCAGCGGATTGTGGTTGATTGGGCTCTGGGAGCGCAGCTCGGCATCACGCAAAGTGAAGCAGCTCTGTGGAAATCCGGAGGCCGTTGCCTCCGCTTATTCAGTATACGACTACCAGATCGCTGCTGACCTGGGGGGCGAAGCGGCCTATAACAATCTGCGAGATCGGGCCTGGCAGCGGGGCATCCGCATGGCCAGTGACATGGTGCCCAACCACGTAGGGACCTATTCTCGCTGGCTGGTAGAGCATCCGGACTGGTTTATCTCACTGGATCACAGCCCCTTCCCCTCTTACAGCTTCAATGGACCGGATCTGTCCGACGACGAACGAGTCGGCATCTATCTCGAAGATCACTATTACGACAGGAGTGACGCGGCGGTGGCGTTCAAGCGGGTCGATCGTCTGACCGGCAGTGAGAAGTACATCTACCATGGCAATGATGGCACCAGTATGCCCTGGAACGATACTGCCCAGTTGAACTACCTTGATCCCGATGTGCGTGAGGCGGTCATCCAGACCATCCTGCATGTCGCGCGTCTCTCGCCTGTGGTCCGCTTTGACGCTGCGATGACCCTGACCAAGCGTCATTTTCAACGCCTCTGGTTCCCTGAGCCAGGCACAGGGGGCGCTATTCCCACACGCGCCGAACATAGCATGACCAAAGCTGCATTCAATGCCGCTATGCCTGTCGAGTTCTGGCGCGAGGTCGTGGACCGTGTTGCCGCCGAGGCTCCCGACACCCTTCTCCTGGCCGAGGCGTTTTGGTTAATGGAGGGCTTTTTCGTCCGTACCCTGGGCATGCACCGGGTCTATAACAGCGCTTTCATGAATATGCTGCGCGACGAGGACAATGAGAAATATCGCTCAGTGATGAAAAATACGCTCGAATTTGATCCCGAGATCCTCAAGCGTTTTGTGAGCTTTATGAACAACCCCGACGAAGAGACCACCGTGGCCCAGTTTGGCAAGGGGGACAAGTATTTTGGTATCTGTACCATGCTGGCCACCCTGCCGGGCCTGCCCATGTTTGGCCATGGCCAGATCGAGGGTCTTGCCGAAAAGTACGGGATGGAGTACCAGCGGGCTTACTGGGACGAGCAGCCCGATGAGCACCTTATGACGCGACACGAGCGGGAGATCTTTCCGCTCTTGCACCGCCGCTATCTCTTTGCCGAGGTCAAGGATTTTGCACTCTATGATTTCTCGTCCGCAGAAGGCTCGGTCAACGAGGACGTGTTCGCCTACTCCAACCGTTCTGGAGATCAGCGATCCCTGGTTGTCTATCATAACCGCTTCGCCACTGCCCAGGGGTGGATCCAGACCTCGGCACCCTATTCCATCCGGGCCAGTGATGGCGATGACCGGGTCCTTGTCCAGAAGACGTTGGGGGAAGGACTTGGCCTGCGTGCAGACGAGGGGCTCTACTACGCTTTTCGAGACTCTACCACCGGTCTCGAATACATCCGCAGTGGCCCGGAGTTGTGTGAGAAGGGCTTGTTTGTGGCTCTTGATGCCTACAAGTGCCACGTATTCCTCGACTGGCGAGAGGTTCAGGACAATGAATCACGCCAGATTGCCCATCTCGCTGCATACCTGGACGGTCGTGGGGTGCCCAGTATCGAGGAGGCAGTCCAAGAGGTCTTTTTACAGCCAGTCCTTGTCCCCTTCAGGGAGTTGGTCAACGCTGAGACCTTTGGCCGGCTTATGGCTGCCCGCGTGACCAAGCCTGGTGGGCAGATCGACCCTGAACTACTGGCGGAAATCGAGCGCCTGGTACTGGACTTGCTCGGAGCGATCGGGGCATTCAGTGCAATTGATGATGAACTGACCACAAGCGCCCCGGATACCCCGGATACCGCTGTCGTCGCCCTCGAAACAGATATCGCGAGGGGGCTCCGTTCCAAGCTGGAGGCCATTCTTCAATTGCCGGTTCTGGCTGCCCGTTATCCTCTGCCCGGGTCCCGCAAGTACAAAGCTGCTGTCGAGATGCTGGGTGCCCAATTGGGTGACGCTCCGGCGGTTTGGGAAACGTTGTTCGCCTGGCTTTTTGCCCATGCTTTGGGTGAGGTCGTTGATGGGGCCGCGCCCGAGGCTCTGAGCCGGAGCTGGATGGACGAGTGGCTGCTTGGCAAGCTTGTGGCTGTGACCCTTTGGGATTCTTTGAACCGGAGCCCTTCAGGCAGAGGCACGGCCTTGGACGAGGGATCGGTCCAACGAGTGGTTGGGATGGTCAAGATCCTCATCAGCCATCACCTCTGGTTTGAGGCTGAGGGTCCCCAGGACGGGCATGCCTACCAGACTTTGGTATCCTGGCTGAGGGACACGGAGGTCCAGCGGTTCATCCAGGTAAACCGCTATGGAGGCGTATTGTGGTTCAACAAGGAGGCTTTTGAGAAATTCCTGGGGTGGATGCTGACAGTGGCCGCGGTCGAGATCAGCGCCCAACCCGATGGCACGGACGCAAGAGTCTCGCAAGGGATCGTTGATTGCTACGACTTGTTGAGCGAACTCCAACAGGCTGCGGATGCCTCCGAGTATCAGATAGCCGGTCTCCTGGAGGCCGCCCAGGACTGATCAGTTTTGGAGCCGCGCGACGCGGCTGCTCTTTTTCATGAGCTTGGCCATCGTGCCAGGCATATCAATCGAGAGGAGTCAAAAAATGCAAAATATCGTTCCGGGCCACCGGCCAGATAACGATGCGGGCTATCTGGAGATGATGACGGCCGTGATATTCATGGGGGGCTTGAACCGGCAGGTGGTCATGTCAAAGTGGGATGGCTTTCTGGTGGCCTTTGAGGGCTTTGACGTGGACAAAGTAGCTGATTTCACCGATGTCGATGTTGAACGCCTGAGTTCTGACACGCGCATCATTCGCTACAAGGCCAAGATCCGCGCTGTGGTGGCCAATGCTGGAGAGATGCGCGCGATTGCGGGGGAGTACGGCTCCTTTGGCGCATGGCTACAGGGCATGGTCGCCGATGAAGGTGTTGACCGCACGTCCGTAGAACTGGCCAAGCGCTTCAAGTACATGAGTGAGGCATCGTCAGAACGCTACCTGTATGCTGTGGGCGAGGACATCGGAGAGGTAGACGACAAAGTACGCCGCAAATACGGTACGTCTGACACAGCCTAGTCTCCCTCTATCGCGTGACCCCTCCATCGGGAACCAGATCCAGCATCCGCCCCTGAACGTCAAACCACCCACAGGGGCAAGCTACGGGCTCTTGCTTGCCCCGCTCCCCAGCTACAAAGGGCAGATAACTGAAGTGCCTGGCCTGGAGCGCGTCGGGGGTGGCGGATTGTTGAGAAGAAGGATCTTGAGGCTCGTGAGCCCCAGAGGCTGCAGAAGGTGACCAGGCTGGGCCCGCCAGCCGCAGAGATACCCACTGTCCGCCACGTGCAGGCCCGACGATCTTTAGATAGATGATCTCCAAGCTCATTTGCGCGTCGTATATCTGCTGCAGAAGACTCGCTGAGCAATTGCCATGTACAAAGCAGTTGTCATATGCGACCACGGCTGGCAGGATATATTCTGGTGTTGCCAGCTCACAGGGCGTTTCTGTCAGGGGCAGGTACTTGCTCCCAGGTGCCCGATCGGCATCCCGCCAGGCAATCCCCAGTGGGAACGCTGCGGAGAATGTCAGGTCGGCGGATAAATCCGTACCGCACGACAAACGGTAGGTTCCCGCAGAGGGGCGGTTGGCGTTCACATAGGGCGGCGCGCCAAAGCTATCGGTATAGGGGTCGCCTGGCATGGCTGGAAATCTGACGAGGAAATAGTTGGCTTCAGCGGGTACTGAAAGCGGGACCCTGCCGTGGCGCCAGCCATATGAATCTGACATCTGGCTCATTAAGGGCTGAAAGACGCCTATATTGCCGGGGCCGATATAGGACTGGAAGGTTTCTTGCTGGGTGCCCACCACACTGACCTGAGCAGATGGGTTCAGCGTGAGTGTGAATACACCCGTGAGTGGATATAGATCTGTTCTCTCTATCCAAATGCGGCAGCCACTGTTGGCTGGAATCTGCAATCCTTCTGCGCCTAGAGGTAGAGGCTGCCCCCATTGCTCGTACAGGTCAATCGGGTAGCGATGAGGTTCTCTGCTGTTTGCGTTGGGTTGGCGGGTACCCATGCGGGTGACGAACAGGCTCCGGACCTCTGAAGTTATCTCCATACCAGTTTTGTCATAGATTCTCAGCGTGGATACTGGCACGGTGCTAGCCATGTGGTCAAAGATCGGCGTCTGGCCCAGGCACCCGAAAGAGGTGATCCGATCGTTGGGGTTTATGGGATGCCTTTCCAGACGTGGGTAGAGTTTCGTCCTCACTGTAACCTGATTCCCGACGCGAGTGCCCGATTCGTAGACCATGATACCATTACCAGAGGAAATGATCGTCCCCTGTAGATAGGCTTCGGGTACCTGTCCCACCAACTCCACGACGCTCAGCGCCCGAGGCTCTAGCCAGGTCGGCATTGCTGCTGTGCTCATTTTGAGCCCGCGATACACCTGCCGTGACACCTAGGAGCACTGCAGCTATGGACAGAGAAAGCAACCCCTTGATCACACCGTCGATTGGCCCATTTCTGGTGTACATCGTGCTTGTTCGTCCCCCAATCCTTGTGCTTATAGTCCTTCGACTAGAACAAACCCCTGGAGTTTTGTGAGGCACCCTTGCTGTCGGGTGGCCCGCACGCCAGCAGTTGAATTGGAAGATAGATGTGGTTTCATGCTGAAGTGTGGAGTATAGTGCGAGGCGGCGCACGTATTCTACACCATATGCGGGAGCAGTGTCAAGAGTCAATGGGGGGGAAAACTCTGGCGTCAGGACTATGGCTAGGAAACTATTTGCTGGATGCGGTTCTTCAACGTGTGAGCGAACCGCTCTGGTGCTAGCTCCTTCAGGCGACGGCGTTGCCCCACCAGCAGTCTGTCGCGGATTGCTTCGTCTTGCATGACCACTTTGATCAGTTCGGCGATGAGATCGTACCGCTTGCCGCTCACCATCATGCCGGCCCCACCCATCGCGCAGGGTACGCCGGTCGAACGGTAGGCAACCACCGGCAGGTCAAAGGCCATAGCTTCGACCAGCGGGATACAGAATCCCTCATGTTCACTCAGGCACAGGAACAGGTCTGCAATCTGATAGTAGCTCCCTAACCCTTCGCGTGGACCAACCCCGCCCGGCAAGTGTACGTGTTCTGCGAGGCCCAAGGCTGCGGCCATGGATTCCAGCTCCAGGCGGTAGCCCGGTGCATTGGCCTCTGAGCCTACCAGGATGAGGCGCGAGTTGGGGTTGACCAGGTGGTAATAGGCGTTAAAGGCCCGGATCAGGTCATCCTGGCGCTTGTTGGGCACCAATCGCCCGACGAAGAGCAGGTTGACAGCACCGTCGTCGTACCGGGCCACAATCTCCTGCCCAGCCGGGCTCTCGACCGAAGCTCGCAAGGAGTCGAAGGTGATGTGGTAGGGCAAGACCTCCACATGGCGGAAGCCCAGTGCCAGCATCTCCTGGCGGTTGTACTCGGACGCAGCCAGGGCAAAGGGCGCATCTCTGAACAGAGCCAGCTCCTGGCGGCCCTGCTCCAGCAAATCTGCCGTCGGCTCATCATATCCGCGTAGAAAACCAGCGGGCGTCACGTTGTGGTAGTAGGGCACCACCCGGCCTGGCAGTTGCGTGACAAATTTGGTTACCGGTGAGCCAATCGAGTAGTGAAAGATGACCCAGTCGTCCGGATCAGCTGGACATTGTCGATAGTCCTTTCCGGGATCTTCTAGACGACGATCTCGGTACTGGGCATAGACCTGGGAAACATACCCCCAGCTGCGCAATAGTTCACGGATGTGAACTGCCTGGTTGCCCAGTGCATCGCCATATAAGAAACCCGGCATGATCTGGTGAATGGAAACGTTCGTGTTCACTAGCTGTCTTCCTCTGGACTATCGCAGCCCACGGATTCTCGACTGTCTCCTGCTTGAGCCATCCATACCTTCAAACTCTCTCGGAAACGGTTCAATACCGTTGGCCAGTTGAACTCGCGGCGAACATAAGCCTGGCCCAGCAACCCCATCCGCTGACGCTCCTGAGGATGATCAAGGAACCAATCTACCGCCCCGGAGAACTCGCCGGCGGAGGTAAAGTACAGTCCACCATTGCTATGTAGGACGTGGTGGCGCGTCACCGGACAGTGGCCATGGACCATCACGGGCACCCCTGCCAGCCAGGATTCCATGATGACTAGCGAGAAGCTCTCCATCAGGGACGGCTGACATAGAACTGTCGCGGCCGCGTACACATCTTGCTTGCCTTGCTCGCTTTGGTACCCAATAGGCAGGATATCGGGATGAGCCGGGATAGGCAGCGGCCCGTCTCCCATCAGTACCAGTTTGAGTGCACCCGGCCGCTGTTGTTTGTACTTGATAAAAAACGACAACAGCATCAGCAGGTTCTTCGTTTCGTCCCACCGACCGGCATAAAGAAGAAAGGGGTCATGCACCCCGGATTGCCGCCGAAAACGATCGGGATCTGCCGGTGCCTGTTCAAGCCCTTCGCCCACAATGCAGGACCGGGGATTGTGAATGCCCAGTTTGTCGTGCGCCAGTGCCATTTCAGGCTGGCTGTTGAACATGATCCCGCGGCAGGATTCCATCATCAGCCGCGTTTCTGCGAAATGGGCAAAGGGTTCGTCATGCAGGTGAGGCCACAGAACAGTTTGATCCGGCCACAGGGTTGTGCCATAGAACGTCGTTCCGAACAGATAGGGACCAAAGATGAGCAGATCGTGCTCTCCTCCATGTTGGGCGATGTGGGCATAGAGCGCCGGGCTGTGGGCACTGTGCCTGATCCACTCGTACTCCTCATCCTCCGTCACGGGCCAGTGGTTGGTGAGCTGGACCATTAGTTCCCAGTGGCGGCGCTTGTCGCGAAAGCACCGGTCGATTGGGAAGCGCAGGACAGAGACCCCGTTGATCTCCGCTGGGCCAGCGGGGTACGCGTTCTCCCAAGTAACCATGTCACTGGCGCAGGTAGTCAGTACTTTTGCGTCGAACTCCGAACGGGGCAATCGCTCGACGAGATGACGGGTGATTGTCTCCGCTCCACCCAGGATCTCCTCGCCGTAACGGGGGGTAACGAACGCCAACCGGACGATCTCCGGCCGGATCATGCCTGGTCTCCCTCCAGTTCCGCTAAGCGGTCACGTAGATCGCGTACTTCTGTTTCAAGGTCCTTGACCATGGCCGCGAGAGAGCGCGTTACTTGCTCGTTAAAATGGATCTGCTGGGCCGCCATGCGATTGACGTAGAAGAGCACCAAGGTATGGAGGTTTGCCCGCAGACGCTGTACCAGTCCTCCGATCACCGGCAACCGGGTTTCGGTCAGGGCAGGGGCCACGTTCACCTTGTCATAGCCCACACTCACGTAGCGGACTGACTCGTACAGCTCACGACTAAAGACGGCACCGGGTGGTAATGGGTAGAGACCGTCCGCGTAGGCCTCCAAGTCCAGGCCTCTAGCTTTGGACTGGGCACGACGGGCCCGGATACGAGCACGGATCTGTTGCATGATTTTCTCGGCATCCAGATCGGGTGCCTCGATCTCGCATGGCGGTACTTGCTCTTCTGCAGGCGGGACTTGGGCTTGGGCCATGGCTACTGCTCCTTTCGCGCTCACGTCTCGTCCGGAGGGCCGGCTAAACACAGCATATGTCGGCAGGGTGTGGAGGCCTTTGGCATTGCCCTCATTGGCAAGGTTTCTCGCCTGCGCTTCGTCCTGCCGGGCCTGGCTCTCTTTTTCAATCGCTTTTGCGTCGATGCTTTCTGTTTCGATATGAAAGCCATGCGCCATAGTCGATCGGGAGAAAGTTCTCGTCCTCATTGCCGACCTACTCCAGCGCCTGACGTCTGATGGCCAGAGAGCCTCCGGTGACAAAACCCACATCACTAGCGAAATCCTACTGACCTCGATCTGGTTCGTGCAAGCCGATGTGATGCGAGTAGCCCCGATGTAGGGTTCTCCGCTTCAGCCCAGGATGATGACGGTAACGAGATGAGCAGTTGCGCAAATTTCCTCAGTCATCAATTTCTTTGGTGCGACCCAGATTCTCGGCCAGTGCCGTGAGTTCTCCAATGTTTGCAGCAACGTTCCAAGAGTGGCTCTGGAGGCGTCGCTCTACGCTCTGCAAATAGCTGACCAACTGGGAATTGAACACGCTTTGTTGCTGGGCAATGGGCCGTACGTACCATTTGGCCGCCATGCTGTTCCATAGTTCGCGGAAGCCTTCGATCAAACGGCCGAAAGCCGGCACGTGAGATGTGAACGGCTGCTCCCGAAGCATTTGACCTTTCTCAAGCTCTCCAAGCAGGTTGACTGGCGCTGGGTCTGCGGAGGTCGTGCCTCCTTTGCTAGCAGCGCCTAGGGAGTCTATTTCTAATAGTGAAGTCTGGGCTACCGTTCGCAGCTCGGCCAGCAGACCAACCAATGCGTCGGCCTCAGCCAGAGTGCTTGCCCGAAAGGTCAAGATGGCGCGCAGCGCCAGAATATTGTCGAGGTAGGCACGGCGAGTGGCCATCAACTCTTCACTGTGGAGCATTGTGGTGAGCCAACCTCTCTCCGCTGGGGCAAACTCGTTCAACAGTCGTTCCAGGGGCCAATGCTTCAATAGAAACCGGAGCCGCCCTTGGTTCAGGGCATATGCACGTTCGTAGCCCCGAGCATCGGTAGAGGTGGATTCGTGATGGGTCACCATGGCTTGGGGCTGGTACAGAACTCGACGGCCAGCCGAACGAACTCTATAGCACCAGTCAATGTCTTCGTAGTATGCTGGCTTAAAGCCTTCATCCAGAAGGCCGACTTGAGCCAGGGTTTCGCGGCTGATGGCCAAAGCAGCGCCAGTGACAAAGTCGGCGTCGGCCAGTTGGTCGAATTGGCCATTGGCCTCGGCGTGGCGGCCAACATGCATCGTTAGGCCACGGGGACCATACAGGTAGCCACCAGCATGTTGGACGGTACCGTCAGGGTAGAGGAGTTTGCTGCCGACTATACCAACCATTGGCTCTTCGAATGTGAGGGCCAAGACTGCCAGCCAGTTGGGGTGAACCTGCGTGTCTTGGTTAAGGAGTACTAACACATCGCCGGTGGCAGCCCGCAATCCGATGTTGTTGCCTGCAGAAAAGCCCAAGTTGCACCTGTTACGAATAAGCTTCACAACTGGGAATTCTTTGGCTACTAGATCAGGTGTGCCGTCGCTGGAACCATTGTCCACGACGATGACTTCATACTGGGGATGTTCCTGGGCCAGGAGTGCTGTCAGACAGGCTTTGATGTAGGCTGCGCCATTCCAGGTAAGAATGACAACGGAAACAATTGGTTTCTCTTTCATGTTCATCCCCCGTGAGTTACCGAACGGACATAGCCTCAGAAATGGCCTGACGTAACAGGGCAGTGCTACTGTCTCGGGAATACCTCTGCAATAGACGCTGTTGACTGGCTACAACCTCTCGTCGAAGGCGTGGATCTGAGGACAATAAATCAACAACTTCTGCCACGACTTCATATCGTTTCTCCGTGATCAGGATACCAGAGTCTCCTAGCGTATAGGGTACGCCGGCTGCCTTGTAGGCAACGATGGGTACCTCAAAATACGCACTCTCAAGCAACGGTACGCCAAAGCCTTCGTGCTCGCTCATACTGAGGAAGACACTGGCAATCTTGTAGTAAGCACCCAGCCCCTCCTCAAGACCTACATGACCGCAGAAGTGCACGCTGTCCGCGAGATCTAGTGTCTCTGTCAGTGCTTCCATCCGTGCTTGATAGACTTCTGCACCCGAGCCGGAGCCGACCAGAAGTAGACGGGAATGAGGATTGATAAGTTTGTGGTAGTACTCGAAGGTTTTGATCAGATCCTCCTGGCACTTGTTGGGTACGACGCGACCGACGAAGAGAATATTCGTGGCCCCGTCATTGTACTCCTCTCTGATCGCCATTCCCGCGTCACTATTGGCCGAAGCGTCCAGGGCGGCTAGATCAAGGATGTAGGGAACTATAACTACATTCTTGAACCCCATCGTCAGCAATTCCTGGCGATTAAAGTCTGAAGCCGCAATGGCAAGTGGCATATCTCGGAGAGATCTGAGTTGGGCTCGTCCGTCTTGCAGATACTTTTCGAATTCCCTGTTTATCCCGTGGAAAAAGTGGGCAGGTGTGATATTGTGATAGTAGGGTACCATTTGATCGGGCAATTGACGTGCAAATTCGACCGTATCCGAACCAATGGAGTAGTGAAGTATCACCAGGTTCTCAGAGGAAGGCTCGTATCGGTGGTAGTCCTGGCAAATCGAGACATATTTTGGATGGCAATGCTGAGCATATATCGAGGATCGGTACCCCCAGGAGAGAAGGGTTTTCCGTATCTCAACAATGTGGTTGCCTATAGCATCCCCATAGAGTAAGGCCGGAGCTATTTGATGGATTTCCACGAGTTCTTTCCCCCGAATACGTTTGGTGGGCCACTCCACAGTGCCAGGACTCGACCACCTCTGTGGAGTGTTTTGTCCATAGGAACTGGAGCCTAGTCTGACAATGTCTGGCTGTGTCCTAAGGTCGAGCCGTCAAAAACTGCTCCAGAACATCTACGCGCTGGCGCAAAGTGGCTGCCTCAGCCTCCAATCTGGCGATGTGATCCTCACGCTTCTCCAACTCGTCAATCAACTGTGAGAGGACATTGGTGACAGCCAGGTTAAACACTACTTGGCGTCCAGCAAGGGAATTCACATAGAAAAGGACGAGACCGTGCAGCTCAAGACGAATGCGAGTGAGCAATCCTCCTATTACTGGCACCTTGCTCTTCGCCAGGGAAAAGGGGACCTCAATGGTGTCAGCCCTCTTGCGAGCCAGGTATAGGTCGAGTTCAACCCCCGGACTGAAGCCCGTCGCGGCGCCTTTCACCAGATGCTCATAGTCCAGACCTTGAGCTTCAGCCTCCGTTCGGCGCTGTGGAATCCGTTTCTGGATTCGTGCAATGATGTCTCTCTCATCAACTTCAGGTGCAGGGACTTCTATCACATTTGCCAATTCAGGCATCGTCTCCCCCATCACTTGTCGTCTAGCTTCTATCAGTTGCTTCTTTGTTTGGGAATACCCTATGAGCCCAGGTGCTCCGGATGCCCCGTCACAACGTTGCCTTTCTGCGCCAATGCTGTATTCGGCGCATCACTTTCATGAACCGTCCCTGTTCGTAGCCAGTCACAAGTCCCTGCAAGTGGGCAATTTCTGCATCGCGCTGCGCCACATCCTCCTGCAGCACGGCATCGATGCCCTCTGACTGTGTACATGCATGGATGGGCCAGTCTGCCGCACGATAGGGCTGGCGACAAAACTCGATCAAGGGTTGGGCTGCATGCTCCCAGGTCAGCTCAGCCCGTGCCTGGGAGAATTGGTTGTGCCAGGCATCGCGCGGCCGCTCCAGCAGTGTCTGGATAGCATCCGCGACCCCTGCGTCATCGCCATAGTCGATGACCGCTCCTAGTCCATGGCGCTTCACGACCTCGCTGATGGCATCACCGCGTGTGACGACCAGTGGCAACCCAGACCAGATGTAGTCCAGGGCTCGGCTGCGAAAGGCTAGCCGGGTTTCTACGGTATCGGGGTGCAGGGAAAGTCCCACGTCGGCTTCCAGAAGTACGGCTGGCCAATCCTTGTAGGGTACCCAATCGCCAAAGAAAACGTACTGGCCGGTGAGCCCAAGTTCGTCGGCCAAGGCTATCGTCTGCGCTCGCATGGGCATGTCAGGCACATTGGGATTGGGGTGGCGGGTTCCTGGAAAGACGAGACGCACTGGTGTCCCGTGGTCAACGAGTCTACATACGGCGCGGATGGCGGTTAGGGGATCAAGCCACTGCCAAAGACCTCCACCCCACAAGACGATGCGATCATTCGGGCCAAGACCTGACCATACTCCACGCAAGACAGGCTGCAGGGTCTGGGGCGGCTCTGGCGGCAGGCCGTAGGGCACTATATCGATCAACCGGCGCAAGCTGGGGTCGTCGGCGTAGGTGAGTGGATTGACACGTCCCCCTTGCTCCAACAAGCCCAGCCACCAATCCCGTTGCCTCTCGCTGGCACAGATGAAAAAGTCTCCAGCCTGGCACTGTTGCTGCAGGATCGTGAGCCTCTCTTTGTAGCGGGCATCTTGCACGGGTAGGGGTTCGTCAACCCACAGAGCCAGGGTCTCCAGCGTGTGAGGATCATAGCCGTCGATCACCAGGGGTACGCCCAGATCAGCCACTTCCGGAAAATCGGCCAGTGTATCTCCACAGGCGATGATGACATCGGCCTGGGTGGCGATGGTCGCCAGCGAACCCCATTGACTGGGTTGATAGGGCCAGACCTCAATGCTGCTGTTGGCTTTACCCACGATGGGCGGACGCAGGCCCATACGCAGTCTCCCGACCGAGCCCCCACCAGTCTCACCAGGCACGGCCAACGTCAGTCGAAAGTGGCGGGATAAGACCCGGGCCAGTTCAAAATACCGGATGCCCGGTCCTGCCATGCAGGTGTCTACCATCTCGTGACTGATCACTAGCACATGTGATCCACCCATCAAACGCCCAACTTTCTGCGCAAGTGAGCCACTTGCTGCATCACACGGACAAAGCGACCCTTTTCATAACCACTGACAAGAGCCGTCAATCGCCCAATCTCGGCCTGCTGTTCTCTCCTCTCCCGCTGCCTCTGATGGGCGAAGGTCTCCCGGCCAAGCTCTTTTACTGGAACCCGATAGGGCCCTTCGCCTGTTTCACGGTCCGCGGCAAACCGTGGTTGATCGCAAAATTGTGCGATGGGCTCGCAGACCTTTTCCCACGTAAGACCTTGACGCACCTGCTCGAACCGTTCACGGTAGCCTTCCCGAAGGTTCGGGGTTTCCAGCAATCGAGCAATAGCAGCGGCAATGGCTGATCATCGCCGGGTGGCACAACTGCGCCCAGATTGTGCTTTGTGACCAGTTCACTGGTCGTGTCACCCCCGGTGACAATCATCGGAAGTCCGGCCCAAATGTAGTCCAGCATGCGCGTCCGGAAAGCAAAATGAGTCTCCAACGTATCAAGGTGCATCGACGCGCCAATGTCAGCTTCCAGCAGAAAGCTGGGCCACAGTTGATGGGGGACCCAGTCGCCAAAGAACGTCACCTTCCCGGTCAGGCCCAGCCGGTCGCTCAGATTCTAGCGTCTGCTTGAGCATGGGCATGTCGGCAATGATTGGATTGGGATGACGGGTTCCGGGGAATACCAAACGGAGGTTGGGGTGGTCCACAGACACCTGTGCAACGGCGCGCACAAGAGTGAGTGGATCGAGCCATTGCCACAGCCCTCCCCCCCACAACACGACCAGGTCTGTTGGGTTGATGCCCGGTATCACCCCTTTCATGACTGGCCCAGTGTGCTCAGGCTTGTGCGACGGTATGTCCGAAAGGGACAAAATCGATGAGTTGACGGAGAGTTCTGTCAGCGCCATACGTATCAGGGTTTATGCGGCCAAGGACATTCAAAACTCCCAAGCCAGTAATCTCTCTGGCGCTGGTTAGCGCAAAAGAAAAAGTCGCCGGAGAGCCCTACCTGCCGCGTGATTTCCAGTTTGGTACTGAAACTGGCCATTTGATGTTCCGAGGGTTGATCTGAAAACTGATGAAGCGTCTCAAAACTGTACGTATTGGCCGCTTCCAGGATCATGGGCTTGCCACAGCTCGCCAGCTTTGGGAACTCCTCAAACAGAGTTGCCGTCAAATAGCAGCACTTCAGCCTGGGAGATGGCTGGTTCGATGGAACCCCACTGCTTGCGGCTATAGATGCAAGTGGCGAATCCCTCACCAAGAAGACTATGGTCAGGCGTCGCCAGGGTTACATCCAGTCTGTTGGCCAAGGCTCGGGCCATTTCCCAGTAGCGCAGGCCAGACCCAGCCATGCAGGTATCCACAACGTCATTGCTGATGAGAAGCAATCGAGTCATCGCCCAGGCTCACCGTCGCTGGTCTGGGATTTCCTCAGTGGGCGATCGGCCTGGGGCTCGTCAAGGAAGCCTGTCGGACCCATGCGCCATGAGGATGGAATGAGAAAGCTACCGTATTTTTCTTGGATAGCACTGTTGGGGCGCACGCGAAAGGTGTATGCCTGGTGGTGATAGTCATAGGCGTGGACACCGTCATAGTCGTACAGGCAGACAGAGACCAGGTAGGTCCCTTCCAGGAGAGGTAGGTTTGGCATGACATAGTCCATATAGCCTTCCCCTTCGATCGATTCAATCTCCAAGCCGGAGAATACCGAATTCGGCCCGCTGATATGAAAGCCGTTGGCGTGATACAAGGCAAATCCAAACTGGGGTTTCACAATGCGCTCTCTGGCGTCGAAATACATTCTGACAACGAAGGGTTCGTCCGTTTTGAATGACCTGCGCGACTGCCCTTGGCTGTCCAGGAGTTGGACGCGTACAATCTCCGCCTCTCGTCGCGATCCCCAGCGCCATGAAGAGTCGTCTTGCATCTCGTGTTCGGCATCTCGCAGACTGCGTCCGTCAGTGGCTCGTATCCGAGCTACGTATTGCTCGAGTACATGGCCCACAGTACCTTGAGCCTCTATCTTGCTGCCGTCCAGCCAGATTGCCCGGGTACACAGATTCCGTACCATCTCCAGATCATGGGTTACCAGGATGATCGTGGTACCCCGGCGTTTCATTTCGTTGATCTTGTCCAGACAACGGAGTTGAAATGCTTGGTCACCGACCGCCAGGACCTCGTCGACCAGGAGAATGTCGGGTTGTACGTGGATGGCGATGGAGAAACCAAGGCGCATATACATGCCCGACGAATAGTGCTTGACAGGCATGTCGATGAAACGTTCCATCTCGGAGAATTCGAGGATGTCATCGAATATCTTGTTCGTCTCTGCCTTGCTGAAGCCTAGGATCGAGCCGTTGAGATAGATGTTTTCCCGGCCGGTCAGATCTGGATGAAAGCCGGCGCCCAGTTCCAGCAGAGCGGAAACCCTACCATTCACTGTGATTTGCCCAGATGTGGGCTCTATGATGCGGGAAATGAGTTTGAGGAGGGTGCTCTTGCCCGCCCCGTTGTCTCCGATGATACCAAGCATTTCTCCCGATTCAACGTCAAAACTCACGTCATGGAGCGCCCAGTATTTCTCCTTCGAAGGATCTCGCTTGAGACGGATTACCTTGAGGAACAGTTCCTGGAAGGAGCGTGGGCGTTCCAGGTGAAGCGTGAATTGTTTGGATACTTTGTCAAACCGGACGACAGTCATGTTCTCTCATCCTCCAAAATGGCCTGTGCAATATACCAGAGAAAGATGCCCAGAACAATGACATAGGCCACAGCCAGGGCGGCATAGAAGCCCTTGGTTCCCAGAAGATAGGGCCGGCCCTCTGCCATCCTTGCCAACAGCAAGTCAACCTTGTCACGGGTGCGGAGGGAGTAGAATGTACGAAATCTGAGATTGCCGCTCACCGCCTGGCCGTTCAAGGTTGCGTTGGCGCCCTCCAAGCTAGACTCAGGGTCATAGTGGGCGGTGACTGCATCCCCCCGTGAGGACTGGGACGATTCCAGAGAAAAGGTGAAAGTGCGTCCAGCCGAGTCCCGTATGGGCGGGAACTCCAGGCCGTACGGGACCTCCTCCCGGATATCGCCGGTGCGAAACTCGCCAACCGCCAGGGTGTTGGGTCCAGCGGGTTCAGCTTGCAGCCGAAGGATGGCCGGCCGGGTGTTCTGCACCGAGGCTGGATCCAGCATCACTTCGATGCGGTGCAGACCAGGAAACGGCGCGATGAACTCCTGGCCTACCTCCACGGAGCCTGCTATCTCCGGGGATTGGCTGTCCCCAGAGATGTTTCCCCAGGGGGGGACCGACAGGCGATCCAGAGCGGTTATCAAAATGAGCACCAGGACGATCAGCCACACCCCGGTTGAGCCCAGCAGAAAAAGGCGGCGTCCGGTCACGGGCCTTTGCCTCCTTCCACAGTCCCACTCTGCCGGTAAAGGGTCAACCATAGTGCCTCCTGTGTCACAGAAGGCGCAGGTTGCTGGCTTGTGAAATCACGGATGGGTTGGTAGGCAGTCTGAAACCAATCGCTGTCAGTGATCCCGGCAAAAGAGTCTCTGTGTAGCAGAACATATTCTGGCTGGTAGGTCCGAATGGTCCAGGTGGCGGAATCCTGATAGGTGGTGGTGGAGGTGAACTGGCTTGCTACTTGTGGCTGGATAAGCCCGGCAAAGTCAACGATGGGACGTTCAGCATAGTAGCCGATGATACCCACCTCCAACGCTCCGATACTGGCTTCCGGCGGCGTGTGTGCTTGGATCCATTGACCGATCTCACGGTATACCTCGTGCCTGGGATCGGAATGCCAACCGATCCTAATCACATCCGTCAGCAACGGTACGAGCAGTGCGACCAGGAGCAACCCGGTCAAGAGCATCACAATATGCCGGGATAGTCTCGTCCGAGCCGGTACGCGGAGTAGTGTGACCGTTCCCTCAGCCACCAGGACTACAAATGCTGGCACCAAAGGAGCATAGTACCAGAAATAGCGGCTGACCCCCAAGAGGGTATAGGCCAGGAAATAGAGTGTGGTCCATGCCAGGAGTGGTATCCAGTGCCTCCTTTTTTTCAATACCCAGTACAGTCCCACCAGGGCCAGAATTGAATGCAGCCAGTAAAAGGGCTGGCGACCATACTGGCCCACCAGGTCCAGAAAGCCAGCTCCGAACTGCATGCTGGCGGCCATTTGCCCCTGCTGCTGTTTGGCCAGTAGCGTGATTGGCAAGGGTGAGCCAAAGTAGAGCCAAATACCGGTGTAGAACGTCCCGACAAGAACAGCGTACAAGATCACAGACCGCCAGGGTATGGGCTGGCGACGAAATAGATGGACTATCCCAAGTGCGACGGCCGCGATGACCCCGTCGGGGCGGACCATAGCGGCCAGGGCAAGCACAACAGCCGAGAGCCCGGTGCGAGAACGATCATAGGCCCACAGCCCACCCAGGATCAGCATTGTCGAAAACAGAGTCTCTGCACCGAAGGTCAGGAACAGCAGGGGCCAGAGACAGAGTAGCAGCCCCGCAAGCATGCCGGTAGCCCTCTCACCCCGGCCCTGCGCCCATGCATACAGAATGAGCGCGCTCAGCACGAGGGATAGGGAACTCAGGGCATTGCTGAGGCTTGGAAGATCTGTCCAAACCCAGCCCAGCCCGGCCAGCATGATAGCATACAGAGGGGCCGTTGTGCTCAGTGTCCTCTGCCCAATATTGTACACGAACCCATTGCCATCCAGCAGATTGCTGGCATAGCGAAAGGTGATGTATGGGTCATCGTAGGCCCACCGGCCGAAAAGCGAGAGCAACAGCGCCAGCGTCAGTGCTGCCAGGGCCACGGCGACAGATTGCAGGCGGCGATCTGAGAGCTGCGCGGGAGTTCTGGCTTGGCTTGCAGACAGCCATTGCCGGTGAACAGCTTGTTGTCCAGGCTCGGATTTCGCGTCCACAACCGACGATTATAGCACCCTTGGGTCAACTCGCCAAATGGCCGGAGCGTGTTTTCAGCGCACCGCCAATAGTACAAAGATGCGATGGACTGTCTCGCCGATAAAAGGCTGGGGTGGAGTGGAAAAACTGTCCCAGGTCAAGGGCTGGATCGTTACACTGTAGTCAGTCAGGTAGGACGTGTAGAACTTGCCATCCTGACGTGTCCGGGCATCGTAGCCCAGCTGGGACGGCAGGGTCTGGCTTCAACCCCCGTCCATCTGGTGTGGGTCCACAGGAATAGCTTGCTCCTGAGGCATTGATGCCAGCGTGACTGTGAGAGCGAGAGGCCAAACCACACTATGTCCACACTCGTATGCAGGTCGGGAACGTACTCGTGGTCCGTACAGAAGAGATAGACAGATGGCCAGATTGAATCACCGTCGCATCTCTGCAACCTGCCTCAGATAGCCTTCGTGGTCTGGTTCAACGACGACCTGTTTTTTGTCCAGGAACTGAGACCTGAGGGCTTTGTGCTGCTGGTCAGGATGATGATCTGAACAAGATGCTCGAGCTCGTTCATACTGGAAACGTCTGCAATGTCTGTGTGGTGCTGAACCGTTCAAGGCGCCAACTCCACGTAAATGGGATCCTGTATTGAGATGGTGTTGCCGGCAGGGGTAATGTCCCTGCCTAATTTGTCGTATACCCCATGAACGCCAGCGGGCAAGCCGATTCGATGTGGCTGCATGTCTGGCGCCCACAAGACCCATATCCGCTTCTCTGGTGTCGAAAACTCGTAGGCGCGTAGTTCAGGATATCGACTAACTGTTCTGCTGAAAGAAGCGCCAGCCAATTCCTCGCTCAGAAAGTTTAGGGCATGAAAGGCTGGCTTGGGGTCTTGGCCTCCGTCCAGCATGCCACCGTGCCTCCAGCCAGGACCCTCAAACTGGTACCAGATTGTGCCTAGCAGGCCCTGTGCCCAGTTGCGGACAAACAGCCAGACTACATAATCTGCTTGCATCTCATAGAAGGCAGCCAATGGAGGTTTGCAGAGGGGGTGATTTGGATGGCAAAGCAGAGAGCCTTCAGTGTGCATCAACGGTTTGTCTACCCCATAGGCGGACATGACCTCGCGCAAAAAGTTGATCTTGCCCAGGACGACACCGCCCCGGGCTTCCCAGGAAGGGAAGTGCTCATCCCATGGGAGTGCGCTGTCGTATAGCGCATAGCCGTGAAAGCTGACAATGTCAAAATAGCTGCCGCCCCCGTTGTGTAAGATACCCTCCAAGAACTTGGCTGGGATGCAGTCCTTACCCTGAGGTGGATGGGTCGGGTCACAGTCTAGCAGCAAGCCACCGACGAGCACCTGGGCCTTGGGATCTGCAGCCTTGATGGCGGGATAGGCAACTTTCAGCATCTCGGCATAGTAGCGGCCGCCATAGTAGGGGGCATTCTCATCCCCCCAACAACCGAGTACGCTGCGCGGTTCTACCAGCCTGGGGTCAACGTCCGGCTCGTTGCCTAACTCCCAGTACCGAATGTTGTATGGGGGCTGGCGATAGCGCATCACCAGTGCGTTAAGGAACTGGGCGTACTCGTCCAGCGCGTCCTGTTTGATAGGACCGCAGAAGGATCCCGATACCTTCTGGGCCCATTCTGGCGTGAACTTGACCGCAGCAATGACCTGCATGCCTGCCTCGGCTGCGTTTCTCAGGCTGGTCTCATCTACCACTTGCCAGTTGTAGACTGGTGGATCTGTGGATGCCGGTTCTATCCTGTCCCAGTGGAAGACATCGAAGCGCATCCAATGCACCCCAGCCTCTGTGGCCCAGTCCAGACCATGTGCTTGATCAATCTGATGCATCTGTGAGCCAATGACTGGTGGTGGCAAGGGGAACTCCGGGGTGACAGTGATTGGGGAGGATGCGACCGATAGTTTGGTGCGGCTCTCTGGCATGGCTGTGGCAGTCATCCTAGGCAGAGCCGTAGTCAAGGCAGTGGGCTTGGATACCAACGTTGCACTTGGGCTCCTCACTGGCAAGGAGGCATCAGATGGTTGTGGTGAGGCGCTTGTCGAACTGGTTTCAGAAAAGTTTCCGAGCTTTCCCCCCTGTCCACAGCCTGCCAAGAGGCAAATCAGGAGCAGTGGGACAAGGACTGGCGCCCAGCGTCCAACCAGTGCCGCCAGGGTGCATGCTCGCCGTGGGTATTTGTCCGCCTCGCCCCTCAGAAACGGCGGAGCCAGACTGTGAGAAAACTCGCTTGTTCCTCGTGCCGTGGGGCGCGTTAGCGAAAAAGCGCCTGAAACCGAGCTACGTTCCCCGTTGTCCGCTGATTCTCGACAAAGTGGGACATTTGCCCTTTTTCTTTCCCGAGTCTGGACTTTCCGCACAGTCTCGGGCATAGCGGACCAACTGACCAATGGCGATTCTGTGGTTCGCGGTGTCATCTCTGCCTCTTTGAGTAGAGCCCGTCTTTGCGCGCAATGCTATGGCTCCCAGAGTCAGGGACCGGAAAGTTTCAAGGCGTCAACTCGATGTAGATGGGGCTTTTTACCGTAACTATTCCCTCAGCAGGCGCAATGGGCAAGCCATACTTGTCGTATACCTTGTTCGCGTTCGCCGGCAGCGTGATAGGGTACGGTTGTTCATCAGGCGCCCACATGACCCATATTCTTTTCCCCGGAGCGGAGAATTCGTAGGTTCGTAGGTTCGGATATGCGGTCACATCGTTCTCGTACTTGGCCCCTTCTAGTTCTTGAGCTAGAAACTTGAAGGCATCGTAAGCCGGTTTGGGTTGCTGGTCCTTATCCAGCAGTCCGCTGTACCGCCACCCTGGACCTTCGAACGGATACCAGACTGTCGACGGCAATCCTTGTGCCCAGTTGCGGACGAAAAGCCACACGACATAGTCCGCCTGCTGCTGGAAGAATTCCGGTTGTGGGGGATTGCAATAGGGACTGTTAGGATGGCACAGCAGCCCCCCCTCTGTGTGCATCAACGGTTTGTCCACGCCATAGGCGGACATGACCTCGCGCAGGAAGTCAATTCTGCCCAGGACCACGCCGCCCCGGGCTGC
Source organism: uncultured Chloroflexia bacterium (assembly GCA_963783445.1). Classification (GTDB taxonomy): domain Bacteria; phylum Chloroflexota; class Anaerolineae; order JAAYZQ01; family JAAYZQ01; genus CAWANP01. The sequence goes on along the minus strand of CAWANP010000003.1, from coordinate 65,069 downwards.
CCATGGAGGATAGAGTTCATCCCATTGGAGCGTGCCATTGTACAGGTAATAGCCATGAAAGCTGACGATGTCAAAGTAGTCCCCGCCTCCATTGTGCAAGATCCCCTCCAGGAACCTGGATGGCTTGCAGTCTTTGCCCTCAGGTGGATGAGTAGGGTCACAATCCAACAGCAGTCCTCCGATGAGAACCTGAGCCGAGGGATCTGCGGCCTTGATAGCGGGATAGGCAGCCTTTAGCATCTCGGCATAGTAGCCACCGCCATAGTAAGGGTCATTCTCATCCCCCCAACAACCAAAGATGTGTCGTGGTTCAACCCAGCCTGGGTCCACGTCGGGCTCATTGCCCAATTCCCAATGCCGGATGTTGTAGGGTGGCTGGCTGTAGCGCTCGACCAGTGCAGTGAGGAACCGAGCGTACTCATCTAGTTCATCCTGTCTGATAGGCCCACAGAAGGAGCCGGGCACCTTCTGTGCCCAAGCTGGCGTGTATTTGATTGTCCCAATGATCTGCATGCCCTCATCAACTGCGCTGCTGAGACTGACCTCGTCTACTGTTTGCCAATCATAGGCAGATGCTTTCGTGGGCTGTATCCTGTCCCAATCAAAGGCAGGGAAACGTAGCCAATTCACGCCCGCAGCACCAGCTAGCCCCGCATGCTGAGAGCTGACGCTCTTCATCTCTGTCCCAAAGATGGGCGGAGGTAGAGGGAAATTCCGTACCATCAGTGGCAAGTAGGCCGTATTTTCATTGAAGGCTCGCGCCACTGTGGTAGATGTGTCAAGTTCGTCGGAATGCATCTCCCGACGCGTCTCCACGGTGGCCGAAGCATGGCTAGTCAAAGCCATCGACCAGGCTGCCGCAAGTAGCCCTCCTGCCAGCACGGCTCCCATGATTAGTGGAATCATCTGCCTTCCAAGTACTCTGACCATCTGTTGCATCACCCGCCCCCGGCTCCAGAGATAGAACCCCCTCACTAGCTCAGACAAGGCCCCAGTATACCACAACGACTGGAATACGCAAAAGGAGAATCTTCGACCGCAGGATACCGCGTCGCTTCTGACACCCAGGGAGCAGGCACATTTGCCCTCTGACTGGTTTTGCAGTAAAATTCAGGAGAATCGTCCAATTCAGAAGCATCCAGAGAATTGAAAGGAGGTTCGGTTATGGGTATTGTCAAGCGGCTGGCTTTCTATTGGGGGTTTGTCCTGGGCCTCGTCACCCTGGCTTCAGTTGGAATCGTAGCCCTCACCTATCTGTTCACAGGCAAGTTTCCCTCGGTCGACATGGGTGAGGATGAAACCAAGGTACTACTGCTGACACCCGACGAAGTGGTGGTCATGGTCCGCGAGCAAGTAGCAAGGGCAAAAGCAGACCAGCCGATCGAGGATGGAGGAGGTGAGTCCGATGAGTAGGGGTAACGATGCATCATTCCCGATCCTGAGTGCCATCTTGGATATACTTGGTACCTTGTGCAACTTTGTTTCGGGCTTTGTGCTGGGGCTGGCTGCGCCACTGGCTGCGATAGTTGCCATTGTGGCGGGCATTCGCTACCTGACGGGCCAGGTGCCCTTCTTGGGGGATTTTTCGGAGGATCCGGAGGGCGGACGGCAGCTGTCGCTGCAACTGATGTCAACCGATGAGGCTAAAGTAGCCTTCGAAGAGCACAAGGAGCAGATAGGTGGCGACCTAGCCAGGATGAAAGAGGAGATCCAGATCATCATCCAGGAGGCCAAGGCCGAAAGCGATGCCTCAGTTCCCGAGGAGGAAGTGGAGGTATCCGTCGAGGAAGTGGAAGTCTCCGACGAGGTCTAGCCTGTACCATCATCAGATCGATGATAACGACACACGCCCCTTGACCGCAACGAGGGGCGTGTTGCTGTTTGCAGAAGGCTGCCCTGATCGCACATACACTCGTGCAGTCGGGGGAATGGGAACATGGGTTCTGATCTTGTGGATCTCATTGACAGAATTGTGCTATCATGCTATAATCATCCTATATCAACTAGTTTTCTCGAGGGGGAATGGCCTCTGTGCCTAGCAATCAGGTCTTGTCGAGCTACGAAGTAACGGATATTCAGGTTCTGGAAGGCCTTGAGGCAGTACGCCGCAGGCCCGGCATGTACATTGGCTCGACAGATGTTCGGGGATTGCATCACCTGGTCCAGGAGGTGGTGGACAATAGTGTGGACGAGGCCCTGGCTGGTGTTTGTACTCGGATCGAGATCACCATCAACGCTGACAACTCGGTTACCGTCTGGGACAACGGTCGTGGCATACCCGTAGGCCCACATCCTAGGCAAAAGAGGCCCGATGGCGAGCCGATGGACGCTCTTGAGGTCGTCATGACCATCCTCCACGCCGGAGGCAAGTTCGGCGGTGGGGGCTACAAGGTCGCTTCAGGCCTGCATGGCGTCGGTGTCTCGGCGGTGAATGCGCTGTCGGAGTGGCTCGAGGTGCAGGTCCGCCGCGATGGCAAGATCTACCAGCAGCGTTACGAACAAGGCCGTCCTGTGACGCCTGTGGAGGTTGTAGGCAAGGCAAAACCGAAAGAAACGGGCACGTACACGACCTTCCTGGCGGATTCGACTGTCTTTAACGATCTCAATTACAGGTTTGACGCGTTGATACAGCGCTTCCGAGAGATGGCCTTTCTGACGAGAGGGTTGACGATCCGTTTCGTGGACAACCGGGAGGTCAGAGGGAAGCCCAGCCATCGCGAGATGACCTTCTATTTCGAAGGAGGCATTGCCTCCTTTGCCCGATACCTGAACAAGAACCGGTCAGCATTGCATGCGCCCATCTATGTCGAAAGTCAGATCAATGGTACGATGGTGGAAGCAGCGATCCAATATACTGATGGCTATGCCGAGTCGATGTTTGCTTTTGCCAACAATATCAATACCGTCGATGGTGGCACGCACCTGACCGGGTTCCGTTCGGCGCTCACCCGTTCCCTGAATGACTATGCCCGGGGCAAAGGCTTGCTCAAGGAGAAGGACCCCAACTTTTCGGGCGAGGATACCCGCCAGGGCCTCACCGCTGTGCTAAGCGTCAAGATGACCGACCCTCAATTCGAGAGCCAGACCAAGGCCAAGCTGGGCAACGCCGAGCTTAGGGGGCAGGTAGAGTCGGTGGTCGGCGATGCGCTGTCAACCTTTTTGGAGAAGAAGCCTAGCGAAGCCAGAAAGATTGTTCAGAAGTGTATCACGTCGTCGCGCGCCAGGGAAGCTGCCCGCAAGGCCCGCGATCTGGTGATCCGAAAGAGCGCCCTGGAGAGTATGACCCTGCCGGGCAAACTGGCTGATTGTTCGGACCGGGACGCGGCCAAGACCGAGATCTTTATCGTGGAGGGAGACAGCGCTGGAGGCAGCGCCAAGCAGGGCCGCGACCGCCGGTTCCAGGCGATTCTGCCATTGCGGGGCAAGATCATCAACGTCGAGAAGGCACGCCTTGATAGGATCCTGAACAACAACGAGATCAAGGCCATCATCACGGCTCTGGGCACCGGCATTGGTGTGCAGTTCAGCCTTGACACTCTGCGCTACGGACGTGTGGTGGTCATGACCGATGCCGATGTCGATGGCAGCCACATCCGTACCCTATTGCTGACTTTTTTCTTTCGCTATATGGAGCCTCTGATCGAAAGCGGCCACCTATTCATCGCCCTGCCACCCCTATACCGCATCCAAGCGGGTAGGGATCGCCACTATGTCTATACCGAAGAGGAACGGGAACAACTGCTGAGGCGACTACAGGGGAAAAAGATCGGTCTTCAGCGCTACAAGGGCCTTGGAGAGATGAATCCTGAGCAGTTGTGGGAGACGACCATGAACCCCGAAAAGCGTACGCTGATGCAGGTAACTGTCGAGGATGCGGCCGTTGCTGATCGGACCTTTGACATGCTGATGGGCAGCAGCGTTCCGCCGCGCAAGCGCTTTATTCAGACGCACGCCAAAAGCGTGCGGAATTTGGATGTCTAGGCTGACTTTTGGTAGCTGGGTACAGGAGTGAGCGGGCTGAACTTCTCAGCCCGCTCACTCTTTCGTTTCAGTAGCGTCCTGCCGGTTCGGAGCTAGTGGCCTCCATCGATCAGCTTCAGGTTCGTAGACCTCCACCATACCGGTCTCCAGATGGTAGACCCAGCCGTGCAATTCGATATCTGCAGACCGCTCACCTTCACGTACCGGATCGTAGGAACGCAGGTTTTCTAGTTGTAGAAGAACATTCTCGCGTACCGTCGCCAGGTGCCGATCTATTTCTGGCAGGCCACTGGCATCGATCTTGGTTTTTGCCGGACGAGCGTATTCGATCCAGCGGGCAATGTGCGGTCTTTCATTCCAATCAGGCATCTCATCCAAAGCTCTGATGCCACCACAGTCAGTATGTCCCATAATGACAATGTGCTGCACATGCAAGTGAAGCACGGCATACTCAATCACAGCGCCAGTACCTATTTGACCAGTGCCGAAGGGTGGTACGACATTGGCGACATTGCGCGTGGCAAAAAGAGAACCAGGATCAAGTTGGGCAATCAGCGCCACCGGAATGCGGGCATCAGAGCAACTGATGAACAGGACTTTGGCAGAGTGCGCAGGCGCCACCGAGGCATGTGTTAGCTCCCGGTCGTGTTGGAGTCTCTCGTTGAAGCTTTCCAGGCCGGCCAAGATCTCAGTGGTGGGCATATCACTACTCCCGGGTCGTCAAGCTGTGCCCTTACTCGTTCAACAACTGCCGGCTCGCCGCGTAGGGATCTAGCTGGCGCTGGGCGATCTGGTCGACCAGGGACGCTAGTTGGTCCTTGGCCGTATCCTCCAGGATCCGGCGCAGCGATTCCTGTTGAATGATTGCCTCCAATTCAGCAGCGGCCCGCTCCCGCTCGCGCCAGGCCAGCTCTCCCGTACGTTCCAGGTGAGCCCGGTGTGCCAGAACGGCTTCGGCCAGTTGGGCGATCCCTTCCCTCCTGGTGGCTACGGTCTTGTGGATGGAGGGAATCCAACTCGAGGCGTCGATGGGTGTACCCTCTTTTCGGCAGGCTGTGGTGACCGCTTCTATCAATCGCCCATGGTGCATAAACCTGGAGTCTATCCCTGCGTTGAGGTTGAGCATCATGCGCAGGGCCATCACTGCGCGGTCGGCCCCCTCCCGGTCGGCTTTGTTCACGGCAAAAACGTCGGCAATCTCCAGGATCCCAGCCTTGATGGCCTGGATGTCATCGCCCAACCCTGGTACTTCGACAACGACCGTGGTGTGTGCCGCTTTGGCAACATCTACCTCCGCCTGACCAGCCCCGACTGTCTCGACGATAATCAAGTCATAGCCGGCCGCATCCAATATGCGGACGGCGCCGGCGGTGGCCCAGGCCAGCCCGCCCAGGTTGCCCCGGCTGGCCATGCTGCGGATGAAGATGCCCCGGTCGCCGGCCAGGTCGCGCATGCGAATTCGGTCGCCCAAGATGGCGCCCCCGGAGAAGGGGCTGGTGGGGTCGACGGCAATGATGCCTACCGTCATGGCAGGGGACTCGGCCGAGTCCTGCCGCAGATGTAGGGCGAGGGCGTTGACCAGCGTACTCTTGCCGCTACCTGGGGGCCCGGTGACACCGACGATGTGCGCCCGTCCGGTGTGAGGGTGAAGGGCGGCCAGGGTAGCTTGGGCCTGTGGGCCATTACCCTCGACCAGACTGATGGCCCGCGCTATCGCGCGCCGGCGCCCGGCCAGAACCAGTTCTGCAAGCTGATCGGTCACGCAGCGTTCTCGTAGATGAACTTGACGATTTCATCTGTGGGGGTACCGGGTCCAAACACACCATGGATGCCCATCTCGTATAGGCTTGGTACATCCTCGTCGGGAATGATGCCGCCGGCCAGGATCAGCACGTCCTCCATATCGTTCTCGCGTAGCAACTCCATCACCCGGGGGAAAAGGGTCATGTGGGCGCCTGACAAGATCGACATGCCTACCACATTCACGTCCTCTTGAAGCGCCGCCTCGGCAATCATCTCTGGCGTCTGGCGGATGCCGGTGTAGACTACTTCCATGCCCGCGTCGCGCAACGCCCGAGCAATGACTTTTGCGCCCCGGTCGTGGCCGTCCAGGCCCGGCTTGGCAACCAATACGCGTATTCTCCTGTCTGTCATCTATGCCTCCAACAATGGGGTACGACCCAGCTCGCAACACACATTTCCCAGTATCCAATACCCAGCAGCTCAAACAATCGCCGGTTCCCGATACTCGCCAAAGACCTTACGCAAGACGCCCATGATCTCTCCCAGGGTGGCGTAGGCCCGCACGCAATCCAGGATACGGGGCATGGTATTCTCGGTGCCCTCGGCTGTACTCTGCAGGGCCTCGAGGGTCACGCCGACTTTTTCATTGTCCCGCTCGCGCCTCACCTGTTCCAGGCGCGCCACCTGGCGCTCGTACCCTTCTGGATCCAGCTTTAGCAGCGGAATGTGGACCGGCTCTTTCTCCAGATGTTCGTTGATGCCCACGACGACCCGCTGCCGGCTGTCGATCTCCATCTGGTACCGGTAGGCTGCCTCGGCAATCTCGCGCTGGAAAAAACCCTTCTCGATAGAGAGTAGGACGCCGCCCAGTGCTTCGATCTTGTGGAAATAGTCGTACGCTTCTTTTTCCAACCGGTTGGTCTGGGCCTCGACAAAGTAGGATCCGGCCAGCGGATCCACCGTGTTGGCCGCACCACTTTCGTGGGCGATGAGCTGTTGGGTACGCAGTGCAACTTTGACCGCGTATTCGCTGGGCAGAGCCAGGGCTTCGTCCATGCTGTTGGTGTGCAGAGACTGGGTTCCGCCCAGCACCGCGGCCAGCGCCTGCCACGCCGTGCGGACGACGTTGTTCTCCGGCTGCTGGGCCGTCAGGCTGCTGCCCGCTGTCTGGGTGTGGAAGCGCAGCAGCCAGCTCCGGGGATCTTTTGCCCCAAAGGTTTCCCGCATCTCCCGGGCCCAGATGCGTCTTGCTGCCCGGAACTTGCAAATTTCCTCGAAAAAATCATTGTGTGCGTTGAAAAAGAAGGATAGCCGGGGGGCAAAGTCGTCCACATCCAGCCCTCGAGCGATGCCCCAGCGCACGTACTCCAGCCCGTTGGCCAGGGTAAAGGCCAACTCCTGAGCCGCCGTGGAGCCAGCCTCTCGGATGTGGTAGCCACTGATGCTGATGGTGTTCCATCGGGGCAGGTACTTGCCGCCAAACTCGAAGGTGTCGACCACCAGCCGCATCGAGGGTTGGGGCGGGAAGATATATTCTTTCTGGGCGGTATACTCCTTCAAGATGTCATTTTGAATGGTTCCGCCCAGCACATCCAGAGGGATGCCTCGCTTCTCGGCCATGGCCATGTACATGGCCCAGACCACGGCTGCCGGGCTGTTGATGGTCATCGAGGTGGTGACCTCGTCCACGGGGATGCCGCTGAACAAGGCCTCCATGTCAGCCAGGCTGGATACAGCCACGCCACATTTGCCGAACTCACCCAATGCCGCAGGATCGTCGGAATCGTAGCCATAGAGGGTGGGCATGTCAAACGCTACCGACAGGCCGGTCTCGCCCTGATCGAGCAGATATCTGTAGCGGGTGTTGGTCTCCTCGGCAGTGCCAAAGCCGGCGAACATACGCATGGTCCACAGCCTGCCGCGGTACATGGTCGAATGTATCCCTCTGGTGTAAGGATACTCGCCTGGAAAGCCTAGATCCGGCGCATAGTCCAGGCTGGCAACGTCCAGTGGGGTATACAGGCGCTCCACCGGCGCGCCCGAGGTGGTCGTGAACTCGTCACGTCGTTCCCGGTGGCGGGCCAGGGTGTTGTGAAGTGTGGTCTCTTCCCATTCTTTCTGGCGTTCTTTCAGTTCTCTCAGCGTCTCTTGTTCAAACATGGCTGCCTCGCTTTCTAGTACTCCATTATACCACATGATGAAGAATCGCGGACAGCGAGTTTTTACACGGTAGCGTCTGCTACGCTTCGTGCTGAATCAACTCGATCAGGACGCCGTGTGCTCCCTTGGGGTGGATGAAAGCCACGCGGCCATGCGCGCCCTGGCGAGGTACCTCGTCGATGAGCTGTACGCCCTGTTCTTTCAGTTGGCCCAGAGATGCTTCAATATCGGCTACTTCAATGGAAATATGATGGATGCCTTCGCCCCGCTTTTCCAGGAACTTGGCGATGCCGGTATCGTCTGCCATGGGTTGCACCAACTCTATGTTGCTCTCGCCGATGGGCAAAAAAGCGACATTGACCTGCTGGTCTGGGACAAGCACAATTTCATTCAGAGGCAAGCCAAGCGCGGTTTCGTATACCTGCAGTGCTTCTTGGATGTCGCGTACGACGATCCCAATGTGATCGATTTTCATGGTCCTCCCAGTCATCATTGCAGCGGATGGAGGCGGAGTTGCGGCAAGGGCTGCGAAAACCCCGCATCCGGTTGGCTGTTGGCGACTTGTCGCCCCAGAGCTAATACGTCCGATCCCATTCGGCTTCCACCTGTATCTGCCGTACTTTCTCGGGTAGGGGTGATGGTGCTGGCGTCTCCATCCAGGGAAAAGGCTGCGGGATGCACGAGGGTTCCGGAGGGATCGGCCACCGGCCCGGCTCGGACTGCTCCTTCTCATCCGTGCCGGCTGCCTTCTGGACCAGGCTAGTCAATTCTGCAAGAAGAGGGAAATCTGGATTCACACGATAGAATACACGATTTCCCCTTGCCGAACGCAGCAGTAGATCCATCTCGACCAGGCGCGCGACCTCGCGCTGCACAGCCCGAATGGGCTGGCCGATCCTGCGCTCAATCTGGCGCTGATAGAATGCATGCTCAGGATTTGGCAGGAACAGGCGCAGTATCTGGACCCTCGCCACAGACGAAAACAGCACCTCCAAGCTATCTTTCATAGTTCCCACCCTCCCCTCATCGATTGGATTGATCGGCCCCGAGGCCAGCTTCAGCGCGCCTTCAGGGCTGCGGTGCTAGACGGAAGTAAATGCCTGGTACTCTCCAAATACTCTGCGCAGCGCGTTACAAATCTCACCCAGTGTTGCATAGGCTTCTACTGCATCCAGGACAAGGGGCATCAGATTCTGATCCCCTTTCGCGCCAGCCTCCAGGCGAGAGAGCGCCACCGCGACTGCTTCTCCATCCCTTTGCGCTCGCAGAATCGCCAGCCGGGCCGCCTGGCGCTGGCCCACGGCCGGATCGACGTGCAATAGTTCGAGTCCACCCCCTCGACTGGAGGATCCATTCTCCTCTACCTGGAAGCGATTGACGCCGACAACGATCTTGGCCGATTGCTCGACGGCCAACTGCCACTGGTAGGCGCTTTCCTGAATTTCACGCTGTACATAGCCCTGTTCGATGGCCCTCAGCGCGCCGCCAGCGGCATCGATCCTATTGATATAGTCTGAGGCGCGTTCTTCGATCTCATTCGTCCAGTTTTCGATCAAATAGCTGCCGGCCAGGGGATCGATAGAATCGGCCACGCCGCTTTCGTGGGCGATGATCTGCTGAGTTCGTAGGGCGATCTGTACCGCATCCTCGGTGGGTAGACTGAGCGCTTCATCGCGAGAGTTGGTATGCAGGCTCTGGGTACCGCCAAGCACCGCAGCCAGCGCCTGTAGCGCGACGCGGACGACATTGTTCTCTGGCTGTTGGGCCGTGAGCATCGACCCCGCCGTCTGGGTGTGAAAGCGGAGTCGCCACGATCGCGGGTCTTGGGCGCCGAACCGCTCGCGCATGATCCGCGCCCAAAGCCGCCGAGCGGCTCGAAACTTGGCCACTTCTTCCAGAAGGTTGTTGTGGGCATTGAAAAAGAAGGACAAGCGCGGCGCAAAATCGTCTACGGCCAACCCAGCATCGAGGGCCGATTGCACGTAGGTGATGGCATTAGCCAGGGTAAAGGCCACCTCCTGAACCGCGGTGCTGCCTGCCTCGCGAATGTGGTAGCCGCTGATGCTGATGGTGTTCCACAGGGGGACCTCTTCGTGGCAGTAGCGAAAGAGATCTGTGATGAGCCTCATAGAGGCGCCAGGGGGGTAGATGTAAGTTCCCCGGGCAACATACTCTTTTAGAATATCATTCTGAACGGTACCCCGCAGTTTTCTCGGATCCACGGCCTGTTTCTTGGCCACGGCGATGTACATCGCCAACAACACGGTAGCGGGAGCATTGATGGTCATGGATGTGGAGACTTTATCCAGTGGGATGCCATCAAATAGCCTCTCCATATCCTCCAGCGAAGAAATGGCCACCCCGACTTTGCCTACCTCACCGGTCGCTATGGGATCATCCGAATCGTAGCCGATCTGGGTGGGTAGATCGAAGGCAACTGAGAGGCCAGTCTGGCCCTGTTCCAGAAGGTATTTGTAGCGAGCATTGGTTTCCAGGGCGCTGCCAAAGCCGGCGTATTGGCGCATTGTCCAGAAGCGCCCGCGATACATCGTCGGCTGGATCCCCCGGCTGAAGGGATACTCGCCTGGGAATCCCAAGTCGTGCAGGTACGTGCCATCCACATCGTCAGGTGTGTAGATCCGCTCTACCGGAATTCCTGATTCAGTCTTGAACTCGGGTTGTCGTTCTGGGAAACGTTCGAGTGTATCGTCCAGCGTGGTTGCTTCCCACGCTAGCTTGCGTTGACCAAGTATCTCTGCCATTCCGGGCTCCTATTCGATCTCGGCCAGCACGGCCCCCGTCTCTACGTCCTGGCCCGGCTGGACATAGAGTGCTTTGACCGTGCCTGCCTGTGGTGCCTTTAGTTCGTTCTCCATTTTCATCGCTTCCAGGATACAGACGACATCCCCTTCGGCCACTCCTTCGCCTTCAGCTACGAGCACACGGATGACCTTGCCGGGCATGATGGCTGTCACGGCCCCTTCGCTGGCAGTCGCAATGGCAGCACCCCTGGGGCCGGAGGGTTCCTCTTCCAAGCCATCGACCTCCAGAGCATAGGCGATGCCACCGACAATGGCCTTGTCTCCGTCTAGCGTCACCTCGTAGGCGATGTCATCTACAAGTACCCGATCGCCATCAAAACCAGCCACAAAGGGCTGGCCGTTGACCAGGATTGAATTCCCATCTACGATGATCTTGTACGTCGTGCCATCCATTGTCAAGGAGAATTCTCGCTTCATGACGAACCTCCTGCGCCTGTGATCAGGCTTCCCCATCGTCCGCGCTGCGGCCGCCATGCCATTTTCCAGGGAGACATGGAGGCGCCCGTCTTCTCGATGGGTGCTGCAGGCTTGGACTCGTGCTGCTGGATCACAAGGGCGGCCACGGCTGCTACCAGCGCCTCCTTGGCCCCACCGCCATTCTTTCTCCGCTCCAGGAAGGGGCGAGCCACCTGGGGAAAGATGGCGTAGCCGATGACGTCCTCCTCACTCTGGGCCAGATCGCCGATCTCGGCGCGGGCCTGCTCCATGCCTGGCGGGATCAGATCTGCGGGACGGCCGTCAATGGGTACCTCGTCACCGATGGCTTTGCGCTGGAGTTCGGGGTCGATGGCAGCCGGAGGCCGGCCATAGTAGCCTCGCACATAGTTCTTGACCTCGGCCGGGATGACTTTGTAGCGCTCGCCCAGTACCACGTTCAAGGTTGCCTGGGTGCCCACGATCTGGCTGCTGGGCGTGACCAGAGGCGGAAAGCCCAACTCCTCCCGGACGCGGGGCACCTCCTCCAAAACCTCAGCATAGCGGTCCTCCGCACCCTGCTCCCGGAGTTGTGACATCAGGTTGGATAGCATTCCACCCGGGATCTGAAACTGCAGTACGCGCACGTCCACACCCTTCATGCCACTCTCAAAGGCAGCGTATTTCTTGCGCACCTCGGCAAAATAGTTGCTGGCCTCAGCCAGTAGGTTCAAGTCCAGGCCCGTGTCGCGGGGCGATTCTTGCAGGATGCGCACCAGCGTCTCGGTGGGAGGCTGGGAAGTGACCATGGCCAGGGAGGAGATGGCCGTGTCGACAATGTCCACACCAGCCTCCACCGCTTTAAGCACGGAGGCCATGGCCATGCCACTGGTATAGTGCGTGTGAAGCTGGATCGGCACCTTGATCTCGGCCTTGAGACGCCCCACCAGTTCGTAGGCCACGTAGGGGGACAGCAAGCCTGCCATGTCTTTGACACAGATAGTATCTGCCCCCATCTCCTCCAGAACGTGGGCCATATCCACAAAAGTATCCACTTTGTGTACCGGGCTGATGGTGTAGCAGATGGTCCCCTGGGCGTGAGCCCCCTCCCGTTTCACCACCTCCATGGCCCGGCGCATGTTGCGTACATCGTTCAAAGCGTCAAAGATGCGAAAGACTTGGATGCCGTTTTCGTGGGCTTTGACGATAAAGGCATCCAGAACGTCGTCTGGATAATGTTTGTAGCCGACCACGTTCTGCCCCCGCAGGAGCATCTGGAAGGGGGTATTGGGCATCTTGGCCTTGAGCTTGCGGATCCGTTCCCATGGGTCTTCGTTGAGAAAACGCATCGCTGAATCAAAGGTCGCGCCACCCCACATCTCTACCGACCAGTAGCCTACCTGATCCAGTTTCCCGGCAATAGGCAGCATATCGTCGGTGCGCATCCGTGTAGCCAGCAAGCTCTGATGCGCATCCCGCAAGATCGTGTCGCAGATTTGAACGGGCTTGTTCTCCATCAAGACTTTCTCCTATTCTGCAAATCGGCCCGACTTCTATTCGTGTGGCCTGATCCCATCCACAAATAGACCTATTCGGCAAACAGGTGCGCCGCTTTGAACATCATCACCTGTGCCTCAGCCTCGGCACGGGAGCGGTGGCGCTCACCGGCCTTGACTACCAGGGTCTCCCCCTGGCGTACAGGAACACTGGGGCCGTCATAGTAATCGATAAAGATCTCACCGTCCAGAACCACGTACATCTCGTCTTTGGCATGCTCGTGGAACTTGTAGGTGCCCAGAAAGTAGCTTATGTAGGCGCAATAGTCGTCCACCTGGCCCAGCACTTGATGGGTGAAAGGCTGAGTCAGTAGCTCTCTTGCCTCGCCAATATTGTTCTTCCGCTCAGGCATGCCCATCTCCTCCTTGGCTCCTCAGAGCCCTCCTTGTGTCAAAGTGGAATGTTGCCATGCTTCTTGGGTGGATTTGTGTCTCGCTTGTTCTGGAGCATTTGCAGGGCTTCGATCAGGCGCGGGCGGGTTTCTTGCGGCTCGATCACGTCGTCGATGTAGCCCCGCGCCGCGGCCACGTAGGGATTGGCAAACTTGTCCCGGTATTCCTGTACCAACCGCGCCTGTTCCGCTTCTGGATCTTTTGCTTCGGCAATCTGTTTGCGGAAGATGATATTCACTGCTCCCTCGGGACCCATAACCGCGATCTCGGCCGAGGGCCATGCGTAGCTGATATCTCCTCGAATGTGTTTGGAACTCATCACATCGTAGGCGCCGCCATAGGCCTTGCGGGTGATGATTGTGATTTTGGGTACCGTTGCCTCACAGTAAGCGTATAGCAACTTGGCCCCGTTGCGGATGATTCCGCCATGTTCTTGGGTAATGCCAGGCAGGAAGCCAGGCACATCCTCAAAGGTGATAATGGGGATATTAAAGCAGTCGCAAAAGCGCACAAAACGACCCGCCTTTGTGCTGGAATCAATATCCAACACGCCAGCAAGGTTCATTGGTTGTTGGGCCACAATGCCAACTGAAAAACCCCCCACCCGGGCAAAACCAACGAGAATATTGCCCGCCCAGTGTTCCTGTACCTCGAAAAAGTCACCATCATCCATGACTCGGTGGATTACGTCCTTCATGTCGTAGGGCTTGTTTGGATTTTCAGGCACAATGCTGTTCAGCGCCTCGTCCATCCTATCGTCGGGGTCATCGGTCGGCAGGAAGGGAGGATCCTCCATATTGTTCTGAGGCAGATAGCTCAGCAGCTTGCGGACCAGGTAGAAACTGTCTTCCTCATCCTCGGCGGCAAAATGGGCCACGCCGCTCTTGGCGTTGTGGACCATCGCTCCTCCCAGATCTTCTGAGGTAACCTCCTCCCGCGTGACAGCCTTGATCACCTCCGGGCCGGTGATGTGCATAAAGCTGGTTTCTTTTACCATCAGAATAAAATCGGTCATGGCCGGGGAATACACGGCTCCGCCAGCACAGGGGCCCAGGATGGCGCTGATCTGGGGTACTACTCCAGATGCCAGTACGTTGCGCAGAAAGACGTAGGCGTAGGCAGCCAGGCTGACCACGCCCTCTTGGATACGCGCTCCACCCGAGTCATTGAGACCGATTACCGGCGCTCCGTTCTTCACGGCGAGATCCATGACTTTACATACCTTCTCAGCGTGTACCTCGCCCAATGACCCGCCAAAGACGGTGAAATCCTGGCTAAAAATGTAGGTCAGCCGGCCGTTGATTTTCCCCCATCCGGTTATGACGCTATCGCCAAGGATTTGCTGCTCTTCGAGACCAAAGCCTACAGTCCGATGGGTCACAAAGGGATCCAGTTCCCGAAATGTTCCAGGGTCCAGCAGCCCTTCGATCCGCTCCCGTGCAGTGAGCTTGCCCTTGGCATGTTGGCGGTCGATCCGTGCCTGTCCTCCCCCCAACTGAGCCTGCTCCCGAGTCTGCCGGAGCTTGTGGATCTTGGGATCAACTGTCATTGCTTGCCTCCTCTAGGGTTTCCGTGTTGTTGCCCAATATAGAACACCCAACTGCCGATTCGGTTCTCACCAGATCCAGACTGGCGTGAATGTCAGACTTGTACAGAGCAAAGAAATCGGGGGCGTCTCGCCGCCCCCGTGTCAGCATTGCTTCAATGCGAGCATCGATCTTTCGCGACAAGGGTATGCAGTGCGCGCTTTAGCCCCCAGAAGCGCACTGGAGCACGCACTGCGTACCGGGTGTCTGCGGTCTATTGATGGTCGGTGTTATGCGCTGTCCTCACGCTGTCTGTGAGGATACTTCTGCCGCAATCCGGACCAGTTCCACGAAATCCGGCTTGAGGCTGGCGCCGCCCACCAGCGCACCATCAATGTCAGGGTGAGTCATGAACTCGGCCACGTTGCTTGGTTTGACACTGCCACCGTACTGTACCCGCACGGCTTGTGCTGTGGCTTCATCGTAGAGTTCGGCAACGGTTCCACGGATGTTCAGGCCGATGACGGCCCCAGCGCCAGCCGGCGTGGCGGCTTTCCCTGTGCCAATGGCCCATACTGGTTCGTAGGCGATAACCAGCCCAGCTACTTGCTCGGCGGGAAGGCCTGCGAGACAGCCGCGTACCTGGCCGCTCACTACGCTCTCGGTCTCGCCAGCATCGTGCTGGGCTTCGGTTTCCCCGACGCAAACGATGGGTTTCAGACTCTGGGCAAGGGCGGCCTTGATTTTGCGGTTCACGCCTTCGTCGGTCTCGCCAAAGTAGGCCCGCCGCTCCGAGTGACCCAGGATCACGTACTGGCACAACTCTTTGAGCATCGCCGGTGCGATTTCACCCGTATAGGCACCCTTTTCCTCCCAGTACATGTTCTGAGCCCCGACCTCGATCTCTGTGGCGGACACCAATTCCCCTACGGTCGCCAGGGCCGTGTAGGGAGGACAGAGAACTCGATCTACATCCCTGATCTCATTCAGCCCCCGCCTGATACTCCGCACAAAATCGGTCGCCTCGGCGATGGTCAGGTTCATTTTCCAGTTTCCAGCTAGAATCGGTCGTCGCATGTTTTCACCTCACACTATGATAGCGCGCAACTGAGTCGCGCGGCAGATTATACTTTAGAATGGTCGTGCTGTCACATCCTTGAGAGCCCATGCAGGCGATGGAACGGCAGATGGCGCTGCGTCAAGCTGTCCAGGATCCTCTGGAAGAATGGCAGCTTGGTGACAAAAGAGTACTCTACGCCTTGGGAGTGCGAAGTAGTAGGGTTTCAAAATACTCCTCGGGCAGATGGTGGTCTCTCTGGATCCTTTGGCGCTCCTGATACCTACTCCGCCAGCCCATCAGCCCCGCAACTTGCCCTCGCAGGCGGGCACGCGCCGCCTCGCCCCGCCAGGAACGCAATGCGTCCAAGGTAACCTTCCACTGGGCGCCAAGTATCTGCCGCCAGTATTTCCGCAGCAAGCTACTGGGATAGTCCTTGGCGATGACCCACAGCGTGTTCCTGCCAGTGTAGTAGCTGGCGATGGGACCGCCGCCGGTGGCACTCAATTTGTGATAGACCACGGCTTCTGGCGTGTACCAGCACTTCCAGCCGGCCAGTTGTGACCGCCAGTTCAGATCTACGTCCTCACAATACATGAAAAAGGACTCGTCGAACAGGCCCACGTCATCCAGCATCTCCTGCCGGTAGGCCACGGCGCCACCACAACCGCCAAAGATCCAGCCGGGTTCATCGAACTGGCCCTCGTCTTTTTGCCAGACGCCCCGGTTGAAGGGGATGCCATCAACGCCATAGCCATCCCCCGCTGAGTGGATCACGTCCCGACGGTCAAAGAGCAACATCTTGGCTGCGGCCATGCCCGCTTCGGGATGATCCTGCAGGGCCGTCACCAGCGCCTCGACAAAGCCGGCTTCAGCCTCGGTGTCGTTATTCAGCGAGATCAGAATCTCCCCTTGGGCGGCCAAAAAGCCAGCATTATTTCCGCCGGTCAGCCCCAGGTTGTGATCCAGGGCCAGCAACTGTACTTCTGGATACTGCTCTGTTACAAGCGACTGGGATCCGTCGGTGGATCCGTTGTCCACCAGGATTACTTCCAGGTGGGAGTGGGTCTGCCTCCTCAGTGCCTCGAGGCATATCGGAAGATGTTGTATACCATTCCAATTGGGGATAACGACGGAGGCGAGAGGCGACTCGGTCATTAGGGAATTGGGAGACAAGGACTTTGTAAATGTTGATCTGGTCATCCGTTAACAGCCTTGGAACCTTGGGGATTCCTGGATGCCGCGCTTGCCCATACTTCCTTTCCTGCTTGGCCAATACTCAATTTCCTAATCCCCAAAATACTCCTGCAATGCCTCTTCCCACGGCCGCAGCCTGATGCCTAACGCCTCACCGGTGAAATTGACAATCGGCGCGTAGAGCGGGGGTGGGGCAGCCCGGGGCCAGTTGTCTGTCGTGATGGCCTCGACCGGTACTTGCCCCCGGCCGGATAGCTCGAGGATCTTGCAGGCCCATTCGTGGCGCGAGCAGATACCGCTGTTTGTAAAATGATAGATGCCATAGTGCTCTGTTTCAATGAGCTGGGCGATGGCCTGGGCCAGATCCGGGGCGTAGGTAGGGGCACTCACCTCGTCGGTGACGACCTTGAGCGCACCATGCTTGTCAGCCGCGGCCATGATCTTGGTAACAAAGTTACTACCGCCCCGGGCATAGAGCCAGGCGGTGCGTACAATATAGAATCGCTGAAGCAGGGTACGCACGTAGAATTCACCGGCGGCTTTGGATTGGGCATAGACGCTTTGGGGAGAGGGCGTGTCCCATTCGTAGTAGGGCCGGCCCATCCTGCCATCGAACACGTCGTTGGTGCTGACCTGGACCATCGCAACCCCGCTGCGCTCACAGGCCAGCGCCATGTTCTGCGCGCCCAGGGCATTGACCCGATAGGCCAGCTCGGGATTTCCTTGACAACCATCCACATCGGTCAGGGCTGCAGCGTTAATCACCACATCCGGTCGATAGTCAATAACGGTATCAATGATCGACACCGGGTCGGTGATATCCTGCTCTGGCAAGTCCACGCCCAGGAGATCATGGCCAACCAACGCCTCTTGAAGTGAAGTGCCGAGCTGTCCCTTGCAACCCGCGATCAGGACTCGCATTGTTCTGTCATCCAATCCCTTTGCCAGATGGCCCTGCTCAGGGAACCCACGCCAGCCGCTCGCTAACAGGGTCGGGGTAGGGGTCGCCGGTATCGATTATCTTCTGCACCCTGCCTGAACCGACATCCAGAAGGTAAACGGCCCAATCTCCATCCCGATTGGACAAAAATGCCAATCGTTTGCCGTCGGGCGACCACGCTGGCGCCACGTCTGCAGCGGGATGATCTGTGAGTCGGGTTTCTTGGCCGGTTGCCACTTCCACGACATAGATCTCCCAGTTTCCAGACCGCGATGAGATAAACGCAACCTGATCTCCAGTAGAAGACCAGCTTGGTGCCGTATCGCTGGGATTTGTGGTCAGCCGGGTTGTGTTCAAGTTGCCTGCCGTAATGGCCCATACCCCACAGTTGTCTCCGCGCTGGTCGCAGCCATGGTAGGCGACCCTGCTATTGTCTGAGGCCCAGGTCGGCATCTGGCCAAAGACCAACTCCTGGCCCTCACCACGAACCTCCCCCGGCGAGATGATGTAGATCCGCCATTTTCGGTCGCCGTGCTTGTCCGATGCAAAGGCAATCTGTTTGGCATCGGGTGACCAGGCTGGCGTAGAATCCTCCGCGTGGGTGGTCAACTCATGACCCGCGCCCGTAGCGGGATCCAGCAGATCCAGTCCCAGGTGGTTCGGATCATGATTCTGGAAGGCGAGCCGGCTGCCACCGCTGGCAAAGGCGGGTTGGCTGGCCCTCTCTTGCAGCGTTCTTGTCTCTCCAAGGGCGAGATCCACGACATAGATGTCATATCTTTGCCGGACGGCATCAAAGCGGGTGTAGGCGATTTCTCCGTTGCCTGCGGACGCGATCGGCGCGGTAGGGGTTGCGGTGACTGAGGGGGCCTGGGGAGTGACTGCCCTGTCCTCCGTAGGCCTGGCAGTCACCTGCGGGGTAGGAGTAAGCAAAGGCGCCTCAGCCGTTGCCTGACACCGGAAAGCGGCGTCGTCTCGTTTGTCAACGTCCGCTTCCAGCGGAAAGACCTCCACGGCGGCTGCGTACTCTTCTGATGCCCGGCACCAATCGCCCTCCTCGGCATAGGCCTGAGCACTGAATGTGTGGGCGTTGTGCAAGCGAGCTTGCACGTCCTTATACTCGGGTGCGAGAGCATAGAGACCCTTGAGCGCCTGGATGGCTGCCGACCAGTCCCGCTCCCAATGGTTGAGTGCTACGGTATAAAGGCTCAGAAGATTGAGCTGTTCCTGGGCCTTCTCATCCTCGGGGCTAAGAGCCAGTACCGCTTCAAAGTGCTTTACTGCATCGTCTAGCAGGTTCCCTTGTACAGCATTCACTCCCAACTGATAATGAGCGGTGACCAGCATTGTGTCCACGTTCTCACGTTGGTACTCGGCGTCGAGACTCCGCAGTTCTTGAAGTACAGCGACTGCTTGGGCCAGGTCTCCGCTCTCGTAGAGGGGGACGGCCTGCCGGTAGAGAAGGGCTGCCGCATCGCGTCGAGTTTCCGATGTGGGCGTGACCTGGGCCAGTACCATCTCCTTTGCCTCTAGCAACCGCTGCCGCAAGCCATCCAGGTCCGAGTCGTGGCCCATGGCCACCTCAAACTCTGCGATGGCCAATTCATACTCCCCTTCCTCCAAATGGACCAAGCCCAGTGCATAGTGGTCCTGGGCGATGCGGCGATTGGCCATGGCCCGGTCCTTCAAGCCATCATAGAAGCCAATCACGCCCAGTACAAGAAGGCAAACTACGAGCGATACCATGGCCAGCGCGGCCCCGAGTGTCCAAAGCCAGAGGCGCGGTCTGCGCCTGGGCGCTGGCTCGCTTTGCTTGGCTGGATCCTCGGTCGGGGGCAATTGGTCCAGCACTGGAACGGTTTCCTCGCCGGATACCTTCACTTTGTTCTTTCTACCGAATCGCGGCAACATTATCCACTGCCCAGTCTGTAATTGGTTCCATACTCGGCTACTAGTCCACCATCAGGTCCTTCAACACGGAGCATCAGTTGCCCACTCTGGGGGCTATTGTCCCCCAGGATCGCAGAATCTCGGAAGGGTCGACCCGGGGCCAGGGATACGGCCTCGCGCCAGCGCTCCTGTCCATCCAGAAGCAGTATCAGCTCGCCTTGCCATGGTTTGTTCGTGGTTACAGCAATCTCTGCTCGTCCATCGTTGGCTTTGAGGCCCAGCGCCACTGCATCGTTGGCAAAGTTCAGCCTGCCAAGCCCGGCGACCGGATACCAGGTTTCAGTCCACTGTAAGTGCCCGCCCGCTGCCAGGGTCACACTATCGTCAAAAGAGGGGGCTGGCCCGCCGTGGATCTCTACGTAGCTCGAGCCATCGTCGGTCCAGTTGCTTGTAGGGATGGGGTCGTGCCAACCAAACCCAAAACCCTTGGCTCCCCGCACGGCCTCGGCATCGTGCGGCAGAACACGGACGACCCCCTCATCGTAGCCCTCATCGTACACGGCCATGAACCCGTCCACTGCCGGATTCTGGAAAAAGCCAAGCCAGCGGTTCCAATTGCCCAACTGGCTCATGTCTATGCCGTTGTATACTGGCCATGGCATCTGTTCGTTGTACCCTGGCAGAGATTGATCGCCCCGGCCATGCACGGTGACGGCTGTCGCCGTATCTGGCAGGACGAAGCGCAGCTCTGCCGAGGGTGCGTTCTGGCCGCCAGGGGCCAGCATGGCGTTGGTCCAATATTTCACAGCCAAAGGGGCGCCGGTTGGATTCTCCAGGCGGGGCCGGATCGTAAAATAGCCCACCCCGGTCTCTAGCCTGACCGCAACCTCTGCTCGTACACGGTCGTCTGCCAAGGTGTCGCGCAGGATGACAGTGGCACCCTTGGCATCCTGGCTGACCTGGACGGTCCAGGGAGTGCCCCACTCGTAGCCGTGTTCTTCTACCGGCAGGCACCATTCGAGCCCACCCGCCGCAAGCCACCAGCCCTGCTCGGGGGGGCCCCAAGGGCTGGGTTTGAGCACCGGGTTGCGATAGGTCTCCCGGTGCCCCGTTGGCTTGAAATAGACTTCGTAGAGGCGTCCACCCAACTCTGGCAAGAAAGTCAGTCGCAGATACTCGTTTTCCAGAATGAGGCTGCGATAGGCCACCTCGGCCGGCGATGGGTTCGAGGCCTGGTAAGCTGCCCAATCGAGAATGGAGTATGGCATGTTGAAGGCTTGGTTCCATGCTTCGATGGTATAATCGGCGTAGGGGTAGGTTGTGATCTCCATCTCTTCTTCGTACACACGTACGGTGGCAGGGGGCGGCGATGGTGGTGTTGTGGACGTGATGGCAGCTACAGGTGACGCTGATGGCGGTGCTGTGGACGTGACGGCAGCTACAGGTGACGGTGTGGGCAGTCCCGAGGAGGGTTCCGTGGGCGATGGGGTACATGGCGGCGGTAAGGTCGGGATCGGCAGCCGCCGTGAAATCATGTTATTGTCTTTCCTGTTCTCGTCGACCTGGAAAGCCGTATCGATGATGACCCAATTCTCCCCATCTTGACCATAGCCTTCGAACCACAAAGAGATTGTCTCTTTTGGGGCCAGTCCCGCGCCCACAGTCTGCTGTGTTCCGTTCACATCGACGACAAATTCTCCTGCGTCTGCATCTCCCGAGTTTTCAACCACCACCGCGACCCCAAGCTGTGTGGAGGCATAGTCACACGCTCCCCCCGTTTCCAACTCAATCCTAATGCTTTTCACTGCGAGATCGGGGAGAGGCTCATTCGGATCGGCTTTTGGGACCGAGATAGGCTCTGGGGAGGGCGCGCGGGCTGATGCTGCTGGGGCTGGTTTGGGTACCAACTGGCCGATGACGATTGCTTCGTCGTCGACCGAGAGATTCACAGTCTGCACCAGCGGCTCGTGACCCTCTAGCTCAACGCGGACGACATGCTGGCCAGCCGGCAGATCCAGGGAAACCGAGGTAGTCCCACTGCGCAGTCCATCCACATAGACATGGGCACCTTCAGGACGAACTCCCACACGCAACCGAGCATGAACAGTCTCAGCGGTTGGTGTCATGGTCAATGTCGATTCCGCAGGTGGACTTGGCCGATCACACCGATTCAGAATCAGGATCAATAGCAAAAAGAAGAGAGTGGCCAGGATTCTCGCGCCGATTCCCAACCACCTCTTTGGCCCAAGCAGGCCAATGCCCTTGGTACCGTCCATGAGGCCATTATACCATGTTTGGATTTCTTGTCCAGTCAGGGCCGAGAAGGAGAAACCAGAATATCCTGGATACCCTCATGCGGGCGGTCAATCTGGCTCCACAGCCCGCATGGGAGCTACGGCCCGTAGGTGACCACTAATACCGGTACGTTGCCGGTGCCAAAGTAGTTGTTTCCAGGCTCCATACTGGCGTAATCTTCCAGATTGTCACCGTCGGTTTCCTGTACCCAGCGCAGACGTACCTGGAATTGATCCCGACCGGCGGATAGGTCCTGCCCAATCCAGCCGGTGATAGGCTGGTCAATGACGGTGTACCAAGTGCCGGGCGATGGTTGCCGGGCCATTGTGGCCGAACCCAAGGGCTGGGCATCGTAGGCGGCACGGCCCAGTTTAGAACCATAGCTGACGTGCTCCAGGACGAGGTTTCCCAGCTTCTGGTAAGGATCGCCCTCCACCTTTGCCTGAAAGAAGCGAAGCTCGGCCCCCTCAATGGACGCTCCACTTGGGATATCGGAAAGGTCAAAACTCATAAAGCCTCGCCAGACCTTCTCACCCCCCGGGCCTGCCTGTCCGCCATTGCCAACGATGATATCTTGGCCAGTGCCACCGCCACCGCTACTTCCCCGGTAGCCATCCAAAGCTGGATCGCTCTGTATGGTTACAGTCCCAGGCCCGGCGGGCCCTGGCATGACCTGTACTATGCTTACAAGTTTGTTGTTGCCCTTGTCAGTCTCGGCAACTTCTTTGTCGGTGTCTGCCCGAGCTATAGTGGCCAGATTGGAATCGGCCTTGTCTGGCCGCCAGCGAACCACGACCACGGTTTCCTGGCCCGGGCCCAAGCCTCCCAGTCGCCCGCCAAAGTGCGTGTCCCGGTCAGCCCGCCAGTCCCAATTGAAGGCCCCTGCTTCTCCTGGGCCCGAGTTCCGGATTGTGATCTCTACTTTGGTGTCCTGTGCTTGGACGGGAGGATTGGGTGTAAAGCTGACAGACTCTACAACCAGGTCCGCGAACTCACCACTGACCACGACCGAGGTCGCAGCCGTCGTGGTGCCACCTGGTCCCTTGGCTGTGAGTACATAGGTCGTCGTCTGCGTTGGGCAAACCTCACTGCTGCCTGGCGTGCCTACGCCTGCGAGATCTGGGTCAATCCTCGCCTCGGTGGCATCGGCTACTTTTCCCCATTCCAGCATCGTACACTCGCCTGCGCTTATGGCCTGGGGATTGGCCCGGAAGTACTCGATCCGGGGGGTACCTGGCTCTGCCGTGGGAGTTGTTGTCGCCTCAGTCGTAGGGGTACTCGGTACAGTTGCGCTGGGTAGAACCCCACCCCCGGTCTGTACGGCATCAATCTCTACGGACTCGGTCTTGCTCGTCTTGCCTTCAGCCGTATAGGCCACGGCCGCGACGACGTGCCCGCCTGTCTCGACAAAGGTCCATGGTTTATTCACTGTCAAAGTGGATCCACCGTCCGGATCCGGGCTGCTTGCCGTCGCGACCAGATTCCCGTCTATACTCAACTCCAGGAGGGTGATGTTGCTCGCGCCGCTGGCTGTAGCCTGGACGATCAGCTCGCTACCTGCGGCCACCTGGGCGCCACCAGGCGGTGACTGGATAACAACGGTGGGTACCCCCTTCCCCCTGCCAAGAAGCAGAACCCCCAAAAGGACCAGACAGGCTACCGTGATTCCGGCCAGAAGGGCAAGGACAATTCCTGGCAGAACGAATTTGTTGGGCTGACTGGTCGTCTGGCTGCCGTCGGCAGGGGGGGCAAAGCTTCCAGGAGCCAGCGTAGCTGTCTGTTGCGCCTGCTCCAGCTTGATGTCCATGAGCGTGTTCCCTGTCCGCACAACGTCACCATGGCACAGGGGCTGTGGCTCGACGATACGACCTTCATTCACATACGTGCCGTTGGTACTGCCCAGATCCTGGATGACAAAGATATCAAGGTCTGCTTGCCAAAAGATGGTGGCGTGATAACCGGATACTTCAGGATCCGCGAGTACGAGGGTGTTGCCGGCCCCGCGGCCGATCGTGACAGGTTGTTGTGTCAAAGGGAAGACCTGGCCCGTATGCTGGATGATCAGCGCCGGGCCAAATGCCTCGTCGTAGCTCATTCTGTATTCCTTTCCGGCCAGCAAGATTTGCAGTGGCCGCATTGCACATTCTCAGGGGAAAGGCAATGCCTATCTACCAACAGGAGTGGGAAGTGGATGAGCAAGTCAATGTACCTTCGTTGTTACTCTTGTCACTCTCGGTGATAAGATTCTCGGGGTCGATCACCACGAGGATCGTGTGCTCACCAGCCACGACAAAATCTGTCCAGAAGACCATACTGCCTATCGCTGGCGTATTGAACGATCCTGAAGCTGCCGGAGTACCATCTTGGTAGAGCTGGTAGTCAAACGTGGGTACAGTGATCCGGCCGCCAGGATTTGAGACGCGCATGACCACTCGATCGTCAAAGTGAAGGTAGAATTCCTGGAGTACCAGGTCGCCCAGGGACGTCTGGATGACCTCTGTATCCACCCGCAGTTCGTTGTCGTCTTCGTTTGTCTCGGTTACTTCATTGCCAGTATCAACTCGAGCCACCGTCGGTAGGCTGTCGTATGCTTCGCTGGGGCGCCAGACAGCCGTCTGCACAGTGCTCTGACCTGCATTCAGCCCATCGGGCAGTCGGCCTCCGATGGGGGGCTCAGATCCTGGTTGCCATTCCCAGGAAAACGGCCCCGCGTCCCCTCCTCCTGCGTTGCGAATGGTGATCCTGACCTCGTTGTCCTGTCCTTGAACCGGTGGGTCTGGGATAAAGGCGATGGACTCGATGGTCAGGTTCGGTATTGTCGTACTGAGGGTGACTGTGACCGTAGACGTGACGGTGCCGCCCAGTCCGTTGGCGGTCAGGATATAGCTAGTTGTCTCGGTGGGACATATTTCCATGCTGCCTGGGGTGCCCACACCACCGATCTCCTGGTCGATAATCGCCTCATATGCATTGGTCACGGCTCCCCACTCCAAGATGGCGCATTCGCCAGTGACAATGTTCTCCGGGGTGATGCGAAAGTACTCGATGTTCGGCAAGGCTGTGGTTGGGGTGGCAGAAGGGGTAGAGGTAGGGGTGTCGGTCGGCACTGGAGTTGGCGTCACCGTTTCGGTTGGTGTGGCCGTAGGCGTCGCAGTCGGGGTCGGAGTGGCAGTCGGAACTGGTGTATCGGTCGGCCGGGGCGTGTCAACCGGTGAAGGGGTGATCTGGGGGGTCTGCAGAGCCGGAACAGTCGGAGTGTTACTGGGTGCTGGCGTAGGAATTTGGTCCACGACCACAACCTCAACTGATACGGGTGTGCTGGCTTTTCCTCGGGTCGTATAGGCGGTGACTGCTACAACATGGGATCCAGTCAGAGCCATAGTCCACGGTTTTCTTATTGAAAGTGACGGGCTCCCTCCAGGGTCAGGACTGGTGGCAATATCCACCAGAGTGTCATCAACGCGCATTTCCAGCCGCATTATGTTTTTCGTACTGGTGCCGGTGGCCACCAGCAGCAGTTCGTCGCCAACCGGGATCCGCTCACCTGTTTCGGGCGAGTGGATTGTGACGCTGGGTTCGTTGTCCTCGAATAACGGCTGTACCAACAGAGTGGCGATAGCCAGGAACGCAATCAAGATAGCAGCAGCCGCCAGGCCCAGGGCGATGGGCAAAGACCAGGACTGCCGG
The DNA here is from genome assembly GCA_963783445.1 of uncultured Chloroflexia bacterium. Taxonomy (GTDB): domain Bacteria; phylum Chloroflexota; class Anaerolineae; order JAAYZQ01; family JAAYZQ01; genus CAWANP01. The sequence goes on along the minus strand of CAWANP010000003.1, from coordinate 39,408 downwards.
CGATTGGACTGGTTGGTCATGATCCACCATTTCTCAGATTCCCCGGTTTCAAACGTGTACCATTCAATCGATGGTTACCAGGGGACGATGGGCGGCAGTATAGCATAGCCTGGCATCCAGAGCAAGTCATCTACTGATCAACTTGCTCGCGGATGCCAAATGCTCTGGACGCTGGGATGGGCCGGGGCCGCTCAGGTATGCGACAGAAGCACAGCAAGGCTGGGTCCCAAAGGAACCCAGCCATTCGTCTGAAAGACTGCCGCTGGCGGGCTAGGTTCCCAAGGAAGTACGCGTCGCGGCAAAGCGCATCAGGTTGTCCTGGCGGATCAGCCCCAAGAAGCCAGTGTTGTCTACGACCGGCAGCAGGCTCTGTTCGTCGGTAATCATCCGTTCCAGCACATTGTAGGCTGCTTCACTAGCTCGCACGGGCTTGAGCATAGCCATGGGGGTCATAATCTGTCGCATCGGTGTCCAACCCCACCGCTGGCGGGGCACTTGTTGAATCTGACCTAGTGTAGCAACACCTTCTGCCTGTTGACCATCGGTTACCATGAAACAATTTTGGCCATGCGGTAGGACATAGTCTCGTACTACCCAGTCAAGGGGCATGTTGCTGTCTACAGTCTGGCAGCTGGACGCCGCAAAGTCACCGGCCGTGTACCCCTCTAGCGCTTCACGGATATGGGCTTGCTTGGCGCTCTGGCTGGCAGCATTGTCCAGGAACCAGCCGATGAAGGCCAGCCAGATCCCATTGCCCCAGTTGCCAGTCAGGATCATGGCACCTCCACCGATGATCATCAGTATGGCGATGACACGCCCACTTCTGGCCGCCCAGCGGGTCGCTTGGTTCATGCTGCCTGTCCAGGCCCACACTGCTGAGCGGAACACGCGACCGCCGTCCAGAGGAAAGCCCGGGAGTAGGTTGAACAAGGCCAGCCACAGGTTGATTGTAGCCAGGTACATGCCTACCCCCGCCAGTGCCGCAACATCCAACACCTGCCCTGCCAACCATAGCGCGCCAAAGCCCGCTGCCAGGAGCAAGCTGGCAATAGGGCCAGCGATGGCGATGAGAAACTCGGTCAGCGGCCGATCTGGCTCGCGGCCGATGTTGGCCACCCCACCAAAGATGAACAAGGTAATGCCCTTGACTGGGATGCCCCTGGCCACGGCGACGACGCTGTGTGCCAATTCGTGGATCAATACCGAGCTGAAAAAGAGCAAGCTGGTGAGCAGTCCAATGCTGAGATAGCCCGCCAAACTCCAGCCCGAGTAACGGCTTGGGAAGTACCCCGTTGCCAGCGACATGGTCACCAGAGCAAAGACGATGAACCAAGTATAGTTAACCCCGATGGGGATTCCGAGTATTTTGCCGAACCGTAAGGAGCTTTTCATATGCTACCTGCCCTCCATTCTAGGAGTCTACCACATGAGCATTAGAATAGTGTTATAATTGTATTAGAGAATCGTTAAATCTGCTGGACACTATCCGGGCATGCGTGTGCTCAACCGGCCAGCTTCATTCTCATTCTACTATGGTGCGGGCAGTGCTGCCTGACAATTGGCCGACATCTGGCCGAAAGGCGCGGCCAAGAGCTTTGTCGCTCTCGATTTCCGTGGGGATTGCCATTTTTACGCAACCTATGGTATAATGTAGTTGTGGTTTGCAGCATCTGTGGAGATGGTTGCCATCCCTGGTAGCAGTACGTGACAGGAAGGGGGTGATCCATACATAACGGAACAGGATAGCTGGCAATGGGATTTGTGGGAAACTCTATTTGAGAAAGGAGGCGCTTGATGGATGGAATTGTCGATTCCCTTCGGCTGGGATGGGATGCATTGCTCTTCAAAGAGGACGCCTATGAAGAGATGGGTGCATCTACCAGCCCGGTCGTCAAGGGGCTCATCTTTATCGTCGTCGTAGGCGTGATAATCGCCATATGTGGTCTTGTTGGTACGGGCCTCGAGTTGGCCAGTATTCCAGATATGGGCGAGATCCGGGACACGGTCTTTTTCTACATGAAACAGATGCCCTGGTGGGACGTGGTTGCCCAAGAAGACCCCATGGCCCTGGAGCGATTCGAGGAGTGGTACCAACGTGGCTGGGATATCTTCCCAAAGCTGTTCGGTGCCCCGGACATGGGTTCCGCAGCGCTTGGTATCATCACTGTCCCTTTGGCTTTGCTCTTCCGCTGGTTGGTTTATGGCCTGCTGGCCTATCTGTTCGCCCGCTGGCTGGGTGGATCCGGCAGCCTAAGCAAAACATTGGGAGTGCTGGCCCTGGCGGTGGTACCCCAGGTGCTAAACGTTTTGACTATCATACCCTTTCTGCAGGTGGGTAGTATCGTCGCCGTGTGGGGTGTCCTGTGCGCCTACTACGGCCTAAAGACTGCCCACAACCTATCGTGGACGCGGGCTGTATGGGCCACGTTGCTGCCCTTCATCCTGGTCGTGGTCGTGTTGATACTGATGGGGTGCTTCAGCTCGGCCATTCTGGGTGTGGTGCTAGGAGGTCAGTCATGAGTGAGATGCTTGGTACCCTGCTCCGGACGGTCATTCTGGACGACTCGGCCTACCAAGAGTGGCGCGAGCGCCCCAACCTCTTCCTGAGGGGCATTGTCCTGATCGCCATCGTCATACTCGTGGCTGGGCTCATCGTGTTTGCCGTAAGCCTGGTGAATCTGGTCAGGGCACCGGATCTGGACCAGATAGAGGAGCAGATCCGGCAAGGATTTGAGATGTCGTCCCGATTCAACCCTGCCATGCAGGATCTTCCGCCCGAAGTCCAGGAGATGATGGACGGCATAATCGAAGTAATTGTCCCCATGGTCTCCGACCTCAGCCAGATTGAGGCTCCATTGCCCCGAGGCATCAGTGGCCTCTTCCAGGCCACTGGCGCGTATCTGAGCCGGGTCCTGGCCGCGCTGGGGGGATGGTTGTTCTACGGTGTCCTGGTCTTGATCGCAGCCAACCTACTAGGCGGATCGGCCAAGCTGCCGCACTTTCTGGGGATGGTGTCGTTGTATATCATCCCGGGTTTGCTGGCTGTACTGCGCCCCGTTCCCTGTCTGGGTGGACTGCTGGCGCTGGTAGGTACCATCTGGAGCATCGTGGTCTATATCAAGGCCGTGTCGGTTGCCACTGATCTGGACGCCGGCAGATCCATACTGGCAGTGCTGGCGCCCTTCATCGTCATGTTCCTGCTGGGCATTCTGCTGTCCGTCATGGGAGTCGCCTGGCTGGCTATCGTCCTCTAAGTTCCCCATTAGTCCATAGGGAAGTTGCCGATGAGTCCGTGCCCTACCCGACAGCGGTAGGGCGCGGACTCGGTTTTTGCCCAAAGCTGCGGTGCCTCTGCTCTAGCCTATACTGGATTTGACAGATAAGAACATTTGTGCTATTCTGGGGTCATAGAGACCAGGATCAAAGGAGGTACGCACGATGGGCGAGAACGGGCGGTTTAAGGCCTTGGAGACGACGATAACGGGTATCCAGAAACGATATGGCGAAGGGGCTATCATGCGGCTGGGGCAAGCTACACACCTGCAAATAGAGACCATCCCCACCGGCTCCCTGGCGTTGGACCTGGCCTTGGGAGTGGGTGGCGTCCCGCGCGGCCGCGTCACCGAGATCTATGGTCCTGAAGGTTCGGGCAAGACCACGGTCTGCCAGCACATCGTGGCGGAATCGCAGCGTATGGGAGGCGTAGCGGCATTCATCGACATGGAACACGCGCTAGACCCACTGTATGCGGCCAAGTGCGGGGTAGATGTGGACGAGCTGTATATCTCGCAGCCGGATACTGGCGAGCAAGCCCTGGAGATAGCGGAAGCACTGGTACGAAGCGGGGCCATGGACGTCATCATCGTGGACTCGGTTGCAGCGCTGGTGCCCCGAGCCGAGATCGAAGGGGATATGGGGGACAGCCACCCCGGGCTGCAAGCACGGTTGATGAGCCAGGCGCTGCGAAAGCTGAGTGGGGCGATCAAGACCAGCAATACGGCAATGGTGTTCACCAATCAGTTGCGGCACAAGATCGGGGTGATGTTTGGCAGTCCGGAGACGACGTCGGGCGGAATGGCGCTCAAGTTCTACGCATCGGTGCGGTTGGACATCCGTCGGATTCAGGCCATCAAGGCCGGAGGAGAGGTGACGGGCAACCGCACGCGGGTGCGTGTCAAGAAGAACAAGGTGGCGCCGCCATTCCGAGAGTGTGAGTTTGATATCATGTACGACGAGGGGATCAGCAAGGAAGGAGATGTGCTGGACCTGGGAGTGGAACTGGACCTGATAGAGAAACGGGGTTCGTTCTACTCGTACAATGAGGAGCGGCTGGCGCAGGGGCGAGAGAATGCCAAGCAGGTATTGCGGGAGAATCCGCTCCAGTGCATTGAGATTGAGAACGCCATCCGCCGGGAGATAGGTCTGCCCGAGTTGGATCTGGCGCCAGTTTTTGGCTTTGAGGTGGAGGCAGAAGCGGCCCAGGTCGACCTCTTGGAGATCCAGGAAGCACCAGTGGCTGAGGAAACGCTCATCGACTGAGAATCTCTGGGGAACCCTGAGGATTCATGTGCTCTCTTGACTTCCGGGTACCCAAGTTGGCAATGGCCATTCAGGACCACGCTTAGTTCCGGCAGAGCTGAGCGTGGTCCTATGTGTACACGGTCTCTATATGGTCCACAGGGTCCTCCCGTTCCCATGCTCTTTTTGCGCCGCTCACCGATGTCAGGTATAATGGCGCTAAGTGCCATGGTATGGTATGCATGGTTCGCCATGGCCCAACACGCTTTTCGATGGCATTCGAGGTAACCGGGGAGTTTTATGCGGATCGAGGTTCACTTTGAGAGTGATGGTTTCTGGGCGCTCAAACCGGAATGGAATGATCTACTACAGCGGAGCTGCTGCAACACGCTGTTCCTGACGTGGGAGTGGCAGTCTACCTGGTGGAAGCACTTGGGCGAGGGGAGCCTGTTGCTCTTGGGCTTTCGCTCGGAAGATGATGGCCGATTGGTGGGTATTGCCCCTCTTTTTCGTACACTGGCAGATGGTGGCCAGCCGGTCTTCTATTTGATCGGCTGTCGTGACGTGTCGGATTATCTGGACCTGATCATCGAACAGGGACAGGAGGATGCTGTCTACCAGGCTCTGTTGGAATACCTGGGGCAGGAGGCGCAAGGTTGGGATCTGATTGATTTCTGCAATATCCCCCAGGAATCGCTGACCTATGTTCGCCTGCGGGAATTGGCCGAGGCACAGGGCTACCAGTCCCTCGTAGAGATAGAGGATGTGTGCCCGATCATTGACCTGCCTGACACCTGGGACGAGTATCTGATGATGCTCAACAAGAAGCAGCGCCACGAAGTGCGTCGCAAGCTGCGCAAGTCTGACGCTGAGGCCGATACGCGCTTTGTCGTTGTTGGCCTGAGTCACGATTTGCAGGCTGAGATGCAGAGTTTCATCGATCTTCATCAGAAGAGCACCCCAGAGAAGGACCAGTTCATGGACCCAAAGATGCAAGCCTTCTTCTTTGACATGGCGCAGGTTCTGCAAGAGCAGGGGTGGTTACAGTTGGTATTTGTCGAAATGGATGGTGAGAAGGCGGCTGCCTTGCTGAATTTCGATTATGGCGGCAGTATCCTCGTCTACAATTCGGGCTACGATCCTGCCCGCTTCCGGCACTTGAGCCCGGGCATCATCATCACTGCCCGGAGTATCGAACAGGCGATTACCCTGGGCCGTGCCCACTATGATTTCCTACGGGGCGACGAAGTATACAAGTATCGCTTTGGCGCCCAAGATACTCAGGTTCGGCGCTTGCTCATGGCAAAGCCTGGTGTGTCGCTGCAAACTGTTTGTTAGTGCACCATATCCGGCATTTTGCTGAGGGATTGAGAAAGGAGAGCCAAGGTGGGCTCGAATCCAGTGTGACAATTGCGGAGCCATGCTCTCTGATGCAGACTTGTTCTGCGGTGAATGCGGTGTGCCGCGACCTCTGTCGGATGGAGAGGAGGATCCATCGCCGGGCACTTCCCCAGCACCAGTTGCCACTGTCCCCCCGCTGGCGCCGCCGCCGGGTGGGCATGGGACCGGTTGGCGTATAGCAGCCCGCATCTTGGTTGTGTTGGGAGTTCTCACCTGTTTGGCATCGGTCCTGGTCTTTCTGTTTACTGGCCTCCTCGAGTACGAATCCATGACCGGCCTGGAGAACTGGCTGTTCGCTGCTTTCTGCTGTCTTTTGCCTATCGGCGGTGTGGGCGCTATCCTGATCGCTGTGGGTACTGCGGTCTGGTACAAACGCCTTAGGGATGCCTGAACAACCGATGATTGAACGTGTAGCTATGTTGACTGTCCATACCTGTCCGCTTGCCACTCTGGGAGGCAAGGAGACAGGGGGGATGAACGTCTATGTCCGCGACCTGAGTCGCGAGCTTGGGCAACGCGGGATTGCCGTAGATTGTTTCACCCGCTCCCAGAATCCCAATATCCCACGTATCAGCACCAGGTTGGGGCCAAACTGCCGCGTTATCCACTTGCCGGCTGGCCCCGAAACCCCCTATGACAAGAACAGCATCGTCGACCATCTTCCCCAGTTTGTTCGCGGTGCGCTGGACCTCGCCAGACGTGAGGGCCTGCACTACGATGTGATCCACAGTCACTATTGGCTCTCAGGCTTGGCCGCCCGTGAGCTGCGTCGCGTTTGGGGCGCCCCCATCGTTCAGATGTTCCATACCCTTGGGCACATGAAGAACAGTGTGGCCTCCGGCCCCCATGAGTGGGAGGCAGCGCGGCGCATCGAGGGGGAAGCTGAGGTCATGGCCCTTGCGGATCGCCTGGTGGCAGCTACGCCCTTGGAGAGGGCGCAGATGGTCTGGCTCTATGGAGCTGACGCCAGCAAGATGGATGTTGTGCCCCCCGGCGTGGATCTGGATCTCTTCCAACCCGTTCCGCCAAAAAAGGCCAAGCACATCCTGGGCTTGCCTCCCGAGCGCCGTATCGTCCTTTTTGTGGGCCGGATCGAACCATTGAAGGGGATAGACACGCTGCTGCGAGCCATGGCCCTCGTTGTGCCCGAGATTCCTTGCTGGCAGGACGATCTGTCTGTTGTCATAATTGGCGGCGCGCCAGGGGCAGGTGTCGAAAAGGTGAATGACGAGCTTGCACGCCTGGAAAAGCTCCGGGCTGAATTGGGTATCCAGGACCTGGTTACCTTCCATGGTGCCCAAGACCAGGATACGCTCGTCTATTACTATTCCGCTGCTGATATGGTGGTCATGCCCTCCCACTATGAGTCCTTTGGCATGGTGGCCCTAGAGGCCATGGCCTGTGGGACCCCGGTGGTGGCTTCCAAGGTTGGCGGGCTGACCTACAGCGTGCAAGATGGCCAGACCGGATTCCTGGTTCCCGAGCGCGATGCTGAGGCGCTGGCCGCCAAGATCGGTTTGTTGCTTTGCGATGACGGTCTTCGCGAGGCGCTGGGCCTGCAGGCGGCTCAATGGGCGCGCAGCTACGGCTGGCCTGCCATTTCTGACCAAGTTCTGCAACTTTACCAGCGGGTTCAATCGGCTCTCATGCCTGCCGCTGCGGTTGGCTCTGGTTAGACTCCCCCTGTGCAGCCGCACAGAACAACCGGATTCATCCAAAGACAATCGTGCCTGCCTGGCCCTTCACTCGGGCCATGGTTGGCTGGAAGCCGGGGCAGTCATATCTTGGGTGAGGGTCGTTAAGGTTGATGTACATCAAGTCCTCGAGTGCCGGTGTGCTAGGCCCACAACCTGCCAGCGAGTTCAGTTGGAGCACGCAGTCTTCAGCAGCCGAGACTGTGGCCAGCTACGATCAAAACGCTGCCCACTATGCGGCCACGTGGGGGAATTTGCGCCTGGAACGGGCACTGGCTGCCTTTGCCAGCCGGGTCGTTGTTCCCCGGCGCGTGTTGGACCTGGGCTGCGGTCCGGGCCGTGACATTGAGCATTTGGCGCAACTTGGTTGTTGGGGCGTGGGTTTGGATTCGTCGCCCGGAATGTTGGTTGAGGCTCGGCGCCGGTTCCCGACGGTCCCCTTTGTCCTGGCGGACCTGCGTTCTGTACCGTTGGCCTCTGGTACCCTTGATGGCGTCTGGGCCTGTGCCTCACTGCTCCACCTGCCCCGGTGCCAGTTGCCCATCGCGCTGACGCAGATCGCCCGCTTGCTGCAAAGGCCTGGCGGAGTGTTGTACCTGGCACTGAAAGATGGTCAGGGGGAACAATGGCTCGTAGACGATAGAGGCCATCGCCGTTTCTTCTCGTTTTACCAATTCTCCGAGGTAGAAACGTCACTGCATCAGGCCAAGTTTCGGATCGTCGAAGGCTGGATGGACCCTGACCAGGCAGGGCGTGACAGATCCTGGATCAATGTTGTTGCCCGAGTGTGGGGATAGCCTCGCTCGCGCATTGTTCTGTCGACCTTCGCGTGGTCAAGATGGTTTGGATCCCGCTCTAGACTATGGTATACTGCCCCGCGCGGTGGCTTGGACCGCTTCTTGGGAGTCCCCATGCATGCCCTTGATGAGGCCGCACCGGGGCTCCAGGTTCGAGATCTAGAAAGCAGCTGAGTATGACAGACGAAAGACCGTCCGCTCAACAAACCGCCAGGCAACTGGAGACGGCTGTAGCGGACCTGTTTGCAGTCGATGATGTGACCCTGGGTGTGCCCGAACAGCCTGAGACGATCCGCTTTCGTGGCAATCTGCTGGCGCCTTCAGAAAATGCCTTCCCCCAGATGGCTGCTCGTTTTCGAGCTATGGGCTACACAGCCATGTTGCGTGACGATCCGGACCATGACCGGCAAGTACTGTTGGCTGTGCCCGGAGTGGAACCGCAACAGACCCAATCCCGGCTCTGGTTAAACGCCTTGTTGTATTTTCTGACCATCCTCTCCACTCTCTTTGTCGGAGCTACCTGGTCTGACCAGGTGCCGCCAAATGCGGACCTGGGCTGGATTCTGACCCACTTGTGGATCGGCTGGCCATTTGCCCTGAGTTTGATGACCATCCTAACCGGCCACGAGCTAGGCCACTATTTCGCCGGCCGGTACTACAAGGTGCCGGTGTCCCTGCCCTTCTTCATCCCCATACCGGTGCCACCTCTGGGTACCATGGGGGCCTTTATCGTCATGAAGGGCAGGACTGTCAACCGCCGGCAGATGCTGACCGTTGGCGTTGCTGGCCCACTGGCCGGTTTTGTGCTGGCTGTACCGATCCTCATCCTGGGCCTAACCTTGTCGACCGTCGAACCCATGGTTGCCCCCGAGCCAGGCTCGATGATCTTTCTTGAGGGGAATTCGCTCCTCTACCTGCTCCTCAAATTTGGCGTTTTTGGGCAGGTGCTGCCAGGCACCGGCTCCGTACCAACCCTCCAGGCAATTCTGGGCGACGGCGCGGCGGCGCTGTTGGGCACTTTTCCCATTGACAGCGGCTACGATGTCTTTGTCAGTCCTGTTGCCCTGGCGGGCTGGGCAGGGCTACTGGTCACAGCGCTGAACTTGATACCGGTGGGTCAGTTGGACGGCGGCCACGTTCTCTACAGTCTCGTTGGCCAAAGGGCCAAGATCCTCACCTGGCCTATCATTGTTATTCTTTTGGTGCTGGGGATCGTGTTCTGGCAGGGTTGGCTGCTGTGGGCCTTTCTGATCTTTTTCTTTGGCCAATCGCACCCCGATCCCCTTGATGATGTTACCCGCCTCGATACGCCTCGCAAGCTCGTAGCCGTGGCCGTGCTGCTCATTTTTGTGCTCACCTTTGCGCCTCTGCCGATGCGGGTGTTCACCGCTGACCTGCCAGCCCCGGACCCAAGCCAATCTGTGTCTTGCCTGGCCGCACCGGGTCTTGTTTTTGTGGGAATCCTGTGGTTGGCCATCCGGAAGAGGGTCAAACAAGAGGGCAACACGAGTTGCTGATTCGGTTCCACCAGGGCGCCAGCCTTGACGACCACCTGGCAGTCGGGCCTGATGGCCAATGCCTTTCGCGTAGGGAATGTCACGAACCTTTGGTAGGACAGATTGTCATAGAACTGGTGATTGCTTTGCCGGCAAGGGTACCTCAACTACCGTTTGCCGGAAGAACCCGGATCAGGTTCATGGGCTGCTTTTCCACCGCAAGGGCAGGTATGCCCTTTGCCATGTCTCGCAATCGGTCTTTGTGTCACCGTCGCCTGCAGGCTCTGCTTCGGTGTTGCCCGCCTGGTCTACGGCCCGCATGCCAAAGTAGTAGGCTCCTGGACCGGTTGGCCGGAAGAGGAAAGATCCTTGGCTCGCAGCCCCCGATACAGCCGCGCCGATCTGGTGTGCCTGGCCGCTGTCCATCCACGTGCCTTCGTCACCTTTTTTCACCCATAGCGCCACACTTTCCAGGCCACTTTGTGTGTCGGTCGCTACCCAGGTCACCCGGATGGGTGCTGTTTTGGTGCTTGCTGGGGAGTTGGCCAGCGACACCGGTGGCACAGTGTCCAGGCGCAGCGTTGTACTGATGGCTGTCGCCGGATCAACGTTCCCCGCAGCATCGCCTAACCACACGTAAGCGCTATGCTTGCCGCTGTTTGGTACAGTCACATCTGTTAGCCCCTGGATATCCACGCCAGCCTGGCATCCGGCATGATCCTCCACCGAGAGGGGCGGCGCGTCCAACCGGTAGCAGGCCGTCAGCATTCCAGACATCTCCGTTGAATTGGTCCAACTCAAGGAAAAGCGGTTGGCCGGCGACCAGCCGCCTGGCTCAGCGATGAGGTCGATAGGACTGCCGGGCGGATCGGGATCATAGTACAGTGTGATGGATACAGCGCTGGTATAGTCAGCATTACCCACACCATCCTCCAGCCAAAGATAGGCCGTCTGAGCGCCAGGTATGGCGACGGTGATGCCAGCAATCTGGGACAAATCTGTGCCAGCGTAAAAGGCTCCATCAGCGCCCCCGGTTGGTGGTTCACCCTTCTTCAGATAGGCTCCAGCAACGCCCGATGTGTCAACAGGGTTCTGCCAATTGAGCGAGAATCCGTTGGCGGCTGTCCAGCCTGGCGGATCGGCAGCAGGTTGCTGAGGAGGCCCTGGAGGCACAAGGTCGGGAGAAATAACCTGTATGATCATGGTGTGATCGGTGACATAGAGATTGCCATTGCGGTCCACGGCCACGCCCTCAGGGCTGCGAAAGCCGGTACAAAGGACTCTGTGAGACCCGCTCGCCTCGACAAGATTCAGGCGGCCCATTCCATCGCCCAAATCTTCCTCTGTTGCATACAGGGGAAAGCCGCCACCTGGCGAAAAGTGCAGGCCTTCTGTTGCTGTCAGGTCAGAGGCAAAAAGTGTTCGCTTGCCCGTGGCCGGATCCACCTGGAATATGCTGTCCGTGGTGGCTACATTCGACGCTTCGTTGGCCACGTACAGCAGGCCATCGGCGCCCAGGGCAATGCCTGAATAGCTCCAAAGCAGGCTATCGGTAAAGACCTCTGTCACTTCCAGCCCCTGTGAGACTTGGGTGACGCCCGAGATCACATCCCAGGGCAGATTCTCTACGAACTGAACGTTGGATTCGGTAACGTACAGTTGGCCGTCGGGCGCCCAGACTACGCCTTCGGGAGCGTCAAGGCCGGCAGCCAAGACCGTCTGCTGGCCCTCGGAATCTATGCGGAGCAATCGGCCGTTCTCGACATCCTCGACGACGTACAGATTTCCTGCTGGGTCAAAGGCGATTCCCTCTGGGTAGTCCAGCTTGGCCACCACCGGCGTGTGGGTCCCGTCGGGGCTGATGCGCGACACACGCCCGGCGGTCTCTTCAGCCACGTGGAGCACGCCGCTGGGGTCGAAGGCCAGTCCGCCGGGCGACTTGAGGTCGACAGCATACACAAGGGCCTCAAATCCCTCCGGACAGACGATGCGGGATATCGGTTTGCCCACGGTTGGCGACTCCAGTGCCAGCAGGCCGGAGTCTGTCCACACCTTTCCCGCATGCGGATGCCCAGCGAGCGCCTGGCCCGGCATCGCAATCAGCAAGCCCGCCAACAGGAGGGTAATGATCCAGCGCCAACTGTTTCCAGGATACACCTGCTCATCCATCCTTTCGCGAGATGGGCATCAGTCTAACCTATCCTCTGGCCCTTGTCAAAGCTCCGGCTGAATCCTGCTGGCTTGGAGCGAGGCTTGTTTACCCCTGGCATCATCGTTTTCGCACGCAGTAGTCTGCAGATACGCCTTCCTAGCGGGTACTTGACCTTTGGGCATTCTGGTACCCTACGAATCCCGGTTGTGATCTACAGATACTGCCTCGGTGTGGCCCAAGACATCGATCTTGCCGCAGGCTTTGCCGCCCTTTTGACCTGTTATCCTGAAACCTTTGACCGGTACGGGCGTATTATGATTGACCGCAGTTGGTGCGGGCTGACATGAGAACGCAGTATCATCCAAAGGAGAGGATTGCTATGACTGAGGAAGAGATTGTTGTCACAGAGACAATGGACGAGGTGATTGAGGATCAGGCCGAGGAGACGGCTCAGGCCGAGCGGACCACAACCGAAGAGATCAAGGTCCAGGCAGAGGATCTGTTCCAGACACTAAACGACATTGTCCGTGAGGGCACAGCCAGGCGCATCACCGTCATGCGCAACGACCGTGTCCTGGTGGATATCCCCATGGTTATGGGAATTGGCGCCAGTTTGATACTGGCCTTCTACATGCCTGTCATCACTGCCGTTGTCGGTGTGGGGGCGCTACTCACCGGTTGTGTGGTGCGCGTCGAGCGTGACGACCCACCCGCCGAAGAATAGCAACTACCGCAAATCAGAAGCACCCCCGAGTCCCTTGGCGAACCGGGGGTGCTCTCTACAAGTATTCGTCTTCCCAGACCGAGTTGAGCATACCTCCCCTCCGACCGTGGTCTGGCCAGAGCGTGCTAGGATGCTGCCTCAACGCGGCGGCTCCCAGCTACCCAACAAGATGCAATGTAGTCTGCCTGCTCGGCAGCCACTGCAGCCCCCCTTGGCTGAACGCCGCATCCTCTTCCAGAGCCATTACTACCCGCTGTCCATCCCACTCTGCAATCTCTTTGGCGACGTTCAGTTCGATGGCATAGACGGTGTCGTCAAACAGCTCATAGTCTCCCCTGCCCGGCACGCCTTCCTGACGATCCCAGAGGCCGATGGTCGGACCGGCGCCGTGACCGTGGTAGCCCAGGGGATGGGTGTAGATACTGGGGCTAAGGCCCTCGGCCTTGGCCTGCTCAAGGGCTGCCCCCAGGATCTCGTTCCCCGTTTTGCCCGTGACCATCGCGTCTGCTAAAATATCTTGGAGTCTGTTCCCTTCCGCTAGAGCCAGCCGGAGTCCATCGGGGGCATCTGTTTCACCTGGCCTGAGGACGTAGGCGTTTTGCTGCTGATCTGTCGCCAGACCCAGGTAATGAAACCCTACGTCGCAGTGCAGCAGGTCGCCGGGCAGGATCAGGCTTCTTGGGGCATCTGCATGGCTTGCGCCTGGCAGATGGAAGCCCTGGCCGGCGGCCTGGATGTCCACCGTGGGCTGGAACCAGGCGCGCAGACCCAGATCGAGGATCTTCTGACGCATCCACCACTCGACATCAGCCGTTGTCGTAATGCCTGGTTGGATAACACGGCTGGAAAATGCCTCCGCGATGATGGCATGACCGACCTCAGCGATACCAGGGTAAACGGTCAGTTCGGCTTCACTCCTGCGTTCGAGCCAGCCAATAGCCAGACGCGCCGCGCTCCGGGTCCGGCTCATATAGGTCTCGCCCAGGGCCTCCGACAGACGTTCATACTCACTGTGTGTCAGCCCATCGCCAAAGGCAGAGTCGCGAGCTACGTTGACTCCAATCACATTGGGATCCCGTTCTCTCACGATCTTGCTCAGGCAATCGTGCTGTTCCTGCTGGTCGGGATCCCAGGCAGCTGTGTAATACTCACCGAGCCCATAGCGATCTAGTGTCAGACGCTCAACGCTCCCATCCTCTTTTAGGTAAAAAGCCAGAATCGTCCGCCGTCGCGCCGACATAGCTGGCTGGGGCAGCATGCTCATGATCACCGGATCCTCGTTATACTCTCTGGCAACCACGATCCACATGTCAAAGCCTTCACGCTTCATGATCTCGGGCAGGATCTCGTCCAGCCTCTGTCTTAGCCACTCATTCCTTACCTCGGCCCTGGCCCGCAGGGGCAAAATCTTGTCTCGGAAGGCATCCGGGAAACCGCATTGTCCGCATGGTAGGTTCAAATTCATCTCGTTTTCTCCACTCGTAGATTGTAGGCTTGAATTTTCTAGTCTTGTGGCACGGTGGCTTTCATCCAGCCGCTTGTATTGTGGAAATGGGACACGGCCATGCCCGGCGGGTTGAGATCGTCAAAGGCCGCGCATAACTCAGCATCGGCTTGCATCGAGGCAATTTCCAACATCTCCTGCAACTGCTCCGCGTTGCGGGGGCCGATGATGGGCGAAGTCACGCCCGGTTGATCTTTTACCCATAGCAGAGATGCCTGCGCCGGTGTTAGTCCGTATCGGTTCGCTATCTCGGGTACACGTGCCGCGGTCTGCAACCCCCTGCGATTGATCCGCTGGGCATAGATTCCCTGCGGGTTGGCTGCTGCCCTCGATCCCTCGGGGAAGGGCTGGTCCACGGGATAGCGGCCGGCCAGCATGCCCATGGCGATGGGCGACCAGGGCACCATCGCCAGGCCGTACCGCTGGCATAGGGGCACCCGCTCGTTTTCCACACGCCGGTCCAGGAGATTGTAGGGCGATGATTCGACGACGTATCGAGCATAGCCCTTCGCTTCGCTGACCATCAGCGCCTCCATGATCTCCCAGGCCGGATGTGTGGAGCAACCAATGTAGCGGACTTTACCCTGGCAGACCAGATCGGTCAGGGTTCCCAGCGTCTCGTCTACCGGTATGACAGAGCTGGCCGAACGATGGGTCACATAGATGTCAATATGGTCCGTCTTGAGCCGCCGCAAAGAGTCCTCGCAGGCGCGCATGATATGGTAGCGGCTGAGCCCCTGGTTGTTCGGGCCATCACCGACAGGATAGAAGACCTTGGTGAGTAGAACTACCCGATCCCGCTGGCCGGTATCATTCAAGAAACGACCAATGATCCGCTCGCTTTCGCAATCGTTGTAATAGTTGGCCGTATCGAAGAAATTGATGCCTGCATCCAGTGCAGCCTGCATGACCTGGCGTGATGTCTCCTCCGAGGACGGGCTGCCAAAATTGCCCGAGCCCAGGCATAGGGCTGACACCTGCACGCCGGTTCTGCCCAATGTCCGATATTCCATATCATCCTCCTCGTGTCCGTGGGGGTCTCCTTGCGAGTGTCTGACCGGAACTGGTCACCGTGGCCATCTTGGCGAAGTCCTGACAGCTTGCTCAAACGCTCAAGGCCCCTACCTTTACAGGGATCGTATCTACTGGTGGAAGACCTCGGCCAGCTCTGGTTTCAGAAACTGCTCGACCTCGTAGGTATAGCCCCCAGGGTCCTCGAAGAAGAAACAAGTTACCTGGATCTCTTCCGAGTGCTTGATGTGCGTCAGCAGCTTTACTCCCTTGCCCTTGAGATAGTCGTACCAGCCAGGCACGTCGGCCACGGCCAGCGTGACGAGCACGGCGTTCTCTTCCTGGGGTTTGTGAAACCCCTTGTCCCCGGCCACGAGCCCCAGGAAAGCGTTCCCGCTGGTACGATAGATCTTGGCCCATCCCTGGTCCTCCACCAACTCAAGGCCCAGGACGTTTTCATAGAATGAGGAGATGGGCTCGATGTCCGGATAATAAAGAAACGTAATCTGCGATTGGATCTTTCCTGGTCTCTGCATTGCTCACTCCTATGTGTGGAATGGTCGTTCGCTTCAGCCTTTCGATTCTTCCAGCAGCCGGGCAAGGTATGGCTTCCAGACTGCGGGCAGCGAGTGGGTCACGTGACCCCGCGTCTCACCGCTTATGGGAATCAACACATAGTCCCCCCGTTTGATCCGCTGGATCTCTCGTTGCAGGATCCCCAGTTCTGGTGGGTTGACCTGATCGTCAGCTGTGTTGATGGCCAGCAGGGGAGCCGTAATCTGCTCCAGCGCCGGGGCCGGGTCATAGTCGCGCGAGGCATCGACCTGGTACAACAGATCGTTCGCATCCCGATCGGCTACCATGTTGTTGACCAGTTCGTCAAAGAAGTGGTCTGCCTCAGCGAGAGTGGGTGCCTTTTCCTGCCACTGTAAGGGACTGCTGACCATAAACAGCAAGGTGTAGATCGCCGACGTAAGGCCTCGTGGCTGCATCTTGTACTCGCCACCCTGCCACTCGGGATCGTTCCGGATTGCATCCATGATCATGCGCCTCGTCATCCGGTTCCGTCCCGCAATCTGCACGGGCAGGCAGGCCAGAGGCATGAGCGCGTCCATAAAGTCGGGGTAGCGTTCTCCCCAGATCCAGGTATGCATGCCCCCCATGGAGGTACCCATCACCAGTCGCAGATGGTTCACCCCTAGCTCTTCTGTGAGGAGCTGAAATTGGGCCCGGACCATATCGTGGTAGGCATAGCGCGGGAAGCGCGCTCGCAGCCCATCGCTTGGCTTGCTCGACTGGCCGTGCCCGATGCCGTCCGGGAGGACAATATAGTACTTGCTCGCGTCCAGCAACTGTCCTGGTTCGAACAGCTCTCCGGCAAACTGATCTCTCAGAAATGCTTTGCCGCTCCCGCCGGTACCGTGCAAGATCAATACGGCGTTGCGTACCTCGCCGGTCTTGTCCCGAGAAGGGGATCCAAGCGTAGCGTAATGGATCCTTAGCTCTGGGAGTAGTTCACCGCTCTCGAAGGCAAAGTCCCGAATTGTGAAATCACCCCGAGTTGGACTGGAAGAGTCCCACCGGGGATCTTGGGATGACTGCTTCATGTCTTACTCTCCTACAACGCTATGGTACTGTGGCGCGAGATCTGCCATGCCCGGGGGCAGGATCTGCGCATCTAGGACAGGGCGTATCCCAACCGTCGCAGTTCCTGTTCATTCTTGCGCCATTTCTTTCTGACCTTGACCCAAAGTTCCAGATAAACGCGCGTGCCCAACAGTTTTTCGATCTCGTACCGGGCATCTTTGCCGATGCGCTTGATCATGTCCCCGCGATGGCCCAGGATGATGGCTTTTTGGGTATCACGCTCCACAAAAATGTTGGCGCTGATATAGGTCATGTTCTCACTGCGCTCCTTGAACTCCTGGACAATGACTGCTACCGAGTATGGTATTTCTTGTCGCAGGTGACGGATCACTTGCTCGCGAACCAGTTCGGCGGCCATGAAGCGCAATTGCTGGTCGGTCACCTGTTCCTCTGGGTAGTAGCGGGGACCGAAGGGTAGCTGCTTGACGGTTTCTCCAAGCAATTCGTCCAGTTTGTCGCCCTGGAGCGCCGAGATCAGGAACGACTCATCAAACTTGCCCAATGCCTGGTAAGCTTCTACGTGCTCGGTCGCCGCTTCCGGTGGCAGTAGATCGCCTTTGTTCAGAACCAGGAGCACCGGTACTCGGCATTGCTCGCGAAGGATCTCTGCGATCTGGCGGTCTTCGTCGCCGGGTAGCCGCGAGACGTCCACCAGGAAAAGTACGACTTCGGCGTCGGGGATAGCGCGGACGGCCGTCTCGACCATATACGTGCCCAGGTCGTGTAGTGGCTGGTGGATGCCCGGTGTGTCCACAAAGATGATCTGCGCGTCGGCGATATCGCCTCGTTCCCGTTCCAGTGTCAGGATACCCAGAAGCCGGTTGCGCGTCGTCTGTGGTTTTGGGGAAACGATGGCGATCTTTTGACCCAGGTAGGCGTTCATCAGCGTCGACTTGCCCGCATTGGGCTTGCCCACCACGGCCACAAAGCCAGACTTGTGATCCGGCGGCAGGTCCTCTGGCATCAAGAGTTCCGCCAGGTCTTCTTCTATCATTGGGTCTGTGCTCATCCTACGCCTCCCGTATCACGCCTCATGAACCTTGAATGGATTAAAGTCCGTATCAATGTCATACACGTCCTCATTTTCCTCCCGCTTCAAAAACCCTGTGACGCGGTAGGTGATGGGCGTCATGACCGCTTCCAAGCCGCACTTGAAGATATAGTTGGAGATGATGATGCTCCAAAACAGGGACCAGGGCAGCACACCGGCGAAAGCGATGGTCACAAAGAGAACTGTATCCACGCCCTGGCCCACCAGCGTGCTGCCGATGGTCCTGGTCCAAAGCCAGCGGCCCTGGGTCAGGACCTTCATCTTGGCCAGTGTGTAAGAGTTGCTAAACTCCCCGGCAAAGTAGGCGATGAGAGAGGCGAGTACGATGCGCGGCGTGGCCCCCAGGATGGCTTCATAGGCATTCTGGTACTCCCATCCATCGGCTGGGGGTAGGGCCCCCACGACCATGAGGACCACTGCCATCAACGCGGCGCACCCAAATCCAACCCAAATGACCCGCCGGCTGCGCTGGTAGCCATAGACCTCTGTCAGGATGTCACCGAAAATGTAACTGATGGGAAAGAGCAATGTCCCGCCGTCAAAAGTGAAAGGGCCCAACTTTAGGATCTTGGTCGAGGCGATGTTGCTGATCAAAAGCACGGCCACAAAGAGGGCCATGATCAGGTCAAAGTACTTGTACCCCCGCTGCCCCGAATACGTCATCGCCCCTTTACGCTTCCACTGTCGCTTCCCGGCCTTGCTGGCGCCTCTGCAACCAGCCCACATAGCGAGGCAGAATGCTGGTAAACAACCGGTACCCGGTCCGGCTGCCGGGGAAATCCCAGGCTCCGATCCCTTGGGCCACCTGACCTCCCAGTCCTAGCTTGAAGCGCACCACACCCCACATGGGGTCCGAATCGTCCAGTTGATTGGGGGCGCCCCACAAGTCGTACAGGCTGCAGCCGGCGGCCTTGGCCCTGCGGATGGCCTCCCACTGCAGCAGATTGTTGGGCATGGTCTTGCGGTGACGGGTTGACGAGGCTCCGTACATGTACCAGGCTGTTGGACCAAAGGTAAAGAGGATGAGCCCGGCCACGGCTTCGCCCTCGACCTCAGCCAGGAGGAGATGGGCCAACCCGGCTGCCAGAAAGCTACCCCATGCGTCGCGGTAATAGTCCAGGGTACGGATGAGGAAGCCGTCTCTTTGGGACGTTTCGGCATAGAGTTGGTAGAAGGGATCCAGGTCAGTCGCCGTACCTTGGCGTATGGTCACCCCACGGCGTGCGGCCAGCCGGACATTGTAACGAGTTTTCGACTTCATCTCCGCTAGCAAGTCCCCTTCAGAACTATCTCAGATCCAGCAGAACCGTGTTGCAGAACTGGATCTGTTCATCTGAGTAGCGCCAGCCACGCTGTTCCAGGAGGGGGGTTGTGTCCAGAGCGCATACCGGTCTTGGCGAAAATTCCGGCGCGCGATCTGGATAGTACACGTCAGGGTCGATTTTGATACAGATCGCTCTTCGCTGCCGGGCCAGGGCCTCCAGATCGGCCAGGACATGCTCAACCAGCGGTTGATTGGTCCAGTCGAGCAGCGGTCCTTTGGGTACGTACAGGAGAGGTAAAGGGAAATGCTGCATTTTGCGCTGCAGCACCGACGCGGCGGCCATGGCTTGCCCATTCTCTTGCCAGAGCAGGCGCGTGGCGCGCCAGCCGTGCCTGGCCTTGAACTCGCCCCACTCCCAGCTCTGAAGAATCTGGGGATTGGGTAGGGCTAGCAGTCTATGATCCCAATCGTGAGCCTCGCTGATTTGGATGGTGTGCATCAGTCAGCCTGTCTGCGGTTGAGCCAGCCCAACGCACCTTTATAAAGCTGGTATCGCAGGGGCGAGTAGACCAGGTCCCAGGCGCCGATGGTTCGTACCAAACGCCCGCCAAAGCCTCGCTTGAATCGATAGACGCCCCACAGGCCATCGCTCCTTTTGGTAAAATCAGACTCAAGCGTGGATTCCTCCTCATCAGGCACGCCCCACAGGTCATAGACGCGACAGCCCTGCTCCCTGGCCCAGAGCATCGCCTGCCACTGGAGCAGATAAGTGGGCATCAGGTTGCGGCTCTCGCTGGACGAGGCGCCGTACATGTAGCAGGCCGTGTCGCCTGTGGCCATTACCACCAGCCCTGCCAGCAGTTTCCCCTCGTGCTCGGCCAGCAACAGGCAGCCTCGTCCCGGCTGAACAAACAACCGATACACGGTTTCATAGTAGGCTTGGCTGTGGATGCCAAAACCGTCCCGTTCAGCGGTGGTTTCCATGAGGTCGTAAAAATTCTGGAGATCACCCTCCTCCCCAGCTCGAATTGTTACGCCTTTCCGCCCTGCCAGGCGGATGTTGTAGCGCGTTTTCTGCTTCATCCGTTGCAGAATTGCATCCGGCTCGCCTTGGAGATCTACTGCGATGGTGCGGCCGGGTTGGATCGGCTGGGGGCTAGCTTCAAAGCCCATGGACATCAGGCGCCTGGCCAGGGCTGGATCGTCTACCTCATCGGGCTCGATCTTTAGGCAGATGGCCCGCATTCGCCTGGCGTGGGGCTGAATGGCCTCCAGCAACTCCTGCAGGGCAACCTGGCCGCCCGACGATAGGGCAGAATCCACAACAGGTCCTTTGGGAACGTAGGCGATAGTACCCAATCCGCCGGGCAGGTTGCGGTACAGTATCTGGGCGCGAGCAGAGCCAAATTTCAGTCTCTGAACATGCCAACCGAAGCCAGATTTCAGTTGGCCCCAGGCCCAGCTTTGCAGGACGTGCCCTCCGGAGGAAACGACCAGGCTGTCCCAGGCGCTCGCATCATCCGGCTGGTCGAAAAACTGCGCACTTGACCTCATGTCGTGATTATAGCATGGATCGGTGGAAAGGGGCAAAGGCCCAGCGCTTATGGTCGGGGGTCGATGAGATCCAGCCCCGCACCCAGGCCAAAGCGCGCATACAGGACTGCCGCAAAGGCCGCCAGGACAACGCCCAAGTAGACATAGTCCACGGGCCGGAAGGCGATATCGTGGTAGTAGGTCCGGCGGGCTCCGGAGTATCCCAATGCCCGGGACTCTAGCGCCTGGCCCAGTTTGTCCGCAGTGCGAAGGGCGCTGATGATCATGGCCACCAGGATCGGCAGATACTGGCGCAAGCGCTGGACCAGAGATCCCTTGCGCAGATCCAGGGCGCGTGCTTGCTGAGCTTCTGATACCGTACCATAGAGCCCATAGAAGGTGGGGATGTAGCGCAGGCTGAGGGCGAGTACCAGCCCGCCGTTGTACGGAAGCCCCAATTTGACAAAGCTGCGCACGATCTTGGTCTGGTCGGTTGTAAACATCCAGGTGAATACGAGGAATGCGATGGCGTCCAGCCGTAGTACCAGGGCCAGACCTCGAATTGCGGCCAGGGGAGTGAACTTTAGGAACAGAAACTGGAACAGTACGGGCCCCTCTGGGTAAAAGATGACAAAGAGAACAGGGATGAGGATATTGATGGGGAGCATGCGCTTCCACACCCATACGATATTTCCCTTGGGGATTTTGGCAGACAGGATCAGGAGGTGGCTGAGAACCAAGGCCAGCAGAACGGCAAAGACATTCTTGAACAACAGGATGCTGACGATCCCCAGGACGACGGCGATGACCTTAATTCGCGGGTCCATCCTATGGAGCCACGAATCCCTTTCGACGTAGAGATCGGCATTGAAGGACACAGCACGGCCCCCCTCAGTCTTGGGCCCTCAGCCGGGCGTAGGCATCGAAACACTCTTGCACGGTCAGGATGCCCTCGGGCATACCCAGCGGATGCAGCCGGTTGGCCAGTTTCATGATCTGGGGCGGCTCGATCTGCGTCTGGCGGAGGGTTTCTGTCTGGCAAAAGACTGAGCGCGTATCGTCATAGAGCAGTACCTGCCCGTCCCGCAGCACCAGGGTTTTTTTGGTGAATGCGGCCGCAACTTTCATGTCATGCGTCACCATCAGGATGGTATGCCCCTGCCGGTGCATCTCCTGGAGCAAGAAGATCAGATCGAGGGTGCTCTGCCAATCAAGTCCCGCCGTCGGTTCGTCGAGAACCAGGATCTCCGGTCGCATGGCATATACGGCCGCGATGGTGATCTTGCGCCTCAAACCAAAACCCAACAGGGCTGGCGGCTCCTCAGCATGCGCTGCCAGCCCAAAGAGTTCCAGTGTTTCGTTTGTGCGTTGTTCTACCTCTTCAGGGGGCAGGCCCAGGTTTTGCGGTCCAAAGGCCAGCTCTTCACGCGTCGACGCGCAAAAGATCTGGTGATCGGGATTCTGGAACACATAGCCCACCGATCTTGCCAACTGCCCTATGGACCGCTGGCTGGTATCCTGGCCGTCAACCAGGACGCGTCCCCGCGCCGGCCGGAGCAACCCGTTAAAGTGCTTGACCAGTGTCGTTTTGCCCGAGCCATTCTGGCCCAGAATGGCCAAAAAAGTACCCCGCGGTATCTCGAGGCTGATCCCCCGCAGGGCGACGATCTCGTCGCTGTATTGGTACCACAGGTCCTCAGTGGCTATGCACGGGCCATTCTCATCCACGTCGGGCCGCTTTCTGCTCAGATGCCTCCAGTTGCCCGGCTAGCGCGGTGTATGCATCATCCAGACGGACGAAGCCATATTCCGTCCCCCACCGGCGGTTGTGCAGAGCCCCAAACTGGCTTACCTGGGGAACAGCCAGACCGATCCTCTCCAGGGTCCCCACCTGGCAAAAGATTTCGCTGGGAGTGCCCTCCATCGCGACCACGCCATCCTCCAGAACCATTACCCAATCCGAGAACTCGGCGATTGCTTCCGCATTCTGTTCAACCATGATGATGGTCATGCCCTCTTGGCGTTTCAGCTCCTGTACCACTTGGAATACCTCTGTCGTGCCGATAGGATCCAGTCCCGATGTCGGCTCGTCCAGCACCATGATCTTGGGCTGCATGGCCAAGATGGAGGCAATGGCGACACGCTGCTTCTGTCCTCCTGATAGATGGAAGGGCGACCGCCGGCGGAAAGCCTGCATACCGACGATGTCCAACGCCCAATCGATCCGCTCGGCGATGATAGCTGGCTCAACGCCGAGGCTTTCAGGGCCAAAGGCTACCTCGTCCTCGACCGTCATATTGAAGAACTGGCTCTCGGGGTCTTGAAATACGATCCCTACTGTGGAGGCCAGGGTGGCCACATCGGCCTCCCTGGTGTTCAACCCATGTATCCACACGTCACCGCCAAAGACACCACCGGTTGAGTGGGGAACAATACCGTTGAGTGCCAGGCAGAGCGTGGTTTTGCCCACGCCGGTGGGGCCCATAATGGACACAAACCTGCCGCTCTCAACGAGCAGATCCAGACCCTTGAAGACAGAAACTGGCTGCCCGTGGGCAACCAGCGGAGGGTAGGAGAAACGCAGGTTTGAGATCTGAATCATTGCCACACTGCGAGAGCTTAGCCCTCGGTCCAGGTTCTACCCATTCCCATGCGGTCGATGGGTGGGTAAGCCTTGCGAATGGCCAGGACGAGGGGGATGCCAATCAGCCCGCCAACCACCATCTGGATCAAGTTGGGCCCCACCTCGGCCATCGCTCCGGCAAAACCCAGACCGTAGATGAACCACTCGCCGAAAAAGTATACCAAAATGAGCGCGATGGAGCCGATGGCCCAGCCTACGATCATGCCCACGACACCCTTTCTGTAGCCAAAATAGCCGGCCAGAAAGCCCTGCAAGCCGTGGGCGATGAGCGTTATCGGCGCCCAAGCCGCATAGCCACTCAGGATATCTGCGATGGCGCAACCTACGCCTCCGGCAATGGCACCGACGATGGGGCCAAAAGCAAAGGCTGCAAAGTACACGCCGGCATCGCCAAAGTGGATGTAGCCGCCTGTGGCTGGAATGGGGATCTGAACGGCAAAGGTTAGGACTGCGACGACTGCTACCATCACGGCAATGACCGCCAATGTGGTCACAGTAATTTTGCCCATGCTCGCTCCTCTTTTCTCTCCCAATGAGAGTGCAGGTCTGCGCCAATGAACGCCAGGAAAGAGTTGTCGCTGCTTTATAGCGGTGTCCCTGCCTGCATGTATCCTTATACCAGAAAGAACAGTCCTTGTCAAACCCAGAGCGCGCCATCCGGCAATCGTGAGAGCCTGGGAATGTGAAGGTTGGAACTTGCCTTTTCTCTGGACCTGTGGCATAATGGCCCGGCCTTGAGACGCTGGGATCGAGTGGGCTCGATCCCAGAAAGGTTGAATCCACTCGCTCTAACCTGAAAAAGGGGGAGGATGACATTGTTGTCAGACTATAACTTTATCGGGATCTTTGTGGTCGTTGTGCTGATCTTTCCCTTTATCGCTTTGGGGCTGGCATGGCTGCTGCGACCAAAGAAGCCCAATCCCGTCAAGACCGACACCTTTGAGTGCGGCCTCCAGACTTTCGGCGACACCTGGGTCCAGTTTCGCGCCCAGTACTTTGTCTATGCCCTGGTCTTTGTCGTTTTCGACATCGAGGCCGTTTTTCTTTTTCCCTGGGCGGTGGCCTATGACAAGGTTGGGATCTGGGCTTTTTTCGAAGCTCTTTTGTTCCTCGCCATTCTTACCGTCGGTCTGGTCTATGCTTGGCGCAAGGACGCCCTGCAACTGCAATAGCTAATTTCCAGTATCCGATATCCCCTGCCGCGGGCTTGGCGCCAATGGGCATCGGATATTCGGCTTGGAGACTGGGAACTGGATGTTAGGAGAAGCCTATGGATTTCATTCTGAACTTCTGGGTTGAATTCGGTAGCTGGGTGGCGGGCCTGATGGCTGGTTGGGGGATGCCGCCCTGGGCCGTAAACTTGGTCGCCGATATTGTGGGCGTTGTGATCCTTCTGCTCTTTGGCGTTGCAGGCGTGCTCATCTTTACGCCCATGGAGCGCAAGGTCATCGCCCGTATGCAGGACCGGCCTGGACCCAACAGGGTGTGGCCCTATGGTCTCCTTCAGGCCCTCGCTGACGCCATCAAGATGTTGACCAAAGAAGACATCGTTCCGACCAATTCTGATCGTCGGCTCCACATGTTGGCCCCCCTCATCGTCGCAGCGCCAGCCCTGCTGGTTTTCGCTGTGCTGCCCTGGGGACCGGGACTCATTGGCCAGAACCTGAATGTGGGCATCCTTTTTATCGTGGCCATCGGTACCTTCCACGTCCTGGCCATCATCATCGCCGGTTGGGGGGCGAACAACAAGTTCTCACTGATCAGCACCTATCGTGTGGTGAACCAGTTGCTGGCCTACGAGATCCCCATGGTACTCTGCATCCTGGCCGTGGTCCTGTTTGCCAAGACCATGTCTACCCAGGGGATCGTGGTGGCCCAAACGATCCCCTACTTTATTGTCATGCCGGTTGCGGGCTTGATTTTTTTGATCTGTGCGATGGCAGAGGCGAACCGCTCCCCGGTAGACCTCTTGGAGGCTGACTCGGAACTTGTCGCTGGCTATATGGTCGAGTACAGCGGCATGAAGTTCGCCATGTTCTTCATCGCCGAGTACGTCAGCCTGTTCGCGACCGCGGTCCTGGTCTCTACCCTCTTCCTGGGTGGCTGGAAGTTCTTCGGGCTGGAAAAAGTGGCTCCGGTGCTTACGCCAGTCATCGTCTTTGGCAAGTCCGTGTTTGTGGTCTTTTGCATACTTTGGTTCCGGGCCACTTTCCCCCGCGTGCGCTTTGACCACCTCATGGGCTTTGCCTGGAAGTTCCTGGTGCCCCTCAGCATGGTCAACCTCCTGCTGGCCGCCCTCATCCTCAAGCTGATGGACAATGTCTGGGGGCAGGGAATTCTGATGCTCCTGGGCAATATCATTCTGGTCGCTGTAACTTTTCTCATCCTCAAGCTCACTGCGCCCAAACTGGATAAGGCCCCGGCTCTCAAGCGTATCGTGGCGGTGGAGACGGCTCCTGAAGCACCCCCGAGCAACGCGGCGGGCTTGGTCGAAGGAAGGTAGGATGGCTATGACTGTATCGCACGTGGTCTTTATCATCCTGAGTGCAGTGGCCCTGATAGGCGCCCTGGGTGTCGTCCTCTGCCCGCAATCTGTTCCGGGCTGCACTCTTTTTGGTCCTCTCTTTCGTGGGCGTAGCCGGCTTCTATATTCTCCTGGAAGCGGAATTTCTGGCCATGGTTCAGCTCCTGGTCTACGTGGGGGCCATTTCCATTCTGATCATCTTTGCCATCATGCTTTCCCGGCGGCTGATGTCGCCAGAATTCAAGGCGCGCAACGAACAGTGGCTCGTGGCTCTCGTCTCTGCCGCAGCACTGTTTATTCTCTTGGTCTTTATCCTGCTGCAGGTGAACTGGCCGGCCGAGCTATCCATTGTGCCGCCAAATACGATCGAACAGTTGGGCATCGCCCTGGTCAGCCCGGACCATTTTGTCTTGGTCTTTGAGGTGGCCTCTGTGCTTCTGCTGGTGGCTTTGGTCGGGGCCGTCATTGTCGCGCGTGATAGGTAAAAGATCCTCGAGGTTCTCCTGAACCCGAGGTCTGGTAGCGCTTCCTAACGAGGGAGAAACGCTTATGCAAGTTCCATTGTCCTGGTACCTGGTCGTCGCTGCTGCCCTGTTCTGCATTGGCCTGTATGGCGCCCTTTCGCGGCGCAACGCCATTGCCGTGCTCATGGGCGTGGAGTTGATGCTCAACTCGGTGAACATTAACCTCCTCGCCTTCTGGCGATATGTGGAGGCGGCAAGGGGCTCGCTATCGGGCCAGGTCTTTGCCATCGTCGTCATCACCGTGGCTGCTGCTGAGGCGGCAGTGGGTCTGGCGCTGATCATCGCCGTCTATCGCAACCGCCATACGGTGGACATCGAAGACGTAGATCTGATGAAACTGTAAGGAGCGAGATAGTCGATGAGAGAATTCTTTTTTAACCTGGTCTGGCTGCTCCCGCTCTTGCCCTTGCTGGCCTTTGCCATCATTGTGCTGTGGACCAACCGCAACCGGTTGCTCAGTACCTGGATCGCCTGGATAGGCATTGGCCTGGCCTGGGTCCTGGGCTGGATCATTTTCTTCTTGACGCGGCAGGACATCCACGGACTGGTACCACCGGTGGGCGGCTATCAGGTGTGGATGTACGCCATGCCTACCGGTTCCACCGTCCTCAAGCTGGGCTTCCAGGTGGATACACTCACGAGCATCATGCTCTTTATGGTGCCCTTTGTCTGTTTGATGATCTTTATCTATGCCAAGGGCTACATGAACTTTGGCACTGACGAGGTAGATTCCCGTTACTCCCGGTTCTTTGCCTACATCTCCCTCTTTGCCACTGGCATGCTGGGCCTGGTTATCTCCAATAACTTTGTCTCGCTCCTGATTTTCTGGGAGATCATGGGCCTTTGTTCTTACCTGCTCATTGGGTTCTGGTTCGACAAGTCGTATCCCGATCCTAAGCGCATCACACCCAAAGAGGCCGGCCTAAAGGCATTCCTGACCACGCGCATCGGCGACATCATCATGCTGGCCGGCATGCTCCTGCTCTATTCTCAGACCGGCACGATGACCTTCCAGGAGATCTTTTCCGAGGAGACACTGCACCACCTGGCGAATACCTATGCCTTCCCCGGCATGTCCTGGGCCACACTCTGTGCCCTCCTGATCTTTGGTGGGGCGGTGGGCAAGAGCGCCCAGTTCCCCCTCCACGTCTGGCTGCCCGATGCCATGGAGGGCCCCACCCCAGTCAGCGCCCTTATTCACGCCGCGACGATGGTTTCGGCCGGCGTCTACCTGGTGGCCCGCTCCTTCCCCCTCTTTGTGGCCGGGGGCAGTGAGGCAATGACCGTGGTGGCCCTGATTGGCGCCTTTACCGCCATCTTTGCCAGTACCATCGCCGTCGCCCAGAACGACATCAAACGAGTGCTGGCCTATTCGACCATCAGCCAGCTCGGCTACATGTTCGCCGCCCTGGGTATTGGCGCCTATGCGGCCGGCTGTCTTTCACCTCATCATGCACGCCTTTTTCAAGGCGCTCCTGTTCATGGGCTCCGGCTCGGTGATCCATGGTGTGGAGCACGGACACCATCACGTCCATCACGGGGCCCACGGGCATGAGGAAGAAGACTTTGACGCCAATGATATGATGAACATGGGCGGGTTGCTGAAGCGGATGCCGCGCACCGGCTGGACCTTTATCGTCGGCGCGCTGGCGCTGACCGGCATCTTTCCCTTCGCCGGTTTCTGGAGCAAGGACGAGATCCTGGCCGAGGCCTGGAACGAGTTCATCCATGGCAGTGGCGCAGCCATCGCCCCTTCCCTGGACTTTGTGGTCTGGTTGCTTCTGGTCATCGCCGCCCTGCTGACCGCTTTCTACACCGGTCGCCAGGTCTTTTTGACCTTCTTTGGCAAGCCCCGGACCGAGGCTGCCGAGCACGCGCCCGAGAGCACCGGCAGCATGACCTGGCCCCTGATCATCCTGGCCGTCTTTGCCGCCTTCCTGGGCCTGACCGGCACCCCTTGGGCCAACCAGTTCTTCCTCATGATTGGCGAGGAAGCCCACTTTATGGACTTTCACCTCCACCACGCAGAGTTTAACATTGTGGTAGCGCTGATTTCCCTGGCCATAGCGGGTCTGGGCTGGCTGGGTCGCCTGGGTTATCTATGGCCGCAAGCCGCTGACGGAACCGGTTGATCCGATTCGCAAACCACTAGGGCCGGTCTACACCCTGCTGGAAAACAAATACTATGTTGATGAGTTTTACCACCTCATCATCATCCGGCCTGCCCTCTGGCTGGGCAATGCCTGTGCCAAGTTTGACCGGACGGTCATCGACGCCATCGTCAACGCGGTGGGGCGCTTTGGTCGCTGGGCGGCAAGTTGGCTTGGCAAGGCCATCGAACCGATCATTGATGCCGTGGTCAACGGCGTGGGCAAGGTGACGACCGCCTTTGGCGAGTTCATGCGCGCCACCCAGACCGGTAATGTGCAGAACTACTTGTTGGTGGCTGCGGTCACCGTCTTGCTGTTGCTGGCCCTGTTCGTGATACGGGGCTGATCAGGTGGGTATCAAACCGAGAGTGTTAGAGGACGCTGCCGTGCCGAGATACGAGTTCCCAAACGGACTGTACCGAGGAGGACGATAGATGGATAATCTGCTCGTTTTTATCACTTTTACCCCGTTGTTGGGAGCGCTGCTGATCCTACTCATTCCCAAGGATCAGGAGCGGACCATCAAGAACCTGGCCGTGGGCATCAGCTTTGTCCCGCTGCTGCTGGCCATCTACCTGTGGTTGGCCTACGACAAGGGGCTGGCCGGCTTCCAGTTTGAGGTCCTTGCCGAATGGATCCCGGCTATCGACGTCTTTTTCCACGTTGGCGCCGATGGGTTGAGCATCCCGTTGATCTTTTTGACGGCGTTGCTCACGACCCTGTGCATGATCTATTCGTCCTTCACCATCACCAAGCGGGTCAAAGAGTTCTTCCTGCTCTTCTTCCTGCTGCAGATGGGGATGTTCGGTGTCTTTATCTCCCTGGACCTGGTACTGTTCTACGTCTTTTGGGAGATTGGACTTGTGCCCATGTACCTTCTCATTGGCATCTGGGGCCAGGCCAAGGATCGGCCCCAATACTCGGCCATCAAGTTCTTTCTCTATACGCTGAGCGGCAGCGTGCTCATGCTGCTTGCCATCCTGGCCCTCTACTTTTACCACGGCACCTTTGACATTGTTGCCCTGTCGCAGGTGGACAAGGTCTTTGGCGGTGTCCCCTATCTGGCTATCCCGGCCTTTTGGGCTTTTTTCATCGCCTTTGCCATCAAGGTACCCCTCTGGCCCTTCCACACCTGGTTGCCTGATGCTCACACGGCGGCACCCACGGCCGGCAGCGTCATCCTGGCCGGCGTCCTGCTAAAGCTGGGTGGTTTTGGCATGCTGCGCATCGCCCTGCCCATCTTTCCCGAGCAGTTCCGCTTCTATAGCTGGAATGTGCCCGTGATCCCCATCCTGGCCCTATTCAGTATCATCTACGGGGCTTTTGTCTGCATGGCCCAGTGGGACCTCAAGCGGCTGATTGCCTACTCCTCGGTGAGCCACATGGGGTACTTTATGCTGGGTGCTGCGGCAGCGGCGGCGGCCTATGGACGGACAGGGTTGGAGGATGCGGCGGCCATGGCCACCAACGGCGCCGCGATGCAGATGTTCAATCACGGCATCATCACCGGCGGCCTCTTTTTCCTGGTAGGCATCATCTATGAGCGGGCCCACGTCCGCGACCTGGGTCTCAAGGATAGCGACGGACAATTGGTTCGCGACGAGGACAACAAGGTCATTCCGACCTTTGGCGGCCTGGGCAAGATGACACCCTACTATTATGGCATCTTTTTGCTGACTGCCTTTGCCAGCCTGGGGCTGCCCGGTCTGGCCGGATTCTGGGCCGAGTTCTTTGTCTTCCGGGGCGCCTTCCAGATCATGCCCCTGTTCGCCGCCATCGGCATCATTGGCATCGTGGTCACGGCGGCCTACATCCTGTGGAAGATCGTCCAGTACCTCTTCCTGGGCGACTTTAGCTGGGACCGCTGGAAAGCAGTGACCCACGGCGCCAAGCTGACCGACATGGTGGCTTTTGAAAAGGTTACCCTGTGGCCGCTGGTCCTGTTCATGATCGCCTTTGGCGTTTTTCCCACGCCATTGGTGGCCTTCTTTAATACCTTTTCCCAGTGGCTGTTTGGTGGATGATGATCGCACAACCTCCCGCAGGCTTGGACGTCTCAGAGGACTCGGCTTACGCGCCGGGTTGTGGGTCCAAGCTTGTACATGCGGTCGAGGGAGCCTGCGGGAGGTTTCTACAGGCTATTACCGGAGGTGAGTTTTGAGCCTAGGTGAAACATTGAAACTGCTCTCACCCGAACTGATCCTGCTGCTCACCGGGCTGGTAGTCCTGGTGGTGGACTTTGTCTGGCGGGACACGGCATCGGGCGAAGCCGCCGATGAGGCCTCATCCGGCGGGAACAAGACGGTTGTCGTGCCGGCGCTGGCCCTCATAGGGCTGGGCGCGGCATTGCTGGCCACGGTTCTGTTGTGGGACACGCCCCCGACCCTCGTCCTGTCCATGATGGCCGTGGATCCCTTTGCCCTGTTCTTCAAGGTCGTGGCCATCACCTGCGTGATGCTGGTTATCCTGGCAGCCGTGCCCTACCTCCAGGGCCGCACCCGCTTCCGGGGCGAGTTCTATGCCCTGCTCGTCTTTGCCTGTCTGGCCATCTCCCTGGCTTCGTCGGGCATCGACCTGATCGCCATTTACCTGGGCATGGAGTTTCTGAGCATCACGTCCTACGTGCTGGCCGGCTACCTGCGCGACGACAAGAAATCCAACGAGGCGGGCATCAAGTACTTTTTGTATGGCGCCGTGACCTCGGCGGTCATGCTCTATGGCATGTCGCTGCTCTTTGGCGCGACGGGAACCACCAACCTGGCCGGGATCGCGCAATTCCTGGCGGCCGGCAACCAGAGCCTGCAGTGGCTGGCCGTGGCCGCCATCGTCTTTTTGCTGGCCGGCTTTAGCTTCAAGATCGTGCTGGCGCCCTACCACCAGTGGGCGCCCGACACCTACGAGGGCGCGCCCACACCGGTCACCGCCTTTCTGTCGGTGGCCTCCAAGGCGGCGGGTTTTGCCATCCTGATGCGCGTGTTCCTGACGGCGCTGCCAGCCTTCCGCTGGGAGATCGGCTGGATGGCCTTCCTCATCGCTCTCTCGATCATCTCCATGGGCCTGGGCAACCTCATCGCCCTGCGCCAGACCAACATCAAGCGCATGCTGGCCTACTCTAGCATCGGCCAGGCTGGCTTTATCATCATCGGCTTTATCTGCCTGACCCTGGACTCGGAGAGCGCCTTCCTGGGCATGAATGGCACCCTGTTCTATCTCTTTGCCTACCTGTTCACCAACATGGCCGCCTTTACGGCCGTGATCGCTGTTGAAAGCGCCACCGGTTCCTCCGAGATCTCGGAATACCGCGGCCTCATCAAGCGGGCGCCCATCGCTGCCGGCGTGCTGCTCATCGCCCTGCTGTCCCTGGCCGGCATTCCCGGCACGGGCGGCTTTTTGGCCAAGTTCTTTGTCTTTGGCTCAGCCATCCAGTTCAACACGCCGCAGACCATCACCCTGGCCGTCGTCGGCATCATCTTTAGCGTCGTGGCCGCTTTCTACTATTTGAACGTGGTGCGCCAGATGTTCTTTGAGGAAGCCGAAGAAGGCGCCAAGCCCATCGCTCTGGGCGCGGGGCTAAAGGCCGGCCTGATCGTGACGGCCGTTGGCATCCTGGTCGTGGGCCTCTATCCCCAGCCCTTCCTCGAGTTTGCCACCAAGTCGATGCAGATGCTGGCTGTGATCTTCCGTAGCTGCAGCGAGTTAAGCGTCACACTGTGAAACGTCAAGGGAAGTCTTCTTCCCTTGACGTTTTTCTTGTGCCTCAAGTATAATGTGTAGGCCGGTATCCCATACGGAGCCATCCCATGCTTGCCAAAGTCGCCAGCTTTGCCCTGATCGGCCTGGAAAGTACCCTCGTTGACGTGGAGGTCGACATCAGCCGCGGCCTGCCCTCCCAGATCATTGTCGGCCTGCCCGATGCCGCCGTCCGAGAATCATCTGAGCGCGTGCGAGCGGCCATCGTCAACTCTGGCCTCATCCATCCCCGCGCCCGCCTGACGGTCAACCTGGCCCCCGCCGACCTGCGCAAGGCGGGCCCGGCCTACGACCTGCCCATTGCCGTCGGCATTCTCCTGGCCACAGAGCAGGTCAGCGCCGACCTGGCGTCGGCCGGCCTGGTGGGCGAGCTGTCGCTGGATGGCCAGGTGCGGGGCGTGACCGGCATGCTGCCCATGGCCGTCGCGGCCCTGGAGCGGGGACTGACTACCCTCTATCGTGCCCGAGTCCAACGCCGCGGAGGCGGCCCTGGTCCAGGGGCTGGAGGTGATCCCGGTACGCAGCCTGAGCAGCCTGGTGGGGCACCTCCACGGCTATACCCCCATCCTGCCCTACGAGAGTTCTCTGGCAGCGGGCGAGGCGCTTCCGGTCTACCCGGTCGATTTCTGCGACGTAAAGGGGCAGGAACACGTCAAACGGGCCCTGGAGGTTGCCTCCGCTGGGTCGCACAACGTGCTTCTCAGCGGCCCGCCAGGCGCCGGCAAGACGCTGCTGGCCCGCGCCGTGCCCTCCATCTTGCCGCGGATGACCTTTGACGAATCGCTGACGGTCACCAAGATCTATAGCGTTGCCGGCCAGTTGCCGCCCGGCGTCCCGCTCATCCGCCACCGGCCCTTCCGGGCGCCCCACCACACCATCAGCTACGCGGGTCTCGTCGGCGGCGGCAAGGTGCCTCATCCGGGCGAGATCTCGCTGGCGCACCGCGGCGTCCTCTTTTTGGACGAGCTGCCCGAGTTCGGGACAAGGCTGCTGGAAATGCTGCGCCAGCCGCTGGAGGACAAGCAACTGACCATCGCCCGCAGTTCGGGTTCCCTGACCTTTCCGTCCAATTTCATGCTGATCGCCGCCATGAACCCCTGCCCCTGCGGTTACTACGGCGATCCGGTCAAAGAGTGCACCTGCTCCAACAGCATGGTCAGCCGCTACCAGAAGCGGATCTCTGGCCCGCTGCTGGACCGCATCGACATCCACATCGAGGTGCCCCGCGTGGACTATGAAAAGCTCTCCGACGACCGGCTGGGCGAGCCCTCGGCCGCCATCCGGGAGCGGGTGGAGGCGGCGCGGGAGCGCCAGCGCCAGCGCTTTGAGGGTACGAGCCTGCTGTCCAACGCCGACATGGGCCCGGCCGAGGTGCGCAACTTCTGCCAGGTGGACGAAGCCGGCCGGAACCTGCTGCGGGCGGCCATGCAGCAGCTCCACATGAGCGCCCGGGCCTACCACCGGATTCTGAAGCTGGCGCGGACGATTGCCGACCTGGCGGGCAGTGAGGGGATCGAGACGGCGCACCTGGCGGAGGCGATCCAGTACCGGCCGAGAAGGCAGATGTGACTGAATTGACCATGCGGGAGTGGTCCACTGGGCTAGGCGGTGCAGAAGCGTCTGAGATCCGGTTCCGGCAGACAAGTCAGACTTGACCTTAGGTGACTATAGACGTCCTGGTCGAGGCTGCCGAACGGAATGTCCTACCAGGCCCCAACCAGCGTACTGTCACGCCTCCTCGCTCGTCCACCAGCCTCGTCGCCCCCTCGGCAAGCGCATCCACCAAGTGCCGGACCTCGCCAGGCGCGACAATGATGGCCGCCCCTTCACGTCGCACTCTGAGCAAGCCGCCTCCATAGTCAACGGCGATTTGCTCAGTCGCCTGAATCGTGTCAAAGTCCTCGCCGATGAGCAGGTCGCTGACGCACATTGGGGCACAGTACCGTGCCGTCTGTGCCCAGACAGTATGTCTCGCCTGGGCGGATCGAGCCGAAAGCAGTCGAGGCAGTGCTCTGGGTCGGTGGCTATGCGGGCGCAAGTGTCAGCGCAGAAGCCTCTGCTAGTAAGTACCTCGTCTCACCAACGGCAGATAGGCATCATAGTCCAAGCTCGTCGGCAGTATGGTCAAGCTGTACGCTGTCGCCCAAGCACCATTGCCGCATTCGTAGATACCCCGCACCCGCCAGTAGTAGGTACCCGGCGCCAGCGGTCACTGGGCCTGTAGCTTGTGCCCGACTTGGTCTTGTCGATGACGGGCGACGCAAAGCTGGCATCATTGTCTACCTGGAGCCGGTAGCGATTTGCCCCCTGGGTCGAATTCCACTCGAAGATGGGCCTCGTGTCGTACGTTCTGCTGCCATCTACCGGGGAAGAGAGCTCCGGGCACTGGTGGCGGCGGCTGCACCGTGAACCACCACTTCTCGGACCAGGCGCTCCAATCGCAGTCGTTGGAGGCCCGAACGCGCCAGAAGTAGGTGCCTGGCGACAGGGGGTAGCCGGCGGCCGAACTGGTCGTCCTGCGTCTCGGTCTGGATGACTATTTCGATGGTGTCGCCGTCGGCGATGCGAATCTGGTACTCCTTGGCGCCGGCTTACTGGGTCCCAGTCAAAGTCTGGCGTTGCGTCGCAGGTCTGAGCTATAGTCGGCGGGGCTGAATGTAGGATTGGCTTGGCGGGGACAGAGCAGGACACCGTGTCTAGAGCCCACAGCTCAACCCCGTGGGTGCCATCGTTGGCCGGGAAGAACAGCTGCCGCCTGCGGTGGTAAACCAATTCCAGTCATCGATACCGCCAGCCCTTCCCAGGGTCGATGTCGCTCACGCGCTGGTCCCGCCCGTCGAATCCATCGCTTTTCCAGAGTTCGTTGCCGTGGGTTCTTGTCGTAGCCAGCGAAATACAAGTGTTGCCATTTACTCCCTTCATAGTGAGCGAGTCGGGTACTCGGGGCAGACGAAGACAGAGGGTTTGATGGCAGGAAGTGCCTGTCTCGGTACCGTCGCTTTTCCAGAGGTCTAGAGGATTGGCGCTGAAGTATGAGCCGGCCCTCCATCTGTGTCAGGCCCCAGAGTCCGTAGAGTCCTCAGCACAGCATTCAAAGTCTCTTGAGGGCGACTGTCCCAGTTTCAGTGCCATCGCTCTTCCACAGTGTGCGCTTGTAGCAGGAGTCGTCACTGTAGTTGCCTCTAAAAAAAGCCTGTCACCTGCATTCCCCATTTCGTTAATACAGGACCGTCATGGTCATTCAGCTCTACAGTTCCTGCCTCGGTACCATCGGTTTTCCACAACTGGCCATCGCAACATCGCCGTCGACGCTGAGGCCAAGGTCGATATTGACAAATAGTGTGCCACCTGAATCCTTGAGGCCAAGCACCCAGGGCAGGGGCTGTCCGCTGCTGTCTCGTACCAAGA
Organism: uncultured Chloroflexia bacterium; assembly: GCA_963783445.1. Classification (GTDB taxonomy): domain Bacteria; phylum Chloroflexota; class Anaerolineae; order JAAYZQ01; family JAAYZQ01; genus CAWANP01. The sequence goes on along the minus strand of CAWANP010000003.1, from coordinate 3,616 downwards.
CAGTGCCGGTCTCGGTGCCATTGCTCTTCCACAAATGATAGTCTCGTCCCAGTCTCTGTCCGTGGCGTCCGCGCTGAAGAACAGTTCTCCCCGGAATTCGGTTAGCTACATATGGGTCGGAGCTTTCCTCGCCGGGGTTGATGTCTTTGACAAGGGTAGTGTTGGCGGCAGTACCATCGCTTTTCCATAACTCATATCCATGTTTGCCGTCATTCGCGCCGAAATATAGCGTGCCGTTCACATTGGCCCCTCCGCTCTCCCCCGCTACCCTCACTCCCGCGGTCGATGTCCTTGACGATTACGTCCCTGCCGCCGTGCCGTCGCTCTTCCACAACTCAGACCCGTTGGATGCCGTCATCCGCGCTGAAAAAGAGTCTGCCATTCATCTCGGCAAACGCAAAGGTTAGAACCGTCCGTTCCGGGATTGATGTCCTTGACCAGGACGGTGCCCGCAGTTGTGCCGTCGCTTTTCCACAACTCAAGTCCGTGTTCGCCATCGTCGGCTTTGAAGTACAGCCAGCCGTTCGTACCAGGATACACAGGCCAGTAGTCCTCCGAGACCAGCAGACGGCCCCATCGGGATTGATGTCTTTGACCAGGAAGGGCTCTGACGGCGCGGCGGGGGCAGGTTGGGCAGCTCCTATCAGTAATAGGAGGAGCAGAGGGATCGCAAGCACGTGCCAGTTTCTCCTGCCTGAGGACGAAATGGAAAACTGAGGCATGTTTCATAAGCTCCTTTCTCTGCACTCGTCGGGGTTGGAAGCTGACGGACTTGGGACTGCTACCCTTTTAGAGGGATAGGAATGTAGCTATTCCATTATAGCCGAGGATGGTCCAATGCACAAGAATCTTACCGGCAGTTTGCATAAGGAGCAGTCCAGGACCCCACGCCTTCTTCCGGCTACCACACCGGGTTCTCGGGCCTGGATTGCAAAACCGTTGAGGCGCAGCGTCTCCAGATGGTCACTTGGACAGTACAAAACGTTCACAGCGCTGATATCCGCCACTCATGGTCACCCTGGAGGTCAGAGTCACCTCGATGCCGAGCAAAAGATGATTTGTCGCGATGCTTGCTCCCTACTGTTCCACACCCAGGATGTTCTTAGATCGCTATGCAAGCACGAGATGAGCAGTCAGGGCAAACCGATCTTTTGAGTTGTGACCAGGTACATGAGTGCACCTGCTCCAACAGCATGGTCAGCCGCTACCAGAAGCGGATCTCGGGCCCGCTGTTGGACCGCTTTGACATCCACATCGAGGTACCCCGTGTGGACTATGAAAAGCTCTCCGACGACCGCCTGGGCGAGCCCTCGGCGGCCATCCGGGCGCGGGTCGAGGCGGCGCGGGAGCGGCAGCGCCAGCGGTTTGAGGGCACGACCGGCTGCTGTCCAACGCCGACATGGGGCCGGGCGAGGTGCGCGACTTCTGCCAGGTGGACGAAGCCGGCCGGAACCTGCTGCGGGCGGCCATGCAGCAGCTACACATGAGCGCCCGGGCCTACCACCGCATTCTCAAGCTATCGCGGACGATCGCCGACCTGGCGGGTGCGAGGGGATCGAGACGGCGCACCTGGCGGAGGCGATACAGTATCGGCCGAGAAGGCAGTCGTAGCCGGATTGATTTTATTCAAGCAGCCAACTCTGCAAATGTGAAGAGCTGCCTGCGGTCCAGTATCGACCATGGGGGCAGACTTGATTTGCAGTTCCTCACCACAGGCCATCCCTGAGCAGCACCGAGATTCTTGGGTATCGCTCCCAGTATCTCGACTTGCATGCCTATTGTGGCCGGTCGCCCGGCGAGCATCTTTGTGCGACGGTACGACAGTATGGTACCGCATCGAGATTGGCACGGCATAGGCTCTGTGGTATACTCTCTCTGAGCGAGCCCCTCACAGGATCACGACATCGCACAGGGAAACTGCTCTGCGACTTGGCCTTTTCCAGGTATCGCGTTACAAGCATCTCGAGGAGAAAGGCAATGAAGCGCAAGATGCTGCCGTTCTTGAGTCTGTTCGTACTCTGGGCCTACTGGTATCTCCAATCCTGCCTGCAGGTACGACTGCTGCCAACTATCTTCTGGTCAAACGCAGTCTCATCTTCCTCGGAGAAGATGAGACTCCTTCAAGGGCGCTGCTGATAACCGACCCTGATGAGATCCGCAATGTGTATACGCTTATGACTACCAGAGTATTCACCGGTCATACATGCGGTTTTGATTGGAGCCTGACGTTCTGGGCAAGCCCGTCCGAAGTGATGGATGGCTCTTCCATCAATGAAGCCTGCGATGACTATGACCCGCAGTTGAAATCGTATTTTCAGCAGGTAAGGGACCGGCCTACTCACTTCATCTACAATCTCAAGATACCACTGGGCGTTCATCCTGAACAGGTGATTAGTGACCTGGAGGATGGAACCTTACCGCATTCCTGATGGGTGGAGCGAATCCCCACCTGCCTCGAATATCGGTTGCAGTATTCCCTCCCGAAGAAGATGGGAAGGGGGCTCTGGTCGGCGCCGCACAGAGTGGAGAAGCCAAACTTAGGTCCATCGTGGAAGAGATTGCGGAGAATAGTGCTGTGAGATCCTGGGAACGGTCCGCTGTCCAGACTATCGCCATCGCGGACAGCCCGGATGCCCGACCCAAGCAACGGTGTGGTTGGAACAAGATGCGGATCTGACCGGCATCGTAGACAGAGTCGAGTCACTAGGAGGACGGGCGTTGGGAAAGAGTATTCCCTCAACCCACTACCATGTCCAGCTTGTGGTCGACGAGCAAGACCTGGAACAGGTCCAGCAGATGATCTTCAGCGCTCTCGGGTATGTGGTTGACGTGTCCAGATACAGCCCGCTCCCACCATCGCGCAGTGCGCCTGCGGATACACGCTCTCCAGAGCCTTCGGAACAATGGCAGACCGAACCTATCGACACTGAAGGGATGGTCGGAAGTGACACTTCCCTGGTGTTGGATGGAGCAGGTTATCCACACATCAGCTACAAATACTACGGCGGCGGGCTCAAGTATGCTTATCAGGATGTTTCCGGCTGGCATTCCGCGATTGTGGACAACGGGCCATACGCCGGGGGAGATAATTCGCTGGCACTGGAAGGCGACGGCTATGCCCACATCAGCTACTACCACGGGGGCGACCGCGTACTGAAATATGCTTATCAGGACGCCCGCGGTTGGCAGGTCGAGACGGTTGACAACAGTGACTATGTCGGCACAGACTCGTCCCTGGTACTTGACGGAGCTGGTTTTCCGCGCATTAGCTACTGTGATCAGGAGAATGATGACCTGAAATACGCCTTCAAAGACGCGTCCGGCTGGCACCTCGAGAGCGGTGGACAGTGCGGGTGAGGTCGGCTGGTCTACCTCGATGGTGCTGGATGGAGATGGCTACGCGCAATCAGCTACTTCGACTGGGGCAACAGTGACCTGAAATATGCTCATCAGGACGCTTCTGGCTGGCATATCAAGGCGGTGGATGCCGATGGGGGAAAGCACACCTCTCTAGCACTGTGGGGATCGGGCTATCCCCGCATCAGCTACTATGGCTCTAGGGCCTTGAAATACGCTTACCAGGATGTCGGTGGCTGGCACATCGAGATGGTGGATG
>CAWANP010000002.1:0-1153127 GCA_963783445.1 uncultured Chloroflexia bacterium | reverse complement strand
GGCCTGTTGGTGCTCATCCGCACCTTCCTGAGCTGGGCGCTGGTGGTCGAGATAGAGGGCCGCTGGCCGTGGCAGCCCGAGCGCGAAACGGAGTGGGGAAACCATCACGCGAGTGCAGCATGCTGGACCACTGGCATCACATCGTCGAGGGCTGCCTCTGCTCTTGCGTTCAGCAGTCCTCCATCCTCTTGCATTGCCATTGACCGCAGCATACCGTTGACAGACCCGACTGAGATGTCGAGGTTCGAGTTCCAGGGTCTCCAGTACCATCCTTTTGTGATGTCTCGATCTGTTCCTTCAATGAGCACAGCAACTCCCTCCATGACTTGCCCAAGTGAGTGTAATCGACTCTACTGAAACTGAATCATGCTTCGTGCCGTCATTGTAAGGGCTTCCCCATCGAAAAGGCAAGTCTGCGCTCCAAACGATAGCCGAGACCTACACGCGTGCGCGGAGAGTATGCGTCGCACCGCCAAGACGATAGCTGGCACTCACTCGCTACCGCATTTACCTCTTGCCCCTGCCCTGCTTTTCGAGTACAATGCGAGCAGTGAGAGAAAAGTCACTTGGTTGATTGCATACAGTAGTCCGTTGATGAGTGGTGCTACGAAGTGCCAGCTGGCGGCCTGTCGCCAGGCTGGACCAGCCTCGGAGCTGCCCAGTGAAGAAGTGGCCCGCCGCGAACTCCTGGAAGAGGTCGGCGGAAGAGCCGCCGAGTTGCGCTACGTGGGCCAGTTCTACACCTCCAACGGCATCTCCAACGAAGTCGCTTATGTCTATCTCGCCACCGGCGTCGAGCTGGGGAAACGACCACGAGCCGACAGAACTGATGGAGATGCGCCTGGTACCGGTGAGGAGGCGCTGCGCATGGCCCGCGAGGGCGAGATCACCGACGGCCCCAGCGCGCTGGCGCTGCTCTGGTGTGAGCCGCTGCTGACGTAGAAACGGCAGTCCTGCAACGGGCCTCAGTCTCGCGACCTTCAGTATCCGTCCCGGCAGGCCATCCTGGCTATCGGCACCTATCTGATCCGAGACGCATGAGGTTCCGCTGGGTGAGGAGTACGACCCCGTGACAACTGCTGCCTCGGCGGTTGATTGCTGACGTCCGGTAACAATGCTATCACATGGTCCGGAAAAGGATAAATCTACGATTGCCGCCTCTCTCTGGGTATGGTATAATCACTCCCAGAAAGGCGATGGTGGGCGATACAGACAGGCTACCACTTATCCGTACCAAGCTCCACAGACCCGGGTCAGCGACGACCTGGTCGTTCGCCCGCACCTATTGGACCGCCTGAACCAGGGCCTGGACGGCAAACTGACGCTGGTCTCTGCCCCGGCTGGCTTTGGCAAGACAACCCTCGTAGCTTCCTGGCTGGAATCGTGCCATCGACCTTCTGCCTGGTTATCCCTCGACGAGAGCGACAATAATCTATGCTCTCTTCTGAGCTACCTCATCTCCGCCATCCGCACCCTCTTTTTCCCCAGGCATGCCGGGATACCTTGGAGTTGTTGGAGGGTCTCCAGACCCCTCCCTCTGACTATGTGACAACGTCACTGATCAACGAAATGACCGAGTTGCCAGAATCAGTTCGTACTCGCCTTTGACGATTTCCATCACATCCACGATGATGCCATCCGGGAGTTTATGACCAGATTCATCCAGGCTCAACCGGCACAACTGCACCTCGTCATCGCTGCTCGCACGGATCCGGTGCTGCCCCTGTCAGGGCTGCGAGGCAGCCACCAGATGACCAAGAATCAGCCGCGCAAGACCTGCGATTCTCGGAAAAGGAAGCGCAGGTATTTTGGCAGCGGGCGGTCGGAGAGGATTATGATCGGGCCACGGCCATCGGTCTGCAGCAGCGTACCGAAGGCTGGATCGTCGGGCTGCGGCTGGCTGCCCTGTCCATGGAGGGGGCAGGAAATCCTCAGGCCATCCTCGAAGGCTTCGCCCGGGATGGGAAATAATTCGTCGTGGACTATTTGGTCAATGAGGTGCTGCACCGGCAGCCGCAACCACGACAACTGTTGCTCTTGCAAACCTCAATCCTCGATCGTCTTTAGCGCCGGTCTTGTGATGCCGTGGGTGCGGGGGCCAGGCCGAGCAGGGGCAGATTTTCCTGGACGAACTGAGGCGTGCCAATCTGTTCCTGGTATCACTCGATGAAGAGCACGGTTGGTACCGCTACCACCACCTGTTCCAGGACATGCTGCGGCACAGAGCGCTGTTGAGGTATGGCCGGGATGAGGTTCACACCCTGCATCGCCGAGCGGCCGAGTGGTTTGCCGCTCGAGGCAGTGTAGGCGAGGCCATCCGGCATGCGCTCTCAGCCAACGATGTGGAGCTTGCCGCGGGGCTCGTTGAGGACCAGAGTGAAAACCTGCTCAATCGCTGGGACCGGGTTACGCTTGAACGGTGGTTGGCCATGCTGCCAGAAGGAGTGGTCTGGCACAGGCCTAGATTGCTCGTCTCCCGCAGTTGGATGCTCTACCGTCAGTGGCGCATGACTGCCCTGGAGTCGGTGTCAAATAAAGGGCCGAAACCGTGCTCGGTGTTGACCCGGATTCGCCTGCAAGCAATGAGCAGCAGCGCTATCCACGGCCAGATCTTGGCCCTTCGTTGCGCGGTCGACTATGTTGTCCACGGCGATTATGGGCGTGCCGCAGTCTCGGGCAAAAAAGCGCTGCAGCAGCTTTCCGTCGGCGCTCAAGGTGCCCGGGCGCTCGCAGCGATGTTTCATGCATTCAGTCAACAGGCACTGGGCCAGCACCGAACCAGGCCATCGGTCAGCTCCGGGAGGCCGATGAGGATCCTTCCCCCTATGGCCCGGCCAAGATTCAGGCCAATATTGGGCTCTCATTGGTTCACCTGGTTGCTGGAGACCTGCCACAGATGCAGAATTCCTCAGACTTGTTTCTGACGCGTGCCAAAGAAACCAAGAACGCAAATGAAATCGGGGGCTCCAGCTATGCTGGCCGGCATTCTGTGTTATGAGTGGAACGATCTCCAGGCTGCCAGAGGTCATTTCTCGAAAGTTGTTAGAGCTCCGCTCTGTCTTTGAACTTTATGGGATTCGTCAACACTGCTTCGGGGGGCCTGATCGCATTCACCAGTTGCAGGGCGATCTGGAACAAGCCCAAAAGATGATCAATTTTCTGCGTGAGGGCACTCTGCGGCTCGGTAATACCGACCTCCTGCCCCTCCTGGAGGCTGCCCAAGCCGAACAGCGGTTGGTTCAGGGTGATGCGGTTTCCGCCTTGCGCTGGGCGCGCTCTTTTCAGCGCGAGCCACTGCAGGACAATATGTTCAAGTTTGAGCTACCCGTGTCGGTAAAAGCCCGCATCCTCGTCGCAAAAGGAAATGGGAAACGGTACAGATGATACCAGTAATCTGCAGATGCAGGCCACCAAACTGGAAGCAGACCACTTTTGCAGACCGCACGATCCAGACCCTGGCCGATCTGGCGCTGGTGGAACTCAGGCTCGGGTTCTCAGATAATGCGCTCGAGGCTCTCCAGCGGGCCCTGATCCTGGGCTGGCCCGGTGGCTTTATCCGTTCCATAGTGGATGCGGGTTCAGCCCTCATACCGCTGCTCCAGCAGCTCAGGGAGGGCGGTATCGCCCCCGGCTACGTGTCAAAACTTCTGGACGCTCTTGCTCCGCGCGGCGTCCGCCTGGCGGCCCACAGGATAGCTGGTGGACAAATTTTAAACCTCCTGACCCAGCGCCGGAAGAGAGATTCTGCGCCTGATGGGGCGCGGACTGACCAACCCGGAGATTGCAGATGAACTGGTGATCTCGCCACACACGGTCAGAACTCACGCCACCCACATCTATGCCAAGCTGGCGGTACGCAATCGCGCACTGGCTGTTCGCGCAAAGCCAGAAAGCTTGGCCTCCTCCCGTAGCAAGACGGGTTCTCTTGATCCAGGATATCGAATCCCGAATTCTGCCGGAATTCGGGATTCTTGCATTCGCAGCTCAAATCCGGCCCCGCTGGTTTGAACTACCTCCCCCAAAATACGAGCTTTTCTACGCGCATTGTACGATGTGCTCCCACCCAAACAAGAGTATACTGGATCCCGTAATGGGCCGGGAAGAGCAAGGATTGGACGTCACCGCTGTGAGGCTGAAGAATGAAACACAGGCTACGTCTGGATGAGCCGAGCGATCTGCCGCATCCAGATTCAGGGTTCCCTGGGCCAGCACTGGAGCGAATATCTGGGTGGGCTGTCTATCTCGGTCAGTGGAAGAGCCCGGCCAGACCGTCACCACCCTGTCGGGCGAAGTGCTGGATCAGGCGGCGCTGATGGGGGCGCTCAACGGCCTGTACGGAATGGGCTACCCTCTGCTGGTTGTTGAATGTCAATCTATACAACAAGAAGCTACTGAGAGCAGAAACGAGCAGGCATGACGTTCACCCGCCACAGCAGGTGGGAAAAGACCATCAAAAACCACCATCACAGCAACAGATTTCAGGAGGTATTGACATGAGACGCGGACCAGGACCGGGGCGAGGAAGAGCAGGGAGCCAGACCGGCTGCGAGACGTACGACCAGGCGAAGGACGAGCCGGAGAAGAAGGCGACGAAGGCGAAGGCGCATCGTTGTCGGCGGCATGGTCCTGCTGGCAGTTGGAGGTGCTGTCTATGGCGGCGTCGAGGTGGATCGAGAAGGACGCCGACCGGGATTGAGGAACACGCCGGTGCCTCGGTGGAAGAGTTGACGGAAGAGGAGCTGGTGGCAGCCATGAAGGAGCTGGGAATCCAGTCCGTGAGCTGGACGAGAAGCAGCCAGGCAATCATCTCCAAGGAGACGGGGTAGGCTCCACCTCCAAGTACTCCACGGTACACTGGGCCGTGGTCGGGACGGGCGCTACCCTGCAAGGCACCGCGGGGCGACAGAGGTTGTTCTCCGGCAGGGCGTGTCGCCGGAGAAACCGGAGTTTCTCTCAGAGCTTTTGGGATCCACATATTCAATGAAAAGGAGAACGTAGCGATGGCAATGATCAAGGAATTCGACGAACAGATGGTAGCACAGAGACACCGGGCGGGTGATCCCCTGCCCGGCCGGCAGACCGCTCACCGAGACCCCGGTGGTGGTCAAACCAAGAGGGATCCCGCTCAAGCAGTACCCCGAAACCTGCATCCCGGCCCAGGAAGAACTGGATGAGAACGAGATGCGCCTGATCTGCATCGGCTCGGGGAACCCGTTCGTGCGCCGGGCCCAGGCCGCCACCGGCTGGCTGGTGCAGTTGGGCAATGGCGACAACTTTGTCTTTGACGTGGGCGGGGGCACCGTCCAGAACTTGTGGAGCCTCGAGATCCACCCCGCATACCTGGACAAGCTCTTTCTCACCCACCTGCACCTGGACCACGTCGGCGATTTCCACGTCCTCTATGACGCCTTGGGCTGGGGGCGCAACACGCCGCTGCGTGTCTGGGGGCCCTCGGGCTTCACCCCGGAGCTGGGTACCGCCGCCTTTTGCGAACACATGCGCAAAGCGGCCCACTGGCATACGCACAGCAAGCCGGGAGCATCACCCAGTGGGGGCATGGAGATCGTGGCCCAGGAGTTCGACGTCAGTACTTTCAGCCCCGACAACCCGCGCATCCTGGTCTATGAGGAGAACGACGTCCGGAATCTATGCCTTTTCCACGGCCCACATTCTCATCGGCGCTGTGGGCTACCGGGCTTGAGTACAAGGGCCTGTCGATGACCTTTCACGGCGACGGCGAGCCGAACGTCTTTGAGGCCGAGCAGGCAAAGGGCGTCGATGTGTTCATGCACGAGGGTTTTTTGAGAATCCCAGACCTTTTCTACAGCGATGAACCTGCCCCTGCCCATCGCTCAAAACGTCTCCAGCGCGCACTCGACGCCGAATAGCCTGGGCAAGCTCTTTGACATCGCCCAACCCAAGCTGGGGGTGGCCTATCACTACTTTCAGAATGATGACACGATCGACCCCTTTTTCGATAATCATTGAAAAAGACCTACAACGGCCCGGTGCTGTTGGCTCAGGACCTGGTGTGCATCAACGTCACGCCGGAGCAGATCGTCATGCGCCAGGCGCAGACCAGCCTGCTGCACTCGACGCCGCCCGGTCCCAAGGAGGAGGGGCCGCCGAAACTCGACCCCAAGGACCCGGGAGGCAGTGAGGACCGAAAAGTTTGTGACGGACACGATCCTGCCGCCTGAAGTATAGACGGATACCAAATCCGTTCTCGGAGATTGGAACAGTCTGAAAGGTAAAAACACAATAGGAAAGGAGGTAAATCCAACCATCGCGAAGGTGCGCCTTGGCTTTGGCGACAAGGCGATCTCACGCCCAAGACAAACAGGGTCTGAAACTGGCGATGGTTTGACCAGTGGGATCTGGAAGGGCAGCGGCGGGTGGGTGGCCCACGACCGCCAATCCTGATTCAGGCGGGCTTCTGCCGCGGGCAAGTCACCTTCCGCTTATCCCAGACCTTGTTGTCGTACCAGTTTGCTTGCCCCTCTCCCTCCTTCTGACCATGATGCGATCGGTCAGGGAAAAGCCACTTGGTTGATTGCATACAGTAGTCTGTGGATGAGTGGTGCTACGAGGTCCCGGCCGGGGGCTTGCCGCCAGGACTGGACCAGTCTTAGAGACTGGTCCAGTCTGAAGGAATAGCTCGCCAGGAGCTGCTAGAGGAGGCTGGCGGTACAGCCACCGAGCTGCGCTACGTTGGCCAGTTCTACACCTCCAACGGCAGCTCCAGTGAGATCGCTTATGTCTACTTGACAACTAACATCGAACTGGGCGAAACCCACCGCGAGCCGACGGGGTTGATGGAGATTCGCCTCAAGCCGGTCCAGGAGGCCCTGCGTATGGCGCGTGAGGGTGAGATCTTGGATGGGCCCAGCGCACTGGCGCTGCTGTGGTGCGAGCCACTGCTGAACGCTGGGCTACAAAGCTCCCAGCCACCAGAAACCGCCGAGTAACATCAACGAGTCTCTGTGTACCGCTCTCACTGTCCTCACCCCCCCGCAATGATCCACGGTTCTTTTGCTGCGCGCCACTTGCTTGCCCCTGGATTTTCGAGTAGAATCCAAGCTGGCCCAATTGGCCATCTCCAGATATGCCAGGCGTGGCCAGTTCGCTCGAATCTCCGGCTGCGGCGAGATGGGGAGGAATGCTCTATGAAAGGCGAGGGTGGTACGCAATGAAATACAAACACTTGTTGTTTGTACTGATGATATGGGGGATCGCTGGCCTTGGCTGCGGCTTCCCGAGTTTCGTGGCTCAGGTCCCTGAGGCCACACCCGTCCCTGTCAAGACGCTCAGGCCGACTTTCACTGTCATGCCAACAGCGACCGAGACGTTGCCGCCAACACCGACGCCTGCTCCAACTGACACCCCTGTGCCCACGCCCACGCCATTTCCTCCTACCAACACGCCCGTACCTCCAACCCCTACCCCCGTCCCACCGACGCAGGCGCCGCCTACAGATACCCCGGAGCCGCCAACACCGACACCGAGCGCCGCCCACGGCGACCAGGGTCCCGGCACAGCCTACCAAAGTGCCGCCTACGCCGGTTCCCAAACCCCAAGCCAAGCACGTTGTTGGCTCGCACGGTGTCTCAGGGTTGGTGGTGGCCCGTGACAAGACAACGTTCGCCGTAGGTGAGACGGCGTATTTCACCTACGAGGCGCTGAACCATACCCAAAATCCGATTGGTTTTGAGAAGCTGGGCATCAAGGCCAATAACCGACTATTCAACACGAGCTGGATCAACCCTGACATCATTCAACCAGGCACGCCATTCAAGCACGACGATGGTCTGACTTTTAACAGCCCCGGTACGTACAAGGTCTTTCTGGCCATTTGCTTTGCCCGGTGCGATCAGGGTGATGCGGACTGGGAAGAGTTTCCTCTCGGCGCGGCGACGATCATCGTAAAGTAGCCATGACTGGCGGACCAGCCTGCGACGCAGCAGGTAGGGTCCGACTACAGTCCCTGCTGGTGATCTTGCCCGCTCGCCACGGAGGGGACATGCCCTTGTAGCACTCCGCTTGGGCGGGGATCTCGGCAACACGGCAGGCCCGCTCGTGTTCCAGACCCTGGCGCCGCGGATCGGACCGTCAAGCCTGTACCTGTCGTGTGCGGAGCTGTTGGAGCTGGGACACTACTGACGCCATGGATTTGGGCGCGGGCGATCTAGACCAAATCCCAGGTGGATTGGCGATGGCCGACTGCTCGCAGTCCTGGCAAACGGAGCAAAAGGCGGCCCGGGCAGGTTGCCCGGGCCGCCTTTTTATCGGGTAGATTCGTCCACGTGTTATAGAGCAAATAGCATCTGATCAATCTTCTGATATGCCCGTGGCCAAAACCTGTACCTATTTTCGATAAAGAGTAGCCTTCAGTACGGGGTCGCGACCACAGAACCAGGGCAGATCGACCTTGGCGTTTGCCGTGATGACGTCGCCACTGGACGAAAGGCTACTCTCGAAATCGACAACCAGCTTGAAGCCGCCCAGATCGAAGGCCGGGTTAACTTCCAGGCGCTTTGGATTCCAGCGCGTCGTCTGCCCCTTCACGTACTGTGCCGTAGCGGGAATGTTGGCCTTGCCACAAACGCCTGCATCGACGTATAAACCCTGCCCCATTGATACCTTGCCTTCCACCTGCCCGTCACGGTGGGTCAGGTCAAGCGTAAGCGGTGCTCGGGTGCCCTGGTCACCAACCGCGTAGCCTTGAAAGGTACCCTCGTAAGGCCCAACCTTCTCTGCGGCTGCAGCCACCCCGGGTGCAGCGGAAGCCCCGATTGCCAGGACCGAAAGGATAACCAGGACATCCAGCACGCCACTCACCAGTCTCTTCATCTGATCTCTCCCTTTTCTCCAGTCTTATCTTCCAGGTCAGAACACAATCGCTAGTCACACCTGCATTCTAGCACATTGGCGGACGCCTGACCTTAAGAACCGAATCATGCTTGTCTTAAGAATAGCTTATGTAGGAGTGCTGGCGCCGGAAAACTGGGAGATACTACGTTCATTGAGGCAAGAATCACAAGTACTCAGCAATCGAGCTGAGCAGTCCATCCAGCCGGGGGAAACCAGCTCCCCCCCAAAAAAAGAAGGAGGTCATAACGTGAGCCAGAGGATTGATGGTATCCATCTGCCCATCCCACAGGATGAGACCCAAAACGCGTTCAGCAGAAAGGTCGCTGCCTTGGCCATTGTGCTTGCAGCGATGGTGCTTCTCTTCGCGGCAGTGGCCGTTGTGGTGCCGGGTAGCAGGTCCATCGTAGAGACAACGGATGTCGCTTCTCTGGTGGCCGCCAACCCAGAGTTGATGGCGGCCGACCGCTACGCCAGGGAAACGGCCAAGCAGTCAGAGGCCGCGTTCCTGTCCACCAACCCGGAGTTGATGGCCGCACGGCGTCATGCCGAGGCAGCAGGCATGAAGGGAGAAGGCTCGTTCTTGGCCGCCAACCCCGAGCTGATAGCCGTTCGGCATCACGGAGCCCCCAAGGCGGCGTATTCGGACAGCGACGAATCCGCCAACCTTACGGCGAATCCAGAGTTGATGATCTTCCTCCGCTACGTTTCCGCCGGCGCTGTAGACTGAGTAGACGCTGCGCCGTGCCCGCTACTGACAGTGGATCATCGGTAGCGAGCACGGCCAGGTTTGCAGTGAAGCCCGGTGTTCCACCGTGCACACCTGATTCCGGCCGTTGGTAGCGCCTCGTATCGTATCGCCTCGCCTTGTTGGGCGGGACGCGTCAAACAGGCCGGTTCTATCCCTCCGCGCTAGGTGACGCTGGCACGGCTCAGGCCGTGCCCAGCGTCTGAGTCGTGCCAAGCCCCCCTACAATCCCCACAGCGACAGAGCGCTTGACGTAGGGCAGCAACCTTGGTATAATCCGACCCATCTCGAAATCTGGCGCAAGGGTTGTGACCAGAATAGAGTAGCTCAGGAGGTAGGAATTGTGAGCAGTCTATTGCCCGTTGGCGCTCCGGCGCCCCAGTTCCAAGCGCTCACTGCTGGAGAGTCCCCTCTGGCATTGAGCGATTTCCAGGGACGCTGGTTGGTGCTTTACTTCTATCCCAAAGCCCATACGTCTGGCTGCACCCGGGAGGGACAGGCTTTCAATGCCCTGCTGGACGAATTTCAGGCGTTGAATGCGGTCGTGATAGGGGTTAGTACTGACAAGCCAGCTACCCTGGCCAAATTCCGGGACAAGCACGACTTTCAGTTCGCGCTCATCTCGGACTCAGACAAAGAGATAGCCACCGACTATGGAACACTCAAGGACCACGGCAAGTCGGCGAACCGGATCACCTATCTCATCGACCCCACGGGCGTCGTGCAGGCCGTGTGGCCCACGGTGAAGGTTGATGGTCACGCCGAGAAAGTACTGGCCCGGCTTGGAGAGCTAGCCGGTGCCCCAGAGTAGCAACTTCTGGGACGACATCGTGCCCCGCGTCGACCCTTCGCGGTGCCAGCGTTGTGCCGATTGCCCGCCTATCGAAACCTGTCTGGCCCAGGGGCTCCGCAGGGAGGATCAAGACAGCGTCCCGGTTGCCGATCCGGACTTTTGCCTTGGCTGCTACTCCTGCGTGTCAGCATGTCCCCATCGCGCCATCGACCCTCCAAACAGGAGAGCGGAAGCATGAATGTAATTGTCTATACCACCCCCACCTGACCGTACTGCTATCAGGCGAAAGAGTTTCTTTCGCGGCAGGGGGTACGCTATATCGAAAAGAACGTCGCCGCAGACCGGCAGGCGGCGATGGAGATGGTCCGGGCCTCGGGACAGCAGGGGGTACCGGTCACTACTGTGGACGGCCAGGCGGTGGTTGGTTTTAACCAGCCCCAACTGATGCAGCTCCTGAACCAAGCTCGCGGTGCCAAGACCAAGTCAGGTCCGCGCCTGGGAGCATCCGTTGCCGACGCGGCCTCTCAGGCACACAAGCAGCCCGGCATTCCAGCCTCAGGCGCATACGTAGGTCGGGTACGGGCAGGCTCTCCTGCCGAACAGGCCGGCCTGCGCAAGGGGGACGTGATCACCGCCCTGGGAGGCCAATTGGTGAGCCGGGCAGATGACCTGCACCGGCTGGTGCGCGAAATGCCCAAAGGGCGAGACCTGTCCCTGACCTACGTACGCAAGGGGCAGGAACAGGATACCCTGGTGAGGTTGTAGGCCGCGATGACTCAGGAGTTTTGTGTTTTCTGCGAAATCGTACAGGGCAAGGCTCCAGCCAGCCTCGTGTATGCTGACGACCGGGTAGCTGCCTTTATGGACATCCAGCCCGTCAACGACGGGCACCTTCTGGTTGTGCCCAGGGTGCATGCCGCCCACCTGGCTGATCTGGCCCCAGATACCGGCGGCCACATGTTCCGCGTAGGCAGAGAATTGGCCGCTGCGCTTCGAGCATCCGGGGTCCGCTGCGAGGGAGTTAACCTCTTCCTGGCCGACGGCGAGGCAGCCGGTCAGGAAGTCAGTCACGTTCATCTGCATGTCATCCCCCGCTTTCTGGGCGATGGCTTTGGCTTCCGGTTTGGTCCGGATTATGAGCTCGTGCCCGGGCGACAGACCCTGGATCAGACAGCCGCTGCCATTTGCAGGGCACTGGAGAATTGAGGACTGATGACTACTGATAGTTTTGGCGTCCGGCGGCTGATCCTGGCCTCGGGTTCACCTCGGAGAAGGCAACTCCTGCCACTATTGGGCCTGCCTTTTGTTGTCAAGGCAGTCGACATCGACGAACGAGCCCTTGACAGAGAGCCGCCGACTGAAATGGTACTGCGCCTGAGTCAGGCCAAGGCGCTGGCCGTCAGGGATGTTCGGCCTGACGCCCTCGTCGTGGCCGCCGATACCGTCGTAGTTCTAAACGGCCAGGTGATGGGAAAACCAACGGATCCCGATGATGCAACTCGGATGCTCCAGCTCCTGCGCGGGCGGTCGCACGTGGTCTATAGCGGTGTCAGCTTGTGGCACCCTGCCAGGCGGCGCATGGTCTGCCAGCTGGCCGAAAGCTTGGTCTGGATGCGCGACTATACCGACGCAGAGATTGCCAAGTATGTGGAGAGCGGCGATCCTATGGACAAGGCCGGCGCCTACGCCATCCAGCACCCAGAGTTCGATCCCGTGTCCTGGGTAGATGGCTGCTGGCTTAGCGTGGTGGGCCTGCCCCTCTGTCACCTCGGCCGGGCCCTGGCGAAATTCGGCGTTCACATACCCGCCAACGTGCCTGGCGCCTGCCAGGCTTTTGGCCAGCACGAGTGCGCCATATCTTCGGAAATCCTGGGCGCCAGAATCTAGGCCCTTGCGCCAGTCCTCTTGAACTGATTTGATGAACCTTCTGAGAACAACCGGAGAAGAAGGGCGGCCGAAGAATGCCCGAACTCCCTGAGGTCGAGACCGTAGCCCGGGGATTGGCCGGGCCGCTGGTGGGTCAAACCTTTACCGGCGTAACAGTGCGCTGGCCGAGGACCATCGCTTTCCCCAGCGAGGCCCAATTCGAGAAACAGATCGTGGGACGGCGGGTTGTGTCTGTCGGCCGGCGCGGCAAGTACGTGGTCGTCAACCTGGACAGTGGGGCCCTGCTAATCCACCTCAAGATGAGCGGCCGCCTGCAAGTTGTGCCTTCCGGAGAGCCGCTCGACAAACACACGCACACGGTATTTGGCCTGGATAGTGGGCGACAGCTCTGCTTTCACGATGTGCGCAAGTTCGGACGCGTCTATTTGGTGAGCGATCCAGCACAGATCACAGGAAAGCTAGGTCCTGAGCCCCTGGCCGGTGATTTCACCGTGAACGATTTCCGCCACCTGCTGGCACGGCGCTCAGGCCGGCTCAAGCCGCTGCTGTTAAATCAAGAGTTTCTTGCCGGGTTGGGCAATATCTATGCCGATGAATCACTCTTTGCGGCCAGTCTCCATCCCCTGCGGAAAGCCAATTCACTAACTCCAGAGGAGCAAGTTCGGCTGTACCAGGCGATACGCACAGTACTGGGAGGCGCCGTGGAGAGCCGGGGTACGACCCTGGGTGACGGAGGATACCTCGATGCCCGGGGCGAGGCCGGCACCTACCAGGATCAGGTTACCGTCTATGGCCAGACAGGAAAGCCCTGCCTTGTATGTGACTCGGCCATCGAGCGAATCGTCCTCGGGGGGAGATCCACCCACTACTGTCCTCGCTGCCAGCGATAGCGCAGCTTCACATCTGCGTGGGCGGATGTTGGTCCACCGCACGCTGAATAGGGCACACGTGTCTCCCGAGCCCAATCCCCGTGGGAGATTGAGGCTGGCGCGATACGGGGGGCAGGTATCTAGGAAAAGCCCAAGGCGTCCACCGGCTCCAATCGGAAACGATCCGGTCGCTCCGTGGCGTGCAGGTATCCGGCCACGATCTCGGGATGGTGTTCAAAGATAAGCAGCACCTGGCCATCCACTGCCCAACGCGCCAAGCTTCGTTTGGTTTCGATGCTAACCATCGGTTCCACGTCATAGGCTGGTACCCAGGCCAGTCGCTCCATGTGGATGGGCCACGAGGCCACGTCTCCCATGAACATCGCTGACTGGCCCCCGCTTTCGACGATGACACACTGGTGAGCCTGCGTGTGGCCCGGCGTGACCACTACGCGAACCTCGTCGGTAAGCTGGGTATCACCCCAGAGAACGCGCAGTTGCCCCGCTCGCTCCAGCGGCTCAAAGTTCTCCCGGCGATAGGTAGCCCGGGTCCGCTCATTTGGGTACATGGCATCGGCCAGCTCTAGCCTCTGAACGCAGTAGGTGGCCATTGAGAAGGTTGGGGCAAGCCCTCCATCACCGACGCGGACTGTGTTGCCCCCACTGTGGTCGCCATGGAGGTGGGTGTTGACCACCAGGTCGATCTCCTTTTCCCCAATGCCCAGGGCGTCCAGGTTGCCCAGCAGACGGCGCTCACCGCTAAGGCTCTTGTATCCCCGTTCCTTCTCGGACAGCTTGTCCCCGTAGCCTGTATCCACCAAAATACGCTGCGATCTGGTTTCGATGAGCAGACACCACGTCTGAAAGGGCAAGCGATTCCGTTCGTCAGGGGCCTCAACCTGTTCCCACATGACTTTGGGAACCAGCCCGAACAGGCCGCCCCCGTCCTCCCAATAGGTACCATCAGAAACCACACTTAGTCTCACGTCGCCAAATTGCACAGTTTTCTCCCTACCCTGTCCACAAGTCAAAGGAGTCTCAGGGGCCCAGCGAGCCCCGTCAGCCAACCCCAAGCGCAGCAGCCGCCTCGACGTGCCGGCCCTGCGCGTAAGCCAGGCCCCGATCCAGGGCCCGCTTGTTTGGTTGGATGATGTGCTTGCGCCGCTTTGGGATGTGCTCATCAAGGGTCCGCTTGACGCTCTCGATGGCCAGGATCTCTCGGACGCCGAGCATCGCACCCAGCAGCACGACATTCGCCATCTTGACATTGCCAAGATCGGCAGCCAGCTCGTTGGCCGGTACATAGGCGACCGTTATGTCATCTCGCGCCGACCTGCCACGGATCAAGGTCGAGTTCACCACCAGCAAGCCGCCGGCTTTGACCAACGGATCGTATTTCTCCATCGAGGGCGGATTCATCACGATGCAGACAGTCGGCTCGCGGATGATGGGTGACCCGATGTCGTCATCGGACAGTATGACAGTACAATGCGCGGTTCCCCCGCGCATCTCTGGGCCGTAGGAGGGGATCCAGGTCACATGGTAGCCCTCATCCAGACCCGTGTAGGCCAGCAACTGACCGGCAAAGAGAGCGCCCTGCCCCCCAAAGCCGGAGACGATCACTTCTTCATGCATGGACTGCTCCTCAATCGAACAGCGACCGGGCTCGCAGCTAGGATTTCGGAAGGTTCTTGATGCCCTCAACGACCCTGTAGTCGCCCAGCGGGTAGTAGGGAACCAACCGTTCCTCGACAAATGCCAACGATTCCATGGGTGTCATGCCCCAGTTGGTGGGACAGTTGGATAACACCTCGACCATCGAAAAGCCGGCGCCGGTTATCTGTACCAGAAAGGCGGTCTTGAGGGCCTTGCGAAGCCTGCGTACCTCTGAAGGCTTGTGCGCCGCACGCCGCACGATATAGGCAGCTCCGTCCAACTGGGATATCAACTCGCTGACCCGGACCGGATACCCCTGAGTTTTCACATCCCGACCAAAAGGCGAAGAGGTTGTAACCATGCCGGGTAGGGTTGTCGGAGCCATCTGCCCCCCCGTCATGCCATACACCGCGTTATTGATAAAGACTGTGGTGATATTCTCACCACGGGCAGCCGCATGGATCAGTTCATTGGTTCCGATGGAAGCCAGATCTCCGTCTCCCTGGTAGGTGAAAACGATCAGATCCGGTTTAGCGCGCTTGATGCCGGTGGCCATAGCAGGTGCGCGGCCGTGAGCCGCCTCACAAAAATCACACTCAAAGTAATTGTAGGCAAGCACCGAACAGCCCACCGGCGCGATACCCACCGTTCGCTCGCGAATGCCCAGTTCGTCCATCACCTCGGCAATCAGCCGGTGGACGATACCGTGGATACAACCAGGACAATAGTGGGTCACCACATCCGTAAGGGACTTGGGTCGGTCAAAGACTAGTTGAGCCTCTTGTGTCATGGCTACTCCTCACATCATATCAGCCTGAGGCGGCTCCTGGCTCACTGCCAGAAAGGGAAAGCTCCAGGCTGGGACTGCTGTGGCCTTTCCAGCAACGCAGGCCAGAGTCCTCAAGCCAGCTTGCGGATCTGCCCCAGAACGTCCTCAGGCAGGGGCACGACGCCGCCCATTTTGCCATAGAAGGAGATGGGGACCCGGCCTTGCGCAGCCAGCCGCACGTCCTCGATCATCTGGCCGGCACTCAGCTCTACCACCAGGATATTGCGCACTGCCCTGGCAATCTCTTCGAGGCGCTGGCCGGGGAAGGGAAACATGGAGATTGGCCGGAACAGGCCGACGGGAATGCCCTCAGCCCGCGCCTGTTTGACGGCAGTTTGGACGATGCGCCCCGCCGTGCCGTAGGCCACCACCACCATCTCGGCGCCTTCCATCATATACTCGCTGTAGCGGACCTCACTGTCCCTGATCCTCTGGATTAGCGCCTGAAGCTTGAGGTTCTCATGTTCCAGCTTCTGGGCTCCCAGATACAACGAGGTGATGACATTCTTTTCGCGATCCCTGGCGCCGGTCAGCGCCCAAGGATGCTCGGGCCGCACTATCTTACCAGTCTCGGGGAACTCGACCGGCTCCATGATTTGGCCGATCAAGCCATCGGCAATGACGGTGACCGGCTGGAGGTATTTGTCGGCCAGGTCAAAAGCCTCGACTACCAGGTCCACCGTTTCTTGCACCGTCGAAGGCGCCAGGACGATAAGATTGTAGTCGCCGTGGCCGCCGCCTTTGGTCATCTGGAAATAGTCCCCCTGGGCCGGCTGGATGTTGCCCAGGCCCGGCCCGCCACGCATGATGTTAACGATGACACAGGGAACAAAAGACATGGCCAGGTACGAGACACTTTCTTGCATCAGGCTGTAGCCAGGGCTCGACGTGGTAGTCATGGTTCGCACGCCGGTGCAGGCCGCACCGTAGACCATATTGATGGCGCCCAGCTCGCTCTCGGCTTGCACAAAGGCCCGGCCCAGCTCTGGCATCCTACGCGACATATACTCCAACACTTCGGTCTGGGGGGTGATAGGGTAGCCAAAATAGGCGTCGCACCCAGCCCGGATGGCGGCTTCAGCAATGGCTTCGTTGCCCTTCATCAGCACTTTCACGGCTTCCATCCTTTCCACAGATGCCCGCGGGGCAAAGCCTGCCCGGCGCGTACCATGATCCTGCAACAGCTACCGCGCGTCACGTTTTCCGCTTCTTTCTGGGTGTGCGGTACACGGTGATTACCATGTCAGGACACATCATTGCACACAACGTACAGCCGGTGCAGGCGTGGTCCGGGTCGACAAAGACTGAAGGGCGATACCCCTTGGCGTTAAAGTGGCTAGCCATCTGTACCAGACTTCCCTGAGGGCAGACGGCCGTACATAGTTCGCAGCCCTTGCACCGATCCTGGTCAATGACGATGTGGCTCATGATCTAAGACTCCTTGGGCAGTCCGCTGGCGATACACTCGTGCGGCCTTGCCTATCTGCGCAATTGCAGATTGACCTACCTGGACAGGCAGACACCCAGGGCCATGGACATCAGCTTCTGCTCAGGCGGATCGGAGCGCGAAGGCATCACGATTGGGCACTTGGCACCCACCACGACGCTGGCCATTTGACCCTGGGCGAAATAGGAGAGGGCCTTGGCCAGGATGTTGCCCGATTCCACATCGGGAGCGATGAGGATGTCGGCATAGCCAGCTACCTGGCTGCTGATACCCTTCATCTCCGTCGCCTTTAACGAGATTGCGTTGTCCAAGGCCAATGGTCCATCCACCAAGCCCCCCCGGATCTGGCCCCGTTCGGCCATCTTGGATAGGTTGGCAGCGTCCATGTTGGCCGGCATCTCAGGGTTGACCATTTCGGTCGCGGCCAGGATGGCAACCTTGGGCTCAACGATGCCCAGCTCTATGGCCGTATCAATGGCATTCTGGACGATGGCCACCTTTTGCGCCAGCGTGGGCGAGACGATAATGGCCGCATCACTGATCAAAAGTAGCCGGTCAAAGTCCGGGATCTCGAATACGCTGACGTCGCTGATGGTCTTGCCAATGCGCAGCCCCTTTTCGCCATCCAGTGCTGCCTGCATCAGCTCAACGGGCAGTGCCCGGCCATTCATCACCAAATCCGCACCGTCCGCGTGGACCATCGCCACAGCTTTGTAGGCTGCCTCAACCATATCGCCTTCCTCAACAAGCTCCATGCCTGCAAGCTCGATGTCCAATTCCCCGGCAATGTCGTTGAGACGAGCAGGATCGTCGATCAGAATACAGTCCGCCAAACCCATGGCCCGCGCCCGGCGCACCGCACGGAGGGTTTGCCGCTGGCCGCCGCCAACAATGACCACGCGCTTGGGAGCACGGGTCATGGCCATGGCCATCAGTTGCGCAAAGTTGCGAATGGTCATATTCACTTCTCTCAGCTTTCTGCCCTCACCTTGGGCTTCTCCCTACTCCCAGGGCATGGCGAAATAGCGATCAAGAACCAACACCGGGTGGGTCAAATCTGGCAAAATGGAACTCATTTGACCTTGAGCTCCCAGCTGGGTGGCCCAGCGGCGCTCGACACAAACGAAAGCGATGGGCAGTCCCAATGCCCCCGCAAAGCCCTCAATCACTGCGTGACCATCGAGAATAATATCAGCCCTTGTCTCACCCATCAGATTGGGGTTGCTAACCAGGCTTGTGACCTGCAGGCGGGAGCTGGCCTCGATCTCGGCGATGGAACTCGCCAGTCCATCCAGAGTATCAGTGAAAGGCCGGAAGGGGTTCACCACAAAATGCATGCGTACACCCCGTCCATGACGATGCCTGCCTATGGCTGCGCTGAACTGTCCCAGCGCTCGGGCGCCCTGCCGGTCGCCACCCACGTCCAAAACCACCGGCAGATCGAGTTGCTGGATTGCCCCCAAAATCTCGGGAGCAATAGCGGGCACATCCAGGTACTGACCTTCGATAGATGGTGTGATCACCGACACCCCCGCGCCCCGCATCGCCTCAGCCACTTCTCTCGAGCGGAAATATGGAGTGACAATATCCAGGTCGATCAGTAAGGAACCGGGCAAGCGTTGAGGCTGCTGATTCGATGACTGGCCGGCATGGGTCACGTGGCCAGAATCATCCGGCACCAAACCCTCGACCAGTGTGAGAGCATAGTTGATGGCCGTCTCAGTCTTGCCGCTGCCAAAGCGCCCTGTAAAGATCGTAACTCCCGAGGTGAAGGGTGACGATCCACCTGGTAGAAGCAGGGCCGAATCACCTGAGCCAGGCCGAACCGAGCTGCCAGGGTGCGGCACCTCGCTCATGAGGCCAGCATGACTCCCAGCGCTAGCGAAACCAGCTTGGCTTCGCGCGTGTCCGACCGGGAAGGCAAGATCAGAGGGCAGCGAGCACCCACTACAACGCCTGCCATCTTTCCCTGCGCAAAGTAGGTAATGGCCTTGGCGAGCACATTGCCGGCCTCAATGTCTGGAGCAATGAGAATGTCAGCATAGCCCGCGACCTCACTCTTGATACCCTTGATCCGCACCGATTCAGGCGAGATGGCGTTATCCAGCGCCAGTGGCCCATCTACGAGCCCGCCCTTGATCTGGCCCCGATCCGCCATCTTTGACAGGTTGGCCGCATCCAGTGTTGTTGGGATCTTGGGGTTCACCACCTCAGTGGCTGCAAGAACAGCCACCCGGGGCAGGTCGATCTGCAGACTGTGGGCCACATTGATGGCGTTCTGCACGATCTGAACCTTCTGCTCAAGGTCAGGCGCAACGACGACTCCGGCATCACTGATAAAGATCAAGCGATCAAAGCCTGGGATCTCAAAGACAGCAACGTGGGAAAATAGACGTCCAGTTCGCAGTCCCAGCTCCTTGCTCAGAGCGGCGCGCAAAAAGTCACTGGTCTCCACTTTGCCCTTCATGGCAATGTCTGCCTGACCATCGTGCACCAGTCGCATCACCTGCCAGGCAGCCTCGCCCGGATGGGATTGGTGGATGACCTCCATGCGGGAGATGTCAAAACCCTGCTGGGCCGCGATCTGGCGGATCATTTCGCTATCGCCCACCAGAATGACTTGAGCCAGGCCGGCCATTTCTGCATCAAGACCGGCCAGCATGATCTCCGACTGGTGGCCGGCCGCAACGGCCACCGTTTTGGGTCCTTTGGACCTGGCTACGTCTAAAAGTTCCGCGAAGGTCGCAATCACCATATTGCCCTCCCAAGGACCATCTGCTACCAAATCAAATCGACGTACACGATCACTGGCCGCGGAGCGGTTGTGGAGGCTGTTGGAACAGGGAGCGGACGGCGGTTCTCCGGATATTGTCCCCCAACTCCTCGAACAGCTCAAAGGCGCGGCGTTTGTACTCCACCAATGGGTCGCGCTGGCCATAGGCCTCCAGCCCAATGCCCCGGCGCAGATCCTCAATATCGGTCAGGTAGCCGATCCACAGGCGGCTGATGGTATACAATAGCACCCGGCTCTCGATGCGGCCCATGATCTGCCGCCCCAGGTAGGCACTGAGGAACGACTGCTGATCCTCCTCAAGATCCTGGAACTGGACCGAGCCCCACTGGTCCACCACATCCTCGCCCAAGCTTTGGAGCAGATCATAGTAGGTATCTTGATCTAGCTCCATGACTCGCTGGCGCCGCAGAGGACGCATCTGGTCCTCTGGCAATACAGATCCCTGTTCTCTTAGCACTTCCAGGACTGTGCGTCGCTCGTCACCATCGAGGGTTACGAGGCGCCGCCGGCGGAGCTGGTCCACCTGCTGGCGGCACAGCGTATCAACCATATCTCGCTGCAGACCGGCCGGCGTGGACTGACCATTCGGGAACACACCTGCTGAACCATCCAGGTCACCCAAACGCAGTGATTGCAGGCGTTGGAGCCGCTTCTGGTCCAGAAACCAGTCCCGGGCCTGAAGATGCGCGAGCACCGCATCCCGCTCCTCCGCCGGCAGATCGCTCAAGCGCTGGCCCGCCCAAGAATCCAGCAGCATCCGGCCAAACTCGGTGGCGAGCGTTTCCAGGTCTTCCCGTCTCAGGGTTCCCAGGGGCTGGGCAAGAACCTGTTCGCGAACTTGATCGCTCTCAAAGAAACCCATCGCCTCCAGCGCCTCTCGCAGGGCCTGGCGAAGGTTATCATCCAGATCTGAGACCGGCCTGTCACCGATCTCCTCCTCAAAGCTTGCTGCCAAGTCAGCGACCACTGCATCGTAGACGTCGCTTCCCAGGTCAGCCATGGGGCGGTCCAGGTACTTGCTGCGCGTCCGCTCGTCTACCAGGTAGCCCACCTCGTCCAGGTAGCGCCACAGGGCGGCCTGGGTATCGGGTGATAGCTCGTCAATAGACATGGCATCCAGTTCGGAGAGGATATACGCGCCCAGAGCTCCTTCCACCGCCTGCCGCTGCTCAGGGGGCAGGCTCTGCGACGCGGTAGTCTCTACCTGGTGCTGGCGCGCCGGGTCAACGAAATAGTCGGATGCGGCCAGCCGCTCTCGGATATTGACCTGCAGATCAGGCGACAGGTCGCCGATCGGCTGGGAGAGCAGGGTTGAGGTGAGGCGCTCCACCACAGCGCGCTCTATAGCGCCACGGGTCTCCTCGTCGAACTCGCTCAATCGTTGGTAGGCAAACAGTTCTTCCTTGAACTCGTCGGAAAACTGGCCCTGAGCACGCAGGTAGCTCCACACGATCTCATGGTCCCTCTCGGGCAAGGCAGGCGGGCGCTGATCGCGAATCTGGACCAGCCACTGCCGTCCCAAATAGCGGGCGACCTCGGCAAGGTCCGCGTCCGAAAGCTCGTGCAGCGTTCCGGCCTGGGTCAGGCGCAGGCGCCCGGCACGCTCCTTCAGTATTCCGGCGCTGTCAAGAAAGCCCAGCAGAGATTGCTTCGTCTCCGATGGCAGGTCCCGGAAAGGCGTATCGGTGATGTCAGCCAGCCGAGACTGTCCCAGGCGTTGCTCCAGACCATGCATAGACTCGCTGGGAAGCTGGGCCAGCGTCTTTCGCTCGTACCAGCCAACCTTTTCCTGGTCCACAAAGTAGTTGCGCTCATCAAGTGCCTCGTGCACCAGATGGCGGGTCTCGGCAGGTAGTTCTTCCATGGTCTTGGCAGCCAGATCGCTGAGGACCTCGGCTATGAGATCATCCTGGATCCGCATTGCGACAGAGGCGCCAGAGTCCCCGTCCGTTCCAGACTCAAGCTCGCCAAGCCGTTTTGACTCCAGGCCCTCTTCCAGTGCAGGATCGACGAGAGTCCCGCTTTGTTTGAGCTGCACCAGAACGTACTCGCGGGCATCTCCGTCCAGTCCATTCAGACTCCGATCTCCCAGCTCCTGACGGGCCAGGAAGGCGCCAAAGCCTGAGCGCACATCCGGCTCCAAATGGCGCAGGGAGCTTGCTTCGGACAACACCTCATCGCGCCGACGCTGGTCGGTAAAGAGACCCTGTCTCTGCAGCGACCCGATCACCTCCTGCCGGATCTTGACATCCAGGTTGGCGATCTTGCGGCGGCTGACCCGGTCCAGCCGGGATCGGGAAAGACGCGAGAGCGCATCCGCCTGTATCTCTGGCGGCAGGTCGCCCAGCCCCTCGTAGACCAGGAAACGTTGCACACGATCCTCATCTACAAAACGTCGCTGGCGCTGCAAATAGGCGAGGCCAACGTCACGAGCGTCCGGCTCGAGGTCGATAAAGGATTTCTCAGCGTGCTCAGCAATGAACTCCTGTCCCAGCAATCCGGCAACTTCGTCCCTGGTACGCGGATCCCAATTGCTGATGGGCTTCTCCACGAGCCTGGTCCTCAGATCCTGGTCATCCAGGAACCCGCCCTGGCGCAGGTAGGAGCCGATGCGGTCCCGCACCTGCGCATCCAACTCTCCAATGGGCGTGGCGAGGATCTCTTCCTCCAGCGCCTGTCCTAAATGGTCCAGCAGACTGTCCGCCTGGGGAAGATCGCCCAGACGCAGGTCGCGTTCCTGCCATTGGCGCAAGGCCAAAACAAACCGCAAGCGAGCGTAGAGGTCGGGCGACAGATCCTCCACGAGTAGCTCTCGCTGATCGCCCAATTGTTGCTCGCCAAAATGACGGGTCAGACTCTCGAGCGCCCCTTCGCCCAGATCATCCGCTGAGAGGCGCTCCCAACGCTGGAACTCCTTGCGGCCCCAAACCTGCTCACGTTGCTCCAGGACCCAGTGCAACGAGGCCAGGATCGCCTCGCGCAGCGCACCAACGTCCATGTCCTCTACCTGGCCCTGGGCCATGTAGCCAAGGGGCAGCCGCGGCAGCCAGGCAGAGTGACGCCGGTGCGCGCGGTCGTAGACCTGCCGCTCTGTGTAATGAGTGACCAGGATGTGCTCGGAGATGCCCGTCCAACTGGCTTCCTGAAGAGGCGTCCGGCTGGCATCCGCATCTATCTCCGCTAGCTGGCGCTGGGCCCACTTGTCGAATTCGTGTGCCAGGGCCTGGCTCAGCAGGCGCTCCAGGTCAGAGATCTCCAGGTGAACCAGATCGTTCATCTGGCGCAGCACGCTGACGAGATCGGTGGCGCGCCTCCCCTTCTTGCCCTCAATGACAGAGGCTTGTAGGCCCTCCAGGTCGCGCCGGAGGCGCCCCCCCCCGTCGCCCACGGCCTCCAGGTACAGGCCCATCAAGTCATCCAGGTAAGCGCCCAGTACGTGGCCCACCAGGCGGTCCAGCCGGCTATAGTCGAGCCTGCTGGTTTCCTTGACCGCCTGCACAAGCTCCAATACCTGGGCGGCATCGGAGCTGTCCGGTAGGGACAGGGCATCCATCTGCTCGCGCCCAGCATCGTCTCGGGGCTGCTTGGCGGCTAGTTGGCGCACACGCAGTAGCTCATCGCTCAGTTTGGCAGCAGGAATCCGGGCAGGCCGAAGCCGGTCCAGCCGCACATCGGCAGGCAGCCGGATCTGAGCCCGGTCCATGAACCCATTGCAGGTCTGCCGATGAAATTCCACCTCGATCTCAGCCAGCCAGTGGGCGCGAAGCTCCGATGAGTCGTCGTCCAGACCCATCTGGAGCCCACGCGGCATGGTAAGTTTTAAGGGGTAAGTGCGCTCAAGGTGCTGCGCCAGCCTGCGGAGATCTGGCATCTCGCCCCGTTCCTCCGCGACCTGAACATAGTCCTCGATCTTCTCGTCAAGTAGCGCCTGGTAGTACTCTAGCTGCTCATCATATTTGTCCAGGACATCCTGAGCCATTTCGCTTACCATACGACTCGTCTGCTCGCCATAGCTGGCTGCAGCCCGGTAGGCCAGCTCGTGGAGGGTCTCACGTACCCCCTCCAAGGGTTCATCCGCAAGCTGTTCGGCAAGAAAGCTGACGGTGAAAGATGGGAAAGCAGTGAGGTGGTTGCCGAAAGCGAGAGGGCCCTGAAAGGGTCCGTTGGGTGCAGACAGCAGCAGCGGCATCACATCGTCCATGCCGGCAAACACTTGGCGGCGCTGATCAGGCTCCTCGCCGTACTTTTCCAGGTACTCGTCCGCCTGCCGCTCCAACATCCGCCAGACCTCGGGCCGCAGATCGTCACTCTTGAGGATGCGCAGCCGCTCGTCATAGATGGTCTCACGCTGGCGGTTCAGGACGTCATCGTACTCCAAGAGGTGCTTGCGGATGTCAAAGTTGTAGCCTTCTACCGATGTCTGCGCCCGCTCGATGGTTTTACTCACCAGATTGTGCTCGATGGGAAAATCATCCCCGATCTGCTCCATCAGCTTGGACAGCATCTCCTTGCGCCCAAAGCGACGCATCAGGTCATCTTCCAGGGAGAGGTAGAAGCGCGAGGAACCAGGCTCGCCCTGACGCCCTGACCGGCCCCGGAGCTGATTGTCGATGCGCCGCGCTTCGTGCCGTTCCGTACCCAGAATGTGCAGTCCGCCTGCCGCCAGCGCCTGTTCGCGATGCTGCGCGTACTGGGGCACCACCTCGGCGATGGCGCTGTCCATCTGGGCTTGCGTCGCGCTAAAAGGATCCAGTCCCCGTCCCCGGATCACCTGGATCGCCCGGTGGTTCATCTCCTCCGACAACTCGCCTCCGAGCTTGATGTCCACACCTCGCCCGGCCATGTTGGTAGCGATGGTCACTGCCCCCGGCTCACCAGCGCGGGCGATGATAGTCGCCTCGCGCGTGTGCTCCTTGGCATTCAGGATCTCGTGGGGGATCCCCTCTCGCAGGGCTTTTTCTAGTCGCCGCTGGACGACCGGCTCGTCCGGGAAGCTCCAGGTAATCGCTCGCCCACCGCAGGTTGTCAGGGTCCAGCGCATTGGGGTTCAGCTCCAGTGCCCGGGCCAGCTTGCGCCAGGCAGCCGGGTTCATCGTCTCCAGACTGGCGTTCATCGTCTCGCGCAGCGCGTCGCGGTCTTCCCGGCCAAGGTCCGAATCCTGCAGCGCATAAGCCATGCGTGGCGCCAGAACGGCCATCTGCAGGCGCTCCGCGGTGAGTCGGAGGCTCAGTTTCTCAGACTTTTCCACCGAGGTGGTACCCACCAGCAGCGGCTGGCCCCGGCTGTGACAGGCCAGGATGGCCCGGGAGACAGCCCGCAGCTTGGCCTCCTCGCCTCGATAAACAACGTCAGAGTGGTCTTTGCGGATGACCGGCTTGTTGGTGGGAATGGACAATACGTCCAGGTTGTAGATTTTGAAGAACTCTTCGGCCTCTGTGACGGCCGTTCCGCTCATACCGGCCAGCTTCTCGTACATGCGAAAGTAGTTCTGGATGGTAATGGTAGCTGAGGTCACATCCCTGGGGCGGACCGGCACCCCTTCCTTGGCTTCTATGGCCTGGTGCAACCCCTCGCTCAGGCGGCGGTTGGGCATGAGCCGGCCGGTATGCTGGTCGATGAGGATGATGTTCATGCGCTGGCGAATGTAGTCGCGACCCTCGAAAAAGAGGACCTGGGCCTTTAGCGCCTGTTGCATATAGTGCACGTAGCGGTAGTTGGCCTCATCATAGATGTTTTCAATACCCGTCTCCTGCTCGACGACGGCCAGACCGGCATCGGTGAGGATTACGGAACGCTCTTTCTCGCCCAACTCGTAGTGGATCTCTGGCTCCAGCCTGCGAGCGATGGCCGCGAAGCGGCCGTACTCCTCAACCGGTTCGTCCGAGGGCCCCGAGATGATCAATGGGGTGCGCGCCTCGTCGACAAAGATGTTGTCCACCTCGTCCACGATGGCATAGTAGAGGGTACGCTGAACACGGCCCTCCAAGGTGAGGGACAGATTGTCGCGGAGGTAGTCGAAACCGAACTCGTTATTGGTTCCGTAGGTTATGTCAGCACCGTAGGCTTCCCTACGCGGCACGGGGCGCAGGCCCGGGTAGGGCTCGCGCTCATAGTTCGGATCGTAGAGATAGGCCGGCTGCTCGGCGCCAGACTGGAGCAGGCCCACGCTGAGGCCCAGCAGGTGATAGACAGGCGCCATCCACAGGGCATCGCGACGGGCCAGGTAATCGTTGACAGTCACCAAGTGGGCGCCACGGCCCAACAGCGCGTTCAGGTAGAGGGGCATCGTGGCCACCAGCGTTTTGCCCTCGCCCGTCCTCATCTCGGCCACCTTGCCCTGGTGCAGGACAATGCCGCCGATCAACTGGACGTCAAAGGGGCGCATGTCCACCGTGCGTTTGGCAATCTCGCGCACCACGGCAAAGGCATCCACCATCAAGTCATCCAACGTCTCGCCAGCGGCCAGCCGGTCCCTGAATTGGTCGGTAAGCGCGCGGAGTTCAGCCTCCGTGCGCCGTTCCATCTCGGGCTCCAGCTCATTGATGGCGCCACCATCGGCTGGAGTTTCTCTACCTCACGCTCGTTGGAACCCCCAACGACCCTACTCAACAATCCTTTTAGCATTTACGATATCATATCCTCTAGCGCTGTGGCTTTGGTCGAACGAATGTCCTTCGATGAATCCGGCTACTCGTTGAACAACTCCCCAACCGAAATGCCCCGGTGGATGCGCCGGATCACCTCGGCCAGCAGGTCCGCTACCGACAGCACCTGCAAAAAGGGTTGCAGGGCCTGGCACTTTGCGGGAGAGAGATAAACCGTATTGGTGACCACCAATTCCTTCAGTTTGGCCGCCTTCATGTTCTCCACCCCGACGGGCGAAGACAGAAGAGCGTGGGTGGCACAGGCGTAGACATCCAGGGCCCCCCGCTGGCGCACGAATTCTGCCCCCTGCGCAGTGGTCCCCCCCGTATCGATCTCGTCGTCAAAGATGATGGCATGCTGGCCCTGCACGTTTCCAATGAGATTGAGCTGGCGCGTCTCGCTGCCATCCTGGCTGCGCCGCTTCTCGATAATGGCCAGGGGCAGATCCAAACTCTCGGCAAAGTTGCGCGCCCGGCGGCTGGCCCCGATGTCCGGGGCGACGACCACGGCGTTGCGCAGCCCCTTGTCTCGGAAGTACTCCACCAGAATATGCTGGGCGGTTAGTTCATCGCCGGGAATATCAAAAAACCCCTGGATCTGCCCGGCATGAAGGTCGATAACCAAAAACCGGTTGGCCCCTGCCACGCTCACGACATCAGCCATCAAGCGGGCCGAGATGGGAACGCGGGGCTGGTCCTTCTTGTCGGTGCGACCGTAGGCAAAATAAGGGATCACGGCCGTGATGCGCCCCGCCGAATCACGTCGCAGCCCGTCGATCAGCACCAGCAGCTCGAGGATGTTATCATTAACTGAAGACGGCACTTCTTCGAACTCGTGCGGCTGGAGCTGGTCGACCAGCTCCGGTACCACTACGCATTCGCTCGACTTGTGCTTGCGGTTCCTCACCCCGGGGCAGGTGGGCTGGATCAGAAAGACGTCCTTGCTGCGAACGCTCTCATCCAGTTTGGCAAAGATGTTCTGGTTGGCAAACTGGCAGATGGTCACCTTGCCCAGACGCTGCTGCAGCCGATCAGCGATCTCCTGGGCCAGTACTGGGTTGGCGGTGCCGCTAAAGATCTCCAGCGGGCCATACAGGCCGTACTGTTCCCCGCGGTCCCTTCGCTCGCTGATCTCCTGCATACGCCCTTGCATCACTCACTGCCTCCCCTTGTCGGCCATGGTCCCAGCCGCCCTGTAGCTCAGAAACCCTGTCACGAAACCGCCATCTTGCTGCGCTTCGGTGAAAGGATTCTGGGCCACGGTGCCGATATGCTGGGGGTCCCCGCGTTCACGTGGGCATAAGACGGCGTCTTTGTCGTTGGTTCAGCCACGCACGTACGCTCGGTAGACACTGAGGCGGTCAGAACGGGCCCAGCTCGCTCGCCCGCATTATACCACGCAAGCCAACGCGTACCAAATCACTGGCGTGGTGGCACCGCGGGCGGTGGGTGGCAGGACCTCGCTCCTGCTGGAGCAAAATTCGATCCTGAATCAAGCCAGTTGCCAGTTTATGCCAGCGCCTGTCCTTGACAGGCAGGATCCTCTATGCTACCATCCAGTCAAAGCAACTCAGTCCAAGTTAGGGGGTTGGAAGTGACCAAGACCATCGCGGTCGCAGGCAAAGGCGGAACCGGCAAGACCACCATCTCGGCACTGGTCATCGACTATCTCGCAAAGAAAAACAAGGGCGCGATCTTGGCCATTGACGCAGATCCCAGCACCAATCTCAACCTGGCCCTGGGCGTGCCGCTCTATGATACCGTGGGCGACGTACGCGAAGAGACGGCCACGGCCGTCGGCGGCAGCCAAGCCCTGAGCGGCATGAGCAAGTGGGACTATCTCGACTTTCGCATCAATGACGCGCTCAGTGAGGAAGCCTCCTTCGATTTGCTGGCCATGGGCAGGCCGGAGGGCCCGGGCTGTTACTGCGCGGCCAACAACATCCTGCGCGAGTCCGTGGACCGCATATCGGACCACTATGAGTATGTGGTCATCGACAACGAGGCGGGGCTGGAGCACCTCAGCCGGCGCACCACCCGCGACGTGGACCTGCTGCTCATCATCAGCGACCCGATCCCTGCGGGGGATCGTGGCCGCCGGGCGGGTGGCAGAGGTGGTCGATGAGCTCAAGACCGAGGTGGGCGCGGCCTATCTCATCGTCAACCGGGTCAACGGCGACGAGCTGCCAGCGCCCTTGATGGATGCCATCAAGGAGCACAAGCTGGAATTGGCAGGACTCATTCCCGCCGACCCAGCAGTGAACGAGCTGGATGCCCTGGGCGAGCCCATCGTCAAGCTGCCAGAAGACGCTGCCAGCCGGCGGACGCTGGAGGCGATCCTGGCCTCGGTGAACGGGGGACTGTAGCCAGAAACCTGGCTTTGTCGATGGCCGAGATCGCCTCGCGATTGGCCTGTGATTACCCTGAGCCTGTCGAAGGGCGATTTCACGCGATCTCTGCGACGGGAGCTGCCAAAGCCGCCCTTTGGCCGGGCCGCGTAGGACGACTCGAGCACCTGTACCCGAGGTGGTAGGCGGACTGGTGATTGGGACGCCGGCCAGATAGGAGGCATGCCACAGTGGAGGCCCTGCTCTACGAGAAGCTTGAGGACCAGGGGGTACGGTGCAACCTGTGTGCGCACCGCTGTATCATCGAGCCGGGGCGCAAAGGGGTCTGCCTGGTCCGCGAGAACCGGGATGGGACGCTCTACACGCTGACCTACGGCATCCCGCTGTCACAGGCCGTCGACCCTATCGAAAAGAAACCTCTGTTTCACTTTCACCCGGGCAGCACCGCCTTCTCCATCGCCACTGCCGGCTGCAATTTCCGCTGCGCCTTCTGCCAGAATGCCGACATCTCGCAGATGCCCCGCGAGCGGGGCCAGATCCTGGGCCGCCAAGCGACGCCAGAAGAGGTAGTCCGTGCAGCACAGAGAGCTGGCTCTCAGTCCATCGCCTACACCTACACCGAACCGACCATCTTTTTTGAATACAGCTATGACATCGCCCGCCTGGCCCGCCAGGTGGACATCGCCAGCGTCTATGTCACCAACGGCTATATGACGCGCGAGATGCTGGAACTCTTCCAGGGACTGGGAAACGGCCACGAACCGTGGCTCAACGCGGCCAACGTGGACTTGAAGGCCTTCCGCGATGACACCTACAGAAGAGTCTGTGGAGCCCGGCTCCAGCCCGTTCTGGATTCTCTCAAGAACATGAAAGAGCTGGGAGTCTGGGTCGAAGTGACCACACTGGTGGTGCCTGGCATGAACGATTCCGCTGGCGAACTGGGGGACATTGCCCACTTTATCGCCACTGAGCTGGGCGTGGAGACCCCCTGGCACGTCAGCCGTTTCCATCCTGACTACAAGATGCACGACCGGGGCGCAACACCCCAGGCCTCCCTGCGCCGGGCCTACGAACTGGGCAGGCAGGCCGGGCTGCGCTACGTCTATGTGGGCAACATGCCCGGCGCCCGCCTGGAGAATACTCTCTGCCCCAACTGCAGCCAGACCGTCATCGAGAGACGGGGCTTCCAGGTCAGAAAGCGACAGACTCAGGGATGGCAGGTGCATCCATTGCGGGACCGCTATCGACGGCGTGCGAATGTAGGATGCAGGACGAAGGACCCATGAATTATGCGAATTCTCTTTGTCGAAAAACAGATCGACTATGAGCCCCTGGGGCTGCTCTACCTGTCGAGC
Organism: uncultured Chloroflexia bacterium; assembly: GCA_963783445.1. GTDB lineage: Bacteria > Chloroflexota > Anaerolineae > JAAYZQ01 > JAAYZQ01 > CAWANP01. Next base: position 1,122,888 of record CAWANP010000002.1, on the reverse strand, counting down.
GTGCTGCGGCAGGCAGGGCACGAAGTACGGCTGGCGGTGGCATCTGACGAGGACCCGGTGGCGGTGGCCCGCGAGTGGCAGCCAGGGGTCGTGGGCTACAGCGTGTATACCGGCTCGCAGGGCTACTATCGCGATCTGAACCTGCGCATCAAGGAAGCGGCAGAAGTCGTCTCGGTCTTTGGCGGCCCGCACCCCACCTATTTCCCCGAGTATGTGGAGGAGCCGGGGGTGGACGCCGTCTGCATCGGTGAAGCCGAGGGCGCCATCCTGGATCTGGTGGAGAGCGTTCAGGCCGGGCACCCCCTCACCGGCATCGACAATTGGTGGTTCAAGCGCAACGGACAGATTGAGCGCAACCCGGTTCGCCCCCTCGAAGACGACATGGACCGAATCGCTTTCCCGGACCGCGAGCTGCTATTCGAAAAGGATGACTTTGCCCGGCAGAGCGGCATCAAGCACTTCATCACCAGCCGGGGCTGTCCCTACGATTGCACCTATTGCTTCAACCATGCTCTGGCCCAGGTGTACAAGGGCAAGGGCAAGCGCCTGCGCCAGATGAGCGTCGACAAGGTCATTCAGGAGATCCAGTGGGTCCAGGAGCGATACCCGCTGCAATTCGTCGTCTTTCTGGACGATCTCTTTATCGTTTATGCGAACTGGCTGGAGGAGCTGGCCGAAAAGCTGCCCCGCGAGGTGGGACTGCCCTTTTTTTGCAACGTGCGGGCCAACCTGGTGACCCCTCAAAAGATCGAGATGCTCAAGCGGGCAGGCTGCGCCAGCGTGGGCATGGGACTGGAAACTGGCGACCCGGCGCTGCGCAATGAGATCCTCAAACGCAACCTCTCAGATGAGCAGATCATCGAGGCCAGTTCTCTCGTCCGCGAGGCGGGGATCCGGCTGCTCACGACCAACATGGTTGGCTTGCCAGGCGGCACACTGGGGGATGATTTTCAGACGCTGGCTCTAAACCATGCTTGCAAGCCAGCCTACGCCAATGCCTTCCTCTACCAGCCCTACCCGCGCACCGAGCTGGGCGAGTATGCCCGAGAGAACGGCTACGTCGAGGGATCCCTGGAGGACATTGATCCGTCGGCCTGGGAGCGGTCGGTCCTCGTCTTTTCGACCCCGGAGGAGAAGCGCCAGATCCAGAATTTCAACAAGCTTTTCGCCCTGGCGGTGGAATGGCCGTGGCTGACGGGCCTCATCCGCCAGCTCATCAAACTGCCCCCCAACTCTATCTTTCGCCTGGCCTACAAGCTATGGAAGGGCTACGCGGTCAAGAACCGCATCCACCCCTACCGCCCTTCGCCGGTCGAGTTTGTGCAGACAGTACGACGCTTCATGAAGTTTGACTGATCCGAGGGTTAGTGGCTGCTGACCGAAGCTCCATCCCGCAGGGTGGCAATGATCTTTTGGTCAGCGACGGGGAAAGCAAAGGCATCAAGCTGGTCGAGAGTGACCCAGCGCAGGTCGTCACAGCCCAGGCACTGGGGTTCCCCACCCAGCCACTGGCAGTGAAAAGCGTAGAGCGTCATATAAAAGTGCGTGAACGAGTGCTCTATCTTGCACAGCAGATCGCCGATCTCGATCTCGATGGCCAGTTCCTCAATGATCTCCCGCCTGAGACAGGGCACCAGTTTCTCGCCGGGACGCCGTTTGCCCCCAGGGAATTCCCAAAGGCCGCCCAGGAGCCCATCCAGGGGGCGCCGCGTAATCAAAAAGTGGCCACGCTGGTCATAGATCACCCCCGCCGTCACGTCGCGATGGGGACGGAAAGTACGCGTAGCGCGGATAGGTAGCGCTTCCTGAATGCCCTCCTTTTGGGCCTGGCAGAGATTCATGAGGGGACAGATCAGGCAGCGTGGGCTGCTCGGCGTGCAGACAAGAGCGCCCAGGTCCATGAGGGCCTGGTTAAAGTCGCTGGCCCGGCCAGGGGGCAACAGGACCAGGCCCAGGGCTTCCAGCCGGCGTTGGGTGCTGGGCCGGCCGGGGTCGTCGTCAATGGCAAAGATGCGACACAGAACCCGGCGCAGGTTTCCGTCCAGGGCCACGGCATCCTGCCCATAGGCAATGCTGGCGATGGCCGCAGCGGTATAGCGGCCCACGCCCGGCAGGCGTTGCAGGTCTTCTGGAGAGCGGGGCAGGCAGCCGTCGAGCGTTTCTCGGATCTTGCGCGCCGCGGCGTGCAGGTTCCGAGCACGAGCATAGTAACCAAGACCTTCCCATGCCTTGAGAACGTCGTCCAAAGGGGCCGTCGCCAGCGCATCCAGAGTGGGGAACCTGAGCAGGAACCGCTCATAGTAGGCAATTACGGTATCGACCCTCGTCTGCTGGAGCATGATCTCGGCCACCCAGATGGCATAGGGCTCGTGGACGCGCCGCCAGGGCAGGTCGCGACGGTGACGCTCGTACCAGTCCAATAGACGGCGGGCAATGGCCGGCAGGTCAATGGATGGGTCAATGTCGCGTAGCGGGGTCATGGTGGCGCTACTATACCGTGGAAAATGGCGGGGGGCAAATCGGAGCATAGGCTAGGTGTCAGGAAGGTACAGTAATTGTGGTCAGAGCATAACGCCCAAGGCGGCGGCAAGCCCTGGCTGCGACCGCATAACGAAAGGAGGTTTCGGGTGAGAGTTCAGTTCGGGCAGGCGGTACTGGAACTGGTGGAAGGTGACATCACCAAGCAGGATACCGAGGCCATCGTCAATGCTGCCAATAGTTCGCTACTGGGAGGTGGAGGCGTGGACGGCGCGATCCATCGCGCTGGAGGACCCCGAGATCCTGGCCGAGTGCCGTAAGCTTGGGGGTTGCGAGACGGGCGACGCCAAAATCACGACGGGAGGGCGGCTCCAGGCGCGGTACGTAATCCACACTGTAGGACCAGTCTACTGGCAGGAGAGCGCCATGGACGCCGCCATGTTGCTGTCCAGCGCCTACCGCCGCAGCCTGGAGGTAGCTGCTGAACACGGTGTAAAGAGCGTGGCTTTCCCTTCCATCAGCACCGGCGCCTACGGCTACCCCCTGGATGAAGCGGCGCCGATTGCACTCCAAACCGTGGTCGACTACCTATCCAATCAGGAACCAAGTGGCATCGAGTCCGTTCGCTTTGTTCTCTATGGCTGGCAGGCCTACCAGGTATACCAACGCAGCCTGAACCAATTGGTGGAGAGCGGAACTGTCGACAGGTAGCCCCGGCGGTCGGTCAGAGGCACACAGCAAGGGCCTTCCCCATCAGAGGAAGGCCCTTTTCTACTCTTGAAGCAGAGAAAGAACTATACGCGAGTCACGTACCGGCCATCACGGGTATCAATCCGCAGGACATCGTCTTCCGCGATGAACAGCGGAACCTGGAGCTTGAAACCGGTCTCCAGCGTCACCTCCTTGGTCGCACCGCTTGCCGTATCCCCGGCAAAACCTGGTGGGGCTTCTACCACCCGCAGATCGACGGTGATGGGAAGTTCTACGTCCAGCGGCTCGCCCTCGTAGCTGGAGAGTTCAATCTCCATGTTGTCCACGAGGTAGGGCTTGGCGTCCTCGAGGATAGCGCCGGCCAGCGGGAACTGCTCGTAGGTCTCGGTATCCATGAAGTAAAAGAACTCTCCATCACTATACAGATACTGGACGGTCTGATGGTCCAGACGGATGTCCTGGACACGGTCGCCGGAGGTAAAGTTCTTGTCAATGGTGGCCCCAGTGCGCAGGTTGCGCAGTTTGGTACGGATGACGGCCTTGCCCCGGCCGGGCTTGTGGTGCTGGTAGTCAATGACCTTCCATAGCGCCCCGTCCATGGTAAAGGTCACACCTTTGCGTAGTGCGTTCACGTCAATCATTGTTACTGCTCCTTGTACTCTTGCCGACACGGCGATTCTCAGCAGCCCACAGCGCATCGCACCCTACCAGCCCCTGACCGGTGTCTCCCGGGGGAATCCTACCGGGCCATGGATTTGGCCTGTGCACTGCGATCTGCTGATTATAGATCTTTGCCCAATGCCTGTCAAGTCGGCGACAACGGAACGGCTCAATCGCTTATTCTGGCTATTCCTCGATAGCCTTGAACTCAAAACTGGAGAAGGCAGCAGCCAGGGTGGGTTCTGTTGCCCCCTCGCCTGCTACCACGACAACCGGTTGCATCCAACCCAGTGACTCCAGAGCCGTACCTGGAAGCGCCCCTTGGACACCAATGATGCTGTGGCCCCAGCGTGTCTTGCCCCGCAAGTCTCCTGCCGCACCAAGTCCTTGCAACGCAACTACCGCATCCTCACCCAGGTACCGAGAGGCTTCGTCGGCAGCAGCAATGGCCACGATATGCCCGGAGGGCACGCCGGAAAGAAAGCCAGCCAATGCCTGGCTCGCCCCCTCGTCCGAGTGCGTGTCAAATGCTGAGACCTGCTCTACCGCTCCGCTTTGGGGATCCAGGACAGCTACGTTGTAACCCCGCTGGTTGAGTGACACGTTCTCGCCATCGACATGGATGTAACCAAAGTCGCCAACCTCCAGTCCAGCGCTCTCTACCACCAGATTGACCGGCGATTCTACCCCCGTATATCCGATGGTCCGGGGCGACAGCCGTACCTGGCCCGCAGGAACCAGCTTGTCAAAGCGCAACCAGATCTCATTCAGGCCTGGCTGCAGGGCCTTGGCGGGCACGGTGAACTCGTACTCCATCCAGCCAGCAGCCATGCCGATGTGCTGTACCGGCTTCCCGTTGACCTCAACCGTCAGTTGCTGGCCCCCTTCCAGGGTGTAGGCCCGGAAGGCCATCTCCTGCGCAACGCCATTCGAGGGCACGAGAAGTCGTGCCGCATGGCGCTGGGCCCAGATAACGTCGTATGCGGGTATCCCCCATCCTTCGGCAAAACTCAGCCGGCCCAGATCGTCGCCTGGTGCCATGCTCCAGGTCTCGGGCCAAGGGGGCAGCTCTACGCCGTAGGCAACGACTCCGGCATCCTCGTGAAGGCGCCGGACGGGCATGACCTCCTCGATATAGGGGATCATGCCAGGCCCGGTCTGTTCCGGGTGGATGACGATGGCCTGGATATCCAGGAACCGCAGTACCTCAGGCGCAAGGCTGCGATCCCGCTCGATGATTTCCGGGCCTACCTCGTGGCCCGTCTCCAGAGCGATGATGGTACTAATCACCGGCGCATTTACAAAGTACTGGAACTTGAGGGGCGGGTTGCGCGAGGTGTTGCCCGCCAAGATCCGCTGGCCGTGGGCTGATTGGTAGTATTGCTCAAACATGATGAGGGGGTGTTGGGTCCCTGTGACACGGGATCCATTGCGCCAGGCCACAGGCAGATCCAGCAGGGTATACTGTCCTGGCATCTCGCTGGCGACGATGTCGTACACCTCTGGAACGCGCATATCGGAGAGAGGGAGGGGGATAGACAGATGCTCAAAGAGCAGGAGCGCGACCAGGAGCAGCGTCGCAGCCTTGAGGATCACGGCGGGCTGCTTTCGGAGGACCCGTAGGATAGCCAGTAGCCCAAACGAAACCAGCATGGCCAGGCTCAGGACGAGGAGCACGCTGTAGCGACTGGGGTATCGATTGCCCTTGAGAAAGGGCAGTTGAGCCACCAGGGAAAAGGGCAAGGGCAGGCCGGTTGACCGCCCGTCGAGTCGCAGCGCGGGTCCCAGGGTCATCAACCAGAATAGCAGAGCCGACAGGGACCAGAACTTGACCCAGAGGGAATAGCGGATCCCAGGAGAAACCGAGGCCGCACCGCCGGAACGCTGGGCCGAGTCTGGCCCAGTACCGGCCGGTTCTGGCTCAGTCCCTCGCGCCCAATAGACAAGCCCCACCACTGCCAGAACCAGTGTGGCGACTCCGATATAGATGTGCTGGCCCACCGTATGATCAAAGTGGAAACGCTCTACCAGCGTACCCAGCAAAGGATGGTACATGGTCGGCACCAAGAAACCCAGAAGGTCCGCCGAGAATACGTCAGAGAAACCGCCTCCCTGGGCAAAGACGTCGCCCTCGACGAGCATATCGGGGATCATTGTGGCCAGCATCGGAGCTAGGCCCACAACCAGGAGCAGCCCGATCAAGACAAGGTTTGCTACCAGGCGCCCCAGTTGCACTGACTTCAGATCCCGGCGGTGGACAAAGACGTGCCACAGCAACCAAAGGCCGGTGAACAGCACAAGGAAGGTCGCGTAGGTCAACTCGGCATAAGCCTGCAGCAACAGAAACAGGCCGGCCAGGAACACGTAGCGCCATCGCCGGGGATGCTGGGTCACTTTGAAGAGATAGAGCACGTAGAAGGGGATCCACTGGGAGCTGGCAATGTTCCACTGGCCCAGGGCCGCATAAGCGAGCTTGCTCGAGGAAAAAGCGTACAGCAGTCCAGCGACAAAGGCGGCAGCACACAGGGCAGGGGTTGCCGCGTGTCTCTGGTCTGGGCCAGCGTGTTCATGTTGACGCAGGCCGAGTACAAAGAGCGCCAGGAGAAAGACTCCATAGCCACCGAGGACAAACGAGGACAGGAGCAGCAAATTGCTGGCTGGGATCAGGCCAAGAACCGACTGCAGCGGGATGGAGAGCAGTCCATTGAGCACCGTCAGAGTATAAAAGCTCAAATTGATGCCCAAGGGGTAGAACAGGTAGTCAGAATCGAAGGGATTGGTCCCCAGATCGATGAGGGCGTGTCGAACCCACCAAAGGTTCCAGGTCAGGGGCGGGTCGTCCACGCCGTTGCCCGGCACGTGCGTTTTCAGGTTCAGCGCAAGCGGCAAGGTCAGCAGTAAGGCCAACAGCAAGTAGGCACCCAGGATCAAGACGTGGGTTCGCCAAGGTTTCTCAGATGAGTGCAAGCCCGTGTTCCCTCCATGCCCATGATACCACCCACCTTTTGTTTTGGCAACTTTACATTTCGAGGCATATGAGATAGAATACCGCCATGAAACCAATGGCATCCTATCGAGACATTCTGTGGTACGTGTATGGCTTCACCGACTATGAGCGGATGGGTCTGGCCGCCTATTCCTCCGAGTTCTACAGTCTGGACCGCGTGCGGCACCTTCTATCTCTACTGGGCGATCCCCAACAGAGCTTCCAGGCCGTGCACATCGCCGGAACCAAGGGCAAGGGGTCGACGGCAGCGATGGTCGCATCTGTGCTTCGGGCGGCGGGCCATCGCACCGGATTGTATACCTCCCCTCACCTACACTCGTTTCGCGAGCGGATCCAGGTGAACGGTGAGCTGATCACCGAAGAGGACATCGTCCGCCTTGTCCAGAAGATGCGGCCACTGCTGGACCAGGTACCCGAGATTACCACCTTTGAGGTCATGACCTGCCTGGCCTTCGCCTGGTTTGCGGAACAGGGTGTCGAGTGGGCTTCGGTAGAAGTAGGGTTAGGGGGGCGGTTGGATGCCACCAACGTGCTCAACCCTGCCGTGGCGGTCATTACCTCCATCAGCCTCGATCACACTGGCATTCTGGGCGAGACTCGCGCCGAGATTGCCGCGGAGAAGGCAGGCATCATCAAACCAGAAGTACCGGTGGTCAGCGCCCCCCAGAGCGAAGATGCACTGGCCGTGATCGAGGCCACCAGCCTTCTGAACAATGCGCCGTTGACGCTGGTGGGACGTGATTGGAGCTGCGAGACGGGCCATGCCGATCTCGACGGGCAGACCTTGACCATCTATCGCAAGCTTGAGCCTATCGGTAAGTTTCGTATCCCGCTGCTGGGCGCATATCAAGCGGTGAATGCGACGACGGCAGTCGCGACCCTGTCCTTGCTGGAGGAGCAGGGCCTTTCGTTGCCCACAGAGGCCGTACGGAGGGGCTTGGCGGCCGTGAAATGGCCGGGACGCCTGGAGATCTTGGGGCGCGAGCCGCTGGTCGTGGTCGATTGCGCGCACAATGCAGATTCAGCGCGCAAGTCGATGGCAGCTTTGCAGGAAATCCTGGACTATGACCGCCTGGTCGTCGTGCTCGGCGCTTCGGCGGATCATGTCACATCCCGGCCTTCTCCGAGCGCTGCTTGCCGATGCTGGCCGCGCCATCATCACGGCGACGCAGCATCCCAAGGCTGCCACTCCTGCCTGGATTCAGGCTCAGGCGGCGGAATTGGGCCTTGAGACCGAGGTATGCCCGACCGTTTCCCAGGCGCTTGACCTGGCGCTGGCATACGCAGGTCCACAGGATCTCGTTTGCTGCACAGGCTCGGTGTTTGTGGCCGCCGAAGCGCGGGCCGCCTGGTTCGCCCGTCAAGGAATGGCTCCACCACCATCTGATCCAAACTAGTCACAATCTGTGTATGCAAGTCGGTGGAAATTGGAGCTGGAGCGGACTCGATGTAATCCAGGTTTGCGACGACCAGATTGCAGAGAGCCCACTCCATTATGGCCAAGATACCTCAAAGCTGTTCTCCTGTCAACGCCCGGGACCAACTGCGGTCAGCCCTAGAGGAAGCAGAAGCATGCTTGCGACAGCAGATGGAGCAGAGGCTTAACACACTGCTGCTGGCGATTGTATGCCATCTACTTGGACGATTCTACTACCAGCGGCGCAGGAGGGTATCGTGGCGACTCCAACGAGAAGGGCGATGTAGTCGTTGCGGGACGAGAAGGAGTCATCGATTCAGCCGAAATGGGTTTCGAAAGCGGTAACTGTTGACCCCTTGGGGTGTACTGTCGGTCGATCTGCCTCGTGTACGGTGCGAATGTGGCGGAAGTGTGAAGATCGACTTTGGCGGCTGGTTGCGTCCCTATCAGCGTATCTGGGATAGCATAGATGCGCAAGGAGCTGGGCCTACCTGCACATTGGCCCGTTGGCCTTGCGTACCCCGAACAAGCGCCTGCATCAACTCGCAGATCCTGAATCTGACCGCGACCCAGACGATGTACCACCCGTCTTGCAGGTCGATGCCATCTGGGTGACGATCCTGCGGTCCAATGGCAAAGTCCGCCGAGACCGTCGGGGCCGCAAAGGGCCGGTCAAAGGACGTCTCAAGTGTCCTATTCTCATCGCCATGGGCATCTGGCCCGACTCTGACCGCTCGCAAATCCTGCATTGGCAGTTGGCCGAAAGCGAAAACGCCGAAGATTGGGTCAGCGTCCTCGAAGTTCTGGAAGCCCAGGGCCTGCGCGGCGAGAATGGATTGAAACTCATCATCCATGACGGGGGAAAGGTCTCTGTTCTGCCCTGCAAAGCGTCTGGTTTGATGCAGAGCAACAACGCTGCCTCTTTCACAAACTGCGCAACATCTACAATGCCATCCAGGTGTCTGAAGACCTTTCACCCAAACAGCGCCGTCGACGCCGAAAGGCGATCTTCAAGGACTTCCGGTCCATCTGGGAAGCACGCCACTACCAGACTGCTCTTCGCCGCTATCTCAAAACTGTCCGTACCCACCGCGATTCCCAACCGGAGGCTGTCGCGGCTCTGCGCCGGGACTTGCGCTCTACCGTCACCTACTACAGTCTGGATCAGCAGTTCCCCACCTGGGGCCGCGAGCACTTGCGTAGCACCAGCCGGCTCGAACGCTTCAGCCGCAGACTCGGTCGTCGAGCTGGTGCCGCCAATGCCTATCACTCTGACGATGGTGTTCTCGCCATGATCGCCCAGGAAGCCTATGAATCCAATGCCCCACAGCGCGCCCTATGATTTCCACCGAATTCGATACACTACCACTTTGGTCATTACCCACATCTCACCGCAAAGACGCAAAGAGCGCAAAGGAAAACAAGAACAACCAATGACTTGGCGTTTTTGGCGCCTGTGCGCGATAGAACGAGTAGCCGGGCTGTGCAATCTGTCACTCCAAGAATGGGTACTGGCCACTTGTGGGCAATCACCAAACTGACTCTGGTGATCGCTCAGTTTCACCGCAGAGAGGCAGAGAGCGCGGAGTAGACCAAATCACTGTCTGAACTCGGTGTGCTCTGCGCCTCCGCGGTGCAATGTGTTGCTCCTGGTACGGGCGCTGGGCGCTTTTGGATAGTCAGCAAACCGGCTGAGCATTTTTCGACTCGAACACTGGGCATCGGGATCTTTTTTTTCCGGGCTTCAATATCGGGATCGGGAGTGTATGGCCTCATTTCGCTGACAGGTCCACGCCCCATTCCTCACCGAGTTCCTCCAAGGCCTGGGTCAGGAAGCCCATCAGGGGGTCGGTGTCTCCGGAGAGGGCCTGACGGGCGCGAAGGAGACGAGAGATGGTACCGGCTCCCTGGAAGGCCAGGCTGGCAAAGCGGGCATAGTCCTGGGCATCGAGGGGAAAGGGCTCGGGTCCGGGCGTGACGCCGGTAAGGAACATGCCCAGGATGCGACGCAGGGCCACGCGCGCAATGGCAATCTCGGCGTCGAGGGTCGTGTCGGCGGCGTAGGCGACGAGGTCGGCGCGTTCTTTGGGACGGAGGACGGTGCTGTAGAAGCCGTGGACAAGGTGGTTCTGGTTGGCGGGTGGGGCGCCGACGGTTGGGGTTCGCCCTTCAGCTTCGCTCAGGGTTCGCCCTTCGATTTTTCTTCCTTTGGGTCCGGTACCCCCGGCCTGGGTCGGGACAGGGTCAGGTGAGGCCTGCTGACCCGCTTCAGGACTAGCTTTGCGGGACCGATGAGGCGAACAGCGTGGTGGGCTAGAACCACGGATGGCCCAGGCGCGGCAGCCTGGGACGGAACAGGGGGTTTTGTTTGGGTTGCGGGGCATGGGGTGAGCCTCCTACATGGCAATCTGGCGAAAGGGCGGTAGCGCTAGCGTGCCTGTATGTTCACGGGTATTGTAGCACAAATGTTCGGTTTTGTCAAGAACCGTTGAAAATCTCAGAGAATGGAGGATTGGTAGATAGGAATGAGGTGAAGCGCTGGCTGCGGCGGCGCTGTAGTGAGGGCGAGGAGGAAGCTGCTGATTTTTGGGCGCTGAGTTGGGATTGTGGGGCGTGAGTGGTCCTCCTGGTCAGACCCTTGGGGTTGAAGAAAACCCCAAGGGTCGGACTGCGCGGTTGGCCTGTTGCGAGGGTTGGAACGAGGGTGACGGCGGTAGCGAAGGATTGGGCTGGCCGGACTTTGGGGGTACCGTCGAGGTTGGCGGTTGGGGATCGGACGCGGGTGGTGAGCTGGCCGACGTGGGAGGCGCGTTCGGGGACTGCGTTTGGGCATCCTGGAGGATAGGCTCAGGAGTACACGGATTGGCGGGATTTTCGGATTGAACGCTCTTGATGGAGGTATCTTCGGGCATGAAGGGGTTCCTTCCTTTTGTCAGGACATGTTCGGTACTGAGGGTTGAGGCTGAGGTCAAGGTTGAGTCGGGCTCGGTCATGAGACCGGGTCTGAGGACAGACCTTCGCCCATCAAGAGGCGCCACGCTGCGTGAAGGGTGGGTTGCGAGGTTGGGTTGCCCAAGACGGCAGAGCGCAGGCTAGACCTCTTTGGGCCTGTTTGGAGAGGCGGTGACATGAGCAAGGTAGCGATGCCGACATACGACTCAATGATGACTCCCTTGATCCAGGCGCTCAAGGAACTTGGGGGCTCCGGTACCATTGAGGAGATCAACGACAAGGTTGCGGAGATCGCCGGCTTTTCAGATGAACAGCTAGAGGTCTTGCACAACCCCGACAAAGGCGGTATGACGGAAGTCGACTACCGGCTGGCATGGACTCGTACCTACTTGAAGAAGTATGGTGTGCTTGAAAACTCGACGAGGGGCGTCTGGGCGCTGTCCCAAACGGGCAGGAAGGTGGATGCCGTGGATGAGAAAGATGTCGTCCGCGTCGTTCGCGAGTTGATGCAGGAGGCCAAGGCGTCAGCCGAGGAAGAGCTGGGCGAAGCCGAGGCTGCCGAGTCTTGGCACGAGGCTCTGTTGAGCACCTTGGCCCAAATGGAGGCGTCTGCCTTTGAACGACTGGCCCAGAGGATGCTACGAGAATCCGGTTTCGTCCAGGTGGAAGTCACAGGCAGGAGCGGAGACAGAGGCATTGACCGAAAGGGTACCATGAGACTCGGCGGCCTGCTCAGCTTTCACGTGATCTTTCAGTGCAAGCGATGGCAGGGAACGGTAGGTCCTGGAGAGGTGCGTGATTTCCGTGGCGCGATGGTGGGGCGTGCTGACAAAGGGCTTCTGATCACCACGGGGACCTTCTCCAAGGAGGCGGTGAGAGAGGCCACGAGAGATGGTGCTCCTGCCATTGACTTGATTGACGGGGACCAACTTGATTCCGGCACCGCCGTAAACAGGCGGTGCTGGGCAGATTCCTGTCGATTTCAATACCTAGTGCGATTCAGCGGGATCCCCAAAGGCTTGGCGAGAGAAGCACTTGGGCGGATAGACTCTGTCGACAAGAAACTGCTGGCGTATTGCCGCCGCGGCGGTGGCGGCTGGGCAGACCTGACAGGTCTTTTGCAGAGGCTGGGCTGGCTGGCTCCTGTCCTTTTCTGAGGCCGGCTGCTTGGGCGGGTGGCTGTGTGAGACCTGTCAGGTCGATTTGCGGTCACGGTGAGCGGGGTTGGGCAGACCTGACAGGTCTTTTGTAGAGGCCCTGCTGACCAGATCCTGTCCTTTTCTGAGGCCGGCTGCTTGGGCGGGTGGCTGTGTGAGACCTGTCAGGTCGATTTGCGAACGCGGTGAGCGGGGTTGGGCAGACCTGACAGGTCTTTTGCAGAGGCTGGGCTGGCTGGCTCCTGTCCTTTTCTGAGGCCGGCTGCTTGGGCGGGTGGCTGTGTGAGACCTGTCAGGTCGATTTGCGGCCGCGGTGAGCGGGGTTGGGCAGACCTGACAGGTCTTTTGTAGAGACCCTGCTGACCAAATCCTGTCCTTTTCTGAGGCCGGCTGCTTGGGCGGGTGGCTGTGTGAGACCTGTCAGGTCGATTTGCGACGGCGGTGAGCGGGCTGGGCAGACCTGACAGGTCTTTTGCAGAGGCTGGGCTGGCTGACTCCTGTCCTTTTCTGAGGCCGGCTGCTTTGGCGGGTGGCTGTGTGAGACCTGTCAGGTCGATTTGCGGCCGCGGTGAGCGGGGTTGGGCAGACCTGACAGGTCTTTTGCAGAGGCTGGGCTGGCTGGCTCCTGTCCTTTTCTGAGGCCGGCTGCTTGGGCAGTTGGCTTTGAGACCTGTCAGGTCGATTTGCGGCCGCGGCGATCGCGCCTTCGGCGCGATGTCAGAGAACGGCGGATCAGAGATCCAGAGTCCAGAGGGTCAGCGTTCAGAGGCAACGGGGGCCACCACCACCCGAACCCCAAAGTCGTAGTCCCTGTTGTCCGGGTCGTACCAGTAGCGGTAGGCGCAGCGGACGATCCCTCTGATTATTGTCGAACGACCCGCCACGCACCACCCGGAGGGCATCCCCTTCCAGTGACTCGCCAGCCGCCTCCTGGTAGCTGTCCCGCCACCTGGTCCGGCACCACTCGTCCACGTTCCCACTCATGTCCAGAAGACCATAGGGGGATGCGCCGCCAGGAAAAGCGCCTACCGCGCTGGTGGTATCGATCCCTGTGTCAGCCATGTTGCATCGATCCGCGTCGAACTCGTCGCCCCAGGGGAATAAACGCCCGCCGGTTCCCCTTGCTGCTTTCTCCCATTCGGCTTCCGTCGGCAACCTAACCTCTTCATCCCTTTCAATACCTCCCGTCGCACGCAGCCGTTCTGTCAGCCAGCGGCAGAAGGCCACGGCCTCATACCAGCTCACCCCCACCACCGGGTGGTTGAGGAGATCGAAGGCCCCACCGTAGGTCACGGGTCCCGCCCGATCGGCCTTCCACTGCCAGCCAGCGTCGGTCCAGTAGCGGCGCTCTTGATAGCCTTGAGCCCTTAGGAACGAGGCGTACTGGAGGTTGGTCAGCGGGTATCGGGCAATGCGGTAACCATAGACTATCAGCACCTCTTGCTGTGGCTTCTCGTCATCGTAAGCCAGCCCATCGCTGTCATCGCTGCCCATGAGGAAAGGGCCAGCCGGGACGTCGCACCAGGCGATGTCCGGCAGGCCGGTACCTGGATCCAGACCCACACCGGGGCGGGGATCGCCCAGCCGGGACAGGGCGTCGCCGGCCAGGGAGCGGGCGACCGGCGGTTTTCCCTTGGCAGCCATCGCCGCACTCAGCGCCTGGGTGATAGTGCGCCTGGTTGATTCCTCGGCCCGCGCATCGCCCTCCAGGAGGCAGCGGGCGGCCAGGACCGGGTTCGCGCCCGCCAGCTCGGACAGGAGACCAGCAGCATCGTCCCGCATCCCGGCCAGCAGGATGACCGTCTCCTCCCAGCCGGAGGGCTGCCACCACTGCCCCGAAGGCCAGTAGCCCGCCAGGCGCTGGCCAGCGGCCAGCCGCCGGTCCAACTCGCGGGCGGCGAAATACTCTTGCAGGAGCTGGTGATAGAAGCGAACCTTCTGTGCATCGGCATCCAGCAAGGTGGCACTGGCGGCCAGATAGAGCAGCCGCTCAGCATCGCAGCCGGGCTGCGCCTGGCACAAGCGGGCCACCGCCCAGGCCCGATCCACCGTGGTGCCGCGCCCGCCTTCAACCTGCATGGCATAGGCCAGGGCGGCCAGGCCAGCCACCTGCTGCTGTGCGGCCAGCCAGCGCGCCGGATTCCGTTTTTTCTCCCGCGCCAGCAGGGTGTCCACAAAGGCGGCGAACAGGCGGGCGCGATTGGCCGGCAGCTCTCCCTGGGACTGGGCGTAGACCTGGGCCGTCATCAGCAGCAGGTAGGGGTTGCGCCCCAGCGCGAGCAAGGGCGGCAATTCCTCCCTCAAATGCGCCCACAACCGGTCCTGGGTCCCCGATGTCTGCGAGTAGACAGGTCTGGGCATCTCCTCCGCTGTCCAGAACTCGGCCCAGGTACCGCCGGCCCCCTGCCAGGTGTCCCACAGGGCGCGCACCTCGTCGCCGCCGGCCATGGCCCAGAACAGCCGCTCCCCGGCCTCTCCCCCAGGTAGTTGTGGAGGAAGGTGCGGATGCGGCCGGGGTCCAGGGGCGAAACCTCCACCCTCTGGAGGCCCTCCAGCTCGACGACGTAGTCCAGCGCCCGGCAGGTGACGACCACGGATCCCTCAGGCCAGCGATCCAGCACGTCGCGGATGCGCCCCACCCGCGCGGGCGTAGCCGGCCTGGGGCATCTCATTCAGGCCATCCAGGAGCAGGACAAGGCGGTTCGCAGCGCGGTAGGTCTCCAGGTAGGGGGCCAGCGGTCCCAGGTGGCCGGCCAGGTAGGCGTCAAAGGGAGCCTCGTCGGTGTAGCCGCCCAGGGGAACGAAAAGGGGCAGTGGCTTCTGGCGGTCATCCCGGGCGGCCAGGGCATAGTCGTAGCACAGACGCCACAGGGTGGTCGTTTTGCCGCTGCCGGGATCGCCCAGAAGCAGAATGCGGCGGTGTTCGGCCAGAGCCGCGCGCAGATCGTCCACGGCCACACGCTGCACCTCGACGCGCTGGCCGTAGCCGTGCTCCACCAGCGCCTGGAATTCGGGGGGGACAAAGGGCATGGGCAGGTCCAATCGCGGGCCATCTTGAACGGCGGCGCGGACCTCGGCGATGCCGGCCAGGGGGGTATAGTGCTCGCGCCAGTGCTCGTAGCGGGCCAGCAGCCCGTCCAGGTAGGCGAGTTCCTTGTCGCGGAGATCCTCGGCGATGGCCTCGGAGGAAATCAGCGGCGGGTGGCGGCCGTCTACGCCAAAGAACTCGGCCTGGGTCTCCGGCTGGGCCTTCAGCCGCTCGTCCAGGTAGAGGCGATCCCAGTAGTATGGCTCCGGCAGGAGCTTTGTCTTAGCGTGAGCAGCGGCCTGATCCTTTGCCTGGGGCGGGACGGGGCAGGCCGTGGCAAAGACGATTACCTGGGGAGCAAAGGAGGGCTCATCCGTGGCGTGCTCCGCCAGCTTGTCGAGTTCATCCCGGAGCGTGGCGAAGGTGATGCGCTGGTAGCGCTTGGCCTGAATGTACCACTTTTCGCGGCCGGTGGTGGTGTGCTTGTAGGCCACCACGTCGCGGCCCTTGTCGCGGGCGCCGCCGTACCACTGTACCTCGTCAAAGTCGCCGGAGCGCTTGGCGAGCCAGTAGACCAGGCGCTCAAAGTCGTCCGGAGAAAGGTCTTCAAAGTGGCGCTGGTGTTGGGTTGCCGGCAAGGCCCTGCTCCTCACTTGCACCGCACCTGAAAGAGCCGGTGCTAGGAGTTGCTGTTGAAATCGATAGAAATCTTCCCAGCACCGCCTGTTTACGGCGGGCGGTGCCGGAATCAATACTGTTGCCGAGGATCTTGCTGGGCCATTCTCCC
Organism: uncultured Chloroflexia bacterium; assembly: GCA_963783445.1. Lineage (GTDB taxonomy): Bacteria > Chloroflexota > Anaerolineae > JAAYZQ01 > JAAYZQ01 > CAWANP01. The sequence continues at coordinate 1,106,691 of CAWANP010000002.1, read as the reverse complement.
GCAGGGTTGCACATGGTCCAGTTCTCGTGAGAGTGGAAGGTCCCAGTGCGACAGGACGCAGGGCCTACCGCGGCAGGCTGCTCGGGAGCGTCCAGGCTTGTCATCGGCTGGAGGTAGTATACCACCGCTGCTGCGGATCTGCAAGGGTCAGGGCCAGACCTCGGGAGTCCGAGGCAGACTCCCGAGGTCGTTTGCTGCGGCCCTGGCGCAGCCACCGGCCAAGCTTGACATGGAACCGACTGGTGGTACAATGAGGTGTAAATCCTGGGTAGCAATGGGGTACCCGCCGGCAACCGGGAGGTTGTGGATATGACTACTGAAGATACGGCGGAGGGAATCCGCCGTTCAGGTTTCTGGGACCGGCCAAGCTGGTGCAACCAGCCGGCGTCCCGCACGCCCCCGAGGTCACGTCACCATCTTTGATACCTGGTGCAAGGGCTGCGGCATCTGCATCGAGTTTTGCCCCAAGAGTGTATTTGAGGCCAACGGCCAGGGACGGCCGGTGGTGGTACACGGAGACGCGTGTACTGCCTGCCACTGGTGCGACACCCACTGCCCGGATATGGCTATCACGGTGCGCCGGCTCACGCCAGAAGAGGTAGAAGAGCTGGAGGAGCTGGCCGAACTGGCCGAGCAGGGCGCTCTGCCGGCCGGAGGTGAGCTGTGACCGCACAGTTGATGCAGGGCAACCGCGCTTCGGCGCTGGGCGCGCTGGCGGTTGGCTGCCGCTTTTTTGCCGGATACCCCATCACCCCCTCTTCCGAGATCGCAGAGTTCATGTCCCGCCAACTGCCCAGACTGGGCGGCAAGTTCATCCTGATGGAGGACGAGATCGCCAGCATCGCGGCGGTGATCGGCGCCTCGGTGGGCGGGCTGAAGTCCATGACGGCCACCAGCGGGCCGGGCTTTTCCCTGATGCAGGAGAACATTGGCTACGCGGCTGTGACCGAGATCCCGTGCGTCATCGTCAACGTGATGCGGGCCGGCCCCAGCACGGGCCTGCCCACCAGTCCCTCGCAGGGCGACGTGATGCAGGCGCGGTGGGGCACCCACGGCGACCATCCGATCATCGCGCTGGCGCCGGCGTCGGTGCTGGAAGCCTTTGATCTGACGGTGACGGCCTTTAACTTTGCGGAAAAGTACCGCAGCCCGGTCATTGTGCTGATGGACGAGGTGGTGGGCCACATGCGCGAGAAGGTAGATCTACCCAATCCCGAGCAAGTGGTGAGCGCATCCCGGGAGCACCAGGCCAAAGCCCTGGTACCCATCGTCAATCGCGAGATGCCGGCCGTGCCGCCGGAATGGTACGAGCCTTTTGGCAGCACGCCCTCGGACGTGCCGCCCTTGGCGCCTTTTGGCGAGGGATACCGGTTCCACGTCACCGGGCTTCTTCACGATGCGCGGGGCTTTCCCACGGGGCGCCTGGACGAGATCCAACCCTGGATCGACCGCGTGTTTCGCAAGATCGACCGCAACCTGGACGAAATCGCTATGTGGGAAGCGGATGGCATCGAGGATGCGCGGTCGGTGGTGGTGACTTACGGCTCGACGGCTCGGTCGGCGCGACAGGCGATCAAGATGGCCCGCGCCCGCTACGGACGCAAGGTGGGATTGCTGCGGCTCAAGACGCTGTGGCCCTTCCCGGAAAAGGCCGTAGAGCGCGCTGCCGAGCATGCGCAGCGGGTCATCGTGGCCGAGATGAACCTGGGCCAGATTGCCCTGGAGGTGGAGCGGATCGTGGGCCGGAAGAAGGTCCTGCGGGTGGGCCGGGCGGACGGCCAGATGGTCACGCCGCAGCAGATCCTGGACGCGATGCGGTCCTGAGGCTGAGGATGGCAGGAAACGGCGCCGAAGCGCCTACTACGAACGGGTACTAGGATCGACTGAAACTGCGGTCTACTGGTACTGAAAGAAGGTCGGAAGGTGAAGCGACACGATCAGGGGACGTACGAGTATCTCCGCCACCATAAAAAGTTCCCCCACGTCTGGTGCGCCGGGTGCGGCATTGGCATCGTGATGGGCAGCATCCTGCGATCAGTGGAGAACCTGGAACTGAACCAGGACGACGTGGCCATGGTCTCGGGCATCGGCTGTACCGGGCGGATGCCGGTGTACATGGACTTTAACACCATGCACACCACGCACGGGCGGGCGCTGGCCTTTGCCACGGGCCTCAAGATGGCCAAGCCGGAGATGGAGATCATTGTCATCATGGGCGACGGCGATGCGATGGCCATCGGCGGCAACCACTTTATCCACGCCGCGCGGCGGAACATTGATTTGACGGCCATCGTGGTCAACAACAGCATCTATGGCATGACCGGCGGCCAGTCGTCGCCGACGACGCCGCTGGACAGCTTTTCGGCCACCGCGCCCTATGGGCACATCGAGCAGCCCTTCCCGATCTGCGACCTGGCCATCGCCGCTGGCGCGGCCTATGTGGCTCGCAGCACCGTTTACCACGCCAAGCAGATGGACAAGCTCATCGAACAGGCGATGCGCAAGCGGGGTTTCGCGCTGGTCGAGGCGGTCAGCTACTGCCACACGACCTTTGGACGCGCCAACGACATGAAATCGCCCATCCAGATGATGCACCTGATGAAAGACAGCAGCGTCACCATTCAAGCCGCCGAAAAGATGGGCGACGATCTGCCCGCAGATAAGATCGTGCGGGGCGTGCTTCACGACGAGGACAAGCCGGAATTCACCGAACTCTATGACGAGGTCATCGCGCGCGCGCAGGGATTGCCGCTGCCACGCAAGCGCAAAGTGCGCCGGGGTTGGATCTAGGGGCCAGGACGATGGAAAAGGATCGACAAGAAGCGCGAAGAGCACTGGATGATCGCTATGAGGTTCGCCTGGCCGGCGAAGGCGGGCAAGGCATGATCCTGGCGGGCGTGATCCTGGCCGAGGCGGCAGCGGTGCACGACGGGTTGAATGCCATCCAGACCCAGAGCTACGGCCCTGAGGCCCGCGGCGGGGCAAGCCGGTCGGAAGTGATCATTGCCAAGGGTGAGGTGGACTATCCCAAGGTGATGGCCGCTGACCTGCTGCTGTGCATGAGCCAGGAGGCTTGCGACCGGTTCTACGAGCAGGTCAAAGAGGACGGCATGATCGTCGTGGACTCGACCAGCGTCAGCCGTTTGCCCAGCCACAGGGCGGTGGCGGTGCCGATCTCGCAACTGGCCCAGGAGGAGACGGGGCGCAAGATCACGGCCAGCATCGTGGCATTGGGCTTGGTTGCCGGCCTGACCGGGATCGTCAGCCGCGAGGCGCTGTCGGCGGCCGTGAGCGAGCGAGTGCCGCGGGGGACAGAAGAGATTAATATGAAGGCGCTGGAGGCTGGTTATGCCGAAGCGCAAAGATTGAAGCAGGAGCAGCCAGATCTGGCAAATGCCTGGTCCCAGTAGGCGAGAGGGGCTTGCAGGGCGTTCTTTGGCGTGTTTCTGGTCGTTTTGCGGCGCTGAGGAACTTGTAGGACTTGGTCAGGAAATGGCGCGAGCATGACCTCCCTCAACTGTGCTCGGGGCTTGGGCCGCTGCCTGTTCAGCCAAGTCCTGTTCCCCGCTTAAGTGGTCAATAGGCTTAAGCGCCGACTACGAACAGGTTGTGCACCTGGGTAGTACTGGGTTGGATCGGAAGACCACGAGTGCGCGGGTTCTCGGCCTGAAGTAGTGGAGCAGACAGGCTCAGTCTATGAAGGTTCTGGAGTTGGAGGGCCAACGGGTTCTTGGACCGGCGGCGCTTGAGAAGCCCCCATCACTAACGCTGTTTCACCCCCCAATCGTACCAGCCGGATTCCCAATCGGGCTAGAATGAAGACCTGCTGGACCAACAATACCAGAAGCCACCAATCTAGGCGCAGGTAGGGCATCAAGCCCAGACGAAAGAGCGCGTGCAGGGCCGCCGCCAACAGGAGCGACAGTGTGTACAGGCCGGCGACGGGCAAGAGGTGGCGGACGATGAAGCGCAGGCCGCTGCCGAGCGCGCGGACAGCGTTCTTGGTATCCCCAACGACGGCGGCGACGCGGGCGTACTCGAGCAGAACCAGCCAGAAGGCCAGCCAGAGCCCCAGCCCGGCGACGAGCAACCACACGAGCCATTGGCCGACCGAGAGGGCAGCCACGATGAGGAACACGCCCGGAATGAGGCCGATGAGCCAGCCAAAGGCCTGCACCAAACCCAGGAGCAGGAAGGTACCAAACCAATGCCAGCAGCCCCAGAGGAAGCGACGCCAGCGGAAGGGTTGGGGCCCCCAATCTGACCTACGCTGGGGGTCCCCGGCGTAGGTCAGCAACAAGCCGCCTGTCAAGAAGGAGGCAGGCAGCCAGGCCAGCCAGGGCAGGGCTACCAGCGTAATGAGCGCCACCAGGAGCGCCTGCTGCAGATCGGGCGTCAGGGAGGGTTCGGGGCCGCCCTGGCCCAGAGCCGCCGTGGCATCGGGCGACATCAGCGTCTCGAGCACGAGCCAGGCATCCAGGCCATCGGCAGCCTGCCGAATCGCCGGACGGTGGCCGGGCTCGGAGACCAGGGTCAGCGCCGGGAGGAAGACCAAGAGCAGGGCGCCCAGCAGGTTGGCCGCGTACAGGATCAGCCAAACCTGCCAGTAGCGTGTTGTGCGGGCCAGGCCCGCCCGGAGAGCATGCCAGGCATTCATATCTACAGCCCCCCCATCGCCAGCAGGGCATTTTGAAGATAGTAGAGCAGGCGCGTCGCGAGAGCCAGCCAGGCCGAGACCTCGAGGCGGCGGCTGAGCCCGTTGTCGGCCCATTGCAGATCGACCACCACCTTGCCTTCGGGGTCTATCTCGGCGCGGCGGATGGGCGCGCGATCCGGGTACTCTAGGGTTCGCTCCCGCTCGTAACCATCCCACGGTTCGATGACCGTGCTGCCATCGGCAAAGGTCACGAGCACCTCGGTCGGCACCCTTAGCTCACCCTGGCGGGCCACGGTGACACTGTGCTCATCGATTGCGGTGACGGTGTAGTTCAGCACACCATCGCCGTAGACCAGACCGTCAAAGAACCAGGCCAGGTCCTGGCCCGAGACCTGCTCGGCCACGACCCGAAAATCCTCGGTGGTGGGGTGGGCGAATTGATAGCGCTGGAAAAAGGTGCGCATCACCTCCAGCATCACCTCTTCGCCCAGCGTATGCTCCAGGGTACGCAGGGCCAGCGCCGGCTTGGCATAGGCGCCGACACTGTAGTCCATGCCGCCAAAGTCCCAGGCCCGCCCGTACATGGGTAGCTCGGGGCTGCTCATGTACTCGGCCCGCCGCAGATCCAGGCCGCCGATGCGGAGGATGGGACTGTCGACAAAAGCGGTATCCTCACCAAATACGGCATCCATTGCCCGAACCGTCGAATACTCGGTAAAGCCCTCGTCCAACCAGGGCTCCTCGGCCTCGTTGAAGGCAACCATGGACTGCCACCACTGGTGGCCGATCTCGTGGACAATGACCATCTCTAACATGCGGATGGCGGGCAGGCTCGAAGGATTCGGACCATCGCCAGACGGAATCAGGCTCCCGGCGGTCACCAGGGTGGGGTACTCCATCCCTCCGGCCCCCTGGTCGTCGTCGGGCACATCGACCACCGTGAGGCGCTGGTAGGGGTACACGCCGTACCAATCCCCAAAGTGGCGTACAGCCGCCTCGGCGGCATCGAGGGCGCGCTGCACCGACCATTCATGTCCCGGCAGATAGAGATAGAGCAGCTCGATGCCGTCCACCTGCCGCGTTGCGGTCTGGAAATGGGGCGAGGCGGTCCAGGCAAAATCGATGACATTCTCGGCCTGGTAGCGTACCGTCTGGGTACCGTCGCCATTGTCTTGGGTGGAAAGGGGCAGGCCCGTGCCGCCCGTGACATAGTTGGCGGGCAAGGTGATGGCCACGTCATAGGTACCAAAGTCGGCATAGAACTCGGCGTTGGCGTGGAAGGGGTAGGCGTTCCAGGCGCCATCCTGCCAGACGCCCAGCTTGGGAAACCACTGGCCCACCATGAAAAAGTCGCCAGCGTAGCCGGTGCGGGCAAAGACGCGGGGCAGTTGAGCCTGGTACTCGAGTTCTACCTGCACATTGTCTCCAGGGGCGATGGGGCTGGGCAGGTTGGCGCGGGCTAGCGTGCCGTCCTCGATCTCTTCAAGGATCAGAGGGGTACCGTCAGCCAGATGGATGTCAACCACCCTGATCCAGCCGGCATGTTCCGGGTACCAGCCATAGCCACGGTGGCCCGTTCCGCTCTCTTGCAGAAAGATACTGTTCTCATCGCGAAAGGCGTTGAGGTAGAGGTGAAAGACCAGGTCCGGTATGGGCTCGTCCGTGGTATTGACGTAGGTGATCACCTGGCTGGCCGTGAGGGACTTGGCATCCGCATCCAAGGCAACGTCAATGGCGTAGGAAGCGACGGGCAGCGGTGGAGACGGAGCCAGCGCGGGCGCGCGGGGGCTTGACACTATGGCATTAGCAGGTGAGACTGACAGGAACAGGCCGGCCAGCGCAAAGAGCAGCAGGAGGCAGACCATGAAAGCTACGATACGAGCTGCAGTCGCCCGGCACGGGACCCTGGAAGAGCCTACTCGGGTATCTCGACTATCTCCAAACACTATGCATTAACTCCCCGATTCCATTTCACACCACAGATATGAGTATTCTGGCCGCTGGGATCAGGTCGGTAGCCTGATCCCTGGCACTGGTCGAGCAGAAACCGTCAGGTCACGGACGCTTCGACTGAGCTCAGCGCAGGCCTGGCTTGAGCAGAGAAGGGTGATCCTCTTGTTCAGAATGACAGGATCTTGTTTCTGCTCGCCTTTGCGTTTAGCACCGGGGTACGGACCCGATGCGAGCGAGTGGGATGCTCAATGCCAGGGCGTGATTACCGTGCGCACCTCGCCGCCAAAGAGATGCAATTGATCCATCGTCGCATTGATGGCTCCGGCTTGCAGAGGAACCGTTCGCGCTACCACGTTCGAGAGGTCAAGGGTCCCCTGTTTCACAAACTCGACCAGCAGAGGCAGCTCCCAGAGCAGATGGTCGGAGCAGCCAATGACCTCGGCCTCTTTGGCCAAGAGTTCTCGATAGGAGTCTATCTTGAAGGGTTCAGCGGCGATGCCAACCATCACTGCCCGGCCCAGGACGCCCAGGGAGCGCACTGCCTGCTCCATCGTCTCGGGCAGTCCGATGAGTTCCAGAGCAACGTCCACGCCCCTGCCACTGGTGAGATCCATGATCTGGGCCACGGGATCCGCCTGCGCAGCGTTCACCGGGGTGGCCCCGCAGGCCCCTGCCAGATCGAGTTTTTCCTGGTTGATGTCGACGGCGTAGACCTGCAGCGCGCCAAAAGCCCGAGCTAGCTGGATGGCCGAAATACCCAGCCCACCGGCGCCAAAGACGGCAACTGTTTCGCCAGGCTGCAGCCGTGCCTTGCGTAGGGCGTGGAAGGATGTGGAGGACGAGCACATCAGCACCGCGCCAGCCTCAAAGGATATCTCGTCGGGAAGCCGAACCGCGTTGCGGGCCGGAACGACGATGTATTCGGCATAACCGCCGTCACGATCCTTGCCCAGCATTTCGCCCTGGGAGCAGAATTGTTCGTTGCCTGTGCGGCAGTAGCCACACTCGCCGCAGGTCACCAGGTAGTGCAGGCATACCCTATCACCCACGGATACAGCGCTTACTTGAGCCCCCACTTCTTGGACGATGCCGGCGATCTCGTGGCCCAGCGTCTGGGGAAGAGCGCCTACCGGCGAGGTGCCGGCCTGGTAATGGACGTCCGAGTGGCAGATGCCGGCGGCCTTGACCCGTACGAGGACGTCCCTCTCGCCTACCTGCGGCAGCGGCAGTTCCCGGAGTTCCAGTGGTTTCCCTATTTCAACCAGTTGAACGGCTTTCATTTGATCCTCCTGTGTTATACGGTCCTGACGGGCAAAGGTCTCTAATCGGCGGCGGTCGGAGACCTGGCCAAACCAGTGGATACGCACTCCAGCGGCGGTCGGAGACCTGGCCGAACAGATAGGTGCACGCTCCGGCGGCGGTCAGAGACCTGGCCGAACCAGTGGGTACGCACTCCGGCGGCGGTCGGAGACCTGGCCGAACTGGTGGGGTCCGGATCAGGCCAGCAGCCGAGCGAACTGGCGCACGTCCCCTACCTGATCAAAGGCCCAAACCATCTCCACCAACTCGTCGACCTGACTCTCAGCCAGGACCTGGCCGGCAAGCCAGCGGAATTTCTCTGCGAGTCGCTCCTCATCCCAGCCCTGCTGGGGGTAGTTGATGTTGCCCTCGACCATGCCCGATTCGTGGATGGTTCCATCGCGCAGGGTGATGGTCACGCGGGCCGCATACTTGCCCCTGGGATCCCCCTTCTGGAGCAGGCGGCTGAGTTCGTTCAGATCACCGGCTTCCACGAGTTCGATCTTTTCGGCCAGGCTGCGTATCTGCAAATCCCCGAAACGATGCTCCAAAACCTGGGCCGGACCTACCTCTCCGTCAACCAAGAGGGCCGCCAAGGGCCAGGCGAGGCTGAACTGCGCTTCTTCGGTCGTGGTCGGAAGCTCTGTTCCCAAGCGGACTGTTTGGTGGGGCGCCTCGACGTACACGCGGGCGATCTCGGCCACGTCGATTCCGTGCGTGGCAACCAGTTGCTCCGCCCCCTTCATCGCCGCGTGATTCCAGGCACAGCAGGCATAGCCTTTCCAGGCGACGCCGCCGGCCATGATGTAGGTCTGTCCGATGTCTCCGACCCAGTCGCTGTACTCCTGCAGGCCCAGGACACTGGGTACGCCGGTGAAGCCCCTTGCCGCCAGTTGGGCGGCCGTGATGCCGGTCATCGCCCCCCAGCCAATGCCGTGCTTGACCATGGCCGGATCGTCAATGTCGCGCATCATGGGCAGGTTGGGCGCGTGGTAGCCGGCGATGCCCAGGGCGTGGCGTATGTGGTCAGGGCTGAGTTCCAAGAGGTGGGCAGCCACGGCCGCACAGGCCACTGAGCCCCAGGAGCCACATGCCTGGTAGACGTCGTGGGTGGCGTGCCAGATGCGGGCAGTTCGATGGGCGACTTCGTAGCCGGCGACCATGGCCGTGAGCATCTTGGGCCCGCTTGCCGCCAGCGCCTCGCCCAGAGCCAGCGCGGTGGGGAAGATCTGCGCGCCAGGATGGCCCTTGGTGTACAGGGCACAGTCGTCAATGTCCACGCCGTTAGCAGCATAGCCGTTGGCAAAGGCGGCACCGATGGCTGAGGCGCGCCGCCCATGGAGCAGGATCGTCGACTCTTCACCGGGCCATGTCTCCGCGGCGTACTCGGCGGTAATGCGGCTGACGGGTGTTAGCGTGCCAGCCAGCGTCGCGCCCAGCGAGTCCAGCAGGGTCATGCGGGCTGCGCGCTGTGCTGAAGGTGGCAGCTTGTCCCAGGTTATGTCACCTACGAAGCGTGCTACAAGTTCGTTGCCGTTCATGATGTTTGCCTCGCTGTTGGGTAATGGCCCCTTGATGGGCGAAGGTCTGTGACGGAGCCCAATCGGCGGCGGTCGGAGACCTTGCCGAACAAGGGGCGGCCCTCCCGCTCCGGCGGCGGTCGGAGACCTTGTCTAGCCGGTCTTCTAGCTTCTGAGAATATGGGCAATCTCCTCGCGCTGGCCTGTTGGCAGTGGGTCCGGCTTGTGCTCTTGCATGATGGCCACTGTTTTGTCGCGGAGCCGCTGGCCGAGCCTCTTGCTGCCAGCGGCCACCCAATCGTCGGCCCGGCGCCGGTCGAGGAGATCAGGCTGCCACAAATCGCGAAAATGCTTCAGGGTGTGCCGGGCTGTCAGGAAATCACCGCCCGGCCCGACCTGGTGGATTGCCTCCAAGGCCAGTGACTCGGCGTCCAAGGAAACGCCGCTCATGAAGGTACGCATCATTGAGATCATTTCAGCCGTGAAGACGATCATCTCGGGGGAAGTCGTCAGGCCCGCCTCCAGGTAGCCGACGTCGTGGACCAGGTTTCCTGCCTGCCAGCAGCGCGACCAGGACCGAGAATGCAGCGTCGGCCGCGGCCTGCTCGTCCATGCTACAGCTATCGGAGTGGCCGGCATAGCCCCAGGTTGGCAGGCCGTAGTACCGGCCCATCTCGGCCACGGCAACCCGGGCCAATTGAAACTCGGGAGCGCCGTAAACGCTGATGGTGGTTTTCATGTCCATGTGATGCAGCCCGCTGCCATAGACAAAGGGAGCGCCGGGTCGTACGAGCTGGTGCAGGACCAGGCTGGATAGGACCTCGGCGTTGCCCAGAGCCAGCCCACCGGCCAGGGTCACGGGCGCCGTGCCGCCCATCATGGGCGCCGGGGAATGGACGATGGGCAAGGCCTGCTGGGCCATGTACAGCAGCTTGCCGGTAGCCGTTTCAGAGTGCGAAAGCGGAGTCGTTGGCTCCGAGTAGAGGAGCAGCGTGGGATTCAGTCGCAAGGACTCCATCCCGCCCGGCAGGCGACGGCGGCCATGGCAGCGATGGCTTCGCAGTCGGCCCGGTCGTCGCAGACAAAGACGATGGGCTTGGTGGTATGCTCCAGCATCAGCGAAAACTGCAGGCGGTAGGCATTGGCGGTCGTCCAGTCAGAGGGGATGCCCATGGACATGCAGAAACCCAACTCAGGCAGGGCATCCACGACGTGGATGGCATCCACGACGTCGGCGACCGTGAACGAGCGATGCTGCCCGGTGCGGGGATCGAGATAGTTGGGACAATCGGAGCCGGGGCCAAAACTGACCTGCCTGCCCTCGAGGGGAACAGCAACTTGATCGCTGCCCCGGCTGCAGAGCGCGACCCGGGAGGGCGCCTGCTTCACGGCCCACTCTACCAGGCCAGCCGGAAAGCGGACCAGGTTTGTGTCGGTGATGAGGGCGTCGGTCTGGCCCAGGAGGGCCAGAGCTCCGTCGTGATGGATGCGCACACCGGTGCGTCTCAGGATCTCCAGGGATGCGCGGTGCACGACCTCGCACTGCTCACGGCTGAGCATTGCCAGACGGGGAACTGCCAGGGTGTCAATCGTCATTGTATCACTCTCCTTCCGCTTTGGGCCAGGGAATTATACTTCAAAGGCTGGGGCAGAGCAAGGGACCGGTCTTGGGGAGGCAGGGCGGAGTCATATGATGGGTCATCGTGTTTCAATGCTCCAGGTTGCCGTCGCGGGGACACTGTGGCTGCTGGTAGCATGGATTCCCGCCTGCGCGGGAATGACGTGGCCGACGGTTCGTTATGAAAGCGGCGGAGGGCCAGTCACCTCGGCAATGGCGTCGCGCAAGCGAATCGCGATCTCGTCTACCTGGGCATCTGTGATGACGAAAGGGGGTCCGACCAGGATGGCGTCCCCATCCTGTCCATCCGCGAGTCCGGTACCGACGTAGACGTTCAGGCCGCGGGCCATGCAGGCGGCCTGAACTCGTTCGGCGATCCTCTCCGCGCGGGGATAGGGTCGGCGGCTCTGCCTGTCTGCGACCAGCTCCACGCCTGCCATCAGGCCCAAGCCGCGGACATCGCCGACAGCAGACAGATTCACGCAGGGATTCGAGTTGATCCAGCAGGTAGTCACCCATGGCGGCGCTGCGAGAGACAAGATCATGAGCGCGCAGATAGCGGAGCACGGCCAGGGCAACGGCCGCGCCCAATACGCCATTGGCGTAGGTGAAGCCATGGGCGAAACCGCCCGAGCCGTGGCGAATTTCCGTTACGATTTCCCCGCTGCACAGAACCAGGCCCAGCGGGTAGTAGCCGCTGCTGGCACCCTTGGCGGTTACCAGGACGTCAGGTATGACATCCCAATGATCCACGCCAAACCAGCGCCCGGTCCGGCCGAAGCCGGTCATCACTTCGTCGGCGATGAGCAACACGCCATAGCGGTCGCAGATCTCGCGCACGCGGGGCCAGTATTCCGGAGGGGGCACCACGGCGGCCAGGGTCGCGCCGACCACCGGTTCCCCGATAAAGGCCATTACGGTTTCCGGCCCCTGACGAAGGATCTCTGCCTCCAGGGCACCGGCGCAGGCTATGCCGCAGTCCGGGTAGGCCTGGCCAAAGGGACAGCGGTAGCAATAGGCTGGCGGGATGTGGGCCACATCCAACAGAAGCGGCGCATAGGCTGTGCGCAGGGGCGTACGACCCGAGACCGACAGCGCACCCAGGGTCGAGCCGTGATAACCACCCCAGCGGGCGATGATCTTGGAGCGCCCCGGCTCTCCACGGGAAACACAGACCTGCCGGGCCAACTTGAGCGCTGTTTCCATGGCCTCGGATCCGCCGGACACCAAGTAGACCCAGGGCTCGGGAATCGGAGAGACCTGGCCCAGTGCCCCGGCATAGGTCTCCAGGGCATCGCTGGTGAACTGGGTACCATGGGCAAAGGCCACCTGCTGTGCCTGGTTCGCCAGCGCCTCGACGATCTCGGTCACCCCGTGGCCAAGGTTGACCACCAGCGCGCCGCCAGCGGCATCCAGATACTGCCGGCCGGCGGTGTCGTACAGGTAGACGCCCTCACCACGCTGGACAACTGGATAGTCGTGTTCCAGGCGGCGATGGAAAACGTGCCCGCTCATGGTTCCACCTGGGCCAGACCCAGGATCTGCCGCGCCTCGCCGGGCGTGGCCACTGGCCGGCCCAGTTCGGCCGCCAGGCGCGCGACACGGGCCACTAGCTGCTCGTTGGTGGCCAGTTCTCCCTTGCGATAGTAGAGGTTGTCCTCCAGGCCCACGCGTACGTGACCGCCCATGACTATGGCCAGGGCGGCCATTGGCAGTTGCCAGCGGCCAGCCCCCGCCACCGTCCAGGTCGAGCCCGGCGGGATCGACTCGCTCAGGAACAGCAGGTTTTTGGGCGTGGCCGGCAATGATCCTGGGATGCCGAGCACAAAATCAAAGTGAAAGGGAGCCGCGGCCAGTCCTTTCTTTGCCAGCAGCAGCGCGTTGGCGATCATGCCGGGTTCAAAGACCTCCATCTCGGGTTTTGTGCTCGTTTCCACCATGGCCGCGGCCAGGTAATCGATGACCTCGAAAGGATTGGCATAGACCCGATCGGGAAAGTTCATGGAGCCGGTGGTCAGCGAAGCCATCTCGGGCCGGATCAAGCGCACGGCGGCGGCCCGCTGCTCAGGGTCCATTCCCGCCCGCCCGCCGGTAGAGATCTGGACGATGAGATCTGTACGCGCGGTGATCAGCTCATGAATGCAAGCAAAGACCTCTGGATCGAGGGTTGGCCGGCTCTGCTCGTCGCGGGCGTGGATATGGATCAGACTCGCGCCGGCCTCGCGGCAACGGACTGCGACATCCGAGATCTCTTGCGGTGTTACCGGAAGCGCCGAATTTTGGTCTTTGGTGGGCACGTTGCCCGTAGGTGCCACGGTGATGATGAGATTGCTCATGCTTACGAACCCTCGCCAGTGTTTAGTGGTTCTCTCGCCAAGTCTCTAATGATCTCGCTGTATCGCACTGGCCTGAAAGAGCCGGTGCTAGAAATTGAAACCGATAGAAATCGTCCCAGTACCGCCTGTTTGCAGCGGTGCCGGGCTCGCACCCTCCTAGCGAGAATGCCACCTGGAATACCATCCCCAACTGCGAGAGGCTACGCGCTCCGGATCTGAGCCAAAGTGCGTACCATCTCATTGTGTACCAGACTGATCGCCTCGTCCACTCCCATGCCTGGCTTGGCCATGATGATGTCTGGCCGCGCTGCCAGGGCGACGTGGGCAGACACCCGGGCCGAGAGATCCGTTTCGATGTAGCTTCCGCCCAGGAAGGCGCCCACACCGCCTCTTTTGCAGGCCAACACCGCCTGCACGCTATTGTAGATACCACCCAGGTCCGGCATTTTTATCTGGATCATGTCTGCTGCGCCGGCTTCCACGAAAGCACAGATATCCTCCAGGGTGTTGGCCCATTCGTCGGCCACCAATTGAACGCGCATCTTTCGCAGTGTGACATAGTTGCGCAGCGTCGCCATGGTTTCAATCTGAGCGGCGCGGTTGTCCAGGACCATGGGGCTCTCGATGCGGAGCTGGTAGGGTTGGGCCGCAGTCTCCCAAGCATAGAGGAGTCCCAACATACGGCCCAGCTTGTCCTCACAGATCTGGGCCAGGGCACCGTGTACGTCAAGGTGGATCACCGGGTGATAGTCCTCACCGCCCAGCTCGCCAATCCTACCTGAGAGCCAGCGGATATAGCGCGTTAGCTGAGTGCCGTCCATCCCGAGTTGGTTGGGAATGTCATCCACAAGGGCATGGGGCAGGGAGGCAATCCGGCGGGCGATCATCTTTTCCGCATTGTAGTAGCGCTCACTGCCCGACTGGGCGTGGAGGGGGATGGGGGCATCCGCCAAGGTCAGATCCCACTCGGAGGCAATGACCTCAGCCATCGTCGTCCCACGGTCCAGAGCCACCGCCTGGAGCAAAGCCTGGCTGAGGCCATAGCGCACCGCTGCATGCAGCGGGCGTTGGACCACGATGGTGTCTGTGGCCGGCCTTTCCTCCTGAGCCGCGCGCAACAACTTGGCTGGCGCGGTAATGAGCGCCCGGCGGGAGAAACCCTGTCTGGGCTCAGCCTGAGGCTGAGATGGAGTGGGTCTGCTGATTTCGACGGGCTCGGTGAGGGAGTCAATCTGTGCCGAGAGGGCGCGAAAGCTCGTCAGCTCGCGGCCTTGGAGCGCCGGGGCCACGACGCGACGGATGGTATCCAGGCCGGTCTCAGCGCGGAAGACGGGATCGCGGCCAGATTTGGCAGAGTAGGCCACGGCCACGCAGTCGCCCCAGGCAACACGGCCGCTTTGTCCAGAGGCGGGCTCATCCAGTACCAGGCCGACCGACACGACCTCGGCGACCTCGCGTACCGCACGGAAGCCGGGCGTGACTGGCGCGACCGTGAACCTCAAGGGCAGGGGCACGTGTTCGGCCTGAAGGGCGGCCAGGTCGTCATAGTAACCCGCGCCCACGGCCGGTACGGCCAGCACCTGCTTGATGGAGGTCAAGACCAGGGTTCCATAGAAATGGCTGAGGAGGGGCAGGTATTGGCGCAAAGGCCGCAACCCCAGCACTTCTCCGGATCGTAGCGTACCTGGTGCTTGGTCTTGCCCTCAACCTCTATGGTGGCCCCATCGTGGTAGAAGGCGTCAAAGTGGCAGCGCTTTACGCAGGCGCCACAGAGGTTGCAGAGACCGGTATCATAGACGGCGATGTAGCGGCTCTTGGGCCAGATGCCCTTGCTGCCCAATTCCTGGGCGGCCCGAAAGGGATAGCAGTCACAGGCACAGCAGTTGCAGATGGCGTGCAGGCCCCTCGTCCGCCATTCACTGTCGCCGGTGTGCATGAGACCTTTTTTGTCCGCCCAGCGGACGAGTTCTATGGCCTCTTCGACGGTTACCCGCCGCCCATGTCCCCGGGCCAAGGCCCCCAAGGCGCCCTCGTCCATCCAAGTACAGACTTCCACTGGCCGGTCACAGTGCTGACCTAACCGCCGGCAGTCACAGGGCTGGATGACAATGTGCTGGGCGGCCCTGAGCATCTCCTCGACCTCGCCCAGAAGCAGCACAGTATCGTTGGGTAGGGCATTCTCGGCTTCCAGGCCCTGCATCTTGCGCTCGACGTTGGTCCGGTGGCGGGCGATGAACTCGTCCAGGAAGCGGCGGTCGATCCGCTGGCGATCTTTGGCGGGTATGTCATCCCAGTTTTCGTGGATGGCAAAGTGGTTCAGGAATGTGTAAAAGCTGGTCGGGAGAATAGGCCGTACCCTCAGCCTGTTCCTCCTTGTCCACGATGGAGCGTTCATGGCAGCGATGCAGCAAGGTGGCGGCCCGGTCTTGCTGGAGGCCCAGCAGCTCAGATACTTCCGACTGGGTTACCAGCCTGTCTTGCGTCGAGACCACCAGCTGCATTTCCAGATCATCGAACATGATCTGTAGATGGGGCTCAACCTCTTCCCAGACGCCAAATACACTCACAAAGTCGTCTACCAATGCCATCTCGATATCTCCAGTCTGTAGGAATCTATTGCTAGCTCTGACCGTCGATCCAGGCCTGCTCCCGCTGAACGATCCGCTTGATCGCTTGCTGGACCTCGGGAGGCAGGGGCTCGGGCTGGTGGCTCTCCAGGATCTTGTCCACTTGCTGGGCCGCCCTTTCCTCCATGGTTGTAGCACCCCGCTCTACCCATTGGGCATGCGTGCCCTTGTCAGCAAGCTTGGAGTAGTAGGGCTCGCGAAAGTGCCTCATGGTGTGCTGATGGCCAAGATAGTCGCCTTCCGGCCCCAGCTCATCGATGACGTCCAGAGCCAAGGTCTCGTCGTCCACAGGCACACCGGCCGTGGCTGCTCGAAGCCAGCCAGTGGTATCGTTGGCCATGACCTGCAACTGGAGGGAGCCCTGCAGTCCGGAATCCATGAAGCCAACGTCATGGACGAGGTTGGCCCCGTGAAGAAGGGCCGTCATCAGGCTGATGGTCGCTTCCATACCACACTGATGGTCCAGGACCTTGGAATCGGTAGAGCCTCCCAGACCAAAAACGGGCAGATCATAGTAGCGGCCCATCTCGGTAGGCACGCCCTGCTCATCAGCCAGGACATAGTTGCCGACCATCGTCTTGAGATTGTAAGGACCACCGTTCCAACCTGGGACGGCCACAGGCGTTCCCGCACGGACCAGTTGGGCCAGAACGATGCCCAGCAGGGTACCGGCATTCATGGAGGCCATGCAGCCGGCCGTCGTGGCGGGTGAATTGACGCCTCCGGCATTGAGGGGGATGTACAGCATGGGCAGGCCTTTGGCGGCCAGGAACATGCACTTTTGCAGCGCCTCCTCGTTGGCGACGAGACCAGAGGTTACGTTGATGTAGCAGGTGGCAAAGGGACGTCTCTGGAAGGCCTGCGCACCGCCGGCGACGGCTTCGCACATCTCAATGGCGGCCACACAGCCCTCAAAGTCAGGGGTGACAAAGACGATGGGTTTGGTTGTGCCGTTGAGCATGATCTGCATCTGATAGCGGTCATAGATGCGCTGATCGACGTCCTCGGGTAGGAAGAGTGACATGACAAACTCGATCTCGGGCAGGGCGTCCATGACGGTGACAGCCTCGACCACGTCCTGGAGCACGGGCCGTCGCCGCTGGCCGGTGCGATGGTCGAGGATATTGAGACAGTCCGAGCCACCGCCGTAATAAGTCCTGTGCCCCCAGGCCCGAATGGCAACCCCTCCGTGGCGATCATAGAGGGTCATACCTTTGGGAGCCAGGGAGAGCGCATTTTCCACCATATGGGCTGGAATGCGTACTCGGACGCCGTCCACGTGCGCCCCGGCCTTGGCCAGCAGGTCTCGCGCTTCTGAGTGATGCGCATCGACGCCAATACGCTCCAAGATCTCCAGGCTGGCCATGTGGATCTTTTCGCATTCGGCCCAGCTCATGCGGGCGTAGTGGGCGCTCGTGCGGCTCGAACCATGGGTTTCGATCATTCTACCCGCCTCGTTCTCAAGATAGAGCGGCCTACGGGAGACACTAGACGTGCCCGTAGTAGTCGCGATGGACTGCTACCGAGTAGGCATAATCCAGGAGCGTACCCCAGGTGAATATGGGGATGTCGATCTCACGCTGTATGGCACGGGCGAAAGGCTGCATGCCGGTGCATTCCAGCATCATGGCCCCCATGTTGGGGTGCGAATGATAGAAATCGACGGCGACCTCGACGAATTCCTGTTCCGCCTTGTCATAGTAGGCGCCAGGTGGGTCGGTCCGCTCGGGCTCGTACCACAGGTGCTCAAACTCGGGGCAGCGGCCATCGTCCTCCGCCCCAGCGACCACATAGTTGCTGCCCGGTTGGATGCCGACCGATTCCAGATGGACCGGCAGCAACTGGGCCTCGCGCGCTACGAGAATACCAACGACCCTTTCCGGCCCGATGAGCTGTTGGGCAAAGGGCACTTGCAGCAAGCTGGATAGAAAGACAGGCACGTCGACAAACCCGGCGATGGCCTTTTGGAAGTAGGCAAAATAGCCGCACTCGGCGGCTATAGCCCGGCAGCCCATGCCCTCCAGTTTTTTGGCAGCGCGCTGGATTGGCTCCAGACAGGGCGATTTGTCCTCCTCGTGGACCAGGGCCCAGATATCCACTCCCTCGGCTATCTCGTACTGGATCGGGAAGGGGAAGGCGCTGGCGTTGCGCACGTCGCCGGGGAAACCAGGGTAGACATCGTCCAGGATGATGATCCCCAAACCCATGCCATAGCAGCGATGGTCTTTTCGGGCCTTGATATAGTTGATGCCCATGTCTCGGTTTTGGTACATCGGAGCTACCTGCCTTTCTTCGTAGATATTGGCGGTTTTCTTCGGGCGGGCTTGTCCCGCGGGCCGGGCGGGATCCAGGCAGGGCGCGCTTTGGAGGCGGGTAGATGCCCATAGAAAGCATCATCCAACCGCACTGCCGCCCTGCGGGCCATGCCCGAGTGCCTTGCCGCCCAGCGTACGATATTGTGCATCACGTTATCAGGGTGCGAGTAGGGGCAGACCGCCATGCAGCGGGCGCAGTCTGTGCCTACCGCGTTCCAGTAACGATAGCATATCGCATCATTGATGCGCCAGCGCACGGCACCGTCGATCTCGACTCGATCGCCCTGCGGGATGGCGTGCGGCGGACAGCAGTCGGCACATTTCGAACAAATGCTGCAAAAGTCCAGGACGGACCTGTCCTCACCGCGGCCATCGGGGACCAGGGGAAGATCAGTGGTCACCACGCCGAGGCGCACCCGGGGGCCCAGGCTGGGCGTCATGAGCAGGCCCATGCGGCCAATTTCACCCAGGCCAGCGTCCCGAGCAACCAGCGGCGCGACGACGCGATAGTTGCCGTCGATGTGGGCGCGAGCCGGATAGCCCAGATTTCGGATAAAGTTGGCCAGTTGAACAGCTACCTTGGCCGATTCAACATACTCCTTGGCCGACTCCATGACGGTCGGGGCGTAAGGTGCAGTCCTCGTCAGATCAAGGTCCATTTCTACGGTGAAGGCGATGCCGTAGCGATGATCGAGGCTGATGGGAGCCCCATACTGGCCGCTGCCGCGACCGATGTGAGAGTAGAGGTGATAGGGCTGCATGGCGGCAATGCCGACAGACAGAGCGCCATAGTAGGATGTCAGATCTTTGACAAAGTCTGTCATGGACAGGGCGTCCACCTCAAGGGGCTCTGGGGCCAGAGAGCCATCCACAGCGTCATGGAGCGCTTCGGTAAGCCCAAAACTGGCGTCGGTGGAGGCGAAAACGAGCGGATGGTAGGCGCTGGACCTTGGGGATAGCAGGCCGGGCAGCGACCGAGTCCTGTCGTCGCCCTCCTTGTTCTCTGGCCGCATGGCATAATAGGAATCGTAATTTGGGCCGTCCGGCAGCAATCGGCCGCGGGCGAACATGATGTCCCGCTCGTCGATGCGCACCTGCGGCACATCTACGCCACGCTGCCTGCGGCCCGCCGGCAGGAAGAAGAGCACGAGCCCGGTAGTTAGCGCTATAGCAGCGATTGCCAGAACGAGCCATTGGACCCACACCGGCAAGAAGATGGACAAGAAGAAGGGAATCGAGCCTATGGCCGCGCCCGCAAAGGCAATTCCCGCCGCGCGCTTTTCACCCTCGCGCAGGGACGTGACGCCAAAGGCGATAAAGCCTGCCAGGATGAAAGCGCCTAGAAGCGCCAAAGCCAGTACAAGCACCATCAGGACTCCTTTTCACAACCCCAGGTTCTATCTGGTGACAATGTCTTGCAGCTTCTGCACCACATCTGAAGGCAACGATGCACCAGTCCGGTGGTTTGCCAGGACTTCCCGCACCTCATGGTTTGCCCGCTGCTGCACCGTGGTCCCGCCCTGGGACTGCCAGCGCAGGTAGTTGTTCCGGTCCATCAGTCTCGGCACCCAATCATCGCGGACGTGCTGGAGCGTGTGCCTAGTCTCCACAAAGTTGCCATCAGGGCCGATCTCATGAATGAGATCGAGGGCCAGCGTATCCTCGCTGATCTCCAGCTTGCGCAGATAGCGCCTGAGCCAGCCGATGAGTTCGTCACAATACAAGAGGAACTCGAGCGAGCCGGTCGTGGCACAGTCCAGGTAGCCCACATCATGGACCAAGTTGACACCATTGAGCGCGTTGTCGAACAGCGTCAGCGCGGCCTCGGAGGCGGCCTGGGCGTCAAAGACCTTGCTGTCGCTGCAACCTCCGATTCCGAAGGTTGGTATGCCGTAGTGATGGGCCAGGTCCCAGCAGAAGGGCCCTGAATCAGGCGCCGCATAAAGGCTGACCATCGAGCGCATGTCCATGCCGCCTCCGCCTGGCTCGGCACGGATGTAGGGCGAGCCTTCTCGCTTGAGCTGGGAGAGCACTAGACCGCCCAGGTGCCCCGCGTTGCCCACGGCCAACGAAGCGGCGACTGTCATGGGAGCCATGGTTCCCCGGGACTTGCTGGGCGAATAGATGGTGGGCAGGTTGCGCTCGGCTGCGTACAACAGCCGGCTCACGCTCTGCTCATTGTGCTGAAAAGCCGACACGGCATTCACATAGTTGATGACGAAAGGATAGCGCTCAAGCGCCTCGAGTCCACCGGCAACCGCACAAGCCATGTCCGTGGCATAGACAGTGCTGGATGCCTCGATGCCCACAAATACGATGGGCTTGGTGCTTTCCTGGAGCATGACGGCCATCTGCTCGCGCTCGTAGGCATCTTCTGACACGTCTGAGGGCATGAACATGGACATCATGAAATCGTAGCACGGCAGGGAATCGACCAGGCGAACCGCCTGGACCACATCGTCCAGAAGGGCAAGGCGACGCACGCCCGTGTCCAGGTCGTATATGTAGCTGCAGTCTGACCCAGGACCAAAGTAGGTACGATAGCCACCCAGTGCCATGGCCCGGCGGCCAGTCTGGTCAAAGATGGTGATGTTCTTGGGTGCTGCGCGCAGCGCCCAGTCCACGAGATGGGGCTGGATGCGCACCAGGTTGCCATCGATGATAGTGGCCCCAGCCTTTTTGAACAATTCGATGGCTTCCTGGTGATGGAAGCGCATGCCGGTACGAGCCATGATCTCCAGACTCGCCTCGTGAAGCAGGCAGATCTGGTCCTCAGTCAGGCTCTGCAACTGTACTGGACGGTACTGGCTGCAGCGGTCATAGGGCGCCGGGCCTCGCGGTCTCTTAACCATATTGCACCTCCGCCCGTTCGACGATGTCACGCAGCGCCCTGGCGGCTCCTTCGGGCAGAGGCTCCACCTTGTGCTCAGCGAGGATCTCTTGCACCCGCTCGGAGGCACGCTCCTGAAGGTTCTTGCCGCCATTGGCCTGCCAGCCGGCATAGTTGTCCCGATCCATCAGCGTCGGATACCAGCGCTCGCGAAAGTGCGCCAGCGTGTGTTTGCTGTCGAGGAATTGGCCATCGGGGCCCACCTCGTCGATGAGATCCACGGCCAGGGCCTCGTCGCTGACGTCCACGCCCCGGAGGCAGTGGTCTATCCAACCCAGGGTCTCGTCGCAGATGGCCAACTGTGCCAGAGAATAGCAGAGCCCCGACTCCAGGTAGCCCAGATCGTGGACGATGTGACCGCCAGTCATGGCGGTCACCATGAGGGTCAAGGCCGCTTCGATCCCAGCCTGCAGGTCCAGACACTTGGAGTCACTGCAGCCGCCCAGGGCAAACATGGGCAGGCCATAGAAATGGGCCATCGCCTGGGCAATGCCCCGCCGGTCGGGCTCCGCGTAGGGCTGAACCGTGGTCTTCATGTCCAGCGCCCCGGCACCCCAACCAGCCATGACGTAGGGCGCTCCCTCGCGCTTGAGCTGAGATAGCACCAGACCGACCAGGGCGCCAACGTTCCAGACAACCTGGCACCCGGCCGGGGTGATAGGCGCCGTCGTACCGCCCTGCCCCACGGGAATATACAGCGCCGGCAAGCCCTTGCCGGCCAGGTACAACAGTTTCTGCAAGGCTTCCTCGTTGTGACGCAGACCCGTCGTGACATTGATGTAGCAGGCAATGAAAGGGTTCAGACGCAGCGCGTCCGCTCCGCCCGCTACCGCCTCCGCCATCTGCACTGCGTCCACGCAGCCCGAGAACTCGGTAGTCACAAAGACGATGGGCTTTGTCGTGTGGTTTAGCATGGCCTCCATCTGGTAGCGATCGGCCACCATCTGGGGTACATCCGCGGGCAGCACCATTGACATCACAAAATCGATGTTTGGCAGGGCATCGGCCAGGGTCATGCCCTCCACAATGTCCTTCAGCACCGGATCCCGCCGCTCTCCGGTACGATGATCGATGATGTTCAGGCAGTCGGAACCGGGACCAAAGAAGCTCCGGTAGCCCTCCACCGGCATCACGCGCTCGCCATGCCGGTTGCAGAGGACCACACGCCTGGGCGCAGTGGTGAATGCCTTTCCCACCATGCCCGAGGGGATGCGCACCCGGTTTCCGTCTGAGACATGGGCCCCGGCCTGGGATACCAGATCGATGGCCTCTTGCTCGTACAGACGAACCCCGGTACGCTCCAGAACCTCCAAGCTGGCCAGGTGGATCTTTTCACACTGGTCATCCGACATACGGTGAAACTGCGCGCTGAGGAAGGTGCGGTCGTTGGCGCGAATGCTGACCATGATTGCCTCCTGTAGATTTGCAGAGCGCCTCTGCCCTGCTAGGACACGAACCTGATGCCTGCCAGTTCCCTTTCGGCTGCCGTCGCGATCTCGTTGATCTTGCGGTGTACATCCTCCGGCAGTGGCGTAGGTTCATGCGTGGCCAAGATGTCGCGGGCTTTCTGGGTCACGACTTCCTCGTAGGTCCTACCGCCCCGGCTCGCCCAGGATTCCGGACTGTCCCGGTTCACATACTTGGGCTGCCACAGATCTTCCTGGAAATGGGTCTTGGTGTGCTGCACCGTCAAAAAGTGTCCGCCAGCGCCGACCTCGCGGATGGTATCGACGGCCAGTTTCTCGCGGCTAATGTCAAAGCCCCGCACAATCCGTTTGACGTAGCTGATGATCTCGGAGCACATGACGATGGATGCGGGATTGCTGAGCAGGCCCTGTCCCAGATAGCCGACGTCGTGGATCAGGTTGGCCCCATCCAGCGCCGACATGAGCGTGGCAAAGGCATGCTCCATGGCCGCCTGGGCATCCAGCGTGTGCGCATCGCTGCCTACCGTCGACCACATGGGCAAGCCATAGTAATGAAAGATATCGGCAAAAGCCGAGTTGGTCAGTCGCGCATCGGGGGCGCCGTAGCAGATGGTGCCCTTTTGCATGTCCAGGGGAGCGGCGACAATACCGGAAACGATGGGGGCGCCCTTGACCCTGAGTTGGTGCAGGACGATTCCGCTGAGGGCTTCGGCAATGGCCACCACCAGCCCGCCGGCCAGGGTGACGGGGATGCTGGCGCCCAGAATGTCACCGGGTGTATAGTTGATGGGGACGCCCTTCTCCGCGCAGAGGAAGAGCTTGCGCACCGCACCCTGAGAGTGCATCAGCGGCGCTGTCGGCTCGGAGTAGTGGATGAGGAAGGGCTTCTCGCGCAAGGCATCCTCGCCGCCAGCCACGGTCGCGGCCATGTCAAGGATGACAGCCAGGTCCTCTTTGCCCGCGGCCGTGAAGAACATCGGCTTGGTCGAGTTCTCCATCATGGCCTTGGCGCACTCGATGTACATACTGTTGCGGGCCACATCACTGGGAAGGGCAAAGGAGGCGATGAAATCGATCTCCTGGCAATAGTCAGCAACCCTGGACGCATTGATCACATCCTGCAAGCTTGGATGGCCGCGTCTGCCCGGTCTCCAGGTCTTGGGTGCTGATGAGATCAGTCCCGAGCCCAAAGTGGATGTTTCTGCCCTCCAGGCGCATGGCTTCCTGCCCCTGCTGGTCATAGATGGTGATGCGCGAGGGGGCGCTGGCGATGCTATCTTCTACCAGCCAGTTGGGAATCAGGACGTTGTTGTCGCCTCTTCACCCGGCAGCCGGCATCCTTTAGCATCTCGATGGCTTCCTGATCAAGCAACCGAATGCCAACCGTCTCCAGGACCTCCAGGCTGGCTCGATGTATCTCCTGGATCTGATCCTGCGTCAGAAGCCTATACTGAGGCACGACCTGCGTTCTAACACCACTATTCATGATATTTGCTCCTCCTCATGGTTTGTCGCCTGGTTCTACAGGCGACTGATCGATCTGCTGGCCCTCCCTGCCGAGCAGGGGAAGAGATAAGGATTAGGTTGAGATCGAGGAGCTGGGCACACTGCAGCTTGGCCTCATCGTCAGCCTTAGGCCTCATCCCTAGCGGGGCATGTCCTCTAACAGGCCGAGCAAGGTATCCACTTCCTCGGCGGTACTGTAGTGAACCAGTCCAACGCGCAGCAGGCCGCCCCGCCCTTCGAGACCCAGATGTTCCGTCACGGCCAGCGCATAAAAATTTCCCTCCCAGGCAAAGACGTTGGCCGCGGCCAGGCGCTGCGAGATCTCGGCCGGCGCCAGCCCCTGCATGGTGAACGAGACCGTGGGCACCCGCCAGTGCAGACGTTCAGGATCTGTGATGCCATAGATGCGCAGGCCATCGATGGCCTGCATGCCGGCCAGCATTCGCTGGCAGAGACCCGCCTCATAGTCCCGGATGGCAGACAGCCCGGCCTTCAGGTCACGCCTCCGCCCCTCATGGCCGGGGAGCTGCGAGGCGAACTCGGCTCCGAAGCGCTGGCCCACCGACGCCAAATAGTCAACCGCGGCCGTGGTACCGGCCATGGCCTCAAAGTTCCCGGTACCGGTCTCAAACTTGTGTGGCGGTACATCGGCAGCGGGTCGGACTTTGTAGGCGGGCAGACGGTCCAATAGCTCGTAGCGCCCGTACAGCGCGCCCTGGTGGGGGCCAAAGAACTTGTAGGCCGAACAGACGAGAAAGTCGCAGTCAATCGCCTGGACGTCGATGGGGCCATGGGGCGCATAGTGTACCGAATCCACATAGACCCAGGCGCCGACAGCATGGGCCAAGTTCGGCGGCGCGACGCACATCGTTGATGGTACCCGCGGCATTCGAAGCATAGCCCAGGGCAACCACTTTGGTGCGCGGGTTGATGGCCGCCTCCAAAGCAGTGGGGTCCAATGTGCAGTCATTGGGATCAAAGTCGACGCCAGCGGATGACGGCGCCCTGCTCCTGAAGCGCCAGCCAGGGTGCGATGTTGCCATCGTGGTCCAGGCGGGTGACGACGATCTCGTCGCCCGGGGAGAGCGTGCGGCCGATGGCCCGGCTGATGCTGAAGGTCAGGGTGGTCATGTTGGCGCCAAAGACGATCTCCTCTGGGTCCCGGGCATTGACAAAGTCAGCCACAGCTTCCCGGGCGGCCTGGATCGTCTCATCGGTCCGGTCGCTGTATAGGAAGCCGCCATGGACGTTGCTGTTGGCTTCGGTTAGGTAACGGGACATGGCATCGATGACCGAGCCGTGCACCTGCGTGCCTCCCGGACCGTCGAGGAACATGAGGGGGCGGCCGGCCGCAGTTTGCTGCAGTGCGGGAAACTCGGTCCTAAGCTCCGATATTGCTTGTTGGGTCAGTGGCATTGAGGATCCTTTCGATGGTTATGTATAGTTTACGAATCGTACCCTTGCCTTCATCGCTCGCCTTTGAGCTGCGTAACGGCGCTGAAGCGCCTACTACAAACGGGTACCGCTCTGGGCTGGGCCATGGCGCTGAAGCGCCTACTACGAACGGTTCATGACTCCAAAGGCTGCAGGCCTATTGGCTCGCCTTGAGGGCTTGGTCCAAGTCCTCTTTCAGGTCATCTACGTTCTCAATGCCGACCGACATGCGGAAGGTTCCGGGGCTGATGCCGATCTCCGCCAGTTCTTCGTCGCTGAGCCAGTGGTGCGTTGTGCGGGCCGGGTTGACGATGATGGAATAGATGTCGCCCAGGGTCGTGGCAGGCAGGATGAGCCCCAGCGCATCGAGGAAACGGAATGCCTTGTCCTTGTCGCAGGCGGCGATATCAAAGTTCAGCATGGCCCCGTACCGGCCTTCGGGAAAGATGCGCCTGGCCGTCTCAGCTGGGGATGGCTGGCCAGGCCCGGATAGCGTACCTGGTCGATCGAGCGGATGGTTTTCCAGGAACCGGGCCACCTCGAGGGCATTGGCGCATTGCCTCTCCATGCGCAGGGCGAAAGGTCTTGAGGCCACGCAGGGCCAGCCAGGCTTCGTTCGGTCCCAACGTGCAGCCCACCTGGATCAACATGTCGTGGAGCTTGTCAAAGTCCTTGCGATAGCAGCTCACCGACCCGGCCAGCACATCCCCGTGACCGGAAAGGAACTTGCTGACGCTGTGGCTGACGTAATCAGCGCCATGCTCAAAAGGCCTGAATAGGTAGGGTGTGGTGAAGGTGTTGTCGACGACTACGGCGGCCCCGTAGCGATGAGCCATTTCTATGACCGCGGGCGCGTCAATCACCTTGGTCATCGGGTTGGTGACAACCTCAAAATAGACCACCTTGGGCGGATCACGCCTCATGGTGTCCTCCAGCCTGTCCAGGTCTGTGAAGTCCATGAGGGTGCTGCGTCCACCCAGGTGGGGAAAGATGTTCTCGACCATGGTATAGACGCTACCGTAGACGTCGCTGGAGCACAGGATCAGTTCATCCTGCCCGGCGCCCGCGGCCAGCAGCGCCAGGTGACTGGCGGCCATGCCGGAGGAGCAGACGTGGGTAACCTCCGCGCCCTCCAGGGTGGACAGCGCCCGTTCCAGCGTCGCATTGGTGGGCGAGCCGCCGCGACTGTAGACGTAGCCCGGCTTCCGGTAGTAGACACGGTCGTCCAGGTCTTGCGCGCTGTCATAGAAGAAAGTGGTCGAGTTGTGGATCGGGGTACTGGAGGTCCAAAAATACTGTTTCTCCCAACGCTCACCGGCGTGCAAAGACTGCGTGGCCAGGTCCTTGTCAGCATAGCGTTTGTCGGCTCGCCGGTGCTCCGAATGCATTGGTTTGTCGGTATACTCCCACTTGGCCATGAGAAAATCCTCTCTTCAAGTCTCAGTGATTTCTAGCAAAAAGTCCTGCTGTCACATGTCACGCGGATCTCGATAGTAGACGAGTGGCGTACCAACGCCTTTCTCTCGCGCTTTCTGGTAGGCAAGATGGCCCAGGACGATATCGCTGATGGCGAAGCCCTTGTGCCAGAAGAGGATGCGCTCCTCCTGGGACGTGCGACCCGGCTTGAGCCCGGCCACGATCTCGCCGATCTCACCATAGATGTGCTCGGTACGCAGCTCGCCGGCCTGAACCATTCCGGCAAACTGGCCATACTGTGATTGCTGGCACTGGTTCCAGTCGTCTACCACCATCTTGTCCACCGAGAAGGGTAGGGTAGGCGCGACGGACAAGACAGCGCCATAGGGCTGCACCAGGGCTCCGGGTTTCACCCACTCATCTCTCACCAGTACCTGATGCTCCAGCAATCGTGAGGCGTCAATGATGATGTCGGCATCGCGAACCGTCGCCTCACAGGTATCCAGGGCCAGCACCAGCTTGCCCAACAGAGCAGACATCTCGGCGGCGAAGCGCTCGCGGGACTCGGGGCGCTTGCTGGTGATCCGGATCTCCTCAAAGTCAAAGAGCAGGTCCAGCATGGGCACGTTGTACCTGGCGGTGCCGCGGGCACCGATGTGGCCCAGGACACGCGGCTTTTCGCTGGCCAGAAACTTGGCTCCAACGGCCGTCACGGCACCGGTGCGCATCCAAGTGATGAGCGTGGCATCCATGATGGCCATGGGAGCGCCTGTCTCGGGGCTCATGAGGGTGAGGAGGGCAAGCTCCGAGGGCAACCCGTACTCGTAGTTCTTCTGAAAGTCGCTGATAACCTTGACCCCGCACACATTGACCGGTTCAACGTAGCCCTTGAGGATGTTGAACAGCTTTTCGGGATAGTCGAGAACCAGGTGATCCTTGGAGGGCATGATCACCCGCTGCTGGCCATGGGCTCTCAGCCCGGCTTCGATGGCGTCCACAATCTCGTCCAATCCCAGATCCAGGGATTCGACGTCCTCTTTGGACAGAAAAAGGAGTTCTATCAACTGATTACTCTCCTATGCCCCAGCTCGTGCCAGGATAGAATCCACAAAATTGACGATGGGGTCAAAGCCGATCACGCTGGGCGCATCAGCCACAAAGTTAGACAATGGGTTGATGTCATAGTAGTAGGCCTGGCCGTCCCGCTCGTTGACCAGGTATTCGACGCTGCCAAGGTCTGCTCTGGAGGCGGCCAGGATCTGTTTGACCTCCTCCACGATCTCGGCCGGGGGCGAATATGCCTCGACCGCAAGCTCCGGATTCTCGATATTGCAGCCATCGGCCGGGCAGTAATTGAAGCTGTCGGCGGAGATCGGCAGACGGATCGCGTACAGGAACTGGCCGTCCAGGATCTCGACGCGGATGATGTGCCTTCCGCTGGCCGGCAGGCATTCTTGAACCAAGCCGATGTGGTCGATACCCAGATCGAGCGTTCCGGCCTTGGAGGCCAGATCGAGTTCAGCCATGTCCTTGAAGCTACGGATGCCGGCGCCACTGCCGCCGATGTTGGGCTTGACCAGGACGGGGAAAGTCAGACCGCTGGCAGCTTGTACTGCTTGCCGGGGATGGTGGATCACGCGCGCCCTGGGGTAGCGCAGGCCGAGGCGCTCAAAGACATCAAGCTGCATGGACTTGGATGCACCAATCAGATAGGAGTGGTAGCCGTTGACGACCTCGGCCCCAATGCTCTCCAGATAGGCCAGGTACTGCTGGATGTAGAGGACGACCTGCGGATGGGCGCCCCCCGAAGGGTAGGCGCCGACGCGATTGACGACGAGGGCGTAGGGTGACTCCCGCGAAGAAGGATCATAGAAGTGATCGGGTACAAACTCCCTGACATAGGGGATATTGCGCCGATCCAGCTCGGAAAACAGCGGCTCAAACCACCCGGGATGCTCATAGAGCACGGCTATGGGTTTCTCAGACATGTCCATAGTAGTCACGGTGCACGGCCACCGAGTAGGCATAGTCCAGGAGCGTGCCCCAGCTAAAGACCGGTATGTCTATCTCGCGCTGCAGCGCCCGGGCAAAGGGCTGCATGCCGGTGCACTCTAGAACCATGGCTCCCATGTTGGGATGGTCGCGGAAGAAGGCTATCGCCACGGCCAGAAACTCTTGCTCGGCCATCTCATAGAAGGCTTCCGGCGGATCCGGGCGCGTGGATTCCAGCCAGAGGTTGTCAAACTGGGGGCAGTTCCCGTACTCCTCAATGCCGCCCAGCACATAGCCGGTTCCTGGCTGGATGCCTACCGATGCCAGATGGCGGGCTGTCACGTCCCTCTTGGAGGATGCGAACAGTCCAACCACACTGTCCACTCCAATGAGCTGCTGGGCCCAAGACACCTGGAGGAGGCTGGACATGAATACCGGCACATTCACATGAGCGGCTATCTCCCTTTGAAAGTAGGCAAAGTAGCCACACTCGGCGGCGATGGCTCGGCAGCCCATCCGTTCCAGACTCTCGGCCGCAGTTTGGATAGGCTCCAGGCAAGGAGTCTTGTCCTCCTCGGTCACCAGGGCCACGATGTCGACACCCGTGGCAATTTCGTACTGGATGGGGAAGGGGAAGGCGCTGGCGTTGCGCACATCCCCGGGGAAACCGGGGTAGACTTCATCCAGGATGATGATGCCTAGGCCCAGGCCGTAGCAGCGGTGATCCCGGCGGGCTCTGATATGGTTGAGGCCCATATCACGATTCTGGTACACGTCTACCCCCACGTTCAGGCAATCGCTGCCCGAGATTGGCGAACAGATTGCGCAGCCCTGCCGAGCATGTTCCAGCGCAATATGCCCGGCAGGCTGCACAGTATACACCTACTCGAGAACCTGTGCAACTAGTGACTACCCAGATCTCACCACAGAGACACAGAGAGCACAGAGAAAGCCCATACCAGGTACCCCTTGCGCCCCTGAAACAGGGTCTGGACACCTGTGGGCGATCACCGCCTGTGCAAGGCTGGCCTCAGGCAAACGATTCCTCAGCACGTTCTACCACGCTGTGAACTGCCCGGGCCAAATCCTGGGGCAGCAGCTCTGGCTCGTGATCCTCGAGGATCTTGACGACACGATCCACGGCCCGCTCAGCCAGGCTCTGGCCTCCGGCGGCCTGCCACTGGTCGTAGTTGCCACGCTCAAACACGCCGCGGATACCACCGCTCGCGAAAGTGGGCCATGGTGTGATCTTCGCCAAGGAAGGAGCCGTCCGGCCCCATCTCATCGATGAGGTCCAGGGCCAGGGTTTCGTCGCTGATCTCGATGGGTCCCATCAGGTGAGCGATCCAGTCTACAATCTCGTCGCAGATGACCAACTGGGCCAACGAGCCACAAAGCCCAGACTCCAGATATCCCAGGTCGTGGATCAGGTGCGCCCCACCCAGGGTCTCGGCCATCAGCGTCAAGGCTGCCTCCGCCGCGGCCTGCCCGTCCACCAGCTTGGCTTCGCTGCAGCCGCCGATGCCGAACATGGGCAGCCTGTAGTACTGGGCAAGGGCATGGGCCATGCCCTTGGGGTCCGGCGCGCAGTAGGGACTGACCATGGTGCGCATGTCCAAACCTTCACCGCCCCAGCCCGGTATGATGTAAGGAGCCCCCTCGCGCTTGAGCTGCGAGAGGACCAAGCCGATGAGTACTCCGGCGTTGACCAGGGCCATGCCGGCAGCGGGAGTGACGGGGCCATTGATGCCGCAATCGACTACTGGAATGTACAGAAACGGCAGCCCTTTACCGGCCAGGAAGAGCAGTTTCTGCAGCGCCTCCTCGTTGTGGCGCAGGCCACTGGTGACATTGATGTAGCAGGCAGCGGAAGGCTTTAGCATGAGCGCCTCCGCCCCACCCGCGGCGATCTCTGACATCTCGACGGCATCCACACATCCGGAGAACTCGTTGGTGACAAAGACGATGGGCTTGGTGGTGTGGTTGAGCATGGCCTCCATCTGGTAGCGATCGCTGACCATATCGTCCACGTCGGTGGGCAGGAACATCGACATGACAAAATCGATGTTGGGCAGCGCGTCGCAGACGACCATGCCATCGACGACGTCCTGAAGCACCGGCCTGCGACGCTCCCCGGTCCGATGGTCGATGACGTTGAGGCAGTCGGACCCGGTGCCATAGTAGCAATTTCCTTCCTCAAGGAAGAGGGATGCCCTGCCGCTGCGGTCGTAGAGTGTCACCCGCTTGGGCACGGTGCTAAATGCCTTCTCCACGAGGCCGGCCGGGATACGCACGAGGTTCCCGTCGGACACGGGCGCACCGGCTGCGCTCAGCAGATCAATCGCTTCCTGATCGTAAAGCCGCGCCCCGGTGCGGGCCAGGATCTCGAGGCTGGCATTGTGCAGCTTGCGGCACTGTTCCACCGAGACACGATTGTACTGTGCTCCACCATAATTCCGGTCATTGATTCGAATGTTTGCCACTTGGATCTCCTTTGTCGCGTTGTCGAGTTTTCCCTGCAAGGTGCTCATGCACGGAAAGTGCCACGGCTTCTTGCTCAGGCGTGGTTCGTGACCGGGCCTGGTTCATAACCAGGATGTTGCTGGCTTCTTCAGCGGATGCAACTGGTCACGGACCAGTTGCGAGCAGGTGAGCAGCTAATGGGACGGATCCGTAGTGCTGACCCAGAGTGCGATATGATGCTGTAGGAGCTATTGCACCTCCTGCAGCCAGCGCTGCTCCATGGCGTCCAATTCAGTCACGACCTCCGGCGGCAGAGGCTCGGGCCGGTGGTCGTTCAGGATCTGCAGGACGCGGCGGTTGGCGACAGCGTCCAGCGGCAGGCCGCCATTGGCCAGCCACTGGTCAAGGTTGCCCCGGTTGAAAAGTGTGGGCCGCCAATTTTCCCGGAAGTGGTGTACCGTATGCTTCTCCCCAAAGTAGCTGCCCCCGGGCCCCACCTGTTCCATTACATCCAGAGCCAGGGTATCCGACGAAATCGGTACGCCAGCCATGATGGTACGGATCATGCCGATGAACTCGTCAGCCGCAGCGATCAGCTCCAGCGAAGCCGAGTTGGCCGCCTCCGCAAATCCGACGTCGTGCACCAGGTTGGCGCCGCTGAGCGCCGCCATCAGGCAGGACATTGCCGCCTCGGCCGCCGCCTGCTGGTCAAAGGCCACGGCGTCGGTGCAGCCGGCGGTGCTGAAGACCGGTAGTTTGAGATAGTGGGCCATTTCGGTCAGGGCGGCCGACCAGAGTTGCATCTCTGGCGCGCCGTAGGAGACCAGCGTGGTAGACATGTCAATGATCGTTGGCACACCGCCAAAGATGACCGGCGCCCCACGCCGCTTAAGCTGGGCCATCAGCAGCCCGCTGAGCGACTCGGCCATGCAGGCCACCAGGTTGCCCGCCCCGGTGACCGGTGCCGTGCTTCCCGCCAACGTCATGGGCGTATAGATGACCGGGATGCCACGCTCAGCACAGTAGAGAAGCTTTTCGACCCCCTCGCCGGTGTGGATCAGTGGCGAGAAAGGCTCAGCATAATGCACGTAGTAGGGCCTCAGCGCCAGTTCTTGCCAGCCACCAGCGACCACAGCCGCCATCTCTGCCACTGCCCGCAGGCTGGCGAAATCGCCCGTACCGTGCATCAGGGGTTTGGTGCAGTTCATCACCGTGTCCTTGTGGCCCAGCCGGATGGCAACCTGGCCGGGCACGTCGCTGTACAGTGACGAGAAGGACACCATGTCGATGTTGGGCAGGGCGTCGCACAGAATGGCCCCCAGCCGTGCATCATCTCGAACACACAGCCGGCGGTTGTGGTCAAGGAGCGTGTGCGGCGCATAGTGGTAGGGATCAAAGAAATAGGTCGAGTCCACCTGGCTGCAGAAGGAGACCTGGTTATCCTCCAGGTGCACTGACGGCTTGCCGAGGCGGTCATAGATGGTGATCCGGCGTGGCGCGCTTGCCAGGGCGTCTTCCAGCAGATACGAGGGGAGACGCACCCGGCGCCCGGGTCCAACCTTGGCCCCAGCGCCATCGAGCAGCGCCAAACCCTCGTCATTGTCCACTCGCACACCCGTACCTTCGAGCAGTTCCATGACGCGAAGAAGCAGGGTTTCTTTCTGATCCTCAGAGAGGACCGTCAGCCGGGGAGTAACCCGCGTGGTTGAACCAGCTTTCACGTTGTCGTTTCTCCTTCCGATCCTTTGCCGGTGAGAGAAAAACCACCGGGGAATGGGTCATCGGGGTCGAGGACGAACTGGTGGAAACCAGTCAGATGCGCCCGGCCCGTGACCTCGGGGACAATGGCTTGAAAGTCACCGACGCGTGTTTCATTGACGATATGGCCGGTGAAGCGGGTTCCAATGATGCTCTCGCTGACAAAGGTCTGGCCCACGGCGAGATCGCCCCTGGCATGGAGTAGGGCCATTCGGGCGCAGGTACCGGTGCCACAGGGGGAGCGGTCTATGGTCCGGTCGCCAAAGGTGGCCACATTGCGCGCACGCAGGCTGCCATCGGGCTGAGGTTGGACTGGCTCGTGAAACTCTACACCGTCTATGGTGGTGACATGGGGCTGTTCGGGATGCTGAATCTGGAGCTGGGAGTTGGCGGCACGTCGCAGGTCGACGCCTAGCTGGGCCAGAGCCTCAGCGTACCGGGGCACAAGGTCAAGTCCAAGACACCGGGCGTCGATGAGGATGAAAAAGCCGCCGCTGTACACAATGTCCGCAGAGAGGGAACCAAGATCTGGAAGCGATATGCAGGCACCTTGTTCATAGACAAAGACCGGTGTGTTCTGAAAAGAGACGCTCAGCACCTGGCCGCCGACAACCTGGGACCGTGTAGGAACCAAGCCCACCGGCGTGTCAAAGACGATCGACTGCTCCGCATTGGTGGTCGGCCGCCCATCCCCCGAAACAATCCCAGTCTCGATCACCGCCGTCGCTGCGCCCATCACGGCATGTCCACACATGGTGGTGTACTGCTGGGTGTTCATAAAGACCAGTCCAAAATCAGCAGCGGGATGGCAGGGCTCTGTCAGAAGGGCGCCATACATATCTTGACGGCCTCGTGGTTCGAGCATGAGCAAGCCACGAAGGCCGTCCATTTCCTTGCGCGCATAAGCCAGCTTCTCCGCCATCGTGGCGCCTGGCATTGGCGGTAAGCCACCAGTCACCAGACGCGTCGGCTCGCCAGCCGTATGGGAATCTATGGTCGAGACAGTGCGCACATACCGGGCCATGTCTCTCTCCGACGTTGGAGCGCTCTCCGGACAGGGTCTCGCCTCATGCCCAGAAGAGCCACCGGCCTGACCCAGACGAGGAAGTGGTTAATCCGTCACCCGCACATCGAGGATCTCGATGTCTGGGATCTGTTTGAGCACAGACACAAACTCATCCTGCGTCGCATAGCGGACCTTGAAGACATAGTCCCAGTGATCGGGCTGCTTGGGCGTCCTGACATAGCCACTGGCATAGATGCCCCAGCCATGCTCAGCGACGGCATCTGTGACTTCGGCCATGATGCCAACCCGATCCGGAGTACGGAAGGCCACTCGGACGCCAGGGACATGCTCACCCAGCAGGTCGGAAAGATGGGCCAGTAGATCGGTATCGGTGATGATACCCACCACGACGCCTTCTTCGAGGACCGGAAGCCCCCCGATCTTTTTGTCGACCATGATCTTGGCGGCGTCTTCCAGCGTGGCGTTGGGTTCGACGGACACTACATCTCTAGACTTGATCATTACGTCTTTGACGGTCAGCTCCGTCAAAGTACGAGCAATGTCCCACACGTCCAGGCTGCCCAGCCGGCCAGGATCTACCATCAGCGTCTGCCGTGTTACCAGACCCAGCAGCCGTTTGCCATCACCGACAATGGGCAAGTGGCGGATGTCGTTCTCGCCCATGAAGCGCTGGGCCTCGACGATGGACATCGTCGGCTGAACCATGAGCGGATGTCGGGTCATATAGTCTTTGACCAGCATTCGGTGCCTCCTAAGGGGTACCAGGACCCAGAGTCACAATGGCCTCGTGCCAGAAGCAGTGGCCATCCACGCTCTTCCAAGTATTGGCTAATCGGCAGTCGTCAGGACAGGATCCATCTCACGCAACCGCTCCAGCGGGATGTGGCAGAAAATGCGGTGCCCGTCGCCGGCCTCCCGCCAAGGCGGCACCTCTTCCTCACAGATCTTGCCGCCATCGGGCATCAGCTCCGCCCGGCGGGGGCAGCGAGTGTGGAATCGACAGCCACCGGGTGGATTGAGGGCACTGGGCACGTCGCCGCTGAGGCGGACGTGCTTCTGGGTTACACTAGGGTCAGGGACCGGTACGGCCGAGAGCAAGGCTTCGGTGTAGGGGTGGTAGGGCGGCGCATAGATGGCCTCTGCAGGCCCGATCTCGGCGATCTGGCCCAGGTACATGACGGCGATGTGATCGCAGAAGAAACGCACGACACTCAGGTCGTGGGCGATAAAGATCATCGTCGTGCCCATCTCCTGCTGGATCTCCATCAACAGGTTGAGCACCGCCGCCTGTACCGATACGTCCAAGGCCGAGACCGGCTCATCACACAGGACCAGCTCCGGGCGACCGGCAATGGCCCGGGCGATGCCTACCCGCTGTTTCTCGCCTCCGCTGAGCTGGCGCGGCAACCGGTCGTAGTAGCGTTCGCCCAGTTTCATCAACTTCAGCAGGCGCATCACCTCATCCCGGACCTCGTTCTTGGGAACGGTCTTGAAGCGCAGTAGCGGACGCGAGATCTGCTGGCCGACGGTGAAGGAAGGATTCAGCGTTGAGTCAGGGTTCTGGAACACCATCTGCAGTTCCTGGATGATGGACAGGTCCCTGTGATTCACCTTATCGGAGATATCGACGCTCATGAACTCCAAGTCGCCGCCGGTGGGCGCTTCCATACCGATGATGGTTTTGACCAGCGTGCTTTTGCCACAGCCCGACTCGCCGACGACGCCCAGGGTCTCTCCCTTTTTCACCGTCAGGCTAACGCCGTCCACCGCTTTGACATAGTGCTTTTCCCTGCCGATGAGCTTCTTGGAGGGCACCTGATAGAAGGTCTTTACGTTGTCAAGCTGCAGGATCGCCTCGGGCACCGCTTTAGTAGCCGGCTCGGTTTTCAGCACGGCCACCACGTCGTCCGGAGGCGTCCAACCTTCTTTGGCAATCTCCTCGGCAAAATGGCAGCGAGCCCAGTGCCTGACTTCGATCTGGCGCAACTCGGGCCTGCGCAGGCGGCATTCCTCACGAGCATAGTCGCAGCGCGGCTCAAAGATGCAGCCTGGCGGCAGGTTCGCTGGCGAGGGGACCCGTCCCCGGATGGGAAAGAGGTAGCTGCTGCGCTTGTCCATACCCAGACGGGGTACACAGCGCATCAAGCCCTGGGTATAGGGGTGGTAGGGCTTCAGATACACATCGGCCACCGAGGCCCGCTCGACGATTTCACCCGCGTACATCACACCAACCTTGCTGGACACCCGGGCGACGACGCCCAGGTTGTGGCTGATGTAAAGGATGGCGGTGTCAAAGTCACGCTGCAGGTCGGAAATGAGGTCCAGAACCGCCGCCTCAACGGTCACGTCCAGAGCGGTGGTCGGCTCATCCATGATGAGCAGCGCCGGTCCGTTGAGCAGGGCCATGCCGATGACAACACGCTGCTGCTGGCCGCCCGAGATCTGGTGAGGATAGCGCCGCATGACGCTCTCGGCGTCGGGCATGTAGACGCGCTTGAGCATGGCCACGCACTTCTCCTCGGCCTCGGCCTGGCTCATGTCACGGTGGACGGTCAGGACTTCGGACATCTGCTCACCCAAGCGCATGGATGGGTTGAGAGCCTGCATGGGATCCTGGTAGACCATCGAGATCTGGTCACCGCGGATGCGACGCAGTTCTTCCTGGGACCGGCCGACCAGGTCCTGGCCCTGGAAGAGGATATGGCCATCCACAATCCTGCCGTTCTTTCCCAAAAAATTGACGATGCCAAAGGCGACCGTGCTCTTGCCGCAGCCCGACTCGCCGACGATGCTGTGAGCCTCACCCCGCTGGATCTCGAAGCTGACATCGCGCACGGCCGGCACGTCCCCCGTGCGCGTTTCGTAGGAGATGGCCAGATTCTTTACGTCGAGAACGGGTGTCTTGATCCGGTGATCTTTAGTCATAGGCGCACTCCTTATCACTGATATCGCAGCGACTCTTCGCGCAGTCCGTCCGCCAGCAGGCTCAGGCCGACGACCAGCGTGGAGATTGCCAGAGTGGGCCAGATGACGGCCCAGGGATTGGTAAAGATGTGCTCGTGGCCAGCCTGGACCATGCCGCCCCAATCGGGGTTGGGCGGTGGCAGACCCAGGCCCAGGAAGCCCAGCGTACCCAGGGAAAAGATGGCATAGCCCACCCGGAGCATGGCGTCAATGAGGACGGGGCCGCGGGCATTGGGCAGGATCTCGACGTACATCATTCGAATTGAGGATTCGCCGCGGGTCTGGGCGGCGGCAACATAGTCGCGGGTGCGGATGTCCAGCGTCAGGCCGCGCACCAGGCGAGCGATGCCCGGGATACCGGCGATGGTGATGGCAATGACGACGTTGGTGGCCGAGGCGCCCACGGCGGCGATGATAATCAGGTAGAGCAAGATGGTAGGAAAGGCCATCATCGCGTCCAGGCCACGCATCACGATGTCATCGGTGGGCCCGGCAAAGTAGCCCGCGATCAAACCCAGCGTCGCGCCTATCACCACAGACAGCAGCACACCCCAGACAGCCACGCCACCCGGTATCCAGAAATTCTCGGTAATGGGCCACTTGATGAGGACGATCTGTCCGCCATAGGCCACGCGCGACCAAAGATCGCGGCCCTTGTGATCGGTGCCCAGGGGATGGGCGAGCGAGGGGCCTTGACTCCTGGCCTGCGCATCCTCCTCGTTGGGAGGGTAGCGCGTGACCAGCGGGGCAAAGATGGCAGCCAGGACCCAGAACAAAATGATGCACAGGCCGATCATCGCAATCTTGGAACTAAACAGGACAGTTAGACTGCCCTTGGTCTTTTGCCAGCGACTGGGTTTCGAAGTCGTAGCAGAACCCGCCGTTTCTTCGGCTGCCATCGCGCCTCCTCCCTTGACCTCAAAGTTCGCCCTAATCCCCTAGGCGTAGCGTATGCGGGGATTGAGGAAGGTATAGATAATGTCGGCAATGAGCTGCGAGCCCACGGCCACAACGACCAAGACCATGGCAGCCGTTTCAACGGCATAGACGTCGTTGAACATTGCGGAATTGAGCAGGTATTGACCCAGACCAGGATAGCTGAACAGCACTTCGACGACGACGATGCCGCCGATGAGCCAGTTGACGTGGAGCATAATGACCGTAATCGGGGCCATAAGAGAGTTGCGCAGGATGTGCTTCCTGACGATTTGGCCTTGGGGCAAGCCCTTCAGGTGGGCAGTACGGACATAGGGCGAGTTGGCGACCTCGACTACGCTGGCGCGGGTGATGCGCAGTACATAGCCCAGCTCGATGAGGGTCAGCGTGAGGACAGGGAGAACCAGCATGGAGGGATTGTCCAGAATGGCCCTGTCATCGAGCACGACCACGGAGCCGGGCAGCACCTCGAGCCAGGCGGCAAAGACCAGGATGAGGAAGATGCCGGTGGCAAAGTTGGGGCTGGCCGTCGTCAGCAGGCCGCCCACGGTCAGGACGCGGTCGACTCCCTGGCCCTCGTTCAGCCCCGCGACAAGGCCCAGCACCACGGCCAGGGGCATGACGACGATAAAGGCGATGCCGGCCAAGAGCAGGGAATTCCTCAAGCGGAGGAAGAGCGTGTCTGACACAGGACGGCCGGTGCGGAAAGACACGCCCGGGTCGCCACGGAGGAGCCCTTTCTGAATGGGAATATAGCGAATACCGCCAGTCTGCTCCACTGCAGCACGCCCGGCAGATGCCGCTGATACCTCTTCCTCGCTGAAGCCCTCCTTCCAGAGCGTGGCCCGATTGCCGGTGTCGACTCCCCAGAAGAACTCTTTGCCATTATCGTCGGTCTGCCAGCCGTCAAACTCACCCTCGACCTTTTCGACACTGCCGTCAGGCTGCAAACGGTGGACGATTATCTCGCCGTTTTTCA
Source organism: uncultured Chloroflexia bacterium (assembly GCA_963783445.1). Classification (GTDB taxonomy): domain Bacteria; phylum Chloroflexota; class Anaerolineae; order JAAYZQ01; family JAAYZQ01; genus CAWANP01. The sequence goes on along the minus strand of CAWANP010000002.1, from coordinate 1,067,574 downwards.
TGCTCCAGCGGGTCAGGGTGCCGTCCACGTCGGCCCACCAGGTGACAATGCCACTGACTGGGTCAACCTTGCGCTCCAGAGAATGGCCGGTCAGGGCAGCGGCACGCCAATCACTGCCGACCAGCCACTGGAGGTAGCGCCAATGCATGGGCTCGTCCAGACCCAACTGGATCCGAAAGAGTTCCGACTGCTCTGGCGTGGCAAAGGGGCCCAAGATGTGGCGGGCGATATCGCCCGGCGCAATCTCGGAGATCAAAAAGATAAAGATGGAAACGAGGAGCATGGTCAGCACCATACCCAGCAGGCGCCGCGTAATGAACTTCCCCATAGAAGTCCCCTTTCCAGGTTCTGATGGGCATCAAACGGGAACAAGTAGGGAATCAAGACAGAGATTGAGGTGCTAGAGGCTATGCACCTCAACCTCTATCTCAACTCCCCGTCACGCCAATTAGGCTTCTGCGTCGATCCAGGCGTTGGCCCAGAGGTGATAGTCGGTGGGGTGCGCCGCGACGTTCCGAAAGTTCGGTGGGTAGAAATTCCAGCCGACAAAGTAGTAGGCATTGCCGATGGAGCCGCGTTCCTGCTGGATCAACTCCAGCTTTTCCATGATGGCCCGACGCTCCTCCACGTCCGGGGTTGCGTTGGCCTCGGTCAGCAGCGTCTGGAATTCGTCATCACACCAGCGGGTTTCGTTCCAGGGAACAGGATCCCCGTTTTCGTCGCAGGTGTAGGCCAGCTCCAGAACCATGGTACCCAGTGGCCTGTGTGTCCAGGAGGTGATACCCAGGTCCACTTCGGTCCACAGGTTCCAATACTGGTCATTGGGCATAGAGTTGAGGGTGATGCGGAAGCCGGCCGGCTCGGCGTCCTGCTTGAGTGTCTCGGCGTAGGCCACGATGTCATCCCAGCCTGAACCAACAGCAATCTCTACGTCAAGCCCGTCCTCATATCCAGCCTCGGCCAACAGGGCCTTGGCCTTCTCGGGGTCATATTCGGGGGTTGGTACCTCGGCATACTCCGGGTGAGCTGGCGAGACGTGATGGTCCTGGGCGATGAGTCCCTGGCCAAAGTAGGCCAGGTCGAGGATCTTTTGGCGCTGCTGGCAGAGTTTGAGGGCCTGGCGGACCTTGTTGTCAGTCCAGGGCTCCATATCCACGCGCATGCGCAGGATGCGCGTGCGAGCAGTGGGCGTCGAGTACAGCGTAGTGCCTTCCCAGTCCTTCAACGCTTCCCAGGTCGTGGGGTAGGCATTGTAGATGGTATCGATCTGGCCCTGCTTGAGGGCGGTGATGGCCGGGGTTTGGTCCTCGCCCTGGTCGACATAGATGATCTCGTCCAGGAAAGGCAGTTGATTCCCAGCCTCATCCTTGCCCCAGTAGTCCTCGCGGCGTTTGAGAACGCAGCGCTCGCCCACCGAGTACTCGGCAAGGGTAAAGGGACCCGTGCCGACTGGCTGGGCGACAATGTCACCCTCGAAGCCACGGTGCAGAATCTGAGCCGGATAGTGGTACAGATCCTCTGGCACCGAGATGGCTGCCGTGTCCAGATTCAGTCGAACATGGTAGTCGTCCACCTTCTCAACACCGGAGAGCTGGAGGTAGGGTATCTTGCCGATCATGGAGGAACCGACTTCGGGGTTCAGCCATTCGCCAAAGTTAAAGAGTACGTCATCGGCCGTGAACTCGTCCCCGTTGTTGAACATGATGCCTTTTTGCAGGTACAGGTCCCAGGTCTTTAGGTCGTCACTGGGCTGCCACGATTCGAGCAGGAGCGGTCGGGTGATGTTGTCATTGCCGGTCTGAGTCAGGTACTCCAAGAAGTGGCTCGTGGAGTTTGAGTCGTAGACCCAGGAGTAGCGGGCGGGATGGTCGATGCGAATGACCTGCATGGAGCAGCGCATCGTGCCACCGTACTTGGGGCCGCCAGCCGCTGGGGCCTCGGTGGGTGCCGGCGCCTCTGTTGGGGCAGCAGCCGGAGCTTCTGTTGCGGCTGCCGCGGGCGCGGCGGTAGGCTCGGCGGGCGCCTCGGTGCCACCACAGGCGGCCAGGAAAGCGCTGGCGCCGGCAAAGGACATGCCCAGCAGCGTCGCGTTCCGCAGAAAGTCGCGGCGGCTGATTCGGCCCTGCTGGTACTGGAACTTGAGCTCGGGGATATAGACGTGCTCACCCTCTTTGCGCTCTTTCGGCTTGATGATTTCCATTCTGTACTCCTCCTTCGTAGTGTGGATTCTTCGGCCAGTTGCGAAGGGACGCAACTCTCAATGTGGCAAAGGAACTGCACCTGCACATCATCAGGAAACAATCAGTGAACCAGACGGCCTGCACCTCCTTTCCAACTCTGCATGAGACCCTGTCTCATGGTACGGCCAGCAACATAGGTATTTCGGGAGAAATTCGGTTGAACACGATATGATTATACCACACCTGAGCGTGGTGTCAAGGCAGGTGTTTCACAGTCTTGGTTATGTTGACTATGAGTCCGAGACGAGGCCGCCCGCTGGGCAAAGTGTTATCGCTGGTCAACAGCCGTATCGTCACAAGAGCGCCCTGAAGGCGCAGGTAGTCCCCCTCGCTATGCTGAGTAGCGTGCCTCGGCTCGAGCAATGACCTCCTGGAGCTGTGACAGAACCTCCTGTGGAATCGGTGCGGGCTCGTGGTTCTCCAGGATGTCGAGAACTCTGGTCCGAACACGGTCGGCCATGGTCTGTGCCCCAGCAGCTTCCCAACCTTGACGCATCTGGCGGTCCATGAGCGACGGCATCCACATCTCGGAGCGGAAATGGCGGCGGGTGTGTTCCCGGGTCAGGTAGTGACCGCCAGGCCCCACCTGATGGATCTCCCCGGCAGCCATTGTCTCTGGAGTGACGTCGATGCCCCTCATGATGCGCTTGGCCATCGCGATGATCTCATCGACCATGACGAGCATATCGTAGGAGCCCAACAGAGCGGACTCGAGAAAGCCCACGTCGTGAATGAGATTCGCACCGGACAGCGCCGCCAAGGTGACAGAGATTGAGGCTTCAATAGCCGCCTGCTCATCGAGGACCTTGGCATCGGAGCAGCCGGCCGTCGAAAACATGGGCACACCCAGCCACTTGGCCACATCGGTCATGGCCGCAGAAACCAATGCCAGCTCTGGCGCACCGTAGGACATGATGGAGGTGGCCATGTCCATCACAGTGAGCACACCGCCCATGATGACGGCAGCTCCCTTGCGCTTGAGTTGAGCCAGCACCACGCCCACCAGATATTCGGCCAGCGCCTGGACCATCACCCCGGCCATGGTCGCAGGTCCAGTGCCGCCACACATGGTACACGGCGTAAAGATGGCCGGGATGCCCATCTCCGCAGCGTAGAGGATCTTTTCCACGGCCTCGACAGAGTTGGACAAGGGGGAACTGGGCTCGATGTAGACGACAAAAAGGGGCGCCCGGGCGAACTCGCCCGGCCCGCCCAATACCTCACAGGCCATGTGGTACTGGTCAACCAGTCCCGACATATCGACGGTGGTGATGATGAAGGGCTTGGACGTGCCGCGCAGCATGGCCAGGAACTGGTGCCGGTCGTAGACGTGGGGCGTCACGCCTGAGGTCAGGCCCAGCGACATGTGAAAGTCGATGTTGGGCAGGGCATCGCTGATCCTGGCCGCGTTGTAGACGTCATCAAAGGTATACTTGCGTACCTCGCCGGTGTGGGGGTCCACCAAGGACGGACAGTCGGAGCCGGTGCCAAAGTAGAACTGGTCTTTCTGGAGGGCGAGACGCGTCTTTCGATCGCGGCCAGCAATGACGACCCGGCTGGGTGTGGTATTCAGCGACTCTTTCAGCAACCAGGCCGGGATGCGGACCAGAGCCGGGGCCTGGCTCACCCGGGGCCTCTGTCGCTGATCAGGCAACCGGCGTCACGCAGCAGTGCCAGCCCTTCCTGGCCGTAGATGCGCACACCCGTCCGGTCCCAGGACATCCAGGGCAGCGTTAAAGATCTCTTCGATCTGATCGTCGGAAAGCACCCGGAACTGCGGAGTACAGTTGATTTCGTAATTGGCCCTCATCTTATCTATTATGCTCCTTCACGAACAGCCGCAGCCATGGCCGCGATATGGGCCGGCGAAGAGCCACAGCAGCCGCCGACAATGACAGCGCCCAACCCTGCGTACTGGCGAGCCAGGCCAGCCATCCTCGCCGGATCAGCGTCATAGACCGCCTGGCGCTTTACCATGCGCGGCACACCGGCATTGGGCTTGGCAATCAGGTAAGCATCAGGCGCAGCCTCATGTATCAAGGGCAGCAGCTCGAGCACCTCCTCGGGGGCATGACCGCAGTTGGCGCCCACGGCTGGCACGCCCATCTGGGACAGCGTCTGGGCAGCCTGGGATGGGCGGACGCCCATGCTGGTGCGGCCATGGGTATCGAAGCTAAGGGTACAGAAGACCGGCAGGTCACATGCCTGCATGGCACCCTCGACAGCCGCTCTGGCCTCATTCAGATCGCTCATGGTTTCGATATAGATACAATCCACTCCGCCCGCGGCCAGCGCGCCAGCCTGCTCGGCAAAGATCTCTACCGCCGCCTCGTAGGTCAGCGGGCCGAGGGGGGGCATCATCTCCCCCGAGGGACCTATGTCGCCACCGACATAGAGGTCAGGGCCAGCAGCCTGGCGGGCCAACTCGGCGGCACGCTGGTTGATCTCTGTCGCCTGGGCCTCGAGCCCAGCGGCCTTCAGGCGTGCCCGGCTGGCGCCGAAAGTACTGGTGAGGATGAGCTGAGAGCCTGCGTCCAGATATGCCTGGTGCAGAGCCATGATCTCCTCGGGCCGCTCCAGGATCCATGCCTCGCCGGGCATGCCCCGGGGTAGTCCAGCATCCTGCAACATCGTGCCTGTCGCCCCGTCGGCAATCAGGACCTCGCCTGGCGCCAGGGATTCTAGCCTGTCGAGAATTGGTACTCGCATGGGGTCACTCCTTGGGACACGGACGTGCTGCGTGTTTCGTGCGGCTGTTTCGTGATGCATGGTACGTGTTGCGTGAACCTGCTGGAAATCAGGTTGCTCGCATGGCCGTTCACTCTTCACGTTTCGCACCTGACGCTTGGCGTTTGACGGCCTACGCTCCGGCCAGTTGCTTGACGACCTTGACGGCATCGGTTGCGTTTTCGGCGTAGGCGTCGGCGCCAATCTCTTCGGCCCACTCTGGGCTGGCCGGTACGCCGCCGATGATGACTTTGACCTTGTCCCGCAGGCCGGCCTCTTTGAGACTGAGGATGACCTCTTCCTGGTTGAGGATGGTTGTGGTGAGCAGCGCTGACAAACCGACCATGTCGGCATCCACTTCACGCACCTTGTCGACAAACTGCTGAGCCGACACGTCCACGCCCAGGTCATAGACCTCAAATCCATTGGCTGCCAGCATGGTCGCGACCAGCGTCTTGCCGATCTCGTGGATGTCCCCCTGGACCGTGCCGATGACCACCTTGCCCAGCACATCGCGCTGCTGGCGCCTTTTCAGCAGTTCCGGTTCCAGGGTAGCAATGGCGGTCTTCATCGCCTCGCCACTCATCATCAAGTCAGGAATGAACAACTCGCCGTTGGCAAAGCCCTCGCCGACGACATCCATACCAGGTTTGAAGCCCTTGTCGATGGCCTCCAGCGGATCAACGCCCTCACTCAACGCTTCATTGGCCAGATCTCTGGCGCTGTCAGGCAGACCATCGATGACTGACTTTGCCATATCCTCGTACAGTTTTTCGTTTGCCATGTCTTCCTCCCTAGTCTGTGCTTGATTTTCTTCGTTTTGAACCTGCAGTTATGGGCTGGATGACGCACCTTCCAAAGCGCCCACTATAGGGCAGCCAGCGCACCCGCTATTCGCTCCAAGGCTTTCTGGATATTCTCCATCGAGGTGGCATAAGAGAGACGCAGGTAGCCCTCCCCATTGCGGCCAAAAGACGTGCCTGGCAAAACGGCAACGCCAGCCTCGTCCAAGAAATAGTCAGCCAACTCATCCGAGGACAGGCCAAATGCGGTCACATTGGGAAAGGCATAGAAGGCACCCTTGGGCATTGGGCACCGGAGGCCGGAAATGGCATTGAGCCCAGCAACGATAAAGTCGCGGCGGCGGTGGAACTCGGCCATCACCGCATCCACCTCATCCTGCGGGCCGAGGACCGCTTCCAGGGCCGCGTACTGGGTGAAAGTTGCCGAGCAACCGACCGAGTGCGTGAGCAGGAGATCCAGCTTTTCGGCCAGTGGTTGGGGCATGATACCAAAGCCCAGGCGCCAGCCGGTCATGGCGTAAGTCTTGGAGAAACCATCGGCAATAATGGTCCGATCCGCCATCCCGGGCAGCGACACAATGCTGGACACCGCACCATCGTAGGCCATCCGGCCATAGATTTCGTCGGAGAGGATCCACAGGTCATGACGGTTGGCGATCTCGGCTACATGGATCAGGGTCTCGGCAGATAGAATATTGCCTGTGGGATTGCCAGGAGAATTCAGGATGATCATGCGCGTCCTGGGACCAAGGCAGCGATCCAGGGCATCCAAGTCCAGATCAAATCCCTGCTCCTCGACCAGGGGTATGGGCACAGGCGTCGCGCCACTGAGACCAATGGTCGCCGCGTAGCTGGGAAAGCCCGGATCAGGATAGATCACTTCATCGCCCGGCTCAAGGAGGGCCAACATTGGCAGGAGTAGCAGCGGTTTGTTTCCAGGCGCGACCACGACCTGCTCGGACGAAAACTCGACCCCGCGCCGCGATCCGGCATCGGCGGCCAGAGCCTGGCGGAGGGCCGGCACGCCAGAAGGCAAGGTATAGCGGGTATGGCCCGCGGTAATGGCCCGAATGCCGGCAAGGGTGATGTTGGCATAGGTCTCAAAATCAGGCTGGCCCATTTCCAGGTGGACGATTTCCCGGCCCTGGGCTTCCAGCGCCTGGGCGCGAGCAAAGACGGCATAGGCCCCTTCTGCCTTCAAGTGGGTGATGCGACGGGCAAAGGGCATAACATCTATCCTTTCAGAACCGTTTAGGTCTAGAGGAGAATGTTGAACTTGGCCCTGATGCTGGCCTCCACGCCGGGCGAAAGAGGCACAGGTTTGTGCTCATGGAGCAGCGTCGCCACGCGGGCGATGGCTCGGGCCCGGCTGTCTTTTTTGCCCGCCGCCTCCCACGCCGCCCGGTTCTGACGGTCTGCCAGAAGTGGTTGAAAGAGTTCGGATCGCATGAACTGCAGGGTGTGGCCATCCATCAGGTAGTGCCCGCCAGGACCGACCCGGTCAATGGCCTCGACGGCCAGAGCGTCGTCGGTGACATCCACACCGCACAGCACGCGCAGGACCATGCCAACCATCTCATCATCAAGGACAGCTTGCTCCAGCGAGGCTGCGTTCATGTTGGTGACCATGGCGATGGCATGATGGATGTAGTTGCAGCCGCCCATTGCCGCCAGCATCAGGGTCGCCATCTTTTCGTATCCGGCCTGGGCGTCGGGAACTTTGCTATCGGTCATGCCGCCAGAGCCATAGATGGGCACTCGATAGTAATGGGCCAACTGTGCCGCGGCAGCCTGCATCATACCAAACTCGACAGCACCGCCCAGGTAGCCACCGCTGCGCATATCAACCACGCCAGGGATGTAGCCGGCCAGCACGGGTGTGCCGGGGCGCACGAGCTGGGTGAGCACGATGCCGCTCAACTGCTCTGCATTTAGCTGTACCAGCGTACCGGCCAAGGTCACGGGCGAGGTAGAACCGGCCATTGGCGCAGAGGACAGGACCACGGGCAAACCTTGCCTGCACCACTCGATGAGAATGTCCGTCACGCCGGTGTCCAGGTGCAGAGGGCTGACCATCCAGCTCGTGACCGCCGAGACAATGGGGCGCGCCCGCAATGCCTTCTGCCCGCCAGCGATGATACTGGCCAGTTCGATAACCTGGCCCGCCCCCGCTACAGATCCGGCATGAGTCTGGACGTTACTCATGACGTGCTTGGTACTATTGACCAGACAGGCATAAAAGCGATTGACCGGCGCATCCTCAGGGGGAACGTCGGTGGGATGCAGGGGGATCGTGATAAAGTCACAGTGCTCCAGGGCGTCGGCCAAGAGGGCCAGTTCCGCGAGATCGCGCAGGGTGCCAGGCCGGACAGTGTCCGCACCCGGATCGAGGACCATCGTCGGCGAGCCGCCGGTCCCAGCATAGACCCGCTTTCCCTCCAACAGCAGGTCTTGAGCGGGATCTCGGCCAGCCAGCAGAACGCTGGAAGGAAGGGTGACCAGGGCTGCTTCGACCATGGCTGGCGTGATGTATACCCGGGTACCATCGACCCTGGCTCCACCCTGGCGGTAGAGGGCCAGCGCCGACTCGTTCTCAACCTGGACGCCCGTGCGCTCGAGTACGGCCAGCGAGGCATCGTGAACGAGCCCCAGTTGCTGCTCGGTCAAGGGCTGGTACTGCCCGCCCGCGGGACCAGGTCGTCCCATACAATACCTCCCTGAAAACTGGTTTCGTGCGCCCTGGTACAGTATTCACGGGACCCACGTCTGATGCCTCATGCCCGACGACCTAAGCTTGCCGGCCAAAGGTTTCACTCTCGGCGGTTTGCGCCTCACGCGGCCCGCTGTTGGAGCACCTCCGCGATGGCTTCCTCGGCCTCTGGTGACAGAGGAGGTACCTCGTGTTCGGCCAGGATCTCGCGAGCGCGCTCGTTGGCCCTGGTCGTCATGTCCTTGCTGCCCTGCTTCACCCAGCGATCATAGCGCATGCGGTCGATGAGCATGGGCCGCCACTGCGCCCACTTCCAATTGTCCAGCGTGTGGTCGTCGGCCAGGAAGCCGGCACCGGGCTTGGCCCGATGGATCGCTTCGCGGGCCAGGGTTCGGTCGCTGACCTCCACGCCGCCCATCATGTAGCGCACGTCACGTATGGCCTCGTCGGCGATGACCAGCATCTCCATCGAGGAGGTGGTTCCATACTCAATGTAGCCTACGTCGTGGACCAGGTTGCAGCGGCTGAGAAAAGCCGACATGATGGTGACCGTCGCCTCGATGCCAGCCTGGGCGTCGACGACCTTGCTATCGGTGGCGCCTGCAGCCCCCCACACCGGCAGACCATAGAAGCGGCCCAGGTCGGTGAAGGCGGGCATGGCCATGGCCCACTCGGGGGCGCCGTAGCTAACGATGGCCGACTTCATGTCCAGCGCGGCGATGTTCATACCATACAGGAAAGGGGTTCCCGGCCGGATCAACTGGGCCAGCACCAGCCCAACCAGGCATTCAGCGTTGCCCAGGGCCAGCGCTCCAGCAACCGTGATGGGACCACCGCCGCCGGTATTGGGCGAGGGCGGATAGGTCACGGGAATGCCCTTCTCGGCGCAGAACAAGAGCTTGTCCACCGATTCGTCGTTGTAGAGCAGAGGCGAGATCGATTCCGCATAGAGCATCATGAAGGGCTTCTCACGCAGCTCTGTCTCGCCGCCGGCCACGGCACAAGCAATGCGATAGATGTCCTCCATGTCGGCCCGGTCCAGGGCCGTATAGACGTTGGGCTTGACAGAGCCCCGGATCATCTGCACAAAGCTATGCAGGTAGTGATCCAGGGTGGGAACGTCTGAGGGCGTGCCCATCGACATGACGAAATCGATCTGTTCCAGACCGTCACACAGGCGGGCAATGCGCCGCACATCGGCGGCGACAGCCCGGCGCCGTTCACCAGTCTCCACGTCGATGGTGAAGGGGCAGTCAGAACCCGGTCCGAAGAAGACCTTGCCCTCCTCCAGCGGCATGGTCAGATCGCCAAGACGATTGTGCATGGGTATACGTGACGGGGCAACGGCGACGGCATCCATCACCGCCCGCTCGGGGATCTTGATCCGGCCCTCTGCCTCCCAGGCACCAGCCTCAAGCAACAGTTTGCGGCCCAACTCGTTCTTCATAACGATGCCAGTTCGCAGCAAGATATCCAAGCTGGCGTGATGAATGGCCAAGATCTGTTCTTCCGACAACATCGTAATGGTGGGATGCGCCGTAGACACAGGGAATTGCTCAGTCGCCATCGGACCTCCAATAGATAGAAATACAAAGAAATGCGTGAAACATGGGCGCCAAGCGGCGCCCATGCTTCACGCACTACATCTTCCGACTGCGTTCAGATCACGCTACGCCAGGCTGCGGGCCACGTCCACGGCGCTAGCCGCGTCGGGGGCATAAGCATCGGCCCCAATCTCCTGAGCAAAAGCATCCGTCACCGGCGCTCCACCAATCATGATCTTGATCGAATCGCGCAGACCCGCCTCTTCCAGGGCCTCGATGATGGCCTTCATCTGGACCATGGTCGTGGTCAGCAGAGCACTCATGCCCAGAAACTGGGGTTGATGCTCGCTGACGGCATCGACGAAAGCCTGCGCATCCACATCGGTGCCAAGATCGATCATTTCAAAGCCACCACCTTCGAGCATCATCCTGACCAGGTTCTTGCCAATGTCGTGAAGGTCACCTTTGACGGTCCCAATCACATACTTGCCCGCGCTCATCACGTCGCCTTCGGCCAGCAACGGTCGCAGCACATCCATGCCAGCGTGCATGGCCCGGGCGGCAATGAGTACCTCCGGCACAAAGAGGTCGCCAGCCTTAAAGTCCCGGCCTACCTCGTCCATCCCGGCGATGAGTCCCCCCTGCAGGATCTCAGCAGGATCGATGCCTTCGTCCACTGCCTGCTGAACCAGGGCAGCGACCTCTTGATCCTCTCCGTCGTACAGGTTTGAAGCAATTCTCTGCAGAATGTCCGCCATCTTATTCCTCCTCTTTGAGCTGATTCCTTACACAAGATTGACCGCAATAAAAAGAGGGAAACAGATCGCTTTCAGGAAAGCCTGTTCCCCCAAATAGAAGCCATGACCAGCCACAGATTCACCTTGCCGACGCCCTGCTCGTACGTTTCAAAAGAGAGCGGCTGCGAGGCAACGATGATTCGTTCCGCAGTGGCGATGTTTGCGCTGGATCGGTTTGCCAATTCTTCACCCTTCCGACCTGGAAACGTGTGGCATTCAGCCGCAGCACAGCCCACCTCATCCCAGGGCCAAGCCGCGAACGACTGGCCCATTATAGGCTGTTTTCCATCCATTGTCAAGTCGGTGTTTGCGCGGTCAACCATCATGTGCGCAGACAGACAACCTGGCGGCGGAGAAGTTGCATTTTCTGCCGCTTCGCGATAGAATAGGGAAGGCGTCGCCATCCCGGACAAGGAGCAGAGCCCATGAGCACAGAACCTGCTGCACCAGATGGATTATACGACATCACCATCATCGGGGGCGGACCCTCCGGCCTGTTTGCCGCCTTCTATGCTGGGCTCCGTGATGCCAAAACCAAGATTATCGATAGCTTGCCCCAATTGGGTGGGCAGTTGGCGGCCTTATATCCTGACAAGTACATCTATGACATCCCTGGCTTTCCCAGGGTCCTGGCCCGTGATTTTGTTGAGCGCCAGGTGGAGCAGGCAACGCAGTTTTCCCCGACAGTCTGCCTGGGGGAAAAAGTCACAGAGTTGCGAGCAGGTGGAGATGGCTACAGCGAGTTGAGGACCAGCCTGGGAAACGTGCATCACTCCTGTGCCGTCATCATCGCCGCCGGCGTCGGCGCTTTTGTGCCCCGCACGCTGGACATCCCCGATATCAAAAGGATGGAAGGAAAAGGAGTCTACTTTTTTGTCAAGGACCTGGAGGCATTGCGCGGGCAGCGCGTACTCGTGGTCGGCGGGGGGGATACGGCCCTGGACTGGGCTAAGAGCTTGCTAGGCGTCGCCAGTGAGGTCACGCTGATTCACCGCCGGGGCACCTTCCGCGCCCACGAGCAGACGCTCAAAGAGATCCTGGTTTCGTCGGCCAACGTATTGCCCTTTTACGAACTGGAAGCCCTCCACGGTGACGAGCACGTTCGAGGAGCCACCGTTTTTGACAACCGCAGCGGCCAGGAGCAGACGATGGAGGTAGATGCCGTTGTGATGGGACTCGGATTCCTGGCCAACCTGGGGCCCATCAAGGAATGGGGGCTGGAGATCGTCAGGAACTCGATCCAGGTCGACCACATGATGCATACCAACCTGCCGGGCGTGTTTGCCGTGGGCGACATTACCACCTACGAGGGGAAACTCAAGCTGATTGCCACGGCCACAGGAGAGGCGGCCACGGCAGCCAACTATGCAAAACGCTATATCGATCCCGCTACTCGGGTCTTTCCCGGACATAGCAGCCACCGGCCCGACAAGTAAGCGCCGAGGCATCGGCGGGGCCGACCGCATGAGAATCTGGTCAAACCTGATTGGGCAGGAGTGAAACCATGATGACAGAAAAGAGCACTGCAGGTTGGATCCGGTACCCGGATGCAGAGGATTTTGTAGCGACGCTGCTGGAGCATTTCGTCGAGGCGTTACCACCGGCCCGCGTGCTGGCAACAGACCTTCTGGCGCGCACGGGCTGCCAGTTGATCGACTGGCTGGATCACCTGATCCTGGCAGACGGCGACAGGCCACTGGGCCAGTTGACCGATCTGGGATTTGAGCCAGAGGGTGTCTCGGCCGATCCCGGCGACACCGTGTACTACCACCCCGGCGCCATCTTTCCCAGGATTGTGCTGCGCAGCGAGGGTGGCGCAGAGCCCGGTAAGGTACTGGCCGTTGCGGTCCAGGTGGAGGACATCAGCTACTTTCAGATGACCCACCACATTTCCGTACCTATTGAGGGCTCGCTTCTGAGCCCCTACCGGCGATCCAGGATCTGGCAGAGCGACGGGGGGAGCTTCTGGCCATAGAGAGGCGGGGGCATCCGGGCTTTGTGCCCACGGAGATGCCCTCCGACTATCCTCAACGCTATCTGCGGGCTTTCGAGCAGTGGGCCACCCGGCCCCGTGACTTTGAGGACGAGCGACTGGGTATGGAACGTACCCTGGACATGGCCCAGTCACTGGCGAGCGAGATGGGCAAGGATACGGCAGCCTGCATCGCCTTTGCAGCGGAACGCGAGTACTGGCAGAGGCGCAACCGGGCCGGACAGATCCAGAAGGCGCATCAGGACAGCTTGGGGCTGGGCTGGGCCAATCATGACCACCATACCTTCCGCAGCTCGCGTACTGTCTTTGCCCAGTTGATCGAAATCCTCGAGACCCTGGGGTTCCACCCCCGGGAGCGATTCTATGCCGGGGCTGAGGCTGGCTGGGGCGCCCAGGTGATGGAGCAACCGATTTGTCGTTTTGCAGTCTTTGCCGACGCCGACTTTTCGCCAGACGAGGTAGAGGGTGATTTTGCGCACCGGCCCCTGTCAGCCCGCGACGAGCTGGGTACGGTCGGCCTTTGGTGCGCCCTGCACGGTGAGTCGATGCTGGGTGCGGGCCTGCATCACCTGGCCGGCCGGTTTGTCTTTGACGCCGTAACCGAGAACCTGGCTGCCTGGGGCATCGAGATGATGCATCCTTTCAGCGAGTTTCCGTACCTGCGGCAGGCATTTACTGAAGGAGAACGCTGGGCAATCGCAGACCGACGGCTGGAGCGCCTGGCTGCCAGCGGCCAGATCACGGTAGCACAGCGTGAGATTTTCGCCGAGCAGGGGGCAATCGGCAGCCACCTGGAGAATATCCAGAGGGGGGAGGGGTTCAAGGGCTTCAACCAGCAGAGGATCAGCGATATTATCCGGCGCACGGATCCCCGCGCAGGCGTCGGCGGACCATAAGCAACGGCGACGCCTCCTTCCCGATGTGAGAGGCAGACCAGTCAAAAGCCCGGGCTTTTCAGGAGCCCGGGCTTTCTTTGTCTGAGGCGGTTTCGCCAACTACCTGGCTACGCCGCGTTGCAGGATGGGTACACTCCTGGATCAGGGGCTAGCGGCTGGCTTCGGGCTGGTAGGGAGAGAGTAGCGTACCTGCAAAGATGGGCTGCAAGCGGGCAAAGCGCTGCCGGCCATTGACCAGCGGGATGGCGGGCCAACTATCGCCGATGAGGGGCCGAGCATACCGGACAAAGTCCTCGGTGACATCCAGTTGGGAGCCGGCGATCCAGCTCTCCGGGAAGGCGCGCTCCGAGTTGGCGACCAATTCCAGGGGCACCTTGCCGTAGCGCACGCTGTAGATGGGTCCAGGTTCGCGCAAGAGTGTGGACATGTAGCCGGAGCCATCCTCAACAGCGATCTGCGCCGCCTTTTGTCCCACCCGGTAGGCCTCCTCGAGGTCCACGGTCGAGGCATAGATCATGTTGTGCCGCTGGTCCGTGCCAGGCACATTTCCCCGAGCCGAGCCACGCGCAGGCAATCCCAGCTCATTCAGATGGTTTACGATCCTGCGCTCGACCGTCATCTGGCTGGAAGAGAATTGGACGTGACCAAAAGAGTCCTCACGCTCGCCCAGCGTCCCCACGGGAAAGCCTTCGCTGACTACCAGAAGGCAGCGTCCACGCGCGCGCACGGCATCGTTCACAGCATCAACCAGGTCTGGCAGGCCCAAGTCCGACTCTGCCATCGCGATCAGCAGTGGCATTTCTCGATCCGGATCGGCCAGCCGGGCGGCCGCCGGGATGAAGCCGATCTTGCGCCCCATGGCTTGCATCACCAGCACGGGGTCGGAGGGGCAGGAACCTGCGTTTTCCTGATCAGCATTCTGTACGTTGAGCGCCCAGTAGCGCGCCACGCTGCCGTAGCCTGGCGTGTGATCAATCAACTCAAAGTCGGCATCGCCCACATCGTTGTCGATGGTCTTGGGTACACCCACGGCGATGAGATCAAGACCCCGTTCAGCGGCCAACTGGGCGACCTTGTGGGCCGTGTCCATGCTGTCGTTGCCGCCGTTGTAGAAGAAGTAGCCCACGTCGTGCGCTCTGAAGACATCTACAATTCGCTCAAGATCCTCGTGCTGGTGAGCCTTCAGTTTGTACCTGCAGGTGCCTATCGCCCCCGCGGCGGGTGTGGTGCTGAGCAGGCAAAGCTCTTCTTCCGGCTGTGCTGACAGATTGAGCAGATCTTCCTTCAGCACTCCCTCAATGCCATGATAGCCAGCGTATACCGTTCCGAAGGCAGCCGGATAGGCGCGGCAGCCATCTACGACGCCTCGCAGCGAGGCATTGATGACCGGCGTTGGGCCCCCGCTCTGAGCCACGACGGCATTCTTGGGTCTACTCATCTGTTGCCATCTCCTGTGGGCGAACGAGCAAAGCAGATGGCCGAGCACCGGATTTCCGGCACAGTCTCGAACTTGGCCCCCGCCCTGCTGCTGGTCCGCATCTCAGCGCATTTGCTACGCTGTATAAGTTGTCGAGGCTGTCGCGCCCCCGCGGCCGGTCCAGTTTGTGTGAAAGAACTCTCCCCGTGGTTTGTCCACCCGCTCGTAGGTGTGGGCGCCAAAATAGTCGCGCTGGGCCTGGAGGACGTTGGCCGGCAGGCGGGCGTTGCGATAGCCGTCATAATAAGCCAGGGCGCTGCCAAAAGCCGGGACAGGGATGCCCTGCGTGACGGCCGCGGCCACCACCCGGCGCCAGGCCGTTTGGCTGTGGTCGATGGCCTCTTTGAAATAGGGAGCCAACAGCAGGTTGGCCAGATCTGGATCCTGGCCATAGGCCTCTGTGATCCGCTCCAGGAACTGGGCGCGGATGATACAGCCTTCGCGCCACATGAGGGCAATGCCACCATAGTCGAGATCCCAGTCGAATTCATCGGCGGCCATGGACAGGAGCTGGAAACCTTGCGCGTAGGAACAGATCTTGCTGGCGTACAGCGCCTGGCGGATTTCCTCAATGAAGGCGTCTCTATCTCCATCAAGGGCCAGGACCGGGCCCTCGAGGACCTTGCTGGCCGCCACTCGCTCCTCCTTGATGGCGGACATGAAGCGAGCAAAGACCGCTTCTGCTACTGTCGGCGCCGGCGTGCCCATATCCAGGGCACTCTGGCTGGTCCATTTGCCTGTACCCTTCTGGCCAGCCGTATCCAGGATGACGTCTACCATCGGCTGGCCCGTCTCCTCATCGACGTAGGCCATGATGTCGCGCGTGATCTCGATGAGGTAGCTGTTGAGTTCGCCCTGGTTCCACTCCTTGAATACCTCGTGCATCTCTGCCGGAGACATGCCCAGAAGATGAACCATCAGAAAGTAGGCCTCGGCGATCATTTGCATATCGCCGTACTCGATGCCATTGTGCACCATCTTCACATAGTGCCCCGCGCCATCGCTGCCCACCCAGTCACAGCAGGGGGTACCATCTGCGACCTTGGCGGCTGTTGCCTGGAAGATGGGCTTCACGTGAGGCCAGGCGGCAGGACTCCCGCCAGGCATGATACTGGGCCCCAGCAACGCTCCCTCCTCGCCGCCTGACACGCCGGTGCCGATATAGAGCAGGCCCTGTTCCTCCAGGTAGCGCGTACGGCGGATGGTGTCGCCGTAAAAGCTATTTCCGCCGTCGATGATGATGTCACCCTCTTCCAGATAGGGGAGCAACAATTCGATAAAGTCATCCACAGGCTGGCCCGCTTTGACCATGAGCATCGCCTTGCGCGGGCGGGCCAGCACTGAACAGAACTCCTCAATGCTATGGGCGCCGATGATGTTCTTGCCCTTGGCCCGGCCCTCGATGAAGCGATCGACCTTGCTGACGGTACGATTGTAAGCCGCCACGGTAAAACCCTTGCTCTCCATGTTGAGAATCAGATTCTCGCCCATCACGGCGAGGCCAACGATGCCGATGTCTGCTTTTGTCATTATGATCTCCTTCGCTAGTAGCTATGTACGGGTTCAAGTACAGCCGCGGAACGCGTGGTGTGTGTTGCGTGTTACGTAGAAACCACCTGGCCACACAACATGGTTCACGCATCCTATTTCAGGCGATACAGCATTTCGCCTGCCTTGGGAACGACGAGGATGCCCTCGTCCTCGCACCCTTCCCACTCAGCCAGGTCGATGGTTGTGGGGTCCATGTAGCCCAGGTTGACCCGGTCGCATCGTTCTTTTGGTATGCCGGTGGCCAGCGTGACCTGTATGCGCGGGCACTCAATGCCGGTTTCAACATCGTAGGTGCCAAGGCCGCGGACATGAGTGGAGTGGGCCAGCACGCCCCAGGGATAGCCTCTAAACTTTTCCCACTGACTGGCAAAGTAATCCCGCACGTGGTAGCCGACCTCATCGATGACGCGCCCGTGGGTATAGGAAATCTCAGTGATGTGAGGGGCATAGATGACCACCTCACCGCCGTCGGCGATGGCTGGCTCCATCTTGTACATCCCCTTGGCTGCCGTCCATATGTCGTCGTACATCTCGGGCATGATGGACAGGACTCGGCGGTAGGGCTTGTCCACGTAGACGACGTGCAGCCGCGCCGACAGGTCCGCTGCCGCTTGCCACGCATCCTCTGGCGAACCGGCATAAAGACCGGCCAAGCCACCATAGGTGACAACCAAACTGAAGCAGAGCTTGGGCACATCGATGAACGACGCCGCACGGTCAATCACTGCCCGGACAGGCGTGTATCTTGAGCCTATCACCTCATAGCTCGTGATCAGCGCCCCCAGCCAGTGGGTGAAATTGATCACCTCGGGACCGCTGATGCCGGGGAAAAAGTATTTGTTACCCCCCGAAAAACCGACCACCTCGTGAGGAAAAACAGGGCCACAGACTATCAGTTGGTCGTAATCAAATACGAGGCGGTTGACGGTGACAGGCAGGTCCTGCACCAGCAATCCGTTGGAGATGGCCTCGATCTCTGCCGAGGGAAGCGTGCCCAGGTTGACCAAGGTCTCCGCCAGGTCCCAGCGGTGGTTGAAAAGGTTGACGCCAGCATAGACGGTACTGCGCTCCTCCGCGCTGATACCGACCAGGCGGTTCAGCGCCTCCTCGTCCATGGCCTGGTGGGTGCCCAGGGCTACCAGGTAGTCCAGGGCAGCGACCCTGCCCCACAGCGATTCGTGGAACAGCCGAAAGAACAGCGGAATCGGCGCGGTGCGCGTACTGTCAGGAAGAATGACCAGCACCCGCTTGCCGTGCAGGTCGCTGTGCTCAAAAGCCTGCTCGACCAGTTCTCGTACATCGGATTCGTCCAGGTAGCGGATTGTGCTAACCTTACCGATCAGCCCGCCCGCCGAGTCGATCATCTGTTCATTTGCCTTTCTGCCCATCAGCCCACATTCCCGCGGGCGTCTCTGATCACCTGCCCCATGCCCATCTTTCCAATCGTTGACTCCTGGCTACATCCAGGGCGGGATCTCGGGCAACAGCTCGTCAAACTCTGCGATCAGTTGCGCCTCATAGGCTCCGGCGTACTCGCCTGCCAGGAACCTGTACACCGCCTCGTCGTAGAACCGTCGCCAGGATTCCTCCTCGTGACCAGGATTGATGGGATAGAACAATGCATTGTTGGCCCGCGCCGCCTTCATATCGCCAGGCGCGTCGCCGATCATGAGGATCTGGGCTGACTCGTAGTTGGGCTCCGCCGCCAAAGCCAGATGTTGGGTCTTGCTGCCCATCTCCTGCCCAGCGATGACGCGAACGTATTTGGCGATGCCATGCTCCTGCCACTCCCTGGTCAGAGCCTCGAGGGGGGTGGCGGAAACGACGATCATGTCCGCCTTGTCTGCCAGGAGATCCAGGCTCTCGCGCACGTAGGGGAAGGGTGGTACGCCGTGAACCATGTCGGCAATCGTGGCATTGACCCCAGTCGTCCAGGCCATTGCCTGGTCCAATTCGGGATCAGGGAAGCGGGTTATATATGCCTGCAGCCCATCGTTGCTCTTGGGATAGTCCTCGTTGGCGATGAACTCGCGGATCCGGAGGGCTTCCGGCGGCTCTATGCCGCGCGCCTGTACCTCGGGCCGTTCCCGCAGCAGGTCAAAGACCATTACCAACGCGGGCCAACGGTTGATGCCCCGCCACTTGGAATAGAGATTGACGAACTCGGCTGCCTCGCGGGCATATTTGGACACCGCCTGGAGGTTCCAATACTTGATAATGTTGGGAGCAAAGCACTCTTTGTGCTTGATCTCCATGGTGTCAAAGGCACAGCCGTCGGAGTCAATACCGACAAAGAACCGGTATTCGGGCTCCAACTCTGCCAGGGGCTTGGCTGCTTCAGGGTAGTCTGCCATCACCAAATCCTCCGAATAGAACCATCTGTCATGGAATTCTGCTATGGGCCGATTGCTAGGTATCATACCTACCAACTAGCCCTGTTGTGTTGTCAGCTCACACGCCACTGAAAGCACTGAATCCTCCATCCACCGGTACAATAACACCGGAGACGAAGGCGGAGGCTGGAGAAAGGAGCCAAAGCACTGTACCCAGCAGTTCCTCAGGGCCCCCAAAGCGGGCCATCGGCGTGTGATCGATGATGGTCTGTCCTCGTGGCGTCAGATCGCCGGTCTCCTCTTCCGTGAGGAGAAAACGGTTCTGCGCGGTCAGAAAAAAACCGGGCGCAATGGCATTGACGCGGATCCGGGGGGCGTATTCCTGGGCCATGTGCACGGCCAGCCATTGAGTAAAGTTGCTTACGCCAGCCTTGGCCGCCGAATAGGCCGGAATGCGCGTCAGCGGGCGGAAGGCGTTCATCGAGGAGATGTTCAGGATCACTCCCTCGCCGCGTTCGGCCATGCCCCGCCCAAAGATCTGGCAGGGGATGACGGTACCCACGATGTTGAGGTCAAAGACAAAGCGCAGCGCCTCCTCAGGCAGATCGAAAAAACTGAGGTCAGCGCCGGTCGTTGCCCTCGGGCTGTTGCCGCCGGCCGCATTGATGAGCGTGTCGACAGGGCCAAACTCAGATCGGATGCTTTCTTCAGCCCTGACCAGGCTATCGGGCTGCAGGACGTTGCCAGCGACTGCCAACCAGCGTCCAGAGCCGCCGTCCAGTCGCTCCTTCAGAGGGCCGACCAGCGATGGGTCCAGATCGAGGATAGCGACGTTGGCCCCGCAGCCAACCAGCGCGCAGGCCATCTCGCCGCCCAGAACGCCCGCGCCTCCGGTGATGGCCACGGTGCGTCCGGCCAGGTCGTACCATTGTGTAACGGTCTTTAGGTCCATCTTCCACCTCTTGGGTGTTACGTGTTACGTGTTGCGTATTGCGTGCTGCGCATTTGGTGCTGTGACGTGGGGTATTTAACGGCCTAGATAGCCGCCGTCTACCGGGATTACGGCGCCGTGCAGATAGTCTGAAGCCGCCGACGCCAGAAACAGCACGATCCCTTTCATGTCGCCTGGCCTGCCCCACCGGCCGGCTGGGATGCGAGACAGGATCAGGGGTTCCCGTTGAGGGTTGCCGATCAGCGCCGAGTTCATCTCAGTATCCATATAACCAGGGGCGATGGCGTTCACATTGATGCCACGCGCCGCCCACTCGTTGCTGAGGGCCTTGGTGAGTTGGGCCACACCGCCCTTGCTGGCCGCATAGGCCGGTATGGTGAGCCCACCAAAGAAACTCTGCTCAGACGCCAGGTTGATGATCTTGCCACCGCCATGTTCCAGCATGTGACGCCCAGCCGCCTGGGCCAGCAACCAAACCGCATGAAGGTTGACGGATAGCACATAGTCCCAGTCCTCAATGGGAAAATCTTCGGCCGGGTGTCGGCGCTGGGCACCCGCGTTGTTGACGAGGATATCCAGCCCACCCAAAGCGTCTATGGCGCGAACGACAATGGCCATGGCCTGGGACCGGTCGGAAAGGTCAGCCTGCAGGGGGATGGCACCTATCTCCTCCGCCGCGGCAAAGACCGCGGTGGAGCGACCTACGATGGCGACACGCGCGCCGCCATCCACCAAGGCTTCGGCCATTGCGCGCCCCAGCCCGCTGCTGCCACCGGTGACCACGGCTCTCTTGCCTTTTACGGAGAACTGATCGTACACCGATCCGGAACTCATCGATCTGGCGGCATCTCCTCATCTTGTTCGACAATCACCCCAGGCACGACTTCAGGCCGATAGACCGCCGATGCGCCTGCCTGGTGGAGGGCTTCCTCCAGTGGTCTGCGATCCGGCCACGGCCAGAGCGCAATTATCGTACCGCCATCTCCGGCACCGGCTAGCTTGGCTCCCAGCGCACCAGCATCGAGAGCGGCGCGGATCAGGCGCTCGTTGGACTCCCCAGAGCCTCCCAGGTCGCGTTGGATGGCATGGTTCTCGATCATCAGCCGCCCCAGCGCAGGCCAGTCGGATAA
Source organism: uncultured Chloroflexia bacterium (assembly GCA_963783445.1). GTDB lineage: Bacteria > Chloroflexota > Anaerolineae > JAAYZQ01 > JAAYZQ01 > CAWANP01. The sequence goes on along the minus strand of CAWANP010000002.1, from coordinate 1,046,421 downwards.
CAACAAGGCCTTCTTGCCCATTCGGGCGATTTCCGTCATTTGCCTGTAACCCTCGACGACAACCGCTTCTCCCTCCATCCAGCGCTCACGGATGGGCTTGTGAACGGCACTAGAAGCGTGCTGCACACCCGTGAAGCCCAGCACAAAGGGCAGATCCGGCACATACTCTGCCAGCGGTTCGATGGTAGCGAAGAGCTCTGCCTCGGCCTGGCGGTAGAACTGCTTGCCGCGGAAGTCCAGATAGTTCAAGCCACCGAAAGTACACATACAAGCGTCCTGATAGCCACAGACGACCTTAAGATTGTTCAGCTCAATATAGCGTGCCCGTTCAGCCAACTGGTAGCGATTCACGCTCTGGCCCTGCCAGGCCAAAAAGGCCTGCAGCAAGGCAACAACCAACGCAGTGGAACCGGCCATGCCGCTACGCATGGGGATATCACTCTCATAGCTCACGTGGCAGGTCAGCGGCGGAAGGTGCATATAGTCCAGGACAGCCCGAACGATGTCGAAACGATCGCCCTGCGGGCGCAGGTCACTGCGGGAGACGATCCTGCACTCCTCCCCTCCACTTGTCAGAATGATCTCAGCACCGTGTTGCGAGCTGGATGCAGAGGCAGAGAAGGATGAGGGATCCAGCGATGTAATGGTGGCGCACGCTCGCATCGCCATGGAACAGGACAGAACCGAGCCCCCGTACATGTCCGTCGGGTTGCCAATGATGCCAGCGCGACCTGGAGCAGAACAAACTAACCTGCGCCGATGATTAGATTTCATAAGCCTTGGCCTTGATGTACTTCCGGGCCAGATATCCGTACCGCTCATCAGCCAACGCAAAGTCGATAAAGGCGCGGAAGTAGCTGTCAAAGTTGCCCACGTCGTAGCGAGGCTGAGTGGGCGAGAGTGTCCAAGCGTATACCGGCTCCCCCCTCTGTATCAGCAGTTTGATGGCATCTGTTAGCTGAATCTCGCCGCGCACGTCAGGCAAAGTGCGGTCCAGGGCCTCAAAGATAGCCGGAGCAAAGACATAGCGTGCTGCCACAGCCAGGGTGGATGGTGCGGTGCCTCGGGGCGGCTTTTCGACAATATCGGTCATGGCCACGGGTTCGCCCGGGGGTGGCTCTTGGCCATTAATGCTCACGATACCGTAGCGGTAGGTCTCGGCCGCAGGGACCTTTTCCACAGCTACCATGGCCGTCGCGCCCAGATCGTAGAAGGCCCTTATCATCTCCCTGAGCGGAGCCGAGGGATCTGAGGACCCAAGGACAGAGTCGCCCAGGGAGACGACACAGTCGTCGGTATCCACAAAGTCCGCACCCAGGGAAACCGCATGGCCCAGCCCCCTGGGCTTGCTCTGGCGGGTATAGAACAGCCTGGATTTGCCCTCAAAGGCCAGATCATCCAGCAGCGCCTCATTGCCAGCCTCCTTCAAGGCAGACACGAGCTGAGGATCCGAATCAAAGTGGTCCTCTATGGCCCGCTTGCGCCGTCCCGTGATGATGAGGATCTGGTTCAGACCCACATCCTGCAGCTCCTCAATAACGTACTGGATCACGGGTTTTCGACCCAGCGCCAACATCTCTTTGGGCTGCGACTTTGTGGCTGGCAGGAGCCTCGTGCCCAAGCCAGCGGCAGGGATGATTGCCTTGGTCATCCGTTGAGTCATGGGCCTATTCCTCTCCTATTCTTCCGTCTCTGGCGACGCAGAGAGCGGCAACAGATGCCGCTGAAAGTGAGCGTCGAGCAGTGCATAGTGGATCTCCTCGTTCTCCTGCAGCGTGGCCAGCAAGCGATCGCCAAACAGGTCCAATACCGAGCCAAAGGTCACGTGCAATACCTCCCTTGCGTCAAACTGGTCGAGCAGGCCAGGAAGGTCAGCATCCAGCAGCGCCTCTGGCCGAGGGACTTTGCTGAGCTGGGCGGAGACATGATAGGTGGCGCGGTCCTGGGGATAGCGCTCGATGGCGCAGGCCAGGATCTCCCGAAAGAACTCGGGGTCCACCTCCGCTACCACTCGGAGTTCTTCCAGGTAGCTGGTTCCCGCTGTCTTGAGGTGCTCGAGTTCGCGCGCATGGCGGGCGAAAACCGGATAGATGCTAAACTTGTCGGAGCCGGAATGGATGCTGAGCTTGTAGGGCCCCAGGGCCCTGGCGATGGCCGCATGTTTCGCCAATTCGACGTCAAAGGCACCCAGGTCACCGATATAGTCCACGCCCTTTTCAAAGCGGCCGATGTAGCGTGGGGCCAGGCTCACCCACTGGACTCCCAGCCGCCTGAGTTCGCTGGCAATGAAAAAGTGCTCTTCAATCGAGGTAGGCGTATCGGTTTCATCGACCGACATCTCCAGCTCAAAAACCCCAGTCCTGGCGGCGAGGTGCTGGTACATGCGGACGGTATGAGCGATGGCCTGCCCATACTTGGCCGCCGCTCGGGCCAGCGTCGTTTCGTCAAAGGCTATGATGAGATCTTCCACCTCAAAGGAAGGGCCCAGATAGCGCTCGTACAGCCCGGACAGAGAGTCAGACAAGGTATCCCAGGGCAGGGCCTGGAGCTTGTCTGCGAGGACCTCCATGGGTGCGGTGTGGGCCTCGTTGTCCACATGGTCACCGGGGTCAACCGTGTAGAAGGTATAGCCGGCCGCCAGGCAGAGATCAATGTCATCCGTCGTCTTTAGATGGTCAGCATCCGCCCCCCATGGCTCACGCCAACCCTCTTGAAAGATGCCCCACATGGCGTCGTCCACGACTTGCTGGGGGCTGCGGCCGGTTCGGGCATTCTCGCGCATGGACTGCTGCGCAAAGATGGGGGCAAAGCCGCCCACCTGGCGAACGGCACGCACGTGCCCCGGTGTTGCCAATCCCAGCCTGTCGCCACAGCCCGCCGACGTCGCGAGGCCCAGGGGTTGGGGCCGCAGCCAGGGAAGTCGCTCCCGAAGCGCAGCCGCGTTGCCGGCTGAGGGAGGACAGAGCAGCAGATCACCCTGCCGCTGCCCCTCAAACCCTGACGCATCCCCCAGGATGCCCAGCACCTTCCCTTCTGATCCCTTGGCCCAGAAGTAAGTCGTTCCATCCAGTTCAGTCACCGACCTCGGATACACAGTGAAGCCAGGTATTGCCTCGAAGCTCATCGTGATTGCCCCCAGAGTAGAGTGTTCTCCTGCACAAACGCCAGCGCTTTCAGAGATCCACCGTCCTTCGCCATCTGTCTCTCATGCACCGTCATCCATCCCCAAATCCATAGGCCCGCTTGGCCAGGCGATAGGCCAGGTCCTGTCCCATCTCGTGGGCATCTTCCATATCGACGATGCCCCGGACCACGAGCCCGGCGATCCAGTTGCTGGCGCTGCGCCGCCACAGGTCATGTCGCGCCGGAATGGAGGGGAAGGCGCGCGTATCGTCATTAAAGCCTGCAGTATTCTGCAGACCAGCCGTCTCCATGACCCCCTCAAAATAGCGAACCATGCCGTTGATGCTATCAAAGAACCACCAGGGGGGACCCAGTTTGACGGCCGGATAGTGCCCGGCAAGTGGCGCCAACTCGCGCGAATAGGTCGTTTCATCCAAATTGAAGAGGATGAGGCTCAGGCTGCTGTCATTTCCATACTTGTTCAGCAAAGGCCGCAGGTTGCGCGTAAATTCGCTGCGCTGCGGAATATCGCAGCCCATGTCCGCTCCAAAATGGTCAAAAATGAGCGGGTTGTGATTGCGGACGGAACCCACGTGGAGCTGCATCACCAGGCCATCCTCGATGCTCATCCGTGCGCTCTCCATGAGCATCTGCCCTGTGAAGCGGTGAGCATCTGTATCCGTGGCCTGGCCTGAAAGACCTCGTTGGAAGATCGCCTCGGCTTCGGAGAGAGAGAGAGCTTCCGTGTACGCCGATTGGGCGGACTGGTCGGTGGCCGTCGCCCCCAGCGACTTGAAGTAGGCGCGCCGGTCCTCCAATGCCTGGATGTAGCTTGCGTAGGAGCTGACTGAGCGACCACTGGCTTCACCTAGTGCGTCGATATTGCTGCGCCAACCTGGTGCGAGCAGATTGACCACAGCATCTGGGCGAAACGTGGGCCGGATATCTGCCTGCCAGCCAGAAGCCCTCAGCGCCTGGTGATGCTGCAACGGGTCAAAGGGAGCATCCGTCGTACACAGCACCTCGATATTGAAGCGCTCAAAGAGGGCACGGGGACGGTATTCGGGCGTCGCCAGTTTGGCCTCGAGCCGGTCATAGATGCCCTGGGCGGTTTCCCCTGTCAGTTTCTCATCGATGCCAAATACGTCATTGAGTTCACTGGCCAACCAGACGCCGGTGGGTGTACCGCGAAAGAGACAAAAGTTGTCGGCGAAGGTCTGCCATACCCGACGGTGATCCTGCTCGACAGGGCCCCCATCAGCGCGTGGGATGCCAAGCGACTCCAGTGGGATCCCCTGGGAATAGAGCATACGAAAGACATAGTGATCGGGGATGATGAGAAGTTCGGCCGGCGTGCCAAAGATCGCGTCCTCGTCGGCGAGAAGCCGGGGATCGACATGCCCGTGGGGGCAGATGAGGGGCAGATGGGTCACTGCTCCATAGAGTTCGCGTGCGATGCGCCTCTGCGCCGGATCAGGGTCAAAGTATCGGTCTTCTGGCAAGTACCACTTTTGATCTGTCATGCGTTCAGTTCCCTCGCAGGTGGGTTTGCGACCAGTCGCAAGCTGCTTCCAACAGGGCATCAATGTTCTCAGGCGGCGTCCCAGGCGAAACCCCACCTCCAAAGGAGAGGATCATGCCACCGCCTGGCGCTCCGCTGTCCATGCACTCCCCTGCCCAGCGCGCTACCTCCACAGCGGTTCCCCGTACCCCGACATCCAAGGGGGGCACATTGCCCATGAGCGCCACACGATGGCCCATCTTGGCCTTGACCTCACCAATTTCCATCTCGTGACTGAAGTTAAAGACATCGAAATTGGCTTCAGCCAGGCTTTCCACCAGGTGAGGACAGGGCGTGTCATTGTGATATACGCGGATCAGTCCTTCGAACTCATCAAAGATGCGCCGCAGGAAAGGATGCACGTGCGATTGGTAATGCCGCTTGGACACCATGCCCACGATGTCGTCCAGGAGCATGATCCCTTCTGGCTCGTTGAGCGTGTCCAGCTGGGCGTGTAACCAGCGAATGATGGTCGTCGTCATCGCGTCGAGCACATGGTACACCAGGTCAGGATCTGTGACAAGTCCCATCATCAGGGGCGTCACGCCCATGAGCCAAGTGGCAATGGTCAGTGGACCACGGGCACAAACCATACGAATGCCAAGACCTTCCGACTGCAAGCGATCCTCCATGACCTCATACAGGCGGAGCAGCAAGGGCATCAACCCATCTTCGCGGGGATCTGCTGGTTTCAGGCCAGCCCACGCGGCCAGGTCGGTCACCACTGGCTCAACGGAAGGCGGACTGTCGGGATAGAAACGCAACTTGGCGCCAAAAGCAGATGGTTCAGCAGCCATGCCGTATTCCACCCAGAAGCCGGGGAGCCAGACCGCACCGGGGAAGCGTTCCAGCAGTTCCAGATTGATCTCCAGCCATTTGTCTGGGAAGAGAAAATAATCCCGGGTGTCAATGCCTGCATAGCCGGGAAGCCAGGGGCTGTCGACGATCAAGGCCACCGGCACCGAATCTGGTTCTCCAAGGCGGGCTGCCTGCTTGAAAAACTCCCAGGACTCGCTCATCGTTTCTCCTTAATACTGCATTACCACATTCAGATCGGTCGAACAGGCTGCCCCGGGGCCGGCCTCAGGATCCTTTGCCTATGCTCCAAAGCGCCTGTAGCGTTGAACGACCTCAAACATAGCGCGGATGTTTTCGTCGGGCGTACCGTAGTCCATGTTGATGCAGCAGACGCCCACTTGCTCCAATGGGCCGGCCGCAAGGAGCAGGCGCTCGGTATCCTCCGCTATCTGCTGGGGCGTACATTGCAGCATACGCACTGGGTTGAGCCGCAAGTTGAAGAAGGCATCTGGCAACGCCTCACGGCACAGGGCCACATCGGAGCCCCAACCGACGCCGTAGAAGACCGCCGGAAGCTTGGCATAAATGGGCGCGATGCGATGCAGGTTGTCGCCGCAGTGGTGGATCCCGAAGGGCTGGATCCGCCGCGCCATCTCTTGCTCTACGGGCAGGTGCATCTGGCGATAACTCTTGGGCGAGATCATCTGCACCGAGCAGTTGCCATGGAGGAAGAGACCGCGGTCCACGTGCTTGACCATGCGGTTCACAGAGATAGAGCAACTGCCAGTCCGCTGCCGCAGGTACTGAGCAACATCTACGATGAGCTCCGCAATGATATCCAGTAGTCGCCGCACGCGCTCGGGTGCCTGATAGAAATCGAGGAAAAGCTGCTCGCCGTACAGGTGATAGGCGGCATTCAGAAGCCCATCAGTATTCAAGTCACCCAACAGGTAGCCGTATTCGGTCTCAAGAGCATCCATGCTGGCGATGAGCTCAGCCATCGGCCAAGCATTTCGGAAATCGGGCTTCTCCAATGCCTCGATCTGAGCCAGGGTAAGGTCTAGAGGTTTTGGCTGGGGAGCAGCGTCGGACGCAAAGATAATCTCTGCTCCTAGCAAGGCAGGGATGATGAACCCACCAGCTACATGGAGGGAGCCTATGACAGGCCGGGGCTGTGGATCGGCATCTCCCAGACCCAGATCCCCGTAGCGCTCGTAGAGCTCGTGGCGCATGGCCAGGTCGTTCTGGACCCTCGTGGCGGCGTCAAAGTAGAAACCATGGTCGAAGGAAATTCCCGCCGCTTGGTACCACCAATTGGGATTGAAGACCAACTCAACCGGCAGGAATTCCTCGGAAGCAGTCGTGGGCACGATGTGGATCCCCTCTCGAGTCTGCGCTCGCAAAAAGCTGGCCACCCACAGGCCGTCAGCGGAAGCGGCTGACCGACTGCCACATATCTGGGTTGGGGCCGATGCAGTCCTTCACCGCCTCGGTCGCAGCGGCCAGTCGCTCTATGGTTTCAGGGGCGAGGGCCAGGCCTACCGCTTGGGAAGACTCCCGTATTTGGTCAGGCCTGCGGGCTCCAGCAATGACCACTGACACCCCGGGCTGATGCCAGAGCCATGCAAGCGAGACTTGCGTCATCTCCTGGCCAATATCAGCGCAGATCTCCCGCACCTTGTCGATGGCCGAAAACACCTCCGGCTCGCAGCCTTTGTCCCCATGGCGGGCAAGGGGGCGTTCGCTGGAGAAGAGCCTGATGCGTGCGCGTCCTTCGGGCACCTGTTCGGGAGAAGAGAACTTGCCAGTTAGCAAGCCCTGGGCCAGCGGGCTGTAGCACAGGATCCCGACTCCGTTGTCCGCGCAGGCCGCCTGGATCTCAAACTCGATAGCCCGCCAGAGCAGGCTGTAGGGCAGCTGGTTGCTCTCGACCCAGCCACCTTTGAGAATCTCGGCCAGGTCCTCAGGTCCGAAGTTGCAGACGCCGACCGCTCGCACCTTGCCCTGCTTCTGAAGCCGTTGGAGCACCGTCACGGTCTCTTCCAGGGGAACATCGCGGTTGGGCCAGTGTATCTGATAGAGATCAATGTAGTCCGTACCGAGGCGTCTCAGGCTGTCTTCGCAGGCTTTCTGCAATTGATCCCCCGACAGGTGGGGACCACTGGCTTTCGAGGCGATTACGGCGTCTTGGCGAATGCCGGACAAGGCCTTGCCCAAAACCACCTCTGTCTGGCCTCCGGTATAGCCTTCGGCCGTGTCAAAGAAGTTGATGCCCACATCCAGCGCCGCGTGAACGGTGCCGATGGAGTCAGCCTCTTCTTGGGGACCCCACACGGGATCCCCGGCCAGGGCCCAACAACCCATGGCCAGGGCAGAAACTGTAATCTCTGTTTTTCCAAGTTGAGCGTACTGCATTGGTACAACCTCCGCTCTGCTGCTTAGGCTTCTTGTACATTGAGGACCACCTTGAGCGTGGCCGGATCCTCGCGGTCCACCTGCTCAAAGGCGGCGGCGATATCGCGGAGCGGCATCTGGCCTGTGACCAATTGCTCCGGATGCAGCAGGCCCTTGGCCAACATGCGGATGGCCCGCGGGAACTCGCCACGCGTGACCCGTGAGGCGATGATCTCGGCCTCTTTCATCACCAGCGTCTTGAAATGGACGGCTGACAACTGTTCGCCCAGACCTGTCGTCACAACGCGTCCACCGGTGCGGATCATCTGCGTGGCCTGGGCCAAGGGCGCCTCCTGGTCATCAACGAGATGATAGTGACCCACCGCCTCGATGACACAGTCCACACCAGCGCCGCGAGTGATGTCAAGCACACGCTCGACCGGATCCTCCTGGGTGATATCGATGGCATGGTCCGCACCCAGCTCCCGAGCGGTGTCCAGGCGGAACTGCTGCAGGTCAGTGACGATCGTCTGTGAGGGGCCGGCACTGTGGCACAGGACATCGAGGATCGACAGGCCCAGCTTGCCTGCCCCCAAGATGGCCACGCTCTCTCCTGGTTGCAGCCGCCCGCGCTGTAGGATGTGGTGCCCAAGTCCATACATTTCGACCATTGGCGCGTATGCCAGGGGGATGGACTCAGGAAAGGAGTAGACATGGCTGGCCGGCGCTGCGACGTATTGGCCAAAACCACCGTCGAGATCGATGCCCAGGAGCTTGAGGGAGCGGCAAGCGTTGAGATGCCCGGTGCGACAAGCGAGGCAGCTATAGCACGAGATGACCGGATCCACGACGACCCGGTCGCCCACTTGGAAGCCGGTGACCTCCCGGCCCACATCCTGTACGATCCCGCCGAATTCATGCCCAGGGATGGCGGGATACTCGACCCGGCCGCGGAACTCGCCCCGGTAGATGTGCAGGTCCGTCCCACAGATGCCGGTGTAGCCAGGTGCTATCAGTACCTCATGAGGGCCAATACGTGGATCGGGCGCGTCACCCACCCGGATCGTCCTGTCGTCGTATAGAATGCCTGCTTTCATATTGCCTTCCTTCTCGTTAGTTGATGTCCAATCCCAAAAGCCGGGCCATGTTACCGGCCATAATCAGCTGCTTCTCCTCTGGCGTGACCTCGCCGTCGAGCAGCGCATGGTACTTGGCAACCTCGACATGCGTCACCTCAAAAGGCGTGTCGCTGCCAAAGCAGACGCGGCGGGCGCCCAGCGTCTTGATTGCCTTAAGAATCGGCCGGGTACGTACACCGCTGCCGATGAGCGTGATATTGGGGCACTCTTGTGCTATCTCGATGGCTGCATCGGTGAGGGCGTGGTGGCCCACTCCCCCCATGTGGACCATGAGGACCTGAAGTTCGGGGAACGCGCGGGCAACCTTGGCCACCCGGAAGGGATGAGTATGCTCAAAGGCATCGGCGCCGACGTGGAAGGCCAGCAGCTTGCCAGCCATGGCAATCTCCTCAACCAACGGCAGCGACAGATCTGGATCATCGATGTAGTAGCTGTTCTGGGCACCGTTTAGCTTGACGCCATGGAAGCCATAGTCATCGATGCAGCGCCTTATTGCTTCTTTTGCGTTGTCCAGTCCCAGATGGGGATCGGCCCAACCAAAGCCCAGGATCCGGTCCGGGTATTCCTGCGTCGCCCGGTACACGTAGGCGTTGGAGCCGTCGATCTTGCGCATGTAGGGCGGCCGGAGCCACGTCAACGATTTGTCAACCCCGGCCCGGTCCAGGCGCCTGATCAGCTCGTCGATGGTGATGGCCATGGCATCCTCACTGGTAGGTGAGATGTGGGTATCTGCATCGATGATCACCGGCATGCCCTCCTAGGGTTCGACGAAGTAAAGGTTGACCTTGCCGCCGAGGTCGGAGGCGTACAGGATGCGGTTTCCATCCCAACTCCATGTGGGGTGGCAGTGGCTGGTCTGGGTATGCCACGAGGTCCCGTGGCTGCACAGGATGTCCAGATTCGCCTGCCCGCCTGAGATGTCGATGAGTAGCAGGTCATCCACATCGTCGCCCACGAGGATGGTGTTGTCCGGGTTGCCGTGGTAGTGATTGCAGTAGTAGGGCATATCAATACGCTTGACCAGATTCCCACGCCGATCGGCCAGCCCAACAAAGGGGATCATGGCGCCGGCCTTGACCGCCACATCTGTGGCAACAGCCTGGGTTCGATCCGACGTGATCGTGCCGTCGTGACCAGGTCCCCGATCGTCGAAGAAGATGTAGCCATCCTGGGTCCAGAATTCGTGCCCGATGGAATCCTGTTCGCCCTGCCGGAAACAGGGCCAAGCCTCATGCGAGACGAAGTCAAGCAACCAGATGCGCTGTGTGACCAGGTGCCAAGGCCCTTCGTGGCAGAAGGTTGCCAGCGTAGGTTCGTCCGGGGAGAATTGAAAGTGGCTCAGCCAGTGGGTGTCCTTGAAGACATCCAAGGATCCCGAACCGTCAAGATAGGCCAGCGTGATGCGTCCATCCTTGACCAGATAGTAATGGTCCTTGAAGCCACTGTAGTTGGGCCCACGCGGTACGTCAACAGCCTCGTTTCGGCAGAAGGCGATGTAGCGCCTGTTGGCATTGATCGATGGACCGCCCAGTCTAAAGGCCCCGGTCTCTTCGTAGAGCGTGGAAATCTCACCACCTTCGGTATCAAGTTTCCGGATCTTGTTGCCAGTTGTATAGACGACGATGGCGCTGTCAGGCGTCTTGGTCACATTGCCAATAGACGTCGCTTCATCGGTGAGCTGGACGATCTCACCTGTCCCCAAATCCATGCGGAACAGGTTGTAGAGCGGGTCCTCGTGTGGAGCTTTGTCCTCTCCGGAAGCTCGATCGGAGCGAAAGATGATCTCGCTCTTGTCCGCATCGAACGAGTTTTCGGTGAAATACAGGTGGACGTTGTTGCCGGTGGATGTCAACTGCCTGATCGTCCGCCCGGTCTTGCCGTCTTTGAACTCGCTGATTTCCGAGCTCCAGGTCTGGCCAATCATGGTTTCCGCCTCCAGATTACTCTAAAAAGTCCTCGCGGATGGGGGTGAAGCAGTCCACGAGGCGAACGTGCTGTGTCAGCTGCTGAATAGTATGGGGCTTCCCCGAGGGCACCAAGAAGATGTCGCCGGTTCCCAAGCGGGCCTCTTTGCCATCCATGAGGAACAGGATCTCTCCCTCCGCTACGTAGCACAGCTGCTCGTGAGGGTGAGAGTGTGGGGGGTCGGGCTCGGCCTTGGGACCGTCGTCCAGGTCCAGGACCACCATCATCAGGTTGTTGAGATATGCCAGCCGGCGCTCAGCCCCTTCGCGGAGCTTCTCTGCCGACATCTCCTGGTACCTTCGTACTGTCATGTGCGAACTCGCTTTCTTGGGCTGTGGGATTAGAGCCCCAGAGCCTGCATCAAGCCGCGGATATAGCCTACCTGCCAGGCACGACTGCTGTGCATCCAGTCCGTGTCGTCGACCAAGCCAAAATGGTGATCGGGCACGACATAGCCCTCATAACCTACCTCTTTCAGCGCCTTCAGGTTGGCGATCATGTCACCATCGCCTTCATAGGGAAAGACCTCCGCGTACCTGGGGACCGTACCGCGCACATTGCGAAAATGAACGTAAAAGATCTTGTCCCTTAAGCTTGGATGGCGGATGGCCTGGGGCACGACCTCCCCCGCTTCCTGCATGCATCCCAGGCAGAGCAACAGTCCGTTGTACGGACTGGGAACTAGCTCAACCAGCCGCACCAGTCCTTCGAGGTTGATGAGCGCCTGCTGCACACCGCGGTAGTAGGCCATCGGCGGATCGTCGGGGTGGGTCGCCAGCCGTACCCGGGCCTCCTCAGCAACGGGTACGATGCGCTCGTAGAAGTAGGCTATGCGGGACCATACCTCCTCCCGAAAGACCTCGCCAGCGGGCTTGTCATCCAACTCACCGACCATTCGCTCCGCATCAAAGGTTTTGAGGATGGCGCCGCCCTGCCCTACGGGCTCACGTTCATAGCCCGGGTGCCAAGTTGGCCCTTTGGGCGCCCAGTATGTCGTCCGCTGGTCGATGATTACCACTGGCGAAGGCGCCCCGTCCGCGTATGCGGCCCCGATGCTCTGGATGGTCCGGCAGACATTGTCGATTTCCCTGTCGCGCTCGGGCAAGCCAAGAAGCTGGTTTTTGATGCAATCGCCTCCCAAGCCAATGCCGGTCAGCTCCAGGTCATAGATGTCAAAACGATCTCTCATCTCCTGGACATTGTCCACAGTCAAGAAACAGCGCTCCGTGTACCCAGGGCAGGCCGAAGCCCAGATACTGGCACCGTCGGCACCGATCTGTCTGGCGAACTGCAAGCGGTCCTCGGCTCCGTTGTTGGACCTCACACCAATCTTCATCGTCCCTCCTGGCGGCCCATGGGCTTCAGGGCAACGCCCCGGCCCCAGACCTCTCGCACCGTCTCGAGGTAGTACATGTAGTTGGCCAAAGGCACGTCTGGCGGTACCAGATGGTCGCAGAAACCGATATAGCCACCAGCCTCTACCAGCGGGGACAGGCGGTGGATCTCTGCCTCAATCCCCTTCTTCGAACCTGCCAAGATGCGCTTGTCAAAGCCGCCCATCATCAGCAGGTCCTCGCCGTACTCCTGACGGTAGCGCACCGGATCGGCACCCCAAGTACCCACCTCGATGGGAAACATGCAGTTTACGCCCGCATCTAGCCAGAGAGGGATCAAGAGATCGATCTGACCATCACAATCGACCCACACGACGTCCACATCATGGCGGTGCAGCAAGTCAGTGATGCGCCGGTAGTGGGGCACCAGGTACTGCTGGAAATGCCGGGGGCTCAGCAGCGGCCCGGCATTGTAGCACATGTCTTCCCACATAGCACAGGCGTCAAACTGTCCGCCAGTCGCCAGGACCCGTTCCAGCGTGCCGTAGATGCAGTCAGCGACGCTGGTTACCATCTCCTCGAACAGCGCCGGGTCATCGTATACGACGTAAGACAGAGTTTCCAGCCCCATCCAGTTGCGCAGCCAGCCGTACAGGCTGCCACCTGGTAGGACAAGAGGGTATTCACGCTGAGGATCTGACCAGATCTTGACCCGTTCCTCCCAGTCTTGGGGATAGCGATCAGGGTGATCTGGGTCCAGGCGTGGCTGGTAGTGCCTGCGCCAGCTCTCGCGGTCCACCAGCAAATGGCTGAGCGGCTTTGGGATGGAGCCCATGAACTTCTTGCGGAGTACCCGGACGCCATCCTCTTGCTGGACTACCTCGTGCTCGCCGCGGTCCTCGAGGACCTCTTCCTGGAAGCGGGGCACAAGGCCCTCCACGATGCCGGTGAGCGATGGCGCCCGGCGGATAGGAAAGTCGGTACCAAAGAAGTCGTGGAAGTACCGCCCCCTATCCTCAGAGATATCCTGTGGCAGACCCTGATCATGCCAGACGACCAGCGTCTCGGGCCAGTAGCCAAAGTCGAGAATGGGCAACCGGTCGCGGGGCAGGTAGTGCATGGTAGCACGAAAGCGTTTTCGATTGTTCAACGCGTCAGCCAGCCGCCATCCACCGGCACGATAGCGCCGTACATATAGTCCGCGGCGGCCGAGGCGAGGAACACGATCACCCCCTTCAAATCGTCGGCCTCTCCCCAGCGCCCGGCAGGGATGCGACCCAGGATAGCCTCGCTGCGCACCGGGTCAGCGCGTATCGGTGCGGTATTGTCAGTGGCCATGTAGCCTGGAGCGATGGCATTGACGTTGACTCCCTGGGCGGCCAGCTCGTTGGCCAGCGCCCGCGTTAGCCCGGCCACGCCGCTCTTGGCCGCCGTATAGGAAGGAACCAAGATTCCGCCCTGGAAGGACAGCATCGAGGCGACATTGATGATCTTGCCTCCGCCCTGTGGCACCATCACCCGACCGGCAGATTGCGACAGGAAAAAGAGGGCTTTCAGGTTGATCTGGATTACATCGTCCCAGTAATCCTCGCTGAACTCCAGGACAGGAGCGCGGCGGATGATGCCGGCGTTGTTGACAAGGATATCCAAGCTGGCCCATTTCACTGGCCACCTGCTGAACCGTCTCGTCCAGGTCCGCAACGCTGCTGTCACTCAGGTCGCAGCTCACCGCCAAAAAGCGCCGGCCCAAGGCATCCACCCGGGCCTGTGTATCGTCGAGGGGGATGACATCCAGGCCGGCAACGTCGGCGCCGGCCTCGGCCAGGCCGACGGCCATACCTTGTCCCAGGCCCCGGCCCGCGCCGGTGACCAGGGCGACTTTTCCATCCAGTCGAAATTGGTCAAGTATGCTCATCTCAGTGCCCCAGTTCTTTCAACATCGGGACGGTGCGGCTCACCCAACCCACTGTGGGATCGTCCACCGTGGCCTGAACGCGGTGCTCACCGGCCAGGAACCAGAGGTAGTAGGTCATATAACCCGGCGCGCTGACGACCGTGTGGTAGCCATGGGGGGCCATCATGATGGTGTTGTCCCGGACGGTAAAGTTCTCCGCTTCGCCCTGGTCGTTGTAGTAGTGGCAGAGGCCAAAGCCGTCGGCAGGATTGACCTTGAAGAAATACATCTCCTCGTGGTACGCCTCGCGGGGCAGATCGTCCACTTCGTGCTTGTGCGGCGGGTAGGTACTCCAGTTGCCGCTGGGCGTAAAGGTCTCACCCACGATGAGCCGCCGGGCAGGCAGGTCGGGCTGGGCGATCTCGGTCAGAATCTGGTGGAAGTAGCGCGTAAAGTTGGCCGCACCCCACACGCCGTTGGCCACCCGCTCCGGGCCGATGACGTAGGGCTCGGTCTGCAGGTCGCTCGGGGCGCTGGTCATGGCGATCTGGACCGGCCCGTCGGCGGTGATGGCGTACTCGACGCCGGCCGGCAGGTAGACCGAGTGCGGCTTGCCGGCAAAGACGCTTGGCCGCCCGCCGACCTTTTCAAAGCGCTTGCCGGCGACCTCAAAGGTGGCTTTGCCGCCCAAGATCACGGCCAGCACCTCACGGTCACCCGTGTTGCCTGCGTGCTGCTCCCCGGCCGGGCAGCACGAGCAGGTCAAAACCCAGCAGTTTGCACGGATTGTGCGGCAGGGCGTTCAGCCCCGCCTCGGATTCTAGCGATGCAAAGTATTTCATGTTCCCTCCTTATCTCGAATAGTGTTCCCAATGAATGACTTGCTCAAGGGTTTTCTTCTCTATCGTGGGCCACTCACCGGCACACCAACGGGCACCAGGGTGAGCAGCCTCTTCTCTTCTGGTATCTCCAGAAGCACTCTTGAACTCTTCCTCCCGAGGCATTGTGTAGCCCTGGAGCCAGCAGGACCCGTAGCCCAGCGCGGTGGCCGCGATGAGCATGTTCTCCACGGCAGCGGACCCATCCTCCTGCCACCAACGGGAAGAAGGATCCATCGACCACGGCAATGATTGCCCCCGCCTTTTCCATCCAGAGCGAGGCAACTTTGAACTGCTCAATCATAGTCACGATCGGTGACGACCACAAAATCCCAGGGCTGGTGATTGTGACCGGATGCTGCCAGCCTGCCGGCATCGACGATCGTCTCCAGGTCTTCCTTCGGGATCGGCTCGCCTGTGTACTCCCTGACGCTTCTTCTCTTTCGTATGGCTTCCAGAGCATCCATCGTCAGCTCTCCTATCCTCGTCTGGTCCGAATGTCAGACGGGAGATTTTGCCCTGCGCCCATGCCCTCGACGGAGACAGGCACACGCTGGCGGCTCAAGGGCACTCCCTCAACCTCGGCAAAGAACACCTCGCACAGAACGTAGGCGATGCAGCCCGGCTCCAGGTGTCCGCCGAAAGCGCCGTCGGGTGTGGACAAGCGCCACGTGGATGTGGGGTTCGCCGTCCACCACCAGGCCGTTCATCGCCAGGATTTCGATGCCGCCTTCGCCGCGACGAAAGAGGTTGTCCGTCGGAATGCGGTTGTGCGTCACCCAGTGCAGATGGTAGGCGGCCAGCGTGCCATATCCACCCAGGACCACGGCTTGCTGGATGCCAGCCTCTTTGAGAAAGCGCTGGATCGATTCCAGAACGTCCTCGCCCGGATCCACGCGGAGGATGTGGATCCGGCTGGGCTCATCGAGGCAAATTCCATTGTGAGTCAAGCCTCCGTTTCGCGATTTTGTGAGAGCTCATGTCGGTCACGTTCAGTCCTCTGACGTTTGAGCAACTGAACAGCGGCTCCTTCTGCACGGCGCCGCTCACATTGCTGAAGGTGAGGTCATCCGCATCCTGGCAGCGGATGCCCTCGACAGCATTCAGACGCAAGTTCTTCCAGGACGACGCGCTCGATCGGCTGCTCGGGCAGTCCGCGAATGGCGACGGCAACCCCGCGCTCTCGCAGGTCACGTCCTTGATGTGGATGTCCCGAAAGGCCGGCGGCGCATCCGACCGCGACGCTGCGGTGGAAGAGCCATAGAACATGTTCAGGACAATGGCCTCCTGGCGAAGGCCCGCCATGTGGATATTCTCAAAGCAGACGTTCTCGACATAGCCACCGCGCCCGCGCATCGACTTGAGCCGGATGCCCTGGTCGCCGCCGGTGACGCGGCAATCGTGGACGTACACGTTGCGCACGCCGCCCGACATGCCACTGCCGATGGCCACCGCCCCGTGCCCCTCGCTCATGGAGCAGTCGCGGATGACGATGTTCTCGCAGGGCCGGCCCACCCGCCAGCCATCCTCGTTCATGCCCGAGTTGATGGCGATGCAGTCGTCGCCGGTGTGGAAAGAGCAGCCCTCGACGAGCACGTTGCGGCACGAATCGGGGTTGAGGCCATCGGTGTTCGGCCCCTCGCTCCTGACCGTGATGCCCCGCACGATGACGTTCTCGCAGTAGACGGGGTGGACCGTCCACATCGGGCCGTTGACAAAAGTCACCCCTTCGACCAGCACGTTGCGACAGTGGACCGTCTGCAGAAACTGAGGGCGCAGGGCCGCCTCTTCGGTCCCAAAGACCCGCTTGTCGACGGGCACGCCCTCGGACTCGGCATCGTAGAGCATCTTGGCCGCCGCCTGCTGCAGTTTCTTCCAGTGCCACCAGGCCTGGCCCTGCCCGTCCAGGATACCCTCGCCGCTGACGGCCACGTTCTCGCAGTCCCGGGCGTAGATCAGCGGCGAATAGTTGTAACACTCGACGCCCTCCCAGCGGGTGAACACCACCGGCAAATAGTCGGCAAAGCGCGTGCTGAAGCGCAGCAGCGCACCCTTTTCCAGGTGCAGGTTCACATTGCTGCGCAGGTGGATCGGCCCGGTCAGCCACGTGCCGGGTGGGATGCGGACGACACCCCCGCCCTCCTCGTGGCAGGTCTCGATGGCTCGCCGGAAGGCGCTCCGTGTTCAGGGTGAGCCCGTCATCCATCGCGCCAAAGCTCCGCACATCAAAGACGCGGTCCGGGAAAGACGGCGGCTCGACGGTTGGCATCTCAAAGGGTATCAACTGTCCTGCCACCCTTTCCATCTCGATGCTGGCCATGATAAACGGGCCGACTCCCTTGTATTCGTTGGCGATCACCTTTTCGCCCACATAGTACTCGTAGGAACCATCCCGGTAGGGCTTGCCTCCCAGGCCGGCGACGGCGCAGATGCCGTCCAGGTTCACCAGCCCCTGTTCGTCCACCGTGACAAACTCGGCCAGGATGCCGTCGTAGCCCTTCCTGGCCGCAGCCAGGTATTCCTGGCCCAGGTAGCCCATTCTCACTCCCTTGGCCATGGCATAGACAAACATGCACGACGCCGAGGACTCGAGGTAGTTGCCCGGTCTTCCTCCCTGGTCGAGCACCTGGTACCACACACCGCTGGCCGGGTCCTGGACCCTGAACAACCGCTTCCATGGTCGCCTGGAAAATGGCGACCAGTCTTTCTCGCTGGGGGTGATCCGCGGGCAAATGATCCAGCACATCGGGGATGGCCATGGCATACCAGCCCATGGCCCGCCCCCAAAAGTGCGGTGAGCAGCCGGTCTCTGGGATCCGCCCACTGTTGGCTCTTGCTCTCGTCCCAGGCGTGGTAGAGTAGCCCTGTCGCGGGATCTCGGGTGTGTTCTTCGATCAGAATGATCTGGTGGGCCACGTCGTCGAACCCTTCGGGCTCGTCAAATCGTCTAGGCAAACTCGGCGTAAAACGGCGAGGCCATATAGATGCCGTCCAGCCACATCTGGTGGGGATAGATCTGCTTGTGCCAGAAGCCACCGGCGCTGGTGCGCGGGTGGGTCCGCAGTTGTTCCCTCAGTAGAGATGCGGCCTGCTTGTAGCGCTCGTCGCCAGTGGTCTCGTGCAGGAAAAACAGCAGTTTGCCCTCGTTGATCTGGTCGAGGTTGTACTCCTCCAGGCGATAGGTACGGATGCTGCCATCCGGAAGCGACGAACTCGTCCAGGTTTCGCTTGACATAGTCATAAGTACCCTCTGTTCGCCAGTGTTGGCCACAGCTGGCTGAGCGCCAGGAGTGCCACGCCAGGCTCATAGTGCCACCTCCGAGACAACAGCGGACGCTCGATGCCATCGAGCGAATCCGCCATCCGTACCGACCAGGCTCCTTGGTCTGGCCTCACTGCAGTGCCCTCTCGTACAACCCGATGTTTTCGACGAGCATCTCACGGATCGGCAACAGGTAGGGACACTTTTCCTCGCACTCGCCGCACTCGATGCACTGCCCAGCCCGTCGCGACTGCCTCTGCGAAGGCAACCTGAGATAGCCGCTCGGCGGTGCATGCGCTTCATATGTTGGGCAGGTTCATGAGCAGCGAGATGCGCACCCCTTCCGGGCAGGGCTCGCAGTAGCCGCAGCGGCGACAGAAACGCGTACCCGACCTCCTCGCGGATCCGCTCGATCTCTTGCCGCTCCTGGCGAGGTCAGATCCCAGGAACCGTCGGCGATGGCCACAATCTCTTCGATCTCCTCCATCCGCTCGATGCCCGGGTCAGGCACAACGTGCTCAAACTGCAGCAAGTACTTGATGGCCAGGTTGGCATCGCTCAGCATGCCGCCGCCCAGAGGCTTCATGGCGATGAAGCCCAGGTCACCCTCTCGGGCCAGAGGCAACAGCTTCTCAGCAGCCTCGTTGGTGACAAAGTTGAAGGGAAACTGGACCGTCTCAA
Source organism: uncultured Chloroflexia bacterium (assembly GCA_963783445.1). GTDB lineage: Bacteria > Chloroflexota > Anaerolineae > JAAYZQ01 > JAAYZQ01 > CAWANP01. Next base: position 1,027,392 of record CAWANP010000002.1, on the reverse strand, counting down.
AGTGTCCCGAGGGCACGGCCTCGAGGGCAACCTCCATCGAGTGGCTGGTGATGCCCATGTGGCGAACCATGCCCGCATCCAGTGCCCAGCGGGCTGCTTCCATAGCCCCACCGGGACCCAGCACCTGCTCGTAAGCCTCCGATGTGCTGACGTTGTGCAACTGCCAGAGGTCGATGGTCTCGACCTGCAGTCTCTTCAGGCTCAGTTCCAGGTGTTCACGCGCGGTGTCCCGATCCCTGGCCGCTGTCTTGGTGGCGATGACAACCTGGTCCCGCCTTCCTTCCAGGGCCTTGCCGATTCTCTCCTCACTGGTCGAATAGGCGTTGGCCGTGTCGAGAAAGGTTACGCCCAAGTCCAGGCAGCGCCGTACCACCCGGATTGCCTCTGCCTCTGTCAGGCGTTGAATGGGGATGCCGCCAAATCCCACCCTGGAAACCTGCAGGTCTGTCTTGCCCAGTCGGACGGTCTTCATACTTTGGCCTCTCCGGGTCCCCAAAAGTCAGGGGCGCTATCCTCGAGCATCAGCAGGGCCTCAAGGAAGAAAAAGTCGCCACAGATGAAAGGCTGGTCCACCCCCCAACCCTTATGGGCGTGGACGGTCGCATCGCGCAGTAAGTAATGGGCGCTGGGATCCGTCTCGAAACAGTGGACGACCAGGCTGTCCAGCAATCCTTGCGCCCACCGCCGATATTCCGCCCCCTGACCGCCAGCATCCAGCCGGGCCAGTCGCAGCATCCCGGCAGCGGCGATGGATCCTGCCGAGGTATCCCGGTAGTGGGGCGCGCCAGCCGGAAGGCGTAGATCCCAGGTGGGTACACCATCGGAGGGCAACTCGGCCATGTATCGCTCTGCTGCCAACCGCGAAGCGTCCAGAAAAAGTTGATTCTGGCACCACTCGGCCGCTACCGCAAAACCGTGGATGGCCCAAGCCTGTCCCCGCGCCCAGAGGGAATCATCAGCATAACCCTGGTGGGTACGGGGTCCGATGGCATCTCCCGACTCCTGGTCAAAAAAGTAGGTATGGTAGGAAGCCCCGTCGGAGCGCAAGAGGCAACGGCGGCTGGTCTCAGCGTGCGCTTGCGCCGCCTGGTGGTAGCGGGGATCGCCCGTCTCACGTGAGGCCCAGAACAGAAGGGAAAGGTTCATCATTGTATCAATGATCGTCCGGCCCCCCTCCGCCGGGTCACCGATCTCGCCCCAGGCCTGGATGTAGCGTCCTGGTTCCCGATAGCGCTGCAGGAGATCCTCAGCGGCCCGCAGCGCCAAAACCCGCGCCGCATCGTCCCCAGTGACCTGCCACTGGGCACGGGCGCTGAGAGAGAAAAGGAAGCCAAGATCATGCGTGATGTGGATGCGCCAGTCAAGGCGCTCCCGGAAGCTGGGCAATAGTGCCCTGGCCTGAGCGCACAGATCCTCGTCCCCAGCGGCGCTGTAGGCCAGCCACAAAAGGCCGGTCCAGAAACCGGCCAACCAGTTCTCGTTCGGCGCCAGCTGATAGCGCCCTCCCTCGCCCACAGTCGGGAATCGATCTCCAAAGGCGCCATGGTAGCGGCAGATGCGCTCCAGGGAGATAACTAGTGCCTTTCCTGTGGCAGTGCGGGAAACAGGCGCTGGATCGAGCAAGTCTACCCCTCTCAGAGCCTCAGTATGCCCCATACTCGTGAAGTGCCTCGCACATGGCGATCACATTCTGAGGAGGAACGTCAGCCTGGATGTTGTGCACGGTGTTGAACACGTAGCCGCCGCCCGGCGCCAGAGCTTGGACGCTGCGCCGTACATCGTCCTTGACGTCCTGCGGAGTTCCGCTGGGCAAAACTCCCTGCGTGTCTACCCCTCCACCCCAGAACACCAAAACATCGCCATAGTCACGCTTGAGTGCAACGGGATCCATGTCTGTGGCACTGATGTGCACCGGGTTGAGGATCTCCACACCGATCTCCAAAAAGTCGGGCAACAGCGGATGGACGTTGCCACAGGAATGGAAGAAACGCCTGGCGCGCGGGGCTAATCGCTCGAGGCACTCGAACAGAACCTTGAGTCGCGGCTTGATCTGCTGGCGGAACATGCGTGGCGAGATCAGTTGGGAAGACTGGGTACCATAGTCGTCGAATTCGGCAACGACGTCGACCACATCCTCAAGGCGCGGCAAGGCCATCTTCCAGAAGGATAGTTTGAGCTGGAGCAGCTTGTCAAAGAGTGCGCCGGCCAGCCTTTTGTCGGAGGCCATCATAATCAGGCAGTTTTCCATGCCCACGATCCGCTGGGCCATCTCAAAGATGCCGGCGAAGGGTGACTTGAGAACCACGCCGTAGCCGGCCGCACGATACCGTTCAGCCTGTGCCCGCAGACCAGCAATGCGCCGCGGATCGCCCATGTCCGGCCACGGGTGGCTTTCTATATCCTGCACGGTCAGATCAGGCCCGGCCAATGGCACCCGTACCACACTGTGGTAGAGGCCATCGGGCCTGGGCCGGTGATGGGTTATGCCCCACTCGTCGTGGTAGGCCCAGTATGTACCGCCGTCCTCCTCCCGCACATTCCAGTTGTGGCTGTTGAGCGGAAACAGTCCCCGCACGTCCACCCCCAGCCGCGCTACGAGGTCATCGTCGGGTAGAGCTAACTGCTGGATCGAGTCACACATCTGCGGTTCGACCTGCGGCAGACCTAGCGCCTGGCGCAGGTTGCGATATGCGACGACGTGGATGCCCGTGACCTGTGTGCTACCAAGGTCCAGTGGCACACGGTCCGGCTCGCGGCCATCCAGAGCCGTCAACAATCGTTCACGCGAGTTCATTCAGTCCCTGTACTCTCCGGGATTCAATCGTAGTCGATCCCCACCAGGTTCAACTCATCTGCCAGATGGCAGGCCACCCAATGGTCGTGCCTCAGCTCACGCCATTCGGGAAGCTCTGTTTTGCAGACCTCCCGCGTCTGGCCGGAGGAATCCGTGGCGTAGCGGCAGCGGGGATGGAACTTGCAGCCTGGGGGTGGGTCCGCCGGACTTGGGACGTCCCCGGGCAGGATGATCCGATGAGTGACGTGGTCCGGATCGGTGCGGGGAACTGCCGAAAGCAGAGCCTCGGTGTAGGGATGCAGGGGATCGGCATAGAGCACTTCCGCCGAAGCCAGCTCGACGAGGTTGCCCAGGTACATGACGGCCACCCGGTCGCTGATATGTTCCACGACAGACAGGTCATGGGCAATAAAGAGATAGGTCAGGCCAAACTCTTGCTGCAGGTCCTCCAGCAGGTTGATCGTCTGGGCCTGGATGGAGACGTCCAGGGCTGACACAGGCTCGTCGCAGACGATGAGCTTGGGCCGCAGGGCCAGGGCCCGGGCGATGCCGATGCGCTGTCGCTGCCCACCGCTGAAGGCATAGGGGTAGCGATTCATGTGCTGGGCCCGGAGACCGACGGCTTCCAGCAGATCCCGGACCTGTGCCTTGAGATCCGCCCCCTTGGCCACGCCATTGATTACCAGGGGCTCGCTGATGATGTCCATCACCGTCATCCGGGGGTTGAGGGAGGAGAAGGGATCCTGGAAGATGATCTGCATCTGCCGCCGGATGTCCCCCATCTCCTTCTTGGGGACCTGAAGGATGTCCACCATTTCCCCATTGCGACGGAACAGGACCTCGCCCTCCGTGGGCTCGTAGGCGCGCAGGATGCACCGGCCCGCTGTCGTCTTGCCACAGCCCGACTCCCCGACCAAGCCAAGGGTCTCTCCCTCCCGGATAAAAAAGTCGAGCCCGTCTACGGCACGGATGTAGCCGACCACCCGCCGGAAAAAGCCCTGCTGGATGGGAAAGTACATCTTGAGATCTTTGACTTCTAGCAGAACAGGTTCCTTTGTGTCCATAGAACCCCTATCATCAAGCATAGCGAAGGTTTGCCCCCCGGTACACACAGTACAGCCAGCAGGGACCTACAGAAGCTCCATTCATGGTCATTCTGGACCCAGCCTCGCATAATTCATTCATTGATAGAGCGTACATCGTACCTGGTGACCAGGTACCACCTCGACCAGAGATACTGTCTCCTGGCACTCGGGCTTTTTTGGCGCCGGGCAGCGGGGATAGAAGGCACAGCCTGACGGGATAGCGTAGGGATCCGGTACGCTGCCGGGAATGGGCGTCAGACGGGCCTTGACTCGCCGGCCCAGGTGTGGGATGGAACGCATCAGGCCAACGGTATAAGGATGTAGTGGCTCATTGAAAATAGTCCGCGAATCACTGGTCTCGACGATCTTGCCCATGTACATGACCGCCACCCGCGTGCACATCTCGGCGACGACACCCAGGTTATGGGTAATCATCAGGATCGCCATCCCAAACTCGTCCTGCAGACGCTTCATCAGCTCCAGGATCTGGGCCTGGATGGTGACATCCAGGGCCGTGGTCGGCTCGTCGGCGATCAAGAGCGCCGGGTTACAGGAGAGAGCCATAGCGATCATGGCCCGCTGGCGCATGCCACCCGAAAATTGGTGAGGAAAGTCCTCGTAACGCTGTTCGGGCATGGCAATACCCACTTCTTCCAGCATCCTGATGGAAATCGCCCTGGCTTCCTCGCCGGACACCTTCTGGTGGAGTTCTACAGCTTCGGAAATCTGGCTGCCCACGGTGTGCACGGGCGAGAGGGAAGTCAGTGGCTCCTGGAAGATCATGGCAATCTCGTTACCGCGAATGTCGCGGATCAGGTCGCCATTGGGGTCGATCTGGACCAAGTCCAGCGGCGGTTCGCTGCCCCCGCGATCATAGAGGATCTGGCCATTGACGATGCGGCTGGTCTTTGGCGGAAGCAGGCGCAGTATCGAGAAAGCTGTGACACTTTTGCCACAACCGGACTCGCCAACCAAGCCCAGCGCCTCGCCCGCTCTGATGTCCAGTGTAACGCCATCAACCGCCCGGACCACCCCATCCATGGTATAGAAGTAGGTCCTGAGGTCATCGATCCGGACCATATAAGGGCGAGCCGAGTTTGCCTTGTTTCCGTCGTCAGACTGCGTCATGGTTCCATCGCCTATATCGTGTAGGGATCGACGGCATCGCGCAAGCCATCGCCCAGATAATTGAAGGCCAGGATGCAAACGGCGACAAAACCCGCCGGGATGAACAGCCAGGGATAGAGAGCCAGCGTCTGATAGTTCTGCGCCTCCTGGATCAGGACCCCCCAGCTGGTAACCGGCGGGCGAAGGCCCAGGCCCAGATAGCTCAATGCCGTTTCGGCCAGGATCATGGCCGGCATGGCTAGCGTCGAGACAACGATGATCTGGCCCATGGTGGCGGGGATGAGATGTCTGAAGATAACCCAGCGGTCTGAAGCTCCGGCCAGTTTGGCGGCCATGACATAGTCCGCACCCCGAAGGGTCAACACCTGCCCGCGTAGTTGACGAGCTAACCAGGTCCAGCCAATCAGAGACAGGATAATGGTAATGGCAAAGTAGGTTTGCGTGACCGACCAGGAGAAGGGTATGGCTGCTGACAGGGCCATCCACAGGGGCACAGAAGGGAAGGATCGGATCAGCTCGATGAGCCGTTGGATCAGGTTGTCCGTTGTGCCGCCAAAGTAGCCCGAACTGATGCCCAGGATGGCGCCAAGAAAGAGGCTCAAGATCACACCCAATAGCCCGATGGTCAGCGACACCTGGCTGCCGTAGAGGATGCGCGAGAAGACGTCGCGTCCCTGAGAATCGGTGCCGAGGATGGCGACGATGCCTTCATCCACGCCGTACAGATGGAGGTCTGTTTCAAAAAACCCAAGGAGCTTGTAGGGCTCACCATGGACAAAATACTGGATGATCAGTTTCGCCGTCGGGTCTGGCGTGTAGTTTTTGCGCAGGTTCTCATCGACCTCGAGATCCATATCTAACACGTAGGGCTGCAACCGGCCCTCGTTGAACAGGTAGACGCGCTGGGGGGGCATATGGAGATATCGCCTGAAGCGCGTGGTCAGGGTATAGGGTGCGAAAAAGCCGGGAATCAATGCGCCAACGTAAAAGAGAAGGATCACGATGCCACCAATCATGGCAGCTTTGTTGCGGACGAATTTGCGCCATATCAGCCGCCACTGGGAAGCGCCATAGATGGACTCCAGTGACTTGCCTTTGGGCAAAGTCGCCACCTGGTCAACACCTCCCGCATCCCCCAGCCCCATGGGGAGGTCGGCTAACTCTTCATATAGCTGGAACAGATCCGCGGACTGCTTGGTCCTGTCAGTCATGGGCGCGCCATCCTCCCCACCCGCTACGAGTATACGATCCTGGGATCGAGCCAGGCCAGAACGATGTCTGCCAATAGGTTGGAAATCATGAGCATGAAGGTCATCAAGAGTAGGATTGTCCCTGCCAGATACATATCCTGGCTAAGCAGGGCGCGCAGAAAGATGGGGCCCAGGGTGGGCAGCAGCATGACGATGCCCACCAGCGTCGAGGCGTTGATGACCTTGGGGATCTCCAGAGCCATGACGCTGATCAGGGGATTGATAGCCACGCGCACGGCATACTTGTTGATCACAATCCGTTCCCTCAGCCCCTTGGCTCGCGCCGTGGTGATGTGCTGCTGCCCCAGGACATCGAGCAGGTTGCCGCGCATGATGCGTTGAAGTTGGGCGGTGCTGGCCAGACCCAGGATCACGACGGCCGGCCATAGATGGTTGAGGACATCCAGGAGTTTGTCCAGGCTCCAGGGTTCATCCGCGTATTCGAGCGACATGACTCCGCCGACGTCGATGTGCAGCACTACGATGCCCAGGTACATCCACACCAGCGCCAAAAGAAAACCGGGAAGGCACAGGCCAAGGAATCCGATGGCCGACAGCACGTGATCGCCGACGGAGTATTGGTGCGTGGCCGAGTAGATGCCGATGGGGATAGAGACGGCTACCATAAAGATGAGGGAAAGGACTCCCAGGAAAAGGGTATAGGCCAGCTTGCTGGCGATCACGTCCCAGACCGGAGCGTTCCACTCCAAGGAATAGCCAAAATCCAGGCGAGGCCAGCCGGCGATCCATTTTACGTACTGGACGTATATCGGCTTGTCCAGACCGTATACTTCCTGAAGCTTCTTGATCGTCTCTTTATCCTGTCCCCCTCCAGTCTCGGCAACCTCGGCCTGGAGCACTGTGAAAAAGTCCCCAGGAGGCAGTTGGATGATGATAAAGGTGAGCATGGACACGAGGAGGAGTGTCGGGACCATCCCTGCGAGACGTCTCAGTATGTATGCCAGCATAGTGATCAATCCTCAATCGCGCACATCGGCTCGCGCCCCGGGACAAGGCCCGAGCCTGGGAGGGGCCCCCAGCGCAAAAGACGACTGGGGGCCCCCAGATTACCGGTCTATTCCTGCTCTATCCAGAAGTGGCTTGGATCCATGGTGCCGGGAGTCATGATAAGCCAGTCGGAGGTGTGGTCATCGGCAACGTTGTGGAAGTTGTTCTTGACGATAGTAGGGCCGGGCGCCATGCCGGCTGTCTGGATGACGTTGAGCTGCTCGGTGGTCTTTCTGACAATGTCCTTGGCGATCTGGAGCTGCTCTTTCGGGTCCACGGTGGCCTTGTACTGGTCGTATAGGTCCATGAGCTCCTTCAGCTCCGCCGTCGGTTCCTCCCCGTCCTGGCCGCCGCTCTTGTACCAGATGCCATAGGAGGGGGCCATCCACGACCGGTCGTCGAAGGGGAACTGGTAGATGGGGTCGATCATGGGCACCAAGCCGCGGTCGGTGGTCCAGGTACCGATCATGACCTCGTTTGCGCCGGCCCGAGGCCAGTAGATGTCGCGCGACATGCTCTCGTGGGTGGCATCCAGGCCTATCGCACGCCAGTTCTCCGCCACCAGCTCGACCCCATCGGCCGTTGGGCCGGAAGTATAGTAGCTCTCGATGACCAGGTTCAGGGGCGAGCCATCGGGGAAGGTGCGCGTGCCGTCGGCACCCACCGGCAGACCAATCTCATCCAGCAGGGCTTTGGCCTTTTCCGGATCGTACTCGCCATTGAGATTCTCAATGTCTTCCTGGAACAGGGCCGAGTCACGCACGACGCTGATGGTCCGCGGGGTGCCCTGGCCCAGCCAGACGACATCGTTGATCAGGTCGCGGTCCATGGCCAGCGACAGGGCCTGGCGGAACTTGAAGTTCTGCATCAGCTCGCGGTAGGCGGGATCGCCGTAGCTCTGGTTGGGGAAGAAGGTGAGACCGGAGGCCTGAGCCAGGTTCCACAGAAGCATGTGGTAACCGAGATCATCTGCGTTCTCCTGGTAGACTGGATACTGGGCCAAGTTGATGCCCCGGTGCTGCATATCCAGGTCACCGGCCAAAGCCAGCGTGTTGACGCCCGTGTTGTCCTCCACAAGGTGGAAGTAGACCTCATCGATGTAGGGCAACTGGTTGCCCTCGACATCTACCTTCCAGTAGTAGGGGTTGCGGGTGGCGATCATATGGTCGGCGCCGGTCTCCCACTCACTGATGCGCCAGGGCATCATGGTCGGGCGCTCAGTGTTGTACTCCCATGCCTTTTCCTCAAAGACATCGTAGGTGGCCTCGGAGTTGTACTTGGGGTGGAACTCCTCCAGGTAGTGCCGGGGGGCAAAGAAGCCAAATCGCTCAAAGCCCAGCGGCCACTGGTTGCCGTGGAAGGCCAGGCCCACCGTCTCGGCCAGGCCGTTCGGTCCGGCGAATTTGAGCTTGATGGTGGCGTCGTCGACCTTTTCCAGCTCCATCGGCTCGCCGTTGACAAGCCACTCGCCATGTACCGAGGCGGTGATGTTCTCGTCCAGCTCGATGTCCTCCCACCAGAAGATGATGTCATCCACGGTGAAAGGTTCGCCGTCGGACCACTTGAGCCCTTGGCGCAGGTGGAGGGTCAGCTCGGTACCGTCCTCCGACCACTCCCACGCACTGGCCAGGCCCGGCTGCACGCCGTCCGCCGGGTCACGCGGCCAGCGCAGCATGGGCTCGTAGACGATGCGGCCGTAGCAGTGAAAGTCCTTGATGCCGCGCCAGCCCCGGTGCCAGGTACCACCGTACTCACCTACCGACTTGATGGGCAGGACTACCAGCGGTTCGTCGGGCAGACGATCATCGACGGGCGGTAGCTCACCTGATGCTACCATCTCGGCCAGCGCGGGGGCCTCGGCGTACGTGGAAGGCAACTCGGCCGTCACTTCGACGATGACCTCTTTCTCGACCACCTCGGTGACGACTTTTTCGACCTCCACCTCTTTCTCGACCTCGACGACCTCGGTGACGACTTTTTCGACTTCCTTCTCGACCACCACCGTCTCAACGATGGTCTCGGGCTCAGGCGCGGAACCACAGGCCGAAAGGACCAATGTCAGCATCAGGGCGATGCCGACCAGCGCTCTCCAATTGACTTTTCCTACATGCGGCATTTTCTGTTCCTCCTTTGTTTTCTCTTTCTTAGAGCACAATCTCCATAGACCACTGAAAGCGGGCAACAACGTGCTGCCACCACCTCTAACTCTAACTCAATGATAACGATCACCTCCTCTCTTCGCCTCCCACGACACATCGACTCGAAATGCTGATCTCGGACATCTAGGGTGCGCTAGCCCGGATGATGAGTTCCGGGTGCAGCACAATCTCATCACACACTTCGGCCACGCCATCGATCCGTTTCAAGAGCAAGCGCATGGCTTGGTCCCCCAGGTCGTAGCGGGGCACATGGCACGTTGTCAATGGCGGGGCGACCAAGGCAGCCAGGGGAATGTCATCAAATCCGACCAGGGCCAGGTCGTCAGGCACCCGGCGGCCCAGGTCGGCACAGGCCTGCAGTGCACCCACGGCCACCAGGTCGTTGTAGCAAAAAATGGCTGTTAGCTCTGGATGGTCAGACAGCATCGCTCGGGCTGCGTCTCTTCCGCTCTCCACTTCGTAGGAGCAGGGGCATACCCAGTCCGGATTGAAGACAACTCCTGCCGTCGCCAGGGCCTCGCGGTAGCCTCTGGTCCGCTGTTGACTGCTGTAGGAAGTCAGTGGTCCGGCCAGAAAGCCCACAGCCTTGTGCCCAGATCGCAGAAGGTGTTGTATCGCTGTCCCAGCACCCGCTCTGTCGGCCAACAGGACCGTGTCCACGTGGTATACTTCCAATCGCCGGTTGATCAGTACGGCAGCAGGATGATGGTCCAGCGCAGCGCGCAGACCGTCGTCGTGGAGCCGTGAGCTGCACAGCACAATACCATCCACGCGTTTTTCTTCTAAAGAATCTAGCGCGGCAACCTCGCGCTGCGGACTTTCATCGGTATTGCAGACAAAGATGTTATAACCTGCAGCACGAGCTCTGTCTTCAGTGCCACGAGCTACATCGGAGAAAAATGGATTTGCCATGTCTGGGACTACCAGGCCAAGCGTACCGGTTCGTTGAGTGGCTAAGCCGCGGGCGATGCCGCTGGGCCGATACCCCAATCGTTCGATGACATCGTGGACGCGCTGGCGGGTGGCTGGACTGATCTCCCCTTTGTTATTGGCCACTCGTGAGACGGTCATCAGTGAAACACCTGCTTCGCGGGCCACATCCGATATGGTAACACGCCCAGCCATCAGTCACCCTTCTCTGGCGCTGTTAGCGCTTACGTGAGCGCTAACAGCAAAGTCTCAGAAACTTGCCAATCCCCTGGGACGGAGCGATCCGAGCCTCGATTGTCTGGTTGTCTGCAACGACGGCCGATTTAAGCCAGATACCCATCAAGTATAACACACAAGGCTTGGACTTTGGCGCAGAGACTTTGGACAAAACCGTCGTTTGTCAGCACTTCTTCGGGCTCGGATCGACATGGAGTTGGAGAGATGCGCTCCTTGGGATTTCTTGAGGTCACTGAACTATTCGAACCGGGTTGGGGGATGGGACAAACTCGCATGTGAAGGTAGACTCGGCAGATTAGAACGTGATGCTTTCCGCACCATTTCTTTTCGCCTGGCCAATCATCTATGTTGGTCTCGATATGAACTAGGCGATAGACCCGTCACCTTGCGAAATACCCGGCTGAAGTAGGCAGGATCCTTAAACCCGACCTGTCGGGCCACCATACCGATGTTGTCGCTCGTGTGGCGCAACCTCTCAGTCGCCTGCAGGATGCGGTACCGGTTCAGATACTCCCAGGGAGATAGTCCCAGTTCCTGGCGAAATACCCTGCTGAGGTAATCCTCACTCACGCCAATTGCATCAGCGATCTCCCAGCGCAGGAAAGGTCGAGCATAGTTCTGATGGAAATAGACAACAGATCGCTTGACCAGTGCACTGGTGTGTTGCGGCAATGCTTCCGTGCCGAACAGAACCTGATGCAGGGAGGCCGCAATCTCCTGCTCCGACAAGATGCCCTTACTCTGCAGTGTGACCAGCGCATGTCGCTCAAGCCGCTTGACATCATCGATAGTAAGTACCCGGCTGCTCAGGATCAGGACTGGAACTCGTCGTGTCCGGTCGTTGGCACGCATCCAGTCCAGCACATCAAACCCATCCATCTCTGGCATCATCAGATCGAGAATCACCAAGCTGGGAACATCTTTGGCCATGCAGGCCAAAGCAGCAGAGCCATCAGCAGTAGCCAGTATAGGATACCCGGCTAACGCCTCAGCGATCACTCGCTTGTACAGCTCCAGGATTTCGGGATCATCATCAACAATGAGAATTGGGCCGCTATCTTCTCGGGGAGAGATGGCATGGATCGCCTCCATCAGGGGGGCACCAGCCGTGGGCTTGACAACAAAATCAGTCAGACCGAAACTGAGTGTTTTCCCATGGCCAGGCTCCTGTCCATACAACATGAACGGGGCCTGCGACAGGTTCGGGTGACTACGCAGCCTACGGACGATTACCCAATCACCAGGAACGGCGTTTGTCAGGTCCCAGGCCAAGGCGGCGGGTTGCACCCTCTGCAGAAGAGCATCAATGTCATCGCTGGATCGCAGTTTCTGAACCTCCAATCCCTGGCGCCGGCTAAACTCCATGATCTCATCGGCTGGCCGGTCGTGAGAGGAGATCAACAGAAGGACAGGCTGAGTCGCCTCCCGGGAAAGGGAAGGGCGATCACTCAGTGTAGGCAGGGGCAAGTACACGTGGAAAGTACTGCCCCGACCCGGGCGGCTCTCCAGCCCAATGGATCCGCGATGTAGTGCCACCAACCGTCGAGCAATGGTTAGGCCCAGACCTGCACCTTCCAGTCTGCGGTTCGCGTGCCCGGCGGTGACGAAAGGCTCAAAGATACGCTCCTGCATCTCAAGCGGAATGCCAATTCCCGTGTCCCGGACCCAGATGTGCAGATCAGTCGCTGTCACCTCGGCCCCTAGGGTCACCATGCCTCGTTCGGTAAACTTGCTGGCATTGGTCAACAGGTTGAGCAGGATCTGGCGTAGCCGTACTGGATCGGCCTGAATCGCCGGCAACCGGTCAGGCAGTTGCAGGCGCCAGGAGATTTCGCCGCGGGAGCCTACCCCTGCCATGCCATCGAGCACTTCTTCCAGCAGCGGCCGAGGGTCAATGAGTTCCTGGTACATATCCAGTTCGTCAATCTCAGCGCGGGAGAGGTCGAGAAGATCGTTGATGACCCGGAGCTGGTGCTCCGCGCTGTGACGAATGTGTACAAGATCATTAAGCAGTTCCTCGGGCAAGCCGGCATGGTAAGCTGCTGGCGAGTCCAACGCCTCTCGCGTGCAGCCGATGATCACGTTCAGTGGAGTACGCAGCTCATGGCTCACGTTGGCCAGCAGGCGCGTCTTGAGCCGATCGGCTTTTTCGGCAGCGGCCTGGGCCCTGCGTGACTCGTCAAACAAAAGAGCTCCCTTCAATGAGCTGCTGATCTGCCCGCGCAACACCTCGTAGATTGTACTGTCTCTTGGCCCGACCCCAAAAAGGGCAAGTCCAATCTGTTCTTTCCGGAAATGAAGCGGCTCAACCACCAGACTGTAGGCATTGCCAGTTCTGTGCTGTCCTGACAAGTCAAAGGGCACCAGCAGCTCGGGAGAATGTGCTGGCACATCTGATGATAGCGCAATGCGCCCTCCTTCATCATAGGCCAGGATCAGCCGTGAACCCAAAGTTGGTTGACCAGGGTCCTCGTATAGAGCAAGGTAACAGCACTCTATGCCCAATTGAGGCAAATCCCGAGCCAGTACATCCGCCAGTTCTGCCACATCGAAGGTGGTGACTAGTGCACGACTGATCTGCCGCAAAGTCTCGGTCTGGTGGGTCCGCTGCACCATCTCTTGCCCCCGGGCCCGCCGCACCGCCTCTCCAATCAGAACCCGTGCCTGTCCCCAAAGGTCCTCTGCCCGGTGAATGGCCCCTGCATCAGCACCGCCCAAACAGGGCAGCGTGAGGCGACGCAGTGTTGATACCACATCCTGCCAGACCTGTACCTGGCCATTCATCTGCATCACCTGGCGCAGGATTTGATCCAGTTCTCGCAGGAATCGGCCTGGTGCCTCAAGGTCACCAGCCACCTCCACTGCAAAGAGATCGAACAACTCGGCCTCCCAACCGGGAGCTAGCCCTGTGGCAGAAGAATCAGCCACTTGTACCAAGGCATTGAGAACGATCTCCCGCTGAGCGGTGAGGGCAGCTTCGAGAGTCTTTTCTGCAGCCAGAAGCTCGACTGGTCTTTCAGCTGCTTGAACCACCGATGGCAACAAGCAGCCACACGACTGACGGATCTTCAGCTTGGCCGGCAGAGCCACATGCTCGGCCACTTGCTCGCCTGCGAGCAACGCCAGCAACATCTCTACAGCCCTCCGGCCCTGCTCGTAGAACGGCAACCGTACCGAAGTCAGCGGGGGGGTGACAAACTTTCCCTCCAGGCCATCATTGAATCCCACCAGGCCGATTGCCTCAGGAACCTGTATGCCGCGGGCCTGAAGCTCTCTCAGCGCTCCCAGTGCAGGCAGGTCACTGACGGTCAGCACCGCGTCCAGGTCAACTCCGGGACGCAGGTTGCGCCCATCCAACAGCAAACGGATGCCCTCTGCACCTGTCGCGGGAGCGAAGCCACCGGGCGTGGTAACAAGGTCGGGATCTAGGGGTATGCCGTACGTCTCCAGGGCGTCGACGTAGGCGCGATAACGCTCCTGCGCGTAGTAGTGACTCTCAGGCCCACGAATAAAAGACAGCTGGCGATAGTCGTGAACCTCAATCAGGTGGGCGATCATGTCCCTCATACCCTGGTAGCTGTCAATCGATACCGTGGGTATTCCGGCCAACGGCAATGCGACACTCACCATCGGCAGAGGATGGAAACGACGGTGAAAGCTCGCGACCTCGTCATGTTCGAGGGTCCCGCCAATCGAGGTGGCCCAGCTCACCAAGCCGTCCACAAGACTCGCGTTTACCAGATCGTAGGCAATGTTGGCCGGCGAGGGCAGACCATCAGAGTCGCGCAAGATGTCTCCGGCAAAGCAGATCAGGTTGGCGCCACGCTCCTTGGCAGCATCAACCACACCGGACCACAGTGCCTGACTGACGTTGTCGCCAATCCGAGGGGTCAGATAGCCAATGGTGGGACGTGTGCCGCACGACTCGGAAGGGGCTATGCTTGCGTCTGGATTCAGGGTGTTGGCTCTATCGCCACCGACTGAGGACATGCGCCTCCTGGTGTATCAAGCGCCCAGATGCTCAAGTCCCAGCCCTTTGCCGGGTTCGCGGAGCGACCGGGCGGACGCTAGTATAGCACGAGTGTGGGGCGCTGTCAAGGAAAAGCCTCTTTGCCCTAGGTTGAAACTCTAAGCAAGCACGCCAGGACGAAACGTACAAAGGACCTCTGGATTCTTCTCCCAGAGGTCCTTTGTGGACGGAGCAGCTTCAACCCTTGGGCGCCTCGATGAGAAAAAGGCTGCCCGTCCCCAGCTCGCTCTCAACACGTACCCGACCACCGTGGGCCTGGACAATGCTCTGCACGATGGCCAGGCCCAGGCCGCTGCCATTGCCTTGGCTGCGGCGGTCGCGATAGAAGCGCTCAAAAATGTGAGGCAGATCGTCCGGGTCAATGCCCGGCCCGCTGTCGCGCACCCAGAACTGTACCTTGTTCCCCACCTGCCGGGCACCCAAACCCACCTGCCCGCCCGCCGGAGTGAACTTGAGGGCATTGTCGACCAGGTTTGACAGTGCCAGCTCCATCCGCGCCTGGTCACAGCGAATCTTGAGAGGGGCTGAGGGGGAACGCACCAGCAGACTGATCCCACGTTCCTGGGCCAGAGTCTTGAAGCCGCTTGCCACGGCGGCCAGCAGTTCCCCAGCATCATGGTCCGCACGATCCAGGTCGACCAGTCCCGCGTCCAGACGGGAAAGATCCAGCAGGTTGCCCGTCACCCACTCCAGCCGATTGATCTGGATCTGACTTTCTTTCAGAAACTCGGCCCGGGCAGCGGGATCGCCGGCAGCAGCATCCTGCATCAACTCGTTGAAACTCTTGAGTGCTGTGATCGGGGTTCGTAGCTCGTGGGATGCATCAGCGATGAAGCGCTGGAGGGTGTCACGTTCGGCGGCGAGATCGCCAAAGCTGACCTCCAAACGCTCCGCCATCTGGTTGAACTGACCGGCCAGGTCACCAATCTCGTCCCGGCCGCGTACTGGGGCACGGGTCGACAGGTCGCCGCTGCTCATCTGGCCAGCGACCGCCGCCAGCTCGCGGAGCGGCGCCGACAGGCGACGGCTCACCAGAAGCCCAACGATCAAGGCAAGGAACATTGCCCCTGCCGCAGCGAACAGGAAGGCCCGGCGAGCCGTTGCCAGCGCTTCGCTGCCATAGTCCGGGCCATTGCTGATCTCCACATAACCCAGCGGGGCATCCAATTCTCCGATGGGGACAGCAATCACGCGCCCTGAACGGGGCGCCATCTGCTGCTGTGCAACCAGCGCCTCCAACTCTTCGAGATCCGCGGCGGCATGGAAACTGAATCGGGCACCCCAGGCATCATCCCATCGCCGCACGCCGGTGAAGGCACTATCGCGGGGCAAATTCTCGAACAGGGACAAGGCATCTGATGGCAGCAGGGGTAGAGGCCACTGTGCATCAAGGAGCAATTCTGGCATGAGCCCGCGAGGCAGGATTGCCTGTTCCTCTCCTGCCCAACCGGGCAGGGGCAGGACCCACACGACCTCATCCCTCTTGGCGTGATTCCAAGAATCGGCCAGGACAACCTGATTGTCGTCCAGGATCCTGATCCGGGCGTTGCCTAGAAAAGATGAGGTCAGCGCCAGCTCCTGCAACTCTGCCGGCTGAGCCAGCGGCTGCAGTAGGGGCAGGGCGCGCAGCGCCACCGCCTCAGCGTTTGCAGAGAGATTCTCTGTCTCCTGCCGGCCGACGTAGCGCTTGATCAGCGACAGGGCCAGGACCCCGACCATGGCTACCGTCAGCAGCGTCAAGAGCAGGTAACTCAGGACCAATCGCCAGCGGATGGAACGGAACATGTCCGATCACCTCCACTCTTCTCAGACCAAAGCACGAACTTTGGGCGCACAGCCCAAGCCGTGCGCCCGAAGACGTGTACTCAAAGGCTGTCCTGGCTGGACAGCAACTTAGAAGCCCCTTCCGTTAGGCCGAGCCATCCCCAGGCGCAACATCGGGCTCAAGTTCATGCCAGTCAAAGGGTATCTCTCCCGGGCCAAAGGGAAGCTGATCCCAATCGAAGGGCAGCTGGTCCCAGTTGAAGGGGAACTCTTCCGGGTCGAAGGGCATTTCGTCCCCAGGCACGCCGAAGAAGTGAGGACCGCCGCGGAAACGAAAATCCTCAGGCAATTCATCCCAGTCGAAGGGCAGTTGCTCCGGGTCGAAGGGCAATTCTGCCCCAGGCACGCCAAAGAAGTATGGGCCACCTCGGAAATCGAATCCTTCGGGCAATTGCCCACCCTCAAAGCGCCGCCGCTCCATGGTACCGCCGATCGTGATCCCCAGGAAGGCCCGGTCAGAGTCTTCGGGATGTTGGGCCAGGGTGACCGTGACCTGGCGCCCTTCTTCATCTTCTCCCCGCAGAACAGTCAGCGTGACCCTGTCACCGGCCTTGTACTCGCCTATGGCCTCGACCAACTGCTCGGGGGTTTCAATCGGCTCCCCGTCCAGGGCCATGATTACGTCGCCTTTCTGCAAGCCGGCGGCCGCGGCGGGGCTGCCCTCGATGACGCTGACGACAATGACCCCGCGCTCAACCATGCCTCGAGGCATGGCAAAGGGCATCTGGCGAGGATCAAAGTCCTCTTCTCCCTCGAAGGGGAACAAGCGGGAGCCTGGCACTCTCGGGGATGGGGAGGCCGCATAGCGCACTCCGAGATAGGGCGCTCCATTCTTGTCTGGATGCTCAGCCAGGCGGACTTTTACCTCCATCTGCCGCTCTCCAGGCCTTAACACTGTCAGACGGACCCTATCCGCTGGCTCGTATTGAGCGACGAGCTCGGCCAGGCCGCGCTCGGGACCAAAGCTCTCTCCATCCACGGCAAGGATGACGTCACCGGCCTGCATGCCCGCGTCCTCGGCTGGGCTCCCGGGCATGACCTCAACGATGATGGCGCTGGGTACGGGGGGGATCCCTTCTGGATCCAACTCTTTCTCGATCTCCAGCTCTTTCTCAATGATGATCCGGCCAGGGATCTCAGCCGATGGCGAATCGCCGGTCAGACTCATCACGCCAAAGACCAACCCTCCGCCGAAGAGCGTGCCCAGGCCACAGGCCAAGCAGAGCGCAAGGGCCAAGCCCAAGATCTTGAGCACTCGCATCCTGGTGTAGTGGGCGTCTTCCGGACCATAGTCAGTACGATTGGACATCATCAACCTCCTCCGTTATCTGATAGACGAACCTAGTCCCTGTACGCATCATAGCACAGAATGGTTGTGGAGCGGTTGAGATTGTGTTAAGGTTTCGCAACATGCAGGGTAGGGCCAGGGCAACCCCTGGCCCCTACTCCTGGCAGGCAAGAGCAGTGACCAAGGGGTCAGGAATGCCGCGAGCAACGGAGCCGAGGGCTCAGATCCGAGCTTGTAGCCAAGCCCGCGTACGGTGACGATCCATCGCGGGTCGGCGGGATCGTCCTCCAGCTTCTCGCGCAGGTGCCGGACGTGCACATCCACCGTGCGACGGCTGCCGATGTCGCTGTCATAGCCCCAGACTGCCTCGATCAACGCCTCCCGGCTGAGGGGACGTCCGGCGTTGGCGACCAGGTAGTGCAGAAGACGGAACTCGGTAGGCGTCAGGTCTACCGTCCGGCCTTGCCTGCGGACCTGCAGACGTATCAGGTCGACCTCAATCTGACCAAATGCCACGCGTTCGGCACCGGCGACCATGGCCAGATCGCCATAGGCCCGGCGCAAGAGAGCCCGGATGCGCGATATCAGTTCGCGAAAGCTGAAGGGTTTGACCACATAGTCGTCAGCACCCAGCTCCAGGCCCAGCACCTTGTCAACTTCCTCATCGCGGGCGGTGAGCATCAGGATGGGCATTCGCCGGCCCTCGGCTCGAAGCAGGCGGCAGACGTCAAAACCACTGATATCCGGCAAACGGATGTCCAGCAAGATCAGGTGGGGATCTTGACTGCGCGCCAGGTCAAGGGCCTCCTGCCCCGTTTCGGCGCACAGGACGGCAAAGGCCTCGCTGGCCAGCCCATACTCCAGGGCCCTGGCCACGGCGCGCTCGTCTTCAACGACTAGGATTCGTTCTCCTGCCATTAAGCTCCGGGAACGACGACGACCTTGATGGCACCGCCCAGGCGCTTCTCAGCCGTCTCAAATGCAGCGTGGATCTGGTCCAGGGAAAAGGTATGGGTAAGCAGGGGCGACAGATCCACCTGCTGGCGTCCGAGCAAGGCCAGCGCCTGGGCCATGGACCTTTCGCCCTCAGCCTTGGAACCAGCGACGGTGATGTTCCACTGTACCATCTTGTTCACGTCCAAGGGCGCCGGTTGGGCATAGATGCCAACCAGGGCTACGCGGCCGTTCTTTTTGGCAAATGCCACTGCATCCACGGCCGCCTGCGTCGTGCCGGCACACTCGACGATGGCATCCGCACCCACGCCGGCCGTCAGGTCCATGATCCGCTCGAAGGGCGTCCTCCTCGCAGACGTTGACGGTGACGTCGGCACCAAGCTGCCGGCCCACCTCCAGCCGTTCTGAGCGTGTCCCGGTGAGTACGATGGTCCCCGCGCCCAGGAGCCGGGCCATAACTACCGCCATCAGGCCGATGGCCCCCGGACCCGAAACGACGACGGTTTCACCGGCCTGGATGCCGCCTATGCGCCGGATACCATAAAGGGAAGTCGCGGCGGTGGTGATAAGCGTCGCTTCGGCCAGGGACATGGTATCGGGAATCCTGTATACCGAATTGACGTGATTGCAGGCATAGTCAGCGTAGCCACCATTGGCACTGAAACCATAGTGGCGGTGCCCCTTGTCATGATCGCCATAGTTCAGACAGGTGTTGTAGAGGCCGTCACGGCAGTTGTCGCAGACTCCGCAGCCTTTGTGCGGTTCTACAGCGACTCTATCGCCAACGTTCAACTCTGTGACGCCCTCGCCCAGGGCAGCGACCTCACCCGTGTACTCGTGACCAAAGATGAAGCCACCCCGCTGGCCGGGTACACCGTAGGGTGGATGGTTCGGCCAACCATGGGCCAGGATCTTGGGATCCGATCCACAAATGGCGCAGGCCCCAACCCTGATCAACACCTCGCCAGCCCCAGGTTCGGGCACCGGGTAGTCGTCCACAAGGCGCAGATCGCCTTCGCCGTACAGTACAGCGGCTTTCATTTCTTTTGGATTAACCATAGCGACTCCCTTACAGGTGCTGGGCTGCGCCTGAAAACGTCAGGCTCCCTTCCCAAGGACCTACGCAAAGTGCATCAATACCTTCATGGATGCCCGCCTGTCCAAGGCCAACTCAAAGGCGTGGGCGTATTCCTCATATGGAATCCGGTGGCTGACGAGTTCTGCGGCCAATTCAGGATATTTCGACACAAAGGCCAGCACGCGCTCAAATTCGCCGGTGCCGCCGATGCTGCCCATGACACGCGCTGCCTTGAGGGTAATCTGCTTGAGGCTGAATTCGACGGCTGGTATGAAACCCAGGGCCATGATCGTGCCCAGCGGGCGCACCAACTCAACAGCCTGAGCAAAGGCGGCTGGGGCGGCCGTGGTCTCAAAGATGGCATCATAGCCACGGCCGGAATAGAGATCGCCATAGTCCTCGGCATCGCCACCAGCGGCTACCACGTCGGTCAACTCGGCCGCACCCAGGCGCTGCGCCTTCTCGACCCGGGATTTGACGATGTCAAAGACCTCAATGTGTTGGCAACCCTCGATGTATTTGAGGGCAAAGAAGCAGGACAGGCCGATGGTCCCCCCGCCAAGCACGAGAACTTTTTCACGTCGCAGCCCGGGGTGCAGATCCCGGACCCGGCGCACGGCGTGCGCCCCCACGGCCAGGGGCTCACTCAGAGCCACCAGGTCCAGATCCGCCTGGGGATCGGCCCGATAGACGTATTTCTCATCCTGGAGAAAGATCTGTCGCGACGCGCCGTCGATGGTGATGCCATACTTTTCAATGTGCTGGCAGAGGTTCTTGTCGCGCCCACAATAGGCGCACTTGCCACAGAAGATCGAGCAATCGCCTGTGACCTTGTCGCCTGGCCTGACCTTGATGACTGCCGGCCCTACTGCCTCGACCGTCCCGGACCATTCGTGTCCAAAATACAGCGGGTAATTCTTCGGGCCCTCGTAGGTGCCAAGATACAGCCCTACGTCGGATCCACACAAGCCCACGGCATGGGTCCGGACGAGGACCTGGCTGCCGTCCGGCGCGGCCACATCTTCCGAGACGATTCGGGCCTTGCCGCCCCCCTGTAGAACAACTCCCTTTGAGTGCATGTTCCTCTCTATTCTGGCTGCCGGCTTCCGGCAAGGCCTGAAGGAAACCTAAAGCAGGGCATCAGCTCAAGTTTGCTGGGCCGCGTTGGTTACGCTTATGCTCTTTTGGCTGAATCCCAGGTTCAGCGTAGGCGCTCCTGGAGTACGGAAGTACGCTGATCAACTTTGCAACTTGAGCAGGCAATGAACGCGAGCACGTCATCCTTCGACTGCGCTCAGCACATGTACTGAGCGCAGCGAAGTACTTTCCCTCCTCTTTTCAAGTGATCTCACTCGGTTAGGTGGAGATTCTTCGCCTCCGCTGCGCTCCGGCTCAGAATGACGTGTTTTGAGGAGCTTGAGTTGGTACTTGTTCAGCCGGATTCTAACACTGGTTTCATTGTCAGAAAGCATGGGTGCGCACCACGAAGGGAGCATCCGGCTACTGAAGCTCCCACTGTATGTCAGACTACTACCGCTTCTAGGCCAGGCGGTTGATTGGTTCACCTGCGAGCCAGGCGCGGACGTTGGCGAGGGAGACCTCCATGATGCGGTCGCAGGCCTCCTCGGCGTACCAACCGATGTGCGGCGTGATGACCACATTGGCATCCCCGAAATCGTGATAGACGTCGAGTTCATCCTCCAGCACATCCAGGCCCGCACCGCGCAGCCGGCCCGCGGCCAGCGCATCTTTCAGCGCGGCGGTATCCACGACGGGGCCCCTTGAGCTATTGACCAGGATTGCGGTGGGCTTGACCAGGTCCAGGGCAGCGGCATCGATGAGGTGATAGCTGGACTCGTTCAGGTCGACGTGCAATGTGATAAAGTCGGATGCGGCCAGCACCTCAGGCATCGGCCAGTACTGGAAGCCCTTCTCAGCCGCCAATGCCTCATCCGGGGCAATGTCGCAGGCCATGATCTTCATGCCAAAACCCTGGCCGATGCGGACGGTGTGCCGGCCAACCCGGCCGACGCCAATCACGCCCAGCGTCTTGCCATACAGCTCGGGTCCGCCCAGGCCCGCGTCGTCAAAGTACCTCATCTGCTGGTAGCGGGTGTAGCCCGTGTAGATGTTACGGCCCACAGCCAACATGAGACCAAAGGCCAGCTCGGCGATGACGTGCGAGCCATAGTCCGGGACATTGCAGACCACAATGCCCCGCTCTTTGGCCGCGGCGAGGTCGATATGGTCGTAGCCGACGGTACGGGTTACAATAAGCTTGAGGTTCGGGCAGGCATCCAGACATTCAGCCGTAACAATGCCCGTCTTTTCCCGGGTCATGAGAATGTCGGCGTCGCCAATCGCGGCAGGAAGGTCTCCCGGAGTGTCCAATGGAGGATGGAGTTCGAATTCGCAGCCATCGAGGTGGATCGCGTCTCTATCCTCAAAGACAAAGTCTACAAATGCTACCTTCATTGGTATTCTGCTAGCTCCACAATTCGGGACTCATGATAGGAACAGGTAGCCGCCAGCCCGATGACCAGGGCTGCGCGAGCATCGTAGGCATCTACAGCCGCCTCTCTCCCACCTCGAACGCGATCCACAAAGTCAAGAGTCTGCGCGCGGTAGGCGTCACCAAAACGCTGGACGATGTAGGGCACCATGTCGTGCTGGATGCCCTTGGTCGTCATGAGCAGCACTGGCGTCTGCTGGTAGTAGCCCACGTTCAGGCCACCCTCGGTACCCAGGATCTCTGTGCGGATGTCGTAACCATAGAGCGCATTGCGGCTGACTTCTACGTTGCCAAGCGCACCGCTCTCAAAGAGCATGTTCACCACGGCGTTGTCAATGTCGCCGACGGTATTGAGCTGGGGAAAAGCCAGCGTCCCGCCCTCGGTCTGTACCCGCTTGACCTCATCGGCCATCAGCCAGCGGCCCAGGTCAAAATCGTGGATGGCCATGTCCAGAATGAGCCCACCGCTCACGCTGGGTCTTGCGTATTCCAGGTCGGGGCAGAAGGGATCACGACCGATGGACTTGAAGGTGACCGGTTTGCCGATGATACCAGATTCGATCCGTTCCTTGGCGGCGACGTAGCCGCTGTCAAAGCGCCGCATGAAGCCGGCCTGGAACATCACGCCAGCCGTGTCGATGGCGGCGATCATTGCATCGGTGTCTTCCAGGGTCAAGGCGATGGGTTTCTCACAAAAGATTGCCTTCCCCGCCTCGGCAGCAGCCGTTACCACTTTGCGGTGCGTGCTCGTGGATGAAACCACAAACACAGCCTCAATGGTACGGTCCTCCAGCAGATCCTGGTAGTCCGTCGTCCAGGACTCTATGCCCAGCTCAGCAGCCAGTTCCTGCGCCCGGTCTGCAACCACATCGGAGATGCCGGCGATCCGAACGCTGGAGGCCTGCGCCAGGTGCCTGGCATAGATCTGCCCCATCCGCCCCAAACCAATGATGCCAACTGGCAGTTTCGCACTCACTTTTTGTTCCTTTCAATCAAGCTGAACTATGAAAGGCTGACCGCGGTCTAGCGCACGTAGGCGACGCCGCCATCCACCGTGAGAATGGCCCCCGTGATCTTGGCGGAGCTATCAGAGAGCAGAAACAGTGCCGCATTGGCCACGTCCTCGGGGTCGATGTTCATCTTGAGGGCACAACGATCGCGGTAGTAGCCCGGTATCTCCGCTTCGGAGATGTTGTAGCGCTTTGCCGTTCCCAGCCTGTAGTCATCGTCCTCCCACAAGCCGGAGCCCTCCAGGACAGCATCGGGACAGATGGTATTCACCCGGATGCCGAACCTGCCCAGTTCTTGGGCCAGAGAACGGGCCATGGTCAGCTCGCCGCCCTTGGTGGCGCAGTAGAGGCTCTTCTCTGCGGCTCCGACCAGTCCATTCTTTGAGGAAATGAAGAGCAGCGAGCCCCCGGTACCCGACTCTTTCATCATCCTGACCGCTTCCCGGGCGCACTTGAAGTAGCCTTTGAGGTTGGTATCGATCGTTACGTCAATTTCCTCGTCCGACAAGGTGTCGATGGTCCGCACCTGGGTGACTGCCGCGTTGTTGACCAAGATGTCCAGCCGTCCGAACTCGCGTACAGTCAGATCGAAGGCCTGTTGGACCTGCAGAGGTATCGCGGACATCGGCCACGACGAGTATTGCCGACCCAGGACCATAGGCATGGACGAGTTCCTGGTGGAACTGTTCAAGCCGATCCCGGTCAACGTCGACCAGAGCAACTTTGGCCCCAGCCTCTGCCAAGCCAGCGCCCAAGGCCCGACCTATGGCCCCGGCACCTCCTGTTATGAGGGCAACCTGCCCCACAAGTGATTTTTCCATGTCCTAACTCACCTTCTCCTCAGCATGCCGAGGTCTCAGCACTCTGAGGGTATAGAACTGGCTCAAGCGCGCGGAAGGTCTCATTGAACAGCTCTCTTCTCTCTGCGTAGAGCGGCAAGAGATCCGGATCAGGAGAAATTACGGAACCTACCCGCACAGACTGGCCGATAGCGGTTTGAATGTCAGCATATTCACCCACTCCCACGCCTGCCAGGAGTGCAGCCCCCAGACAGCCCGGTTCCTCCACCTGGACCACCTCGATGGACTGCCCCAGAACGTCGGTGAGGATCTGCCGCCAAACTGGGAGGCGCCCTCCTCCGCTCTGCCCGGTTCTGAGGAGGGTTACGGGATCGTCCCTCTGATAGGCAATCGCCTGGATGGCATCAAGGCAGTTGGCCACGGCAAAGGCGATCCCTTCCATGATGCTCCTCACAAAGTGGCCTCTCCCGTGCCAAGGCCTGATGCCCAGAAAGGCCCCACTCGCCTCGGGGTTGGAGAAAGGCGACCGCTCGCCAAAGAGGTAGGGGTGAAAGAGAAGGCCATCACTGCCCGGTGGAACACTGGCCGCCAATGACTCCAGCTCGCGGTAGGCAGCTGCCTCATCCCGGGCATCCCCAGGACAGATCTCCTTGAACCATGACAATACGGACGAGCCCGCCATAGAGGACGCCGACACGGTGAAGCGGCCCGGTATGACATGCTGCTGGATCCAGACCATTTGCTCCAAGGGCCTGACCAGGCCGGCGAAAGACGCCCGCAGCGTGCTGTTCGTTCCTAGCAACAGCCCAGCCTCACCGGAGCCAACTACTCCCATCCCGACCAGAGCGCAGTGGGAATCACCACCCCCATGAACGACCGGCGTGCCTGCTTTGAGGCCGGTAGCCGCGGCCGCCTCCTGAGTGAGACTACCAGCAACCTGGCTTGCTCTGCCAATCTTGGGAAGTTTGTGACCGGGAACCTGCAAGAGCGAACACAGCTTGTCGGACCAGTCCTGCTCCGGCATCGCGATCAGGTTTGTGCCGGTGGCATCACAAAGCTCAGTACCGATCTGTGCCTGTAAGGCGGTAGCGCAAATAGTCCTTGGCCAGCAGGATCCAGTGGGTTTTCTCCAGCACCTCGGGTTCCCGCGTGCGAACCAGATGATAGATCGGTGGAAAGTGTCCGGCCATCACCTTGCTGCCAGAAAGGTCGATCACCTGCTGCAGGATACCGCTTTGTGCCAACTCGGTAAGGCTCTGGGCAAGACGACGGTCATGGGTCACGATGGTTGGACGAGTTGGCTCTCCCTCGGCGTCCAGAAACACCGGGCAGTGGTGGAAACCGCAGACGCCGATGGCGGCCACCGAGGCAGCGTCGATCCGGGCCGCCTCCAGCGCCTGTCCGATCGCCACACAGCAACCCGCCCACCACATTTTGGGATCTTGTTCGGCCCACCCCTCCCGACCGGCCAGATAGGGGTTTGCTGCTCTTCCCAGCCCAAGGAGCCGGCCGTCAAGACCAAAGACCGCGGCTTTCAGGCCACTGGTGCCCAGGTCAATTCCCAAAAGGGCTTTCATCGAAGCCTATGTGGACTAGAAAACTGGACCAGTCTTTGAGACTGGTCCAGTTTCTGTACGCGCTCAGTCAAAGCTCACGCAGGTGATCTTGCATTCCTGGCGATCGGTGGCCAGCATTTCGACGTTGGCCGGTACCTCATCCAGGCTGACCCGCTTGGTGACCATGGGCGTCATGTCCATGCCATCGGCCATGCTCTCGATGACCCTGGGGAAGGTACCATGCCCAGAGTGTCCCTGGGAGCCCACAATGCCGGCCCTTCGGACCTGCAGTACCTCGCCAGTGACCGGCATCTTGGCGTCGGCACGCGCCAGCACAACGATGGTGGCGTTGAGCGCCCGGCCCAGCCAGACCGTCTCTTCGATCTGTGGATAGACGATGGTGGGCAAGCCGGTGGCCTCGAGATAGAGGTTCGCGCCCATCCCGGAGGTCAGTTCCAGAACCCTCTCGACAAAGTTCTCTTTGATGGGATCGATGGCATAGTCGGCGCCCAACTGCAGGCCGAGTTGGGCCCTGGCTTCTTCAGGTTCCGAGATGATGACAACCGAGGCGCCGGCCCTCTTCATAATTGCGCAGGCAGCCACGCCGACGGGCCCACCACCGCAGATGACGACTTTGTCACCAGGCCGGATGCCCCCTGCCCGCTCGATGACGGCCGTGTAGGCCACGCTGGTCGGCTCCACCAGGCTGCCGGCCACAAAGAGATCTTCCTCACTGTATCGATCCGCCAAGGGCTCCAGGCTCCACAGGGTCCGCGCCGGGAGCACGATGTACTTGGCAAAGCCACCCTGGGTGTTGATGCCGATCTCGTCCAGGCGCTCGCAGTGATTCGGATAGCCATCGGCGCAGGGCTTGCACTCGCCACACCAGATCATTTCCTCGGTGCAGACCCGCTCACCACCCTTGAAGGGCTGGTTGGTGGCCTTGTCTCGGGCTTCACTCCCAGCCTCCACGACCACACCTGAAACCTCGTGGCCCAGGATGGCCGGAAAGCCGGTGAGGCCCGGGTACCACATGTAGCCCTCGTCGTCTCTCTGGGCCATGTGCACGTCGCTGCCGCAGACGCCGCAAGCCTTTACCTCGAGCAGCACCTCCCTGGGTCCCGGGGTGGGGATGTCGTACTCGACGATCTCTACCTTGGGGTTCCTCCACACCCGGCTGCCGAGATAGGTCTGCTTGCCCTCGACGTCTTTGGCGCCCAACACAAAATCTGGCCGGGGATCCCAGTCCGCAAAAAGCGTAACACCTCTCATCTTGCCTTCCATTTTCTCACATCTCCTTTGATTCACGTTTTAGGGGTTATATCCCCAGTATATTGTTGAAGGAACAGGTGACGTTCCGACATACCAAAAACCATACGAGCCTGGATTTCAATGCGACCGGATGCTGCTCTCAGTCGCGCAACAACCCGACGGCCCGCTGCTTGAGTTCCCGGGCGAGCAGAAATGGATCCCACTCCCAGTGGTAGGCGCCAAGCATCTCCACGCACCAGAGCCCATCGTAGCCGGTCGCGCGTATCGCGTCGATGCCTTCCTGCAGGGGCAAGATGCCATCGCCGGGCAGGACGTCGCGATCGGCATCGCCCCACTATCCCCCTGCCTGGGAATCACGTCGCTGATGTGGGCGACCACGATCCTGCGCCGGATCGAGCACCGCAACCTCGTCCCAGGGCGTGCCGCCTGTCCACAGGTGAAAGGTATCGAGACAAAGCCCCACGTTGCTGCGCCCAGCGATGTCCAGGACCTCCAGTCCCTGCTGCAGCGTGCGAAGCGGCGTGAAGGATACAGGCTCCAGGGCCAGCGTCACCCCAAAGGGTAGGGCGATGTCGGCCAACTCCGCCACAGATCGCCCGATCTTGGTCCGGATCTGGGGCCATGGTTCACCCTGCAAGCTCATTAAGGGCCACGATCTGCAAGGACGGGCAGCCCAAGGTCTGGGCCACCTGGCACATGCGCTGGCACTGCTCGCGGAGCAACTGGCGGAGCGTCCGGATCCTGGCGCTCGATGTGCAGGAAAGAGTTGATCACCGCCAGTCGCAAAGATCCCAGCTCAGGCAGAATCTGCTCTGCCCGATAGCCTGCTTCCAGGTAACGCACCAACTTTGGGATGTAGAACTCGATGGCATCATAGCCCGTTTCTTGAGCCACGCGGATGTCTGTCATCAAGTTTGTATGCATGATGCTGCCCGTGTGCAGCCCCAACTCCATGTTCGTCTCCAGTCTAACGCCCAGGTCCCTTTTCCCAGAACTGGCAATCGGGCGCGCCGTTTGTATGTACGCTGCCGTGCACTCTAATGGCGCTGAAGCCCCTACTACGAACCTCTACTCACCCTGGTGTAGCTCCCACTTGTCAGATCACCTACCTGGGCCGTCAAAATCACTCAGCACACTCTGTCTCTCTTGCGGCAGCAACTGCCCGCTCACAGTCAAGGCAAAACCAGGATCTTGGCGCATCTCCGCGCCGCTCTTGCCCAGTTCAAAGGCATCCAGGGTCTCCGGCAGCGGGAACTGGTGGGTGACGACCGGCATCAGATCCACGAGCTGGCGTGACATGAAGGTCAGGGTTTTGGGAAAGAAGTAGGGGCTGCCACTCGAACCAACGATGGTCGTTCGCTGAAAGATGGCCTGGCCGATCTCGATGGGGATCTTGCGCCCCGCACTCTGCCCGATCAGAACGATACGTCCCTGTTTGGCAATGACATCCAAGGTCGCGGCCAGCGCCCCGTTGCTGCCGGAGCACTCCAAGACCATCGTCGCCCCACGCCCGCCGGTGCGGTCCATCACCCCCTGCACCAGATCCTCGGTAGCAGGATCGATGACAGCATCAGCTCCCAGATCGCGGGCCATCTGCTGGCGGAATGCCTGGGGTTCGATGACGATGACCTGTGCACCAGAGGCCCTGCAGGACAACAGGGCGAACAGGCCAATGGGGCCAGCCCCAAATACTACCACCCTGTCGTGCGGCGCTGCCCCGCCACCGGATCCCCAGACACCGTGGTAGGCGACAGAGACCGCCTCTACCAAGGCGGCTTCCTCGTAGCTCACATTGTCCGGGATCTTGAACAACCGCTCTTCTTTGGCAAGGGTGTATTCGGCCATGCCGCCCGGATACTGCCACGAAAAGCCATAGAGTTCAAAGTCCGGGCACATGTTGGGCTCCATGCCATCCTTGCAGTTGGCACAGATTCTACAGGGGATAGGCACCTCGGCGACGACGCGATCGCCGGGCGCAAAGCCCTTGATCGCCTTGCCCACCTCGACTACCTCACCGGACCACTCGTGTCCGGGGATGAAGGGAAAGGTACCCTCGGTGTTGGTACCCTCCCACATGTGTACATCCGTGCCGCAGACCCCAGCCGCCTTGACGCGGACGAGTGCTTCATTGTCCGCCGGTTTTGGATCCGGCAGGTCCTCCAATCTCAGATCGTGTACGCCGTGCAGCACTGCTGCTTTCACAGTGTAGTCCCTCCCAAGGTTACTCCATCGGGTATCTCAAACCAATCTGTGTACGGATGCTGTCCAACGTCCGCGCGATGGACAGCGTCTCATCCAGCGGCATGAGGTCACTCTCCAGCTTGCCAGACCTCAGGCACTCTATCACCTCGGTAGCCTCAAACTGGTAGCCGTTGCCTTCGTAGGGCATCTCGAGGATAAGATGCTCCTGACCGTCTCGGCTCAGCGTGAGCGTGGTAGGGCTGATCCACCAGGGATGAAGGCGAATCCGGCCCTTGGTACCCATGAGGACCGCTTCGACCTCAGAGCCTACCCGGATAGAACAGTACAGGCTGCTGAGGCGTCCCCCGTCATAGTCCAGGAGAATGCCCGTCTGCTCGTCCACGCCGGTCTTGCCCAGATATGCTGAGGAGGTGACCGAGGACGGCGGTCCCATGATCATCGAAGCGAAAGCGATGGGGTAGACGCCCAAGTCCAGCAAGGCACCTCCACCCAACTCGGGGGAGTAGCGGCGGTCCGACGGATCAAAGTCAAAGGGAATACAGAGTTCAGCGCTCAGCATCTGAACCGCACCGATGACGCCCTGGGCCAATAGCTCTCGTACCCGGCCCATGAGTGGCAGAAACCTGCTCCACATGGCTTCCATGAGAAATAGGTTTTTGTCACGGGCCACCCGGATCATGTCCTCAGCCTCGGTAGCATTGATGGCAAAGGGCTTCTCGCACAAGACGTGCTTTCCCGCCTCAAGGCAGAGCAAGCAGTTCGACCTGTGCATGGGGTTCGGCGTGGCTACATAGACCACATCAACCTGGGGATCGCCCACCAACGCCTCGTAACTGGCATGACGATGTAGTATCCCAAACCGGGCGCCAAAGCGCTCCGCCGAGGCGGCCGTGCGTGACCCTACGGCGACCAGCTCCGCAGCGGGCAACAGTGCGAGCCCGGCAGCAAACTGGTCCGCGATCCAGCCGGTGCCCATGATCCCCCAGCGGATTCTATCTACCATCCCTGCCATCTACAACGCCCTCAGTTCTTCAGTGGCTGTCAGAGCACATGTGCACAGGCATCGGCGACGCATCCTGGCCAAGAAAGGTTGCCCATCAGCCTAGTCGTCCCCCTTTGATCCTCGGACGACGAGCGTAGCACAGGCACAGCCACGCAGTACCTTCTCGGTCACACTGCCATGCACCCAGCGTTCGACTCCCGTACGACCGTGGCTCGACATCACGACCAGATCAGCCCCACCAGCAGCGGCATAGTCCAAGATCTGGCGCGCAACACCGTCTTCCGCGGACCGGTGTTCGATGGTAATTCTGTCATAGTCGAGCCGGGCCTGCAGGCCAGTCAGATAGTCCTCAGCCTCCCGATAGGTGGCCGCCACGACGTCATTGTACACGTCGGGCATCTCAGCCAGGGCGCGAGTACGCGGGATCGGCTGCGCAACACGGAACAGCACAAGTTCAGCCTCCATACCCCGGGCAATGGCCAGGGCTGGCTCCAGGGCTGATTCCGCGAACTCTGAGCCATCTAGCGGCACCAGAAGCTTCTTGAACCGAAACATACTGCCTCTCCTTCGTGCTGCAACAACCTGCATTCGGAACCCAGTAGGGAGCAAACGCCACCATCTGTACCCTAATAGCCTACTCCACCCAGAAACTGTGGGGATGTGGCCGACAGAACGACAGGATGAATGTCAGCGAGCAAGGAGCAACGGCGCATCTCCGTTGCTCCTTGCACACTTTTTGTGACAGAGTTACAGGTCCGAACCCTGGCCGATACGCGGCAACGCATAGACCGGCTTCCAGCCCTCGCTGAGCGGCTCGCGCAGATAAGGCTCCATCTCAGCCTCAGTCCGCAGGGTAACCTCTTCCACAGGAGGAACAGCGCCAGCGGGGAAAGCTTCCAGGATCTGGTCGTTGACCAAGGTCAGGTAGCGCAGGATGGCTGCCACAGGTCGCTTGGCCTTTTCTGCAGAGGCTTTTGTGGCCTTACCAACAACGCCCTCAGGGGTGGCTGCCAATTCGATGGCAAAGTGCCCCTCACCCTCGGACCAGCGGCTGGGCCGGCTGAAGGGATCGACCGACATGTCAAAGTGACCGTCGGGCAGGTAGGTAATGCCCTCGGTGTCCACGGCGTACTGCATGTCCACCATGTCGGGGTGGAGCAGCAAGCCTAGCGAGGTCTCGGACTCATCGGCGTGGACAAAGTTGGTGTCCCACTTGCCGCCCTTTTCCTTGACGCGGAAGAACTCGCGGACCGCGCGGTGCCAGTCGAGTACACGAAAGATGCCGGGCAGTTGGTAGCGCTTCTGGAACTGCTGGATGGCCGATTCCAGCATCCACAGGTGGCCGTGGTTGTTGATATAGATCTGCTTGCGAAAGCCGTCATTCCACAGCCCCAGCATGACGTCGATGAGGAACTCGCGGGCCACGTTCTCGCGGATGGGAATGGTGCCCGGCATGCCCATGTGATGGTAGGGATGCGAGCCATACATGAGCGGCGGCGTGGCAAGGTTGCAGGGTGCTCCGCTCTTGGCCGTGTAGCGGCGCACGCCTTCCAGGATCTGGCTGACATAGAGTGTATCCGAGGCGCTGGGCAGGTGTGCACCGTGCAGCTCGCTGCAGCCGATGGGCACAAAAACGATGTCGTTCTTGCGCCGGTTCTCCTCAACCTGCTTGCGCACAGTCGTCTGGATGTAGGCTCCCGGCTTGCCCCATTCTACCGGCGAGGGCACGCCGTACTCGTCGAGAATGGCATCTATCTCGGCGTCAGCTGGCATCCCAGACCTCTTTCTTCAGGCGGCCAACCGAATTGTCCTCAAAGAACAGATCCGGCTCATTCGTGGCAAGCAATCCTTCAGGTACTTTCTTTTCCGACATTATGACTACTCCTCACGTTTTATATTTTGATCAAGCTGACCCCTTACGATCAGGGCAAACTGAAATCACGAGTGAATCTGACGGAGAACTGGTCTCCAGCGATTGGCTATCGTTCTTGGCCATTCGCCGCCAGGCTCCAAACTAGACCCGCACGGGCCGGCCTTCGTGCATTGACCGCGTCGCTGCAATTCCTACCGCGACCACCGCCCGGCTGTCGAGACCGCTGACCGGTGGCTCCTTGCTCTGGGCCAGGCAATCCACAAAAGACTGCAACTCGGTGACAAAGGCTTCACCCAGGCGATCTGGAGTTGTGCGCGGCATGTCGTGGTGAACGCCCTGGCGGTCCAGCAAGCGCACCGGCGTCTGTTGAAAGCGCCCTATCTGCACCGCGCCCTCGTCACCGATCACCTCCACGCGCAGATCGTGACCGTAGCGGGTTGTACGACTGACAAACAATGAGCCCATGGGCCCACCGGCAAAGCGAAGGCTCACCACCGCATTGTCCACATCGCCCACGGAGCGCACTCCTTCGTCAACCAGAGCGCCCCCCTCAGCGTAGGCCCGAACTACCTCGTCGTCCAGCAGCCAGCGGGACAGGTAGATATCGTGGTACATGGCATCCAGGATCAGGCCGCCGCTCACGGCAGGATCGGCGAAACTGGCGGGCGGGGGGTCGGTGTCACCGCTTATGGAGCGGAAGACCAAGGGCTGACCGATGGCACCGGCCTCAATCGTACGCTTGGCCTCGACGTGGCCTGAATCAAACTGACGCACGTGACCCATCATCAACTTGACGCCCGCCTGCTGGACTGCCGCGATGGCCCGGTCACAATCCTCCAATGTCAGCGCCAGCGGCTTTTCACAAAAGATGTGCAAGCCTGCCGCGGCACACTGCTCGACGTTGCCGGCGTGGGCTGAGGTACTACTGGAGATACAGACGGCGTCCAGGTGCTCCGCCTCCAGAAGGGCATCCAGGCCAGGGTATACGGCGACGTCGCCACAACAGCGCCGTACCTCGCCTGCCCGCTCAGCATCGGATGTGGTTACGGCGACCAGTTCGGCGCCTCGAACCCTCCGGGCCAGGTTCTCCGCGTGCGTTATACCCATCCTGCCCACACCGACTACTGCCAAGCGCAGGTCATCCACGACGGTCTACCTCACTAAGTTTGACCGGCCTGTTCTCCAGGAACGATTTCTGGGCTGCGTAGCCCATGACAACCGGTGTACGCCCATCGATCCCCGTGACCAGCGGTGGTGTATCCTCAAGGATACAGGCCACAAAAGCTTTGAGCTGGGTCACGTAGGCTTCGGTATAGCGTTCGACAAAGAAGAACAGTGGCAGGGAACCATGTACGCCGTTGGCATTGCTGACGACGGCCGAATCCGGCCCGTCGTTGGACACGGTCACCACTCCGCCAGAGCCAAAAACCTCGACGCGCTGGTCGTAGCCATAGACCGCCTGCCGGCTGTTGTCGATGGCGCCCAGCACCCCGTTGGCATAGTGGAGGGTGATAAGGGCCGTATCGATGTCGCCCGCCTCGCCAATGGCCGGATCCACCATGACGCCACCCGCGGCGTAGACCTGTTCCACCTCACTGTCTATCAGAAAGCGGGCCATATCAAAATCGTGGATGGTCATGTCCATAAAGATGCCACCCGAAACCTTGATGTAGTCGATGGGCGGAGGCGCCGGATCACGGCTGGTTATGCGCAACATGTGCGGCTCACCAATCTCACCTGCGGCCACGAGTTCTCGAACGCGGGCAAAATTATGGTCAAAGCGACGGTTGAAGCCTACCTGAAGTTTGACGCCAGCTCGCTCCACCGCCGCCAGGGCGTGGTCGATTTTGGCCAGATCGAGAGCGATGGGTTTCTCGCAAAAGATCTGCTTGCCGGCTTCTGCCGCTTCCACGATGATCTGGGCGTGTGTGTCCGTACTCGAGCAGATGAGTACCGCGTCGATGTCCCTGTCATCCAGAATGCGCCGGTGGTCCTGGTAGGCGACCGGTACGCCAAGCTCGGCTGCCACATCTTGGGCTGCTTCCACAATGATATCCGAGACTGCGAGCAGGTTCGCCTGTGGAATGCGAAACACCAGGTTCTCGGCATGTAGACGGCCGATTCTCCCCGTGCCAATGACACCTACGTTGATTGTCTGTTTCATGATCTTCTCTCTAACTCCACGCGTCCAGGATATAGCTGCGCGACTCAGTCAGGTAGGTTTCTAGCCAATACAAGGACCTTTCGTCCTTGATGGCCGTGAACGGATCCGGTCCTGGCGCCGTGCACTCCATGATGATCGGGCCTTTGTACGCTATTTCGTGCAAAGCGTCAAACTGCGATCCAAAGTCAGTGTGACCGCGACCGAGCCCTGGCGGTTCGAGTCGGCGGCATGGTACAGACCCAGGCGGTCGCCGACCAGGCGCAGAGCGCTGGCTGGAGACGCCTCCTCGATGTTCATGTGGTATGCATCAAGCAGGACAGCTACGTTTCCAGCTCCCACATCGTCTACAAAGTCCAGTGTTTCCGCAGCCGTAGTGAGTAGGTGCGCCTCGTAGCGATTGAGTACCTCCATCACGATAGACAGACCCAAAGGCTCAGCCCGACCAGCTATCTGCTGCGACCGCCTCCACGAACACCGCCCGCTCCTCCTCTTGAGTGCTGATGGCCCGTACTCGACCCACACGGCCGTGGCAGGAGACGATGGGGTTGCCCCCCAGCGCTGCAGCAAAATCGACAAGACGCAGGTAGTAGTCGACCGCTTCTGTGCGGATGGTGGGGTCAGGGTGGGCCAGATCCACGTTCTCGGGGGTGAGGGAAAAGACTGCCAAACCATAATCGCTCAGGATCCCGGCTGCCTCATCCGGTTCGTAGAGTCCAAAGTCGCCCACAAGCTCGACGCCATCAAAGCCAAGCTTATGCAGGCGCTGCGCGATATCTTTTAGCGGCATGTCACCAAACATCCAGGTACAGGCTCCCAGTTTGTGCACTCGTTCCATGTTCCTCTCTCGCATGGTTCTTGGCCTAGTAGGCCCCATAGTCTTTCCAGGCCTGCCACATGGCCATGATATTCTCTGGCGGCACGTCGGCCTGGATGTCGTGCACGGCGGCAAAGACAAAGCCGCCACCTGGGGCCAGAGCCTCGATGTTGCGCCGGACATCCTCACGGACCTCTTCCGGACTGCCTGTCCCCAGAACGCCCTGCGTGTCCACGCCCCCTCCCCAGAAGACCAGAGTCTCGCCCGAACTCCTCCTTCAGACCACGTCAGATCCATACCAGTAGCGCTGAGCTGCACCGGATTCAGGATATCGATGCCCGGCATCGATGAAGTCAGGAATGAGGGGCCGCACCGCGCCGCAGGAATGCAGGAATACCTTCACCGGCGCCTGATCCTTGATGAATGCGAAGAGCCGTTGGTGGCGAGGCTTGATCAGATTACGATAGGTGTCCGGTGAGAGGAGGAGGCGCATGCTGGCCAGCCAGGTCATCGGCTTCGATGACCACGTCGACCAGATCACCGACCTCGTCCAGGGCCCGCTCCCAATAGGCGCATTTGAAGTCTACCATACGGTCAATCATGTGCGTCGCCCAGGACTGGTTGAGGGCAAGGTCTATATAGAATTCCTCATAGCCCCTGAGCCACGAATAGACCTCTACGATCCCGGGGCAGGGCCCTGCCAGGACAACGGCCTTCCCTTGGGCAGCGGCAGCTTCGGCCTGCTCGCAGAGCCCGGCCAAACGCTGCTCATCGAGGGATCAGGGAAGGGATAGCAGGCAAAGGCATCCAGTGAATCTGCGTCAGCCAGGGGGTGGTAGTACATATCGTAGTAAAAGCCACCATCCTTGGGCATGCGCCAGCCTATGCCCCACTCGTCGGTATAAGCTTTGTAGGCGCCTTGTCACGGAAGGCATACTGGAAATCAACCGGCAAACCGGGCATTACCAACCGGAAATCGGTGTCGAGCCGGGCGGCGAGATCCTCGTCGATGACCGCAAGTTGCTCGGCCATGGCCATAACCCTGGTCTCCACGGGGGGCATGCCCGCGTAGTCGGCGCAGATTGCGGTAGGCATTGACGTGGATTGTGCTTAGGCCCGTGCCCCCGAGATCAAAGGGAACTCGATCCGGTTCCTGGAAATTGAGAGCCAGGCGGGCTCGCTCGCGCGACTTCAAGGGAGGCCCTACTTTTCCCGCTCGCCGGTGATCAGGTCGGCGATGTCCTGCTCGTCCACTTCATCGCGGGTGTAGTTGCCGACCAGATGACCATGCCGGATGATGGTGAAGCGATCGGCCACCTGGTAGACGTGGCCAACGTTGTGGGTGATAAAGATGACCGATAAGCCCTGCTCCTTGGCATTGAGGGTATAGGTCAGTACTTTGTGCGTCTCGCCCACGGAGAGCGCCGAGTCGGCTCGTCCAGGATCAAGAGCTTGGCGCCGAAATGCCTGGCACGGCCGATGGCGATGGACTGCCGCTCGCCACCGGAGAGTTTGCCGACCTTCTCATTCGGCGAGCGAATGTGAATCCCAATGTCCTTCAGCGCCTCCCGCGCTTGCTTGTCCATCTCCTTGACATGTCGAGCAGCTGCAGGGGGCCAATCTTTCGCATCAGTTCGCGGCCCAGAAAAAAATTGCGCGTGATGCTCATCTGCTGCACCAGGGCCAGATCCTGGTAGCAGGTCTCGATGCCCAAGGCCCGGGCCTCACGCGGTGAGGGGATCTTACCTGCCTCCCCATCCAGATAGATATCTGCCGCTGGTAGGGGTATAGACCCCAGTTAGCACCTTGATGAGCGTGGATTTGCCAGCTCCGTTGTCTCCCAGCAAACCCACCACCTCGCGCTGATTAACGGTGAAATCCACCCCATCCAACGCGGTGATTGTGCCAAAGCGCTTGACGATGTTTTCCATGTGGACGACGGGAGTATCATGCCCATTGTCACTCATGCCCAGATTCCTCCTCCCTGCTCAGGCCTTGCTGTGGATCCAGTTGTTAAAAATCGACCGCAGCAATGATGGTCACCCCAACGATTGCCTCAAAGTTGTCGGCCGGGATCAGGTCAGTCAAGACAACGCCGGTGCGGAGCATGCTGATGATCAGCACGCCCAGAAATCCGCCGATGATGCTGCCATAGCCACCGGCTGAGAAGTCCCCCCACCACAGCGGCGGCAATGGCCAACAGCTCCGTGCCAGCGCCTGAAGCAATCTTGATCGTCTTGAACTGGCTGAACAAAAGGATGCCGGCAAAGCCCGACATCAGCCCCGAGATAATGAAAGCCATGCAGCTTGGTGCGCTTGACGTTGACGCCGGTCGCCGCCGCCGCATCCACACTGCCACCCGTGGCAAACACATGATTGCCGAACTTGGTACGGACCAGGATGATACTGAAAGAGCAAGACAAGCGCTATCCACCACAATGCCGCAGACCGGAAATTTGCACCCTTGACTGCGTCGGCGATGACGGCCAGCCTGCCGTTAAAGACCTCATAGACCAGCAGCTTTTCGATGGTCTGCAGCATCTGCCCGCCTGACAGGAGCCAGACGAGCCCCGGTAGATGAACATGGTACTGAGCGTCGTGATGAAGGACGGAATCCTGGTCGCGCGTCACGATCAAGCCATTCACCGCCCCCATCAAGCCCGGAACGAGGAGGGCCAGGAGCAATCCCAGCACGGGATTGCCGCCTTCCATTGTGTTCAGAGCATACAAGAAGCCGCCCATGGCCATCATGGGGCCTACGGAAAGGTCAAACTCGCCAGCGATCATCAGCAGCGTGATGCCGACCGTGACGACCCCGGTCAAAGTCGCCGCATTGACGATGCCCGATACGGACCGCAGGTGAGAAAGTTGGGGACGAAAGATGAAATAGGACAAAGACTGCCACCAGCGTGATCGCTGGTCCCGCGACGGGAGATTCGACTACAAAGCGGCGTGCAGGTCGTAGTCGAAGCGCGAGCGTACTCATCGAAGCATGCCTCCCTTCGTGGGTAGGGATGGTTGCCACCCTGTGCTGACGCCCAGAGCAACAGCCACCCCTACCCTGGCACAACCTGAGATCCTAACGAAGGCTCAAACGAACCGCAGTTCGTCGCCTACGCAAGGCTCGCAAAACAGTCTACCGGTACTCGCCTGCCAGCGCTCTCGACCACCTCTACATTGCTGGCATCCACAAAGCCTGGGCCGGTCGGCGTTACCGGCAGCGCCGGGCTGATGCCATAGCGAATCTTGAGCATCAGCGCCTGCACCGCGCCATAGCCCTGCAGGAAGGGCTGCTGGTCGATGCCGAACATGGTCGTGCCATCCTTGATCTTGGCGATGATCTCGGGGCTCAGGTCAAAGGTGCCGTGGTCGATCGTCCCTGGCCCGAGACCCGCCGCTTCCATGAAGGCATAGAAGGGGTTGGCGCCGTTGGGCCCCAGCGTCATGAAGACGTCCGTGTCGGGGTTGGCTGTGAAGTAGTCAGCGATGATGGTCTGTGACTCGGCCGGATCGTCGCCGATACCCAGCACCTCGCCGGTGATGCCATTCTCTTCCATGGCATCGGTAAAGCCTGCGCAGCGCTTGTCCAGACCGGTGTGGCCCACCTGCTGGTTGATGCAGACGCCCTTGGTGCCGCCCTCAGCAGCCAGCTTGAGGCCGCCCAGGTAACCGCCCGCGTACTCGTCCTGACCCAGGTAGGTCATGTAGGGGATGCCATCCACGATGGGACCATTACCCGCATTGTAAGCCAGCACCGGGATGCCGGCATCGAGGGCGCTGTTGATGGGCTCACGGAACAAATCAGCGTCCGTCACGGTCAGAGCCATACCATCGGGCTGCGCGGCCACGGCCTGGTCGATCAGCTGAGCCATCTTTTCCAGGTCGAAAGAGTCGGGCCCCAGCACCGTGGCGTTGACGTCCATCTCCTTGGAGGCTACCTCGATGCCCTTCTGCACCACACACCAGAAGGCATCCCAGGCGCAGAGCGCGTGCTGTACGGCCATGATGTTTACCGGCCGGTCCGGATCGGGCTCAAAGTCTACGTTGCTCGGCGTCGATGAAGCCAGGACCCGTACCGGTCACAGGCAGCGCCGGCAGAATGCCATAGCGGTTGACCATCGTCAGCATTTGAACGGCACCATAGCCCTGCAAGAAGGGCTGCTGGTCAATGCCAAACATGGTCGTGCCATCCTTGATCTTGGCAGAAATCTCGGGGCTGTTGTCAAAGGTACCGTGGGTCAGATCTCCCCGCTCCCAGACCCTCTGCCTCCATGAAGGCATAGAAGGGGTTGGCGCCGTTCGGCCCGAGGGTCATGACCACATCGACGTCGGGGTTGGCCGTAAAGTAGTCAGAGATGATGGTCTGCGCCTCGGCCGGGTCATCCCCAATGCCCAGCACCTCGGCGGGAATGTCGCTCTCGCCCAGGGCATCGGCAAAGCCGTTGCAGCGCTTGTCAAGACCGGTGTGGCCAACCTGCTGGTTGATGCAGACGCCCTTGGTGCCGCCTTCGGCAGCCAGCTTGAGACCGCCCAGGTAGCCGCCCGCATACTCGTCTTGGCCCAGGTAGGTCATGTAGGGAATGTCGTCCTCGATAGGACCGGCCCCCGCATTGTAGGCCACGACCGGGATGCCGGCATCCAGCGCCCGCTGGATCGGCTCGCGGAACAGGTCGGCATCGGTCACGGTCACGGCCAGGCCGTCGGGCTGCGCCGCCACAGCCTGGTCGATCAGCTCCGCCGTCTTTTCCAGGTCGAAGGAGTCGGGGCCGAGCACAGTGACGTTGACGTTCATGTCGTCAGCCGCTGTCTTGATACCCGATTCGACCGTGCACCAGAAAGAGTCCCAGGCGCACAGCGCGTGCTGGACCGCGATGATATCCAGCACCGACTCTGGGCCAGCTTCGCGGACGACGGTCTCGACCGGCACTTCCTTCTCGACGACGACCGTGACCTCAACCTCGACTTCTTTCTCAACCTCGACGACCTCGGTCACTATCTTCTCGACTTCTACTTCTTTCTCGACCTCAACGGTTTCAATCACTGTCTTTTCGACTTCAACGGTCTCGACAATGGTCTTTTCCACTTCCAC
The DNA here is from genome assembly GCA_963783445.1 of uncultured Chloroflexia bacterium. GTDB lineage: Bacteria > Chloroflexota > Anaerolineae > JAAYZQ01 > JAAYZQ01 > CAWANP01. The sequence continues at coordinate 987,332 of CAWANP010000002.1, read as the reverse complement.
TGTCTCGACGATGATCTCCGGCTCCGGTGCGCCACAGCCCGACAGGACCAGGGCGATGACGGCTACCAAGGCTATCAGGCTCATCAGTTTCTTTGACATTTTTCTCCTCCTAGTTTGCTTTCAGATTTCTTTCCGGCTTGCGCGAGACGCTGTTCAAGATCTTCTGTCACTTGCACCTCCGTACGACAGATCTAGACCGGGCAGATGGAACACTCTTTGGCTACTATCACCTCCCCTCGTCACACTCGCTCCCACAGGTTCTCTGCGGCAACCTCTTGAAACCTGCGAGGGCATCCTTGCCTAACGATACTTGCCAGCCAACTCCTCCACGATGGCCACATTGCTGGCATCCACAAAGCCAGGGCCTGTCGGCGTCACCGGCAACGCAGGGCTGATGCCATAGCGAACTTTGAGCATCAGGATTTGTACGGAGCCATAGCCTTGCAAGAAGGGCTGCTGGTCAATGGCAAACATGGTAGTACCATCCTTGATCCTGGCTATGATCTCCTCACCGAGGTCGAAAGTACCATGCTTGATCTCCCCTGCACCCAGGCCAGCCGTCTCCAAGAAGGCATAGAAAGGATTGGCGCCATTGGGGCCGAGCGTCATAAAGATGTCGAAGTCCGGGTTGGCCGTGTAGTAGTCATCAAGGATCGTTTGTGATTCGGCCGGATCATCTGTAATAGACAACACCTCGGCCGGAATCCCTGTCTCTTCCATGGCCAGCAGAAAGCCCTCACAGCGGGCATCCAGGCCTACGTGCCCCACCTGGTGGTTCACACAAACGCCCCTGGTACCTCCGGTAGCAGCCAACTTGACACCACCCTGGTATCCACCCTGGAATTCGTCCTGGCCCAGGTAGGTCATATAGTTTACTTGGTCGGTCAAGGGTCCAGCACCGGCGTTGTAGGCCACGACGGGGATGCCGGCATCGAGGGCACGCTGGACGGGCTCACGAAACAAGTCCCTATCGCTGATGGTCAGTGCGATGCCGCTTGGCTGAGTGGCCACGGCCTGATCGATCAACTCGGCTGTCTTTTCCAGATCGAAAGAATCAGGACCCAGCACCGTCTGGTTGACATTCATGTCCGTGGCAGCCTGGGCAATGCCATTCTCCACAACGCACCAAAAAGAGTCCCAGGCGCATAGAGCATGCTGCACCAACACCAGATCAACTTCCCGGTTCGGATCCTCCTCAAAATCGATGTTGTTCACGTCCACAAAGCCGGGTCCTGTGGGCGTCACCGGCAACGCGGGCAGAATCCCGTAGCGATTGACCATGTTCAACGTCGATACCGCACCATAGCCCTGCAGGAAGGGCTGTTGATCAATGCCGTAGAGCGTCGTTCCATCTTTGATCTTGGCGGCAATCTCCTCGCCGAGATCGAAAGTGCCATGGAAGACAGTCACCTGGCCCCAGTCCGGCCGCATCCAAGAAGGCGTAGAAAGGATTGGCACCATTCGGACCAAGGGTCATGAAGATGTCAGTATCCGGGTTGGCCGCATAGTAGTCGCTGATGATCGTCTGCGCTTCGGCCGGGTCATCGCTGATGGCCAGCACCTCCCCCGGCAGACCACTGGCGTTCATGGACGCGAGAAAGCCCTCGCACCGGGCGTCCAGACCAGTGTGGCCGACCTGGTGATTGATGCAAACCCCCTTTGTACCACCCGCATCGGCCAGCCTCAGGGCGCCCAAGGCGCCGGCCTGATACTCATCCTGACCCAGAAAGGTCAGATAATCGATCCCGTCTTCGACGGGCCCCGAGCCAGCGTTGTAGGCCACCACCGGGATGCCGGCATCCAGCGCCCGCTGGATCGGCTCTCGAAAAAGGTCAGGGTCGCTGACAGTCAGTCCGATGCCATCGGGCTGAGCTGCCACCGCCTGGTCGATCAATTGGGCTACCTTCGCCAGGTCGAATGTATCCGGTCCCAGGATGGTGGCGTTCACATTCATATCGGAAGCAGCCTGTTGGACACCAGCCTCGACCGTACACCAGAACGAATCCCAGGCGCAGAGCGCGTGCTGAACAAAGATCAGGTCCACGTCTGCTTCCGGCCCCAGATCCGCCTGCGGCGCAGTAGTGGACGCCGCAGTGCCAGCGGCGGACTCTACTACCTCAGCGGTCGGCCCTTCTGTTTTCTTGACAGATTCGACCATCTGCCCGGTGGGAACGGCTCCCCCTTCTTGGGCCCCTTCCTGGGCTCCTTCTTGCTCCGCAGCAGGGCCGCAGGCGACGGCCAACGCGGCGACGACGATCAACAGAACGATGAATCTTCCGAACGAACTCGACATTTAGACTCCTCTATGACAGGATTGAAGACAGATTGGCGTCAGGCCATCCAAGCTGTCCATCTCATCCGCAAATCATCCGTAGACCTGCTCCGTCGAAAACTGGACAGGCGGAATACCTCCAGCACTCAGTCAGCCCTGAGAAGATAGGTGTTGAGGATGACTGACAGCATCAGGATCAAGCCAGCCACGGCACGGAAAACCTGCACCGACACGCCCATCAGTACCAGGCCCTGCTCCAGTGTCTGCAGCAGCAGAATACCGATGACCGCGCCAAAGATGGTACCTACACCACCGGTGAGCTTGACGCCACCGATCACACAGGCGGCCACCGCGATCAACTCCAGCCTTCACCGCGAAGTGGATCCACGCTGGTACGGTGGGAGAACTGCATCACGCTGGCAACGCCCGCCAGCGAGCCCGTAAGCGTAAAGGCCATCAGCTTGACGCGGCGCACTGGCACGCCCTGCTGCCGCGCGGCCTCGGCATTCCCGCCTGTGGCATACAACCAGTTGCCATAACGCGTGCGTCTCAGAATGATAGCAAAGATGACGGCGATGACGACGAACCAAAAGATCGATACCCGCAAGTTGCCGGCAGGGTGGAAGAGCTGGTTAATCGGCTCGATGGCACCGTTCAGAATCGTGAACAGGAGAGGCGTGGACTCGGTGTATTTTGCGAAATCACCGCCTCCCAGGGCGCGAGCAATGCCTCGATAAGCAAGCATGGTACCCAGCGTGGCGATGAAGGAGGGGATGCCCGTACGGATGACAATGATCCCATTCAGGGCTCCCAGGGCTGCACTGACCAACAGGGCGAGCAGCATGGCCGGCAGCGGCGCCAGACCAGCATTCATGGCTGAGCGCCAATACGAAACTGGCCACAGCAAAGGTCGACCCGACAGAGAGGTCAAATTCGCCAGCGATCATCAGCATGGCCACACCGACAACAATGATGCCCAGGATGCTGGCAAATGACATGATATTGGAGAGAGCCACCGCGGTCAAGAAATGCTCCGCAGCGAGCGAAAAGAACAGAAAAAGAAGCACAAAACTGATCAGGGTCACGAGCTCGGGGAGCTCGGCCAGACTGTAGCGGAATCGCGTCAGCGACATCGTCATAGAGTCTGCGGACATCCCTCTCCTCCAGTCATTGGCTTGGAAATAGAACAAAAATTAAGGAGCATTCATTGCTCCCGACGATTCACGAATCACCAATTTCCCCTGAGCGACCACGTTTGGCACATCTCCAGTGGCAGGACGCCCGTTCGCCATCAAGGCCAACACCATCTCCACGGCCCGTCCCCCCATCATGGTAACGGGCTGGGCAATCGTCGTTAATGGGGGCTGGACGTAAGAAGCCAATGGGATGTCATCAAAGCCTACCACCGCCAGATCCTGCGGAACGGCCAGGCCACTCGCCCATACAGCGTGTACTAGTCCCACGGCCGTCATGTCATTATAGCAGAAAGCAGCAGTTGGAGGCTCGTCCAGCGCCATCAGCACAGACAGCGCCCGCTCCCCGCCCCCTACGCGACCAGTACCTTGCACAAGCAGGGCAGGGTCAAAAGCAATACCCGCCTGTCCAAGCGCCTGGCGGTAGCCAGCCTGCCGCTCTACGTCATCACTGTGGCCGGCAGGACCGCTGACATAGGCGATACGGCGATGGGCGCGCTGGATCAAGTGCTCGGTCGCCAGACAGCCTCCATGGTGGTTGTCCACTCTCACCGAAAAGGTATAGGAGCCTCTCTCACTGCTCCGGCTATTGATAAGTACCACGGGCACCCGCAGGCGCTCCAGGTGGTCCTGGTAGAGGGCGCCCACGCGCGACGAAGTGACGATCACGCCATCCACCCGTTTGGATTGCAGCCGCTCAACCGTGGCTATCTCACGTGCCGACTCGGAGTTAAAGCTGGCCAGAATTACGCTGTACTCACGATCGCGGGCCGTGCTCTCGATGGCCTGCACGATTTCGGCAATGAAGGGGTCGGTGATCGTTGTGACAACAACGCCAATGGTCTGTGTCCGGCCCACCACCAAGCTGCGGGCCTGGGCATCGGGGGAATAGCTCATCTTGCGAGCCAGATGCTGGATACGCGCCTTGGTTTCGGCGCTGACGAGCGGACTGTCGCTCAAGGCGCGAGAGACGGTCGAGTGGGAAACGTCAGCAACCCTTGCAATGTCCTTGATCGAGACAGTCACGCCACCTCACTCATTGCAGACGCATGCAACTATCACACCCAGTGGGTGATTCCGATACGGGGAATGCACACGTGTGCATTATATCATGTACAGCCCGGCTTGTCAAGCCCCTACTTTGAGAACTTTTGCACAAGAAGGCTGAAATTGGGTACGCCCCGGTCTTTCCAGCTGCACTTGGCCTGCGGGCTCTGTCCTGCATCGGCTACCTATGGTATAATCAGTAGGCCGCATGTACGGCGCATGCGATGCCAAACTTCCCGGAAGCTGTGCTCGGGCGAGCATATTGGATTCCTTGAATTCAGCGAACTGGGTCAGAATCGCGCCCCTGACAAGCTTCCGGAAAGTTGATTGCGGCCTACTGACAGTCATTAAGCCGCCGCAGCTCCATGGTGCTTTCAAGCCAAGTCCGTAATCCGGTAGGTCTGCCTCTGGACACTCCGAATACTGACTGGACGGCGGCATAGGCAAGTGGTCTACTGACACAGGATCTCGGTGACTGACTATGACGGTCAAAGTTGCGTGTTTTCTGCTATTGCTGTGTCTACTGGCACTTGGTGCCTGCGGACACCTCTCCGCGACCCCAACTCCGGTACCTGGAAGCCCTGAGTCTGTGACGATTCTCCCCACACCTATCCTGACCAGCGAGAAATCGATAGAAGAAACTCTGCTTCAGCGGCGATCTCTGCGCGAGTTTCGCGATGTACCCCTGTCGGATGCGGAATTGGGCCAGCTTCTGTGGGCGGCCCAGGGCATCACTAGCGAGAGGGGATTCCGCACCGCCCCTTCGGCCGGTGCGCTCTATCCTCTGGAGTTGTACGCCGCCACAGCGGACGGTGTCTATCACTACGATCCCCGGGAGCACGGGCTGCTGACAGTCAGTCACAGAGACACAAGGCAAGCGCTATATGAGGCAGCGCTGCGCCAGGAGCCGGTACGGCAGGCGCCAGCCGTGTTTCTGATTGCAGCCGTGTACGCACGTACGGAGGAGAAATACGGTGCCGAGCGCAGCCCTCGTTACGTACATCTGGAGGCCGGTCACGCTGCCCAGAACCTGCTGCTGGAAGCAGTGGCTCTGGGGCTCGGTGCAGTACCGATTGGCGCCTTTGACGATGAGCAGGTCCAGCAAGCGTTGGGGCTGCCGTCAGACCACCGACCACTCTACCTGATTCCCGTCGGACGCCCGCCAGATGCCAGTCCGTAGGCGCTGGTTGCCATAACTTCAAAACTGACGCGTGGGCTGAGGCTGGGCCAAGGATCCAGCCCAAGGAGCTGTTTCCGAGCCATCCACCGGAGCGCGGGGGACTTTCCCTGATGGCCACCCCTTTGCCTTGAGCGCTCTGCTTGTGGTATAATGTCCAAGTTTCCGGACCCGGAACCGGCTACGTTGGGGACCGAGCTTACCGACGAGGCTAGCAGGACGGGGTATGATGCCCGCTGAGCGGCCAGCCTCCGGTCATCGTAGCTACATGGAACGTCGATGCCCCACACAGTGGGGTGCCATCGTTGAATGCAGAATAAGCTGGGGGCTGGCCGCCCTCTTTTTTGGGGGCCAGGCAGATGGTGTCAGAGGCTTGCAGGCGACCACACGCTATGCCTGGCCAGAGCCGCAAGAGTTGAGACACAATATGGCATGTCTGGCATCCTTCCGGGACCAGCCGGCACCTTGGGAGTTTGGGTCAACATCATGACACGTAGCGAGGCATTTCTGGATAGCGTCCACAATGGGGCGGTGCTCCTGGCCGACGGAGCAACGGGCACCATGCTACAGACGAGCGGGTTGGAGACGGGCCGGATCCCGGAGGCATGGCTTTTCGAGCGGCCCGACCAGATACGCGCTTTGCACCAGGCTTATGTCGATGCAGGATCAGATATTATCCTGAGCTGCAGCTTTGGCGGCACCCGCTACCGGTTGGAGGGCGATGGGCTGGCTGACCGGGTCATAAAGGTCAACCGCCGGGCCGCCGAACTGGCCCGCGAGGTGGCCGGAGACCGTGTATTTGTCGCCGGCGACATGGGACCGACGGGCCAGCTCTTGGAGCCGCTGGGGACGATTGCCTACGAGGAGGCGGTCGACGCCTATGCCGAGCAGGTAGAGGGCTTGGCCGAGGGCGGAGTCGATATCCTGCTCATCGAGACCATGAGCGACCTGGCCGAAGCAAAGGCTGCAATCGAGGGCGCGCGCCATGTCAGCGACCTGCCCATTTTCTGTACATTCAGCTTTGACAGCCACGGCCGGACCATGATGGGTGTCCGTCCGATCCAGGTGGCGCAAGAGATCGGACCCTTGGTTCAGGGGGTGGGCGCCAACTGCGGCCGCGACCCGTCTGAATACGCCGGGTTCTTGAAAGCCATGCGGCAGGTCGCACCGGACGCGATCCTATGGGCCAAACCGAACGCCGGCCTGCCCCACGTGGAAGGTGACAGAACTGTGTATGACGCGACGCCGGAGCACATGGAGAGAATTGCTCAGCAGCTCCGTGAGGATGGCGCGCAAATAGTCGGCGGGTGCTGTGGCACCACCCCAGCTCACCTTGCGGCCATGGCAAGCGCGTTGAGGAATGGGGAGTAGGCAGAGAGCAGGAAGGGCAAATACCCTTGCTGCTTTTTTGGTTTCTTTTTGCTGTAACAGGCTTGGGAGGACAAGATGATCGTCGACACCATGCTGCTCCGCCTTGGGGGCGAGTCGGGAGTAGATAACGCCATTTCCGCTGGCGACGTGCTCACCCTGTCGGTAGCCCGGGATGGCTACCACGTCCATACTTTTCGCACCTATCCGGCCGAGATCAAGGGCGGCCCGGTCATGTTCCAGCTTCGGGCCGGCGTGAGACCCCGTGCCATCGCTGGGCGACCAATTGGACGTCCTGCTTGCCTTCAACGAAGAGGCTTGGGACCTTCATCACGGAGTCCCTGCGACCCGACGGCGTGCTGATCTACGATCCGGGCGAGCACGACGTACCGGAGGGCTTTCGGGGCACGGCCTATGGCATTCCCTTCGACCGGATGGCCCGTGATCTGAACCTGCGCAAGGGCAAGAACCTGATCGCCCTGGGTGCTCTGTCCGCCTTGTTGGGCTTTGACTTCCAGCAGCTCCAGGCTACGGTCAAGGACCAGTATGGCAAGAAGCGGCCCCAATTCGTCGAAAGCAATCGGATGGCTTTGCTGGCCGGGTACCAGTGGGTAAAGGACAACGTCCAGGAAGAGGCTGTGATACGCCTATCCGATCCGTACCCTGCCCCCGAACCGCAGTTGGTCATGTCGGGCAACCGGGCCATCGTCGCCGGGGCCCTGGCAGCCGGGTGTCGCTTCTATGCTGGGTATCCCATCACTCCTGCGACCGATATCCTGGAAGAGATGGCCAAGCGTCTCCCCGACATAGGCGGCGCCGCACTCCAGACCGAGGACGAGATTGCGGCCATCGCCAGCGTTGTGGGTGCGTCCGTTGCTGGCGTCAAAGCCATGACGGCCACCAGCGGTCCCGGATTTTCGCTCATGCAGGAAATGCTTGGTCTGGCGACCATGGCAGAGGTGCCGGTTGTAGTGGTCAACTCGATGCGGGCCGGGCCCAGCACGGGGCTTCCGACAAAGATGGAGCAGGCCGACCTCAACATCGCCCTCTATGGCGGGCACGGCGAAGCGCCACGCATTGTGCTGGCTGCCCGCTCCGTTCAGGACTGCTTCTATCAAGCCATGCAAGCCTTCTATCTCTCTGAGACCTTCCAAATGCCGGTGATTCTGCTCGTCGACCAGTCTCTCTCTCACCGCACCGAGACACTGCCGATGCCAGATCCGATGCTCGTGCCAGTCGTAGATCGGTTGCGACCCTCAGTAGAAGACGCGGCAGACTATGCCCGCTACCGGCTCACCGACAGCGGCATCTCGCCGATGGGCGTACCCGGATTTGACCCTACACCGTTCACGGCCACGGGCCTCGAGCACAATGAGTATGGCGCACCCAACTACACTCCAGAGATCCACACCGCCCAGTTGGACAAGCGCGGCAGAAAATTCGAGATTGCGGCCGAGGCACTGTGCGGGTTGGAGTCGCCCCTGGGCTGCGCCAGCTATGGCGTGCCCGAGCAAGAGGCCAAAGTTGGCGTCCTCGCCTGGGGATCCACGGCAGGTGTAGTCCGCGAGGCCGTGGAGGGGATGGCGGCAGAAGGCTACCCGGTAGCGGCACTGGTACCAGCCGTTATCAATCCCTTGCCCACAGACCGCATCCTGGACTTTGCCAGAAACATGGACACCGTGATCGTGCCCGAAGTAAATCGTACAGGCCAGTTCGCGGCCTGGGTCAAGGCCCAGACTGAACTGCATTTGGTCTCATTGAACAAGTATGGCGGCCTGCCCTTTGCGCCCCAGGAGATCCGCGCCAAACTGACCGAGTTCCTCACGCCCAAGGCTGTCGAACCCGAACCAGAACCCGAGACCGCCAAGGAGGTGGCCCATGGCTAAGAAGAAGATCGCGCCCAAGCTGCTACCCAAAGACTACAAGTCGACGGTCAAGCCAACCTGGTGTCCTGGCTGCGGCGACTTTGGTGTTCTAGCCTCGTTGTACCAGGCCATGGCCAGGTTGGAGCTGGATCCGGCCAACACGCTCGTGGTCTCTGGCATCGGCTGTTCCAGCCGTCTGCCTTTCTTTGTAAAGACCTACGGCTTTCAGACGGCTCACGGCCGGGTTCTGCCGGTGGCCATCGGCGCCAAGATTGCCAATCCGGACCTGACGGTGATCGCCGTCGGCGGGGATGGCGATGGCTTTAGCATCGGTGGCGGGCACCTGGCCCATGCAGTGCGCCGCAACCCGGACATCACTTACGTGGTGATGGACAATGAGGTCTATGGCCTGACAAAGGGGCAGACCTCGCCCACCTCACCTCTGGGTTTTCAGACCAAAAGCACGCCCTATGGCTCATCGGACAGCCCTATCAACCCGATGGCCTGGGTCCTTGCCTCTGGCGTCAGCTTTGCGGCCAGGGGTTTCTCAGGAAAGCCCAAACACGTCACCGATCTGATCGTCGAGGGTGTCCAGCATCCGGGTTTTGCTTTTGTTCAGACCATGAGCCCCTGCCCTACCTTCAACAACACCTTTGACCTATGGCGCGACAAGATTGAGGACCTGCCTAGCGAATATGCTCCAGACGACCGCATGCAGGCCCTAGGCCAGGCCTTCCGCAGTGATGCAATCCCGGTCGGGTTGTTCTACAAGGAGCTGCGGCCTACGCTCGATAGCCACACTCGAGTCACAGAACACACGCTCAAGGGCGATAGCCTCGATTTTGATGTACTGGCGCTCCTGGACATCTACCGATAGCTGGAGCATTAGCATGCAGATTGAAGGGATATTGGAGAGCTGCCTGTACGTGGATGACCTGGATGCGGCCGAGGAGTTCTATTGCCGCGTGCTGGCGCTGAAGGTACACTCCAGGGTCGAGGGGCGGCACGTGTTCCTTCACTGTGGGAAGGGAATGCTGCTCCTGTTCAACCCCGACAGTACGTCCGTGTTCAACGGCATCGTACCCACCCACGGGGCTCACGGTCCCGGGCATGTCGCCTTTGCCACGGAGCAAGACCAGATTCCCGGCTGGAAAGACCATTTGCACCAAGAGGGGGTAGAGATTGAAACAGAAGTCCCCTGGCCACATGGCGGCCATTCGATCTACTTTCGGGATCCAGCTGGCAACAGTGTGGAATTAGCCACATCCCAGGTCTGGGGCCTGTCCCCAGCCTGAACCCATCCCCAAGCAGAATCAGAAAGTCTAGGGCCCTTCCGTGCCCGGTCCCTTGCAGCTATAGACAAGGCTCGCCCAGGGAATCGCCCCCCGCCTGCCACGGGAGTCCTCAATCAACGACAAGGATCGCTACGCCTTCGATCATCCGGACACTGGAAATTCTTCTGTTTTACAGTTGACAAATGCCGAAAAAGATTGTATAATTGACGCGTGTTAGTAACGCGCGTTAGTGACCCGCGTTACTAACACGCGTTAGCCGACAGTACTGCAGCTATGGGATCGGGAGGTTGCATTGGCTCGTAGACAGGCCCGGAGCCAGGATGTGGCTAGTATGGCCGGAGTGTCCCGGACGACGGTCTCATTTGTCTTGAACGACGTACCGGGAGTCAAGATCACCGAAGAGACACGCCGCGGGTTCTAGATGCTGCCCGTGACCTCGACTACTACCCCACCGCCGCCGCTCGCTCCCTGGCCAGCGGCAAGACCCACCGCATCGGCCTGATTCTGGGTGAGGGACAGGAACGCCTTGCAGCCGACGCCTTTCTGCCCACCTTTCTGCAGGGCGTGACCGCGTCCGTCCACCGGCGGGGCTACCTGCTGGTGCTACAGTTGGCCGAAGACGTTCCCAGCCACGAGGCTTATGCCCGGCTTATCCGCGAACGACAGGTCGATGGCCTGATCCTGTCTGGACCGCGCTCCGACGATCCGTTGCTACCGCAACTGGCGGAGGAAAAGTTTCCCTTGATCTTGCATGGCCGGCCCAACGGTCACGATTTTCCTTGCGTGGATGTGGACAACCAGGCAGGCGCGTACCAGGCCGTGAGCCACCTCATCGGCCTGGGTCACCGCCGCATTGGGTTCATCTCCAACGCACCGCTCTCCTATCTGGAGCACAGGACCGCTTTGCTGGCTACAAGCAGGCCCTGACGGATCACGACATTCCCTTGATCCCGATCTGGTTCGAACCGCCGCTTTTCTACCCGAGGCCGGACGCTCAGCGATGGAGCAGTTGTTGGACGCTGCCAGAGCGGCCGACGGCGGTATTTGGCGCCAGCGACGTCGTCGCTCTGGGTGCTATGGGCGCCATCCATGCGCTGGCCTCTGCATTCCTGACGACGTGGCAGTTGTCGGCTTTGATGATATCTTCTCTCGCCGCCCACGCCCATCCGCCACTGACCACCGTTCGAGTGCCGGCCTATGGCCTAGGATGGACCGCGGCAGAGGTACTGATCACCCGCATTGAGGGTGATGCGGTATCCTCCGTAACGTTGGAGACGGAGCTGGTGATCCGAGAATCCTGCGGAGCGAGTCGAGCTGCAGATTCCTGAACGCCAGCTCCTTTCTTCTGTTGAGGATCGGCTGTGGATCACCCTGTCGATTTGCGGATAACGGCGCAAGACACAGGACCTGTCGCATAGCCGCCCTCTATCTCTGAAAGGAGGTGATGTACCGCAAGCTACTAGAGCCTCAGGCACGCTACCACCCAGTGGCAGCAAAATGCTACCTGGAGGGACCCTTGTTCCTCCCCATTACACGCAGGACAAACCATAGTACGGAGGAGAGTAAAAAATGAAACGCTCATTGTTTTCGATTCTGGCCCTCTTGCTGGTCGTCAGCCTCGTGCTGGCGGCTTGTGGAGGAACAACCGCACCGGAGCCAACAGAGGCACCGGCCGAGTCCTCGGGAGACATGCAATACGAGGGCGAGCAGGTGGTCATCTTTTCGGCCGCCGGGGAAGAACAAGCAGCCGTATTCGAGCAGAATTTCGTCGATTTTGAGGAAAGCACCGGCATCGACGTCGTCATCGAGCGTTCCGGCGACTTTGAGACCCTGGCCGTCGTTCGCTCCGAAGCCGGCGACCCCTACGACATCCTCAACTTCCCGCAGCCCGGCCTGATGGCTGACATGTCCCGTGACGGATTCCTGGTGGACCTCTGGGAATTCCTGGACGAGGACTATCTACAGACCAAATACAACCAGTCCTGGATCGACATGGGCATCGTGGACGGACAGTTGGCCGGCGTCTGGCACGGCGTGGACGTCAAGAGCTTGGTGTGGTATCCCAAGGCTGCCTTCGAGGCCGCCGGATACGAGATCCCTGAGACCTGGGACGAGCTGATTGCGCTCAGCGACCAGATCGTCGCCGACGGCGGCGTGCCCTGGTGCATCGGCATCGAGAGCAGCGGCGCGACCGGCTGGGTTGGCACCGACTGGATCGAGGACGTCATGCTCCGCACCCAGCCCGTCGAAAAGTACGACCAGTGGACGAGGGGCGAGTTGAAGTTCGATTCTCCAGAAGTCAAAAACGCCTTCGATGTCATGGGCAAAATCTGGATGAACCCGGACTATGTCTACGGCGGCACCACGTCCATCTTGACCGTCCCCTTTGGCGAATCACCTACAGCTTTGTTCGAGGATCCACCCGCATGTTGGCTGCACCGACAGGCCAGCTTCATCCCCAGCTTTTTCCCCGAGGGAACCGAAGTCGGTGTCGACGTCGACTACTTTTACCTGCCGCCCATCGATTCTGCCTACGGCAAGCCGGTGCTCACCTCCGGCAACCTGGTCAGCCTGGCCAACGATACGCCGGCCGGCCGCGAGGTCATCAAGTTCATGACCACCGGCGAGTCGGTCAAGGCCGAGGTTGAAGCCGGCAACACCATCGCCCCACAGCTGGACGCCAGCCTGGACTGGTATCCTACCGATGTGCAGCGCGGCTACGCCGAAATCCTAGCCGCTGCCGATACCTTCCGCTTCGACGGGTCCGACCTGATGCCGGGCGCCGTGGGCGCGGGCAGTTTCTGGACCGGCATCGTCGACTGGGTCAGCGGCGAAGACATGGACTCTGTGCTCCAAGCTATCGACGCCAGTTGGCCGCAGTAGGTATGGCAGTGACAGTGTACGCTAGAAGGTATACCGCCTAGGCATGGAAGAGGCAGGGCAGTTGCGTGATGCGCTGCCCTGCTTCTTCGCTTTGCGCTGAATGCAGAAGGAGAACACAATGGAAGAGACAATGCAGAGCGGAGGCACGGGGAAATCTCTTGCCACCGGGGTCCTGCGAGTAGTGGTGTCCATTATCGTGCCGGTGATCACCTTTGTGCTCCTATACGCCGCCTTTATCTTTATGCGGGACAGCGAGGCGTCCAGGCTTCTAGTTGCCGCGGTCGCGCTCATCGTCGGCGTGTTTGGCGTATGGCTGATATACATCGGCACCGATATGGTTGTATCACTTCTGCCTGGCCGGCATCCGAGAGCGCGTGCGGCCCTTTGTCTTTGTCGGGCCGGCGCTCGTGGTCCTGACCGCGTACGTGGTCGTGCCCGCCGTGAGTTCGCTCTATCTCAGTTTCCTCGATGCGAAAGCTGACAACTTTGTTGGGCTGGACAACTATATATTTGCCTTCACCGACCCGGCGATGTTGATCGTGCTCAGGAACAACCTGCTCTGGCTGGTATTCGTGACGGCCTTTGCGGTAGGGATGGGATTGGTCATCGCCGTCATGGCGGACCGTGCGGGAAAATGGGAGCCGATTGTGAAATCGGCCATCTTTCTGCCGATGGCCATCTCCGCCGTCGGCGCCAGCGTGATCTGGAAGTTCGTGTACGCCTTCCGCCCCGCTGGCGCGGAACAGATCGGCCTGCTAAACGCCGTGGTGACCGCGCTGGGCGGCGACCCGCAGGGATGGCTGCTCCTGCGTCCCTGGAACAACTTTTTCCTGATCATGGTCATGATCTGGTTGCTGACCGGTTTCTGTATGGTGGTCCTGTCGGCGGCGGTGAAGGGCGTGCCCGGCGAACTGCTGGAAGCGGCCCGCATCGACGGCGCATCCGAGGCCAGGATTTTCTTCCAGGTCATCATTCCCTCCATCCGGGGCACACTGCTGACCATCACGACCACTGTCTTGATCATGGTCATCAAGGTCTTTGACATTGTGTTTGTCATGACCAGCGGGCAGTTCGGGACGCAGGTGATCGCCAACCGGATGTACCAGGAGCTGTTCACATTTCGAAATTCTGGACGCGGCAGCGCCCTGGCCATCATCCTATTCATAGCCATCGTCCCCTTTATCATCTACAACGTTCGCAGTCTGCGCGAAACCAGGAGGTGACCCGATGAGTGCATCTACAAACACAGCAAAGAAGACGAACCGGACAGATCCGCGGAAGATCCTGTCGTCCGCGCCGCTATGGATCGCGCTGGTACTGATCGGCTTTCTCTGGACGCTGCCCACCGCCGGACTGCTCATCAGTTCTTTCCGTCCGCGGCCGACATCCAGACCTCCGGTTGGTGGACGGCCATCACGCATCCCTTTGCCGAGACGACCCGTTGGACAATCGAAAACTACCAACAGGTCCTCACCTCCGAGGGGATGGGCACCGCATTCTTGAACAGTCTGTTGGTCACGATTCCTTCCGTGGTGATTCCGATCACCATTGCCGCCTTTGCGGCCTACGCCTTTGCCTGGCTGGACTTTCCAGGGCGCGGTTTCTTCTTCGCGCTGGTCGTGGCATTGATGGTGGTGCCCCTGCAGACGGCGCTGATCCCGGTGCTGCGTGCCTATGTGGGTCTCGACTTGAACGGCACCTATCTGGGTGTGTGGCTCTTCCACACCGGATTTGGCCTGCCCTTGGCCATTTTCCTGCTGTTCGGCTACATCAGCTCCCTTCCCGGGGAGATCATCGAATCGGCTCACATCGATGGCGCCTCTCCGTTCACGACTTTCACGCGGTTGGTCCTGCCCCTGTCGGTGCCCGTCATCGCCTCCTTTGCCATCTTCCAGTTCCTGTGGGTATGGAACGACCTGCTGGTTGCCCTCGTCTTCCTGGGCACAGGAAGGGAGGTCATGGTCGTGACGTCTCAATTGTCAGCTTTGGTTGGCGAGAGAGGTCAGGACTGGCACATCTTGACGGCTGGCGCCTTTATCACGATGATCGTCCCTCTGGTCGTCTTTTTCTCGCTCCAGCGGTACTTTGTGCGAGGCCTGACAGCCGGCTCGGTGAAGGGGTAGACTGTACCTGCTATCTGCAAGAGGTGCACCGATGGGGTGTACAGACACAGGTTTCGTGCACGGCAAAGCAGGGCAACTGCGATGCAGTTGCCCTTTTTTGCCGCGGTAGCCCACTGAATGCCCACGGTGTTTCACGCAGCACGTCTTGCGTGCTGAGGAGAATTCTTTGAATGCGCGATATCATTCATATACCCGTCAACATCATCCAAGATTTTATGATCGACGTCTTTCAGGCCCTTGGCACACCCCCGGAGGACGCCCGCATCTGCGCTGAGGTACTCATCACCTCCGACCTGCGGGGCATCGAGTCACACGGTGTAGGACGCCTCAAGTACTACTATGATCGCATCCAGGCCGGCCAGCACCGCACCCAGACCGAGATCGAAATCGTCAAAGAGACGGAGACTACGGCGGTCATGGATGGCCACCATGGCATGGGCCACGTCATTGCCTATCGAGCCATGCGCTTGGCCATGGACAAGGCCAGGGAGCACGGACTGGGAGCCGTGGCTGTACGCAACAGCACCCACTATGGCATTGCCGGATACTACCCCCTGATGGCCGCCAGAGAGGGTATGATCGGCCTTTCGGTCACCAACGCCCGGCCCTCCATTGCCCCCACTTTTGGCGCCGAACCCATGCTGGGTACCAACCCCATCGCCTTTGCCGCACCATCGGACATGGACTATCCCTTTGCCTTTGATGGCGCCACTTCGATTGCGCAGCGAGGCAAGATCGAGGTTGCCGCTCGCGCCGAGAAACCTGTGCCGCAAGGTTGGGTCATCGACAACCAGGGCCAGTCGCTTACCGACCCAGACAAGATCCTAGAGGATTTTGGCAAGGCCCGGGCTGCACTTTTGCCCCTGGGCGGTGCGGGAGAGTTGCTTGCCGGATACAAGGGCTACAGCCTGGCTACCATCGTAGAGATCCTCTCCGCCTCTTTGTCTGGCGGCAAGTTCATGAAGGACCTGGTAGGTTTTGCCAACGACGGCTCCAAGCAGCCATTCATGCTGGGGCACTTTTTTCTCGCGATTGACATCGAGCATTTCATTCCGCTGGAGCTGTCGAGGCAGATCACGGGTCAGATCATGCGCAACCTACAGAACGCCCAGAGAATACCCGGCCAGGACCGGATCTATGTCGCCGGCGAAAAGGAACATGAGAAAGAAGTACTGATCCAAGAGCAAGGGATTCCCGTGAACCACAACCTGCGCCAAGAGCTACAGACCATGCGCGACGAATTGGGAATCGCGGGCTTTGAAGAATACTTTTAGCCGGCCTCCTGGGCCCTGGGGCACTCGCCACCGGTCCCACGGAGTGATGAGAAGATGAGGCTGATGGTAGGTCTGTCTCCACGGACTTGCCGAGGCCATGCACCAAGGAGGACAACTGTGACGCGCCTGCCCCTTGACGAACTGAAGATGAGACTACGCTCCCTGCCAGGCTGGGAGCCCCAAGAGAACGCGCTGGTCAAGACCTTTAAGGTACCTTCGTTCTCCCATGGCGTAGTCCTGATCGGCGCCATCGCGCAGGTAGCTGAGGCCGCCGATCATCACCCGGATCTCAACCTACACGGATACAGCCAACTCACGATCACGCTCTCGACCCACAGTGAGGGTGGGGTGACCATGAAGGACATTCACCTGGCTGAACAGATCGATAGCATCCCGCAAAGGGTCTAGCAGTGGCCGGCATGGGGAGCACTGAATCCAGCAATAGCAAAGGCACGATTGGAATCCTGACCGGAGGAGGAGATGTCCCCGGCCTCAATCCGGCCATTCGAGCGGTTACGATTCGAGCCCAGAGAGAGGGCTATCGGGTCATTGGTCTGCGGCGTGGATGGGCCGGCATCATTGAGATGGTACGCGACAAGGGTGCCGACAACTCGGAGAACTATATCGAACTCACGGTAGAGATTGTGAACAGGGTCGTGAGGACGGGCGGCACCTTTCTGCGTACCAGCCGCACGCGACCCAGTCACGTGGCCAGGAGTGCCGTGCCCGAGCATCTCTGCGCCACCTATGGCGCTGAGATGAACGATCTGACCGCAGAGGTACTCAAGAACCTGGACTTTCTGGGGATAGACTACCTGATCCCCATCGGAGGTGACGACACGCTCAGCTACGGCGTCCGCCTGTACCAGGAGGGGGTCAAAGTCGTCGGCATCCCCAAGACGATGGACAACGACGTTCCTGGAACCGACTATTGCATCGGCTTTAGTACCTGCGTCACCAGGACCATCGACATGGTAGATATTCTGCGCACCATCGCCGCCTCCAGTGAGAGAATTCTCGTGCTCGAAGTGTTCGGGCGCTATGCCGGCTTTTCGGCCATGCTGCCGACGATGGCCGGGGCTGCGAACCGCTGTGTCATTCCAGAGTACAGGTTCAGCGTGGACCTGCTCACCGAGCTTCTGTGCCACGATCGGAGTAGCGATCCAAACAACTATGCTACCGTGCTGGTCTCGGAAGGCGCCATGTGCGAGGGAGGCGAGATGATCTTTCAAAATACCGCGACCGATGCCTATGGCCACGCCAAATTGGGCGGCATCGGCGATCTCGTCTCCGCCCAGATCGGACAGATCTCGCCGCGATACAACAGTGGCAAGCCAATCGGCACGCTCACTCAGAGGCTGAGTTACCTGGTACGCGGCGGCAATCCCGACGCCATCGATTCCATCGTTCCCATGGCCTACGGCAACCTAGCCCTCGACCTGATACTGCAGGGACTCCACGGCCGCCTCGTGGTCCTCAGAAACGGGCGGTACGACAATGTACCCATTGACGTGGTGACAAGTTCAAAAAAGCTGGTCGATGTGGACAAGCACTACAATGTGGAACGGCTGCGGCCACATTACAGGAAATTCGCGATGCAGCCCTTGTTCATCATGACAGGTGACTAGATGAGAATCGCTTTCCTGAATCCACAGGGGAACTTTGATCCCCTTGACAGCTACTGGACCGAACATCCAGATTTTGGCGGCCAACTCGTCTACGTTAAGGAGGTGGCCCTGGCGCTGGGAAGGATGGGCCATCACGTGGACATCGTCACCCGGCGCATCCTGGACCCAGAGTGGCCTGGCTTTGAGGGCCCGCTGGACGCCTATCCAAGCGAGCCCAATGTGCGCATCGTACGCCTGCCCTGCGGTGGTGATGGGTTCCTACGCAAAGAGGACCTGTGGCCAAGACTGGGAACAGAGTGGGTGCCCAACATACAGGCGTTCTATTCATCCGACGGACAGCAGCCAGATATCGTGACTACTCACTATGGGGACGGAGGGCTGGCCGGGGCTCTCTGGCAGGTCGCCGGGGGCCCGCCCTTCACATTTACAGGGCATTCGCTGGGAGCCCAGAAACTGGACCGCCTCCTGGCGAAACCAGGGAACTCGCTGGACGGCCTGGATGCCCACTATTTCTTCGCTCTGCGCATCAGCGCCGAGCGGGTGGCCATGAACCACGCAGCACGGATCATCACCAGCACCCGCCAGGAGCGGATGGAGCAATACGGCCACGCTGCCTACCAAGGAGCCGTGGATCCCGACGACGAAACCAAGTTCGCCGTCATACCCCCAGGGGTCAACCTGAGCATTTTTGACGCCGGGGTGCGAGGGCCCGACGATGAGCGGATCGCCGCGCACATTGAGCGGATGCTGGCCCGGGATATCGCGCGGGAACAACGCGCTCTACCGGCCGTACTCTGTTCCAGTCGCCTGGATCCCAAAAAGAATCACATCGAACTGGTGCGCGCCTTTGCCGGCAGTGCAGAGCTGCAGGCCGCGGCCAATCTGCTCATCGTCATTCGCGGCGCAGAGGACATCCACAGCCGCAACGGGCTGACCGCCACAGAGCGGGCCGTCCTGGACGAGGTCGTCGCCGTCTGTGAGGCCCACAACCTCTGGGGCAAGGTGAGCGCTTTCTCGCTTGCCAGCCAGAACGAGTTGGCTGCTGCCTACCGCTATCTGAGCGCACGCCGCTCGGCCTTCGCACTGACGGCTCTGTACGAGCCCTTTGGCCTGGCCCCGCTTGAGGCCATGGCTGCCGGTCTGCCCGCCGCGGTGACGCGTAACGGTGGTCCCAGTGAGAGCCTGTATGATGAGGCCACAGGTCGAGAGTTCGGCGTTCTGGTCGACCCGGCCGATCCCGCCCATATTGCTGCGGGACTGCTGCGACTGGTCGGGCCGGGAAACGAATGGGAGACCTTTCACTGCGCAGGCCGCGAGCGGGTTCTAGCACGGTACACATGGGATCGCACAGCTGAGGAGTATCAAGCCGTCGTGCAATCGCTGCTGGCCTCCCGACCAGCACAGTATCTAGGCATCCCTGCATACTTTTCGGAGCCTTCCGCCGAGAACCACGTACCACTTGAGACACTGGAGAACATCTGGGGGAAAGGGCAAGCTACAGGCTAGGGAATCGAATGCCAGGCTTTGACATACCGAAGGTCCATCGCGAGTTCTGGGAGAACTGGGAGCAGAACAGTCAGCGTTATCTGGAGCTCTACACAAGCGGACGGCACACCTTCTTGCCGAACCTGCTTCCTGAGCAGGCCGTGCAGCTGGGCGGCAGGGAGACGATTGACATACTTCAGCAACGTCTGGGACACAAGTTCGAGCAGGCCGTGTGCGATGCTGATCTGGGGGGCGACGCCTCTCAAGCCCCACCAGAGGTTCAGAGCCCCATGCGCGACCAGCCGGATGGAAGCTGGCTAAAACAATGCAACATGGTTGGTGTCAACGTCCGAACCATCGGCAGCTTTTGGAACGTCGTCAAGTATGCTTTGACGATTCCCCATGTGCAGGATGCCATACACCTGCTCCCTATCTGGGAACCGGGTGTGGTTGGCAGTCTATATGGTATCAGCAGTTGGGAGATCAACACGGAGTTCTTCAGCCAGGAGCTGCATGGGCATTCTCCCCAAGCTGGACTCCGTCGAAAAACAGCTCAAGGCCACCATCAATCTCCTGCACGCCATGGGCAAGGCCGTGGGGATGGACGTCATCCCGCACACCGACCGCTTTTCCGAGATCGCTCTGGCCAATCCTGCCTACTTTGAGTGGCTGCAGCGCGAGGGTGTCGAGATCGTCGACCATCA
The DNA here is from genome assembly GCA_963783445.1 of uncultured Chloroflexia bacterium. Taxonomy (GTDB): domain Bacteria; phylum Chloroflexota; class Anaerolineae; order JAAYZQ01; family JAAYZQ01; genus CAWANP01. The sequence continues at coordinate 967,018 of CAWANP010000002.1, read as the reverse complement.
GGCCGAACTTCACATCGAGGTCGAAGCACGTATCATGGCTTTCCTCCAATCCAAGGGGCCAGCTATCCCGGGAGACGCTCTTCCGATCTCGGCCGAGGACTTTTACTCCTCGTCATACCCAGAGGAACAGCGCCGCCGAGTGCTTTTCGGTCTGAGCCGAAGATCGAGACGGCCGTGCTAACCGACGCGGAAAACTGGTCAGGTATCTGCACGCTTACGGCTTTGAACCGGTACCGGCAACAATGGCCCCCCCCTTCCGTGGCATTAAAGTGGATCCTGGCAAGGGCTATGTAGACAGCTATGGCCTGGTCTGGTACGACTATCTGATCACCGAGCCCCAGTCCATGTCACGCGTCTTTGGGCCCCTGGCCCGGTTCAAGCTGTACGGGCGGCAGGACGACAACGCCAACTGGGCCATCGATTTTGACCACCCACGGAAAGAGGTGTGGTGGTATGTCTGCGATAAGTACGCCGAGGTACAGAGGCGCTACGGCTTTGATTTCATGCGGGGTGACATGTCCCATGTCCAGATGCGTCCTGGCGGCGTCCCTCATACCATCGACCCCTACTATGACATCCTACGCGCGGTCAAGCTCCACGTCCAACGCGAAAGCGGTGTGCCCTATTTTGGCTACTTTGCCGAGACATTTCTCGCTCCTCGGAATATTATGGCCTACGGCGATGAGGTCGACCACCTAGAGGCTTCCGAAGCCGATACCACACTAGGAGATCTGCAATCTTTGACGGTGGGCACTCCCGAATTCTTGCAGAGGTTCCGCCGGTACTGTGATCTGCTCGAGACGAGGCGTGTGGCGCCTACCTTTTCGGTCATCACCGGCGACAAGGACGATCCCCGCTTCGATGCATTCTACCAGAAGGGAAACGCTCTGCGCTTGTTCATGGCCTTGTTCTTGACACATATGCCCAGCTACATGGCGCTCGGGTTCGAAACACGGGATACTCACTTCCAGCCAGCACCGAACGAGCACTATACCAAACTGTACGTGTTCCAGGAGACCAGTGGCCCCAAGGCCACAAGTGGCCCCTTCCGCTGGGGCAGAAATGGAGCACAATTCCAGGCACTGACCCGCATCAGGCTGTACGCGGAAAACATCTGGCCACAGATCGCTGGCCGACACATCCGCTGGCTGATCCCGCCTGATGCCACAGCGGAGTCAAAGCACATGGCCTGGACACAGCGGGATGGCGGCAGGGAGGCATTTGTGTTCTTGGTCAATAGCGACACCTACCAGGCCGTGCACAACTTTGGCATCCCCCGAATCCCCGGTCTTGCTGAGGGAACTAGACTAGCCTATGAGTTCTCTACGAGAAGGCATGTGCTAGAGATCGATAAGGTGCTTTTGGAAACGGACTATGGCTACAGAGTCTCTCAACTGGGGCCGAGTGAGGGCCGAGTTTACCGGGTTGAATCGTCTGACCCATCAGACACCTAGCCCGACCTTTTCGGAGGGGGTCTTGCTATGAAGATACCAAAGGGCGATCTAGACGTACTGACCATTGGTGAGACTTTGGTCGACTTTATCTCTGTCGAGGAGACCGACTGGCTGCGCAACGCCTATACCTTCCGCAAGTATCAGGGAGGCTCACCGGCCAACATTGCGGTCTATGTGGCTAGGCTGGGCAGCCAATCGGCCATCATATCCAAGACTGGCATCGGTGCGATGGGTCAGTTTCTCAAGGCCGAGCTGGGACGGGCTGGTGTGACGTGCGACTATCTGGTGATGGATCATCAAGTCCACAGCAGCGTCATCTTTGTGTCGCGTTCGGCACGTACAGCCGATTTTGAAGCCTTTCGGAGCGGTGACTTTCAACTGGAGCCGCATGAGATCAAAGAAGAGGCAATCGTGCGCGCTAGGGTCATCCACGCGTCGACGTGGGCCCTGTCGAGGGAACCGTGCCGCTCGGCGGTCGAGAGCGCCTTCAAGATGGCACAGAGTCAGGGCAAGATCATCTCTCTTGATCCCAACTACAGCCCGCAGATCTGGCCGGACTATCGCGAAGCGGCGACCGTCATCCCCCGATTCTTACGCTACGCCACCATAACCAAACCATCCCTGGACGATGCGGCCCGCCTGTTTGGGCGGGATCGATCGCCAGAAACATATGTCGAGCGCTTTCACGAGATGGGCCCCAAGGTCGTCGTTTTCACCATGGGCAGTGAAGGAGTGCTCCTCTCCGAGGAAGGCACTTTGACGCACATCGCGGCCAGACCAATCAAGGTGGTGGATGCTACGGGTGCTGGCGACTCTTTCTGGGCTGGATTCTTGGTGGCACTCCTCGACGGAAACCCACTGGAACGCTGTGTGTTATTTGCTCGAGAGATTGTGGAAAGGAAGCTCACTACGGTTGGCCCCTTACCCGATAGCCTAGACCGCAAGCGAATCTACAGTGTGCTTGATGAAGAATCGAGCCACTCAGCAGAGGATGCGCAGTCGTGATTGGCGACAAACTGGTCATTGAACAATATCATACCGAGCGAGCCGTCGAGATCTGCGGCGTGTTGGCCGACCGCCTTAGAGCGCGGAGGAGGTGGGCCATCAGTGTCGCTGGCGAGTCAGGCGCAGGCAAGTCGGAACTGGCCTACGAGATCCACCGAATCTTGAATGAACAGGGCATCGGTACCGGCGTTCTACAGCAGGACGACTATTTTGTTTTTCCGCCCAAGACCAACCATGAAATGCGCCGTCAGAACCTGGAACAGGTTGGCCTGTTCGAGGTCAAGCTCGATTTTCTCGACTCGAACCTGCGGTCTTTCAAGCGCAGGGAGAGCCCCATCTACAAACCTCTGGTCATCTATGACGAGGATCGCATCACAACAGAGGAGATGGAAGTCGGTGACCTGGTCATGCTTATCGCAGAGGGTACCTATACCACCCTTCTCCAGTTTGCTGACTTTCGGATTTTCATTGACCGAGACTATCGGCAGACACTTGAGGCAAGAAAACGCCGTGCAAGAGACAGTTTCGAGCCCTTTGTTGTGGATGTGCTTGAGCGCGAACACCAGATCATCTGCCAACACAAGGCATTGGCTGACGTGGTTGTCTCCTCCGATTTTTGCAGCATCCAGCTCCGAAGGGATTGTCCATGACAACTGATTGGTACAAAGACGCTGTTTTCTATGAAGTTTTCGTCCGTGCGTTTTCCGACGCCAACGGCGATGGCATTGGCGATCTGGCAGGCTTGACGTCCAAGCTCGACTACCTGCGAGATCTGGGCATCGATTGCATCTGGCTGCTGCCCATCTATCCCTCGCCATTGCGGGACGACGGCTATGACGTGGCCGACTTTTGCAGGATCCATCCCGACTATGGCACCGTGGAAGACTTGGGCAATCTGGTAAGCGAAGCGCACCAGCGCGGGTTGCGGGTCATCGCCGACATGATCCCCAACCACAGCTCGGACCAGCATACCTGGTTTCAGGCATCGCGCGATCCTGCCCATCCTGAGCATGGCAAATACCGAGACTGGTACGTCTGGAACCCCACCGACCAGCGCTACCAGGATACCCGCATCATCTTTCTTGATTATGAAGAATCCAATTGGACGTGGGATCCTATTCGGGGCGAGTATTTCTGGCACCGGTTCTTTCACCACCAGCCCGATCTGAATTATGACAATCCCGCTGTCCAGCAAGCAATGCTGGACGTGTTTCGTTTCTGGCTGGACCAGGGGGTGGATGGCTTTCGCGTGGACGCCGTCCCCTACCTGTACGAGCGGGAAGGGACCAACTGCGAAAACCTGCCCGAAACCCACGCCTATCTGAAGCGGCTGCGGGCCTTTATCGAAGACTATGCCCCTGGAACGTTGCTTCTTTCCGAGGCCAACCAGTGGCCGGAGGACGTACGCCCCTACCTGGGGAACGGCGACGAGTTTCACATGAACTTTCATTTCCCCCTCATGCCGCGCGTCTTTATGGCCCTGGCACAGGCCGACCGGCAACCGATCCTGGAGATACTTGCCCGGACACCGCCCATTCCAGACTCGTGCCAGTGGGCAACCTTTCTCCGCAACCACGACGAACTGACGCTAGAGATGGTGAGCGACGAGGAACGCCAGTTCATGTGGGAGTTTTATGCACCGGAGCCACGCATGCGGCTCAACCAGGGCATCCGCCGTCGCCTGGCCCCGCTGCTGGAAAATAACCGCGCCCGGATGGAGATGGCCAACTCGCTCCTTTTCACCCTGCCAGGATCGCCCGTCGTGTATTACGGCGATGAGATAGGCATGGGTGATGACATCTGGTTGGACGACCGTGATGGCGTACGCACCCCCATGCAGTGGTCGAAGGCGCTGAATGCTGGCTTTTCTCTTTCCGATCCGGCCATACCTCTACACGCCAGTCCTTGACGATGGGACCTATGGATATCAGCGAATCAACGTGGAATCCCAGCGCGCGGACCCTGATTCGATGCTGAACCGGATGCGAGAGATGATCGCCGTTCGCAGAAAACACCCAGCCCTCAGGCGGGGTGGGGTTCACTTTCTGGAGCCAGCCAACCCTGCGACCTTGGCCTACTTGCGCAGCCATGGCGATGAGACGATCCTGGTCGTCAGCAACCTGTCTGCGGAACCCCAAGTTGCCGAACTGGATCTGGAGACCTTGGCCGGCGTCCGACCAGCGGACCTGTTCACGGAGGAGAAGCTGCCTCCAGTCGAGGCCGTGCCCTACCGGGTGGAATTGAACGGCTACCAGTATTGCTGGCTCCGCTGTTAGCTCGGAACGCCGAAACTGACATCAGGATCTCCTGACACTGGCTCCGCATGGACCGCAGTCTACGCGGAGCGAGCAACGAATAGCACCTGAAAGTCTAACGAAACGCTAACATTCATCTAATCCCATTCTAACACTGTGCCTGTATCCTGTGGTCGAAGTTCGGAATTCGGGGTATTGAACATAGGATGGAGGAAATGGACAACATGGCAAAGGTAATTGGAATTGACTTGGGCACCACCAACAGTGTCGTAGCAGTAATGGAAGGCGGCGATGCGACCGTCATCTCTACCGCAGAAGGCGGGCGGTTGGCTCCCTCGGTGGTAGCTTTTTCAAAGAACAACGAACGCCTGGTAGGCCAGACGGCCCGGCGCCAGGCAGTCGTGAATCCTGACAATACGATCTCTTCGGTGAAGCGTCTGATGGGCCGGCGTTATGACGAGCCGGAGGTAACAAAGGCACGCGAGCTGCTACCCTACAAGATCGTGAAGGGGAAGGCTGGCGACGCTCGGGTAAGCATCCCACAGACGGGCAAGGAGTACACTCCCCAGGAGATCTCGGCCATGATCCTGCGCAAGCTGGCCGACGACGCCGAGGCGTATCTGGGTGAGAAGGTAACGCAGGCGGTCATCACCGTACCCGCTTACTTTAATGACTCTCAGCGCCAGGCCACCAAGGACGCCGGCAGGATTGCCGGCCTGGAGGTACTGCGCATCATCAACGAACCGACAGCGGCCTCGCTGGCCTATGGCCTGGAGAGAGAAGATGCAGAGACGATTCTGGTCTTTGACCTGGGTGGCGGTACCTTTGACGTCTCTATTCTGGAGGTTGGCGAAGGTGTCGTGGAGGTCAAGGCCACCAGCGGAGATACGTTCCTGGGCGGCGATGATTGGGACCAGCGTATCGTGGATTGGGTGGCCGACGAGTTCAAGAAGGACCAGGGCATCGACATACGGCAGGACCGCCAAGCGCTTCAACGGCTCAGAGAGGCGGCTGAGAAAGCCAAGATCGAGCTTTCCTCGGTGGTAGAGACCGAGAATCAATCTGCCCTTTGTCACGGCTGACGCTTCCGGACCCAAGCACTTGCAGATCAAACTCACGCGGTCCAAGCTAGACCAGCTGACCGAAGACCTGGTGGAGCGCTGCCGCGGGCCCTTTGAGCAAGCGTTGAAGGATGCCAAGCTGAGCGCCAGCGACATTGACGAGGTCGTTCTGGTCGGTGGGTCCACCCGCATGCCGATGATTCAGGATCTCGTGCGCAGTCTGACCAACGGGAAGGAGCCTCACAAGGGAGTCAATCCTGACGAGGTTGTGGCTATCGGCGCCGCCATCCAGGCAGGGGTGCTGGCCGGCGAGGTGAAGGACGTGCTGCTCCTGGACGTGACTCCGCTCACGTTGGGCGTAGAGACACTGGGGGCAGTCATGACGCCGCTCATCGAGCGCAATACTACGATTCCAGTGCGCAAGAGCGAGATCTTTAGCACAGCCGAGGATGGCCAGACAGCGGTTACCATCCATGTGCTCCAGGGCGAGCGCACGATGGCTGCCGACAATGCGACGCTGGGCAGGTTCAACCTGGAAGGCATTCCGCCCGCACCGCGCGGATTGCCCCAAGTTGAGGTGACCTTTGACATTGATGCCAACGGGATCCTGAACGTGGCAGCCCAGGACAAGGCAACGGGCAAGGAGCAAACGATCACCATCACGGCCAGCACGAACCTGAGCCAGTCCGAAGTAGAGGAAAAGGTACACGAGGCCAAACGTCACGAAGCCGAGGACCGGCAGCGTAAGGAGCTTATCGAGGCACGCAACACCGCCGACCAGTTGATCTACCAGACCGAGAAGACGATGCGTGAACTCGGCGACCAGGTGCCAGAAGCAAATCGTTCCACCATCGAGCGCACTGTCGAGGAATTGAGGCAGGCCAAGGATAGCGACGACATGGCCCGCATCAAGCAGCTCACGGAGCAGCTTCAACAAGCCAGCTATGCCATCGGGCAGCAGATGTATGCCCAGCAAGAGACCGCTAGTGGCAACGGGACGGGACAGCCGCCACACGGCGAGCAGTCAAGTGACGAAGAGTTTGTAGAGGGCGAGTTCCAGAGATCTAGGAAGAAACGGCGGGCCCGGGGCAGCCTGGGCCCGCCATACAGGTGAACCTGAAGAATGGGCAGAAGAACAAGTATCCCGGTCAAAGTCCGGCGGCCAGGTGAAAATCAAACAACAACGTACAGGGACAGGGCACAGGCCGGCCCACCGCCAGCTAGCGCACACGAAGTGGAGAAAGTGCAGTCTGTAGCAGTAGAGCCAGAGCGGCAGGAGCAGAGCCCTGCCCCTATCGAGTTCACGCAGAGCACGGATTCCACAGAGACCCAATCCTCGCAGGATGCGGATGAGTGGCGCGATCGGGCACTGCGCCTGCAGGCCGAAATGGACAACTTTCGAAGGCGCCAGCGACGACTGGCTGAGGAACGGATCGAAACCGAGCGGAAGCGACTCCTGGGCGCTTTTCTGGGAGTCTCGGACAACCTGGAACGGGCACTAGCAACTCCGGACGGCGATGAAGCGGCGCTGCGCCAGGGTCTGCAACTGACGCACCGCGCCGGGCTACACCTCATGGACAGAGAGGGAGCAGAGCAAATCGAGGCCGAGAATCAGGCATTCGATCCAACCTGGCACGAAGCCGTGGCTACCGTTGGCCGCAATGGTACCAACGTGGCTCCCGGTACCGTTGTCCAGGTCATCGAACGCGGATACCGGTTGGGCGGCCAGTTGCTGCGGCCGGCCAAGGTCATCGTAGCCATCTAACAAACGACGGAGATTCTCTTTTGGATCAGCGAGAGTCTCTGCTGGAGTGAGTGCATGGATTATAAGGATTACTATCAAGTCCTGGGCGTGGAAAAGAAATCGAGTGAGAAAGAGATCAAGAAAGCATTTCGACGTCTAGCCCGACAGTACCACCCTGACGTGAACCCGGACAACCCGCAGGCCGAAGAGCGTTTCAAGGAGATAAACGAAGCCTACGAGGTACTCTCTGACCAGGAGAAGCGGCAAAAGTACGACCAATTGGGCGCCGACTGGCAGCGCTGGCAACAGACTGGCGGTAGGCCTGGCGACTTTAATTGGGGTCGCTGGACCTCAGGCAGGCCAGGGGATGGGGTAAACGTCCGCTATGGGACGCCGGAGGATATGGAGGATCTCTTTGGCGGCGGAAGCGCCTTCTCTGACTTTTTCAGCCAGGTTTTTGGCGGCACGGGCGGGGGGCGCGGAGGTCGCGGCTACCAATACCAGATGCGGCCTCAACGCGGACAGGACTATGAACAGCCGGTAGAGATTACCCTGCAAGAAGCCCATCAGGGTACAACTCGCGTACTGCAAAAGGAAGACCAGCGGCTGGAGATCAAGATCCCGCCGGGGGCAAAGACCGGTACCCGCGTCCGCATGAGTGGCGAGGGAGGCCCTGGCCCGGCGGGCGGACCGACTGGCGACCTTTACCTGCACGTCACCGTTCTTCCCGACCCACGTTTTGAGCGCAAGGGCGATGACCTGCACACCAAGGCGTCCGTAGACCTCTACACGATGGTTCTAGGCGGCGAGGTTCGCGTACCGACCCTGACGGGGAACGTGGTACTCACCATACCGGCCGGAACCCAGAATGGTCGTTCTTTCCGCCTGCGGGGCAAGGGGATGCCACACTTGCGCAAGTCTGGCGAGAACGGAGACCTCTATGCCAAGGTCGAGGTCCAGTTGCCAAGAAACCTGACAGCCCGGCAGCGAGAGATGTTCGAGGAACTCCAGCAGATCTCCGGGGAGAGCCAGAGGACCACGGGGGGCTATGCTGATGCTGCCTGAAAACACGACTTATATCAGCCTGAGCGTAGCTGTCCAGCGAACCGGCCTCTCTCACGACGAGGTTCAGCGGCTCATTGCCCGCAAGCTGGTGATGGAACCACTGGCCGAGGCGGACCTGGCTGAGCTGCGGCGCATCCGCCGCCTGCGGGAGCTGGGCGTCAACCTCGCTGGTATCGAGGTTATCCTGCACATGCGGCAGCGAATCATTGAGCAGCGCGCCGAGCTTGCCCGAAGAGGCAGAGCCACGCCCCGGCGAGAGCGCCCGCTGACGAAAGACAAGTGGCAGATGCTGCTGCGCTGGGATCCTGACTGACTCTGGAGCGGGTGAACAGCGTAGGGCTCCACAGCTGTACCTGGCGGTTCTCCGGGCCGCTGCCACGCTGTGCACAGCAATCTGAACCCTGACAGAAATACTTTGAGATCACGATGAGGTACAATAGACAGAGGATTGAACCATGAGTGAAGATACCAAGGCAACATCCAACACTGAATCATACGAGTTCAAGGCTGAGGTCCGTCAGCTACTAAATATCCTGGTCCACTCGCTGTACACGGAACGAGAGATCTTTTTGCGGGAGCTAGTCTCCAACGCTTCAGACGCTCTGCACCGCGTCCAGTTTGAGACGCTGACCAATCAGGACGTCCTGGACCCTGACGCAGAGTTGGCCATTAGGGTTGAGGTAGACGAGGAAGCCCGAACGATCACCGTATCCGATACGGGCATCGGCATGACGTCCGAAGAAGCTGCTCGGGATCTGGGGACGATCGCCCACTCGGGGGCGGCCGCATTTCTGGAGCAATTGGAGCAGGAGCAGCGCCCCTCTGTGGAGTTGATCGGCCAGTTTGGGGTGGGTTTCTACTCGGTGTTCATGGTCGCCGAACAGGTGCGGGTGATCAGCCGCTCCTACGAGCCTGAAGCTGAAGCCATCGAGTGGGTATCGGATGGCAGCAGCAGCTACAGCCTGGGACCGGCTGACAAGGCAGACCGGGGTACCCGAATCGAGATCAAGCTCAAGGAGGATGCCGCCGAATTCGCCAACACCTGGCGGCTGGAGCAGATCATCAGAAAGCACTCGGACTTTGTGGCTTTTCCCATCTATGTTGGCGACAAGGCTGAATCCGTTAATCGCAAGCTGGCCCTATGGCGCCAGTCGCCCCAGGAAGTAACAGGCGAGCAATACGAGGACTTTTACAAGCACTTGACCTTTGACTTTGAAGGGCCGCTGCTCTACGCCCACCTGGTGAGCGACGCTCCCGTGGATATTCGCAGCGTCTTGTTCGTTCCCTCCCGTCGCGAGCGCGGCCCTCTTGGGCCTGGAAGCGAACAGGGGCTGAGACTCTACATCCGCAACGTCCTGATCCAAGAGAACAATAGAGATATGCTGCCGAACCACTTTCGTTTCGTAGAAGGTGTGGTCGAGTCGGAGGATCTGCCGCTAAACATCTCGCGCGAGGTCGTACAGCGCAGCCCTGCGGCACGGCGTGTGCAGAGAGCGCTTGCCCGCAAGCTGACCAGGGAACTGCAAACTCTGGCTGAGAAAGAACCAGAAAAGTACCGCACCTTCTGGGAGGAGTTTGGGCCCTTTATCAAAGAGGGTGTGGCTTCGGATCCGGCGGCCAAAGAAGACCTGCTGCCCCTACTAAAATTCTACTCGTCCAAGCGTGGCGACGATCTGATCTCGCTGGCCCAGTATGCACAGGGGATGGCTGAGGAACAGGAAGCCATCTACTATGTGCTGGGCGATGACCTGCGTTCTGTGGCCCGCAGCCCACATCTGGACTACTTCCGGGCCCACGACATCGAGGTGATTTTCCTGGTTGAGCCCATTGACAGTTTTATGATTGCCTCGCTGCAGGAATACGACGGTAAGCCATTGAAAAACGCGGATGATGCAGGACTCGAACTGCCCAAGGGGGATGAGGCACTGGACGAAGCGCCTGAGTCAATCGCGGAACCCGAGTTCAACAGGCTGGTGAGCCGATTTGTCAGCGTGTTGGGCGAACGCGTACTGGAAGTCCGCGAGTCTAAGGTCCTCAGAGAAAATCCGTGCCGCCTGGCATCGCCCGACGATGGTAGCCTGCACGAGATGTCGCGGGTGTATCGCATGCTCGACCAGGAGTTTGAGATGCCAAAGCGGATCTTGGAGGTCAACCGCCGCCATCCCATCATCATGAACCTTGCCCGACTGGTAAGCGAGGGCCCAGAGGACGAGATCATTGAGCCGGCTATTGAGCAACTTTTCGAGAACCAGTTGCTGATGGAGGGTCTGCATCCCAATCCAACGGACATGATCCCGCGTATCCAGCAGCTCATGGAATCGGCCACGGCTCCCACCGAAGCCTAGCCGGGGTACCGGCTGTAGCCATGACTGCAGAATAGGAGCAGAACGACTGGTATGTTTCGGAAAATAGTCTTTGCCAATAAGGGCTCGTCCGCTGGAGACAGGGCGCTGCTCTACGTAGAGCACATGGCTTGTCTGGAGAAGGCTGAAGTCATCGTCGTTCACGCCTTCGAGGTTCCCAAGCGCTACGTCACCACGGAAGCCTACGAAAACCTACGTGCCAGTTTTCAGAAGGCAAGCTGGGATGTTGTTGACGATGCCGTGGAAGAGCTGAAAAAGGGAGAGGTCCAGGCCAAAGGCTTGGTCCGAGAAGGACCAGCGGCCCGAACCATTCTTGAGGTAGCCAATGAAGAAAACGCGTCCCTGATTGTCTTGGGAACGAGGGGGCCATCCAGCGCCGCGGAGCTTCTCCTGGGCAGTGTGAGTACCGAAGTGCTCCGGCTGGCCCGGTGTCCCGTGTTGGCCGTACCCTAGAAAGAAGATTCCCATGTCCACGCCCGCCAAACGGTGGATCGCAATTCCGTTGCTTCTCACAGCCCTTGTGGCTTGCTCGCTGCCCGGCAGCGTTTCCGTGCTGCTGGCACCAACGCCAACGTCCACGGCTGAGCCCGTGTTTACACCAACCGCCGCGCCTACCTTCACCCCTACCAGCATATCCACTTCTGAAGCGACGCCAGCTCCCACCGAAACCCCGCCCGCTGGCCTTGGCCAACTAGCCCAGTTGGAAAGGGAGATCATCAAGGTCTACGAGGATGTTGCTAGCGGCGTGGTCAACATCACCAACCGCAGCTACGCCTATGACTACTTTTACCGGCCCGTGCCCCAGGAAGGCAGCGGATCCGGCATCGTCTTTGACAAAGAGGGGCACATCATCACCAATTACCACGTGGTCGAAGATGCCTCTGAGTTGTTTGTGATGCTGGCCGACGATACAACCGTCCCGGCTGAGATAGTGGGGGCCGATCCCACCACAGACCTGGCCCTTCTCCGGATAGACGTCGCCCCGGAGATGCTGAACCCGGTACCGTTGGGTGCATCGGATGGCCTGAATGTGGGCCAATTCGTCGTGGCCATCGGCAATCCCTTTGGTTTTGAGCATACCTTGACCGTGGGCGTGGTCAGTGCTCTGGGCCGGGTGATTGAGAGTCCTGATGAACGTTTTATCGGCGAGATCATCCAGACCGACGCGGCCATCAACCCTGGGAACTCGGGCGGGCCTCTGCTGGATCTGACAGGACAGGTGATCGGCGTCAACACGGCTATATTCAGCCCCAGCCGGGCCTCAGCCGGCATTGGCTTTGCCATTCCTGCCAGCACGGTACGGCGTGTTGTGCCTGAACTCCTTGCTCGTGGGTACTATCCTCACCCCTGGTTGGGGGTCAGCCTCATCTGGAACCTGACACCGGAACGAAGGCAGATCCTGCAGGAAGCTGGAATGAAAGTACCGGTAGAAGAGGGAGTGCTGATTGTTGAAGCAGCACCTGGTAGCCCCGCTGTTCGTGCGGGGCTGCATGGAGGGCAGGAGCAGATCCAGCTTGGTCGTTTTCTCCTGTCAGTGGGTGGAGACATTCTCACGAGCATTGACGGCAAGCCGATCGCGTCGGGACGCGATCTGATTCGCTACCTGGATACTGAAACCAGAGTCGGACAGACAATAGAGGTCACATTCTGGCGCGAAGGGAAACTGGAGACGGTTTCCGTTGTCCTAACAGAGCGACCACGCTAGACTGATGCGCTGAAGGGCCCAGCCAGTACCGGTGGCATGAGCCACATCGACTGCGAGATTTGCACCTTTTTTTGAACTGTGATAAACTGTGAATTGCGTTAGCACTCGATGCCGAAGAGTGCTAGCGCACTACTCGTGACATTAGAGGCATAATAACACTAGGAGGCAAGTTGGAAATGGCGCTAAATCTCAAACCATTGGCAGACCGCCTGGTAGTAGAACCTACCGAGCAGGAAGAAATCACGGCTAGCGGCATCTATGTGCCCGAAACAGCCAAAGAGAAGCCCCAGGAGGGCAAGGTCGTCGCTGTTGGCCCAGGCCGCAAAGACGACGATGGTGACCGCATCGACATGGACGTCAAAGAGGGCGACAAGGTCCTCTACGCCAAGTACGCCGGCACTGAGGTCAAGCTCGAGGGCAACAAGTACCTCATTCTCAAGGAAAGCGATATCCTCGCTATCCTGCTGTAAGCAATTACCTACCGAACCAAAAGGAGTCTATTGATATGGCTAAACAACTGATTTTCGCAGAGGATGCCCGTCGTGACCTCAAGCTCGGCGTTGATGCCCTGGCCAATGCCGTCAAGGTCACCCTCGGTCCCAAGGGCCGCAACGTTGCCCTGGACAAGAAGTGGGGCGCGCCTACCATCACCCACGACGGCGTCACCGTCGCCAAAGAGATTGAGCTCGAGGAGCCCTTCCAGAACATGGGCGCCCAGCTGCTCAAGGAAGCCGCCACCAAGACCAACGACGTCGCCGGCGATGGCACCACCACCGCCACCGTCCTGGCCCAGATGATCGTCACCGAGGGCCTCAAGAACGTCGCCGCTGGCGCCAACCCCATGCTCATCAAGAACGGCATCGCCCGCGCTGCCGAGGCCATCGTCGTCGCCCTGCGCGAGCAGGCCACCGAGATTGACACCAAAGAAGAAATCGCCAACGTCGCCGCCATTTCGGCCAACGACAAGGAGATCGGACGGCTCATTGCCGAGGTCATGGATAAGGTTGGCAAGGACGGCGTCATCACCGTCGAAGAGTCCAAGGGCTTGGCCTTTGAGACCGAGTATGTCGAGGGCATGCAGTTCGACCGCGGCTACATCTCGCCCTACTTTGTCACCGACCCCGAGCGCATGGAGGCCGTCCTCGACGAGCCCCTGATCCTCATCCACGACAAAAAGATCTCGTCCGCACAGGACATGATCCCCGTCCTGGAAAAGATGGTCCAGATCGGCCGGAAGAACCTCGTCATCATCGCCGAGGACATCGACGGCGAAGCCCTGGCCACTCTCGTCCTCAACAAGCTGCGCGGCGTCTTTAACGTCCTGGCCATCAAGGCTCCCGGCTTTGGCGACCGCCGCAAGGCCATGCTCCAGGACATCGCCGCCCTCACCGGTGGCCAGGTCATCACCGAGGAAATGGGTCGCAAGCTTGAAACCACCCAGGTCGCTGATCTGGGCCGCGCCGTCAAGGTCATCTCCACCAAGGAAGATACGACCATCGTCGGTGTCGAGGACGACGCCATCAGCACCAACATCCTGGCCCGTATCAACCAGATCAAGGCCGAGGTCGAGGCCAGCACCTCTGACTATGACAAGGAAAAGCTCCAGGAGCGCCTGGCCAAGTTGTCCGGCGGAGTGGCCATCATCCGCGTCGGCGCCGGCACCGAGGTCGAGCTTAAGGAAAAGAAGCACCGTGTTGAGGATGCGCTCAGCGCCACCCGCGCGGCCGTCGAGGAAGGCATCGTCCCTGGCGGCGGTGTGGCCCTCATCAACGCCATCCCCGCCCTGGAAGGCATCGAGATGACCTTTGGCGACGAGCAGACCGGCGTGACTATCCTCCGCCGCGCTCTGGAAGAGCCGATGCGCCAGCTGGCCGCCAACGCTGGCCGAGACGGCGCCGTCATCGTCGAGAATGTCAAGCGCGCGCAGAAGGAAGCAGGCGACATCAACGTCGGCTTTGACGTCCTGCGTGACACCTACCCGAACATGGTCGAGCAGGGCATCATCGACCCGGTCAAGGTTACCCGCAGCGCCGTGGAGAACGCGGCCAGCATCGGAGCCATGATCCTGAGCACCGAGGCCCTCATCAGCGACATCCCCGCTGACGAACCGCCACCAGCTGCTCCGCCCATGCCGCAGTACTAGGCAATGAATCAGCCAAGGGACCACCCCCCCAGATGGGGGTGTGGTCCCTTGCATCTGCCTACAGATTCTGGCATTGAGGGATCCGGCTGTCAGGTCCCAAGCGTCTCAGCGCACAAGCCTGCGAGCCCAGTGACAGCATCCCTCTGTAACAGAAGGAAATACGGGTTATGCCAATATACGAATATGAATGCTCAGAGTGCGGCGTGCACTTTGACAAACTGCAGCGCTTTGGTGATCCAAAGCCAGAGACCTGCCCCAATGGGCACAGCCAAGTCCACAAGCGGTTGTCACAGCCGACGATCATCTTTAAGGGGTCAGGATTCTATGTAACCGACAACGGACGAAACGGCCGACACAAATCCACCCCCAAGGAAAAAAAGACCTCCACGCCACCAAACACCGCCAGCCCCAAGTCAAAGGCAGGAGGGGGTGGAACGAGCAAGGCGAGTTCCACAGAAGCGGGCTAGACTCAATCTAGCCCGCGTTCTTTGTCCCTGACCTGCCGTATGCTTGTGATCTACACTTGCCATTTACCCTTGCTTGGGCTACAATCTCTGGCAAGGAGTGAGCATGGCGCACGAGACGATCTTGGTCGTGGATGATGAGCCGGCCATTGTCCAGGTAATATGTGAGCGGCTGGAACGGGAGGGCTTTGCCGTGCGTGAAGCCAGGAGCGGAGAGGCGGCCCTGGCAGCCGTCGGCCAAGATCTACCCGACCTGGTTGTCCTGGATCTGATGCTGCCCCACATGGATGGCTTTGAGGTGCTTCGCCAACTGCGCCACAGCGGCCATGACCTACCGGTCATCATCCTCACCGCCCGTGACGACGACGTGGACATCGTGGTCGGTTTGGAACTGGGCGCCGACGACTATATGGTCAAGCCCTTCAACCCCCGTGAACTGGCAGCCCGCGTGCGTGCTGTTTTGCGCCGTAGAGCCGAGACACTGGCATTGGTGGCCCGTGTGGCGAATCTGGAGGCCCAGCTCCCCACAGCTTCTGCCGATCAAGATTCAGGCGTACAGCCCCCCTCCCACGGCCTCCACCTAGACGAACCTGCCCGGCGCGCCTGGTTTGCGGGACAGCTCCTCGATCTGCGCCCACGTGAGTATGATCTTCTCTTCTGCTTGAGTCAACACAGAGGACAGGTACTGACGCGCAGCACCCTTCTGGACCGGGTATGGGGCACAACCAGCTATATTGACGATCGAACCGTGGATGTGCACATCCATCGCCTGCGACAGAAGCTGACTGAAGCAGACCCGGCCGTGGATCCAATCCAGACGGAACGAGGTATCGGCTACCGGCTGGAGCTGTGATGAGTGTGTCTCTTGCTCAACAAGGCAAGCCCGGTTTTCGGGTCCGCAGCAGCCTTGCGATCCGCCTCGCCCTCGTCTTTGGGCTTGTCAGCGCGGCGGCAATCAGCGCCATGGGCTTGAGCGTATACTATCTCACCGCGCACTATTTGCGGACCCGGGCAGAAGAGGACCTGAATGCCCTGGCCGCCTTCTATGCCGCATACACGTCTGCTGCGGCCCCTGACAATGATCGCCTGATCGCACTGGCCCCTCAAATTGCCAGCTTTTTTGCTCCCCAGGGAGGCTACGATGTGCGCGTCTTTGGTGGTGGCAGTGGGACCCTTCTGGGTGCTACCCGTGACATTGGTGCACTGCCCAGCAGTCTAGCCCTTGCCGAACTCGGCCATCGCCGGCCAACCCTCTTTCTGGCTGCCAGTCAGGACAAGGCTGACCGGCTCTACGCAGCCCAGCCCGTAGTGACGCCGGATGGGGATATACTTGCCGTGGTTGAAGTATCCCGCTCTGTGACTGAGATGCGGGCACTGCTCAGCACGCTGCGGCTCGTACTGCTGCTTTCGGGCGCGGTAGCGCTGGTTGCCGTCCTGTTGGCCAGTTTATTGCTGGCACGGAGGGTCACCGGCCCACTGGGCGACATGGAAGCGGCGACAAGGGCCATTGCCAAGGGCGATTTCGCCCGCCGCTTGCCGGTTGGTTCTGACGACGAGATTGGCCGCCTTGCGGCCAGTATCAATGAAATGGCCGCTGATCTCGCCCGCCTTGAGGCATCACGGAGGGATTTCACGGCCAAAATATCGCACGATCTTCGCACGCCGCTGACGGCGATCAAGGGCTTTGTGGTCAACCTGCAAGACACCGCACCCGACGACATGCAAGCCTCCCTTCAGACCATGGAAGAGCAGGTTGACCACCTCAGCCGCCTCGTGACCGACCTGCTAACCCTATCTCGGCTGCAGCGCGGCGAACTGCAGCTACGCTGCGCTGAGACGGATCTGGCTGCCGTCGCCCGCTCAGCGGTGCTTCTCATCAGCCCAAAGGCCCAGCGATTGGGTGTCACCCTGGCTCTGGAGCTGCCCGACACCCCTGCCCCAGCTTGTGCTGACGCCGGCCGCCTGCAGCAGGTTGCCGTCAACCTGCTGGACAATGCTCTTCGGGCCACACCGGCCGGTGGGTCCGCAAGGGTCCGCGTAGCCAGCACCGATTCGGAGGTCTGTCTGGCAGTTGTAGACAAGGGCCGAGGACTGTCAGGCGACGAGGCTGCCCATGCCTTTGAGCCCTATTTTCGTGGACCGGGGGGCGGCAGCGGTCTGGGACTTACCATTGCCAAAGAGATTGTGGCCGCCCACGGGGGACGTATCTGGCTGGAGGCTCGTCCCGGCGGCGGCGCTGAAGCAGGGTTTGCTCTGCCGCAGCGGGGAGCAGGGAATCTACCCTGCCGCCCCCCAGTCTGAGACGAGGCCGGAGCCTGGAGAATGCGAAAACTCGCGCAGATCGTGGTTTGTCTGGCAGTCGGACTGGGACTTGCCTCTTGTGATGCCAGCCGTGGTAGCAAGACGCCGACGCCCACTACCATCTCCCATGCGGGCCCTGGCCCCACGGTCACCCCCTGGCTCATGGTTCAGGAGGATCCAGATGGCAGCACCTTTCCGACTCTAGCCGACTTTTGGGAGGGCCGGGCAGAGTTCGAGTTGCAGGTCCAGGATACGGGCCTGCCCCGAGGCGAATCTGATACCATCGTCATGGGCAATGGCGAGCTGTGGTCTTATTTGCACGCCAGCGAGCGCTCTGCGGGAACGGTAGACCGCTGCGGCCAGTCGGTCGAGTTTCCCGGGTGTACCGTGATCTATAAGAGCTACGATGGCGGTTTCAGCTTCCAGCACGATGCCCCCCCCATCTGCCAGTTCGAGTGCGACAGGTGTCCCTGCGACCCAGAGAGAGACCACGTCGTCCAGCAACAGTATCCGCGCGTCCACTTTGACGGCGAGACTTTGGTGCTGGTCTACGAGTACCTGGGGCGCGTGATGCTGCGCCGCTCCGACGACGGCCTGACCTGGAGCCGGCCCCAGCGGGTGGACGATACCGGCATATGGAAGCTCTGGTTGGAGGACTGTCCGCCCGAGGAATCGATCGGCGAGCATCCCTACGTACGCTACGACTATGAATGCCTGGCTGGCGGCCCGCCCGGAGTTTATGTCGAGGATGGGACCATCTATGTTTTTCTGGCGGCGGGCCAGAATCCCGGCAGCATGGGCTGCTTCTATGGCAAGTTGAAGGGCAACGCAGAGCGATTCAAACGCTGCGAGTCCAACCCCCTCTTCACCGGCGCGGACGAATATGGCCCGCTGGAGGAAAAGGGGGCGCAGACCAATCCCTTCTTTGACTTTCGGACCATCAGTTCCGCAGAGGTACTCAAGCTCGAGGATGGTTACTATATGCTCTACGAGGGTGTACGCGGGCCAGGGAAGGGCGACCCCGGCGACAGTCAATTTGGATTGGGCCTGGCCCGGAGCCTCCGCCCTGAGATAGACAGCCCGTGGGAAAAGTACCATGGCAACCCCATCCTCGTGGATCTTCCCGGCAACATCGGCCTGGGCCATGCCGACCTGGTTGTCATCGACGGCCTGACAGTCCTCTATACCGCCCTGGAAAAGGATAAACGCAGCCGGCTGGACCTGGTATGGAAGTAGCCCAAGCCGCGCATCGCAGGGTGGCACCCAAATCCGACTGCCAACCGGTGACAGATGCTCGCTGGCAGCGGTAACATTGCGGTAATACTGCGGTCACGCTCCAGCAATCTCAGCCAGGCATACTGCATTCATCAGAGCAAGGAGGTATACAGTGAGTGGAAAAGCATTGGCACTGATCGGTCTGTTCCTGACGTTTGGCCTGATTCTGACCGGGTGTGGAGGTGGAATCACTGCGGAAGAAGTCGTCTCCAAGATGGAGGAAACCATCGCGAACACGGACAATGCGCACGCGGTGATCGTGGCCAGCGTCGATGCCCAAGGCATCAAGATGAACGTGACGGCCGAAGTCTGGGAAATGATGCCCAACAAGGTTCGGGCTGAGGTCCGGGATGCCTCAGAATCTCGTCTTGTGGGCATGGTAATGGTGAGTGACGGCGAGCAGGCATGGCTGTACGAACCGGCCAGCAATCGGGTCACGGTTGGTCGCGCCGGAGAGGTGGACATGCCCCTACCCCAGGAAATGCTCAGCTCCCTCGACGAGACAATCCAGAAGGTGCTGGACGTCAGTGACGTAGAACTCGCTGGCGAAGAGGTTGTGGCCGGCCGCGATGCCTATAAGCTGAGCCTCAGCCCTCGCGAGGATGCTGAGCAGGAGGTCTTTCCTGGCAACGGAAACGCTACGATCTGGGTAGACAAGGAACAGTGGATTGTCCTCAAGGCCGTCTATGAAGCCAGCGCATTGGGAAGCGGCGTGATGGAGGTCCAGAGCTTTGAACTGAATCCGGGGGTAGCGGACAACATGTTCGACTTTGAGGTGCCAGAGGGCGCCACTGTCGTCGATGCCAAGGCGCAAGAGCCCGAGCCTATGACGCTGGATGAAGCGGTTGCCCAAGCGGGGTTTCCACTCATGGTACCGGACTATGTGCCCGACGGGGCGACCCTCATCGAGGTCTTTAAGGTTGGGGACTCGTTTGTCCTGCGCTACAATCACTCCACCCAGGTCTCATTCGCCGTCGTTCAAGGGCCAGAACTATCAGGGCCACCACCATTGGGACAGGCACAGGAGGTCACCGTCCGGGGCCAGAGCGCGACCGTCGTCAGTGACAAGGCCGGAGGCAATACCTTCCTATACTGGACCGAAGACGGCGTGACGGTGACGGTAGCCGGACATATCAGCGAGGAGGAAGCGCTCCAGGTAGCAGAATCGCTCAAGTAAGCGCGCCTGGGCCCAGCGCTCAACCTTCGGCCTGCAACAGTGTTGCAGGCCGAAAGCTTGCCAGGCATGGTTGAGGGCTTGAACCAGGGCAGGGAGCGGGAGCTGGTCCACGACGGGAAAACGAGGAGTATCGATTGAACAAGGAAACAGAAGTTGCCTTTCGCGCAGTGGATCTGACACGGAGTTTTGCCATGGGCGAGACTACAATCGATGCGCTGCGGGGCATTAACCTGGGAGTGAGCAAAGGGCAGTTCGTAGCACTAGTAGGACCCTCAGGATCGGGCAAATCCACTCTGCTCAACCTGGTGGGCGGGCTAGACCGGCCCAGCGGCGGCCAACTATGGGTGGGCGGCGTAGAACTGAGCACCAGCAAGGAGAAAGTTCTGATAGAGCATCGGCGGCGGCGCGTTGGCTTTGTCTTCCAGAGCTTTAACCTCCTGCCTCGCTTGACAGCCCTGGAAAACGTCGCGTTGCCGCTCATGTTTGTCGGCATACCAGAGCAGGAAAGACTCTCTCGGGCACAAGATCTACTAGACAGTATCGGGCTCAAGGAGCGCATGAACCACCGTCCCAACCAACTGTCAGGCGGCGAGCAGCAGCGAGTGGCCATCGCCCGCGCATTGGTGGGCCAGCCAGCCATCATCCTGGCAGACGAGCCGACGGGGAACCTCGATAGCACCACCGGCAGTGAGATCATGGCCGTTCTCCACCGGCTGAATCGGGTTGAGGGGGTAACCCTGCTGTTGGTAACCCATGACCCTGAGGCGGCCTCCTTTGCAGATCGCGTCGTCCAGTTGCGTGACGGCCAGATCGTTGAAGGGGGTGGGCAACTGTGAGTCTGCGAGATATCCTACAGACCGCCTTCAGCAACCTCAGCCGCCACAAGGCCCGAACAGCACTGACCACCGTTGGCGTCGTCGTCGGTATTCTGACCATCGTAACCATGGTGTCGCTGGGCATCGGCGTCCAAAACGAAATGCAGAACACTTTTGGCAGCGTTGGTCTGGAGGGAATAAGGCTCTATCCGGAGACAGAGGAAACTGGATCCTACCAGGTCTTTGGCGAGCCAGAGCGCACGTCCCTGCTGACACCCGAGCTGGTTCGCGTTTTGGAGGCCCGGGACGACGTAGTGGAGGTGGTCCCACTCCTGCGCATGCCCTATAGCATGCGCATCACGGTTCGAGTGGATGAGCAGGAGACCGAGGCCAGGCCCTGGGGCCCCCACGCAGGCAACGTCGGTGACCCCTTTACTGAGCGCATCAAAGCGCTGGCTGGGAGTGAGATTCCACCCGCGACTGGGGGTGGCGCAGTGCTCGGTGAGGGCCTCATCACACGACTCGGGTACCAACTGGGCGACGCACCTGAGCTTGTTGGACAGGAGGTAGATATTGTGCTCTACGCTCCCCGAGGCGAATCGCAGGCTTTCGAACTCCAGATAGCCGGTATCACCGATCACCGGCAGAACAGCCTGGCCATGGCTCTGCCAGACAGACTAAACATGCTATCCTGGTGGTACGACGATCCCGAGTATCTGGCTCACCGGGGATACGATGAGGTTTTTGTTCGAGCCGCATCACTCAACGACGCCAGCCAGATCGTGGATTGGTTGAGCGAGGAGGGCTATCGGGTCCAGTCGCTCAAGATGATGCTCGATATGGCAAACCGGGGGATGGTCATCATTCAGACGATGCTGGCATCCGTGGGTGCGCTGGCCCTGCTGGTGGCCAGCATCGGCATTGCCAACACGATGATCATGGCGGTCTATGAACGAACGAAGGAGATAGGTATCCTGAAAGCTGTGGGCGCCGCCCCAGGCCAGATCCGGACACTCTTTGTACTGGAGGCATCACTCATTGGCCTCCTGGGCGGTATCATCGGTACGATCCTGGGCTGGTTACTGGGCAAGGTCCTCAATGTGCTCATACTAGAACTCCTGCGCTGGCAGGAAGTCAACGTACAGGGTACCTTTTTTGTGGTGTCATGGTGGCTGGTATTGGCCGCGCTGGCTTTTGCCACATTGATCGGTCTGCTGGCGGGGCTCTATCCCGCTGCCCGCGCTGCCAGGCTTGCTCCGCTGGATGCACTGCGGTACGAGTGAGGGCTGTACGTCAATCCTGTTCCACTGCAACAGTCTGAACCACAAAGAGGCCCGAGGGACGATCGATGTCCCTCGGGCCTTGTTGAAGAAGGTCCTAGGCTACAAGCACGAGCCCTCCTCGCGAGGGCACTCTGCCTTATGAGCGGAGTCCCAACGAAAGCATCTATATCTGCTTTACAAAGCGATAGCCTACTCCATGCTCGGTGCGTATGTAGGTCGGATGGCTGGGATCGGGCTCCAGCTTCTGGCGCAGACGCCAAATGTAAAGTTTCACATAGTCCAATTCATTCACATACTCCTGACCCCACACAGATTCCAGGATGCGTGCAGTGGGCAAGATGCGGCCCATATTCTCGGCCAGGAGAAAAAGCAGCCGGCGCTCTGTCGCCGTCAGTTCCACCGGTTTGCCGCGCCGGCTGACCTCCCACCGTTCCGAATCGATTACCATCTCGTCGTCAGCGTAGAGCACCTGATCCTGGCTGGCTATGTTCAGACGCGAGCGCCGCAGGACGCTCTGGATCCTGGCCTCCAGCTCTCGCAAGCTGAAGGGCTTGGCCACATAGTCGTCCGCACCCATTTTCAGCCCACGCACCTTGTCGGCCTCCTGACCACGGGCGGTCAGCATGATGATGGGGACGTTGGACACTTCTCGGATTCGGCTGCAGACCTCCCATCCATCCAACCTGGGCATCATGATATCAAGTAGGATCAGATCGGGCCGTTCTACAAACAGTTTCTGCAGTCCTTCACGACCATCACCGGCAGTGGCAATGACGTACCCGGCCGTCGTCAGATACAGCTTGAGTGCCTCTACCAGGTTGGAATCATCTTCTATGAGCAGTAGCTTGGTCTGGGATTCCATCAATCCACTCCCCCCCGCAGTGGTGGCCAGCCAAGCCTCGGCCTTGACCGGCAGGGTCACTGAGAATCGCGTTTCTACGCCCGGCTCGCTTTGCACCTCGATGGTGCCATCGTGCATTTCAACCGCCTCTTTGGCCAGCACAAGGCCCAAACCGGTCCCCCGGATCCCGGCCTCCCGTACCAACCTCGAGCGATAGAACTTTGTGAATAGAAGCGGGAGATCCTCCTGGGGTATGCCTATCCCATGGTCTACAACGTCGATAACCAGAACATCCCCCTCGGCTCTGACTGCCACGGATATCTGTCCACCTTCAGAACTGAACTTAATTGCGTTGCTTACGAGGTTCTTGATGACAATCGTAATCATCTCCTTGTCGCCGATGATAAGCGGCAAGCCCGGAGGCATATCAAGCTGGACAGCTATATTCTTTTTGAGGATCTGTATGTCGAGAAGCGCAATGACACCATCGACAACTTCGTTGATGGACAAGAAGTCCATGCGTGCGGTGTACCTCTCGGACTCTAGACGGGACAGATCCAGCAAACCATTGATCAGCTCAGTAAGCCAGTCCGTCTCCTGGTCAATGATCGTCAGGAATCGGTGGCGGACCGCCCGGTCATCACCCTCCAGGTTGTCCAGGAGCAGCTCCGTATAGGCCTTGATGGAGGCCAGGGGCGCCCGTAGTTCGTGGGAAACGTTGGCCACGATGCTGGACTTGAGCCGGTCTACCTCTTTCAGGCGACTGACGTCCGCAAAATTGAACAGGTACCCGTCACGGATGGGGGTGACACCCAGAAGGACGTCACGGGTACCAGTCTTGCCCTCCAGACTTGCCTCGATGGGGGCGATCCGCTCGCCTGACAGCATGACCTCACTTAGCAGGCTGCCTTCTCCCCACAACTCGGGGGGAAAGACGTCGCACAGTTGCCGGCCCAAGAGTTCGTCAGCTCTGTAGCCGGTCATGGTTTCAACCTCAGGATTCACGGCGAGGATTGTCTGGGCCGGATCCACCACCATGATCCCTGAAAATGCCTGCTCCACAATCGTCTCTGTCCGCTCCTTCTCCTCCATGGTTTCTTCGTAGAGCCGGGCGTTTTCGATGGCGATGGTCGCCTGGGTACCGATGGTGGTGGCCAGATTGACCTGCTCTTCGATGAACTGCCGGCCATCTTGCACATTGTCAAGCACCATCAGGCCGATCGCCTGGTCTTTCCTGATCAGGGGAACCACAAGCAGGCTCTTGATACCAAAAGGCTCGACCCACCGTGGGGGCAGAAGGGAAAGCGCCCCTTCATCGATGATGACCGGTTTCCGCTCCGCGAGCACCCGCTGGATCAGTGGGACTTGTTCGACGGTTTCGATGTAGGTCTCCTGCTTGAATGCCCTCCATAGTACCCTGTTGTTAACCCCTTCCCCCCATGGCCAAACTGAGACATCAGCGGGATGAGCCGGCCACCCTCTTTGTCCAGGAGCAGGATGCTGCACCGATCCACACCACATACCTCAGCGGTCCTCCGGGAGATGATCTCCAGGAGCCGGTCCAAGTCCAGGGTCGAACTGACTGCCCTGGCGATGTCCAGGAGGGCCAGCGATTCCTCGGCCTTGCGCTGTTCCAGGGAAAAGAGCCAGGCATTCTGAACTGCCACGGCCGTTTGGTTGGCCAGCGTGGTGAGGGTCTGTTTTTCATCCTGGGAATAGGGGATCTCTGAGCGTTTGGTCCAAGGACAAGAATGCCGATCAGCTCATCCCTCACCGAAAGGGGAACAGAGATATCGGCACCCATGCGGTCGAGATCCTCGCGCTCCTGGACCCAGAGCGCCTTAAACTGGGGCAGCACATCCATTTGATGTCGGGTCAGGGATCTGTCATTGGTCAGCCAGCCACCTAACCAGGGGATGATCCCCTCTCAGCCTGAGACCCAACCTGCCACCCAATCCCCTTTGGGCCATCAGGTGATACTCTCCGATTTCTTCCCGTCTGAGAAGCAGGGACGCCCGATCTATGTGCATCGTCGTCGTGATCTCGTCCAGGATCATGCGCATGAGGCTGTCTAGATCCAGGACGGAGGCCACCGTACGACTGAGCCGCTGGATCATCAGGCTGGCATCGTATTTTTCGCGGAAGAACCAGCGGTCGAACCAGGACTGAGCCCGATTCCAAATGGGCTGGACAACAATGGCCGTAACAGCGGCCAGGGCCAGGGACAGCAGAAAGACCTGATAGCCGAGAACCAGGTGAAACAGGTTCACGCCAAAGTAGACGATAAGAAAGTAGCCAGTACCGAGGATCGCGGTGGGGATCGAGTACAGCAAACCCTTGCGGATGACAACCGTAATATCGAAGAGCTGGAAGCGGAGGATGGCATAGAAGATCAGAATCGCGTTGATGACGTTGGCAGTTATGTCTATAGGATACGCTTTCAGTTCAGGGCTGTAGTTGATCGCAGATCCCAGAAAGAGAATGACCAATCCAGATAGCAGGTATCGAAGTTGACTGCGTTCGATAAAGGACGTTGAGCGCCGGTAGCGAGCGGCCAGGTGGACGAAACTGTAGATGAGATAGCCAAAGAGGTAAAGGCCGATTGGGAAAGTGAGAAACCCAAAGCGGGGCAACCAGAATGTCGAATCGGGGAACTTGTACATGGCATCGATCACAAAAGGCCCGCCCAGCAGAGTCCACAAGGCTATCAGGACTCCGGCGACATAGCCAATCCTGATCACCCAGCGATGGGTATGGATTCCCAAAAAGTCCCTGGTGAATTGCGCGTAAAAGAGACCGAAGGTACTGCCCAGTCCTATTACGATCCTGTACCACAGCAGCGCCATCTCTGGGCTTGAGGAGAAGGCCGCCCCTGTACTGCCGATCTGCCAGACCAGCATGGCCAACAGGAACAGCGCAAAGGAGCGAACATCCCTCCTCCACAGATGCTGCCTGAGCAGCAACAGCAAAAGGAGGTAGCAGGCCAGGGCAATCAGGCAAATGACCTGGATGAGGGTCATCCTGCGTTCTCTCTCACCGCTTTCATGATCAAGGCAGAGGGATACCAGAAGCGGCGTGGAGGCCACTCTGTCATCTGGATCTCCTTGAAACCAAAACCCGATAGGATCTGACGCCACTCATCCGCTGAATGGATATGCGAGAAGGCATCCGCCTCTGCCTGGGAGCGTGGGCTTCTCTTGATTAGCCTGTAAACCGACACAATGGTCCGCATGAGCACACGCCCCGGCAGCGACCGCCAGTGAGAAGGGGCGGCCATGTCGGCCATTACAAGGTGGCCGCCTCCCGCCAGCACACGTTTGATCTCTCCAAGCAATTTTGTCGCATCCATGTGGTGCATGCCCAGACCACAGACAACTGCATCAAACCTACCCGCCACGAGCGGCATTTCCATGGCTGAAGCGCACACCAGGCGGACGCGATGGGTCAAACCTGCCACCTCGATATTCTTGATGCCATGTTCAAGCATGGCAGGCGTGACATCCAGCCCTACGACCCGTGTACCATCACCCGCTCTAGCCGTGATCTCGGAACTGCTCACCGCGGTACCGCAGGCCACGTCCAGAACGATATCTCCGTCGTCCATGGGCACCATTCCGGCCAGGTAACCGACGAATTCTCGATAGCCCAAGCCGCAGAATTCGCGAACTTCGCGGTCGACGGTCTCTTCATAATGAGGCGCCAATTCGGTAAAGGCGTCAATGACTACATTGTCGCCCACTATGCCTCCCTGGCAAGCTCAGCGCTGATGTCCAGAAGCCTCGCGACAATCTCGTCAGAAGGCTGCATACGAGGGGGCTTCAAATGGCCAATATCTGCCCCTTCGGCCTGCTTCTGCTCCAGATAGCGCCGGTATGTCCCCTCGGAGAGGGCGGTAATCCTGAAGGGATTCATCTTCATGATGTCATAGTAGGTAGCATAGTCTTCTACGCATTCCACCAAGGCGTTGTGCAAGTCGGTGGCCAGCTTCTCCGATTCGAAGTCTTGACCCTCGACGCACATGTGAATGATGGGGTCTTTTTCTTCGGGAATGTACTCCTTGCGCGCCATCCAATCCACCAACGATAGATCCAGGTGACCGATACCTTGCCAGATTGCCCGCTCGGTCAGTAGCACAAGGCTGCCCAGATCGATAATATCATCAGCTCTGGACTCCATCACCATCTGGGGCAGATCAATGCCCAGCTTCTCGTCACGCACGGCGAGGATGCTGATCAGGTCACCGATGATGTACCGGACAAAGGCGCCGCCAGCAAAACTCGTCCCGAGCAGGACGTACCTTCCTGGCTCGACCTGATCCATCAGCAGCGTCGCAGGTTTGTATGCCGGGTCTTGCCGCCAGGCATGGTACTCCTCCTCGGGCATGAACTCCCAAAGAGCGCTGTCTGGCGCAAAAGTCAGCCCGTCGCTCTTGGCCCCCCAGGCCTGAATCGCAATGGTCCCAAACTCAGTACAGGCATACGCTTCCAGCGGATCACAGCCCCACATGGACTCGATCCGTTTCTTGTAGATCTGCACATCCATCCCAGAGGCTACGATTCCCTTCGGACTCCAGAGATCCCTGGGCAGCATGGACCTGCGCTGCAACTTGCTTGACGCGAGAGCTTTCCCGATGCGATAGATGGCCATCGGACGCAAAAGCTCCTTGGAGGCGGATAGCTGGCCCGAACCCTGCGAGAAAGCCTCACCCATGCGCAGCAGGACCGACCCGATCCCCACAAAATGTCCGATCCCTGTCTCTATCGAACGCAGGAAAGCTTGAGAGAGACGTTCTTCAAAGCTCATTTCCTCCGCCTCAGGGATGGGTGGGATGAAGCGGAAGGGGAATTCCTCAGAGATCGCTCTCATGCTTGTCCCCGAGATATAGGGCGGGGGAGCAACGGCATACAGAAACGTTCCCCCCTCTTCGAGGTTGATATCGCCTTTTTCCTTGGCGCTGGCCAACATCACAGTGGCAAGTAGATACTTGCCGGTCAGCGAATAGAACTGGTACGAGGTGGGGACCATCTTGCCAGTGTACTCCCCCGACCTGCCAGAAGTCCGCATCCAGCAGTAGGGCTTGACCGGCAATACATCCTCCCTCTGGGGTTCGAGGTACTCCACATAGTCCTTGTAGGTCGTTATGGGAGCCATTCGCCGGAATTCTTCTAAACTCTCCGGCATATCAGGCCCGATGATGGTTTTGCCCAGCTCGCATGCACCCAAGAGCTGCAGCTGCTCCATGAGCAACCGCTCCTGAATGCCCATGAACTCATCGATGGTCAGATCGAAGAAACCACAGTACTTGTTCCATAGTTCGTTCTTGCGTCCTTGCCGGAGTAGCTCTGCGGCAGTTGCCATTTCACATGTCCTTTTCTGTGTATGAGTGGTCCAGAGGTCCCAGTAGTCGTCGCATTACCTATGCCAAGAGCAATTGCAGTTGTAGAATCCTGTAGTGCAACGCACCGCCAAAGGCAGAGCTGGCGGACTGCACCTCCAAAGGCGCTTGATCCACCTGGATCAACCACTCGCGCCGGTGCAGCAGCCTTGTCCCAGGCCGAACTCGATTGCCCTGCATTTAAGCTGCTCGCCTCTTGCAGGATAGCGAGAGTTGTGATACAATACTTGCCATGAGAGTGAAAGGCAAGCACTTACCTACAAGGAGCCGACTCATGAAAAGACGAATGATCCTCTTGTGCGTTGTCGCAATCCTGCTTGTGCTCACCAGCATTGCCTCGGCCTCGCCAAAGCCTCCAAAAAAGTTCAGGATCAAGGGCGACACAACCTACATGGACTTCTCTGCCTTTCCGTTCGTGTTCACGAGTGAGGGCAAGTCCATTCGGAACATCCATGGTGCTTTCTCCATGGAGGAGCATGTCATCCCTTCAAGCCCTACCACTTTTACTAACACCGGCACGCTGTGGATCACAACCAAGAAAGGCCCGGACTGGGAGCTTGAATTCGTAGGTAGCGGTGATCTCGAGACAGTGGTGGGCCATTTCTCGGTTGTTTCTGGGCCGACTGGGTATGGCGACATGGCAGGCACCTATAAGGGTATCACCGATCAGTGTGATTTGGGCTGTGTTCCCTTTGAGGAGCCCGAATGCCCTCTGACCTTTGTTGATCCCGACTGCCCAGGATTCTACGTGGACTTTACCTTCGACTGAGTCAGTTTCGAACACGTCGTAGCACGTTCAGAAGTACCTGCTTTGCCGCGCTCAACGGCACAACTCCAGATCGTGGGCATCTTGCCCTATCGCTGTGATGTGTCGAATGAGCCTTCTGCGGCCCTTCCTTCTCTGCTCCTGCATCAAACTCTCAGACAGATTTGCCCCGAGGCGCTCAACGGCCAGCCTCTGCCAAGTCTGCTTCCCTGGTCACTCACCGGGCCCGGGTCAGTGTGATGCTGCGCCTGAGTCATTCTTGCCATTCCCGGCGTGGCCGAACAGCGTGCAGATGAGCCGCCAGTCCTGAGATCACGATAGAGTTGGAGGCATCCCTTGCTGAGCAAAACCAGTATAGCAGACTTTGGTTGATCTGCCAAGCCCGCCCCCCGCACTATGTCCCAAGAGTCCAAGAGCAAGGGAATGCCTATATGGCATTATACCGTCCAACCCTATAAAAGGATATGGGTTCAAGGTCGGGCAGCACGGTTGCCACAGCGATGGCAATCTGTTTATATTGGTCCGGTGATACGGAATGTGCCACCATCCGCGTCGGTGCCCAGAGGGCAGCACCTGGCGGCACGCCGGCCAACCTTGCTCGCGTGCAGCTCGGTCACAAGCTTGCCAACGAGGGCGAAAGATAGTACAATTGGCCACAGAAAGGAACAAAGATACCGCGTGTTCGCACCATTCAGCCCGGGCGACAGTCTGGGGGTATATCGCTTGCAGCGTCGAGGGACGTCCCTGGACCTGCAGCGCAACTTGATGCATCCAACCCAGCCCCTCGCGGAGGCGTGGTTGGCATTCCTGACGCAGCAGGCCATGGGCCAACCCACCTATGTGCTACACGACCCACACGATGGGGAGGCCTTTGTCCAGGTCCGGTACCGGCCTCACCAGGCCATTGCCGACGTGACCTGCTTGGCCCCCGCACTGGGGGACGATCGCCGCGCGGCCCCCGCCTGGTCCTACCTACTGGATGGAGCCGGAATCGAGGCCGCCGCGCAAGGCATCCAGCGGATATTTGCCAACCTGCCTGCGTCTGGCGATGAGGTCGACGTATTTCAGCAGGCCGGCTTTACCTTGTATGCCGAGGAAGACATATATCACCGGGCGCCGGGACAGTCTGATCCGGTACAAGGTACACATCCAGCCTTGCGGCCACAGCGAGTCGAGGATCTGCCCGCTCTGCAGAAACTATGCGTGGCCATTACGCCACAGCGGGTACGCCAGGCAGAGGGGGGCATTGGTCTTACCACTACTTCGGAAAGAAACTGCCGGCGGTTTGTGCTGTACTCGCCCGAGGGCAACGATCTGTTGGCCGCACTCAGCCTTTGTACGGGTGGGAAGGTTCACTGGCTGCGGTTGCTGGTACATCCCGATTCCCGGCACATGGCGGCAGACCTCGTCGGCTGGGGGCTCGATACCCTGGCTGACCAGCCAGCCAAAGCCATCTACTGCAACGTCCGGCAATACGAGAACGGCACGCGCGAGGCATTGGAGGCAGCCGGATTCCAGCTCCACGGTACGCGATCGCTGATGGTACGGCATACTGTGGCCTGGATCAAGACGCCAAACTCGGAGGCCATACCGGCCATAAAGGCAAGAGCCGAAGCAGTGCCACCGGCCTATCGCATCAACGGCGAGCCAGAGCTTGCAGGTCCTGATAGCCGGCTCGCCGCTGAAACGCGATCTGATTGAAGGCCCAGACTAGCCAGACCTGCAAGCACGCGTTCCGGCCTACCAATATTTGAACATTGAGTTGACAAAAGCATGCAAGATAACATTACTGACGATCTGGCTGTGTTGCTGGAAGTTGTACCCCCAGCGATCACTGACGCAATTCGCAAAGAAAACCACGGGGACGATCTCCTAGAGATTGTCCTGGACCTGGGCCGTCGCCCCGAAGCCCGCTTTTTGAACCGCGAGGTCACGCTTGGTGACCAAGAGATCACCCGGGCAGAAATCGACTATGTTGTAGACCGGGTGAGCGAGTTCACCAGCGATAACCGGGCTGGCATCGAGCGGACCCTACACCGCATTTCCTGCATCCGCAACCGGCAGGGGGATGTCGTTGGCCTGACCCTGCGCGTGGGCCGGGCTGTGTACGGCACCATTGACATTATTCGCGATCTGCTTGAATCCGGCAAGAGCATCCTGCTGCTTGGCAAGCCCGGTGTGGGCAAGACGACACTTTTGCGGGAGGCAGCCCGGGTGCTTGCAGAAGAGAAGCGGGTTGTCGTCGTTGATACATCCAACGAGATCGGCGGCGATGGAGATATTCCCCATCCAGCCATCGGCCGCGCGCGGCGGATGCAGGTGGCCACCCCCGAGTTCCAGCACCAGGTGATGATCGAGGCGGTGGAAAACCACATGCCCGAGGTGATCATTATCGACGAGATCGGTCGTGAGTTGGAGGCGGCCGCGGCGCGCACGATCGCCGAGCGGGGCGTACAACTGGTGGGCACCGCTCACGGCAACTCGCTGGACAATCTGCTCCAGAATCCAACCTTGTGTGACCTGATCGGAGGTATCCAGGCGGTGACGCTGAGTGACGAGGAAGCTCGAAGGCGCGGCACTCAAAAGACTGTGCTGGAACGAAAGGCGCCCCCGACCTTTAACGTGGTGATCGAGATCAAGGACTGGCAACACCTGGCCCTTCATCATGATGTCGCGGCTGCGGTGGACGCCATGCTTCGGGGTCGCAGCCACGCCCCCGAAGTGCGCTACCGCGACGAGGCAGGCCAGGTACAGATCGAGCAAGCGGTTGTCGCGCCTCAGTTCCGGTTGGAGGAGGATCCTGTTCGCGCAAAGAGTCAAGAGGCGTCCCGTCCCCAGACTTTGCGGGTTTATGGCTATGGCATCGGCAAGAACCGCCTGCGGCAGGCAGCCCAGAACCTCCACCTACCGGTAGAGCTGGCGGATGAGCTGCGCCAGGCCGATGCGGTAATTACGCTCAAGAGCTACTATCGGAGACGGCCCCAACCCATTAGCGAGGCGGAACGAAAGGGCGTGCCTATCTATGTCCTTCGCTCCAATACCGTATCCCAAATGGAAAGCTGCCTGGCTGACGTCTTCGGTCTGAGTGTATCTGACCTGGATCCACTTACCATCGCCCTCCGAGAAACGGAGGACGCAATCCGCACGGTGTTTTCTGGGAAAAAGTCGGCAAATCTAGCGCCCCAGAACTCATTCATCCGGCGCCGGCAGCATGAGATGGCCCGCCAGGCCAACCTAGTGTCGCACAGCTATGGCAAAGAACCCCGGAGACACGTGCGCATCTTTTCCACCCAGCGGCATTAGGGGACGTCCGGCACGGTGGCGCTGCCACGAATGACGTTCCCCATTCTTTGATTTGTTCCATCGGGCAAGGTAAGCCTTCAAATCACAATCGCAAGGAGAATAACATGGCATTCAGGTTCCCGTCGGAAGAGTGGGTCATGGCCTTCATGGATGAGGTCAACGGCAGCGAGGCCTATGGCAAAGCTGCTGCCAAGTGGGAGGGTGACTTTTACTTTGTCGTTGAGCCAGGAACCGGTCTCACAGAGACCATGGTGCTGTACATTGATCTCTGGCACGGCAAGGCACGTTCCGCGGGTGTCGTGGCTGACCAAAGCGAAAAGAGCCCCGAGTTCACCATCCGCGCACCGATCAATACCTGGCGCCGGGTCATTGAGAAGAAGCTCGACCCCATCCAGGGCATGATCACCGGCCAGCTAAAGCTATCGGGCACCTTGAGCAAGATCATGCGCGCCCCCAAGGCAGCTTCAGAGCTGGTCAACTGCGCCACCAAGGTCCCAACCGAGTTTCCATCCTAGCCAGGCGCTTGGGGCCATTCCGCCGATGCCCTTCCAAGCAGTCGCCGGCCAACAGGCATACTATGTCCAGCGGCAGTCGGTTCAGGCCAGCCGGCCCCCGGTCGTGTTCATCCACGGTGCGGGGGGGACGCATCAACATTGGCTCTATCAGGTACGGGATCTGGCCCAGGCGCCAACCTATGCCGTCGACCTGCCAGGCCATGGCCGGTCAGAGGCCCCGGGGCGAGACAGCATCCAGGCCTACGCTGACTGGCTGGTTGCCTTCCTGGACGCGGTTGGGCTGGAGCAGGTCGTTTTGGTTGGCCACTCGATGGGTGGTGGGGTTGCGCTCAGCGCGAGCATGCAATTCCCGGACCGGATTCTGGGGTTAGGGTTGGTTGCGACGGGCGCCCGGCTGCGGGTGGCGCCCCCCCTGCTCGATGCCATCCAACGGGATCCTGAGACGGCGGTGCATACCATCTGCAGATCGGCATTCGGCCCAGAGGCATCGCCAGAGATGGTCCGGCTGGCGAGAAGACAGATGGAGGCAGTGCCAGCCAGGGTGCTCGAAGGCGATTTCAGAGCCTGCGACGATTTTGATGTCATGGATCGCATAGGCGAGATCACAACCCCAACTCTGGTGCTATGCGGCAGCCACGATGCGCTGACACCTCCCCAGTACTCTGTCTATTTGCGGGATCAGATGGCTGGGGCCAAACTCCATCTGGTTGCGGGGGCGGGCCACATGGTGATGGTGGAGGAGCCCCACGAGGTGGTCCAAGCCCTCGAAACCTTTCTGGACGGATTGTAGCTCAGATCCGCGCCACAGGCTGTTGGCTTGGGCCTTTCGGGACTGAAGCCTGCGTGCGCGGCTAGGTCGCAGGGGCACTGGCCAGGAGTTGGGCCAGGAAGGGGATGGCGGACATCCAGGCACGGGCCCGATGGCTGATCTGGTTCTTTACTGCCGGATCCAATTCAGCCATGGTTTGGCCGCTGTGGCCCGCTACGACAAAGACTGGATCGTAGCCAAATCCATGGTCGCCTCGAGGGACAAGACCGATTTTGCCCTCACAGGCGCCGCCAGCCGTAAGGACAGTACCCTCTGCAGAGACCATCGCAATGACACAACGGAAACGCGCTGTTCGCTGGGCATCAGGCACTCCCTCAAGAGCTGCCAGCAGTTTCAGATAGCGATCAACGTCGCTTGCACCAGGACCCGCATAACGCGCAGAGCGAACGCCTGGCGCACCGCCCAGCGCATCAACCTCCAAGCCAGAATCGTCGGCCAGGGTCAACATGCCAGATGCCCGTGCATAGGCCAATGCCTTGATCCGGGCATTCTCTGCAAAGGTCTCTCCCGATTCTTCTACGTCCAGGGACAAGCCTTCCCGGGCAGGATATGTGACTAACACGGGCAAAGCCAGACCGTCCAAAAGGTCTTCATACTCACGCACTTTGCCACGGTTGTTCGTGGCAATCAGCAGTGTAGTCAAGGAATCCTCCCTATGAGCAGATCCCCAGGGATCGCCGGCACAACCACCCGGCCAGTGGCCCAGCGGGCTTTGCTCTGATTTTGCTCTGCATCTTGATCGATCTGGCTCCCAACTATACCACCGGCCGCGCTGAAAACCAAATCTCTGATTCTTGCGCGCCTGGCTT
This sequence comes from uncultured Chloroflexia bacterium, assembly GCA_963783445.1. Lineage (GTDB taxonomy): Bacteria > Chloroflexota > Anaerolineae > JAAYZQ01 > JAAYZQ01 > CAWANP01. The sequence goes on along the minus strand of CAWANP010000002.1, from coordinate 932,450 downwards.
TCGGTAATTTGCCATCTGCCTCCTGAGTGGGGTACAATGCACCCTGCACACGCAGGCAATCAGCAGTGAGGTGAAGGATGAACGGAGGAGAAAGCCTTTTCAGTTCCAGCGCCGGGAGCGTAGCCGTAATCGGCCTGGTGCTTGCCGCTCTGGCCCTGGTGGGAGTCGTCCTCCTACTGGCCCGGCAGCAACGCCTGTTGGGGCAGTACCAGCACCTGATGACGGGGACCTCGGGTGGAAACTTGGAAACAGTGCTTCATGATCACGTTACCCAGGCTCGCCAAGCCGGAGACCAGGCCCAGGTCGCGGAGCAGACAGTCCGTCACCTGGAGAAGGCATCCCGCTTCAATCTGCAGCATCTAGGGCTCTTGCGATTCAACCCGTTTCGCGATACCGGCGGCGATCAGAGCTTTGCTCTGGCCATCGCAGACGATCATGGGCAGGGTGTAGTCATGTCCAGTCTGCACGCCCGCGACGTGACACGGGTTTATGCCAAACCCCTGATAGCCTGGGAGTCTTCCTACTCTCTCACTGACGAAGAGAAACAGGCCATCGCCCTGGCTCGCCCCAAGAGCCCTGAGAAACGCGCTCACAACCCCAGTCCCGGGGACGCTGCTCACCCGCGAGGAGACGAGGGTTAGCGCATCTTCGGATCGGCGCCAAAAAGCGCCAGGTCCGGATTGACAAATCAGCGCGGGAGTGCTATATTAACCTCCAGGCAACATTGTCCAAAGGAGCGACTTGTGTTCGGACGAGAGAAGCGCCCAGTTCCACTGGACCGCATTGAAGTAACGTTAGGCCCTACGACCAGTATGAACGGTGACCTCGAATGCGATGGCATCGTCAAGATTGAGGGCGTCTATCAGGGCAGCATCAAGACGGTAAGCAACGTGATCATTAGCGAAAGCGCGCGCGTGGACGCCCACATCGAGGCGCAAAACGTGTCGGTTTCGGGTCAGGTCAAGGGTTCTATCGTAGCTCAGGGCCGTCTAGAGATTCTCTCCACGGGGAGGGTCTGGGCTGATGCGACCGTCACCAGTTTCCTGTTGGACGATGGCGGCAAGCTGCATGGCGGGCTCAAAATGTTTGGTACGGGCCCCGCTCCTGAGTCATTCGAGGTACAGCCACAGGTCCAGGCCGCGGACGAGGTTGGCCAAGACCTGCTTGAGGAAGATCTAGAGGAAGAGCCGGACGAAGAGATGGAGCCAGAAGAAGAGGAATAGGTACTAGAGCTGCTTCCGGCTTTGGGCCTTGAGGAGCCTCGTAGCTACCATGCTGCTCACGGCTACATGAATGGCCTCCTGGTCGGCCCGTGTCATTCCTAGCGCATGCGCGACAATCTCATCTAGAGTATGCCTTTCCGGATCATCCAGCCCCAGTAGGCCGGTCCCCCAGCTTATCTCCTTGACCTCAGCGCCCAGCAGGCGTGGATCCGGGATCAACAGGTCCCCTACCTCGTAGGTCTGGATCTTGAGCAAGCCACCACCGAAATTGGAGCGACCGAGTACGTTGACCGAAAGCTGGCCCAGTGTGCTGTTGCAGGCCGCAATCAGCGCTTCCGGCACTAACTCGCTGTAGATCGCCTGAAAACTGTCGCTGGCCAGAAGCGGCCTCTCACAGGCATAAAACCTCATGACCCTGTCGATCAGGTAATTGCAGTGAACACGAGCACCGGTACGGGCTCCAAGATCCCACCAACGAGGCCTGCGCCGGCAGGTGGGTCGCTCGTGCAGGCCCTGCGCCTCGCCATACTCGATGTAAGCCAAAGCCCTGGTGTTTTGCAGTTCGCATCGCTCCGCGTGGCACATGAAAAGGTAATGACGCGTGTCACGACGCGGTTCAAGCCAGATGCTTTGACAAGCGCGCGGGCCCTTTATGGCTGGTACAAGGTACTCGCTCTCAATCTCCCAGCGAGCCAGGTCTTTGTCGTCGAGGAAGAAAAAGTCATTGGCGCCGGTGGTGATGCCCCTCCGCACCTCGGCGACGTCCTTCAGACGCACGAATCCATGCGGATATTCTTCTTGGATCCTCCAGTAGATGTCTGGCGCACGGAGATACTTGCTGCCCCACTTGTCTCCCAGGTATCGATCCTGCTTCGGGCCCATGCCGGCACTCAGCAATTGAGCTTGTGTACAGGGCAGAACGCGGAAATCGGGCGTCATACGTCGGCCAGCAGCTCTCGCCACCTCCTCCCAGATGGCTGGACAGAAAGCCTGGGCAAAGGGGATGTGGAACACAACAAAACGAAGGGTGTTCTGCAGGCTTTCCGGCCGAGAGGTACCTGTATCGTGCGCCGCACCCAGCAAGATAATGATTGTATTGACATCCGCGCTATCAAACGACCGGCTTGCCTGGCTGTCAATCAGCAGCTTAACCTGGCCCTGTGCTAGCAGGAATCTCTGCAGATCCCGGCCGTAGCGCGCATCGAGCCACGAGTTTGAGGTGACAAAACAGAGGGTTCCCTTGGCATGCAGCAAGGACAGGCCCTGAAAGTAGAAGTAGATGTAGAGATCGCTCCTGGCATCCAGCGTCCGTAGGGCCCTGTCCTGTGCCGCGTCGTAGGCAAAAGTACGCGGCCAGGCTGCATAGACTGCCCGGGCCAGCCTGGCTTTGTACCGCGCCCCATCCTTCAACCCAACCCTATCGGGTTTCTGGTGCGGATCGTCGATCACTTCTTGGCGCACGTAAGGGGGGTTACCCACTACAAGATCAAATCCGCACCGCTCACCCGCAAAGACCTCCCCAAAAGTTCTCTCCCAGGAAGTGTCATCCCTCTCTTTGGAGCCAAGCAAGCTCTCCCCACAGAAAACCCTCGAAGCAAAACTGGTAAGCTTGAGATCCAAAGCCGGCATCGCAGGATCGACCGTCGCTCTGCCCAAGGCCTGCAGCCAGAGGCGCGACCTGGCGATTTCTACGGCCCAGCTCTTGATATCAATCCCATACAGGCTGCCAGCAACGATACGTCTTTTTCGTTCCGCAGCAGACTCTCGGACACCTACCTGGCAATTGGCTCGGGCCAGCAGCCTGTCGAGCACCTGGAACATAGCAATCAGAAAGGAACCTGAACCACAGGCTGGATCGATGACCGTCACAGTATCCAGCAGGCTCTTGATGCGAGACCAGAGGCCACGCCGGGCCAGCGCAGCATCTGCTTCCTGTTCAGCACACGGACCTGAGGCGAAAAGGGCCTGGTAGAGCAAGGGCTGCTGATCGCGCCCAAGGTGGTTGGCCAGCCAGTCAACAAGGGCCAGGCGGCACATCAGATCAGCTTCGGTCGGGGCCGTATAGTAGATGCCTGATTCGCTCCGCTGGGCAGCCTCCTCCGATGTATGCAGAAGCCCCTCGTACACTCGCCCAAGCATGGCTGGCCCAACAGCAAGCTGCTGATCCAGTGCGGTGTCTTCGCGCGCGGTCAGCGCATGGCTCTCCAGGAATTCGAGAACACGCTCGAAACTGGCATCGGTCACGGTTAGTCCATGGGCTGGATCCGCTTGCTGGCGGCGCTCGTTGCACTCAAAAAGCCCACCATCAAGTCTCGGAAGGCTCACCAGCAGACTTTGAACTGGATCGGGCAAGCTGTTCCCCTGCGCTACCCCGGTCTGGTCAGTACAGGAGAGAAACTCAAAAAGGGCACGCTCCAACCAATCGCGGACAAAGCTATCCTTTCTACTGCCGGATCCAAGATAGGATTGCCACAAGTTGGACAGGAACTGGGGATCATGCCCCAGCCAACCGGTACGCTGGACTAAGCACACAAAAAGGAGCCGGACAATGAGCTTGAGCGCATACGCACGGGGCCAGCGCTCATCAGCTGTCTTCCCTTGGAGATCTGCCTGGAGATCGAAAAAGATACGCTCGCAGCCGTTGTAGAACCGGTCAGCAGCCACTCCTGGATCAAAAGCGTGGTCGTGGCGGTGCTGAACGGCCAGGGGTGACAGGGGGCGGTGACCAAATGCCTCCACCGATAGATCGATGAGAGCCAGACACCGGGCAGCCGTCTCCAATGCTTCATCGGGGCCAAGCTCGGCTCGTCGGTGCACTTGGCGCCTGGCAACCTGCTCATCGAAGGGGACATTGACAAAGTGCCAGCGCCGCTCGTCCCGATCGCTGAAGATGAAGAGCGCGCAAGGGTGCTCTGTCAGCAGTTCTTTGATAATCCAGCGCTCTTCTGAAAGGCTGGAAGGGCTAGCCAAACTGTCCTGCGAGGAGCTCAATCGGGTATAGATTATGTCGAAATTACCAGTAGGAGACGTAGCTCGAGCCAAGATGGTGGGGCTGCGAACCAGGGTACATGGGGCACTGTCAGGAACGAGATGATGGGATAGGACCTCATGGGCATGATCGTATCCAAGCTCCGTACACAGGAGCTGCTGGACGGCCACCAGGCCATCTGTCGGGATCTTTCCAAGCAATTCACAGATTCGCCGTTCGCTGTCCCCTTGCGTGGAATCCTCCCCTTGGCCCATTGCCATCAGAGCGCGTCCAGGTCTTGCTCTGAGGACAATACCCTGCTCTGGATCCTGTCGAGTGGAGTTGGATCAGAGCAGCGAATCGTCACCCAGCAGCAGAGGCATTTGCCCGACCGGCGGAGACAATTGGCGTGCGGTCACCCCGAGAAGCCTGATCGGGCGGTCGCGCTGCCACTCCCGATGGAAGAGGCTCATCGCTGCCTGGTATATCAATTGTTCATCATCCGTAGGGACGGCCAGGCGCGTCTGCCGGCTGAGCGTGGTAAAATCGGCATAGCGCACCTTAACGGCAACAGTCCCTGCAGCCAGGCCATGCCGTCTCAGGCGGCGGCTGACACCCTGGCTTAATCGCCTGATCTGCTGTTCCAGGAGATCCATATCGAACAGATCGCGCGCAAAGGTCCGCTCCTGGCCTACTGACTTTGGATCACGCTCAGTCACTACCGAGCGATCATCGATCCCCCGTGCATGCAGGGCCATCGCTGCCCCTTGCCGCCCGAAGCGCGAACGTAGGTCCCGCTCAGGCACCTGCGCCAGCTCACCCACGGTGGTTACCCCCATGCTGGCCAGCTTCTGGGCTGTGACCGGGCCAACTCCCCACAGCGCTCGAACAGGCAAAGGACTCAAGAAGGCAGCCTCCTCCCCTGGCCGGACCACCGTGAGCCCACCTGGTTTGTCCCGATTCTGACGCCACCTTGGCCACCAGCTTGTTCGTCGCCAGGCCCAAGGATGCTGACAGGCCAACCTGGTCTTTTACCCGGCGAATGAGCTGTCCCGCAGCCTCGATGGCTTCCACCCAAGCCGTGACCTGGTCACTCAAATCGAGGAATGCCTCGTCAACGCTCATTTGCTCAACCACCGGCGCCATTTGGCGCAGGATGGCCATCACCCGGCGAGAATACTCCCGGTAGAGTTCGTGCCGAGGCGGGACCACTATCGCTTCAGGGCAGAGCGCCAGCGCCCGAGACATGGGCATCGCCGAACGCGCGCCAAAGACCCTGGCTGGATAAGACGCGGACACCACAACACCGCGCTGATGCGACCGGCCGCCAACGAGCACAGGCTTGTCGGCCAAGCGGGGATCCTCCAATACCTCAACAGCACAATAGAAGGCATCCAGATCGAGATGAGCAATGACCCTCAACGCCTGAGCCTCCTCCGAACCAAAGCCCATTCTTGGACTGGCGCCCATTGGCCCAGGGCAAACACGCCAGGAGCGGCAGCCTGGTTTTCAATCCTACTGCTCATCTCCAGGAGTCCATCCCAGTCCATAGCCAATCAGCCTCTTGCTTACCCAAGAGCGGCAAAACGCTTGATCTGCTCAATCTGCACCAGCGTGGGACGGATGAAGGGGCGTACGACCCGGATGCGCGCCCAGGACTGCTCTGGCGTCAAGCCCGTGCTGATGAAATAAGCGGCAGCCATTGTTGCCGCACGCCCGATTCCCGAGCCGCAGTGGATATACACCCCGCCGCCCTCCGCAACTGCACCAGCGATGAACTGGGCGCCGGTACGCAGATCCTCCAGGGTTGGTGCATGGTCATCGATCGTAGGCAGATACAGGTATTGTGGGGGTGCGATGCCCGCGCTGGTATCATCGAACTCGATGCGCAAGTTGACCACAGACGTGATCCCCCGCGACGCCATTCGGGGCCACCCACGGCGCCGATACTGCCCACCCACGTGCAGGTTAGGTGTGATCTGGCTCACGGGGCGCCATGGGGCGCCAGTGATAATCCGAACGATGTGATCAGCAGCCCATAGCGTCGTTACTCTGAGGCCCTGTTGCGTAAGCCGGTTCCATAGGATAGTGGGTCCGCGTAATAGATTCATCAACCTTTCCTGTTCGCTCATTTTGTCAGATTGCCGATTATATCATTACTTGGCACAAAAAGCCAGGCAATCACACAATGGCTTTGGTTACGCCCCACCTGGGCGCGGCTGTTCTTTGTAACCCATTTTTAACCTAATCGTTACCTCATGTTAACACAAATACTGTATCCTATGGGCGTTTTCATTTACTGTATTGATCAGGCGCTTGGGGCAAGGATCATGGCAATATGCATGCGCTTCCGCGACGATCCTCTGCTGCAAGTGTTTGCAGTACACACTCCACATCAAGTCCATTGGGAGGATCATGCCTGGATCCTTCAATTGGTGTGAAACCAGGGGGGGGGGCTGTGGTAGGAAAAGTCCTCATCACCGGCCGCGACGTAAACATACGTACAATCCTCGAATATCGCTTGGTGCAGGAAGGCCATACGGTCTTGGTCTCCGAGAACAGCACCCAAGCCCTGGAGCAGGCCAGGAACGAACAGCCCGATCTGATCATCTTGGACCTGGTCGAACCGCACGAAGATGGTCTTGGTTTCTTGAAACAGGTAAGGAACCAATCCGGGTCCTCAGCTATTCCCGTCTTTGTCCTTAGTACCTACCGGCAAGATGAGCTTGACAGCAAGGGTACCGGATTTCAGGACGTAGAATTCCTGCTCAAGCCCTTCAGTCCTCGCGAGTTGGTTGCTAGCGTGAACCGGATCGTCAGAAGTAAATGCAGTGATTCTGGCCATCCCGGGGACTCGGGACCAAGATAGAGAGGCGGCCCAGTGACGGTCAACGAGAACTCGTGCACTATTCGGCACCGGCCTGACGATGGTCCTTCCCGGGCAGCCGTTGACCTGGGCCAGGACCAGACAGTGATGTCAGGGGTAGACAGGGCATTCTACCAGGCCAACCGGCCCGGGATATCTCGCACGCCCTGCGCACACGGCTGGCGGTCATCACACTGCTCAGCGGGAACCTGGACTTGCTCTACGAACGATTGGACGACGAGAAGCGCCGTGCGATGATCAAGGATCTTCGGAAACACACGCACGATCTGAACGATTTGGCTAGAGATCTCCTTCTGCAGTTGTCTTGACGTCAAAGCAGCTTTACGGGCTCTTTCTCATCCCCGAAGGATGCCCCCCCCTCCAGATTGCACTTTGGCCGGGTCCACAACCGAAAAACTTGAAATCTCTGGGCGTTGGTGATATACTAACACCTGCGCCATCATGACCATGTGCAGGACAGATCTGACTGAGCGTGGCTTTGGCTTGAAAACTGACTGAATTGTTGAGGGTAGGAAGACAATGCCTGTGCCCATCCGTGCGCTGATCCTCGATGATGATCCAGATCAGACCGCTGTAGTATGCGAGCTGCGCAAGGCGGGGTTTGAACCTGACTGGCTGTGTGTGGCCACAGAAGCAAGCTATATGGGGCGGATTGACGAGGGATGGGATGTCATTCTGGCTGACTTGTCCCTGGTTGGGTTCAACGCGCTTCATGCGCTCGGTCACCTGAAGGACCGCGGCCTGGAGATCCCACTTGTTGTCGTGACTGACAGCGTGGGTGAGGAAGTGGCAGTGGATTGCATCAAGCAAGGCGCGGCGGATTACCTACTCAAAGGACGGCTAGCGAGGCTGGGTCCTGCTGTGATGCTGGCGCTAGAAAACGGGAAACTTGAGGATGCTAAGCGGCAGGCAGAGATCGCACTGCAGAGGTCACAGGCGCAGTATCGCGCCACCCTGAACTCTATGTCCGAAGCAATCCATGTGGTGGACGAGGATCTACGTATCGTCCTCCTGAGCAAGGCGTTTCAGGTCTGGAACGAACAACTTGGGCTAGAGGTCGACGTACTTGGCAAAACCATCTTTGACGTGTTTCCCTTCCTACCTCAGGGGACTGAGGTTGAGTACCAAAGAGTGTTCGCCACTGGGCAGATCCTCGTTTCCGAAGAAACGGTCCAGCTCGCGGGGAGAGAACTGACAACAAAAGTCCGCAGAATTCCGGTTTATGAGGATGACAGAGTGACACAAGTGATCACAGTCGTCCGCGATATCACCGAGCGCCGGCGGGTCGAGGAGGAACGCGAACGACTGCTGGCCGCCGAGCGCGAGCAGCGTCTGCAGGCCGAAACCCTGCGCGAGGTAGCCGCAGCCCTGAACGCTAAGCTCGATCCCCAACAGGTGCTGCCACTCATCCTGGAGCAACTGGCTCGCGTCGTCCAGTATGACAGCGCATCGATCATGCTTTTTACTGGCAAGGTCCTAGACCTTGTCGCCTATCGTAGTACTGACGCAGATCGTAGGCCCTCCGCGCCACTACACATTGAGGCACTGCCCCACGTACAAGGCATTCTCGTGGGCCGCAAACCTGCGATCATCTCGGACACTGCTGCCGAGCCGAGCTGGCAGCACATCCCGGGAAGTACACAGATTCGCTGCTGGATGGGCGTGCCACTGGTGGTTCAAGATGAGGTCATCGGTCTGTTGAATCTGAACCATCAGAAACCAGGGTTCTATTCTCAGCACGATGGGAAGTTGGCCATCGCTTTCGCCAACCAATCAGCCACTGCCATCCGCAATGCCCGACTGTTCGATGATCTACAGCGATCACACACAGAGTTGATGCTGGAAAGGGCACTGCTAGCCCAGCGCGTGGCGAAACGGACCTCCGATCTGAGTTCCGCCAATGCAGAGCTAGCCCGCGCAGCGCGCCTCAAGGATGAGTTTCTAGCCAGCATGAGCCACGAACTACGCGCGCCCCTCAACGCCATACTGGGGTTTGCCCAGGTGTTGCAGGATGAGGTCTATGGACCGATCAATGAGAGACAGTCCAGATCAGTGGGCAACATCGAGAAAAGTGGCCGGCACCTTTTGGCCCTAATTAACGATATCCTTGATGTTTCCAAGATCGAGGCGGGGAAGGTAGAACTGATCAAGGCGCCCACTTCTATCGAATCGGTTTGCCGAGCCAGCCTGCAATTGACCAAGCAGGCGGCTCATGAAAAACAGATCGAGGTATCGTTCAGCTTTGATAAGGCGCGCATAGGACCACCAGGTCCAGAGACAATTCAGGCGGACGAACGCCGGCTCAAACAGATGCTGGTCAATCTGCTCAGCAATGCTATCAAGTTCACGCCTCAAGGTGGGTCCATCGGTCTGGAAGTTGCGGTTGAGTCGGCACGAGAAGCGGTTCGTTTCTGCGTTTGGGACACCGGGATTGGCATTGCCGAGAAGGATATGAAGAGGCTCTTCCAGCCATTCGTGCAGTTGGACAGCAGCCTATCCAGAGCCTATGCGGGTACGGGTTTGGGGTTGTCTCTGGTCCATCGTCTGGCCACAATGCACGGTGGGAGCGTCTCAGTAGAGAGCAAGATCGGGGAGGGGAGTCGTTTCACCATTGCTATCCCCTGGTCAGGGGTAGAGGGCGAGAGAATCTCGAAGGGTTCAGTGGAGGCGCAGGCAGTGCCCGCGGCCGCATCATCGTCCCACCCGGTCGCTACCGTACTCGTGGCAGATGATCACAAAGAGACGATCACCATAGCATCCGAATCCCTACGAGCCGGGGGCTACCGGGTCATCGTTGCGCGGAACGGCACAGAGGCAGCTCAGCAAACCAGAGAGGAGGGCCCCGTAGCGATCGTGGCTAACCTAGCGCTGCCCGGGCTGGACGGCGCACAGGGGATCCAGCGTCTTGAAGCCATTTCGCAAGAGCTCGATCCGCCCTCCAGCACAGCGATTCCCATCATCGTCACAACGACACTGGGTCTGCCAGGTGACCGGGAAAGGTACCTGGAAGCTGGGGCAGCAGAGTACCTGCACAAGCCTATTGGTCCCAGGATGCTTCTCAAGATGCTGAGCCGCCATGCCTCCGGTAACCAGAGCACAGGTGACTGATACGTCTTGATCCACTGCTTCTCATCCTGCCAACCTCCAACCGAATGCGGCACTTGGACTTGTCCAAAAGCAAAAAACCCATGATAATGTCTACCATGGACAGACCGCGTATCCTCATCGTAGATGACGAACCCGACGCCCGCGATATGCTGGCAGCGATGCTATTCCACGAAGGCTATGAAATGACCTTTGCAGCCAATGGGCCCGAGGCGCTGGCAGCCATCAAGGAGATCGCTCCAGATGCCGTTCTGCTGGACGTAATGATGCCAGGTATGGACGGGTTTGAGGTCTGCCAGCGCCTGCGCGATGATCCGCTTCGAGCGGAGGTACCTATCATTCTGGTGACAGCACTTGATGACCGTGATTCCCGTCTACGCGGTATCGAAGCTGGCGCCGATGACTTTGTGACCAAACCCGTCGATCGCGTTGAGCTACGGACCCGGGTTCGAACGATTACCCGATTGAATCGATACCGGCGCCTGCTGTGGGAGAGAACCCGGCGTCTCGAGGCCGAGGAAGAGATCCTCAAGCGCAATCGGGAGCTTACCTTACTCAACCAGGTTATTGTAGCCGCGGGATCTACGTTCGATGCGGACAGAATTCTCGACACAGCCTGCGAGGCGCTGGCAGATGCCCTTGAAGTCCCTCACGCTGCCGCCTCGCTGGCCGCTTGGGAAGCTGAACAGACTTGGGACATAGAGCGTGACAGAAACCGGTGGGCACACTCTGGTTCAGCAACCGGTCCGCAGGCCCTCCTACCCTCCATAGTGACCAGGCTTGGCCCAATGGGCCAAGTGCCTGTGGCGGTGATGGATGTTGAGCTGGAACCGAGGTTGGCGCCTCTACGCAACGAGATCCACACTCACGGGATTGTCTCGCTTTTGATAGTGCCTATCATGGTCCGCGACAACCTGGCTGGCGGCATTGTTCTGGGTACCGCGGAGCAACGCGAGTTCAGCGAGCACGACCGCACGCTGGCACAGAGTGTTGCTAGCGCAGTTGGGCAAGCCTTGGACACCAGCCGGCTGTACTACGAACTGCAGCGTCGGGCAGAGGATCTGGAGGGAACAGTGGCTCAGCGTACCCTCGAACTCGAGGTAGAACGCGACCGCACGCAGGCAATACTGGAGGCTGTCGGAGAGGCCGTTGTCGTCACCGATGTGGCCGGGTTCATCCAATACATGAACCCAGCAGCAGTTGCACTAACGGGTTTCACCAGCGACGAGGCGAAGGGGCAACCGTGGAGCATCTGGCAGGGTCAGACCCTCCTCGAGGGATATCAAGCCCTGATGGAAGAAGTCAAGTGCTCGGATCGGAACTGTCGTGGACAGGCGGTCCATAAGCGCAGAGACGGGACGCTGCACGATGTTGCGGTGACGGTGGCTCCCTTGCACGAGCCTGACAGCGGAGATCTGGCCGGCTATGTGAGTGTAGAGCGGGACATTACGCCGATCAAGGCGGCCGAGCGCATGAAAGACGAGTTCGTATCGAATGTTTCCCATGAGCTGCGCACTCCACTCTCGGTAATCACACTGATTGGCGGAAATCTGGACAGGCTCTATCATCGTCTGGACGACGACAAACGCCTACGTATGATCCGTGATATTCGCGTGCACACGAGCGTGCTGAACGACCTCATTCAGGATATTCTGGAAACCTCTCGCATCGATAGCCAACGCATCTCCCTAGAGCGTCAGGTTCTCAACCTGGTGGACCTGGCAGCATCAGAGGTGGAAAAGCAACTGCCGCTTGCGCGGCAGAAGGGGCAATCCCTGCATCTAGTGGGGGCTCGTGTACTCTCGGTCTGGGGCAACGAGGGCCAATTGAGGCAGGCTATCCGCAACGTGCTGAACAATGCCATCAAGTATACGCCACCGGGTGGGCAGATCGTGTGCGAGGGCTTGATAATGGAGGGAAACACAAGCCCACCATCAGAGGAATGGGAAGAGATCCGGGCACGTCGGAAAGATGGCAGCCAGGCTCCTCCCCAGGATCGGTGGATAGCTTTGCGTGTGATCGACTCCGGCGCTGGCATCAGTGAGGAAGATATGCGCTATGTGTTCAACCGTTTCTATCGAGCTGATTCACAAAAGGAGATTCCCGGAACAGGTCTGGGATTGTCAATTGCCAGGGAACTCGTCGAACTGCACGGGGGGCTCCTGACAGTCACCTCGACTCCGGGCGAAGGCAGTACGTTTTCCATTCTTCTGCCCCTGCAGAAAGAGAGGGAGCATGAGTATGAAGGCAACTGAGGATCTGGGGGTAGCTGCGGGTTCGGGACCGGGCGAGCCTCCAACGATCCTTGTGGCCGACGATGAACCCGCGATCCTTGAGAATCTTGCACTCGTGCTGGAAGCGGAAGGCTACCAGGTACTGACCGCCCGCGAAGGAGTTGAAGCTCTCAACGCCCTGAAATCACAGCCTGTGGACTTGATCCTTGCCGACATTGCCATGCCGCGCATGAACGGCTACCAGCTCTACGACCGCGTACGGCAAAACCCCGACTGGCTGACCATCCCTTTCATGTTCCTCACCGCCCGTAGCCTGGATAGCGACATCCGCTACGGCAAAGAGCTGGGTGTCGATGATTACCTGACCAAGCCCATCCAACCGGAAGACCTGCTGGCTGCCGTTCAGGGCAAGCTTCGACGTGGCCGGCAACTCCGCCAACTCGTGTCCCGGCCGGCAGCCCCCGGCACCTCGACTGCAGGCCCTCTGATCGTAGGTCAGTTGCGCATTGACCCCAGCCAGCACCTGGTTTGGTTCGGAGAGGAACAGATTCGCCTGTCTGCCCGCGAGTTTACGCTCTTGGAACACCTTGCCCGACGCGCTGATCAAGTGGTTGGGCCCCAGGAACTGATTCAGATCACCCATGGCCTCGAGACTGACCATGTGGAGGCCGGCTCTCTGCTACGCCCACTCGTTCGTTCCCTGCGTCGCAAGCTGGGCTACCCTGCCGGCGACACGGGTTGTATCATCAATGTCCGGAGCGTCGGCTATCGCCTGGCGCCACCCAACAGTCCATAGCCGACTCATCCCAAGAAGGAATCAGTTGTCCCCAGTTCCACCTTCCCCGCCTCCATTTCGGTCCCGTACCCCGACGTGTACTGCCACTGTGCCTAGCATCATGCGCCGGTACTGGACTTTGCACCAACCCGATCCGCGCATCACCTCGGCAATCTCGCCGGGTGTCAGAAAAGCTGTGAGGGAATTGGGCAAGTAGGAATAGGCGGATGGCTGACCCGTGATCCATCCTCCCAGCAAGGGCACGAGCCGATAGAAATAGAGAGCGAATAAACGCCGGAAAAGAGGTTGCTGGGGCTTGGCTATCTCCAGGCAGGCGACCCGTCCACCGGGGCAGGTCACGCGCGCCATTTCCGCAAAGGCGGCGGGAATATCGGTCACGTTTCGGAGCGCAAAGCCGGTCACGACCGCGTCGAAAACCCCATCGGCATGAGGGAGATGCAGCGCATCTCCAGCAGTAAGGCCCAGGTCCGCATTAGCGGCCGCACCTTTTTCACGAGCAATGACCAACATTTCAGATGTGAAATCCAGACCCACAACCTGGACAGTTGGCTGCTGGCGCAACGTCTCCAGGGCAAAGTCTCCAGTCCCAGTGGCAACGTCCAGCACTCGCCCCCCGGGCGGCGGCGCAGCACTCGCCACTGCATAGCGGCGCCAAGCCCGATCTCGACCCAGTGTCATCAGGCGGTTCATCAGATCGTATCGCTGAGCGATACGACCAAACATCGTCCGTACGTAGGCCGCCTTGTACTCAGGTGGAGGAATGGGGTCAGGCGGTTGTATTCTCTGTTGGTTGTCCATGATAATTCGTGTCCAAAAGGTAGGCCAGGAGCCGGTTGGCCGGCATTACTCAGTACGACAAGCCTTTACCGCCTGGACCACAAATTCAATCTCCTGCTCTGATAGCGACGAGGAGGACGGCAAATACAGTCCTCGCCGGCAAAGATCCTCAGCGATAGGATACCGCTCGTTCCGATAGTCGGCGTGATAGATCGGCTGTAGGTGCATGGGGATGAAAAAGGTTCGGGTCTCAATACCCTCTCCGGCGAGACGCCTTCGAAGTTCGTCGCGACTCAGGCCAAATTCATCCTCCACCAGCAGACCGTACATCCAGTAGACGTTCCGGGCCCAAGGTTCCTCCTTCGGCAGGCTCAGCCCTGGTACATCTTGAAGCAGTGAGCTGTAGAGCAACGCATTGCTGCGACGGCGCTCTACAAAGCCTTCCATCTGCTCAGTCTGTGCCAGCCCGACAGCTGCCTGCATATTGGTCATCCGAAAACTGTAGCCGATGAACTTGTGCCAGAAGTGACGCTCGTGAGAGAAGGCATGGTCGCGCAGAGTACGTACGACCTCTGCCAAACGAGAATCGTTGGTGGTGACCATCCCCCCCTCGCCGGTAGTGATGATTTTGTTGGCATAGAAGCTAAAAGCTGCGGCATCGCCCAAGCTGCCCACCAATTGCCCCTTGTATTCGGCCCCATGAGCTTCGGCAGCATCTTCCACGACATACAGGTTGTGTTTACTCGCAATCTCTGACACCGCATCCATGTCGACTGGATGGCCATAGGTATGCACCACAATGATGGCCTTGGTCCGGTCTGTGATCTTGTCCTCGATCTGTCCGACATCCATGTTCCAGGTTCGACGCTCCGAATCGACGAATACTGGGCGGGCGCCGGTATACGATACTGCGTAGGCAGTCGCGATCATGCTGAAAGTGGGGACGATCACCTCATCCCCGGGCCCCAGGCCCAGAGCGGCCATGATCAGATGCAGCGCTGCAGTCCCACTCACACAGGCGATGCCATGCTCGCAGCCTACCATGCGGCTGAACCCCTGCTCGAAAAGGGGAATGTACTTGCCTGCCGACGAAATCCAGTTGGTATTCAGGCAGTCCATCACGTAGCGGGTCTCGTTCCCCCCCAAGGTTGGCTCGCAGACAGGAATGATTGTCTGCCCAAGCTCCAACTCGGAGATTGGAATACGCGGGATTGAGATTTTTAGTTCCGGTTCGTGACCCGGTATGATCTCGGCCAGGTCGCCCAAGTCTTCCGGTAAAAGCTCCACAGGTTGCAGCATTTTCTCCCTCCAACTCAAGAATTCTCATGGCGGGGGGCGTGGCCGGCACCAGTCGCCCACAGCCGTATTACAGTTAGTACGTATTTCCAGCCCCGACGGATATAGCCCCAAGGGTTGGTCGCCGTCTTTGACTGCCCTTCCAAGCGGGGAACACAATGGTAGGGAACCTCGCGAATGGTGAAGCCAAGCCTTTGCGCTCGAGCCAGCAGATCAATGCAATACTCGCCATAGTCTCCCCGCAGTTCGATGCTCTCGAACACACAGCGGCGCACTGCCATGAAACCACTGGTATAGTCCTTGACCCCCCAGCCCAGAAACAGTGCCGCCCAGAGGTTGATGGTCCGGCTGAAGAGCCGGCCCACAAGAGAATGGCCGATGTCCGCCCCACCTCGTATGTAGCGCGAGCCAACGGCAATGTCTGCCACCCCTACAGCCTCCAGCAAAGCGGGCAACACCTCCGGCGGCATGGAGAGATCACAATCCATCCAGGCGATTACCTCTCCGCGGGCAAGGCCAATGCCCGCCATCAGTGCCGAGGTCAGGCCACGCTCGTCCATGCGTCGAAGCAAGCTTACCCGCTGATCCTCGGTGGCAATCTCCTCAACCACCTGCCAAGTGAGGTCAGGAGAATCATCATCCACCACAATGATCTCCACCGGCTGCCCTACGCTTGCCAGGATTCTCTCGATGAGCGGGCCAATATTCTCCCGTTCATCGTAGGTGGGTAGCACGACTGTTACCAAAGCCAGATTATTGCTCATTGAACATCGATCCTATCGACAACCACACTATCCTCGCCGGAGGGCAGGAGCAATCGCTCCCCGGTTTGCGGGTCATAGACACCAACATGCAGATGATAGGTACCAGCCGGCAGATCCAGCGGCAGTAGTAGGCCCATCCGTCCGCTTGACTGCAGGGGAATGTCCTGCTGGGCATTGAGCTGGCCCTGCTCAGATATGAGATGACCGAAAGCATTGTAGTTCAGGTCAGGCGCCGGGGGCTCACGCCAGTGCAATCGCAGACGGAGCACTTGCCCGCCCTGGAGTGGATCCCCATCCAGCTCCACACGATCCAATATCACCTTATTGCCAAAGTCAGCATGGGTGTCCTCCACGCGAATCGCAGAAGGCGCTGCGCTGGCATAGTGCACCAGTCTTTGCTCAGGTCCAACCCACTCATCTGTCGTTGGGTAGCCGGTTTGGCTCAGCCGTTGGCCAAGATACGCGTTCCAATCGGCGCTCTGGCCACCAGCAAAATCGAGCAATAGCCAGACACGTGGGTGGCTGCCCACAAAGCCTGCCCACTGCCTCTCGAATGCCTCGGGTCGGAATTCACCATCGTCGCGCGTGTACAAACGGACATCTTGCTCGGGCAGGAAGGGCGCCACAGCATCAAATCCTTGGCGGCTGGTAACTATAACGCCGTCGTCTGGCAAGGCGGCTGCACGAATGCGATCCACCACGTGCCGCTGGGGGCTGTTAGCGTAGCGTTGTTGGCCATAGTCACGGACAAGGGCCACGGATCCAAAGCCTACGAGCACCAGTGTCGCCAATACCAGGGGAATTGACAGCCAACGCCGTACATTGGCCCAGCGACGCTGGGGCAGAAAGCGCATCACGGCCAGGAACTCTGGGACCAAGATCAGCATCAGGGCAGTACGCGAGAGCACGGTGGCCGCCAGCAGCCACTGGGCATCGGGCAGGAGAAAGAAGAAGAATATGCGCTCAACCACAGCGTTGACGGTGAGCAGAGTAGCGTAGGTTAATCCCCAGCCATTGGGCATGAGCAGCACCAGGAAAGGCAGGTACCATAGAAGAAACTGAGGGCTGTAGCCCTTGGAGAAAATCATAAAGAGATTCAGGCTGAGTCCCACAAAGGCGACGATGCTCAGCGGGTCGGCGGTCAGGCCCTTGCCACCTATGACCGGATGCCTGAACTGCTCCAGCACGGAGCGCAACCGAAACTGAGGTCTATCAACCTTGGGCAACTGCCAGGGCAATAGGTATGCAAGCAGGTAGACGAAACCGGAGACTGCCAGCACCACCAACCAGGGCACAAACTCTGGACGCTGACCACCGCCGGCCTGAGCAGGATCAAAACGGTTGCCGATCACCAAACCATAGGAATAGTAACCATCGAGCAAGGCAAAGACTGTCTCCCACGATGGCTGGGTCAAAAGCGCGCGCCATGAGGCGACAAAGAGCGCCGGATTCGCCAGGTAGAAGGGCAGGTTGATGGCAACGACGGTCAGGGCCAGCACCGCCAGAAAGCGCCACCGCCGGGCAAGTAGCTTGAATCCTACGGGCACGAGTACCAGGGGCAGGACCTTGACCATGGCCCCCAACCCGACGATGAGCGCGCTGAGACCCGGCTTGTTTTTCAGGAGCAGATACAGCCCCAGGAGCAAGAAAGAGAGCGCCGCACCATCGAACCATCCGGCATGAACAAAAATGGGGCCAAAGAGCAGAGCATAGAAAGTTGCGCAGCGCAGGGCGCTGCGCCGGCCTGGCCTGTCGCGGCCATACAGCCTGAGTCCCAACAGGTAAATCAGCGCCAGATTGCCCACGGCAAAGAACGCCATGAGCGCGCCAAAGACTGCGTAGAACCAGAGTTGAGGGTTGGGCGCGGGCGGCAGCAACTGGCTGATCCAATAGGCCCCAACCGGCAGCCAGGGAAACAAGGGTGGATACTCTACCCAGTAGTGGATGTAGGGCAAGTAGCCGCTGTCCAGGCGTGAAGCCATCTCCTGGTAGTACCAATAGTCCGAATAGTCGCCGAACCGGCCGCCCGGGGCGAAAAAGATCAACAGCATGCTCTGCAGGACGGCAAAAAGCGCCAAAAGCAGCACAAAATCCCGGTGGGTATCATATCCCGCCCGAATCCGGCGCAGCCAGCCTCCGTCGGCGAGTCGGGTTGCCGGGTTCGGAGCATGTGAATGCGTCATGGCCCGTCCCCTTGAGTAACGATGACCTCACCCAGGGCTACGTGATCCCCCAGGAGAACGCCGTCGTCAGAGGTAACCATCTGCCTTTCCATACTGGCTGGTAGATAGAGCCCGGCGATGAGTCGATAGCGGCCTGGCGCCAGATCCGTAGGCAGAGCCAGACCATAGTTGTCAACGATCACCTCATCAGGCTGCCACGTAGAGGTCGGACGAAAACCTCCCACGGGAAGGCGGTCCAGCTGTAAATGGAGTTTGCCACCCGCATCCAGCAGTTGAACAAAGACAGTATAGTCCTGCTCCACGGGCTGCTCTGCCCGCCAGAACAGAGAGAAGGCCAGCACATCACCGGGATAGGCATCCAAGGGCATGGAGGATGTGCAAGGCATGCTTTGGACACTGTCAGGCGAGTCACTGCAGGCAGGAGCGAATCTGTCCAACCACAAGTCATCCCCCAAACGGAGACTCTCGGGCGAATCGAGGCCCTGTCCGATGCCTCCAGCGGGCCACTCGTATTGTACCAAACGCATGGCAGGGCTCATCCACGAACTTGCCACCCTGAAGGCGTTCTCATCCAGCCAGCGCTCAGTGGTACTTGCCGGGTCAGCCTCCGGTGTCGTATCAAGTACAAGCCACAGCCGGTGGTACTCCTTGCCCAAAGCAGCCAACTCTGCCTGTCGCTCGACTGAAACCGGTTCCTCACGCGCCCAGCCCCAATAGACCGGGGCAGCCTTGTAGCGATCGAGCAGCGAGGTCGTGTGTCCCAGATGATCGCCAAAAGGCAAGAGATCCACGATCATCACGTCCTCGTGCTGGGCTGTTGCCAGCGTCTGCGAGAGCACCTCCCCGCCAGCCTGCCACTCGTTAGCGGGGGTTGGCAGGCGCACCAGCACCACCATAGAGATAAGCAACAGCACAATACAACCGGCCAACCAAAACAGGCGCGGCCCCTTTCGTTCTGTAGTTTTGGAGCCAAGCCACCAACCAAGCAATGCGGCAAGGCACAGAAGTAGGGGCCACAGCAATCTGAGTCCATCTATCCCGCCGACCAGGTCCCGCGCCCAGGCCAGATCCAACTGGCCGGCGGACCCCGCGGCAGCCATGGCATTGCGGAGCAAGGCCCAGTGCCCCAGGATAGGGCTGAGTTCAACCTGAAAGTTGATCTGCCCGCTGTCCAAGCCGCGCTGATAGAGCTGCAACAGGTACTGGTTAAAGTCTACCGCTACACCCAGGACCTGCATCAGCGAGCTGACCAGTACGAGCACTACCAGCAGAACCATGGCCCACCACCGGCCAGGGTGCAGAGCCCATTCCACCACCGGTGCCAGAAAAAGGCAGAGAAAGGGCAGGCTCGGCACCAGGAATCGCGGCCCCCAACTCCACCCCCCCCACCACATGAACCAACCCGCATAAAGCAGAGGGAATGCGATGGCTACGCCCAGACTCAGGAGCGCTGTGGCCCTGTCACGGCGAAAGAGAGCGGGAAGGCCCGCGAGAGCCGCTAGCAGGATGGGCGAGTAAAGAAACAAGCCTTTCCCAGGACTGATCAACAGGCCGGCCAGACCACGCCAGAGCGGTGTGGAAAAAGTTTCATCAGGGGCATAGCCCAGATCCAACAGGTTTCCGCTCCGGACCAAGTTGTAGGCAGCCAGCACGAAACCAGCAGCAGCTATTGGCAATAGAAAGGCAATCACAGAGGGCAGCAAAGTCATGGCCTTCTCAAAAAGTGTCTGGGCTTGCGGCTCTTCCGGTTGCTCCTGCTGGCTGGCCGCCCAGAAGCCGTAGACAAAGTAGAAGGGCCAAACAACAACGTTGGCGACTTTGGCAAGCAGAGCGATGCCGAGACCCAGCCCCGCCACAAAAGCATAGCGCAACTGAAATGACTGTCTGAAAGCCAATAAACCCCATAGGCCGGCCATCAGACCCAGGGCGGTCAGCGGTTCGCTGAAAAAGTACTTGGCATAGGGCCAGGCCATGGTACCTAAACCATAAGCCAAGGCGGTAAGCGCTGCGACCAAGGGGCGATAGCCAAGCAATTGTATGCTCGAGTAGAGCAGCCAGGCGGTCAAGGCTGTAACCAGGGCATTCGACAGCATCAGGGCCCGGACAAGGCCGGCCTCTGGCACATGCAGAGCTAGCCAGTAAAAGGGCGCCCCCAACAAAGCCGAGCCCAGGCCCTTTTTGGAGTACAGGTGACCGTCCGGGCCAAGTTGTCCCTGGCTGGGCGTCCAAGCCAGCGACCACCGAATCTGGTCTGTGGTAACTCGTCCATGCTTGACAAGGTTTTCGGTCATGGCCGCGACCGAAACCTCGTCAATGGCGTGAAAGTTGCCGCTATAGCTGAGCAAGTAGATAGCCGTCAACAGCAAGAACAACCAAAGGCCAGACTTGTTCCTCTGGATCTCTGAGCGCGCCCCCACCGGAGGCTCGGTCTTTGAACCAGATCCGAGCACGACCGCCCCGTTGTTCACTGGTTCGCCTCCACCAGGGGCAGATAGATACGGAAGTCCATCTTGGGCAGGATTGGCGCCGACGCCGGTGTACTCCTGGGGTGGATCACCACCTCAGCAATGGGGACGCGATCGCCTGCGACCTCGTTGCCTTGGGCACCGAAGACAGGCAGGCGGAGGCCAGTAGGTTCGTCGTACATCCCTGCCGTCAACAGGTAGGTATCGGGAACGAGATTTGAAGCCAAGGGCACAAGATGCCGGTCTACGACCACTTCACCCTCGACCCAGGTATTTGGCGGACAGCAACCTTCGCCGGGAAGATCGTCGTGCTGGGCCACCGGAGGCGAAAGCCCATCGTCGCCCAGGTGCGTGAATACCTTGTACGGCTTGACCGTGGCCCCACGAGCCTGCCAGTACAGGGTCACCTCGAGCTGCCCACCTGGCGTCGCCGAGGCTGTATCCAAGTCATAGCCCAACAGATCTACTCGCTGGCCCAATCGGTAGCGCAATGTGTTTTCCATGGCAGGTAGCTCAAAATTGTGGGACCGATCAGGCAGTTCTGTGACCACAAGACTCCCCAGTACCAGGCCATCTTCGGTCCGGCGGGACTGCCAGGGCAACAACCGATCGAGACCTTTCAGACGGTCCGACTTGCTGGAAGTGAGTGGCTGGCCCTGCGGATCCAGAACCTTTAGTCGTAGGTCATACTCACCTGGAGCAACCTGGCCAGGAAGGCTGAGTTGGTGTGGTCCACGCAAGAACTGCCCCGCCAGCCAGACGCTGGTTGGAACAGTGTCCGCCACCAGTGGTCGATTCCAGTTGACCAAGACCTTGCCATCAGGCAGAACCAACTCTAGCAGGAGTTCATAGTCATCCGACGGCGTGTTCTGGACCTGCCAATACAGGTCCAACGCAACAGTACCGCCAGCCGGGGCTTTTGCGGAGGCGAGGTCAAAGCCCAAGAGATCAATTTCGTTGCGAAACCCCGCCTCCAGGGGGTACTGAACCATTGGACGGGGACCTGGCCGAGCTTCTGCTTGCGTAAGTTCCATGACTTGGACTGAGCCCAAATCCACGCGTGGCCCGCTGCCCGCAGCCACCAACTCCCGCCCCTCATCGGGAGCGTACAATGCCACCTGAAGGCGGTAAGAGCCAGGCGGTGTCCCCTCCGGTATCAGTAGGGCATGTTGGTCTTGAACAAGGGCAACCGGCTCCCAGGAATCAGTCGGGCACCAACCACCACATGGCTCGCTCTGCCTCGTTGCCCAGACCTGGCCCTCGTCATCCACCAGGTAGAGAGAGACCCAGAGGGAAGAATCTAGCTCCTCGGCTGCCTGCCAGCCAAGCGCCAAACGGATCGCATCGCCAGCAGTGACCATGGACGATGAACTGTGAGCAGTCACCAGGCGAACTTTGTCCTCCCAAGCAACCGCAGATTCCATCGTCAGCGGCTTCAGCGCATCCGTTGTAAAGTAGAGGGCGGCAGAGCCTCCCGCTGCGAACCACTCCTTGTAGGCCTGGTAGGCATGCGATACCAACCACCGCTCTACTCGTGAGTCGGGATCTTCTGTCCAGGCTCCAATGGGACCCAGCCAGATACGACCGTGCTGGCCGACGAGACTCCTCAGCGTGCTATCCAGCGCCTCGTCCGGGAGGTCGGCGTATGCTGGAGCATAGGCTGTCGCCAGGTCTCCTTGAGCATAGTACTCCTCGAAAGGCCAGAATGCGGGCTGGTTCATGATGATCAGATCCTGGGGCAGCGCTCGGTCCTCTACGTAGGTCATTATCGCGCCAAACTCGAATTCAGGCTCGGCGTCCTGACGGTATAGCCAATAGCCGGTGGTGGCCCCCATGAGGACCAAGCCCGCCAGAAACAGCGCTCTGCTCTTGCGGCGCAAGACGAGCAGCCCGCAGGCCACCAGCGCGTATATGGCCGGCAGAAGATAGGCCAGGTGTCGATCTTGCAGCCAGTAGGGGATGGCCAGGGCAACCAGCCAGGGCACGAGCAGCCAGACTAACACAAAACGACGCGAGCCAACCTGACTCACCGGATGGGTACCTGGGGCAGGCGGCAGCGGCCAAAAGACTGCCCCCAGCACAGCCAGCAGGGCCAGAGCCACATGCCCGGCGACTGGCGGCTCAGATAACAGTCCGCCTGCCGTGTGCATAATGCGCTGGCCCAAGCTAGACACGCCTCCGCCCTCACCGGTTGCCACTTGCAGTATCGCCTGCCGGAAACCTGGTGAAAACCCAAACCAGCCAACAACCAGCAGCACGCAAGCGACCAGAACCAGGAAGAGGATGCCAGCCTGTCTTCTATACTTTTTCCCACCCAGGAGAAGAAAGGCGAAAGGCACCAGCAACATGAGGGAGAAGTAATAGTGTACGGCTATCCCCAGGACTGCAGCCGCCAGGAACCCAAACCACCAGCGGAGCCGTGAGGTTTCCAAACCACGGAAAAAGCAGATCAACAGCAAAATCCCCAGCACGGGCAAGATGCTGTACATGCGCGCGTTCTGCGAGTGATCGATATGAACGGCGGACAGGGCAGAGACCAAGGCTACCAACAGCCCAAAGGAGCGCCCTCCCCAGGAAGCCATAAAGCGGTACAAGAGGGGGATGAGGAGAATGCCCCAGAACAAGGAGAGGAAGCGAAGGGCAAACTCCGTCGTGCCTGTGGCGCGAGTCCAGGTGTGCAACGAGAGATAGTACAGCGGGGGATGCTCAAAGGGTGTGTGCAGAGTATACTGAAGGATACTTGCCCATCCCTTCGCTGCTATGACAGCGCTGAGCGCCTCATCGAACCAGAGTTCTGAGCGCCCCAAACTATAGACGCGCAGAAGAAAGGCCAGCAGAATGATGCCCAAAAGCGCCCAGCGCTGGCGGAGGTTCGCCGCTTGTCCGCCCATCGGGTCCAGATTAGCTCCTCGGACTGGACCGGGGCTTGCCCTCGCGCCAGAGTTGCAGACGGAAGCCCAGCATCTCCCGGAAGGCACGGACGATGACGTTGACATTGGCCCCTGTCTGGCTGCCGGCGACTCGAGGACGATGACTTACGGGCAATTCCACAAAGCGATAGCCTGCTCTTTTGGCCCGCACCAGCCATTCTATGCTGAAAGTAGCCCCTCGAGAGGCAATGGTTGGTGCCAGTTCCTCTATGATCTGGCGGCGGAAAAGCTTGAAGGCACAATCCACATCACGCACGGTATAACCGAACATGAATGTGCACAGCATGCTCCACCCCTTGCCATAGACGACCCTCATGAATGGGTCCCGGCGGGGGGCGCGGTAGCCAGCGATCAGATCGGCCTGACCCATCAGGGGCACAAACTGCTCCAGTTCGCTCATCACAAACTGACGATCAGCGTCCGTGTAAAAGATCCAATCCTTTTCGGCACTCGTGAAGCCGTTGAACACGGCAGCCCCAAATCCCTGGTTGACGGGATGCTGCACCAGCCGCAACTGTGGAATGCTCTCCATGAGGCGGCGGGTGATGGCCGCAGTATCGTCGGCACTGCCATCGTCCACGACGATGATCTCCCAACCTTGGTTCTGCAGGGCCCCATCAGACTCGGGTGTTCCTGAATCACCGTCGGCTTCTTGGACGCTTGCCTCCAGAGCAGGCACGGCCTCGGTGATCATTGCTTCAATGTTTTCGGCCTCATTGTAGGCCGGCAATACAAGCGAAATGCTAGGCATGGCGAGATGTACCCCTAGTCATCCTTCTTTGTTTTTTTCCGCAGGAATCCACCCAGAAAGGCATCCGCCAACAGATTCGGTTTCTCAGGCATCTCTACCCCTTTGTCGCCCTCCCACTGACCCTGCTCACGATCGTGAAGCCACTTGGCCCTTTCCACCGCGGCAACTTCAAAGCGTTGGTTGAGCACCTCGGCCTGGTCATCGACCAGACTCGCCCGGAACGAGGTCAGTGAGGCGATATAGGCATCGATCCAGCGCAGAATGTTGTCCCGATTGGTCAGGCATACGTCACCAAAGCCCGGCGGCTCAGTGGAGGCCAGTTGCGTGCTAACCTCAAAGGACGCTCCCGCCACCTTGCGCAGTTCCCTCCATGAGGGCTGATGGATGACAGTCTCCATCATGGCCAAGGACAAAAGCACGGGCAGGTGATCTACGGCAGCAACCAGGCCATCATGCTCGGCCGGATCAAAGTAGATGGGCTTCGCGCCCAGGATCATCACCAGGTCACTGACCAACTTGACCGCGGCGGGATCCGCACTGGGCGAAGGGGTCAAGCAAAACAGGCCCTTCTGGAAAAGATCCGCCCTAGCTGCCTCCACGCCTTGCTTTCCGTAATCAGTCGCGGCGATGATGGGATCTCCACCCACGAAATAGACGTTCTCGGGCAAGGACTCGCCAGCCCAGGCCAGTACCGGCGTCTTGAGTGAGCCCGTATCCATAACAACGCAGCCAGGCCGCAGATACTGACCGATGGCCTCCATCGTCGCCTGCATTTCGACCACTGGAGTCGCCAGGATAATCAAGTCCGAGTCCTCACAAGCGGAGATAAGATTCCATTCCGCCTTGTCAACGGCACCCATCTTTTTTGCCTTGTTGTTGACACCCGGCTCTTTGTCATGTCCTACGACGGATGAAGCGACGCCAGCCTCGCGCAACGCAAGGCCAATGGAGCCGCCGATCAATCCCAGGCCCACAATCGCAATGCGTGGTTTGCTTGTGCTCATGATTTCTCCCTTTCCACAGGTATTTGGTATTGACTCCTGGATCCTATAGAGGCATTCCGATTCCCGAGCTACGGACTCCAGTGCCTGGTACCAATCTCTCAGCTTGCATTGTCAGCGGCCTGCAGCGCAACCAGATCTGGATCCTCAACCCGACCAGCTGCATCTTCGTGATACCGGATCAGCGCCACCGTTCGTGGTGAACAGCCTGCTTTGTGCGCCAGTTCAGCACCAATGGCTGCATGGCATTGCTGCACAAAAAAGGGCCGCCGCCAGCTACCAGGCCGATCCTCGGCAATCCGATCCAACAAACCAGGTCTGAAAGCGCGCAGAAGCACAACGGCCACCCGGTGCCACAGGCTCAGCGCGCCATCCTGCTGCACCGTTTTCCCGGCGTCATGCAGTAGCGCTGCCACCAGGAGGTCGGCATCTGTGTGTCCCTCACCCTGCAGCACTTGCACCACGTTGAGCGCGTGCTGGCGGTCATAGCCCGGCATGGCCTCAAAGAGGCTTTGCGCCTCCGGGGAAAGGTAGCGGGCTGCGAGATCCACCCCACCCTTCTTCGGCCGGATCACAGCACGCACCGCGTATACGAACTGCTGGACGCGATATGCAGCCGACACGCCCTATATGCCTGCAATCAGCGCTACCAGTGCGTTTCGTGCTGGACCCAAAAGGTTTCCTATGGGACTAAAGGAGCTGAACCAGCCAAGTGACAATAGAGCCAGCAACAGAAACGGGCCGTAGGGAGCGATCTGATCCAGCATATTTCCCAGCTCAACCGCCCACCTGGTACGGATGGTGCCAATGATACCCTGGATCACGTGGAATCCGTCGAGAGGCGGCAGGGGAATCAGGTTGAATAGGGCCAAGCCCACGTTTGTATAGACCATCGTCCACAAAAAAGCCACCAGCAGACTCGGCAGAGACCAGCCCATGCGCAATGGGATGGCAAAGAGCGTCGCCAGAACCAGGTTGGAAAAGGGGCCAGCAGCCGAAGTCAGCCCCATCCCCACACGGGGGTTGCCCCGCAGGTTGTAGGGGTTGACCGGTACCGGCTTGCCCCATCCAATACCAAAACCACTGAAGGCCATGAATACGATCATCAGTCCGCCGATGGGATCAAAGTGAACCAGCGGGTTCAACGTCATGCGGCCCAACCTGCGAGCAGTTAGATCACCAAGCTCGTAGGCCGACCAGGCATGAGAAAACTCGTGGAAGCTGATCGACAAGACCAGAGCCAGCAGAAAAAGAATTGTGCTTTGCAGCTGCCCAAACATCAGAATCTCCTCAGGGAATGAGCCAGCACGTTTTTGCCCTCACAGTTGGACAACCGCGGCGCAGGGCTGCCCTGGTTCCCGATGGATAGAGGTCAATTATAGCACAGGTGGCAACAGACGCAACACAAAGGAGAGCGTTGCCCTATCTACCTGTTTGACACCGGCGCATTATACAGCAAAAGGCAAGGAGCGACAAGTGTGCCATGCGAGGCGGGGTTGAGGAGTCACCCGGATAGAGGATCAAGCACTTCAGTAGAGAGATCCTTGATCACGCAGGCCGGCAGCTACTTGTCCCAGTTTTTCTCAAGCGCCTCAGGGTCATAGTCGCCCCACTTTACGTCAACTGACAGGGCCAACCGCAGCGTATCCGCAAGGTTCGATTTGGAGACGGCCTCGTCGATCACAGCTTGCCGGCTCGATGCCGCATCTCCAGACGGAGAGTCGAGGCTGGGTGTCACCGCCAGGATCCTCACCTCGATGAAATCCGCCTTCAGGTATGGGACCCGGCTACCAGCCCGTTGGCCCACTATCGCTTGGCCCAGCGGGGTACCAGCACCGAGAAATCCTGAGGCGAAATCGGCATCGCCATCAGGCACGACGTCAACTGCCATGAGTTCGCTTTCGCCTGAGGCGGTAAGAAGCTCCATTTCCACACGCGTCCCAACCGCGACCTGGCCCTCGGCAGCCTGTGGCTGCCTGTTCCTCTCATCGTACAAACGATCTGTCATTGACGTCCTCCCAGAACGCCAGGCGCCCGCCACTGGCTGAAGGATTATGGTGCTTTTGAGTGAGCCAAAGACAGAAGCCCAGATCCTGTGGGCGCGTCCCCAGCCCTGCAGTTTGAACTGGTGCATTATAGCGTGGGAGTGGTTCCGGTGCAAGCACGCCACCAGCAGCAAACGAAAAACCGAGCCACCGGGGCCCCGCGTGCAGCATCACTGAAAGTGACAAGCCCCTGCTCTTGTGGTATACTGGCCCACTCTGAGGAAGCGGAGAATAGCAGTACCTGGTTGGCGAGAGGAACCTGGAGACGATTGCAGGCACAGTATGAGTGAAGCCAAGATCAAGTGCAGCGTAGGCATTACGGCCTACAACGAAGAAGCGAATATCGGCCGGCTCTTGCAGGCGATGCTCGACCAGCAACAGTACGAGATCGACATCACCGAGATTATTGTCGTCGCTTCGGGCTGTACCGACCGCACGGAAGAGATCGTTCGGGAGTACATGACACAGGACCCCCACATCCAACTCTATGTCCAGGAACAGCGCGAGGGCAAGACGTCGGCCATCAATGTATTCCTGGCCCACGCTCGGGAAAAGATCTGCGTGCTTGAAAGCGGCGACACACTGCCCCGCGAGGATACCATTGAGAAAATGGTGCGCATGTTCCAGGATCCCGGCGTAGGCATGACAGGCGCCCAGAAGGTAGCCGTCAATACACCCGATCACGTCGTCGGCGTGCTATCTCATCTGCGGCTGCAAATGGAGCACCAGCTCTGCCTCGAGATCCCCAGACTGGGTGAACTGATTGCCTTCCGCAAGGTATTCGATGAGATCCCACCCGATGTAGCGATGGACGAGGCTTTTGTCGAGGCTTTTATCATCCGCCGTGGTATGCAGGTACGCTACGCTCCCGACGCGGTGGTCTACAATATGGGTCCAGAAACGGTCGGTGATTTTGTCAGACAGCGGCGCCGCAACTATGCCGGACATCTCCATCTGAAGGACAAATATGGCTACCAGGTTTCCAGCTTGCAGAACACTCGCGTGCTGCGTCTCGCCCTGGAAGAGGTATGGGGGGCGATCCGGCTGGTGGGCACGCTCGGGCTCTTGGGCTCGCTGGAGATGTACTCCCGGCTCCTGGGTACCTGGGACTATCGCGTTCGGAAAAAGAAGCACGTCGTTTGGGACATGGCCTGGACTACCAAAGATCCTGGCCAGGGCGTAGAACAACAGGAAACCACTCTTGAGCCAAGATAATCCCTGGAAGGACCGGCTGCTCACGGTTCTCAAAGTGGCGATCAGCCTGGGACTGATCGCCTATATCTTTTACCAGCCTACGATCCGGAATGCTGACTGGGCTGCTATTCTGGCTGATTTCCGGCCATGGCTCTGGCTGGTAGCACTGGCCATCTATTTCGTGGCTATCGGCTTTCAGGTACTCAAGTGGCGCTATTTGCTCCGAACCCTCGGCGTGGCAGTTCCCTACCTGAGCTTGTATCGGCACAACCTGGTGGGCCTCTTTTTTGCCAATCTGCCCTGGAGTATGATCGGCGGTGACATCGCCCGAGGCTGGGACTTGGCCCGCCAAACCCCGGGCCAGGGCACCCAGGTTGCCGTGTCGGTGTTCGTCGATCGCCTGGTCGGCATGGCGGCCTATCTCCTCGCGGCGGTCCTGGGCATGGCCTATGCTGTGGTTTTCATGGGACGCTCAGACCTCACCTGGCTGCTCACGGCCCTGGTCCTGCTTCTCATGGTAGCGGCCATGGGTTTTGCCGTTCTGATGAGCCAGCGCCTGCGCCTCCTGGTGGAACGCGTCTTTGGCCTGGGTCCGTTGCGCAGGTTCCTGCCTCTCTACCAGAAGCTGTCTGACTCGGTACAGGTCTACAGAAACCACAAGCGCGCGCTAGCCGTGGCTCTGGGTATTGGGCTGGCCATCGTGGCCACCACCTGTGTCGTAAACTATGTGGCCGCGAGGTCTGCTGGGGTCGATATCGCCCTGGAATGGGTGTTCGTGCTCACCCCCCTCACAGCCATAGCGCCGCTCCTGCCCTCCATCGCCTCCGGGCTTGGCTGGAACCAGGGGGTATTCATTGTCCTGTACTATGAGCTGGCGGGTGCGGTTTCGGACCCGGCATCCGCTCTGGCCATGTCGCTGGCCATGCAGGGCATCATCATCGTAGCCAGCCTGCCCGGCGCCGTGCTTTGGTGGCAGAAACGCCAGCCCCCCGCTGGTGAACAGGCGACCGCCAGCAGCGACTGAGGGCCCGGCCTGCCAAACCATCTGGACGAGCGGTCCATGCTGCCCAGTCGAGGGTCGCCGGTGCTGGAGGGCATGCAGACACCGCGTATCGGCGGTGCCAGACAAGACCTCCCATTGAGTATCCTTCAGGTTGCCGAAAGACGAGAGCAGTGGTGTTGGCCGCGACACGAACTGTCTGCTTGATTGAGACCAGCTGCCGATTTCGGATTGAGAACCCAGGAAGATCCAGGTCAGTTCGTATTGTACCTCGATTAGCACTGGAGCTATGCCAATCATGAATGCAAGATCGACAGACGGCAAGATAGAGGTGAAGGGTCTGGATACCACCATTCCCCTGCAGCAAGTCAGGGCCAAGTCCTCAGAAACCACTGTCCGCGTGTACCAAGCATTTTCGGAAGAGATTGCGAAAAAAGCAACCGCTGCCCAGACCTTCGTCCCCCCCTCAAACGAAGGCGGATGACCTGGATCAAGCCCTCGTTCACCTGGATGATTTATCGCTCAGGTTGGGCCAGAAAACCCGGCCAGGAATCCATTCTGGGCATTGACATGCAGAGTGACTTACCTCAACATCGTTGGGCTCATGGGCAGTCTGGGCAACTCGCAAGCGCCCACGATTTGACAAACTGCACAAGCTCAGTATAATCATTTTGATATACATCAAAATGATTCGAGGTGCACCATGGAACCCACAATAGACAGGACAGAACTTCTCCTAGAGTTCTTCAAAGTGATGGCCGACGAGAAGCGGCTGCAGATCATTGGCCTGCTGGCCCAACAGGACTACTCGGTCGAGGAACTGGCTGCTATCCTCAATCTGAGTTCGGCGACCGTCTCACACCACCTCCAACGTCTGGTCAAGGCGGAACTGGTGCAGGCAAGGGCTGATCAGCACTACCACGTCTATTCCCTCAAGCTTCAGACCTTGCGGGATATGTCACAGCAGATCCTGTCCAAGGACACGCTGCAGGAAACCACAGAGGATCTGGACCTGGATGCCTATGATCGCAAAATCCTGCGGGACTATATGGTGGATGGCCGGCTCAAGAGCATTCCTCGCCAGTGGAAGAAGCGGGAGGTGATCCTGCGCTACCTGGTGGAACGGTTCGAACCCCGTCGCAAATACCCTGAGCGGGAAGTAAACGAGGTCATCAGTCAAACCCACGAGGACTATGCGACCCTCCGGCGCGCGCTGATTGATGGCAGATACATGGCCCGCGAGCGCGAGGTCTACTGGCGCATCGTGTAACAACTGGCATACCAGGACGTGGAGCCATTGGACCAGCTTGACCAGGTTTTGCGGCCCGGCCAGGGTTCACAGCCTGAACGTTTGACCGTGGCCTGTCAGATGGAACCCTGCCTCGTGGCAAGCACCAGCAGATCTGGGGACCACCTGCCAAATGGCTCCAGGTCATGGCTCCCGAAGAATGCCAAGTCAGCAAAACCTGAAGCTCTGAGCATTCGCCCGATCTCCTCAGGTTCCCGGATATGCAGTAGAAAGGACTCTTCAAACTCGATGCACCGGCCCCCGCCTTCATACAGCGTCATCTGGCGGATCTGAATCCGGCCTGACGCCGGATTCATAGCGCGCGTGTACGTTCCGCTCAAGGCGCATGCCAGACGGAGGGGGGCGCAGTGGACCGAAGGTTCGTTCAGGCTCGATTTCGGCCAACAGACGGGGATTGACCAGCTCCAGACCCAGACCACCGCCAGGACACAGTACGCGGCCCAACTCGCTCAGGGCCCGGCCGGCCTGCTCGTCATCAAGATGGTTGAAGGAACCATTGCCGCCAACGAGAGCAAAGCCGAACTTGCCATCAGAGATGGGGATGTCGCAAGCGTCTCCCTGCGCCAATCTGAGGTTGCGCGCCGGATAGTCAGCCGCAGCGGCCAGACGCCCGGTGCCTACGGCCAGCATGGCGGACGACCGATCCACGCCGAGCACGCTGAGGCCCTGCCTGGCTAGCCCCAAGCTCACCTCGGCCGTGCCGCACATCAGGTCCAGTACAGGCAGACCGCAACCCCTCGCCCGCTCAGCCCAGAATGCCGACTCGCTGCTCCGATCCGGGTAGAAGCAGTCATAGACCCTGGCACAATCCGCGTAGAGATCTTGCACGCCTCTGCGAATCCTCTCACTGGCCCAGCCGGACCAGCATACGCCGGAGCCAGGGCTGCCGCAACTCAATGGCCTGCTCAGGGCACATTTCGTGGCAGCAGTAGCAGCGAATGCAATCGGTCAGGTCGATCCGTGCCAGGCCATCGACCTGGTTGATGGTCTGTACAGGGCAGTTCTCGACACACAGGCCGCAACCTATGCAGAGTTCGGTGACAAAGGGGTTGGCTACCAACTGCCGCGTGCCCCAGCGTCGCAAGAAGGCCGGGGCATGGTCCATGCTCGACTGTCCACCAACCGGCATCTTGAAACCGTTGACCTGAAGCTCCGCCAAGTCATCGCCTACGATCTCCAGGTCGGCGGCGCGGCCCGTTGTCCAGCCACGGTGCATCGCGCCAGCCACCGTTGGCACCTCCGTTGGGTCTTCTCCGACCAGTTCCAACGCGGCGACGTCCACTTCCACCGGGTCAGTCCCGGCCACGAGGGCACCGATAGGGAAGGGTTGGCCCGCTGATGGCCCATCGCCATCCATGCCCACCACCGCGTCCATCACCGTCAGCGATGGACGGACAAAACTCACCAGGTCCAGAAGCATTTCGGCAAAACGATCGGGAGACTGCAATTTGACGTGATAGCCGAACTTGGTCGCCCCCGGTACCGTACCAAATAGGTTCTTGACCGCCCCGGTATAACGCATGAGCCCGTGGGTCTTGAGCTTTGGCACCGAGATCACCACATCGGCACCGGTCAAGAAACTGCTGGTATCCACCAGCTTGACCAACTCCCCCTCCGGATGGGCGCGTTGTTGGGGGATGACCTCCATGCTCAATTCCGCACCAGTCTCTGCGGCAATGGCAGTCAGGCCAACGCGATCGTAGAAGCTCTGCCAGCCACGGCGAGTTACCGGAACGACGACAGGGTTGTCGGCAACCAGTACCTGGCCACCCGCCTCCTGTGCCAACCTAATCACAGCTCGCACTACCGTGGGGTGCGTCACGACAGCCTGATCGGGATCGGTAGCCTGGAGGAGATTGGGTTTGACGAGCACCCGCTGTCCTGGCTTGACGACGCGCTCCATGCCACCCAGCATATCTACTGCCCGGCGGACTGCGCATTGTACCTGTTCGACATCGTATTCAGTACACCGGACCAGCGCCACACACTTGTCCATAGTCTCTCCTACTAAAACAGACCCCGCCGTACACCCACGGGTCCGGCGGGGTCAACTCGCACAACGACAGAGATCTGCCATTGGTGGCCTGGGCTAGGACAGGGAAGCCCTCACAGTAGCGGCAGCCGCAGCCAGCGCCTGACCCACCAATTCTCCTTGTGAGCCGCCCCCCTGGGCGAAATTGGGCCGGCCGCCGCCCCGGCCACCGATCGCTTCGCATGCCTGCCGCACAAGGGCGCCCATATTCGTGTCCAGGTCGTCGGAGCAAGCAAAGGTGAAATAGCTCTTTTCTCCTGGCTGGCCCAAAGTCGCCAACAGAGCGACTGTCCGCGGCTGAGCGACCAGCCTCTGGGCCAAGTGCTTGAGGTCGTCCAAGCTGCGGCCATCATAGAGCCCCTGGACAATACGGATGTTTTCCGCAGATTCTCCCGGGACGGATTGTTTCATCTGCAGAAGCTGTGCCTGATGCCAGAGGGCGGTTGCCTCAGCATCCAGAAGCGCATCACGGGAGTGACGCAGAGCCCGGCGGGTCTCTTTGAGTTCCTCATTCATACGGTGGATGGCGTCAAGCAGCTCCCAGTGACCCACGGTGAACTCTTGAGCCAGCTCCATCACGGTGACATTCTTGGCCTGATAGTCGGCCAACGCCCGCCCGCCGCATAGGAACTCGACACGGGTCTCGGTGCCGCGCCGCTCGCTGCGCGTGATCTTGATCAAACCAACCTCACCCGTACGGCGCACGTGGGTCCCACCGCAAGCAGAACAATCAAAGAGGGCTGTCGATGTTGAGGACGGACCGCCGCCCTCGATTTCGATGACGCGCACCGGGCCACCATGGGCCAGGGGTTTTCGCAAGGGCAGTGAGGCTATCTCTTCATCCGGCACGAACCGGGCTATTGCACGCCGGTTCTCGACGACGATGGTATTGGCCAATACTTCAACGCGGTCCAGTTCATCGCTGCTAAGTGGAGCACGATCGAGGTCCACGGTGGCATATTCATTGGACAGGTGAAAGCCGACCGTGTTGGCCCCTAACCCCTCGACAAAGGCCGCGGAGAGAATGTGCTGACCCGTGTGCTGCTGCATCAAGTCAAAGCGACGATCCCAGTCGACGACACATTCGAGCGGGCCAGTCCCCAAAGGCTGGGAGACGACGTGGATCACGACACCATCAGACTCTCGCTCAACCACGTCAACGAGTTGGACCTCGCCCAGCATGCCGGTATCATGGGGTTGGCCACCGCCCGTGGGATAGAAAGCCGACCGGTCCAGCACAACCGCCGGATCTCCATTCCACTGGAGCTTCTCTATCACGCAGGCAGAGAAGGCTATCTGATATGGATCGTCATAGTAGAGACGCTCTGTCATGCGCGACTCCTCCGGCGCCGGGGAGCATCACCTTTCGGTGCCGGTTTTTCAGTTGCCAGCAGCACGGCAATCGCCGCAACAATCACTGCCAAGACTGCCCCCATCAGCACCCAGGTCCAGGGAGGGTGAATGCCGAAAAGCGGCGCCACCGTCCAGGTCATCCATAGCGCCAAGCCCACAAACACAAGCCCAGTAACAAACTTGATGGTCGAGGTGTGGCGGTTAAGGAACTGCCCCAGTTGCTGGGAAGTTGTGCCAAAGTAGCTCAGGACAAAGACGACGATCAGGGGCAGGATAAACATCAGGCAATAGAGAACCAGATAGAGAAAGGCCTGAGAAGCCAGCTCGGGAACGCTCATAACGAACATGATGGTTGGAAGGTAGACCTGCCCCGTACAGGCCAACTCTAACAGCGATACCACGAACCCGGTGAAGAAGGCCATGGCCACAAAGGCCCGGACCTGAGAACCCTCGCGGATCACCTTGTTGATGCGACGTCGCAGGTTCATGGGCAGCTTGAGCGCCATCTCTGAGGCCTCACCCTCACGCGCCTTGAAATAGTCGCGAAAGGTCAGAATGGCCAGCGCCACACAGAGCAAGGCTGTGAGCAGGTATACCCAGCGTCCCAGCGCGGTGAAGAAACTGAGGGACTGCACAATCTTGAGCAGACCCACCCCCACCAGGAGATAGGTCAGGAACACGCCCAGGGCAAAGGCGACGCCCACAAAGAGGATATCGCGCCCCCGCCGGCCGGTGAAAGTCAGGTAGGAGATGAAAAAGATCAAGGTGGCAAAGGCGCAGGGATTCAGCCCGTCTATGAGACCCGCGCCCAGCACAGTGAGCACACCGAAGGATTGAAAGCGATCCACAAGGCTCTGCTCCGCCAGGGACGCATCAAAATCGTCCCAGGTACGTTCTGCACCAGTCTGGGCGTACTTGCCGACCATGGCCATCAGGTTATTGAGCGTGGCATCCGTACCCATCAGGACGTCCTGTCCGACAAAGAGCATTGGTGTAGAGAGGCGCTTTTCCTCTGGGACACCATACTTTTCGCTCATCCACTCGTTGAGCGTTTTGCTCTCTGCTTCCTCCATGGAAAAGTTTTCCACGACAAGTTGAGGGTACTGGCTCTCCACAACCTTTAGATCGTAGCTGGTGCGCGCGCATTCCTGGCAGCCGGCCTGCTCAAAGTAGGCCATGTAGATGGGCTTCTCGTCGCTCGCTGTGGCCTCGGCCATCGCCCCGGCCGTAGCCGTTGGCTCCTCGCGGACAAGGCTATCAACCAAGTCCTCCCACTGAGGCAGACTGACGCCCCCCTGGCTCACATAGCCCTCGACCAACTGGGGAAGCTGCGACTGTATTGCCGGGAGGCCGGTCAGAATCCGCCCACCGATCACGATCTGTGGCGTACCTGGCGCCAGCCCATCGATTCCGAGCGCGGTATTGAGTTCAGCCAGCTTTTGCGCATTCTCGGTTTGCGTGACGTCCGCCGCGTAGGGCTGGAGCCCGCCGTTTTTCTGGACCAGTTCGGCGATCAGGTTATTCAAGGTCTCAAAATCAGCGTGGCTCGGATCGTAGAAGACCAACAACTGTACTGCTGGCTCCGGCGTTGGCAGCACCACTTCCGGCAGATCGTCCAACGAGGGGTAGTCGACGCCGCCCTGGGCCAGGTACTCGTCGATATAGGTCTCCAGCTTGCTGGGGATATCTACTGAGCCCATCAGCACTTTGTCGCCGATGACCAGGGCTGGCACCGCCCCCTGGCTTTCTTCTGGCACGCCCAGCTTCATCTCCAGGCCCAGCAAAGTGAGGTACTTGTCCGTGTCGCTCCAGACCTCAATATACTGGTACTCTACCTGGTCGCCGTATTTTTCATAGACTCCGGGCAGATAGTCATCCATGACATCATGGCAGTGAGGGCAGCTCTCCCCATAGAAAAGGAGGAATCGTACCACAGGCTGTTCCGCTTCGACCGTGCTATCCTGCGCCAGGGCCGTTAGGGCACCCCCCAGGCACAGTACCAAGGCTCCCAGCGCAACGGTGAGCACCCACAAAGACGCCACCGCGTTCTTTCTCATCTGTATCAACCTCTCCATTCGTGCTGGAATCCGGACTCCCGGGTTTTCGCCGGGCCGGAACAGGCAGGATTATAGCACAAACCTGCGACTTTCTCCAAGGCAAGACAAGATGGGGGTAAGCACGCCGCTGACCGAGCCCCCTCCAGCAGAAGCAGCTTGTCCTTGGCCGAGAAGAGACTCGGTTGCATCCTTGGCCGTCTGACGCTGACCGGATGACTGATAGATTTGGTTGCGAGACCCTCCTCCCTTTTTCTTGTGGGGGGAAGCTATGATATAATGGCGCCTGGCCTGGAATGGGTCATTAGCTGGACAGGGGGCGGGTGGCTTCCGTCGCGTGAGGAGAATCACAGATGATCGCAGAAGAACTGTTAGCTCAGATCGAGATCTTTCGCAGAGTGCCCGAGGACATTGGCAGGGAAATCCGGGAGAAAGCCGAGATAGCCCCATACGCGCCAGGTGAGATCATTGTTCCGGCCGGGCAGCCCTTTACCTTTTTCGGCGTTCTGCTGCAGGGACAGGCCGATGCCTACTTGCCCGAGCAAGAGGCGGAACCACGCAGCATAGAGACCTTTAGAGTCGGCTCGACCGTGGGCGAAATGTCAATTCTAACTGGTCAGAATGCGCCGGTTGACGTGATCGCCACCACACCCTGCCGGGTGCTGCTTGTTCCCGTAGATCTCTTCCACCACTGGGTACAGGCCGATCCTACTTCCTTGCAGAGTTTCTCCAGGTCTGTTGCCCGGCGCAGCGTTCTGGTTGAGAAGGGGTTGCAGGCACAGACCCAATCGGCGGCCGAGCTGGATGCCGTCCAAGATCCCTATGGTCTGGGTCTGACACCCGACGAACCACAGAAACTGCTCGTCATCAACCTGCGGACCGGCAGCCTCAAATACCGCTACTTTGACACGGAAGATGAAACCAAGAATGTCGAGGGTCAAGTAGAATGGATCGGTGAACCCCGCGCCTTGCAAAGCCATACCACGGCTAGCGGGGAACATACTTTTGCGTTGGGCCAAGTTGACCACCGCCAGGCCCTTGAGGTAGCGCTGAAGCGACTGGTAGGTCCCGGGCCTGGCGGCCCGGAAAGCTTGGATGAAATCACGGCCGTAGGCCACCGAGTCGTGCATGGTGGCGAAAAGTACTCCAGCCCCGTGCTAATTGACAAAGAGGTACTGGCAGACATCCGTAGCTATGCGCATTTGGCCCCTCTTCACAACGCCATGCATGCGTTAGGCATTGAGTGGTGTCAGGAGATCTTGCCCGATGTGAGCCACATCGCTGTTTTTGATACTGCTTTCCACCAGACGATGCCGTCCTACGCCTATCGATATGCGCTACCTGAAGAGCTGTACGAAAAGGATGGCATCCGCCGCTACGGGTTCCACGGAACATCGCATCAATACGTGGCATTGATGGCAGCAACCCACTTGAAGAAGCGATTCTCGCGGCTCAAGATCATCACCTGCCATCTTGGAGAGGGGGCATCGGCCTGCGCCATTGACCACGGGCGGTCGATCGATACCAGCATGGGTCTTACCCCACTCGAGGGATTGGTGATGGTCACCCGATCTGGAGATATCGATCCTGCCGTGGTTACCTATTTGATGCGCAAAGGGCTATCGGCCGATGAGATAGAGCACCTTCTGCTGCGGGAAAGTGGTTTGAAGGGCCTCTCAAACCTATCTGGCGACACGCGCGAGATCCCCGATGCCGCCAATGCGGGCGACCCAAAGGCCATGCTTGCCGCTGAGACCTTTGCCTACCGTCTTCGCAAGTACATTGGTGGCTACTATGCAGCGCTGGGTGGATTGGATGTCCTGGTCTTTACTGGGGGGATCGGTGAGAACGCTGCTGGGATACGGTCCATGGCCTGCACCGATCTCTGGGGGCTGGGGATCTTGATAGACGCCGTCAAGAATCGGGCCGTTCGCGAAGCGAGCGGGGGAGTCGTGGACATCTCACATCCTGACTCAAAGGTCAAGGTGCTGGTCATTCACTCTGATGCGTCACGCATGATCGCCCGCGAGACGATCCGCGTCCTGGGCTACGAAGCGATCACCAGACAGTTGCAGGCCAGCCAGATCCCTATTCCTATCGGAGTTTCTGCCCACCACGTCCATCTCAGCCAAGAGCACGCAGAGCAGCTTTTTGGAAAGGACCACCAGCTCACCCCTCACGTGCCTTTGTCGCAGCCAGGTCAGTTTGCCGCCCAGCAATCTGTGCGGCTCACAGGCCCGCGGGGCAGCATTGACCGGGTACGCGTGCTAGGTCCTGTACGCAAGGAGAGCCAGGTGGAGGTCTCGCGTACAGAGGGATTCCGTCTCGGCATCCACGCCCCGATCCGCATGTCGGGTGACCTGGATGGGACACCGGGGCTCTTGCTGGAAGGACCAGCTGGTCAGGTCGAGATCGAGAACGGTGTCATCTATGCCCAGAGACACCTGCACATGACGCCCACGGATGCTCGACAGCTGGGACTAGAAAACGACGACGTCGTTCGCCTGCGCGTGGAAGGCGAGCGCGAGTTGATCTTTGGCGACGTGGCCGTGCGTGTCTCTCCCAAGTTCCAATTGGAATTCCACCTGGACACCGACGAAGCTAATGCTGCGGAACTCAACACCGGAGACGTGGCCTACCTGGACGGTATCCAGAAACGGGGAAACCGGGGATAGCTCCGGACTTGTTCCTATCCACGGCTCCATCTGTCATTGTCAAGCAATACCAAAGCTGGTATAATGGGTGCCGATTCTGGGTTTGAGATTGGCTAACGGGTGATTGGACGATGGGTGAGCTGGGAGAGCGGCTTCGTGCCGCACGCGAAGAGAAGGAGATGTCACTGGATGAGGTCGCAGTCGCGACCAAGATTCCATTGAACTATCTGGAGGCCCTGGAAAACGAATCCTTCGATTCTTTCACCAGCGATCTGCATGCTCGGGGCTTTCTGCGAAACTATGCCTCCTACCTGGGCTTTGATCCGGATGAAACTGTGGACCTGCACGAGCGGGGCCCACGCGATCCCAAACGAAAAAAGTCGCGCGTCAAACAAGAGCCGGTCGCGAAAACCATTGGAACCGGCCGCAGAGGGCGATCCTTTTTCATGGCCGATGCCCTACTGGCCCTGATAGTGGTCTCTGTCTTGGGGCTGGTTGGATTCTCTGTATACCAGCGCCAGAACCCCGAGGTGGTCACTCCAACACCCGGCCCGCCCCCCACGCCCACGGTTACACCCATGCCCATCTATGAGGGCACCGCGTACCAGATGGACGTCTATTTGAACTATGCTGAACATCGCCTGGCAGTACAGCAGCAGATTGACTATACCAATGCCACCAGCGAAACGCTGCCCAATCTGATCCTCAACGTCCATCCGAATCGGGGCAAGAAGATTTTTGAACTTAACGACATCAAAGTGGATATGGGCGACGGAGAACTGGTTGAGCCTGAGGTTTTTCCCCTGGACGTGACCCTGCGGGTGGAACTGCCCAACGAGATCAAGCCCAATGAACACGTGTCCCTGTATTTGGACTATACCCTTGATCTGCCCAAGATCAGCCCCGATGAGGAATTCAGCAGCGGCAGCTTTGGCTATTCCCAGCGTGCCGTAAGCCTGGGCAATTGGTACCCTGTTCTGGCTCCCTACCGTGAGGACAAGGGTTGGTACGGCCTGACCCACTTTCCTGTAGGCGACCCGTACGTCACAGAGGTGGCGGATTACAGCGTAAGCATCACCACCACGGAGGACATTGTCATCGCCGGCACCGGACAGGAGAGGCGGACAGACGGTCTGTGGCACTATGAGGTCGAACAGGCTCGCTCATTTGCATTTGCCGCCAGCGACAAATATCTGGAATCGACCAGCCAGGTTGGCGACGTCACCGTGCACTCTTATTATTTCCCCACAAATGAAGAATCGGGAGAGGTCGCCCTCGAAACGGCAGGCCAGGCGCTGGAGCTATACTCAGAGCTGTACGGCCCCTATCCCTACTCTGACTACCGCATCGCAGAAACCGAGTTCGCCGGAGGCATGGAGTTCTCTGGCCTCACCTTCATCGGCTCGGTGTTCTATGACGAATATGATGGCACAAACCGTACGCCGCTCATCCCACTGGCAGCTCACGAAGTTTCTCACCAGTGGTTCTTCGATCTGGTTGGGAACGACCAGGTGACGGAACCCTGGCTTGACGAGGCGCTGGCCGAGTACAGTGGGTTCCTTTTCTACGAACGGTATCTACCTGGCGATGTCGACTGGTGGTGGAATTATGCGGTAGAGCAATGGGCGCCTACGGGCATCATCGACGCGCGCATCCACGAGTTTCGCAACAACCGCGACTATTTGGATGCCGTCTACCGGCGCGGCGCCCTATTCGTCCATGATCTTAGGGAGACCATGGGCGATCCCGCATTCTTTGCTTTCTTACAGGAGTATCAGCGACGCAACGCGCATCGCCTGGTCAAATCTCGGGAATTCTTTTCCCTGGTCCAAGAGTTCACGACTGCCGATCTGGTGCCACTCCAAGAGGAGTACTTTCGCCAGAGGATAATTCCCTAGCCTGATGAACCGGATCACGCTCAGCGGCCTGTTGGGCGGCCTTCTGGTGGTGCTGGGAGTCGTCGCTATCGCCGCCAGTAGCACCAACTTGGGCCTGCCCGGGAGCACGGTCGCTCCAGCCAGCACGCCTGCTTTGCCTGCCAGTGCTACCGTCTCGCCACCTACCAGGATGGTGGTCGTGGCTACC
Organism: uncultured Chloroflexia bacterium; assembly: GCA_963783445.1. Taxonomy (GTDB): domain Bacteria; phylum Chloroflexota; class Anaerolineae; order JAAYZQ01; family JAAYZQ01; genus CAWANP01. The sequence continues at coordinate 891,344 of CAWANP010000002.1, read as the reverse complement.
TTGCCAGCGGGGGCTGCGCTGGTGTCACCGGCCAGCAATTCCACTCCCGTGGCGGCGATTCCCCCTCCAACAGAGCATCCTGCAGCCTCACCGGCGCCAAACGCGACTGTGGCGGGCGTCACATCATCACCCAGACCGACAGGCGTTTCCACTCCTACTGCGGAAGCCTTGCCGACAAGAACGTCCAGTCCCGTGCCTATTTCTGGCGCCGGGCAGGTCATCGGCCAGTCCGTACAGGGACGCGATATCGTCGCCCATCGCGCCGGCGATGGTCCACTCAAAGTGGTCCTGGTAGGCAACATCCACGGTGCCTATGAGGCCAACACCCATATCCTGGTACAGCAGCTTCTGGCCCATTTCCAGGCACATCCGGAACAGGTGCCTCCGCGCGTTAGTCTGTGGTTCATCCCGACAATGAACCCCGACGGACTGGCAACGGGCCACCGTTGGAACGCCAACGATGTGGATCTGAACCGCAACGCTGATACCGACCTGGATGGCTGCGCCGGAAACGATTGGTCGCCTGACACTGTGGGTCGCGAGGGGCCCTATCCGGGCGCGGGCGGGCCATTTCCCTTTTCCGAACCCGAAACGCAAGCTGTACGGGACTTTGTGAGAGATGCCTGGGTGGCAGTTTCTTACCACAGCGCGGCGGGTGCCATTTACGTGGATGCCTGCCAGCGTCACGAGCCCACGGCCCGACTGGCGCAGGTACTGTCAGAAGGCAGCGGCTATCCAATTCCAGAGAGTGGCTGGTCAGGCTACCCAATCACCGGCGACCTGGGGGACTTTTGGGCGGGCGAAGGGGTGGCTGCCGTCACCGTCGAGCTGACCGACCACGAGACGCCAGAATTTGAGCGCAACCTTGCCGGCGTGCAAGCGATCTTGGCCTCCGTGGACGAAATCTTGGGCACGGAGGCGGCGACCGAGGGGGCCGAACAGATTCTGGCTGGATGAGCACAACACCGGCCTGTGGCGCTATGCCCCGGGCAGCTTTGTCCATCCCCTGGCCCTTGAAGTGTTGGGCGACACAGCCTACCTCCTTGATGGCGGGCGGGTACTTGCTCTGGACCTGAGCCAGCCCACGGAACCACGACTGCTTCTGGCGCCTGGTGATGTTGTGGAGACTGTGCCAGTGATAGAGCCACTGGATCTGGCCAGCGACGGAGCCACCCTGTTGGCCCTGGACCGGGCAGGCGACGTCTATCGCTACGATCCTGCGGCCCGAGACTGGACGGTTGAGCGCTATGACCGGCCCTCAGGAAGCTCGTATGACCACTACTTTGTGGCCCTGTCTGCCAGCGAGGATGCCGGTTACCTGCTAGAGACGAGTCATGAGCAAGTGCTGCGCTTCAAAGCTGGTCAAAAGGGAGCGGCCTTGATCCAACTGCCTCTCAGCCGCGACGTGGACCTGAGTACTATCGGTGACTCTGTCTACGTGCTGACCCGTGCCCTCAATGCTCCCATGGGAAGTCTCTCCCTCTTTGCGAAGGACCATCGCGCCACCACTTTCCAGCCCAATGTGGGACTCGTGCACCCGCGTCAGGTGTTGGCCACCAAGGCAGCAGTATACGTGCTGGATCGAGCCGGGCACCGCATCCTGGCCCTGGATCCAGAGTCTGGAGAACTGCTCGCCGTACATCAGTTTAGTGGCAGGCGTGAGATCAGCGCCATGTGGGCGGACCCGGATGGCGAGCGACTTGTCCTGGCTGGGCAGGGAGCTCTTCATTTCTATGGCGACCCGGCGCGCCGTGCCAGCATTGAGGGCGGTCCGGTTCTGGAGGGCCCCCAGCCCCATGACCTGCGCCTGCTGGAGGGTCAGCGCGGCCTCCAGATGCCCATCCTGGACGCAAGAGTAACGAGCCGCGACTTTCAAATGCCTGGTGCGCCACGCCACTACCGGCTGGGCGTGCACGAAGGGATTGACGTCTATGGCCACACGGCCGGCGTACGCGTAGACCGGAGCACCGAGGTCCGTGCTGTGGCCGACGGTACCGTTATTCGTGCCTTGACAGAGTATGAGCCACTCACAGCCGATCAGTCCGACGCATGGGCCGCCAGGAGCCGAAATCTGGGCTATACCCCGCCAGAGGTACTGGATGGCTATCGCGGTATGCAGGTCTGGATCGACCATGGCGACGAGGTAGTCTCGCGCTACGCCCACCTGGGCAGCATCGCACAAGGCATTGAGGAGGGAGTACCGGTAGCCAGAGGCCAGGTGATCGGTACGGTTGGCAATTCGGGAACGCCAGGCTCAGTCCAGAGCCAGACCTACGATGTGCACCTCCATTTCGAGCTGTGGGTGGATGGCCACTACATCGGGCAATTCCTGCGTCCCATTGAGGCCAGGGAATGGCTGGAGAGGATACTGCGATGACCTTCAAGCGACTGCTTTTGCTTTTCGTGGTCCTCGTCGTCCCGATCGCGGGCGTGGTGGGTTGGACCAACTACCAGCGGATCCGCGCAGATTATGACGCCTATCGCACACTCATACAAACCGGGATCCGTATCGCCGATGTCCCAGCGGGCGGCCTCACGCCGGAGCAAGCCCAGGCCCAGGTCGCAGCCCAGGTGGCGGCACCATACTACCGCGATTTTTCACTGTCCTACCTGGATGAGACGATGACCCTGTCGCCAGGCAGCGACCTGGGCCTGGACATCCCGGTGGATGAAATGGTGGATGAGGCTGTCGCTTCCAGCCACAAATACGACTACTGGGAGGGGCTCAAGCTCTGGGTCCAGGACGAGACGATCCCTCTAGACTTGGACGTACCTCTACAGATGGCATTTGACGAAGCGGCCGCTGCTCATTACCTGGACGGCGTGGCCGGCAGACTGGACATTGCCCCCGTCGAACCGATGTTGGATGTGGAGACTCTGACCTTCATACCCGGCCGGGCAGGCCGCCGCCTGGAAACGGCTACATCTGCAGCAATGATCAACGAACGTGTGCCTGATCCCGAGCAGCGAGCCGTCACCTTGGAGGTGAGCGTCATCGAGCCGGACCAGAGCAGCGCGCGCATCGAGTCGATGCTCAGCACCCTGGTCCCGGTGATGGAGCGCGCCCCAACGCCCCCCAGCTTTTACACCGCCACGATCCCGCTGAGCACCACCGGGGGACTGGCTGCTACACCCATGGTCAGCTATACGGGCGAGCTGACCTGGACCTACCCCCACTTTATCAGCTATACCGGTCACCTGAGTTCGACCTACGGGTACTTTTTTGAGTCCGGTGAAGCGGGGTTCAGATTCGAGGCCGACAGGGCGACCAGCCAGGTCGAGATGGCGCTGCAGGCGGGGGCGCTGGAACCGATCACCTTTGAGCCCGATCTCGTACCACCATCACCCATCACTTCCGGACTCCTCATACCTCCGTTGGAGCAGAGGCTGGCCCAGTTTCCAGGCGTCACCAGCATCCTGGTCAAGGACCTCGACACCAGCGAGGTGGTCTACGAGTCAAATTCCGATTATGTCTTGTCAGGTATGAGCATTGTCAAGATCGGCATCATGGTGGAGGTCTACCGCCATTTTGGCGGCAGTGTTGACGAAGCGATCTACCTGGAATTGCTCAACATGCTGGGCAGCGAATCGTGCAACCCCTGTGCTAACCGGCTACTGGCCGCTGTGGGCGGTGGTTCGGAGAATGTGGGTGCAGACAGAGTTACCGCATCCATGCGCCAGCTTGGATTAGGGAACTTTTACCTGTGCGCGCCCTTCCGGCTCGTCAAGCTATGGGACGATGCGGGCCAACTCGTATGGACGGCAAGTACCGAACCCTGGCTGGTACAGACAGAGATCCCCGGCTACGATCGCTGCGTTAAGACAACTCCCCGAGAAATGGCAGCCTTGGTTGAGATGATCTACGAGTGCACCGAAGACCGGGGGATCCTGAGGGAAACCTGGCCCGAGATTGGGCCGCAGGCCTGCCAGGAGATGATCGACATCATGGCAGCCAATGACCTGCGCAATATGCTGGGGGCTGGCATCCCTGACGAGATCACAATGGCCCACAAGCATGGTTTCTCGGGCTATGACGTCCCCTGGGGCGATACACGGGGTGAGGTAGGCGTCATATTCTCACCGGGGGCCAACTGGCTCATCAGTTTCTACATCTGGGAGGACACACCCTGGATCAACTGGGGCATCAATCAGCCCCTTTACCGCGACGTGAGCAATATGATCTACAACTATTTCAATCCGGACGAGCCTTTCTGGCCTCTCCCGCCCTGGGTGCAACCGCCAGAAGATGAACAAGCGGGAGACAGCGACGCATAGCCTCCTTGTGATCCACAGTGAGACTCTGCGAGATAGGATCCCGGACCTTTGGCTGCGCCTTGGTCATCTATTCCGCTGGTAGGATCAGGATCACGTCGCCAGCGACCACGGGTCCGCCCTCCAGCACACCGCAAAAGACCCCTGCCGTGGGCAACAGGGAATGCCCCTGAAAGTTGTAGGTATGAGCGATGGCGAGCGGCTTGCCCAATTGCTCAACTCCTAGCAGAATCCGCTCACCAATACGGAGCCGGTCCCCTATCTTCAAGCGGGCCAGGTCAAGTCCCCGGGTGGTCAGGTTCTCAGCAAAGCTACCTGGCAGGGCATCGAGTCCCACCTTTTGATTGAGTCGGGCGATACTCTCCCAGGCCAGCAGGCTAATTTGCCATCGATTGGGCTGGCGTGGGCCGGCGTGGCTGTCGCCCACCAGTCCCCAGTCAGCACAAAGCTCACCTTTTTCCACGTTCCTCTTGAATTCGGCCCGCCGCTGGCTCGTGCAGACCGCCATCACCCGCGCAACCTCTATCATCTCTGCCTTTCCTAGCGCCCCTGGCTCACCGATCTTGACAGCAGGGGCCGCCATCCGAGCAAGGGGGTGAATCGCAGCGGTCTTGCTGTCCGCAGCAAGTATGCCCTGCGGGACGACTGGCGCGCCCAGTATGCACATTCGGCACGGAGAAGACCTTGTCGGTCAAGGGGTTGCCGCAATCAGGACAATGGGGCTGGGTGGTGCTTGAGCGCACCAGAACCGCTACCTTGTCGTCGCAAGCACCACAATGATACTCATAGATTGGCATCGAACCTCCTAAATTCACTAGGACACCCATACTGCCATCATTACCAGGCATCGAGGCGCAAGTCGAAGCGACAGAGTTGCCTGCAATCGTCGCGCACGGAGCAGTCTCTGCCCGCTGTGATCTTCCGCGGCGCTCAAGGGCGTATACACAGCCCCTCGGGATCGTAGGGTGAACGCTGGCCGACAGTGGCCGGATGAGCATTCCCACTCTGGTCATGGACCACAACCCGGGTGCCTTCTGCTGCCAGGGAGAGAGGAAGGTAGGCCAGGGCCAGGGCCGTGCCCAGCGTGTAACCATACGCAGCGCTCGTCACCGCACCGACCTGCTCACCATTCTGGCGTATCAGATCCCCGCCAGCCGGTACGTAGCCATCTGCAACCGCCAACAGGACCAGCTTCTCTTTGAAGCCCGCCTGCTTGCGCCGTAGGAGTGCATCGCGCCCGATAAAGTCGCCCTTGTCCAGTTTCACCGTCCAGCCCAGCCCCAGCTCATAGGGCGTCCGACCGCCGGCAAAGTCAAAGCGCATAATGTAACCCTTTTCCATGCGCAGGCTGAATGCGGCGATCATGCCGCAGGGGGCCAGGTCGTACTGTTCGCCAGCCTCTGTCAGAGCTCCCCAGAAGTCATGGGCGTGCTCGACCGGAACCAGGATCTCATACCCCAACTCACCCGTATAGCCGGTGCGCGAGATGAGTGCCCGGATGCCGGCGACCTGGGCCGGCACGGCCCACATGTACTGCAAGCCAGCCAGGTCCGCGTCGCTCAGCTCACTCAAAAGATCCCTGGAACTTGGCCCTTGAAGGGCGACCAAGCACACACCTGGTGAGGCGTCAAATACCCAGGCATTCAGACCTTTGCTGTATTCGCGCAACAGGTCCAATTCGGGCCGCTCGCCGGCTGCATTGCTGCCCCAGGCAGTCATGAGCATGTAGCGCTGTTCCGCCAGGCGGTAGACGGTGATATCAGACATCATGCCGCCGTCCTCGTTGAGGATGCTCGTGTACAGGACGCGGTTCACGGGCATCTTGGAGGCATCGTTGACGATGAGCTTCTGGACAACGGCCAGGGCATCCGGCCCAACGATCTCAAACTCGCCAGTGGTGGACCAATCCAGCAAGCCAACGCGCTCGCGGACGGCCCGGTGTTCCTCTGCCGCTGAGGTGAACTCGTTGGGTACCTCCCAGCCTTGAATGCCAACGAGGGAAGGTCCAAGTTGTGCGATCTCGCTGAAGAAAGGTGATCGTTTCATGGCAATTCTCCCAGTTTCTCTGCTTGTTTGCTTATCTATGACTGGTTGCCCATTGATGCGCATCACGGTTCAATGACGAATTGGGCAGATTATAGCACACACTCTGGCATCGTGTCAATTGACGTTTAATGGAGGCAGCCCCCTTCAAGCTGCGCTGTATTTCGAGTTCAGTAATTGCATATTCAGGCAAACGTTGTTAAACAGGGCTTGACAGTACTCCCGAGATCTGGTATAATCCACCCCATAGCATTGACTCGGCAGGTCTGATAGCAGAGAGCATAGCAGCCAGGACTTGCCATGATTCCAACCCAATTAAGTTGAGCAGACGAGGATGTCCACAGATAACTCTGATAACAGAACAGAAGCCAAGAGCCGTCTGACTGCCTATTTCCCAGATCGCCTGGCAGAGATGTTCCAGCGCATGACGATGGTCCGGGAATTTGAACTGCGGGCCATCCAGGAACGCCGCGGTGGATTGATCCCCGGGTTTATCCATTCCTGTGTGGGGCAAGAAGCAACCGCGGTGGGCGCCTGCATGGCGCTCGACACGGAGGATGTGATCACCAGCACCCACCGCGGACACGGGCACCTGATTGCCAAAGGCGGCGATCCCCGCTTTATGATGGCCGAGCTGGCGGCCCGCTCCGAAGGTTATTGTCGCGGCAGGGGCGGTTCGCTGCACATCGCCGACTTTGATCTGGGTATCCTGGGCGCCAACGGCATCGTGGCCGGGGGAATCCCCATTGCCGTCGGGGCGGCCCTTGCCTTTGCCATGCGTGGCGAAAAGCGAGTGGCCCTGTCCTTTTTTGGCGACGGCGCTGTGAACGAAGGCGCCTTCCACGAGGCCGCCAACCTGGCTGGCCTGTGGGAACTGCCCGTTCTCTTTTTCTGTGAGAACAACTTGTACGGGGAGGGGACGCCTCAATCGAAACAAGCTCCCGTCGCTGACTTGGCGGTGCGGGCCGAGGGATACGGCTTCCCAGGCGCCATCGTGGACGGCAACGACGTATTGAGCGTCTATGAAACGGTCAGGGAAGCAGCCGCGCGGGCCCGTAGCGGGAAAGGGCCATCCTTTATCGAGGCCAAGACCTATCGATACCGCGGCCACTACGAGGGCGACCCCCAGATCTACCGTCTGCCTGGCGAGATGGAGGCGTGGCTGGCCCGTGACCCCATCCCCGCCTTCCGGCAGCAGCTTCTGGACTCTGGCCTCCTGGAGGAAGCCGCGGTTCAGGGAATCGAAGAAGACGTTCAGCAGCAGCTCGACGATGCCGTCGCCTTTGCCGAATCAGCATCCATTCCACAACCCGACGACGCGCTCCAGGGCGTGTATGGCGACAGCCACGACGGGCTGGTCTTCTAGAGGTTCACCATGCCAGAGAAACCGGGTGAGATCACGAGAGAACTTTCTTTTTCCGAAGCGATACGCGAAGCCATGGTCGAAGAGATGCGCCGCGACCCCAGCGTCTTTTTGATCGGCGAGGACGTGGGCGCCTTTGGCGGTGTTTGGGGCGTGTCTGCCGGCATGGTGGAGGAGTTTGGCGAGGAACGAGTCCGCGACACGCCCATCAGCGAGATTGCCATCGTCGGCGCAGGACTGGGCGCCGCTATGATGGGCATGCGTCCCATCGCCGAAATCATGTTCGGCGACTTTTTGATGTGTGCCGGCGATCAGATCGTCAACCAGGTAGCCAAGGCCCGTTTTATGAGCGGCGGCAAGGCCAACGTGCCCTTGACCATCCGCGTCACCTCCGGCGCTCCAGGCTCGGCCGCGGCACAGCACTCCCAGAGCCCGGAGTCCTGGTTTCATGAACGTGCCGGGCCTCAAGATTCGCCGTGCCCACTTCACCCGCCGATGCCAAGGGCCTGCTCAAGTCAGCTATTCGGGGCGAGGATCCGGTGCTCTTTTTTGAGCACAAGATGCTTTACGCTGAACGAGGACCTGTGCCCGAGGATCCGGAATTCGTGGTCCCTTTGGACAAGCCTCGGTGCTGCGCGAGGGCAGCGATCGTGACGCTCATCGCCATTGGCGCCATGGCACCCAAGGCGTTGGAGGCAGCCGGAATCCTGGCTGAAGAGGGGATCAGCGCCGAGGTGATCGACCCGCGAACGCTGGTACCTCTGGACAAAGAGACCTTGATCCAATCCGTGGCCAAGACCAGCCGGGTGATCATTGCCCACGAGGCCCACCGGCGGTCGGGTCCCGGCGCGGAAATCGCGGCGGTGCTGGCTGAGGAAGCCATCGAATACCTGGATGGGCCCATCGCCCGCGTGGCGGCCAAGAACGTACCCCTGCCCTACAGCCCGATTCTCGAAGAATACGTCCTGCCTGGCATAGACGACATCCTTGGGGCTGCCAGGTCATTGTTGCCAGCAGGCCGGAACTAGTTCAGGCTCCTTTCGTACCAAGAATCCTGTTCAGATCTAGAGCGACGATCATAACTGCTTTCCGGTCCTTTAGAAGATGGATGCGCTGGGGCTCAGCGAGGGCGCGTACCTGGACATCATAGAAGGTAACGCCGCCCGTGTGCTGGACATGGTACTTGGGATCCAGCGCAAGTTGCTGGAGGGATTCGACGAGGGGGAGTGCCCGACCTATTTGTGACCAGTGCATCCCTGGTTCCCCCCTGGACGGGCGTAAGGCCTCTCGTGTAGAGAGATGTAAGTCGAGAAAGGAGGGCCTATGCATCGACCACTGTGACCATGGTTGGCGTTTCGGTTCATTCATTTGAGACTTGACAACGTGGCAAGTCGAAATCTATCCAAGGAGGGAATAGTAATGTCTGAAGCACCTGCTGGTCAAGAACGTGAAGTCAAATTCCTGGGCGGGGCGGCCATTGATGGGGCGCCCATTGCCTACATCGTCGTGCTGGCGGCCGTCGTGACAGCTCTGGCCTTCATCCCTTTCTCAGTGATCCTGGCGTCTGGTGGCAGCTTTCCACTTAGCCAGGGAATAACCCCCTTGGTGGGGTGGTTGCTCGGACCCATCGCCGGAGCCATCGCCGGCGGTATCGGAGCCCTGGTTGGCGTGTTCCTTGCACCACACACTGCCGGTGTGCCCGTAGTTTCCATCCTGAATGCTGTCGTTGCGGCCTTTGCAGCCGGCTCAATGGTCATCGGCAAGGAGCGCAACAAGTGGTGGATACCCCAGGCTGCGATATTTGTCATCGCATTCCTACTCTTCGCGGGACGGGCGATTGTTCAGAATGGTGTGAGCGTGTACGCCGCTATCGCTGGGTCGTTCCTGGACTGGTCAGCCATCCTGCTGTTCATCCTGCCAACCCGCGTGCTCTTTGCCCGCTGGATCGGCGACAAGAACCTGGCCAAGACGGCTCTGGGCCTTTTCCTCGGCACCTGGATGATCGCCGGACTGGCCCACGTCGTCAGCGCTTGTATCACGTACTTTATGTTTAATTGGCCAGAAGAAGTATGGACGATGCTTATTCCGATCATCCCCTTTGAGAACCTGATGCGCTGTTTGGCCGGGACTGTGATCGGTACGGGTGTTATCGCCGGCCTGCGTGCCATCGGGTTAGTGAAGCCTACCTGGGCTGTCTACTAGCCACCGACTCTACTTGCACGGCAGGCGATGTGTCGTGCCCTTGCTGACCCCCTGGGCCAGTACCAGATCTGGGGGAGGCGCACCTCGATGTGCCTCCCCCAGACGCGGATGAGTGTCTGGAGCAAGCCTATGAAAGAATCAATTGCTACCCTTGAGAAGGTATCCTATATGTACCCGCGCTCCTCAGAGCCGGTACTCAAGGACATCTCGCTGGAGATCTACAAGGGTGAGTTCCTCGGCCTCATTGGGCCCACGGGTGCGGGCAAGACGACCCTGTCTCTGACGCTAAACGGCATCGTACCTCAGTTCTACCAGGGGCGTTTTTTTGGAAGAGCAACTGTAGCGGGCCTGGATACACTTGACCACCCCATCAACCAACTTGCCCGGCGAGTGGGTGTCGTGTTTCAAGATCCAGAAACGCAGTTGATCTCTACCTCGGTAGAAAACGAGATTGCCTTTGCTCTGGAAAACCTGTGCATGCCGCGGGAGGAGATCTTGGAGCGGATCCCTCGCGTACTGGAAGCGGTGCGCCTTGAGGGTTCCGAGCAGAAGCATCCCTACGAACTGTCAGGTGGCCAAAAGCAACGATTGGCCATTGCAGCTGCTCTGGCCATGACGCCGGACCTGCTGGTCCTCAGACGAGCCTACTTCCCAGCTAGACCCAGTCGGGACCGACGAGGTGTTTGCCACCGTGCGCGAACTCAACAAGCAATTAGGGGTGACCATCGTCATGACCAGCCACGCTGCAGAGGAGATGGCCGAGTATGCTGATAGGATCGCCCTGTTGTCCAACGGCGAACTGGTCACCATGGGCACACCCGAGGAGATCTACTCTCAGGTCAATCTCCTGCAGGAGCATCACTTGAGGCCACCACAAGTAGCCAGTACTTTTTACCTGGCGCGCCAGGGTGGCGCTCCGGTCACGAGCATTCCGGTACAAATGGAGCCCGGCTTCGAACAGCTCGACACTCTGATGGCTCAGTGCCAGGTGAGACCTCCGGACATCGCGCCAGAAGCCTCAGCCAACAGGGGTGAGCCTCTGCTGTCGGTCAAGGACCTGGAACACACCTATCCAGACGGTACCGAAGCACTGCACGGCGTGTCATTGGACATCCACGCTGGGGAATACGTACTCATAATCGGCCAGAACGGCGCTGGCAAGACCACGCTGGTCAAGCATTTTCTCAAGCTCTTGGAGCCAACCAAGGGAGTCGTTGCGGTTCGTGGCACCGATACCCGGGACCTGATGGTAAGTGGCCTGGCTCGAGAGATCGGGTACGTGGCCCAGAACCCCGACAATCAGATCTTTAATCCGACTGTTGAGGATGAGGTCAAATTCGCTCTGGTGAACCTCGACTATCCCAAGGAGGAAGTGGAAGCCCGGACGACCGAGAGCCTGGAATCGATGGGCTTGCTGGATGTGCGCGAACAACATCCTCTCTCTCTGCCCAAGGGCGACCGAGCCCGGATAGTGATCGCCGCCATCCTAGCCATGAAACCCGATATCATTGTCTTTGACGAGCCGACCACAGGCCAAGATTTTCAGGGCGCCAAGTACATCCTGGAGGTCAGCCGCCAGTTGCATGCAATGGGCAAAACGGTGATCGTAATCACCCATCACCTCTATCTGATGCCCGACTATGCAGAGCGCGTCATCGTAATGGGCAAAGGTACGCTCCTCCTCGACGCGCCCATCCGGGAGGCATACCACCAAACCGAGCTTCTACGCTCCACCTTCCTCAGCCCGCCCCAAGCCGTCCTGCTGGCTCAGTATCTCGACCACGGAAACGGACAGTACTACAAGCTGCTAACACCTCAAGAGGTGGCCAGTTGCTTTGCCGGGCACGCACCTGCGCACGCTTCAGCCCAGACATCCGTGACGGAAACACCTGCAGTCGATGCCTCAGTAGCTGAGACAGAAGAACCTGATACATCGGCAACTGAGACTGTAGCCTGACGAAAGGACTTGTACCATGAGTACGATGCAATTCCAGACGGTCGAGCGCGACTCGATCTTCACGAGGATGGACTTTCGGCCCAAGCTGGTAATGGTGGCCGTCATCAGTACCGTGGCCTTTGTCTGGGAGAGCCCCATTGCTCTGGCTGGGCTGACGCTCTTCATTGTGGCTATCAGCCTTCTGGCAGGCGTAAGAGGCAGCTACATCAGAACTATCTTCACCATGATGATTCCTTTCTACTTCATGCTGCTAATCACGCACGGATTTTGGAACACGGATCAGGTCGAGAAGCTGACATATCAGACAGCATTGACCCCACTCTTTGCCTTTCCCGAGAGCTGGTGGCTCATCGGTGGGGGAGGCATGTCGGTTGAGGGCTTTATGTACGGCGTGGCCGTAATCTTTAAGACGCTCTCACTGGTCCTAGTGCTGCCGGTTGCCATTTTCACCACCGATGTGAACAACATGATCGTCGGCATGGTCCGGGCCAAGATCCCCTACAAGCTCGTTTTCATTTTTTCATCTACGATTCGCTTCTTTCCTCTCCTCTTTGAGGAGATCCAGATGATCATTGAGGCTCAACGGCTACGCGGTCTGGCCATGGAAAAGATGGGACCGGTCAAGCGTGTGCGCGTCTATGCAAAAGTGGCCATCCCCCTGATCCTGGGCGCCATGGTCAAGTCCCAGGCTCTCGAGGTCGTTCTACAATCGAAGGCATTCACCGGCAGTGGCGAGCGCACCTACCTGCACGAGTCAATTCTATCGCCATTGGACTGGTCCGTCATTATCCTCTTTGTGACTTTGTTCATCGTGGCGGCTGTCCTCTACTTTGCCGTCGGCTTTGGTCGGTTCGGCTGGTTCCTGTACTTCTAGGAGGTTCTGTCCCGATGACCGTTCTCTCATCCCGCGCTGGCTCCCTACCATTCGGAGCAGGTCTGCCAACGCTGCTGATCAATGACCAGCTACGCATTATGGACCAGAGGCCCGATGTCCTAGCCGAGCTGCAGGTGGGCAGGGTGGATAGTCTTTTGGATCTGGCCCACTTTGGTCAGCAGGCCGGCACGGACATGGTGGACATCCTCATCAATCATCCGGGCCTCGACGAGGTTGCCCTCCTGCCCAAGATTGCGTCGGCGGTCCACGAAGTGATCGGATGTCCCATCGCCCTGGACTCGCGCAACCCTGAGGCTATCGAGGCCGCCCTGCAGGCTCTGGCGCCTCACAAGGCACTGGTCAATTCGATCACTGCCGAGACCGAGTCCCTGGAATCCCTGCTGCCTGTAGCCCGCAAGTATGGCGCGGCCATCGTTGGCATGCCCATCGGCCACCTGTACGGCATGCCCAAGACCGTTGAGGGCAGGCTGGTCGAGGCGCGGGTGATCATCAAAGCCGCCGGGCGCCAGGGCATCCCTCGTGAGGACGTGGTCATTGACGCCATCTGCTTAGCATCTGCGGCTGAGCCTGGTTCCATGCAGGTGACGTTGGAAACCCTCAGCGCGCTGCGGGAGGAGTTGGGGGTCGCCACCATCCTGGGCATCGGAAACGCTGGGTTTGGCATGCCGGAACAGACGCGCATTGACCTGGCCTACCTGCTGGCGGCCGTACCCTGGGGATTGGACGCCGCCCTGGTTGACCCCACCACGCCGGGCCTCGTGGAAAGCGCCCGGGCCGTCGACTTTCTGACCGGCAACGATCCCTATGGCAAGAGGTATATCGAGCACTACCGCGCCAAGGCGCGGCGTGGAACGGAGCAGGGTACGAAATGACAGGTTCTGAAAAGGGCCAGCAGATGGTCATGCCCAAATTGGGCCTGACTATGACTGAGGCCACCATCCTGGAGTGGCGCAAGGCAGAAGGCGAACAGGTCGAGGCAGGTGAGATCCTCCTCATCATCGAGACCGAAAAGGTAACCCTCGAGATCGAGGCCCCTGCTAGTGGCGTTCTCCACATCCTGATCCCTGAGGGCGAGACCGTTCCGGTGCTGGAGCCCATAGCCGTGTTGGCCAGCGACAAAGCGGTTGTGGCAGCCGCGGCCCGGGAGGCTGGTGGCGCGCGCGGCGATCACGAAGCACTGGGTACTGTACCGGAGTCGCGCAGCACGTATCGCGTACCATCCACCGCACACCGCGCCTCACCCAAGGCCCGCGCGCTTGCCCGCGATCTTGGTATCGCTCTGGACAGCCTCACCGGTACAGGTCCCCGGGGAATGGTCGTCGTGGCCGACGTCCAGGGGGCAGCTGCTGCAAAGCCAGAGATCAAGGCAACTCCCATCGCACGCAGACTGGCAGCGCAGAAGGATGTGGACCTTGCCGGTATCACGGGTACCGGACCCGGGGGGAGGATCATGCGCCAGGATATCGAACGCGCCCAGTCGGGAATGCCTGGAGAACCGGCCCATGATGAAGGTCCGCCGGCCTCCATCAAGCCTATGTCAGGCCTGCGGGCCGTCATCGCCGAGCGCCTGTCGTCCAGTTGGCAAGAGCGGCCGCACGTTACATTGACCACGGAAGCGGATGCCACCAACCTGGTCAGCGCCCGCCAGCAGGCCATCGCCGAGCTGGAGCAAAAGGTCTCCTACGACGCCTTTCTTGTCGCCCTCGTTTCCCGCGCCCTGACCGAGTATCCCTTTGTCAACGTTCGCTTCACCCAAGCCGGCATCGAGGAACTGCCCCAGGTCAACGTAGGAGTCGCCGTGGACACTGAGCGTGGCCTGATGGTGCCCGTCATACGCAACGCGCCGGACAAAAGCCTTGTCGAGATCCAGCAGACCCTTGGAGATCTTGTGGGACGTGCTTTGGGCAGCAAAAGCCTACCTGACGACCTGACCGGCGGCACTTTTACCATCACCAACCTGGGGATGTTCGAGATCGACGGCTTTACGCCCATCATCAACCCGCCGGAGAGCGCCATACTGGGCGTTGGCCGCATTCTGGCCAAGCCGGTGGCCGTGGGCCGTGAGGTCGTGGTCCGGGACACGGTGACCCTGAGCCTGTCCTTCGACCACCGCCTCATCGACGGGGCGCCCGCAGCACGCTTCCTGCAGCGCGTGAAGCAGCTTGTCGAGCGGCCCTTCACCCTGGCTCTGCTGTAGACCAAGGGCACCTCATCGCTCATCATCTTGTCCGCTCCGGTCAGGGCTAACTTGTATTCCGATTTGACTGTTTGCCTGCTTCAGTGTATAAACCGAGGGTCCAAGTGCACGAGGCACAAGCGTGGAGCGTGCAGCAATAGCCGCATTTGACCGACAGCAACTACCGGGCCATTGATATCGACGGGTTCTCTTGACACTGCGTTTCCTGTGACCCTGGATACCTCTCTGGTAACAACGTTTCTCGAACTTATCGAAGCTCATAGAAAGGGTAACTGACAATGATTGGTGGTACACACGGCAAGATCCTGCACGTTGATCTGACCTCAGGCAAGACGCACGTCGAAGAACCGGGCGAGGACTTTTATCGGCTGCTGGTTGGCGGGCGGGCATTGTCCGCCTACCTGATGCTGCGCGATATGGCCCCGGAAGTGGACCCTCTAGGTCCTGACAACCTGCTCATTTTTGCCCCTGGCATCATGCAGGGCAGCAGTCTGCCAGGCGCTGGCCGTCACGGAGTGGGTGGCAAATCTCCCCTCACCGGAGGCGCCGGCAGTTCGGAGGTTGGGGGCTGGTGGGGGCACGAGTTCAAGCGAGCCGGCTTTGACGCGCTGGTGATCCGGGGCCAGGCCGAGTCGCCCGTCTACCTCTGGATCAAGGATGGCGAAGTCGAGATCCGGCCCGCAGGGCATTTGTGGGGTCTGCTGACGGCTCCCACTGAGGAAACCATCCGCCAGGAGTTGGGGGACGAGCGGGTACGCGTGGCGCAAATTGGCCCTGGAGGCGAGAACCTGGTGCGCTACGCCGCCGTCATGCACGACATCAACCGGGCGGCTGGGCGCAACGGCCTGGGCGCGGTCATGGGCTCCAAGAAGCTCAAGGCTGTGGCCGTACGCGGAACCCAGCAGTTGCCCATCGCCGACCGCAAGCGGGTGACCGCCGTGGCCAAGTGGCTGGCTGACAACTATGAAGATCTCATGGCCTGGGCGACCGAAGGTCTTGGCCGCGGCACCCAGGACGGGGTGATGAATAACGCCTTTGTCGGCAACCTGCCGACGCGCAACTTTGGCCAGGCCCTCTTTGAGAATCCTGAATCGCTTAGTGGCGAACGAAACTATGAGATGTTCCTCAAGGGGCGCGACACCTGCATGGGTTGCCCCGTACACTGCAAGCAGGTCTTTGAGAATGAAGACGAGGATCCGTTCCGAAACCTGGACCCGCGATACGGCGGAGCAGAGTACGAGGCCATGGGTGCCCTTGGTTCCGCCTGTGACGTGCACGACAACCTGGCCGTGCTCAAGGCCAACGAATTGGCCAATGCCTACGGGCTGGACTGCATCTCGGCCGGCATGTCCATCGCCTTTGTGATGGAGTGCTTTGAGAATGGGCTCCTGACCGGCGCGGATACCGGCGGTCTGGAATACAGTTGGGGCGACGGCGACCTGATGGTGCGCTCGGTGGAAATGATCGGCAAGCGGGAGGGCTTTGGCGACGTCATGGCTGAGGGAGTGGATCGGATGAGCGCCCGCTTTGGGCCAGCCACGGAGCCCTTTAACATCACCGTCAAGGGCCAGGAATTTCCCATGCACGAGCCACGCCACAAGCACGGACTGGGTGTCGGCTATGCCGTTTCTCCCATAGGCGCGGATCACATGGTGAACATCCACGACCCCTCCTACGCCTCTGACGGCCGATTCTTGCGGCGGGTGAACACGGCTCTGGAGAATCCAATAGGCCCCGTACCCAAGGATGTTCTGAACGAGGACAAGATGCAGATCTTTTACCACGAGGTGAACTGGATGCACTTCCAGGACTGCGCCTGCAACTGTCACTTTTACTGCTACGACTATGCGCACCTGGCCGAGGCACTCTCCGGGGTAAGCGGGATCGAGTATGGCATCCACGACATTCTGGCCGTCGGGGCGCGGGCGCAGACGCTAGCACGCCTGTTCAACCTGCGCGAGGGGCTTTCCGTCGCCGACGATAAGCTTCCCGGGCGCATCATGACGGCTTTTGAGAGTGGGCCGCTGGAGGGCAGCGAGATCACAGACGAGGCGCTGGCCTGGGCCAGAAGCCGTTTCTTTGAGATGATGCAGTGGGACCCGGAGACCGGCGAACCGACGGAGGAGTGCCTGCGCAACCTGGAACTCGATGGCCTACTCTAGATCTGAACACAAAAGTCTCACCGCATAGTCATTGCGTGTGAAGGTGATTTTTGCCGAAAGGCAGCAATCTCCACCCAAGCAGAAAAAAATACGGAGGCCCCAGCCAACAACCGGCTGGGGCCTGTTCATTCCCTGCAAGCAGGTATTGACTAGGGTACAGTGCTGGCAAACTGCAGCAGGCACTAGTGCAGACCTGTTGCTGGGCAGGAGCCTTGCCCTAGGCCACTAGCTCGTCAAGGTTCTCAAACACCTTGCGGAAAGCCGCGACATAGTGTTCCATCAATTCCAGATCCTGGTTAAAGATGGGGTACGGCTCCGTGTTGACGACCAGCGACGTCTCCAGCAAGCGGATGGCCTCCGGATACTCCTCCGGTCTGTATTCGATCTCGCGGCCATAGTAGGAGCAGCTCCAGGGACAACCTTTTCCATAGCCCTCGTCCAGATGCTGGAAGATCGGGAAGGAGGTCATGGGAGTCACGTGCCACAGCGTAGCCTCCACCCCTTCGGCCTCCAGGGCTTCCACCAATCTGTTGCGGAACTCTTCTGCGGGCATGGTCAGCGCCAGAACTTCAGGGTCGAAACGAAACCGGTACTTGTGATAGATGCTCGTCCGGTCAGGCGGCACGTGGGGCGGGATCAAGCCCTCGATCTTGGCCAATTCCTCGGTCAGATACTTTCCGTTTCGCTGGGCGATGGCATTGTAGTGAGGCAGGCGTCGTAGCTGACTCCGGGCAAAAGCCGCCGGCAGTTCCTGGGTCCGGTAGTTCCAACCGATAGCGTGGCTGTAATAAGGCCGGGTCTTTTCCTTGACCTCGCCCACTCGTTCCCCAAAGGTACGGATCAACATGGCCCGTTCAGCATAGCCCTGTCCTCCGTGATGAGAAAGCCCCCTTCGCCACCAGACAGGTTCTTGGTCGCATTGAGACTAAAGCAGCCCATGACGCCCAGCGTGCCGGCCATCTCACCCCGATAGGTAGCCCCGTGAGCCTGGCAGGCATCTTCGATCAGGATCAGGTCGTACTTGTCCGCCAGGGCCTGGAATTCGTCCATGTCCGCGGGCAGCCCGTGGATGTGGACCGGCATCAGAACCTTGGTCCGGTCGGTGATCTTGGCCTCGACCTGTTTGGGGTCCAAGTTATAGGTAAAGGGGTCGATGTCGGCAAAGATTGGGATGGCATTCTGCTGCAAGATGGGGTGAAAGCTTCCAGAAAACGAAAAAGCACTGGTGATGACCTCATCGCCAGGACCGACACCGGCCGCGAACAAGGCAGCATGCAGGGCCGCGGTCCCACTGTTAAAGTTCAAGGCGTAGCGGCAGCCACAGAAGTCGGCCCACTCCTTCTCCAAGGCCATGGCCTCGGGGCCGTGGATGCCGGTGAGGGATCCCCGGTCCAGGACCGCCATCACCGCATCCTTGTCCTCTTGTGTGATTTCAGGCCAGGGTTTCTTGAGCCCTGGCGGTACTGTCCTCGGTCCACCTTGAATCGCTAACCCTCCTGCCATCAGAACCTCCTAACGCATTGGATTGGTCTTGGAACCCCCGAAACCTCGCTCGAAGCCCAGAATCCAGGCATGCAGGTCGCCCTCAAGAGTGGGGCTAGAGCCTCTTCGGATAGGTGCTGATTTGTTCTTGACATCCACATCGGAGCATGGTACACTTTTCCGCGTGCGATACGCTCTTGGGGAAACCATCAGACAATTGGGAGGTACATGCCGTGTTCATCGCAAAAGACTATGATCTGCACCTTGAGGCGCCGGCCTGCGAGCCGGGAGCCGAGTACTGGAATGCCACAGCCCGCTTTCAAGACGACATCAGCGACGTATTCCCGTACCTCAATGCCCAATGGAGGGACGCCATCTATAGTCCTGGCGCCAAGCAGATCACATTCCGGTTCGAGGATCGATCTGTTGCCCTCAAGAGCCACGAGATTACCATCAGCAACCTGCCCGACCGGGACACGGCTACCATTGAGATGGAAAGGATCCTGGCCGAGGTGAACCGCATCTGGATGGATAGAGAGAACCTGGATCCCCTGACCACACCACGCAAGCGATTGGTGGCCATGGAGATCTATCAGCTTCTGCCTCAAACCAACTGCAAGCTCTGTGGCGTACCCACCTGCTTTGCCTTTGCCAGCAAGCTGACGGTCGGCGAAGCCGGCGCTGAAGCCTGTACCCCGCTGTTCGACGATGAGCAATATGCCGAAAAGCGCCAAGGTCTGCTGGACATGCTGGCTGAGGCGGCCCTATAACTGGTAACGTGCAGATGGTTGAGTAGGCAAGGCAACTCTTCCCTTGTCTACTCGTCCGCTGTTTATGCCAGTGCCTGAATCCGGCCGCGGATCTGCCGTTTGAGTTTCTCAATCTCCTCCTGAAGATCCGATTCCCGGGCCGCCAGCGCGCGCAACTCAAGCTCGCTGGCCTCAAGCTGCTCCACGTAGCGGGCGCGCAGCGCACCCTCTTTGCCCGTCTTTGACAGGGCGCCCATATTGCCCTGTATCTGCTGTTGGACGCTATAGATCTTTTGCACGTTCCGCCTCGGCTTCTTTCAGGGCTCGCTCGTTGTCTGAGATGCGCTCCCAAAGGCCCAGGAGTTCAGCCACCTGGGCGTGGGTCTCGCTGTCTATCAGTCCCTGGCGCAGATAGCGCTGCAGGCCGCTGTACGACTGCTTGTGAAGTTCCTCCCGCCGGCTCACCAGCCTGCGCTCCTGGACCCGCAGATTGCTCTCTCCCGTGGCTGGAACAGCGACCGCAAATCGAAAATGCTCGCCGGTCCGCTCCTACAGGTGCTGGTGTGTCAAATAGGTCATAGTGCAGCCGTGCGCGGATGCTCTACCAGCACCGTCATGGACTCTGCCGTACCGTTGTTGAGCTGGTATTCCCGCCAGCCGGATATCCCACTCCTCGACGTGCAAATAGCGCCCTCGGACCCGGAGCCCATGAGATCTGCCGGCTGGAGCCGACCTCTTCCCGGACCTTGACACCCAACTCCACAGCATAGGGTACCACGATCTCGCCGCCAGCCGCCGTAAAGGGCAGCAATGCCTCACCAACGTACTCGCCGCCGTCGATCACTGTCACCGGGCCGCGCTCCAGGGTCAAGCCCTGTCTCGTTCTCCAGTCGCAGCGTAGCCACGGGGTGCGTCGGCCATCTTGGCTCCATTGTAGAGCAGATCTTTGCGGTAGGCGCAGATCCGAGGAGACGATGGGCACCATGGCCGACTGGCCCCGGCCCACCGTCACCGGGGTCGTGATGACGTACTGGAACAACTCGCCCAGATCCTCGCCCATCGCCGACACCGGGGCAGCTTGCCCAGCGCCTCACGGCTCAGGGCGCTGCGGGTACGGTCGGGCTGCTGGCCGCCATCGCCATCGAAGGCTCGTCCATCATTGCCATGGAGCCGGAGCATGTCGCCTTTGACTGCTCTGTCAAACTCGACCGGCGCGGCCGCTACGCGGCCTTCCTCCTGATCACCGGTCGTTCCGGCGTGAAGGGCGTGTAGAGGTCGTAGACAAAAGAGATGGGCATCCCCGCCACGAGCGACAGTGTGATACCCTCCAGGTCCTCCTCCAACCGGTTGTCAAAGATGCCCCAGCCCAGGAGCAGCGCGCTGCCCTCGTTGCCCTCTGTGTCTGCCGCGGTCTCGTCCCGCCACCAGGCGGTAGCTTACCCGCCACGTCGGCGCTGGAGCGATATAGCTGACCGACAGGTCATGTTCCCCTGGCGTGAGGCGGATGGTCACCTGCCGATATTCTTCCTGGGTGAGCGCCGTCTGCAGAAAGAAACGCAGGTCACTCGCCCCGCGCTCATCCAGGATTTCCACGCCCTGCACCCACCCAGGCCTACCTTTTGCACCTGGTCCGTCTCGTCCAGCAGCAGCGAAACCAGGCGCGGTCGCCGATCGGAGGCTGGCGCTCGGCTGGGGCGCCTCGTCATCAAGGCCCAGCAGGGTCCCGGCGACCTCTTCTTCCTGGTCCAGAAGCAAGCGCACCCGGCGCCCGCGCAGGCTGACCAGCAGGTCGCGCAGGCTCCGGTCGTCAGCCAGGCGAATGGAACAGCCGGCCAGCCGCTCCTCGCGGCTCTGGGGCGTGGCATAGTCGATGCCCAGCACCTGGCCCCCGCCCCAGTCGATGGCCGTCAGGCTTTTGAGGATGTCGTTCATCTCCTCCACGCGGAAGGAGAGTCTCGACCTGCTCGCCATCTCAGCTTGGCACGACGCTCGAAAAAGCCGACGCCATGCTTGTACAGCGTTAAATGGGTTATGGGCAAGGCTGTCATGGCCTCTCCTCTCTAACAACAGGTAACCGGAGCAGTTCCGGTATACGCTCTGCCCATCCCGAGCCGATGACCGGTGGGCACAACGCCCTGCTCGCTGTTTCAGGTTCGAAGATAGGATGCGCCATTCACATCGACGATGCATCCAGTCAAAAACTCTGTCCCTTCTGATGCCAGGAATACAACGGTACGGGCCACCTCTTCAGGTTTTGCCACACGTCCCAGGGGGCTCTCGCTACGGATCAAGTCGCCTTCTGGGCCCGCCAGCGTGGAGGTGGACATTTCGGTATCCACGAAACCTGGGGCGACGACGCAGACGAAAACGTTGTGCGGAGCCAGCGCCTTGGCCAGGGACTGGCTCATAGCGTTCATGCCCGCCTTACTGGCACCGTAGGCGGGACCGTTGGGTTCCCCTCGAAATGCCCCCCTGGAAGACACATTGACGATCCTGCCTCCGCCCGTCTCTATCATCTTTTGCGCAACACAGTAGGACAGGTTTGCCGGCCCCACGAGGTTGGTGGCCAGAATCCTATCCCAAGCGCCTTGCCACTTTTCGTATGGAACCTCTGCGATGGGGTGATCCTCATAGATCCCAGCGTTGTTGACCAGAACATCAATCCGGCCCATACTATGGAATACCGACTCGATCATCTCCTGGACAGCTATGGGATCTGAAACATCCCCTTGGACGAGCATGTGTCCCTCGCCGGCCAGGTCGGCCAGCGTACGGTCAGCCGCCTGGCTGTCCTGGTGATAGTGAACGGCGACTCTAGCTCCCGCTTCGGCCAGTTGAAGGACAATGGCCCGCCCAATCCCCCGCGAAGAGCCTGTAACAAAGGCAACCTTTCCCCCAAACTCGAATTCCATTTCTCCTCCTTTAGCGATGGAAACTGACAGGCAACATGTCTTCCTGTGCCTTGGTTCCCAGTACGCGCTTTGGCGCGTCTCAGTTTAGCAGATTCTCGCCACAAATGGCTACTATGGCGCGCTGAACTTGGGTATCACCAGAGCGTCACGCCCGCGATGGTCACGAACGACGTGCCCTGAGGGTCGGCGGGACAGAGATCGTACCCAGCCGCTTCCCCCCTACTCGACTGCAGCAGGCGCAGGGCCAGGTAAATGGGAGGCAGGCCACACACATGCCGCCGGTCACCCTCTATCCTTAACTGCTCAAAAAAGGCGTCCGCGTCGCCCCTGTAGACCGCCTCCAACAGCCGCCCATCGGCGTTTCGCAGTTGTGCCTGGCTGATGTGGTCCAGCCCGTAGGGATCGCCAAAGGCGGGACCCATGTGCGCCAGGTCGGCCGCAGCCACGACCAGCGTCCGGCGCGCAGCCATGACGTCTTGCAGCAGGGCCAGCGCCGTGTCAAAGGGCTGGTACTCACTTGGGTCAGCTCGCCCCGAAACAAAATCGCCAAAGTGCCCACACAGAACTGGAACGACAGGCACAGGTTCTCCGCCTCGGGTAAAATGGAGCCAGACCGCCGCCAGTTCAATCGAATGCTCACCCCTGTGATGCAATTCCTCGGCAAAGGCCTCGTCCTCTCCCAGTACGCGGGCTAGCGCACCTACAACCTCGCCGCTGGTTGGCAAGATGCCCCAAGGAGTGGCATAGGACTGACTGGTCAGTGTCAGCGTGCCGGCGCTGCCATGATGGTCGGTTCCCAGGATGATGACAAGTTCGGCTTCGCGAACCGCCTCGGCTGCTGCGGTCCACACCTCAGCGTATACCGGCCCGCCGCGTTCATAGTCGATGTGGGGGCTGACCAGACCCCGGATCTCGCCTGCCCCTTGCGCAGAGAGTTCCGGAGGCAGCCTATCCACATAGGCATTCAAGCGAGCGGCTACCTGTTCTGGGTCCGAGGGGAAACCAGCGCTGGCCAGATTGGAGGGGCGGGAGGACGCGTCGCGATAGGCATGGAGCAGATCCGCCTTTGCGGTGGCATAGCGCTGGTTGTCGAGGAGGTAAGCCTGGTCCAGATCAGCCAGTAGCTTGACAAGGAGGCCCGGCGCCAGGCGCACACCAGCACGCACCTGCAACGCCGCCTCCAGTTCCGCTCCGTCCCGAGTACCATCCATCATGCCCAACAACGGTGCCAGATCTCGTGGGATGGCGATGGTTGTGTCACTCAACTGCAGCGGATCGCGTAGCAGCACCATGAGCTGACCCTGATGCTGGATGGGATGGGCTTCAACTAGACGAATCTTCGGCTTCCTCGTCCTCGACAACGCATCTTGGGGTGAGACCATAGCGTCAACCATGAAGGTAGTATAGCACAACAACCCATCGCCAGCAAAAGGCTGAGGACTTGTCCCCCACGATTCTCAATGGGAGGAGGTCTCGTCTCCTGCGAGCAAATGTCTCGGCCCGGGCTCAGCGCCAGCGGCTGGAGGCATTGCCGATCACGGTTGAGCCCAGTCCCAGCCCCGCCCAAGCTTGCGGCCAGGACAGGTAGTGCTATAATGAGGCAACGATGACGCACACTCGGTAGCTAGACACCAGGCTATCACATAGACGTGAGCCCCCTGCACGGTTCCGCCTGGAACCCAAGCGGGTGCGGGTTGAGCATCGAGGCCGAACTTGGAAACTTGGAAACGTAATCTCTACGTGATTTGGTTCGCCGAATTGGTGGCCATCGCAGGTTTTGCTGTAGTCTTTCCCTTCCTCCCCTACTATGTCCAGGAATTGGGCATCACCGAACTGCACGAAATAGAGCTGTGGTCAGCACTGGTCATTGCCGCCCAGGCCGTGACGATGGCCATTTTCGCCCCCATCTGGGGCTCAGTGGCCGACCGCTATGGGCGAAAGCTGATGGTCCAGCGGGCCATGTTTGGCGGGGCGGTGGTGATCGCGGCCATGGGCTTTGTTCAGAACGTGCAGCAGTTGGTCATCCTGCGCATGGTCCAGGGCATGCTCACCGGAACCGTGCCAGCGGCGACGACACTGGTGGCCAGTTCAGCGCCCCGCGACCGATCGGGCTATGCCCTGGGTCTGCTCCAGATGGCAGTCTGGACCGGTGCGTCGGTGGGACCGCTGGTAGGCGGCGTACTGGCCGACACCTGGGGCTATCGCGCCGCTTTTCTCGTGACTGGCAGCATGCTTTTCCTGGCGGGCATCACCGTCTGGCGATTTGTTGAAGAGGATTTTACGCCACCTACCCGCGATGGATCCGACCCAGAGAGCGGCTTTTGGTACGGAATCAAGCTGGTGGTACACAACCGTTCACTCCTTTCCCTGTTTACCATCCGCGCCGTCGTGCGCATGGCCACGCGCCTAATGGGACCGATCCTGCCCCTCTTTATCCAGAGCCTTGTACCTTCCACGACACGCATCGCGTCCCTCACAGGCCTCATCTCCGGTGTGCGTGCGGCGACGGGCGCCATCGGAGCCGTAACCCTGGGCCGCGCCAGCGACCGGTTTGGCTACCGTCGCGTGCTGCTCATCTGCGCCACCGGTGTCGCCCTGATCTACGTACCCCAGTTCTTTGTCACCAACCCCTGGCAGCTCCTGGTACTGCAGGGGGCGCTGGGCCTGGTGATGAGCGGGGTGCTGGCTTCCATCAGTGCCCTCTTGGCGACCCTGGCCCCCGAGGGTCACCAGGGTGCTGTCTATGGTGTAGATGCCAGCGTGGTCGCGATAGCTAACGCGATGGGACCGATACTCGGGGCAACGGTCGCGGCGACGCTGGGGTTGCGGGCACCGTTCATGCTGGCCGCGGGGCTGTTCTTTCTGGCCACAGTGATGGCTTGGTTCCTGGTACCCAAGGCCGAAGATAGAAAACGCGCGACCGCTCCAGATTGAGGGGTGGGGCCATGCCAACGTCCTGCCCTGAAACGATCCCGTTTTCTGATAACACCGCCTCAGGGCAATAGTCAAGGAGTCCCCAGCCTGCCCGAGCAGGCGCGGGACTCCCAATTCTAGTTGGATAGCGGGCCGACGTTGCCATGGAAAGCCGGACCGCCTTTGGAGGCCGAGCTATCGTTAGCGAAGATTGTAGAACGCGTCCATCCCCGCATAGACGCCCATGGTGCCCAATTCTTCCTCGATCCGCAGCAACTGGTTGAACTTGGCCACACGATCGCTGCGACAGGGCGCGCCGGTTTTGATCTGGCCGGCGTTAGTAGCCACGACGAGGTCGGCGATGGTCGTGTCCTCAGTCTCGCCGGAGCGGTGCGAGACAACGGCCGTCCAGCCCGCCCGCTTGGCCATCTCGATGGCTGCCAGCGTCTCGGTCAATGTCCCGATCTGGTTGAGCTTGATCAGGATGCTGTTGCCCACCTTGCGCTCGATGCCCAGCTTAAGCCGCTCCACGTTGGTCACAAGCAGATCATCGCCTACGATCTGGAGGCGGTCTCCCAGCCGCTCGTTCATCAGGACCCAGGCATCCCAATCATCTTCGGCCAGTCCGTCCTCGATAGAGATAATGGGGTACTTGTTCACCCAATCCTCATAAAAGTCCACCATCTCCTCACCGCTGAGGGTCCGTCCCTCTTTCTTGAGGACGTACTTGCCATCCTCAAATACCTCGCTGGCCGCCGGGTCCAGAGCTACAAAGATGTCCTTGCCAGGCTCATAACCCGCTTGCTGGATGGCCTCGATAATCAACTCTACCGCTTCCTCGTTGGACTTGAGGGAAGGGGCAAAGCCCCCCTCGTCGCCGACGCCAGTGCTATAGCCCTTGCCCTTGAGCACCTTCTTGAGGGTGTGATAGGTCTCTGTACCCCAACGCAGCGCTTCGGCGAAAGTAGGGGCGCCCGCCGGCATGGCCATGAACTCCTGAAGGTCCGGCCCGTCTGTCGCATGCTTGCCGCCGTTGAGGATATTCATCATCGGTACGGGCAGAGTCCTGGCCGAAACACCGCCAATGTAGCGGTAGAGCGGCAACCCCACCGCATTGGCAGCGGCCTTGGCGGTGGCCAGACTCACGCCCAGAATGGCATTAGCACCCAGATTGCCCTTGTTGGGCGTGGCATCCAGGGCGATGAGGTACTCGTCCAGGGCCACTTGATCGAGGGCATTGAAGCCCCAAAGCTCCTCGGCAAGCACATCGTTGACGTTTTCAACGGCCTTGAGCACACCCTTGCCGCCGAAGCGCCCTTGGTCGCCGTCACGGAGTTCGACAGCTTCATGGACACCAGTAGAGGCGCCCGACGGTACCGCTGCCCGTCCACTGGCCCCCCACTCTAGCGTCACCTCGACCTCTACAGTCGGATTTCCACGCGAATCCAGGATTTCCCTGGCCACGATCTCTTCAATTGCAGTCATTCTTTGCCTCCTGATACAGGTTTATTGCCTTTTCATGAGAGCCGGCGCGATCCCATCGGGCTCCACCGCCCCGTGCTCAACACACATATTAGTTGTCTTCCAGTCCAGTAGCCCATACAGCCGCTCGAAATCAAAGCGGTCCTCCAACATCTCCTCAAAACGCTGGACCTTCTTTTCCAGGTGGAACCGCGTTTTTCCAAAATAGCGCTCGATCACCTCGACTGCGGTCAGCGTATCCTGCCGCACCAAGATCATGGGCACGCCCACCTCTTCAGCCCGGCCAAGAATGATGGGACTCGGGCGCAAGTTGCCGGTGAGGATCAGGCACTTGGTACTGGTCTCCAGAGCCGCCAACTGGATGTCGGGCCGGTCACCTCCGGTAATCACCGCCTTGTTGGGCTTGCGGCGAAAGTAGGCCAGGGCTGAGTCAACGCTCATGGCACCTACCATGAGATGCTCAACCAGCTCGTCGGTCTTGTCCTCGCCACAGAGGATGGTACCCGAGAGAAACTCGGCCAGGTCGCCCACGCTAACTGATTGCAGAAGACGCTCTTGCGGAAGCACAGCCAGCACGGGCACCCCTCGCTCCTCCAACGCGGGTCTGGCCAATTCCTGGATGAAAGGCATCTGCTGACGGGGGACAGCGTTTAATACTACGCCCAGGAACGATTCGCCCAGCCGCTCCCGTGCCGTCAGCGTATCATCCAACACTTGCATCTCGTCGTTGTACTTGACGATGACCAATACTTGGGCAGCAAGCATGCTGGCAACCTGAACCGCGGGTAGGTCGATCAGGTAGCCCTCGCGCAGATTGCATCCACCTTCCAGGATCACAATGTCCCGCCCCTGAGCAATCCGGCCAAACGCTGCCACCAGCGTGGCAGTAAAGTCCTCATTCTCTTCCTCCCGGAGGATCGCCTCCACGGTACGCGGCGCGATGCCCACCGGAGCCATGTCTTCCAGGGAGTCCGGAAGATGAAATGTCTGCTTCAGAAACTCGGCGTCCTCATCGATCTCGCCAGTTGAGAGGCGCATCCCCGAACTAACCGGCTTCATATAGCCGATACGAAAACCATCACGCTCCAATCGCTTGGCGACGCCCACACTGAGGGCGCTCTTGCCCGAAAAAGTCTCCGTCGAAGTTATGTACAGTGCAGGACAGGGTCTCGCCATCGCCACCTCCGGGAGTAGCACGCTAGGATCAACACACTCGGCTCAATGATAATACCGCAAAACTCACGAAAGCGCAAAGCAGGCCCCTTTTCACGCCAATGGCCCCTGCAGTACGGCGCCACCCTACTTGACAGCGAATCACTGCTGTGCTAGAATAATCCCGACATTTTAGTAGGGATTAAGGTACAGAGGAACAAGAGCACAGTGCGAGTATCGGCGAAAGAACTGTACGGGTTGCGCGCGATGAGCGAGTTCGCACGCCACTTTGGGCGGGGGCCTCTGTCGCTGGCCGAGGTCGCGCGCTCCCAGGGCATCTCCCAGGCATATCTGGAACAGATCGCCATCGACCTGCGGCGCGCCGGCCTCCTACGCAGCAAGCGAGGGGCTCAGGGTGGCTATTTCCTGGTACGCGATCCCCAATCGACGACAGCTGGCGATGTGATCCGCGCCTTGGAGGGTTCAATCCTGCCCGTCCAATGTATGGCCGAGAAGAAGTGCAGGCCCTGTTCCCATGAAGATGGCTGCAGCACGCGTGGCATCTGGGAACAGGTCCGTGATCGATTGATAGAAACCCTGGATTCGATCACGTTGGCCGATCTGCAACAATCTGAGCTGAAAGAGTGGAGAAGTAATGAGCGACTCGAGCCTGCGACACTTGGCCACGGGTGAGAACAGTTCCTGCCCCATACAGCGCCGCTGAGAGCCTGACCGCTGACAGCGTCTTTTGTGCAGGGATGCTCGGAAGATATAGATGCAATTGTACGTGCCTGTTTGGCTAGACACTGTAGAAAACACAAGGAAGTGATCGAGGAGACCATGGAACAACGACCGGAACGGACTATCTATCTGGACCATGCTGCCACAACCGCCGTCGATCCACGGGTAGTTGAGGCCATGCTACCCTTCTGGACCGAGAAGTATGGCAACGCTTCCAGCGTCTATGCCCTGGGGAGAGAGGCCAACCACGCCATGGACGAGGCACGCCAGACGGTGGCTGGCATCCTGAACTGCAGCCCCCGAGAGGTGATCTTTGCCAGTTGCGGCACCGAGAGCGACAATCTCGCCCTGCGGGGCGTGGCCTTTGAACGGCGTCGCCGTGCCCAAAAGAACCACATCATCACTTCGCCCATCGAGCACCATGCCATTGGTCACACGCTGGAGCAGATGGAGAAGCACTTTGGCTTTGAGGTGACCTACGTTCCGGTGGACCATCATGGCCTGGTGGATCCAGCCGATATCGAGAAAGCCATCCGCGCTGACACGGCCCTGATCAGCATCATGTATGCCAACAACGAAGTGGGCACCATTGAGCCCATTGCCGAGATCGGTGAGATCGCCCGTGATCACAAGATTCCATTTCACACCGACGCGGTCCAAGCTGGAGGAACACTCAGCCTGGACGTCAAGGCATTGAACGTGGACCTGATGTCTCTGTCGGCACACAAGTTTTACGGACCCAAAGGCGTCGGCGTACTCTACGCCCGGAGAGGAGTCCCCCTGGTGCCAGCGCAGACCGGCGGTGCTCACGAGCGCAACCGGCGGGCCGGCACGGAGAACGTGCCCTACATCGTGGGTCTGGCCACCGCCCTGCGCCTGGCCTACGAGGAAGCGGAAACAGCCAATGCTCGCATCGCACGGCTGCGCGACAAGCTTGTCGCCGGTGTGCTAGCGCGTATTCCCGACAGCCAATTGTCCGGCCCTCCCACCCAACGCCTGCCCAACAGCGCGAGCTTTCTCTTCAGTTATGTCGAGGGTGAATCGATCCTGCTCAACCTGGACCTGATGGGGGTGGCTGCCAGCAGCGGTTCAGCTTGCACCAGTGGCTCGCTGGAGCCATCGCACGTGCTCCTCGCCATGGGGTTCCCGCACGAGATAGCACATGGATCCCTGCGCCTGACCCTGGGCAAGGAGAATACCGACGAGGATATTGACTACGTGCTGGAATTTCTGCCTGGCATCATCGAGAAGCTGCGAGTGATGAGTCCATTGTACAATGCTTAGGGGTACCTTGCCTGAGTCACAATCGCAGCATAGAGACACGAAGGAGCCCTCACGATGAAAAAACTCGGCGTTGCTATGATTGGCTATGGCGGCATCGGGCGCGTGCATATGATGGCTTATCGCGCCATCCCCTTTCACTATGGTCTGCCCGCCGACACCATCAAGATCGCCGGCGTGGCGACCGCACATCCAGAGACGGCAGCAAAGGCAGCTCAGGAGATAGGTTGCGACGTATGGACCGAGGACTATCGCGAGCTGCTGGCCCGCGACGACGTCGATGCGGTCGATTGCTGCGTGCCGAACTACAGGCATGAGGAGATTGTCGTCGCCGCCGCCCAGGCGGGTAAGCACGTTTACTGTGAAAAGCCTCTGGCCATGGATGTGTCGGAAGGGCAGCGCATGATCACTGCTGCCAGCTTGGCAGGCGTAAGGACCCAGATGACTTTCAATTTCCGATTCTTCCCGGCGATCGCACGCGCCAAGCAACTGGTGGACGAGGGCTTTTTGGGACGTGTCTTTTCTTTCCGCGCACGATATTTGCGCTCCAGCTATATCAATCCTGACAAACCGCTCTCCTGGCGTCTGCGCAAAGAGACGGCCGGGGGCGGGGCGCTCTTTGATCTCGGATCCCATGTGCTGGACCTTGTATACTACCTGCTGGGCGAGTTTGGTGCGGTACAGGCATCGCTGGAAACCTTGATCAAAGAGAGGCCCATCGCCGCCGGATCCGCAGAGACAGCGCCCGTGGATGTGGACGACCTCGCTCTGATGCATATCCGCATGGCCGGGGGTGCACTGGGCCAGGTGGAGATCTCGCGGATGGGCACCGGCGCGACCAACGACCTGCAGATTGAGATCTTTGGCGACAGGGGAGCCCTGCGCTTCAACGCGGCCGATCCCAGTTGGCTGGAGGCCTATGATTTGCGGGATTCCGAGCAACCTGTGGGCGGGATGCGTGGCTTTCGCAAGTTGCAGACGGTACAGCGGTACGGTGGCCAGAAGAGCCCAGACTGGTCCATGGCCCCCAGCTTTGTCCGGAGCCACGCCGAATGCCAATACCAGTTCCTGAAAGCCATCGCAGAGGACCGGGAGCCTTCCCCCAGCCTGGTGGATGGCCTGCACGTGCAAAAGGCAATGGAGGCAGCGATGTGCTCCTCGAAGAAGGGCCGCTGGGTCAAGCTTCGGGAGGTTGCCGACTCAGGCTAGGCCCAGATCCACCGCAGAGAAGGCCAGATCGTTGGCGCCATCGATGGGAACGGCTTGAACCAAGTCGTAGAGCTGTGACCCGGCATTCGTACCAGCCAGTTAGCTCGCGCGTGCGCATTGTCGCCTCCGAGCTGGGCGACGATGGACCGCTGCTGGGCTGCGCTTAGCTTGCTCGCCAAGCCCTAAGCTAGCACCATAAGAATGGAGTCGTCCCACGGGCCATTCACCCACCCTGGAAGGGCTCAGGGCGAACCCGTCTACAGCCTTTCCCCAAGAAGCCTGGGACAGCAGGTCCGTGCTTTACGCCAGATGCTAGTTGTGGTATACTGGCGGCACATGGGACTTGAGGACAGCCACGACAGCAGCCAACCCATCACCCGGTCTGCCTCCTCAGCAATCAAGGAGCATTATGTCACTTATATCACTGCAGCAAAGCCAAAAACGCGTACTCATGTTCGGCGGGAAAGGGGGCGTGGGCAAGACAACTACGTCGGCCACGACCGCCCTGCATTTCGCGTCGGAAGGCCAACGAACCCTGATCATCTCTAGCGACCTGACGCCCTCACTGTCAGACATCTTTGAAACTGAAATCGGCGCGACTGAGACGGAAATCGCCACGGTTCCCAACCTCTGGGGCCTGGAGATCGATCCAGATGAGGTAATGCACCGCTGGAAGCTGAAATTCGGCCCCGAGATCTATGAGGCATCGCAGATCTTTGTGGACATGCCCTACGACGATCTGGTCGACTATGTGGCCCTGGCCCCTGGCATCCAGGAGGAGTTCATGCTTGACTTTATCCTGGAGCAGGTGCGCGACGGGCGCTACGATCTCGTCGTGTGGGACACGGCGCCGGCGGGCGATACACTGCGACTGCTGGAGCTGCCCTACAAGTTCCTCAGCCATCTGCGCACGGCGCCGCGCGTCTACCTGGGGGTTCGCGACAAACTGCAGCTCAGCAAGGTACCTTTCCTGGAGCTGATCGATAGCTGGCAGGAGCTGTCGCAGGAGATTGCCGACTTTTTCCGCGACCCGGCCAATGCCGAGTTCATTCTGGTGACCATCCCCGAGGCGCTGGGGGTCTACCAAGCCCGCCGCCTGGTGGGCGAATTCGCCCAGTTTGGGCTCGAGATCCACCACCTGATCGTCAACAATGTGATCTCCCAGCCCGATTCCGATTTCTTGGTCCGAAGGCAGGCCATGCAGCGCCCCTACCTGGACCTGCTGGCCAGTGACTATGCCGATCAGATGACCATCACCCAGCTTCCACTCTTTGCTGAGGAAATGAAGGGCGTGGCCCGCCTGAGGAGATTGGAGTCGCTGCTCTTTGACCAGAGCGACGGATAGGGTACCATGACGCCACATCCGAATCGGGTCGTGGTTGCCATGAGCGGCGGCGTGGATAGCTCGGTGGCTGCCGCCCTGCTGGTGGAGCAGGGCTATGAGGTCATTGGGGTGATGATGCGGCTGTGGGCTGAAAAATCTGTCCTGAGCTCAGGGGAAGCAGAGAACCGCTGCTGCGCCCCGGAGGCGGTGGAGGACGCCCGGCGTGTGGCCGCACGCCTGGGCATCCCTTTCTACCTGGTCAACTATGAGTCCGAGTTCAAGGCCTCCGTGGTTGACTATTTTGTCGCCGAGTACAGCCGCGGCCGCACGCCCAATCCCTGCCTGGCCTGCAACCGCCACATCCGCTTCGGCCGGCTGCTGCGCCATGCCCAGGCACTGGAAGCCAGCCACCTGGCCACCGGGCACTATGCTCGCGTGGAGCAGGCCAACGGTCAGCTGCCGGCTGCGCATGGGCGCCGACCGGCAAAAGGACCAGTCCTACGTGCTCTACATGCTGGGCCAGCAGGAGCTGCGGCAGGTTCTACTGCCCGTGGGCGCGTACACCAAGACCCAGGTCCGGGAGATGGCCCGCCAGCGCGACCTGCCAGTGGCCGAGAAGGGTGAGAGCATGGAGATCTGCTTCGTGAGCGACGACGATTACCGGCGCTTCCTGCAGGCGCGCGCTCCCGAGGCCGTACAGCCCGGGCCCATCCTCGACACCGCCGGCAGGGAGATTGGCCAGCACCAGGGACTGCCCTTTTACACCGTCGGCCAGCGAC
Organism: uncultured Chloroflexia bacterium; assembly: GCA_963783445.1. Classification (GTDB taxonomy): domain Bacteria; phylum Chloroflexota; class Anaerolineae; order JAAYZQ01; family JAAYZQ01; genus CAWANP01. The sequence continues at coordinate 858,229 of CAWANP010000002.1, read as the reverse complement.
GGGGCCTGGGCATCGCCGCGGCAGAGGCGTTGTACGTCATCCGTCTGGACGTCTCCCGCAATGCCCTGGTCGTCGGGCCCAGCCGGGAGCTGGGCCAGCGGATCCTGGACGCCAAAGAAGTAAGCTATGTGAGCGGCAAGCCGCCCGCCGAGCCAGTCCAAGTGCAGGCCAAGATACGCTACAGGGCCGCCCTGGCCAGCGCGACCTGGACACCGCTGGCGAACGGGCAGGCCCGGGTCGAATTCGACAGACCGCTGCGAGACATCACACCCGGCCAGGCTGTCGTGGCCTACCAGGGTGACGAGGTGCTCGGTGGGGGGATCATCAGCGGAGCCCGGCTTGGGGTCTGTCCGAGCCAGAGACGTAGGAGCGGCAAGTAAGTAGGCAAGGAGAGCAGCATGATCCAAGAACCGAGCCTGGTCCTCTCGTTGCTCCTGGCTTCTATCTATGCCGCCGCCTTTCACCTGTGGAAGGGCCGGCGGCTGCGCGACCTGCTGCTCTACTGGCTGGCGTCGGTGCTGGGCTTTGCGGCCGGCCACTTGGCGGGCGAGATGTTGGCCTTCGTCCATGGACCCTGGGCCCAGTACACATCATCGAGGCCACCATCGGCGCTTTTCTTTTTCTCATCCTCATCTACTGGCTTGGAGGCGAAAAGAGTACACCATGAGCAACAGATACAAAGGGACGAGCAGCCCCAGATCCCGTCTGCCGGATCTCCTGGCTCCAAGATCCATCCTACCCAGCCCCGTGAGACGGCCCAGGTCTGGCTCGACGATGGCCGCGTTTTCGAGGGGCCCGTAGGCACAGCGCTGGAGGAATTCATCCGCGCTGCCGGTTCCGATCCCCAGGCTCCGACGGTCGCGGCCCTGATCGACAACGAGCTGCGGGAACTCACCTACCGGGTCGAGACTGACGTCGAGGTAACGCCCATCACCATGGCGCAGAGCGACGGCTTTCGCATCTACCGCCGCTCCCTGGCCTTTCTGCTGGTGACAGCCGTGCACGAGCTGTTCCCAGAGGCTACGGTCTATGTCGACCACTCCCTGACCTTTGGCGGCTACTTCTGCCACGTCCAGGGCCGCGAACCGTTCAGCGCCGGGGAATTGGCACAGATCGAGGCCAGGATGCGCGAAATCGTAGAGGCCAACGAGCCGATCCGCAAGTCGCGCGTGCCCCTGAATGATGCTGTTTCTCTGTTCCGGGCCCGGGGCGACGAGGACAAGGTCCGGCTGCTGCACCGCCGGCGCAAGGGATACCTGACGCTCTACAACCTGCGGGGCTTTCGAGACTATTTCCACGGCTACATGGTCCCTTCCACGGGCTACCTGACGGTCTTTTCCCTGCAGGCCTATCCCCCGGGCTTTGCCCTGCGCTTCCCTCGCACGACGCCCACCATGGAACTCCAACCGGTCGTGGACTATCCCAAGCTGCTCAGCGTCTTTCGCGAGTACGGCCAGTGGATGGAGCTGATGGGCGTCAGCGACGTGGGCTGCCTCAACGAAGCCATCGCCGGCGAGCGCTCCCGCGAGACAGTACTGGTGGCCGAGGCGCTGCACGAGCAGCGTATCGCCCGCATCGCCGACGAGATCGCAGCGAGGCAAGGCCAGATCCGCCTGGTACTCATCGCCGGGCCGTCCTCCTCGGGCAAGACCACCTTCTCCAAGAGGCTGAGCATCCAGTTGATGGCCAATGGCTTGCGCCCCTTTGCGCTGGAGTTGGACAACTATTTCGTCGAGAGAGACAAAACGCCCCGCGACGAACAGGGTGAATACGACTTTGAACACCTGGACGCCCTGGATGTGTCCCTGTTTAACGACCACCTGCTGCGGCTGCTCGACGGGCAGGACGTGACCCTGCCCACCTACAACTTTAAGACGGGACGCCGCGAGGTGGGCCAGGAGGCGCGCCTCCATCCCGACCACATCATCATCGTCGAGGGCATCCACGGACTCAACCCTGACCTGGTACCCAATGTTCCCCCTGGTGTCACCTACCGCATCTATGTTTCGGCGCTGACGCAACTCAACATCGACAAGCACAACCGGGTGCCGACGACCGACACGCGCCTCATCCGTCGCATTGTGCGCGACGCCCGGTACCGGGGCTACTCTGCCCGGCAGACTATCGACCGCTGGGGAAGCGTGCGCCGCGGCGAGAAGCGCTGGATCTTTCCCTACCAGGAGCACGCCGACGTGATGTTCAACTCGGCGCTGCTCTACGAGCTGGCGGTGCTCAAGCCCTTTGCCGAGCCGCTGCTCCTGCAGGTCAAAACCGGCACTCGGGCCTTTGTCGAGGCCAAGCGGCTCCTGGCTTTCCTGGAGTGGTTCGAGCCCCTGGCGCCGGACCTGGTGCCGGATAACTCGATCTTGCTGGAGTTTGTGGGCGGGTCGATCTTGAGGGATTTTCACGTGGCGTGAAGATACGCCCTTTCAAGGGTTCGGAGCTCGCTAGACATTAAGAGCAAAGTCCACTGATTTGCCAGAGCGCCAACTTGTGCTATAGTATGGGTGTCTCATCCACGAACTATCCGAGGCCTAAACATGCCTGGCAAGAGAAGCACACCTAGGAGCCAGGAGGGTTCCTGGCCGGATAGAGTCACCGGCAGCGACCGTCGCAAGTGGCTCAGGCCACTGTAGTTCGAGCAAGCCTAAGGTAGAGAGTCTTTCTTGGGGGACATCGATGAGTACAGGCCATATCCTAGTCATCGGCGCGGCCAGCATAGATACCAAGGGCCGCGCCGGCAAGACCATCCAGACCGGCACTTCCACGCCGGGCGCCATTCGCGTCAGCGTGGGTGGCGTGGGGCGGAATATTGCCGAGAACTTGGCCAACCTGGGCGAGCGGGTCATCTTGCTCTCCGCGGTAGGCGGGGACGGTTCCGGGCGGCGCATCCTGCAGCAAGCAGCCGAGTGCGGCATTGACACCAGCAACGTCCTGGTGGATGCCGACCACCGGACGGCGGCGTATCTGGCCGTCCTGGACGACAGTGGCGACCTGGTCATGTCCATCGACGATATGTCCATCAGCCGCGAACTGATCACGCCGGGCTATATCTACAAGCGGCGCGCCCTATTTCGCGATGCGCGGATGCTTGTCCTGGATGCCAGCCTGTCCGCTCAGACCTTCGACACCATCCTGAAACTGGCTCGCCGGTACAGTGTGCCCGTCTGCGCCGATCCGACGACGGCTACCCTGGCCCTACGCCTGTGCCCTTATCTGCTGGAGCTTACACTGGTGGCGCCCAATGCCGCTGAAGCCAAGGCCCTATGCGACGTAGAGGTCACCGATCGGGAAAGCGCCCTGGTTGCCGCGCAGAAGCTGGTGGCCATGGGCGTCAAGATCGCCATCGTGACCTTGGGCGCCACCGGCCTGGTCTATGCCACCTGGGACGAGAGCGGCCACGTCCCGGCCATCGAGGTGGAGGTCGTGGAACTCACGGGCGCCGGCGATGCACTGACTGCCGCGGTGGTTTTCGGCCTGCTCAACGACTTTCCCCGTGGACGAAGCTGTACGCCTGGGCACGTCGGCCGCTGCCCTCACCGTGCACAGCCGCAAAACCGTGTGTACGGACCTGAGCCTGGACCGGCTCTACGACCAGTTGGTCATCTAGACGCCCATGTGGGACATCACAGGCGTAGCAAGGCTATCGAAGTGAAACAGCCACTACGGCTCAGCAAAGAAGTACAGCAAGCATTGGAGAGTAACCGGCCGCTCGTCGCCCTGGAATCTACCGTCATTGCCCACGGGTTGCCCTACCCTGCCAATCTGGTGGTTGCGAGGCGGATGGAGACCATCGTCCGCCAGTACGGTGCCGTACCGGCCACCATCGCCGTACTGGGTGGGCAACTGTGCGTGGGCCTGAAAGACAGAGAGCTGCAACACCTGGCCACCGCACGCCCGGGTAGAATCCGCAAGACCAGCCGCCGTGACCTGCCGGTGGTCGTTGCCCGGGGCGGCGACGGCGCCACCACGGTGGCAGCGACCGTCACCATCGCTCACTGGGCCGGGATCGAGGTGTTTGCCACGGGCGGCATCGGGGGAGTCCATCGCAATGCCCCCTTTGACGTCTCCAACGACCTGCCCACCCTGGCCTCGGTCCCTGTGGCCGTGGTCTGCGCCGGGGCCAAATCGATCCTGGACCTACGAGCCACGCTGGAATGGCTGGAGACAGGCGGCGTACCCGTCATCGGGTACGGTGCCAATGACTTTCCTGCCTTTTACACCCGGCGCAGCGGGCTGCCGGTGGACGTACGAGTGGACACTCCTAGGGAGGCTGCGGCCATCATCCGGGCTAGCCGCCAGATGGGACTGTCCAGCGGTTTGCTGATCGCGGTCCCGGTACCGGCGCAGAGCGAGCTGCCGGCGGAGCAACTGGACGCCGTGATCGATACGGCGCTGGCCGCGGCCGAAGCTCAGGAGATTGAGGGCAGCGCGGTCACGCCCTTTCTCCTCAGCCGGGTCGCCCAGGAAACTGGTGGGGCCAGTCTCAGCGCCAACGTTGCCCTGCTGGAAAATAATGCCGCTGTGGCTGCCCGGATCGCGGTCGCCTTGAAGGGCACTCCCCCTGATCCGCATACAGCCGAAGGGAGATCCGCCCAATGACCTTGCCATTTACATGGACACCAGACTACACGGCGCTGGTTCTTTCTTATGTCTATGTATTCGGAGTAATCGCACTTGGGGAATTCCTGCGCTGGGCCGGCAATCGCCCGCCCAGCTTTACCCGGAAGTTCATCCATATCGGCGTTGGCATGTGGGTCGTGGGCACCGCGCTGCTATTTGAGACATGGTATTTTGCCCTCATCCCGCCCGCGACCTTTGTCGTGATCAACACGATCTCATACCTGCGGGGCACCTTCAAGGCCATGGAATCAGAGGACAGGGGCAACCTAGGTACCATCTTCTTTCCCATCTCTTTCGGCGCCGTGATCTATTACTTCTGGCCCCAGCCGGTGCTCATGGTCGCGGCCATGATGCCGCTGACCTGGGGTGATGCCATGGCGGCCATCGTTGGCCAGCGGCATGGGCACTATCGCTACACCATCGCCGGGCGGACCCGGACGCTGGAAGGATCGGTTGCCATGTTACTCTGGAGTTGGGTCACGACCGCCCTGGCGCTGTTCGCCATGCCCTATCTCGCCGGAAAGCCCCCCATCCACTGGCTCCTGGCACTCATTTATGGCGCGGCGGTGGCAATCGTATGCACCTTGGTGGAAGCGCTGACGCCCTGGGGCATGGACAACCTCACCATCCCGGCGGCCTCGATTCTGATCCTCAGCTTATTGCGCAACTAGAAGCACACTGAGCAGGTAATCACCGAACCACAGAGAAAGAACACAGAGGATCTCCAGGCAGAGAATCTTGTCTCTCTGTGCCTCGGTGGTGAGGTCCGGCAAGGCCTCACCAGCTACAGCAGCTCTTCGACCATTCGCTGGAAGTGGATGATGTGTTGCTGGATCAACCGCTCGGCAGTACGTCCGTCCCCGGCCTTGACTGCCTCGAGAATGTTGTGGTGCTCCTCCACGTTGGCACGCACACTGCCCATGCGATCCAGAGCAAAGTAGAAGAGGCGGTAGATCAAAGTGTACATCTCATCCAGCGCCCGTGCCAGGAATCGATTGCCCGACGCCTCGTACAGCAACTGGTGGAACTTTTTATCGACCGCCAGGAGCGCCACATTGTCCCCTTGATGAAGAACACGCTCAAAGTCACGATGGACCTTCTCCATGCGCTCGATCTGCTCCGCCGTGATCCGGTCGGCGGCCAGGCGGGCGCACATGCCTTCCAGCGTGGTACGTACCTCAAAAATCTCCATCATGATGGAGGCAGTGGCCGCCCGGGCTACGTGCCAGCGCCTTCGCTGTTTGACGACCAAGCCCTCCTGCTCCAGGCGATCCAGCGCCTGGCGTACCAGGGTCAGGCTGCCACCGGTCTCCCGCACCAGTGCCGTTTCATCGATGGGCTGGGTCGGATCCACCTCCAGGTCAAGGATTTTTTGCTTGACGGCCTCGTACATCTGATCAACTCGGTCCATGGTTCTTCCTCCCAAGCCTCCCCCGAACAAGGGAGAGGTATTCTGTTCGTACAACACGAACGATGGCCGTGGCTCTCACTCAGTAGGCACATGAGGGCAGACACCACTTGCCGACCCGCACTCGGGTCAGCCCAGCATCCCGAGCCGCTGCCTCCATCTCGCCGGCATGGCGCTCCGAGGTATAGGACGGATCAAGGACCAAAAGGTGGCCAAATCGCTGATGCTTCGCAGGCCTGGCCTGAGCCGGCTAGGGAATCGGTAATGACGACCAAGTCTCTCCGCCGTCCAGCGAGCGGTGAAGCACTGGATGGCCCACTTCTGCCAGGTTCTCGTCCTTCCAGTCCAAGGACCGCAGGTTGGCATACAGCGCCAGGCCATCGGGGCTCCAACCCGAGGCCAGGAGCTCCACCTGTTTGTCTCGGCCAAAATCGTGCAGCAGCTCCCAGCGAACGTCGTTGACATCGGGTGCACTAGGATTGAGTGTACGCCAGAGCTGGGCAGTGGGTGCGGTCACGACCACATACAGCGCCCCGGTGGCACCATCCATCGTCATGCCGGTATCGATGACGCTGTTGTTCTTTGGCGTGGGCATCGTCTTCCACTGGCCGCCAGCCGTACCCCTGCGCAGGTAGCTGCCGGCATATTTAGGCCAGATGATGGCGTACAGGGAATTGGCGTCGCGCGGGTCGATGCCCAGGTTCGCGACCCCGTTGAAACTGATCAATCCATCACCTGCCGGGATCCAGGCGCCGCCGCCGTCGTCGCTGCGGATCACGCCGCCACCATGCGCGAAGGCTTGGGTTGCCCAGATGATCTCCGGCTGGCCATAGACTATGGCCACCATCCCTGTCTCCTGAGGTGAGACCAGCACCCAGGCGCTGTCGGTCCAGCGGAAAAGCCCGTGGCATGTACTGGCATAGAGCGCATCCGACTCGCCACGCTGGGGCAGCGCTGCATAGTCCAGGTTGATGTTGCGCACACACTCCTCGGCCGGAAGGCCACCAGCGAATGGGGACCAGGTCTGCCCATAGTCGTCGCTGATGAGCAGGCGAGCGCGGGTTGCGGGCCAGGCGCCGGACGACTCATCGACTTGCAAGACGTACAGCCGGCCCGGCTGGCCTGGCCCAGCCAGCAGGCTGCGCACCTGCCACGCCTCCTCGGCCGGGGCTACGGGTGTGGGTACCGGTGAGGGCACAGGTGCTCGGTCGGATTCTCGCCCGACTCACCGTCGGGTAGGTCGCCCGGCGGCGCCCCCTGCCTGGCACAGGTCAGGATGATAGTGCGAAGCTGCTGCTCCGGGTCCAGATCACAGGCCGAGATCGGTTGGTCAGGAGGACAGTCTGCCGCATCGGACGGTGACCAGTCCACCGACAGGAAGCAAATGTCGCTCCTTTTGTCGGAAGGCGGCAGCAGTACCAGTAGGGCCGTCGGCAGCGTACATCGGGTCCTCGTCCCAGCCCCTCTCCTCCAGCAAGGCCTTTATGTCGGCAGAAACCGCAACCTGGCCCCTTCAAAGTCGACGCCGGTGCCTGTGGGCCATGGAACGGCAGCCGGTTCCAACCATTCCAGGGAGAAAGTCCTCTAGCGGTACCTCCGCCAGCGTCACGGTCATAGCCAGCGTTTGCATCAGAGCCTGCCCCAGCTCGTAGCACGCCTCGGCTGACAGCGGTTGGTAGAGTGATTGGCTGCGGCGGGGGGGCGACAGAGATAGGCACCTGCAAGTAGGCAGCGCTTTGGGTAAACAGCGGATCGTCGGGGGCCAGCTCGGCGGCGCGTTCCACATCGGACACAGCCTGTACGTCGCCCGGAACCCTGAGGTGAGCGCCCCAAGCACGCAGGAACAGGGCCGGGGCCAGGTCGGGCTGCGCGCGCAGGGCCAGGTTGGTGGTTTGCGAGATCCAGGTACTCAGCTCGAACTCCCAACCTTCGGCCGCTGTACCAACCACCAGGGGCGTCTCCGGTCCCCAGATCTGCTCCGCACTGAAAGGGCGCATGGCATCCACTGCGGCGTCATAGTCCCCATAGAAAGCGTTCTCAAGCAGAGGATAAACGCCCCCATCCACCTGATCGGCCAGAGCCTTGACGTGCAAGCCAATCAGCAGGCCGTTCCAAGCTACGGTTGCCTCAGTGACTGGATCCTGTACATCCGCTGCCAGCGCTTGGCCAATCACTTCCTGGGCATCCTTCCAAAGCCCAGCCCGGGCCAGTTCCACTGGCTCGGGTATTCAAGCTCTGGAGTTCCGTGGGTGCAGCCTGGGGCAGGGCCGAGAGCTGAACTTTGGCGAGCTGATCCCCATCCCAGCGGAGTACGCTGAAGCGCGGGTAGCGCAGACCACAGGCATAACAGAAGACATAGTTCTCTGTCAGATCCAGAACGACTTCCGGGCTCCCATCGCCGTCCAGATCCTCCAGCCAGCCTGCCCTGGGGCTCGAGTGCGAGTTGGAGGCCTCAAAACGCAACCTCTCACCGTCGAAACTCAACAGATCGTAGCAACCACTGTGGGCCCCTGCGCCGCTCTGCAGCTCCAGCCAGGTATGGCTCGGTTCAACCTCGACCTGCGTGAGGGACTCGGATCCGACATACTCGGCGCACGATGTCAGCACCACCCGGTCGAGTTCCTGCCAATCTTGGCCATCATGGGTATAGATGGCCAAAAAGTGCCCCCGATCCGGATCATTGAGGCGCATGCCCTGCGTGAACACGGCCCATAGTAGAGGACCGCCCTCACCAACCGACAAAGGAATCACGCCGGCATCCGCCTCACTCCACGGCACGCCTCTCGAGACATCAGGCGTTGGTGTGGGCGGCAGGCTTGCCCTGACCGTGGCCCTCGCTTCGGTCGTAAGAGGGACGGTGGCCTTCCTGGACAGGGTGACGGAATCAGTGGCTGAGGCTGCCGGCACCGACGTAGATGTGTCAGTCAGTTTCGCTGGCAGCTCCTCGGGTGTAGCCGCGGGGGCACAAGCGGCGATGAGCCAGACCATGGCCAGGGCGCTCAGAACAAGCCATAGGGGGATGACTATCTCCGACCACGACGGCCTGCCGCCTGCCTGGTTTCCGTTTTTCGTACGCATGTGTCGCCTCCAGCATACGGATAGTGGTTGGAGATCGAGTCCCGATGCCTGTACTCAGTATACCAGAGTCTGGACTGGAGAGCAAGCCTCAGGTTGACAGGCCAAGGCCCGTATGCTATAATTTCTTTACAGCTGAAGACTTGGCATTGACGGAGACGAGTAAGCCATCACCAGCTTTCAGAGAGCTGCCGGCGGTGGAAAGGCAGTAGCCACGATGGACGAAATCCCCTCCTGAGCCGCCCACAGAATGCGGCAAAAGGCCTTTTGACCTTTCACTGCAACTGATCCGGGCCGGGTGCTCCCGTTACAGAGCCTTGAGGCTGTCTGTTGTATCGCTCGATACAGCCGGTGGCGAAGAAAGGTGGCACCACGTAGCAGCGCCCCTACGTCCTTTCACGGGGGCGTTTTGTATTTGGGGTGGTCAGCGGCCATTCCGGTCATCAACAAGCCCGGAGGGACAACATGCTAGACTTGATTCTCATACGAGAAGAACCCGACCTGGTCAAAGCAGCCATGGTCGACCTGAACACTGAGGCGCCCATTGACGAGATCTTGTCCTTGGATGCCCGGCGGCGCGAATACCTCAAGGAAGTAGAGGTACTGCGGGCCGAGCGGAATGCCGTCTCCAAGGAGATCGGACGCAGCAAGGACCAAGAGGAGCGCCAAGCCAAGATCCAACAGATGCGGGCTGTCGGTGACCGCATCAAGGCCCTGGAGACAGAACTAAAGGCCGTAGACGCGGGCCTCAGCGACGCCATGCTCCAGGTGCCGAATCTTCCGGCCCCTGGCGTACCGGTCGGGATGGATGAGGAAGAGAACGTGATCGTCCGGCAGGAGGGCGAGCCCAGGGTATTTGACTTTGAGCCGGTGCCCCATTGGGACCTGGGTCCCACCCTGGATATCATCGACTTTGAACGAGGGGTCAAACTATCCGGGACACGTTTTTTTGTGTTGAAGGGGCTGGGCGCGCGGCTGCAGCGGGCGTTGGGGTCTTGGATGCTGGACCTGCATTTGGAGCAGGGCTATACTGAGGTCTATGCGCCGCTGATGGTACGGAAGGAGATGATGGTCGGAGCGGCCCAGCTACCCAAGTTCGAGGAGAATATCTACTACGACGCCCTAGAGGACTATTGGTTCATCGGCACGGGTGAGATCCCACTGACCAACCTGCACCGAGACGAGATTCTGCCGCCGGACTCACTGCCGCTCAGCTACACGGCCCACACCGCCTGCTTCCGGCGGGAAAAGATGTCGGCTGGCCGGGACGTGCGGGGCATGAAACGCGTTCATCAGTTCGACAAGGTCGAGATGTACAAGCTCGCCGAACCCGAGACATCCTACGAAGAGTTGGAGACCATGGTCCACGACGCGGAGGCGGTCTGCCAGGCGCTAGAGATCCCATACCGCCTGGTGGAGATGTGCACTGGAGATCTTGGCTTCCAGGCTGCAAAAAAATACGACCTGGAGCTATGGGCGCCCGGCGTGGAAGAGTGGCTGGAGGTGAGTTCCATCTCCAACTGCACCGATTTTCAGGCTCGCAGAGCCAATATCCGCTACCGCCCGGAAAAGGGCGCCAAGGCGCGCTACGTCCATACCCTGAACGGATCCGGATTGGCCCTGCCCCGGACCATGATCGCCATCATGGAGAACTACCAGCAGGCCGATGGCAGTATCGCCGTACCAGCCGTGCTCCAACCCTACCTGGGTGGCGTCGACGTGATCAGATAGCGGTCAGCATTCAGCCATCAGCGACTGGGGACGTTGCCGGGTGACCCAAGCTGACTGCCGATAGCTGCACGCGGGTAGCTGACAGCTTCTCCCATTTTGACAAATGGGGGTCTCTCTGCTATACTTTGCCCCGTGAGCGCCGGAGAGGGAGTCCGGCCGCCTCGCCACGGAGGGATGGCCGAGTGGACGATGGCGACGGTCTTGAAAACCGTAGTGGCCGCAAGGTCACCGGGGGTTCGAATCCCTCTCCCTCCGCCAATCAACTCTGGGTTTTCGATTGTTCATGTTGCATGCAAATCGCAAGACCAGAGGCCAAAACTGAAAAAGAAACAGGGGGAGGTGCCGGAGTGGACGATCGGGGCCGCCTGCTAAGTGGTTGAGGGGTGAATAGCTCCTCCCAGGGTTCGAATCCCTGCCTCCCCGCCTACGTGCCCTCGTAGCTCAGCGGATTAGAGCGTCTCCCTGCGGAGGAGAAGGCCGCGCGTTCGAATCGCGCCGAGGGTACCAGAAGGTCAAGGCTCCCACCATTACGGTGGGAGTCTTGCTTTACCTTCACGCGTGAGCTTCAGCCTGCCTGCGAAAAGTGACAGTCACCGCGTTCCATGCTATAATGGACGCGTTGACCCATCCGGGTCCTTGACGGCAACCCCTTGCCCAAAGACACAAGAGGAGGGACTTATGGAAAGTGATCTCCGCAACCGACTGAAAATCTCTTCGAGCAGCCTTGAAGAGATCAACTCCCTGCTGCTGGATCCAGACACCCAGGTCATCAGCGATTTTCTGGCCGTCGTGGCCAGGTATGGCAGCGTGGACGAGATCAATCGCAAGGCCGACGAGGCACGCCAGTTGCCCCGGCTGCTCGCCCGCCTGGAACAGACCGGCTCGCCCTACCTGGCTGACCTGGAATGGCTGATGGAACAGCGCGATGCAGGCGCTTTTGTCTCCGTGGCCGACTATCGCCGCAAGGTCCTGGGGGACAGGGCCAGCACCATGGATTTCGCGGACGACTTTGCTGTCACCCTCGAGATCAGCGCCCTGCAGTACTTTCCCTTTCTCATCGCGGAAGCCCGTCAGGCCATTGCCAACGGCGAACTGATGCCAGGTCGCTTTATCCGCGTCCGCAAGATGAAGGAACAGGAAGCGGACCAGGGCGACATTCTGGCCGTGGCCGCTGCCATGCAGATCGTGGGCGCAACTTATGTCGAAACCCTGGATACCAAGGGTACCGATGGCTCCAACATTCACCTGGGCGGGCCAGAGACGATCACAGGCTACTTTGGGGGAGTCGGCCAGCCCAACGACCATGCGCTCAAGTGGCTCGATGAATTCCTGTACTACTATACCAACTATGGCATCAAACAGGTACTCAACATCAATCCCGGCACTGTGCTCCTGGGCTATTTCCTCCACAAGCTGGGAGTGGATATCGAGTTCAAGATCTCGGTCTTTATGGGCAACGACAATCCCTACGCAGCGCTGTGGACCCTCATCGGAGCGAGGCTCTTTGGGCGTGAGGATGGAACGACCTCCTTGATCGGGTTCAATTGGAGCAACTCGGTCAACAACGAGACCATCGAACTCACAGCCCAGGTGCGGAGAGCGCTCAATCTGGAGGACATTGTTCGCTTTGAGCACCACATCACCGAAACCTTCAAGCACATCGTCCGCCAGCCCTACGACCGCACAGACGAGCTGGTCGAGCTGGCTGCCCGCGTGCCCAATATCTCGGCCAAGCACGAGGGCGGCGCTCCAGAGTTGGACCAGACCCGCGACCACCCATCCGACATCCTGGACTATTTCCGCGACAAGTCTGAGGTCCTGGAATCGGGCGACTGGGACGCCATGGAGCGAAACTACCTGGACAAGCACGATGCCGTCAACAATACGGCCCGGGCGCTGACTGAAAATGGTCTGTCCTTCATCGCCGCTCAGCACCTGCACAAGTAGTACGATTTACCGCGGAGACACAGAGGTCACAGAGAAACCCATAGAAGAAACCTCTGCATTCTCTGTGTCTCTGCGGTTGACTAGCTGTCAATATCAGCAGCATTCTCAATGGAGAGTGAATCATGATCGAAAAGCCGTTCCGGCCAGGCGGTGTGAACCCCGCCCTGGTCACACCCTTTGCCAAGGATCAGTCGGTGGACGAGGGCGCCTTCCGCAACCTCATCCGCCACGTGATCGACGATGTGGACGGGCTGGTCCCCTGCGGCACCACTGGCGAGTTCAACTACCTCACACCCGAAGAGAACAAGCGCCTGGTGCAGATCGCCGTTGAGGAAGCCCAGGGCAAACCGGTCATTGCCGGTACCGGCGCGCCGGGCACCCGGCAGGCCATCAACCTGGCACTCGGCGCGGAGGAGGCCGGGGCCGACGCCTGTCTGGTCGTTACGCCCTATTTCCTCCATCCGTCCGACAAGGGGCTCTACCAGCACTACTACGAGATTGCCAGGGCCCTGCCCCAGATGCCTATCATCCTTTACAACATTCCCCAGGTCGTGGACGCCTATCTGCCCCGCCGCGTGGTCGAAGACCTGGCAGACATTCCCAACGTTGTCGGGTTGAAGGATTCATCAGGCAACCTGACCTACACCATGGAGATCCTGGAATATGCTGGCGACCGCATCAACGTCCTCATCGGCCACGACGAGGTCGTGTTGAACGGGCTGGCCGGCGGCGCTGCAGGGGTGATCCTGGCCTCGGCGCAGGTGTATCCCGAGGTCTGGCAGGCGGTCCTGAGGGCTGTCCAGGCTGGCGATCTGGACACGGCCAGGACCCTCCAGCGCCAGGTCCAAAAGCTCTCCCGTATATTTTGCCGCTACGGCGGTGGGGTTCCCGTCAAACAGGCGCTCAAAATGATGGGCGTGGACGCCGGACGGCCTCGCAGTCCCCTAAAGAGCGTTGGCGGGGCTCTACTCCACGAAGACCGGGCCGAGATCCAGCTCGAGCTGGAGAAACTGGGCAAGGTCCAGCCGCCGCCTGCTGAGTATACCAGGCTGCCTGTGGGGTCGCTGGACGGACGGTTCGAGGGCTTGGGGTTGAGCGCGGATGCGATCCGCACGACTGGAATGCAGACCGGCACCGGCAGCGCCGGCGAGGGCGCCGAATCGACACAGATTGACTTGCTGACTGGCGCCAAGGACAGCCCGCTGGGCGAGGCGTGGGCCTACCAACTCACCTACCCGCGCCACGGATTTGAAGCTCTGACCACCATCCTGGAGCCCAACCTGACGGTGCGACCCAGCACGCTGATTGTGCCCACCAACGAACTGAAGGACCTGCGCCAGGCGAACATGATCTACGGCCCGGTACAGAACGCCGTGGCCAAGGCCATCGTCGACAAGCTGGCCGAGGGTGTCATCCCGGAGGCGAAGATGCATACTGACGTGATGTTCGTCCAGGCCACCGTGCATCCCCAGGCCCTGGACCGGCGGGTATTGCGCCACAATGCCTACAGGGCGACCTGTGTGGCCGTGGACAATGCCTTCGCGGAGGTGAAATAACATGACACCAGAGAACAACAAGAAACCAGAATGGTTCAAGGGCATCTTTCCTGCCCTGGTCACTCCGTTTACGGCTGACGACCAGGTGGACGAGGACACCTACCGCGAACTGATCCGCTTTGTGCTGCCCCACGTCAACGGCGTGGTACCCTGTGGTACGACGGGCGAATTCAGTTCGATGACGCTGGAGGAGAAGCAACGAGCCATCGAGATTTGCATCGACGAGGTTGCCGGGCAGGTACCCGTGCTGGCCGGCACCGGCTGCCAGAGTACTCTGGAGACCGTAGCGCTGACCCAGTGGGCCAAGGAAGCTGGGGCGACGGGGTCCCTGGTGGTTTCCCCCTATTTTCTCAAGCCAGCCTTCAACGAAGTCTACGATCACTACAAGCAGGTGGACAAGATCGGCCTGCCCATCGTGCTGTACAACATCCCCCAGACGGCCGGCACCCACTATCGGTGGTGGACGGCTGAGGGCATGGGCCTGGCCTTTGAAAACGTCATCGGCATGAAGGATTCTTCGGGCGACGTCCCCTTCTTTATGGCCGCCCTGGAGAAGCTAAAGGGTACCATCGGTCTCTTTGTTGGTCACGACGAAGTAGTTGGCGCGGCCTTGCTGGCCGGCGCCGATGGGGCCATCCTGGCCTCAGCCAACCTCGTGCCCGACGTCTGGCAGGAGATCTACCAGGCTGCGCAGCGGGGCGACGCCGAGTTCGTACAACGACGACAAAAGGATCTGCAGATCCTTACCAGGCTCCTGGTACGCAAGGGGGCGCCCCAGGCAGCCAAAGAAGGACTGCGCATGATGGGCCTGCCCGGTATGAGCAACGTCCGCTCGCCCTTGATCCAGGGCGGCGAGTTCGAGCGGGAAGACTATGAGGACCTGCGCAGCCAACTTGAGATCCTGGGCAAAATCCCGACCCAGACGGTGGTCCTGGGAGGTAAGGAGGTCGAGTATGCCCTGCCAGCCGACCTACCCGCTCCCACGGGCGACTTGATGCTCTGCGTAGGCGAAGGCTTTGCCGGGCCGCCCTTCTCCGAGGTGGCCCACATCGACCTGCTGCTGGGCAGGAAGGACGGGCCGGTGGGCAGGGCCCTGGAGCGGGCCAGAAACGAGGCGCGCCCGGCCACGAACTGGCTATCATCAACGAGCGGCCGCTGACGATGCTGGTACCCACCGTCACCGTGCGAGGGGCTAAGGCGAAACAACTGGTCTACGAGGAGGCGGCCAGTGGCGTCAACCTGGCGCTGGCACACGCCGTCGAATACCACAACCTGCCGGAAGCGATCCTGGATGACATCTGCCTCATCGCCAACGTCTTTGTCCACCCAGCGGCGAGCATCCGCCAGCGGGTCAAGATCAACAACTATAAGGCCATGCGCGGCGCCATCCGCAAGGCGCTGGAAGAGCGACCGTCGCTCCAGGAGCTGGTTGCCGAGAAAGAAGCCGCCCGGCACCCGTTCCGCTACGCGCCGTAGGTATCTGGATCGACGGACCAGAAAAATAGGCCGGGTTTCTTACCCGGCCTATTCTTTGCCCCTTGGCTGTCTCTGCTTTCCAGCCGCTTCGACGACAGCGGCAACCCCAAGTTCGAAACTGCCCCCGGTACAGTCGTCAGCAGCCAGCCCCAGCACGTCGTCTATGCCTGCCGCGAAAGAGTTCTTGGGTCCTGGTTCCCAGATTCTCATCGAGCTTGAACCGCATCAGGCTACCTTGGTCAACAAGTCCACGCAGCGGGATCGCGACATCTCTGCCCCGTACGCGATGGCTGCCCGGACATCCTCCTCCCGCAACTGTGGGCATTCTGCAAAGATCTCTTCCACGCCCATACCGCTTGCCAGAAAGTCGAGAATCAGGGAGACCCATATTCGCGTACCGCGAATACAGGGTTTGCCAAAGAAAACGGCGGGGTCAACGGAAATGCGTTCTAGAAGAGGATTCACGATCTCTACCTCCCGATTTTACTGACGACCAACTGCCACCACATGGCAACGACCTTGGCTCTGAGCCAATCCAACAACAAGAACACGCGCGCAGGCACTGGGCCATGGATCCGGTTGGGGCCCAAGAAAGCCCACTGCAGTCCATTGATTATACCCGAGTTCATACCATTCTGCAGGGTGCCGGTGGCTAGTTCAGTAGCCTGCAACAAGACCTTTGACAGAGCGAAGCAGATCAAGTATCATGACGGCATCCACACCCTTGGAGCAGCATTATCATGAGCAAGACGATTCCTATCCGTGAATACGCCTCGGCTGGCGGCATCGTGGTTGACGCTTCAGGCTCGCGGGCACTGGTTCTCCGGCGACGCAAGCGGCCAGGTCCGAGCGGCCAGCCAGAGATACGCCTGCCCAAAGGACACATCGAGCCCGGAGAGAGCCGCAGTCAAGCTGCCCTCCGCGAGGTTGAGGAAGAGGCTGGGCAATCCGGCCTGGAGATCCTGGCCGACCTGGGTCACCAGACCGTCGAGTTTGACTGGAAGGGCCATCACTACATCCGCGACGAGTCCTGCTTTCTGATGGGCCTAACCGCAGACGCCACCCCTGGCCGTCCCGAGAAGCAATTTGAGACGCTGTGGCTGGCCTGGGAGGATGCCTTGGGCCGGATGACATTTGAAGCGGAGCGGGAGTGGCTCCGTCGAGCACGGGCTCAGAGCCTACAGTTGCAAGCTTCCAGTTCGTCAGAAGACACCCAGGGGCCTGCAGCATGATGAGTGGGACGCTGGACGTCGCCGGCCTGGGCTACTGCGTGTACGACATCGTGGCCATTGCCTCCGGCCCACCCGACTTTGACAACGTGGCCATGGTTCCCCTGCCCGACCTGGTGCACGACGGCGGGGGTCAGGTAGGAACCGCCCTGACGGCCATGGCCCGGCTGGGGCTGCGCACCGGGTACATCGGGACCCTGGGCGACGACCGGGAGGGACACTGGCTGCGGGAGTACTTTGCGCGGGAAGGGATCGATGCCGCCCGGCTTCGTCACGACACCACGTGGGCACCAACATCTGCCTGATCCTGGTGGAGGAGGCCACGGGCCGGCGGGCCATCCTCTGCCACCGGCGCGTTTCCCCCGACGATCTGAAGCTGGATGCGGCTGACCGGGCCTACATCCAGGCGGCGCGGGTACTGCACCTGGATGGCCAATTCATGCCAGCCGCGATCCAGGCTGCCCGGTGGGCCAGGGAGGCTGGTGTCAAGGTTTGCTACGACGGCAACCACCCACGGGACGGACTGGAAGACCTGCTGCCCCTGGTCGACTGGCTGGTCGTGGCCGAACCGTTCCCAGCCGCCGTCACCGGTACTCTGGACACACAGGAGGCGGCCTGCGATCTGCTCAAGCTGGGAGCCGAGGTCCTGGTCGTGACCCAGGGTGAGCGGGGATGCGAGGCATGGACGGACGGGGAACGCTTTCAGGCGCCAGGTTTTTCTGTGCAGGCGGTGGACACCACCGGCGCGGGCGATGCCTTCCACGGTGCTTTCGTCTATGCCATGCTCCAGGGCTGGGACTTGAAGCGGGTTGCACGTTTTGCCAACGCCGTGGCGGCGATCAACTGCCGGACGCTGGGAGGAAGACGAGGATTGCCTTGCTGGAAGAGTTGACGCTCTGGGTGGCAAGGACAGGCAGTCCTCTAGGTACACCGTAGCATACCAAGACAGGGGCAAACACCCACGCTGACATCCTTGATTGCAGCGGAAAAGGACTGCCAGTCCTCCCGTCAGGGGCCAGCACCTACCAGAAGCTGGCGGGCAATCTCCTCCGCTTTTTCGGTCATCTCCAGATGGTCCAGATCCGCCAGGCGGGCCCAACGGGCATCGCTGACATCTGTGCCTGGCTGAAGGTCACCACCAGTGGGCTCGGCGTAGAAATCGATGATGATATAATGGTACTGCACGCGGCCCGCGGCATCACGGGCAATGTGATCGAGGACAACCGCAATCTTGCCCAGTTGAACCTCCAGCCCCGTTTCCTCCCACGCCTCGCGCCGCGCGGCATCCCGGACCGACTCGCCCAGCTCAACGGCGCCTCCGGGGAAAGTCCACAATCCCTTGGCCGGCTCCTTGTCCCGCCGGATCAGGGCGATCTTCTCGCACCCGGTCGAACTGCCCTGGTGGATGATCACACCCACGGCCACGATGGGGGCTTTTGGATATTCGCGCTTCATGCCTGTCTCCTTGCCAAGCTGCGTTGCGCCAGCATATGCGGCGCCGCCATGATAGCAGGCAGGAGCAGGCATGTCAATCTGGGCCTCCGTGATAAGCTACCTTTTACCAAAAGCGACCGCTGATTGACAAAAGGCCCGGCATGTGCTAAACTTTGCCCGTGATGCTTGCCAGCAGAACAAAGCGATGAAAGCAATCCAATTCGACGTCAGCGTACCGCGCTATGTGCTCGGCAAAGCGCTGGGGACCCTCTACGAGCCGTTCTTCTGGAGCGGCTTTTCGTGTTTGCGTTACGGGGATGTTCCTGAGCCGCTACTGCCTGGCCCTGATTGGGTCAAGATCCGGACTCGATACGGCGGTATCTGCGGCACGGACTGGGGGTTGCTTCATCTCCACAATAGCCCTTATCTCTCGCCCTTTGGCTCCGACCAGTTCATCGTGGGCCACGAGAACCTGGGTACGGTGGTCGATGTAGGGCCCGAGGTCGAAGGCTGGTCCGTGGGCGAGAGGGTCATCGCCGACCTGATGCTGCCCTGCGCTGCACGGGGCATTGTCGATGCCTGCCCAGCCTGCCAGCAGGGGGATTATAACCTCTGCACGCACTTTGCGGAAGGCGCGCTATCACCGGGCACGATCCTGGGTTCTTGCGCCTGATACCGGCGGCAGTTGGGGGCCGTACTATGTCGCCCACCAATCGCAACTGGTCCGGGTGCCAGACAACGTCTCCAATGAGAACGCTATCCTTCTGGATGCCCTGTGCTCCTCCCTGCATCCCGTTCTCCGTCATTTTCCCGAGGATCATGCGACTGTACTCGTGCTGGGCGCGGGCACAATCGGGCTGTGCGCCGTGGCATCGCTGCGTGCACTGGGCAGTCAGGCACAGATCCTGGTCCTGGCCAAGTATCCCTTCCAAGGCGATTGGGCCCGGCAGTATGGTGCTGACGAGATACTGTACCTGGACAGGGACCACAAGTACTATGAAGCATTGGCCAAGCTGACAGGAGGCAAGGTCTACCAACCCGTCCTGGGTAAGCCTGCCCTGGTGGGCGGTGCAGACCTGATATTCGAGTGTGTGGGCAGCGATGCGAGCATCGACGACGCCTTGCACCTGGCTTCTGCCGGGGGCAAAGTCGTCCTGGTAGGCGCAGCCGGACTACCCAAAGGGGTAGACTGGACGCCCATCTGGTTCCACGAGTTGACCGTAGCTGGCAGCTACGCCGTGGCCGTGGAGGATTTCGAGGGCCGGCGGGTGCGCACCTACGAGGTGGGGTTGGAACTCATGGCTCGGCGTAAATTGGATCTGGCACCTCTCCTTACCCACAAGTACGAGTTGGACGAGTACCGGCAGGCATTTGGTACACTGGCGGACCGGAACGCGCACCAGGCACTCAAGGCGGTGTTCACCTTTGAATGAGAGACGGAAGCTCGTTCTGGTCACTGGAGCCAATGGATTCGTCGGATCCCATCTGGTCGAGGCGCTGCTGGCGCAGGGATACGCGGTGCGGTGCATGGTACGCCGCTCAAGCGATCTGGCCTTCATCCGCGACCTACCCGTGGAACTGGCGTACGGGGCTCTGGAGGACGGCGCAAGTCTTCGTCAAGCCTGCAAGGGGGTAGATGTTGTCTGCCACTGCGCTGCACTGACGAGGGCGCTGGACGAAGAGACCTTTGTGCGCATCAATACAAAGGGTACCGAAGACCTGGCCAGAGTGTGCCTGGAGGCGGCGCCTGATCTCGAGAGATTTCTCTTTGCCTCCAGCGTAGCTGCCTGCGGCCCGGCGCGGAATGTGGACGACGTTGTCGATGAGCTATGCCGGTCCGAGCCGATCACCTGGTACGGCAAGAGTAAGCTGGCAGCAGAGCAAGCGCTGCTGGATCTGCACGACCGGCTGCCGGTGTCCGTCGTGCGCGCGGCCGCGGTATTTGGGCCCCGCGACCAGGATTTTCTCACTTATTTCGACCTGGTGAACCGCGGCTTGGACCTGCAGCTAGGGCGAGAAGAGCGGCGGGCGAGCCTCATCTACGTCCGTGACCTGATCCGGCTGTTCATGGCTGTCCTAGAAAGCAAAGAGACCATCGGCCAGGTTTATTTTGGCTGCGGCTGGGCGACCAGCTATGCGGATCTGTCGGCCACCATCGCCCGAGCCCTGGCCAAGCAGCCCCGGCGCATAACTCTACCCCTGGCCATGCTGACACCCGTTGCCTGGTGGTCGAGAGCACAGGGCAGGCTGACGGGCAAGCCAGCACTGCTCAACGATCAACGGGTCATGGACTTGCGACAGCCCTACTGGGTATGTTCTGACAAGAAGGCCCAGCAAGAACTGGGTTTTGAGCCAGTACACGATCTGCAAACAGCCGTACAGGAAACGGCAGACTGGTATCTGGAAAACGGGTGGCTGCGGTGAGCTTGATACTCGTACGCTACGGCGAGATTGCCCTGAAGGGGCAGAACCGCAACTATTTTTACCGAAAGCTGCGTCGCAACGTTCGGCGTTGTCTCAAGGCCAATGGCATCCCCGGTGAAGTCTGGCAGACTGGCCAGCGCATCTACCTGGAAACCGAGGATCTGGAGGCGGCGGTGGGCGCCGTCCAGCGCGTCTTTGGCATCGTATCCTTGAGCCCGGTGCAGGTGACATCCGCCGACATGGAGGCCATTGCCCACGAAGCGGTAAGCGTTGCCCAGCGTGCTGGAGTTGGACCGGCACACTCCTTTCGGGTACAAGCGAGGCGAGCCGACAAGTCATTCCCCCACATTTCGCCCGAGATCGAGCGCCGGGTTGGGGCAGCGGTGGTCATGGCTACGGGAGCACCTGTGGACCTTTCGCGAAGTGCCGACGTGGAGATCGGGGTAGAAATACAGCCTGGACGAGCCCTGGTCTTTGGCGAAACCATTGCCGGACCCGGTGGCCTCCCGCTGGGGAGCCAGGGGAGGGTCGTGTCGCTGCTGTCCAGCGGGATCGATTCACCAGTAGCTACCTGGTTAATGATGAAGCGTGGCTGTGGTGTGATACCCCTGCATTTCAGCGTCAGCCAGCCACAGACAGAACAAGTATTGGCCATCGTTGATTCCCTGAACCAGCATGCCTATGGTTATCAATTGAGACCGATCATCCTCTCCCACCACGAGGTCCTGGGGCCGACCCTTGCCCAGCTACGCCAAATGCACCAGGAACGGTGGACCTGCCTCTTCTGCAAGCGAGCCATACTGGCCGAAGCAGCCAAGCTTGCCGAAGAGACAGGCGCCGGAGCCCTGGTGACGGGCGATTCCTTGGGCCAAGTGGCCAGCCAAACGTTGAGCAATCTGGAGGTCATATCCTACGGAATCCAGAAGCCGATTCTGCGTCCTTTGATTGGGCTGGACAAGACCGAGATCATGGCCATGGCACGCCGAATCGGGACCTATCAGCCCTCCATCCGGAGTTCGCACGCCTGCCCGTTCCTACCGGACCGGCCATTGACTCAAGGCAGTGTCGCCAAGCTCAGAACGATAATCGACCAGATGGCAGAAGCGGAAGAGATACACCCGCCATCCCAGCTTCCAGGTGGTGGAAGGAGGGGTGACAATGTCTAGGGGTGTTTCTCGATCGAGCTTTCTGGTCATTCTCGCAGCCTGCAACCTGCTTTTCTGGGTAGCAGTGGCTGCAGGTGTTGGACTGGCCGTCAGTCGTGAGGTGGATCTGGGGGTAGAGACCCTCATGCGCGAGCAACAAGCCACGGCCGTGAATGCATGGCAGCAGGTCATATCCAGGGCGCCAAGAGTCACTGCGGTTCCGGCGATGGCGACAGCCGTAGTCGCATTGGCAACGCCAGAAGCCACGGCGGTTGAAATCGACGTAATCCAAACATCGGTGGCGAGAACAGACGAGCCCACTGCGACAGAGACAGCCTACCCATCGCCTACTTTCACCTCAGCGCCCAACCCTACGCCCCGTGCCCAGCCTACGGAGAATCTGGCCCCCGCACCAACCCCTTCGCCCGAACCGCCCACGGCAGCGCCTACCGAGACGCTAGTCAAGAACCTGCTCTTGATCTCGGATGACACCTTCAGCAACCTGGCACACATGGGCGAGGAGATGAATCGCTCTGCGGCCGGACGCCCCGTTCTGATCCGATACAGCGAGGCCATGCTAAACAACGAGATTGCATCCATGATCGAGAGTAATCCAGACCTGCCCTACCGCAACGTCCAGGTCGATCTAAAAAGAGACCTGGTTGTGGTGACTGGTGATGTGATGCTGTTGGGTTTCGAGTTGAGCACCGAGATTGAGGGTACCGTCTTGGTCAAAGACTGTCGCCCTCACACAGAAATCCAGACCATTTCAATCGCCGGGGTACTGACCCCCGGTTTTGTGAAAGACCAAGCCAAGGAGATGCTCGTGGAGGCCCTCGATTGGTACCCGGTGGACCATCCCCTATGCCTGGAGCAGATCGTACTCGAAGAGGAACGAGCTACCGTTTATGGTTACCGCCGCTAAGGGAGATTCGATCTGAAAGCCACACTCTTCAATGACCATCTTGGAAGCCAGATGCAGCTCCGGCTGGCCGTGGACTATCCTGATCCTCAGCCTCCAACGGGTGAGGTGAGAATACGCACGATCTTGGCCGGCATCTGTAACACCGACCTGGAAGTTGTGCGCGGCTACGCGGGGCATCGTGGCGTTTTGGGCCACGAGTTTGTGGGGATTGTCGATCAAGCCCAAGACTCCAGCCTGATTGGCCAACGGGTTGTAGGCGAGATCAATGCAGCCTGCGGCTATTGCGATACCTGCCGCGCTGGACGGCCAACCCACTGCCCCCACCGTACCGCCTTGGGCATCCGGGGTCGCGATGGTACTCTGGCCGAGTACTTTTGCCTGCCGGTAGGAAATCTGCACTTGGTACCCGAGGGTATGCCCGACGAGGTGGCAGTGTTCGCCGAGCCCGTGGCAGCAGCGTGTCAAGTGCTGGATCAGGTCCACGTTCGGCCCACCGACCGGGTCGTGGTTCTGGGCGACGGAAAGCTTGGTCTGCTGGTTGCGCAGGTGATTGCCTTGACAGGCTGTGACCTCCTGGCCGTGGGCCGGCACTCAGACAAACTGGCGATCCTGGCAGCCCGCGGCATTCCCAATCAGATCGGAGACCAACACCTTGCCGACAACCTGGCCGGAAGCGCCGACATCGTCGTGGAATGCACTGGCAGGGCTGAGGGATTCCAGACTGCGCGGCGGTTGGTACGCCACCAGGGAACCATGATCCTAAAAAGTACCTATCACGCCCAGATTCAAGCGGATCTGTCCAGCCTGGTCGTGGACGAGATCCAGGTCATCGGGTCGCGCTGCGGGCCGTTCCCGGCAGCCATTCGCCTGCTGGACAGGGGCTGGGTGGACGTGGCGCCACTGATCCAAGCCAAGTATCCATTGGTAGAGGTGCCGACGGCTTTTGAGCACGCGGCAGGCCGTGGCGCACTCAAGGTACTGGTTCGTCCCTGACGATGGAGGACAGTTGTACCCTGTCAGGAACCCTGCTGCAGACCCAACCGCAGCTCCCTTTCGGGGGAGAGCATTTTCGGAGAGATACAGATCCCAATGAAGAGTGGTGCTTGGACGCTTCCCGATACTTGCGGCGATAGAATGCCGTGTATTCCGGGATGTGCTGGCGCATGAGGTTGGCTGCCTGGATGAGGTAATAGCGCAAGTAGCGGTTGCCGGTCTTGGCCATACGGCGGTCTTCAGCTTCAAAGTCACCGGAATTGGAACGAGGCCACCACAGACCGGCTATCTTGGCGACGGCATCTTCGGCGTCGCGGAGGTTTCGGGGACGATAGCGCTTACGTTTCTTGTCCCACTTCTGTGCTTGCAGGAAGCGCTGGGTGTCGCCGATTTCGGCGCCGTTTCCGCTGGAGAAGACCGGGCCGACGCCAGGAATGGTCGCCAGTTTCATGATGGCGGGCTGGAGCTGGACTTCGGCGCTAATCCAGTCCTCGACCAAGGCGATCTGGCCTTCCAAGAAACGGATATGTTCCAGGGTGAGGTCCAGGATACGGTGCACCGGCAAGGCCAAAGCATCGGGCAGAGGGAAGCTCTCGACGGCCACCCTATGGAGCTTGCGGGCGTTGTCGAAAGGGTCGGGGAGATGATGTCCGCTCATTTCGTGCAAGGTCTGGGCCAGATCTTCGACAGGAATGGCAGCTAGCTCGTCGAGGGTGGTGTACTCGGATAACACCTGGCGGCTGGTGACGCCAAAGACGTCGGAGAAGGGCTTGAGCCGGCGATAGGAACTGGCTTTGAGAAAGAGAAAAGCAGAGAAGTAGCATTTCTCTCGGGCCAGGTTCTGGACCAGATGGAAGCGGAGGCGAGTGTAGAAGCGCAGCGGCAGCGTGTTCAGTTGAGGGGACCAAGTCGCGTCAGGCGCCGGGTACGAGTACGGTCGGCGATGTAGAAAGAGTCCTTCTGGTCGGTCTTGTCGTCTTGTGGAAAGCACTTCTTGAACCACTTGACCCAGCGTGGGTTGAGAAGGAAGAGGTTCAGATCATAGGCTTCCAGGTCAGGATCAGCGGCGAGCTGGTTGAAGAAGGGCAACCACAGGAAGCCAGTCGCTTCCCCTGATACATCCAGGCCGTCGAATTGGTAGGTTTCCAGAGCATCGATCATGAGGGCCTTGGCCAGCGAGTAGCCAGGCAGAGAGTTGTCGAAGGACCGATGCTGTTCAAGGGGTCGGCCATCAGGGAACAGTAAGCAAAAGTCTGCTTTCTTCTGACTGAAGTCAATGCCAGCCTGCAAACGATTGGTGGTCATAGATGATCTCCTTTCATCGAGACAGAACAAACAGCCAGCGGTCCATCCGGGTGCCCCGGCGCTCCCTGGAGCGGCATCCTTGCGGCAAATCAGCCCTCATGCTCCGTTGAGAGGTTCTGCGGGCTGCTACCCCGCAGCTCGGCGGAGGTAGGGGCATCGTGCGATGTCAGACGTTGATCCCCAAGGAGACCGGGAGTCAAACTTTCCGAGACGTAGCTGACTGCTGGTCACAGCCAGCTCGGCAAGGAGCAACAGACTTGCCCGGTATGCCCGCAGTCCGGCCCATGCCGAACTGCCTTATTATCGCCGGGGCACCCGGCTTTAGCAAATGTCATATGACTATTATATACAAGGAGCATAGAACCATGAAAGACCGAACCCTACTGATGATCCCTGGTCCTATCGAGTTTGAACCAGCCGTGCTGTCCGCATTGGCCGGCCCAACCACCAGCCACATCGCGCCCAGTTTCATCGAGGCTTTTGGCCAGGCGCTGGAGCGCATGCGACAGGTATTTCTCTGCCCCGACGGCCAACCCTTTATCGTTGCCGGTTCAGGCACACTGGCCATGGACCTGGCGGGAGCCAACCTCATAGAGCCCGGCGACAAAGCCCTGGTGGTGAACACCGGGTATTTCGGCGACCGCTACGGGGCACTGTTGGAGCGCTATGGCGCTGAGGTGACCCACGTACGGGCACAGGCCGGCGGGCGACCAGCCATGGACGAGGTTGAAGCCGCGCTGCAGCAAGAGAATTTCAAGCTGATGACCGTTACTCACGTGGATACCTCCACGGGAGTCATCACCGACGTCAAAGGGTTGGCCACATTGGGCCAGCGGCATGGCGCGCTGGTCATCGTGGATGGCGTCTGCTCCGTGGCTGGCGAGGAACTACGTATGACCGAATGGGGCGTGGACCTAGCACTGACCGCCTCCCAGAAGGCCATTGGCGTGCCTCCGGGCCTGGCCCTACTGGTCGCGGGCCCGCGGGCGATGGATGCATTCCGCGGGCGCAGAACCCCTGTCTGCAACTTTTACGCCGACTGGTCCCTATGGCTGCCGATCATGGAAGCCTATGAGTCGCGCAAGGTCGGCTACTTTGGCACACCGGCTGTCAACCTGGTATGGGCACTGAATGTCAGCCTGGGTCAGATCCTGGATGAGGGTATGGAAGCCCGCTTCAAACGCCACGAGGCGCTGGGTCGCGCCTGCCAGGCAGGCATCACTGCTCTGGGGTTGGGCCAGGTACCGATAGAGCCCGAGTTCGCCGCTCACACCATGACGGCACCCCGCTACCCGGCGGGCGTCAGCGCAGCGGACCTGCTGCCTCGCATTACTCAGGCTGGCGCGGTCCTGGCCGGGGGCCTGCACCCCGAGATCCGGAATGAGTACTTTCGCATCGGACACATGGGCGCGGCCAAGATGGGCGATGTTTTGGCTACCCTCGGCGCCATCGAAGTAGGGCTGGCTGGTTGCGGGTACGAATTCGAGCGGGGGGCAGGCGTCGCCGCCTCCGCTGCCGCTGAAGAGGCGTAGACCAGGGGAAGACTGTCCCTCCAATTCCTGACATCGTGACGCTCGCGTCGGGTCCGTGATACTTTGCCCAGTTGCTGGCAGAAACAGACAGCTGCAGATCACGGATCTGACTTGAGCGCGGAAGAGCCAAGGCTAGTTCCCCGAGTGATCCGCGGTCAGGAGACCCAGTCACAGGATCTGAAGACACGAGAGATAGCATGACAACCATGATCACAGGCAGCGAGGCCCTGGCCCGTGGGGCGTTGGAAGCAGGTGTGCAATTCGTTACCGGGTATCCTGGCTCACCCAGTACGGCAATCGTTGACGCGCTGCTGCGCCTGGCGGATGATGGCACCCGCATCGACTGGGCTATCAACGAGAAATCCGCCTTTGATGCGGCCTTTGGCGCGTCACTGGCCGGGGTCCGCTCACTGCTCTGCCTAAAGAGTGTAGGCCTCAACGTGGCCTTCGACTCGCTCATGGTCAGCAATCTGGCCCCCGGTGGCGGGGGCTTTGTGATCTTGGTTGGCGATGACCCTGGCGGCTGGGGCTCTCAGAACGAAGAGGATTCCCGCCCGCTCATCGCCGCCGCCGAGGTGCCTCTGCTGGAACCCACATCCGCGGCAGAAGGCCGCAGCCTGATGGGCCAGGCATTCGAACTGTCGGAGCGATACCAGGTCCCCGTCGCAGTGCGCATCACACGGGCGCTGGCCCTGGAAGAGGTAACGCTCGCTCCATCGCTCGCGACCGGATGGGTCCCGCGGCCGGCACGATTTGAGCGCCAGGGAGATCGTTTCAACGTGCTACCTGTACACGTTGTGGATTATCATCAGAGGCTTCAAACCAAGCTGCAGGGCGTGAGGGCCGAATTCGAATGCTCTACTGGGAACGCCGAGGAAGGGGAAGGCCGGAGAGCGGTCATCGCAGTAGGTCATGCCTGGCAGAAGCTAGTGAGTGTTCTAGCACAAAGCGACCATCCCCCTGTACGGGCTCTGCGCTTGGCTACCCTGCATCCCCTTCCTCGTGCAAAGATCGCCGCCTTCCTGGAGCAGGCGGACGCGGCGCTGATACTGGAAGAGACCGCGCCCTACGTGGAGACCAAAGTACAAGCCATCGCTCAGCGGGCTGGCCTTGCCCTGCCGATCTACGGACGCAGCAGCGGCCATATCCCGAGCGCTGGCGAGCTTTTTGCTTCCCAGATCGGCCAAGCCCTGGACGCACTGATTCCTGACTGGCCCTGGCCCACCTTTGAGCCCACGGGCAGGAGCAGACCCAGCCGCCAGCCCTTGTGTGACGACTGTCCTTACGTTCCGGCTGTTGAGTCTCTATTGGCTGTCATGGAGCGCCGCGGCGGACGGGATGCCTTTGTGGTCACTGGCGAGACGGGTTGCATGGTCCGGACACAGCTCCCGCCGTGGCGGCTGCTTGACGCGAAGTACGGCATGGGTTCCAGCATCGGCCTGGCTGCCGGGCTGGCGCGCACAAGCATCCCGCAGAGCATAGTGGCCCTGTCGGGCGATTCCGCCCTGCTGCACAGCGGCTTGGGAGAGTTGATCGATGCCGTACAGGCCGGCCTGGATTTCTCGTCATCGTGCTGGCCAATGAGACCACGGCTCTTTCCGGCGGGCAACCCCACCCCGCTACGGCCCATGATACCCAAGGAAAGCCACGCAAACCGGTTGACCTCATCGCCCTGATTCGGGCCACCGGCGCAGCCAGTGTCCGCGTCGTGGATCCTGAACAGAGACAGCCAACACAAGCTGCCATTGAGGAAGGACTGGCCTCTGGTGGGGTCGCTGTGGTGGTGGCCGAACGAGCTTGCCCGCTTTGGGAGGGCAAGACGTCGGCCCAATAGTCCCTGAGCAGTATGACAGGAGAGACGCGAGCGCTCCTGGATGGAAGCCTGAATCGGCTCCCGGGGCGGGTGCACCTCTCGAGATCCCCGATCTGCTGACGGCTGCATTTGACATTCCAGAGGTCTCGTGCTATTCTGATCGCTACTATTGATATTCTTTTTCAATAAGAGCAGGGATTCTGCATACCTTTGAGCATGCTATCTGAGCGAAGTATCGTCCAGCAGATGGGCCAAGAAGGCTACCGCATCACCCAACCACGCCGGGCGGTGATCCGCGCGCTGTTGGAGGACGGCGGCTGTTCGAGCCCTGGGGAGATCCACGCGCGAGCCAGGTCATACTGCTCCACTGTGGGGCTGGTGACTGTCTACCGCACCCTGGACCTTCTGGCCGAGATGGGCTTTGTGCGGCGCATCCACACGGAGAATGGCTGTCATAGCTATGCCGCCGCGGACCACGGTCATCGCCATCACCTTGTCTGCCGCCACTGTGGCGCCGCCGTCGAGTTTGAGGGCTGCGATCTGTCGCCTTTTCTATCCAGTGTGAGCCGATCGACAGGATATGTCATAGAGGACCATCTACTGGAGCTGAAGGGACTCTGCACCGCATGCCAATAGTTCAGACCTACGTTGCACCTGAACGGGAGATGGGAACTAGATGAAGCTCAAATTCAGAGAGTGGCTGCTGCTCTCGGGGGTAGCACTCCTTGTACTGGTTGGGGTTGGCGCCTGCGCCCCAAGCGCCCCAGAATCGAGCGGCGAGCCGCAGAATGCAACAGAGGTGTTGGAAGCTATCCCTCTTGCGGCAGGGGAGAAGCTCCAAGTAGTGGCCACGACCAGCATCCTGGGAGACATCGTACACAACGTGGGTGGCGACCGGATCGAGTTAACCACGCTGATGGCCATCGGCGAAGACCCCCATAGCTTCGTGCCAACGCCGGCCGATACGGCAGCCGTTCATGACGCACACGTGGTGTTTGCCAATGGTCTTGGCCTGGAGGCAAGCCTGGAAGAAATGCTGGAAAGCGCCGGAGGAGAGGCCACTCGTGTCTACGTGTCGGACGGCCTCGAGGTTCTGGCGATGGCCGATGGCCACGAGGGAGAGGTGGACCCCCACGATCACGGCGAGGCCGACCCTCACGTCTGGTTCAGTGTACCCAACGTGATTTTCTGGGTCGAAAAGATCGAGCGCACGCTTGGTACCCTGGATCCGGACGGTGTAGGTTATTATGAGAAGAATGCCGAGGCGTACATCGACGAGCTAGAGGAATTGGACACCTGGGTACAGGCTCAGGTCACCCAAATACCGGAGGCCAACCGAAAACTGGTGACCAACCACCCTATCTTTGGTTACTTTGCCCATCGCTACGGCCTGGAGCAACTGGGCGCCGTCTTTCCACTCAGTCCTTCATCCGAGCCATCGGCCCAGGACATCGCCGCTCTGGAGGACACCATCCTCGAATATGGCGTACCGGCTGTCTTTTCCGAGAGCACGGTCAACCCCAAGCTGGTGCAGCAGGTTGCTGAGGATACGGCCGTCGAGCTGATACCGCTGTACTCCGGCTCGCTGGGCAAAGCCGGCAGTGGCGCGGAGACCTATGTTCTGCTGATCCAGTTTGACACAGAGGCTATCGTAGACGCCCTGAAATAGGGGTTGTTCCGCAGAAGGGGAGAGCCCTACGCGGGGCGGGCAGAGATGGTGAAGACGATGACAGCAGTCTTGAGGGTACAGAACCTGACGGTACGGTACAACGGCACCAACGCCCTGGAAGGTGTGAGTTTTGATGTCCAAGCCGGTGAGCGGGTGGCCATCGTCGGTCCCAATGGAGCGGGCAAGAGCACGCTGTTCAATGCGCTGCTTGGCCTGGTCCATCCCCTGGCCGGCAAAGTGGAAGCCAACGGCGCTGAATTTGGGTACGTCACCCAACGGTCTGCCGTGGACTGGAGCTTTCCGGTCACCGTTCATGACGCGGTCATGATGGGCCGGGTCTCCAGAATGGGCTGGTTGCGCTGGCAGCGCGCCTCTGACCGAGAGATTGTGAGGCGCTGCCTGGAGCAGGTTGGCATGCAGGACTATGCCACCAGGCAGATCGGGGAACTCTCCGGTGGACAGCAACAGCGGGTGTTCATCGCACGGGCCCTGGCCCAGGAGGCCACCATCCTGCTCATGGACGAGCCCTTTGCCGGCGTAGATACTCCCTCACAGGAGGCCATTCTGGCGATCCTGGATCGCCTGCGCGATCAGGGCGTCACAGTGTTGGTCTCCACCCACGACCTGAATCTGGCCGTGGAACGTTTCGACCGGCTGGCGCTGCTCAACCACCAACTCATTGCCTACGGCAGGCCAAGAGAAGCAGTCACGCCACAGAGTCTGGCGGCAGCCTATGGCGGTTCTGCGCTGTGGCGCGGTGAAGATTACGCTATGGTCCTGGGCGATATCGACTGCTGCGGCGAAGAGGGGCACCATCATGGCTGACCTGCTGGAGTTGCTTGTTGAACCGCTGCGCTACCCCTTTATGGTTCGCGGGCTATTGGCGTCGCTGATGGTTGGTACACTTTGTGCCGTGGTGGGCAGCTACGTGGTGCTGCGCGGCATGGCCTTTTTCGGTGACGCACTGGCCCATGCCATTCTGCCGGGAATTGCCATCGCCTATCTGCTGGAAATCAATCTCTTTTGGGGTGCCCTGGCCATGGGCCTCCTTACGGCCGTGGGAATCGGATATTTGAGCCGCAGAGGACAGGTGAAGGAGGACACCGCCATCGGCGTAATCTTTGCCGGAAGCTTTGCCCTGGGGGTCGCGCTCCTGTCCACGGTGCAGACCTACAGTGTCGATCTGGCGCACATCCTCTTTGGCAACGTGCTGGGCGTGTCCAATAGCGATCTCGTACTCACCGCAGCGCTGGGCGCCATCGTGTTACTCCTCGTGATCCTTCTCTACAAAGAGCTATTGGTCATCTCCTTCGATCCCATCCTGGCTGCGACCCTGCGCCTACCCTTGACCGCCCTGCAATACCTTTTGCTGGTACTCATCGCCCTGACTGTCGTCGTCTCGCTGCAGACCGTGGGGCTGGCACTGATGGTTGCCATGTTGGTCACACCCGCTGCCACCGCCTACCTGCTCACGCGCCGCCTGTGGCACATGATGATCGTTGGAGCAGCCATTGGTGCAGTCTCTTCGGTGGCAGGGCTTTATCTCTCTTTTTATGTAAACGTATCTTCTGGAGCCGCTGTCGTGCTGGTCTGCACAGCTTTCTTTGCCGCAGCCTTTCTCTTTGCACCAAGTCGGGGCGCCGTATGGACGTGGGTCCGGGAAAGACGTGCAGGATCGACGGCCAGGGCAAGCACACCCGGCTGAGGCCGGCAGAAGTGATTCCAAGCATCAGTTGTACCCACCGGGGATCTAGGCAGGCGGCCGTCCTGGGCTCGGTACGCGATGATTGGATTCCACCGCTTTGGCACTGACAACCATTGCAGGTATGCTGGCGTGGCTCAGTACCCGTTGCGACACGCTGCCCAGAAGCAGACTTGCCAGTGTACCACGGCCCCGGCTGCCCATCAGAATCAAGTCACACTGGCGGACTTCGGCCAGGCGCAGGATGGCATCGGCTGGCGGCCCCTCCAGGACCTCAACCTCGACGTCGATACCAGCCTCCTGAAATTCGTGAACCGCCAAGTCTACCACCTCTCCTCCTGCGGCAAAGTGACAGGCCACGACCCGATGCAGCCATGGTTCACCCAAATAGGCAGACACGGGCTCAAAGGCGTGGACCACGACCACCTGGGCGTCATGGCGCAGGGCCAGTTCCTGGGTATACTTGAGCGCCTCTTGGGAGCAAGATGATCCCTCGGTAGCCAATAGGATTCTCTCGAACGTATCATTGCCTCCTCTAGGTAGTTTGTATCAGGCTAGCCAGTTCCCTTTGGTGGATCCTCGGCGGATACACACACTATGCTCGAAATCAAGGTCGAATTCAACTGGTTGGACAAAGGAGCCGAAGTATGATACAGTTCATCCCAGCAGGGGGGAACTCTATAGTTGATGAGTGATAACCGATCCGGAAGCGCGCAAAGCAATGCCACAAACGGCCAAGTGCCAGCAAGAGAAAGCAGCCCCCTGGTAGGTGCGGCGCGTGTTTTGGTACTGATTGGGGGCCTGTGCCTGATCGCTTTCGGCTTGTTGGCTGGCGGCATCGGGCTCCTGGCTGGCTTTCTGGAGCCAGACGACCGGCTGGTCCTGGTCACAGTCGTCGCCTCCACCATGGCTCTGACTGTGGGCCTCGGTTCCTCCCTGGCCTGGCAGGCGTTTCAGTCCATCCAGGGCCGCGGCTCACATTGGTTCCGGCCGCGACTGGTAGGCATCTGGACCATTGTCTTTGTGCTGGCTGTCCTGATTGGCC
This sequence comes from uncultured Chloroflexia bacterium, assembly GCA_963783445.1. Classification (GTDB taxonomy): domain Bacteria; phylum Chloroflexota; class Anaerolineae; order JAAYZQ01; family JAAYZQ01; genus CAWANP01. The sequence goes on along the minus strand of CAWANP010000002.1, from coordinate 825,197 downwards.
AGACCCTTCTGGGGTCGGACTTGAGACCAGCGATCAGCTTTCCTGCCTTCCACATACTGGCTTCTGTTTTGCCTCCCCTGATCATCGTCGCCTGGGTTGCCCGAAGTCTGGGCCGCGCCACCCGCAACCGCGACGTGGTACTCCAGCTCAGCAGCGGCGCCCTGGTTGCCACGATCCTGGCGTTCACCCTGGAGATGGTCATGGTCATTGGCCTGCTGGCCGTCATTCTGGCTGCTGTGGTGGTGCAGCCAGACGGGCTGGAACAGATACAGGCCCTGGCTGGCCGCCTTCAAGACACTGCCTGGCTGGAAGAGCCGAGCAATTTGTCTACGCTGGCCCGGTCGCCCCTGGTCGTTGTCTCTGCATTTCTGGTCTTTGCCATCGCCGTGCCCCTCATCGAGGAACTGGTCAAGACCTTAGGCGTGCCCCTGCGAGCCTATCGACGCCCTACTCTGCCTCAGGCGTTTCTGTGGGGTCTGGCAGGCGGAGCTGGCTTCGCCCTGGCCGAAGGCTTGTTCAACAGTCTCGGAGGATTGGACAGCTGGGCAGCAATCGTCTCCTTTCGGGTAGGCGCCACGCTGCTGCACTGCTTCACGGGAGCACTGATGGGCCTGGCCTGGTACCACATCCTGGAAAAGAAGCGTTGGGGCCGTGCGCTGGGTCTCTACGCATTGAGCGCAGGTACTCACGGCCTGTGGAATGCGCTCGTCGCGACCACGGTCTTTGTTTCGCTGAGCCCTCAGACCAGCTCCGCAGGCACCGTCCCAATGACCACTGAGCTGAGCACTATCGCGCCCTTTGGCCTGCTGGCCTTTCTGGTACTGGCGGTTGCCATGGGGCTGGTGTTCTTGACACACCTTGTCCGGAGCCGTAGCCCCGCCCCTACCTCACTAACACAGGCTGTCCCTTTGAACGAGGAACCGCCTCTGACCACAGACACCAGTGGGGGATGACCTTGTACCTACTGCTCGCAGCTTGGGCCGCCATCGTGGTCCTGTCGACCCTTGCACTGGCCGCACTGTTCATGCTAGGCTGGATTGCCGCCGCCCAGCTCATCCAGCGCCGGACCCCCGACCCCTCTGCCGATCCGGCCCACTTGGGTCTGGCGTATGAGCCGGTCAGCTTCCGCAGCCGCGACGGGCTGCTTTTGGGTGGCTGGTTCATCCCAGGCAGCAAACCGCAGCGCGGCACCATCATTTTCTGCCACGGCCACGCGGGCAGCCTGGACTCAGACCTGCGATACGTGCCCGCCTTTCACCAACGTGGTTTTGACGTTCTCCAGTTTGATTTTCGAGCCCACGGCCGCAGCGAAGGCCGGCAAGTCTCCATGGGCTACTATGAGCGGCTGGATCTGCTGGCTGCGGTGGATTATGCTCAAGGACTGGGCATCGACCAAGTCGGCGTTCTTGGTTTTTCGATGGGTGGCGCCGTGGCCATCAGCGCGGCGGCCCAGAGCCCGGCCATTGCCGCTGTCATCTCGGATGGAGGGTTCGCCCGGCTCCGACCTACGCTGCAAGCTGGGCTCCAGCAGCGCGGCATCCCCCTCTGGCTGGCCAGGATCGTGACCCCGTGGACCATGCGTATCGCTGGCTGGCGCCTGGGCTGCGATCTCGCCGAGGCAGATCCCCTGCGTTGGGTCCACCTCCTCAGCCCGCGGCCCATCCTGTTCATCCACGGCGGCCGGGATCGCTACGTGGATCTGGCAGAGATCGAGGCACTATATGCTGCCGCGGGGAACCCAAAGACCCTCTGGATCGTCCAAGAAGCAGAACATCGCCGGATCGACGAGGCCCGTCCAGAGGAGTACCTGGCACGGGTGCTGGCCTTTTTCGAGGAATGGCTGGTAGAGGAGGCACGGGATGAGCCAGTGGTTGCTCACTGAGACGAGTTCATGGTTGGTGGGAGCACTCGGCAAGATGCTGCTAGGCACGCTGGGCAAGAAGATGCTGGGTGGAATCGGCAAGTGGCTGGTGCTGGCTGTACTGGCTACAACAGTATTGGTCCTGCTAGCCACCTGCATGCCAGGCAAGGACGCTCGGGCCGCGCCGCTGGCTTATTCCGGCCCGGTGGAGATTGGCATCGCCCAGGGCGAGTTTCTGCCGGGTACAGATATCCAGTATGTCGGCAAGAGTGAGGAGGGCGCCCGGGTATCCATTGGGGGACAGCAAGCTCTCAAGAAACCAGGCGACTCGCTGAACTGGAAGGGAAACCTGGCCGAGGGGGTAGCCACAGACCTGAGCTTGCGGGTCGTCTTGATTACCGAAGACAAGCTACATGTCGCCGGATCGGCTGAGGTTGCCATCGCTGATCCTGTACCCCAGCCCGCGCTGCCCAACGAGCTAGCTCCCATCCACTACAAGCTGCCCGTGGCCCATCGCATCAAAAAGGGCGCCGCGATCCCAGGCACTGTGTTCATCTATGCCGGGAAAACAGATCAAGGCGCCCATTTGGCCAATATCGAAGGCTACCCATATCGCGAGGTGGGCGACTCTATCGTCTGGAAGGCACAGATCAAGGATGGGGTCTGGCTCGAACTTCTCCTGCGGACCGTACTCATCACCGACACAACCCTCAACGTAGCGGGAACGGCTGATCTGTGGATCGCTCCCCAGGCGAGCCATACCGCCTCTCTTGGCCTGAACGAGGCTTCGGGCCAGGCTACGAGGTGACCATGCCTCCTCGCGCTGAAAGCGACGAAAAGTACATCCTCGATCTGGTAGCCAGGATCCTGGCTGAGCCCGACTACCGCTGGCAACACCGCTTTCCCACGCTACTGGGCGATCCAGGCAAGGACGGCAGGCGTAGGACCCTACCGGTCGACGGATACTTTCCCCGGCACCGATTGATCGTAGAGTACTGGGAACGGCAGCACAGCGCCCCCGTGCCCATCATGGATGAAGGTACCACGGTGAGCGGGATTTCGCGCGGCCACCAACGGAGGTTGTACGATCAGCGCCGGCAGGCTTGGGCGGACGCCAACAACATGCAATTGGTCATCCTCGACCACAGGGGCTTTGAAACCGACAATCAGGGACGACTGCGCCGGGATCCGGCCGGGGACCAGCGCATCATCGCCGAGGCCCTGCGCGCTGCAGGCGTACTGAGTTCCCCGCCGCGAGCGAGCTTCGAGGTGGATGACTACCTCCAAGAGGTGGCCCAGGGCTGCTTCATCTGCCGCCTGATTGAGCGCGATCCCACGCTGGCCCAGCATCATATCGTCTGGCAGAACAAGGAAGCCATTGCTTTCTTGAACCGGTTCCCTACTGTCTATGGCTACGTTCTGGTGGCGCCTGCCGCTCATCTTGAACAAGTCACTGGCGACTTTTCGCTGCACCAATACTTTTCCTTGCAGCGCATCGTCCACGCCGTGGCAGAGGCAGTGCGGCTTGCCCTGAAGCCCGAGCGGGTCTACCTTCTTTCCCTGGGCAGCCAAGAGGCCAACGCCCACGTACACTGGCACGTGGTTCCCTGCCCACCGGGCGTCTCCCTGGAGCAGCAACAACTGGCCCTGGTCGATGCTGGCCAGAAAGGCATCCTGCAGATGGATCCCGAAGAGGGAGCAGCGCTGGCTGCTCGGTTGCGGGATCACCTACCGGCCTGGATGCAGAAGCAAGAGCTGACGGGCACTGAAAAGTAGCGCAGGCCCACTTGAAGTTCCGTGACGGGTGCGAAATGCCCTGCCGCACAGGTCTGGCCGGCCTGAGGACGCGCCGTATTTTGCCAATCTGTCCGGATGTGGTATAATGTTTCCGCCAACCAGCTTGGGGATGAAATGGTTTCGACAGGGGGGGCTGGGCTGGAACTGCAAGCCGAGGCGCCTGGACCGCGTTAAAAACGGGCAAAAAACAAGTGCCAAAACGCGCACACCAGCTCTCGCCCTTGCCGCTTAGTTGGTAAGGCGAAAGCTTGACCGCTAGACGGTCACGTCCGCGCTTTCCCGATCCCGGGGGGGAGTTAGCGGGCGACAGCAAACCGGGAGTGCGTTCCCACAGACGCCGATAAGTGGGAACAAAGGCGGGGATACTATGTGCCCCGTGTCGGCTGGCCTTGATAGTAGCCTGTTGGTCGGCGACTTGAAAGGTGAGAGCCAAATGATCAACTAAGCTTGTAGTATGTTCCTTTCCGAATCTTCTGGACGCGGGTTCGACTCCCGCCATCTCCACCAGCTCAGGGGAGTGGGTACGTTGCCGCTCCCCTGTTGTGTTCATTGTACCGGTACACTCTAAAGACGTGGAGCAAAAGGTGGGGCTCCGCCCACCTTTTGCTCCACACTCAAAGACAACAACATTTTTCCCTCCATCTCAAACTTGTGGTGAGGAGATAGACATGGAGCCTGAGAACGATCCCGGAATCGGGTCGCCAATCACACACGTCATCAAGCGAACGGGCGATGTGGTGCCCTTTATTCCGGAACGCATCACCAATGCCATCTACAGGGCGGCGGTGGCGGTAGGCGGACGTGATCGCTCAACTGCCGAGGGTCTCACCGAGCAGGTAGTGACCCTGCTTGAGCAAACTACACCCCCAGGCCAGGACCCCACCGTCGAAGAAATTCAGGACCTGGTCGAGAAAGTACTGATCGAAAACGGCCACGCCAAAGTAGCCAAGGCTTACATCCTCTATCGCGAAGAGCGGGCAAACGGGCGCCGGGAAAAGATCTCCCGGGACTGGCGGCATTCGGCAAACATTCCCTGGCGCAAGATCTACCAGGTGCTGAACTGGTCCGTAGACCACGATTTGCACACCATATCCAGCCTGAACGCACGCATCACACAGGGGGAGTTCGCCCACATCGTGCAAGAATCGGATCGCGCCTACCAGGAGGACATCGATACGGCTGCCCAGCTCATCGCTGAGCGGAGGGATCAAGTCAGGGTGGTCATCATCGCCGGCCCATCGTCATCCGGCAAAACGACGACAACGATCAAACTGGGCCAAAAGCTGGCCAAAGTCGGCCTGAGCTTGGTCACTCTCAACGTAGACAACTATTTCTTTGACGCGGAACTTCATCCCAAGGATGAATTCGGAGACTATGACTGGGAGACTCCCCAAGCCCTGGACCTGAACCTCGTCAACGAGCACCTTGTACGTCTGGTCGCCGGGGAAGAGGTCTGCATTCCATCTTATGACTTCAAAGCCAATCGACGTCGCGACATTGTCACGCCGATGCACATCAGGTCCAACGACATCATCCTCATCGATAGTCTGCACGGCCTCTACCCGGCCATGACCGAGTCCATTGATGACGTGCTCAAGTTCAAACTCTACATCGAAACCCTACTGCAGATGAAAGGTCCCGATGACCGCATGGTCCGCTGGACGGACCTGCGGCTCATGCGCCGAATTGTCCGCGATGCTGTGCACCGTGCGAGCGATCCCAGAAGCACACTGGAGCACTGGCACTATGTGCGCAGCAGCGAGATGCGCAACATCATCCCCTACGCCAACACGACTGATTATATCGTCAACGGCGCGCTGGCCTACGAGCTGCCGGTCATGCGCCGCAGGCTTCTGGATCACTTTGCCCAATGGGCCCAAGAGTACAAGGGGGATCCGCTGCGGGTTGACGCGTACGAGCGCGCAGCGCGCGTCCATGCACTTCTGGCTTCCGTTGCCCCCATCGAGGAACTGGATGAGAGAGTGATTCCACCGACCTCCCCCTTGCGCGAGTTCATTGGCGGCAGTTGCTACGAATATTAAGGTCGGCCGTTCTTTTCTCTCAGAAGCTGCTGAACCCGCTCCCAATCCTCGGGGGTATTCACGTTGATGAACGACAGATGGTGAGGATCGTATCTGTCCACCTCATCTTCCTCCACGTACCGGACCTGTACCTCGTGGAAAAAGGCAATGATCTGGTGCTGGCCCTCGGCCAGCAGGCGAGCCATCGCCGGCAGACAGGTCGTACTGTACACAGCGTGGAGCGGCTCCAGGTAACCACGAACACGGGGGATGACCACGTCGTGTCCCTCAGCCAGGGGAAGCATGTAGCGCAGAAGCGGCAGGCTGAGGAAGGGCATGTCACAGGCAACCGCCAATACCTGGCTATGACGAGCCGCTTTCAACCCGGAGTAGAGGCCCATCAACGAACCTTCACCTCGCCGTTCATCCGGTACCAGGCGCGCGGGCAGGGCCAATGGCTCGTAGCGCACTGGATTATTGGTAACGACGACTAGGTCGTCACTCAAGAGGGATAGCTTTTCGACGACGCGGGCCACCAGGGGTTGCCCATCCACCAGCAGGAACGATTTGTCCTTGCCCAGTCTGGAACTCTTGCCCCCGGCCAGAATGACGACACTGTTCTCCATAGGTTATGCCCAACGTCCAATGGTCTTCCCAGTCTGCACTTGGCACTCAGACAGTCCCAGTACGGCCGGCCCATCCGCCTCGGCAAAACTCGGGCAGCCAAGGGCCCTGCAGACATTGCGTTGGTGATGCCCTCAACGGTCAGGGCAGCAAGCATCGCGCGGCATCGACTGGAACTAGGCCCTGCCCTGCACAAAGACGCTGGAGACCGGCCCCACGGCCAGTCCCCAGCGTCTTTGTCTCTCGTGGCAAATAGCGCTGGCTATTCACCCTCCTCCATGCGCAGGTAAAGGTAATCAACAGCCTGACCCACCGTCCTGATCTGCTGCGCTTCCTCGTCCGAGATCTCGCCGCCGAACACATCCTCAAACTCCATGATCAGCTCGACCTGGTCCAACGAGTCAGCTTCCAGATCCTCGCGGAAACGCGCTTCCGGAACGACCTTCTCCGGGTCAACGCCCAATTGCTCTACGATCACGTCCTTGACTTGATCATAGAGCTCCTCCTTGCTAATGTCAGCCATCTCTACAGCACCTCCTGGGTAATATGTTGCCGGACTCATTCCATGCGTCTTGAATCCACGGCCTCGTCTTACTGGTGTTCATGATCGGCCCATTCTACCAGGGATGGTCGGCAGTGTCAAGTCCCTCGACGCGTCAACTCGTTTGACATTCTGGAGCACCCCTGGTAAGATGCGCGAACGACAGCCTTTGTCCCATGGATTGTGGACTGTACCCATCCCTGGGAACAGAGACTCATTTTCGTACAACACGCCACTTGATGGAAAGTTACGGGGGCAGGATGCTGGAGCAGCGGAAACTGGAGCATCTGGCAATCAACCTGGATCAGAACGTGGACTTTCCCCAGATAACCTCTGGCCTGGAAAGCTACCGCTTTGTCCACAACGCCCTGCCTCAGATTGCATTGGACGACGTGGACTTGTCTACCTCATTCCTGGGGAAACCGTTACGGCTGCCCCTGTTGATTTCGTCCATGACGGGCGGCACCACCGAGGCCCAACGCATCAATCTTCACCTGGCTGAGGGCGCCCAGGCGGCAGGCATGGCCATGGGCTTGGGCTCTGTGCGGGCGGCGCTAGAGGCGCCGCATCTAGTAGACACTTTCCGTGTCCGCCACCGAGCGCCTGACATCCTCCTCTTGGCCAACTTGGGCGCGGCCAACCTGAACACCGGATTTGGTCTCGAGGAATGCCAGCGCGCGGTAGATCTGGTCAAAGCCGACGCGCTGATCTTGCACCTGAACCCCCTGCAAGAGGCTTTGCAAGTTGACGGAAATACGGACTGGCGGGGACTATTGGCAAAGATTGAGGCCGTGTGCCGCGGGCTGGATGTGCCGGTTGTGGCCAAAGAAGTAGGTTGGGGCATTTCGGCGGGCGTGGCCCGGCACCTGGTGGATGCTGGCGTGAGCGCTATCGACGTGGCCGGATCCGGCGGCACCTCATGGAGCCAGGTGGAGATGTACCGCGCCCCCACCGAGCAGCGCCAGCGGCTATGCGCTGAATTCGCCCATTGGGGAATCCCAACGGCAGAGGCTGTGGTCCAGGTGCGGGCTGCCCTCCCCGACATTCCACTGGTTGCCAGCGGCGGACTGCGTAGCGGCATGGATTTGGCCAAGTCCCTGGCCCTGGGCGCCGACCTGGGAGGGCTGGCCGGACCGTTCCTGAAGGCGGCCAACGTCTCCGCTCAGGCTGTCGCAGATCTGGCCCAAGAACTCGCCGACATGCTCAGGATCGCCATGTTCTGCAGTGGCATCACCACTATACAGGACCTCAAAGGTACTCCTGCGCTAAGGTCCGCGGCAAGGTGAGCCTGTGAGCAAAAAGGCCAGAGCACGAATTGTGCCCCCGGTCACCCGCACGTCCCCGACCCTGTGACAGGAGCGCCATCATGAGCTTGGACGAGACATTCGACCGATTCCTACCCCAGATTGAAGACGATCTGCAGCAAGTTGTGCGCATTCCCCACCACAGCCTGGCCCCCTACTATGGCATCATGCGCTACCATCTGGGCTGGGTTGACGAGGAGTTGCGCGCGCTCCAGGCCAACAGTGGCAAGCGCCTTCGCCCGATGCTATGCCTGCTTGCCTGCGAAGCGGCAGGCGGCGATCCACAACGGGCATTGCCCGCGGCCAGTGCCCTGGAACTGGTACACAATTTCTCCCTGGTCCATGACGACATCCAGGATGGCAGTCCGTTCCGGCGCGGCCGTCGTGCAGTATGGGACATCTGGGGAGCGGCCCATGGCATCAACGTGGGCGACGGTCTGTTCGTTCTAGCGCGCCTGTCCCTGTACCGATTGAGTGACAGGGGTGTACCACTGGGCCGCCAGCAAGCGGCTTCCCTGGTCCTTGACCAGGCCTGCCTGGCATTGTGTGAGGGCCAGTTCTTTGACATGAGTTTTGAGGAGCATCTTGATGTGGATCTCGATCAGTACCAGTGGATGATCCGGCACAAAACCGCGGCGCTTTTGGCAGCGTCTGCACAACTGGGGGCCATTGTCGCCACCGATGACCCGGACTGCATCGGCGACTACTATGGCTTTGGCGAGAACTTGGGCATGGCCTTTCAGATCCAGGATGATATCCTCGGAACCTGGGGGGATCCCCAGATGACGGGCAAGTCGGCGGCCACCGATATCCGGGACAAGAAAAAGACTCTGCCGGTGGTGTACGCCCTCAACCACTCCGACCACAGAGCAGCCATACAGCTGGCCCAACTTTATGCCCATGAGGGGCCACTGGACGCATCCGGCATTGAAACCGCTCTGGAACTCTTGGATGGGCTTGGCGCCCGCCAATATTCCCAAGAGATGGCTGAGACATTCTATCGCCAGGCCCTCAAGAGCCTGGAGCAGACCGGGATCACGAACGCCGCTCAGTCGCACCTATGCGAACTGGCAGCGTCGTTGTTAGGTCGAGCGACATGATGACCGCATGGGCATCGCCGGCCAGTAAATCAGCTCGATCAGGGCTCCCCGATCAGTTGGGAACGGACCAGCGCCAGGGCTTGCTCAAGGGTATGCACCTCACCGCTGACCTGCGCCTCGCGTACAGCTTCCAGCAACTCACCGATCCGGGGGCCTGGCTCGAGTTCAAACTCGCCCATCAGGTCATTCCCGTCAATGAGTAGCGGCGGGGTGACGCGCTCCTCAGGCCGGTCATAGTAGTCCGCCAGCATTCGGACCGTCAGGGATTCCAGTCGAAACCAGGACTCTGTCGCTGAACCAGGGGGATAGGTGGCCGCGTGGTCACCCAAGGCATGCAACAGCACGTCCGGCCCTGCCTCACCTGTATCGCGGAAGAACCGATAGACCGCCCGGGAGGAGACAGTTTCCTGTTCCGCTAGCAACAGGGGTCGCATGTGGTGGCGGACAATGCCCCCCCCCAGCCGTACCTCGGCCTTGTTGAACCGAAGGCGTTGCAGCACGTTGCCGGTAATGCGGACCGATTCTGCTTCGTGGCCGATGAAGCGGATCCTCCCGTCCTCATCCACGGTCCGCGCTGATGGCTTGCCCGTATCATGCAGCAGCGCCGCCAGCTTGAGGGTCACCAAGCGCGGACGCCCTTCGCCCAATCTCTGATTCATGTGCGCCTGCAACCGACCGGCGAATGGGGCCAGTGCTGCCAGGTGGATATTGGGCATTGGAGATTGGGTATCGGCCAGCCTCCGAATATCGTCTTCATCCCGTCGCCGGTCATCTCTCTGCAGACTGTCGATCGTCTTGCGTCCTTTCTTTTTCGTCTCCCTTCCGGCGTCGCAGGACAGAGCGCCAAGTAGCGCATCTAGCGCTCGAACGGTCTCCAGCGAATGCGACAACACGTCCAGGTGATGGGGCGCCGATTGGGCCTCACCACGCAAGGGTTCCAATTCAGGAAAGATCACGCTGAGCAAACCCAGCGTTTCCAGTTGGGCCAGATAGCGAGCGGCCTGGGGTAGAGCCAGCAGGCGAGCCAGTTCATCGCGGACGCGCTCGCCGGACACCTGGTCCAGCGCTGCGCCGTCGCGGCGGATGAGCATCACGGTCTCCGCTGCCAGCGAGAAACCAAGCCCGGCTGCCAGGCGGACCGCCCGCAAGGCGCGCAGGGGATCGTTGCGAATACTCCCCTCGGACACCGGACGGATGAGGCCGGCAGCCAGATCATGCAAACCTCCGTGGCGGTCAACGATGTCATCGAGGGTACGGACGTCAGCGGCCAGGGCGTTGATAGTAAAATCCCGGTCGTCCAAGTCGGCGGCCAAGCTTTGCTCTAGAGAATACGAGCCCGAAGGCTCTGAGCCACGAAAACAGGCGACATCAACGACCAGACGGTGACCGCTGGTTCCGATCATGATCGCACGCCCTGTCTTCCGCGCCTCGTCCAGAGGATAGTAGGCGCCCCGAAAGCGGTCGGCCAGCCGGCGGGCTAGTATCAGACCATCGCCGGCCATCGCAAGGTCCAAGTCGTAGACTGGGCGTCCCAGCAACCGGTCCCGCACCGTGCCGCCGACCACATAGATATCGGTATCCTGTTGGGCCAACCAGGCGGTTACTTGCTCCTCTATTTCCATCTTTTGCCTCGTGGGAAGAACAGTCGGATGCCCCCCTCTTGATCAGGCCGGCACGCACAGCGAGTTTGGAGCCTACCAGCACTGGGGATCAAACTATCGCCTCATTGTAGCATGAGATGGGGTATGCGGCAAACACGGAAGTTCAGCCTCGAGTATAGTTCGAATCGCCATGGATGTCCGAGTACCATCTCGTTCTCTCACATGCCAAGGTCATTGACCGGGGCGCATTGAGCTCGGTCGGAGACCTTCGCCCATCACGAGGAGAACTTTGCCTTCAGTATGCCGAGGTCTTTGACTGGGGCGCATTGGGCTCGGTCAGAGACCTTCGCCCATCACAAGGAGAGCTATCACAGGGACTCGGTCGGAGACAATTGCCCATCATAGGCCGTCATGAGGAGAGCATTGCTTATCCACCCGTGAACCTGGGACGGACAGATTGTGTTTGACAGCCACCAGCTTGTGTGGTATGCTCTCGCTCTAGAAAGCAGACAGGAGGAAGCTTTGGATCCACACGAAAGGCCAGGCAAAGTCACTCGCCGCGAGTTCATGCGGTTGGCGGCAGCCGCTGGACTGAGTACAGCCATTGCTGCCTGTGGGGCTAGGGAACCCGCTAGCCTACCACAGACCCAGGCCGAGACGCCTTTGCCCCCACCGAAAGACGCTGCCTACCTGGCGGTGGCCCGCGGGAGTGTACCAGCAGCACTCACCCAGACCGCCCTGGCAGCCATTGGCGGCATAGAACGCTTTGTCAAGGACGGTGACGATGTCATCGTCAAGCCCAACATCTGCGTCGACTTTCGGACCTTTGAGTACGGGGCGACGACCAACCCGGAGGTGGTGGCGGCGCTGGTCGAGCTATGCCTGGGCGCGGGCGCCCGGCGCGTGCGCGTCATGGACAACCCCTTTGGCGGTAGTGCCGAAAGCGCTTATGCGCGCAGCGGCATCGCCGACGCCGTGACCGCAGCCGGCGGCCAGATGGAAGTGATGAACCCCGCCAAGTTCCGTGAGACCGAAATTCCCGAGGGCAGAGATATCAGCAGTTGGCCGGTTTACCAAGAAGTACTCAACGCCGACGTGGTGATCGATGTGCCCATTGCCAAACATCACAGCCTGGCTCGCTTGAGTTTGGCAGGAAAGAACCTGTTGGGCGTTATCCAAAGCCGCAACAAAATGCACAGCAACCTGGGCCAGCGCACGGCCGACCTGGTCAGCTTGGTACGCCCCAATCTGACCGTGGTGGATGCCGTACGTACGCTCGTAGCGCATGGGCCAGGCGGCGGCAGCTTGGATGACGTACGCCTGTCCAACACCGTCATCGCCAGCCACGACATCGTCGCCGCCGACGCCTACGCGGCCACCCTCTTTGACCTGGTGGGCGAGGACATCGCCTACGTCAAAGCCGCGGCCGAGATGGGCCTGGGTACCCTGGACCTGTCGTCCATCCAGATCGAAGAGATTGCGGTCTAGCGGAGTTGGGGAAAGACAAAGGACGAAGGACCCAGTGAGCCCTCGCGCCTGGCGCAGATTCCGGAAGGCCGTACAGATTCTGGCGCTACTGCTCTACGCCAGTCTCTTTGTTTACGCGAACGCCCAGAGGCCGGTCACCTTCTGGGCGGACGTCTTTTCCCGTCTCGACCCCCTCCTCATGGCTGCGGCCACGCTGGCCGGGCGAGCGCTGCAAGCCGGCCTGATCCTGGCCGGGCTCGTGCTGCTCCTGACGCTGCTGTTCGGAAGGGTATGGTGTGGCTGGATCTGCCCCCTGGGGACGGTACTGGAATGGCTGGGGCCCCGGCGCCGCCAAAGCAAAGTCCCTCCCGAAAGCTGGCGCGTCATCAAGTACCTGCTGCTGGTTATGATCCTCTTTGCGGCCCTTCTGGGCAACCAGACACTCATGATCCTTGATCCCATTACCATCCTCAACCGGACGATGGCGACGGCCATCTGGCCCGCCCTACATTCTGCAGTCCTGCAGACCGAGGCATTCCTGTACCAGTTTTCCCCATTGTGGGGGGCGTTGGACCTGCTGCACAACACGCTGACGCGGCTGCTCTTCCAAGATCTCCAGCCAGTGTTCAGCTTGACGATGCTGGTCGCTCTCCTCTTCGCCGGGCTAGTGGCCCTGAATTGGTGGGCGCAGCGCTTCTGGTGCCGCTATCTCTGCCCCCTGGGCGGCTTGCTGGGTTTGGTCTCCAAGCTCTCACTGGTGCGCCGAGAAGTGAGCGACGACTGCGTACAATGCGCCCGTTGCAGTCACCAATGCCCAACAGACACCATCGACCCGCACGGCAACTATCGCAGCGATCCGGCCGAGTGTATCGTCTGTTTCGACTGTCTGGTAGACTGTTCGCGCTCAGGGATTGGCTTCCGCTGGCAATTACCCGCCTGGCGGCCAGCAACACGGCACGACTATGACCCCACGCGCCGGCAGGTTCTGGCTGCCATGGGCGTGTCCGCCGCTGGCGTCGCGCTGGCTGGGGTAGAGCCCATCGTACTCCGGGAGCCGGCGACCATGATCCGTCCCCCGGGTGCGGCCCTCGTTGAATTCAGCGCTCTCTGCGCCCGCTGCGGTGCCTGCGTTCGCGTCTGCCCCACCCAGGGCCTGCAACCCAGTCTCTTTGAGGGCGGCGTCCAAAACCTGCTGACCCCACGCCTGGTACCGCGCCTGGGCTACTGCAACTTTGGCTGCAACGCCTGCAGCCAGGTCTGCCCCACCGGCGCGATTCCAGAGATGGCGCTCGTCGTCAAGCAACATACGCCCATCGGCCTGGCCCGCATCGACCGCGACCGCTGCCTGCCCTGGACCTACAGCACGCACTGCATCGTTTGCGAGGAATGCTGCCCGGTAGAGGACAAGGCCATCAAATTGGACGAGGTCGAAGCCCTGGACGCCCAAGGCTGAGATGGTAGTCCTACAGCGCCCCCGGGTGATCCGGGAACTGTGCATCGGCTGTGGCATCTGCGAGTACCAGTGCCCCCTGGGCGGCGAGAGCGCCATCCGTGTCTACGCCCCGACCTTCCTGGATGGTGTCCAGGCCGGGGCGTCGCTTTGACAGGCATTGACCTGATGGGGTACAATCAAGGGGCAAGTTTGGTGCACACTGAGCAGAGGGTCAAAGAAAGCCGGCCCGATAGGCGCCGGAAGATAGGACGGAGGTACGGAAACCATGCCCAGAAGAGGAGCCAGACGAGCTGGCAGACGAGCTGGCAGGCGAACAGCACGGCGAACCACGCATCGGACAGTACGGCGGACGCGACGTCGCAGGAGAAGACGCATCCTGGTCGGTGGCGCGGTGCTCTTGGCCGTGGGCGGGGCCGCCTACGGCGCCATCAAGTTGTCACAGAAAGACTCGGACCGCATCGAGGAATACACCGGCGAATCGGTCGAGGAGTTGACGGAAGAAGAGCTGGTGGCCGCCATGGAGCAACTGGGTATCCAGAGCATCGAGCTTACCGACGACGACAAGGCGATTATCACAGACGAAGGGGCTCCCCCATCGGCTGATGCGGCGGCAGCACAGCCTGGCGCGGCAGCACAGCCTGCCACGGCAGCGCAGCCTGCGGCGGCGGGGTCCTATCTGGATGAGTTAGAACAGCTGGGTGACCTGCGAGATCGAGGGATCATCAGCGACGAGGAATTTGAGGCCAAAAAACGGCAAGTGCTGGGACTCTAGCGTCCAGACATCGAGCTAAGCCAAATCGTTCTGTCATCATAGGACTGTGTTCAACGAATAGGATAGGGTGGCCTGCCTGGGCAACCTGATGTCAGAGCCTCGTGGTCCTGCGCATGCGCAGGACCACGAGGCTCTAGCCTATCAGCAGCCGACGGGCTGGCTCCTAGCTAACCGGCTCTCGGATTGGTCCGCATTGGCCAAACCAGACCGAAGGAGGCAAGCCAAGAATGGGAGAAGGCATAGCGATCGTTACCGGCGGCGGGGACTGCCCCGGCCTTAACGCAGTGATCCGCGCCGTGGTGAAGGCGGCTTCGCGGCGTGGGTGGGAATCGATGGGAATTTTGGGCGGCTATGATGGGATGATCGATCCGGTGCGCACGCGCCCCTTGGACTATCGCCAAATGGACGGCATGCTCTTCCGGGGCGGCACAATCCTGGGGACAGCCAACCGGGGCCGGTTTGCGGCCAAGACCGGGCACGGAGAAGCAAGGCGCGTCCCAGACAATGTGCTGCAAGAAGCCGCGCGCAACTTTCACGAGCTTGGCCTTCGCGCGCTGGTGTGCATTGGTGGCGATGGTTCGCTAACCATCGCCCAGCAGCTTTTTGAGGCCGGAGTGCCCGTGGTCGGCATACCAAAAACCATTGACAACGACCTGGACGCGACCATCATGACCTTCGGTTTTGAAACGGCGGTGACCTGCGCCGTAGAGGCCCTGGACCGGCTCCACACGACGGCCGAGAGCCACAACCGGGTGATGGTATTGGAGGTCATGGGCCGCTACGCCGGCTGGATCGCCGGTGTAGCAGGAATTGCCGGCGGCGCGGACGTGATCCTGATCCCCGAGATCCCCTTTGACTATGACTCCATTGTGGCCAAGATCCACGAGCGTGAAGAGGACGGCAGGCACTATACGCTCGTAATCGTTGCCGAAGGTGCGAGGGAACGGGGCGGCACGTTCGTGACTGCCGGCGAAGGCGGCGCGGAGGGCGAGGCGCGGTTGGGTGGGGTCGGCCACGTCGTCGCGGATCAGATCCAGGCACGCTCCAGCAAGGAGACTCGAGCCGTAGTGTTGGGACACCTGCAACGAGGTGGAAGCCCTACTGCCTGGGACCGCCAGTTGTGCACCCGATTTGGCGTTTTTGCAGTCGAGTTGATTGCCGACAGCGCCTACGGGCAGATGGTAGCCCTGACACCGGAGGGTGTTGCGCCCGTCGCGATCACAGACGCCATCGACCAGATCCGTACCGTGCCGCGCGACGGCGAGCTGGTGCGCGTCGGACGGGCCCTGGGAATCAGCTTTGGCGAGGAGGCTTGGCTATGAAGTTCCCACTCAAAAAGACAAAGATCGTGTGTACCATCGGCCCTGCGTCCGAGTCGCGGGAGATGCTGGAGAACCTGATGAGCAGCGGCATGAACGTAGCTCGACTCAACTTTGCCCACGGCGATTTCGAAAGCCACGCCAAGGTGATTACGAATGTCCGCGCGGCAGCGGCCACGACAGGCAAACGTGTCGCCATCCTGGGCGACCTGCCAGGGCCCAAGATGCGCATCGGGCCGTTGGCCGAGGAACCGGTGGAGCTGGTCCGCGGCCAGTCCTTCATCCTGCAAACCGAAGAGATTGTGGGGAACGACCAACGTGTGTCGTTGAGCTTCAAGGGCCTGCCCAAAGCCGTCAAGCCAGGCGACGAAATTTATGTCAATGACGGCTTCATCCAGCTCCGCGTACTGAAGGTCGTGGACGGCGAGGTCCATTGCCAAGTACAGGTGGGAGGAGAGCTTCGCTCCTTCAAAGGCGTGAACTTTCCCGGAATCGACCTGGGCATCAGCGCCTTTACCGAGCGAGACCAAGACTTATTGGCCTTTGCCGCCGAACAAAAGTTGGATGCGATCAGCCAGTCCTTTGTCCAGGGCCCGGAGGACATCGAAGCGGTGCGGGAGGCTGCGCAGGCAATGGGCTACCGGCCCTTCATCATCGCCAAACTCGAGCGCGCACAGGCCCTGGCGCACCTAGACGCTATCCTGGCGACTACGGACGGCATCATGGTTGCCCGGGGAGACCTGGGCGTCGAGATTCCTATCGAAGAGATAGCCGCCGTTCAAAAGCATATGATCCGGCGGGCCAATTTCTTTGGCAGGCCAGTCATCACCGCCACGCACATGCTCGAGTCGATGACGGTACAACCTCGCCCCACCCGCGCGGAGGTGACAGATGTAGCCAATGCCATTCTCGACGGTACAGATTGTGTGATGCTGTCGGGCGAAACCGCCATGGGCAGCTTTCCCGCGGAGGCCGTGGCCACAATGGCGCGCATTGCTCAAGTGACAGAACCACAGATCGGCCCTCCCGACGTTGCCCGTCTTCTTCGGGAGGCGAAGGCCAGCGGAGAGATCAGCAACGAGGACCTTGTGTCGCTGAGCATCTACCTGACTGTAGAGGTCACCCAGCCTGTCGCGGTCGTGACCCCCACTCTGAGCGGCACCACAGCACGATGCCTGGGCCGGTTCCAGTTGCAGGTATGGATCGTTGCCGTCAGCCCCAACGAGTCCACGTGCCAGGCGCTGCAGTTTTCCTACGGCGTTGACGCCGTACACGAGCGCGAACGACCGGATAGCTGGCAGGCCTACACCCGGGATTGGCTCGCGGAGCACGGACTGACAGAGGGTCTGGCAGTTCTGACCCACGGGTCAGGTACTGCCCTTGGTGGTGGAACTAACCAGATCGAGTTCGTCGATCTGGGCCATCCTGCGGACGACGTCTTTGTCTGGTAACGGAGGCTTGGCTGACGGCAGATTCCCCGAACAGAGGACCAGGGCACGAAAGAGAACCACGGACCAAGCCCTGACCCATCAACCGTCTCGATAGGAGATTGTCGCGCTCATGGTGATTGCTCCGTGACCTCGGTCATCTTGAAACTCGCAGGATGTGTGCTGATAACTTTGACCTTTGGTACCAAGCATGGTATCATAGGCCCATCAGCCACGTACAGCTGAAGCTCGAGGTACCCATGGATACAGCAGCGACTGCCGAGAAGAGAATCGAACAGATCGTCAAGAGTCCCCATCTTCTGAGCCGAATGTTTCGGGATTTTTTCCACGCTGAGGCAACGGGCAGCATCGTGTTGCTGGCAGCCACTGTTCTGGCACTCCTGTGGGCCAACTCCCCCTGGGCTGACGTCTATTTCACGCTTCTCCACACGGAAATCGCGGTGCACATTGGTCCCTACAACCTCATACTCGATATGCATGAACTCGTCAACGACGGGCTGATGGTCATCTTTTTCCTGGTGGTTGGGCTGGAGATCAAGCGAGAGGTCGTCGTAGGCGAACTCTCTTCTGCCAAAAGGGCAATCTTGCCCGTGGCCGCTGCTGTGGGCGGTATGCTCTTGCCCGCGCTCATCTACGTGGCGGTCAACGCCGGAAAGGTGGGGATGGAAGGATGGGGCATACCCATGGCGACTGACATCGCTTTCGCGCTTGGCATCTTGGCGCTGTTGGGCAGCCGGGTACCGCCCACGCTCAAGGTATTCCTTACCGCGCTGGCTATCGCCGACGACATCGGCGCCGTCCTGGTCATCGCCTTGTTTTACACAGCCGAGGTCCACTGGGTTCCGCTAGCCATCGCCGGCATCCTGCTGTTGTTCATCATCGCTGCGGGCCGCATCGGGATCAGGTCTGGCGCAATTTATGTCATCTTGGGATTCGGCGTCTGGTTGGCCATTCTGCTGTCCGGTGTACACGCCACCACGGCCGGCATCCTCGTCGCCCTGACGGTGCCCGTTCGGGCCCGGATGGACCCGGAGGAGTTCCTGACCACAGGCTATACCCGGCTGGAGGAACTTTCCGAGTCCGAGCTGACCACGGAGAGCATGATCCACGACCATGAACAGCTCGAGACCATCACAGAGTTGCATGATGCAGCCAGATCGATGCAGCCCGTGGGCCTGATGCTGGAGGAGTACTTTCATCCCATCCTGGTTTGGATGGTCCTCCCCTTGTTCGCCTTCTTCAATGCGGGCGTACAATTCAGCGGCAGATTCTTTGACGCGCTGTTCCACCCCGTGTCTTTGGGTATTATCTTGGGTCTGGTGATCGGCAAGCAGTTGGGTATCACCCTCTTTGCCTGGCTGGCCGTCCGCATCGGGCAGGCAACCCTGCCGGAAGGCGTGAACTGGCGGCTGGTATACGGAGCCAGTTGGCTGGCCGGCATTGGCTTCACCATGTCGCTCTTTGTCGCAGGCCTGGCTTTTTCCGATGCGACCCTGGTCAGCATTGCCAAGGTCGGCATCCTGGCCGGCTCGCTCATTTGCGGCGTGTTTGGCTACCTGCTTCTCCGCTTCTGGCTGCCAGACGAAGGGCAAGAGTCACTCATACCAGTACCGCGCCACTAGGCAAGCTGGGTGAGCAGTATTCCATGGGCTCCGGGCCCAGCAATCAAAGTCCCCAATAGGACCGGACACATAGGAGAAGCCTTTGTTTGAGATCCTGGAAGAAAGCACAGAGAGCTGCATCGGATTCAAGGCCAGCGGCAAAGCCATCGCTGCCGACTATGAGATGCTCCTCCCCCGGCTGGATGAAGCCATCAAGGCCCACAGCAAGATCGACATGGTTGTTGTTCTCTCAGACTTTGACGGGTGGGGCGAGCTGGACGCCATCCACGAGTGGGTGGACGAATTGCGTTCCGAACCAGTGAACAGTGGCGCATAGGGACGAATCCGCAACGAGAGTTCCCAAAAGCCCAGTTCTTTGCTACAATTGATCCGAGAAGAAAGAGCGCCAGTAGAGCATGGTGCCACATGCCAGTGGCAGTACCGCAACCACCAGGTACATCAGAGAAAGCAGGGCAGAGGTCAATGGACTACCACAAGAAGAGCCTGGGCGTTCTGACCAGCGGCGGTGATGCGCCCGGAATGAATGCTGCCGTGAGAGCCGTGGTACGCACCGCACTTGCCCGGGGCGTGGATGTGTACGCCATCTACGAGGGCTACCAGGGCATGGTCGCCGGCGGCAGCAATATCCGGAAAATGACCTGGGATGCGGTCGGTGGCATCATCCACCTGGGCGGAACCGTCATCGGTTCGGCGCGGTGTGCAGAGTTCCGTACGCGAGAAGGACGCAGACTGGCCGCCAGGAACCTGATCAGCCACGACATCGACAGCTTGGTAGTTATTGGCGGGGACGGCAGCCTGACTGGCGCCAATGTCTTCCGCCAAGAATGGCCAGAGTTGCTGGCCGAGTTGGCGTCTGAGGGCCTGATCAGCCGGCAAGAAGCGGAGGCTCATCCCCAGTTGATCCTGGCCGGGTTGGTAGGCTCCATCGACAACGACATGTTTGGCACAGACATGACCATCGGTGCCGATACTGCCCTGCACCGCATCACCGAAGCCGTGGATGCTATCGGCGCCACGGCAGCCAGCCATCAGCGTACCTTTGTCATCGAAGTCATGGGGCGCCATTGCGGCTATCTGGCGCTGATGAGCGCCCTGGCTACCGGCGCAAACTGGGTCTTTATTCCCGAGAGCCCGCCCAACGTGGATGATTGGGAGGATAGGATGTGCCGCGCTATCCATGCGGGCCGCGAAATCGGTCGCAGGCATAGTGTCGTGATCATCGCTGAGGGAGCCCAAGACCGCTATGGCAGCCCCATTGCTAGTGGCTACGTCAAGCAGGTATTGGAGGAGCGACTGGGAGAGGATGTGCGCGTGACGATTCTGGGTCACGTGCAAAGAGGTGGCTCGCCCACCGCTTTTGATCGCTATATGAGCACGCTGCTGGGCTATGCCGCAGTCGACGAGGTGCTGTCGGCATCTCCCGAGGACAAGCCACAATTGATCGGAATCCGGCAGCACCACGTGGTCCGTTCGCCACTGATGGATTGTGTGGCCAAGACACACGAGGTGGCCGAGGTCATTGCGGCCCAGGACTATGAAGCGGCCATGGCCATGCGCGGTGGCAGTTTTTCCGACTCGTTTCGGATCCTGCGAACTCTGTTGCGCGCCCAACCCCACGAGCCCGAGCCCGGACAGAAACAGCTAAGGCTGGCCATTCTACATGGCGGCGGACCAGCGCCTGGCATGAATACTGCAGTCCGCGTGGCGGTCAGGTTGGGCCTGGACAGGGGCCATACCATGCTTGCGGTCCAGAACGGCTTCCAGGGACTGATCGACGGTGACATCCAGGAGATGGACTGGATGAGCGTCAGCGCCTGGGTGTCGAAGGGTGGGGCGGAGCTGGGAACCAACCACAGAGTACCGGAGGGCGCTGACTTTTATATGATCGCCCGACAGCTCGAATCCCACAGGATCGACGGGTTACTGATGATTGGCGGCTGGAGCGGGTATCAGGCCGCCTTCCAGCTCTGCAGCAAACGGGATGACTTCCCTGCTTTTCGCATCCCCATCGTCTGTCTGCCTGCTTCCATTGACAACAACCTGCCTGGTTCGCAGCTCAGTATCGGCGCCGACACGGCCCTGAATACCATTATTTCCAGCGTGGACAAGATCAAACAGTCAGCCGTTGCTTCCCGCCGCTGCTTTGTCGTCGAAGTGATGGGGGGAGACTGCGGGTACTTGGCCCTAATCAGCGGCCTGGCCACCGGGGCGGAACGCGTTTATTTGCCCGAGGAAGGTGTCACGCTGGCAGATCTTCAGGAAGACGTCACCAGCCTGGTTGAGGGCTTTGAACATGGCAAGCGCTTGGGTTTGATGATCCGTAGCGAAAACACCGACCCCTTTTATACCACCCGCTTCATGCACGCCCTCTTTGAAAAGGAGGGGGGCGACCTGTTTGACGTGCGCCAAGCCATCCTGGGTCACATGCAGCAAGGTGGCAGCCCTTCGCCTTTCGACCGCATCCAGGCAACTCGCCTGGCCGCAGACAGCATCGAATTCCTGACGGATGAGGCATTAACGAGTTCGCCGTGCGCATCCGCCATTGGTTGGCAAGGGGGTAGGATTGGGTTCACTGACCTGCAAGACCTGCCCCGGCTCGTGGAAAAGGACGCACGGCGACCCAAAGAGCAGTGGTGGCTGCAACTCCGGCCCATTGCCCGGGTCCTAGCCACACCGGCCCGCAGGATCCGGATGCATAGGAGATACGGAAGATGATCTGGTACAAACTCGCGGCCGAAGAAGTGCTTCAGAAGCTTGGAACAAGCCACAAGCAAGGACTGTCTGGAGAAGAAGCTCGGCAGCGCCTTGAACGGTACGGTACCAACGAGCTAGTCGAGAAAGCGGCCAAGGAACCCTGGCGCATATTTCTGGACCAGTTCAAGGAGATCATGGTCGTCATTCTCATCGTCGCCGCTCTCATTTCGGCTGCCCTGGGCGAATGGCTGGAGGTGGTCGTTATCCTGGCCATCGTGGTCTTGAACGCCATTCTGGGATTCACCCAGGAGTACCGGGCCGAACAGGCCATGGCCGCGCTCAAGAAAATGGCCGTCCCCACTGTACGAGTACGGCGCGGGGGCCACATACTGGAGATCCCGTCAACCGAGCTGGTACCCGGCGACATCGTGCTGCTTGAGGCAGGCAACATTGTCGCGGCTGACGGACGCGTGCTGGAGAGCGCCAGCCTCAAGGCCGAGGAGGCAGCCCTCACCGGCGAATCAGAGCCCGTGGAGAAACAGGTAGCAGTCCCCGACGGGCGAGGATCTGGCCCTTGGCGACCAGCGGGACATGCTTTTCATGGGTACCACTGTGACCTACGGCCGGGGCGAGATGGTCATCGTCGAAACCGGCATGGCCACTCAGTTGGGCAAGATCGCGGGCATGCTCCAGGGTGTAGAGGCGGACAAAACGCCCCTCCAGAAGCGACTGGACGGGCTGGGCCGCACGCTGGCCCTTGCGGCCTTGCTCATCATTGCCGTAGTGGTCATCACCGGCTGGCTTCGTGGCGACGATCTGGAGACCCTCTTCCTGACCGGTGTCAGCCTGGCCGTCGCCGCCATTCCCGAGAGCTTGGCCGCCGTCGTCACGATCACCCTGGCCCTCGGCGGGCAAAGGCTCTTGAAACGGAATGCTCTAATCCGCAAACTCCCTGCTGTAGAGACCCTCGGCTCGGTGACGGTGATCTGTTCCGACAAGACCGGAACACTCACCGAGAACCGTATGACCGTCACCATCCTGGATGTAGCGGGCAATACCGAAACGCTGGACACCATGGTCCATCGCCAGGAGGGCGATCTACTGGAAGCCCGGCTGGCTGATCCCAGAGACTGCACCCGACCTCGCCGCGCTGAGCGTGCTGGTCCGGGCCGGGGCCCTGTGCAACGACGCAGTGCTCGATGTGGACGACGATGGGATTGTCCACGCCATCGGCGACCCTACTGAAGCCGCGCTGGTCCTGGCCGCTCGAGAGCTTGGCTTCGAAAAGGGCACGCTGGAAGTCGAGTTCCCGCGCGTTCGCGAAGTGCCCTTCACCTCCGAGCGGAAACGCATGACGACAGTGCACAAAATGACGCCGGCCGTCCGCGAGTACGATGTGCCCTGGCGCGATGCCTCCCACGTGTTCCTCACCAAGGGCGCGGTCGACAGCTTGCTGGAAACCACCAGCCAGGTGCTGGTCGACAAGGATTTTGTCCCCCTGGACGAGGAGTTGGAAAAACGGATCTTGGACGCCAACGCGGAATTTGCCCAGCAGGGCCAGCGGGTTCTGGGAGTCTCTTTCCGCATCTGGGATAGCGATAGCCTGCCCGACGATGAGGCCCTGCTGGAGGCAGACGGGGTCTTTGTTGGCCTGGTCTCCATGATGGATCCGCCTCGCGCCGAGGTCAAGGAGGCTGTTGCCACGGCCCGCGAAGCGGGCATCCGGCCCGTGATGATCACCGGCGATCACCCGCTCACCGCCTTTCAGATCGCCAAGGACCTGGATATCGCCCAAGAGGATCGCTGCCTTGACCGCTGCCTGACCGGGCAGGAGTTGCAGCAGATGTCAAGCAGCGACCTTGAGCAAGTGGTTGGACAGGTCGCCGTTTATGCCCGAGTTTCGCCAGAACACAAACTGCGCATCGTGGAGGCCCTTCAGAACCAGGGCGAGATCGCAGCGATGACGGGCGATGGAGTCAACGACGCACCAGCCCTCAAAAAGGCGGACATCGGCGTGGCCATGGGCATCACCGGCACCGACGTATCCAAAGAGGCATCCGACATGGTCCTGTTGGACGACAACTTTGCCACCATAGTCGCCGCCGTAGAGCAAGGCCGCGTCATCTTTGACAACATCCGCAAGTTTATCAAATACACCCTATCCAGCAATACCGGCGAGTTATTCGTGATGCTCATCGGTCCCTTCCTGGGCATGCCCTTGCCCCTCCTGCCGCTGCAGATCCTGTGGATCAACCTGGTCACCGACGGGCTGCCTGGCATTGCCCTGGCCGATGAGAAAGGGGAACGGGGTATCATGAAACGTCCCCCATTCCACCCGAAGGAGAGCGTCTTTAGCCGTGGACTGGGGTTACAGATCATCTGGATTGGCCTCCTGATGGGAGCTGTCTCCCTCCTGGTTGGCTACCAGTACTGGCGGATCGATCCAGAGGGTCCCTGGCGGACGATGGTCTTCACCACTATGGTTCTGAGCCAGATGGGCAACGCCCTGGCCATCCGTTCCAACGTCGATTCTCTCTTTCGCATCGGCCCCTTCTCCAACCGGCTGATGGTATTTGCTGTCGTGAGCACCATTCTGCTGCAGTTGGCCCTGATCTATGTGCCGTTCTTCCAGCGCATCTTTAAGACGCAGCCCCTGTCGGTGAAGGAGTTGCTGGTCTGTGCACTGGCCAGCCTCGTAGTCTTTGTCACCGTCGAAGTCTACAAAGCCGTCAGGCGGGTAAGGGCCGGGCGCACAGCGGCTCAGCCACAGCACCAGAGTCCTTGAGGACAGCACCATGACTAATTCTCTCTACATTGCGACAACAGGCCCCTACTCGGGCAAGTCACTC
Organism: uncultured Chloroflexia bacterium; assembly: GCA_963783445.1. GTDB lineage: Bacteria > Chloroflexota > Anaerolineae > JAAYZQ01 > JAAYZQ01 > CAWANP01. The sequence goes on along the minus strand of CAWANP010000002.1, from coordinate 800,724 downwards.
GTTTCACTGGGCATCGTAGATCTTCTCCTGCGCCGAACAAGCCGGGTCGGCATCTTCCGCCCGATCATCGGGTCCCGTTCAGTCGAAGAGCGGGACAAGAACATCGACCTCCTGCTCACCCACTATAACCTCGGACCCGCCTATGAGGACACCTATGGCCTGCTGATGCAGGAGGCGGTAGACCTCATCGGCCAGGGCCGCTACGACGAGGTTCTGGACAGGATCATCGAAAGGTACAAGGCTCTGGAAGGCTGCTGCGACTTTATCCTGTGCATCGGCTCAGACCTGGAAGGTGAGACAGCCGCTCTGGAATTCGACTTTAACGCCGATGTGGCCAAGAACCTGGGCTGCCCGGTCCTGCTTGTCGCCAGCGGGGCCAATCGCGACGTGGCCGGCCGTTGTCAATACCTGCCGGGCCACCCTCGACGCCTTCCAGGAACGGGGCGCCCAGGTGTTGGGCATGATCGTCAACCGCGCCGAACTGGAGACCTGCACACAGCTGCGCGCCGCGCTCAAAGAGGAACTGCCCCAGGACAGCGCCATGCTGTCGGTGATCCCCGCCGATACCACGCTGAGCAGCCCCACCCTCAAAGAGGTTGCCGAGCAGTTGGATGCCGAGATCCTCTATGGCGGGGACCAACTCGACAAGCTGGCACACCGGCCACCTGGTCATTGCCATGCAGCTCCGAAACTATCTGCCCCACCTGACCGAGAACGCGCTGCTCATCACGCCGGGCGACCGCAGCGACGTGATCCTCAGCGCGCTACAAGCCCACCAATCTCAATACTATCCCCAGATCGCGGGCATCCTGTTGAGCGGAGGCCTGAAGCCAGCGCCGGCTGTGGCCCGCCTGCTGGACGGCCTGCCAGACATGGTTCCGATCTCTGGCCGTACAGACCGACACCTATGACACAGCAGCCAGGGTCAGCGATCGTCCACTCCTACATCACCGCCGACAACCAGGCCAAGATCGAACTCAGCCTGGAGCTGTTCGAAGAGTTTGTGGATACGGCGGCACTCGAGGCCCAGATCAGCAGCATCCAGCCCCGGGGCATGACGCCCAGAATGTTCATCTACAACCTTGTCCAGCAGGCCAAGGCCGACAAGCAACACATCGTCCTGCCCGAAGGCAACGACGAGCGTATCCTGCAGGGCCGCCGAGTTCCTGCTCAGCCGCGACATCGTGGACCTTACTCTGCTCGGCAACCCCGAAGAGGTCCAGCAGCTTGATCCAGCAGTTGGGGCTGGAGATCGACCTGTACCGCGTCCCCGTCATCCGGCCCTACATGTCGACCGAATACCAGAACTATGCCGAGACCCTCCTCGAGCTGCGGAAACACAAGGGCATGAGCCGGGAAACGGCCCTCGACCTGATGCGCGATGTCTCCTATTATGGCACCATGATGGTCTACAAGGGTGCAGCCGATGGCATGGTTTCGGGCGCGGCCCATACAACGCAGCACACCATCCGGCCCGCACTGCAGTTCATCAAGACCAAGCCTGGCTTCTCGGTGGCGTCTTCCGTGTTCTTTATGTGCCTCGACGACGAGGTCCTGGTCTATGGCGACTGCGCCGTGAACCCCAACCCCACCGCCGAGCAACTGGCCGAGATTGCCATCTCCTCCGCCGACACGGCCCGGGCCTTTGGCATCGAACCCCGGGTGGCCATGCTGTCCTATTCCTCTGGTGAGTCGGGTATAGGCGAGGACGTCGAAAGAGTGCGGGAAGCGACCCAACTTGCCCGAGCGAGAAGGCCTGACCTAGAGCTGGACGGCCCCATGCAATACGATGCCGCCGTGGACATGGGCGTGGCCGCCAAGAAAATGCCCGATTCCGAAGTTGCGGGCCGGGCCACCGTCTTCATCTTTCCCGACCTGAATACCGGCAACAACACCTACAAGGCCGTCCAGCGCGAGACGGGCGCCATCGCCATCGGGCCTGTGCTCCAGGGCCTTAAGAAACCGGTCAATGACCTGAGCCGGGGCTGCACCGTGGAAGACATCATCAACACTGTGGCCATTACGGCTGTCCAGGCCCAGAACGCCTAATATCCACCTGGCGCTTTCTCAAGGGGGCACGCCATGGGTTCCGAGCAACAAGCAGATAGCCGTACCGGTATGACAGTGGTTGGTTTTCGGAGGGCGGTAGAGAACAATCTCTACTACGCCCGCGGTCAAGCCGTACAGACTGCCAGCCTTCATGACGCTTATACAGCCCTGGCCTACACCGTCCGGGACCACTTGATGGACCGGTTCCGAAAGACCGCCGATGCGGTATTCGAAAGCAATCCCAAGTTCGTCTATTACCTGTCGGCCGAGTACCTATTGGGCCGCCAGTTGACCCAGAACATGCTCTACACTGATACCACCGCCCTGGCCAGGCAGGCATTGGCCGACCTCGACCTGGAATTAGACAGCCTCGTGGATCTGGATCTCGAGCCAGGCCTGGGCAACGGCGGCCTGGGGCGATTGGCGGCCTGCTTTCTTGATTCGCTGGCCACCCTGGATATCCCCTGCGTCGGCTATGGCATCCGCTACGAGTTTGGCATCTTTCGCCAGTCATTCGTGGATGGCTGGCAGGTCGAAAGCCCCGATAAGTGGCTGCACTTTGGCAATCCCTGGGAGTTCCCCCAACCCGACGACATGGTCGAGGTCCACTTTGGCGGGCACACCAAAGAGGGCATCGACCAGGACGGCAACTATCGGGTGCGCTGGGTCCCAGCCCAGAAGGTCCTGGGCGAACCCTACCACACCCTGGTGCCCGGATATGGAACCACCACGGTCAACATGCTGCGGCTGTGGCGGGCCCGGGCCAGCCAGGAATTTGACTTTCAGCTCTTTGACGTGGGCGACTATGCCCGGGCTGTTGAGCAGAAGGTCCATACCGAGAACATCACCAAGGTCCTCTACCCCAACGACATCACGCCCCAGGGCAAGGAACTGCGCCTCAAGCAGCAGTACTTTTTCGTGGCCTGCTCGCTGCAGGACATCATCCGTCGCTTCCAGATCAGGAACAGCGACTGGGACCAGTTCCCGGACAAGGTGGCCATCCAGCTCAACGACACCCATCCTGTGGTCGCCATTCCCGAGCTGATGCGCATCCTGGTAGACGAACAGCGGCTGTCTTGGGAACAGGCCTGGGACATCACCCGGCGGACCTTTGCCTATACCTGCCACACCCTGCTGCCCGAGGCACTGGAAAAATGGCCGGTGGGACTCTTTGAGCGGCTTGCTGCCCCGGCACCTGGAGATCATCTACGAGATCAACCACCGCTTCCTGGAGGAAGTACGGGCGCGTTTTCCCGGCGACGAGGAGCGCAGTCATCCGCATGTCCATCATCGAGGAAGGAGCCGAGCGCCAGATGCGCATGGCCCACCTGGCCAGCGTGGGCAGCTTTTCTATCAACGGCGTGGCAGAACTCCAGTCCAGGCTGCTCCGGGAGCGAACCCTCGTCGACTTTGCCGAGATGTGGCCGGAGAAATTCAACAACAAGACCAACGGCGTCACCCCGCGCCGCTTCATGAAACTGGCCAATCCCAGGCTGGCCGAGCTGATCACGTCCGAGATCGGCGATGGCTGGCTCACCGATCTGGACCAACTCAAAAAACTGGAAGACTATGCCGAGCGATGCAGAGTTCCAGGCCACCTGGCGGCAGGTCAAGCACCAGAACAAGGAGGACCTGGCCGCCTACATCCTGGAGCTACCTCGGCATCGAGGTAGACCCAGACTCGATCTTTGACGTGATGGTCAAACGACTGCACGAATACAAGCGCCAATTGCTCAAGGCCCTGCACATCATCACCCTCTATAACCGCCTCAAGGCCGATCCCGGACCTCGAGATCGTGCCCCGCACCTTTATCTTTGGGGCCAAAGCCGCGCCCGGCTACCACATGGCCAAGTTGATCATCAAGCTCATCAACTCGGTGGCCGACGTGGTCAACAACGACCCCGATGTCGCTGGACGGCTCAAGGTGGTCTTCCTGCCCAACTTTAACGTCTCCCTGGCCGAAAAGATCTACCCTGCGGCCGACATCTCGGAGCAGATCTCTATGGCTGGCAAGGAAGCATCGGGCACCGGCAATATGAAATTCGCCCTCAACGGCGCGCTGACCATCGGCACGCTGGACGGGGCCAACATCGAGATCCGGGAGCGCGTGGGCGCAGACAACTTCTTCCTCTTCGGCCTGACAGCCGATGAGGTCTTTGCCCTGAAGGCCCAGGGCTACAACCCCATGGACTACTACAACGCCAACGCCGAACTCAAGGCCGCCATCGACAGCATCGCCTCGGGGGTTTTTGCCAACGGGGATCCTTTCCTGTTCAGGCCCATTGTCGAATCGCTGTTGCATCATGACGAGTACTTGCTGCTGGCCGACTACCAGTCCTACATCGAGTGCCAGGACCAGGCGGCCAAAGCCTACCAGGATCCCGAGGCATGGACCCGGATGTCGATCCTGAACGTGGCCCGCTGCGGTTTTTTTTCTTCCGATCGCTCCATACGGCAGTATTGCGACGACATCTGGGACGTAGAGCCGGTGAGTGTAGCGGTCTAGGGCAGGCGCGAAGAAAGGTGGACCCGCCGATCCGGCAAGAGAATCGAACCTGGACGCCTGGCCACGGCGCAATTGGCTAATCGGTTGTGCCCGGGTGGGATCAGATTCGATCAATCTACTTGATTCGCTGTCCTGGTCAAGGCTTGCGTGGGAACGATGCCCAAATTCAAATTGCCGTCCTCGAAAACCAAACTCATCTGCACCATTGGCCCCGCCTCCCAGTCCCAGCCCGTACTCGAGCGCATGATTCGCAACGGCATGGACATTGCCCGCGTCAACCTCAGCCACGGCGATCTCGACAGGCATGCTCAAACAATCCATCACATCCGCGCCGCAGCTTCCGCCGTCGGGGAAAGGGTGGCCATCTGGGGAGATCTACCGGGTCCCAAGATGCGCGTCGGCCGCATGAAGGGCGACACTGTGTGGCTCCAGCCGGGCCAGCAATTCGTCCTCAGGGCTGGTGAATTCGTTGGCGATGCGGCTCGGGCCTCGGTGAGCTTTTCCGGGCTGCCTCAGGCCGTGAGGCACGGCGACAAGGTACATCTCAACGATGGTCTGATCCAGCTCGAGGTAGAGAGGGTGGCGAATGAGGAGATTCACTGCCGGGTATTGGACAGTGGGAAGCTTGGCACGCACGACGGCGTGAACGTGCCCGGAATTGACCTGGGTCTGAGCGCCTTCACCAGTCGGGATCAGGTACGCCTGGCCTTTGCCGCCGCGCAGGACCTGGACGCAGTCAGTCCCTCTTTCATACAGGATGCAGCCGACCTCGATGCCGTCCGCCAGGCAGCGGCGGAGTTGGCCTACTCTCCGTTCCTCCTGGCCAAGATCGAGCGCGCGCCGGCCGTCCAGAATCTGGATTCTATCCTGGCTGTCGCCGACGCCGTGGTCGTTGCCAGGGGGGACCTGGGCGTCGAGACGCCCATCGAGGAAATTGCCCTACTCCAAAAAGAGATCCTAGACATGGCGAATCAGACCGGCACACCCGCGATCACCGCCACTCATATGCTGGAATCGATGACTAGACAACGACTTCCCACCCGTGCCGAGGTCGCCGACGTGACCAACGCCATCCTGGACGGGACCGACTGTCTGACTCTCTCTGCCGAAACGGCCGTCGGCAGCCATCCAGCCGAAGCCGTGGCTATGATGGCTCGCATAGCCCGGGCTGTGGAAGCCCGCGACGAGACCGTCCAGGGAACCATAGGGCTGGATGCAGGCAGCAGGGACAGGGAGCAGAGAGCTGGCGATGAGGACCGAATGCTGGAGCTGCGGACGATCGTAGAGAAACGAAAACCTGCCGCGATCTTCATCCCAACCCCTGACGGGAACGCTGCACGGAGGCTCAGCCGGTTGCGACTTCCGGTCTGGATCGTGGCCGTCAGCCCCGATGAAGCCACCTGCCAGGCCCTGCAGTTCTCCTACGGCGTGTACCCCGTTTGCATGGCTGGGCATCCAAAAGACTGGGAGCAAGTCGCCTCAAACTGGCTCCAGCACAGCGGCCTAGCGGGAGGTATGCTGCTTCATATCCAGAACCAGCCACCCCTGCCCGGAGTCCTGATCAAGTATATGGAGTCAATAGGATCCGGCCAACCAGAGAGCGGAGCTGGCGCTTAGCAGCAAGCCATCTCTGCCTGTAACTGAGGGATGTGACACTGGGCGAAACGCGCCGGTGCGTTCCCCTGCAGAAGCTAACGTTGAGGGTCCACACTCCCTTTTGTGTTGTTGTCGCCTTTCAGTGCGTATGGTATAATCGTGGCATCTCAGAGACGTACTGGGGCTGGAAGCAATCTATGGTGCTATGAAAAAACCAGACGCCGGTGGCTTTGAAAACGTGTTCAATATGGACTTCAACAAGATGATCGGAGTCGAGTTCCGGCGCTTAGTGGGTATCAGACACCCCGAGATCGACGGCAAGCAGATCTGTGTTGTCTCGGTGCAGCCCTCTTCGGAGGCGGCCTTCCTCACCCATCGGGGTAAGGAGACTTTTTACGTTCGCGCCGGAAACGCCAGCCAGCCCCTTTCGGTCAGCAAAGCGACAAGATACATCCAGGATCGCTTTGGCCAATGAGGCACATCCAGGATCCCATGATCAGTCCAGGTAAGAGCTTTCCTCTTGGCGCTACGGTCCAACCTGGAGGCGTCAACTTTGCCGTCTATTCCAAGAACAGCACGGGCCTGGAGCTGTTGCTCTTCGATGGCGTCGACGAGCCTTCGCCCTCTCGCGTGATCGTCCTTGACCCAAGAGTTCACAGGACCTTCCACTACTGGCACGTTTTTGTTCCAGGGCTCGAGGCAGGCCAGGTGTACGGCCTTCGAGCGCACGGCCCTCTTGAGCCCGAGAAGGGCCATCGCTTTGACGCCAGCAAAGTCCTTCTAGATCCTTACGGCCGGGCCGTGGCCATTCCCAGTTCCTACGACCGAAAAGCGGGTGCCCGGCCAGGTGATAATGCCGCCATGGCTATGAGAAGCGTGGTCGCGGGTGCAGGCAGCTACGAGTGGGAAGGTGACGCGCCGCTCAAACGGCCCTTTTCCCAAACCGTGATCTATGAAATGCACGTAGCCGGCTTCACACGCCATCCCAGCTCCGGACTGGCCGCACATCTACGGGGCACCTATGCCGGGCTGATCGAAAAGATCCCCTACCTTCAGGATCTGGGCATCACCGCTGTGGAACTGCTCCCCATATTCCAGCACGACGAGCAAGAAGCGCCCTCGGGCCTGACCAATTACTGGGGCTACAATCCGGTCTCTTTCTTTGCGCCCCACTGTGGCTACAGCTCCCGGCGGGATCCCTTGGGCCCTTTGGACGAGTTCCGGGACATGGTCAAGGCGCTGCATCAGGCAGGCATCGAAGTGATCCTGGACGTCGTGTACAATCACACCGCAGAGAGCGACGAGACGGGTCCAACCTTCTGCTTCCGCGGCCTGGAAAACCGGACCTATTATATCCTGGAAGAATCTTCGCCATTGGATGGTACTCAGGATGGGGCCTCTGACACTGTCCAGAACGGGGATTTGAGCACATCCACCCTTCTGCCTAGAAGGGCTTCCCAAGACCTATCCCACTATGCGAACTATAGCGGCACGGGCAACACCCTGAACAGCAACTGGTCAGTCGTCCGCCGCCTGATTCTCGACAGCCTGCACTATTGGGTAGAGGAGATGCATGTGGATGGCTTCCGCTTCGACCTGGCCTCTATCCTGGCGCGGGATGACACAGGCCAGCCCTTGGCCAATCCGCCTATCCTGTGGGAGATCGAGACGGACCCAATCCTGGCCGGGACTAAGCTGATCGCCGAGGCGTGGGATGCAGCCGGTCTCTACCAGGTGGGCACGTTCATCGGAGATCGCTGGAAAGAGTGGAACGGCAGGTTCCGCGACGACGTCCGCAGCTTTGTGAAAGGGGATCCAGGCATGGTAAGCAAGCTGGCATCCCGTTTCCTGGCCAGCCCTGACCTCTACGGCCACGAAGAGCGGGAGCCGGAGCAGAGCATCAATTTTGTGACTTCCCACGACGGGTTTACCCTCAACGATGTCGTATCCTATAACTATAAGCACAACGAAGCCAACCGGGAGGGTAATCGCGACGGGCACAACGACAATCAGAGCTGGAATTGTGGTGTGGAAGGACCAACCGAGGACCCTGCCATTGAGCAACTACGCAACCGGCAGATCAAGAATTTCCTCAGCCTCACGCTTCTGGCTCTGGGGGCGCCGATGCTGCTCATGGGCGACGAAGTGCGCCGCACCCAGCTAGGTAACAACAACGCCTACTGCCAGGACAATGAGATCGGCTGGTTTGATTGGACGCTCCTGGAGGAGCACAACGACATTTACCGCTTTGTCAAGCACCTGATTCGTTTCCGCCGCGGTCTCAGCATCTACAAGGAAGAGCGGGGGATGAGCCTCATCCAACTCCTACTCCAGTCCAATCTGCAATGGCATGGCGTGGAGCTACACAAGCCCGACTGGCGATGGAACTCTCACAGCCTGGCCTTTGCCGTGCAGGGTAGACGAGGCCTGTTCCACCTGATCATGAACGCCTACTGGCAGGCCCTCGACTTTGAACTACCGCCTGCGCCCGATGAAGCGCCACTGGGCTGGCAGCGGGTGATCGATACCTACCTCGACCCACCGAACGACATCAACGGACTGGACTCTGCCCCGCTGGTCGAGGCATCTACGTACCGCGTACAACCGCGTTCGGTGGTACTGCTGATTGCCTTAACAGAGAGCTGATGCACGACTCATGGCCACGCTGATGACGTTGGAAGAGTGGGACGCGCAGTTTACCCGGCAGGCGGGCTGGACTCGGGCCACACGATCCCACCTCTACCGGCGGGCGAACCTACTGCGAGCAAAGCGCGTGCTGGACGTGGGCAGCGGTACCGGTGTTGTGACTGAGGAACTGGCCGCCCGTACCCAAGGGCAGGTGCTCGGCGCAGACCTGGACCCAGAGATGATAGCTTTCGCCCAAGCCCGTGGCGGTGCCGCAGAGTACCGATCCGGCGATGCCCACGACTTGCCCTTCTCGGATGCCTGGTTCGACGTGACGGCCTGTCATTTCTTGTTGCTCTGGTGCCGCGACCCTGCCCAAGTGGCGCAGGAGATGGTTCGCGTGACCCGGCCCGGCGGCGCCGTACTGGTCTGCGCCGAGCCCGACTATGGCGGTCGCATTGACCACCCAGCGCTGCCCATTGGCCGCTGGCAGGCGGAGGCGTTGCGCAGCGAGGGTGCTGACCCGTTCATAGGCCGCAGGCTCCGGGATCTGTTTACTCTGCCAGAAGTTCGGGGCGCCGACGTGGGCGTCATCCGCGGCTTGTGGGACCTGACCACGCTGCGTGCCGAGTTCGACGCCGAGTGGGCGCTTTGGGAGCGCTCGCTGGCAGGCCTGGTGCCGTCCGACGAACTGGCCCGCCTCAAGGAGGCCGACCGGACCGCTATTGAATCAGGGGCGCGCTTGGCATTCATGCCCACTTTTTACGCTCTGGTGCAGGTCTGACTTTTAACACCTTAGTCAGACCTGACAGGGCGGACACAAGGCGCCCGTCAGAAAACCTGCCGGGGCTGGTCGCGAGGGGAAGAGAGCCATGCGGATCGCCTTGATCTCCGACATCCACGGCAACTTGCCGGCTCTGAAGGCAGTCCTTGCAGAGCTTGATGCGGAAGGCGTCGAGGAGGTAGTTAGCCTAGGGGACGTGGCCCTCTTTGGGCCGCAGCCCTGCCACGTGATTGCCCACCTGCAAGCCCTGGCTTGTCCGGTTGTCATGGGCAACACCGACGCCTGGGCCCTGGAACCGCAACCCTTTGAGATCAGAGACGAGGACACCCACCGATTCTATGAGGTCGAGCTCTGGGGCACGCGCCAGCTCTCGCCTTCTGACCTGGATTACCTAAGTTCATTCCAGCCGGTCGTCAACATGCCGCTGGGCGGGGGCGAGAACCTTCTCTGCTACCACGGCTCTCCCCGATCCAATACCGACGCGATTCTATCCACCACCCGCGACGACGAACTCGAATCGATCCTGTCGGGTTTCCGAGCCAAAGTGATGGCCGGCGGGCATACCCACGCCCAGATGCTACGCCGCTTTGGGGACGCGACGCTGATCAATCCCGGCAGCGTGGGCCAACCCATCGTGCTTGATCCCTCGACCGGGAAGGTTCGCAATTCGCCCTGGGCTGAGTATGCGCTGGTGAGCTGGCTGGTTGGCGGCCTGCGGATCGAGTTTCGGCGCGTACCGTTTGACAGAGCAGCCCTGGTCCAGGCGGCCCTGGCCTGCGACATGCCCCACGCCGAATGGTGGGTCAGGGGCTGGGCTAGAGGATGGGAGGATTGGGGACTAGGCAGCCCTAATCAGCAGGCATATTCACGAACTATCTTGCGATGGGGCCGTACGTTTTCCAGGAAGGATCGCTGCATCTCAACATCCGCAATTCTCGCGGACCTCTCCTGTAGGTCCCGATGGGCTCGCTCCAGGATCTGGCGGGCACGCGGATCCTTGATCGCCTCAAGAAGACGATAGCAGGTCAGGTACACCTGGAAGGGAGACACCGTACCGTTGAGCGTGCCACTCTGTATATGCGTCCAGATCTCTTCGACATATTCCTGGGCTTGATCCAGCCTTCCTTGGGCCATCGCCACCTGGGCCAATCCAGCCAGAGGTTCCATCGCCACATTGTGCCAGCTCATCTCGCGACGCAGTCCAACCGATTCCTGATAGGCCCTCGCAGCGCTGTCATGCTGCCCCAAAGCCTCCAAGGCATGGCCCAGCTTCATCCACAGCGCTTCGCCCTTGATGTAGCGTACAGTGACCTCGCAGAGCGTCTCCCCGGCCGTGCAGGCTTGCGCTGCAGCCGCTGTGGCCACCTCAGTGGCCCGGGCATAATCCCCGCCGTGGAGCAAGAAACGCGACTGCTCGGTGAACAAGCGACAGGCAATTGTCTGCACCCAGTTTGTCCCCGGGACGAGCGTCAGCAGCCTCTGTGCAGCCTCGCCGAAAACCGCCTCTGCTTCCCGGATTAGCCCCCGAAGGTCATAGAAACGCGACAGGGCCGCAGCACTCGAGCCCAATTCCTCAAACTCAGCCCCAGCCACTGCCCACCGCCATGCCTCGCGGACATTGCCCAGCTCGCCATCGATCTCGTTCTGAGCTTTTTGGGGACTCTCGCTCCGGAGCGCGCCCTCTGTTATGCGCAGAAACGACGGGTAGAAACGACCATGGTGTTCTTTTACAGCGGCCTCTTCTTCTGGGTGCTCGGCCAGCTTCTCCGTCGCATAGTCTCGCAGGGTAGGGTGCATGTCGAGGCGCCAGGAAGGCGAAATCTGGAGCAACGACCGATCTGCCAGGCAGATCAGAATGGCTGGGCTGATCCCGGCGACTCGATTGGCTCCCTCCGCCGAACAGCCACCACGGAACACGGACAGCTTCCGAAACTGGGCCTGCTGTGTTTCTGACAGCAGCCTGTACGAATACTCAAAGGTCGCCCGCAGACTGCGGTGCCGTCCAGTGGTGCTGCTATCTGGATTCTGGAGAAGGTCCAGGCTCTCTTCCATCTCCTCGGCGATCTGTTGGCAAGGGATAAGACGCGCCCAGGCGGCGGCCAGCTCAATGCCCAACGGCAAGCCAGCAACGCGCCGGCGAATGTAGACGATGTGGGGCAGGCTCTCCGGGGAGAGGGCAAAAGTCGGATCAGCTCTCTGAACACTGTTGAGGAAGAGACGAACTGCGGCATGCTCCTGCGCCTGCAAGAGCGTTGACTGAAGCTCAGGCGGCACATCCAGGCCCAGTACTTCGACCGCCCACTCCTCAGGCAGCCCCAGCCGGGCGCGGGAAGTCAGCAGGATCTTAACCCTTGGAGCCGAACGCAGGACATCTCGCAACAGGTGCGTACAGTCCAGCAGATGCTCAAAGCTATCCAGAACCAGCAGTAGCTCCCTGGAAGCCAGAAAGTCTAGCAGGTGGGCGGCCTGCATCGAATCGCCGATCACCCTGACGTTCAATGCGGTGGACAGCGTATCCACCAGCGCCCGGGCGGCTGGTACGCTGTCCAGGGGCACGAACCTCACATGAGCCGGTAGCTGGTTTCGATGCCGAAGCGAAGGCGATACTCGTGATAGATTTGCAGCGGTTGCAGGTTCAGTTCTCCGATGACGATGTAGGCAAAGCGACAGAGACCTTGGCACTTGTAGCGTCCCTTGGCTTACTTGCAGGCCACATGGACGGCAAAGGTCTGGGTCGGATAGATGGTGCTGCAACGGGTGTAGGTCGTGACGTAGCTCTTGCGGCCCTTCAGCAAGGCGCGAGTGCCGCCCGCCTTGCCTCGAATAGTCAAGGCGATGATCGTCGGAAAGGGCTGCTCGTTGAGATAGCCAATGACGGCATTGTTATCAAAGCCTTGGTCCAAAAACAAGCGTTTGATGCACATTTCCCAGCTATTCACCCGGTTGAGAAGCCGTTGGAGCACGTCCAAGACCTTCTCCGAGCGCCGCAAGAAGGTCAGAGCCAAGGTGTAGCGCTTACGGTCCTTGACCGTGCAAAGGGTGGCGTAACAATGGAAGTGCGTTGTCCCGCTCTTCGCCATACCACGGCGGATGGCTTCATCGTCTTCTTCGTGCTGGCCATGGTAGGGTATGTAGACCAGGTCCGCCCCACAAGGTAGCTTCTTCGTCAACAGCTTCTCCGGCAGATGGCTGACCAACATCTCATTCAACGGGCCTTCCAGCTCGGCCGTCCGTCATCGGACAACATGCCTCGGATGGCCGTACGGGCCGTATTGGCACTTGGCCCCTCCAACTCGTCGCAAATCGTTTCCACCGTCGTCCGCTCCACGGCTGCGGCAAGCAATACGTCCCAGATGTCTTCCGCACCATAGATGCAACCTTCCCGCTCCAGCTGAAAGTGAGCTTGAAGGGTCTCCTGTGTCAGGCAGTGAACATCCTGTGCCGTAAGCCGCTTGACATTCTCTCGTCTTGTGTTGAACTTTCTGTGAGCCACTTTGTCCTCCAAGATTCTGTTTGCGCATTTTCTTGGAGCATACGACAAAGTGGCTTTCTTTTCAACTTACGGCCGCCCATTGTGGTCTACTGATAGTTAAGAACCTAAGGCGAAAAGAAATGAAAAGAACAATGCTGGTCGTACTGCTATTGGCCGTCCTGGCCATCGGCGCCTGTGGTTCACAGCGTAACCTCAACATGGAGAATCCCGCATCCAAGTACTGCGCGGACCAGGGCCACAAGTGGGAGAGCCGCGAGGAGGCCGGCGGCGAAGTGGGCTACTGTCTCTTCGATGATGGCTCCGAGTGTGAGGAGTGGGCCTATTACCGGGGCCAGTGCGGTCCCGGTGGCCAGGCCGAAGCTGCTATCGGCATGCCCAACCCCGCTTCGGTGCACTGCGCTGATGAGGGTGGCAAAACGGACATCCGATCCGAGTCGGGTGGCGAGGTTGGCTACTGCGTCTTTGACGATGGCTCCGAATGCGAGGAGTGGGCCTTCTACCGGGGAGATTGCACGCCGGGAAAGTAAGCCTTGGATAGACTGGGCCAGTCGCCAGCCTGTTGTGGCAGGCTGGTCCAGTCACCAAGTAGGTTCTTTCCGGCCACGTTTCTCCACTACTTCACCCGGATGCTCGGCTGCGCCTGGTGTTCGGGCCAGGTCCGTGGGCCAGAATTCCTGCCAGGCAAGCTTTGCGGCATCAGCTTGCCGCGACGTGACTTTTTCGCCTGCTGAGTCCTGCTCCGCTTCGCGGCCTGCAGCCAGGTATGGGCATAGATCAGCGCGGGGGCCAAGAGCACGGTCACTGCCAGCGTCGCAACAAGTGTCACAATCTGACCAGAAGAAAACGTTGTCACCATTGTGTCAGTTTCTCCTTACGCCTTCCATAATTCAGGGATTTTTTATACTTGGAAATAGAGATTTCAAATTATATCTAGTCTTCTTCGATTCTATCTATGGATCCATAATTATTACATACTATAACATCTTGTTTCTATCTTTGATATCCTCTTTTGGGTATGGATTCGGGAGGAAGTTGCCTACCCTCAGGTCCTAGACCGGGGGCCTGCTCGACCCGGCCAGGTACTAGACCCCAGCGCCCTGCTGACGAGCGGGTCGGTGCTTTGTCCATCCCCACCTTTCTGCAGGCTCCTTGCCGTCCAGCTTCTTCTGGAGTACAATGTCAGGCGCGGTCGAAAAGCCTAATCAGGAGACGGGGGGTTGGTATGAGTGAGTAAGCGGTACCAAACGACCTCCAATATGCTCCCCTGACCCGGGAGCGTTGGCCCGACTTTGAGGAATTGTTCGGCCAGCGGGGGGCAGTCGGTGGCTGCTGGTGCATGTGGTGGCGGCTGAAGCGCTCCGAGTACGAGCGTGAAAAGGGCGAGGGCAACAAGCCGGCCATGAAGGCCATCGCGGCATCAGGCGAGGTACCCGGCCTGCTCGCCTACGACGGCGATACAGCCATCGCCTGGTGTTCGGTGGCGCCCCGCGAGCAGTTCCCGGTGTTGCAGCGCTCGCGCACGCTCAAGCCGGTCGACCACACGCCCGTGTAGTCCATCGTATGCTTCTTTGTGAAAAAGGGGCTACCGCGGCCGGAGCCTCGCCGCGCAGCTCTTGCGTGCCGCCGTTGAATATGTTAGGAAGCAGGGAGGGGAAGTCAGTTGAGGGCTACCCGATTGAACCCAGGAAGGACCACGTGCCCACTGTCTTTGCCCACACCGGCTTCACCTCCACGTTCCAGAAAGCAGGCTTCATCGAGTACCTCCGCCGCTCGGAAACGCGCCCGATCATGAGGTACTACATTGAGACAGACGGGGACGCAGGACATACGCGAGGCACAAGATGAGAATTGAGGCACGATTTGTCCACATCAATCTCGTTGCCCAGGACTGGCAAAAGCTGGCCCGCTTCTACGAACAGGTCCTTGGCTGCACGCCGGTACCGCCAGAGCGGGATCTGGCCGGCGATTGGCTGGAAGCCGCCACGGGCTTGCCCGGCGCCCAGATCCAGGGCATCCACCTCCGGCTGCCCGGCTATGGTGACCAGGGGCCCACGCTCGAGGTCTTTCAGTACAATCGCCAACTCGAGTCACAAACCACTGCCGTCAACCGCCCAGGATTCGGCCACATCGCCTTCGCCGTGGACGATGTCCAGGCCGCCCACGACGCGGTCCTGACCGCGGGCGGAAGTGCCGTTGGCGAGATCCAATCCCTGGAGATCCCTGAAGTGGGGAAGATCACGTTTGCCTACATGGCCGACCCCGAAGGCAACGTCATCGAGCTTCAGCATTGGGAGCGATAGGCTCATGGTCGAGACGCGCGAACCCAAGAAGGGCCAGGGCGTCCCCAAAGAGACGCCCGAGCAGAACAGTATTGGCGACCTGCAGGGCATCCTGACCGAGCGCCTGCCCGAGGGGCACCGGGCCAAGTTGCCGGAAGAACTCGACAAGCGCGTTTTCTTCGAGGCCGGCATGCAGCAGCAAGTGCGCATCATGGCCGAAGCGCCGACCGCCCTGCTCGGGGAGCAATGCAGCATAGCGCAGCTCATTCCCGCAATGGCTGCCTCACCGGTAGAAAAGGTCCGCGGTGTGGCCGCTTTCACGGTGCCCCTGGCCTATCCCGGCGATCTGGGGGCGCAGCTTGCGGATCTCCGCTTCACCGGATCTCTGCTAGGTACCTGGCCCCGTGAGCTTTCTGCCACATTGCTGCACAACCTCGTTATCCAGCATGGCGTTGCCACCGTACTTTCCCATGTCCAGGACTGGATCCGTGAACCCGATCCTGCAGTCCGGCGCCTGGTCATCGAATCCTTTCGCCCTCGCGGCGTCATGCTGACCCACCTCGCTGAACTCAAGCAGGACCCCGTCCCGCTGAGAGCCATCTTGGAGCCTCTCCTGGATGATGGATCGGACTATGTCCGCAAGGCTGTGGCCAACAACCTCAACGATGTCTCTAGAGACAATCCTGACATCGCCCTGGCCTGGGCCGGGGAATGGCTGGTGCCCGATGCCTCTGCACAGCGCCGCTGGATCCTCTCCCGTGCCCTGCGGACGCTGGTTAGCCAAGGCGATCCGGCTGCGCTGGGGATCCTGGGCTACACCCCAGCCTCTGACCTCAGTTTGTTCTGGCACGACACCACCCCGGAGAGGGTCGAAATCAACCAACTGCTGCCCTTCGAATTCGAGGTCTCCAACCGGACCGATACCGAGGCATTCGTCATCCTGCTCTTGACCCTGGACGCGCCTGGCAAGAGCAATAGACGCCGCATAAAACGCTATCAGATCTGGAAGGGCAAAATCGGCGCTGGCGGATCCAAGAGAATTCTGAAAAGGATCCACATTGTTGACAGGAGTACCCAGGCGAAAGAGCCTGGCATCTACAGGCTGATCGTCGTCCTCAACGGCGAGAACCTGGGCGAACGGGAGATGACCTTTTGGCGTTAGGATCTATGAGCGACGGCAGGGGCCAGGAGCCAGCGCTACGCGATGCAACGGTGTGTCTCCTGGTGAAGGGTGAGCCACCGACCGAGGTCCTCCTGGGGTTCAAAAAGACCGGCTTTGCTGCGGGAAAGATCAACGGCATCGGGGGAAAAGTCGAACCCGGAGAGACGGTAGCCGCCGCTGCCATCCGGGAGTTAGAAGAAGAAGTGGGGGTCCAAGTCGCTGAAGAGGATCTCTGGGCGGCCGGCCACCTGACCTTTCTGTTTCCGGCCAGGCCTGCCTGGAGCCAGACAGTTCACGTTTTCGTGGCCCGCACCTGGCAGGGCGAGCCGGAAGAGAGCGAGGAGATGGCACCGGCCTGGTACCCTGTGGACAGCATCCCTTTCGAGCGCATGTGGCAGGACAATAGCCACTGGCTGCCGCGTGTCCTGTCCGGTGAACGGGTCTGGGCGCGGTATGCGTACGCCGCAGATAATGCTACTATCCAGAGCTTCGAGCTGGAGGCCTGGCCTGCCAGAGAAAGCTGAGGCCGATCCCAGGCTCATCCATGCCGGCGCCCATTTGACTCGTGGGCGAGGACAAGAGGAAACCGGGCAGATGCAGTCAGTAATCGGAAAGAGGTCGTGGGGCCATAGGGCCGCGATTCTGGCGGGGTACGTGCTGGCTGTAGCTGTTGCGCTTGTCCTGCTGTTCGGCAGCCAGGCGCGAACGCTGGCCTCCTTCAAGAGGGTGGATGGCGCGCCGCTGTATGTGATGCACTTCTACGGAAGCTACGGCTTTGACGAGTTTCTGGAAAACGGTATCACCGACAGCCCTGGTCCCACCGCAGCCGGACCCCTCCACGGACCCCCGTGGGCCTGCACCGTCTTTGCTGCTCTGAGCCAGGACGGTGAGCCACTCCTGGGACGCAGCTTTGACTGGCATAACCGGTATGCGCTGCTCCTATTCACGCACCCACCCGACGGCTACGACTCGGTTTCGCTGGTGGATGTCTCCTACCTGGGGCTTGACACAAATGTCCCCGTCGGGACTGAACTCCTGGGCCTGCTGGATGCACCCTACTGGCCCTTTGATGGCATGAACGAGCATGGATTGGCAATGGGCATGATGGCAGTGCCCCACGCTGAGGATGACGCCGACCCGCAGCGGGCGACCATCGACAGCCTCCACGCAATACGGCTCATGCTGGACCATGCCCGGACTGTCGATGAAGCCATCGCCCTTCTGGATGACTATAACGTCGATTTCGGTGGTGGCCCTCCACTGCACTACCTCATCGCAGACGCCCAGGGAAACTCGGCCGTGATCGAGTTCCTGGACGGCAAGATGAGTGTCCTGCCCAACGAGAATCCCTGGCAGGCGGCCACCAATTTCCTGCTCTCGGACAAGAGCCTTGAGAACGCCATGCAGCTCTGCCCGCGCTATGCACGGGCCCACGACTCGCTGCAACAAGCCGGAGGCTTGATGGTGCCACCCCAAGCTATGTCCCTTCTGGCGGAGGTGTCCCAACCCAATACCATGTGGTCCGTCGTATACAGCCTGACCAGAGGGGATATCTCCCTGTCCATGGACAGGGATTTTAGCCAAGTGCACGGGTTCTCGCTGCCGATGCAGCCCCAGTGACCTGACAGATGGACAGAAGCCTGTGTAACTTGGCCATCTGCCCCATTCGCGGTGAGACTTGACAGTTCCAGACGATCATGGTAGCATAGCCCCGTAGGACGAAGTAAGAATCTGGTTCGATCAATGCATATGAGCGCCCAGGCTTACAGGTCTGGGCGTTTTTTGCACCCTGAAGCAGAGCGAGCTTCGGCCTAACGATGCATCAGAAAGGTAGGAGAATGTCAGAACGAGTTACTGGAAAAGTCAAGTGGTTCAACGGGTCAAAGGGGTTCGGGTTCATCGAGCAGGAGAATGGCGCAGACGTCTTTGTCCACTACTCTGCGATCCAGGGCGATGGTTTCCGCAACCTTGAGGAAGGACAGGCGGTCGAATTCAGCGTTGAGCAGGGTCCCAAGGGACTCAAGGCGGCCGACGTGACGGTTGTAGGCTGGTAGTAGGAGCATGGCTAAGAAGGTATACGTCGGCAACTTGAACTACCAGACGACAGAGGACACGCTGCGCGCGCTATTCACCGAGTACGGCGAAGTGGACTCGGTGAACCTGATCACGGATCGCTACTCCGGACGGTCGAGAGGATTCGCTTTCGTTGAGATGGCGAGTGATGAAACGGCAGAGGCAGCCATCACCGGCTTGAACGGCAAGACGGTGGACGAGTGGGAAATCAAAGTCGCCGAGGCAAAACCTCGCAAGGATGGACCAGACAACCGCCAGGGCGGCGATCGCTGGTAAGACAAGCACCCACTAGCGCCAAGTTAGCATACTAGGAACCAAAGTTGCGTGGACCAGCCATCTGGTCCACGCACTCTTTTTTGGAGGTTGGCTCATGGACCCGGAACCAGTCCTGCACAACACCCACCTGGAAGGTGGAGCCTTTTTCTGGGAGGCCGGCCCCGTGGGTGTCTTTTTGTCTCATGGGCTGACAGCCACGCCGGCGGAGGTTCGCCCTTTTGCCCGCCGGTTGCACGGAGCAGGCTATACGGTGGCCGGCCCTCTCCTCACAGGGCATGGCACTACACCCGAGGACCTGAACCAAACACGATGGCAGGAGTGGGTGACTGCAGGCGAAGAGACCTACCAGAAATTGGCCTCGCACTGCGAACAGATCTTTCTCGGAGGGGAGTCGATGGGCGCCCTCATGGCCCTATACCTGGCAAGCGAGCACCCCGAGTCGGTGGGAGTACTGGCCTACGCCCCGGCCATCAGGCTCAACCTGGGCAGACGGGACCGGCTCATGCTGCACCTCGGTGCCAGGTTTGTACCCTCCATCGCCAAGAGCAACTGGCAGCCCTGCGCTGGCTGGCAGGGCTACCGCGTCAACCCCTTGCGGGCTGTCCTTCAGTTCTTCCGTATGCAGAAGGAAGTGCTGCGCCGCCTGCCCCTCATCCACCAGCCCGTTCTCATCGTCCAGGGCAACCAGGACGACGCCATCGCCCCCGAAAGCGGGGAGATCATCTGCGAAGGTGTGAGTTCTACCATGGTAGAGACACATTGGATGGAGAACTCGGGCCATACCGTTATCCTGGACGACGAGTTTGAGGATGTGGTGGCTCTGACCCTGCGTTTTTTGAAGCGAGTTTTGGATGGCGAGGCGTCAGCGGTCCCATGACCGCCCGGCGCGGCCAGACCAGGCCCATCTGCTCCCATTTCTGCTCCCACGTTTTGCGCCTCAGGCCTGGGCCGGCAGTCATGGCCCTGGGGTTGCCGGGCACGACGCGAAAAGTGTGCCATCTTGAGCTGGTCACACCGCCAGGATCAGTACCCCAAAAGCCACACTTTGTAGCAATTGGCTGGCGCGCTGGACTACCGCCTGGGCTCCCAGGCCGGCCACGCCTCGGGCACGACAAACTGCCTGGGGAAGGGCTTGGCATAGGTTGTCTCCACGTCGATCCAGCCCTCGGGGTACCAGGGCGTGCGCTCGGTGCTGACCACCATCTCGTAGGCCAGCGACTTGAGCGTAGTGGGCAAAGCGCCCGCCGCGGTCATCCGCCGCAGGGCTGGACCGGGGTGTGGCTCCGTGGTAAAGAGACAATCCTCCAGGAGAAAGACCTGGTAGCCCATGCGCAGCAAGCCCAGTACAGACTGCATGACGCATACATCGGTCTCAGCCCCGGCCACGGCGAACTGTGTCACCGGCAGGCGCTTGAGGGCCTGGCTGATGGTCCATTCCAGGGTGAGGTTGTAGGTCTTTTTGGTGAACCGCTGGCCAGAGGCCGGGAACACTGCCTCCAGTCGCTCGGGCAGCTCTCCGTGCTTCGCCACCGGATCCTCAAAGGTAGCCGCCACCGGCAGCTCCAGCCAGTCCGCCAGCATCAGCAGGTGCTCGATGCGGACCATCACCGGCTCTCTGCCAGTCTCATCACCCGGGAACGCATACTCCCAGAAGCCAGGCTGGGCGTCAATGAGTAAGATACCAAGCAGGGAGCTTTCAACGCCTGGAACTTCTGGTTGTCCCTCAGTTTGCATCTTGTTGGCCTCCCAATGGACTGTCATTCAGAGCACACACGAACGATACTGAAGGACCGGCAGCCCTTCATAGGCGCCCGGCCAGAGGGCAGCAGTCTCTGTCGGGATATCTGTTCTCAGTCTGGGGCACTGCAGCAGGACTGCCGGTCCTAGCCGTACTCAGAAATAGGATTGGAGTTCCCCCCTGCGCCGGACATCGACTGTGGCACAGTGGAACCCCCCGCCGATAGTCTCAAAATTCCAGAAGCTGCAGGGAATGGGTTTGAAGCCCCAGTCCTTGAAGGCCTGGATCAGTGTATCCTCACCCTTGGAGACGATGACCCGCTCCTCGTCCAGCATCAGCACGTTCATGCTGATCCAGCGGCTGCAGTTGTACATCGGATGGCTGGCCGGCATCAGCGGCTCGGGACAGACCAGGATATCCCAACCGGCCTGTTCAAAGATCTCGGGCACTTGCACCACGCGCTCTGGATTGACCAGCAGCTTCCCGGGAGCCAGCGGGTAGAAAGTGGCGTCGATGTGCATGGGGTGCGTGTCATGGACCTCCACCTCGTGCACGCGATACTCGGGGCCCAAGTGCCGCTGCAGCCAGTCGATGCCGAAACGGTTGCAGCAACTGCTCTGGGCCACGAACAGGTCCCGCCCGCACTTGATGGCATCGGCGGCGTCAAAGAGGGGCTCCCATTCGGTCAAGATCGTCCGCATGGGTTCGCCTTCGGTTGGCGCGACGAAGCCTGGCACATAGGTGTCATCCGCCAGTTGAGGCCGTGGGGCCGACACCCAGCGCGCGCCAGCCCGGAAATACTCCTTGCACAGGTCCTTGTAGGCGTGATTCTCGTGATAGCGGGACCGCCAACCCATGGGCGCTTCGATGATCTGGTCGCCAATGATGAACAGCACGTCGCGAGGCATAAGTGCATAGCAGCCACTCTCAATCTCAAAGTCGGGCGTAGAGTAGGCCCGCGCATAGTCGTAAGAGGTAGGTCGCCGCACGGTGACGCCTTCGGCTTCGAGGATGTGCACAAACTCGTCGACAT
Source organism: uncultured Chloroflexia bacterium (assembly GCA_963783445.1). Classification (GTDB taxonomy): domain Bacteria; phylum Chloroflexota; class Anaerolineae; order JAAYZQ01; family JAAYZQ01; genus CAWANP01. Next base: position 779,109 of record CAWANP010000002.1, on the reverse strand, counting down.
CCTTTTGCGCGGCATCCAGCAGCTCCTGCGGCCAGGGGGATCCTCCATGCTTCCTGAAAAAGGCCCATAGGTCCTCGCCATGCAGCGTGGCCTCCATGACCACGTCCCAGGGCGGTACGAGGGCGCCCTCAACAGTGCCGACGATGATCTCCTCAAGGGGATCCCATTCATTGTAGGTGTTGACGACAGGGTATTGCTTGGCTGTCATGGGTTCCTTCTCTCCGTCTGCGATTCCGATGTGCTGGACTGTTGTCCGGCACAAGCGCCTCTATCCTTGCTCCAGCGCACAACAGTCCGCTGTTCTCACCTCAGGGAACGTACCGGACTGTTGTCCGGCACGAGCAGGCTTGGTCCCGCCCCTTACTTCACGGTCACATCCTGGAGCCCCTGAGGCGTGAGTAAACCGAAGCCATCGTAACATGTATCCGCCGGGAATTCAAACCGGTCGCCGCTATTGGCATGGATCTGATGGCGAGGAGGTGCTGGCAGAAGCGGCTTGACCTTTTGCCCGTGTGACGCTACAATGCCCCCATGGCAAGGCGCACAGAGTTCTTGGCCTACCGGCCCAAAACGATCCTGAACAAACACAAGCGCCCGGACCACTGGTTCTGGGTGCGCTACACAGCCTATCCCTACAAGGGCTGCCAGCACGGCTGCGAGTTCTGCTACTGCCGCGAGCAGAAGTACTACCCTTATGAGGACCCAAGGGATTTCGCCTTCCGCATCCAGCCCAAGGAGAACGCCCCAGACCTGCTGCGCCGTGCCCTGGCTCGCGCCCCCGTCGATCTGATCGGGACCGGCGACTACCAGCCCGCCGAACACAGGTTCCAGCTCTCGCGGCGCATGCTGGAGGTCTGCCTGGAGCTGGGCTTTCCTGTCTCCATCCTCGAGCGCTCGCCGCTGGTGCTGCGAGACCTGGACCTGATCCAGGAGATCCATGACCGGGCCACGGCCGTCGTCTTTTTCAGCATCATCTCCACCCCCGACTCGGCCCACTACCCGACGGTGCGCCGCATGGAGCGCTTGGCCCCACCCCTGGAGAAGCGTTTCGCTGCCATGGAGCAACTGGCCAGGGCCGGAGTCCTGACCGGTACCTGCATGATGCCCATCCTGCCCGGGCTGTGCGACGACGATGCCAACCTGCAGCATGTCGTCAAATGGACCGCCGAGCACGGCGGCCAGTTCGTCATGGCCGGCGGCTTGACCTTGGCCGACCAACAGCGCGATTTTTTCTTTGGCGCCCTGACTGACAAGTTTCCCGACCTGGAAGCCCAGTACCGGGCTCTATTTCCTGCAGGCAGCTATGGCCCGGTTCGCAGCAACTGGCGGCACAACGCCCTGCGGCTGAGAGAACTGTGCGCCCAGTACGGGATCTCTGACCGCATGCCCCGGCCTATCATCCCCGGTGACAAGCGTACCCTGAACAAGCTCGTCGTCGAAGCCCTGGCCAATCAGACCTACCACATGGAGCTCAACAACGAGCCCAAGCACCGCGTCTGGGCCTATCGCAAGGCCGCCTGGGCCATTGAGGATACGCCTCAGGACCTGGGCCTGATATACCGCCAGATGGGGCTCAGGGGCCTGGAAAGCATCCAGAATGTGGGCCCGAAAATGGCCCTCATCGTAGAGCACCTCCTCAAGGGCTGGATGACCGCCTGAGCGCCACCGCACGCTCTACTCCAAGAGACTGACTGTTCAAGGGAGGAAATATGGCCAAAGTTCCCTCATTCATGCTCAATCCCCCGGCCATGCACTCGCCCTCAATGATTGCCTCCAAATGTCCAGCATCCGTTCCAAGAGCAAGATTGCACTGCAGGGCCAGAGAGCACCGAGGCTCGATGGTTTCCTGGGTTTTCTCTGCGGTCTCTGGTAAGATGTAGGCAATCACGAGGCTCGGTGGTGTATCGATTTCGGTGGAAATACCGCCCAAGCTCGCCTGTCATGCCCGCAAAGCCTGCCCGAGTAGTCGGGGGGGCGGGAATCCCTGGTCCAGCCAAGATGAACGCCTGCCTGCGCGGGCATGACACATCGTATGGACACATGCCTGTTCCCACCGACTTGTATCCGCCATCCGAAGCTCGCCCGGATTGACGACATGTGGTATAATGTACCCGCGACGCACCGCGGCCAGCCCTTGCCAGATCCGAACACATGTGCTATATTGGGGGCATGACGACAGGGGACACGTTGCGGGCAAGGTTTCACCTGCCACTGCCGCCCAGCATCAACCAGCAGTATGCCACGGTCAATGGCAGGCGCGTGCTGAGTAGGGCCAGCCGCAAGTACAAGAAAGACGTGGGAACAGCCATCCGCCAGCTTTGGGCGGATGGAACCATCTCTGACGCACTGGTGGCTTCCCTGCGCCAGGGCTTTGTCGGGCTGTTCATCGATTTCTATTTCGAGACGCCCCGCCGCCGGGATTTGGATGGCGGGCTCAAGATCGCCCAGGATGCCATCTGCGATGCCCTGGGCGTCAATGACAACCGAGTCGTGGACGTGCACCTGGTCAAGCGCATTGACCCTCTGCGCCCTCACATCGAGGTGGAGCTGGAAGCCATCCTTGACTGGGAATTTGATGTCCGACAATATGTCTACCTGGGAGCAAAGAATGGAGAAGGGTCCTAGTCTCGAACTCAAGGCCATTGGGCGGGTCGTGCAAGGCCCCACACGGTCCAAGCCCCGAAACTTGGACGCAGAGCAGGCTGTGATTGAGATAGATGCGGCCTGGGAAGGGGCGCTCCATGGGATCGAAGAGTTCTCTCACATCTGGGTGATGTGGTGGCTGGACCAGGCGCCATCCGGTTCGGACCTGGATTCACAACAGGTCCGGCCCGAAGGACGCAAGGAAATGCCGCTACGAGGCATTTTCGCCACGCGCTCGCCCCGCCGGCCCACTCCCATCGCCATCACCCCCGTCCGGCTGCTGGAGCGGCAGGGCACGCGGCTCTATGTACAGGGCTTGGACGCTTTTGAGGGCACGCCGATCCTCGACCTGAAACCCTACCTGCGCCGTGGCGATCTGATCCCGGAAGCGACCATGCCTGCCTGGCTGGAGGAGCTGTGGCGCATCCATGACGAGGAAAAGCTGACTGCTGAGAGCTAACAGGAGGTGTGTTATGCCTGGCAAGTTCAAGATTGTCATCAGTGACCTGCATCTTAGCGCGGGTCGCATGGACGAGGGAAACCCTCTGGAGGACTTTGGTAGCGACAAAGAGTTTGCCGCCTTTCTGGACGACATCGCCGCTGAGAGCGACCGTGATGGCGCAGAGGTAGAGTTGATCATCAATGGCGATGGCTTTGAGATGCTGCAGGTGCCCCACGTGGACGAATTTGATCCGGCCCGGGAGTACCGGCCCAAGCGGTATCATTCCTCCTCGGAGCCAGATTCGGAACGCAAGATGCGCCTCATCATCGCCGGGCACCCCAACTTTTTCGATGCCCTACAGCGATTCATCCAGACAGGGCCGCCGCCCCGCTACTTGACCTTTGTGAAAGGCAACCACGACGTCAACCTGCACTGGCCAGCCGTACAGCAGGCCATCCGCGAAGCCATCGGCGCCACCGGGGAGCAGGCTGCACTTCTGATTTTTGAGGAACGGCGCATCAGCCGTGAGGGCATTTACGTCGAGCACGGCAATCAGTATGCAGAGGTCATGGACCGGGTGGATGACATGGAGGAACCCCACGACCACGACAAGCCAGGCCAGTTGGCCATCCCGGCCGGCTCTTGGTTTGTCATGGATGTCTTTAACGAGGTCGAAAGGGACAAGTACTGGATCGATGGCGTCAAGCCCATCACGGCCCTGGTCTGGTACGCGCTGGCCTACGATTTCCCCTTTGCCGCACGGTCCATCGCCACGCTTATCCGCGCCCTGCCGGGCATCTTTTCGGAGGTTGTACGCGACGTCGAGGAACCCGGCGCCCAGGAGACAGAGGCAGCGCTTCTATACCAACTGGAGGACCCCGACCAGGTGGAGGAAATGGCAGAGCGCTACGAGTCCGACGAAGCATTCCGCGCCGAATTCAACGCCGAGGTAGCGGACATCCTGGCAGCTTCCTCGGAGATTGATCGAGGGGACATGGCCCCCATGCCCCGCCAGCCGGACCCAGTGGCCATGGGTGACCAGATACGGGCCAGAGTCAACTCCTCGTTGTACGAAATTGCCAAGGCGCGGGCGCAAGAAGAAGGTGTCAAAGTGGTGACTTTTGGCCATACCCACGACGCGGCCGAGGAACCTCTGCCGGATGGCGGCTTTTATGTCAACAGTGGGACATGGACCTGGCGCGCCGACCTCTCCGGGGCCGGCGAACATACCTGGCAGGAACTCTTTGCGCATCCAGAGCGATTCACGGATGAACGCCTGCTCAGCTACGTGCGCATCAATTATGACGGCAATGGTGAACCAAGTGGACACCTGATGGCCTACGAGCCATCTTCCGATCCCAATTCGGAGGAGGGGGATCGGGATCCAGAATCATCGGCATCCTTCTGGGATCGCCTCATGGCTTGGCTTGGGATCTAGAAAAGCTGGCACTAACCCGAAAGAGTCCGATCGGGGAAGGCTCTCCAAACGTGAAGCAGGGGCGACAGCTCAAACATTGCTCTGCCAATCCCACCCGGCGGCTTCCAGTTCGATCAGGGCCGCGAACTTGCTCCGACTGTGGATCAGTTCCTCCGGCGGGCCCTCCTCGACCACGCGCCCGGCCTCCAGCACCACCACCCGATCCGCTTCGCGCGCCGTGGAAAGGCGGTGGGCCACGGTGACCACGGCGCGCTGGCGGCCATCATCGCCTCGCAAGGCGGCGCGCAGCGCGGAACGGAACTCGGCCTCGCTGAGATTGTCCACTGCGGCCGTCGCCTCGTCCAGCAGCAGCAGTACCGGGTCCCAGACGAGCGCCCGAGCCAACGACAAAAGTTGCTGCTGCCCTTCGGAGAGTTGGATGCCCTGGCCCCGGCCGGCACCGCTCAGCCGCGAGTCATAGCCCTCGGGCAGCGCTGAGACAAAATCATCGACCCTGGCTATGCGCGCCGCCCGATCAACGGCGTTGCGCGGCGCCGATGCGTCGCGCAGGGTCAGATTCTCCCACACGCTGCCACCAAACAAGTACACAGTCTGGGGCACGACGCCCACTACCTGGCGGCGCTCAGCATCGGCCAACAGGCGGGGATCCGCGCCAGCGACGCGCACCTGGCCAGACCAGGGCGCGTACAGCCCGCACAGCAGGCGTATGACACTGCTCTTGCCAGCACCCGTCCGTCCCACAACCGCAAGATGCTCACCGCCCCTCACCTCCAGGGTGAGCGCGTGCAGCACGGGACGCCCGGGGATGTAGCCAAAGGTCACGTCACACAGTTCAGCCAGCGGGCCGTGGAACAACGGTTGGATGCACCGTTTCGTCAGGGGGGAAAGGGATTCCGGTGAAACCCTGAGGTCCAGGGGTGGAACGTGCCCCGAGGACTGATCTTGGTACTCCAATGCTCGAGCCGGGTGCTCTGCCGGGATCTCCAACACCTGGACGATGCGCTCGATACCCGACGAGGCGCTCTGTACCGTCTGCCAGTCCTCGCCAAGGTTTCGGATCGGCTCGAAGAACCGTTGGAAGAGCAGGATAAAGGCGGTCAGGGTGCCGATGCTGATGCCCAGATTCAGACCCAGGCCACCGGTGCCTATCCACAAGAGAAAGGCTACGCCGGCTGCCACCAGTACAGTCAGCAGGGGCGTATAGAATACATTGTAGGACAGCGCGCGGCTGTAGGCATCGAGCGTACGGCTCAGCGCCAGGCGAAAACGCGCGACAAAGTCTTCCTCGAGGCCAAAAGCTCGCACTACCTCGACCCCGCTCAGCGTCTCCTGCAGGTGTACATTCAGCAAGCCGATCGCTTGCCGTCGGTCCCGCTCCGCGTCGCGGATCCGCACCTGGAAAAAGCGCGTGACCGGCGCCAGCGGCAGGATCAACAGCAGGGCAGAGAGAGCCAGGGGCGGGCTGAGGATGACCATCGCCACCCAAGCAGTAACCAATTGCACCAGGCGAGTGATGAGGCGCGATATACCCGTCGTAAAGAGCGTGTCCACCGTATCCACGTCGGCCGTGCAGCGGCTGATGGCATCGCCCAGTGGCCTGCGATCATAGTAACCCAGTGGCAGGCGCTGCAAATGAGCAAAGAGGCGCACGCGCAGGTCACGCAACACTTTTTGGGCCACGTACCCGGTGAGATAGGTGACGACAAAGTCCATGCCCTCGGCCACCGCCCTGGCTCCCAGGTACAAGAGCCCCAGGGCCAATACGCCGCGCGCGGTGCCCACCGCCAGGTGTTCGTCGATGATGCGCGCCATCAACAAGGGGGGAACGACGGCAAAGGCTTCGGCCAACAACACGGCCAGGGCAATGACCGCGATCAGGGCGCGATGGGGACGGAGCAACTTCCGCAGCTCCCGCCAGGTACTGTCTGTGTGCTCCGCCACTGGTGGGGTTTCCTGGCCGTTCATGGGGTCGCCTCCATGGTGACGGCCCGCGACTCGACGAGCTGCTGGGCACGGTAGATGCGCGCATACAGGCCTGTCGCTGCTAGCAGCGCCCGGTGACTGCCGAGTTGGGTGATGCGCCCCCGATCCAGAACTACGACGAGGTCGGCCAGGGGAAAAGCGGCCAGCCGGTGGGAAAAAAAGACCACAGTTGCTTGCTGGGCCAACGGCGCTGCCGGGCCAAAGGTTTGGCGCAGGCCGGCAATGATCTGCGCCTCGGTGTCCACATCCACCGACGAAAAGGGATCGTCGAGCACCAACAACCCGGGGTTTTCAGCACAAGCGCGAGCCAGCGCAATCCGCTGCCGCTGCCCACCGGACAAGCGGACACCTCGCTCCCCGATCTCGGTATCCAGACCGCTGGGAAGGGCAGAAACATCATCTTGCAGCGCTGCCAGGGCGACAAGTTGCTCCAGGCTGTCCCATGCCGGGCCTGCCGTACCCGACCGGCCCAGCCACAGGTTCTGGCGGATGGTGCCCGAAAAGAGAACCGGGTTCTGGGGCAGGTAGCCGATGCGCACCGCCCGTTCAGCCGGGGATAGGGAATCCAGAGGGCGGCCGTACAGCAACACGCGCCCGGCATCCAACGGATAGAGGCCGAGCAAGACCCGGGCCAGCGCGCTCTTGCCGGAGCCGATCGGCCCGGTAACGGCGACAAAGGCCCCGGGCGGAATCTCCAGACTCAGGTCCTGCAGCACCGCGGCATCGTTACCAGGGAAGCGAAAGGTGACCTGCTGAACCAAGACCTCCGCCGGGACGGGCGGGCGGGCGGGAAGGCGCGGAACTGGTTCGCCGAGACCGGGCACGTGACGAGGCCAGAGCGTTGAAAGGACAGTAAGGGGTCGAGATATGGGTGGGGCCAGCAGCGGCTCCAGCCGTACGTTGGCCGCTGCGGCACTCTGCACCGAGTTGAAGAGTTGGGGTACGCGGTGGCCGCGCCCCACAAACCGGGTATACAGGTCGAGGTAGGCAATAAAGGCCCCCAGCGTCATGGCCCCTGCAACTACTCGGGCGCCTCCCAGCCAGATGACCAGCACAATGCCCGAAATCATGAGCAAACGATAGATCGGCTGCAGGCCGCTGTGCAGGCGGATGCTGTCCAGGTTCGCCTCGGCGAGCCGCCCGGATAGGGTCGCTGCCCCATCGACCGTGGCATTGATACGGCCAAAGAGACGCACCACGCGCAGCCCAACCAAGTGTTCCTGCAAAAAAGCCGTCAGCTCGGCGCTGGCCTCCCGTGCGGCCGTGGTACGGGCGCTGACCCAACGACCCGAGGCCCTGGCCAACAGCATGCCCAGCGGCACCGGTAATAGTACCAGCAGCGTCAAGCGGGCGTCGTAGACCATCATGGCAACGATCAGGGAGAGCGAAAAGAGCACGGTGTCCCACGTCTCGGTGGTCAGCTCCTTGATGCCGCGGCCAAAGACCTCCACGTCGCCGATGATGCGCGCCATCAGGTCGCCAATGGGGATTTGGCCCAGCCTTTCCATGGGCCAGTCCAGCACACCGCGCAGGGCATCGGCGCGGACGCTGGCCATGATCCGCTCGTTGGCGATGCGCAGCCCCCAGCGTTTCACGAGACGCGCTGCCTGATAGAAAGCCATGGCCGCGACGTAGGCCAGCCCCGCCTGCCACACATCCTCGCTGGCGGCTTGGCCTTTGCCCCAGGCGATGGCTGTGTCGATGGCGCGCCCGAGCAGGATCGCCGGCAGGACCACCACGGTGTTCATTACCAGGCCCCCCAGCGAACCGATCGCCAGCAGTCCGGCAACTTGTCTCAGATAAGGCGCGATGGCTTTCAAAAAACGCCGCGTCAATGCCCGTCCTCATTCCCGCATGTCTTTCTAACGGGAGCGTAGTGAGGATTCCCCGCAGAATCACACTGGTTTTTGGCTTCGTTCAGAATGGCGAGAGCCGGGTACAGGGAGTGCTTTCAAAGTCCCTTGCACCACGCCAGGGCCCCGGCGCCATAGTCCCTGATCTACCGAGAGATCCCGTCTGGAAATCTTAGCACAAGCTAAAGGGAATAGCAAGCCGCTACGCCCGGGGAATGCGGATTGCGGATAACCCGGTCGCCAGCTTTGAGGTTGTGGGAAGACTGGAAATCATCCCAGGAGGTGAATGCGAAACGCTGAGGTCACGTGCCTCCGCGCGCACCGTTGTCCGTGGGCGCCGCGCCAGAGATCAGATCGTTGCCCGATGGTCACCCATTGCGCCCCAGGACCTTGCGCGCCTTGCGGGCATAGCGGGCCGGATCGGCGTACTTTTCAGCAAAAGCCCGCACCTCCACGGCGCACGCGGTTCTTGAACAGCCGCTCCTGGCTGTGGTCTCGCGCCCACTTGAGGAACTCGTAGTCCTGGCCCTTGATCTTGGGCTCGGTGGGATTGCGGCGGTAGCTGTCATAGTCGGTGATCAGGCTCAGGTCGTGCTCGACGCAATAGTCATAAAGGTCGGTGCCCGGATGGGGCGTGAAAAAGGCGGGGCTGTAGTAGTCGGGGTCGATCTCGCGGATCATGTTCACCGTGTCCATGACCTCTTCCTTGGTCTCGGTGGGAATGCCCAGCATATAGTTGGCCCAGATGGCCAGCCCGTACTGGCGGCAGACCTTGGCCGCCTCCAGGTTGCGCTCCGGCGTGGTACCCTTGCGCAGAAAGTTGAGCACCCGCGCGTTGCCGCTCTCAAAGCCGACAAAGTAGCCCGCGAGCCCGGCATCGGCCATCATCTCCACCATGTCGGGGTGGCGGGCGATGATGTCGGCCCGGCTCTGGCAGAAGAAGGGCTGGGTAAAGCCCTCCTCCTGGTAGCGCCGGGTGAACTCGGCCACCCAGCGGCGGTCCTCGGTCAGGCAGTCGTCGTGGAACATAAAGCTGGCAAAATCGATAGCGCTCGCGCAGCTCTTGCAGCTCCTCGATGACGTTCTCCACCGAGCGGCGGCGCACGCCCTTGCCAAAGATATAGGTCCTCGCCCGGCTTGCAGAAGGAGCAGTTGTAGACGCAGCCCCGCCCGGCGATGATGGTCAGAAAGGGCGCCGGCAGCTCCTTGACAAAGGGCACCTCGGGGCTGTCCAGGTCATAGCCCCACTTGCGCCACTCGTCCAGGAACAGGTCGCGGTCGGCAAAGGGGATGGCATCCAGGTCGGGCGTCTCGCCACGGACGACCTTTTCCTCGGGCGGCTCGCCCTGCTCGATGGCCCGCAGCATCTTGGGAAAGGTGACCTCGGCCTCGTGGGTCACCAAATAGTCGACGTTGGGCATCTTGAGCGAGTCGTCCAGGGCCAGGGTGACGTGCGGCCCGCCGACGATGGTCACCGTCTCCGGCTTGACCTCCTTGACGATCTCCAGCGCCTGCCGCGTGGGATTATAGTCCACCGACATCATGCCGATGCCCACCACGTCCGGGTCCCGCGCCTGGAACTCCTGGCGAAAGTGATCCCAGTCCCGCAGAGCGCGCAGGTCGATCAGGTCGACCTCAAAGCCCTGGGCCTTGGCCGCAGCGCTGATGGAAGCCAGTGCCATGGGACACCCAGCCAGCCTCCATGCCCTGGCTCAGGCTATTGAATCCCCGCCCGGCGATGCCGGGGTAGATCAGTGTCGTCTTCATTCAGTGCAACCTCTCCTGCCAACTGCCGAAAGCCCCATGAAAGTTTGGCGGCTTCCGGCCTTTGTCTCTAGGTCAATCCGTCCGCCTCGACCTGCTCGCGCAGCTCTGTCTTTTCCGCCTTGGGCACAAAAGTGCGCAGGGCGATGCGCAGCGTTGCGCGGCAGGTTCAGCCAGAAGCCCTTGCTACTTCAGGCGGCGCAGAATCGGCCTGGGCCGCAGGTAGAACTGGCGGTAGGCCCGGCGGTACATCTCTTCCACCAACTCGGCCGTCATGTCGCCCATCTCGTAGCGGGCCTTTTGCTCAAAAAAGACATAGTCCTCCCAGTCCTCGATGAGAAACCGCCCCTGCTCCTTGACGATCTCGTAGACCCTGGTGCCGGGATAGGGCGTCATCATGCTAAAGTTGGCGATGAGCGGGTCCACTTCGATGGCAAAGTCGATGGTGCGCTGCATCGACTCGCGGGTATCGCCCGGCAGGCCGATGATGAAAAAGCCGATGGTCTCGATGCCGGCCTTTTTGGCATTCTTGAAAGCCTGGCGGATGGCGTCGTGGTCGATGCGCTTGTCGATGCTGACCAGCATATCCGGATCGCCGGTCTCGACGCCGAAAGCGGTTCGCTGCAGGCCGGCGGCCTTCATCTTGGTCAGAAGCTCTACCGAGGCCAGGTTGGCCCGGATGCCGTTGACAAAGATCCAGGGCACGTGGTTCAGGTTTTCGGCCACCAGCATGTCCGACAGTTCCTCCAGGCGGCCCATGCGGATGTTGGCCGAATCGTCCAGCACGCCGATCTCCTGGGCATCGCGGTCGCGCACCAGGTGCCGCCACTCGGCCAGCACGTTCTCCGCCGACCGGGCCCGCCACTTGACGGGCATGATCGACTGCGAGCAAAAGGTGCAGCGGTAGGGGCAGCCCCGGCTGGTCATCATCGAGAAGGAGCGCGCCCCATCCACGGCGTCGGTGGCCGGCTGCAGGCTGGTATAACGCCCCATCTTGAACAGGTCGTAGGCCGGCCAGGGCAGGCTGTCCAGGTCGGCGATGGGCGGCCGTTCCGGGTTGCGGTGCAGCTCGCCGTCCGAGGTCCGGTAGCTGATGCCCTCCATGTCGTCCCACAGGCCCAGGGCCGGATCAAATAGCTCGGCCGTCGAGTGGGACTCCTGGTCGCGCTTCCAGTCCTCCAGGCGCTGGCTTATGTCGAGCCAGGTCGGCTCGCCCTCGCCGCGAACGATGAGGTCCACCCCCGGCTGGCGCAGCGACTCGTAGTCGAGTTCCTCCGAGACGACGCTGACGTGGGGGCCGCCCAGGACCACCGGCACGTCGGCGACCTCCTTGATCGCGGCGGCCGTGCGCCAGGCGCCCTTGACCTGGGGCGTATTGGCCGTGATGCCCACGAGATCGGGCTGGAACTCGGCCACAAACTCGCCCAAGCGGGCTGGTCCTCGACATCGGCGTCATAGACGCGCACCTCGTCGCCCCGCTCCTGGGACACGGCGCCCAGGTAGGCCAGCCCCAGGTGGGGGCTGGTACGGGTGTCGATGGGCAATCTGAATCTGGGATTGATCAGCGCAATGCGCATGGATAGCGTATCCTCCTATTGCAGGGTCTTGGGCCCGGACCCCACTTCCCGAAGCGGGCCGATTATACCCGATAGTAGGAGTACTGTCAATTCCGGAGCTTTTTTGGAATTATTTGGAATAGGAGGAGAATTATCTTGGAAACTGAACGCTGCACCAACCCAGATGACGGTACACGGGTCAGCGGGTTGGTGCCATCACTAATCCTTGCTGGATCTCAGGCACAGTACTGCATCCAGAGCCCTGCGAATCTGCTGGCAGCCATCCTGAGAACAACCGAGCTACCTTTGGGTCTTGCTCAAATGATGTGCTTCACCAACAAACATGGGGGCACCCAAGGGTGCCCCCATCTGTCTTTGCCAAAAACGGCTGTCAGGTCAGACCGGACAGCCCCAAGGTACTTTAACCTCACCTCATACTATCTGATGGCCCAACAGAGGTTCTTGAAGCACTTGATCCCGTCCGTGTACTTGCCGGGAGCAAGCTCCAGCTCCCCGCCCGACGTGCTGTCACCGCCGGTGACGTTGCCGCCCTTTCCCTTGCCTTCCGGCGCGGCATAGACCATCGGAACAGCCATGGCCAGCACCAACAAGATCAGCATCAACACAAGAACGAACTGTGTTCTTTTCATTATCTCCTCCTATCGGGTGATTTGGTTGGTTGTGGTACCGCGAGACTCTCAACGTGACTGGCAGCCTCGAGCCTGGTACCTCATTGCACACAGTGTATCATGGCCCTGCGTACAAAATGCATACAGATCCAGCCAATCGCCAAGCTCCGGCGAAGAACTCTAGATGGTGATGGAACCTCTGGTCGGGCTGGTACGTCTTATTGGTGCACACAAGAAGCAAAACTGAAGGGAAGACCAAACATGCATCATAGAGATTCCAGAATACCCGTCGCGACTGCGGGCCTCATCCTGCTCGCGGTCCTGTTCACCGTGGCCTGCGGGGGGGCGCCAGCAACGGTGGAAAGCCCGGTGGAGCCGACGCTCACGAGCCTCCCGCCAGTGACCAAGACCATCGCACCGGCCCCCACTGACACACCGAGTGCGGTCGAGCCAGAAGCCAACGGCCCCATCGCCGCCTTGGCTCAAGAGGAGCTGGCACTGCGGATGGGCATCCCCGCGGCCGAGATTCAGCGTCCTGTCCGTCGAAGCGATCGACTGGCCCGACGCCAGCCTGGGCTGCCCCCAGCCGGGGATGATGTACGCCCAGGCGATCACGCCTGGCTATCAGGTGATCTTGGAGACCGGAGGCCAGGAGTACGAGGTCCATACCGATGGTGGGCAAACGGCCATCGTGTGCGAAGAGGAGGCACCTGCGATGGAGGCAACACCCGAATCTAGTACGGTCGAGCCAGGCTTGGCGCCACTGATAGAGATGGCCAGGGAGGACCTGGCAGAGAGGCTATCGGTCCCGGCGGGCGATATCGAAGTGTTGGAAGCCAAAGCCGTTGTCTGGCCCGACGCCAGCCTGGGCTGCCCGCAACCGGGGATGCGCTACAAGCAGGTACCCATGGATGGCGCGCTAATCCGGCTCGGCTTCGAGGGCCAGGTCTACGACTACCACAGCGGCGGGGGCCGCGACCCGTTCCTGTGCGAGCAACCACTCGAGCTGCAGAAGGCCGTGCCCACCCAGATCGACCTGCTCAAGCTTACGCCTGGCGCTCCAACAGACTAGACTGGCATTAGATCGATCCTATCGTTGCCGGCACAGCCGGTGAAGGTGGCCTGAACTGACGTGAGGCGCAGACTTCCGAAGTCTGCCAGACTTCGGAAGTCTATCACCATCCCAGTACCTTTATTCGGCCGGCAGAATACCGGAGCTGGAAACAAAGAGCCGCCCACAGGGTTAGCCCTGTGGGCGGCGGTTGTTGACCAAGGACAGGCGGGGCCTGACCCCGAGTCAGGGCGGATTAGCGGTTGTCGACTTCTACCAGGGTGAAGCCCATGAGCCCGACGTCGCCGGTGTGCGAGACGGCACCCAGTGCTCGCTCGCCATCCGCAGCGCCGGACCAACTGACGTCGATGGTTCCCACCGTTCCGACCGTAGCCGAGGTCGGTGCGGAGTCGATGCTCAGGCTGCCGCCGGATGCCAGCGGGACATCCCAGAAGTACAGGTCGTACGGAAGCGGCTCATTGGGCACAGACCAGCCGTGGACTACCATCGTGTAGGTGTCGTCGGCTGGCAACCACAATTCGATCAATTCGTCGGTGCCACCGCGGTGCTTGCGGCAACATGGTTGCCAGAGGAATCCTCGAGGAACAGATCGATGTCATCGTCACCGGGGATGACGAGTTCCCAGCGGACGAACGCCGCCCCAGCAATGGGGAAGTCGATCTTTTGAACGCCGACGGGTGAGTCATCAGTACTCGGATAGGTCTGGTCCGGATCCTGGCCGATGTGCATCGGTGGTCACCACCTGTGCAGACGAGCCCGTGGGGGGCAGCCGCGTAGCCGCCGGTGTAGCCAAAGTTCACGTCGAAGCTGGCCGAGCCAGTCTCGCCGCTGCCATTGACCTGATCCGGGGCGCTGAACAGCGCACCGCGCACGGCGATGGGGCTGTAGACGTCATAGTGCCCAGTCTTATCGCTCCAGGTCAGCGAGCCAAAGCGCCACTCGCCGATGGGTGCACTCACGTTGGTGATCGTCACCTCATAGGTCGCCGACTGGCCGCTCTTGAGACGGAAACTCGAGGGCGAGACCGTGACCTCGTAACCCTCCGGGGCATCCACGGAGACGCTGTAGTCGCGCCAGCCCTTCTCCTTGGCCACGCTGGTCACGGTGCGGACCACCGTCTGGCTGCCGGGCAGGCTGGCGATGCCGATGGAGGGCTAGTTGAGGTCGTAGGCTTCGAACGGGACGCCGATCGACTCGAGGAAGTCGCAGCTTCCCGGGGTAAAGACGCCCCAGTCCATGCCGCAGGTAAAGGCCGCGTACTCGAACAGACCGGCATCGTAGGCCAGGCCGGGCTCGAAGGCGGAACCCTTGATCGCCTTGCCGCCGGGGTTGACGTGCCCGGCACCCATGTCAAAGGGATCGGCCGGGCTCACCCGGTCGTTGTCCACGACATCCTGGTAGGCGGTGGTCATGATAGCCGACTTGGCCATGGCCGGGCTCCAGTCGGGATGGGCCTGCTTGAGCAGGGCGAAGACGCCGGCCACGATGGGGCTGGACATGGAGGTACCCTGGATGGCCGCAAAGAGCTCGCCCGGCACATCATAGGCGGCATCAGGAGTCGGGCGAGTAGCCGGCCAGGATCTGTGTGCCGGGCGCGGTGATGTCGGGCTTGATGATGTCCGGCGCGACCGGGTTGGGACCGCGCGAGGAAAAGATGGTCATCGACGGAGCGTAGGGCCATTCGCTGGCCTCGCCGCCGAGGATCTTGGCCATCGGGTCAGCCTCGGAAGCGATGTAGGCCTTGATGGCCAGGCCGGGCGTCAAGTCGATGTGCACCGAGGGCACCCAGTGGCTGTCGGTGGCCAGGTTATCCACATCATCTGTTGTTGTACATGATCATGCCCGCGCCGCCAGCCTCGTATACTGCCCGGCTCTTGTCAGCGCGGGCGATGGCACCACGCCGGCAGAGGACGATCTTGCCAGCGACAGCGTCCGGATCCAGCGACTCCGGGGTCACATAGTTCGTCACCGGCGAACTCCGCATCCACCAGCGGCAGCATGTCCGTGCCGGCGGTGATCGAGGCCCCAGAATACATGCTGCCATCGCCCAGCCAACCAGTACCCTCGAAGAAACGGCTCTGGGTGTTGGCGCCAACGGTGGTCATCCAGGGCATGGTGCCCGGATTGCCCAGCGATGCGGCGCCTGGCCCAGTGTTGCCGGCCGAGGTGGCGACAAAGACGCCCGCGGCCTCGGCAAACAGGAAGGCGATCTCGTCGGCGCCCGGCCCACCTGCGCCGCCGCCGATGGAGTAGTTGATCACGTCCACGCCGTCGGCCACCGCCTGGTCGATGGCCGCCGCCAGGTCGGAGGTGAAGCCGCCCAGGTCACCCAGGCCCTTGTAGGCGATCACGTGGGCGCGCGGGGCGATGCCGGAGATGGTGCCGCGGGGAATGCCATAGATGCTGGCCTCGACACCGGCGTTGCCGGCCGCCGTCGAGGCGGTGTGCGTGCCATGGCCGTTGTCGTCGCGGGCCGAGTCGTACTCGTAGGGCGCAGCGCCGATCAGTGCCCTGTAGGTGTCCAGCATCTGGCGGGCGCCGATCAGCTTGTTGTTGCAGGTAAAGGGCGCGTCGTTGGGATTGTGGGCCGTGTTGCCAAACTCGCAGGTTGGACGAGAATCATCCAGCACAACCGGCGGGGGAGGATAGCTGCCATCGTCGGCAAAGCTGGGGTGCTCGGGCCAGATGCCGCTGTCGATGATGCCCACCACGACGCCCTCGCCGTCATAGCCCTTGGCCCAGGGCCCGCCGGATCGGTCAGCCCGAGGAAAGCTGGCGCGCTGTCGGTGGTCGGGTACCGCATCTGGTCGGGCATAACGGCCAGCACGCCAGGCTGCTTGGCCATGTCGGCGGCCTGCGCCTCGGTCAGGATGGCGGAGAAGCCGTTGAGCGCGTACGACATAGTCATTTACCTTCTTGTTGGGCTTGACGCCGGCGCCCTTGAGGGCCTCGTTGTGGCTGGTCCTCCAGGTACTCGGTGTACTTTTTGGCGTGGGCGCTGTTGGGGTTGATCTTGCCGCCCTTGCCTGGCTTGGTGGCGGGCATGCCCTTCACGTCGCCTTCATAGGCGGCGAGGGGCGGACCCTCCATTCGGACGATGTAGGAACCCTTGGCCTTCTTTGCGACCACAGGCCCGGCCGATACCGGCACGACCATGGCCACAATCAGAAGCAACGCTAGGATCGCTGTCCACTTTTTCATTTGTCTCTCCTTCTTTGGTTTTATACTGTTTCGACAGTGTAGTAGACACTTGCATCAGGCTAAAGGATCCCTGCGACCACCCCCTTTCTTTCTCGGCAGCCACTGCTGACCGGCAGCGCCACGCAGGTCGCTCATCCATGCGCCTGCGCCCGGCGCCACCGGCCCAGCGGGGCCACGGCTCCGTGCCCCCGTCCAGGGGCCCTCCTGGACGATGTCCGCCTCGCAGACCCGCCCTTGAGGATGAGGGCTCGGAGATTCGGTGGGACCTACAACGAATTTGGAATGCAACGAATGGCCGCTCAGACGGGAATCCGTTCCTGTCTTGATTCGTTGTAGCGTCCCTTCATGTTGTATGTCCCTATTCTCCTTGGTCGTGCGGCACCGTCACCGTGGCTGTCGCCTCGGTGCTGTTGCCGCAGGCGTCGGTCACCTGGTAGGTGATGGTGTAGATGCGGCCTTCGCCCGTGCCAAAGCGCTCGGCACGCAGCTTGAAGGTCAAGTCATCAAGGATCTACGATGTCGTTTGGCTTGTCGTCTTTGCCCTGGCCGCTGTCCGGTTCACTTGGACGTCACCGAGACCAGGTCAGGATCGGCGCAGGATCAAAGTTGTCGCGAGACAACCACGTCCGCGGTCACCGTCACGTACTTGTGGTTGGGAGGCCACAGGTTGTCGGGTGTAACCGATACCTCCAGCGTGGGCGCGATCTCGTCGCAGACGTTCAGGCCGACGATGACCGGGTCGTGGTCCGAGGAGCGGTAGGCATCCGGCGCGTAGAGCGCGTCCTGGGCATCCTGCTTGTAGCTCATGTCATAGTCGATCAGGTCGGGCTCGTCGGCATTGATGTGCCAGACCGTCGCGCCGGTGACCTCGCCCAGCAGACCGGCCTGGCCAGGGCGTGGTCGAGGTAGCCCAACTGACCGTCAAAGACGTAGGAGTAGGCATCCTCGCCCAGGAAGCTGGTAGATCAGGTCGGTGTACCCGCCGGCCAGGAGGACGTCGATGGGGTCCTCCTTGTCGTAGGCGTTCAGGTCGCCGATGATCAGAGAAGTCGGCGTCGCCGCTCCCGGTGGGATCAGTCGCCAGCCAGTCCACCAGCGCCTGAGCGCCCAGGGTACGGGTCAGGTTGCAGTTGCCCTGCTCCGGGATCGTCGTCGCCGTCGCCGCAGGCTGAACCCTTGGACTTGAGGTGGTTCACAGCCACGGTAAAGATACCACCGGTGGCGTTGTCCATGAAGGTCTGGGCCAGCGCCGGGCGGTTCTTCTGTTCGTCGTAGGAAGCGGATCGGTGAAGGACGGATCGTCCAGGACGGCATAGTCACCGACCAGGGACACGGTAGCTGGCTTGTAGATAAAGGCCACCTTGATGGCATCTGTGCCGATGACGCCCGTGTCGACATAGTCATAGGTGCCGGCGCCCATGACAGTCATTGAGGCCATCGACCAGGTCCTGGACCGCGGCCTCGACTCGTTGTTCTCGATCTCGATCAGGCCGACCACGTCGGCATCGATGGCCGCCAGGGCCGCGATGATCTTGGCCCGCTGGCGGTGAACTCTTCAGCGTATCCGCGCCGCGGCACTCCATGTCTGCCGACGGACCGCAGATATGGCCCTGTCGTCAAGCGTAGTGAAGTAGTTGAGCACGTTGAAGGAAGCCACCTTCAGGTTGCCGCCCACGTCGTCCGGCTGCGCGGTGCGGGGGTTGCAGCGCGTATAGTCCGCGCCCTGGTGGGCTGGATTTTGTACTCACCATAGGTGTAGTCCACCACGCCGGTCACGTTCTGAACTGTATCGCCGCCGCGGAACAGATTGCTCAGGTCAAAGACGCTCGCCGTTGGGATGAATGGCCGGGTCGGGGTTCTGCGAGCCGCGGCCATCATCCAGCGTGATGCGGCCGAGCCGATTGTCCTCAGCCAGCGCTGCCGCTTCGGGCGATCCCGGCTCGTGGACCGCCGTCGGCTGGAACTGGCGGTCAGTCGTCAGCACGATCTCACCGTAGCGGTCAAAGTTAAAGTACTCGGAGATGTAGAGCGCCTGCGGGAAGGTGACCAGCATGCCTTCGTAGGCTTCAAAGTCGTCCTGGCTGGCCACGCGGCAGCGACAGCGCGGTCGGAGCCACGCTGTTGCCGGTGGAGCAGGTCCAGATCTGGCTCACCCCGGTGATCTCGGTCAGATCGTAGTACTCGTCGACATAGCCGTGCACACGCACCATGTCACCCACGTTGACGTCGGGGCTGTACCGTAGACAAAGATGCCGTCCGAGGTGGCCGCATCACCGTCGCCGACGGGATCCTGGATGTAGAACCCGTTCATGCCATCCTGGAAGTCGCCGACGACGATGCCTTCGGTGGAAACCTCGGTGCCATCGAGCGGACTGGCGAGACCACTGCCCTGGATGGTGAAGATAGGGAGGTATTCATCTCCGCAGGCCTCTGGCGATCCACAGTGGTTAGCACCACCTGGGGTCCCGTCCGGAGTGGAGAAATTCAGCATGTTGCTTTCAAAGGTACCAACCGGGGCGTCAGGACAGCGGAAAGTGCCGGATGGCAGATTGGAGCCGTCCGGCCCAACTGAAGGAGCGCCATAGTCAAAGTCATCGGCGCCAGAGTCGCGGATATTGATGGCGTCAAGCACAGTAGCCCACGGCTGGTTTTCTAGGACACCATCATCATTGGTATCAAGATCATCCCCCTTTGACCCAGTGAACCCCGTGACTAGGAAGTACGTGGCCGTGCTGTTCTCGAAACTGTTGTCGCCTATCGACATCTCACCAGTGACACTGTAGGCAGTCTGTCCAGCCGGGCTGATACCAAGCCAAAAACCATCAGACGGAATCGACTGGCCCGCCAGGGAGAC
Source organism: uncultured Chloroflexia bacterium (assembly GCA_963783445.1). Classification (GTDB taxonomy): domain Bacteria; phylum Chloroflexota; class Anaerolineae; order JAAYZQ01; family JAAYZQ01; genus CAWANP01. The sequence continues at coordinate 759,674 of CAWANP010000002.1, read as the reverse complement.
CACCAGATCAATGGTCCCAGCACTGCTTCCAGCATCGCTCTCAATGCCCACCAGGGTCAAGTCAGACAGAATCAGCCGCCGGCTCACCCTGCAGTTCAAAGAATTCCCAGTCCGTACTTGATGTGCTGACCTGGATCTCATTCATAAAGACCGCCGGTGGTGGAGGCGGCGCACACTCGTTTGCGGTGCCTGGGGTCCCGTCAGGGCTGGAGAAGTTCAGCATGTTGCTGTCAAAGGTGCCAAACGGGGCGTCAGGACAGCGAAAAGTGCCGGATGGCAGATTGGAGCCGTCCGGCCCAACTGAAGGAGCGCCATAGTCATAGTCACCGGTGCCAGAGTCCCGGATATTGATGGCATCCAGCACAGTAGCCCACGGCTGGTTTTCTAGGACACCATCATCATTGGTATCAAGATCATCCCCCTTTGACCCAATGAACCCCGTAACTAGGAAGTAGGTGGCCGTGCTGTTCTCGAAACTGTTGTCGCCTATCGACATCTCACCAGTGACACTGTAGGCAGTCTGTCCAGCCGGGCTGATACCAAGCCAAAAACCATCAGACGGAATCGACTGGCCCGCCAGGGAGACCACCAGATCAATGGTCCCAGCACTGCTTCCAGCATCGCTCTCAATGCCCACCAGGGTCAAGTCAGACAGATCAGCCGCCGGCTCACCCTGCAGTTCAAAGAATTCCCAGTCCGTACTTGACGTGCTGACCTGGATCTCATTCACAAAGACCGCCGGTGGTGGAGGCGGCGCACACTCGTTTGCGGTGCCTGGGGTCCCGTCAGGGCTGGAGAAGTTCAACAGGTTACCGAAGGTACCAGCCGGGGCATCCGGACAGCGGAAGGTTCCAGACGGCAGGTAAGAGCCGTCCGGCCCAACCGAAGGAGCGCCATAGTCATAATCACCGGCACCAGGGTCGCGGATGTTGATGGCATCCAGCACCGTACCCCATGGTTCACTATCCAGGCTGCCATCATCGTTGGTATCAAGATCGTCCCCCTGCCCTCCGATGAACCCGGAAACCAGAAAGTAGGTGGCCGTGCCGTTCTCAAAACTGTTGTTGCCTATCGACATCTCGCCCGTGACACCGTAGGCGGCCTCTCCAGCCGGGCTGATGCCAAGCCAGAAGCCATCAGACGGAATCGACTGGCCAGACAGGGTGATCACCACATCAATGGTCCCGGCGCTGGTCCCAGCGTCGCTCTCGATGCCCACCAGGGTCAAGTCAGACAGATCAGCCGCCGGTTCACCCTGTAGCTCAAAGAACTCCCAGTCATCACTTGTAGTACTAACCTGGATTTCGTTCACAAAGACCACCGGTGGTGGAGGAGCAACATCACCACTCACGGGGGTGTTGTCGGAACCAAGGTCAAAGTCACTGATGACCCAGTCGGCTGCCACGTCCGTGTCGACCCCATCAGTCACCCGGCGGGCACCGGCGGGAAAAAATGAGCCATCCGGCCCGATGACAGGAGCACCAAAGAAAAAGGTATCACCAGCACCCCCATCCGTGAGTGCTACCGAGTCTAGGACCACCTCCGCCCCGGTCACAGATCCCCCGACGATACTGCTGGTCTCGACGAGCGCGACTGTCAAACTGCTGTTTTCCAGGTAATTGGCTCCGACCTCTATGTTTGGGACTGTGCTATAATTCGTCCCCAGTCCGACGGGGTTACCCACCAGAAAGAAGCCATTCGAGCCCAGGATATCGGCCGGTCCAAAATCAAGGCGCCGATCGATAGTGCCTGGGGAACTCTCGCTGTCGCTCTCGACCACGATCAGACTCTGGCCATCCAGTGACGCTCCCGGAGTCCCAAAGAACTCAATATACTCTGTATCGTCCGTCCCGGTGTGGCTGGCCAGTACCTCATTGATGAGGACCGGATCACCGGTACCCGCAATAACTGGTGCCGCGCCAGCCAAGCTGGGTAGCAGCATTGCGACTAGGAGAAATGTGGTCACTATCCTTCTATTCACTTGAATCTTCCCCTTTCTTCTGCACTATGTCAACTTTGTATTCCGCGAGTACGAATCAGAGATGTTCTAATGCCAATACGTCTCCGATGAGTTCCTCCTCTCCTGCTGGCGCTCCTCGCTTCCCTCGGACGACACGAAAAGATCCCAGACAGGGGGCATCTTCCCCCAGGGGACAACACAAGAACACTCGGGTGACCACTATCAATGCAATCTACCATGAATCATGTGGGCAATCAGTAGCCTGCGGGCGACCAAGCAGGCTGGGTTGGCGATAGGCCACTCTATCATCAGTAAGGTGATTTGTCAAACTTTCGGGTCTGACGATGAATGGCGCAGCCAGGCCCATCCTCGTCAAGTACCTCTTTACAGCAAAGACGCCAAGGACTAGCAGATCAAATGGTTTTTGCTCTTTCCACCCATTGTCTATGCCCACACGGTGAAATCCAGGTAAACGATGGATAAACCGTATCCCCAGGTCTCACGCTTCTTGGGCGGGCCGATTCCCAGGGAACCGGATTCGCAGCCTGCCTGGCAGCCATGGCGCCCGCCCACTGTTTCGAGCAGGCAGCGTCCAGGCGGTGACTGTGGTCTTCTCTCCGAAGTGAGGGTTAGGCCGGGCGTGCGTGGTTTGAGGGGAACTGGGAACCAGGAACCTGCTTCTCAAAGCGGTAGCCCATGCCGTGCTCGGTCTGCAGGTACTTGGGCTGGCCGGGGTCATCCTCCAGCCTCTGGCGCAGGCGATAGACGTAGACGTGGACATACTGGGGGCTGTCCCGGTACTCGCGCCCCCAGACCGCCTCCAGGATCTGGTCGTAGGTCAGTACCCGGCCCGCGTTTCGGAACAGCTCGACCAACAGCCGGTATTCGGTGGCTGTCAGGTCAACCGGTGCGCCACGGACCATGACCCGCCGCCGGCCCACATCGATACTCAGAGCGACCATCATCATAGGTACCATTGGTCCCCGTTCCAGAGGCCGGTGCAGCTTCCCGGAGCGCCGCGCGGGCCCGGGCCAGCAGAACAGGGACACTGAAGGGCTTGGCCACATAGCCGACAGCACCGCACTGCAGGCCCTGGACCACGTCGTCTTCCGCCCCCTGGACAGAAAGCATGATGATCGGCACGTCGGAGGCACGGCGGATGAGGGAGCAGGCCTGCCAGCCATTCAGTTCGGGCATCATGATGTCCAGGATAACCAGATCAGGCCGGCAGGTATGGAAGCGGCGCAGCCCCTCCTGGCCATCGTGGGCCGTATGGACCTCGGCACCGACCCTGGAAAACGACCGCTCCAGCAGCCGGAGCAGGTCAAGATCATCGTCGACAACGAGAATCTTCTGTCCGTGCATCGCACCTGTGCCCCTCAGCCTGACTTGACAGGCATTCCGCCCCTCCCATGCAATACGAAAAGGAGGGAATCAAATACTCTATGCCACATGGTACCACAGGAAGGTTTATTTCAGGTTAGCAAGGGGTTTATTTTTGGTTAAAAAGTGTGGGGCGAGCCTCTATCAGGGTACATGGTTGGGACTTTGCCCTTCAAAGTAGTAGCCCGCGCCCCGAGCAGTCATCACATAGGAGGGGTTTGTGGGCTCTGGCTCTACCTTTTGCCGCAAGCGTCGGATGTAGGCTCGGACATAGTGGACGTCCTCAGAATACTCTGGCCCCCAGACGTGGGTGACGATCTGCTGCTGGCTCAGCACCTGGCCCGCATTCTCGACCATGTAGGCCAGCAGGCGGTACTCCGTTTCGGTCAGGGGCGCCAGATCCCCACCCGCGATGACCCGGCGCTCCTCCAGGTCAATGCACAAATAGCCATCATCATAGCGGGAATCTTCGGTGGCCTTGGGTCGCAGGCTGGCCACCCGCAGAGCAGCCTCAATGCGCGCTATCAGGACCCGCATGCTGAATGGTTTGGTGACATAGTCCATTGCGCCTCGGTCCAACCCGCGGACGATCTCTGCCTCCGAACCCTGAACAGTCAGCATGATGATGGGCACATCAGAAAGTTCGCGGATGCGGGACAGGGTCTGCCAGCCATCCATAACGGGCATGACCACATCGAGGATCACCAGATCAGGCTGTTGAGCATAGAATGCACGCAGGCCGTCCAATCCGTCAGGAGCCGTGTAGACTTGAGCGCCCTCCTTGGACAGAGCCTGGACCAGCAAACTCGCCAAGTCAGGATCGTCTTCTATCACGAGAATCTTGCTTCCGTCCATCGATGTATCCGCTCCCCAATCACCCACGACCATCGACCATCTGCCCTGGAACACGATCCACAGCCACATTATAACACAAAAGTGGCTGGTTTGTCTATAGGGTGTTTCCCTACCTTCCGGCTAGAAATGACCCCATTCTTCAGGAAAGGCCGCCAGCAAAAGGGCAGCGGATCGCCGAGCAGTCCTGCAGTGTAAGCCCATCAGGTTGTTGGACTGTTTTTTGCGCACCGCGCCAGCTATGGTACAATGGTACAGAGCGCAAGCTACTGACCAAAGGCTTCGCAAGGAGGAGAGAAACATGAACGCTCGTGAGAGAGTGTTGATGGCACTAGATGGCGGCGAGCCGGACCGCGTGCCCTGCGCGATGAGCTTCTACCGGGTAGACCTCGAGCGATTGGCTCCGCCAGGCCAGGCCCAGGATGGCGCTGTGGATGTGCGTTTTGTGCGCTTTCCCCCGTCAGCGGAGGAGGAGGAACTGCGCCACCGGGCCCAGCCCTACGCTGGCGACACGCGCCTGGGGACCGTATCCCAGGTGACGACCTACAGCCAATGGGAATATCGCCCCCAGACGCCAGAAAACCGCAATCCCCTGGCCGGTGCAAAATCGTTGGACGATCTGCGCGAGTTCCCTTTTCCCGATGTCAGCGCCCCCTACCGGGTCGAAGGGCTGGCTCAACAGGTACGAGACTTAAACGAGCGGGGCCTGGCCGCCGGCGGCAACCTGCCTCACTTGGGCGGCGAGCTGTTCGAGGCGGCCTGGCGTCTGCGCGGCCTGGAGAGCTTTTTGCTGGACCTGGTGGAGCGGCCAGATTGGGCCCATTTCCTCCTGGACCGGCTGGCTGACCTGGCGCGCCGCAACGCCCAGGCCCTGGCCCAGGCTGGCGTGGACGTCCTGGCCCTCGACGACGACGTGGGCATGCCCCGGACCATGATGATCGGTCCCCATACCTGGCGCGAGTTCTTCAAACCGCGGCTGGCTGACATTATCCAGTCCGCCCGAGCCATCAAACCCGACCTGCGCGTCGTATTCCACAGCGACGGCTATTTTGAGCCCATCGTCGGCGACCTGATGGAGATTGGCGTGAATGCCATCAATCCCGTGCAGCCCGATCACATGGACGCCGTCCAGATCCGCCGCAGGTTCGGACCCGGCCTGGCCCTGTGGGGCACCGTTGGGCGCCAGACCACCTGGAGCTTTGCCACTCCCGCCGAAATCCGTCAGGAGGTCAGGCTTCGGATCGAGACCCTGGGACGAGCGGGCCTCATCCTCTGCCCCGCCTACGACATCGACGAGCCGGACATCCCCTGGGAGAATATCGCCGCCTTTCTCAGCGCAGTGCAGGAGTTCGGCTAGGCATCAGGTAGCAAGCCTACTACAGCCTGCCAGCGTCCAATTATGTTCAGAGTTGTTCAAGTTCGCCAGATCTTTTGCAGCTATCTGTCCAAGTCTCACAATACTTGACAACTCCCACAGTCTGTGATATAATCCAATCGCGAAACCACATTTCGTGATTCGTGGCTCGGGCTCAAGCCCGCATGTCCCAGCCTGAAACCCGTTTGACTCTGACGTCAACGTTCCTGGGAGGCAGGAAACTTGCCAGGGAAGATAACCTCTGAGCGTGCCAACTATCAGATCCGGTCCGTCGAACGGGCTCTGGATGTCCTGGAGTCGTTCACGGCCGAAGATCCCGCCCTGCACATCGACGCCCTCTGCGAACGTACCCACCTGCCCAAGAGCACCGCTTTCAAGATCCTCTCCGTTCTGGAACACCGGGACTATGTGCAGAGGAGCCCGGAAGGCGGGAACTATCGCGTCGGCTTCCAGGCTTTCGAGGTCGGCAACAGGTACCTGGCCGGGCTTACCATGATCGAGATCGTCCATCCTTTCTTGAAGAAGCTCGTGCGCAGATTTCCCCAGTGTGCGGCCCACGTGGCCGTTCTCTCACCCACCGAGACCAAAATCGTTTATGTAGATGTCCTCACCCGGAACGCCTACCTGGTTCCCGCGCCCATTGGCAGCCAATTGTGGGCCCACGCAACGGCCCTGGGCAAGTGTCTACTGGCCGGGCTGCCCGAGGAGGCGTTGGAACGCCGGTTGGCCTGCATCGAGATGCCCCAACTGACAGCAAGGACCATGACCGACCCACAGTTGCTCCGCGAGCACCTGAAGCAGGTATACGAACAAGGCTATGCCCTTGACGACGGAGAAATAAGCCCAGGCAACCTCTGTGTGGCCATCCCCTGCCGGGACCGGCAAGGGAGGACGGTCGCATCTATCAGCACCTCGCATCTGAAGGAGGCCATGGCCGATGACATAGCTACCGTCATTGCCGAAATGTGCCAGGTCGCCAGGGATGTATCCAAGGCCATGGGCTATGCGCCCACACCGGCTGAGACACCATGTCTGTGAGAATTCGCCCCGCTGACGGGGACATACAGGATAGTACGCTTAGGAGACGTCAATGACAGCACAGGAATACTGGCAACGAGCGTTGCAGGGCGGCAAGTGGCTGGCCGAGCAACAGAACGCCGACGGGAGTTGGAAAGCGTTGAGCGATCCCATGGTGGACGCCTTTTACAAGGGCGGCTGGCCCCTGGTCCTGACCGGCCAGACCGGCGCCGCCCACCGCCTGCTCAGCTACGCCCGGGATCAGTTCATGACCGCGGATGGTGATTTTGTGCCGCGGTACCATCCCTGGCACACCAACGTCCACTATCTCTACCCCAACGCCTACTTTGTCGTGGGCAGCATGATGGCCGGCCGCTACGAGGTGGCCATGCCGGCCATACAATTCATGCTGAGCCAGCAGGACCCAGAGCACGGCGGGTTCTACACGCGGCGCACCGAGCCAGGCCAGAGGCAGATGTGCGACACGATGTCCACCGGCGCGGCGGGCATGGCCCTGCTGGCCGGGGGTCAGGTAGAGGCCGCCCGGCGCGCGGCCGATTTCTTTGCCCGCATGATCGAACTCCAGCCCGACCCGCAAACCCGATTCTACGCCACGGTGGAGGCCGACGGCAGCCTGGGTACCGAGATGCAGGACGACACGGAACCCTGGTGGCGCATCGTCGACACCCAGATCGAGAACCAGTGCTGGTACGCCGTGGGTCTGCCCTTTGCCTTCCTGGTACGGCTCGCCGAGGCGACCGGGGAAGCGCAGCATCGCGAACTGGTGCAGTGGTTCTTTGATTTCCAGGAGCGCTGCGTCGACCCCTGGGACGGCGGCTCGAGCGGCAAGGCCGGCTGGGGCTGTTCCATGCTCTACCGCATCACCGGCGAGGAAAAGTACAGGGAGATCGCCCTGCACGTGGCCGGCAACATTGCCAACCAGCAGGATGACGACGGCAGTTGGATCCTGAGAGCCGGCGGCTACAGCGATGGGGACGAACGAACGCTGGCCAACGCCGCCTTTGACGTAACATCCGAGTTTACCCTGTGGTTGGCCGTGATCGCGGCCAACGTAATGGCGCGCGACGGGGTCTAGTAGCCGCCGCCAAGAGTGTAGCTGCAGTTATGGCCCCGTAATACCGGAAAGGAGGTGATACCGAGCCAGAGAGAAAGGTGGCGGGCCATGGCCACCAGCGAGTTCTCGCAAACTCCATGGCAACACGGATCGCGAATTTGGACCCACAAAAAACCTGAGGAGGAGCGCAAGATGTCGAGGAAAACGTTGTTTGGCATTCTGAGTTTGGTGATCGTCCTGTCCATGCTGGCCGGCTGCGGAGCCACGCCAGAGCCGGAGGTCATCATCCAGACCGTCGAGGTCGAGGTCGAGAAAGAAGTCGAAAAGATCGTTACCCAGGTCGTCGAGGTCGAAAAAGAGGTGATCGTCGAGGTCACCCCGGCGCCAGAGTTCATGGAAGACGTCACCCTGGTCTATTGGAGCGACCCCCGCTTTACGCTGGTCAAGGGCAAAGAGGACCAGACCCAAGTAGCGGGCGACTATGAGATGTTGCTGGCCGAGCAGTTCATGGAGATGTACCCCAACGTCACCATCGAGGTCGAGGCCCTGCCGTGGGCTGACCTGTCCACCAAGGTCACGGCGGCCATCGCCGCCGGCGCCCCGCCGGACGTCCTCAAGGACTACCTGGGCCGCACCTCGGGCTATGCCTGGCAGGGCCTGCTGGAGCCGATGGATGAACTAGTCCCGAGCGAAGAGCTGGCGGACTATTTGCCCGACCTGATCGACCAGTACACCATAGACGGCCACCTGCACGGGCTGCCGCTCTTCTACTGGATCACGGCCATGGCCGGCAACAAGGCCATCTGGGACGCGGCCGGCGCCACCGACCTGCTGCCGCTGGACGATGGCGAGTGGACCTTTGAAGAGTTCGAGGCCGCCCTCAAGGCCGTGCAGAAAGAGGATGAGCTCTGGCCGCTGGGCCTGCAAGTCCAGTCCGAGCAGGGCGACTATATGTACCTGGCCTATCCCTGGGGCATGGGTGCCACCCTCTACCCGCCGGGTGACTATGGCACCTCGGCACTCAACAGCCCGGAGGGTGTAGCCGGCGTGCAAAAGATCGTCGACTGGGTGGAGGCGGAGTACATCGAGCCCGGCGCGACCACCATCACCGGCCAGGACCTGAACAACATGCTCTATGCTGGCCAGACGGCCATCCAGGGCAGCAGCCTGGCGGCCAAGACGGCGCTGAACATTGCCGAGCAACAGGGGCTCGTCACGGCGGACGTCGACCTCTTTTTCACCATGTTCCCCCACGCCGAGGGAGTCAAGACCGGCGCCATGGCTGCTGGTCCAACGGGCGCCGTGGTATTCAAGCAAGACGATCCGGCCAAAAAGTACTGGGCCGTGCAGTTCGCCCGATTCCTGGCCAGCCCTGAGCTGCAGCGCGAGTACGCCGTCAACGCCGGCCAATTCCCCTCCCGCAAGTCGGTTGGTACGCCGCTGGCCGGCGACCCGGACTATGAGCAGCTGCTGAGCTGGGTGCAGGAATACGGCCTGAGCGACATGGGCCTGGCTTCGCCCAACTACTATGAGATGCGGACCCAACTCTTCCCGCACCTGCAAGCCGCCATGCTGGGCGAAAAGACTGCGGAAGAGGCCCTGGCTGACTATGAAGCGGCAGCCAACGAGATCCTGAGCCGCTAGTCACTTTGTAGATCTTTAGGTCTCTGGATGCTCCCGGAGGGATCGGTCCTCTCGGGAGCATCCTCACCCACTGGCCGGGAAGGCGCCGCTTTCCTTCCTGCAAGCTGACTGGGATCTCTCGCTCCAATGGACACCATCCCACTGGCTGGTTGGCCCCGGTGCACAGCCAAGACTGCGGCTAGGTTGCCTGATATCGTACAAGGACGTGCCCATGGAAAAAGGATTGGTTAGACGGATCATCGATGGCCGCTGGGCCTACCTCTTTATCCTGCCGGCCTACATCCCTTTTATCATCTTTATCCTGTACCCGCTGTTTAACGGGGTGCGTCTGAGCTTCTATGATGCGACCCTGAGCGGTCAGGAGTTTATTGGCCTGGAGAACTTTCAGCGGTTGTTCCAGGACGAGGCCTTTCTGAAGGCAATCAAGAACACCATCTTTTTTGTCTTGGTCGTCGTACCGGCGACTCTCTTTCTGGCCATGTTTATCGCCGTGATGGTTTTCCCGCTGCGCAAACACGCCCAATCCTTCTTCCGCCTGGCCTTTTACCTGCCGGTGGTGGCCAGCGGTGTCATCCTGTCCATGGTCTGGCTGTGGATCTATAGCCCCACATTCGGCCTCTTTAACTACATCCTGATGTCCATCGGCCTACCTCGCGTCACGTGGCTGGGGGGTACCACCACCGCCCTGCCCTCTCTGGGGCTGGTGGTCCTGACCTGGATCCTGGGCCAGCCCATCATCCTCTACCTGGCCGCACTGGGCAACATTCCCACCTCGCTGCTGGAGGCGGCCCTCATTGACGGCGCTAACGCCTGGCAGCAGTTCTGGAAGGTGACCTTTCCACTGCTTCTGCCCACCACGCTCTTTGTGCTGGTGACCCAGACCATCGGCGTGTTCCAGGTTTTTGTCGTTGTTCTGTTGATGACCCGCGGCGGGCCGGCCTACTCGACCATGACCATCGTCTTTGATATCTGGCAGACCGCCTTTGACTTCTACCACTTTGGCTACGCCTCAGCCATGGGCGTGGTTCTCCTGCTCATCGTCGGTACCATCGCCATAATCCAATACCGATTCCTGGGCCGCGAAGTGGAATACTAGCCTGGAGGAGAGTAACTTGAGCCAATCAGTCAAAGTTTCCCGCCGCGCCACGGACCAGCCAAAGAAACAATCCACTCTGAAGCCACGGCTCTCTCGAGTAGCCTACTGGGTGGGCGTTCTGGCCGTTCTCTGTCTGGCCCTGGCCTCTCTGATGCCGCTCTATTGGATGATCACCGGTTCATTCAAGCTCCAGAGCAACGCCATGGCCGTTCCTCCCGAGTGGTTCCCCAAGAATCCGACGCTGGACAACTATCGCAAACTGCTCTTTGCCAGTACGCCTACCTTGCGCTGGCTGCTGAACAGCGTCGTCGTCGCTTGCGGCGTCGCCTTTCTTGCCGTGATGACCAGCCTGCTGGCCGGCTATGCTTTTGGCAAAAAGAACTTTCCTGGCAAGACCGTGCTCTTTTGGCTGCTCATCATCACCATGATGATGCCCAGGCAGATCTCGCTGATCCCACTCTACATTCTGATGCAGAGGCTGGGCTGGTTCAATACCTACCAGGGCATGATCGCTCCCTACCTGGCCTATCCCTTTGGCATCTTTTTGATCCGGCAGTTCATGCAAGGCATCCCCAACGACCTGATTGACGCCGCCCGCATCGACGGCGCCTCGGAGCTGGGCATCTTTTGGTACGTGATCGTGCCCCTGTCCAAGCCGGCCATCGGCGCCCTGGCCATCTTTGCCTTTATGGCCGGCTGGAACGACTATATCTGGCAGCTCCTGATGATCACCAAGCGCACTATGCTGACCCTGCCCGTGGGCGTGTCCAAGCTGACCTCCACCCTGGGACAGTATGACCTGGGCCTGGCCATGGCCGGCGCCACCTTTGCCTTTGTTCCCATGCTCTTTGTCTTTTTGGTCTTTCAGGATTTTTTCGTCAAGGGCATCACCGTCGGCGCGGTCAAGGGCTAGGGAATCTGGCGTGCCATTGAGCCTCTGCAACCCGATAGGCGAAGGTCTCCGACCGGACCCGGTAGGCTCTTCAGTAGGGCAAGATGCTATCTTGCCCCTGGTTTGGACAAGTTGGCAACTTGTCCTACAAAGAGAGTCTGCATGATGGGCGAAGGTCTCTGGCCGAGCCCGGTAGGTTCTTCAGTAGGGCAAGATGTTATCTTGCCCCTGGTTTGGACAAGTTGGCAACTTGTCTTACAAAGAGAATCCTGCATGATGGGCGAAGGTCTCCGACCGAGCCCAAAGACCTTGCCGAACAAGTTCGGGACTCCCTCTCCTGCACCATGAACTTCATCTGGTTTGTCCTTGACACCCTCCGCGCCGACCATCTGGGCTGTTATGGCTACTGCCGCCCGACCAGCCCCAACATCGACCGGCTGGCAGCGGAGGGCGTGCTATTCGAAGATTCCTATGCCTCGGCTATCGCCACCGGGCCCGGCTTCACCAGCCTGTTCACCGGCCTGGCGGCCATCAACCATGGCTTTTACCTCACACCCTGGGAGGTGGCCAACGCCCCACTCCTGGACGACCAGATCCTGACCCTGCCCGAACTGATTCAGGCCCGCGGCAGTTACACCACAGCCGCCTTTGACAACCTGATGAACTTCCGGTCACACATGAAGCAATTCGCGCGCGGCTTTGAGTACTATGTCAATGTCACTCGCTCGCCAGGCTGGCTGCACCATTATGTCACCGCCGATGAGGTAAACAGCCGCCTGCTGCCCTGGCTGGAAGGACACGCGGACGAGCCGTTTTTCCTCTTTGTCCACTACTGGGATCCGCACATCCCCTACAACATGCCCGAGGAATTCCGGGGCAGGTTCGACCAGGAGACCGGCGACCTGGAGGTACGGACGGCGCCCGACGGCTACGACTATGTCCCTGGTTGGGGACGAACTGATCGCCTACCCCGGCGTACTGAAGAACTCAGCGTTGATATGTACGACGACGAGGTGTTCTATGTCGACCACTGCATTGGGCTCGTCAGGGAAAAGCTGGAAGCACTCGGTCTATTGGATGACACGGCCATCATCCTCACCAGCGACCACGGCGAAGACCTGGATCTGCACGGCATCTGGGGCCATGCCACTGTCCACGAGACTACAATTGCAGTGCCGCTGATCATGCGCGACCCAAGAAACCTGCCCGCGGGCGCTCGGGTCAAGGGCTTTGTGCAGCACGCCGACCATGCGCCGACGATCCTCGAGTACTTTCCAGCGCAGAGCCGGCCTGATTTCAACCGGGCGAATGTAGCTGGCCACATGCCCGCTATGCCGTCCGGCTTTGACGGGGACAGCCTGCAAAAGCTGGCCCTCGGCCAGCGCCAGGCTCCCGAGGAGATTGTTGTGGAGTCCGGAGAACACCGGGCCTATATCGCGCCGCCCTGGAAACTGATCTGGTACAAGGATGGGCGCCGGAGCGAACTCTTTCACCTACAGAACGACCCCCTGGAGCTAAATGATTGGGCACTGGAGGAACATAGGCTTGTGGAACAGCTTGAAGGGAAACTGCGCCTGTGGGTTGAACACCATCTGGGGGGCCAACGCACCGATCCCATCCAGACGAGCGACGGGGCGTGGACCTGCTATATCGGCAAAAGGGGAGACAATTAGGCAATGCCATTATCTCACACTGAAATTGCACCGTTGCCGGCGGACTTGAAGCTGGACTGGGACCAGGTACGCATCACTCTATTGCATCAAGGCGAGCCCGATCGGGTTCCGTTCCTGGAGGCGGGTCTCAGCCGCGTCCACAAGACAAGGGTATTGGGCCGGCCGATAGAGACCTTGGCCGACGACCTGGAGGTCGCCCAGCGGCTGGGCCAGCCTTTTTGGTCGCCAACTTGGGGCTGCACACCACGGACGCGGTCCTGGACGCCATGGAGGCCACCCACGTCGACATCGAGGACGGCCGCGAAGGGGACGTCGGCTGGGTAAAGGGCTCGGAGCGTCGTTGGGCGCACGGTACCACCGGCGCGATCCGTTCGGAGGCTGACTTTGAGGCATTCCCGTGGCCCGATCCGGATGAGCTGGACCTGAGCGTCCTCGACGAGATGGAGGAGCTCTTGCCTGAAGGCATGAAAGCCTACGTGGCCGTGGGCAAGATCTTTAACCTGGGCTGGTGGCTCATGGGCTTTGAGGACTATGCCTACGCCCTGGCCGACCAGCCGGGCCTCATCGAGCGTCTGCATACCAAGATCGCTGACTTTCAAACACGGGCAGTGGAACGAGCGCTGGAATATCCCTGCGTGGGCCTGGTTTGGCACGCCGACGACATGGCCTACCGCACCGGATTGATGATCTCGCCCAAGGTGCTGCGCCAGCAGATCTTTCCCGCCTACCGGCGCATCAACGACATGTGCCGCCAGCGGGACGTGCTGAGGGTATTCCACAGCGACGGCGACGTGGGCCAGCTCATGGGCGACATCATTGACGCCGGATTCAACGCCTTTAACCCCATCGAGCCGGTGGCCATGGACATCCGCGCCCTCAAGAAGGAGGTCGGGGATCGACTGAGCCTCATCGGCAACGTGGACCTGTCCTACACGCTCACGCGGGGTACACCGGAGGAGGTCAGGACCGAGGTGCGCGAGTTGATGCGCGACGTCGCTCCCGGCGGCGGCTACGCCCTTGCCTCGGCCAATTCCGTGCCCGAGTACGTGCCCTGGGAGAATTTTGTGGCGATGCATGCCGCCTGGGTCGAATACAGCCGTTACCCGATCAACGTGTAATTCTACTGCACAAGCAGAAGCATCGGTTCGCTGTTGCTCCAGCCGGGTCCGTGACTCGTCCGTCCTAGTGGTGAAGAATGCCAGTCACGGACCTGCACAGAGTATCTCAGGCAGAAGGCTCAGTTCTCTGCTGCTCTAGCCAGGTCCGCGACCCGGCCGTCCTACTGGTGAAGAGCGCAAGTCACGGACCTGCGCAGAGCATTTTGAGCAGGCAGAGCATCTTGAGCAGAAAGACCGGTTCTCTATTGCTCTAGCCGGGTCCGTGACCCGGCGGTACAACCGGAGAAAAGCTAGGCAGCATGACCCAAGAGACAATCATCGAAACCGATCTGTGCGTGGTGGGCGGCGGCATGGCCGGCGTTTGTACCGCCCTGGCCGCAGCGCGCAACGGGGCGCGGGTAGTCCTCATCCAGGATCGTTCGCGTGCTGGGCGGAAACGCCTCCTCCGAGGTGCGCATGCACATGGTGGGAGCCTCTTGCTCGGGCCAGCGCCCGGGCGCGCGCGAATCGGGCATCATTGACGAGCTGCGCGTCGAAGACGCCGTGCGCAACCCACACCGCAGCCCGCACCTTTTCGACCTGCTGCTCTATGACAAAGTTGTCTCTGAGCCCAACATCACCTTGCTGTTGGACACCGCTTGCGTAGGCTGCTCAACAGCCAGTACACCTCGAAGGGGAAAGGGCAAAGCGCATCACCCAGGTCCACGCCCTGCGCAACAGCACGGAGGAGACCTTCGTCGTCAAGGCGCACCTGTTCGCCGACTGCTCGGGCGACGGGAGACTAGGGCTGGAGGCAGGCGCTGACTGGCGGATGGGCCGCGAAGGCCGCGACGAGTTCGGTGAATTTCTGGCGCCTGAGCAGGCCGATGCCTACACCTTGGGCAGCTCGATCCTGTTCATGGCCCGTGAGTACGACCGTCCCATGCCCTTCCAGGCACCCGATTGGGTCCGCAATTTCTCTGAGGAGGAACTCCGCCTGCGCAGCCATACCGAACTGGACTTTGGCTTCTGGTGGATAGAGTGGGGCGGCCACCTGGACACGATCCGGGACAATCCCGCCATCCGCCACGAGTTGCTGCGGATTGCCCTGGGCATGTGGGATCACGTCAAGAACCACTGCTCTCGCGAGGAAAAGGTCCCCCGTGACACCTATGATATGGCGGCCAAGGGCACGAGCTTTGCCGCTCAAGACCCAATCAACTGGGCGCTAGAATGGGTCGGCTTCCTGCCCGGGAAGCGAGAGTCGCGGAGATTGCTGGGTCCCCATGTCCTGACCCAGCAGGATATCCAGGCTGGCCGGGTGTTCGATGATCAGGTGGCCTATGGCGGCTGGTGGCTCGACATCCACCCGCCGCTGGGGGTTGATGCTGTGGAAGAGTATCCGTGCATCCACCACCCCGTGGAGCACCTGTATTCGATCCCACTGCGAGCGATCTTTTCCAGAAACATCGAGAACCTGTTCTTCGCTGGGCGCAACATCAGCGCCACCCACGTAGCCTTCTCGTCAACGCGGGTCATGGCTACCTGCGCCCTGGCCGGCCAAGCGGCCGGAACGGCCGCCGCCATCGCCCTGCGCCGGGGTGCGAGCCGGACAGCGGATCTCGTGGACTCGCCCTTGATAGAGGAGATCCAGCAGACGCTCCTAAGGGACGGCGCCTACCTGATCGGATTGGGGAATACCGATCCCAGGGACAAGGCCCGTTCAGCTCGGGTACTGGCCTCGGACGAAACAGAGGACGGAATAGCTGTACAGATAGTCAACGGCGTGACGCGGGCCACAAGCCCGGAGCTACACCCGGGCCTGGCCCAGGCCACGAACCGCTGGACCTCGCGAACGCTGCCTGCCTGGGTCGAATTGCGCTGGGAGACACCGCAGGAAATCTCAGAGATCCGCTTGACCTTTGACACCGGCTTTCAACGCGAACTGACGCTCACCATGAGCGATCGCTTCAGTGACAAAATGCTACGCGGCCCGCAACCTGAGACGGTCAGGGACTATCGTCTGGAGTTTGACAGCCGGCAGGGCGAAGGCAATAACCTTTGCATTCGCGACAACTATCAGGGCCGGCGGGTACACGAGCTGCCCATGCCGGTGGTCACATCCTCGCTCCGCCTGGTTGTCGAGACAACCCATGGAGCGCCAGAGGCCCGCGTCTTTGAGATCCGGGTTTACTAGAATTCCATGCCAGGACCGGCAGTCCTCGGAAGGACTGCCGGTCCCAGGGCCAGATCCAAGGAGAATCTGTTGAAAAGTCCAATGTTACACACGCTGCGGCAAGCCGCCGCACTCCGTCGCAAGTGGGAAAAAGGCCAGGAGATCTCTTTCCTGGGCTGGATCTCGATGCTCGATCCAGCCATGGCCGAGATCGAGGTCCAATGGGGCTACGACGGGCTGATCATTGACACGGAACACGCCACCTTTGATGTCACGGCCCTGCGCACGACGATCATGGCCTTCCGCGGCACCGACTGCGTACCCCTGGTCCGCGTAGGGGCCAACGACCAGTACCTGATCAAAACGGCTCTGGACCTGGGCGCTGGGGGCGTACTGATCCCCCAGATCCAGAGCCCAGACGACGCGCGGGCCGCGGTGCAGCACTGCCGCTACCCACCCGAAGGCATCCGTGGCGTCTCGCCGCGGCGGGCCAGCGACTATTTTAGCGAGGGCAAAGCATACGTGACGGAAGCGAATGATTCGGTTCTGGTCATGGTCCAGATTGAGAGCTGGGAAGCCTACCAGCAGCTCGATGCCATCCTGGAGGTCGAGGGCATCGACTGCTTCCTGGTGGGTCAGGTCGATTTGGCAGCTACCATGGGCCGCATGTGGCAGCCCGCCCACCCGGAAGTAGTCAGAACGACCGGAGATATCGTCCGACGTTGCCGGCAGGCGGGACGCAGTGTAGCGGTGGCCGCGACGAATGACGTACAAGAGATCAAGCACTGGCTGGATGCCGGGGCGAACGTGATGGCCGCTGGCAGCGACCTGTCCTTCCTGCTAGCTGGCTATCGCGACTTCAAGGCCAGCATGCAGGAAGCGAACCTACCGTTCCCACCGGCTCCACGGCAGGAGATCAAGGACTCGACTCAAGGAGGCTGATAGATGACAGAACTCGGTGGTTATGTTGGACAATTCCTCAACGTTGACCTTTCCACGGGCGCGCTCTCTGATGAGTACCCCGATCCAGCCCTGTTGAGGGCCTTCATCGGCGGTTATGGACTGGGCGCCGCGATCCTCTACGAACGCGTACCCGTCGATGCCGACCCCTTGGGCCCCGACAACATGTTGGGCCTGATTACCGGCCCCCTGACCGGGACACCGGCGATCATGGCCTCGCGCTACTGCGCCGTGGCCAAGTCACCGCTGACCGGCGGCTGGGGCGACGCCAACTCGGGCGGCGATTTCGGTCCCATCCTAAAGTACGCAGGCTATGACGCGGTCTTTGTCCGGGGCATATCGGACGAGCCGGTGTATCTGCTCATTGAGGACGGCAAGGCTGAGATTCGGCCAGCCGGCGACCTGTGGGGTCTGGACGCCGTCGAGACCGAAGAGGCCCTGCAGGCACGCCATGGCCCGGCAGCCCGTGTGGCCTGTATCGGTCCCGCGGGCGAACGCCTTTCCCTCGTGTCGTGCATCATCAACGACCGCGGGCGGGCAGCGGGTCGTTCCGGCCTGGGCGCCGTGATGGGCTCAAAGCGGCTCAAGGCGGTGGCCGTGGTTGGCAAGCGTAAACCGGCGGTGGCTCAGCCAGACCAGGTGAAGGCCCTGCGCAAAAAGTACCTGCCCGGATTCAAGGAAAACGATACCTCCAAGATCATGCGTGACTATGGCACCGCCGGCTTTACCAAGGCATTGACCGAGATCGGCCGGACGCCGATCAAAAACTGGGGCGGAGCCCATCCTGATAGCTATCCCGATACTGATGCGGTAGATGGCCCGGCCGTAGTCGCCTATGAGACGAAAAAGTACGCTTGCTGGCACTGCAACCAGGCCTGCGGCGGTATCATGCAATGGGAATCAGACGGCGAGATGCACGAGGATCACAAGCCTGAATACGAGACCCTGGCCTCTTTTGGTACCTATGTGGGCATCACAGACGTCAAGGCCGTGATGACCATGAACGAGATGTGCAACCGGGCCGGCTTTGATACCATATCCGCAGGGGCGACCATCGCCTTTGCCATGGAGTGCCATGAACAGGGCCTGCTCAGCGAGGAGGATCTAGACGGCCTGGACTTGACCTGGGGCAACGCGGAGGCAGCCATTGCCTTGCTGGAGCGCATGGTGGGGCGGCGCGGGCTGGGCGATGTCCTGGCCGACGGCGTTATGCGCGCGTCCCAGCGGATCGGCCAGGGCAGTGAGGACTTTGCCATCCACTCCGGGGGCCAGGAACTGCCTGCCCACGATCCCAGGCACGAGGCAGATTTTGGGTTGACCTACCAAATCTCACCCACGCCGGGACGTCACACCCAGGGTGGGGTCGGGGCGGTCAACATGCCGCCGGAACAGATTGAGCTTTACGGCCTGGATGCCGAGCTGAAGGAGGAGGACCCGGTGCGCTTCCACGCCCAAGCTTACGCCGCAGCCATGGCCTGGAAGAATGTGCTGAATGCAGCTGGCCTGTGCAGCTTTGGCACCATGACCATGGGTCCCGAGTACGTACCCGAGTTCATCGCCGCCATCACCGGTTGGGATTTCGACATGGGCGAGTGCGTGGAGACGGGGGAGCGCATCGAAGACATGCGCCACCTATTTGGCCTTCGAGAGGGTCACAACCCTCTCGAAACGGAAGTTGCACCACGGGCCATGGGCAACCCGCCGCTGGAGAGCGGTCCCAGGGCTGGCGTGACCGTCGAGATAGACGAACTGCTGCAAGCCTATCTGGAACGCATGGATTGGGATGCCGACACCGGCATGCCCAGCTCCGAGCGGCTGGCAGCGCTGGGACTGGATCAACTTGCCTCATCTGAGGGAACCAGGGACTATGCCTGATGCGATTCTTGCGGAGGCGTACGAGCCTTCGCAGGGATAACTTCAAGAATACTTGGCAATGCCAAGGGAGACCAAAAAAACATGCCTGATATCGAACAAGTGAAAGCCATCGTCCGCGGTCCGATGCTGCCCGTCATCACCAGCTTCAAGGATGATCTGAGCTTGGACCTGGATACTATCCAGGACAACGTCCGCTACCTCGTTGAAGGAGGTCTCGTCACCGGCAAGGGCACCATGCTGGCAACCGGTGCCGGCGGCGATTTTCCCATGCTCTCCACGGAGGAGCGAAAAGATGTCGCTCAAGCCATCATCGAGGCGACCGGCGGCCAGGCGACGGTGTTCGTCGGCGTACAGCACACCAACCCCGCCGTGTGCCGCGATCTGGCCGAGCATGCTCAGGAGATCGGCGCTGACGGGATCCAGGTCAGCCCGACCTACTACTATGAGCCCTCGGACGCCGATGTCCTCGCCTTCTACCAGATGCTCAACGACGCCATCTCTATCCCTATCATGATCTACAATACGCCCTGGCTGGTGGGCTACGATCTGAGCTTTGAGATGCTGGACGCGCTGGCCGACATGGAGCAGGTACTGGCCCTCAAATGGGCCTGTGACAGCGCCCACCAGTACCTCCGGGCCATCGAGCTGTTTGCCGAGCGGCTGGCGATCGTCGACAATCTGGGACTGACGGTGATGGCCCACATGATGGGCGCCACCGGTTATATCACGCACCTGGCCAATATCTGGCCCGAGCATGAAGTCGCCATCTGGGAACAGATGGACGCCGGCGACTATGCCGGCGCACAGGCAGAATTCCAGCGAGTGAACTGGCGATGGCTCGGATTCCGCGGCAAAATGGCTCAGAACACCGGTGGGGAAGCCAACGTAGTCAAAGCCGCCTACGATCTCATCGGGCGGCGTGGAGGGCCGGTACGGCCACCCACGCGGGACATGTCTCCCGAGCATCGGGCTGAACTGAAGGCGCTGCTGCAGGAGATGGGCGTGCCGGGAGTGGTGGCCTGAGCTAAGAAGACAGTTCGCGCATTCTTGCGGAGGTTGTCCTAACCGGGGTGGATTGGGCTCGGTCGGAGACCTTCGCCCATCATGTGAGGAGAGATCTTTGCCCATCACGTGGTGAGAAGTCTTTGCCCATCATGTGGGCAGGGACCTTAGCCCACCGTGTGGGCAGGGCCTTTTCTCATCGTGGAGGTAGGACCCTTTTCGCATGATGCGGCTAGAGGAGGGCTATCCAATGAACAAATCTCGTTTGCCTGGCAAAGTGGCCATTGTAACCGGCGCAGGCCGGGGTATGGGCAAATCCACCGCGCTGACATTGGCCCGCGAGGGCGCGGCCGTCGTGGTCAACGACATACATCCCGAGTGGCCCGCGGCAGTGGTCCAGGAGATCGAAGCAGCCGGCGGGCAGGCCATGGCCTATGTGGCGGACGTGACCAACGAAGGGCAGGTACAAGCCATGGTCGAGGCCACAGTCGATCGCTTTGGCACGGTCGACATCCTGGTCAACAACGCTGGCCTGCTGCGATCCACCACTCCATTGGAGAACATCCCCCTGGACGAATGGGAACTGATGATGGTCGTCAACGTCACAGGAGTATTCCTGTGCACCAAAGCCGTACTGCCGATCATGAAGGCCCAGCGCAGCGGCAAGATCGTCAACGTCTCATCGTCGGCAGGGCGGACCACCAGTACTTTTGGTGGGGCGCACTATACCACCTCCAAGGCGGCCGTGCTGGGACTGACCCGCCACACCGCACGCGAGGTCGCGCGGTACAACATCAACGTCAACGCCACCGCGCCGGGCAGCATGGACACCGAGATGGTGCGTGAACTGGCGACGCCCGAGCACATGGCCCAGGAGGCGAAGAATAACCCTCTCCTCCGGCTGGGTACGGCCCAGGATGAAGCCGACCTGGTCGCCTTTCTCTGTTCTGAGGAGGCCTCCTACATCACCGGGGCCACCATTGACCTCAACGGTGGGGATCTGATGATGTGAAAGAGGACTGGCAGTCCTCTTCACGAATCGCTACCTGCGCGGTTTTAAGCCGGAATTTGCAGGCCACCACGGGCTGGAGCGGCTGAGGACTGCCGGTCCTAAAGGATGGGGAGACGACAATGAATCATAGGGAGAGAGTTCTGGCAGCTCTGCGCCACGAGGAGCCAGACCAGGTGCCCATCGATTTTGGGGCAACGGTCGATAGCACGATCATGGCCACGGCCTATCAGGAACTCCGACAAGAACTGGGACTGGGATCCAGCCTGACGCGCGTACTTGACATCGCCCAGCAGACAGCCGTCATCGAAGACGACGTACGACAGGCGATGGGGGTCGACCTTGCACCAGTCTTTGATGAGCCAAGGGAATGGCGCATAGGGACCCTCGCGGATGGTTCTCCTGCCGAGATGCCGGCCAAGTTCCGACCGCAGCTCCAGGCCGATGGCTCCCGGATCGTGGTGGACCGGGAAGGTAACGTCGTGTTCAAGATGCCCAAGCGCGGGCACTACTTTGACCCCGTCCATGCCCCCCTCGCTAATGTTACCGGCATTGGAGACCTGGACGAGCACATCGACGACATCACCCACTATGATACGCCCTCGCACCTCGACAAGAGCTACGAGGAACGGGCTAGAGAGGTCAAGGCCCTGCGTGGGAACACCGACTATGCACTAGTGGGCTTTTTCGGCGGCCATATCCTCCAGGCCGGCCAGGTCTTGCGCGGCTGGGAAGAGTTTCTGATGGATCTCCTGAAGAACAAGAGCTTTGCGCACGCACTCATGGAAAGACTGACAGAGGCCCACCTGGAGCGCTTTGAGCGCTACGCGGCAACCATCGCCCCTCACGTTGATGTCATCCAGTTTGAGGAGGATCTGGGCATGCAGGACCGCCCCCTCATGAGCCCAGAGGTGTACCGGGAGATGATCAAACCCTACCATCAGAAGCTCTTTGCTTTCGCCAAGTCCTGCAGCGACGCCTACCTCTTGCTCCACACTGACGGCGCCGTCGCCCCGTTCATCCCAGATTTCATCGAGATGGGCATAGACGCCATCAACCCTGTACAGGTCTCCGCAGCGGGGATGGACTCCAAGTTCCTCAAACGGGAGTTTGGACGGGATATCACCTTCTGGGGCGCGGGCTGCGACAGCCAGGTCGTCCTGCCCTTTGGCTCGCCTCAGGAAGTAGAGGATGAGGTGAAACGCCGCATAGACGACCTGGCGCCCGGCGGAGGCTTTGTCTTTGCCCCCATCCACAACGTCCAGGCTGGCGTTCCTACCGAGAATGCCGTGACCATGTTCCGGACGGCGCAAGAGTACGGGAAAATCTGATAGGCTTCCTGCTCTTCGCCTGATCCCAACGGACCGCCAACTGGAGCCGGATGCCGCGCCTCCCATATGGAAGAGGTATCCATCACGCCCGCCTCCGGATCGTAGACATCGTAGACCGCAGACATGGGCCAAGGTATCTACGCTGCCAAGGTAGGTGCCGGCTGAGTATCAGAGTAGAGGGATCGTAGACAAGAACAACTACTGTCTAGGTGTCTATGCTCTCTATCCTTCTGTATCAGGTGCCCCAAACCTACACGCCCGCACCCTGGCCCCGCACATAGCGGTTCATCCAATCCAGCAGGGCCTCGTTCTGCGCCCGGCGTACCAGAGGTGGTCCATCGGCGTGACCGGCATGCGGGCTCTCCGGAATGCGTAGCATCTCGACCTGGCAGCCGTTGGCCTTCAGGGCGGTGTAGAATTGCTCCGATTGTTCTGGCGGGCAACGATAGTCGCGCTCGTGTTGTATCACCAGCGTTGGCGTCTTACAGCGATGGGCATAGGTGATGGGCGAACAGCGCGCATACACCTCCGGGATCTCGTGCGGATGACCTCCCAGCATCGCGACTGAGAACCAGGGCCCGATGTCGCTCACCCCATAGAAGCTGTGCCAGTTTGTCACGGGATTCTCGGCTACGGCGGCTTTGAAGCGATCGGTTTGACCCACAATCCAGCAGGTGAGGTACCCGCCCCCAGAAAGGCCCGTACAGCCCAATCGATCCGGGTCAGCAATCCCCTTTTCGATGGCGAACTCCACACCCGCCATCAGGTCCCGGTAATCCAAGTTGCCCCAGTCGCCGACGATCTGGTTGGCGAACGCATCGCCATAGCCGGTGGAGCCTCGCGGGTTGATGAACAGCACGGCGTAGCCCGCACCGGCCAGCATCTGGTACTCAAAGTAGTAGGTATGACCATAAGAGGAGTGCGGACCACCGTGAATGTGCAACACTGTGGGGTAAGGCGGCTCGCCCACCGGCGGCTTTACGATCCAGCCCTCGACTTGGACCCCATCGACTCCTGGAAACAGCAGGTGCTCGACCTCAGGCATCTTGATGCCCGCCAGGAACGCCTGATTGAGGCGGGTCAATTGCCGTTCACCTTCACCCTCCGCACTGGCGATGAACAGATCCTTCGGGTACTGCGAGGTACCGGCAACGAAGAGCAGGTTCCCTCCTTTCAGTCCCAGCGGCGTGCAGGTCCGCTCACCCTCAATAACTGGCGTCCAGGACTCCGGTCCGACGAGCGCTACCCTGTACAGATGAAAGGTACCACCGATGTGGACCGGCACGATGGCGGACGCGCCATCGTCCGTGATCAGCAGTTTCTGGCTTGGATGTTCCGGCCTGGAGCGTCGGATTGCACTGAACCCCCGGATCCAAACTCCAAACCCGCAGTGCGGCACTCAGGCGTGCCCTCCTGGGCGGTATCGCCGCCCAGCTCGAGCACCCAGACGTCCCGCTTGGAGCCGTGCGGTCTGCCATGCGGACTGCCGACAAAGACAGCGCGCCTGCCATCTGGCATCCACGCTGCCTGCTCGACGAATCCCCACTCGCCGGCCAGCTCCCGAACCTCGCCCTCCAAGTTCACGATCTTGGCGGTAGGACGAGAGGCGTGGGACCAATCGGGGTACAACGAGGCGAGAAATAGGATCTCCTGCCCATCGGGCGACCAGACCGGTGCACTGTTGTGATAGGCATCGCGGGAAAGCTGCTTGGCCTCGCCCCCTACAGCAGGAACCACATAGATATCCTGTACCACATCATCCAGGTAGCCCGTGGCGTCAAAGCGATACATGGCGCGCGTGATGCGATACGGCTCGCTCGGGTCACGGTCCCGGCCTTCAGGTCTCGCCGTGAAGGCAATGAACTTGCCATCGGGTGACCAGACTGGGTCACCGCCCACGCCTTGCTCCAGACTCGTCAGCACGCGCGCCTCGCCGCCATCCACGGGGATGATGTAGATCTGGGCTTGCTCGTCCCGGGTGGAGATGAACGCTATGGCTTTTCCATCTGGTGACCACGCTGGAGCTGTGTCTTTGGCCAGTCCCGTGGTTAGCTGCCGTGACTCGCCCGTCTCAACCGACAACAACCAGATAGCGACATGGTCCTCATCCTCTGTGGTGTCAGTGGATATCACAGCGTAGGCGACCTGTCGCCCATCCGGAGACAGGTCCGCCGCCGCGACGAACTTGAGTTGAAACAGATCTTCCGATTCCATCCGCCGTAGTTGGCTTTGTTTTGCCATGACAAGTCTCCTATACTGAACCTCATCGCAGTTCGCGCCGGGCCAATCCGCGGCTTCATGGTGATCCTTCCTGCCCACAGCACCGGCTATCGACAACCATCAGATCTGCCAAGAAGATGCCATCTCTTGTAGCTATCGTAGCAACGCTAACGCAAATGCAGCAGCATTCTACCAGAGAGCTCCGGCTCTTGTCAAGCAAAGCCTGGTCGTGTTCTACGACGTGGGATAAAGGGTGGGCCAGACCCCCGCCATCTGGACCACACCCAAGGACAATGCCCGGAGCCTCGAAGGCTCGGGGAAGAGAGGATTGTCTCAACATTCGGATATTGGCAGTAGCCCTGACCACCAGCCAGGAGACAGTTGGCAGTTGCCCCCGTTTCGGGTATAATGGGTCCTCCTTCCGGTGAAAACTGCCCCGGAGACGACGCCGGGTATGCACCCACACCGAAGAACTGCACAGGAGGCTGGATCCCTTGTCCTCTGATGCCCTGGCATCCGACTATGACCTGAAAGACGCGGTTTCTGAGAATCGCCTGACCGGCATCTGGCGCCTGATGACCGGCTATCGCCTCACCTACCTGGTGGCGACGCTCAGCCTGGGCATCGCCGCGTTGGCCCGGACCAGCTCCATGCTGCTGCTGGGCAGGTACGCGGACGATGTCCTGGGACAGACAGACATGGTCCGCCTGCTGCCTCTGGTCGCGCTGGGCTTTGTCGTCCTGGCGGTGATTCAGGGAGCCACGACCTTTCTCAGCGGGAAACTGGCCGCCCGGACCGCCGAGGGCATTGTACTGCGTCTGCGCAACTACCTCTATGACCACCTTCAACGACTTTCCTTCACCTACCATGACCGGACGCCGACAGGGGACTTGATCCAGCGCTGCACTTCGGACGTTGATGCCATTCGCCGCTTCTTTGCGGACCAGGCCATCAGCGCCGGGCGCATTCTCCTGCTCTTCATCGTCAATTTTACGGCCCTGCTGTTTCTGAACTGGCAATTGGCCCTCTTTTCCGTTATCGTCGTGCCCATCATTGTGGTGATGTCCTTCTTTTTCTTCCGCAGGGTATCCAAAGCCTACGAGGCCTACCAGGAGCAGGATGCTATCCTATCCACTACCCTTCAGGAGAACCTGACCGGCGTACGGGTGGTCAAGGCTTTTGCCCGCCAGGCCTACGAAGAGGAGAAATTCGAGGGCAACAACTGGGAAAAGTACCAGCGGGGGAAGCGGCTGCTCATGATGCACGCCCTTTACTGGCCCATATCAGATATTCTCTGCGGATTTCAGATGGTGGCTGGCTTTTTCGTCGGCGCACTCATGGCCATCAACGGGACCCTCAGCGTAGGCACCTATCTGGCCTACTCGGGGATGGTCATCTGGCTCATCTGGCCCATGCGCAACCTGGGCCGCCTGATCGTCCAGATGTCCACCGGCATGGTCTCTTACGGGCGTGTCAGCCAAATCATCAAGGAGGATCGCGAGCCCCTGGATGAGGGAATGGCTGAGGTACCCGATTGTGTCGACGGCCGATTCGCCTTCGAGGATATCTCTTTCCAGTATGATGACGGCAGCCCGGTACTGGAGGACATCAGCTTCCACTGCGAACCCGGCCAGGCCGTGGCCCTGCTCGGTTCCACCGGATCGGGGAAAACGTCGCTGGTCAACCTGCTGCCCCGCTTCTACGACTATACTGGCGGCAGCTTGACCCTGGATGGCGTCGATCTCAAAGACTATCCCCGCCATTTCCTCCGCCGTCAGATCGGCATCGTCCAGCAAGAGCCTTTTTTGTTCTCGCGCACCATCCGTGAGAACATCAGCTA
This sequence comes from uncultured Chloroflexia bacterium, assembly GCA_963783445.1. GTDB lineage: Bacteria > Chloroflexota > Anaerolineae > JAAYZQ01 > JAAYZQ01 > CAWANP01. The sequence continues at coordinate 733,197 of CAWANP010000002.1, read as the reverse complement.
TGGCGCGGGCAGAGACGTCTCGGATGCCGAAATCGAAAAAGCCGCGCAAGCGGCCGCGATCCACGACAGCATCGTCTCCTTCCCTGAGGGCTATGACACGCTGGTTGGAGAAAAGGGCGTGACCCTATCTGGTGGGCAGAAGCAGCGAATCGCCATTGCCCGCACTCTACTCAAGGACCCCTGCATCCTGATCCTGGATGACTCGACCTCGTCGGTGGACACCGAAACAGAAGCCGCCATCCGGGGCGCACTGGAACACCTGATGGTGGGACGCACATCCTTCATCATCGCCCACCGCATCCAGAGCCTGATGAACGCCGACATGATCCTGGTACTGGACAAGGGCCGCATCATCCAGCGGGGCAAACACGAGGAGCTGGTCGCCCAAGAGGGTATCTACCGCAGCATCTATGATATGCAGGCTAGCATTGAAGTCGAGCTGGGACAGGACATGGCCGGCATCGATGTGGAACCTTCCGAACTCTCGGAAGAACCAAGATTGCGCACGTCATCGGAATTCCTGAGGGGAATCACGCGTGTCCGACGAGTTTGAGTTCGAAGAAGAAGAATTCTCAACCCAATTCAACGGCCGGACCATGCTGCGTATCCTGGGCCTGGCCACGGTCCACTGGCGCTGGCTCGTGGGTTTCTTGGTGTGCATTGCGCTGGTCTCGGGTCTGGACTCCCTCTTTACCTTCCTCAGCAAGCAGATCGTGGACGAGGGCATCGTCGCTGGCGACAGGACAGCCCTGACACGGATCGTGGGCCTGTACGGCGCTCTGATCGTTGTCCAGTCCGTCGCCGTCTTTGGCTTCATCTACCTGGCCGGCATGCTGGGCGAGCGCGTCCGCTACGATCTGCGCAAGACGCTGTTCAACCACCTCCAGGAGCTGTCCTTCTCCTACTTTGACCGGACGCCGGTGGGTTGGATCATGGCCCGCGTAACCTCCGACACGGATCGTATCGCCGAGCTGGTGACGTGGGGGCTCTTGGACATCACCTGGGCCATCATGAACATCGCCACCGCCATGTTCTTCATGCTGATCATCAACTGGAAGCTGGCCCTCATTGTGCTGGCCGTCATCCCCGTGCTGGTCGTCGTGGCCGCCCAGTTCAAAAAGAAGATCCTGATCGAATACCGCCAGGTACGCAAGATCAACTCCAAGATCACCGGCGCCTACAACGAAAACATCAGCGGTGTACGCGTGGTCAAAGCGCTCTGCCGCGAGGACCAGAACCTGCGCGAGTTTGGCGAGCTTACGGGCGAGATGTATGGGGCCTCCTACCGCGCCGCCTGGTTGTCCGCGCTCTTTTTGCCCGTGGTACAGTTCATCAGCTCCCTTGCCGTGGGCGCCATCGTATGGTTCGGCGGACTGCAGGCCCTTCAGGGCGATATGACCGTCGGCGGCATCATGGCCTTTGTCTCCTATGTCACTTTTATGCTCTGGCCGGTACAGGAGTTGGCCCGCGTCTACGCCGAGATGCAGAACGCCATCGCTTCGGCCGAACGGGTGTTTTCCCTGTCGGACGCCGTGCCTGAAGTCACGGACCAACCGGGAGCCACCGATCCAGGTACCATCCGCGGCGACATCGAATTCGACGCCGTCGATTTTTGGTACGAACCCGATAACCCGGTGCTCTCGGGCTTTAACCTCAAGGTCAAGCGCGGCGAAACGATAGCCCTGGTGGGAGCGACAGGTGGGGGCAAGAGCACCATCGTCAACCTGATCTGCCGCTTCTACGAGCCCAAACAGGGCGAGATCCGCATCGGCGGGCAGAACTATGAAGAACTCACCCTGCACGCCATCCAATCGCGTATCGGCATCGTACTGCAGACGCCCCACCTCTTTTCGGGCACGATCCGCGAGAACATTCGCTACGGCCGGCTGGAGGCGACTGACGAGGAGATCGAGGCGGCAGCCAATCTGGCCGGCGCCCACGACTTTATCAAGACCCTCGAGAAGGGCTATGACGAGGAGGTAGGCGAGGGCGGCGGCCTGCTGTCGGTCGGGCAGAAGCAGCTGGTCAGCCTGGCACGGGCCGTCCTGGCCCAACCCGAGATCTTTATCATGGACGAGGCAACCAGCTCCGTGGACACGCTGACCGAGGACCTGATCCAGCGCGGGATGGATGTCCTGATGGAGAACCGCACCAGCTTTATCATCGCTCACCGGCTGTCGACCATCAAGCGCGCCGATCGCATCCTGGTCATCGAAGCGGGAAGCATTGCCGAGATGGGCAGCCATGCCGAACTGCTGCGCGCTGGTGGGCACTACTACCGGCTCTACACCCAGCAGTTTCGCCAGCGCCTCAGTCCGGACATCGATCCCTTCCAGCTGCCTGGCCTGGCGCCTGCCTGAGCCCTGGGGTCGATGCCACGATGAACCGCTGCCGCAGCTCTCCAAACTGACATGGCACCATCCTGAAGCATGAACTGTTCGTGGTAGGCGCCCAGCGGCAGATCCCTACACATCACAGTGCTGAAGCATGCACTGTGATGCGAAAGGAAGCGCGCTGAAGCGCGCACTACGAACGCCCGCGCTTCCGAATCAGTCAGATTGGCGAGGATCAACAGGAGCCCTCGCTGAAATGGCCGTCAACCGGAGGTTACGCCCATGAATTCGCAGGCAGCCAGCCAATCCTTCAAAGTCGCCGTCATCCAACATGCACCTGTCTTCTTGAACCTGGAGGCCAGTCTGGAAAAAGCCTGCGCCCTGGTCGAGCAGGCGGCAGGGGCCGGAGCAAGAATCATCGCCTTCCCCGAGACGTGGCTGCCAGGCTACCCAGTCTGGCTGGACTATGCACCCAGGTCTGCAGAGTGGGACTATGCCCCCGCCAAGGCGCTGTACCGATTGCTCTTTGAGAACGCAGTCAGCATATCCGAACCAGAGAGCGGGCCGCACCTCGAGCCCCTGCTCTGCGTCGCCCACCGTACCGGCACCCATGTCGTCATGGGCGCCCACGAGCGCGACGGCGGCACCTTGTACAACACCATCCTTTACGTCGGCCCGGATGGGCACGAGTTCCGGATCCACCGCAAGCTGGTCCCTACCTACACCGAGCGCCTGGTCTGGGGACGGGGTGATGGCAGCACGTTGGGCGTGATGGACACAAGTTATGGCAACCTCGGCGGCTTGATCTGCTGGGAGCACTGGATGCCCCTGGCCCGGGCGGCCATGCACGCCCAGCACGAGACGGTTCACGTGGCCCAGTGGCCGGCTGTCAGGGATCTCCACCAGCTCGCCAGCAGACACTATGCCTTTGAGGGCCAGTGCTTTGTCCTGGCCGCGGGCGCCATTCTGAGCCGGGCTGATGTCCTCAACGGGATCCATTCTCTGGGCCAGTCGCCGAGCGAGGCCATCGAATTTCTGGAAACGATTCCCGGCGAGGACACCGACTTGCTCCTGCAAGGGGGCAGCGCCATCATTGCTCCCGATTCCACCTACGTCGCCGGGCCAGTCTTTGGCGAACCGGCCATCATCTACGCCGAGCTCCAGCCAGGAGCGCATCACCGAGAGCTTTCTGACCATCGATACCCAGGGCCATTACTCCCGGCCCGACGTGTTCCACCTGGAAGTCAACGCCCAGCCTCAGTCGAACGTGACGTTCAGAACTTAAAGTACGGTACCACCTGACGCGGTGCGCTCGACCAAAGGCTACAACGAATTGGGAATAAAACGAATAGCCCGACAAGCACAAATTCGTTCTTGTCTCAATTCGTTGTTGTGCAAGCTGTCGGACACTACAACGAATTGGGAATAAAACGAATAACCCAGCAAGCACAAATTCGTTCCTTTCTCAATTCGTTGTTGTGCAAGCTGTCGGACACTACAGCGAATTGGGAATGAAAACGAATACAGCTCGACAGAAAGCACGGAATTCGTTCCTTTCGTAATTCGATGTAGTGCCTCAAGGAGAATCTACATGCCAAGCAATACCAGCAAGCCCTCGAAGAAAGGCCAGCAGGCCCAGCCTGCAGCCACCGCCCAGGGCATCCTGAAACGCGCAAAAAAGGGAGGCGGTATCCTGCTCGATCCCGCCCAGCCCTGGGACGAGGTAAGGGTTCCCACCGAGCTTGTACGAGCGTATGACCTGGTCGAGGGCGCCACCGTCACCGGCCCACTGCAAGAGGGCAAACACGGCCCGCAGCTTGCCGGTATCGAGTCGATCTGCGGCCTGGCGCCGGAAGACTTCCAGAAACGCCCGCCCTTCCGCCGGCTGGTGGCCATTGACCCGCTGGAGCGATTCCGCCTGGGCGACACGGGCGACCTGAGCATGCGCATCGTCGATCTCGTCGCTCCCATCGGCAAGGGCACCCGGGGCCTGATCGTCTCCCCGCCCAAGGCCGGCAAGACCATGCTCCTGGAAGGGATCGCCCAGGCCATCCGGGCGACCGCCCCGGAGACGCGCATCATCATCCTGCTCATCGACGAGCGGCCTGAAGAGGTGACCTTCTTCCGGCGGGCGGTGCCCGGGGCCGAGGTCTTTGCCAGCTCCAGCCGACCAACGGCTGAAGGAGCACATCGACCTGGCCGAGTTGATGCTGGCCCACATCCGCACCGAGCTGGAATGCGGCCACGATGTGGTCCTGCTCCTGGACAGCCTGACCCGCATGACGCGCAGCTTTAACCTGAGCGGCTCGAGCCGGGGACGAACCCTCTCCGGCGGGCTGGAAGCCGGCGCCGTCGAGATCCCGCGCCGCTTCTTTGGCCTGGCCCGCAATATCGAGGACGGCGGCTCGGTGACCATCATCGCCACCGTCCTGATCGACACCGGCTCGCGGCTGGACCAGGTCATCTTTGAGGAGTTCAAAGGCACCGGCAACAGCGAGATCGTCCTGGACCGCGCCCTGGCCGACGCGCGCATCTTTCCGGCCATCAATATCACCGCCAGCGGCACCCGCAAGGAGCACCTGCTCTATGACCCAGGCGAGGGCCAGCGCATCGCCTGGCTGCGCCGCAAGCTGGCCGACCAGAAACCCCAGGCAGCCCTGGAAGCGATGTTCCGGCTCATGGACAAGTATCCCACCAACGAGGAACTGCTGCAGAGCATCCCCCTGGGGAGATAACCGGCATCCCCCGTCTGAGCACGAACGAGCCGCTTCACCCACCAGGGCAATCGTATCCAAACCCGTCATTGCGAGCGAAGGCGCTTCTGCCTAAGCGAAGCAATCTCACTCTTACACAGGTGGGGATCGATTTCGCCTGAGCTTGCGCCTATGCAAAAAGGGCGTAGCTATGTTATAATGCTGCCGCTTGAAGCAGTGCATCCCAGAAGATAGGAGCGCTCAGCGCAAAGCTATGGCCCGACCCAGGTGGTTCGTCGAACTCGTCAAGATACCGTTTCGGCAGCGTTTTTTCTTTGCTGAGATGACCAAGCTACCGGTCGTCGGCAGTCTCGTCGACCGCATGCTCTTCGATGGCGATGACATTCTCTACCTGCCCATGGACAGAGTCATCGAGGTCAACGAAGAGATTGACTGGCCGGAGGAAATGGTCCTGCCCTCGCAGGTGGTCGAGCATTTCATCGAGCAGGCCAGCCACCATTGGATCATCGATCACTGCCTGTGCCGTGACGCATCCGACTGCCAGGATTATCCCGTCGAACTGGGCTGCCTCTTTCTCGGCCAGGCCGCGATGGGCATCAACCCCAAGCATCGGCCGCCGCGTGACCAAGGAGGAAGCCCGGGATCACGTCCAGCGCTGCCGCGAGGCGGGCCTGGTGCACATGGTCGGCCGCAACAAGCTGGACACCGTCTGGCTCGGCGTCGGTCCCGGCAACAAGCTGCTCACCGTCTGCAACTGCTGTCCCTGCTGCTGCATCTGGCGCATGCTGCCCAACATCACGCCCCAGATCAGCGCCAAGGTGAACAAGATGCCGGGCGTCAGCGTGGCCGTGACCGATGACTGCCAGGGCTGCGGGCTGTGCACCCAGGGCGTCTGCTTTGTCGACGCCATCCACCTGAACGACCATCAGGCCGTGATCAGCGAGGCCTGCCGGGGCTGCGGGCGCTGCGTCACGGTCTGCCCCCAGCAGGCCATCCAGCTCACCATCGATGACGGGCACTTTGTGCAGAACGCCATCGACCGCATCGGCCCGCTGGTAGACGTCACCTGACAGAAAAGGAGATGCGAGTTATGCACAAGTCCATCGGCATCATCGGCGGCATGAGCCCCGAGTCGACCGTAGCCTACTATGAGTATATCACCCGCACCTACACCGAGCGCTATGGCGACTATGGCTACCCCGAGATCCTCATCTACAGCGTCAGCTTTCAGCCCTACGTCGACTGGCCCAGGGCCGGATCGCTGGGACCTGGTGGCCCAGGGGCTGAGCGAGGCCGCGCAGAAGCTGGAGGCCGCGGGCGCCGGCTGATCCTCATCGCCACCAACACCATGCACATCGTCTTTGACGAGGTACAGGCCAGCGTCGACGTGCCCATGCTCAGCCTGCTGGACGCGGTGGGCGCAGCCATCCAGGAGCGGGGACTGAGGACGGTGGGCCTGCTGGGCACCGAGTTTACCATGGAAAAGCCCTTCTACCGGGACGCCCTGGCGGACCAGGGCATCAAGGTCCTGGTCCCCGACGCCGAGGACCGCCGCTTATGTGAACGCGGTCATCTATGACGAACTGGTGGCCGGGCAGATCCTGGACGAGTCGCGGGCCGGGTACCTGGCGGTCATCGAGCGGCTGGCCGAACGCGGCGCTGAGGGCGTCATCCTGGGCTGCACCGAGATCCCGCTGCTGGTCAGCGAGGCCGATGCCGGGCTGCCGCTCTTTGATACGACGACGATCCATGCCGAGGCGGCGCTGCGGTTTGCGGTGGAGGGGTAGACAGCCGGGCAGGCACACTCTTGAATTGGACAGCTTCTGAAGATGGATGATTGGGCGATCACTTTTGCTTGAGAGAACATACACTTTGTGCTATACCGATGAGGCTCACTGTCCTTGGCTCTTGGCTGGACCGTGCTCGCCATCTCTAAGCCAAAATCGCCAGATCACGGATGCGACCTGAGCACCAACGAGCGCGTTGCAGTCCAAAGATGCGAGCCACGCTGGCAGACACACCGTTGTGACGCACCCCGGGACTCGCGGGGTGCTGGGAGGATCCATGATGTCCAGTCCAGTGTCCAGCACACCGGAGGCTGCAACCCTCTGGTCCCCGGCCAGCAACCTCTCTCCCCGCGTCCAGCGGCTGCGCGACCAGTACTGGGACTTTTACGAGCGCGATTACACCAACGAGGTACGGGCCTACACCACCGGCACCTCCTGGGACCAGGTCTATGCCCCCTGGAACTGGACCAACGTCCCGGAGATGATGATGTTCTTCGCGGGAGCCAAGGCATACCTGCTGGCTGGCGCCAGCCCGGTATCGCTGCCGGCCGGCTTCTGGGATCAGCCGCTGGTGGTGCGGCGGGCCGTCTTTTTCAAACGGATCGTGGAGGAGTACCTGCCGGTTCATATCCTCGAAGGGGAACTGGTCGTTGGCTCCCACTTTTCCACCGCCCTCTCCCGCTCGCTGACCCGATCTGAGGCGCGCCAGTTCGCCAAGATGGAAAAACGCTTCATGAAGGATGTCCAGCGATTGGATAGGCTGGGCATCGGCAACTGCGGCGCCGTGCCCGGCCACCTGATCCCCGACTATGCCAGGGTCCTGCGCCAGGGCTGGCAGGCCATCAAAGCCGAGGCCGACGCCGCGGCCGGCGACCCGCAGGCCACGCCCCAACAGCGGGATCTGGCCCGCGCCATCTCTATCTGCGCCGATGGTGTGCACACCCTGGCCGAACGCTACGCCAGCCGAGGCCGAGGCCTCGGCCAGGAGCGAGGCTGACCCGCTCCGCCGGGCCGAGCTGGCCGAGACGGCGCGCATCTGCCGCAAGGTACCCTGGGAGCCCGCCGAGACCTTTCCCGAGGCGCTGCAAGCCCTGTGGTTGACTCACATGCTGGTCATGGTGGCCGAAGGCTACCCCGGTCCCGGCGTTTCCCCAGGGCGCATCGACCAGTACCTCTACCCCTTACTACCGCGCCGGCCTGGACTCGGGTGACCTCACGCGGGAGCAGGCCAGGGAGTGGCTCCAGTGCCTGTGGATCAAGCACAACTATGCCTACGACTATCAGGGCTGGGTGGGCACCAACCAGGGCATCAACGCATCTTTTGGCCAGCTCATCACGTTGGGCGGCATCGATGAGAAGGGCGAGGACGCCAGCAACGAGTTGACAACCTGCTCCTGGAGGTCATCCAGGAGATGAACCTGCTGGAACCCAAGCCCAACCTGCGCCTCCACCAGAAAACACCCGCGCGCTTGCTAGACCGGGTGGTGGACATGGTTGCCCAGGCCCAGGGCAGCCCTTTCCTGCTCAACTTTGACGAAAAGTCCATGGCCGGGCTGCGCTGGCAGGGCCTGCCCGAGGCAGACCTGTGGGACTATGCTCCAGTCGGCTGCCTGGAGAACACGCTGCAGGGCAACGACCGCTCGGGCACGGTCGACGTCAACCTGAACCTGGCCAAGGCCGTAGAACTGGTCCTGCATGACGGCCGGGATGCAGCCACCGGCGAGCAGGTTGGCCCGCGTACGGGCGATCCACGGACCTTTGCTACCTTTGAGCAGTTTCTCGCCGCGCTCAAGGCCCAACTGAGCGCCAGCATGGAGCTGCTGATCGCGGCCAACAATATCGCCGATACGGGCCGGGCTCGATTCGAGCCCACGCCCTACCTGAGCGCGCTGGTGGACGGCTGCCTGGAGAAGGGGCTGGACATCACCGCCGGTGGCGCCCGCCACAACTATCTGACCATCGAAGGGGTGGCTCTGGCCACCACGGCCGACAGCGCCGCGGCCATCAAAAAGCTGGTCTATGACGATGGGGCTGTGACCATGGACGAGCTGGTGCGCGCCCTGGACGCCAACTTTGAGGGGCATGAAGCGCTGCGCCAGATGCTGCTCAACAAAACTCCAAAGTTCGGCAACGACGATGGCGATGCCGACGCACTGGCCTGCGACATCAGCCGCCACTGGACGACAGAGGCTTTTGAACACGTCACGCCCGAGACCGGCAAGCGCTACCGGGGCGGTTATCTGTCCTGGAACTACTGGGTGGCCTACGCGCCCAAGACCGCGGCCACCCCGGACGGCCGCCTGCGCGGCCAGTTCTTGAGCAACGGCGTCTGTCCCGTCAACGGCGCCGACCGGTTGGGGCCGACGGCCGTGGTCAAGAGCGTGGGGCACCTGGGGCTAGAGACCGCGCCCAACGGCGGATCGCATACCATGAGTTTTTCGCCGAGTTTGCTGCAGAGCCCGGAGAATCGGGGCAAGCTGGCGGCGCTGCTGCGGGCCTATGCCCACGCCGGCGGTACCTGCTTGCAGATCAACGTCATCGACCCCGGCACCCTGCGGGCTGCGCAGCAAGATCCCGACGCCTACCGCAACCTGTTGGTGCGCGTCACGGGCTATAACGCCTACTTTGCGATGCTGGGCAAAGAGATCCAGGACGAGATCATAGCTCGGGAGAGCCACGCAGTGTAGCGAACCTCCGGCAGGTTGGCATTGGCGTCGAGGGGTGAGGCCACCTGAGGATTGACAGGACGTCATAGCACATCCGCTACGAGAGCCTGCGGGAGGTTGCGCTGGACAACAAGGAGCCTGCATGACACAGCAACTGCACGCCGATGTCATTGTCGTCGGGGCCGGAACCACCGGCGCCTATTTCGCCTGGCGCCTGAGCCAGGCCGGATTCCTCACCGTTGTCCTGGAAAAGAAGCGGCTCCAGGATCTGGGCCAGGACATTGACATCTTTCACATGGACGAGGTCCGCTTTGAGCAATTTGGCCTGGCCCCGCCCGACGGCGACGAGCTTTTGGGCCACCATCTCACCGGCCTGGCCTGGTCACCCAACCTTCAGGTGCGCAACGAGGTTCCCTATCCGTTTTATGTTATGTCCAAGCCCGCCTTCCACCGGCGATTGCTGCGCAACGCGATAGAGGCCCGGGCAGAGATCCTGGAGGAGGTGACCGTCATCGAGCCCATCATCGAGGAAGGTACCCTCACCGGCGTGCGGGCTGAGGCCGGCGGCGAAGCGCTGGAGGCCCGGGGCCGGATCGTGGTCGACGCCTCGGGCATCAAGGGCGTCGTACGTACCCGGCTGCCGGAGGGCTTTGGCCTGGAGACCGATGCCGATCTCTGACGACGATACGCTGTTCGTCTGCCTGGAGTTCCGCGATGATCTGGGCGAGGGCTTTCCCAAAGGGCTCAATTTCTACCCCTATCACAAGGCATTCTGGAATCCCAGCCGGGGAACCGGCTCGATCTTGGGCATCGGGCAGCCGGGCAGCTATGACTATGCCTGGCAAAAGCATGCCGAATGGCGGGAGGAGTACTTTGGCGATCCTGGCCGCGTGGTCAAGCGCGCCCAGGGCCGCACGCCCTACCGCCGCTCCCCCTACTCGCTGGTGGGCAATGGCTTCATGGTCATGGGCGACGCCGCCTTCCAGACCAAGCCTTTTTCGGGTGAAGGCGTCACCTCCTCCTTCACCGCCTGCCAGATCGCGGCCGAGGTGGCGGCCGAAGCGCTAAAACGCAACGACGTAAGCCGCCATGCCCTGTGGCCCTACAACGTCCGCTACTTTCGCGACCAGGGGGCCAAGTTCGCATCGCTGTTTGTCCAACTGCCGGCCGCCGCGGAGCTGTCGCGGCGCGAGGTGGACTATCTCTTTCAGAAGGACCTCATCTTTAGCAGCGAGGACTTCTTCCAGATGAATCTCAACTATGAGACCGAGATGAACGCGGGCAAGACCGCTCTCCATGGGCGCCAAGCTGCTCTGGGGCGTGCTGACCGGGCAGTTCTCTTATGCCAGCCTCAAGCGATTGCTGGCCGTGTCCACCACTGCCGACAAGATCAAATCCCTCTGCCAGGAATTCCCCGAGTCTCCGGACCAGTTTGAGCCGTGGCTGGCGCAGGTCAAGCCACTGTGGGGGGAAGCCTGATAGCCACTGCTCGGAAGGAACCTTCGCATGTGTGATACCCTGGTCGCGGTTGGCGAGGCCACGGAGGATGGCAGCGTCATCTTGGCCAAGAACAGCGACCGGCAGCCCAACGAAGCCCACCTACTGGCCCACGTCCCCCGCGCCCAGCACGAGCCCGGGTCAACGATCCAGTGCACCTACATTGAGGTGCCCCAGGTTCACGAGACCTTCGAGGTGCTGCTGTCCAAACCCTTCTGGATCTGGGGCTGCGAGATGGGGATCAATGAGAAGGGCGTGGCCATTGGCAATGAGGCTGTTTTCACCAAGGAGCCTTACGACAAGGGGCCGGGCCTGATCGGCATGGACTTTATCCGGCTGGCGCTGGAGCGGTCCGCTACCGCGCGCCAGGCGCTGGACGTCATTGTCGAACTGCTGGCTGAACACGGCCAGGGCGGCAACTGCGGTTTCCACCACAAAGAGTTCTATCACAACTCGTTCATCCTCGCCGACCCCGGCGAGGCCTGGGTACTGGAGACAGCGGGCAAGTACTGGGCCGCCGAACAGGTGCGCGACGTGCGTACCATCTCCAATGGCCTGACCATAGGCGCTGAGTGGGATCTGGCCTCGCCGGGGCTGGTTGAGCATGCCATTGAGAAGGGCTGGTGCCAGTCCCGGGATGACTTTCATTTCGCCCGCTGCTATTCCGACCTGGTGATGACCAGGTTCAGCGCTTGCCGGACCCGCCAGTGCGGGTCAACCGAGTTGCTGGAAGCAGAAAAGGGCTGTCTCTCTGTGGCTACGATGATGGCCGCCCTGCGCGACCACGGGCCTCAGGCAGAGCAAGATCCCGCGTGGAACCCTGGCCAGGGCTGGCTGATGGACACCATCTGCGTGCACGCCGGCTTTGGCCCGACGCGCCCCGGCCAGTCTACAGGAGCGATGGTCGCCCATTTGAAGCCCGACCTGCCGGCCACCTGGTTGACCGGAACCTCGGGTACGTGTACCGGCATCTTTAAGCCGGTGTACCTCGGTGGCAGCGGGCTGCCGGATCTCGGGCCTGAGCCTGAGGGCACCTACGATGCCGGCTCGCTGTGGTGGAGGCACGAACGCCTGCACCGGGCGGTCATCCGTGACTTTACGACGCGGCTGGCCCTCTACCAAGAGCGCCGGGACTCCCTGGAAGCTGCGTTCCTGTCCGAGGCGGCAGAGATGTACCAGCAGCACCATGGGCAGAGCGCAGGGGAGGGCGCTCAGGCTCTGGATGCTTTCACCGCTGACTGCTTTCACAGGGCAGCCGGGGCCACGGCCCACTGGACCGAGACTATGTTGGCGGCACCCGTCCAGCACCGGCCATCGATCCTGTTGGCCTCGTCCTGGGACAGGTTCAACAGACAGGCGGATTTTGCCGAGAGCCTTTTGCGATCATGAGCTTTGCCTTTTGCACCGAATGACTATACTAATTAGGGTGGAGACCAAAACGAAAAGGAGAAGCAAAACCGCGAATGACTGCGTCTGAAACCTCAGAACTGTTGGCCTACTATGCAAGCCCTGGGATCATGACCGATCCAGGGCAGGTTGCCACCCTACTGGACGACCTGCCCACCAGCATCAGTGAACTGTGTGGGGTGGTCCAGGGACTCCTGGTACACATCTTTTGGGCAGAGCGCTACGGTATCGTACTGCCGGAAGCCCGTAAGCAGGAGGTGAGTCTGCGCGCCTTATCGGACAAACTGGCCCGGATCCTGGAACTTGACGACGAACCACTCACCAGGGCACGCCCACTGGAGCGAAGGCTGGTAGGCAATTGCCGGGATTTCTCCATAGTACTGTGCGCGTTTCTGCGACATCAAGGGGTTCCAGCCCGCGCCCGTTGCGGGTTCGGCGCCTACTTTGGGCCAGACCGATACGAGGACCACTGGGTATGTGAGTACTGGGATGCCGATGGGGGATGCTGGGTTCTTGTCGACGCCCAGTTGGACGCATTCCAGTGCGAAGCGCTCCAGATCCAGTTTGATCCGCTGGATGTACCTCGCAACCAGTTCCTTACCGGCGGCAAAGCCTGGCAGCTCTGCCGCTCGGGCCAGGCCAACCCGGACGATTTCGGCATCTTTGATATGCACGGCATCTGGTTTGTGCGCGGCGATCTGGTCCGTGATTTTCTGGCGCTGAACAAGATCGAGATCCTGCCCTGGGATCCCTGGGGCAACGCCATCACCGGTGAATCAGAGCTGCCTGCCGAGCAGACAGCCTTCTTCGACCACATTGCAGAACTGACCCTGGCAGGCTACGATGCCTTCCCCGAGATCCGCGCCATTTACGAGCACGACGCTCGCCTCCACATTCCACCCAACTGGCCGCCGGAATGACGTAACAGGTTCGAGGTTCGAGGTTCTTCTATTTCAGATTCTGATGTTCGACTCTTGAAGATGTGGAGAGCAAGTTGACCGATACGACTGTGGCAGGTACCACCTTCAACATCCAACGGTTCAGCACCGAGGACGGCCCTGGCATCCGGACCACCGTCTTTTTCAAGGGCTGCCCGCTTCACTGCGCCTGGTGCCACAATCCGGAAGGAATCTCACCCCGGCCAGAGCTGATGTGGTACGACGTGCGCTGCATTGCCGCCCGCGACTGCCTGAAAGTCTGCCCGGTAGATGCCCTGGATCTGACGCCGCAGGGCATGCGCATCGACCGCCTGCGCTGTGATGCCTGCGGGGATTGCACCGAGGCCTGTCCCGCCGCCGCCCTGGAGGTCATTGGCCAGAGGTGGACGCCTCAGGAGCTTTTTGCCGAGGTGATAAAAGACCGGATCTTTTTCGAAACCTCTAGCGGTGGAGTGACCCTCTCTGGCGGCGAGCCAATGATGCAGGCTGATTTTCTCCAGGAGCTGCTGCCGCAGCTCCGCGAGGCCGAACTCCACGTGGCGCTGGATACCTGTGGCGCGGCAGCCTGGCCCCGCTACGAGGGGATCCTGCCCCTGGTCGACCTGGTCCTCTACGATCTCAAGTTCTTTGACCCAGGCAGCCACCTGGCCGGCACCGGCATTGACAACGGCGCCGTTCTGGACAACGTCCGACGCATCGCCGCCACAGGCATGCCCCTTTGGATCCGCACACCCGTGATCCCGGGCTACACGGCCGATCCAGCCAACATCACGGCCCTGGCCGGTTTTATTGGCGCCGAACTCCCGACCGTCGAGCGCTGGGACTTGCTGGCCTACACCAATCTGGGCGGACCCAAGTACCAGCGCCTGGACCTTGCCTACGCACTGGAGGGCATACCGCTCCTGACCCGCGGGGAGATGGAAGCGCTGCACGCCGTGGCCGTCCGGCACGTGCCCGTGGCTGTGTGGTCCGGCGCGACCCACCAGGATGAGCCAAGCTGAGGGGAAGGACTATCGTGAGCCTGAATCAGGCCGGACTAGAACTGCTCGAGACATTTGAAAGAGGTCTGGACCCACGGTACCCTGAGCGCAGCCAGATTCCGGCCCACGTCCTCGGCTATGGCGAAATCAGCACCGTCTTTGCCATCCAGGCGCAGGGTATAGAGGATCTAGCCTTCAAGCGCCTGCCCCTGTTCCAGGATGCGGGAGAAGTGGAGGAGTATCGCGATGCTTATGACGAGTACAATCGACTGCTCCAGACAGAGATTGGCCTGAGCTTGCCGGCTCACAGTTGTATCGAGCTGGAACCTGGCGATCGCCCCATCTTGTACATCGTCCAGCAGCAACTGCCTGCCGCCAGCATCGGCCACCACGCGCTACACCTGCTTCCCCGCGAAATGGTACGCATTCTGGTCCGGCGCGCCCTCCAAGAGATGCGCCGGGTATGGGACTTTAACCATCGCCAGGATCACCTGCAGGTAGCCCTGGACGGCCAGATCTCAAATTGGTCCATCCAGGGCTTTGACCCCCAGAGCCCACAGGTGACCTTGGACACGAGACTGGCCTACCTCGACACAAGCACCCCCCTCTTCCGCATTGATGGGGTGGAACAACTGGATCCGGAGCTGTTTCTGAGAAGCGCGCCATCTTTCCTGGCCTGGATCCTGCGCCTTTTCTTCGTGGAAGATGTAGTGAACCGCTACTATGATTTTCACCGGGTTGCGGTGGACCTCGTGGCCAATTTCTACAAGGAACAGCGGCCGGAGCTGGTCCCCGATATCATCGTCGAGGTCAACGATTTCTTTGCGGGAGAAGCCGCCGCACTGGGCCTTGAGCCCCTCACCGAGGAGGAAGTCCATTCCTACTATCGTGAGGACGCCCTGATCTGGAGGCTGTACCTGGCCATGCGCCGCATCGACCGTACCCTCCGCACACAGATCTTGGGGAAGAACTATCCCTATATCCTGCCCGGACAGATCACGAGATAAGACCAGTGGGAGGCAACCGCATGTCCATGTTGGAAAAAGAACCCGGCCTACTTGAGGCTCTCAGCCATGAAATGACGCCCAAGTTTCTGGCCACGCGTTCCGCCAGCGGCGTGCCAAACATCGTGCCCTGTACCTCCATCATGCCGGCTGGGGACACGGAGGACCGGCTGATCCTCGGCAATTTTCTACTGCGCAAGTCGGTGGGCAATCTGGACGCCGACGCGCGGGTGAGCATCCTGGTCATAACCACAGATCTGGAAGGCTGGGTACTGCAGGGGCGCTTTCAGGGCTGGCAGCGGGCGGGCGAGTATGTGGATCGCCTCAATAACACCGAACTGCTGCGCTACAACGCTTATACCGGCATCCGCAACGCGGGCATCATCCAGGCCGGAGCGGTGCTGCGGCATTTTCAGATCTCCAAGCCGCGGGTCCTGGCCGACTATTTGCTGGCTCGCGCGTCTCGCCCCCCGGCGGCGCTCGATGGGGCCACGACCATGCCCCTGCCGGTGCAACAGCGATTTGGTCCCATGACTGCCGTGAGGGCGCTGGCCTTTCTGGATAGCCAAGGGTTCCCGCTGGTCGCTCCCGTGCTTTCTCTCCAGCCTGCCGGGGAGAGCGCCCTGGTTTGTGCGCAGGGCCAGTTCTCTGACATCTTGGCCCCACTGGCCTCGGGCCATCCCGTAGCCGCCTCCCTGCTGACCCTTGACGTCGTCTCCTTCCAGGCCAAAGGCATATGGTTGGGGGAACACCGCCTGCTGGGAGCCCGGTTGGGGGCCATGTCTGTGACTTCCGTCTATGCCGGAGGGCCGCCCATCCCCGGCCGGCAGGTGGCCTGAGTGCAAACACGTCCTTCCTAGTCGGTGGGGCTTACTTTGGCCCGAGGGCGCCTCGCCGTGACAAGAACGATAGATCGGTTATGGGCATTCTACAGGTGCAGGGAATGGTATGCAACCACGTAGCACAGCATGCAGGAGGAAGCACATCATGAGCAAAGAAATCGGTCTTTCTACCTTTTCCATCGCCGGCCATGATCCCGAGACCCAGGAGTGGGGTATCGCCGTCCAGTCCAAGTTCCTGGCGGTAGGAGCCGTGGTTCCTTGGGCTCGCGCCGGGGTTGGAGCCGTGGCCACTCAATCCTACGCCAACACCTCTTTTGGTCCAGAAGGTCTGGCCTTGATGGCTCGCGGGCTGACGGCTGAAGAAGCGCTCGGCCAACTCGTCGCTGGGGATGAAGGATGTGAGCGACGTCAAGTAGGCATGATAGACGCAGAGGGGCGGGCGGCAACCTTTACCGGAAACGAGTGTCACGCCTGGGCTGGGGGCCTCACCGGGACGTACTATGCCGCCCAGGGCAACATCCTGGTCAGCAGCGCGACGGTGGAGGCCATGGCCAAGACCTTTGAGGGAGCCCAGGGCGAACTGGCTGACCGGCTGGTCCGTGCTCTGGCTGCTGGGCAAGCTGCCGGCGGCGACCGGCGCGGCCAGCAGTCCGCGGCGGTGCTGATCGTCCGGCCTGAGGGCGGCTATGGCGGCTACAATGATCGCTATATGGACCTGCGAGTAGACGATGATCCAGCGCCTATCGATCGGTTACAGGCATTGGTAGACCTGCATCACCTTTTCTTCAGGCCGCCCACTGCCGACGAAATGGTTGCCATTGAGGGCGATCTGGCCGGAGAGATCCAACGCATTCTACAGTGGGCTGGATACTACGCTGGGCCCGTGACGGGCGAGTATGATGCTGCCACACGCGGGGCACTGACCGCGCTCATCGGCAACGAGAACTTTGAAGAGCGGTGTGACGAAGAAGAGGGTCTAATCAGCAGGCAGGTGGTTGACATCTTACGCCAAAAGTTTGCTGGCTGAGTCCGGCAGGCCCTCAGTCTACCCTCTGTGTTTTCTCGATTTTGTCCGGCGCTCGGGGTGTGGTATAATCCCTGACGTGAAATTGGAGGGCAAGAATTCGGCGATGACGCCTTTTTGCGAGGGCTCGGACATGCAGAGCGGTGTCCTTGGGGCGCCCAGGAACTTGAATCGCCTGGCAATCGTTTGCTGGGGCCTAATGCGGCGTGCATTAGGCCCTTTTTTCGTGGCTGACGACTCTGTCACAGCAACTTGGACGCCCTGGTACCCGGAGACCCTGTGTGCCAGCTTTGGAAGTCAATCCGGAAGAGCCCGGAGCTTTGGGTGACAACTGCAGGGTAAGGTGGAGGCAACCATGAGCGTTGTGCGAGATCTTTACCAGATGCAACTGGTGGACAGTGAAAGAGATGCCAGAAGCCAGCGGCTGGCGGTCGTAGAAGCCGGCCTGGGCGAATCAGATGATGTCGCCCGAGCCCAGCGGGCTGCTGTCGAAACCCAGCAGAGCCTGGACCAACTGAGGGTTCAGATGCGGGACCTGGACCTGGAGATTTCTGGGCTCAATGCCAAGCTAAAGAAGAACCAGGACCGTCTGTACAGCGGCCGCGTTCGAAACCCAAAGGAGTTGAGCAACCTCCAGGAGGAGGCTGCCGCGCTTCGCCGCCGCCAATCTGAACTGGAGGATCAGCAATTGGAGCTGATGATCGCCATCGAGGATGACGAAGCCGAACTGGCCGAACGACAGGCTCGCCATCTCCAGATCGAGACCACGTGGGGTGAGGATCAGGCAAACCTGCGGGCTGAGAAAGCGGACATCGAGACCCTCTTGGCTGAATTGGATCAGGACATCAGGGAGAAGCGGGCCCGGTTTGGCGCGGCAGATATGGCCCTGTACGACAATCTGCGCAGCAGCCTGGGTGGCGTTGGGATCGCACCGCTCAAGCGGGGCATCTGCCAGGTCTGCGGTACCGACGTACCCACCGGCGCAGCTCGTGCCGTGGAACGCGGTGAGGGATTGCACTATTGCCCCACCTGCAACCGCCTCTTGTGCGGTGGATGATTCTCTGCAGGTTCTGGAGGAAACAATGACAGATCAAGACAGGGTAAAACCGGCACTGGCAGAGCTGCAAGCAGTCCTGGGCGATCGAGCCACGGATGGCATGCTGCACCGCATGGCCTACAGTCGGGACTGGAGTCCCCGGTACAAGCAAATGACGGACCTGCCAGATATCATCGTCGTCCCACAGGATACGGAGGAGGTTGTGCAGATCGTCCAGGTAGCGCTCCGGTACGAACTACCCCTCATACCCTTTGCCGGAGGGACAGGTATGGGGGGCGGGGCAGTCGCCTGGAAAGGCGGCATCATGATCGAGACAAAAGGCATGAACAGGGTACTGGAGATCGATCCCGAAAACATGTCCGTCACGGTCCAGGCTGGCATCACCATCTGGGAGCTAAACGAGTACTTGGCCCCCTTTGGACTCTGGCTGCCCCACCAACCGGAGAGCAAACGAGCCTGTACCATCGGGGCATCCATCGGCTGCGACAACGACTCGACCTTTGGCGTCCGCTATGGGAAGATCCTGGACTGCTTGACCAACGCCGTTGTGGTTACCGGTCGTGGAGAAGCGGTACGCGTTGGGCACCGCAAAGCCTCCTTCTCTTCCACCGGCTATAACCTGATGCACCTGCTGGTGGCTTCCGAGGGGACACTGGGGGTGGTTGCTGAAGCCACGTTGCGAGTGGTGACCCTGCCCAAGACGCGAGAAGTAAGGGGCTGGGTCTTCCCCACCTTGATCGATGGGGCACAAGCCCTGGAGCGTACCCTGGCCAGCGGTCTCAGCGTGGAGAGCGCCCACCTGAACTGCCGGCAGCGACTGCATTTTTACACGCATGCCTACCGTGAAAACTATGGCAGGGAGCCCGAGGTCCCCGACTGGGCGGAATCGATCCTGTTTCTGTCCTTCGCAGGTGACGAGGACGTCGTAGACTTTGGCCTCCGCAAAGCGAGGGCTGTTCTCGAGGGCGAATTCAAGGCCGAGTTGGTCCGCGAACAAGAGATGGTGGAGGGCTACTGGGATAGCAAACACCGGCTGGCTTTCATCCCTTTCAAGCAGAAATGGCCCGACAGCCAGCGACAGAAAAAGTTTGGCTCGGCCGACGTGGGCGTGCCCTTTGGGCGACTGGAAGAGATGTACCACGCCTTCCTCGAGATTGCAGCCAGGCATGACCAGCAGATCCTGGGCATGACGGTCTACAACGAGTCGCCGAACAAGGTCAGCCCCAGCATCAGCTTTGCCATCTTTGTGGACGACTCGACCGAGGAGACGGTGCAAAAGTTCTACCGCTACGTGAGAGAAATGAGCATCAAGGCAGTCGAGCTGGAAGGCACCATGAGTACCTATATCGGCGACGGAGACCGGTTGGGAGGCTTTAACGAACGCGAGCATGGGCTGAGCTACCAGTATATGAAAGAGGTAAAGAGCCTCTTCGATCCCAAGAACATCATGAATCCTGGGAAAAAATTCGAGTCCCGGTGGATCGGACCCTAGAAACGAGGACGTTGATGGCTGAATTCCCATCCTTGAAACAATATGCGGAAGACATCTATACCTGCAACCGCACGCGCTGCGGCTTTTGCCGCGAAGAATGCCCAGTCTACCGGGTGAAACGACTGGAGACTTATTCCAGCAGGGGTAGGATGCTGGTTGCCCGCGGTCTCATGGAAGGTATCCTGGAACCTTCTGCCGAGGTCCAAGATGTCATGGACGAGTGCCTCATGTGCGGCTACTGCGAGGCCCGCTGCGCGCTGAACAACATGGAAATCTTTAGCTCGGTCCGCCAGGAGCTAAGGCAAGCCGGATTCGCATCACCCAAGCACGAGCGGACATCGGCCAAGATCCTGGACGAGGGGACGCTTTTCGCCCGGCCCACACCCTTCCGCCGTGTCGGGACCACGCCCCTCTACCTGGGCTGCGCCTACCAGAGCAAACCCCACGAGGTCAAAAAGATTGTATCGGTCCTGGAAAAAGTGGGCATCGATCCGCTGGTGTCCGACGAAGTGTGCTGCAGCTACATCGTGGGGGCTGTCGGCTTTGAGGACGAGTTCGAGCAGGCTCAGGCCCGATTCCGGCAGGTGTACGGAGCACATCTGGAGGAAGAGATCTTGACAGTATGTCCCACTTGCACGGCCACCCTGCGTGACGAGTACGGGTTGAAGGTCAAAAACGCAGTAGTGGCGGTGGCAGAAAAGATCCAGGAGATGGACCTGAAGCCCCTCAACAAACGGGTGACCTACCACGACCCTTGCCACCTGGGGCGGATGTTGGGTATTGTCGAGGAGCCGCGCCAGATCATGGAAGCTCTGGGACTCGAGCTTGTAGAGATGGAGCACCACGGCATCTTTTCCACCTGCTGCGGTGGTGGCGGTGGGGTACTGGACGTGGACCGCGATCTGGCCGTCGAGGTTTCCAAGAACCGCATCCGCGACGCCGCGGCAGTGGGGGTCGACACCATCGTGACGGCTTGCCCCACCTGCCAGCCTACACTACTGCGCGGGGCCGGACGCGTCGCCAACGAGCTGGACACCTTCGTAGACGTGCTCGACCTCTGGGAGCTGCTGGACGAGGCGCTGGGACCATGATCCGCTGATCCTGCCCTTCCGTATTCTCAGTCTCCCTAATTCATAACTCCACATTGACACCAAGACCCAGGTCCACCGCGCGCTGCAGGATCAGCTCGGCAACAGCCACATCCTGGACAGCCAGTCCCACCGACTTGAAGAAAGTAACCTCTGTATCTGACTCGCGGCCCGGGATCTTCCCTGCTGCTACCTCGCCGATCTCGCCGTGGATACTGGCCTCGGTGATCAGCCCCTCTTCCAGTGGTATGATCAGATCCCCCGCTTCGGCCAAGCTAGCCACCCGGGAGTCCACAACCACCTTTGCGCGAACAACCGTCGCAGCCGGGATCTCTTGCATCTCGTGCGTATACGCGCCGACACCACTCACGTGGACGCCGGGCTTCAGATCCGCGTCATCAAACACGGGCATGGAGGAGGTAGTCGCCGTGCAGACCACGTCCGCATCGCGCAGCGCGTCGGCCGGTGAGCCAGCCACTGAAATATCGACGGGTATTGGCCGGCCGCGTGCCCGCATTTCCTGGGCATAGGCCACAGCCCTGTCCGGCAATGTGTCATAGACCCAGGCCTTCTCGATGGGTCGCACAGTGCAAACCGCTTCCAGTTGAGTACGCGCCTGGGCACCTGCTCCGAAAACGGCCGCAACCCGGGCGTCAGGCCTGGCCAGCAAGTCAGTGGACACACCCGAGGCCGCGCCAGTACGCAGGGCAGTGAGATAGGTACCATCCATCAACGCGATTGGGCGCCCCGTTTCCGCGTCTACAACAACCACCACGGCGTGGATGAGGGGCAGGCCTCGCGCCAGGTTCCCGGGAAAGACCGACACGATCTTGGCCCCCAGGGCATCGCTGGTGGACAGGTAGGCCGGCATGAACAGGGTCACGCCTCCCCACCTTTCCACGGGGACCGGCGTTCGCAGGGGCACCACCGCCTGCCCCTCAGATAACTGAATGTAAGCATCCTTGACAGCTTGGATGGCCTCAGCCATTGTCACAGCCTGCCGAACATCGGCGCCCGAGAGGATTCGCATCTCTGTCTTTTCCCCCAATCTCCCTGGAAATATGAAAAAGAGCCTGACTGTCTATGCTGGTATTCGGTACGAAACTCGCTCGGACCCCCGTCCTTGAAAGCGGATCCGGCCCTGACGACAGGCCAGGACGCCACTGTGCACCAACGACGATGCTAGACCACGCGCGTCTCTGCCTTGCCAGCGACCTTGCCGAACCGGTCGTGAACGAAGGGACTCAAGTCAAAATCAGTTTCGTTGTCCAATATCAACTCGCTCAGAATACGGCCCACCGTAGGCGCCTGCTGGAACCCGTGGCCCGAGAAGCCGATGGCACAGAACAGCCCCTCGACGCCCGGCAGCGCGCCGATGATGGGGTTGTCGTCGGGTGTGACAGCGTACAACCCGCCCCAGCCCCGCAGGATCTCGGCTTCCTCCAGGATGGGCGCCCGAAGGACGGCATTGTCGATCACACGCTCCAGGAATGAATAGTCCACGTTTAAGTTGAAACTTGAAGGCTCGTCGGGGTCGCTCATGCCCATCAGGATACCAGGCCCCTCGCCCCTGAAGTAGAAGGCCGGTTCAATGTCGAGAATCATGGGTACGGGCTTGGGGATGGCCTCAAAAGCCTGCGTCACAAAGACCTGCCGGCGGTAGGGTTTGACCGGCAGGTCATATCCAGCCATCTGGGCCACTTGTCCCCCCCACGGCCCGGCTACGTCTACGACAGTCTCTGTCGAGATTGGCCCGCGTGTGGTCTCGACGCCGCGCACCCGACCAGCGTCCACCTGGATGGCTATGACTCGTGTCTGCTCTTCAATGCACACACCCAACTGCCGGGCAGCATTGGCAAAGCCCATGGCCGCCATATAGGGATCGGCGTAGCCATCTTCTGCACAAAAAGTACCCCCAGACAGATCATCCACTTCCAGATACGGCCATCGATACTTGATCTCGTCGGGCGACAGCACCTCGACCGGGACGTTGTGCTGGCGCTGGAGTTCGGCGTTGTCCAGAAACTCTAGCCAAACGCCCTCAGTCTGAGCCAGGAACAGATAGCCCACCTGCCGGAAGTCCATGTCCACGCCAAAGTCTTCCTCAAAGCGTTCAAAGACGCGGACCGCTTCCTGTGACAGGCGTATGTTGGCCGGGTGCGAGAATTGCTGGCGGAACCCGCCCGCGCTCAGACCAGTGGATGCCTGCGCCAACAAGTCCTTCTCCAGCACGACGACGTCCGTACAACCTCGTCTGGCCAGGTGGCAGGCCGTGCTGGCCCCCATGATTCCCCCCCCGATGATAACGACTTGAGCTTTGCTTCTCCATTCGCCCACGTGCTTACCTCTGTAAGTTGATGATCCCCATAATAACACAGAGTCGCCTACAGTTCAAGCTGCTCAGACTGCCCAAGGGAAGACAACTTTCTAATGGCATGCTTGGGGTGACTGAAGAGCCCGACATACAGAAGCCCCCCCTGTCCTTTGACAAGGGAGGCTTCTTGGGATGGAACCAGAATGACCAGCTTGGTTGTCGCCCGGTCCGAGTCAGTGGCCTGGCTCCAGACGGACCGGCTCGCGAACCCTTGCGCTGTGGCTAGGCAGTCAGTCTGGGCCCCACTCGAAAGTTCTGGCCGACCTCGTCGGCGCTCAACGCCCTACTGTATACCGCAACCAGGTGGTATTCGCCCAGCCAGGGGCGGCTCCCTATCAACTCGTCCCCTAGCGCCAAGCGATACCCCTCGTCCCAATTGGAAAAAGTGCCTGGCACGATTCTACCCACGACAGACTCGCCGCCAACATAAGTACGAGCCATGCCTGAGGCTGCCCGGGTATAGACCACGTGAGTGAGATCGGCTGTCAGAGAGCCCAATGGCGTAGCCAGCGACGGCCGTCCATTCTCAGTGGTTTCAGTGGTTCTGAGGCGCACGTCAAAGATCTCCGCCGTCTGGGCTAACTGAAAGTTTCGGTAATTAAAGTCGACTGAAAGGCTGACGATCCTTGCTGGCCCGTCCTGAGTGATGTTCGCTGGCTTGATCCAAGCCTCGACAGTGATTTCGTTGCTAGCCATGGCGGCGCTGGCAACCCCTCCCGCAGGATCCATCGAAGACATGATAGTCGGCGCATTGATGGCCAGGCCGCCATCGGGGATCCAGGTCACAGCAGCCTCGCTCTCCAGAGACAGACTCAATTCAGTCCCTACACCGGACCGATCATGGACGACTGTACCCTCGCCCTCATCAAAGGCATACAATACCTGCAGCCCTTCTGTCACACGAGTGGGTGGTGGCGGAGGTGGCGGATCTTCCTCGATATAGCACGTCACGTGAATGATACCATCGATGATCTCGGTCTCAATGTGACCGGGGCAGTCATGCTGCCACAGTACAGTCTCAGCCATAGTCCCTACTCCTTCGCTTTCCTGCTGCGCCAGCAGATCTGTCTTCCATGCCAACGCGCCGATACTTTCTGTCGCCGTGTGCTCACATTCCGGCTTGTTCTTCCGGCATCCACCTAGCCATAGCCGCTCTCCCAGAACCCTATGTCTGGTGCGTCCCCGCGATAGTCCATATAAACTTGCGCTCCCTTGTTCCAGGTCCTGGGCTCTTCTAAGGTCAGCACATTTTTGTCATAGTCTACCTGAGCGACCTGTACTTCCGGGCCTCCAGCGATGCGGATCATGTCCCCTTCCGCTATGCCGAACCCATCGCAGAACCAAGTTGCATCATCCACATCCAGGCGATTGGAGTTGTTGCCGGAATTCTCGGCGAAGGCCAGTGGTCCGCCAGCATCAATCGCCTTCGAGTTTTCCCCAATCCGGAAATCCAGGTACTGGCTAAGGTCAGATGCCTGTTTTACTTTGGACTCGTCCTCGATCACCTTTTCATAGTTTGGACGCTCCGGAGCATTCACAAACTTGGGATCAGTTCCACTGAGGCTATGCGCCTCCTTACCTCCGATATCAGGGTTATCTGACATCGCGCTCTTCCACCCGGAGAAGCTCTTGCCTGTCCAGGAAGAGTTGCTCATATGCGCGAACTTTTCGCCCTTGCTGTTGTAGTAGAGATTATAGTCATAGTACTGCCCCGCACCACTCCCTAACTTGAGAGCCACCATGGCAGTATTCTGACCAACTACGATGTTGTTCACAAATGCACAACGAATGGCCTTGCTGCCCCCCTGCTGGCGAAGGGCAACATGCCCCACGATAATGCCATCGGACTCCCACTGGCTGTCATAACCCGTGAAATCCCGGTTGCAGCCAACGAAGGTGTTGTTGTAGATCTTGATGCCCTCATTTTGCTCTGCAGTTTCCCCACCAAAGAACCGAGTGGGTTGGCATGTGTCAAAGAAGCGATTGCGTCTGATGACAACGTCGTGGGCTGTCGTCCTCTGCCCCCTGGTGATAGAGCCAAGGACATTGCGGTTGTCCAGATTGTTGACACCATTCTTGCCCCCAGAGCCGATGGTGCCATAGATTACATTGCCCTCAACAATGATATACCGGCTAGCCTTCAGGTCCAGGGCATTCTCGCCATTATGACGGAACACGTTGCCCCGGATGATGATACCCCGTGTGTCTACATCCGGGTCGGCGTTGTTCTCGTAGTCAAAGCTCGGATCGTACTTTGGGTTCACAACCTGGCAACCATCGGCTCCAGTGTGGTCAAAGACGTTATACTCGATCAACGTACCCTGGATAATGAACCCACCCTGCCCAAAGGAGAGAGTATGGAATGAGCAGTCATGGACATTGCAGCCGCGCACCACTGTAAACCTGGGCTTGTTCTTGATCTTGATGCCGATCTTCATGCCATAGATTTCACAGTTTTCAATGGTGGTTCTCGTGGCGCTTGCAACCTGGATCCCGACCTCTTTGAGGGTGTTGCTGTCCCGGTGGATCTTGCAGCCGTAAACCACGCAGCCGGTAGAGCTGGAGATGTCTACCCAAGGCCAGTCTCCACCATCAACCTTGCCATGAGCATAGCAAAAGTCCAGGTTTAGGGCTACGATGTAGTCCTGCTGCATCTGGCAGAGCTTGCCGGCAGTCGGCTTCCCGGCAACGACCACGCGATCTTGCCCATGGGCCATGTATACAATCGGCTTGCCAGCAGTACCACTGTTCTCTGGTTCAATGTAATCATCATAAGTCCCAGCCTTGATGGCCAGGACATTTCCAGCCGTCAGGGTCCGATTGGCTTTGGCGATGGTCTGCCAGGGATGGTCCTCAGAGCCATCGCCCGAGTCCGAGCCATCTCTGGCCACATAGTGCGTCGGATTGTAGGTCGGGGGAGGTGGTATTGGGGAAGGGTCTTCAGGCTTGAATGACGTCACCCGAAGGATGCCATTGATGTTCTCACTTATGATACGACCTGTGAATCTCTCTCGCCACAGTACCCTGGTTGCCATATGATCTCCACGTTCACCGGAAGCACCAGCATTCCTGGCATGCATGCCCCAGGACACCGGCACAGCTGGCCAGCTAATTCTGTCTCTTACCCGTCAGTCAGAAACCATTATACACTGACTAGGATACCTTGTCAAGTATCATATCGGCCAGTTAAGATCTGAAATATCGCAATATACTCTGAATTCATTCGTTATCTAAAATGTATAACGGATAGCAAAGAATAAGAACATTAAATTGTCGTAATAGGCTATTATAGAAGAAATCAAACGAAAATCGGTGAATAGAGGATTTTCAGAAGATACGGGGAGAGTACCTGCTGTTTTTTTGCCCGCTTTGGATGTGCCGAGCGCCATTGAAGCCAAATAGGGGTGGACTTGAGAGGTGGCCAAGTCTTGATCCGCTGCTATTGGTACCCAAGACAACCTACTGACCTATCCCTGCAGGATCTTGAAGAAAGGACTCTCTTCCGAGCCGGCGCTCGCGGTGATGGCATAGCGCCTGTGGGCAATCAGGCTGATTGAAGCCGCTTGCCGCCCTGGGCCCTTTTCCAAGCGGCATACAGGGAACTGACCCCGACACTGAACAACAAACATATGGCAAACTCGGCCGGAGCACGATGTCTAGACTGCAGCCTTTGTGATGACAGGGATGCTGCCAGGATATACCAGGGGAAGAGACATATCATAGCAGTCATGCAGCGGCGACCGACTGAACCCTCTTTGCCAAAGTACTTGATGCCCAACACCACTGTCCCATAGACAGAGAGCACCATCACCACTGCGAACAACACGCCAGCGACCGCGGCAAGAATGACGAGAATGCTGTATCGTTGATAGTAGTACACAAAGGTGTCCCAGATGCCGTCCTGCTCCAGTCGCTGGCGCCAGGAGTCGCGGGTCTCCAGATCATCGATTTCAGCCAGTGCTTCAGGGAAAAGCTGCAGGTAGCTTTTCGTCATCTTGTTGATACCGGACTTGACAAAGAACATCATTGCGGCCCTGCCTTGATGCTCGGCATAGCCAATTGGATACTCGGTCACGAACCGAAGATACTGGCCGATACCCATCTTCTCCCCTCCGTCCAAGGGCCCATACGTCAGGTAGATCTCCTGGACGCGAGCCTTGTCCTCAGAAGGAAGCGTATCTGATACGAACAAGACCGTGGTATAGAGATTGCTCCCAAGACTGGCCGACCCCTTTCCCATCGAGAACTCTCCAGTCACAGACAGCATGAGCAGCATCCACAAGAACAAGGGCAGGGACGCCACCAAGAGATAGCCGAACCAGTTTCTGATGTGCAATTTGGACTGGAACGTGATGGTGGCTACGGCGCAGGCGGCAACAGGCCAGAGCACGGTGACCGGCCTGACCAAAGTCGCCAACCCAATCATGAGCCCTGACAACAGGAGATAGGGCAGATGCGGCCGCTCAAGCAGATATCTGGTCATAAAGTAGAAGGAGAATACGACCAACGGGACAAAGATCGCTTCAGAGGCTAGGAGGTGCGGATACACCAGGGTATGCGGCAGGAAAGTGTAGACAGAAGCTGCCAGCAGGGCTGTTTTCTGCGAGCCACTTACCAGTAGAGCCAACTTGTACAGGCAGGCGATGGACAGCAAAGTAAAGAACACTTGGAGAACAATCAGACCATACTGTCCTACGACGCTATAGATAGCTGCCTGTACACCATAATCGCCAATTATCCAGTGGCTGGTCGCAAAACTAGTCAGATCCTCGCCCGAGCCAGCACTCGCCAGCAGGCCTTGAATGAACCGCAACCTGCGGTCCCCATGGTCCACGTGTACGAATGCCTCTGGATGGGCAAGATCATAGACCAGTAACCCGCCGTGGACAAGCACGGCAAGGATGAGCAGAGAGGACAACGAGAAAGAGAAACGCTTGCCAAACAGCTTCATAGACGTGACCGAGACCCTAGTCTTCCCATACCTTCCAGGGAGCATTGCCGCTCTGCCAGAATGATTCCAGGATGTGTTTCTCGCGCAGTGTATCCATGCACTGCCAAAAGGACATATGGCGATAAGCCATTAGCTGTCCATCCCTGGTTAGGTTCTCCAGCGGCTCCCTCTCCCACACGGTGCTGTCGCCATCAACATAGTCAAAGACTTCTGGCTCAAGCACAAAGAAGGCCCCATTGATCCAGCCTTCTCCGATCTGCGGTTTCTCGGTGAACTCGACAACCCGGTCCCCATCAAAGTTCATGTAGCCGTACCGGGCCGGTGGCCGAACGGCTGTCAGGGTTGCCAGTTTGCCGTGAGAACGGTGGAAGGCCAGCAGATCATGCAGGTTCACATCAGAGACCCCGTCACCCCAGGTAAGCATAAACGTCTCGTCGCCCATAAAGGGCGCCAATCGCTTGATGCGCCCGCCGGTCATGGTTGAAAGGCCGGTATCCACCAGATCGACCAGCCAGTCCTCACTATGGCAGCCATGTGTATGAACCGAGCCGGTTTTCATGTCCACAGTAAGGTTGCTATTGAGCGAGCAGTACTCGACCATGTATCTTTTGATCGCCGCCCCTTTGTAACCAAGCGCAATCGCGAATTCCTTAAAGCCATAGTGCGCATAGTGCATCATGATGTGCCAAAGGATGGGTTGACCACCGATCTCCACCATCGGTTTCGGTTTTATCTCAGTCTCCTCTGCGAGACGCGATCCATAGCCCCCGGCAAGAATTGCTACCTTCATGCTTTCCCCCAATCTAATTGCCTGCTAGTGTGTTGTCTGGTACAGCGCCAGCTGGGTATCCGGTCTATAGATAGCCAAGCGCTTCCAATCGCCCCATTACCTCATCGCGTTCCTCCGCCGTCATTTCTCCCTCCTCGGGCGCAGATGCCTCGTCATCCTCGTAGGAGTCGATGTATTTCACGGGGTGCGTCCGCAGAAACTGATCGTCAATGGCATCTGTCTTCACCTGCCCGTCCATATCCCTGGCGACAGGCAGCCCATCCAGAGCCAGCAGCGTGGGCACCACGTCGAGCAGTCCCATCCCTTCGATGCCCGCGCATGCCTTGACGCTCTTCCCATGTACGATCACGATTCCATCGTCGTGATGGGCGCCGGAGTTGACTTTCTCTGTGTCATATTTCAAGAGTTCGCTCAGCGGATAAGACGCAATCTCTGGAAAGACACCTGTACCGCTGAGATCGACGCGGTAGCGCGGCAATCGCAGCCTAATATAGCCTGGAAACTCGGTGACGCCAAACAGCGGAGCCCCGGTCTCCTCGATGTAAGCAGCAGATAGGCGTTCGATGACGTGCTTTGGCACACCTCGATCCCGGCGGTCCTTTGACGTGAGGTACCACCTGCGCCCAATGCGCATGGGGACGATGTAGTCAGGTACATCGACTGTCTTCATGACGAGTTTGATGTTCAATATCGGGATCGGATCGGGATCCATCGGACCAAAGCCATGGTCTGACAGGACCATTACCGTTGTATCCTCGTCGATGAGGCCCAGGAACCGGCCCAGGATCTCATCGGCCAATTGATAGGCCCGGGGAATGACTTGGCCGTAGCGAGCGATATCCTCCTCAGGAACATCCACAAAATCCTCGGGGAACAGATACCGCCAGTACTTGTGGGACAGGGTATCGGTCAGATGGAAGTGAAACCCCGCATATACGGGATTGTATTGCTTGTACAGGCGGGCGAACACATCAGCATAGATTTGGGGTTGTACCAAACCCTTGCGCCAGAACCGCTCTTTGGGGGGCATATTGGTCAGCGTCTTGCGGGACATGAAACTGAAGGCAGACGCCAGCGTCGAGGCACTGACCCCATGCTGCTGCATTTTCCTGGCAAGCTCCACATAGTGTCCTGCACTGTAGCCGGCAGCGCCACGGGTACGTCGCTGGGACAGAGTGAACTCTTGCAGAAACTTGAGGTCTGGAGGTTGCGTGTCAGGCCCCAAGGCAAACAGATCGGGTATCATGAACCCATTGGAAATGTCTGGCGGCCAGGTCACAAGATAGCCACACAACCCCACCGGATGCCCCATGTCCTCGTAGATCTTCCAGATTCGCTTGCAGCGAACGGTCTTGGATGTATCCCCAAACAACTGGACACCATGCTTTTCGGGAACCTTGCCCGTGGCGATCGTTGTCCACAACATGGGCGACGCAGCCGGACGCATTGTGCGCAGGTTGCCGGAAGCCCCCTCTTTTGTCAGCTTTGCCAGGTTGGGCAACTCGCCCTTCTCCATCATTGGCTCTATGACTGTCCAGGTCCCACCGTCAATTCCGAACATCAGAGTCTTTGCCATGATAAACTCATCTTCCCCCTGTCTCGTCTGTCGCGCCATCCCTACCGCATCTCAACGCCTCTCGGGTTTGGGAAGCGCCAACCTAGGCACAAATCAACCTTGGCTGGAGACCAAGATCCTTGACTATCCGTCCAATTTCATGCTCGTACACTGGATTCATGATGATCACCACATCGGGCGGACAATCACGCAGATAATTCGGGGCTACGATCTCTTGCCCAGTGCCAGCGACGTACATCCCGTGTTTGCGGGGATTGATGTCCACAACGTGCTTGATCTCGTCTCGCGCCCCAAGTACGTTCAGAAAGGTCACACCCTTTGACCCAGCACCCCATACGACTGCCCTCTGTCCCGCCATCATCATCTCTTCCAAGTCGCGCTCCCAGCTTCTCACCTTGTTCCGATACCTCTCGCCAAAGGCGACCACTTGCTCGTGTATCTGGACTAGTCCATCATCCTGTCCTGTTCCCGAGCCGCCAGGCTCTTGGCCAGGCAGGGCCTCAAGGCCCAAGAACTGCCCGGCGAAACCTCTGGTGACGCCGCTGACCTGAAAACCACTCCGTTCAAATGCGCAAGCCAGCGAAGAACTGACAAAGTAGGAGCAATGCTCATAGATGATGTCCCAGATGGCAAGGGCGCGCAATGTGATCTCCATATTGGGAACCTCAAAAAAGACCACTGTATCTCGCCTCTCCCCGATGGCCTCACGCACCACCCTCAGGAATTGGACTGGATTTTGGATGTGCTCCAGTACGTGCCGACAGCAGATGAGATCCGCTTGGTAGCCTGCATACTTCTCGGAGTAGTAGTCCTGTATGAAGCGGACCTGTGCCGAGTCTGCATCGAGTTCCTGCTCGGGCGCATAACTGGGATCAAAGCCCAAACCACGATTCCCTCCCAGATTGCATAGCAGTCTCAGAAAATCTCCTTGACCAGAGCCTAATTCGATGATGTCCTTGCCGTACAGGTTGTGGCGTTCGATCAAGCGATTGGCCAGACCCTCCGCGTACGCTTGAAAACGTGGTGAGAAGTGCAGCGAGTTCTCATAAGCCTGCGTGTACTGCATGAGATCTGGCTCAAAGGCTATATTGTACACGTATCCGCAGTTTCTGCAAAACCCCAGTTCGATGTCACCCCTTGCGGCAGCAAGAGCGTCCTCGTGCGTCTCCCAGAGCAGGTTGCAGTAGACCGGCACCTGGGGCACCACAATGAAGACATGGGTATCGGCAGATTCGCAGAGAGGACAGCCTTCTATCGGGTCTTGGTTTTCAGTGATCATTTGGATTCACCTACACATAGTGATTCTGCACAGCAGCATCGAGACATCCTATACGCCAACAGCAGACTCCAAACTATTTGACTACCTGGGGCAGGTAATAGCCAGGCCTATAGACATCATTCAAGCCGAAAGCATAGTTCTGCCACACCTCGTGGCTGTCGAGGGCCCGGCAATAAACAGCTACTAGATAGAGCTTGCCCAGCCAGGGATGCCCGCCTGTGGCCTCATTGCCCACAGTTAGCGGGTAGCGGTCGTCCCAATTGGAGAAATCTCCCCCAACTTCTTCCCGCAGATGGAGCTCATTGTTGACATAGATCCTGGCTGTGCCAGACGATTCCCGGGTAAAGACCACGTGCGTCGGCGCTTTCAAGGCCACCCCGCGCAGAGACGAAAGCGATGGTTCGCCGATGTTGGTCTGCTCTGACGTGCGGAGCCGCATGCCATACAGATCCTTCGGCTCCTGCGCCGGCAGGCCCAGAGCCAGCGCGAAATTGACGTTGTCCGCATCCGGAGACAGCGTCACAATGCGCGCCAGACCCTCTGACTCAGTATCTGCCGGGCTGACCCACGCCTCGAGGGTGAGCTCGTTTGATGCCTGGCATGCCTTGGTGATCTTGTTCGCTGGTCCTGCCGATGAAATCAGCGTGGGCGCGCGAACGGTGAGAAAGTGGCTGGCCCAATAAACCGCCGAGCGATCCTGAACTCTCAGATGCAAAGGTGTACCCACCCCGGAGACATCGCGTACCTGGGTCCCGTATCCATCTTCAAAGGTATAGAGGGCCCGAAGCCCTCGCGTCACGCGATTGCTGGGGATCGGAATCGGTGGGGAAGACATACAGTCCTCTTGACACTCCAAAGCTCCGATGTCAGGCGCGGACCCATTGTAGGCCAGGCTTACTGGCGCCGCATCCTGCCACCACAGGCTGCGGTCAACCGTAACGACGTCCCGCTCATAGTCGATGGCCGTGACCCTTGCCGGGCGATTCTTCCCGACCTGTATCAAGTCGCCCTCAACAACGCCGTAGCCGGTCGAAAAATACCCGGCATCGTCAAGCGCTATCTCCTTACCAGAACCCTGCCCATTTGTCCAGGTCAGCGGTCCCCCCCTGTCGATAGCGGGTGACCCACTCCGGAGATTAAAGTCCAGCCCGCTATCACCACTCAACGGTTTTTCGGGCGCATCAACAAAGAGTGGATCGGCAACAAAGCTAGATTGCTCCTTGCCTGTAATCGTATCGAATCCCTCCAGGAGACGCTGCCACATGCTCAGGGTGAGCACTTCCCAATCCCCAGTGGGCCTGACATGGGCAAAGTACACACCCCGGCTGTTGTAGTACAAGTTACTGTCAATATGATTCGGCTCAGCCTGGTTCTTCAGGAGATACAGCGCCACCTCGACGGTATTGTGCCCAACCAGGATGTTATTCTGGATGGCGATGCCCCCATCCCCGGGTTCTTTCTGGCGGATGCCCGAAAAAGCAGGCCTGCCTTCCGCGGTCCACTCACTGTTGGGCCCCGTGTAGTCACGGTTATTAGCCACCAGCGTGTTGTGGTAGATCTTGTAGCCCTGGTGCGCCCGGATGCCCGGTGCGCTGTCATAGATAATGTTCCTCCGGATGATCACATCACGGGTACTGGTATTGTTGCCCCGCGTGATGCTGCCATGTGCATTGCGATTCCATCCCAGGCGAGGCCCGTTGCTACTACCCACAATGCCATAGATGAGATTCCCATCAATGACGACGCGCGCAGCGCCTTTGAGGTCAATGGCATTCTCATTATGACTGCGGATGATGTTACCTCGGATGACAGTGCCCAGATTGGAGACATCCGCCTCGCGCCCTGGCCCGGGCATCAGATCAACGTCCTCCAAGAACTGGATGCCATCCTCGACGGCGCTCCCCTCCAGGATGTTGCCATCAATCAAGTTGCCTTGCATGACACCTTGGCTTGAGCCGATGACGATGGAACTCTGAGCAGTAGCGGTGATGGTATTGTTCAGTATCAGATTAAAGTGGGGGGCATTCTTGAGATGGATACCCTGATTGACGCCAGAAATGATGTTCGCCTTCGATCACATTGTGGGTTGTACCACTTAGTACGATACCGAATTCCTGGTATGCCTCTGGAACAGCGCTAACGGATCGCCCGATCGAAAGATGATACAGTTCCGGATCTCATTGTGATGAGCGACCTCGCCGATGTGCACCCACGGCCACCGCTTGTCGCCCTCGGGGGCCGGTGGCCATAGCTCAAGGTGAAGCCATTAATGACGATGTAGCTCTGGTCGGGAGGGCCACCAATTTGCTGCGTCAGGCTGACCGCGGATGACCACCTTCTCATCCTGATAACGGATATAGGTGATAACGCTCCCTGGTTGAACCCGAGTGGATTGGCTCGATATACTCATCGTAGGCTCCGGCCCGCATGTACACTGTGTCGCCGGCCTGAATTCTTGGTTGGCCTTGGCAATCGTCCGCCAAGGTTCTTCAGTGTTCCGGGGTTGGCGTCGCTGCCATTCATGGCAACAAAGTACTCTGTCGCCTTTGACTGCACCGATGGCGACTGACCGAGGACCAGTACTCATAGAAGAATAACTTCATGAAGAATCCCGGACTCTAAGCAAACATGACATGGTCATCTGGCCCTGGCGCGCCCGCAGTACGGCTTCTCGATGCGTTCGCCGCAAGGCCTATTGGCTTGTGCCACAGCGATTATCCACACGCTAATCTCGGAACGACAGCATCCAGACCAGATCGATAAGTATCTCCCTGCAGTGAGGCGCTGGCTCTCATCAACGACGTCATCCGTAGCGATACTGCCCAATGCGAGTCCGAGCCCAATGTCTGAGTCTTCTGTATTCCAGCGACGGAGGCGAAAGCCTACCTTGCTGAGATCGTCTCCACCAGCTGACCTTCTGCTTGCCACGTCGCAAGTGTCCAGCAGCGCGAGTATGTTCCAAAATACTCTGATCCGCTGACCGCTTCCTCAACAGTCTGGCGCAGCGCCTCGTCCTCCACCTCACGATAGTAAATGCTCCGATAGAACTGAAGCCTCTCTTGATCAAAGGTATTCGATAGATACTCGGTGGCCGCATCAGCGGAGTACAGGTGAAACTTGGCAGAGTAGTTGCCAAACAGCATGTGCTGCGTCTTTTGCCAGTATTGCTCCTTCCCCTCAAAATGGGGAATCTCCAGGTACTCACATGCATCCTTTATTACAGGTCCCTCTTCTGTAACCGCCCGATACTTGACAGAACCCCACTCGTCAATCAAGAAAAGTAGCGTCTGTGATAGTCTATCCAGCGTCCGTCCCAGTCCTCGAAGTGGTCCCTTCGCTGGCAAGAATAGGCAAACTCCAGCGGCGTCTTCCAGATGAGGATGTTCTTGGCCTGAATCCCTTTCCTCCTGAGGTTTTCGCTCTGAGATCGGATCCAGAATGGGTCCTTGCTGGAATCCACGATGAACTCCACCTCAGGGAACATCTCGAATATGGATTCGTACAGATTCTCAGCCCCACGCTGCCGGACTTCGTACCATAGGCTGCAGTCGTCATCCCCGCAACCACAAACCGGTTGCGCGTGCTGGGGCGGTAGGGGTTGAATAGCGAGCTGACTTCACCACACGAAAAGCCCTTGGGATCATTCGCCAGAATCAGGTGAAAGAATGTCGAACCGCTAAATGCCGTACTACCTACGAATATGACCTTTCTTCATCGGCCCCACCTCTCTCAAACTGGCACCAGTTCTGGGCTCCAGTCCCATCCATTGAGATCCGCCTGGATCTCATCACAGTAGACTGGATTCATGACCACGACGACATCCGGCCTGTACTGACGTAAAAAATCTGGAGACACGATCTCCTGTCCGCTTCCCGCCATGAAAGTCCCATGCTTCAGGGGATTGATGTCAACAACATATTCGACCCCACCAGCCAAGGACAGTGTCGTCAGGAAGGCAACGGCTTTCGAGCCACCTCCCCAAAGAACCACCCGCCGCCCGTCCTGCGCGATCTCTTGCAACTCGCGCCTCCAGACATCGAATTTGCGATGGCAATGCTCCACAAAGTAAGCGACATCCTGCGCGACCTCAGTTGGATCTTCTTCTTGTGGCAATGGCTGGCTGCGCCGCCCGCGACTGGGCAACGCTTCGACCATCAGGTACTGGTCGTCATAATCCTTCCACAGATCGATCACGTCAAATCCACATCGCCGGAACAAGCGGGCCAACGAACCTTGGCTAAAGTAGGAACAATGCTCGTAATAGATATCCCAGAACGCCTGCTCACGCAGGATCCGCACAACGTCCGGCACCTGGAAAAAAACCACCGTCTCGAACCGATCCTCCACCGACCGGCGGACGGTGCTGACAAACCCGGATGTATCCAGTATGTGCTCCAGCGTCATCTTGCAGACCACAAAATCACCGTGGTATTGAGCGTACGCTTCCGAATAAAAATCCGCAGATGAAAGGTGATGCGATCCCTGGCCTCACTGTCAGAGCGCCGGCCATCGTACGCCGGATCGAAGCCGATGCCACGATTGCCACCCAGCTCGCACAGTAAGGTCAGAAACTCTCCCTGACCGCAACCAATTTCGATGATATCTTTGTTGTGCAGATGAAGCGATCTATCAGATGTTGGGCCAGATTCCGATGAAACACGTTAAACGTTGGCGAGCAACTCTGCGTCGCTTCGTATTGGCCGAGTATTCGTGCCGGGCTGGATCAAAAGCCACGTTGCAGATGAACCCACAGCCAGGCACAGGGCCAACGAGATATCCCCTGAAGGATAGCCAACAGCCTCCTCCCGCGTCGACTAAAGCAGGACGCTGTGGACTGGTGCGCTCTCGACCTCGTAGAATACCGACATTCCCTGCTGTCACCGCAGCTAGGACAAACATAGTGCTCCGACATAGTCAAATGCGCCTTCTCCCCTCAATACTAACCACTGATATTCGTTCAATCGCTACCAGTATCCCTACTCCTGATAATCCAGGAGTCTGCAACAGATCTCCCGTGACCTCCCGAAAGTGAGGCCGTCACCGAGTCATCAAAGTAGTTCTTCCAATCTCCTGATACTCCCTTTGCGAAAGTGGGACTGGGGATCCTCAACGCCCTGCTGCCTGCCTCTTGCAATCTGGGAGAACTTGTGCCGGGCATAGAGTGCGTCGAACTCCTGCTCAGGCATCTCTATCTCCAGAGTAGTCCAACAGCTCCTTTAGAAAGAGATAGTTGTCCTGCAGAAAGTCCTCGAAATCGAAAGATCCTGACATTGCCCTCATCCCCACCACTGCTCATCCAGGACCTCTGCGCCTCGAACAAACCAAAGCCAGCCCAGGCATCGATGAG
The DNA here is from genome assembly GCA_963783445.1 of uncultured Chloroflexia bacterium. GTDB lineage: Bacteria > Chloroflexota > Anaerolineae > JAAYZQ01 > JAAYZQ01 > CAWANP01. Next base: position 696,051 of record CAWANP010000002.1, on the reverse strand, counting down.
GTACTTGAGCCCTCCTGCATTTCAAGCTGTGCCAGGTTCCTGCGAAGCTCCGGAATTGGATCTACTGGCTTGTGGGAGTATTTTGCCGAAAAGTACCAGGAAACCACAATGTCGCGGGGGTCCCTGAGTATGAAGAATGCCCTTGCAATTCTCAGGCTTGGGGATGGCTGCATAGGTGGCATAATCCATGTACAGGTGGATCGCGATCGTGCGCACGGGCAGTGGCTCGTCAGAGTGAGCATCCCTCAGACCCAGTTGCCGGTATCGAAAGGGCTTTAATCCCGTATAGCGATAGACAACCGGGTCGCAGAATACCCGTCTGAACCACTGGCTAGCAGTCTTTTGCGTACAACAATGATAGATGTTCTCATAGGGCGATCGCTGAATGACCCTGAAGCTTCTGTAATCGTACAGCTCCCTGAAGCGCTTGTAAGTTGGCCTCAGTACTGGCCTCAACGGCCTCAGCAACTTGCGTCCGGCTTTTGCCACGGCGTATGATTCTCCTTCTGAACCTATCCGGAGACAGATTCCCTGCTCCTGAGCCGGTTCCATCCGCGAGACGACGGCCAGAGCTTGATCCTGTACGTACGGACCTACCAAAGTGCGACGGCCACGCCGCCGGACCAGGTTCTGCCGCCAAGTGTGACAGAGACCAGAGCACCCGCCCGTCTGGCCCCTGTTGGTGATCGCCCAACCCATCGGCACTGGAGCCGTCCAGCGGACTCGACCCATGCCTGTGGTCCCAACGCCATCCACCCAGGGCTGTCATACTGGAGGACTGCAACCACGACGACCTCTACACGACCTTGACCTCGGGTACAGGGACGCACAAACCTTCCACCCAGCTGCCGGTACTCGGCCTGCTGGCGCATGATCTCCTCGGCAAAGTTCCAGGCCAGGAGCAGGACATAGTCCGGCACATCCTCCAGCAGCCGCTCCGGCGGGACAATGGGCAGGTGATTGCCACCCATGTAGCGGCCGTGCTTGAAGCTGTTCAGATCGGCAACATAGTCCAGCAGGTTGCTGTCGATCCCGCAGTAGGCCAGCAGGGTTGCCGCCTTGGCAGCGGCGCCATAGCCCACGATGCTCTTGCCCGCCCGCTTCAGATCCCAGAGGATATCCATCAGCTCCCGCTTGATCTCGCCCACCTCGTTGGCAAAGTCCCGATAGTAGCCAAGACCATCTGCTCCCTTGGCGGCCTCTTCCGCCAGCAGCGCCCGGACAGACGCTCCCACATTTTCGCGCTTTTCCACAAATAGCCGGAGCGACCCACCGTAGGTGGGGATGCGCCTCACTTCGTTAAGGTACAATCCATGCTGCCGGAGCAGATTGTCCACGGAGGTCGCCGAATAGTAGCATAGGTGCTGGTGATAGACCGTATCGAATTCGTGGTGATCGACCAGATCGCAGACATAGTGGGCCTCCATGACGGCCATGCCCGTATCCTTTAGCATGATGCTGATACCTTCCACGAAGCCATTCAGATCGGCCACATGTGCCAAGACGTTGTTGGCCAGGAAGAGGTCAGCCTGCAGACCCTGCTCGTCCCGCAGCTTCAGAGCCAGGTCCTTGCCAAAGAAGGTGTGAAGTGTCGAGATACCCGCTTCCTGCGCGGCTCGTGCCGGCCCCTCAGCCGGATCGATCCCCAGGACCGGGATCCCTCTCTCCACAAAGCTTCGCAGCATGTAGCCATCGTTGCTAGCCGCCTCGATGACCATGCTATCCGGCGTCAGGCCCCTCCACTCAATCAGTTCCTCTGCACTGTCTCGAAAATGCTGGACCAACGACTTGGAAACTGAGGAGAAGTAAGGATAGTCCCGGCCAAAGAGGATTTCAGGCTCTACTGTCTCGGTAATCTGGGCCAGAGAGCAATTCGGGCAGAATACCCAGGTCAAGGGGACGATATTCTCAGGCAACTCGAGCTGATCCTCCGTCAGCAACGCATCGGCCAGCGGGGTCTTGCCCATGGACAACACCGGCTCGAGCCCAGAGTATCCACAAGCACGGCAAACTCTTACCTCAGTGTAAACGTTGTCGTTCTCGATGCTCATATTCTCAATGTCTCCCATCAGGCTACGCGACCTGGTCTGATCTCCAACGAAGCTCCTCGTCCACGCGGTCCGTACTCATCAGTTCCTTGAGGTGGTGAATGCGCCGGTAGCGGGCGCCCTCAAACTCGTCTGGCTGAAGGTCGGCTTTCCGGTAGGCATCGTACAACTCTTGCGCTCCCTTCTGGGCATCCCATGTCGGCTTGTACTCGGGCAACATCCGCGCGATCTTGCTGCTGTCGACGCGATAGCACCGCAAGTCCGGCCCAGCCCCCTCAGCATATTCGATGTGGCTGCCAGGCACCGTCGCGACGACGATCTCAGCCAGCTCCCGAATCTGATAGTTCTCCTCAGGCCTACCGACGTTGAATGCTTCGTTGTGCACTACCTCGCGAGGTGCGTGCAAAGTTGCCAGGAAGGCAAGCGACATGTCCTCGACGTGGACGATAGGCCGCCACGGGGTGCCGTCACTCTTCATAAAGACCAGGCCGGTCGTGTAGGCCCAGGCGACGAGGTTGTTCAGCACCAGATCGAAGCGCAGACGCGGCGAAACACCATAAGCCGTCGCGCTGCGCAAGTAGGTGGGACTAAAGTCATCGTCCGCCATCTCGCCAACCTCTTGCTCGACCAGCACCTTTGACTTGCCGTAGGGTGTCACCGGGTTGAAAGGCGAACTTTCATCCAGCCAGTCCTGCCCTCCGGCTCCATAATTGCTGCAGGACGAAGAGAAGAGAAAGCGCGGGACCCCTGCCTCCTTGGCCATTCCTGCCAGGCGTACCGACGCCTTGTAGTTGATCTCATAGGTCAGGTCTGGATTCAAGTTACCGAGCGGATCATTGGAAAGGGCGGCCAGATGGATAACGGCATCAAAGCCTTCCAGATCCGAAGCTTGGACATCACGGATGTCCATCTGCTTTTCCTCAATCTGCAGTCCCTCCACTTCGGGACCAAAGCTCGACCCCAGGAACAGGTTGGAATCCAGCCCCACTACTTTGTGGCCAGCATCGACCAGCATGGGGACCATAATGGTGCCCACGTAGCCATTGTGACCTGTAAGCAAAACACGCATGTCATTCCTCCACAGTTTAGACGGCACACTGCCGACTTGTAATCTGAGCTGGCCTATCGAGCCCTGGCGCACTAAATGTCGCGCAGTCCAAGGGCTGCAGACCGCAATCGCTCCGCACTCACACACGTGCAGCCGCGAGCATATGCCTGGCGACTGCATGCCAGGCTTCCCAAAGGGGCGACTCTAGGCCGCCAGGAGGTTCGTTCACATACTAGTACCCCAGCAGCGTGGTTCCATCATGCCGGCTACCGCGAGCTACGCACGATAATGGGTAAGAATGCCTGATTGGCCTCGATAAACACGGCCTCTATCGCCTTGTTCCCATCCATCGTCAGCGAGGCGGGGTTTTGCCTCCCAGACAGGTCACCCTGCCACCCGGCAAAGAACCAGCCCCAGTCTGGCTTGGCAGTCAGCTTGACGACTGTCCCTTGCGGGAAGCCCGCGCCAGGCGGGTCCGTAGTGACCATGCCCTGCCCGGTTGTGGTAATGTCCAGAGCATAGCCCGGGATAAAGTTGGCCGTCACATTTTTGTCGCCATCCATCATGATCGACCAGGAACCGTTACCCAGGTTCACCAGATTGCTCGCATTGGGTCCGCTCCACTGGCCGAAAGTGTAGTTGGCATTGGGCTTGGGCGTCAGGGTGACGACAGTTCCGTTCCCGTATACACCTCCCGGTGGATCCAGTTCCACCTGCCCGGCGGCGGCTGGGTCAATGCCGACGGTCAGCGTCCTCTTGGGCGCAAAGGTAGCAGTGACCTGGACTTCGGCCTTGTCAAGGGTCAGGGTGGCAGGGTTCTGAGCACCATCCAAGTCACCGCTCCAGCCAGCAAAGGCATAGTTGGCCGGGTCGTCCGGGATGGCAGTCAGCTCAACCGTGTCTCCAAGAAGGTAGGCATCCGACGGACCGTTGAGTTCGGGGGAGACTTCCACTTTGCCCGGTCCAACGGTCGAGACCTCCAAGTCCACGAGCGGTGTGACCTCAACCTTGCCGAACAGGGCGTCCGCCTCGTGGGCGACCAGCAGAAAGGACCCCTTTTCCAGCGCGTCGGGCATCTCGTCGGCCACCTCAAAGACCCAATCCGAGGGCTCAGGGTCACTGGACTTCCAGACTTTCATACCGAAAAAGCCGTAGGGAGCCGTGTCGGTGGTTTGCACCCGCAACCGCCACCAGTAGGGTTCCTTCCGCTTGACGGTGAAGCCGCTATCATCTTCCAGCTTGGCGTAGTGGGCATAGAACATCTCCAACCTTGACGGGGGATCTTCAGGTAACACTTGAGCATTGTGGCGGTAGATTCCAAAGACGCCCGACTCCCACCAGCCAGTGAGCGGCTGCTCCCCTGACTTGTTCTCGATATGGCCCTGCCAGCGGACCATCAAGCCGATGTTCCCTTGACCCTCCGTGGGGAACAGCTTGAGGTGGATTGGGACCAGGACATCATAAGTTCTGCCACTGGATGCCGCCGATGGCTACCGCCCTGTCATAGCCGATGGCGCTCTCCACGGGCCGGAGCCATTTCTCCCCGTCATCCTCATACAGATACCACTCGCCATCCACGACCTGTACATTGCCAGATTGCAGCGCTTCCTCAAGGTTGTCAAAGTCGTTCCAGTCGAGGGTATAGGGCAGTGGCCACGTGTTGCCTGTGGAATAGTTGACCGTGACCGTCTTGGTGGTTTGGCCGCTACCGTAGGCCGTGATCTCGACTGTGTTCGCGCCTGCGAGGAGTTCGCTGGTAAAGATGTCGATGTTAAAGTCACCCTTGTTGACCAGGCGCTTGTTGCCAGCAGCGGTCAGATCCTCTGCATGCAAGGCGCCCACCAGCGGAGGTGGCTCAATGCCTCCTCCCGTCCCGATACTGAGCCCGACGGGAGCCCCGCCGTTCAGTGAGTATTCGAGTGACGTGGCACTGATGGTATTCCCCAAGATATTGATCTGCTGCTGTGGATCGCCCAGCACACCAAAATTCTGGGTATCGCCGTACCAAACGTCGATAATAGGGGCGTCCGGAGACGCACTCACCTGCGGATGTCCAGGGCCTTCCGCGTCGCCGACCGCCCACGCCACTGGCACCTGAATCAGCAGTACAAATGCCAGTACCACCATCAAGCTACGAAAACCAGCATTCCCTTTCATTTGTGCTACCTCCCAATTACGATTTGTTGAAGGCCATTCGGTCCCGGCCCTTAAACACGGACAGCGCCACAGACACGGCCTCCAGAATCAGCGCGCGCTGCATCAAGAACGTCGTGAGAATATACAGCAGGGCACCAATCACAACCATCGCTATCAGTGTTGCAAGATTGTGCGTACCTCCCGCCAGTTGAGCAAGCGGTACCTTGGACAACTGAACACCTACGATCATGATGAGGCCAGCGACGACTGCCGGCAGGATAGCCAGTGCCATCTTGGGTGCGCTTCCTGGCAGCAACCTGTTCACCTCATACACGCTGTACAAGAAAGCCACCGCAAAGGAAGCCACTACGGCAACAGCCACCCCCTCGATACCCCGGCCAAGCAGCAGGAACACCAAGGGCACCATGGTTGCCAGGAGCACCAGGCTCACCCGCAGGTTCAGGCCGGGGCGCCCAGTCGCCAGGAACAACGGCGACGTCGAGCCCGCCAGGGGCCTTATGAAAGCCATAAGAGCAAAGATCTGCAGAGTAGCCGTCATGGGAATCCACTTGTCCCCCAAGAGAATTGGCACCGCCTCGGGGGCGACGACAAAGAGGCCCAGCGACATCGGGGTCATGACCAATGCCACCATGCTCAAGCCCTTGAGATACGCCCGGGCCAGGCGCTGTGTGTCATTCTGGATCTTGGCAAAGGATGGGAAAAAGACGCCACTGATCACCCCTCTGTTAAAGCCCACGATCCCCTTGTTGGACACATTGTAAGCCTTCGAATAAAAACCCAGGGCCGTCGTCCCCAATACCCTACCTACAAGCCAGTCGTCCCAGTTCGTATTAAGATAGGTCAGAAAGCCACTGCCCGTACTCGGGATGCCATATCTGAGCAATCTGCTCAGCGTGGTCCGATCTGGCAACCTGGGGATGAGCCAATCCCAACCCGGGCAGAGGATCGAGACGACAACGACATTCGTCACAGACCGAAGCAACTCGGCGTATACCAGGCTCCACAAGCCAAGGCCCAGAAAAGCAAGGAGGACTGCCGAACCATTGTAGACGAATACTGAAATGAGCTTGGCCGTGCTCACCTGCCGGAACATCATTTGCTTTCGCAGCAATGCGTTCGGTACCAAAGAAAGCGACTCGGTGATGATCATCAAGGACAGCCAGCGGATGATCGGCGTCACCTCGGGATCTCCCAACAGTCCGGCAAAGAGAGGCGCCTGTGTGAACACGATCAGGAAGATGAACGTGCTGAACAGTACCGTCACGGCAAATGCCTGGAAGGCTACTTTGCGCAGGTCATCCTTGGTATGGATCAGCGCGTTCCCCATCCCCAAGCCGGAAAAGAGATCTGTAGCCGCAATCAGGATCATGGCCAGTGCAACCAACCCAAAGTCCTGCGGGTCCAGCAGACGCGCCAAGAAGATCAGGGCGAGCGTCCTGAGCGGCCGGGCACCAAAATGCGCCACAGACATCCACATGGTCCCTTTTGCGGTTTGGGTCTTTAGATTCTTCATTCCCATTCAATCCGCTTGAGGCACAAGGACGTACTTTGTGCTTCCTGGCGTGCGTCTCGCGACATGGTGGACACAATACCAGCATCTAGAAAGATTCCGATGTATTCTTGGGCTCCTAACGGTGGCGAGTCTAGGCCGCCATTATAGCCAGATTACCATCTTTGTCAAAGTCTGCCAGCTCTGGAGAATCACCCCAGCGTCAGATCCGATACCCCAACGCCGCAAGTGACTCTCCTATACTCCGCTGCAGGATCGCCTTCTGAGCTTCGTCCAACTGTTCCACCCACTTGTAGTTCATGTTTGGTAGGCTCTCGGGAAGAGAATCCATGACTATCTCCGACTGGCCGAGGCCAGAAAAACAAAGGACATCACCAACAACACCCCTCGTATCCCTAACCAGATCTTCGTACTTGATCTCAAGATATCGATCTTCAAACAGGGTTTTGTAGGCCAAGATTTCCTGGACATCTCGTTGCCATTGCAGGGCGCACAACTCGATGGGCTCTCTCCCCATCTCTACCCATTTTTCGGGCTTGCCATCCAACCACCAGATATCTGTCCCGTCCCACCAGTCCACCCGCAGCAGCGAGTTTGCAGCGGCCCTTCCGTCCCTTATGATATGCACATAGCAGGCATCGGGGAACATCTTGTCAATAACCTCAATCCTCTGCGAATTGGCCGTTTGCTTGTTCATGAAGCGGGGCTTGCCGGTAGCACGCAAGTGCTCCTCGATGACACTCTTGAACCTGTCCTCTACCTCCGGCCTTAGATCGTCTGCGGTCATCTTGCGCGAACTATCAAACCCACAGTAATTGTGGTATATGTTGCCGGCCTCACTCGGCCGGAGCGAAGGTCTCTTTCGTTCAATCAATCGTTGTCTCATCCAACTTCCAACGATGGGAGCATCTAGCGATCTATGAAACACTGCCAGTTTCGGGTGGCTTGGATAGCGGTCCGTGAGATTAGAGAACCAGCAGACTTTTGGATGCACAGCCAGAAGGCGGTACAAGATTGTGGTCCCGGATCTACCTGAACCAATGATGAATATCGGCCGATTTATGTCCATTGCATTCTCACTCAACAATCACCCCTGGCCAGCTTGCACGCTATTGCCCATTGATCAGTCTCTGGTAGACATCCTGCTCGTACATCGTGGCCACACTTTCCCATGTCTCACCCTGGCGCATCTGCCGTGCATTCTCCTGACAGCGCACTAAGAACTCACGGTCGAGAACAAAGCGGGAAATCCCTTCGGCCAGACTCTCGGGTGTATTCTGCACAAGCAGGCCATTCTCTCCATCCTCTACGACATCGCGGTTTGGCTCGTTGTCGCTCGCTATCATCGGTTTGCCCACAGCGCGGTATTCCAGAACCTTCATGGTCGGCTGATACAGCCAGTGCGCCGGACGATCAGGTACGTAGGCCAACGCCACGTCGTAGCCCGCGATCACCTCTGGAACATTCTGGTACGGTACTGGCTGCTCTACCCTCACCACAGAGTCCAATCCCAACTCACTGATCAGGTTGTGATAGAAACCTTGGGCGCTATCCGTTCCCATAAAGTCGACACGAAAACTGCGAGTCGCAGGAAGAACCTGTTGCACAGCGTACAGAATCTGCTCCAGATGACGTATCCTGCTCAGCGTCCCTATGTACAAGAACCTGACAGAATTCTCTCCATCCTGGTGGCTTGACTCCACATAGTCGAGGATGAGAAATCGTTGGCTAACGCCAAGCGGGACTACGACCCCCCAGTTTGACCAGGATGGTCCCAAAATCTTGTTCGCGCCTGCCGGATGCAAAAAGCAGGTAGAGTCGTAAATGAACCGTGAGCAAGTCCGGCGCCACGAGTCTGTAAGCCAGCCCTTGAACCTGCCAACTGGATCCTTCGCCCCACGTTGGCCAACCTGGCGAAAATCAAGAACAAAGTGCATCTGCTTTGGCATGAACAGAGGCAGAATGCCCAACCAGCGAACCGACGCGTGGTTCACCTGAACAATCTCCGGCAGGCTCTCCCGAAGGAAACTGCGCACCCGCAGCATGAAACCCAGGAATACCAGTCGTTCCACGATCGATCCCAGCAACGGGATCCCTACCAGCCACCCTGGCAGGCTCGCTGGACCGTTGGTGACCGAAAACACGTGCTCTCCATTCTGCCACGCCAGATCACCCTTTTTGTCCCTGGCCCCCACCCAGACGGTGTGCCCTCGAGTCCGCAACGCGGAGGCAATCTCCTGATAGGCCGGAGTCGGAGTATGCGAATAGAAATGCAGGAGCACCACGTGCATTACAGCCCCCCCCATCCGCGCTTGCCCATCCACATCCCATCCATCATGTGTCTTGGAAAACCAAGTTCCTTGCGAGGCGTTTCCAACGCTTTCGCACCCACCATGCCATGCATAGGTAGCATGAAATACGCTCACTCCGGTCCAAGGGCGCCCGGCTGATCGAGCCAAGGTGCTCCCGAAGAAGGCGCCAGTGAGGCAAAGTCAACTTTGTAGCCCGCGCCGGATCGTACCAGGCTTGCACTGCCTGGCGGGTAGGATACGCTCGCCATGACTGCTGAGGATGGTTCCGATAGAAGAACAATGACTCTGGCAACTCGTAAAAGCGGCCCAGGAGGCTCAACTCACCAAGTAAAGGCCTATCGGCCGATGCGAAATTGCCAATAAGCTGCGTTCTCCTGAGCGCACCGGCGCGAATCAAGCCAAACACCGCAACACAAGGATGGGGCACACAGACAAACTCGTAGAAACGTTCCTGGGGTTTGGCAGACCCGGCATTAGGCTTGCTCGGATAATCCCGAATGATGTTGCCTTGCTCATCAATCGCCTGTGCCCGTGGGTAGCACAGAACCACGGAAGCTTCGCGGTCCAACACCTCGAGACAACGTTCGAGGAATTCCGGCGCACAAAGGTCATCGGCAGCCGCCCATTTGAAATACTCACCGGATGATAGATGAAACACCCGGTTATAATTGGCGGCAGCACCCAAGTTCTCCCGGTTTCGGAGGTAACGGATGCGAGCGTCTCGGGCAGCATATGAACGGCAGATGTCTTCGGTAGCGTCTGTTGAGGCGTTGTCCGAGATAATTAGTTCAAAATCAGACCATGTCTGGCTCAGCAGCGAGTCAAGCGTCTCTGTCAGGTACACCGCCCCATTATATACAGGTAGCCCAATGCTGACGCGTGGCCTATTGCTACTCATAGATCCTCCACGATCCCTTGACAAAAAACGATTCATACCGATTTCCGTTGGGACGGCATCCGCTGGCCTCGCACTCACGCTGAGGCCCGCAGTCCGTCCGGCCAATGGGCACATCAACCAGCGAGTCAGGCAATCTCATCACCTTCAAACTAAGATCGCTTCTCGCCAGCCTCTTCTTCGATGAGCTGGCGAAGCGTAGAAGCCATAAGGTGGTCCAGAATCATGTGCCCATCTTCTTGCTGCACAATGTTATCACTTGGTATGTGGATACATAGATCTACGACACCCTTCAGCTTACCGCCATCCCGGCCGGTGAAGCCAATGGCAGTACCTCCAAGATCCCGGGCGGCTCGCATTGCCACCAAGACATTCGGAGAGTTGCCACTCCCCGAGATTCCGATAGCCACATCCCCTGGCTCCCAAAAATTGAGCATTTGTTCCACAAAGATGTTATCGTACGAAGTATCGTTGCCCCAAGCCGTCATCAAGGGGACATTGTCCGAAAGGGCGAGAACCTTGAAGCGGGGCTGGCCGGGCACGATCGTGTATTTGTTTAGGTCGTTTGCCATGTGAGAAGCCGTTGCCGCACTGCCCCCATTGCCCAGCAAGAATACCCGGCTGCCCTTCCGCCAAGCGTCCATGAGCACGTGGATCACATCCCAGATCTGGTCCTGTGGTATCTGGCGCACCATATCAGCGACTTCCGTCAAATATCCTCCAACCATATCCATCTTGCACCCATCCTGTCTAGTGTCCCAGTTTTGGTGAGTCAATCCTCCTCCTCGGGTTGCATGGCTGAGTTCTCCAGGGAATACGCGTTCGGGCCCATCGCGGGATCGGAAACCATCGCCCCAATGACATAAGAGGCCGACTCTGCATGGGAAGTGATTGGTGTTCTCTCGTCACTTGGGCCGGTCGTTGAGGTCATACTTCCTCCCGGTCGCCTGCGTCGTTGCCAGTGCAAAACGCGGGAGGCCGTCCTGTAAAGGGTCTGCAGTTCGACCCAGATTGTCCAATTCCGTATATAATACAACGTCAACCGGATCTCATCCCCCAGCGTTGGCACGCTGCGTACAGCCCATGGACCAGTCATCCCTGGCTTGACCGTCAGCATGCTGAACAGCCACGGTCCATAAGGGCCCCTGTCTTTGTCCGAGACGGTTCGAGGGCCAACCAAACTCATCTGACCTCGCAGTACGTTGAACAGCTGTGGCAGCTTGTCCAGCCCAGTCCGGAACAGGAACGCTCCCAACCGCGTGACACGGCCATTGTCCAAGAGATCTACCGGCAACGGATCGACCAGGCTGCGGCGGATGCTCCCCAGCAGACCCGTGTGAAACTTGAGTGTGAAAAACGTTCGCCCGCCCAGACCCAACACTTGATGCCGATCCAAAATAGGCGAGATCTGTTTATCTTGTCCGGGACCAGACCGCCCGTGCATCCAGAGAGCCAGTGAGATCGCTGCCATCACCGGAGAAAAGAGTACAAGGAGCACGAAGCCCAACCCATAGTCCAGCAGGTTCTTGAATAGGGCGTCCAACCCGGTGATGCGAACTCGTTGCACGGTAAGCAATGGAACGTAGGTCGTGGGGTCTACCTTTACTCCCGTGGTCAAGATCTCGTAGAAACCAGGTGACAGCTTGATCTCCAAACCACTGCGCCGAGAAGCAGCCTCTCGGATGATCTCCTGGAAACTCTCCCAGGCAAGCGCATCGGGCATGACCACAGCTCCTGTAGCACCATATTCCTTTGCTACACGCTCCAATTCAGTGGGAGACCCAAGTACTTCTAGCCCATCCATCACTGCAGTACCTGGCGGCAAGTAGTCGTCCAAGAAACCAACCACCCGGACACCCCGCTCCTTGGAAGTATGAAGCTGGCGGACGATGATCTTGGCCTGCTCGTTGGCGCCGACGACGATAGCACGACTGACAAAGAGATCCCGGTGACGCAGGAAGAAGATGGCACGCCGAAAGAGAAAGCGTCCGGTCCCAACCATGAGGAACGCAAGGATCCAAGCCATGAGTAGCCAAGCCCGCGACATCAGGCCCCCGCTCTCCCAGAAACTCAACATGGTCAGCGCGATGACGCCAAACGTACAGGCCTTTACCACATTTGCGTATTCCTGGGGTCCCCCGAAAAGGAGGTGTGTATCATAGAGTCGGGAGTAGGCAAAAATGGCCAGGAACACTGGAACCGCAAGGAGGGTCATGCGCATGTACGCGTCAAATTTGTGTGGCTGGTCCAGGCCAAAGCGCAGGTAATAGGCCAACACCAAGGCTACGATCACAGCGAATGTGTCGAGAACTACCAACGACGCGACAACAATAGTGCGCTCTCGTTTCTTCATAGCTTACCGTTTCCGCTCATACGGCAGCTGCAGAGCTGCATTCATCAGAACTCTGGCACCACCTCGCTCGAGATGAAAGTCCATACCCTTCAGCCCCCTGGATTCCAGGGCTACTGTGACGGCAGCTTGATGAACCGGTTGGCAGTAGAGCATCAGAAAACCCCCACCGCCAGCCCCCGTGATCTTACCCCCTGTTGCTCCGGCAGCCCGTGCAACTTCGTAGCACTCGTCGATGACCGGGTTGGTCACGCCCGAGGCGAAACGCTTCTTGTACATCCAGTTCTCGTGCAGGAACCCACCAAGGCTATCGACCTCGCCCCGCTCCAAGCAATCTTTGACCTCATAGGCCATACCTTTCACGGCATCCAGAGCAGAAGTCACATCGGGATCCTTCTTGGCACTGGCTTCTGACTGTTCCCCCAGGATGCTGGCCGAGTTGCGGGCGGCGCCGGTGTAGAAGAGCATGAGGTGTTGCTCTAAATGGCGCCGGGCTTGGGGTTCCATCCGCAGAGGCTCCACTTTGACCCCCTCCGAAGAGAATGAGATCAAGTTCAGCCCGCCAAAGGCCGCCGCGTACTGGTCCTGCTTTCCAATGGGCATACCCAGCTTACCAATCTCTATAAAACAGGCGAGTTCCGCGATGTCCTGCTGTGAAAGATGAAGGCCGCAGGCAACCGCGACCGCCTTGATGACCGATACTGCCACTGAACTCGAAGACCCAAGACCCGTCCCCGGAGGAATCTCCGAAGCGAGGAACATGGAAACCCCTTTGGAAATATCAAAGTGGTTCAGAATAGCCAGAGGTAGACTGAGAGCGCCATCCCAAAGTGGCGGCCCCTGCCCATCGTGGCGGAAGAAGGTCCGATAGTCCGAGGATGTGATCTGGATATCCTCATCCTGATTGACATTGAGAAACGTATAGAAATACTTGTCGATCGTGGTATTCACCACGCAGCCACCAAAATTCTCATAGTATGCAGGCAAGTCAGTACCCCCGCCTGCGAGGCTAATCCGTACCGGTGCCCTTGCTAGTAGCATCAGTTCCCGTCTTTCTACGAATACTCTACGACTCTGCGAGCTAGTGCTGGCTTGTCCAATTTTCTGTGTGGCGCAGGGTACCCATGGCCTCCATCTGCACTTCGGCCTTGGCGTAATAGTCACGGAATCCGGGCTGCGCCTGCGCCCAGGCGATATACCCATCCACGATCTCCTCCAGCGGGACCGTGGGTCGCCAACCTAGCGTACCCAGCTTGCTCACATCTGAGAAGACATGACGGGTGTCACCAAAGCGGTAGAGTCCAGGTATTTGGGGCTGGATGGTCAAACCAGCTTGTCGCGCGACAAGCTGAGCATAGTCCAATACGGTGATCTTGCGATCCCCTCCCACGTTGAAGGCTTGGTAGTCCGCGCGCGCGTCCTGCAACACCAGCAGGTTTGCCCTGGCAACGTCATGGACGGAAACATAGTCCCGTAGTTGCAGTCCATCCTCGTAGCAGACCGGGGCCTGACCGTTGAGCAGCCGCTGAGTAAAGATGCGCAGCACACCCGAGTAGGCGTTTCGGAACGACTGCCGAGGGCCCTGCACAATCGAGTAACGCATAGCCACCGATGGGATGCCATAGCGCTGTCCCAAATTCAGAGCGACCATTTCCTGAGTGAACTTGGACATCGAGTACTGATTGTGTGGCATCACACGGCTCTCATCGGTCCAGGCTGGGGTCAAGGGTTCGGCCGTCTCTGGATCCAAGGGTTCCCACAAGCCATGCTTTAGCTGGGCCTCTGGACGCAGCTCAGGATAGATTACGGAGCAGTCGGCGCGCAGATATTTGGCCTCCCCGTAGGTAGATTGGGAAGAAGCCACCACAACCTTGCGCAATGGCAACCGCTTTTCCACAGCAACCTCATACAACAAAGCCGTACCTACCGTATTGACGTGGAAGAACTTGCCAAAGTCCGGTAGGTAGTCCTGGTACGCCGCCAGGTGAATGACAGCATCTACGCCGAGCAGAGCAGTCTCCCAGGAACTCTTATCACGCACGTCAGCGCGCATGAACTCCACATCGTTTACAGGGACGTAATGGGGCACCTGCCCGTCCTCGTGGACAGGAGGAGTCAGGTTGTCCAGGATACGGACTTGATACCCCTGCTGAAGCAACAGATCTACGGTATGGGAGCCTATGAAACCGGCTCCCCCGGTCACAAGAACTCGCAATGAAACCCCCTAGCCTAATCGTATTGGCTGCGAACCTTCGGCGATAGAGCGCTCAGCAGCTTCCAGCATGCGCACAACTGCCAGTCCGGCGAGCCCATCGGCACGAGGGACCTCCCCCGTGCGAATACATCGTATAAAGTCACCACAACTGGATGCCAATGGCTCCACTGGATCCAGTTCCGGGTATCGTACAACACCAGGCCTGTAAAATAGGTCCTTGACCTCGTCATCTTTGAGCCCGACGCGGCTGTCAACACCCTGGTCTATCTGCCGGAGTTTTCCCTCGGCAACGATATCGTCGAAAACGAAGGAGCCTCTTGTTCCGGCCAAAAAGTAGCGCCGGACCTTCTCGGGCGACAACCAACTGACATGGTGGACGGCCAGGGAATCGTCGTCAAAGCGCAGATGAAGGAAAGCGACATCGATGAGCGTCGGATGCAAGAAGCGCCGCCCGTAGGCGGTGATCTGGGAAGGGAGACGCCCCCACAGCGCGTAGGTAATCGACAGATCATGCGTAGCCAGATCCCAGATCACGTCAACCTCAGAGGCTGGCGGCCCAAGGTTCACCCGGCTGGACTCAGCATAACACAGTTGCTCGACCTCGCCTGCATCAACGAGTTCCACCATTCTGGCAATAGCCGGATTGTAGACGAAGAGATGGTCAACAGCTAGGACCTTGCCGGCCCGCGCCGCTGTATCGACAAGCTCCTGGGCACGATCTGAAGTATCCGTCAGCGGTTTCTCGATCATCACGTGCTTTCCTGCCCGCAAAACCGCCATGGCCACAGCATGATGCGTGGAGACAGGCGTCGCGACTACGACCGCATCCACCCTGGGATCCGACAGAACAACCCCAAGATCATCTGTGACAGGGACTTCTGGGAATCTCTCCTGCACGTATTGCCGCCGGCCCGGTTTTTTGTCACAAACCCACAGCACCTGGCTGTCAGGCAGACCACCGAAGTTGCGAATGAGATTGGGTCCCCAGTACCCCGCTCCCATTATTGCTACACCAGTCTGACTGTCGTTCATAGAGCTCCTCTACCCGTGAATACGACCCCCAGGGTCTTGAGAATAAGATATAGATCAAAGCCTAGCGACCTGCGGTAGATGTAAAAGATATCCATGGCCGCGGCTTCGTCAAAACCGACGCTGCCCCGACCAAAGACCTGCCATACACCTGACAAGCCAGGCCTAACGTCAAAACGCCTTCCTCGCCAATCGGTAAAGAACTCTGCCTCATACGGTAGACAGGGCCGCGGGCCCACAAGCGACATCTCGCCACGCAAGACATTCCACAATTGAGGCAACTCGTCAATGCTATACTTTCGGATGAAACTGCCTACCGGAGTTACCCTGCTCTTCTCAATCACCTTGGTAGGTGCTTTCTGAGAGCCCGATGTTCTTTTCCCTTCGACGTACTCTTGAAACCGCGCGAGGCGCTGCTCCATGTCAACCGATTCGGAAACGACCCGCATCGAGCGCAGCTTGTGCCAGGTAAAGGGGCTCTGCTTCTTGCCCACGACGGTCGTGGCAAAGAACACGGGTCCTTTTGAGCTAGACTTGATCAGGACCGCAATGATCAAGAGTAGAGGCGACAGACAAGCCATGGCCAGGGCGCTAAGAAAGATGTCCCGGATCCTGACCAGCGCGTGGGGCCTTCGACCCCGTGGTTCTATCACCAGCCAGCGATGCCCACTGTAGTCCTGACCAATGGCGTCAGCCAACACGTCCAGCAACGGCGACCTCAGCCAAACCTGGCCTCCACGCTGCAAGACCAAGTCGACCTGCTGCCACAGGAACGCACCATTGGCATCCGTGTCCTCTATGAAACTCCGGCTAGGTTCTGTCATGCTATCGGCATTTGATCGAGATCGCCCTGTTTAGATTGACCCAACGGGCCAGGGCCTTTAGGCCAGCACATCCTTGAGAGCACCGCACACAAGATCGACCTGCTCCTCTGTGATATGTGGGAACATGGGCAAAGAAAGAATCGAGTAGGCTGCCGCTTCTGATTCTGGAAAGTCGCCTGGCTTCCATCCCAGATCGCGATAGGCAACCTGCAGATGCAGGGGAATCGGGTAATGCAACCCAACACCGATGCCACGCTCCGAAAGCGCTACACGTACCTTCTCGCGATCCGGAAGCCGCACAACGAACAGATGGTACACATGTCTGCAGCCAGCGGGCTCAACAGGAAGGACTATCCGTTCGTCCCCAGCCAAGCGTTCGCGGTACCACTGAGCTGCCTGGCGGCGCCGTTCATTCCATTCGTCAACCTTATTCAGTTTTACGTCCAGGATCGCGCACTGCAATGTATCCAGGCGCCCGTTCCATCCATCCGGCGAGACGTGAATGTAGCGCTTGCTTTGGCCATGGTCATACCAGACCCGCATGTTGCGATCGATCTGATCATCATTGGTGGTCGCGGCCCCGGCCTCGCCCATGGCCCCGAGGTTCTTGCTGGCGTAGAAGCTGAATGCCGCCACGTCACCCAATGACCCTGCCCTTCGTCCCACGCCGCCCAAATCGTATGAAGCCCCGTGCGCCTGGCAGGCATCCTCGATAACCTTCAAGTTATGTCGACGCGCCAGGTCCAGGATGGGCGCCATGTCTGCCGGGAGCCCGTAGAGATGCACAGGCATAACGGCCACAATGCGCCGTCCGGTCTGACCATTGATCAGGCGACCATCCCGCCCCAGGCGGCAGCTGGACTCCAAAAAGTCTGCGAGCCGATCGGGAGACAGATTGTACGTTGGACCGTCAATGTCCACAAAGACCGGATGGGCGCCCACCATTGTCATGGCCTCTACCGTAGCTATGAAGGTATTCGGCGGGGTGATGACTTCATCTCCGGGGCCTACACCAGCCGCCATCAACGCCAGGCGCAAGGCATCGGTCCCACTGGCACAGGCCAGGGCATGGCGCGTGTCGCAGAATGCGGCATAGTTTTGTTCGAAGGCGGCAACCCGCGGGCCACCAATGAACGTTGAATTGTCAATGATGTCCTTGACCACGGCGTCGATCTCGGGACGAACCTCATCGTGCTGTGCTCTCAGGTCTACAAAAGGGATATTCATCGTCACTCACTCCGTATGATTGGTATCTTCAGAAGGAGGGCGTACCGGCGCATCCGCGCTCACCCTACCATCCGATAGCGAATAGGAACGGCCGCAGCGGCAGACCACGCCACCACTGCCCGTTAAACTGAGTTCCAGGCGCTCTCCGCAGGCACACACCCAGCCTTCTTGCCGCGCCGGTACTCCATAGACCAATGCAAAATCGGGCACATCGCCAACCACCACACTGCCCGCACCAATCATGGCCCAGCGTCCCACACGAATGCCACAGCGAAGCGTAGCATTGGCGCCAACGGTGGCTCCTGTACCCACTTGCGTCTCCACGTCCTCTGCATGATAGACCTTGGCCCGGGGATATAGGTCGTTCGTAAAAACAGCATTGGGGCCGACAAAGACATAGTCTTCCAGCGTCACACCTGACCAGACGGAAACACCATTCTTGATGACTGTGTGGTCTCCAATGCGAACGTTGTCCTCGATGAAACAGTGGTCGCCCACGTTGCAGCCACAACCGATCCGGGCCCCACCCAGAACGTGAGCGAATGCCCAGATCCTGGTTCCAGCGCCAATGTCCTCGGTTTCAACCAGAGCACTCGGATGTACGAAAAAACCTTCCACCCTCTACTCCTGTTCGGCATGCCAGGCCGTTGCCGGCCAGGCAGTCCCTCACTTCGCATCTCCGGGCGCCAAAGCCGCCTCATAGGCTGCACAGAGGTGCGGCTTCTGGTGATCCCAGGCCAGCTTGGTCAGAACCCGCTGGCGCCCAAGTTGCCCCATCTCTTCACGGCGTTGTGGATCATCTAGCAGATGCACAATTGCATCGCCAAAGCCGCGCTCATCTCCGCAGGGAACATAGACGGCGGCTGCACCGGCCGAAACCCGCGCCTCTTTCAGATCAAAGGACACCACCGGTTTGCCAAATGCCATGTACTCGATGATCTTGTTCATGGTCGAGAGATTGTTGAGTGGTGTGTAGGGATCCGGCGACAGGCACACATCAGCGGTAGAGAGATAGCGCTGCACGTCGCTGTCGGGAACACGACCCGGTAGCAACACCTGCGCCTCCAGGCCCCACTCTGACACGCGATCCACGGCATAGTAGCGCTGCCGGCCGTCACCCATGAGTACAAATTGGATGTCCGCGCGTCCCAGATCGTGGACCACGTAACGGATGGCCTCCATCATCGGCTCCAATCCATCCTCCACCCCCATGACGCCCACAAAACAAGCTAGATGGGGACGCCCGTTCTTGAGCAATGGATCGGGAACGATATCTTTGATAAAGTCAAATTCTGGACCATTGCGTACAACGAACACATCCGCCGGATCGACCTGCCCGCGCTTGACCGCAATCTCCTTATACGACTCATTGGTAGAGATCACGACGTTTGCTGCACGGAAGGTCCAGCGCTCAAACAGGACTGCAAGCCAGTGCATCAGCCGTCCACTGGTGCCCTTGTATCTGTATTCAACGCTTTCTGGAAACAGATCGTGGTGGTCAAAGATAAAGCCCTTGCCCTTCCTGCGGTAATAGGCACCCAAAGGGAAAAAGGTATCTGGTGGGTTGCAGACCTGCAAGACATCAAAGCCCTGCTCATGGAGAACGCGTCTTGACAACCGGATCGAGGCCCAAAGGGATGTTGTGTATTCGCGCAAAAAGGCTACAATCCCATGTTCCGCAAACTGCATCGGGTAGCGATAGATGTGAATGCCCTTCAGCACCTCATAGTCGCCGGCGGCGCTGTCGTTGAAGACAAGCCTATCATCCTCAGGGCTTTTGGGGCAGACAACTGACACATGCCAACCAGCCTCCTGCAGGGCGAGGGCTTCGCGCCAGACCCTCCGGTCGAAGGGAACCGAATTATTCTCAACAATGATGAGCGCCTTGCCGGCTGGCGCCCCAGCCTCACCAGGCGATACCATGGTATCTCTCTCCCAAGCCATCGACATCATCCACGATGCGCTCCAACTCTATCAGCACCTGATCGGGGCGCAGTAGATCTGCCAAGCCAAGGAACTCCTGGTCGCCACTGGTGACCACTACCACTTCTGCATCAGCCAGTGCGCTTTGAACATCGGGCACCATGAGCGACGCAATGTGGGGTATTTCT
Organism: uncultured Chloroflexia bacterium; assembly: GCA_963783445.1. GTDB lineage: Bacteria > Chloroflexota > Anaerolineae > JAAYZQ01 > JAAYZQ01 > CAWANP01. Next base: position 676,325 of record CAWANP010000002.1, on the reverse strand, counting down.
CTCTCGATGAACTCCTTGTTCGCACCCACAAGCCTGGCCAGGGCGACGTTCCGATCATAGATCTTGAGCTGATACCCTTTGCCCAGCAACCCCTCCACCAGCTCGACCGCGGGGCTCTCCCGTAAATCGTCCGTGTTCGGCTTAAAGCTAAGTCCCAGTACCGCCACCCGCTTCTTGCCTGTCTCCTTCACAAGCGCTAGAGCACGACGCTTGTGGCGTTCGTTGCTCTCCAAGATAGACGCCAGTACCGGGGTCGATAGATCTCTTCTCCGGGCCCGATGGCTTAGGGCTCTCAGATCCTTGGGCAAGCAGGACCCACCGAAAGCATATCCTGGCCGCAGATACACCGGTGACAGATTGAGCTTGGTATCCTGGACGAAAATATCCATTAGCTCGTGACTATCGATGCCTTCAGCCCCTGCTATCACGCCGATTTCGTTGGCGAAAGATATCTTGAGCGCATGAAAAGCATTATCTGCATATTTGACCAACTCGGCAGTCTTGATACTGGTCCGGATCAAGGGTGCGTCCAGATTCTCATAGATGGCAGCCAAAGCATCCCCGCTGGACTCGTCGAACTCGCCTATCACCGTCCTAGGGGGATCATAGTAGTCTCTGATGGCAGATCCCTCCCTCAGGAACTCTGGATTGTAGGCCAGTCCAAAACCCTCCCCAGCCCTTCGGCCCGACTCTCGTTCTAGCAGAGGCAGAACGATGTTATTTGTACTCCCTGGCAGCATCGTGCTACGCACCACGACCACATGATGCCCGGCCTTGCTCTGTAAGGCACATCCAATATCTGCCGAGACCCGTTCGACATACTGCAGGTCAAGCCGCCCATTAGAGTCTCCTGGAGTCCCCACGCAGATAAAGCTGAGATCGCTTTGCTGCACAGCTTCCGTTGCATCCACCGTAGCCCGAAGCCGGCCCTGAGATACTCCCTCTGCGAGCAATCCATCCAGCTCACGCTCAACGATGGGACTGCGACCTCGATTGATCATATCCACTTTGACCGGGTTGATGTCAACACCGACAACCTGGTGTCCGTCCGCCGCCATGCAGGCAACCGATACACAGCCCACATAGCCTAAACCAAGAACACTAATCCTCATCGCTCTCCACCTCAAGTAGACAAGCCAGGGCATGGAACATCGTTGCCTGCCCCCAATGGAGCATTGGCGTCTTATTCACCCACCTACGTCCACGCTGGAAGTAAAAGTGGCCATCACTATCTTGCATGTTGGCAACCGTCCACGCCGCCACTTGCTCCGCAAGCACCCGACACGAAGGATCCCAATGCCTGGCCAATAGAGCCAAGGTTTCAATCGCTTGTGCCGCGCACTGAATATCAACCGGATAGGTCTGATGGGGATAGTACTTGGGCGTGCCATCTTCCACAAAAAAGTTTTCTACGAAAAACCGAGCACCATGATCAAATGCCGGCTGCCACTGCCGGTCTCCGGTAGAGACCATATACCACCACAGGCAATCCAGCACGTAGCCTGTATGGAAATTATCCACCCACCTCAGATTCTCCGCCTCGCCATACCACCAGGATCCGTCCTCTCGTTGCGCAGGCACCGTATAGGCTACTGCGTCCAAGGCTGCCCGCCTAAGCTCATCCTGGTGCGTGTGCGCAAAAGTTCTGGCCAGGGCCGCCGCCGCCAGCATGTTCGCATTGTGAACAGCATGATAGCTGCCAGGTACATAGCTGATACATACTCCACCACCCTCAGGGCGACGACTCAAGCTCACTCAGGATGAAGCGGCACACACCCTGCGCCGCTTCAAGATCCCTGTCCTCTCCAAGAAGCTCCCAGGCATCCAAAAAAGCAAAGGCGATATGGGCTGTCCACACGACGGTAGGTTCACCCTTGGCCAGGTAGAATACCCTGGACTGATAGTCAAAGTGATTGCCCCAGGCGAGACCCTCGTAGTTGGGATTGGGATGTGCCCTGAGCCAATCCAAACACTGGCGCGCCTTGGCGGCCCAATCCGTCCTCACCCGTCAACGCATAGAGCTTGAGATACCCTCGAGCAAAGTACCCCTGGCCTTTCGAGCTGGTCGCTGGCCGGATGCCAAGCACGGGCCGCAGGTTCACAGGAGAGCGCTTTACGCCCTGCTGCAAGAACTGACGGCCCAGCCTGATTGAACGTCAAAGGACGGATCCACGAATTCAGGCCATCAAAGGGATCGTAGGCCTTATAACCCACGGCCTGTACCCACTCATCCAACCGTCCTATTGCACGTCGTAGACTCTCGTCAAACGGTGGCATCGAGATCCTTCGCCCACAGAAATTTAGGTACCACTTGCAATGCCCTTCGCAGGGTAAACTATGAATCGTACGGGTAATTCCAATAGCCAAACAGCAAAAAGAAGGGCAGAGTGCACAGGATCGCCACGAGGCGTTCTCCCAGACTCTGCTGCCTTCGCCAAGTATCGTCAAAACGCAGTGTGATCTCTTTTTCGCACCGAATTCGGTTTCCATCCAAAAGGTATGGAACTTGCAGAGGCTCACCGGCCTCGATTCTCTCAATGACCGGCTCCATCGACAGGTCCAGGAATTCCCCGATTCTGGTCAATTCCACTGCAGGCTCCCTTACCAAGTCTTCATATCGGACCCGCATGACTCTGCCACGAGGAGCCCTCAGCTGGACAAGGAGCGACATCAAATTCTTGGTAGAATAGTGCGCACCAGCAACGAGAGGAGATTTGTATTTGTGTTCGACTGTACGCTTTTTCTGCGACCATACTACACCCCGCGGATCACGTACGAGGTGAATGATACGCACATCCGTACCTGGGCAGCGAGGAAGCGCATAGCCGCGAGCCGGCCGCTTGGACTCGTCCACAATGATGTCCCTTTTGCTGACAGCGCGAATGGCTCTGAACAAGCCCCCTACGTACGCGCAGTACTCGGAACAGACGTCTTCCGGAATGCGCTGGAACAGCAGTCTCCAAAAACTGCCATAGTTTTCGATCTCGCCTTGAATGTCCTCCAGATGTCTGTAGTCGGTGGAGTATCCCGCCGACCGATAGTATTCCCGTACATCTTTCCAGAAGCGTAGATCTTTCTCCTTGTTGTTGTCCCTCTTTGGATGTCCCCGGTATCTGGCGAATTTGTGCAGCTCACCATTGCTCGAGATGCATGGATGATTGCCCAGCACAACACTGGTCACGGTACTCCCGCTGCGGCCGTCGCCCATGATATAGACCACCAACAGTTTCCGCTGAACCAGTGTCGACCCCGAACAGTCATCCACAACTGTTCCCTGCTCTGTTGCTGAGTCGCTGATTAAGGGCTTCATTTCCCGGCAACCACTCGCCGATACAGAGCAACAGTGTCCGCGCACACAAGGCGTACATCAAACTGCTGTGCAAGCTGCTGGTTCAATGCCCCCATGCACTGCCGGCGTTCTGGATCTCGATACAGCTCCCAGATCGCTTCCCCTACGTTTTCGCCTGATACATCGGCCAGCTCGATTCGGATCCCGTTCTCGGGTCCCAGAATCTCGGCCAGGGCGCCAACTGGTGTGTAGACAACCGACAATCCTGCGGCCAGCGATTCGATGACCGCAATAGGAAAGCCCTCAGCATGAAATGAAGGGAACGCGAACAGATCAGCGCTACGGTATGCGGCATGCTTTTGCTCACCACGCAAGTAGCCTGGTAGATGCACCATGTCTGCCAATCCCTTGGTCTGAACATGGCTCTTTAGACTCTCATACTCCGAGCCATCACCCGCACACGTGAACTGAAGCGGAGCATCGGGGTAAGCTCCCTTGAGCCACTCAACCGCATCCATCAACTCCCAGACACCCTTGTCAGGCGCCAGACGGGAAAGGAAGAGCACGTGAAATGACCCATTTCCGTCCGACTCTGTCTCCCCATGCTCTGCAGGTCGCTGATAGGCAGCAACATCTATCATCAACGGTAGAACCTGCACGCGAGAGGGATCCCAACCAGCCTGGATCAACTGATTCCGAAACTGCTCTGATAGCACAGAAGAATAGTCCGCGCGGCACAGAACACCTCTCAGCACGCGCCCCATCCACGTGCCGTTCATCATAGCCAGAGCTACACGGTCATCCCAGCCATGAAAGAACAAGTACACGGACTGCCCAAGCGCCTTGGCCACAAGGAGCAGACAGACGTGCAGGGGCAGAGAGCGACTGTTCAGTGATGGGTTCAAATGAACCACATCGGGACGTACGTCGAGAACTGCTTTCCCAAAGCGCACAATGCTGCGCAAGTACTCAAAGGGGCGGCGCCACCCTGAACTCGAAACCCCAGCCTTGGACACAGCGACGTGAGTGAATGAAACGAGATCGGTGTCTGTACTCTCCACTAGCGCCTGCACATAGTTCGCCACGCCGCCTCGAAACTCGAAGGACCGGCTAACAATGAGAACGCTCAGCGGCTTCTTTTTCACTTTCCATACCTTCCCTCAACGAAAAAGCGCCTCTACTGGACCAAGATAAGACTATGTAGCCGGACGACCGGCAGGCCCCAACAGCCCGTGCTCCAGTGCCAGCCCGAGTTTCCTGCCAGCTTCCTCCCAAGTCCATGTCTGGGCAGCAACGGCCGCTTCGGTACCCTTGTCACCAAGGCTTTTCTGGGACCGCGCAACCAGACGGAGAGTCGCCAGCATCCCCTCCTCGCTGGCTTCCCGGACCCAAAACGCAAAGGTACCCCCACCAACTACGTCTGTATGGCAAGCATTGTCCGTAGCCATCACTGGCAGCCCGGCAGCCATGTACTCAAACAGTTTGATCGGGCTGGACGCCTCAAACTTTCTGTCGACTGACGATGGCAATGATGTCACACCGACATGAACCTGCTTCAACAGCTCAGGAATCTGGTTATGGGGCACCGGCGATCCAACGTGAATGGCTCCCCCAGCACTCATCGCTGCCTCTTCCAGAGCTGGCCTCAGGTCCGTCACCGACAAGAGATAGATCGAAGGCCATCCCCTCCAGGTTCGCACGCTCGACGGCCCGGCACAAGAGCGCAAGGTTGCGGTCGCGCACAAACGTGCCAACGTACATCAAGTGGATCGACTGCCCCGGACCAGGCCACTGCCGTCCAGCCTGGGCGGGCCGAAATCGCTCCAGGTCGACGCCTGATGGCCAGGTACCCCAAAGTTGGGCGGACGGGATGCCTACTAGCTGGGCCATACGCGGAGTGATCGCCGTCTGGCCATCCGCCCAGTTGTTGGCAAGCCAGTGTGCGCACCGGAAGTAGAGCCGGCGCAGCTGGTTTCGCAGGCTTGTGCCTACCGCCACAACATCCCGTGTATCCATTGTTAACAGCGGATGCCTCCGATCCCCGACACACCGAAGGAAGCGAAGGGGCAGAACCCATGGCGCCGACTTCTGATGAAAGAGAACGACATCACACTTGGCCCTCTGCTGAAACAAGAATCGCCATAGCCTCAGGTGAAAGAGGCAGTAACCCAAGCCATATACCCGGGGCTTTTGCAGGCAGAATACTGTGACACCCTGAATACAGTGCTCGCCAGCAGGACCTTCCCCGACTAGTGTGATTGGCCAACCCCGCACACGTAGCTCACGGGTCGTCTCCAGCCAAGTTGCTGAATCCAGGGCAGAGGCGATAGGTCTGGCCGATACCCACACAACAGGTGGCATCCCTGCCTCACTTGCGTCAGCGCTCATCCCACCCCTCCGGCTCGCCAGAATGCACTAGAGTCGCTCACCCAGGTATTCCAAGTGAGGCTCGCTCAGTACATAGCCCAGGCCAACCCAGTAGATCATCATGGCCACATCTATTCCCAATGGGTTCTTGTACCAGAGCCATACAGGCCAAAATAGCGAGAAAAGAAGCAACCCATATCGCAGGCCGAGTGCTTGAGACTGAGGATAGCGCCTGATGTCCAGCCACAACTTGACCGATACCCATATCGTGAAGCCCATAATCATAAGCAGGCCAAACAGGCCCATCTCTTGCACGATGGCCGCAAGCTGGCTGCCCCGGTCAAACCTGTCCGCCTTGAGCGCGGTACCAGTCACGCCCAACGTCTCGCTCTCGCTCCGGGCACCCAGGCCAAACCCGAATCCCAGCGACACCATATCCCCGCTCAGAGTACTCAAGGCATACTCCACTGCGTTATTGCGTCCAAGGTTGAAAGTCTGCTGTTCAGCAGTCTGCGAGCGCTTGACCTTATTCAGGTAGTTCTCGCGAGCATCCTCTTCTACGAAGAGCCTCTGCAAAGGCTCTTTGTCAGCTCCAGGAACGAATTCGTTGTATCCAACAGTGAATGCCCAGACTCCTGCAACCACCATGAGTCCGAACAACAGCAAGCGTGATAACTGACCGCGCCGAAATAGGGTCAGCCCGACGGCAACCAGCGCCATGGCCAGGGCGGCGGCTGGAAAGATCTTGTTCTCAGCCAGCACGTTAGAAACAGCTCCAAGAACCAGCATCAGCAGTAGTGGCGTCCATCGCCTCTCTGCGACCCAAAGCCCAAAGGCCAGGCTCAGGGCCAGACAGGTGAGAAAGAAAACATGCCCCACACCATGCCATCCAAACGTTCCTGCCAGATTGTCACCGATGGGTTCACCTAGCAGGTATTGGCCAATCTGGAAGATCACTTCAAACACCACAAGTCCAAAGCATACCTGCATGAGTTTATGGGCAAAGTCATCCGGCCAGCGCAGACGAAGATAGGCATAAATACCCAGCATCGGGTATTTGAAGAGGTTCCACCAGCCCCAAAGCGTAGGAACGAGGCCCTGACCTCGAAAGACCGCCACCGTGATACCGATGGCCGAGACACCCAAGAGCGCCCACACTCCGCCCGGGATGCGGCTGAGGATCATCATCCGCGTATACGCGAATACGACCGCTCCTGCCAAAAGCAGCTGTGAAACCGATGTTACAACTTCGGGCAAGTAGCCCTTCCAAACAAAGAAGGAGGCAAGCAGGTCCAGCAGAAAAGCCACGATCAGCATAGAGTCAACGAGCGGAAGGACACGAGCAGAACTCAACCTCGATTGCTCGAAGCGAATGCTAAGAACCCTTTTGGGATAGGCTAGCTGCCTCATCCGGTCTCTCCCATGCGCCACACATGAAGGCGTCGCCCGAGAAGCTCTTCGACTTCACGAACATCATCCTCCACAAAACGCCAGATCGCCTGCCTGAGCGCTGGCACAAAGTCGGGCTTCTCATCCAATTGATTCGAGAGGCGGCGCCGAATCGGCTGCCGGATAGAGGACGCTAAATGTGGCCGAACTGCCTGGAAGGCGCGGGACCTGGCCAATGATCGTATTGCAGAGTTCTTGAGATAGGTCTGACCCACCGATTTATGCTTGTCTGCCGGAGCCGCGTTGGCAACTATGTCTGTGGAGACTCCCAGGAAGGCAGCGATCTGCCGCAGCGTCTGGGATTGATTGGCGATGTACTCTTCAAATACCAAGAGCAGCACGTTCTCTCGCGGGAAGAGTTCCAAGTAAGGCCGCATCTGAACAGCGTACCGGCTTCGATTGATGTAGGTAGGATCCGCAAAAACCGCTGTCTCTGGTGGGGCTTTGACGAAACCTCGCACCAAGTCGTGCGAGTAGTTGGATATGACTCGCTCGACAGGCTGCCGCATGACATAGACCAACTTTAGATTTGGGTTATACGCAAAGAGCCTGGAATGGGTTCCCTGCCACTCCGGAAGGAATGTATACATGGTGGACGCTTCACCACAGATTTGGTCGGCTTCTGGCGCATACAGCCGATGATAGGCTTCAAGGCCAGCTTGCCAGTCCTCCACCTGGTGAAAGTATCCAGGCTCCTTTATCTCACAGAAACAGATGTCCGGGTGCTCCGCCAGTTGTGCGGCCAAGCTGGTCGTGCCACACTTCTGGGCCCCGATGATCGCAAAATCCACTAACATGGTCTCAACGCCGCATCCAAATGAGATTATTCACCAGTTTCGATTCTCTGTAGGCGGCTGACAGTCACGTAGCTGCCAGTCACGATCCCATCAACCGGTAGGAACCCGGTTGTAGTAGTCGTAGGTGCTATCCGGCTGCGAGCGATTCACGACGACGCCAATCGGGTTGGCCTTGACGTCTGCCAACTGTTGAGTAGCCCCCCGCACACTTTCCTGGCGTGCCTGTGCGCGTTCCACAACCAACAGGACGCCATCGGCGCTTCTGGCTAGCGCTGCCGCATCGGTAACCGCCAGGATAGAGGGCGTATCCAGCAGGAGCATGTCATATTGACTGGTCAAGCGCTCGATGAGTACACTCATCTGAGGAGAACTCAGCAGCTCGGCGGGATTGGGCGGCAAAGGGCCACTCGTCAACACGTGGACTCCGGCGATTTCGGTCTCCTGCATCGATTCCTCCAACGATGCCTTGTCTTCAAGCACGCTGCTCAGACCGATCCTGTTGGACAAACCAAAGATCTTATGGAGTGTTGGCAGTCGCAAGTGAGCATCCACCGCGACGACCTGACGTCCTGACTGAGCCACGGCAAAGGCCAGATTGGACACTGTCGTCGACTTGCCCTCTTTCGGCCCCGCGCTTGTGATCAGCAAGGCCCGAAGAGGGGATTCATGGTCGATCGTAAACAGGTTCGTACGCAGACGACGGAATGCCTCGCCTTGCGGAGAAGACCCATTGAAGAGTGAATTCTGGGCCTGCCGGCCGGCCGCAGGCACCTTTGCCAAAATGGGCAATGAGGTGGACCGCTTGATCTGCTCAACAGAATAGAGTGTGGTGTCTAGACTCTCCATCAAGAAAGCCAAGGCCACGCCTCCGCCAAGGCCTAAGACCAGCCCCAGGGCAATGTTTAGCTCCTTGCGTGGCTTGGCTGGATTGCGGGGGGCTATCGCTGGTTCAATGATCGACAGCGTGTTGGCTAGCACTGCCTCTCGGACGCGATTTCTCTCATATTGATCAAGCAGCGTAGCATACGTGTCTTCCTTCAACTCGATCGCCCGGCTGGCAGCTGCAATCTGATCCGCGGCTTCAGGAGATTGCGCGATCAGCGACTCATACTCGGTCCAAGCTCCATCCAGCTCGCCCTTGACCTGTTCCAACTGTTCGACAAGTATCTCTTGGGCTGTTTTGCCACCACCAGCATACAACTCCCGACTTTGAGCAATCATGACCTCCGCCAGGGCATTGGCCGTATCCCTGGCTACTACCGGATCTCTCGCTTCGGCAGTGATCTGCATCAACTCGGTATTGGTGAGAATCTCCACAGCAATCTGAGGCCAGTTCTCTAGCTCAAGTTTTTCACTGAGTTCCTGCAACACGGGCCGGCTGGTGGCAAACTCGGCATAGGTATTCATCAACCGCTCTACTTGTTTAGTGTCGTACGCGATCCAGTCGCCCGATGAGCCGCCGCTCACCGACAGCACCCGCATCATGGTGGACGCGCGGTACATCGGTTCGGTTAACAGCGTAGCTACGATCGTGATGGTTATCACCAATGCGAAGGTGATAATGATTATCCACTTGCGTCGCAACAGGATCTCAACATAGTCGCGAATGGACATTCAGTTGCCCCTCCTTGTCCCAACATGAAAAAACCAAATAGATGGCATAGATCGCAATGCTCTTTACTGGCTCACTCGCTTTACTGCCCGGCCCAATCCCTCTCGGAAAACAGCGACAATGCACCCCACTCGTGCATCCAGCACGGTAGAATCGCAGCCCCCAAACAGTTCAGTCTGTCCTATGTGGGAATTCCTGCAAGCGGGGTGCCAGGATGATCGATGGAACCGGAGATACGAACGCCCCGGAGCCCTTGGTGTACAGACGTGAACAGACTGTAGCTCTTAGCGGCCACCGGCGCCACCGGTACCCAATTCGGGCATGCCATATCCACACCCGTGCCTGGCTGGCAGATAATGGCAGCTGAGGACTCGGGATTGTCAATGATGACGACGGTCACCTTGGCAACAGCCGCAGCCTCATTGCCTTCATCATCGAAGGCTACAACCGTCACGGTGCGGACCTCGCTGTCCCCGCTATTTCCGGAAACGGCAGCAGCAAAAATGCACTCGTACGAGTCCCCGGGGCCAATTGTCGTCTCTCCTGATACAAAGGTGCACGAGCCCTGGCCATTCAGGTCTCCATAGACGTCATCGACCATTCTGTCCAAAGTGACGGGCTCAGCACCCACATTGCTGACGCGAACTGAGAACTCAACTTCCCCTCCCGGCGCCACCCCACTGCTGGAATCTGCTGATACTTCGACCCCGATGGCTGGGACTACATCAGTAATGACCACGGTAGCACCTGCCGACACTCTTCCTTCGTTGCCCTCATCGTCAGAGGCCGTGGCCGACACAAGATTGGTACTGTTCTGCCCAGCGTTGCCCCTGACATCGGCCTGGAAGCCGCACTCATAAGAACTCCCTGGCCCAAGCACTATACCTCCAGTTGGTACAGAACAAGTGCCCTGCCCGAGCAGGTTTCCATGAACGTCGTCCACCAGCGAATTGAGGAAAAGTTCCTCGATTCCTTGGTTTGTGATGCTCACGGAGAACAGCACGGCTCCTCCCGGCTCTGGCAGGCTGCCGGGACTCGCCGCCATGCTCATCCCAATCGCCGGCAGAACATCAGAGATCGTCACCGTGGCACTGCCCGAAGCTCTCACCTCGTTGCCTTCATCGTCCGAGGCCACCGCTGTCACGGCACCGGTTTCGGTTACCCCAGCGTTACCCCAGATTTCGGACTGGAAGCTACAGACATAGGACCCGCCACCCTGGATCGATAGCCCGGCTTGGGGCACCGAGCAGGTACCCTGTCCGTTCAAGTCACCATATACGTCATCCGCCATGGAGTTGAGGGTAAGCTCCTCAGCCCCCTCGTTGCTGATATACACCGTGAAAGATACACCACCACCTGGCTCCGGTACGCTACTATGCTCTGCCACCTTGCTTACCTTGAGCGCTGGCAGCACGTCAGTGAAGGTCACCGTGGCGTCTGTTAAAGCGTGGACCTCGTTGCCCTCATCGTCCGAGGCTACCACCGTCACTGAGCTGGTCTTGCTCTCTCCAGCATTTCCCGAGACGCCAGCCTGAACCTCACACGCATAGGTTTCTCCAGGCTGAATCGCTACCCCTGTCTGAGGCACAGAACAGGTACCTCGTCCATCTAGATCGCCGAGGGCATCGTCCACCAACGCATCCAGGGTAATCTCTTCAGTTCCCTCATTGCTGACGCGCAGGGCGAAGGTCACGTTACCCCCAGGCTCCGGCACACTGCCGGGTTCGACCGTCTGACTGGTTCTGATTGCCGGCAGCACATCGGTGAGAGTCACAGTATCGCTGGCTGTTGCCTTGACCCTGTTTCCTTCGTCATCCACGGCCACAGCGTGTACCGTCCTGGTAATGATCTCGTTAGCATCGCCAGAAACCGTTACGCCAAAGGTACATTCGTAAGACTCTCCCGGGCTATCCGAGTTCTGCGGGCCCAATAGGATCCCCCCCTCAGGCACAGAACAACTACCTCGCCCATTCAGATCAGCGCTGGATCCGGCCATCAAAGACTTGATATTGACCGCCTCAAAGCTCTCATTGGTAATACGCACCTTGAGCCTGATGGCCTCCCCCGATTCAGGCACCGTATCCGGTTTTGCTGAGAGGCTCACGTCAATCTGCGGCGGGACGTCGGTAGCGGTCACTGCGGTGCTGCCCACTGCCTCAACTCTATTACCCTCATCATCAGACACCGCCGCGGTCACCGAACTCATCCTTACATCCCCGGCATTGCCAGAAACAGCAACGCGGTAGGAACAATCATAGGTTGTGCCCGGGGCAAGCATGACCTCACCTGGCGGCACCGAACAGGTACCCTGGCCATTCAAATCGCCATGAACATCATCCAACAGCACATTCACGACGACTTGCTCATCCCCATTGTTGGTGACAAGCACTGTGAACTCAACCATACCCCCTGACTCGGGCACATGATCTGGCCTTGCTATCTTGCTGACAGCGATTGACGGATGCACGTCTCTGATGGTCACCGTCGTACTAGCATCTGCCCTTGCTCTGTTGCCCTCGTCATCCGATGCGACAGCTGTGACAGTATCAGTCTGGCTCTCCGCCGGGTTGCCAGAGACCACCGCAGTGAAACTGCAAATATATGAATCACCAGGTCCCACCCTCATCCCGTCTGGCTGCAGGGAACAGGTGCCTAGCCCATGCAAGTCACCGTAGATGTCATCCAAGAGCGAAAGGAGATTGACATCCTCCACGCCTTCATTGGTCACATTCACGGTGAATTCCACCGCGTCTCCCGGCTCGGGCACGCTACTGGGATTCGCCGTCTTTTGCACGCTGATCGCGGGTGCTACATCGGTGACAGCCACAGTAACGCTGCCCGTCGCCCTCGTCCGATTGCTCTCATCGTCCGCAGCCACGGCCCTCACCACATCAGTCCACGTGTCATCTGCATTGCCAGATACTTGGGAGACAAAGCTACACAGGTAGAACCCACCAGGATCAACCACCGTCCCATCGGACGGCACAGAACAGGTCCCTTTCCCGTTCAGATCACCAAGTGCATCATCTACCAGTGACTCCAGTTCGACGCGCTCAGGTCCCCGATTGACAACACGTACCGTGAACTCCACCTTGCCCCCTGGTTCAGGCACCCGGGCTGGTTCTGCCGTTCTGCTAACATCTATCTCTGGTAGGACATCGGCGATAGTCACACTTGCACTGTCGGAAGCGCCAGTTCTGTTTCCCTCATCGTCGGACACAATAGCCGTGACCACAGCAGTAGTGCTTTCCCCTGCATTGCCGGTCACCCTCGCATCAAATGAGCACTCGTAGGTTTCTGCCGGAGAGATGACCACCTCGTCCGGCGCCAGGGAGCAGGTTCCCTTTCCATGCAAATCTCCATGAACGTCGTCCACCAGCGCATCAAGGAGCACATCCTCGACTCCCACATTGGTCACCCGCACGGTACACTGCGCCGTGCCCCCAGGCTCTGGCACACTACTGGGCACAACTGTCTTGCTCACGGCAACTCCCGGTAAAACGTCAGAGATCGACACCATAGCGCTTGCCGAAGCCTGGACTGTGTTGCCCTCATCATCGGCCGCAATGGCGGTCAAGATATGGGCATTGTTCGTGCCGGCGTTCCCAGAGACCCTGGCGCTGAAGGTACACTCGTAGACTCCGCCAGGGCTGATCGTGACTTCCCCCGGGGGCAGCGAACAAGTACCCCTACCATTCAGGTCACCACGCTCGCTATCCTCGAGACCAGCAAGGATCACAGTTTCAAGCCCACCGTTGGTCACCCGCACCTTGAATTCAACGACGCCCCCGGGCTCTGGCACGCTGTCGGGGTTCGCGGTCCTGCTGATCCCAATCACAGGCACCACGTCGCCGACAAGCACAGTGGCGCTTGTGGATACCCTGGCCTCAAAGCCCTCGTCGTCCACGACCACAGCTGTCACTGTATCAGTTTGGGCTTGATCGGCATTGCCCGCGACGACGGCGACAAAGGTACAGGCATACGATTCGTCAGGGCTCAGCAAGATGCCTTCCGGGGGCAAAGAACAAGTACCCTGACCACCAAGATCTCCGCGGACATCGCTCAACAGGGAGGTAACCGTGACTCTCTCCGCTCCATCATTGGTCACCTGAACCGTATACTCCACCTCTCCTTCTGGCTCAGGTACGCTATCCAGGCTCGTTGCCGCAAGCACCGCGATGGAAGGTGGCATGGGCAACGAGCTAACCAACGAGCGTGAGCGAGCTGCTTGTGCCGCATTCGCCTCCAGCGCTGTTGCGACTTGATCCTGCGACCCGGCCTGCGAACCATCAATCATGCTGGACAAGGCCTGATCCTGGTCGGAAATCAGTGCCACCATGTCATCCATGAGCGGCACTGCCGCATCCGGAGGCAGTGCCGCAAGACCTATGAGGGCAGCCTCCGTCTCCTCCGTCATGGCACTCACGATCGAGGCATCCACGTCCCCAAGCTCAATGAGCGCCGTAACCTCCTCCAAGCGACGCCGAGCAAACTCAAGTTGCAGTTTCGGCTTATGCTGGGTGGGAGCCAGCCACAGACGGGTATTCTCTGCGGCCAGTTTGACAGGGTGAAGAGGAGAACCTGGCAGGGTCCTGCCTACGGCATCTGCGACCAAAGTAAATGATAGGAAAAAGACAGCGAGGAAAGCCAGTCCCGTGGCAGCCCAACGCCAGACAGAAGTCCAGCCTCTCCTGCGGCCAGTACTTGGTGGCTGTCCTACGGCAGGCTGATGTTGCTCACTGGTACTGACTGCACTGAATACCTGTACATCGATCCTTGCCCTGGCCTCGGAAGACAAGACAGGTTTGGGAACTACCCACATCTGTTCAGCCGCTAGCAGCAGGGGTTCCAGTTCACCAGCCAGCTCTGGATACCGAGCCAGGCAGTTCCAGATCGTTGCCTTGCCAGCACCGATCTGGCCCAGACATTGTTCCAGGACCGAGTTAAAATCCTCAGTCATCTCGGTCACAGGACAGAGACCTGAGTTCTCTGTATGCGAGCCAGCGATGCCAAAGCACGATGTTGCAATGCTTTGACCGCACCGACCGTCTTGTCGAGTGTTTCAGCTACCTCTGCCAAACTCATTTCCTCGATGAACCGCAGTATGATCACATCACGCTGATCGTCTGTCAACTGAGCCAGCAAATCGACGGCGTCTTTCCACTCTGATTTGGCGACAACGATATCCTCGGGCTGGGGATCCGTTGCAGGCAAACTTTCTAACAATCCCACTTCATGGCGGCGTTGCTGTTGGCGCCAGTAATCAACAGTTCTCGCATGAGCTATGCGATACAACCAAGCTGAAAACGGTACACCCCGGGGCTCATAGTTCGGCAAGCCCTCAAATGCCTTGAGAAAGACCTGAGCCGTCAGGTCCTCGGCTACTGTCGCATCCCTTACCCTCGCATAGGTATAGCGATAGATCATGTCAACATGGCGTCGATATAGCTCGCTGAACGCCCGGTTGTCACCCCGCCTAGCCTGGTTGACCAGGCGGTCTTCCCCTTGACGAACTCCAGACGAGGACTGCCCATCTTTGCGCTTGGCTAGCTCAAAGTGACGCGCTTTGTTATGCGGTTCCTGAGATGTCGACAACTCAGGCGCGCTCAGAGCGTCATTGACATTCACTGGTATACCGGTTAGCTCTCCGAAAGGATACGGCTCCAGGACCAAGCATCCTCACTTTTGCTCCATGCTACGCCGCGCTCAATCTCCCCTAGTGGCGCTTATCAACGAGAAAATACCTCCCCTCCTCGTGCCAACCAGCTGCCCCAAAAGCACGCGGGAAGCACCCCAAACCATCGCTCGCGCCAAAAGACGGTCGCCACATGATAGCATAGTTCGAGACATCGGTCAATGACACATCTGCCCCAAGCTTTGCCAAGTACATTTGGTCAGAGACACGCCGTTTATTACTGCCAACCCCCACATCAGGGGGGCACTCTCCCTGACCAGTTACGACCATCGGAGTGTTGCCCTGGGTGAACCGTCCTCAATATGAGAAGAACAAGCCATGGCTACGATTGTGCAAGCTCAGCGGATTGGATGGGTGTATCAGGTTCAGTTGACACCTTCGACCGTCATCTCTATAATGGCTTTGCACGTTCTACCCAAGCGCAGGGCCATCAGGAGACGGAGCCTGTGGCCTACAAGTTCAGACGGTGGATGGAGGCTTCTGGTCAAGTGGTGATTGAACCTGGATATCTGGCGCTCTATCAAAGTGGAGAGCTAGACCACCGCATTGAGACAGCCTGGAGCTTTCTGGCTCCATGCCAGCTCTGCCCTCACCTCTGTGGCACGGACCGCCTGGCAGGGGGACGGGGGGTATGCCGCATGAGCGACCAGCCTAGGCTCTCAAGCTGGAGTCTACACGCATGGGAAGAACCACCTATCAGCGGTACGCGCGGTTCAGGTACCATTTTCTTCTCTGGATGCACTGGGCGATGCCAGTTCTGCCAGAACTACCCCATTAGCCAGCTCGGCTACGGCGATATTGTGAGCATTGAGCGGTTGGCAGAGATCATGCTGGAACTGCAGCGCAAAGGGGCCCACAACATCAACTTTGTGACGCCCACCCACTTTTTGCCTCAGATAATGGCCGCCCTGCCGGCGGCCATCGAGGGCGGATTGCGACTGCCCTTGGTCTATAACACGAGCGGTTATGAACGCGTCGAGGTCTTGCGTCTACTGGAGAATATCATCGACATCTGGCTACCCGATGCCAAATACGCTACCAGCCAAGTAGCCAAGAAACATTCCGGCCTCGAAGATTATGTTGAATACAACCATGCAGCACTGCAAGAGATATATCGCCAGGTGGGGGTAGAGTTGGTATTGGATGAGAAGGGGATAGCCCAACGAGGGATGATCATCCGTCATCTGGTCCTGCCCTCTGGCCAAGCAGGCACAGATGATGTGCTTCGCTGGATCGCAGACAGTCTCTCACCCGGCGTCCATATCAGTCTCATGGACCAGTACTTTCCTGCTCACCGCGCTGTTGGGGATCCCGTCCTTGGCCGCAAGATCACTGCAGAAGAGTACGAATCCGCTCTGGATGCCTTTCAGGCTGCTGGGCTGGAAAACGGATGGTGCCAGGACACTACCAGGGATCTTGCCCCCTGAAGGGCGACGAAGGACGAATCACCCATGAAGCCAATCACCTGCCATTGGTGAGTTCCCCGGCGGTCTTTGTCATTCTCAGGGCCGCCAGGCAGGAACCTGATCATTGCCCATATCGCCAGTGAGCTTGACTACGTCAGAGCCATCGGAAGCCATGACATAGATGTCCCATCCCCCATCGCGATCCGAGTAGAAGACCATGCGCCCACCATCGGGAGACCAGGATGGACCCAGGTCGGTGGCCCAGGATAGCTGACTCACATTGACCGGCGCTCCACCACCGACCGGCACGACATAGATCTCGGCGTACCCTTCCCGGGTACTCTCGAATGCAATGCGGCTGCCATCCGGAGACCAAGCGGGATTCGTATCATCGTCGGGATGGCTGGTCAGCCGTATCAGATTGGAGCCGTCGCGGTCCATGCTATAGATCTCCCAATTGCCATCCCGTTTGGAGGCAAAAGCCAGACGGGTTCCATCAGGAGACCAAGTTGGCCATAGATCCGAAGCATCCTCCCACCAGGTTAGCCTTCGCAGATCAGATCCATCGGCCCGCATCACGTACAGTTCCCAGTAGGGCGAATCCCGAACCGACGCAAAAGCGATCCATTCTCCATCAGGCGACCATGCTGGCGAGTGGTCCTTGGCTTCATGCTGCGTCAGGTTGACAGGATCACTGCCATCAATGCCTATCACCCAGATGTCCGATGCACCATCGCTATCGGAAACCACGGCAAACCGAGAGCCATCAGGCGACCAGGATGGCGCGGACAAAAAACTGTCCTGCCCTTCACCGACCAGGCTTCGATTGCCCCCATTACTATCCATGACATAGACGAACCAACGCTCATCCTGTGGCCTCCGCGACTGGTAAGCGATGGATGGCACAGACCGGGCGACGACCAGTGGCGGTGTAGGCGTTGGCGGCAGTGTAGGCGCCGGTGGCTGGGTTGGCGCGGGTGTCAGTGTCGGTTCAAACGTCGGCGCATCGGTTGGCGCTACAGTGCTGGGTAACCCGGCCTCCACCTCTGGCACTGGGGTCCGGGTTGCCATAGGCACCGCCGAACGCGCCGTCGGCGAGACAAGAGAGACCGCCGCGGACGGTGGCTCTTCAGGTACTGGGGAAAAGAGCATACGGCCCAGGACCACCAATACCAGAAATAGAATCAGAGCCGCGCCCAAAGCGAGCCATAGCCAGCGGCGACTCTTGACAGGATCCTGACCTTCGTCTTTGGCGGCATCGAGGGATGCCTTGACCGCAACGCTCTTGGTTTCCTGGCTGGGCGCGACTGGCCCCTTCTTCTGTTCCCTTCCGACGTGCAGCATCTGCACAGACCGATCACCCAGAGATTGATCGCGCTGTGATGCGCGCCAGCGCGTGTCGCGCACGACTTCCTGAAGATCGATCCGCTCGCCCAACCAGTCGCGAAGCAGTGCCACGCGGAAGCGGTAGCTCAAGGCGCCAAGACGTTCCAAGATGCCCCGAGCCGCCAGACTCTCCATTGCGAGCCTGATCTGGGCGGAATCTACGCGTGTCCCAAGCTTGGACAGAGCCTTGCCGACCTCCTGCTCGGTAGCGATGCCCCGCGCCCCACGGAGAGAAACCAGGGCAGCCAGGACAGCCTGCTCCTGCGGGGAGGACTCGTCCCAGACCTGGCGAAACTCGGGAATATCCCGGCTAACAAGCTCTTCGACTACGAAATCCAGATCCCGCTGGTTGACCCACCCGGCTGTGGCACAGCGATTGAACACCTCGAAACAGAGCAGCTGCAAGTAGTACGGCTGGCCAGAGGTGATCTCGACCATCCGTCTCGGAACGCCATAGTCGTAGGTGAGGACGCCATCCACCGGCCACGTGATCAGACGGGATGCGTCCTCGCTGGACAATGTACCCAAAACGGAGGTGAGAGAACCCCCAAACAACCGGGGGTGCTTGCGCGACAGCGTCTCCTGCCAGGTTGTGGCGGTAGTCACGACCAGCGCCAACTCCTGGTCCTGCTCGCGCCAGCTTGTCACCACGGAGAGAAATGGGTCCAGGAGGTTGGCCTCTGCCCGGGCCAGGAAGTCCAAGTCGTCAATCATGAGCACCAGGCACCGGTCGCCTAGCGCTACGCGCACCTGCGGCCAGTAGTGAACCAGCAGCCGGTCCGGCTGTCCCTCAAAATCCGCCCAGTCAGGCGGAAGGCACTCCGCCGCCAGCTTCCCGCCCACCTGGGTGGCGATGGCATCCGCCACTTGCCACAACAGCCAGTCCAGCCGGGAAGCTTTCTCTTCAGAAAACCTGACCCCCACCGTCAGAAACTCATCCGGCAAGTGGGTTGGAACCTGCTGGATGAACGACGTCTTTCCGATGCGATGAGCACCCGAAATACCAAAGACACGGCGCCCTTTGATCAGGTGTTCCCGGATCCATATGAACAGGTCCCGACGCCCGAAAAAGAGATCTGGATCATCCACGGGCTGGCCCGGTATGTAGGGGTTGATGATGTCTGGCATAAGTCGCCTGTCCGCTTGCGCCAATCTAAGAGGCTGTCGTCAACGCCTCTATACGAGATCATGCACATTCAATTATACCACTGATGGTCCGGTATGCAAAGTACGACGATCCGGTCCGCGTTGGCCGCCTTCAAGACCAGAACGATGGCCTCACCGGGCCTACATGTGGTCTTGAGGTTCTCTTTCAGGTCGAGGCAGTCACAGCGTCCAGCGCAGGCACACAAGGCACGTCGTTTCCGGCGGGCAACTTGCTGGTTTCGCCCATACCGCGCCGTCCATTTCAGTAGGGAGATATGCGCCCTGTCACTCGAGTTTCTGGGTAGGGCCGGGGATCTGTAGCATATAACAAGCACCCACGACCGCGCGCATCGTGGGCGCCTGTTAAAAGTCAGTGCGGGCCCAAGAACCCCTATCCCCGCAGCTCAGCCCCCAACTCCCTCCTCAGCCGGCCGGCGATACGCTTCACCTGTTTGGCCACGACCGCATCGCGTAGCGTCTTGTCGGGTGCCTGGAATGTGAGCGCATAGGCCATGCTCTTTCTTCCTGCTGGCACAGGATCCCCACGATAAACGTCAAACAGCCGCACTCCCTTCAGTAGGAAACCTCCGGTCCTGGTAATGAGATCCTGAACCTCTGCAGCCGGAACCGCATCATCCACCACAACAGCTAGATCTTGCAGCACAGCTGGATAGGTCGAAATCGGCTCCACCAGCCAAGTAGTGGGCGCATGGGCCAAAAGCGCATCCAGGTCCAGCTCGGCAGCGGCCACGCGCAAGTCCGGCAAGCCAAAGGCATCGCGCACAGCAGGATGCAGCTCTCCCAAAACCCCGATCTCGACATCACCGACAACCAAGCAAGCCGTACGGCCAGGCTGGAAAGTCGGATGCTCCACCGCTTCATAGACCGCCCCCGTCAGGTGCAACCGTTCCAGCAGGGTCTCCACGATGCCCTTCAGGTCAAAGAAGTCGAAACTCTGCCGCGATTCATGGGCCGCATCGCCAGGATCCCCGCCCGCTAGCCAATGACGCCCGCCACGGAGGCCAGCCATCACGATGGACAGACGGGTTGGTTCGCCAGGCAACTCCTCGCCAGGCTCCTGCAAAAAGACCTTTCCCACTTCAAAGATTTCTACGCCTTCCCGGTAGCGCAGGTTGGCGGCCGCCGTCTCCAGAGCCGTAGGCAGAAGGCTACGACGCATCACCGAGCGCTCTTGGGAGATGGGGTTGGCGATGACAACGTAGGTCTCGGGTTGGAGTTGGTCAACAGCAATGGCCGGGTCGAGGGCCGCCTCCTGCATCAGGCTGCTGAGAGAATAAGTGACTATCTCCTGCAACCCGCAGCCCACGAGCACATTCCGAGTCTCCTCCTCCATATCCAGGTTGCGATTGGCCCGCTGCGGTGGAAGCCGATCAGCCAATTCGGTCACTGGGATGCGATCGTAGCCGTAGATCCGCGCTACCTCCTCAATGAGATCGGCCGGATAGGTACAGTCCAGTCGATGATCGGGCACCGTGACACGCAGGCACTCGCCGCCGGCAGCTTCGCACCGGAACTCTAACGACTCGCAAAATGGTCGCGATCTCCTCGACGCTGAAGGTGACGCCCAGGCTGCGCCCAACCTCTGCCGTGGTCAGATCGATGACCACCGGCTCCGGTGGTGCCGGATAGGCGTCGATGATGCCCTGGGCAATGGTCCCACCAGCAAGAACACGCATGAACTCACTGGCCCGCCGGCCAGCTGGCTCTGCCAGCGCCGGGTGAATCCCCTTGCCGAACCGCAAGCTGGCCTCGCTGGGCAGCCGCAGCGCCTGCATAGTACGCCGGATGCTGATAAAGTCAAAGTTTGCCGCTTCCAGGAGGATGTTGCGGGTGTCATCATCGATCTCTGTCTCCAAGCCACCCATAACACCCGCCACAGCCACCGGTCCAGCCGTATCACAGATCAGCAGCGTGTCCTTGTTGAACGTTCTCTCCACCCCATCGAGGGTCATCATCGTTTCACCCGGCCTTGCACGCCGGACAATGATGGTCGGTTCACCACCGCCTGCTCGGGCAGCAAGCTTATCATAGTCAAAGGCGTGGAGCGGCTGGCCCCATTCCAGCATGACATAGTTGGTGATATCAACGATGTTGTTGATAGGCCGCATCCCCGCCTTGCGTACCCGGTCCTGCATCCACTGGGGCGAGGGGCCGATCTCTACATCACGGATGATGGTGGCGATGTAGCGCGCGCAAAGATCTGGATCCTCAATCTCGACACGGGCCTCATCGACGGCCGGCGGGCCATCGGCTTGCCAGCCGGTGTCAGGATAGCGCAGTTCAGCGCCTGTCAACGCGGCGACGTCGCGGGCCACCCCGATGATGTTGAAGCAGCCGGGCCAGGTTGGGTGTCAGGTCCAGGTCCAGGACAACGTCACCCAGATAATCAGCCAGCGGCGCCCCCACCGGTGCATCGTCCGGCAGGAACATGATGCCCTCGTGCTCCTCCGAGATACCCAACTCTTTTTCGGAACAAACCATGGACTTCGAAGGGACACCCCGGATCCTGGTCCGTTTCAGGCGGGTTATGACGAAACCATCCTTGTGCCCATCGTAGAGTTCGGCACCCTCCATGGCGTAGGCCACTTTGAGGCTCACCCGTCCAGTACCTCTGTAGGAAAAGAGGTTGGGCGCACCTGTCACGCACTGCTCGACCTCGCCCCCGCCGAAGGCAACATCGACAAGCACCAGCCGGTCAGCATCGGGATGGGGCCGAACCTCCAGCACCTCACCCACCACAATCTTCTCCCGATCCCACCAGTCACCGATATGCTCGATGGCAGCCACTTCCAGCCCGGCGAGGGTCAAACGCTCAGCCAGGTCATCCAGGGGAACGGTGATATCCACATAGTCCTTTAGCCAACTTAACGGTACTTTCATGCTCATGCTCTCCTGTACAAGGGAGATACCGTGCCTGGCGCAGATCTAGCCAAACTGCTCCAAGAATCTCAGATCGTTCCCCCAGAAATAGCGAATGTCGCTAATACCATACTTCAGCATAGCGATTCGCTCCGGCCCCATGCCAAAGGCAAAACCCGAGTAGAGACCGGGATCGTAGCCGCCATTCTCCAGTACCACAGGATGGACCATGCCACAACCCAAGATCTCAACCCAGCCTGTATATTTGCATACCCGGCAGCCCTTCCCCCCGCAAAGGATACAAGCGATATCCGCCTCAGCGCTCGGTTCCGTAAAGGGAAAGTGGCTCGCCCGGAATCGCACCTGCCGGCTCTCGCCAAACATTCGCTTGGCAAAATCCACGATGGTTCCTTTCAGATCGGCCATGGTGATCGCCGTACCGACAGCCAGCCCCTCTACCTGGTTGAACATGATCTCCGACCGAGCCGTGATCTGCTCATACCGGTAGCACATGCCCGGCAGAATAACCCGGATCGGTTCTGGATAGTACTGGCGCATGGCATGGACCTGACCCGGCGAAGTATGCGTCCGCAGAATGACACCTGGCCTGTTCGTGTAGAAGGTATCCCACATATCGCGCGCCGGATGGTGAGGTGGCATGTTTAGCAGTGCAAAGTTGTACTCGTCCGACTCAACGTCACGGCTGCGATAGACCTGAAAACCCATCTCGGCACAGACGCGATAGATATCGCGCAGCGTGCGGGTGGCAGGATGCAGGCGTCCGGGCCGGAACAGGCGACCTGGCAGACTCACGTCCACCTGATCGGAGACCAGCGACTGAGCCCGCGCCGCTTGCTTCAGAGACTCACCTCTGTCCTCATAGGCTGCCTCTAGGCCTTGTTTGACCTCGTTCACCCGGCGTCCATATGCAGGCCGGTCTTCCGGGGAGAGCGAGCCTATCGCTTTGACTGCATCCGTCACTTTGCCCTTACGCCCCAGATAAGCGCTGCGCCACTCCCCCAGTGTGCCCTCATCGGACACTGCCTCCAGCACTGTCCGGGCCTCCTCCTCTAACCTCTCAAGTTCACTGATCATAAGGCCTCCAACGATCCGGAATCCAGAATCTATACCACCAATCGGGTAGGAGGGGGCCTCACGGCCCCCGTCCTCCCACACCACCGGACGTACTCATCGTATCCGGCGGTTCCCTCTGCGGTTTCAGCTCAGCGTGTGTGTCCGCTGGTCAAGGCTCGTTCTCGGTTCAACGCCGTGGATGCTTGCCACTCCTCTAACGCAGCAGGTCCAGTTCCGCCTTCGCCGCTCGCGCCGGGGCGCACGCTCTCCCTACTGGGTCCACGTGCCTTACTGTTGCTCCACATCCCTCGAGTATCCTCGTCTGCTCCTTGCCGCAGAAGGTTCGGCCCTTCGTCAGCTCTCGCCGACTACTATGGCCTCTGCTGACTTCTCTACACCCTTCCCGCACCGTTGCCGTTGTGGTAGTCTGGTTCGTCCAGACAGATGCAGAGATTTCCCAGGGTAAGTCGTGTCTCTTTCCCTCGGTCCCCGCCGGATTTACCCCCACAGCGTTCCGGATGACTATCGGGCATCCCCATCCATTGCTGGGTTACCCCGCTGCGCCGGCCTTCTATCCGGTTTCTGTTCGTCGGGTCCGAGTTTTGCCTCCCTGCCTTCCGGCAGGCCGCTTCCTTCAGATTCCGCCTCACGGCGGACACCCTTGCTTTGGCTAGCGGTTCCGGTCATCACGGCCCGCAAAGGACTTGCACCTTCTAGATACACGACATGCCTGGCACACAACCAAACGCTCTCGCCCCTTCAGGGACGAGAGCGTAAACTCCCGCGATACCACCCTGGTTGGCCAGCCCTTCGACTGGACCCCCTCATGCACCGGCAGTGGCAGCCGCCTCTTCCATCTCTGATGGGAGAGAATGACGCCGCGATCGGCTGCCCCTGTAACGGTGGGCCTCCGGAACGGACTACTCTGGCCAGCATCTAACATAAAGCAGGAATGGGGTGTGAATGCTGTCCATTTCACCCGCCAGCTCAGGAGCGAACTTTGGCGGTTTCTTTCCCAGCAAGGCTTCCAGTCACTGGCCCTGCCTCCCTGGGGGCTGCCCCCCGCCTACTCTTCTCCGTCACAGCCTGTGAATTCGGCGTACCCTGCCGCGGCGTACCTCGCCGCACAAGCTAGGCCGTCTTGATTGATCCCTATTATATCCACCTCTGCAAAATTGTCAAACATCTTGGCATAAGACGTCAGTCTCGGCCTCTCCAGAAATGAATTTCCAACGAAGGTGAACGACCTTACTTGACACGAAGAAGTCTATATGTTAGACTACCCATCGTACATAAACGGAGGACAAGTTGGATACTAGACGCATCATGCGCTGGGCAGTTTATATCGTGCTCGTGGCCCTGGTCGGGGTTTTTCTGTACAGTCAGTTGAATCTCCGCCAGCCGCAGCCAGACGTAATCTCTTTGCAGGCACTGGCTCAAGAGATCAAAGAGAGCAACGCAAAACAGATATCGATTGATGGCAGCACGCTGGACGTCGAATTGGCTGGAGACAGAGAAGCCACCGTACACAAAGAGGAGAGTGGTTCCCTATTCGAGACTCTCGAAAACCTCGGCGTCACCAAGGCGATGCTCCGGAATGTTGAGATTGACGTGGCTCGGCCCAGTGGCCTCGCCAATTGGCTGGGGGTCTTGAGCTGGGTTCTTCCATTGATACTCATTAGCGCCTTTTTTCTCATCATCTTCCGGCAGGCGCAGAACAGCGGCAGCCAGGCTATGTCTTTTGGCAAAAGCCGGGCCAAGATGTTCACCGGGGAGAAACCCACCGTCACCTTTGACGATGTGGCCGGCGTCGAAGAGGCCAAGCAAGAACTCTCAGAGGTCGTAGAATTTCTCAAGGAACCTCAGAAGTTCATCGCTCTGGGCGCGCGGATCCCCAAGGGCGTCATCCTGATGGGCGCACCTGGCACAGGAAAGACGCTCATGGCCAAAGCCGTATCAGGCGAGGCCGGCGTTCCCTTCTTCTCCATCTCTGGTTCCGAATTTGTCGAGATGTTTGTCGGAGTAGGTGCCAGTCGCGTACGAGATCTCTTTGACCAAGCCAAGCGCAACTCCCCATGCATTGTGTTCGTTGATGAGATCGACGCTGTGGGCCGCCATCGTGGTGCTGGCCTGGGTGGTTCCCACGACGAGCGGGAGCAGACCCTAAACCAGATTCTGGTCGAGATGGATGGCTTTGACACCGACACCAACGTCATTATCATCGCTGCGACCAACCGGCCCGACATCCTGGACCCGGCTTTGCTGCGACCCGGTCGCTTTGACCGGCGCGTCATCCTCGATCGCCCGGACATGAAGGGCCGTGAAAAGATCATGGAGGTCCATGCACGGGGTAAGCCGTTGGGCAAAGACGTAGACATGGCAGCTCTGGCTCGCCAGACACCGGGCTTTGTCGGCGCAGACATCGAGAACATGATAAACGAGGCAGCCATTCTCGCAGCCAGACGAAACAAGCACACGATCGACATGTCAGAGTTCCAAGAAGCTGTCGAGCGCGTGATGGCCGGTCCAGAGCGCAAGAGCCGGATCATCACCGAGGAGGAAAAGCAGGTCGTCGCCTACCACGAAGCTGGTCACGCTCTGGCCGCCGCCAAGACCCCAGAGGCGGACAAGGTCCGCAAAGTGACCATCATCCCTCGGGGGATGGCTGGGGGTTATACCATGATCCTGCCCGAGGAGGACCGATATCTGGCCAACCGCACCAAGTTTGAGGCTGAGCTGGTCACCATGCTGGGCGGACGTGCAGCGGAGGAAAGTGTTTTCGACCGCGTCACCACGGGCGCCAGCAACGACCTGGAACGTGCCACCGAACTGGCTCGCAAGATGGTCATGGAATACGGCATGAGCGATGAACTGGGCCCCATCACTTATGGCGAGCGGGAGGAGATGGTGTTCCTGGGGAGAAGCATCTCCGAGCACCGCAACTATAGCGAAACGGTTGCACGCAAGATCGACGCGGAGGTCCGGGGCTTGATCGTTAAAGCCCACGATCGCGCGCTGGAGACGATGACCACCCACCGCGATATCCTGGACAAAATGGCTTTTCAGTTGATGGAAAGAGAGACCTTGACCGAGGCAGAAGTGGATGTTTTGGTCGCGAATGCCATGGCTTGACCGCGACATCCGGGGCCATACCCTGGCCAGGGCAAGAAGCGACCACCTCCCTGGTTCTACGCTGTAATGAACAGCCTTTACAGTTGTCAGACTGCTCACCGTTTCGCATGCAGGGCCCTGCCAAGTAGGCGCCCTGCGTTCTGTTTGATGGCTAGAGTATCAACAGACCAAGCCTAGAAATGAGTCCCATGAAACGATCAATTTGGTTTTTTATTCTGAGCATGGTCTTGGCCGCCGTGGCCTGTACTTGCCTGGCCGTCTGCGGTGCTGGCGGACTCCTATGGTGGAGTGATAACGCAATCTATGCCAGTCCTGCTGACTCACTGGTAGTCGAGGAGCCGACACCGGCACTGGCGCTCGTGCGCCACGCCCCTATCGCATCTGGGCGCGAAACTGCCCGTGTGGCAGAGCATGCCTCCATTCCTGAGCGAGATCTGCATGATCTGGCCCGGCGCCTACAGGGCATCACGGAGGCCCAGGCATCTCCAAGTGCTGCCAGTCCACCCGGCTATGTCGTGGGCGACGAGCTTGTGTTCTGGGTTCACAACGTCGCGGAGAATACCTTCTTCACCTCGACAGCCGTTTTGCGCTACGAGACACCCCACGCCTACTGGTGGATCGAAGAAGCCTATGACGTCCCATCCGAGTCCTTGGCGCGATCGGCAGATAGATTCGAGAATCAAACCTACCCCACCAGCCGACGCTATTTTGGCAGCGAATGGATCCCAGGGGTGGATGGAGATCCGCACGTCTATATCTTTCTGGGCGACGTCCCGGGCGTAGGCGGCTATTTTTCCGGTCCTGATGAATACTCGACCCTGGTACGGCCTCACTCCAACGAGCATGAGATGTTCTACATCAACCTGGAGAATGCCATGCCGGGCAGCGATTACTTTGACGGGATTTTGGCCCACGAGTTCCAGCACATGATCCATTGGGCCCAGGACCGGAACGAGGCTACCTGGGTCAACGAAGGCCTGTCAGAGTTGGCTGCCCACGTCAGTGGCTACGATGTGGGGGGCTCAGACTATGCATTCAGCTTGACTCCGGATACACAGTTGACGACCTGGACCGCGCTCGGTGACTCTGCACCCCATTATGGCGCCAGCTATCTGTTCCTGGCATACTTTTTAGAACAGCACGGCGAGGAAGCAGTCCGGCAGTTGGTAACCGAACAAGAGAATGGAATTGCTGGCTTTGATGCCGTACTCGCCTCAATGAACGAGGGTGATCAGAGTTTCGAGGATCTGTTTGCCGACTGGTTGGTCGCCAACTTTCTCGATAGTCCACGTCCGGCTGCTGGGCGCTATGGCTATCCATCCCTGAGCATCGAGCAGCCGCGTTACGCTGCGCGCCACAATCGGTACCCGATCCAGAAGCAAGCGACCATCCACCAGTATGCGGCTGACTATATCCTCCTGGAGGGAGAAGGGGATCTCACTGTTGAGTTCGAGGGGAGCACCGTTGTCCCCTTGATCGGCAATGAGGTACACAACGGGGAATACCAATGGTGGTCAAACCGGGGTGACGACGGCGACGCCACCCTCACCCGGGCCTTTGATCTGAGCAGTTTAGAAAGCGCCACTCTCAAAGCCTGGATGTGGTACGACCTGGAAACAGACTATGACTATGCCTACGTTGAGGTTTCGGCCGACGAGGGCAAGACGTGGGACATTCTAGAAAACGAGCATACCTCGCTCACCAATCCTAGTGGCAATAGTTATGGTCCGGGGTTCACCGGTACCAGCGGCGGCCGGGATGAAGCACGCTGGGTAGAGGAAGGCTTTGAGCTTGGACCCTATGTTGGCCAGCAAATACTCATCCGCTTCGAGGTGATCACGGACGAGGCACTGAATCATCCAGGGCTGGCCCTGGATGACATCTCTATACCTGAATTGGGCTATAGCTACAATGCCGAAGAGGACGACGGTGGCTGGCAATCCCAGGGGTGGCTGCGCGTAGGCGACGAGGTGCCCCAAGACTATCTGGTCCAGTTGATCACCCTTGGCCCAGAGACGCGGGTACGGCGAATGGCCCTTGACGATCAGAATCGTGGAAGAATGACCATAGCCAGACTCGGCCAGCGGGCCGATGAGGTTGTACTGGTCATCTCGGCGCTAGCTCCGGTGACGACAGAACCGACGGCCTACTCCTACCAGATCACCAAAGAGTAGTGGAGCAGGATTCCTTTCCTTCTCTACAGGGCCATTCGCATTCGCACATTATGTAGCTTGGTAGCAATGGCGTCAAGGGGATTCCGGAAAGATCAGTCCAACCTCCAACGGTCGCCCAAGACACCCACCCCAACCCCCTTCGCCGCCAGCCAGACCCTCTCAGGACCTGGAGTGTACAGGGGGTTGCTATGATTCAGGTGGACCAACCTCACCTCGCAGTCCACCCCGGCGAGCCTTTGGGCCGTATCGGTCGCCAGGGGATGGGGGATCTGGCTCAGATCCCTCCCTGGCAACTCGCCATCGCTGTAGAACGTACCATCCAACAGGGCTACGTCCAGCCCTGACACAAGCTCCCTCAGGTCTCGATCCCATCCGTCCCATCCGTCGATGTCAGGGCAGTAAAACAGCTCCCGGGCAGGGCCATGCACTACAAAGGCCATCGTGTCGCTGAACTCGTCACGATGGGGCACCTTGACGGGCAACAGATGCAGATTGGGGCTGAGCGCGGTTCTGTGATTGGCCTTGACGATACAGGGTTTGATATTGCCCAAGGCCATGAGCTGTGACCAGGGTACGTTCTCACTCAGGAATGCGGCCATCCGTTCCGAGACGTAGACGGGCAAGCCTCGTCTGTTCCAGGCTTCGCGCCCCAGATGGATCAGGCCTGCATAGTGACCCACGTGAGCGTGGGTCAGCGCAATCCCAGCCAGCGGGCAACCGGGTACATACTCCTGCAGGGCATGCACCTGCTCCCGCAGATCAGGCGTAGCGTCGATCAACCAGGACTGGCGGGTGCCAAAGTCTACCAGTCCCAGGCAGGAGACCCATCTGCGCTCCGCAGGGTTGGCGCGCGCACGCGCACAATGAACACAGTAGCAGCCAGCCTGGGGCACTCCTCCATCCTGGGCGGTACCCAGCAGAATCGCCTCGACGCGGGCGGTCACCCAAGCAATTCCCGTACCATGGCCTGCGCCGCCTCACCGATAGCTGCCAGTTTGTAGGGCCGGTTCCAGCGGTTTACCGGGATGAAATCGAACTTGCGCGCCCGAACGTGCTCGATCCAGCGCTCCATGCTGAATAGGCAGGTAATCATGCCGTTGCCACTGCCACCAGCCGCCGCCACGGCTATCACGGGCTTGCCAGACAGGCTACTCTCGTCCCCCTTGGTCGCCTCGCAGCGCCGCAGCCGGTCGGCAAAAGCCTTGGCCGATTCGCTCATCTCATGCCAGTATACGGGTGTGACGAGCACAAGCGCGCCAGCCTGCAGTACGCGCGCGTGCAATGCCTGAAAGTCATCCTCCACCTGGCACTCGTGGTCGGTCCGGCAGGTCCCCCAACCATTGTCGCAGGCCTCACACATCGCGACGTTCAGGTCATTGAGCCGTACCTCTTCGACCTGCCCTCCCGCCTGTATCACGCCCTCAACCGCAGCGCTGGCACAGGCGGCGGTCAATCCATCCACATTGGGGCTTGAACTGATGACGATAGTCTTCATGTTACACAGCCTCCCTTAGCATACGAAAAGATAGTTGTCTGGATGCCACGGCGGGGCCGTGACCAATAGAACAATATCAGATGCAGACCCATCTGTCAAGGCCCCAATCTGCCCGGACGGTGACCGGGCCACTCGATCGAGGAGATTTTCGCCTGGGCTCTCCAGCTTTTCTCCGCTCTGGTCATATGCAAGACCGCTGCGTCAGGCAAGCTTCAGGTTGTCACGACTTCCATTTCCGGCTATAATGCGCCCGATTCTGCAGCAGTCTGGGCGGAGGCATCATGGCCGTACGGATCCTCATCTCTGATCTATTCCGCAATACAGCATTGATCCTGACCAACCGTCTGCGTCTGTTCCAGCGCCGGGGAATTGATTATGTCATCTTGAGCCTCACGGGTGACTTTCCTGAGCGGACGCCCCAGCCACGGCGTCCTTTCCCACTGTCCTTGCTGCCCTGGCCGCCACCGCCCGCAAGCGTCGAATACTTGACCACTGCGCTAGAGCGGTTGGCTCTCGACCCGCGGGTCGAGGGCGTGGTCCTCGTTGTTTCTGGTTTGCAGGCCGGCCCGGCCACGCTTGGCAGCCTGCGGCAAGCCATTGCCCGCTTCCGCAAATCAGGGAAAGGGACCGTGGCCTACCTCCATGATGTGAGCATGTGGTCCTACTACTTGGCCTGCGCCTGTGATGAGATCCTGGCCCCGGAGAGCGCCCCCTTTCGAGCTGCCGGACTGTGGTCCGAAGCCATCTTCTTGAAGGATACCCTGGCCCTGGTCGGCCTAGAAGCCGATTTTGAGGCCATTGCTGAATACAAGGTCTCGCCTGACATGCTCCGCCGCTCAGAGATGACCGCACCCCACCGCGAGATGCTGGAATCGCTCCTCGATTCCCTGTATGCCGAGGTCGTTGGCGCCATCGCCAGGGGCGCGGCCTCGAACCCGGCCGGGTTGCGGATCTGTTGGACGCGGCGCCCTTGACGGCCCAGCAAGCCCTCCAGATGGGACTCCTGGATGCCATCTGCTACGAGGACGAAATGCCCGCTCACCTCGGTACACCAGATGCACCGGCTGCACTCCAGACCTGGGATCAGGCCCGGCGACGACTGGTCCGTCCCCGGCGCTGGCACAGCCGACAGAGCATCGGCATCATCTCTGTGCAGGGCACCATTGTTCCGGGTCCCAGCCGCCGGCCTCCCCTTCCCATCCCACTACCATTGCCACTGCCCGCGGCCCAGGCCGGCTCCGATACCATCGTCCAGCAACTTCGCGCCGCCGCCCAGAACAAGCACCTGGCAGCGGTGGTCCTGCACGTGGATTCGCCCGGTGGCTCGGCCCTGGCCTCGGACCTGATCTGGCGGGAGGTAGCTCACCTGCGAAGGACCAAGCCGGTGGTGGTCTATATGGGCAACCAGGCCGCCTCCGGCGGCTACTATGTTTCGGCTCCGGCCAACGCCATCGTCGCCCAGCCAGCGACCCTCACTGGCTCCATCGGCATTTGGGGCGGCAAGATTGTCACCAGGAATCTCTTTGAAAAGATCCAGGCCGGGCGGGAAGTTGTGTCACGAGGCCAGGCCGCCGGTCTCTATGCCGATGTCGCCCCTTTTAGCCCAGAGGAGCGGCTCAAGATCCGAGCCGACATCGGCGACGGCTATGCTCGGTTCAAGGATCGCGTGGCTCAGGGTCGCGATATGACAGGCGAGGAGGTAGAGGCCATTGCTCGGGGCCGCGTCTGGACCGGTGAGCAAGCCATGGCCAATGGGCTGGTAGACCTGCTGGGAGATTTGCAGGCTGCTTGCGACCGGGCCTGCAAGCTGGCCGGTCTGGATCCTCGTCGCTACACACGCCTGGTGAACATCCCCATCCCCAAGCGGTATCAATTGCCGCAGCCCATGCCGAGCGACGCTGGCGAATGGCTCACTAACTTTTCAAACTTGCTTCGCGAGGGAACCCTGGCTCTGGCACCGTGGACCATCCGGATCCGGGGATAACAAGGATGATTTGTTCATTCGAGAACGTTCCAAGACAACTATGACCATGGAGGTTGATCAGTGACAACTAGGCAGTTTCCTTCTCGTCGTTCACCAATACTTGCCCGGCATGGCATGGTCGCCACCAGCCAGCCCCTGGCCGCCATGGCTGGTCTGCGGATCCTGATGGACGGCGGCAATGCCGCCGACGCCGCCGTGACCGTGGCCGCCATGCTCAACGTCGTCGAGCCCATGTCCACCGGCATCGGCGGCGACTGCTTTGCCCTGATCTACGAGGCCAGCACGCGGACAGGTAACGGCCCTCAACGGCAGCGGTCGCGCCCCGGCGGCCTTTACGCTGGAGGAAGCGCAGCGGCTCGGACTGGAAGAGATCCCCTTCACCGGGCCGCTTGCCGGTGACGGTACCCGGCACGGCCAGCGGCTGGGCCGCGCTGCTGGAACGGTTCGGTACCATGAGCCTGGCCGATTGCCTGGCCCCCGCCATCACCACGCGCCGAGGAGGGGTTTCCTGTCAGCGATCGGATCAGCCGGGGCTGGAACGATCGCGCCGAAAAGCTGTCGACAGGACCCCGAAGCGACTCGCGTCTACCTGCCCGCGCCCAAGCCGGGCGAGATCCACCGCCAACCCGACCTGGCCCGCACCTTCCGCGCCGTCGCCGAGGGGGGCGCCGAGGCCTTTTACCACGGCCCGCTGGCAGAAAAGATCGCCGCCTGCGTCCAGTCCAAGGGCGGCTACCTGACCGCCGGCGACCTGGCAGCCCACACCGCAACCTGGGAGAAGCCCATCCGTACCACCTACCGCGACGTGGAGGTGCTGGAACACCCGCCCAATGGCCAGGGCCTGGCCGCGCTGGTGGCCCTCAACATCGTCGAGGGCTATGACATCGGGAGCATGAGCTATTACGACCCCGAACGCTGGCACCTGATGATCGAGGCCATGCGCATTGGGCATGGTCGACGCCGGACGCTACGTGGCCGACCCGGCCATGGCCGATGTGCCGCTGGACAGACTTCTGTCCAAGGAGTACGCTGCCCAGCACCGGGCCCGCATCCAGCCCGACCGCACGCTGGAGCTAGCCGGCCCGGAGCAGCCTGAGCACAAGGACACCGTCTACCTGACCGTGGCCGATGGGCAGGGCAACGCCGTATCCTTCATCAACAGCCTCTACGATGGCTTTGGCTCGGGGCTTGGTCGTGCCGGGCACCGGCATCTGCTTGCAGAACCGGGGCGCCTGCTTTCGCCTGGAGCCGGGACATCCCAACGCCCTGGCCGGAGGAAAACGGCCCTACCACACCATCATCCCGGCCATGGCCCTGCGCGACGGACGGCTGTGGCTCAGCTTTGGGGTGATGGGCGGCTTTATGCAGCCCCAGGGGCACCTGCAGGTGCTGGTCAACATGGTGGACTATGGTCTCGATCCCCAGGCGGCTCTGGACGCCCCTCGCTTCCGGGTGGACAGGCTGGGAGGGCTGGAGGTCCAGATCGAGAGCGCTGTCCCGGCCAATACGCGCAGGATCCTTGCTCAGAAGGGACATGAGGTGAAGCGAGTAGCGCACGTTTGCCCCCGGTTCGGAGGAGGCCAGATCATCGCCTTCGATCCGGACACAGGCGTCCTATGGGGCGGCTCGGAGCCCCGAAAGGATGGCTGCGCCGTCGGATTCTAATTCAGAACAAGACCTCGGAGGTTTTCCGCGAACCGAAGGGTTCGCAACCTCCGAGGTCTATTCCTCAATCGACAGCAGGGCTGCATGGCGCCCAGCCCGCCGGCCCGAAAACACGCAGTCCGCGATCGAAAGCCCACTAACGTAGGCCTCAGAGCAGACGCCCACGGCATTCCGGCCCGCTGCGTACAGCCCCACGATAGTTGAGCCATCAGTGCGAACCACCTGCCCCGTCCCTTCATCCACCACCAAGCCACCCAGGGTCATGGCCGAGCAAGGGACACCATTGGACGAATCGAGGGAGCAATCGATGGCATAGAAGGGTGGTCTGTCCTGAGGAACAAAGCGCTCCTGGACCTTGCCCAGTGGATCAGGTTCGCCGCCTTCGGCGGCAGCGTTGTAGGCGGACATTGTGGCCAAGAGCCCGGCGGCCGGCACCCCGATCTTGGCCGCCAGCGCCTCAAGCGACTTGGCCTTCTTCCGGCCGATAAGAAACATGGGCAACATGTACAACCACTGGAACAGGGCCGCCCGGCCCCTCAGTTTGCGCACACCCGCCCGATAGGTTTGGGTGTCAAAAACCAGAAAGGCTTCACCCCCGTTGGCTACGATCTGATCTCCCAGTGTCGCACCATACAGGTCCTCGTTGCAGATGCGCTCGCCCTGCTTGTTCACCAGCACACCCTGTACCAGGACGTCTGGGGGCACGTAAAAACGCCAGGCAGAGATGCGGTCCATGCGCGCGGTTGCTCCACCTCTGCTCTCTCCCAACCGGATCCCGGCTCCATCATCGCCTGGCGTGCCCAGGCGCAGGCAACGCAGAGCAGCCTTCTCCAGGGCGTGGTACAACGTGAGCCCCGAGATACCTGGTCCCTTGGCACGGTGACCGCGCGGTGCTGGTTTGGCCTGGGCCTCGTAGCGGAGGACCAGCTCGTTTCCAGAAAAGTACAGGTAGTAATCATCGGTGGGATAGGAGGTCTTGAACGGGCACAGCGATGCCTCAAAGGGAACCCCCGCCTCCTCGAGCCAGGCAATGTTGCCTGGCGACTCGTTACAGAAGCGGCGCAGCGTCGAGTCAGAGACAGCCTCACCAACTTCGAGCTTCAGGTAGCGGTACATCTCTTCCGGCGTATCGTCATGGCCCGCCGCCTGCTGGAACGGGGTCCCACCGCCAGCATAGACGATGGCCCCACTGGCAGCCGTCGCCCCACCGCCATGGTAGCGGTCTAGGGCCATCACCGCCGCGCCGTTCTGCGCGGCCTCCAGCGCTGCACAGGCGCCGGCGCCCCCAAAGCCTACAACCACTATGTCAGCCTCATCATCCCATCCCTGGCGTACTCTGGTGTTCGCTGTCATCCTTGGTACCCTCGTTCTTTTTGTGGTCTTGCCCCCTGCTCGGTCAGAGCCCAATAGCCCTCCGACCCAACCCTGGGTGCAATCCTGCGTTCACCAAGACCGCCAGTCTGTCCTGACACAAGTGTCTATGACTGTGACAGAGGTTGACCGTCAACAGGCATTGGACTATAATAGCCGTCATGCGCCGGAGCCGGATGTTTCTGCTTGTCCCAGTTCCAGGCATCCTTGCCATCCTTTTTGCGCACGGAATGTGCTGGGCTTTGCGGGATCAGCCTTCCGACACTAGCGGCAGGAGGGCCTCAATTCTCGAAATGAATAGCAATCGCGACGGACTAACGGTGCTGACCGTCAATGTTGGCAATACATCGCCCTTGTGCTGGCCCTATTTTGTAAAGCTCTGTCGGCAGGCCGTGGAAACGCGGATCGCGAGGAATCTTCAGGCTCTGCATCCAGACCTCGTTGCCATCCAGGAAACCCTACCACCCTGGATGTGCAAAAAGCGCCGACTTACCCTTCCTGGGAGTGTCTGCGCCGGTTCCCCCGATATTCCGCAGGTACGCAGGTTGGTTGGTCCAGATTATACCATCATCTGCGAAACGCGCAATGCCTTCGAGTGCATCGCCGTCCGAACCGGCGCCGGTAGTATTCTAGGCTGCGAGCCTGGCACTCTGTGCCATACCGACCGATTCGATCGGCAGCGCGAGGACTGCCGCCACAGCGTGTCGATCATGGCCGCGACTGTACAGATCAAGGGCCACACCTTTGACGTCGTGAGCGCTCATGCGGAGAACCGGAGTCCTGCCTGCCGTCTGGCCGCCATTCGGCAGGTGTTTGAGGTAGGCGGCCTGGTTCGCGAGGAACAGGCCCTCATCATGGGCGACTTTAACCTCGATCCCTGGCGCGAGGATGACCCAAGCATCCATTACTGGCGCCAGCAGGTCAGTGCCAACGGCGCCTCGGACTATATCTATCACAGCGGCATCGCTGAGCGCCAGCCACCCTATCCTACGCTACGCTACCCCTTTTTCACGAGGACCTACGATCACGTCCTCAGCAACTTTCTCACTGGGACCACCCAGGTACTCGGCGAGTCGCCAGGGACCGCACGCCTGGACGGCGGCTGGGGCATGGACCACCGGGCTGTCTATGGCCAACTAACCTTTGCCGAGTGAGCAACAACGGGTACAGACAACCGGCTTTGGCTGGTAGATGTCTGGTCACCTGCAAGGGTCCCTGCCTTCACTTGGCTCTACGTACCGATATGGGTAGGTACGTGCAACAGCAACCGCTGCCGCGAAGCGTGGCCGTCGCCGGCCCCAACAGCACGTAGCCCTCACCGCTCGCAGTACCGCTCACCCGCCAGGCCAGATTGGTCAGATGGTATCCCTCGCCCAACGTGGTGTCCTGTACCACATAGTAGCCCGGGGCTGGGCCAGTTGCTCCCACCTGAGCGAGCGCAACGTCTTGGCTCTTCAACAGTCCGCCCCACTTCCAGGAACACAAAGTAGCGCCGGCCAGCAGCAACGAGGCACAGGCCAGGACGACGGTCGCAGCAGGAAGCAGTCTCTTTTTCATGTCTCACCCTCCCTCCATGGCTCCCGATCAGTGGTAGACCCAGATCCGCACCCGGACCTGGAGAACCCACGCGTCATCCTTCATCCTCTCCACTATGATCTGCTGGTTGGTCAGGTCGGTCCACCAGGCGCCCAGATACTCGGACCAGGTCATGGCACCATAGAGATAGTTGTGCACGTTGCCGCCGTTGTCCTTGAACTGCATGTCGACCACATAGTTGTCGCGGTTGCCGCCGATTCCATGATTGAAGACACGAGTACCCCCCTTGCTAATCGACTGCCAGCCACTGTCGTAGGCCGGCCGGGGGAACGGGGCGCCGCCATCAGGCCCGATACTGCCCCGGTATGCGCCGCTGACCACCAGGTCACCATCGGCGTGCACCGCCGGTCCCTTGGCCGACTGGGCAAAGACTCCGGCGCCACCCTGGTTGAAGGCAACAGCGTGAAGGCCCTCGTTGCCCGTTCCCAATTCCCCATAGTTTCCGCTCGCCAGGTTTGTGCCAACCACGCCGACGCCGTCCGCCGCGGATGTCTCTCCGCGCACGCCCGGCCCATTGGCTGACTCGCCGTGCACTCCGTCAGCCGCATCGGAATGGCCAGACACGCCGTCCCCCTTGGCAGAATGACCGGCCACCCCGGGACCGCTGTCACTTCGCCCGAATACGCCAAAGCCGGCACCGTGGTTTAGGCCAAACACACCGCTTTTGTTGGCTGCAGATGCCTCACCATGCACTCCATCCGTACTGGCAGAGGTGCTGAACAGTCCGGGTCCGCTGCTACTGCGGAGGGTCAAGCCCGGACCGGCTCCATCCCAGGTCTCCCCCCAATGATTGTGGGGGCAAGGAGCACCGCCGGCAGACACAGCAGGTTCGCCAGGCATAGCCGCGGCCACCTGCTGCCGTGGGTTCAGGGCAGCGAAGCTAGCCTCCCCCGGCCCCCGGATACCCACGGCAAGCCACCGGGTACAGCCCTCCAATACAGCCGGTGAAATGGGATTGATGGCGCCCAGCGAGGTGAGGAACGCGCCATCAGCCACGGCTATCGCCCCTTGTACTTCCGACCACAATGGTTCGCCACCGGTCTCGGCCTCGTACAGGGCAAAGCTGAGATCGTAGAATCCATCGGTCACCGATTGCCCCGTCGCGTCGGCCAGTCGACCCGGATAGGGAACCGTGATGCCCGGTATGCTCGCCTCCCGGGCATAAGAGCGCGCCTGGGCGCTGTCGGCTATTCGAGAGCCGAACCCAACGGCCAGCACGACAAAGCTGGTGACAACAAGCATTAGCCAAACTCGTGTGGTTGACATTTTTTTACCCTCCTTTGGCAGAATCTGGGCAACTTCTCCTGTGAACGTCAAGATGCCTCACGCCGTTCGTCTCACCGTATTACGAACGATAGATAAAGTCGATGACTGCCAGAAGTCACCTCGCTGCAAGAGTGCGCCACACACGGCTACTGCCGGGTTGTACTGGTGTCCAGTCCGTTTGCCGATCTCGATGGAATCGGGTGACACGGGGGTTTCGTTGCCCTGCGGCCGCCTGGGCGCCATCGCCCCTTGGTGCAATATTGTGACATGAGATTGCCTCCTTTTGGGCCCGAACGTCCTTAGCGAAAACCCCGCGGCAAGATTGGCAGATAGGCGCGGTTTCCCCACAGCTGGCCATGAATGTCCAGATTGGAGGAGAATGTCTGCCCATCAAGGACTACCAGAAAATCACCCCCGGTACCATCGCTCACAGCCGGGCGATGGGCAAATATGTCCGCCAGAACCGGCGGCTCGCCCACAAGCTCACCCTCGAGCGTGACCTCCCGGGCGTGGCTGAGGAACAGGCTTTGAGTACTGAGGACCCAGGCAACCAGGAAGCGCCCAGCCTGCTCGTCGCCAGCGACGGCAGGGTGAAATTCGTCGGCTCCGAGGTCGTTGATGACAAATGCACCAGGAGCCATGGTCCCATCACCATTCACCACCCGAGCCATGATATCCCTGTTACTGGGGCCCTGTCGCAACTCCCAGACCACCAGGTACCGCCCCCAACCAGCTGGTTTGGGTATGGCGGCCACAGCCGGCTCCGTACTTGATTTTGGATATCTAGCGATCTCGATGGATTCGGGCAAGAGAGGCACGCCGCCGCCCGTGACCCGCCGGCCGTGGATGTCGTTACGGCCAGTACTCTTTTCCTCTTTCTGCCAGACTACCAGGAACTCGTTCCTCGCGCGGTTGTAGGCCAGGTCCGGCTGTTTCATGTTGTACGACCAGGTACCGAGGGCAACAGGGAAATTGCCACCGAGCAAGCTGCCGTCACCTGACACCAACTGGCCGACAATGTCGCTGGCCACACCGCCCAGGGTGTGGTTCTCCCACACTACTAGATAGGCGCCTGCGCTGAAAGCATGCGCCACTTTGGGCCGGTAGGCCAGCCGAGGGCCAGGATCGCTGATGACGATCTCGCCACCCACTCGCTCGCCATTGTCCCGGATACGCTGACCGCGGATGATTGAAACGCCCGTGGTCGAATCGGTCTGCTCCCAGACAACCAGGTACTCGTTGAAGTTGAGATTGTGGGTCACGTCCGGGTAGCGTCGCTCGACGCCTGCCCCAGCGGAGACGGCCCGCCAACTCCCGGATAACTTTCCATCCCTGGTCAGCAACTGTCCGTAGATGTCATCGTGGGCCGGGCGATCGTTCTGCCATACCACGAAATACTCGGCCCATATTGCATTGTGGGCCGCGGCCGGGCAAACCGTGTCTACTGGCTGGTCTCCAATCACAAAGGAGCTACCAACTGGGCCCCCTGCCCAGACCGCAACCGGGCCACAGAACATCAATCTCAGAACACTCACCAAGATTATGAACCACTTTTTATCGAAATGCACCTACTTCTCCCCTCCTTTCGGGCCGCAGCCTGAGATCGCTCATCCCTAATGCCAGCCTGTCACCCACCTTTGGTGCGCCGCGTAGCGTCTCGACATTGGGATGTCGGTTCCCGACTCATCATCCATGCGGACAAGTTCAAGGTTATGCTCAAAAGCCTTTAGTTCGGCTAGCGAGAATGGAGGGGAATCCAGCAGGGCCTGACGGGCTTGCCAAGCCTGAACCAGTGCGAGGGCAGCCACCAGAACCAACGCACCGACAAGTACCATCCACCAGGGGGCCGACGTTGGCGTAGACAGATCGCTGATCATGGCCATCTCCTATGCCATTCCCAGAGCCCGGTCACCACGAGACGTCTGACACTCGACCAGTAGCTCCGGGCCCAGCTGCCATTACCATCCCCATCATAGCACAGAACAGAAAGAAAAGAAAGTGGCAATGGTTGGATCCAGGGGATGGGCAAAGGCATCCTGACCGAATCATTTGATGGCAGCTGGGCTCACCATCTGGCAGCATACCACTTGCCTCTCTGCCATTTCTGCGCTACAATGCCTTCACCCAGCACAGGAGGAGGAACGTAACCATGGAGGATACGAGTCCCGACCGGGTCATCACCATTGAGCGCCACATCCTGCAGCAGCAGAGGCACCATCCAGGAGCTACCGGCGCGTTGACCAGCATCCTGTACGACATCGCCTTGGCCGGAAAGGTGATCGCCCGAGA
Organism: uncultured Chloroflexia bacterium; assembly: GCA_963783445.1. Lineage (GTDB taxonomy): Bacteria > Chloroflexota > Anaerolineae > JAAYZQ01 > JAAYZQ01 > CAWANP01. The sequence continues at coordinate 636,252 of CAWANP010000002.1, read as the reverse complement.
GACCACCATGGCCGGGCTCCAGGACATCCTGGGCCTCACCGGCCATTTCAACGTCCAGGGCGAGGAGGTGGCCAAGCTGGACGAGTATGCCAACGCCACCCTCGTGCGCCTCAATCAGTTCACGGGCCGCCTGGCAGTCATGGCTTCTGAAGAAAGCCAAAGTATAATCCCCATCCCAGATCAGTACAACACAGGCCGCTATGTGTTGGTCTTCGACCCACTGGATGGCTCCTCCAACATCGACTATGCGGTCAGTATCGGGACGATCTTCTCCATCATGCGCCGCAAGTCACCAGATGGCACACGGGGCACTGTCGACGATTGCTTGCAGCCCGGGCGTGACATTGTGGCCGCTGGCTACATCCTCTACGGACCCAGTACCATGCTGGTCTACAGCACAGGCGACGGCGTGCACGGTTTCACGCTGGACCAGACGGTGGGTGAGTTCCTTCTGACCCATCCCGATATCTGCATTCCGGAGCAGCCCAAGTTCTACAGCGTCAACCAGGGCTACGAACGCTACTGGCCGCGAGAGATCCAGGAATACACCGAGCATCTCCAGGCCCAAAACCTCTCCATGCGCTACGTGGGATCGCTGGTGGCCGACTTTCACCGGAATCTGTTGGGGGGCGGTGTTTTCTACTACCCCGCTGATAGTCGCGATCCCAAGAAACCCCATGGCAAGCTGCGCCTGCTGTACGAGGTTGCGCCAATGGCTTTCCTCGCAGAGCAAGCAGGCGGGGCCGCCTCCGATGGCTGGCAGCGCATTCTGAACATTCAGCCTACCGAACTGCACCAACGCACGCCAGTTTTTGTCGGCAACAAAGACTTGGTGGAACTGGCTGAGGGGTTTCTTCGGGGCGAGATGCCACAGAGACAAGGCATGCGGGGTCTGTGAGGTCCCGAAAGCCCTGCATCAGAGGTTGCCAGAACGCTCTTTATCGTTTCAGCCGCTTCAAGTAGGCAGGCATCTGACCTTTGTGCCGGCTGCCTACCCCAGCCAGCTCCCAGCCCTGCTCGCCAAGGTGATTCAGATAGTCACAGATGAGCGGGGCCTTTTTCCAGTTCCTCGACTCCAGGCCGTTGATAGTGCGCGGGCGAAATCCACCATGATCGCAGAATACGATCTCGACGTACTCCCACCGCAGATTCTTGGTCCGGCGCTGGCGGCTGGATGCCCTACGCCTGCGCACTGGGCCAGGCTCCACAACAGGTACAGGATCCAATGCCGGCTCTGATGCTGGAAGCGCCTCGACTTTTTCCAGGGGTGCCGGGGCGGCTTCTGCCACCGTCGCTGGTTTCGGTTCCTCCGCGAGTGTTGGCTCAGGGTCTTCCCCAGGCAGCAGATTGGCTTCCACCACGGGCACCTGCCGTGGTGGGGACGCACTACCACCCAACAGCTCACCAAGTACGTCTGGAGTCTCTTTACGACTGGCCATCCTGCAACACCCTTTCAGTAAGTTTCATATAGTCTTGGGAACCAGCACAGGTTGGAGAGTACTCATAGATGGTCTGGCCATAGCCTGGCGCCTCTGACAACCGCACGTTGTAGCGGATGGGATCGCAGACCCGCTCGGCATAGTGACGTCCCAATTGGTGGAGGATCTCTTCCGACTTTTTGACCCGGCGATCCATAAAGGTCGGGAGAACGTAGCGCAGGACCAGGTTCTGGTGATACTTTTGGATGGGCCCCAACGCCTGGACAAAATCGACCAGGCCTTGCAGGGCCATGACCTCCAATGCGACCGGGATCAGGACCTCATCGGCGTAGAAGAGAGCGTTGACCATCAGCACATCCCACGCGGGAGCTGTATCGACGATGACCTGATCGTAGCGTCCTTCCAGCGGGCTGAGGGCCTCGGCCAGACTCCTTTCGCCGCCAAAGTCCTTGCGGGCAATATCTCGCTTCAGAGCAGCCAGGGAACGGCCTCCAGCCAGAAGCCAGAGCCCCTCCCTGGCCACCATTAATGCTCCGTCTGGCAACAGCTCGCCAGCCATGACCTCGGCCAGGCCTGCCTCGGGCTCAAGTCCCAGGGCCTTGGCCACCTGGCCCTGCGTATCCATGTCAACCAAGAGCACGCGGTTGCCACTCTTGGCCAGGCCTGCCGCCAGGTTGATCGCCGTCGTGGTCTTGCCCACCCCCCCTTTTGAGAGGGCGACAACTATCCTTCTCATAAACCCCTCGCCTTATCCAGCCAGACGCGCTCGCGCCACGAGTACGGGCGGGATCTCGCTATAATTGCCGCTCCAGGCCAACGGGTTCCGGCCAGGCACATGCTCCGGAGGAAATGCCCTCTCCTCCAGGCCATCCAGGACAAAGCCCGCCGCGAAAGCAGCACCCAACAAAACTTGCAGGGGCCGATCGAAATAGAGCTGCGGCTTGGGCTGCCCGTCAATGGCCGCACCACGGGCTACGGAGGGGGTCATGTAGCCGAACACCTTCACCGAGTAGATGGTGACGATCTGCCCTTCCCGGTCCTCCATCTCGGCCATCTGAACCATGTGGGCATGGTTGAAACAGGGATGAAGTACCGAGAACACGAAACGTCCTCCGGGGTGTAGGAGCCGGGCCAGTGCCCTCATCAGCGGCTCGATCTCGGCCATGTCAAACAGCGCCATGCTGCATAGGGCAGCGTCAAACCGGCCCTCGCCCAGCGCCAGAAGGGCGGCCTCGTCGGTCGCATCTAGAACATGGTATTGGATCCGTGCTGCATGGTCTGCCGTGCGAGCCCGGGCATGGGCCACCATCTCGGCCGCAAAATCACAGGCCACGACCTCAGCCCCCATGGCCGCCATGCGCCGCGAGGTCAAACCGTTGCCACAGGCGATATCCAGCACCCGTTCGCCCGGCTGCAGATCCAGCAAGCGCTCTGTCGCGGGCCAGATCAGCAGTTCGACAAAGTCATTGCCCTCGCCCATACGCTCATCCCAGAAAGCAGCGTTTTCGTTCCACACGTCACGTGTTTCGATATTGGCCTGTCGCAGGTCTTTTATCGTCATGATTTCCTTTGTTCTGACCTGGGTTGGCTTACCAGGTTCGCAATGCACCATGTTGGGGACGTCTTGAGGTTCGAGGTTGACACGATGCGTGCCCATTCTACACCAGAATCAGCCAGATGTAAACCCAGACAGGAGACACAAGAACGAGAAACGACACTGGCTGCAGATTGTTCCCATCTGTCTGCCACCGGTGCCGTGGTCACTTGGCTATGTGCCTGTTTTTCCGAAATAGGAATCAGGCGATCCTGGCCAGGATCACGCCCAACTCGTATAGGACGAGCAAGGGTCCCATCACCAGCATCATGTTCAGCGGGTCAACCGTAGGCGTGATAATTGCCGCCGCGACCGCGATGCCCAGATAGGCGTATTTTCGATTCTTGGTGAGCATCTCGACGTTGATGATGCCCAGCTTGGCCAAAAAGAAGACGAACAGGGGCAGTTCAAAGGCCAGTCCTATCCATAGGAGGAGGGAAGTGACAAAGGACAGGTACTCGCCGATGGCCCACGCCTCTTCGATGATATCGGACATGAAGCCCTGGAGGAAAGGGATAGCCGTCGGCAGCATCACAAAGTAGGCAAAGGCGGCGCCGACGATAAAACACAAGGTAGCCCCAGGCACCAGCACGAAAAGCCAGCGCTTCTCCTGTTTTGTCAGGCCAGGAGCCAGAAAGCGCCCGATCTGGTACACGATCACCGGCATGGCCAACGTTACGCCGCAGATGAGAGCCACCTTCATATAATTTCCCAGGGACTCGGTAGGTTTGAGGGCTTGGGGCATGGCATCGCCCATTGGCGCAATGAGAAAGATCATGACCTGCTTGGCAAAGATAAAGCTGATACCGGTACTAATCAGGAGCGCCAGCACAGCCCATGTTAGCCGCTTGCGCAGCTCTATGAGGTGCCCCATAAGTGGCATGACTTCCGGCTCGGCGTCTGGCACACTGTCTGCTGCGCTTGAGGCTACGCCTGCCGCTTTGGCCTTGACCTCTGTACCAGGCCCAGCATTCCCCTCAGCTTGGGTATCGCTCTCCGGTACAATCCCCAGATCGGCATCTGACTCCTCACTGGACACGACCGAGGCCTCGGATGAGGGAGCAGGTGCAGGCTCAGAGTCTGGCTCGCTGATCGGCGTGTCCTGTGCATCAGCCGACGGCATCGTTTCAGGCTCAGAGTCTGGGTCGCTGCTCAGCGTCTCCTGTGCATCGGCCGCCAGCGTCGTTTCAGACTCAGAGTCTGGCTCGCTGCTAGCTGTGTCCTGTGCAGCAGCCAACAGCGTCGTTTCAGGCTCGGGGTCTGGCTCGCTGCCAGGCGTGTCCTGAGCATCGGTCAACAGCGCCGTTTCAGGCTCAGGGTCTGGCTCACGGCTCGGCATATCCTGGGAATCTGTCAAAGGCGCCAGTTCAGGCTCGGAATCTGCCTCGCTGCGCTGCTTATCCTGGGAGTCGGTCGAGGGCGTTGTTTCGGGTTCCGCTTCTGGCTCACTGTCCTGTGTATCTTGGGAGTCGGTCGAGGGCGCCACCTCGTCAGGCTGTAGCTCGTTGCCCGGCTCGTCCTGACTATCACTGGGCGGCGCTACCAGGTCGTCCTCTGACTTACCGGTAGGTAATCCCTGAGCATCACTGGAGGAACCCGTCTCCAGCTCAGCTTCTCGCTCACCATCTGGAGTGGTCTGCTCGTCATCCATTGGGCTGGAAGGATCATAGCTCATGGGGACAGATGGATCATCAATCATCGGCCTGCTCCGGGGAGACCAGGGTGTCCTCCTCCAGGCTTACCTGCTCCTGTTGTTCTGCACCGGCTGGGGTGTCAGCGGTCACCTTGGCAGCAGCCACCGATTCACTACCAGGCCCAGTATTGACTTGAAGAGTCTCTTCTTCCACAGTTGCGACCGTCCCGGCGTCGGGCAGGGATGCATCTTGCTGCTCAGCACCTTCGGCTGCTTTTCGCGCCACCCCTGCCGCTTCATCAGGCTCCTCGGCGGGTTGTGCTTCTACTGCCTTTTCGTCCCCTACTCCCTCTTCTGCCACAGTCTTCTCAGGTGACAGCGTATTGCGCGCCGTATCCATGGCTGCATTCATGGGATTGCTGATCACTTTTTGGGCATCAGTCAAGGTTTTCCCCATTTGCCCGACTGTATCCTGCACCCCCTTCAACTCATCCAGGGTGCCTTCGAGTTCAGCAGACTTGACTACCTTCTGGACCATATCCTGGGGAATCGTCCGGACAGAATCAACCGAATCCCGCAATTCCTGGGCAGTCTCCTGGAAAGAGGCTAGTTCCGGTCCTAGGTCTCGGGTCAGATTGTCGTAGGCTGTCCGCAGGTCCCGCAGTGTCGTGCCCAATTTCCGGCCCAATTCCGGCAGCCGCTCAGGGCCGACGACCAAGAGGGCCAAGAGAAGGATAAGGACTAGTTCAGTGATACCCAGATTGCTGAAAATATTCATGGTCTGACAGAGACCGTTTCTTGTGCGACTAGGGAGCCTAGCACACCATTGACAAATCGGCCCGAACTGTCGCTGCCAAACTGCTTGGCAAGCTCAACTGCCTCGTTGATGGCCACTTTGGTGGGTGTGTCTTGGCGCATTGTGATTTCGTAAATCGAAATCCGCAGGACATTGCGGTCGACGATGGCAATCTGTTCCACTGGCCATTCGGGCGCATAGCGCTCGATCAGGGCATCTAGCTCTTCCTGATGAGTACTGACTCCCATCACCAACTCGCGGGCAAAGACCGCACCCGGCTCTGGCATATCGGCTTCTTCCAACCGTTGCTCAATCACTGCAACAGGATTGTGTCCGGCACAGTCGATCTCGAACAATGATTGCAGCGTGATTACTCGCGCCCGGTGGCGGACCTTCATCCAGTCTACCCTTTCTTTCGTTCCTGATCCTGAGGTAGTTCGGTCGCGACATCCTCGACATGGACATTCACCTCACGCACATCCATCCCTACAATGTCCTCGATAGCACGCGTGACATCACTTTGCAGCTGACGGCCCATTTGCAGGAGATCTATGTCGCGCCTGGCCACCAGGTAGACGTCAACAGCCACCTGGTCATCGGCGACTTCGACCTCCACACCCTGCCCCACCGTGTGCAGGCCAAGCAGTCGCCTCACGCCAGGCACGCTGTCATACAACTGATCCACGCCAGGCACAGAAGTCGCGGTCTTTTGAACGATCGTGACTAGCACATTTGGCGCGATCATCACCTTGCCAAGATTGTCGTCCATTGTTCGCCCCTCTCGTCCAACCATGCCAGTCAGGAGATCGCCAAGCCACCATCCACGGCCAAGACCTGTCCGGTGATAAAGCTTGCATCCGACGAGACCAGAAAGGAAACCGCGGCAGCACAGTCCTCGGTCGTCCCGAGCCTGCCCAGCGGCGTCCGGTCGATGCCCATCTGAATTAGATCCTCGGGAAGAGAGGCAGTCAGGTCAGTGGGCACGAAGCCGGGCGCTACGGCATTGCAGGTAATACCCCGTGAACCAAGTTCCTTGGCCACCGTCTTGGTCAGCCCGATAATGCCAGCTTTGGCTGCAGCGTAGTTGGCCTGCCCCGGGTTGCCGCCTAAACCAGCCACGGAGGAAATATTCACAATCCTTCCCTCGCGTTGGCGCATCATCTGCCGGGTGACAGCCTTGATGCAGTTGAACGTACCCTTTAGATTGGTGTCGATCACCAGATCCCAGTCTTCTTCGCTCATGCGCATGATGAGCGTATCCCGGGTGGTACCAGCATTGTTGACCAGGACATCCACCCGGCCGAATGCTTTTTTGGCACTGTCAATGAGGGCCTGGGCTTCAGCAACTTGGCTCACGTCAGCCTGAACGGCCACGGCCTCCCCGCCACCGGCGACAATCTGGTCCACGACTTCCTTGGCCGCGGCCTCATCGCTCCGGTAGTTGACCACAAGCTTGGCGCCGTCCGCGGCCAACCGCAGCGCGATGGCGCGGCCAATGCCCCGCGAGCTACCTGTTACCACCGCAACTTGGTCTTGAATGCTCATAGCTTTCCCCCACAGTCTCTGGTGGCCGGATCCATCTCACCCACTGCGACGCATCAGACCCACCGCCCCTGCAGCCTTGTTGCCGCAGGCGAGCCCTATCCGCCGGGATGCAGCGCTTGCACAGATGCTACATCTCCCACACTCTGGGCCTCTGCCCGACGGTCGATCCGCTTGGCCAGTTTGCTCAGCACATCCTTGGGCCCTACCTCGACAAAGCGCGTCACGCCCTGCTCGATCATCCACTGCATAGAGGATGTCCAACGCACAGGCCAGGTGAGCTGCCCGGCCAATTCGTCGCGGATTTCATCAACCCCAAACAACGGCCGAGCGCTGATATTGGCCACAACCTGCACCTCAGGCACCCGAAAGGGCGTCGCGTCCACCGCAGCCCGGTACTCGCCTACGACACTGGCCATCAGAGGCGAATGGGCAGCAATGCTCACAGCCAGGGGGATGATGCGCCGGCCGCCTCGTTCCTTCAGCAGTTCTATCGCCCGCGCCAGTGCATCCTTGTCGCCAGAAATGACCACCTGGCCCGGCGAGTTATAGTTCGCGATCTGCACCGGCTGCCCAATCTCGTCGCTGGCCTCCTTACAGGCTCGCTCCACGTCTTGGTCGGCCATCTTGATTACGGCAGCCATGCCCCCAGGACTCTGTTCTCCGGCCAGCTTCATCAGCCGGCCGCGCTCCCGTACCAGCCGCAAGCCATCGGCAAACTCCATCGCCCCCACCGCAGCAAGGGCAGTCAGTTCCCCCAGGCTGTGGCCAGCAACCATCGCTGGCCGTACAGCATCTCCGCCCTCGACCTCCAGGGCAGCCAGTACAGCCAGGCTGGTGACAAAGAGTGCTGGCTGCGTGTTGATCGTATCATTCAAGGCTGCTTCAGGCCCATCGAAACACATACTCGACAGCGAAAAGCCCAGGATCGTATCGGCTTCATCAAACAAATGACGGGCTTGTGGATAGGCTTCAACCAGATCCCGGCCCATCCCTACTTCCTGTGATCCCTGTCCTGGAAAAACCAGTGCCGCCTCGCCCATCTCGTCGCCCCTCTAGCTTCGCTCCCTCACTTGCTCAACTGCCGGGCAATCACCATCCGCTGGATCTGGTTGGTGCCCTCGTAGATCTGGAGCAGTTTGGCATCCCTCATCAGCTTTTCGACGGGATAATCCTTCATGTAGCCATATCCGCCAAAAATCTGTACAGCGTCGGTCGTCACCGCCATCGCCGTGTCCGCAGCAAAGCACTTGGCCATGGCCGACTTGTCGGTAACCTTGACCCCTTGGTCCGCGTACCAGGCCGCCTGCCAGGTGAGCAGTCGCGCCGCCTCCACTTTCATGGCCATATCAGCCAGCATGAAAGAGACGCCCTGGTTGGCGTTAATGGGTGATCCAAACTGCTGGCGCTCTTTGGCATAGGCCACGGCATATTCTAGGGCCGCCCGCGCCACACCAACGCTCAACGCAGCCACCCCAGACCGGCCAAAGTCCAGCGTCTGTAGGGCAATGGGAAAGCCTCGTCCTCGCTTCCCTAGCAGGTTCCCCTGGGGAACGCGCACGTTCTCGAAGGTCAGTTCTACCGTGTTCGACGCCCTTTGCCCCATCTTGTCCTCGACCTTGGTTACCCGGATACCGGGTGTGTCCGCCGGAACGACAATGGCCGACACTCCTCTGGGCCCGCGATCGGGATCCGTCAGGGCAAAGACGGTCATGATATCCGCAAGACCGCCGCTGGTGATAAAGCACTTTTGCCCGTTGATGACAAAGTCTTCTCCGTCGGGCAAAGCCACGGTCCGGATCCCACTCGCGTCGGAACCTGCGTCACGCTCCGTCAGGCAAAAGGCCGCTAGCTTTCCGCCCTCTGCGATAGGGAGAAGGTATTTTTTCTTCTGCTCCTCGCTGGCAAATAGCTGGATTGGCGTCAGCGCCAGGCCATTGACCAGGAGGGTAATGCTGATGCCAGCACAGGCCGCACCCAACTCTTCAGCGATGAGGGCACTTTCAAGCGCACCATAACCCATGCCCCCATATTCCTCGGGAACCGTGACATTGATCAGCCCCGCTGCCTTGGCCTTGGCAACGATGCCAGACGGCACTTGGGCCTTCTGGTCGCACTCGGCGGCAATAGGCAAAATCTCTTCTCTGGCGAACTCGCGTGCTCTGGCCTGAATCTCCAACAGATCGCCGGTTAAAGAGAAATCAATCACTGTGACCTCCTGATAGCATCATCGCTAGCCCGTGCGCCACTGGCAAAACAAGGGCCGTGTGCCTGAATAACTGACACGGCCTCTCTCTATCCCAGTACGCAGACACCGCCAGACAGTGTCTGCCTGTACTATTCACTCTTGATTTCGATAACGTCAATGCCCTTATAGCTGCCGCACGAGGCACAAACCTGGTGAGGCAAACGCAGTTCGTGACACTTGGGACAAGGGATCAGGTTTCGGGCCTTTAGCGCATTGTGGCTGCGCCTGCGGCCCTTCCTACCTTTGCCCAATTTGTGTTTTGGTAATGCTCCCACAGCTTAGTCGCTCCTTTCCACCGAATCTGATGAATTCGATAGCAATGTCTGCAGCACCGCCCAGCGCGGATCCCCCAGACCCTCGTCGCAATTGCACTCCCCCAAGTCGCGGTTTCCACCGCAGCGCGGGCACAATCCCGCACAATCGGTACGGCACAGAGTCTGACTTGGGTCAACCAGCAACAGTCCTTGGCGGATCACTTCGCTCAGATCAAGGACATGGCTCTCGTCAATCAACAGGGCCTCATCACCGTCCTCGTCGAGCGCGTCGCCCAGCGGTCCCTGGCCAATGTGTACCACAGGATAGAACTCTTCTTCCAGGTCAAGCTCCGCAGCCACGTCGCACGGCTCAAGGCAACGCCGGCACGTCCCGCGGAGCACGGTCCGCAATTGCCCCGTAACCAGGATCCCCTGGCTCGTACGCGTGAACATCACCAAACCAGTCAACGGGCGAAGGGTCTCTAGCTCTTCATCCAGCCAGTCGACTTCTTCGTTCAGATCATGTTCTCGGCGCCCGCCGATCGGCCCCTTGAGCAGTTGCGCAACGTTGTAACGCATCTCTATCCCCGACCATTGGTCGGCCCAATTATAGGCCAGAGTAAGTCACGTGTCAAGACATAGACGCGACAGGGCGGGTTGCCGCGCACTCCACCCCAGGCGCGGCTATGTCGTTCGCGGACGTTGGTACAATCTGCCTGCAGATCAGTATTAGGATCCGGCTTCCGGCAAAGAGGCAGGCTCTTCCATCTGTACGGGGCTGCGCACAGGCACAGGCTCTTCGGACTGCGAAAGTCTCCTCAGGCCGTTGCGCACCGTCGTCAGAAGACCCTCGATCTGGCCATCCAGTGCCCCGAGTTGGTCATCGAGAGAGACCAAAACGCCTTGTGCGTACTGATCGGCCTCACTTTTGAGCCCTTCAGCTTCGCGCTGGGCGCGTTCGAGGATCGTCTGGGCTCTCTGATTCGCAGCCTGGATGACTTCGTGCTCCTCAGCCAGTTTGGCCGCCTCCTCCTTCCCCAGTTCTACGATCCTCCCGGCCTCTTCCTCTGCCTGAGCGACGATCCGGTCCCGCTCCTGTTGGACTCGCTCCCCCCGCTTAACCTCCAGCGGAATGGCCGTTCGCATCTGGTCAATGATGTCAAGGCAGGCCTCTTCATTGACGATCAGGTATGCGCTCAGGGGCACCTGCGTGCTATCGTTCAGCAGCCGTTCCAATCGATCGATTAGGTGATAGATGTCGCTAATGGGAATCGCCTCCTTTCTTCTTGGTTTAGTACGTTGAGTCTAATCTCGTAGTGAGACCAGCTTCACATTCTCCTCGTCGGCACTGGCTGGCCCTTCGAACTTGGCGCTCATCGCGACGGCCACGTGGGGAGGCACCATGGAATCAACACATCCCCCCAACATGGCAATCTCTTTGACCGTACTGGCGCTAAGAAAGGCATATGCCTGGCTCGTCATCAGACACACAAATTCTATGTCTGGCGCCAGTTTCTTGTTGGTCAGCGCCATCTGGAATTCCAACTCAAAGTCAGAAATCACGCGGAGGCCGCGGACCACAGCCTGGGCGCCTGTCTGCCTGGCATACTCAACGGTCAATTGGCGATAGGTTCCAACACTGACATTAGGGATGTCGCGCAGGGCTTCTACCATCATGGCCTCACGCTCTTCCGTGGTAAACAACAAATTCTTGAGGGGCCGGGCATAGATCGCAACCGTCAGATGATCAAAGAGCTTGGAAGCCCGTGCAACGATGTCTATGTGCCCATTGTGCACGGGGTCAAAAGTACCTGGGTAAATGGCACAAACTTTGGTTGGTTTGGACATGAATGGTCTCCGCGGGGAGTCTAGTTTGGTTCCCCTACCGCCTGCCAGAAAAGCGACACCTGCTCAGCCAACGCCTGATTTTCAGGCCTGCTCAGCGCCGGATCGTCCTCAAATAGGGCTTGCGCCTCGGCGCGCGCCTGCTCCAGGATCTGGACATTGCTCAGGCTGGCCAGGCGCAGCGCAGGCAGTCCGCTCTGCCGTACCCCGAAAAAGTCCCCGGGGCCGCGCAAAACCAGATCCTTTTCGGCCAGAACGAATCCATCCTGTGTGTCTTCGATGGCCTTTAGCCTTTCCCACGTGGCCTTGGTTGTAGGATCGTCGGGAGAAGCCGCATCGGAGAGCAGCAAGCAATACGATCGGTGTGCGCCTCGGCCAACCCGGCCCCGGAACTGGTGCAGTTGAGCCAAGCCGAAACGGTCGGCACCCTCAATGAGCATGACAGAGGCATTTGGCACATCAATGCCGACCTCTATCACCGAGGTAGACACCAGCATGTCTAGTTCGCCCTCGTGGAAATCGACCATCACCCGTTCCTTCTCCCGCGCCTTCATGCGGCCGTGGATCAATCCCAGCCGAAGGTCCGGGAACACACTCTGCTGCAGCCGTTCGTATTCCTCCACCGCAGCTCGGGCATCTACCTTCTCCGATTCCTCGACAAGGGGATACAGGATGAACGCCTGCCGGCCCTTTTCCACCTGGCTGCGCAGGAAAGCGTAGGCACGCTCCCGCTCCTTGGGTAGCAGCCAGCGGGTTTCAATAGGCTGCCGGCCAGGAGGCAGTTCGTCAATCACCGAAACCTCGAGATCACCGTAAACCGTCAGCGCCAGGCTGCGCGGGATAGGCGTGGCGCTCATGACCAACACGTGGGGAGAGGCTCCCTTTCCGCGCAGGCTAGTGCGCTGGGTTACTCCAAAACGGTGTTGCTCATCCACAATGGCCAGGCCCAAGTCTTTGAACGTAACATGCTTTTGGATCAAGGCGTGGGTGCCCACAACAATGTGTGCTTGGCCCGAAGCCAGAGCCGCATACGCCTTTCCACGCTCAACACGACGAAGGCTGCCTGTGAGTAACACCACCGACAAGGGGCCTTCAAGCCCCCAGTCTTCAGCATGGGCCACCAATTCTGTTATAGTCCGGTAATGCTGTTCGGCCAAGACCTCGGTGGGCGCCATCAGGGCCGACTGTTTGCCCGCCGCAACAGCCATTAGCATGGCCGCCATCGCAACCACCGTTTTACCCGAACCCACATCTCCCTGCAGCAAGCGGCTCATTGGCTGTGATTGAGCCATATCGACCAAAATCTGATCGAGACTACGCTGTTGGGCAGGGGTTAGTTGAAATGACAGCGAACCCAGGAAGGCATCCAGGAGTCCCTGATCGCGTGGAATGGGTATCCCAGCCTGGCTCTGCCATTCTTGACGCTGGGACAGCATCCCCAGTTGGATAAATAGGAACTCGTCAAAAGACAAGCGGTGGCGCGCCACCGCAGCCGTCGCCTCACTGTCGGGAAAGTGGATCTGCCGGAGGGCAGCGGCCAGTTCTATCAGTCCCGCCCTCTTGCGGATCTGGTCGGGCAGGTAATCCTCCAGACGCGGAGCCCAGTGATCCACAACACGCTTCATGAGCCGCCGCATCCAACGAGATGTGATACCGCTCGTCAGGGAATAGATGGGTACCAGGCGGCCAGTATGGATCAATTCCTTCTCCAGCGGCTCCCAAACTGGTGATTGCAGCATCAGGCGTCCCAGGTACTCGTCCACCTTCCCGCTCAGAACAATCTGCCGCCCAGCACGCAGTTGGCGGACCAAGTAGGGCTGGTTGAACCACACCGCCTCGATAGTACCTGAAGCATCCGCCACAATGCTGCTGACCAGTGTACTGCCTCCCCGTGTCTTGCGGCTGGTAGTTTCCCAGATCGTGCCAACGACGGTTGTCTCGTCCCCGTACTCCAGCCGGTTAATTGGTTTCAGCGTACGATAGTCATCATAGCGATGGGGAACGTGGTACAAAAGGTCACGCACGGTGGAAATCCCCAGACGGGAAAGGCGAGCTGAGTATGCTACACTGATCCCAGGCAGGCTGGTGACCGGCGCCTGCAGGCCCGAAGCAGGAGGCTCAGGGGGCACGTCCGAGGTCTCCTCGACAGGCACCGGTGCGCCCTGGGGCTCGGGAGCCACAGGCGACTCGGCCGGAGACTCGGTGCCAGTCGAGCCCGGCTTGCGCAGAGGCGGCTTGCGGGGTGGAGAATCGTCCGGCGCCTCTTGGAGCAGGCTCAGAATACTCTCCACCGACTCTTGGCGTTCAGGCTGGTCGGCCTGAGAGTAGCCAGCCAACAGGTCAGAGATCTTGGTAATCTGGCTGTTCTGCACGTCGTCTAACGATTCTGTTAGAGCCTCATCCCGCCAGAGCACTGCAAACTTGTCCAGTCCGCCGATCACAGCCCGGTTGCGATAACCCTGGCTCAGTTCCAGTCTAAGTATCTTGTCCAGCTTATCAAAAGCTGCCAGCATTCTGCCTCCGAACCATATTTCCTTTTACGCTGCTTTGCCCAAACCTGCCGTCGTACCCTGGCTTAGCCTAGTTCTGTCACTCGACTGCGACGCAGGCAATTCCTACTGCTCCCGGCCCTGCGTGGCTGGCAATCGTCACACCTGCCTGCCCCACAAGGCGATCCCAATCGGGGGCAAGGGCTTGTAGTCGGTCCGCCACACGTTCCGCCTTTTCTGGAGCATTGGCGTGGAGCACAACGGCACGCTCCAGTGGTCCCAGTGCCTGTACCCGTTCCATTAGCTTGTCCAACGAGCGCTTCCAAGTGCGCCCGCGCTCCACGAGCCGTACCTCGCCTGCGTGAACCTCTACGATAGGCTTGATTCGCAGCAACGCGCCAAGCATGGCCCGCACCCAGCCCACTCGCCCACCCCGGTACACAAAGTCGAGCGTATCGAGGACCGCCAGCACCCGCGAACGGGCCTTCATGCCCTCGACCAGGGCCACAATCTGCTCCAGCGTTTCACCACGCCGGGCCGCTTCGCTGGCGGCGATCGCCATCCACCCGTAGCCCATGGTCACCTGCTCCGAGTCTAAGACAATGATCCTTAGTCCGGAAATGCTTGCTGCGGCCGCTGCCGCTGAAGAGTATATGGCGCTCAGCCCAGCCGCCAGATGAATGGATACGATAGCATCCGTCTCCCTGGCTAGCTGGCGATAAGACTCTTCGTAGACAGCAGACGGCGGTGCGGCAGTCGTAGGAATCACGCTCGCCCCAGCGAGCTTTCCGTAGAATTGCTGCTTTGTCAGTTCTACGCCATCCCGATAGGTCTCGGACCCAAAAACGACATAGCAGGGTACCACGGTAATACCGAGCCTTGCCGCCACACCATCTGGCAGGTCCGCCGTGCTATCGGTGACGATTCTGACCATGGTCGACCATCCGTGAACAGCGCGTAGAGACCAATCACAACCCTTCGTAGACGATCACGCCCAAAGCCTCTGGGCCCACATGACAGGCCAGCACCGGATCGTACTCGATGGCTGGGAACTCAAAGCCTGGCAACACCTCACCCAGTCGCTCGCACAATTCGTCCGTCAGCTCATCCATATCATTCCCAAGCTGGCTTCGCAGGATTACCACCTGCTCAACCGTGGCGAATTCGGCCACAAACTCAACCAGCTTCTCTATCGCCATGGCGCGCGTGCGCACCTTCTCCATGGGAATAACGTCCCCGTCTTCCACAATCAGCAGTGGCTTGATGCGCAGCATACTGCCCAGCAGAGCCTGAGCCGGACCAATGCGGCTTCCTTTCTCCAGGTAATCCAAGCGATCGATAACTAAAACGAGATAGATGTGAGGCAGTATCCCTCGCACCAGCCGAATGATCTGGTCAAGGGGCTGCCCTTCTTCTGCTGCTCGGGCTGCAGCCTCTACGACCAGACCTAATCCCCACGACGTAGACTCTGAATCGGCAACCACGATCCTGCATCGGCCCAGATAGGTCTGAGCCTCAGCCAAGGCCACGTCATAGACTTGGCTCAGCGCTCGAGAACTCACTATGACCAGGATCTCGTCCGTCTCCGCATTCAAGGCCCGATAGGCTGCCTGGATGGATTGGGGCGAGATCGAGGCCCGCATCACATCAGCCGGCCCATCGACCATTTTGGAAAAAAGCTTGGCCGGGCTGCCTTTCCGCCCAATGACAAAGGTCTCATCTCCGAACAGAACCTCTACTGGCAAGACAGTGATCTGGTACTTGTCAATGATGTCCGAGTGCAGGTGGACCGTGGCGTCGGTGATGATACGCACTTTTGCCATTTATTTCGTGCCTCCGGGTACTGCGTGAGCCTTGACCGCCCCTACTCCGCAGATAGGATATAGTAATAGTAGGGCTGGCCGCCATCCACGACCTCAACTTCCTGGTCCGGGAACAGGGTTTCCAACTCACCAGCCAGTTGCTGAGCCTCATCCTCAGTGACCGACTCGCCATAATAAACCGTAATGATCTCAAGTTCGTCGGCGGACATCTCGCCCAGGGTCATCTTGCTCACCTCATTGGGTGACTCGCCCTTGGCCTTCAAAACTCCATTCACCAGCCCAATCACTTCGCCCTCTTGCACGTGGATGCCATCAACCTGTACCGACCGCACCGCGCTTGTGATCTCGATGGTCTTGATGGCCATGGCTGCTTCGGCCATCACACTCGCATTCGTATCCAGATCCGATTGATAATTCAGTGCCAGCAAGGCACTAACTCCCTGTGGCACCGTGATCGACCGCACCACACGCACATTTTTTCCAGACATAGCGCTGGCTTGCTCGGCAGCCATGACAATGTTCTTATTGTTGGGCAGGATAATCACATCGTCACTCGGTACGTTTTCCACTGCACTAAGTAGATCTTCGGTACTGGGGTTCATGGTCTGACCGCCAGGAACAACGACAGTTGCCCCCAGGCTTTCCAGTACCTGTGCCAGCCCCTGCCCAGGCGCAACAACCACCGTCCCAACACCACCCAAGGGCTCCACCGGAGCTGATGGCTGCTTGGCCTTGCTCAGTATGAATTCCTGGTACTGCTCCTGCATATTCTCAACGATGACACGACTAATCTCACCCACGCCGGCTCCATAGTTGATCGGCGTGCCTGGCTCCGGGGAATGTACGTGTACCTTTACGGCTGAGGAGTCACCGACCACAAGCGCCGAGTCCCCCATCGAAGCGATAGTCTCCCGAATCTCCTCGACCTTCAACCCCTGACCACGGATGATGAACTGAATATCATAGCCGTAGCCTTCTTCGGCCTCAAGGTGGAAGGGCTGGAGATCCACAGCCGCCTCCAGCTCGGTATCCATGCTCACTGGCTCACCTTGGGCGCAGCGGAGCATGCCCTCCAGAATGACAAGCAAGCCCTGGCCACCAGCGTCTACCACACCAGCGTCTGCCAGCACCTGGAGCAAAGTTGGGGTTCGTGTCACCGAGGCACGAGCTTCGTTGACCACCTGCTCCAGAACGTAGCGCAGATCCCCACTACTGGCAGCAGCAAGGACCGATACATCTGCCGCTTCGCGTGCCACCGTCAAGATCGTGCCTTCTACTGGTTTGATCACACCCTGGTACGCTGTCCTGGCCGCTTCTTGGAGCGCAGAGGCAAACTGGACGGTGCCAAAGGCATCCACACCTTCAAGGCCTCGGGCAAAGCCTCGGAAGATTTGCGACAAGATGACACCCGAGTTACCCCTGGCTCCCATCAGGGCTCCGTGCGCCACCTTTTGGGCAATGATACCTACTTCCTCTTCCGGCGACTCTTGGATCTCCTTGTAGGCTGACTGCATCGTCAGCAACATGTTGGTGCCAGTATCACCATCGGGCACGGGATAAACATTCAGGGTATTGATAGCTTCCTGGTGACGCTCCAACCAGGCCAAGCCCGATCTCATCAGAAGCTTCAGCCCCCGGCCATCACAGAAAGGGATACCATCATCGCTACCGCCTGCGGACGCGGCAGCATCAGGTCTCGGTTCTGCCAACAGGTCGTCCGTGATTTTCAGCTCGTCGGTCAAAGCCTCCGCCTCCCGGCTAGTTTTGGCAGTGGAAATCTGGTGCCAGCGCGGGCCCAGTTCCAGGTTCAGTCGCCACTGACGCGCAGATCCTGTACATGCACGTTCACCGTGGCTACCGGAGCACTCAATGCCTTCTCCACCGCATACTTGACTGTACTCTGAATGTTCCGGGCCACGACCGCGATACGCGTTCCATACTCCATTACGACGTAAAGGTCTATCACCAAGTCATCATCGTCCAGGTGAACATCTACGCCACGCCGGTGACTGGCAGGCTGTAGGATCTCGACGATGCCACTGGCCAGATCCTTGGTTGCCATGCCCACGACGCCATAGCATTCCAGTACGGCTTGACTGGCGAGACTGCCAATGGCCGTGGGCGACACTTCGATCCTGCCCAGCCTAGTTACTTCCATTAGTCACCCCACATTTTCCTGTCATACTGTGTGCACCAGACCACACCTGGTTTGCGAAAAAACCTGGTTTGTGGTAGATTAGTTCTACAAACGGACCTTTCGGGGCCAGCTGTCGTGTTAGCTGGCTCTATCTATGTAGGAGAGAAGAAATCATGGCCAAGTGTGAGATATGTGGCAAGACTCCATCCTTCGGGCATAGTGTCAGCCATTCCAACGTCAGGACCAAGCGACAGTGGAAACCAAACATCCAAAAGGTCTCTGTCTATCAAGATGGAAAGCACCTCAGAAAGAAAGTCTGTACCCGCTGCCTGCGTACGCTTAACAAATCCTAGTCCCCCCTCTGCTTGTCCACCCGGGCCAGTTCTGGCGTAGCATTCCAGATCTGGCCTTTGTCGTGTGCCGCATCCATCTCGAACGCCACATCCGGCGCGGAGTCACACGCTCTCAAAGCTGACACCTATCCAGTGGCCGCTGCCCGAATACAAGATATCGCTTCGGCGATACCCTCCGGCGCACCAAATACCGCAGACCCGGCCACCAGTACGGTCGCCCCGGCTGCTGCCACGCGGGATGCCGTCTTTGGATCGATGCCCCCATCGACCTCAATCTCTGCTTCAGAGCCTTGTGCATCCAGCATCGCCCGTACCCTCTGGATCTTGGACAGCGTCCCTTCAATGAACACCTGACCTCCAAAGCCAGGATCCACTGTCATCACCAGAACCAGATCAACGTCTGGAAGGACCTCTTCAAGCGCGACCACCGGCGTAGAGGGGTTGAGTACCACCCCAGCTCGGCAGCCCAGTTCCTTGATCTGGTGGATCGTCCGGTGCAAGTGAGGACAGGTCTCCACATGTACCGACAGGTTATCGGCGCCTGCGGCACAGAAATCAGCAAGGTAACGCTCCGGCGACTCGATCATCAAATGCACATCCACAGGCAAGCGCGTGGAGCGACGCACGGCCTTGACTACCAGCGGACCAATAGTTATATTTGGTACAAAATGGCCATCCATCACATCTACGTGGATATAGTCGCCGCCTCCAGCCTCCGCTTCAGCTACTTGCTCACCGAGCCGGGCAAAATCTGCAGACAGAATAGATGGTGCAATCTTGATCTTACGTCTAGTCACAATGCGCTCCATATGGAATCAACGATATCATACCCGCTTTTGAGCAAAAATGCAAGTGCTCGAGCAGGGAGTTGCCGCTGTTTTAGCCTCAGACTGCTAGCCGTTGGCGCGCCTGGCGCCAGCAGCACGCTAGGCGCCACTCTGACGCTGGCGCAGCTGGCCGCAACCAGCCTCAATATCGATACCTCGTCGCATCCGCACCGTCGCCGGTATCCCAGCTCCTTCCAGCGTGTCGCGGAAAGTATCCGCCTGATCTCGGGACGATGGTCTCAGGTCTGAGCCAGGCGTCGGGTTCAGCGGAATCAGATTCACATGACACAACAAACCACTCAGCAACCCAGCCAGTTGGCGGGCCTGCTGGGGGGCATCGTTGACGCTGGCAATAAGCGCGTACTCGACCGTGACCCTCCGCCGTGTGTGCTCCACATAGCTACGAACTGCCGCCATCAGCTCGGACAGCGGATAGCGCCGGTTGATGGCGACAAGCTGGTCCCGCAATTCATCGCTGGGTGCGTGAAGCGATACAGCCAAATTGACAGCCAATCGTTCCTCGGCTAACCGCCGGATGCCGGGAACCAGCCCCACCGTCGAAAGGGTGATTCGCCGCGCCCCCAAGCCATAGCCCCTAGGATCTGTCAGGGTTTCAATGGCCTGCCACGTCGCACGATAGTTGGCCAGGGGCTCACCCATGCCCATCAGGACAACATTGCTCACCGGGTGCTCGGGGGTCTGGCCGCGCTGTCCCAGCATCTCCACCCGTTCTAGCTCCTCTTGCCGCACCGCCCTGGCGAGGGTTAGGACCTGAGCTACGATCTCGCCAGCCGAGAGGTTTCGGGCCAAACCGCCCTGCCCGGTGGCGCAAAAGGTGCAGCCCATGGCACAACCCACTTGCGTGGAGATGCAGGCTGTCCGCCGGTTATGGTACTGCATCAACACACTTTCCAAGGTGTTCCCATCACCCAAGCGGAACAGGGCCTTTCGCGTCTGCCCGCTGGCTGACACCTGCTCCGCCAGTGGGAACAGTACAGCCAGTTCAGTCTCGGCAGCCAAACGCTCCCTTAGCTCCGACGGCAGATTGCCCATCGCTCTGAGATCGCCAGCCAGCGATCGATAGAGCCAGCGCCATACCTGGTCGGCACGGAAGCGAGGCTCTCCCCAGCCAGAGAGAAGATCGGCCAATTGCTCATAGGTCAGGTCGTATAGAATAGGACGGTCCGCCTTCGCGCGACGGCCACCGTCCGGCCGATGCTCAGCCATCCAGTACACCCTGCCACACTGCATGCAGGTCTGCCACGTCCTGGAACACCAGATCGGGCTGGATCGCCGCTCCCTCCAGCATCTCCCGATCGGTGACCCCGCTGAGCACCAGCAAGGTATGCAACCCTGCCCGCTGTCCGGCCAGGATATCGGTCTCCAGCCGATCGCCAAGCATGCCCGTCGTTGCAGCTCGGGCGCCCATGCGAGCCAGGGCCTGCTCCATCATGGCCGTTCCCGGCTTGCCGATGACCGTTGGCTTAATATCCGTGGCGGTCTCCAGAAACGCCAACAAGGAACCGGCGCCGGGCACAATCCCCCGCTCACTGGGAAAGGTCCGGTCCGGGTTGGTACCGATAAACTGCGCCCCGGCGCGGATCTGAAGGGTTGCGTCAGCCAGCCGGTCGTAGCTGATGGTAAAATCCATGCCAGCAACCACATACTCGGCGTCCTCTTCCACCAAGTCAAAGCCCTCGTCGCGCAGCGCCGAAACAAGCCCCTCCTCACCGACGACAAAAACACGCGTTCCCTGCGGCGCGATGCCCGCCAGGTAACTGGCCGTAGCCTGGGCTGAGTTGAGTATCTCCTCGGGGCGGACCATGACGCCCATACCCGACAGCTTTTCCGCATACTGCTCCGGCGTGCGCGTCGCGTTGTTGGTCGCCAGCACAAAGCCGATCCCCTGCTCTCGCAGAAAGTCCAAGAAAGCGCCTGTTCCCGGGATGGCCTCAGAGCCCCGGTACAGCACCCCATCTACGTCGATGACCAAATGTTCAAGAATACCCAATCTGTCTTCTATCTTTGTCATTTTCCTCTCGGGGTTTTGCCTCTTGCCTTGAACTCAGCCGCTGCTCCCTCTGCGGTTAACGATTTCCAGATGCCATCTTGGCCGCGTCCGGCAGATGCCGCAAGCGCTGCATGCTCCAAATGCCGAACAACGGCCCCAGGGCAAGGACCGCAAAAGCCCATTGCCAGCCTATAGCTTCCACAAGCAGTGGAATGAGACGGATGCTGAACAGCGTCAGGGTAAAGCCCAGGCAAGTCTGCACCGTCAGAGCGGTGCCCACGTAGCGCGGATCGCCGAGTTCGCTGATTGCCGTGCTGAACTGGGCGCTGTCGGCCACGACGGCAAAGCCCCAAACCAGGCACAGAGCCGTAAGTAGACCCGGCGCCCCAAAGAAAGAGCCAACCACCAAGGCACAGCTTCCCGAGATGACCAGGCTGATAGTCGTGATGGCGGTACGCCCCCACCGGTCGGCCAGCAACCCGGCAGCCACGCTGCCCGCGGCCCCAGCCGCCACCACGGCAAAACCTACCAGGCGAGCTGCCGTCTCGCTCCAGCCAGCCCGCTCATAGCTCACCAGGAGAAATAGCGGTACCCAAGCCCACATGGCATACAACTCCCACATATGCCCCAGATAGCCAAGGTTGGCCAGACGCGCGGCCCGGTCTGTCAGGCCCAGTCCCGCCAGACGCCAATTGAAGCGAAGGGCCAGCGGCAGCATCGGGCCAGCCCGGACAAAGCGTGCGGCGATCCCAGCAGCTACCAGCGCCAGCACCGATGAAGCCAGGAGCACCGGGCGCCACGCTGGGATATTGATCTCGTCCCCCAGCCTAGGCAGCGCGTTCAGAAGGTGCGGCATGGCCGAGCCAACCGTTAGCGCTCCCACCAGCAGACCGATGCCCAGGCCCCGGTCCTCCCTGCACCAGGTGGCCACCAGCTTCATACCTGGCGGGTAGACTCCAGCCATGGTCATGCCGGTCAAGAAGCGCAGGACCATCGCCGGTTCCGGGCTTTGCACAAACAGGGCGATGGCCGCATTACAGGCTGCCCCTGCCAGCGCGCTGCCAGCTATCAGCCAGCGCAGCGCCAACCGGTCAGCCAGGTTCAGCAGTGCGCTCAGCAGCGTACCCACCACAAATCCGATCTGCACGCTCATGGTCAGCCACGACTGCTGGCCCCCACTCAGGCGCCAGGTTTCCGTCAACTGCGGCACCACCGCAGAGGCGGAGAACCACAACGACATGGCCAGCAGCACTGCCAGGGCTAGCAGCCCGAGCGTGCGCCACTTGGGGCCAGTCACGGGGTTCACAGTACTCACAACCGGGTACTCAATTTCTGTGCTTCTTCATAGTCCTGCGGCGTATCGACGTCAAATAGCACGCCAGAGTCGTCAACCTCGACTTGCTCCACCTCGGCAGTATAGCGGGTCAGAAGAGTCCGTCCCCCTTGGTCCCCCTCCACCGCCAGCAGATCGGCAAAGAGCCTCCGGTCAAAGAGCACCGGGTTGCCGCGCCGCCCCTGACATACGGGCGCAACGATGGGCGCCCCTGTGGCCCGGTAGCGAGCTACCAGGGCTGACAGCACATCGGACGTCAACGCCGGTTGGTCAGCCAGCGCGATGAGCGACGCCTGGATCTCGGGCCCCAGGGCGCCGAGCCCTCTGCGCAAGGAAGTACTCATGCCCTCCAGCCACGCCTCGTTGGCCACGAACTCCACGGGCAAGCCAGCCAGTGCTTGCGCTACCAGGTCGGCGTAGGCGCCCGTAACTACAACCACCTGGTCCAGCCCCACCCCACACACCGCTTCCACCACCCGGCGCACCATCGGCTGGCCATCGATGGGCAGTAGTTGCTTGGGCTCCCCCATGCGCTCCGACCCACCGGCAGCCAACACGATGGCTGCTACCGGTACCTCGACGACCTTTTCCTCAATCACAATGCTGCATTCTATCATGAAACCGCACCAGGTACCAAGTCTCGCTCTTCACATAGCGAGGAGTCAGTAAAGGATCTAGGGTTCACACCCATTACTTCACCTGTTTTCAAGTGTTTGCTATTGTAACCTATCCGTTTAGAAAAGGCAAATGAAACACTTTTGCGATTGCTGGGCAAGGTTCCTTGGGGCATTGCCTGGTTATTCTGACCATCGTCTGGACATGGGTCGCCACACTTGTTATCGAGTTAGATCTATGGTTAGCAGCCAGCTTGTCTCGAGTACAGGCAGGCAGTATAATAACCCCTATGGACGTCAAAGGCCAGATCCTCCTCGTCAATCCCTGGATCTATGACTTTGCAGCCCACAACCTCTGGATCGAGCCGTTGGGGCTTCTGACTATTGCTGCTGCCTTACGCAGCAATGGCTACGGCGTCACCCTCATCGACTGCCTCGCGCCCTTCCCGGGCGCGCCTCAGCCCCGGCCCGATGGCTCGGGCAAGTTCCTCAAGACCATTATCGACAACCCGGAACCGGTATCTACCGTCCCGCGCCACTACGGACGCTTTGGCCTGCCCATGGACCGTTTCGATGCAGCCCTGGCGGCCGCCCCGCTCCCTGACCTGGTGATGGTTGCTTCGGGCATGACCTACTGGTATCCCGGCGTGGTAGAAGCAATCCGCCGGGTTCGGGTACAGTTTGGCCCGGTGCCCGTTGTCCTTGGGGGCGTGTATGCCACACTCTGCCCCGACCATGCATGGGAGCACTCTGGGGCTGACGAGGTGATATCCGGCCCGGGCCTGGCTGCGGCCTTGCGCCTGACTGGAAAGGTGACCGGCTTCAGTTTCGACTCCGGCCCCTACACCGATTGCCGCGTTTGGCCGCCCCCCGCGCACGACTTGCTGTTCCCCCCCTCTTCCCCCCGCAGTTACGTCTGCATACTCACGTCCTGGGGCTGCCCATACGACTGTACCTACTGCGCCAGCCGCCGCCTTCAGCCGGCCTTTGTCCAACGGGATCCCGCTGCGGTCGCCGACGAGATCCTGGACTGTACGCAGCGCGGCGTGCGCGATTTCGCCTTCTACGACGATGCCCTGCTACTGAATGCGGAGCGCCACATCGTGCCCATCCTGGAAAGAGTGCTTGCACAGGGGGAGACAGTCCGATTCTACACGCCCAATGGTCTGCACGCCAGGGAGATCACCGCCGACTTGGCGGTGCTGCTACGGAGGGCAGGCTGTGCCTCAATCCGCCTGTCGCTGGAGACGGTCGACGCTGCCCGGCAGCGGGTTTCTGGAGGCAAAGTCACCACTGGCGCCTTTGCACAAGCGGTCGCACATCTTATGGAAGCCGGTTTTCGTTCCCACGAGCTGGGGGCCTATATCCTGGCTGGTCTGCCGGACCAGCCCCTCTCAGAGGTAGAGGCCACCATACTCGCCGCCCACAAGTTGGGTGTCCAGGCCAGGCTGGCCCTGTTCTCACCCATCCCCGGCACCCCAGACGGCGACGCTGTCCTATCCCCAGAGGCCGACCCGCTCCTGCACAACAACACCGTCTATCCCTACTTGCAGGGCGCCGGTTACGTAAAGGAACTCCACCGCCTCAAGCTTGTGGCCAATCGCGGCAATCAGGAACTTGCGTGTGATGCCCATTCGTAGCTAATCCGCCGAATTCGGGACTATCCATGCCAACCATGGATTGGTCAACAGATTCTGACCAGCCGGGTCTGGCCCAATCTTATTTCCCCCAGACTTCCGACTCCCCTATCCTCAGGTCCAGGTTGATGGAAAAACCGCCATCGATGACCAGCGTCGCTCCGGTCACATAGTCGGCGTCGTCGCTGGCCAGGTAAGCCACGGCCTTGCCAACCTCCTCTGGTGTACCCACCCGGCCCCACGGAATATGCTGGTTTGCTGCCTCCAACCGCTCTCCGTCCAGAAAGTCGCGGGTCGACGGAGTATCTATCCGGCCTGGGGCGACCACGTTGACGTTGATGTGATAGGGTGCCAGCTCCAGAGCCATGGTCCTGGCCAGGTGGCCCACCGCCGCCTTGGCCATGTTGTACGCCACACTGCTAGGGACTGCAAGCTGTTCGTGGATGGACCCGATAAGAATGATCTTGCCCCCGCTACCGCCGCTCGCCGCCTGTCTCACCATCTGTTGGGCCGCAAGCTGAGCCGTGTGAAAGACACCAAACTGGCTGACCTGGATGACGCGCAGCACGCTCTGCCAATCGGCCTCCAGTACAGAGCCTGGAATGTTGATCCCGGCATTGGCCACCACGACATCAATCCTGCCATAGTGCTCCACGGCTTTGGCAAATACCTCTGCGACGGCGTCCCGCTCAGCTACGTCGCCACGGCAGACCAAGATCCGGCGGCCCATCTGCTGGATACGGTCGGCTACCTCTTGCGCCTCGTCGCCGTGAGACCGATAGTTGACAACGATATCAGCCCCCTCAGCTGCCAGGCACAGGGCGATCCCTCGGCCGATGCCCCGCGAGGCGCCAGTTATCAGGGCGACCTTCCCTTCAAAGCGCTTCATGCGATACTCCCTGCTTTCCAGGCCCGAACAGCTTGGCCGGTACAACCTGGGAGTTCTCAGCTTGCTGGGGCAGGAGAGAAGGGTTAGGTAAGTCCATACAACACTTGGCCCTCGACGCCAATGTCCAGCCGCACGACTTGGCCCTCTTCCACTTCGGTGACGAACAGGCTGGCCCCCCAGAAGGCGACGTTGGTAGGGTTCATGCCCCCAACCGGCAGGTCCGCGATCACCCTGCCCTCAGGATCGATCACGGCAACGGCCCCCTTGCCATAATGGGCCACGTATAGGTTACCGTCTCGCCCAAAGGCCATGCCATCGGGCCCCAGGCCGCCCTCCAGCCGGGCAAACACTCGCCGGGCCTGCTCGTGGCCTTGTTCGTCCAGGTCGAAGGCCAGAACATGGTTCGGGTAGGTTTCGCCCAAATACAGTGTCCGGCCATCATCAGAGAGGACAATGCCATTGGGGAACTGGAATCCTTCGGCAAAGCGCTCGACACGGCCATCCTGGCGCACGAGGAAGACGTTGCCGATGGGGTGCTCGGGATCGGACCCCTTGGGATCGGTAAAATAGAAATCGCCGTTGGCGGCGAAAACCAGGTCATTGGGGCCGCGGAAGCGCCCTCCTGCCCAGCCGGAAGCGACCACGTGCACCTCCCCCTTGGTTGAAAGATCGAGGATGCCTCGATCCCCATCAGCCACGAACAGGTGGCCGTTCCGGTGGAACTTGGAACCCGTCGGCACGCCAGCCGTGTTGACAAAGGGGGACACCTTGCCATCTAGAGTGGCCCGATAGACCACCTGCGCATCCCAGTCCACAAAATGAAGGGTGCCTTCTCGATCAAAGCTAGGTCCCTCAGGGGACTGAAAACCGCTGGCCAGCACATAGGGATCTGTCTTCTCAAACATGGTGTCCGCTCCTCCTGTACTTGTACACAACAGACGCTAGCCTCTGTTGCCGACGCCTGCTCCAGTCCACGACGGCTCCTCAGTGTTTGCCGCTGAGGTACAGAACATCCAAGGTTCTCTCCAAGCAGCCCCAGAATGACTCCGTGTCCTCTGTGTCTCCGTGGTTAAGCGGTATTGCTCTCGATAAGGTCAGCCTGGGCCAGTTCCTCTGCTACATCGCCCAAGCCCAGCTCCTGCAGCTTGGACCAGGTAGGCCGCCCCAGTGCCAGGTCCCATCCTCGCAGCCGGTAGTACCTTTCCAGGAGCGGAATGAACTTGGTCCGGTCCAGTCGCTTCTTTTCGCCAATGAGGGGATTCTCCCACCATTCCTCGCGCTCAAACTGGGGGATCACCTTCTCGTCGTCGCTACGCTGCCGGGCAAAGTTCCGTACCTGTATGGCGCGTTCCAGGTTGAAAACCCGCTCGCAGGCCAGCTCAAAGTCCTCACGCGTCAGGTCAGCGCCCGTTGCCGACGTGAAGAGGTGATATTCAAAGTCGGGACCCAGCATATCGCCCGCACGGGCCAGCCCGTCCGCGCTGTTGGTACTCAAGATCATGGGAAAGACATTGTCGTCCACGGTCACCGAGTCCTTCATCACGCTGCGATGGCCGTGCCACACAGCCGGTATCTCCTTGGCCTCATAGTCACTCAGGGGATCCACTGCTTGCTCGGTACCATAGATCCGCTTTCCAGCCGCCTTGATGGTGTCCCATGACAAGCCTTCATCGTTGAGGAAGGGGGACCAATGCATAGTCAGCGCCGTATACCCGTGGGCGCTGCTGAAGGGATCCCGGACGTCCACAGCCCACTGCACGGCCGGCGCCAGCCAGAAGGGGTAGACGATGCGGTTGCCCCGATCTCCATGCCCATCCCAGTGGCCGGCGCTGCCCCATGCGGTAAACAACGGCTCGGCCAGCTCCTGCCCATAGCCCAACAGGTCTGGCGCCCGGCGGCCACCCTCAGCCAGGGCATCACCCATTTCCTCCCGGTAGGCAATGGCTCGGAAGAGATGGGCCCAGAAGGTCGGGTCATCAAAGTCGATGGCCCGGCCGTTGACCTCAGTGACCAGGCCAGCACCTGCGGGGGCCGGACCGCACAGCCGCAGCCAGGGTATGATGCCCAGCAGTAGATCCCACTGGTTGAGCCCATAGTTGTCCGACAGGTGCCGGGCCTCGAATCCGCCCTCGAACCCCAGGTTCCAGTCATAGAAGCTGTTGGGTATGCCCGGAAAAAAGCCAGAGACGCAGTGGAACTGACCGGCGAGCATTTCGCCCGTAGCCGGCCCCCTGACCTCGCCGTAGAAACGGCAGACCATGCCGCAGCGCATCCCGCACTGTTGGGTACAAGCCTGCCAGCGCTGCTTAAAGCCAGCCACCCGCTCAGAATCCAGCTCTGTATTGGCAAAACGGCTGCCGGTGCGAGCTTCCTCGGCAATCGCCTTGCAGCGAGCCAGGAACAGCTCCGGTTCGGCAACATAGACGGGCCCGCTGCCGCGCACGGCGATGGCCTTGAGGTTCTTGGAACCCATGACCGCTCCATAGCCCCCTTGACCCGCCGCCGAATTGGTTTCCGTGGCCACCGTGGCGATACGGCTGAGCCTCTCGCCCGCCTGCCCGATGGTCAGGATTCGAATTTCGTTGCCCAGTTCGCCCATGAGCGCCTGTTGAGTGTCCATGACACCCATGCCCCACAGGTGACCGGCGTCCAGCAACGCGACCCTGTCATCGGTGATCCATAGTGTCACGGGGGAATCAGCCTGCCCCTCGACCACCAACCCATCGTAGCCCGCGTATTTGAGTGATGGACCCCAGTGCCCTCCGACGTTGGAGCGGCTGAACCACTCCTGGGGCCACCCTTGCGGACTCAGGCCGCAGATTGAGGTCCGCCCAGAAAAGGGTGCGGTCGTGCCACTCAGGGGCCCGGTAAAGACCATGAACAGGTTCTCCGGATCCAGCGCGCCGACGCCAGGGGGGATGGCATCCCAGGCGATGCGGGCGGCGATCCCACGTCCACCGATATAGTCCAGGCCATAGTCCGCTGTATCCAGCGCGCGCGTTGTCCGATCATTTAGGTTAATCCACAGGATCTTGCCCACCCAGCCATTGCTTCGCTTCATCGCGTTGCCTCACGCTTTCCAATGGCTTTCCTGCCTGCGACGACCCGGATCGTCAGGGCGCCAGTCGGACAAGCTTGTACGCACTGTGGATCGCCGTTGCACAACTCGCACTTGATCACATGCTCCGAGATTGGGTTCCAGAACATGGCGTCCAAGGGACAGGCCTCAATGCAGGCTCTACAGCCAGTGCACCGGCCATAGTCCACCACCAGATGGCCGGTGTTGGGATCGCGGCTGATCGCACCCTCAGGGCAGGCTTCCAGACAGGCCGCTTCCGACCTGGACGTCGCAGCACACTGGGGGCAGAGGGTGATGCGGTGGGTGTCGGCGAAGGGGCTCAGATCGACCCGAACCCGGGACCCCGGCAGGCTGGCGTACCATTCATTGGCCATAGAACAGGTGGTCATGCACGACAGGCAACCGCTGCATACGTGGCGATCGACCTTGATGCGTATCTTATCCGGCATTTTCCTCCAGTCCAAACAGGCGTTGGCAGTTGCGCCCCAAGATAGCAGACTCGTGCTCAGAAGTCAAGCCCACCAAATGGCGGACCTTGGACAACTCGGGCGCCATAGAACTGATGGGATAGTCAGAGCCATACAAGAGTCGACCGACATTCCCCATCTTGTAAGAGTGCTCCAGGTTCACGTACTCGCACTTGGAAGTCTCTATCCATATCCCAGGGCAATTCTGTTCCACGTGGATCACGTCAAAGTGATAGTCCCAGCCCCGGTGGCCCATGATCAGCTTGGCCTGGGGATAGAGCCGGGCCAGATCCTGGATCTTGTAGGGCATAGCCATGATCGGCGTCCCGCAGTGGAAGTAGACCGGCACGTCCAGATCGATGGCCTTTTCCACCAGGGGGTAGACCAGGAGTGGATCATTGAGATGGAATCCCTGGACCAACGAGTGGAACTTGAAGCCGCTCAGACCTAGGTCGTGGATTGCCCGGTCCAGCTCAGCCAGCGCTGCTTCACCGTACCAGGGATTGGCAGTTCCCAGACCGATAAACCGGCCGGGATGCGCCCGGACAGCCGCTGCCACGAGGTCATTGCCCCGGTGACTGTAGACCGCCAGGTCAGCCCCGGCCGGGCAGAGGACAGCCATGTCTACGGCATTGGCGTCCATCTCTCGCAGGATGTCATCAGCAGCGACCTCCAGCCGCTCGAAATGGTGCACCGTGGTGCCAATATGCACATGCGCGTCAACGATCACTGCCGCACTCCCCTTCCTCGCCTCCTGTAAGACAAGTTGGCAACTTGCCCGCTTGATAGGAGAAAGGCTACCCTCTAGTGGGAGAAAGCCCTCCTGAGGACCGATGGTCTCCTGGTCGAGCCCCAAAGGGTTCAACCACGATCAACCTGGCCCAAACCCATTTCGTCTCGGTCAGAGATTAGGACCTATGACGCCTGGAAGACTCCCCTGGTGGGCGAATGCATTCCCATGCGCGGCCCCTACCCAGGCTTGGCCCGAGTTCAGAACTGCGACCGTGTCCTTCAGCCTTGGATGACCTAGCCGACCCGTGCCAGAATCTCCAGGATATTCTGCCCCAAGATCCGCTCTCTGGCGCTGTCCGCAATTCGCGCGGCGCGGATCTTGTCCACGTTCCACCTCCCGGCGGCCGCCCCTCCGATTGGCAGGTCCGTACCAAACACGATCCGGTCCTCGCCTAGCAGTCTCACGGCGATCTCGAGATCCGCCACCTGCGCCCCGCTCGTCTCCAGATAGACGTTGGGGTATTCTAGAGCAGCGCGGACCGCGTCGAGCCAAATCAGCTTGCCAAAGTGACCCATGATGAACTGAACCTGCGGATACTCGCCCGCCCATTGCGCTACCTGGGCCGGTTGGGCGTAGGGTGGCGTACCGGTGTGAAAGAGGATGGGTAGGCGATAGCGCGAAGCTTGCTCGCAGACCGGCCGGAGAAGGCCCGAGTTGGCCGGAAAGACCTGGATCCAGGGGTGGAACTTGAGGCCCAACAGGCCGAGGTCCTCAACCAAGCGCGGGATCTCTCTGGCGGCGTGGGGATCCCCTTTCAGATCGAGGCAACCGAAACCGATGAGCCTGTCAGGGAACTGCCCCACCTCGCGGGCCAGATTGTCGTTGTAATAGCGGTGATCTACATTGGGATAGAGGCCAGCACCGGTAAAGACAACGGCTTTGTCAAACTCACATTCGTCCAGCAGCCCGACGAGCCGCGCCGCGTCCCAGACCTGCCCCCAGGCACCGCCGGTCTTTTTCAAATAGTCGTAGCCAGAGGCCCCCTTTTCCGGTTCCATCAAGTGAACGTGGGCGTCTACGATCACCCTTCACCTCTCAGTCTGAGCAGGATGCGGTGCAACCAGGCAGGCGCCCCGACTGGACGGATATGAGTGCTAATCGGACCCGAGCCCAGGTCGATCCGTTAATCTTGCCCATCTTCTGTTCTCAGGCGTACGCCAGCGACAAGGGCCATCCCCAAACAACCCACAGCGCAGTTCCACCACGCCCAGGCACTGCGCCTGAACAGTAGTCCTGGCGACTGTGCCACAGCACTTCTCCCGGCCGGGCGCCGCTCTGCTCACAGTCGCATGCGACCCACTGGCCATTGACCATCACATGGCTGATGCCTACCGGGTACTGGTGCGGTTCCTCTGGACGGGTAGGAGTGCCAGTCGGACCCGAGCCCGAGTCGATCCGTCAATCCTGCCCATCCGCTGTTTCCAGGAAGGCGCCAGCGACAAAGGCCATTCCCAGACAGCCCACAACGCAGCCCCAGCAAGTCCAGGCACTCCGACTGAACACTAGCACTGGCGATTGTGCCGCAGCACCTGCCCAGGCCGGGCGCCGGTCTGCTCGCTGTCGCGCACAACCCACTGGCCATTGACCATCACGTGGCTGATGCCCACCGGGTACTGGTGTGGCACCTCAAACGTGGCGCGGTCCTGTACCGTGGCTGGATCCAGAATCACCAGATCGGCAGTCTTGCCCTCCTGAAGCCGTCCCCGGTCGCGCAACCCCAGCCGGTCGGCCGGCAGCGACGTCATCTTGCGGATCGCCTCCTCCAGAGCCATCGCCCTGCGGGCGCGGACATAGTGGGCCAGCACGCGGGGGAAGGCTCCGTAGAAGCGAGGGTGGACCGGCGCCTGGCCCCACGGGCCATCGGCAGCGACGGCGATGCCGTCAGAGCCGATCATTCCCAGCGGATGCGATACAAAATCCTCCACATCCTGATCCAGGCGGTTGTGGACGACCATCTGGCCCACGTCACGCGACTGGACGACAATGGAGACCATCATCTCTTCGGGCGACACATCTGCTCGTTCGCCCAGATCTGCTACCGATCTGCCGGTCCAGGAAGGGTCGCCATGCGGTCCCCCCCAGGCAATGACCACCTTCTCCCACCGGCTGGGGATGCCACTGCCCCAGGTACTGTCCGCCTCGGACAGCACCTGCTGCCGTATCTCCGGGTCGGACAGGCGCACCAGCATCGCCTCAGTACCACCAGCTTGTACCCACTCGGGCATGAGTTCGCTGAATGGGCAGCCGGCGGCGGTGTAGGGATAGGCATCGTACGTGACGTCAATACCATCCCTGCGAGCCCCTTCGATGATCCCCAGCAGTTGCTCCGCCTCTCCCCAGTACCGGGGATCGATGAGGCAGATATGAGCCACCTGGATGGCGACGTCTGCCTGCCGGCCAGTCTCAATGGCCTCCTCCACCGACCGGAAGTGCCAACCAGCCAGGTGGCGCGTGTGGGAGTCGTAGAGACCGCCCCAGAGAGCCATCTCTTCACATAGCGCCACCAATTCTTCGGGCTGAGCCACGCTGCTGGGATAGAGCGTCAAACCGGAGGATATACCAAAGGCACCTTGCTCCATGGCCTGCGCCACCTGCCAGCGCATGGCCTTCAGTTCATCGATCGTGGGCGGACGATTGTCATAGCCCATGACGGCGGACCGGATCGTGCCATTGCCGACCAGGGTGGCCATGTTGAAGGCCGGTCTGGCCCGCTCCAGTGCATGGAGGTAGCCAGCACAGTCAGACCAATCCGCTTCGAGACGGCGGCCACCGGCGGTCGCAGCCATGACCGCACGGTCCAGCTCTTCCCGCTCCTGGGGAGTCCCTTGGACCAGGGGAAAGGCCGAGAAACCACAGTGTCCCACCAGTTCGGTAGTGACGCCCTGCCGCACCTTGCTGGCACATCGGGCGTCCAGCAGTGGAGTCAAATCTGAATGAGTGTGCATATCGATGAAACCGGGACAAACTACGCGCCTGCCGGCCTCGATCCGCTCGCCCGCGTTCCCTGCCGCCAGATCGCCGACCGCAGCGATACGCCCTTGGGCGATGCCGATGTCGGCCTGGCGGGCTGGCGCGCCCGTGCCATCGACCAGCGTTGCTCCACCGATGATAGTATCAAACACGGCCGCTCACGCTCCCCATGCCAGGCGCAGCAGCCGCACCCAGTTGCGGTACATGATGTTGGCAATGTCTTCGGCGCCATAACCCCTGCCGGCCAGGATCCCAGTCAGCTTTTGCAGGTCCGCGATGGTCTGCAGGTCCTGCGGAGACTGATCCTGGCCAAAGCCGCCATCCAGATCGCTGCCGATGGCGGCATGGCAGCTATTCCCCGCCAACTGGCAGACGTGGTCCATGTGGTCAGCCAGCGTGCTTAGCGTCACTCCCTGATTGGTGCCCACACCCCGGGTCCAGCCCGGCTGCAGCATCCAGACGTCGCAGCTCGACCCAATAACGCCGTCCCGTTCAATGATGGCCTGGAGCTGCTCATCGCTGAACTGGCGCTGGTGGGGAACCAGGGCCCTCGCATTCTGGTGGCTGGCCAGTACGAGTCCGCCATAGTGCTCCAACGCCTGCCAGAAAGCTTGGTCGGAGCAGTGTGTGAGGTCCAGAAGCATACCCAGCCGATCCATCTCGGCCAGCAGCGCCGGACCCAGCTCCGAAAGACCGAGTTCGGTGGCCGTCCCACCCGCGTAACGCCCCGGGCCATAATGGGTAAGCCCCACGACTCGCAAGCCAGCCGCCCACCATTCCTCCAGTTGATCCGGCTCCACGATGGGATCCGCTCCCTCCATGGCAATCACAAAGCCCAGCGGCGGGTACGGCAGCGGCTCATCTGCTGCGTCCCAGGCTTCCCAGATGGCAATTTGGTTGTCCAATTCGCTTTTCTCAGCGACGATGCACACGTGGCCCTCGCGCTCCAGGGCGCGATAGTAAGCCAGTTGCCCCAGGGCCATGCCATAAGCTTGGGCTACCGTCTCATAGTCAATATGTGGCTGGGGCCGGCCCGTACAGCGGGCGATCAATGTGGCAAAGCTGAGCGCAACCCGTCCCTGGCGCATCTCGGGGTAGGCAACGGTACCCTGTCCTCGGCCAGACGTACCGCCCTCCTGGGCCCGGATAGTATAGACCGAGTTCAAGAGGTTTCGGTTCCATTGCAGCGCGTTCATCGAAAGATCTAGATGGGAATCAATGATTAGCAACGTCAGGTTCTCCTCTCACATCATAATTGGCCCTGGCGAAGGGTTGGCAAACCGAGCTTGTACCTTCACCGGGTTCATCTTGAAGAATTCTGCCCCGTTCTCACCCAGGATCTTGCGCTTGGCGTCCTCGGATATCCTGGCATAAACCACGGCCGCCACCCGGAAATGACCGTTTCCCCAGGGAAAGTCGGTGCCAAAGATCAGTTTCCGGATATCGTCCAGCGCCTCGACAAAAAACTCGGTCACGCCAAAGATCTCGGGAACCGACAGGTCGACGTAGACGTTGGGAAAGCTGTTGGCCAGCTCCGCCATGGCATCGAGGCTCTTGTCTTGAAGCTCGTGGCCCACCAGCAATGGGACGCCGGGATACCTGGCTGCAAGGTTGGCGATATCCTCAAGGCTGTCGCCGCCAAAATAGGTGTGAAACAGCACGGGTACCTGCCGCTCGGCGGCGATGGCCCATACCGGCTCGTATCGCGGCCCGAGAAGCGGGTAATCGTCGTGACACTCGGGGTGGAGCTTTATGGCAACCATGTCCGGTTCATCCAGGTAGCGCCTGAGTGAGGATTCCATCTCCTCGGGATAGTGGGGATTGGCCACGACGTAGCCCAGCAGGCGGCCCGGATGGGCTCGAACGGCTTCCAGTACCATCCGGTTTCCGTACTCTGGTTCGGAGCGCAGTGCCGCGTTGGCCGAGATGATGGCTGCTTGCATGCCGATCCGGTCCATGACCTCCACCATGCTGCTGGCATCCGGCCTGTTCATAAAGAAGCCGGGATACTCGCCCAGATGGGCATGGCCATCGAGGATGAAGAGGTCTTGTACCGGCTCGCCCCGGCGCAACTGCTCTTGCCAGGGGCAAGATTGCCAGGGCTGGTCCCGCAGCGATTGTTGTGAGGCCCGCTGCCAGATCGGCGTACCTGCGTACTCGAGTCCGCGTACCGAGCTCATGCGACCACCTCCTCCAGCAGTCTTTCCAGATTGCCGTGGGCGATCAGCGCCTTCTCCTCATCGTCAATGAGGGCATGGGTGACGGTCGTCATCGCTGTGCCTGGCGCCCGGTGCGGGAGGCCCGAACCGTACAGCAATTGGCGGGCGCCGGCTTCCCGGCAAAAGGCCTCCAGGCCTCGAAATAGCGCATAGCCAGAGGTATCCAGGTATAGATTGGGACAGACCTGGCACAGTGGATAGAAAGACCGGCTGGCCAGGCCCGACCAGCCCGTCAGAATGATGGGCAGCGTGGGATAGCGGTGGCATAGATCGTGGAGCAGCGCCCAGTCCGGGTCATCGCGGCGGAAGAACATAAAGTCTATGAGCACCGGCAGGCAGCGGGCCGCCAACTGCTCCAGCAGCGGGCCGGCGCTCCACGGTTCCAGGCTGAAGCGGTGGCCGTCATAGCCAGGCATCAGCCGGGCGACGCGTACCCCCTGCTGCAGCATGTCGCCTACCAGGATCTCAGGCTCGGGCATTTCGCCGGTGAAGTGAGGAAAGAGGACCCAACTGGGCAGCAATCGCTCGCGGCCGGCCAATGATTCCATCAGCAGGGCATTGCCCACTGCTGGGTGGACCTCGTGGGCCTGGGCGTGATACACGACGGCGCGATCCACAGTCAGGTAATCCAGGACGGCCTCCAGTTCGCCAGCCGTCTCATAGCCACCCAGTGGTGGGTGCTTCCAACGTCCAATGGCCGCATTGCAGTCAAAGAATCTCAACATGGTGTCTGGTCCCTCGTGTCCCGGGCAGTGGCCTCTTGGCCCACTACTCTGCCTTCACTATCGACAGCAGATCCCGGGCCTTTTCTTCAGTGTCCGCCTGGACAACTACACACAGCCCTCGCGGCGACAGCCCTGCGACAAGGGCGGCCACGTCCCTCCCCTCGTCCAAGCCAAACACGATCAACGGCCGCCCTTTCTCCTGGATCTGCTGCAAGAGGGGCAGCATCTCCGGCACTGAAGGGCCGCCAGGATCCATCGTTACCTCAATGGCCCAGGTGGTTTCCAGGTCCAGGAGCGCCAGGAGGTTGTGCGCCGAAGCGGAGTGACGGTGGACATAGCCGTAGGGAACAGCATTGACCATCACCTGGTTGTAGGGCAGAAAGAACTCGCGATACAGGTCAGACGATATCATGGCGCTAGCGTCCTCGGAGCTGTAAGCGCAGGGCGCTGGGGAATAGAGCCAGCGCCCTGGATCGACAAAGCCCCCGTAGAACGTTGGAATGTGCTGGTTGATCAGGCGCAATGCCTCGATCCAGGCATCGGCGGACAGACGGGTCAGGCGGTGGATCTGCCGTGGGTGGTCGTAGAACTCGTAGCACATGCGCTCGGTGCCCAGCATGGCCGCGACCACGTCTGCCGGACCGCGCAGAAAAAGCCCGGCCACCGGAAAGCCCCCGGCAAGAGATGGCTGACAATTAGCCCGAGCGGCCAAGGCCCACACAAACGAAACTGCCGCCTCCAGCCAGGCCTCAGTCCAGCCGGGCTGCAGAGTCTCCAACGGCTCGTCCTCATCCAGAAGCGACTCAGCCCAGCATGCCTGGGAATGAACCCGAACTGGGCAGCCTAGCATGGCCTCCAGCCAGGGCACACAGTACAGGGGCGACAAGGGTCTGAACAGGTCCTGGCCCAGCCCTTCGCTTTTCTCACACCGCTGGACGAATACCTCCAGGAAACGCTCGGGAACGAGCTGTTGCGGCTCTAGCAGATCACCGTCGCCGGCCACAAGATAGACGTCGGCGACCTCGTATCCCCCCAGATACGCACCGGCCAGGGGCCGGTCGGTCTGCTCGCCTCGCCAGAAGGCCCGATGACGTGCCAGGGCAGACGCCGGCTCCTCTCGCTCCTCGCTCATGCCCGCTAGCCCTTGATGGCCCCGAAGGTCAAGCCCTTGGTGATCCGCTGCTGCAAGAAGGCAAAGATGATCAACACCGGAGCGACGCTGATGATCATGCCAGCAAAGACCTCGGCCCAAGTACCCGAGTACTGGGCCCGCCGCAGCAGGCCGAACAAGCCGACGGCCAGCGTCATATTCTCGTCCCGCAGGAAGAGCAGCGCCAGAAAGAACTCGTTCCACAAGCTGAGAAAGTTGATAAAGAACACAGAAACCAGGCCCGGCATGGCCAGCGGGACCATGATCTGCCAGAAGGTACGAAACGGGGATGCGCCATCGATGGCTGCGGCCTCCTCCATCTCGTAGGGTAGTGAGGCCAGGTAGCTGCCCAACACAAAAGTGTTGAAGGGAATGCCGGAGGCAATGTAGAGCAGGATCAGGGGTGTCAGTCCTGTACCCAGGCCGAGCTTGGGCAGCAGGAAGTAGATGGGAATGACGGAGAGCATCAAGGGAACCATGTACCCAATCAGAAAGTATGCGCCCACCAGCCGGCTAAAGGGAAACTTGATGCGGGACAGAGCGTAGGCGGCCGTGGTCGAGATTGCGACCGACATGCCACCACCCACTGTAGCGGCGAGGAGTGTATTGGCAAAGTACCGGCCAAAGTTGGCATACTTCCAGGAATTCACATAGTTGACGAACTGGGGCGCCTCGGGTAGCGACCAGGGGCTGTTGCTGAGGAACTCTGGCGTCGTCTTGAGAGAAGTCAGAAAGATCCAACCAAAGGCCAGTACTGTGGTCAGGCTGTAGAGGCCCACCACCAAGTAGACAAAAACACGGGTTGGGCTGATCCGCCGCCCCCGCCGGCCGGGTCTGACCGTTCTTGCCTGTGTAGTCATGACTTTCTTCTCCCTCAGAACTCTATGGTTTCGCGGCGCATGGCCCGCATCGAGATCATGCTCAGGACAAAGATAATAAGCAGGACCACCGATGCTACAGCCGATGCATAGCCCCACTTGAAATCGTTGAAGGCAGTGTAATAGATGTAGGTCGCCGCCACCTGTGTCGCGCCGCTTACTCCGCCCCAGGGCGACATGACCAGAACGATGCCAAAGACCTGGAGGGCTAGGATGATCCAGACCACAACCAGGGTACGGATCACTTCCCACAAGAGTGGCAGGGTCACATGCCAGAAGACCTGCAGCTCATTGGCACCATCAACCTTGGCCGCATCCTGCAGGTCTAGCGGGATGCGCTCGATCCCGGCGAGGATAAGCAGTACCCACATGCCCATTTGCCACCAAACGGAGGCGATGATGATGGCCGGCAGCGCCGTTCGCGTGTCACCCATCCAGGGCAGGGCGAACTGATCCAGGCTGATAGCCCTCAGGACATTGTTGAGCACACCCAGGTTGGGCTCGTAGATCATCCTCCACAGCACCCCGGTGACCGCTACGGAGATGACCATGGGCGCCAGGACGATGAACCTAAAGATACGCCGGAAGCGGATCGGCTGGCTGAGCCCCCAAGCCAGAAGCAGCCCGAAGAAAAAGAGCAAAAACCCGCCTGCCACAGCGTACAGCAGCGTGTTTCCCATGGCGCCGCGGAAGCGGCCATCCATCAAGAGTGACGCGTAGTTGCGCAAGCCAATGAAGGGCCTCTTCACGGTGTGTCCGCTCCAACCCGTGAAGGACCACAGAAAAGTCTGTACGATCGGGTAGGCATAAAGGACCGTATATAGGAGAAATGCGGGCAGTAGAAAGGGAATAATCAGCCTGCGGCGTGCCTTCTGAAGCATACCGTCTCCTCCAGGTTCTTGGAGATAACACGTAATGGTTCGCAAAGAGGGGTGGGGAGGAGGAAGCCCCTCCCCACCCACTACTAGCGGTTATTCGCCCTTGAGGGCGCGATACTCCTCCAAGTTCTTGTCTATCTTCTCGATCATCTCCTCGGGCGTGATCTTGCCAAAGGCCAGCTCCACCTGGGGGTCGTACCAGGCAGAGGACAGGCCTGTGTCAGAGCCCGCGCCATAGTTGTAGAGGATGAACCGTACATTGGCAGCCTCTTCCAGGACGGCGTCGGCACCCGGGATCCCGGGTGGCGCTGGCGCGCCCTTGAGCGGAACCAGTTGCCCCAGCTCCAGGGCCCGCGTCTCGACGACAGCGGGGTCGGCGGTGAAGCGCTTCAGATACTCGACCGCCAGCTCGGGGTTGTCGGTCCCGGCAGCGATGGACCAGCTCAGGGTACGCCCGAACATGGCATCCTGCTGCCCCGCCCCGCCTTCCACCGACGGGAAGGTGGTGACGCCTAGCTGGAAGTCTTCGGGGATTGAGTCCTTCATCTCAGTGACGAGCCAGCTGCCCATGAGGATCATGGCAGCTTTCTCCTGGAAGAACTCAACCTGCACCTCGGTAAAGCCGATGCCCTCAAAGCCTTCGATGATGCACTCATTCTTGAACAGCTTTTCGAACTCTACCGCCGCCTCGAGGAAGCCCGGGTCGTCGGCTACTTTGCCGTCTCCATAGAGCACCTGCATAACCTTGTCGGCGCCTACGATGCGCTGGACCAGGGAATCATACCACATACCCACGTAAAAGTTGATCGGGCCCGAAAGGGCTATGGGTGCCACACCCTGGGCTTTGATATCCTCGCACAGCCCCAGCATATCCTCCCACGTCTCCGGCGGCTCCAGGCCCCACTCTTGGAACTGGTTGGCATTGTAGTGCAGCAGCCAGATAAAGATCTGCTCCGGAGCCGCGTAGTAATTGCCCTTATACTTGGCCGAGCTGTAGGTGATCGGCAACAGGACGTCTTTCCACTTGACGCCGGGCTGGACCTCATCCTCCATGTAGGGCGTCAGGTCCAGGAGGTAGCCCTCCTCCACCCACGTCCAAGTTGTAGGATTCGTCCCCTCAAAAATAAAGTCGACGTCCAGGGGATCGCCCCTCAGCCAGCGCAGCTCGATGGCAGGCCGGGCTGGCGTGTTGTTAAAGGTGTAGGACATGTTTGTTCCAGGGAAGTCTTCCTCCAGCGAGTTGCCAACCTCTTCTGCCAACACCCCCCAGGGTGCCGGCGCCTCCCAGAGCACACCCACCTCCAGCGGACCACCTTCGATCATCTTGGGCGCGGGGGTCGAGGTGACCTCTACCACGACCTCCTTTTCCACTTCGACGACCTCGGTGACCACGACCTCCTTCTCGACGACCTTCTCCTGTGAGACGATGACCGTCTGGACCACAGGCTTCTCGACGACCTTCTCCTCCGAGACCACAACGGTCTGGATGACGGTCTTTTCCACGACCTCGGGCGTCGCTGCGCAGCCCACCAGCAGGGAGGCTACGACCAGGACTGGAACCAGGATTCTCAATGCTTTCATTATTCCTTCCTCCTTATGGATCCTCTTTGACAAAACACGACACCGTGCGACAGTCCGCAGGCCAGATCCTTTGCAGCTACGACATGGGCCTCACAGACCACCCGCCTACCGGGATCGCCAGTCCCAATCCTGGATCAATCGGCAGACACCTCCTTGCAGTTACTGCTAGAGCCCGATTGCCCCCTCACCAGCTTCCCAAGCACACTATAGCACGGGCCATCCGGACCCACGACACAGCCAGCGCGCGAGGGACAATGCTCACATGGCAGATCGTGCTGGCAGCCGGCCAAAGACCTCCAGGACCCGGTCAATGTCCTCCGAGGTGACCATGGCATGCGTAGCAAACCGCATGCGCGGCTCCCCGGCGAACACCAGGATGCCTTCGGCTGCCAAATGATCCGCCAGTTCCTGCCCACCCATGCCAAGCATGGCAACGTCAATGTGGAACAGATTGGTTTCCACATCATCCACAGCACAGCAGCCGGGGAAGAGTTCTGCCAGGCCCAGGGCCAGCTTCTTGGCATTGGCGTGATCCTCCGCCAGCCTGTCAATGCCGGTCTCCAGAGCCACAATGCCCGCTGCGGCCATTACACCTGCCTGGCGCATGCCGCCACCTAGCATCTGTCGATAGGGGAGCGCCCGCTCGACAAGATCGGCGCTGCCACACAGCAGTCCGCCGAAAGGCGCCCCCAGCCCCTTGGACAGACAGAAGGCCATGGTGTCCACGTTTTGGGTGAAATCTGAGGCCGGCCGGCCCGTGGCAGCGACCGCGTTAAAAAAGCGAGCGCCATCCATGTGGATGGGCAGACCGTGCCGCCTGGCCACGTCCGAGATCCCGGCCATGTGCTCGGGCGGGATCACCAGGCCGCCGCCAATGTTGCTGGTGTTCTCGAGGCAGATCATACCGGTCGTCGTTGCCTCCCTGGCAGCGGGCCTGATCGCCGCCTCCACCTCCGCCGGATCGAGGTAACCCCTGTGAAAGGGCACCGTGTGCGTCACACAGTTGCCCACCCGGGCGATGCCACCCACTTCCCACAGGAACTGGTGCGACTCGTCGCCCAGGATCACTTCCTGGCCAGGCTGGGTATTGACCAATACGCCCAGGAGGTTGCCCATCGTACCCGATACGACAAATAATGCTGCTTCCTTGCCTGTCTTCTCAGCCGCCAGTTCCTGCAGCCGCTTCACTGTCGGGTCGCCGTCGTAGGTATCGTCGGCGACCTCGGCGTCGTACATTGCCTGCCGCATCTCTTCTGTAGGCTTGGTAACCGTATCACTTCGCAGATCGATCATGCTCTCTCCAATACTCATTGCGCCCCCCAAGTGTCTAGACCTCGGAGGTTTCGGAAAACCTCCGAGGTCTGGTCACAGAATGCTCTAGACCCTCTTGCCCCTAGCCAGGATATCCCACACGGCAATGACCTCATCACCCTGCACCACCCACAACTCGTCGGCCAGGTTCACCACGTCGGACACATAATTGGGATAGATCTCCAATTTGGTACCTATGGCCGGCGGCTTGGCGCCCAGTGGCAGGTACACGCCGCCGTGCTCCTCACTCGGTACATTCACCGTCCACTCTGGATATTGCACAAAGGTACCGTACCCTGGCGAGGTCATGGCCCCGCTGTGCGTCAGCGTCTTGGACCCGGCATCCACGACAAAGTGGCCCGGGACCGGGATCGACGGGACAGAAACGACGGTAGTCAAGATGGTCAGGGCCAATTGCTCCCGGGTCAGCGCACCCAAATCTGCATACTTCATATCGCCAAACACGTAGCAGCCGACGCGATATTCCGTGACCCCCTCGAGATCCGCCATGTACCGGGCGCCTGGCGTGGTACCGCCACTGACTACCTCCGTCTCAATGCCGTTGGCTCGCAACAGGCTGGCAGCATCCAGGACAATGTCGATGGCAGCTTGCTCCTCGGCCAGCTGCTTTTCCGGTTCCATGTGTTTGATCAGGCCGCCGGCAATGTACATCAAACCCTTGTAGCGCAAGCCGGGCATCGATTCCACAATGCCCCGGATCAACTCGAGGAGTGACTGTCCGGGCGCGATGCCCGTGCGCTTGTAGCCCACATCGACTTCGACCAATACATCCAGGCATTGGCCCCTTGTCACAGCCGCGTTGCTCAGGGCCTGGGCAGCGGCCAACGTGTCGACAGTCGTGGAGACCCTGTCTACCCACCGTGCCAAGTTGAGCAAGCGCTCGATCTTGTCAGGCCCAACGATAGGATAACACACCAGGATGTCGTCGACGCCCGCAGCGGCCATGACCTCCGCCTCGCCCAGTTTGGCACAGACGATGCCCTCCGCTCCGGCCTTGATCTGCATGTGGGTTATCACAGGAGTCTTGTGGGTCTTGATATGGGGGCGCAACGCCATACCAGCCTCCCGCGCCCGTTGGGCCATGTTCTCAATGTTGTGCTTCAACTTGTCAATGTCCACAACCAGGGCTGGCGTGGGGATCTCGTGCTTTTTCATGCTAGGCCATCCTCCTGATGCTTTCTTGGTACTCTTGCTGGGCGAGGGCAGACAGATGCCCATAATCACGCTCGATGTTGATGCCCTCGTACTCGGAATGCCGTCGCATCCACTCGCAGGCAGATTGGGCATCCCCCTTTAGCACGGCGTCACAGAGTTTCCCATGAATGATCCGCCATGCTTCATGGAACTCCCATATCTCCTGCGGGTCGGCGCCGGGGGTATTAATATCCCGCAACGAGTAGGGAACAAGATCTATGAGCCTCTGCAACATGTCCACGAGGAAACCATTGCCCGTCGCCTCGGCCAGGGACAGATGAAGCCTGTCATGTACCGCCCAATCCAGATTCTCCGGATCGGCATCAAGACCAAGTTCATAGTCGGCCAACGCCTGCCGGATGCGCGCCCCACTCTCTTCGGTAGCCACCTCAGCAGCAACCGTCAGGATCCCAGTCTCCAAAGCCAGCCGGGCCTGGTTCAGGTACTCGCGCATCTCCTTCTGTAAGCCCATCGAAAGGGTTCGGATGTCCCGGCTGAGCAGATCCTCCCCAGGACTGAGTCCCTTCACAAACGTCCCCTCGCCGGGCCGTATCTCTACCAGCCCCATTGCCGACAAACCCTTCAATGCCTCACGTACCGAAGAGCGTCCTACGCCCAGCATATCGATGAGCTGGCGCTCAGAAGGCAACCGGTCATTGGGCTGCAGGTTTCCGTCGCGGATCTGCGTCACGATCTGTTCAATAATCGACTCGACGAGGGTCACTTTCTGAGGCGGGATCAGCCTGAGTTCGCTCGACATTGGCTCGTTCCTTGTTCTACCAACTAGCTCCCACAGGTCGCCACCGGGCGATGATTGAAACGGGCCTGCTTGGACAAGGCCAGCGCGCTGGCAGCGCTAGCGGCGGGGTCCAAAGGGAAAAACGTGTTCAAGCCCATCCTGGGCAATCAATTTGAACAAGCGCTACCTCAGCGTTCATTCTATGGTAGTGGAGTTGCATGTACGACACGGTGATCGCGACGGACTGCCAAGCCCGCCCACTCATCCGCTGGTCATACCAGCTGACCAAGTATAGCAGCATTTTGCGGCTTTGTCAAGTCTTTTTTCTTAACAAAGTCTCCATGTCTCCTTCTCCTGATCGCTTGATAGGACTCGGTCAGAGATCCTCGCCCAAAAGGAGCAAGGTTTTTGCCCTACGAGAGAGACCTCTGCCCAAGTGAGGTGAAATTTCCGCCTGGTGAGAGCAGGGCTTTCGCCCGGCAGGAAAAAAACCTGGCTCAGCGAGAGAGGGACTGTTGCCTGCCGGAGTATTGATGGGGGCGTGAAACTGCCATTTCTCCCAGCGAAGAACCTGTGCTATAATCCCAGTACAAGGTATTCTGGCCTCCAGCATGAAACCTATCAAGAGTGAGTTCACCAGGAAAGACGGGAAAAATGATTAGCCGCTTTACCGATCTCCGTCCCTGCCGGGACGCCACACTGGATGACCTGGACCCATCCCAGCTCGAGGCCTATCGAGGGGAACTGAACCAGCGCCGGCCAGGCTCTGCCCTGCTCCGCCTGCCTGTAGACAAGATGCTGGTTCAGATTGGTTGCGCCATCGAGGAGCAGAGGAGTCTCCGGCCTACACTGACAGGTATACTCTTCTTTGGCCGGGATCCCGGCCGCTTCTATCCCTCCTTCACCATCACC
Organism: uncultured Chloroflexia bacterium; assembly: GCA_963783445.1. Taxonomy (GTDB): domain Bacteria; phylum Chloroflexota; class Anaerolineae; order JAAYZQ01; family JAAYZQ01; genus CAWANP01. Next base: position 591,871 of record CAWANP010000002.1, on the reverse strand, counting down.
TTCCTGCACTTTGCCGGCCCCTCTGCAGCCGAAGCAGATCCCGATGGCCCGCTGTACCTGGACAACCGCGAGTTTCGCGGCCCTCTGCCGGCCATGATCGACGCGGCGAGAGCTGCGATCTTTGACAAGCTGAGCAAACAGGCCAGGATGAACGGATTTGTCCGCCAAGACGTGGCCGACTATCCAGAGCTTGCTTACCGCGAAGCCATCGTCAACGCAATAGGGCATCGTGACTATGGGCTGGAGGGCCGCTTCATCCAGGTACGCCTCTTTACTGACCGGCTGGAGGTCCAAAGCCCTGGCGGCTTGGGCGGCAACCTGACAGTAGAAAACATGGTCTACGAGCAATACACACGCAACCCCCACATCATGCGCCTGCTGGAGCACCATGGCTACGTCGAGCAGCGAGGCTTGGGTGTGGACCGCATGATCCACGCCATGAGCGGCGCCAACCTGCCACCCCCTACCTTTGAAGACCGGGGCACCTCCTTCTGGGTGACCCTCAAAGCGGGTACCCCCACGCTAGCCCTGGCTGATCTGTCCCGTATGGGCCTGAATGACCGCCAGGCGCGGGCCATGCAGTATCTGCATACTCACGGACGCATCACCAACCGCCAGTATCAAACCGAGTTTGGCGTCTCGGAGCGAACCGCGCTCTATGATCTTCAAGGGCTGGTGGATGCAGGTTTGGTCCTGCCTTTGAGCAGTGGCCGCGGGCGTCACTATATCCCACGTGACTAGAACATTTGTTCTGTTATTTCAGGCAATTTGCGGCGCAAGCTGCGGGTTTTGCGGGTTTTTTGCGGGTTTGACGGCTGGGATGAGATTGGCAATCCCGGGCATTTGACTATGAGAAATAGGAGGGGCTGAGCGCGATAAGTAGTTGCCCGCCATAGTAAAGGTAAAGACCCAGTGCCTCCAGCCTGAACGGGCGGCGAAAGCGGTTGATGGCCAGAATCAGATCAGAAAGCCAGAAAAGAATGGCTCCCAGGATTATCAGCCATGCCTGGGTACTGGTAAACGCGTCGCCAAAAAAGGTGGATACCGCTCGGTTTACCATAAGACAGATGATCAAGATGTACAGGATGACCGGGCCCTTCATTGATCCCAGGCCAGGCTTGAGGTAGCGGTATACGACCACGGCCACGGCCAGCAACACCAGTGCCACTGCGAGATCTTGGGGATGAAAACCGTTTGATACTGTAAAGGCAAGAGCATAGACAACGTGGGCCAGCAGAAAAAGTACGAGCCCGATGAGGAACGCCCGGCCGGACCGGAGCATCAGAGCCACGTCTCCCCCCAGCGACAGCACCAGCCCTAACAGGATCCAAGCCGAGTAGGCTGGCTGAACCCCTGGGGTCGTGAAGGACAGGAGCGCCACCAGGATGACCAGCAGCGTGGAAAGAGGCTTGAAGAAGTAGATCTGCCCCTCGTTTGACCGCAACCTGGCCCTCACGAGCAGAGTAACCGTCACAACAAGAAAGGGGATTGGTAGCAACTGTGCCAAAGTCTGCCTCCGCTTGTCTGCCGATCTCGGGTCCCGCTGGACGCTGATTGGGAGCAACTCGCGACTCAGTACAGTGATAGTCTAGTGATTGATGGCCCAACCTCGCGCTGTACTCAGCGCCAGCAGGGCGCGGTCCAGGGCGCCCAGCACCTCCTCTGCCTCAATATCCTCTATAATCCAAAGGTGGCAGGAACTGGAGTACCCGCTGGTCGTTGTTGGCATAGATGGCCAGGACACCTTCGTCGAAGAGCAGCTTGGTCATCAGCGGGCCACAGGTCTCATCCGGGAATACCAGGCCGATCATCAAGCCCAATTGCCGGACAGCCATCAGCGTGTTCGGATAGCGCGTCCGAAGCTGCTGGAACCCAGCTCCAAAGCGCCGCGCCAATCGATGCACATGCTCTGAGAACCCCGGGCCGGCCGTCAGATCCAGTACGGCCAGGGCAACGGCACACCCGACCTCCGCCCCGCCAAAGGTCGAAATGTGAATAAAGGGGTTGGCCTCCATAAAGGTATTCAGTTCCGGGCGATAGCAGGTGGCAGCGATGGGATATACACCGCCGCTGAGCCCCTTGCCCGTCACCAAGATATCGGGTTCTACGCCCCAATGCTCAATGGCCCACATCTTCCCGGTACGGCCCAGCCCACTCTGCACCTCATCGACAATCAGCAACGCGCCGTGCCGGTCACACAGCGCCCTCAGCTCGGCAAAGTAGTCTGGAGGGGCAATGGGCATGCCCAACGTGGCGGGGATCGTTTCCAGAATTAGGGCCGCCGTGTCCCCATTGATGCGATCGGCGATAGCCGCCGCGTCGCCAAAGGGTACCTGGACAAAACCTGGGGGCATGGGTCCGAAAGGGTCGCGGTACTGGGCATCACCGGCGGCCAGCGCCAACCCGGTGTGGCCGTGATAGCCGCCCCGGGCAGATATGATGCCAGGGCGCTCTGTGTGGGCCCGGGCCAGCTTGAGGGCAAAGTCGATGGCTTCGCCACCGCCCACGGCAAAGACGCTGTAGGGCATCTCGCCTGGGGCCAATTCCGCGAGCCGCCTGCCAAGCGCCGCCCTCTGCTCCGAGATGAGGTGGTGGTTGCCGATATCCAGTTCGCCCAGAGCGCGCACCAGCGTATCAACGATAGCGGGGTGCCGATGTCCCAGGTTAAAGACCCCGCCATTGCAGTGACAGTTGATGAGTCGCTTGTCGCCTTCGACGTCCCAAAGATAGAGGCCCTCCCGCCGTCCAGGCACAAAGTCCATGCCGTATCGGGAGAAAAAGGCGGCCTTCCCTGAGGATACGTGGTCACGGAATCCCTCGATAGTCTCTCTTTTGGAGCGCTGTTCGATGAACACCATCGTTCCCTCCCTGGCAAGGCTCAGAGAACAGAGCCGGTTGCGCAACCGCAACCGGCCAACCGCAGTGGCTTTCCCGGCTACAACCGGGGATGGTTAGCGGCCCACCGATTATAGCATAGCAGATTGTGTCAGGCAAACCGCATGATTGGCCATCAGGAGCGAGGAAGAAGCCGTGGACTGCCATAGAAGGTAAAAGGCTCGTAGTTGGCGATCTGGTACCATCGAGACGCCGACAACGAACCTGTGCTTTGCCAGATTAATGGAAGAGGGACAGATTGGCCCGGCTAGTAGCCGATATGCAACCTCGGCGCCAGCGCCTGCTCGCCATCGTAGGACTCGGCCACCCGACGCCCAGAACCAGTGATGATGATCACCAGGGAATTGCCGACCGACCACCCAGGACGATTGACTATCTCCTGAATGATGGGCGACAGGTCGACGCTTTGGTAGGAATCGTGCACAGCCGTCCAGGCCGGCACGTCGTTCCAGGCTACCAAGGCTGATGTCATGGTCCTACTCGAGATATCGCTATCGGCGCTGGAGAACGGCGCCGCATCATCGCTTGCCTGGCCGTGAAAGACGAGATCCGCATCACCGCTGTGAGTTTCGTCGGCATGAAAGACCAGATATGCCTCAGTGATCGTCGTCCCTGGGGGGACAGAAACACCCCGGAAACGCAGGCCAACGGACTGGATGGACGTATCCTCGACCAACTCCAGATCACTGCCCTTCAGAATAATGGTACCCGAGTTAAGTCGTTCCTCGGCGTCGTCCTCGTCAGCGCTCACCGAAATGTCCAGGCTTTCGCCGCCACTGCTGCAGGTGACCGGCAGACTGAAAGCGTCGTTCCACGGCCCCCCGTTTGCCGCGGTTACCGCAACATCAAACAGGATCGAATGTCCGGCCGGCATATTGGCCTCAAGCGCCAAGTCGAAATCGCTGCTATTCCTGCCCGTCCCACCACTGGGCAGGTCAGGATACGAACTCACCGGGCTGTACACCCAACTGACGTAGGGATCATCCGTACTGAGCGTCGCGTTGACGCCAGTAACCGCCTGGCCGCCCTGGTTCCGCAGGTCAACATAGAGTTCGATGAGCTCTCCGCAGTCAGCAATGCCGTCGCCGTTGCCATTGCTGTCATCCTGCTGATCATCATCTACAATGAGACCGTCATAAACCACGGGACCAACGTCACTGGTCGCGAAATGGGCTGTAGCTGACCGGTCGACGTCCATGGTCAGCGTTTGAGGGTTGGTCGAACCAGAGAGGTTGCCACTCCAATGATCAAAGACATGGCCATCACCCGGCTGGGCCGTGAGTTCAACGGAGGTGCCCTCGGCGTACTCGCCGGATCCGCAATTGGGGCTCGGGTCGGTACCAATCGATCCAGCACCAGTCGGATCCACAACCGTGGTGAGAGTATAGCACGTGCCCGGAGACCCATACTCGATGTGCAGCAGAGGCGCCATTTCCGGCTCACTGTTGTACGCTTCCGCCGTCCGCCGCCCTGCGCCGTCTATGATCAACACCAAGCTGTTGCCTGCCCTCCACCCCGGCCGGCCTACGATCTCCTGGATCACGGGCGACAGGTCAGGAGATTGATAGGTGTCGTGCACCGTTGTCCAGGGCGCCACATCGTTCCAATCTACTGAGGCCGACGTCCGCAGCCGCCCCGAGATGTCCCCGTCTCCACTCCCAAAGGTGGGAGCATTGTCGCTGGCCTGTCCATGGAAGGCCACGGTCGTAGCGCCGCTGTGCGACTCGTCGGCCGTGAACACAACATACGCCCTCGTGATAGCCGCCCCCGGTGGAAGCTCAACGTTCTGGAACCGCAAACCCACCAGTTGCGGCACGCCGTCCTCGCCCAGCTCGAGGTCCGCGCCCTTCAGGGCCATGTCCCCGTCCGTGACCTTCTCCTCCGCGTCGTCCGTCGATTCGCTCACTCGCACATCCAAGCTGCCGCCGGGCGGCAGCTCTGCATAGTCGACCAGCACGCTGCGACCAGCGGACGGCATGGTGACCTGATTGGTGGTCGACCTGCTCGCATCATCGTCGGTGCCCGACCACGATGTGACCGACCAGCCCGTTGCAGGGTTGGCGTTCAGTCCCACTACTTCTCCAGCCACGTACTGGCCCGCCCCACACCCGGCAGAATTGCCGGGCGAAGCAATGGGGTCGCCCCCCATGCCGGTGTGCCCCAAGCTCAAAGCATAGCAGGTTGCCGTCACTTCCTCATAGTGGACTATCACGGTCCGGCTTGCGGCAGGCATCGTCACCTGGTTCGTGGCCGACGTACTCCCATCATTATCCGTGCCAGACCACGAAGCCACAGACCAACCGCTGGCAGGGCTGGCGCTTAGCCCCACAACCTCGCCAGCCTCATATTGCCCAGCCGGACAGCCAGCAGAGTTGCCGGGTGAGGCCACGGGGTCTCCTCCCGTACCCGTGTGGCTCAGCACCAAGTCATAACAGGCAGGCGCCGCCCCGCCATATTCGACGTGCAGCAGCGGCGCCATGTCCGGCTCGCCGTTGTACGATTCCGCCGTCCGCCGCCCAGTGCCGGTGATGATCAACACCAGACTGTTGCCGGTCCCCCACCCCGAACGATCCACAACCTCCTGGATCACCGGCGACAGATCGGGCGTCTGGTATGTGTCGTGCACCGTCGTCCAGGCCTCTACATTGTTCCAGTCCACACAGGCCGTGGTTTTGGATCGGTCAGAGATGTCACTGTCGCTGCTGGAAAACTCGGGCGGGTCATCGGAAGCCTGGGCACAGACCGTCAGATTCGTGACCCCGCTATGGGTCTCATCCGCACTAAAAACCACGTGCGCCTTGTCGATGCTGGTGCCTGGCGGAAGGCCCACCCCCTGGAACCGTAGCCCCACAAGTTGCGGCACGCTGTCCTCTCCCAACTCTAGGTCCACACCCTTCAGGGCCATGTCCCCATCCGGGGCTTTCTCCTCCGCGTCGTCCGTCGATTCGCTCACTCGTGCATCCAAGCTGCCGCCAGGCAGCAGCTCCGCATAGTTGACCAGCACACTGTGGCCCGCGGCAGGCATGGTGACCTGGTTTGTGGTCGATGTGCTCGCGTCGTCGTCGCTGCCCGACCACGATGTGACCGACCAGCCCGCCGCAGGGTTGGCGCTCAGTCCCACTACTTCTCCAGCCACATACTGGCCCACCCCACACCCAGCAGAATTGCCAGGCGAAGCAATGGGGTCGCCCCCCGTACCGGTGTGCCCCAGGCTCAACGCATAGCAGGTTGCCGCCACTTCCTCATAATGGACCGTCACGGTCCGGCCTACGGCCGGCATCGTCACCTGGTTCGTAGTCGACGTACTCCCATCGTCGTCCGTTCCCGACCACGAAGCCACAGACCAACCGCTGCCAGGGCTGGCACTTAGCCCCACCACCTCGTCAGCCTCATATTGCCCAGCCGGACAGTCAGCAGAGTTTCCCGGTGTGGCCACGGGGTCATCCCCTGTGCCAGTATGGCTCAGCACCAAGCCATAACAGGTAGGCGCCGCCCCGCCGTACTCCACATGCAGCAGCGGCGCCATGTCAGGCTCGCCGTTGTACGATTCCGCCGTCCGCCGCCCAGTGCCGGTGATGATCAACACCAGACTGTTGCCCCCCCCCACCCCGAACGATCCACAACCTCCTGGATCACCGGCGACAGATCGGGCGTCTGGTATGTGTCGTGCACCGTCGTCCAGGCCTCGACATTGTTCCAGCCCACACAGGCCGTGGTTTTGGACCGGTCCGAGATATCATAGTCGCTGCTGGAGAACTCGGGCGGGTCGTCGGCTGCCTGGGCACAGATCGTCAGGTCGGTGACCCCGCTATGGGTCTCATCGGCGCTGAAGACCACGTGTGCCTTGTCGATGCTGGTGCCCGGCGGAAGGCCCACCCCCTGAAACCGCAGCCCCACAAGTTGCGGCACACTGTCCTCTCCCAGCTCCAGGTCCACACTCTTCAAGGCCATGTCCCCATCCGGGACCTTCTCCTCCGCGTCGTCCGTTGATTCGCTCACTCGCACGTCGAGAGATCCCGGCCCCCTGACCCAGAGGGTCACGGTCGCTGTGTCGCTGCCGCCCTGGCCGTCGCGGGCCTCGTAGGTGAATGCATCCTCCGTCGCATCGCTGCCATCATGCTCGTAGGTAAAGGATCCGTCGGCGTTCAGATCCAGTATCCCGTGAGGCGGATCACTCGCTTGCACCGCTGTCAGGGGATCACCATCGCCATCGCGGTCATTTTCTAATACTCCGGGTGCCTCCACTACAAGCATAGCACCTCTGTCCAACCAGTAGTCATCATCAACTGCAGTGGGCGGTCTGTTTCCCGGCCCGCCACTGCTGGCCTTGTTCTCGTAGAGAACGGTCTTGGCATGCTCCCACCCAATAGAGACAATATCCAGGTCCCCGTCGTTATCAATGTCGACGAATTGGGTCCCATCGTGGTGCTCAAGTCCCGAGTCGATCTGGAATTCGCTCCAATTGGCGCCGTTGTTCTGATTCTGGTAGATCATTACCCGACCAACATCGCCATTGTGTGGATCGTGCTCTCCGACCACAACGTCCACGTCGCCATCCCAGTCCAGATCGGCGACGTCCATGCTCATGCCGAGAATATCGTTCGCGATCAGGTGCTCCGTCCACGGGTTTTCGGGATTTGCTGGCGCCTCGCCCCAAACCACCCACTCGGACTGCTCAGCCCCAATCACGACGTCAAGATCTCCATCCTGGTCAATGTCGGCCAGCTCCACTCGGTCCGGTTCGGCCGCGGAATCACCCAGGTCAAAGGCGTCGTGCGCCCGCCACGTACCAGCATCATTCTCCAGCCATTGGGTCCCCAGGTGGATGTCCAGGTCGCCGTCGTCATCAATGTCGCCCACAGCGATCTGCTCCCCGTTGGTAGTGGAACTGAGCACCTCGAACGACCAATCAGCCGTCGCAGGGATGGGAATACTGTACATCTGAGTGCTGCCGGCATCGTGCCAGGAAAGCACGACCTCTGGGTTCCCCCCAGGTACGATCTGGGCTGCACGGGCGCCCTGCAAAAAGTCACCATCCGCTCTGGGGACATTTGTGTGGAAGGTGAACGAGGCGCTGCCGTCGTTCTCGGCCCACTGAAAGACATCGCCACCGTGCTGACCATCTGTGCCCAGGATATCCAGATCCCCATCCCCATCCAGGTCATGGAGGACGGCCATGTTGTATAATTCACCGCCGATGTCATGGCGCGTCCACGAACCACCTGGACTGCCGGGGTTCTCGTACCACCAACCCCCTGTGACGATGTCCGGCAGGCCGTCGCCATTTACGTCGCCTCCATCGATGAGCACAGCCCGCCAGGGTCGCGCGTCATCAATGATATGGCGCTCCCACTGGTCCACAGGCAGGGTTCCCAGTCCGAGATTCCACCACAGATCTACCTGTAGCGGCAGGTCGCCAGCCTGGTAGTTCTTGCCAACGATGTCCGGCCAGCCATCCAAATCCAGGTCGCCCGCCTTGGCATTGTGCGATCCGATAGAATCAAAAACATGCTCGTCCCAGGTATTTGAAGCAGCATCGACGTTCTCAAAAACTGTCACTTTGTCGGGATCTTGGCCATGGTGCATCTCTGCAGCAAAGATGTCCAGGTCCCCGTCACGGTCAAAGTCAGCCAGATCCACCGAGTGCACGCCGTCGTAGCCACTGCTGACGATGGCGCGCTTTGTCCAATCTCCAGTGTGCGGGTCCGCAGGACCAATGTACCAGGCGACGCCTGACTCATCCTCCTCCCCAGTCAGCACCACATCTGGCCGGCCATCATCATTCAGGTCCCCCACAGCACTCCGCGCTTCCGTCGTCCAGGACGCATCGATGCTGCGCATCTCCCACTGGCTGCCCCTGGTAGGATCCCCGCCAGGAAGCGGGTTCTCAAACCAGGCATTGCCGTACACAAGGTCGAGGTCGCCATCCTCATCAATGTCGGCCAGCGCTCCACCTGTCCGCTTGCCGCCCGACCAGATCGTATAGTCAGACCAAATATTCTTGGGGTTCGGCGGGTTCTTTGCCCAACCCCACTCATCCTTGAACAGGTATACGACGTCCAGGCGGCTGTCTTTGTCAATGTCTCCTACGAGCACGACGTCGGCCCAGGGGCTGACGCCTAGATAGGACTTGGGCCAATCCCCTAGCTCTGGATCGCCCGTATTCTCGAACCAATAGATCCGGTCATCATCGTGCTGTCCCGCGACGACATCCAGGTCGCCGTCTCCATCAAAGTCACCCAGATTGCCGTACACATAGTCGCCCGGTGAGATCTCGTGCCGGCTCCAATCTGGATTCTTGTACCATACCATCTGGTTGGCATTGGAGCCCTCCCCTCGACCGGCTGTCCACACGTCGGGCAGTCCATCGCCACTGATGTCACCAATTTGGATGTCCGTGATCCGATACGTTGACGGTGGATCGTCATCAATGACGACATGTTCAAAGTCGGGAATGCCGGCCGTGGATGCACTATCTGCCAGCGTAGCAGGAGGGCTGGCGGCCATCGGGAGGACACCCAGCACCACGAGGAGCAATACACTCAGGATATTGAACCCACATTGCATTCGTTCTTTTCTCACGCTCTTTCACCTCACATGCCCACCAGAAACCCCGGAAAGCGAGTCCAGGGCCACTACTTGTGATCATGCTGACTAGGATGCACCGAATTTGGAGATTGCACTTCAGGAAGCGCAACGATCAGGAAATGCGATGCCTTCGTTGAGGTCGGAGGTCAGAGTTTGGTAGGAGCAAAGCCAGCACTAATCTCTGGCACGGCTCCTCCATGAACCGCAACCAGATTCGATCCATTCCCAGTGTAACATACAACCGGCGTTGGGCGCAACTGCCGGAACGACTGAGGGGCGGGCGAATACCCCGAGAGTAGCTGAAAAGAAGCTGTCTCCGAGCCTGGAGTGTAGCAGCTATGATTGGTCAAGTCAATGGCGGCAGTGTGCGGATTCAGGTCCAGTTGCGTGCAGTGCCGTGCAAGCAGGGCTAGACGATTGGAGCCGATCTCAGCACTCTGGCGAGTTTTTCAATCCCCTTCTGTATGTTCTCCGGGGCCACAAAACTAAATGCCAAGCGCAAGTGCTGGCCCGTTGGATGCTGGGCAAAGAACGAATCGCCAGCCAGGACCATGGTGCCCTCATGCTCAGCCTGTTCCACCACCTGAGCGGCGCGGAGTGGTTTGGGAAGCGTCAGCCACACAAAGAAACCACCACCCGGCTGGGTCCAGCGAACAGCATCAGGCATATGAGCCTCCAGAGCTGCCAGCATGATGTCCCTGCGCTCCTGGTAGAGATGGCGCAAGGAACCGATGTGAGGTTCCAGCAGACCCTGCTGGCAATAGTCTGCCAGTATGTTTGCTACCAGGGGATTGGCACCACCTCCGATGACGCGCAGGCCACTGTCGATCACTCGAGCGATACTGTCCGTGGAGCCCATGAGCCAGCCCATGCGCAGGCCGGGAGCCAGTATCTTGGAAAAACTCCCAATGCGCAGTACCCGCCTCCTGCTATCGTCCAGGGCAAACAGAGAGGGTGGCAACTCTGCCTCGTATGACAGGTCACGATAGGCGTCATCCTCAATGATCAGCAGATCATATCGTTCCGCCAGCTCCAGCACGGCCCGCCGGCGCTCAGCGGCCAGGGTAACGCCGCTGGGATTTTGAAAGTTTGGGATAACGTACAGAATTCGGGCACGCGGAGCAGGTTGGTGCCCACTCCTATCACTTTGTGGCAGCGCCTCCAGGCGGGCAGCCAGCGCCGCTACCTGCAAACCGTCGTCATCAATAGGCACTTGTACCAAGTTCAGTTCGTGGTCGGCCAGGAGTTGGAGCGCCTGATGATAGCTGGGCGCTTCGACCAGCGCCACGTCGCCTGGGCGCGTATAGAGCGTACACAGATGGTCAATCGCCTGCGCCGAACCGCCGGTCAGCATGATCTCCGGCCGCTGTAGTTCGAGGCCCTCTTCGCGAGACAGTCTCTCCCGTAGAAAATCGATCAGCGGGCCATAGCCCTGCTCCGGCCCGTACTGTAGGGCCAGTTCGGGTCGCTGCCCGAGCGCCCTCTGGGCAGCCAGCTGCAGGTCACCGGCCGGAAAAGCCCCCGGGTCAGGCAACCCATAGTTGAAAGAGATCGTTCCCGGGGGTCCCGCCGCCTGTACTGAGGCTAATGGGTCATATCCACCACTCATGAACTCCTCCCGCACCAGAAGATCATAGACTTCGGAGGTCCTTGACAAATCGCAGATCCGCAATCGCCCAGGGATGGGGGCTACTCTGGTAAAAACCGGGCAAAAGCTTGGTTCCCGAGCAAGCACCCTCGGTTCGTGAGTCTGACCCGCTCATCACCAATCTCAATCAGACCCAGTTCTTCCACTTCGGACAGTTCATCCTCGTATACCTGGCAAAGGTCTAGCCCAAAACGATCCCGAAAGCGTACAAACTCAACGCCCTCAGCCACCAACCTCAACCCCATCATCATCGTCTCGCCCATCTCCAGGGACGGCTCAATGGTCTCCTCTGATTCGACATGATCACGCCCATCAAGTAGCCGGGACACATACTCAGCCGGCGCCGCCACGTTGGCCCAGCGCCTCCCGCCACTCCAGGAATGCGCCCCCGCTCCAATGCCCAGGTAGGGTTCGTTCCGCCAGTAGACAAGATTATGCTGGCACCGGTAGGTGGCCTCCCTGGCCCAGTTCGAGATCTCGTACTGCTCATAGCCGGCCTCTGACAGGGAGTATTGCGCGTGCTCGTACATCTCTGCCGCTAGATCAGGATCCGGACCAGATATGGTACCCACAGCGATACTCGCAGCCAGAGGTGTGCCGTCCTCGACACTCAGAGCATAGAGCGACAGATGTTCCGGCCGCAGGGCAAGGGCCTGCTCCAACGTGGATCGCCACACGCCCTGCGATTGCCTCGGCAGCCCGTAGATCAGATCCAGATTGATGTTGTCAAACCCAGCTGAGCGAGCGCCTTGAACGGCATCTAGTGCTTCTTCCGCGGTGTGGATTCGGCCCAACAACCAAAGCTCCGCGTTCGAAAAACTCTGCACCCCCAAGCTGAGGCGGGTCGCCCCCATGACCCGCAGTTGGGCCAGAGTACTCGAGTCCACGGTTCCCGGGTTGGCCTCGATGCTGACCTCGGCATCCACCGCAAGGACAATGGACACCGCCCTCAGAATCCGAGTCAGAATCTCCGGCGGCAGCACAGTGGGCGTGCCGCCCCCCACATAGACCGTCTGAAGGCTTGCCGGTCCAGCCATCTCAAGCTCGCGGATCAGAGCCTGCGAATAATCCTCGTATAGTGCCTCCAGGCCGGGGTAAGAGTTGAAATCACAGTAGGCGCACTTGGCCCGGCAAAAGGGCACGTGGATGTAGAGGCTAGAAGGCTCCATGCTCACAGCTCAACACAAACAAGCGACCTGACGGCTTGCCGGCACCACACTCACGGCGCCCGACGGTCACCGTCAGGTCTGACTCCCATCTATCGCAACGAACTTGAAATCGCCCTTTGACGAGTCCGGGATGATTTCAAGCGAATTCCACTGCGCGAGGTACAAAAGTCTCCCTTCCCAGGCTCAGGATGACCTTTGCCAACGCCAGGCACTGGAATGTGATTCACCGAAAAGCAATCGGTGCTGCCCCTGGACAGCCCCAGCGACTAGCTCGACAGGAACTCGTCCACCGCCTTTTTGCTGACGCGATAGCTGCTGCCAATCTTTTTGGCCTTTAGCTCGCCGGCCTGGATGACCTCCAGCACATCTTCCTCGCCGACGCGCATATAGAGCGCCGCCTCCGACAAGGTCATGATTTCAGGCGTGATCGCTGCTGCAGCCGCTCCGGCCTGCGCGCCCCCGGCGCCGGCCATCTGGCCCATCATCTGGGCCATGGCCGAACCCATACCCACGCCCGCACCCAGACCCACACCCGCACTGGCCATGCTGCCGCCTTCGGCCTGGGCCGCGTCCCGGACCCCGCGGGCCATCTGGAACTGCATGTACTTTTGCATGTCGCCGATGGCGCCCATCGAGGCCCGCTCGTCGATGGCCCTTGCCGTCTCTTCAGTGGGGCTGATGTTGTTGACGTACAGCGTCCGGAGTTGGATACCCACGCTGGAAAAGTCGTCCTGGGCCTTGGCCTTGGCGCCAGCCCCAATCTCGTCATACAAAGCCGGCAGATCAAACAATCCTTTGCCCAGCTCGCCCAGCAAGTCAGTCATCCTGGCGATGATGATGCCCCGCAAGAAGCGGGTGATCTGCGGTGTCTGGTATAGGCCCTGGGCGCCGACGATCTTGTTCACAAAGAGCGCCGTATCTTCGATCTGCATCGAAAAGGTACCAAAGGCCCGCAGCCGCACCAACCCCAGGTCCGAATCGCGCAGGGGAATCGGTTCTGCCGTACCCCACTTCAGGTCGAGGAACTCGCGCATGCTGGCAAAGTAGACCTCAGCCGTAAACGGAGTCCGGCCATCGGTCACCTTCTTGATCAGATCGGTGAGCAGGGGTGCGTTGGCCGTGGTGATGGTGTGACGGCCTGCCCCAAAAGTATCATAGGCCTTGCCATCCCTGAAAAAGACCGCCTGCTGGTATTCGCGCACGATTACCTGCGAACCAAATCGAAAATCGCCCGCCCCGTACTCTGGCAACCGCCGGACGATCTCGTCCTGCTGTTGGTTCGGTACCTCGATAACGTCAATAATGCGTGCCATTCGTCCCTCCTATGGGAAACGACTCGAGCTACTCCCAGGCCGACGCCTGTAGGATCGCTTCTTCTCTGTGACCAAAGGTCCGGTTCGCCCCCTCCACCGTCCCTACCAGGTCGACAATGGACTCGCCGATGCCTTCTTTGGCACTGATAGCCGAGGATACGTGGTCCACCTCTTCAGCTATCTCGTCCACCGAATCGAGCATCTGGTTGTCAAACTCGTATAGGGCATCCAGTTGTTCCTCCTTGACCTTGACCGCGTCAAACAGGCCCGCGTAACCATAGGACGCCGTCGTGATGCGGTCGATGAGGAGCTGCAACTTTGTCACTGCCCGGTCCAGGTCATCCACGTAAAGGATCTGGGCCTGGTTGACGAGCTGCACCTGAAGTTCGGACAGGCGCTTCCGCTGGTCGGTCAACTTGCCCGCCAACTCCAACCGCAGCAGCTTGTCCGCTTCGCGTCGCAGCTCCTTTTCTTTATAGCCCCTATAGCCCGGGATCATCTTGGCAAGGTTCTCGACACCTCCTCAGGGAGCCCTCAACGACGTCTCGCGCATCCCCCTCCCGTCCGAGCGTTGTCTCGGCCGTATCCGGTAGGACCGCCTCCTGCTCGAAAGCAGCCTCATAGCTATCCTCCGGCTCTTCATCGCCTCCAAAAAGCGACTGGATCGCGTCTCCGATGCCCATTTTTCTTTTCACCTCCAGGTTCCTATGGAATGGCTTCGTTGCAACTGCTACGCACCTGTCCTGAGCGAAGCCAAAAGGACAGGTACCGCGCAACACACCTCATGCCCGCATCAGCGTCGTCAGTGCTGGCAAGCGGTTGAACATCCAGATACCGATGGGCAGCCCAATGACCGTAACCGAGATGACCCACGCCGCGTTGGACCACAGCCAACTGAGCCACCAACCAACCAGCACAAAGTAAAGCAAGCGAATCGGCCAAGGGCGCTGCGGCAAGCCCTGGGTCTGGATTTCGAACCCACCACCATGGCTCTGGGCTACCACCACCTGCCTGACTGGGCGCAAGGTCAGCACCTGAGGTACCCGGTTGAGCATCCACACACCCAGAGGCAAACCGATGATGGTCGCGTTAAGGAACCACGCAGCGTTGATCCAGATTCCCGTGGCCCACCAGCCAAACAGAAAAAAGTAGAGGATCCGGACCAGCAAAGGTGCACCAGAGTCACGCACGACGTTTCTCGTAGATATCACGTCAACACCTCCTGTCGTCGCGCGGCCCCCTTGCGTTCCCCGGACCGCGCTCATTATACAACATTATTACGAAAAGGACAAGGAAAAGTTACCCGGGCAGACTACGCCAAGCTGACACCTGCCTGACAGAGCCTCGGAATTTGACAAACCCCCACGCTCCGGGTACGCTAAACTACGGGGCCCATGGAGGACACACGGATGCGGGCACAGGCATCGAACCAAGCTCCCTTGACCCGAAACCGCTAGCACACTCGATACAGGATCACCGGAGAATGACACAATGACAGAACAACCCTCACTCAATGGCTCTGGTCTTTGGGCCCAGGGCGACGGCAAGGGCCGCGCGGCCCGCACCGCCGAGATCCTGCTGACCCTCAGCCGCTTCGGTTTTGGTGAGCTGATCGAGAGAAGCTGGTGGTCACGCTGGCTCCCGGGCAGGCCCACCGACGAGGCACAAGCCGGTATGGACCAAGCTGGTGCCGTCCGGCTGCGGGAGCTGTTCGAGGCCCTCGGTCCCTCCTTCGTCAAGATCGGCCAGTTGCTGGCCCTGCACGCTGGGGCGCTGCCGCCGGCCTACCGCGATGAACTCTCCCACCTGCTCGACAGCACCCTGCCCCTACCCTTTCCCCTCGTGGATCAGGTTCTGCGCGAGGAGTTGGGCGAGGACTGGCGTCGTTTCTTCCAAGAGTTCGACGCCGAACCCCTGGCCAGCGCCTCCATTGGTCAGGTACACAAGGCACACTCAAAGGTGGGGGAGCGGTGGCGGTCAAGGTCCAGCGCCCCGGCGCCCAGGCCACCTTTGAGCGAGATTTTGACATCCTCCGCGATCTCGTCCGCTACACCCGCCTCCACACGCTGCTGCGCATGACGCGAGGGCAGTTGGCCGCCATCATCGACGAGGTGATCCAGCTTCACCCGCTCCGAGTTTGACTACTGCCACGAGGCCGAGGCTGCCCGCCGCCTGCGAGAGATGGATATCGAGGGCATGTACGTCCCCCAGGTTTACGACGAGTTGTGTACCCGCCGCGTCCTGGTCACCGAGTTCATCGCAGGCGTCACGCTCAATGAGGTGCTGAAGCACCTGGAAGATGCTAGCTGGCTGACCCAGCATCACGTGGATCGCGACCGTCTGGCCCGGCAGATCATGCGCAACCAACTGATGCAGGCCCTGAACTACGGGTTTTTTCAGGCCGACCCCCATCCGGCCAACCTGATCCTGATGGAAGACGGCCGGCTGGGCTATATTGATTTTGGCATCGTCGGCGAGCTGGATGAACAGACCCAGCGCGATATCGTCGACATGGCCCTGTACGAGATGATGGACGACTATGAGGCGGTTTGGCCTATCCTCCTACGCTACGGGCGGCCCACGGAAAAAACCGACCTGCGTGCCTTCAAGGCCGATTTCAAGAAGCTGTCAGCCCGCTACAAACAAGAGGGGACCCGGTCCTTTGCCAGTCGCAGCCTGGGCATCTATATCGAGGAACAGTTGCGGCTCTATCACAAATACCACATGCGCACCGCCACCGGGTGGGCAACCTACATGCGCAGCGTCATTGTCTATGGCAATACCGCCGCCATGCTGTCCGAAGACCTGAACTTTATGCGCGACAACATCCCGATCTTTCAGCAGATCAAGGCCCGCCAGACCCTGACCGACCTGACGCCCGAGCGCATCTGGACCGAGGGCTTTGTCCGCCAGTTCTACGACCTTCAGCGTAGCTTGCGGGCCGTGGCCGCCGTCCTGCGCCGCGCCGAGGAGGGGGAACTGTCGATCCTGGAAGACGAGAGTCCCCGCACCGAGGCGCTGCGCAACGCCCGCGTACGCGTGGGGGTCTGGACTGCTCTTGCGCTGCTGGTCACCTGGCTGACTGTCACCCTGCGCGACCTGGCCATCGTCGGCCCCCTGACCTGGCCCATGGTCGGCGTCGTGGGTACGGCCATCTGTCTATGGCAGTTGGCGGTCGTCCTGCGTCGACTGCGCTAAACTCACGTCTGCACAAACCATCATTCTGTGGTGTACTAAGCAGAATCAAGTAAATGCTTAGCAGGGAGCATGTGATATCTCAGTCTGTGAGTATAGAAGCCGCCCCGAGCAATTCCTGCTGAACATGCCTCCCTGAGCGAGCCCCAGGCTAGCCAACCAACCCCTGAAGCAGATATCCCACCAGGTACGCCACCCCTGCGGCGATACCGCCAACGACCAGCATCTCCAACCCGCTGCGGAACCAACTGCGCTCGGTGACCAACACCTTGGCCGCCCCCAGCCCAAAGAGGGCCAGCGCTGACAGTACGATCGATAGTGTGAAAGCTAGATCCGGGTCAAGGCTCACAAACAACCCCACCAGATAGGTCAACAGCGGGACCGAACCCGCCACCAGGAAGGCGCCAAAGGTTGCCACCGCGCTCATGACCGGCTTCCGGTCGTCTGGCAGCAATCCCAACTCCTGGACCATCATCACATCCACCCACTGCTCCTGGCGCTGGCTCTGGATCCCCACCAGCGTTTCCGCCTCCTCCTCGCTGTATCCCTTGGCCTTGTAGAGCGCCAGCATCTCGGCCCGCTCCCCATCGGGAAAATGCTCGACCTCCCAGGCTTCCCGCTGCCGCTCCCGGTCATAGTACTCCCGCTCGCTCTTTAGCGACAGGTAGGCGCCGGCGGCCATCGACAGGCCATCGGCCAGCAGGTTGGCCAGGCCCAGGATCAGGATAATGCCCGCCCCCAGCCCAGCGCCGGCCACGCCGCTGACCACGGCAAAGGTGGTCACAATTCCGTCCAGCCCACCGTACACCATGTCGCCGATATACTGGTGGCTGGTCCCACCGTGCTGCTCCATCGCTCCCGCGATGGCCTCGGGCGAATGGGCTTCTCCTGAGGCGGACAGGTCCTTCTTTTCAAAAGCTTCGCGTGCTTTGTCAATGCGTTTGGTGATGCTCATTGTGATCCTTTCCGGGCCAGGGGCAGATAAGCAGGAAAACCCGGGGCCGGAGGCAGAGATTCGCGCACATACACCAACTCAATGCCCAGACCATTTTCCCGATCCAGGTCGCGCGAGTACTGCTTGTCAGCAGAATTGTTCCAGTGCTCGTGTGTCCCCAGGCTGTCCATGCACGCGCCGTCACGCTCAGGGTCGTAACAGGTCCCCGACGGCGCCTCGTTCGCCATCGCTGACTCGTGCAGATAGTCCTGCACACCTTCGTACATCAGCACTTGCTCCGGCCACTGCTCTACCAGAAAGTCGTGGGCGACCGAGTCGATGGCCACTGGATCCATCGATAGGAACAGGCTTGACGGCCAATCGCCATCGAAGGGCGACAAAGACCACAGCGATGGAGTCGAATGCCAGTCACGCCCACCATGAATGCCATCCACGAGGTATAATATCGTCTTACCTCCAATCTCCTCCAATCCCACCAGGTCCACCAGCGCCCGGTACTGGCCCATTTCTTTCATTGTGGCCGTATCCCGGCACCCATCCCCGGGCAGTGTATGATGCAGATTGTAGTAGTTGTCTCCCAGCCTGCGCCCGTATCCTGTCGGCGTGCGGAGCATAGAACCATAGTGATTCTTGGCGGCCACCGTGATCCCACCGCAGTTGTGGCTCTTGAGCACAGCAAAATTGATGACATAGGTCGCTTCGTCAAAGACTGTCAGCAGGCAATCCTGTGTTTTGCCATCTGCTGCCGAGGTACTCCAATAGTAGGGTACACAGGGTTCCGTGTATTCTGCCCGCGTCCGCCACTCACCTGGCTCTCCTTCACCGCCGCGGTTGTCCAGATAGTTGACGTCTGGAAAATCATCGTACAGGGGGTTGAACAGGTAATTTACGAACAGACCAGTCGGATCGCCGATAGTGACATCTGACTCTTCCACCCCCACCACATTCACAAGTTGCTCGAGGAGGGCGTGCATCATCTGCGGCGAGTTCGCAGTGGAATCAAAAGACACGATGCCACATTCTGTTTGGTTGTAATGGCCATCATCGCAGTCACTGCCCGAGCCTGCGTGAGCTGTGGTCAGGTTGATCTTGATCATGATCTTCTGACCTACCTGATAGCCCGGGCCACCATTGTGGTGAGCGAAAAGCGCATTCCACGCTGCCGCGTCGCTGCGCTCACCAGAATATGCCTGCAGTCCCTGCGACGTCATCTCATGGGCTACGCCCTGGTCCACGTGCTCGTGCCAGCGCTCGCCCGTACCCGGACCAGACCAGTCGGTAACATCGGGATCGTGAATCCAGACCACCCGCCCTGGCTGCAGTCCTCGCGCCACGCCAAAGGGCGTATTGGGCCGGTGCGGCGGGTAGGCTGCCAGGGTGGTCCTCTCAGCGCCCAGCAGGACCCATCCAAGGCCCGCGATTACGAGGGCGACACCCAACACCATATTCAAGTGGCGCGCCCGGTTGAGGCGTCCCCCCATCTTGCGAAAAGCCAGCGCAAAGCCCGAAACACCCAGCAACCACAGCAGAAAGCTGATAGCCAGTGGTCCCGCTACACGCTGGCATGGATAGGTCACACGGCTGGGCTTGGGCACGACCCGTACCAGAAACCAGACCAGGGCGGCCAGGCCGATGACCGTGTACAGCCAGGCAGTCCACTGCTTCGGTACCCAGAGCCCCACGGCCCTGCCCTTATGGGGACAGACCCGAAAGACTCTGGATTTGAGGTCCTTGATTGGAGGATTCTTTTCTGTCACCGTCTGTGCATCCGGCAGCTCAGAAGTCTCATCTATGGCCTCATTATAGCTGATATCCTCGCACTTGTCCACGGGGGCAGGCATGTCTTTCGTCATACCCCCTCCGATTGCCAGCTCTCGCCCCTGATCTAACGTCCCCCCATCCCCGTCTTGTGCCAAAATCCCCAAACTATGCTACAATGGCCGCCGGAGGACAGCCAAAGGTATGGATCTTCGCACCGACCTACACCTGCATACCACTGCATCCGACGGCCGCTGGCCGCCGGAACGCCTCATCACCGAGTTGCAGCAAGCCGGCATCGGCCTGTTTGCCGTCACCGACCACGACTCCCTGGGCAGCCTGGCCCGCACCACGGAATTGGCCCGGCATACCGGTTTGCGATTCCTACCCGGTGTGGAATTGTCGGCGCGGCTCAATGGCCAGGCCTACCACCTGCTTGCCTACGGTATCGACCCTGAGGATGTGGCCCTGAACGCCCTTGCCCGGGCCAACAAGGCCCGGCTCACCGGCGCCAGCGACGAGGCCGTCCGCCTGCTGGCCAGCGCTGGCTATCCCATCTCCATGGACCAGTACGCGGGCTATACCTGGGACCGCCAGCGAGGGGGGTGGAAAGCCCTCAACTTTCTCATCGATCACGGACTCTGCCGGGACGTACACGACTACTTTGGCAGACTGTTTAATGGCGACCTGGCCCACCCACAGGCTAGCTTTCCGTCTCCGGAGGAGGTCATCGCCGTAGCTCAGGGAGCCGGAGGAGCCGTTGTGCTCGCCCATCCCGGCACGGCCTTTTACAACGGCCTGGATGATGCGCGGCTGGACGAGCTGGTCGGGATAGGCCTCCAGGGGCTGGAGTGTTACGCCTTTTGCCACGACGAGGCGACCACGCGCCACTTTCTGGACTACTGCCACAGCCGCGATCTGCTGATTACTGGCGGCTCTGACAGCCACGGAGGCTTTGCCGGACGGAGGCTGGGCGTACCGCCGGTCCATGCCAGCGACCTGCGGCTGGGGGCACTGGAAGATCGGCTGGCGACCTGAAGCAGCCATGGAACAGGAGGAACAGCAGTGATAGACGTACAGGAACGAGGTCCAACCTGGGCTTGGCTCTTGCGCTGGCGGGCCAGCCGCGAGGCGGTATTGCCCGCCCTGGGCTGGATTATGACCCTGCCCGCACTGGCCAGCCTATTGCGCTGGCGCCGTACCACGGCCACCCGGGTCCAGAATATCCTGGGACCCATCAGCGGCCTGGTCTGGGGCCGCATCGGCTGGGTCGGCGTCCGCCGTTATGGATTCAGCAACGAGGACGCCTTTCTGGCCGGGGGTCTGGCCGGCGCCGTGGCCCCCACCATTGAGCTGACGCTCCGCCGCTTGGGCTGGCCGCCGGGGAAACCTCGGTCTCTGACCGAGGTTGGCGGCGAGCGCCCCAACCTGAGCGCCTACCCCTTTGCCTGGTTTTGGGGCTTTCTCATCGGGGGCGCCATCGCTGCCATGGGCGCCATCGTCGCCCGTCTGGGGCGAGACTAGAGAAGCAGCCTCCCGCAGGTTCAAACACAACCTGCGGGAGGTTCGTCAAGAGGGAAAAGCCATTGACTATGCCATCATCACCTACGGACGTCTACCTCTTTGCTGGCGACAGCTTGACTGAGGGCGCCTATGGTGAGAGTTATGTCGACCGCGTTGCTGAAAGCCTGTACCAGGGTTCGGCTGGACTGACAGGCCAGGCCATCAATGCCGGACAGGCTGCTGAGACGGTCCAATCCCTCAATGCCCGGCTCGGCCCGTTGCTCCGTGAGTATCAGCCCCAGTGGGTGATCTTGGAAGTGGGCGCTAGCGACGTATGGATACCCTGGCTGAGCAGCCACAGTGTGGGCTGGTGGCTCTGGCGCCAGTACCGCCGCGCTTGGGCAAAGCAACGGCCAACCACCGACCTGGACCAGTTCGCTGCCACCTATCGGTCCCTGATCGACCAGGCCCAGCAGGCCGGCGCCCGGGTGCTGGTCTGCACCGCAAGCCCTTTGGGTGAGCGGATCTCCTCTCCGCCCAACCGCCTCATGGCCCGGACCAACGGCGCCATCAAACAGGTGGCCGATGACCGCGGCGTGCTGGTGGCCGACGTATGGCAGGCATTTGTAGAAGAGTACGCCGTCCTCCCCAGACCTTCTCGGCGCATACCTGGCGAGTGGTTGTTCACGTGGGTAGACCGGGGGCGTTTACGGTCCACCTCACCCGATCAGCTCAGCCACCGCCGTCGCCTGCACCTTACCTTTGACGGCCTCCACCTCAACAGCCGGGGCGCTGATCTGTGGGCCGCTACGATACTGCGCACACTGGCCCTGGCCCAACCGAGAACCATTTCGCCTTTGTGAAATCCCGAATCTGGCATTGTGACGAGCAAGGCGCGAGCCTGTCGCGGGGAAGTGATCTCCACAGGTTAGGACTGGAGACTGCTAACCTTCTGCCTCCCGAGGATAGGCTCTTTGTTCATAGAGACAAGCCTCTAGAAAGGGTAGCCATGCAGACTCTGACCCTCAGCAAATCAGGTCGAATGCTGGCCGGCATTGTCGTGTTCCTGGGGTTGCTCCTGACCTTGTCCCTGCTACCGTCGGCGGCCGGAACTCCCAGGCAAGTGTCCGAGGCCAGCGCCCCTCAGTACCAGCTCCTGAGCAATCCGGGAGTGGAGGTCTATGATGCCCCCTATGCCCAGTACCAGGGTATTGACTGCCAGGTCGCCAGCGGCTGGCAGCGGTTCTGGTACGATGGCCAGGAACCCCAGTGGATGGATACCAGGGTCTTTGCCGGCAGCCACTTGGGCGGCGGCTGGGTAGAACGCATCCAGGGGGAAACCTCGCAACTCGTGATCTCGACCCAGCCCTACACCGCTGGCATCCTGCAGCGGGTCACCGGACTGACTCCTGGTACTGGTTATGGCTTTCACGCCGCAATGCTGACCATCTTTCAAACCTCCGCGCCTCCCTCATCCCACGGCACCATGATCAAGCAGGTGGGTATGGACCCAACCGGCGGGCTCGATCCCCAGGCAGCGACCGTTATCTGGAGCGAGCCTGACGACCATGACGAAGGACCGTGGGACATCGACCAGCGCACGGCTGTCTACGCCCAGGGGCAGGCCATGACCGTCTTTGTCCGCGTCATCAGCCCCCACGAGGCAGGCGACCTGCCATTCCTCAACTATAGCTTTCTGGATTCGGCCATCCTGGCCCAGACGCCCCAGGTAAGAGCCACATCGCCGGCTGTGAGCGAAACACCCACATTTTCCGTACAGTGGGACAACGCCCTGCCCGCCCCAGGCAGCGATAAGCTCAAGTGGTACGACGTGCAATGGCTGGATGAGACAGAGGGGGTGTGGCACAACTGGCAGGAGCAGACAAAAGCCACAGAAGCCACCTTTGCCGGGCAGCAGGGTCATACCTACCACTTCCGGGCCCGGGTCTGGCAGCGTTATCCCAACGGCGCCCACCTCTACGGGCCATTTCGGCCGGATGGCGACACCACGACCAGGATAACGGGTCCCAGACTGGCCGGATGGGTGCTGTCCAATGCCGGGAACCCGGTAAGCGGGGCAACCGTCGCCATTCTGGGTACAGGCTACACAACCACCACTGGGTCCGGCGGGGGCTACGTCTTGGACGTCGAGCACTGGACGGAGCCCGAAACAGCCACCGTCAGCCATCCATGGTGGGATGCTCCAAATCCCCGCCATGGATTGACCTTTGGGATGACCGAAACGGTACCCTTCACCTGGACGCTCCGCCCGCCCGATGACGCCGTCGCCAACGGAGGCTTTGAGGCAGGCCTGGATAATTGGACGGCCGGCAGCGCCCAGGACGGGATGGCCTCACCTGTCACAGCTCCGGTCCACACGGGCCACCAGGCACTGGCCCTGGGCAGCCCATCTTCAGGATCCGGAATCTCAATGCCACAGGAGAAAGCCGCTAGCGCCAGCCAGACCGTGGATCTAGATGATGCTTGGGACCCTGTCCTGTCCTTGTGGTACCAGCGCGGCCCCGCGGCGCCAGATCCCTCGGCGGTCTTCAACGTCAGCCTTACCTAGAGACGGCCTCCACGGGCAACGCGCCAATGCTGTCAGAGACCAAGGTCTTGACACCCAGCCTCGCTGCCGGGGACTGGCAGCATCTGGCCTACCGCCTCGGACAACCGGGCGCCGCCTTTACGGGCAAGGTTACGGCTCGCCTACGGGTTCGAGCTGGAGACGGTGTGACGGGCACCATCGTCTACATCGATGAGGTGAGCCTGGGTTCAGGGCCGGGCGGACCGCATAGGGTCCTCCTGCCGCTTGCCCGAAGAGAAGCGAATGGCCCGTAATCGGCATTGGGATCAAGGGTCGCGCGCGATGGGCGACAGAATTCCAGTTTTCGGCAAAATATGATAGAATAGGCCAGTTTAAGAATCTCAACCGGGAGGGATAAACCATGGAGTTGAAAATCGTCCCCATTGAGAAACCAGAGGCCATCAACTTTGTCCTGGGCCAAACGCACTTTATCAAGAGCGTCGAGGACATTCACGAGGCAATGGTCACCCATGTGCCGGGCATCAAGTTCGGGCTGGCCTTCTGTGAGGCTTCGGGAAAATGCCTCATCCGCTGGACCGGAACCGATGAAGAGATGGTCGAGTTGGCCAGGCAGAACGCTTCGGCCATCGCTGCCGGCCACAGTTTTGTCCTGTTCCTGGGCGAGGGCTTTTTTCCCATCAACGTGCTAAACGCCCTCAAAATGGTCCCGGAAGTCTGCCGCATCTTTTGCGCCACCGCCAATCCGACCCAGGTCCTCGTGGCCGAGACCGAACAGGGACGTGGTATCCTGGGCGTCGTGGACGGTTTTGCGCCCAAAGGCATCGAGGGCGAAGAGGACATCGCCTGGCGCAAGGGCTTTCTGCGCGCCATCGGTTACAAGCTATGACAGACACGCGCAACCAGGGCATCAGAGGCGTCGGGTAGGGCGCAGGCATGGGCAATCACCGAGGCATGGAACACAAGATTCTGTTCATCTTTCTCGACGGGGTCGGGCTGGCGCCACCAGGTCCCGACAACCCGCTGAGCTATGTACCCATGCCGCAGCTTCAGACCCTCCTGGGCGGCCCCCTTGTGCTCAACGGCTCTGCCGGGCAAGATGAGTACCTCAGCCAGCACAGGACTCACCCTCCGGCCAGTTGATGCCTGCCTGGGCGTGCCGGGTCTGCCCCAAAGCGCCACAGGCCAGACCGCGCTCTTTACCGGCGTCAATGCCCCAGCCCTGGTCGGCGACCATATCTCCGCCCATCCCACGGCCGCGCTGCGGGAGATCATTGCCGAGCACAGCCTGCTCAAGCGCGCGGCCGAGGCCGGCGCCCGCGTCATCTTTGCCAACGCCCACTCGGAGCAGTTCTGGCAGATGATCGAAGAAAGAAGGCTGAGATTGGGGAGTTCTACGCTGACAGCGATGGCCGCCGGAGCCCCCATCCCTGATCTTGCCGACCTGCTGGAGGGGCGGGCGGTCCTATGGGACATTACCCACGAGGTAGCGTCCGGCCACCTGAGCTACGACCTGCCCCTGGTGCCCGCCGAGGAAGCGGGCGAGCGGCTGGCCAGGTTGACGGAGAACTATGACCTGGTCCTGTTTGAGACCTTCCTGCCCGACCTGGCCGGACACCGGCGGATGGAGCCCGAGTTTGTTCTGACCCGGCTGGACGCCTTCCTGGGCGGAGTGCTGGCCCACCGCCGGCCCGACACGACGCTGGTGCTCTGCAGCGACCACGGCAACCTGGAGGACACAAGCACCAAGGCCCACACCACCAATCCCGTCCCCCTGCTGGCGGTTGGACCTGGGGCCGGAGCCTTTTGACTCGGTCACAGCCATCACCGATGTCGCACCCGCCATCCTTTCGCTGTTGAGGTCCAACCATGGACAATGATCGACTCCTTGATCTGCTGCTGGAATCCGCGACCCTGAAGCGCTTGCCGCGGAGTGGCTGGCTGCTGCGGGGGGTGCCCCAGGCCGAGAGCGTGGCCGAGCACAGCTTTGGCGTCGCGTTTACGGCCCTGGCCTTGGCGGATGTGCTGCAGGCCAGTGGCGGCCTGGAGGGCGAACTGGACCTTGAAAAGGTGCTGGCCATCGCCCTGCTGCACGATCTGGCCGAGGTCCGCCTCACCGACCTGCCGCTGAAAGCCGCTCGCCTCCTTCCCGCCCAGGTCAAGAGTGAGGCCGAGGCGTCAGCCATGGCCGATCTTCTGGCTCCGCTGCCTACTGGCGGGCGGCTGGCAGCCCTCTGGCAGACCTTCGAGGACAGCACCAGCCCCGAGGGACGGCTTGTGCGCGACGCAGACAAACTGGAGATGATGGTCCAGTGCCTGCGCTACGAGCAAGCCGGCAGCCGGGGACTGGACGAGTTCTGGCAGGCCTACGACAACCACCGGTGGCATTACGCGCTGAGCGCCAGCCTATACAATCGTCTGAGGACGATGCGGCCGTCTGGCGCCAGCCACCAGACGGAGGACGTGGTGCGTGATGCGTGAACCTTCGATCATGAAAGTAGGACTTTCAGACTTGAACTGTGACGCGTCAGATAGCGGACGCACCACGCACCACGCAACACGCAGCATCAGGAGCCTGCTGGCCGCAGGTTCCTTTCTCCTGCTCTTGTTGCTGGCCGCACCGGTGGCCGCCCAGGACCCGACGCCGGAGCCCACCACCTACGTCGTCCAGCGGGGGGACACGCTCTACGAGATTGCCCTGGCATTCGACACGACGGTCGAGGCCATCGTGACCGCCAATAGTCTGACCGACAGAGCGCTGATCGTCACAGGCCAGAAGCTCATCATACCTTCCGGCGAGCCCAAAACTGAGCCCGCAGAGGCCAGTACCCCTGGGGCAATTGCCAACCTCCGGGTACATCCGGTGCGCGATAGCGAAAACCTGCTCGGCCTGGCATTCCGCTATGGAACCACGGTCTGGGCGTTACGGGAAGCCAACCAACTGAACCGCTTGGGCCTGCTTTGGCCAGGGCAGGAGTTGACCATCCCCGCGCCGACTGCAGCCACAGCGCATACACCTACCTTTCCAGAGGTCTGGACCAGCCCTGACCCCATGCTGCCGGGCAGGACCATGGTCATAGAGATCCAGGGAGAGCACGATCTGGACTTGCGGGGCCAGTTCCTGGAAGAGGACCTGGTTTTTGTCAAAGAAGACGACCGGCAGTGGGCCCTGATGGGTGTGGATGCACTGACGGCCCCGGGTGACTATACCCTGGCGCTTTCGGTCGTCGAGCCAGACAGCGGCGACCTGATCACGCTGCAGGAGACGATCATCATCACACCTGCCCAGTTCTCCAAATACAATGTACCCGTCTCGGATGGTCAACAGAACCTACTCGATCCCAGCGTCTCCCAGAAGGAACGAAAAAAGCTCAATCGGGTATTCGGCGAGGAAAGCAGGAGACGCATGTGGGATGGGTTGTTTGACAATCCCTTGGGGGATGAGCACCGCACCACGGCGCCCTTTGGCCAACGTCGCTCTTACGGGGGAGGCCCCATCACCAGTTATCATTCCGGACACGACTATGGCGCCGATGCGGGGGAGCCGGTCCTGGCCCCGATAACCGGCACCGTGGCCCTGGCCGAACCACTACAGGTGCGGGGCAATGTCGTGATCCTGGACCACGGCCTCGGTGTATTCACCGGATTCTGGCACCTTTCGCAGATTGACGTTGAAGAGGGGCAAGTTGTTGGCCGGGGCGAGCAAGTGGGCCTGGTGGGCAGCACCGGCCTGTCTACGGGTCCGCATCTACACTGGGAGATGCGCGTGCACAACATGCCGGTCAACCCCATCCAGTGGACGCGCCAGGAGTTTCCCGGACCCTGACCTGCATCCTCACAGATACTGGAGCACAGCCCTTGTGATGATGGCTATCGGTAACTGGCCCGATTCAGTGTGCAATTCCACCCTCGCCCGTCATGACGAGGAGACCGCAGGTCGACGAAGCAATCCCCGGTTCATCATACGAAACCACCTATTGGGTGCAATAGGAGATTGCTTCGCTCCAGCAAAAGGCGCCTCCGCTCGCAATGAAAGAGTTGGGTCTGCGAGGGATTGTCGACGGAGAGCAGCATCTGTGTGCATCAGAACTGAGGATAGCTGGTTCAGTAGATGATCTCCCGAAAGAGTGCGTCGCTCCGAAGCTGGGCGCTGGTCGCCATCTTGCTGCTGGCCTTTGGGCTGCGCATCTACCGTCTTGGCGCGGAAAGCCTGTGGTACGACGAGACCGTAAGCGTCCATCTGGCGGGCAAGAGTATCCCGGATCTGGTGGCGCACACCGCGGGCGACATCCATCCACCGGGCTACTATCTTCTTCTGCACGCCTGGACCCGGGCTGGCAGGCAGCAGTGACTTGGCCGCCGCCTACCTGTCCCTCTTTTTCGGGCTGATCCTGGTGGCCCTGGCCTACCGGCTGGGCAGGCTCGTCTTCGGTACGGATGTGGGACTGGTGGCAGCCCTGCTGGTAGGCGTCTCCCCCTACAACCTCTGGTACTCCCAGGAGGTACGCATGTACACCCTGGGAGCCGTACTGGGCATGATCCTGCTCCTGGCCATGGTCTCGCTCCTGAGGGCGGCGCCGGGAACCAGACCCGCCTGGCCCCTACTGGCCGCTTACACGCTGGCCGCGGCCCTGGGGCTGTGGACCCTCTACTATTTTGCTTTCCTGCTGGTGGCCGTCAACCTCATGGTCTGGGTCTGGTGGTTCGCCGGCTGGCGGCGGAACCGCTGGGCTGGGCCTGGTTGGGCCGCTGGCTTCTGGCCCAGGCTGTGGTGGTTCTGCTCTACCTGCCCTGGATCCCCATCGCCTGGCGGCAGGCGACCCAGCCGCCGGTGCCTCCCTGGCGAGGTTTTACCTCCCTGGCTGAGGTCCTGGCAGAAACCTGGTCGGCCCTGAGCTTTGGGCAGTCAGTTGAGCCGGCCCGGGTCTGGCCCCTTCTGGTACTCATCGCGGTCCTGTTCGCCCTGGGGCTGCTCTACAGGGGATCTACTGGGGCTCAAGCTGCGGAGGGCTCGGGTCCATCAGATGCAGCCGCTGGCCGCTGGCTGCTGGCTGGCTGTGTCCTCGTCCCGGTATTGCTGATCTATCTGGCTTCTTTTGTCACTCCCCTGTACCACGTGCGCTATGCCTTCACCTACTCGACGCCCTTTTATGTCCTCCTGGCGGCGGGTCTGCTCTGGCTGGGCCGTCGCTGGCAACCACTGCTGGCCCTGGGCGTGGTGTTGATCCTCGTCTTTTCCGGGATGTCGATCTATGCCTACCATACCGATACCGGCTATGCCAGCGATGACCACCGGGCCGCGGCCCGCTTCCTGGCCGAGCGCTGGCGGCCGGGCGACGCCATCCTGGTCAATGCCGGCTATGCTTATCCGGCGCTGCTGGCCTACTGGCAAGGAGTGCCACTGGGCTGGCGGGGTCGCCTGACCAATTACGAGGGATTGGCTGGCAGCGAAGGACCTGTGGTCGCCCAGACGGGTACGGTGGATGGCGCTCTGTCTCTGGGTTGGGGCGATGCCGAATCCGACTTTTACGCCATGGAGCGTGTTGAGACGGCCCAGGCGCTGGAGCGCCTGTTCGTCGATCATGACAGGGTGTGGGTCTATCGCATTTACGATACGGTGGCCGACCCAAGGGGCTACATCCGGGACTGGCTTGACGGGCACGGGACGCCCTTCGAGGACCAAGTCTTTACCGGAGAGAGCCAGCTCCGGGTACAGGGCTACCTCACCGGCAGGGACCCGCTTGGAGGTAACGTACGCCCTATCGACGCTCGCCTGGCCGATGGCTCCCTGCAACTGGAGGCCGCTTCGGTCTGGGCCCCGGAGGTGGAGGTAGGAGGCGCGCTAGATCTGGCGCTGGTGTGGCAGGTGGACGCACCGCCTGAGGAGGGCGCGATCCTCTTTGCCGGGCTGTTTGACCAGGCTGAATCTCCCGATTCAGCCCCGGGCCAGCGCTGGGCGCAGACCGACGAGCGGCCGCTGGGCTCGCTGTACGGGCCTGCAGATTGGCCGACGGGGGACCGGGTGCGCACCCCCCTGCACCTGCCGGTGCCCGTGGGAACGCCGCCGGGCCGCTACAGGCTGGAGGTGGGCTGGTACGAGTTTGTCGAAGGCCAGCCGATATGGCTGCCCTGGGCGGAGGGAGGCCATCGCCTGACCCTGGGCGAGGTTGAGGTCGTGGTCCCCGCTGACCCTGTGGCGCAGCTCACACCCAGAGTCAGGTACCCCATCCAGGTGACGATGGGCGAGGGCCTGCAGTTTCTGGGCTTTGATGCCCGACCGCTCCAGGGCCGGCCAGGCGACGTACTGGCCCTGGACCTCTTCTGGCAAGCGACGGAGGATGGACCGGAGCCTGGCCTGGCCGTACTGCGGCTGGCCGACGATGATGGCAACATCCTGGCCGAGTCCTCGTCAGCCCCAGCGGGCGGGAGGGCGCCCTTCGCCCGGCTGGTCGGCGGCCAGACCATCCGCGACCCACGGACGGTACCCCTGCCAGGTGACCTGGCTCCCGGCGTCTACAATCTGCTCCTGGGCCGCCAGCGGGCCGACGGTAGCTGGCTCCCGATACGCCGCGGCCCCTTGCCCCTGGGCACCACCTATCCCCTGGCCACGGTACGCGTGCTGGGGCAGTAGCAAACGATAGACCTCAGATTTGCCCATCAGCATTCACTGCCCTCTGTCCGTTGGCGTCCAGAATTCTGGGTGACCAGGGCCCTGTTTTGCAGTCCAGCGTTTCTGTGCTATAATGGTAGAGGAAAAGTTCCAGAGAAGCTCGCGATCTCAACAAAGACGCTGCCGAAGCCCGGCTTGGCGGCAGAGTGCAAGCCCCATGGGCAGCCGCGTCCACCTTGTCGCTGATTCGACGCAGCCACAGGTTCCCAGTGGAGACCGGTAGCTGCAGCCAACCAACCCGCATCTGAGGCACAGGCAGGAGCAAGGGGCATGCTACGCGATAGAGAGCCTCCCGGACGAACGCCCTCTTTGCTCCCTGCCCGATTCAACCCACCCAAAACCCATGGTAGGAGAAATCGACGGTTGCAGCCCTGTGACCGGCAGCGAGCGAGCATGTTTCCTGGTTCTGGGCTGATGGCCCCAGTAATACACGGTACCTGAGGAAGGATGGAGTGAGATGGCGGCAGATGCCACTAGGGAGCGACCGATGGAGGAGCAAGAGGCTGTCGGGGGAGAGTCCGAAAGGGCCTACGAGTTGGAAGCGGAGCTGGCGCGGACCCGGCAGCAGCTCGCCCACCGCGACGCCGAGCTGGACCTCATCAACAGCATCCAGCAGGGGCTGGTCAAACAGCTCGACTTCCAGGCCATCATCGATCTGGTGGGCGACAAGATCGGTGAGATCTTTGCCGCCGACTCGACGAGCATCTGCCTCTTTGACCGGGATGCCAATCTGCTCAACTTCCCCTACTCTGTCGAGCGGGGCCACCATCTTGACCCGGAGCCAAGGCTGCTTGGTTCTGGCTTGACGTCGAGGGTCATCGAGACCCGTGGGTCCGTAGTATTCGGCACGCAGGAGACGGCTGACGAGCTTGGCGCCCTGTGGGTGCCGGTCCCGGACCATCCCGACGAGCAGTTCGTCCAGTCCTACCTGGGCGTACCCATCCTGGTCGGGGACGAGGTGATGGGCGTGGTCGACATCCAGAGCTACGAGCAGCATGCTTACGACGAGGGGCACGTCCGCCTGCTGAGCACCATCACGGCCAGCCTGAGCGTCGCCCTGGAGAACGCCCGGCTCTTCGAAGAGACCAACCGCCTTTTGGAGGAGACGGAGCAGCGCAACGCCGAACTGAGCCTCATCAACAAGGTCCAACAGGGACTGGCCTGGCAGCTGGACTTTCAGGGCATCACCCGCCTGGTGGGCGACGAGGTACGCGACATCTTTGACGCCGAGGTCATCCATCATCTACCTGTATGACCCCCAGACGGCGGCTATCCATCCCGCTACTCGTTTCGAAAAGGGCCAGCGCTTCTACTCGCGAGCCCTTGCCCTCTCAGGGCATGCGCCGAGCTACCTGGTCCGCAGCAGCCAGGTGGCTGATCAACTAGGATGCCATGCGCCGGATGCAGAGTATGGCATGCGGCGCACGTCCCGGGGACGGACCGAGTCGATATGGGCGTCCCGATCCTCGCCGGCGAGCAGGTGCGGGCGTGGTCGACGTGCAGAGCACCGACCGCGAGCACGCTATGACCGAGGCCGACGTGCGCCTGCTGAGCACCCTGGCAGCCAGCATGGGCGTCGCCCTGGAGAACGCCCGCCTCTTCGATGAGACCACACGCCTGCTGGCCGAGACGGAGCAGCGCAACGCCGAGCTGGCAGTCATCAACAGCGTGCAGCAGGCCCTGGCCGCCGAGCTGGATATCCAGGCCATCTATGACCTGGTGGGCGACCAGATCCGCGATACCTTTGACGCCCAGGTGTCGATCTCAACTCCTTCGACACGATGCACGAGCTGTGGCATACCAACTATCTGATCGAGAAGGGACAGCGCTTTTATCCCGGGCCAGAACCGTTGAACGACCTGCACCGCCACCTCATCCAAACGCGCCAACTGGTGTTGATCAACGAGGATCCTGGAGCAGCCATGGGCGATTTCGGGATGCAGGTGACGCCGGGTACCGAAATGCCCGAGTCCGCCCTGTTCGTGCCGCTGGTGGCTGGGGACCTGGTGCGGGGCTATGTCAGCCTGCAGAACGTGGACCGGGAAACGCCTTCAGCCCAGCGGACGTGCGACTGCTGAGCACGCTGGCGCGCCAGCCTGAGCGTCGCCCTGGAGAACGCCCGCCTCTTCGAGGAGACCAGCGCCTGCTGGACGAGACGCAGCAGCGGAACGCCGAGCTGGCGTCATCAACAGCGTCCAGCAGGGCCTGGCCTCGCAAGCTGGATTTCCAGGCCATCATCGACCTGGTGGGCGACAAGATCCGCGAGATCTTTGCCGCCCAAGTGACGTTCATCGCACCTCCATGACAGGATCACAGATCTGATCCCAGCATCCCCTACTACCGTCGAGACGAGGGCCAGCGGCTCCATTGGAGCCCGTCCGAACTGGGCGACGGGCTTGACCTCCATGGTCATCGAAACCCGCCAGCCCCTGGTCTTGGGCACGCAGGAGATGCCTGACGAGCGTGGTGCTGCTTGGATGCCGATCCCGACCACCCGGACGAGCAGTTCGTCCGAGTCCTGCCTGGGCGTGCCGCATCCTGGCCGGCGACGAGGTCATGGGCGTCGTCGCCGTCCAGAACTACCGAGGAGCACGCCTACGACGAAAGTCGACGTGCGCCTGCTGAGCACCCTGGCCGCCAGCATGGGCGTCGCCCTGGAGAACGCCCGCCTCTTTGAGGAGACCACGCGCCTGCTGGAAGAGACCCAGCAGCGGACGGCCGAGCTGCAGATCATCAACAGTGTCCAGCAGGGGCTGGCCTCCAAGCTGGACTTCAGGCCATCATCGACCTGGTGGGCGACAAGGTGCGCGAGATTTTTGGCGGACAGGCTACCTTTGTCGCGCTGTACGACAGGGCAAGCAACATGATCCACATTCCCTACTGGGTGGACGGTGAGGGCCAGCCGGTCCAGACAGTACCGAGGGAACTGGGTGAGAGCTTGACCTCCATCGTCATCCGGAGCCGCCAGCCGCTTGTTCTAGGCACCGTCGAGCAGATGCAGGAGCGCGGTGGGGTTTTCATCGGTGATGGTCCCCACGAGGAGTCCTGGATGGGCGTGCCGATCCTGGTGGGCCAGGAGGTGACCGGCGCCATCGCCCTGCAGGACTGGCCCCAGAACCGCTACGACGAGGGCGACGTCCGGCTGCTGAGCACGCTGGCGGCCAGCATGGGCGTGGCCCTGGAGAACGCCCGCCTCTTCGAGGAGACGACGCGGCTGCTGGAGGAGACGCAGCAGCGCACCGCCGAGCTGCAGATCATCAACAGCGTCCAGCAGGGCCTGGCCGCGCAACTCGACATCCAGGCCATTTACGATCTGGTCGGCGACCAGATCCGCGATCTCTTTGACGCCCAGTCCGTGATGATCCAAACCTACGACCAGCCGGCGCGCCTGCAGCACATTCGCTACGGCATCGAAAAGGGCCAGCGCTTCTACCAGGAGCCCGTGCCCTTCAGCGGCATGACCGAGCACCTGATCCGTACCCGAGAGGTGGTGCTGATCAACGAGGATTTCGCGCGCCGCGCTGCCGAGTTCGGTATGACGCTTGTGCCTGGCACCGAAATGGATCGTTCGTCGCTGGGGTGCCGCTCATCGCCGGCGACCAGGTACGGGGCGCCATCTCCTTGCACAACATCGACCGCGAGCACGCTTTCGGCCAGTCGGACGTGCGGCTGCTGAGTACGCTGGCCAACAGCATGAGCGTCGCCCTGGAGAATGCCCGCCTGTTCGAGGAGACGACGCGCCTGCTGGAGGAGAGCGAGCAACGGGCCTCGGAACTGGCCATCATCAATGACGTGGGCCAGGCGCTGGCCGGCCAACTGGACCAGCAGGGCATCGTCGACCTGGTCGGCGACAAGGCCGCCGAGCTGTTCAGGCGCCGATGCTTCGGGGGTGGCCCTCTACGACCGGGAGACGAACCTGCTGCACTATCTCTATTGGCAGGAAGCCGGCCAGCGCCTGCCGGAACAGGCGCCCTATGCCCTGGGTGCGGGGTTGACCTCTCAGGTCATCGAATCGCGCCGGCCGCTGGTCCTGGGCACGCTCGAGTTGGCGATGCAGCAAGGCGCGGGTGTACGCTTCATCGATCCCGAGGACCCGGACGAAAAACATGCCGAATCGTGGCTGGGTGTGCCCATCCTGTCGGGCGGCGAAGTGTCGGGCGTGATCAACGTGCAGAGCTACCGGCAGCATGCCTTCGAGGAGGCCGATGCGCGCCTGTTGGGCACCATCGCCGCCAACGCGGCCGTGGCGCTGCAGAACGCCCGCCTCTTTGCCGAAACCAGCCGCTTGCTGGAGGAGAGCCGCCAGCGAGCGGCCGAGCTGGCCACCGTCAACCACATCGGCCAGGCCCTGGCCTCCGAGCTGGAGCTGGAGGCGCTGATCCAACTGGTCGGCGAGCAGGTACGCCACACCTTCAAGGCCGACATCACCTACGTGGCCCTCCTGGACCAGCAGACGAAGCGCATCCACTTCCCCTACGGCTATGGCGATGAGTTCCCAGAGATGGAACTGGGGGAAGGGCTCACATCCAGGATCATTCAGACGGGCGAACCGCTGCTGATCAACAAAGATGTTGAACGCCAGGAGACAGAGCTGGAGGTAGAGCCTGTGGGTCTACCCAGCGAGTCCTACCTCGGGGTGCCCGTCCCGGTGGGCCGGGAGGTGATCGGCGTCATCAGCGTCCAGAGCACGGAGCAAGAGGGCCGCTTTGACGAGGAGGACGTGCGGCTGCTGCGCATCATCGCCGCCAACGTCGGAGCGGCCATCCACAACGCCCAACTCTACCAGGAGACCCAGCGCCGCGCCGGGGAGATGGCCGCCCTGGCCGAGGCGGGGCGCGACGTGGCCGCCACGCTGGACCTGCCCACCGTGCTGGAGCGGATCGCGGGCCATGGCCGTGATCTGCTGGCAGCTGGCAATAGCGCCGTCGCTGTGCTCCAGCCCGACGGCGGGACCCTGCAGGTCATTGCCGCTGTAGGCGACATCGCCGATGCTATGCTGGGCTACGAAATACAGGTCGGGGATGGCATGGTAGGCGCCATCGTGCAGCAGGGAGTAGCCGAACGGATCGACGACACCACGCGGGACCCTCGCGCCGTCCATATCCCCGGCACCGACGAGGAACAGCAGGGGGAGAAGCTGATGGTCGCCCCCTTCCTGGCGCAGGAGCGCGCCATTGGCGCTCTGGCCGTGTGGCGAGATCCAGAGGATGAGGTGTTCAGCGAGGCCGACCTGGACTTTCTGGCTGGCCTGGCCCAGCAGGCGACCATCGCCATCGAAAACGCCCGGCTTTTCGAGGCGGCGCAGGAGGCCCGCGCCGCCGCCGAGGCGGCCCAGCGGGAGGCCGAGGCCGCGACCCAGGCCAAGAGCACCTTCCTGGCCACCATGAGCCACGAGATCCGCACGCCCATGAACGCCGTCATCGGCATGACCAGCCTGCTGCTGGACACCCAGCTGAGCGGCGAGCAGGCGGAATTCGCCGAGACGATCCGCACCAGCGGCGACGCGCTGCTGGCCATCATCAACGACATCCTCGACTTTTCCAAGATCGAGGCCGGGCGCATCGACCTGGAGCGGCAGCCCTTTGACCTGCGCGAGTGCGTGGAGGGTGCGGTGGGCCTGGTGGCGCCCCGGGCGGCAGAGAAGGGTCTGGAGCTGGGCTGCCTCATCGAGCCCGAGGTACCGGCGGCCATCGCCGGCGACGAGGCGCGCCTGCGCCAGATCCTGCTCAACCTGCTGAGCAACGCCATCAAGTTCACCGAAGAGGGCGAAGTCGTGGTCAGCGTGACCAGCGCCGCCCCAGGAGTCAGAAAAGACGCACAGGCCCATGACACGAGATCCAGTTCGCCGTCGCGCGATACCGGCATCGGCATCCCACCCGACCGCATGGACCGCCTCTTCCACTCCTTCAGCCAGGTGGACAGCTCGACGACGCGAAGATACGGCGGCACCGGGCTGGGCCTGGCCATCAGCCAGCGCCTGAGCGAGCTGATGGGCGGCCGGATGTGGGTCGAGAGCGAGGGAGTGCCCGGCCAGGGCAGCACCTTCCACTTTACCATCCAGGCCGAGGAGAGCGACGGCGCCTGCCCGCGCCTACCTGCAGGCCAGCCAGGCCGACCTGCGCGGCAAGCGGGTGCTGATCGTCGACGACAATGCCACCAGCCGGCGCATCCTGAGCCTGCAGACGGAGGCCTGGGGCATGGCGCCGCGGGCCAGCGGCTCGCCGCCAGGAGGCGCTGAACTGGATCCGGCGCGGCGATGCCTTTGACGTGGCCCTGGTGGACCGCCAGATGCCCGAGATGGATGGCCTGATGCTGGCCGCCGAGATCCAGA
Organism: uncultured Chloroflexia bacterium; assembly: GCA_963783445.1. GTDB lineage: Bacteria > Chloroflexota > Anaerolineae > JAAYZQ01 > JAAYZQ01 > CAWANP01. The sequence goes on along the minus strand of CAWANP010000002.1, from coordinate 555,301 downwards.
AGCTGCGCGACCCCAGGACTGCCGCTGGTGATCGTCAGTTCGCTGGGTCGGGGCGAGGCCGAGGTCGAGGGGCGGGACCTGGCCGGCTTCTTGCTCAAGCCGATCCGGGCTTCGCAACTCTACAATATGCTGGTGGGCATCCTGGCGCCGGTACACAGCCTCGGAGGTCTTGAAGACCTCCGAGGTCTCGCGAGAGTTCGACCCGGAGATGGGCCAGCGGCTGCCCCTGCGCATCCTGCTGGCCGAGGACAATGCGGTGAACCAGAAGCTGGCCCTGCGGCTGCTGAAGCGGCTGGGCTACGGGGCCGACGTGGCCGGCAACGGTCTGGAGGCCATCGAGGCCCTGCGCCGGCAGTCCTATGACGTCGTTCTGATGGATGTGCAGATGCCCGAGATGGACGGCCTGGAGGCGACGCGGGCCATCTGCGCCGAGTGGGAGGCAGAAAAGCGGCCGCGCATCATCGCCCTGACGGCCAACGTCATGAAGGAGGACCGAGATGCCTGCTTTGCGGCGGGGATGGACGACTATGTGGGCAAGCCGATCCGGGTGGAGGAACTGATGTCGGCGCTGAGCCGCTGCCAGCCGCTGGAGGAGTAGCGATCCAGACTTCCAAAGTCTCGGACGAACCGAAGGTTCGCGACTTCGGAATTCTTACGGCGATGTGGAGAAGATACCATGACCGAATCGAGCGTGATCGACCAGGAGGCATTGGACGCCCTCCTGGCATCTCTGGGAGGCGACGAGGAGTTCCTGGCTGAGCTGATGCAGGACTATTTTGACGATTCGCCAGATCAGTTGGCGGCCATGGAAACAGCCATGGCCGCCGGCGATGACGAGGGCCTGCGCCGCGCGGCGCACAGCCTCAAGTCCAACAGCGCCACTTTTGGGGCGATGAAGCTCTCCGGCATGTGCAAGCAATTGGAGGACCAGGGCAAGTCTGGGGCCCTGGATGGCGCCGGGACCGGAATCGCACAGGTGGCGGCCGAATACGAGAGGGTCAGACTCGCCCTGGAGGCCATCCAGAAGGGCAGCTAACATGGCGGCCAAACCCGGCCACGTCCTGGTGGTGGACGACAATATCCTCAATCGCAAGATGCTGGCCCGGGCTGTGATGGACCAGGGGCACCAGGTCACCACGGCTGAGGACGGCAGAGAGGCGCTGGCACTGCTGCGTGCAGGCAAGGGCACACATCTCGATGTCATCCTGCTGGACATCCTGATGCCCGAGATGGATGGCTACCAGGTTCTGGAAGAGGTGAAGGCTGACGACAACCTGCACCACATTCCGGTGATCATGATCTCCGCCTTGGAGGAGATGGACAGCGTCGTCCGCTGCATCGAGATGGGCGCCACTGACTACCTGCCCAAACCCTTCAACCCTGCCCTTGCTCGAGGCGCGGCTGAACGCCTCGCTGGCTGAAAAGCGGCTGCGCGACCTGGAGCTGGAGTATCTGGAACAGGTCGACCGCGTCGTCGGCGCAGCCCAGGCGGTGGAGGCGGCAAGCTTCGACCCCGAGAGCCTGGAGGCGGTGGCCGCCCGGGAGGATGCTCTGGGCCAACTGGCCCGCGTCTTTCAGCGGATGGCCCGTGAGGTGCACCTCCGCGAGCAGCGCCTGAAGCAGCAGTTGCAGCAACTGCAACTGGACGTCGAGGAGATGCGGCGGGCCTTTGTCGAGCCGCTCAGTGTCTATATACCCATGGACCGCCGCCAGGCGCTGGTCCGCGGCGACACCCTGCCCCACCGCACCACGGGGGCGGCGATCTTCGCCGACATCTCGGGCTTCACCCCCCTCACAGCTGCCCTGGCCCAGGGGCTCGGCCTGCAGCGCGGGGCCGAGGAGCTCACCCGCCTGCTGAACCAGGTCTACGGGGCGCTGATCGCCGAGGTACACCGCTACCGGGGCAGCGTCATTGGCTTCAGTGGCGACGCCATCACCTGCTGGCTGGATGATGACCCTTTGGTGGGCCTGTCCGGCGAGCCTGTCGAGACGTCGTCCGGGGCCGATCTGCGCGCCGTAGCTTGTGGGCTGGCCATGCAGCAGGCCATGGCTCCCTTCGCCGCCGTGCAGACCCCTGCAGGCGACTCGTTCTCACTGGCCATCAAGGTCGCCGTCGTGTGCGGCCCGGTGCGCCGCTTTCTGGTAGGCGATCCCCAGATCCAGAACATCGAAGTCATTGCGGGACGGACGCTGGACGACTTGGCCCGGGCCGAGCAGCAGGCCCAGCCTGAGGAAGTCGTTGTTCAGGCCGGCATCGTCGAGCGGGTCGGCGGAAGCGTCAGGGTCGCCGGTTGGCGCATCGACGATCTCACAGGCCAGCGCTATGCGGTCGTCTCGGGCCTGGATCGAGCCTGTACCCGAGCTGCCCTGGCCCGAGCTGCCCCCGGACAGCCTGTCCGAGGAGCAGTGCCGGCCCTGGCTTCTGCCAGCCGTGTACCGCCGCATGTGCAGCGGCATGAAACAGTTCCTGGCCGAGCTGCGGCCGGCTGTTGCCCTGTTCGTCCGCTTTGGAGGCATCGACTACGATGGGGATGAGGAGGCGGGGGCCAAGCTGGACGCCTACGTGCGCTGGGTACAGAGTGTGATCGAGGATCAGGAGGGCTCGCTGATCCAGCTGACCACCGGCGACAAGGGCAGCTATCTGTATGCCGCCTTTGGCGCGCCCATAGCCCACAGCGACGACGAGGTCCGGGCCGTCGGCGCGGCCCTGGCGCTCCAGATCGCCGCCCCCTGCGCTGCGATTTATCACCGGCATTCAGATGGGTTTGGCCAGGGGTCTGATGCGGACAGGCTCCTATGGCGGTCCCACGCAGCGCACCTACGGCGTCCTGGGCGACAGGACCATCCTGGCAGCCAGGCTGATGATGCAAGCCGCGGTAGGCGCTATCCTCTGCGACGAGGCGGTGTACCAGGGCGCGAAGGCACAGATCCCCTTTGAAACGCTGCCGCCCGTTGCCGTCAAGGGCATAGAGGATCCGATCCCGGTCTTCCGCCCGCTCGAGGAACCAGAACGCGCCACCGGCGATGAGGGAGTACTCCAGGCCGTCGTCGACCGGCTGACGCCAGGACAGCAGCTGACCCTGAAGGTGGCCAGCGTCCTGGGGCACTCGTTCTCCGTCGTCATGCTGGCAGACATCCACCCTGCCGATGCCGGGCAGGGCTCGACTGGACGAGCACGTGCGGGTGTTGGTCGACGCGGACCTGGTGGCCCAGGAATCAGTGGAAGAAACGTACAGATTCCGGGGTGATGCCGTCCAGGAGCTCGCATACGGCTCGATGCTGTTCGCCCAGCGACGCCACATGCACCGGCTGGCCGCCGAGGGCTATGAGCGCTCCTACGAGGAGAACCTGGCGCCTCACTATGCTACCCTGGCCCATCACTGGCGGCAGGCGGAGGAACCGGCGAGGGCGGTCGACTACCTGGAGAAAGCGGGGCAAGAGGCGCTGCGAAGGGGCGCGTTCGAGGACGCGGAGCGCTACCTGCAGGAGAGCCTGGAACTCGACGCCGCGGCCGCGGTGCTCAGCACAGAGTTCTATGGGCAGGAGGAGGTGGACTATGAGGGGGCAAAAGCACTGGCGCTGGAGCGGTTGGAGCGGGAGCTGTCGCCCGAGCTGACCTACCACAACCTGTTCCACACCCGGGATGATGTTGTGCCGGCAGTCCAGCGCCTGGCGGCGATGAGCAGGGTGAGTGAGGAAGAGTCCAAGCTGCTGGAAGTGGCAGCCGCTTATCACGACCTGGGTTTTGTGGTGCAGCGACAGGAGCACGAACGGCTTGGAGCCGAGTTGGCAGCGGAGATGCTGCCGGCATTTGGTTTCTCCCTGGCCCAGGTGGCAGCCATCCAGGGCATGATCATGGCCACCCAACTGCCCCAATCGCCGCAAACGCCCCTGGAGGAGATTCTGGCCGATGCCGATCTGGACGTTCTCGGTCGGGATGATTTCCTGCCTCGCAACGAGGCATTGCAGACCGAGATGGCCTCATCAGGCGTCTCGGTAAGTACAGAGCAGTGGATCCGCAGCCAACTGCGGATGCTGGAGAATCATCGTTATTTCACGGCCGCAGCTAGGAGCCTGCGGCTAGACGGGAAGCGCAGAATATCAGGGCTATGGAGGAACGCCTGGCCAGGATCACGGCCAGGCCATGAAAGGAGAGGAATCCCATGACTGAAGCGAGTGAAAGCAAGTCTCAGCCTTTGCCGTCTTTCGCAATCGGAACTTCACCCTGCTGTGGAGCGGCCAGCTCGTCTCGACCATCGGCAATTCGCTGACATCCCTGGCCGCGTCGATCCTGGTCTACCGCCTGACCGGCTCCGCACTAAGCGTCGGCCTGATGCTGATGGCCACCGTCATACCCACCCTGGTCGTGGGCCTGATCGCCGGGGTTTTTGCTGACCGCTACGACCGGCGGCGGATCATGATCGCCTCGGACGTGATCCGCGCCCTCCTGGTCTTTCTCATCCCCTTCCTGGTACCCTACAGCATCGTCTGGCTGTATGTACTCATCATGCTCACCAGCGCGGTGGCACAGTTTTTTGCGCCCGCGGAAGAAAGCCTGCTACCCGACGTAGCCTCGGAAGAGGAGCTGGCCGCGGCCAACTCGATGTTGGCCATCAGTTCCTTTGGCTCGACGGCCGTTGGCTTTGCCGCCGCGGGCTTGATTGCCTCGGCCGCCTCCATCGAGTGGGCTTTTTACCTGGACGCCCTGACATTCCTTGCCTCGGCGGCCTGCATCCTGGCCATGCGGGTGCCCTCCCTGATCATCAGATGAGAAAACCAACGTCAAGGTCGTCATGCGCAACCTCAAGGCCGGCCTCCAGTACCTGGTTGACTCGTCCATTCTCCGCTCGCTGGTGATTGCTACGGTGCCGATCTTTGTCGCCTTTGGCCTGTGGAACTCGCTGCTCCTGCCCTTTGCCACGGAAGCACTGGGGGCCACCGAATTCGAGTACGGCATCCAGGAGAGTCTCACGTCGGTGGGCTTTGTGGTTGGCAGCCTGTTGATGGCGGGCCTGGCCGACCGCCTGCGCGAGGGCCAGTGGCTGGCATTGGGCTGGCTGGGCATGGGCGTCCTGGGGGTTTTCTACGCGGGTGCCACGTCGATCCCCGTGGCCTTTGTGCTGGTGATGCTCTCGGGCTTTATGAACGCGCCTTCGGCCATTAGCCGCAGGCTGATCCTGCAGCGCTACACGGAGCGTGAGGTACGGGGCCGTGTGGCCAGCGCCTACTTTGTCACGCGGGACATCCTGTTCTTGGTAGGCATGGGCCTGGCCGGACTGGCGGATTTCGTGGACGTACGCTGGGTGATGCTCGCCGCTGCCCTCCTCATGCTGTTGGGCGGGGCGCTGGCAGCTGTGCTGCCCGGGCTGCGGCAGCCGGCGGCGCAGTGGCGGCGGGCGGTGAGCCTGTTGCGCAGCGTGCCGGCCGCGCCGGGGCTGGAGGTGGGCCGGGCAGCAGTCCTGGCCGACCTGAACCGCTACGCAGCTCGGACGCCAGCCTTCGCCGAGCTGAGCGAGGAGGAGCGGAAGGGCCTGCTCAAAAACATGACCTACATCGAGGCGCCGGCCGGAACCGTGGTCCTGCGCCACGGGGAGATCAGCGACGCCGCCTACCTGATCCTGGAGGGCAAGGCGGTGGCCGGTCGCGAGGAAGATGGCCGGGAGCGGGTACTGGAGGTGCTGCGGGCCGGCGATTTCTTTGGTGAGATCGCGGCCCTGACCAATGTGCCGCGCACGGCCAACGTGATCCTGGAGGAAGATGCCAATCTGCTGCAGGTACCGGCCGGCACGCTGCGTGAGATGGCTGGCTACCCGGCCTTGAACCGTACCTTTGTAAACAAAATGACCGAACGTATGATCCGCATGAACATGATCGACATGCCCCGCGTCGCGACCATGGACCAGCAAGCGATGCGTGACCTGCGCCGGCCGGACGTTCAACCGCAGGAGGCGACAGCCAGCGCCTAAGGAGTTTTGGAGGACTGGCAGTTCAATGGTGCCAGGGAAGGGGTGCAACTCATGGCTGTGGGCAGTAGAAAACGATATCCTGACCTCTGAGGAGTGGAGCATCCCCTGATGCGGAACGCTTATCTCGTAGGAAGACAACCCGTTCGCATCTGAGGATGCTCACTCCACAAAATGAAGATGCATTCTCGCCCTGAACAACTGGTTCTGATCTCACGGAATCAGTGTCTTGTTGTTACCTGACCTACGAGTCTGCAGTGTACCCTCAACGGAGACTGCCCGGCTGGCGCTTGACCACACCAGCCGGGCAGTGTATAATGAAAAGCGGTCAGCCATCGCATCCAACTTTGGCCCCGGCGCAGCAGGACAGATACCTACCGCACGAAGGGCGAGGAGTTCGATGCCGACCGCCGAACACCAATGTCTTCATCGTGACCACCGAAAGCTGAACGCAAAGAGCTTTCCTCCGGAGATAGTCTTGCCTCAAAACTCGTTCTCCTCAGGCCGGCCGCCGGTGCCTGTGTCCGAGATCTGCATTGAAAGCGTGGGCGTGAATCCGCTGGATGGGCGGCGTGTAGATGTGGCCGTGGACGTAACGCCCTGCTCCCAGCCCGTGGACATAGATTTGGCGATCGTGGGTCCGGACGACGACGAATGCTGCTCAATCCTATTGATGCAGAATCGAGAGTGGATGCTGGACAAGATCATGCACCTGCGCAAGGATCCGGGCCCGGGGGAGTACACGCTGCACGTAGGCGTGTTCCACGAGAACCAACTGGTGGCCCGAGCCGAACGACGCTTTGCTTTTCCGCTGCCTGAGGCTGTGTGAGATATGGGCAATCTCGTCAACTGGCCGCCCACCTGGTCGACCCTGCTCCTCATCCCGGCTCTCCTTGTCGGCTTCACGGTGCACGAACTGGCTCACGCCCTGGTGGCCTTTCTGCTGGGCGATACCACCCAGGTGGAACGCAAACGCCTGAGCTTCAACCCCCTGCGCCACGTTTCTTGGGTGGGCATGATCGCTTTTCTGCTGGTGGGTTTTGGCTGGGCCAAACCGGTGTGGGTCGACCAAAACCGGCTGCGCATCAAGAATCAGGAATTTGGTGTCTTTCTGGTTGCCATTGCTGGGCCCGCCGCCAACGTCCTTACCGCTGTGCTGGTGCTTTTTGGGATGGCGGCGACGGTGACGGTCGTCTGGACAGCGACCGGAGCCGCTCCCTTTGACGTCATGCAGTATCTGATCTATGAGCAGCCAGGACCTGACGCCCAGGGATTTGTAGTGGCCTTTACCTATTACATGATCATGGTGAACCTGTTGCTGGCCTTCTTCAACCTGCTGCCATTGCCCCCGCTGGACGGGTTCCGGGCCGTGATGAGCCTGGTAAACATGCTTCGCGGATCCGGGAAACCTGTGACAAAAGATGTACCAGAACCAGTCCCGGGCTCAGCCAGCAGCGAGCCCCTCCCCCAGAGCCCAGCTCAGATTCACTTTGACATCGGACTGGAGTATCAAAAGGAAGGCCAGTCTGGATGAGGCCATCGCTCGCTACCGGCAGGCACTGGCGCAGGATGAGGACTTTGCCCTGGCCTACTACAACCAGGGACTGGTCTACTGGGCCAAGGGGCGGTTGCCACTGGCAACCAGCGCCTTCACGGCAGCGGTGAGGTGCAGCGGTTCCCCTGAGGTGCGAACGCAGGCTAGCCTTCGGCTGCGCGAGTTGGCTCAGGTCAGGCAGGATCCGGCAGCAGACCAGGGGCCAGTGCCGCCACCGCTGGAACCAGGGCAGACGGCAGATACTGCCGGAGACACGCCCCCCCCTCTCGACCCGACTGCGGCCCGTCTCGTATGGATGCGGTTGGGGCTTGGCGGCACTGCCGCGCTCGTCGGGGCCTTTACCATCTGGCTTTTTGTAACTGTGGTGACGCTGGCTGGCATGGGCTAGTCCCCACCATCCCGTGTCTTGGCCATCTCCAAAGTTGACGGACCGCAAGAAATTCAGTATAATCTCTCCAACGATGCGGGGTGGAGCAGAGGCAGCTCGTTGGGCTCATAACCCAAAGGTCGGAGGTTCGAATCCTTCCCCCGCTACCTGAAGAACCGGCAGATAGTGGGCACTACCCTGTGTAGGTACTGCCAAGCGCTATCTGCCTTTGACCATCAGCAGACGGCGAGGTAGCTCAATGGCAGAGTAGGGGACTCATAAGCCCTTGGTTGTGGGTTCAAATCCCACCCTCGCCACCAAAAAGGACCTCCTTTTGAAGGAGGTCCTTTGCCTTATTAACCAGGTATGGATGATCCCTTCGAATCAACGGTCAGCGCACGACCTGAAAGTGAACCGCAAGCTCCGCCAGCCTTACTTCGGCCAGAACCAGATCGACAGGGCTGTTCAGAGGCAGGTCCTGGCGCAAATGCACCTGGGCATCAAGATCTAGTTCGGGGATGAGTACCGTACTCCGGGAACCGCGACGCTCCACCAGGATCCCTTGGCCACGCCAGCCTGGCCGCTGCATCAGGTAGACCAGCGTCCAATGCCGCCTGGCCAGCCGCTCGGCCTGACGCACGCTGCCGGCTACTGCTGCCGTTGCGCCCACCCGCTCCAGGATCTCCTGGGCATCCAGGAGAGGCTCACCTCGCAGATGGGCCCGCAACTGCTGGTGCACCACCAGATCCAGGTAGCGCCTCAGGGGGCTGGTGGCCTGAACGTAGGTCTCCAACCCCAGTCCGGCGTGGGGTCCGGGCGCAGTACTGGGCTGGCTGGGTCTGAAGGCGCGCCGCAGTGCGTACATCCCGGCGAGGTCCTCGGGCCTTTCGTCGGAATACGGTGGATCCTGCGTAACGTAGGGGATGGGAATAGCACTCTCTGCTGCAAACTGGGCGACAGCCTCTCCCGCCAGAAGCATCGCCTCCGTCACCAAATTCCGGCTCCTGAGCGGGGGTAGGGGGCGGATGCTCACAGCTTCCCCGTCGACCTGCACCTTGACCTCGGGCAGGTTGAGAGCTACAGCGCCCTGCTTTAGCCGTCGAGCCTCGTTCCTTTGCGCCAGGGTGTGCAGGCTTTTCAGGGGTTCCTCGTCCAGCCGACTGTCAGCCTCACGGTAAGACAGACGAGTGACCTGGACCCAACTTCGTACCACCTCAACCGAGCCGATCTCACCCCTGGAATTCAGATCCAGGCCAATGGACAGGGCCGGGGATAGTTCTTCCAGACCCAGCCCCAGCGTCTCGATGGCCGGCACGGGTAGCATGGGCACTGTCCCCTCAGGCAGGTACAAGGTCGCCCCTCGAGCCCGGGCTTCCAGATCAATCTCACTGCCGGGGCCTACCAGAGCCGCCACGTCGGCCACGTGAACCCACAAGCGGTCCCCTTCCAGACTCAGCGCGTCATCCGGTTCCTGATTGCCCTCATCGTCGATGGCAAAGGCTGGCAGGTGGGCCAGATTGACCCGGTCTTCCTTGGTGAAATCTGGGAGTTCCAGAGTAACCACAGACTCGGTCAGGCCAAGCCGCCGGGGGTAGGGATCTCTTGTAACTTCCCAGTAGCCCACCTCGAGCAAGAGAGCGTGGGCTACCTCTGGGCTCTCGGCACGCCCCAACTCCCGCAGCACGCGGCTCTTGGTCCTCTGCTTGAGGGCGATCTCTTCCACTTCCCTCAGGTAGCGTCTGTCCTCCGGCTCGGCCTTTCTGGCGCGCAATCGAGCGAGGAATCCCCCCCATGCCTGCGCCTCCGCCTCCCGGGCCTGCCGGGCCGCCTGCTCGCGGGCCACATCTTCCGCTGAATGGGCCACGATCGCTCCGGGCCTTCCGTGGAAAAGAAGACCTTCGGCCACCAGTTGCCACGCCGCCCAGGCGCTGGCTGGAGTATAGTCTTCGAAGGCCAACTCAGCCAGCTCGGCCAGATCAGTCTCGGCCCCGGCCAGTAGCTCCCAGGCCGTCTCTACCTCTCCCATTTGCGGCTGCAGTTGCTTCAGATCCCCAATCGGGCCTGGGTGCAAAACCTCAACATCTTTGGGGCGGACCTTTAGCGTCTCGCCCCCACCCAATTCGATCTCGAGTTTTTTTCCGGCGCGTATGACTCGAGCCGGGCGCGTTTTGTACAGTACCAGGCTATCCTGGCGGGGCATCAATTCCGGCATTGGGGACACTTGGCTCCGTGGGTAACTCTCTGATCCTCTGCCCTGGGATACGGTCAGACCAGAGACAGTATAGTCCTCATAAGCCCAAGCGTCAACTCCCTTTCCCTCGACGGCCCGCACAGCGACTCGGATCCTACACCAACCACGCGACCCTTTTGCAGTTTACAGATTTGCGGATAAGCACATTTGCCACCGGCCCGATTTTGCGCTATGATTATGAGTCAGCGTTTTTTGCCAGTGACTTTTCAGCATGAGCTATAAACCAGAGAATCCACTCATCGTCCAGGGAGACAAGAGCATCCTGTTGGAGGTCGACAACGACCTCTATCAGAATGCACGAGACGTGCTGGCTCGTTTTGCGGAACTGGAGAAAAGCCCCGAGTACGTTCACACCTACCGGATCACGCCGCTCTCGCTATGGAACGCGGCATCCGCCGGGCTGGCCGCGGAGAGGATCCTGGAGGGCTTGGAGCGATACAGCAAATACCCTGTCCCCGGCAACGTACGGGTCGACATTGTCGACTATATCTCACGCTACGGCCGGGTCAAGCTGATGCGGCAGGATGGCAATCTGGTACTTGTCTCCGACGACGAGGTGATTATCACCGAACTGGCCCGGCACAAGCGTCTCGCTCCCTACATCCTGACCTCGGTCGATGCTTTCACCCTACGCGTGGATCCGGCCCAACGGGGCCACATCAAACATGCCTTGGTTCAGATTGGCTTCCCGGCCGAGGACTTGGTTGGCTATGTAGATGGAGAAGGGCTGGAGATCCGCCTGCGGTCGACATCATCTGGCGGAATACCCTTTGCCTTGCGAGCCTACCAGCAGGAAGCAGCCGAAATCTACTATGCGGGCGGCACAGCCCAGGGCGGCTCGGGTGTGATCGTACTCCCTTGCGGGGCAGGCAAGACCATGGTTGGCATGGCGGCCATGGAGCAGATGCAGTGCAATACCCTGATCCTCTCACCCAACACGGTCGCTGTGCGACAGTGGATCGACGAACTGCTGGACAAAACAATGCTAACCGAGGATCAGATCGGCGAGTATACTGGCCATCGCAAGGAGATCCGGCCGGTGACCATCTCAACCTACCAAACCATGACCTACCGAAAGCGCGGTACAAAGAAATCTGGCATTCCCCTGCTCGAGCAGTACCCCCACTTTGGGCTCTTTAACGAGCGGGACTGGGGCCTGATCATCTATGACGAGGTACATCTGCTGCCTGCGCCCGTCTTTCGCATCACTGCCGAGCTTCAGGCACGCCGCCGCCTGGGGCTTACGGCCACGCTGGTACGGGAGGATGGCCGGGAGACTGACGTATTCTCGCTCATCGGTCCCAAGAAATATGATGTGCCCTGGAAAGACCTGGAGAAGCAAGGCTGGATCGCCACCGCAGAGGTGACTGAAATCCGCATCCCGATGTCCCCCGAGTTGAGGATGGACTATGCCCTCGCCGAGCCGAGGCAAAAGTACCGGGTGGCCGCTGAGAGCCCAAAAAAGTTCGAGGTGTTGGACCAACTCTTGGCCAAGCATCCGGACGACCAGGTGATCATCATCGGCATGTACCTGAACCAACTCCAGCAAGTGGCCGAAAAGTATGGCTATCCGGTCATTACCGGCAAAACGGCGGTGCTTGAGCGGCGCAAGCTCTATCAAGAGTTTCGAGAGGGAACCTTGAGCCGGTTGATCGTCTCCAAGGTAGGCAACTTTGCTATTGACCTCCCCGATGCCAGTGTCATGATCCAGATCAGCGGTACCTTTGGCAGTCGCCAGGAAGAGGCCCAGCGTCTGGGCCGCATCTTGCGCCCCAAGCACAATGGGCTGCTGGCCCACTTTTACACGCTGATCAGCAAGGACTCCATCGACCAGGACTATGGCGCTAATCGCCAGCTCTTTCTCACCGAACAAGGCTACCGCTACACCATCCTCTACGACGACGAGGTGGCGGATTATGAACCAGCGACGATCGCAGGGGAGCTAGTCGAGTCCGAGTCTTTCGTAGCTCATCCACATCCCAGGCTCACGACAGGCGGAGCATAGTACTTTGCTTACCTTGGAAGCCCTCAGAAAGGCCGACCTTCGCGGTCCACTGAACGCCAAGAGCCTGCGCCGGGCCCACGGGTACGTAGCTCGGGTTCGGAATCCGGTGTGTGCGGGCCAGACCCTCACTGCCCAGGTACGCGGCAGCCGGCTGTACGAAGTGGAAATCGAGGTCGGAGAGGGTGACATTGACGCGCGCTGCACCTGCCCCTATGATTGGGGCGGCTACTGCAAGCACGTGGGCGCCGTACTGCTCAAGTGGATTTCGGCGCCCGAGGAGTTTGTTCCGAAAGTTGCTGCTCCCCTATCCAGGGAATACCCTATCGAAGTCATAGCGGTTGATCCCACGCCCACCTACCGTCCTGAAGAAGCACCCAACTGGATGACAGTTTCCTGGGCAGAGCGCCAGGGCGTCTATCAAGAACAGTTGGAAGCATGGCTCTCCCAGGTAAAGCTTCAGGATCTGCGCCGGATGGCCAAGAACCGGGGTTGGAGGCTAAAGGGGGCGCGTAAGGCAGACGTTGTAAAGCAGATCGCCCAGTACATCGTCGCTCCTGAGGAGATCGCCCAGACCATCCAAGGCCTGGATGAGGAATATCGGCTGATGCTGCGGGCAATGCTCCTCTTGAGTAGGAGCTTTGGGGTACGAGCCGAAGACCTGGAGGGAATAGCCAGAGCATGGAGGGCGTCTGGGAGCCACAAGATGGCCTCCACCTCTACGCGCCATCTGTGGGAAACCGGTTTGGCGCTGCCCGGCTATGCCAAGGATGAGTACGGCAGCAAGGAGGATTTCATTCCCTTTGCCCTTGCCCGCCATTTCCCCCCCCTATTGGAAGAGATGACAACCGATCTGCCTGCACGGTCTGACGCGAAGGAGCTCTGCCTGGCTGATCCTTACGCCCTGGTCCGTACCATCAACCAGATCGCGGTCCTGCTGGAGCAAGCACCCGTCCGCTTGCGGCCGCCCATGCCCCGCCCCCGACTGGAACGGTTTCTCCCCGATCTGGAGGGGTGGGACTATGACCCGGTCGAACTCGCGCAGTTACAGAAGGGCGGGCAGATCAGGAATCGTGCAGAGTTGACGCTCACGCTCCCACCACCAGAGCGTGCGCTGCCCGACGAGGCAATAGCACGCCTGGTTCCCCTGGCTGCTGGAGGCGAGTGCGATCGAGGCAGTGGGGAAGCACGCCTGGAGTTTGTCTTTTCCCTGTTGGCAGCGACGGGTGTTTTTCAACCCGGCAGCCCGACGACTGTCTGGCCTGAGGTAAAGACACAGTTCCTGCGCCTGGATGAATTGGCTCAGCGGGCCCTTCTGGCCCGCATCTACCTGGCGATGTGGAACTGGAGCGCGCTGTGGGAGGTGCTGCGGACGGCCAAGTCCCTACGCTTCGTGCGTACCGGCCATTTCTTGTACTACAAGCCTACGAATTTGGGGAGAGATTTGGTCGAGTTTCGCCATCTAGTCCTTCGTACGCTGGCTGCCCTGCCAAACGGAGAATGGGTGGCTCTGGTGGACCTTTTCCAGCTACTGCGCACCATCTGGCCCAGGTTTGATCAAACGGCGCAAGAGCCCTACTATCGCGCTTATTCGATCCCCCAGCGCGAGCGTGCAGGCGCCTGGTTCCTGACCAGGGATGGGCAACCCTTGCGTCAGGGCAATGTACAAGACTGGGATCTGGCCCAGGGGAACTTTGTCCGGCAGATCATCGCTGGCCCCTTGTACTGGCTGGGGCTGGCCGACCTTTTCTTCGACGGTAAGGACCTGACAGCCTTTCGCCTTCAAGGACTGGGCGAACTGGTGGCGGATCGTAGGGAGTCCATTCCCCCGCCACGGCACGCTGCCGATCGGGTCCCCACTGTACCGCAGGCCGGAGCGGTAAGTGCGGACGGACTCTGCGTCACCCTTAGGCCCTCAGCTGTTAGCGCCCAGGCTCACAACCTGCTGGACAAGATCGCTCGCCTAAAGATCGCTGAAGCCGATCACTTTGTGTACCGGCTGGATGCCCAGGCCGCCTACGAAGCCTTTGAAAATGGCGCCGCCCTATCCGAGATCCTGGATGGCTGGGTGCAATTCCTACAGGTTCCGATACCCGATGCCATCCGCAGCCAACTAGCGTCTTGGTGGCAGGCCTACGGTCAGGTTCGCATCTACAAAGGCCTCACGGTGATCGAGTTCGGCGATGACTATGCCCTGGCTGAGACAAAGGCCGTAACGTCGCTGGACAAACACCTGATTGCCGAGATCTCGCCCCGGCTGGTGGTCGTCAACCCTCAAGCCGTGGATCTTCTGCGGGCCGAATTAGAAAAGGCCGGCTATACCCCAAAGCAGACCGACCAGGTGTAACATGGCCAATGACATCCGGACCCTTCTTGATGCGTACCACTCCATCACGTTGTGGGAGATAGCAGACGCCGCTGGATTGCGGGTTGCGGGCCCAAGGGGAAAAAAGCTACCAAAATCAGAGGTCCTCTCCAGGATGCAGGCTGAGTACTTTACCGAGGAGCGGATCCGGGACTCCCTCGACCAGCTCGACGAACGCGAGCTGGCCGTCCTCGATCGACTGCTGCTGCACGGCGGCACGGTCTCGACGAGGAGATTGAAGCGCGAAGTTATCCGGGCAGGGTTGGCGACCAAGGCGCCCCAAACTGGGGACCATGGCCGTGGCTATCGCCGCGTGCCCTATGTGGCAGGATATGCAGGTCAGCCTCATCGTGAGAACTCGCGCGTGTTCGAAGATGTGATCGCTCGCCTGACCTATCGCGGCCTGGTCTTCAGCCGGGAGGAATCCTTCTCCAGTAGTGGCACTTCCTACAAACTTCAATTCCATCCCGGCAAAACGCTGCACATTCCCGAAATCGTCCGGAAAATCTTGCCGCAGCCGGAGCCGATTCCACCGCAGGCGCCCGACTGGCAACCGACCGAGGTACAGAGCGGCGATGCGGCCCTGTTGCTGCGGGATCTGTACCTTTACTGGGACTTTGTGCGGCATCACGAGATATCCCTACTAAGGAGTGGTCTCCTGGGCAAGCGCTGGCTCAAGGCGATCAACCAGATCTTGCTGCAGCCCGATCCTTTGCTGGAGGGAGCCAAGCGCGAGGACGAGACGGGCCGGCTGTACCTGCTCCGCTTGCTCCTGGAGAAACTGGAGCTGGTACACAGGCAGGCGGGTCAGTTGCGTCCAGCCGATGAGGACCGTGTAGGAGTACCTCCCTACTGGAGTTGGTCGCTGTCCAGGCAGTTGGCCGCCTGCCTGGATGCGTGGTCCCGGCTTGGCCCAGCAGAACCCTGGGCAAGAAAGGCCGCTGATTACAGCCCGCGCCCCCGCCACGCGAGGCAAAGCCTGCTGGCTTGCCTCCGGGCGCAGCCGCCTGGCATCTGGCACGAATTGGATGATATCCTGGAGGTGATCCAGGACCAGGATACAGATTTCTTGTTTGCGGATCGCCTCAATCTCGAAACGTATAGGGGCAGTTGGTATTACAGCCACAGTGGTTCATACTACTATGGCTCGACCAAGGAATTGATCCGAAAGCTAGACGGCTTTGAGAAGAGTTTTGTACAAAGCGCGATCACTGGGGTTCTGCACCAACTTGGCCTCGTCGATCTGGGCTACCATCTGGGTCAGTGGCAGGCATTCCGCCTGACTCAAGCGGGCGAGCAAGTGCTGTCTGCCAAAAAAACTCGGACTCCGGCCGGCCTTCCCGAAGAGGGCACGGGTAGGCTGGTACTCCAGCCCAATTTCCAGGTGATGGCCATCGGTCCGGTCCCCCTGGAATGGCTGGCCCGCCTGGACTCGTTCGCTGACAGAGAGCGCGCTGACCGAGGCGCCTTTGAATACCGTCTGTCGCGGGATTCAGTCTACCGCGCCCAACAGTTGGGCCTGGAGACGACACAGATACTCCACTTTCTGGAGCAGACGATCGGCGCTGCTCTGCCGCAGAACGTGCGGCGATCTCTGGAGGAGTGGGGTGCGCAGCACGAACGGATCGTGTTCCGCACCGGCGTCAGCCTTCTTCAGGCGGTCGATGGCGATCTGCTCGGCAGACTGGTGGACGATCCTCAGCTAGGCAGGCACATGGTCCGCACACTGTCAACGCAGGTGACGCTGCTCGAGGCGGATGGCGAGGAAGCGCTGATATCGAAACTCGTTGGCCAGGGACTGTTTCCAGCAATCACTGGCGCCGAGCCAGATTCGGCGGACGACAGCGTCATCATTGAGGAGGATGGAACGATCCGCCCCATCCACGCTTGCCCCAGCCTACATCTGCGCGGCAGGCTCTCGAGACTGGCCGAAGAGGCGCCCGGAGGCATGTGGAAGCTGAGTCCCAGGTCCGTTCGTCGCGCCGCAGGGAGTAAGATCAAAGCGACTCACCTACTGGACGAATTGGTCAAACTGCACCGAGGGACGCTGCCCAGGAGCCTCGTTGATCAGATCAAGGCATGGGGCGGCTACTATGGCGATGCCGCCGTGGAAACCCTTTCACTCATTGAATTCAGCGATCCGGGCGCCCTGGATGAGTTGCGAGAGAACGCTGACCTGCGGCAGCTTCTCACCCCCTTCCCCGCAGGCCATGGTACGCTGGCCATCGTCCCAACAGACAGGCTGGCAGAGGTGAAAGAAAGCCTGATTCGCTTCGGTGTGCAGCTACAGGACGGTCTGTGGACACATGGAGGATCAAGATAGGAGGCAGACGATGCCATCACCAAGCCTAGAGGACGTGCTCAACTATCTCGTCATTTCGGACACGATCGGCACGGCGGGACAGCCCACTCCTTCCCAGTTTGCTGACATTAGAGCGACGGGCTATGATATCGTCGTGAACCTGGCTATGCCCGATTCCTCCAACGCTTTGCCCAACGAGCAGCAGCTTGTTGCCAGGCAAGGAATGCTCTACGTCCACATCCCTGTCCTATGGGAGCGCCCCACGGCGCAGAACCTTGAGCAGTTCTTCGACGTGATGGCCAGGTGCCGTGGCAAACGAGTATTTGTCCATTGTGTGATGAATATGCGGGTCTCGGTTTTTGTCTACCTTTACCGCGTCATCTGGCTCGGAGTGTCCCAGGAGACTGCCGAAGAGCACCTGTTCCGGATCTGGAATCCAAACGTGGTATGGCAGCGATTCCTGGATGATTCGCTGGCCGAGTATGGCATTCGGGCCTGACCGCTCGCCCGAACGGACGGCCGGGAGAACAAACGGGGAGGGCCATGGACGTCACAATTTCAGAGATGAGGATTGAGGATTGGTACGCGGTCAAGGCCATCTACGTGGAGGGCATCGCCACAGGCCATGCCACTTTTGAAACTACCGTACCTCAATGGGAAAAGTGGGACAGCAATCACCTGCGAGCCTGCAGGCTGGTGGCCAGGGCTGGAGGGGAGGTAGCCGGCTGGGCAGCATTGAGCGGCGTCTCCACTAGATGCGTATATGGCGGTGTTGCCGAAGTCAGCGTCTATGTGGCTGAGGTGGCAAGATACCAGGGCTTGGGTACACGATTGCTACAGAACCTGGTCCAGGCTTCAGAAGGCGAGGGCATTTGGACGCTCCAGGCCGGGATCTTTCCCGAAAATGAGCTGAGCATTGCCCTGCACAAGAACTGTGGATTTCGAATCGTGGGTCGTCGACAACGAATTGGCCAAATGCATGGCATTTGGCGCGATGTCATCCTGATGGAACGCCGCAGCAAGGTCGCAGGCATTTAGAAGAACCTTATGGAGGAACCTTTTCACCCATGAAAGAACCTAGTACCAGCAGCCCCCTGCTGGTCCAGCCTAGCCTCACCATCTTGGACAAAGATCAGATACGACAGGTCCACGACTATTCGCTGCAGATCCTTTCCTCCATAGGAGTCCGCGTCGACTCTGAACGAGCCCGGCAGCTCTTTGGCCAGGCTGCTGGCAGCGCAGCCGTCGCAGGTGAACAAGTCCGTATCCCCTGTGAACTGGTAGAGTGGGCACTAGAAAGGGCACCTGCCGCCGTCGACATCTATGATCGGCGGGGAAACCCGGCCTTTCGCCTGCCAGGGGAAGCTCGTTTTGGCATCGGCGTGACCGCGCTCTACTATCAGGACCCGGAAACCGAGGCAGTTACGCCCTTCACCAGGCAGCACATGGAGGCTACGGTTCGGCTTGGAGGCATTTTGCCAAGCTTTGACGTCGTCTCCACCGTGGGCATCATCCAGGACGTCCCGCCGGACCAGTCAGATCTGTATGCCGCCTTGGAGATGACAGCCAACACCACGAAACCACTGGTGATCTTGGTCTCAGATGAGAATGCTTTCGCAACGGTGCTGGATCTCTTGGAGCACCTGCACGGAGATCTGGCCTCGAGCCCGTTTATCATCCCCTATTTCAACCCCATCAGCCCTTTGGTGATCAACGAGGGCACTGTCGACAAGATGTGGCTGGCCGCAGAGCGGGGCCTGCCCTTTATCTATTCCAACTATGGGATGGCCGGCGCGACGACGCCGATCACGCCCGGAGGCGCGCTCGCCCTCCTGAACGCCGAGCTACTGGCAGGATTGACCCTCAGCCAACTAATGCAAAAGGGTACGCCCATCATCCTGGGCAGCCTTCCGGCCTTCTTTGATATGAAGGGTATCGGCAGCTTTTATGCTCCAAAGAGCTACCTGGTTGGCCTGGCCTGCGCGGAGATGATGTCCTACTATGGCCTTCCCCATTGCGGCACCTCAGGGAGCGGTCTGGGCTGGGGAGCCGACATCATCGCCGCCGGGCACCAATGGATGAACCACCTGCTGAGCTGCATGAGTAAAGTCGGACTGGCCCCCTTTGTCGGCGACAACCTGGGATCCCTGGCCTTTTCACCTGCCATTGCCATCTATGCCAATGACGTCATCCAGCAGGCCCGCCTCTTTGCTCAGGGCTTCGCCCTGGACGACAGCTCGGTACAACTGGACGAGATCGCCCAGGCAGGACCGGGTGGGGATTTTCTGACCTCACAACAAACGCTCAAGCTCTTTCGGACGGCTCACTTTCGCAGCGACATCTTGCCCCACATGGTCCTGGAAGAATGGCAGAGCCAGGGTTCTCCGCTAGCGGGCGAGGTTCTGGGTCGCCACACTGCCCAATTGCTGACCAACCTTGCTCCTCCTGAGGACCATGAGGCTTTGATGGCTCGCGGGGATGCCTTCATCAGAACCGCGTAGCGCAGATGCTATCGACCCTCTTGACAGTAGTCGCCTGCAGGCAGGGTCCACGAACGGATAGAAGTTCGTAGCGCCTTGACAACCTGACAGCGCCAGGTATAATCTGCGTGTTTGAAGAACCTGGAGAGCGTTTTCTTGTTCTAGCCGGTTAGCGTATCAAGTACACGAGCGGCAGAGGTGGTGACGTGGACCTCGAGCATTTGGTTAGAAGCAGCCGGCCGTTCTTGGGCTGGGCTGTTGATTGGTACAATAACCGCCCATCACTGGATCTTGCCACCATTATCGAGAGGGCTGGCGGCCCCGACAGGATTGCCATCATGGCTGTGGACGTCACCGTCGGCTTCTGTTCGGAAGGCTCCCTTTCCAGCGAGCGTGTGGCCAGCATCGTAGAGCCGATCGTCCCAGCTTTTCAGGCGGGCCCACGAACTGGGCATACGCCACTTTGTCCTGCCCCAGGATACCCACGTGGAAGATGCCGTCGAGTTCTCCGCGTTCCCGCCCCACTGTGTGGCCGGCACGCGACGAATCCGCGACGATGCCTGAATTGCTAGCGCTGCCGTTTTCCGACCTTTTCACCGTCATCGAAAAGGACTCGGTCTGCGTGGCCCTTGGAACGGAACTGGACGCCTGGCTGGAAGCCCATCCTGAGGTGACGACCTTTCTGACGGTGGGCGACTGCACCGACTTTTGCACACACCGGTTGGCCATGCACCTACGCCTTCGAGCCAATGTCCTGCACCAGCCCGAGGTGCGCGTGATCTTACCCGTGGATGGCGTGGATACGTTTCATATCCCGGTGGATGTGGCCAGGAACTGGATATCATGCCCCATGACGGCGATCTGTTGCACCTCATCTTTCTCTTCAACATGGCCCAGAACGGTGTCGAAGTCGTAGCCAAGGTGGAGTGAGATGAACGACATGAACGGAGTAGCTGACAGGATCACAGCATGGTTGCGGAGACTATGCGCTCAGGCAGGGGCGCAGGGGGCTATGTCGTCGGGCTGAGCGGCGGGATCGATTCCGCCGCTACGGCAGCCCTGTGCCAAAAGGCCATGGGCGACGAGGTGCTGGGCGTACTGATGCCCTGTCACAGCGCGCCAGAGGACAGCGAGATGGCGCACCTGGTGGCCAATGTCTTCCCCTGCAGACAGTCACAGTGGACCTGGACCGCACCCTATGATACTCTGCTGGCCGCGCTGCCCGCCGGGACATCGGACATGGCCCGGGCCAACATCAAGCCCCGGCTGCGAATGACGACGCTGTATGCCCTGGGCCAGACGCGCGGCTACCTGGTGGCCGGTACAGGCAACAAGAGCGAACTCGAGATCGGCTACTTTACAAAGTACGGCGACGGCGGCGTCGACCTGGAGCCCCTGGGCGAGCTGTACAAGTGGCAGGTGCGCCTGTTGGCCCACGATCTTGGGTATCCCCCAGCCCAGTCATCGAGCGACCGCCCACGCCGGGCTGTGGGCGGGTCAGACCGATGAGGCTGAAATGGGCATCACCTACGACGACCTGGACCAACGCTTGGCCGCCATCGAGGCGCGAGAAACCAGCAACCTGGACCCCACGCTTTTTAACAAGGTCCAGCACATGATCACCACCTCAGCCCACAAGCGCGCTATGCCGCCAACTTGCCCGCTGGACAGAGACCAAAGCTTGATTCGTGACTCATAGTACCTCAAGCGTGCAATACGCGGGTACGCGTTCGCACCACATGTGTCGAGTTCGACGCCCGTCAACGAGGAATATCGGAATATTCAGGGAGGGAGCTAGCCATGACCACACGCATTGACGAATTCCAAGCCTATCGCCAGCGGATGAACGAGCGCATCCTGGAGGCCGACCACCTGGGCATCAAGCGCTTCTTCAACCTGGACACCAATGCCTACAAGGATGGCGCACTGACCGGCAAGACCAAGGAGCTGTTGGGCCTGGTGGCCTCGGCCGTGCTGCGCTGCAACGACTGCATCGACTATCACCTCATCCAGTGCGTTGAGCTGGCTTTTCTGACGAAGAGCTGTACGAAGCCCTCAACGTGGCCCTGGTGGTGGGCGGCAGCATCGTCATTCCCCATCTGCGCCACGCCTTTGAGACCATCGACCTTTTGCGTGCCAGAGCAGACAGCGAGTAGCAGGTAGCAGGGACCCAGATTCGCGCCCTGTTTGTGGTGGCGCGGCCGTCATGCCGGAGGAGAGCCAGGTCATGAGAGAATCGGACCGCAGGACAGCCGAAGGCATCCTGTTCACCGACCAGTACCAACTCACCATGGCCCAGCTCTACTACCGGACGGGCCTGCACGAGAAGCAGGTGCAGTTTGACCACTTTTTCCGGCGCTATCCCGACTATGGCGCACACGAGGCGGGCTACTGCATCAACGCCGGGCTGGAGTGGCTGCTGGACTGGATGCAGGGGGCTCACTTTCGCGACGAGGACATCGACTACCTGCGCGGGCAGACAGGTCGGAGCGGCAAGCCGGTCTTTGGCGAGCGATTTTCTGGCCTGGCTGCGGCAAGAACGGCACCTTTGAGGTCTGTCACCATGCGCGCCATCCCCGAAGGCCGGGTGGTCCATCCCAATGTGCCGCTGACCGTGGTGCAGGGACCGCTGGCCATGGCCCAGATCCTGGAAACCTCGCTGCTGAACCACCTCAACTACCAGACCCTCATCGCCACCAAGGCGGCGCGCATCCACGAAAGCGGCCGGCGGCGGCTGATGCTGGAGTTCGGGTTGCGCCGGGGGCAGCGAAAGGGGCCAATGCCGGGGCGCGGGCGGCCCTCATCGGTGGGGCCGACTTTAGCTCCAACGTCGGCCTCTCCCACGTGCTGGGATATCCGCCCAAGGGCACCCACGCCCACAGCATGGTCCAGGTGTTCATGAGCCTGGGCATGAGCGAGCTGGATGCCTTTCGTGCCTATGCCGACGTGTATCCCGACGACTGCCTGCTGCTGGTGGACACCATCGACACGCTGGAGAGCGGCGTGCCCAATGCCATCCGGGTCTTTGAGGAGCTGCGGCGCAAGGGCCACGAGCCGGTGGGCATTCGCCTGGACTCGGGCGACCTGGCCTACCTCAGCATCCAGACGGCCAAGATGCTGGATGAGCGCCGGCTTCCCGGAGACCTGCGATCGTCCTTTCCAACAACCTGGACGAGCTGGTCATCCTGCAGATCATCACCCAGATCAGCCACGAGGCGCCCCGCTACGGCGTGGATCCCGACCATCTGATCGGACGGCTGGTGTATGGCGTGGGCACGCGGCTGATCACCTCGTGGGGAGAGCCGGCGCTGGGCGGCGTCTACAAGCTGGTGGCCGTACGCGATGCAAGGGCACATGGTTAGCCGGCGATCAAGGTCTCCGAGTCGTCGGCCAAGACGCCCAATCCCGGGCCACAAGCAGGTCTGGCGCGTGTACGACCGGCGCGGACAAGGCTACGGCTGACCTGTTGAGCCTCGATGACGAGGACCCCCGAAGGATGGAACAGATCACCCTGCACCACCCTTCGAACCATACCAAATACCGCTGCCTAACCCAGGAGGAGGTCGCAGAGATCGAGCCGCTCCTGGTGGATATCCTGCGGGAGGGAAAGCTGGTCTACGATCTGCCCACCATCGAGGAGATGCGCCAGCGGCGCCAGGCGGACGTGACGTCGTCTCGACCCTGGCGTCCGGCGCCTCATGAATCCCCACGTCTACCACGTCTCACTGACCAAAAGTCTGTGGGATCTCAAGCAGGAACTGATCCGGTCAGCGATGGCCAAGAGCCACTGAGTGGCCACCATACCCTTCGAGAGATTGCCCCATCTTGTACCCCACCATGGTCACGTCGTTGAGCGGAACCGCCGCGCCTAAATCGTTCATCAGAACGCCATCAACACGATCCAGATGGGCTCCCGTACTAGCAAAGCACTGATCCCGTGGAGACAAGGGCATTCCTCCAAAGCAGCTCGTGCCTTGCCCCCAAGAATGGGCCTTGACTTTGAAACCAGGTTGTGCCATACTATGCTCTGTAACCTTGGGCGGCGGGCAGGTTCGCCGTGATACCCAGTCTGGCAGGACTGTGATGTGTGCCACCCCATGGTGGGTCCTTCGGAAGAAAGTGAGAGAAGCATGTGTGGGCGATTCACCCTAACCGATCCAGATCAAGATCTAGCCGTTCAGTTCAACCTGCCCGAGATCCCAGACATGAAGCCACGGTACAACATTGCCCCAACCCAAGCCGTAGCGGCGATACGCATAGCACCGCCTGCGGTGGCAGCCCCCAGGCCATCTAGAGATGACGCGTCTTCAGAAACTGCCTATACGGGTCTCGAGTTGGCCCTGCTACACTGGGGCTTGATCCCCTTCTGGGCCAAGGATCCCAAGATCGGAGCGCGCATGATCAATGCCCGCTCCGAGACCGCAGCGGAAAAACCGGCATTTCGGGCCGCATTCCGTCGACGTCGCTGTCTTATCGCGGCAGACGGATTCTACGAGTGGCAGAAGGTCGAGCAAGGCAAGCAGCCCTTCTACATCCGTCTCCGCGACGGGCGGCCCTTTGCCTTTGCCGGGCTCTGGGAGTACTGGAAGGAACCTAACAACCCTTCGGATCCATCCAGAAAGGGCGCGATCATCGAATCCTGTACCCTACTGACTACCGAGCCCAACGACCTGCTCCGTCCCTTGCACAACCGCATGCCCGTGATCTTGCATCCCCGAGACTACGATCTTTGGCTCGATCCCAGGGTCCAGGACACAGTGCGGCTCCAGTCTCTCCTGCGCGCCTATCCACCTGAGGAGATGGAGGCTTTCCCCGTGAGCCGTCTCGTCAATCGCCCCGGCAACGACGACCCCCGGTGCATCGAACCGCTGGCTGAAAGCGACTACCAGCAGTTGCAGTTTTGAGAACCTGATGCAGCTTACTGTCCGCTTGTTGGCTGGCTATCGCCGCTATCTGCCTCAGAACCACGACCTTCAGGCTGGTTATAGCTACCAAGTCCCGCCCAGTTCCAAGGTAGGCGACATCTTGGCCGAGCTGCCGATCCCGGTGGATGACGCTTACACCTTCCTACTAAATGGCAGTCACGCACAGCGGGATCAGATTCTGAACGAGGGCGACATTCTGGCCGTCTTTCCCGCTGTGGGTGGAGGGTAGGAAAATGACGAATGATCAAGAGGAGGCGATACTCATGTACGGCTGGCACGGAAGACTGTTGCGCGTCAACCTCTCCGATGGTACGATCCGCGAGGAAGAAATTCCTGAGGTTGAAGCCCAAAAGTATATCGGTGGGCGCGGTCTGGCAATCAAGTACCTGCTTGAGGGTATGGACCCCCAGGCCGATCCCCTGTCACCCGCGAACTTGTTCATCATGGCCACCGGTCCGCTGACCTCCACCCCGGCGCCGACCGGTAACCGCTACATGGTGGTCACCAAGTCGCCGCTCACCGGCGCACTGTCCAACTCGAACTCGGGCGGCACCTTTCCTACGATGATGAAGCGCTCGGGCTACGACCTCTTTGTCTTTGAGGGGAAGGCTGATAAGCCAGTCTATCTCTACGTCGACGAACGGCGGGCAGAGCTGCGCGATGCGGCCCACTTGTGGGGTCTGGACACCCACCAGACCGACGAGGCCGTTCGAACCGAGACCAGTGACGACATCAGCGTGGCCTGCATCGGTCCTGCGGGCGAAAACCTGGCGCTGATTGCCGCAATCATCAACGACAAACACCGGGCAGCTGCTCGTTCCGGCGTAGGGGCCGTGATGGGCGCCAAGAACCTCAAAGCCGTGGCTGTACGGGGCGGCCTGAAGCCCAAGCTGTATGACGCCAAGGCCCTGCGCTCCGTGGTTCGAGAATCCAACCAGCAGCTGGCAGCCGACATCAAAAAGGGTGCGACGATGCGCATCTATGGCACATCCTACGTACCCGACGTGACCCACGAGGCGGGCGTTTTCCCCACCTGTAACTTCCAGTTTGGCCAGTTTGAGGGCACGCCCAGGATCAATGGCCCATTCCTCAAGGAGAACTTTTTGATCCGGCATAGGGGTTGCTACGCCTGTCCCCTGGCCTGCGCCCGTCTGACGGAGGTCAAAGCCGAAGAATGGGGCGAGCAGTTTGCCGGACAAGGGGAGGGGCCTGAATACGAGAGCATCGGCTCTCTGGGCAGCGCGTGTGGCATCGACAATATGGCCGCCATCACCAAGGCCAACTACCTCTGCAATGAGCTGGGCTTGGACACCATATCCACTGGACTGACCATCGCCTGTGCCATGGAGATGTACAGCAAGGACATCCTGGTGGAGGAGCAGATTGGACGCCCCCTGCCCTTTGGCGACGCCGAAGGGTTGCTCGACATGATCCGCCGCACGGCCACGAGGGAAGGATTTGGCAGCGAGATCGCTGAAGGCAGTTGGCGTCTGGCGCAGAAATATGGCCACCCAGAGATGTCAATCACAGCCAAAAAGCTCGAGTTCCCCAGCTACGACGCCCGCGGGCTCAAAGGTATGGGGCTTCTGTACGCCACATCCAACATCGGCGCTTCACACATGGCCGGGATACTGCCTACATGGAGCTCTTTGGCGTCGGAGAAAAAGATCGACGGCCTGGCCTACGAGGGCAAGGCGGCACTGGTCAAGTACTTCCAGGATCTCTTTACCATCATCGATGCGCGGGGCTGTGTGTCTTTGTCGCCATCCGCTACACGCTGGACACGGCCAATGAGTACATACCTACTCGCCTGACCGAGATGGTCAACCAGGCTACTGGTGCTGGCTATTCACCGGAGAGCCTGCTGGAGGCGGCCGACCGGGTCTATACCCTGGAACGACTCTTCCTGACCAAGGCTGGCTTCTCCCGCGCCGATGATACCCTGGCTCCACGGATGGCCGAGCCCATGCCCGCCGGCCCCATCCAGGGGGAGGTTTTTGAGCTGGATCGCCTACTGGACGACTATTATGTGGAACGGGGCTGGGATGCTAATGGCATACCAACCCGGGAAAAGCTCGAATCACTCGACATAGCTCAGTATGAGGCGTTCATCCCCAAAAAACCAAAAAAAGAGCCATCCGAAGATGCCTCCTGCCATATAGCCAGCGAGAACTTGAAGTTGTACGGTTACTCGCTACCCGCCATACCGCTTGAAAACCAAGCAGGTATTCTGGTTACCCATGCCAAAAGAGTTCTTGAGGACCACGTCCACCTTGACTTCTCGGGCGGTGTTGGGCACATAGTCCAGATCACACTCCGGGTCAGGATAGTCCAGGTTGATGGTCGGCGGAATGATATTGTCCCGAAAGGACATCACGCAGGACAGGGACTCCATGGCGCCCGCAGCCCCCAACCCATGCCCCAGCATCGACTTGTTGGCGCTGACCGGCACGTTGTAGGCGTGCTCACCAAAAACCGCCTTGATGGCCTTCGTCTCAGCCACATCCCCCAGCGGGGTACTGGTACCGTGGGCGTTGATCCAGTCTACTTCCTGAGGGCTGATACCGGCGTCTGCCAGGGACTGGCGGATGGCTTTAATGGAACCACTCGGATCCGGGTTGGGTGCGATCACGTGAAAGCCATCAGTATTGGCCGCATAGCCCGCCACCTCGGCATAGATCCGGGCTCCCCGCTCCAGGGCATGGTCCAGGCTCTCCAGAACAAAGATGGCCGAGCCCTCGCTCATTACAAAGCCATCTCGCTCGGCGTCAAAGGGGCGGCTGGATGCAGCCGGGTCGCCATTCCGCGTGGACAGGGCCCGCATCACAGCAAAGCTGGCAACAGCCAAAGGCGTAAGCACCGCCTCGCTGCCACCGCTGATCATCACGTCAGCGCGCCCATGCCGAATCCGCTCGGCGGCGTCACCGATGGCTTGCGCACCGGCGGCGCAGGCAGTCACCGTAGTGTTGCAATAACCATGGAAGCCAAAGGTCTTGGCGATGTGAAAGGCAGCCATATTGGGTGGCAGCGCCAGCAGATGATTCGGCGAGATACGCGACAGGCTCCTGGCTCCCAGCAAGCGCAGGCCGTCCTCAACCTCCATCACCGTCCCGCCCACGGCTGTGCCTTGCACCACACCCACTTCTTCTCGCTCCTCATCGCTCAGTTCCAGACCCGAGTCCTCCAGGGCCATCTGCGCGGCGATAACGGCCATCTGGCTAAAACGGGCCAGTCGCTTTGCCTCTTTGCGGCCCAGGTAATTGTTAGCGTCAAAGCCCTTCAACTCGCCGCCGATCTGGCAGGAGCAATCATCCAGACCTTCCAGGAGCATAGTGTCGATGCCCGACTGGCCAGCGAGCAGGGCCTGCCAGGTATCCTCGGCCGTAAGGCCGACCGGAGTCAGCGCCCCCACACCAGTGATCACCACCCTGCGCCTACCGCAGGGTTCTTGCATGTCTTTGCTCATGATATCTGTCACCTCCCACGATGTATAACACAGAATCAGGTCAGAAGTAGCGCGTTTCTCAAGACCAGTCCAGATCTGGCGGCCCTTGTGAGCAAGCCTCTGTCTTGCAAGACCGTGGGTTCACTGCTGGCAACTCCACCCCAGGGGATCTCTCCTAGGACTGCAGTTTCTCTCCTCCCAGAGATGAAGCGACAAAGCCGCGTACCAGATCCAGAACGGCCATGAAGGGTTCTGGGCAGGCATCAAACCAGTGGATGCGACTGTCTTTTTGGCGGAACCAGTTGCCCTGTTGGCGCACAAAGCGCCGCGTGGCTCGCTTGACCTGGTCGACCACCTCATCCAGCGTCGCCTCGCAGGCCAGGTACGGAGCGAATTGGCCATATCCCACCCCGGACATGGCCGGTAGATCGAACCCGTAGCCCGCCGCCACCAGACCCCTTACCTCCGCCTCCAATCCGGTGGACATCATCCGCTCCACCCGGACATCGATGCGGCGGTAGAGTTCTGGGCGGGGTAGATTCAGGCCGACCAGCAGGCAGCGGTAGGGCGGCGGAGATTGCCCCTGCTGCTCCGAAATGGGCCGGCCGGTGACCAAGCACACCTCCAGGGCACGGACCACACGGCGTATATTGCGAGCATCGATGCGCCCAGCGGCCACAGGGTCCAGCGCCTGGAGCCGCGAGTGAAGCGCTGCAGCCCCCTCTTCCTCTGCCTGGCGGTAGAGTTGGTGCCGCACGGCCTGATCTGGCGGTACCCGGGGCACCTGCCAGCCCTCCAGGACAGCCATCACATACTGTCCGGTCCCACCCACCAGAAAGGGAACGCGTCCCCGAGAAAGGATGGCATCCACTGCCGCGTAAGCCATCCTCTGGTACTGGGCCAGGCTGAGCACCTGGTCGGGATTCACCACATCCAACAGGTGGTGAGGTATGCGAGCCCGCTCTTCAAGGCTTGCTTTGGCCGTACCAATGTCCATGCCCCGGTAGATCTGCCGGGAATCGGCCGACACGACCTCCCCGCCCAGCACTTCGGCCAGGTGTAGCGATAGCGCAGTTTTTCCTACAGCCGTCGGACCTACAATAGCTACCAGAGGAGGGTACTGATCCCCCCTCAAACTGCCAGAGTCGTGGTCGGGTAGCTCAGCCTGTGACGGCATTTTCATAGTGATCCACCCGGAGCAATCGCCCGCGCCGGTCAAACTCGATGGCGATCACATCGATCCGATAGTCTCCAGCCCAATCGTGGGCTTGAACGTAGGCCTCGGCCAGGACAGCAAGTCTCGCCTGCTTGGCCAGGGTTATCGATTCCTCGGGGCTGCCCAGTGCCCGACCCCGGCGCGCCCTTACCTCCACTAGAACCAGGCAATCACCATCGCCAGCCACCAGGTCCACTTCACCAGTCTCGCACCGCCAATTGCGGGCCACGATCTCGTAGCCTTTGCTGGTCAGGTGCTGGGCGGCAAGATCCTCGCCTCGCCGCCCCAAGCCCCGTCGGTCATCACCGATCGCCACGCAATCCTCCTGCGCCTGTGACCGGGCCCACATAGCCCACAGACGGTCCACAACTTGTGATAGGTACGATTACTGCTGTTCTTCTGCTCAAATAGTACGCGAACTCCGGACGGGCCAATCTTGCACTGCCGCGTCCAGAATTCAGGGCCGATCCTACCATCCAACCGGGCATGAGTATATCACAGTCCAGATTTTGGGTCAATCGGCTGCAGTTTCTTGAAAGATCTCAAGGAACGCGGGTTCGGAGTAGGCCCCTACTGTCCCTGAACTCGAGACTGTGGTTTCCATCACTCACTCTGCTCAGCGTCGAAGGTTGACTCCCTGACAGGGAAGGAGTAGAATAGATCCCAGGAGGTGGTCTATGATGCGTACATTCTCCCTGCTCCTGAGCCCGCTGCTACTACTGATCTCTACAAATCTGTCAGCTGAGGGTCCGATTGCCGGGACATCCAACCAGGACCGGCCATTTCCCCTTTACAGAACAACGCTGCCCAATGGTTTGCAGATATGGTCCCAGCCCCGCCCCGACAGCGAGTCGGTGGCGACGCTCCTGGTCATCCGTGCCGGATCCCGCTATGAGAACCAAGCGAACAATGGCATATCCCATTTTGTGGAACACATGCTATTCACCGGTACCGAACGCTGGAACGAGGAGGAAATCAAGGATATTATCAGGAATCGTGGAGGCCGCTGGAACGGCATGACCGGCCTGGAAAGAACCACATACTATGCTCACGTGGCCGCCGAGGACCTGGATATTGCCCTGGACTGGTTGGCAGAGGTCGCCTTCCACGCTACACTTCCAGAAGAGAAGGTGGACAAGGAACGTGAGGTCATCTTCCAGGAGCGATGGGGGCGCTACGGCTGGTTGCTCAATACCCTCGATGCATTGGGCTTTGGCTACGACCTATCTCGCGACATCCGGCGGTCGCTGTTCCCCAACACCAGCCTGAACATGAATGTCATCGGCGAGGATGATTCGCTAGAGATGCTGAACCGGACAGCCTTGATGGACTATTACAGACGCCACTACACACCCGACAACGCAGTCTTGATCGTGGTGGGCAATGTCACACCAGACGAGGCACTGGCCGGGGCCGAAGCGTATTTTGGCAGCCTGGAAAAGGGTACCCGCCCCGCCGTGCCTGAGACACCGGCAATGCCCGACACAGGTCCTCACAATGTCGTAGTGCGCGGGCCGATGCTCACCGACCAGGTGGTGATGAGGATTGGCGCCAGGACGGTTGGTCGCTTCCACCCGGATCGTTGGCCGCTGGAGGTATTGGCCGAGGTACTGGGTGAAGAGCTGATGGAGGAGATCCGCTACCGCCAAGGGCTGGTCTACGGTGTGGGCGCCTATAACTCCCTCCTCGACGATGCTGGCTACTTTGCCATAGGCACCTCCTCGGATCGTGGGAACAGGGAAGCTATCCTGCAGACGATTGAGGCCCACCTGGTACGGCTCCGCCAGGGAGAGGTAGACACAGAAGCCGTAACCGAGGCCAAAGCCACGCTCAAGGGACGTTGGGCCCTGGCCATGGAGGACAATATGCAGCGAGCTGGGTGGCTCGCTGCATGGTCGTCGGCCATCCCGGATGGCGAGACTGTACCGGACTACCAGAAATCCATCGACGCCGTAGGTCCAGCGGATCTGTCGCGGGTGGTGAACACCTATTTCACGCCGGAACGCAGCTTTGTGGGCCAGCATGTGCCAGCCGTGACCGTTTCCAGTGGGGCCGGGGGAGCCGGCATCCTGGCGGGCTTGACTCTTGCGGCTTGGGGCGCGCGCAAGTTGTGGTGCTGGAACAAGAGACGCAGAAAGGGAAAAGAACATATCCAATGACCAAGAGTCCTCCTGGCCAGAAACCCCTGATCCAACTGGAGACCGTCGTAGCAGTCTGCTGGCCCAGGTGCGAGCCTGCGCCATACGTGCAATATCACGGCCCCTGGATCATTGCCACAACCGACCATGGAGAGAGTACATGAGCAAAGATACTCCTACCCTCGCCCAGTTCGAAGAGGACAGTGAACGCTACTATCGCCGCAATTTTTCCGCTGGCCTGGTCCACGGCGTCTTTTTCCAGGCTTCCACGGCCTTTGGCAGCATCCACACCATCCTGCCTGCTTTTGTGGCTACCCTGACCGATTCAACTGTGGCCGTGGGCCTGATGGCAGCCGTACAGGGCATTGGTGAGGTATTGCCCCAGATGTTCACCGCCTACCTGGTGGAGGACAAACCGCGAAAGAAGCCCTACCTGCTTTGGATCATCACCATCCGCTGGGTAAGCTGGGCTGTGTTGGCTTATCTCACCGTGACCTATGCTCAGACTCAACCAGAACTCGTACTGTCCGTATTGATCTTGCTCTTTGGCCTCTTTTCCATGGCTGGAGGCATGGGCACGGTAGTCTACGCTGACGTGTTTTCCAAGGCAATCCCAGCCCGGCGACGGGGTCGCTTTACGGGGTTGAGGCAGATGTTGGGCTATCTACTGGCCATCGGCGCAGGGTACGTGGTCAAGTACATCCTGGACCGGCCAGAGCGCTTTCCCTACGCCGAGAATTTTGCACTGATCTTCCTGCTGAGTGCTGGCTGCCTGCTTGTCGCCTTCACCGGCTTCGCCTTGATCAAAGAGCCTGTGTACCCGGTCAAACGTGTCTCCCAATCACTGGGCGACCTGCTGCGGAGGGCTGGCGTGCTCGCCCGGCAGAATCCCAATTTCCGTCGGCTGCTTGCGGCGAGGGGATTGACAACGGCAGTACTAGCCCTGGCGCCCTTTTACGTACTCTATGCCCGTTCCGAGGCAGGCATCGATCCGGGTATGGTGGGCGTCTACCTGGCGGCCCAAATGGCAGGTGGGGCGGTTTCAAATCTGCTCTGGGGCTGGCTGGGTGACCGCTACGGCAACCGCACAGTGATTATCGGTACTGCCTTGGCCGGCGGGCTGGCGCCACTGCTAGCCCTGCTGGCGCCGTGGACGACAGAGACCCTCTTTGTTCTTGTCTTTGCACTGTTGGGAGCGACGATGAGTGGTATGCGCCTGGGATACCCAAACTTTATCCTGGAGATGGCGCCAGTACAACTGCGCCCAACTTGTGTAGCACTGCAAAACACGCTGCTACTTCCAGTAGCCCTGCTGCCACTGGTGGTCGGGGTTCTTGTCAACGTCTGGTCTTACCCAGTCCTGCTAGTCAGCGGTGTGGTACTGATGGCAATCGCTGCCTGGGTCAGCTTCCGCTTGCTCGACCCACGGGATGGAGAAGAGGGAGCCTGTCTGCAGTAGGCCAGCCGACACTTTCATTCTTTCGTGAATCAGAAACCCAGGTTATGGTCCAATGATACGTCAGAAGGATTGACTTTGGGGCCGAACTGTGGTATGATCCTGCTCACCTCGACCCAAGCCTGGACTTTGGTACAAGAAAGGGGCCACTATGCCTGCACCAGGCAAGTAGCTGCGGTCCGGCATCACGCTACCATTGAGCCAAAGACGGCAGATAGCATCGAGGTGTGATGGTTGAAGTTGTGGGTGGGAAGGACCAGACGATGAGCGAGTCCATTAACCTGAATGATCCCAGCTTGTATATCAACCGGGAGTTGAGTTGGCTGCAGTTCAACCGGCGCGTACTGGAGGAGGCGATTGACGAACGCCACCCTCTGCTGGAACGGGTCAAGTTCTTGTCGATCTTTGCCAGCAATCTGGACGAGTTCTTTATGATACGCGTCTCGGGTCTCCGGCGACAGTTGGAGGCCGAGGTTATCGACACGCCGCCGGATGGGATGACGCCCGCCGAGCAGTTGATGGCCATCCGCCAGGAGTT
The DNA here is from genome assembly GCA_963783445.1 of uncultured Chloroflexia bacterium. GTDB lineage: Bacteria > Chloroflexota > Anaerolineae > JAAYZQ01 > JAAYZQ01 > CAWANP01. The sequence goes on along the minus strand of CAWANP010000002.1, from coordinate 522,298 downwards.
GTTGCCCATGCTTGCCCAGCACGGGGAGTGCTGGCGAGATGACCTGCTGCCCAAACTGGAGCAGGCTGGCATCGACATCTTGGACCACGATGAACTCAAGGGAAAGCAACGAAAGCTGCTGCGCCGCTACTTTGAGCGCGAGATTTTCCCAGCGCTGACACCATTGGCTTTTGATCCAGGACACCCCTTCCCGCATATTTCCAATCTAAGTCTCAACCTTGCCGTTGTGCTCGACGATCCACGGTATGGCGAGCGTTTTGCCCGGCTGAAGGTACCAGCCGTGTTCCCCCGCCTGCTGCGCATTCCTGGTGAGGAAGTAGCCGAAAGCTACGAGAGCTTGGGCCTCCTGGACGACACTTCCAACAACTATGTCTGGTTGGAGGAGGTCGTCGCCGCCAACCTGGATCTGCTATTCCCTGGGATGGAGATTGTGGCCGCCCATCCCTTCCGCGTGACCCGTGATGCTGACCCAGAGATCGAGGAAGACGAGGCGGCCGATCTTCTGGCCACGATCCAGGAAAGCGTACAGCAACGGCAGTTTGGTTCCGCGGTGCGGCTGGAGGTGGACACCGCCCTGCCCGAGCGGATCCGCAACATCCTTGTCACCAACCTGGGACTGGCCCCTTACCAAGTGTACACCCGGAACGCTCCCCTGGGTCTGGCCAGCCTCATGGAGCTAACAAAGATCAACAACCCTGAGCTTAAGGATCCCCCTTTCCAGCCAGCGGTACCGCCCCCCCTGACCACGGATGAGTCGATTTTTTCAGTGCTCCAGCGGCAGGACGTGTTGCTCTACCACCCCTACGATGGCTTTACCCCCGTGGTAGATCTCATGCAGGAGGCGGCGGCGGACCCGGATGTGCTGGCCATCAAGCAGACGCTGTACCGCGCCGGCCCAGACTCGCCCGTGATTGACGCGCTTCGGAAAGCGCGCGAGAACGGAAAACAGGTCGCTGTGCTGGTGGAACTAAAAGCCCGCTTTGACGAGGAGAACAACATCGTCTGGGCCCGAGCCCTGGAAGAAGCAGGCGTACACGTCGTCTATGGCCTGGTAGGCCTCAAGACCCACACCAAACTCTTGCTCATAATCCGCCGGGAGTGGGACGGCATCAGGCGTTATGTCCACATGAGCACGGGCAACTATAACGATACCACGGCTCGCCTGTACTCTGATATTGGCTTTATGACGAGCGACCCCGATCTCGGCGCTGATGTATCGGAGCTTTTCAACGTGCTGACCGGCTACTCTTACAAACAAGAGTACCGCAAATTGCTGGTGGCGCCAGGATTGATGCGGCAGGAGATCATCGACCGTATCGATCGTGAGATCAGCCAGCAAGAGGAGCACGGCGACGGGTTGCTTGCCTTCAAGATGAACTCCTTGGTGGACAAAGCCTGCATCAAGGCCCTGTACCGGGCATCTCAGGCAGGCGTGAGAGTGGATCTGCAGGTACGGGGTATCTGCTGCCTGCGCCCAGGTATGCCGGGTGTGAGCGAAAACATCACTGTGACCTCCGTGGTGGGCCGCTTTTTAGAGCATCCCCGTATCTATTACTTCCAGAATGGCGGCGAGAGCGAGTTGCTGTTGGGCAGCGCCGACCTGATGCCGCGCAACCTGGATCGCCGCGTCGAGCAGATCTTTCCGATAGAGGACCCGGACCTCCGGGATTCGGTGTACGAGCATATCTTCTGCGTCCATCTCAAGGACAACATGCAGGCCCGGCGGCTGCTGGCCACCGGGAACTGGGAACGGGTACACCCCCAGGAAGGTGAGCCGGAGCTTGATTCACAGCAGTGGATGATCGAGCATCGGGGGCTTTGGAACGAGGAGTAAGGTGTCATGAAGATCGCCTTGATCGGAGATGTACACGCCAACCTGCCGGCGCTCGATGCGGTACTGGCCCATGCGCGTGAGCAAAAGGCAAAAGCGATCTGGAACTCGGGCGACCTTGTGGGCTACGGCGCCTTCCCCGAGGAGGTGGTCCAGCAACTTCAGGGCGATGATATACTCAACACGATTGGAGGCTTTGACGACCAGGTCCTACGATTCAAGAAGCGCAAGGAACGCTGGCGCAGAAAGAAAAGTTTGGAGGAGTATCTGACCCTCGAGTGGACCTACGGGCAACTCTCCAAGAAGAGCCGCAAGTACCTCCGGTTCCTGTCCCGGGAGATGCGCATGACGGTCAAAGGCCAACGGGTGTTGCTGACCCACGGCTGCCCCGGTCATGGTGGAAAGAACATTGGACCCAACGAGCCGCCAGAGGCTCTCGTAGGCCTGGCTCGCAAGGTCGGGGCCAACCTCATCGTTTGTGGCCGCACCCACAAGCCCTTTGCCCGCCAGGTGGATGGTGTATGGTTCATTAATCCGGGCAGCGTCGGGTTGCCAGTCGACGGCGACCCTCGCGCCCACTACTCCCTCCTGCAAATTGGGCCGAATGAGGTCCAGGTACAGCACCACCGGGTGGACTATGACGTGGAACAGATGGTAGCTGCCATCCGCGAGAACCGCCTTCCCGAAGAATTCGCCGAGATGTTCCGGCAGGGGCTCGACCTGAATGCGGTGCAGGGCAAGGCGGCATAAGCCACGGCCCCACTACAGTTTGACAGAATCGAGCAGATATGGTATCATATGGGTGTAGGATGAAGTAAGAATCTGGTTTGATCAAAGATGATGAGCGCCCAGGCTTTTACGAGTCTGGGCCTTTTTTCTATGCGATGATCGGCAGTACCTTCCTCCTAACAACATCTACGAAAGGTATTACATGTCTGAGAGAGAAACTGGAACTGTCAAGTGGTTCAACGGCAGCAAGGGCTTTGGATTCATAGCCCGAGAGGGAAGCGAGGATGTCTTCGTCCACTTTTCGGCCATCCAGGGTGAGGGGTTCCGGAACTTGGAGGAAGGTCAAACCGTCGAGTTCAACGTCGAGCAGGGCCAAAAGGGACTGCAGGCGACCAACGTGACCGTGGTAGGCTGGTAAGCATATCATGGCCAAGAATCTGTACGTAGGCAATCTGAGCTACGACACAACCGAGGACACATTGAGGACGCTGTTCGCCGAATATGGCGAGATCGAAACGGTCAATCTGGTCACAGATCGCTATTCAGGCCGGTCCAGGGGCTTTGCCTTTGTCGAAATGACAACTGAGGAAGCCGCCCAGGAAGCCAAGACTGGCGTGAACGGCAAGCAGGTTGACGGCAGGGAACTCAAGGTGGACAACGCCAAGCCAAAGCGTGACCAGGGACAGAGTGACCGGGGTCGCCCTCGTTGGTAGGAATGGCAACTGCTCGCATTGATCCACAACAAAGATGGAGCGCTAGCAATGGTTGGCGGGAAATTCACGATCTAGCACGCTGGAGCGCGGACCGGCTTCCATCCGGTCCGCGCTTCTCTGTGAACCTGGTTCACAGGAAAACAGAATCAACGATTTAGGAGAATGAAACTGAGCAAAGAAGTGCGCGTTTTGCCCCTCGGCGGCCTGGGAGAAGTGGGCAAGAACATGGTAAGTATCGAGTATGGCCGCAACATCATCTTAGTCGACGCGGGTATGATGTTCCCGGAAGCAAATATGTTGGGGGTTGATTATATCATTCCCGACTGGGAATACCTTCGCGAAAGAAAGGACCGCCTGCGCGCTGTCCTCATCACTCACGGGCACCTGGATCACATCGGCGCCCTACCCCATTTCTTGCAGGAATTCGACGTGCCGGTATACGCCACCCGCCTGACCCGCGGCTTGATCGAGATCAAGCTCCGGCGAGAGCGGGTACTGGAGCGGACCAAGCTCCATACCTACGCTGCTGGCGACATTGTCAACATCGGCCCCTTTTCCATCGAGCCCTATCACGTCTGCCATTCCATTCCCGATTCTGTAGGGCTGGGCATCACGACACCGGCGGGCTTGATTGTACACAGTGGCGATTTCAAATTCGATCCCACCCCGGTAGATGGCTGGCCCACCGATGCCGCCAAGCTGGCCGAGTTCAGCGACCGCGGCGTACTGGCGCTGCTTTCAGACAGCACCAACGCCGACCAGCCGGGGGCCACACCTTCCGAGGCGGCGCTGGATGATGCATTGGGTCAGATCATGCAGGAAGCGACAGGCAGGGTGATCATTGCCACCTTCTCATCGCTGATCTCGCGCGTCCAGCAGGTGGTAAACGTAGCGCAGCAACAGGGGCGCAAGATCGCCATCGCCGGCCGGAGCATGATAGAGAATACCCAGATGGCCCGCGAGTTGGGCTATCTCCGAATCCCACCCGACATGCTCATCGGCCTGGATGCAATCGACAAGCAGCCGCCCGAGCAGGTAGTGATCATGGCCACAGGCTCCCAGGGAGAACCCCTGGCGGTCCTGAACCGGCTGGCCACCGATAGCCACCGCTCCCTGAGCATCCAGGAAGGCGATACGGTTTTGCTCTCTTCGCACACCATCCCCGGCAACGAGGAGACAACCTACGCCGTCATCAACCGTCTGTTTCAGGCAGGTGCCGACGTGATTTACGGACCCCAGGCCCAGGCGCATGTCTCGGGCCACGGCAGCCGGGAAGATCTGAAGCAGCTGATCGAGACGCTGCGCCCTCGTTTTTTTGTACCCGTCCACGGTGAGCTTCGCCATCTGGTCGCACATGCCAAATTGGCTCATGAGCTGGGTATCGCCAAGATGGACATTGCCGTCGTCGAGAACGGCTACCCATTGACCTTTGATGGACAGACGATGAAGATCGAAGATCGGATTCCTGGCGACTATGTTTTTGTGGACGGTTCGCGGGTAGGTGAGGTAGGGCCGACGGTGATGCGCCAGCGGGATGAATTGGCCCAGGGGGGATTTGTGACGGCCGTCGCCCGCTACGATCGACAAGCAGGAAAGACGGTGGGGCAGCCGCGTATCATCACCAGTGGCTTTGTCTACACCCCAGATGCGCAGGATCTACTATCCCAAGCCGGAAAAGTCGTCTCCACGGCCGCCTCAGGCAAGCGGGGAACCACACTAGCAAAAGTGGAGGCAAGGGTCGAGCGAGCTCTGTCCAGCCTCTTCTACCGGGAGACCAGGCGGAAACCGGTGGTGACGGTGGCGCTGACAGAAGTGTGACCACACACAACCTATCGCACACCATCTTGAAACATGAGCATCGAGCCCTTGGCGGGCTCGGCATGGAGCGGAATCATGCAGATCGTGACCGACAGTGGCGTCGACCTGATTTTACCCCAAGAGACAAAGTCTGAACTGGGCATCCACACCGTGCCCCTTGTGGTTACTCTGGATGGCAAATCGTATCGTGAAGGCGTAGATATCCAACCGGACGAGTTCTACAGTTTGCTGGCAGCGACCGATAGCCTGCCCATCACGTCACAACCATCGGCAGGGGATTTCGCCGAGACCTACCAGCGCCTGGCAGCCACAGACCCGGATATCCTGTCCATCCACATGACTTCTGGACTGAGCGGCACGTTCAACTCGGCACAGGCGGGAGCGCAACTGGCGCCGGACGCGACCGTCACCCTCGTCGATACCAAGACCTTGTCCGCCGCGTCCGGCTGGCAGGTAGAAGCGGCTGCTCGGGGCGCAAAGTCCAGTTGGAGCTTGGAGCAGATTCTGGCACTGATGGAGCGCATCAGCGCGGCCAGCGATAGTGCCTATACACTGAAGGAACTCAAGTACCTGATCCATGGCGGGCGTATCAGCCACATGAAAGGATTGATCGCTTCGGTTCTCAACCTCAAACCCTTGATCGGGGTTGAGAAGGTGAATGGAACCTACGTACAGCTTGGCCAAGTGCGATCTTTTAAGGCTGCCCTCAAGGGCCTGGTCCAGCACATGCTCAAGCAGCACTCGCCAGGCAGCGCCATGCGCGTCCAGGTACTTCACGCCCAGAACCCCGAAGGTGCTGAGATGCTCCACGATCTTGTAGAACAGAGTTATGATTGTACTTGGCTGCCACCTGGTTCGATGTCTCTCGTACTGGGCGCCCATACGGGTCCGAGCATGGTGGGAGTGGCCTATGCACCTCTGGCAACCTTCTCCGATGTGCCATAGGCAGGAGCCATGGGGTGCGCGCCTAGTACCCCCGGACTGTGCTCAGCACAGTATCATGCGATGTCCTGCTACGCGAGTCGAATCTGGAAAACTACCAGCCACCCCCAATCGTCAGAATTGGGCGCCATTCCTAGGAGGTACGTCGTGACCGAGGACTCAAATGCTACCAAGCCACAGGAGCCCAAGCCAGCCTGGTATCAGGATATTGCCCGGTTCGCGCAGCCTAACCGCCGCAAGGCAGTCTGGCAACTGGTGAACACCTTTGTGCCCTACGTCGGCCTGTGGGTTCTCATGATCTACACCGCCGAATCCGGGGCACCCTACTGGGTCACCCTGGCCCTGGCCGTCGTGGCTTCTACGTTGCTGGCCCGCATCTTTATCTTTTTCCACGACGCCGGCCATGGTTCCTTTTTCGCCTCGCCAAAGGCCAACACGGCGTTGGGCTATGTCACTGGCGTCCTGACCTTCACGCCATATCATAGTTGGCGCCGGGCCCACGCCCTGCACCATGCCACAGCCGGCAACCTGGACCGGCGCGGGGTCGGTGACGTGTGGACGATGACGGTCGAAGAGTACCAGGCAGCTCCACGGCGAACCCAGATCGCCTATCGCGTGTACCGCAATCCCGTGATCCTGTTTGGCGTGGGGCCAGCGGCCATCTTTTCTATTGCCCAACGTTTTCCCCAAAAGGGAGCCAAGCCGCGAGAGCGCAATAGCGTGCTGATCACTGACCTGGCGATTCTGGCCATCATCGTGCTGGCCAGCCTGACCATCGGCTTGGGTACCTACGCCTTGATCCAACTGCCCATCATACTTATCGGGGGAGCCCTGGGCATTTGGCTCTTCTACGTGCAGCACCAATACGAAGGCGTGTATTGGGCCCGCAACGGCAAATGGGACGCCACCAAGGCAGCGTTGGAGGGCAGCTCCTACTACAAACTGCCCAGGGTGCTGCAGTGGTTCACAGGAAACATCGGTCTGCACCACATCCACCACCTTCGACCGCGCATTCCCAACTATCATCTGCAACCGTGCTACGACGGGATCCCGGCCATGCGGGCAGTCCAGCCACTCACCATTGGGAAAAGCCTGGACTCGTTGCGCATGAACTTGTGGGATGAGCAGCAGCAGGAGTTGGTGAGCTTTCGGTCGCTGTAGGTTGGTAGAATCGGTATTCGGAGACCCGGTCTTTTGCATCTCGGAGAGTGGGCTGAGCAGTACATTCATAACTGGAGGATATTGAATTGGCAACAGTCGAATTAAGGACGAACGAGTCGCAGGAACAATTGCTTAGACGTTTCGGAAAAAAGATCCAGAATGAGCGGGTGATGAGCGACGTGAGGAAGAAGCGTTTCTTTATGTCGACCAGTGAAAGGAAACGTATCGCCCTGCGCAAAGCGAAACGGCGAGAGCGAAACCGCAAAGGAAAGCTGGAGAGCCGCCTGAATAGATACCAGTAAGACCGGAACGCGGGCATGGGATCGGAACGTTGAGCATATTGGACCGAGCCCTGAGGAGGGAAAGCCATGAAGTACTCGGTAGGTGATAGGGTAGTACATCCGCACCATGGACCGGGGCGGGTGGCGAGCATCGAGCGCAAAGAACTCCTGGACGGGACCAAACGCTACTATGTAATTGACATACCGGATCAGGCATTGATCCTTCAGATCCCCGTTCACAGAGTCGACGAGCTGGGCCTGAGACCTGCCATGCCTCCATCCAGCCTCCCGCAGGTACTGAGCATGCTGCGCAGCAAACCCCGCCGCTTGCCCGACGACTTTAAGGAGCGCCAGGAACAAGTAGGAGAGAAACTGAGCACGGGCAAGGTGATGCAGGTAGCCAAAGTGGTGCGCGATCTGACCTGGCACCGGGACCGGGCCCACCTCACAAAAAGGGACACAGATCTCCTCAAACAAGGACAGGGAATGCTGGCGGCCGAGATGGCCCTGGTATCCGGCGACGACATCTCTGATGCGAGCGAGCTGATCGCAGCTACGATGACGGCTGCCGTGGCCGAGATTCTGGAGTAGGAGCCGCAACAGGATATGGGAGTTCCAGACAAGCAGGACAGGGCGAATCGTAGAACCTAGTCAGAACCAAATCTTCTTTTGTAAGATGGGCCGCCAGCCCGGTAATCGCAGGGGCTGGCGGCCCATTCGGCTTTCCCCCTGCATGACCCCACCACCCTTGCCTTCTCCCGGCAATCATGGTACAATAGCTTTCGGAATCAACGTATCTCACTCGTTTTGAGGTCAATTCAATGAAGCAGCGGAAACCCAAACCCGTCGCCTGGATCCTTGCCGTTCTAGGTACACTGGCGCTCCTCACTCCCGGCCTTTCTGTGACGCTGGCAGACAACGAGGAAGGTCTGCTTTTTGAGATGACCGAGCCCTCGGAATTCGAGGCGGTCGCCGACGGTCCCGCGCCGGGCGACAGCCAGACCTCTGCCGCAGGTGTACCACCACTCATCGATGTCTGGTATGGCTCCAGCCAGGTATTTGGCCACCTGGGCGACCCCCAGCGGCGGATCAGCATTCTGGGCCGTGTTTCGGACGGCAACGGGGTCAAGTCTCTCAAGTACTCGCTCAATGGCAGCGCGCAACAATCCCTCTCCATCGGTCCTGATGGCCGACGGCTGGCCTCCAGGGGCGATTTCAACATCGAAATCCACAGGGACCGACTGAACTCCGGTGTGAATGAAATTGTGATCGTCGCGCGGGATAAAGAGGGCAACCGGTCCACGGAGACTGTGACGCTGCAATACGAGCCAGACAACATCTGGCCGGTGCGCTATGCCATCGACTGGAGCGAAATCCGGGATATCCAGCAGGTGGCGCAGGTAGTAGATGGGTTGTGGGAGCTGACGCCGGATGGCATCCGCACCAAGGTACGGGGCTACGACCGGCTGGTAGCTGTCGGTGACCTGACCTGGACCGACTATGAGGTCACGGTGCCGGTCACCGTCCACAGTCGCGGGTCCTCCGGGTCACCCGGCGTGGGTATCCTGATGCGCTGGAAGGGGCACACCGACGATCCGGTCGCGGGCTGGCAGCCCAAGAGCGGCTGGTATCCCCTGGGCGCCCTGGGTTGGTACCGGTGGTTCGACTCCGGCGCTAAGAACCTACGGATCGATGGCAACAAGAAGCGGCTCATAGACAGCACAAACAGCCAGAAACTGAAGCTAAATGTGCCCTATGTCCTCAAGATGCGTGTTGAGACCAAGCCAGGCAAAGGCGGATTCTACCGGCTGAAAATGTGGCGAGCAAACGAGCCCGAGCCCTCGGGTTGGGACCTAAAGGGCCAGGAGGCGCTGAACGACCCGCAGACAGGCAGTTTTCTGTTGCTCGCCCACCAGGCAGATGTTACCTTTGGCGATGTGCAGGTCCGCCCGGTGGGCGGCATCTATACTCTGGCCATCGACACCATGGGCCAGGGGACCGTGGATAGGGAAGCCAACACGGCCGCCTACGCCGAAGGTGAGATGGTACGGCTCAGCCCCCTACCGGCAGCGGGCTGGGTCTTTGAGGACTGGAGCGGCGCCGACTCTGAAGACTTGACGGACAACGGCGATGGAACCTGGTCCCTGGAAATGGTCAAAGACCGGTCGCTCACAGCCAACTTTGGCCCTGGCTGCTACACCCTGTCTGTGAGCGTCGAACCAGGTAGCTCCGGTTCGGTGGAATCCAGCCTACCGCCCAATTGCGGCGGAGGCGGATACGCCGGGGGAACGAAACTCCAGTTTGTGGCCCGGCCGGAACCTGGCTACGCCCTAGGCCGCTGGAGTGGCAACCTCTCCGGCCGTGGAAGCCCGACAGCCCTGGAAATCACCGGCGACACGAGTGTGACGGCCACCTTTGTCCAGAGCGTGGTCTCGTACGAGGAAAGCTTTGAAGGATATGAAGGCGGGGCGAATCCTGATGGCTGGTACGACACCAAGGCAGATAACAGCATGGTCCAGGATGATGGCCTGTTCCAGGTGTACGACCTCGGAGAGAACCAGGCATTTGGCACCAAATCAAAACAAAGCAACATCCACGCTCACTATGTGGGGACGGGCAGCGAAGAATGGTCAGACTTTCGCTACATGGGCAGGATGATGATCACATCGCAGGACAGTGGCGTGGGGGTGACATTCTACAGCAAGTATGCGGACGAGGACGTCTACTACCGGTTGCGACGGCATGACAGCACAGCTTTCCATTTAGCCTCGCACCCCCACAACTCGGTGGCCTTGGATGGGGACACGGATACGGGGGTCAAGCCACGGCCGGACATATGGTACTGGTTCCTGGTTGAGATAGGGGACACAGGAACGCAGACCGAGATCCGGGCCAAGGTCTGGCCGGAAGGTACGCCCGAACCAGAGGACTGGCAAGTGAACGCCTGGCACAGCGGCGGTGGCCGGCTGACAAATGGCCGGATCGGAGTGTGGAGCTATTCCTCGGGCAGCAAGTACTGGGATGATCTGCTGGCATACCCAGTAACACGGACAAAGTACTGGGATCTCGAGGTCACTGAGCTGGGCCGGGGCGCTGTGAGCGTAGCGCCAGATCAGGCGCGGTACGCCGATGGCCAGGAGGTGATCCTGACAGCGACCGGGGAGCCAGGCTGGCGTTTTGAGAAGTGGAGTGACGACCTATCGGGCAGCGAGAACCCCGGGGCTGTGATCATGGACGGGGACAAAGTCGTGGAGGCCGTCTTTGTCGAGGAAGCATACACATTGCGGGTGGAGGTGACCGGGGACGGTGCAATAGCGATTTCGCCGGAGAAAGAAACCTATGGCCATGGCGAGGAAGTTGAGCTGTCAGCAGTGGCTGACGCTGGCTGGCGCTTTGCCGGATGGAGCGGCGATGCAGCGGGCTCTGAAAGCACCCTCAGCATCACCATGGATGGGGACAAGAAAGTAACAGCACTATTCAGCGAGGGCCAATACGCCTTGTTGATAGACACAGAGGGCGAGGGATCGGTGTCCAAGGAGCCAGACAAGGCCGCCTACCGGCTGGATGAAAAAGTCACACTGGCAGCGGAAGGACGCACAGGCTGGCGCTTTGACCACTGGAATGGCGATCTGCTGGGGAGCAGCAACCCAACTACCATTGGCATGGATGGTGACAAGGCCGTAGTGGCAGTCTTTGCAATGGAAGAGTACGCCCTGGCGCCCAGCGTCATTGGCGGCGGGCAGGTGGCAGTGATGCCTCAGAAGGCGACCTATCACCTCGGAGACATGGTACAGGTCGAAGCGATAGCCGATGCAGGATGGGTCTTTGCCGGCTGGATCGGAGCCCTGTCCGGTCTCTTGAATCCAGCCGCCATTGAGATTTCCGGCGATACGACCGTTACGGCAACCTTTGAGGAGGTGCCCTGGCTCTATGCGGAGGACTTCCAGGGCTACGCAACGGGCGCCGATCCGGCCGGCTGGTACGACACGAGAGCTGGGAACAGCATGCGGCAGGACAACCGCCTATTCAAGGTGTACGACCTTCCTGGCGACAAGGTATTCGGTACCCAGTCGACAGAGAAGAATATCCACTCGCACTATGTCGGGGTGGGCAGCAAGGAATGGTCAGATCTCCGATTCCGGGGCCGGATGATGATGACGTCCGCGGCAGGCGGTCTGGGGGTGACAGCCTACAGCCAGTACGCAGACCGGGACGTCTACTACCGGCTGCGGCGGTATGGCGACACGTCTTTCCACCTGGCGCCACACCCGAATAGTACAGTAAGACTGGAGGGAGACACACAGACGAACGTCAAACCGAAACCAAACCTATGGTACTGGTTCGTGCTGGAGGTAGTAGATACGGGAGCGCGGACAGAGATCCGTGCCAAAGTATGGCCAGACGGCACGGATGAGCCCGCGGACTGGCAGGTGAACGCCTGGCACAAAGACAGCGGCCGGCTGCTGAACGGACGCATCGGGCTGTGGAGCTACTCCTCGGGCAGCAAATACTGGGACGACCTCGTGGTTGAGCCCTACTAGGACTCTGCAGCCGCCGAGCCCAGCTTACCTAGCACAATTCTGGCCCACGCCAGCCAGGCTGGCAGCTGCACGATGCAGGCGAGCAGTCCAACTTGGCTGAGCGCGCCGAAGTTGAACTGGTTGCCGGCCGCAAAAGCCCAATGGGCAAGGCCTGCACCGACGCCTATCAGAGCCAGGATCCCAGGGTAATCACCCCTTCGCCAGGCGAGCCAGTTGTCACGACAAACCACAGCCTGACGAGGCCAATGCCAAAGGTGAGGTTGCGGTCCAGGGCCTGCTCGCCGATGACTCTGATGGCCTGCTGAGCCTCCAGGTTCCAAGAGGACTGCGGCCTGGAAGCCAGCGCCACCTCTCGCTCCGCGCCATCCAAGCCCCAATGGTGAGCGTCGCATCGCTGCCGTCCCACATCGAGCCCTCCCACAGTTCCTGCAACTTACTGCCCTTGGGGACTGCCTGTCCGTTCACAGCCGTCAACACGTCACCTTTCACGAAGCCTACCTATTTTGCTGATTCTGGTGGAAACGGCGCGACCAGTGGCTCGCCCGACGTGGTCGGATCCAGATAGATGCCGTGCCCCTTGGTGATAGACCACGAGCAGACTTGGCAGAAATTGACGTGCTTGGCTAGTTGTGGCATAATCTGAGGTGCATACCAGCAAGCGGTGCTGGACATAAGACCTTGTCCGCCGCGCTGCCGGAGGGGGAGTGGAGCAATGACCGGTGAGAGTTCAGTGACAGCCGAAACCGAAGAGGTCAAGTCCTGCACCACCTGTGGTGGAACCTGGCCTGCAGGCCGCCCCACATGCCCAGCTTGCGGGGCAAGCCTGGCCAATATTGCCGCACAACCCACTGCGGGTGCAGCAGAGCCTGCGGACTTGGATTGGCGGTGGTTGGATGCGCTGGCGCCTGAGGACGACGAACGCCCTCAGGCACGCGGCAAGGACAAAAAAGCGCAGACCAAAGGCGCCTGGTGGCGATTCTGGCGTTGAGATGAGCTGGCCCACCTGTCCGCCTGGCACACTTGACTGGCGGACCCTATGGTCTCCACCTTGTTCATATCCAGGCAGGACCTGAGAGAGAACCGAGTGCGATTCAAACAGGCGAATCTATCTGATGACAAAGGCTGGTACGCCAGTCCTTGGGATTCTGACCTGGGCGTCTCCATCGGATTTGCCAATAAGGGAATCGACGAACCCCACGTCCACGCTCAAATTTCCGAGATCTACCTGGTCGTGCGTGGCACTGCGGAGATCAGGGTGGAGAGGCAGAGCATAGCGTTGTCTGCCGGGGACTTGCTCATCCTGGAGCCGGACGAAGCGCACACATTTGTCTGTAGCTCAGCCGACTATCACCACGTTGTGATCCATGTCCCGGGCTTGACCGGCCAGAGCGCTCAGGACGAAAGGTCGATAGTCGTTCGATCGCGCCTTGGCTTGTGACTGCGAGCCGTCGTACAAGGGGTCAGCAAGATCACAGCATCAATGGCGGCCAAACCACCCTGCTCGCTGAGACAGAGAAACCAGCGATGCTCGTACCCCAAGGATGAATCACATGTACTTGCAGTATGAACCGATCACGCTCACGCTAAAGACACCCTTCCGCATTGCACACGGCAGCAGCGACGTACGGCATAACGTGCTGGTACGCATCGGTGACGGAGAGGACGAGGGTATTGGGGAGGCGGCGCCGGTACGCCAGCACCACGAGACCCAGGCTAGCGTGCTAGAGTACCTGGAGGCGCTCGCCTTGCACTGGTCCCCAGGCAGAGATCCCTTCCTGTTGGAAGATCTGCTGGCGGCGCTGCCAGACGGCTCGCAGGCAGGGCGGGCGGCGGTGGACATGGCCCTGCACGACCTGGTAGGCAAAAAACTGGGTACGCCGCTGTACCGGCTCCTGGGGCTGAACCCGCAACAGGCGCCGGTTACGTCACTGACCATCGGTCTGGGGACAGTAGAGGAGGTACAGGCCAAGGCCCGCGAGGCAACCGGTTTCCCAATCCTCAAGCTCAAGCTGGACAGCGATGGTGATCGCAGCCTGGCCCTGGTACGCGCCGTACGGGCCGTGAGCGACGCCCGCCTGGTGGCCGACGCCAATTGTGCCTGGACCGCTGACCAGGCGATCCAGCTCATCCCGGCCCTGGCCGATCTGGGGCTGGAATGGATTGAACAGCCACTGCCCGAGGAGGACCTGGAGGGCATGCGCCGGGTACGCCAAGCCTCGACCCTGCCGGTTTTCGCCGACGAGCCGGTGCGCACGGCGCGCGACATCCCCCGCCTGGCAGGCTGTGTAGATGGCGTGAACATCAAGGTACAGAAGGCAGGTGGATTGCGCGAAGCACGGCGTATGATCGCCGTAGCCCGTGCCCACGACTTGCAGGTGATGCTGGGCTGCATGGTGGAAACCTCGGTAGGCATCACGGCCGCGGCCCACCTGGCGCCACTGGTTGATTGGGCTGACCTGGATGGTACGCTGCTCATCAGCGACGATCCCTTTGTCGGCGTTCAGGTAGCGACTGGGCAGTTGATCCTGCCCGACGGGCCAGGTCTGGGCGTCACACCACGCCAACATCCATACCCAGCAGGATGACCAGGGAGACCTGAACAAGTTCAGGTCTCTGGCGGAGGGACCACCAGAGGCGCCCAAACAGCTTGAGACTCTCTTGAGAACCACGCTCGCCCTGACCCCATGGACAGACAGGACGAGCCGGCGACTTCTAGTGGGAAGGGACACCAGATGCTCACCATTGACGGTTCGTACGGGGAAGGCGGCGGCCAGGTACTGCGCACCAGCCTGGCCCTGGCAGCGATAACCGGCAAGTCAGTGCGCATTGAGAACATCCGGGCCCGGCGGCGCAAGCCAGGGTTGGCTCCCCAGCATCTAGCGAGCGTACGGGCGGTGGCCAAGGTGTGCGGGGCCCGGATGGAGGGAGCCAAGCTAAACGCTCAGTCGGTGACTTTTGTGCCAGACTCGGCGCCGCAGGCAGGCACTTACACCTTTGACGTGGCCCAGGCGGCCAAGGGGGGCAGTGCCGGGTCGGTGAGCCTTATCCTGCAGGCGGTACTCCTGCCCCTGGTCTTGGCCGGAGGTACATCGCAGTTGACGCTCCGCGGCGGAACACACGTCGCCTGGAGTCCGCCCTATGACTATCTGAAGCGCGTGTACCTGCCAGCACTGGCCCGCATAGGCATCCAGGCCAAGGTGAACATCCAGAAGTGGGGCTGGTACCCGCAGGGCGGTGGCGCCGTCCAGGCGACGGTGGTGGGCGCGGCGAATTCCAGCCTACAGGCTGATGGCGACGCATACCACGCAATGCGCAACGCGCAACACGCAGCAAAGCAGGGCAGCACCATAGCGACGACTGGCCTGTCTGGCCTGGACCTACGCCGGCGGGGAGACCTGTTGCGAGTACGGGGCGTGTCCGCCAGCAGCAATCTGCCCAAACATATCCGGGATCGGCAGGAACGGGCGGCGCTCCAGACGCTGCGCGCCAACGGCGTGAACGCCCGCATCCAGATTGTGGACGCGCCATCCAAGGGACGGGGCACAGTGATGTTCCTGTGGACGGAGTCGGAGAACGCTGCTGCCGGGTTCACGTCCCTGGGGGAGCTGGGCAAGCCGGCGGAACAGGTGGCCAAGGAGGCGGTGGAGGACCTGCTGGCCTATCTGAAGAGCGATGCCGCCGTGGACCACTACCTGGCGGACCAGTTGGTACTGCCCTTGGCGCTGATCAAGGGTCCATCGTACTTTACGACCGAGGCGGTGACCCAGCACCTACAGACCAGCGCCTGGGTGGTGAACCAGTTCCTGCCCGGACGAGTACGGGTGGAGGGGGAGCTGGGCGAGCCGGGCTTGTGTCGGATCGAATGAAAAGGACTGGCAGATCTAGGAAGGTCTGCCAGTCCTTTGTTCTTCAGTCTCACCCAGCCAAAGGTGGCAAGACCAACACCTACCAACGCTGGTGGACGTAAGGGCGGACCAGCCGGTCGTAGATATCGTCCACGGCAGCCATGGTCTCGTCGCTCAGGGGCGGCAGGTCGCTGGCGGCGACGTTATCGGCGGCTTGCTGCGGGCGCTTGGCGCCGGGGATGGCGCAGCTAACAGCATCGAACATCAGGATCCAGCGCAGGGCTATCTGGGCCATGGTGGCACCCTCAGGCACCAGCGGACGCAGGGCATCCACTGCCTCCAAGCCAGCCTCGTAGGGCACTCCGGAAAAGGTTTCGCCCACGTCAAAGAACTCGCCATAACGGTTAAAGTTCCGGTGATCGTCCTGCCCAAAGGCAGTGTCGGCTCGCATCTTGCCGGTCAGCAGGCCGCTGGCGAGAGGCACCCGGGCCAGGATGCCGATGCCGCGTTCCTGCGCCCGCGGGAAAAAGAGATCGGCCGGGCGGTGGCGGAACATGTTAAAGATAATCTGTACCGTCTGGACATTGGGGTATTCGATGGCTTTGAGTGCTTCCTCTACCTTTTCGACGCTGACGCCATAGTAGCGGAGCTTGCCGGCAGCCGCCAGATCATCGAGCACACCAAAAACTTCGGGCTCGTAAAAAACCTGGGTGGGCGGGCAATGCAGTTGAAGCAGGTCAATAGTCTCCACACCCAGGTTTCTCAGGCTACGCTCTACAAGGGCGGTCAGGTTTGTCTAGTTCTCCTCATTCTTGTCTGTTTGATGTCCGGTGGAAAGCTCTATACCCTTCATCACAGGCCACCAAGTTCCTGCCCTTGCGGCACCATGCACCATAAAACGCCCGCAATGACCTCACCGATTGTCGCTCGAGATGTCACTGTTGTTCCAGGCGCCATGCCTGGCGCTTTGGGGCCGCTGGCTATACCGGCTCTGGCTCAAAGGCCGGGACAGTCAGGGTCTGGCCCGCGACATCAACCTCCCAGCGGGGGATCCAGGCCAGGGCAAAGACGTTGACCTGTACGTCAGTACGGCGCGGTCTGACTTCCTCCTCTTGCACTTCCTCGAGATAAGTCTGCCATCGGGCGGTGACCTCTTCCACCTCGCCCCTGGCCTCTGCCTCCAACTCCTCGATCTCCTCCTCGAGATCCTCAATGGCATCTTCTGATTCCTTGATCTCCGCTCTGGCCTGGCGGGTCATGCGCCGCCGGCGGCTGGCCGAGGAAAGGCGCCGCGATGACTTGCGCCCTGAGAACATGCCAAAGAGCGATTCGGCCCCCGACATCAATTCCTCCTGCTTGCGGGCGCTGTGTTCGACCTTGTCCTCCTCCAACTCACGTTCTTCTCGCTCCAACCGGTCTTCCAGGGTGTCCAACTTGCTCTCGTACTTGGCCTCGAGCTTTTTGATCTCCGCATCGCGCGCCTTCTCGGCAGCTTGGCGGCAGCGCCGCTGAAACTGCTCATCGGACTCATCCAGCTTGGAGTAGAGCTTGAGCTTGGGGTTGTAGAGCAGTGCGATGGACGAATTGTAGTACAAATAGTCGGCAAAGCCTTTTTGGAGGGAGCTGAGGCTGCGGACGCCGCCCAGGTCGGCGGGCAGCTCGGCATAGTAAGCGTCCGGTTCTGCACGCCGATCCAGGTCACTGGTATCCAGTACCACTTGGCCCCGCGACCAGTCCACGCCACCAAGATCGGCCTCTGCGGGCAGCAGATAAGCAACCTCCCGGGATGCGGTCTGGCGGCTTCTAGTGTGCGGGAAGCGGAGCTTGGCCAACCCCACCAGATTGGGTTCGTAGACCAGGTATCCCGTGGCATCCTGCGCTGAACGCGCGGACCAGCGCTGCTCGCGGGCCAGCTTGTCCAAGGCATCCTCAAGAGAGGCCCGCGCCGGGAGATATACCTGTTTGACGGCTGAGGGCAGTTGCGGCGGCACCTGGCCATAGGGGATCACCGGCTCGGGCGGCGGTGGCGGCTCCACAGGCGGTGGCGGAACGTACATGGAAGACGCCTGAGTTCGGGGCGCAGCGGGCTGTGCCGCAGCAGCAGACGGGGTCATGGCCTGTTGAGCTACGAGTTGCTGGATCTGGGTACGCGTCAGCGGGCCGCGCAGGTAGCTCATGGCCCAGCGAGTATGGAACACGACCGGTTCGTCCTCGTGAACGTTGTGCAACAGGAACACCCGCGATTGCACGGCCGAGATCATGCGGTCAAACTGGGCGCGGCTGGTACCGCCCTTGCCCACCTGCACGCCCTCCAGCCCGTCCAGCAGACGCTGCTTGTCGCGGTCAGCCTGCATGCGGCCAATGAACCAGGTTCCAGCGTTGGATAGGGCTTTGTAGTCCAGGTCCACAGGGTTCTGGGTGGCCAGGATCAGACCCAGGCCAAAGGCACGCGCCTGCTTGAGCAGGGTGAGTAGCGGTTTCTTGGTGGGCGGGTTGCTGGGATGGGGCGGTAGATAGCCAAACATCTCGTCCATGTAGACCAGCGCCCGCAGGCTGGTGGTCCCGCTCTGGGCCCGCATCCAGCTCACCACCTGCTCCAAGAGCAGGGTGACAAAGAACTTCTTCTCCGGCTCCGAGAGGTGGGCGATGTACAGGACACTGACCTGCGGCTTGCCCGAAGGGCCGTGCAGCAGTCCATCGATGTCCAGGGGCTGGCCCTGGATCCAATCGGCAAAGGCCGGGGAGGCCATCAGGCCATTGAGCAACATGGCCAGTTCCATTCGGTCCTTTTCCGGAAAAAAAATATCCACGGGGAACACGCCAAGCTGGGAGAAGGGCGGCTTTTGCACGCGCACGATCAGCTGCGCCAGGTCGAGGTCCTCGCCAGCGCGCCAGGCATTTTCAAAGATGTTGGACAACAGGATGTGTTCGCGGCTGCGCACCGGGTCGGCCTCGATGCCGATCAGGCCCAATAGGGCCGAGACGACGCTCTCGATCTTGTCCCGCAGCAGTTCCGAATCGGTGTCCCAGGAAAGGTCGGGGGCCTTGAGTGTATGGAGAATGCTCACCTGCCGGCCTGCGCTGCTGCCAGGCGTATAGATGACAAAGTCCGCAGCCTCTTTGAGGCGGCGGATGCGCTCCGGGCCCTGCCCCGTCCCAGCCAGCCCCTTGCGCCAGAGATTGGCCATGCTGGCCGCATAGCTCTCCTGATCCATGTCCTTGCGCCGGGCATCGTCGGGGTTGATCCAGGGTTGAAAATCCTCGGTCGATAGGTCGGGAAAGGTCAGAAGCAAGTTGGTCATGTCACCTTTGGGATCGATGACCAAAGATGGGACGCCATCAAGGGCGGCCTCCTCCAGCAAGATCACGCCCAAACCCGTTTTGCCACTGCCGGTCATGCCCAGACATACGGCGTGGGTCGTCAAATCGCGGGCGTCATAGTCCACAATCTGATCGAGGGTCTCATTCTCCACCAGGTCGTGCTCCTGTCCCAAATAAAAGCTTGCTAGTCGCTCTTCTACTGGGTCCATGTTCGGGTTCGTCTCCTCTCCTGCATTGTTTATCCGGGATGATCCGCCACAGCACGCGCGCTCATGATTGGGTTCGGTTGCCAATTCAACGGAGCCCGTGCTCGACATAGATCATGGACTACCTGTTTCCGGGCAGTAACTGCACGTTCAGAGGATCGGGATCTGAGCACTGAATGGCAAGCTGCGGGCTGCAGGCAGCAGCATGGCAGATTATACCAGAAACACGGGCAAAAGGCAACGTAAAAGGGGTGACACCGGGCGGCGTCACCCCTATCTGTCGGTTCAGGTTGACACTACTGCTAGCCGAAGGGCCCCCCCAACCCTTTCGACCACGCCCTCCTGTCCGAACAGACCTACGTTGGGCGGAGCATTTCTGCCCCGCAAGCACAACTGTTCGTGAGCGGCCTTCAATCAGCACGACTCACTTTGTACCAGATAACCCACCAAGAAACCAGGAGCAAGTTCTATGAACAAGGCACAAGAAACGTCCTAGTGATGTCTCCTTGGAATCGTAGGGGTACATCAGGTAGACCCATCATACCCCATTTTCAGATGTTTGTCAAGCTCAGCATTAGAGCTGTTCAGAGCTCAAACCAGTCTCATTTGGAGTCCGAACCGTTGGAATGAATCCGGCCTTGATACCAACGATACTGTCAGACAGATAAGAGCAGATCGATGGCATCCCCTTCCGAGCACGCCTGCTGTTCGCCTGTCGAGAGGTTCTTGAGCACCACTTGACCGGCTTGCAGTTCGTCAGGCCCCAAGATGGCGACAAAGGGAATGCCCTTGCGGTCAGCGAAGCGGATCTGCTTGCCCAGGCGGGCGGGCTCCAGAACCTGCTCAGCATTGATCCCCGCCTGACGTAGCCGTCCGGCGAAAGCCAGCGTCTGAGAGTACAGATCGGCATCAAAAAGAGTGACCAGCACTTGGCTGGGCGTAGCGGCGAGATCAGGACGCTTACCAGCTCGCTCCAGCAGCAGCTCGATGATTACGTCGCCCATGGCAAAACCCACACCTGTGATGCGGTCACCTCCGACGTCAGCCACCAGGTTGTCGTAGCGGCCGCCGCCAAAGATGGCGCGAAACCTGCGCTCCCGGTCGTAGGCTTCAAAGACCGGCCCGGTATAATAGTCCAGGCCGCGCACGATGCTGGCATCATAGGTGAGGTACTCGGCCACGCCAAAGGCCTCCGCCGTGGCAAAGACCTGACGCAGCTCGTCTGATTCCTGCCACAGCTCAGCATTGGCCAACAGGTCGCTGAGGGCCGCCAGCTGGCTCTCTGACAGACCAGCCTCCAGGGCCCAAGCCGCCCACTTTTCTGGGGAAAGGCGATCGCGGCGGTCGATCAGGTGAAAGACGTCCACGCGCTGCTCATCCGCCACGCCGATTTCCGCCAGCTTGCCGCTCCATCAGCCGCCGGCTATTGACGTGGATGCCCACTTCGCTGGCGCTCAAGCCCAAGCTGCGCAGGAACTCGGCGCCAATGGCCACGATTTCACCATCGGCGGCAGGGGTTCTCGGCGCCCAAGATGTCGATATTCCACTGGAAGAATTCACGGGTCCGGCCTCGCTGGGGCCGTTCGTAGCGCCAGAAAGGACCGAAGGAGAACCAGCGCGCCGGCAGGATAAGGCTTGCCTGCCGCTGGGCCACCAACCGTGCCAGGGATGGGGTCAGTTCGGGACGCAAGGCCAGCTCGTCGCCCCCCCGGTCGGTGAGGACGAAGGACTGTTCCTTGACCAGTTCCTCACCGCTCTTGGCTGCATAGAGGTCCAGGCGTTCCAGAATTGGGGCCTCCCATTCCTGGTAGCCGAACCATTTGGAGGTAGCCCGCACTTTATCGTGGAGCCAGTTGCGAAAGGCCATCGCCTCCGGGTAGAAATCTCGGGTTCCTTTTACGGCTTTGATTGTTGTCTTTGTTGCCATCAGCTAGAATCCATCGCTTCCCCTTACACCCCATTCCCATTCAGATGGACCGATTATACCAGAGGCAGAGGGTTTTGCCAAATTCGGGTCTCTGGACTCGGGTTCTGTGCGCTGGAACAGAGACGCAGGTGGTAGCCACAAGAAGCTCTCTGAACCAGAACCCGAATGCACGCCCCGGTGACGCAGCCAGCCCCGCCCTCCAACCTGTACTTGGGTGGAAGGGAATTCTGGTCGGGTGGGCCCCCTTCGTGGAGGTTTTGGGGTGGTACTTCACACTGACTGCCTACTTCTCCTACTTACAGGCGCTTGCCTTTTCTGGCTGAGAATGGTACAATCAGGTCATAATGTCAGAACCTTGTCCAACCTGGGAAAGCAATGCGCGAAACTGGGTTCGGACAGAGCACGGGGTCTAAGAATCGATGGACATCCGCCCAGCTACCTTGGCCGATCTGAATGCTTGCCTTTCGCTGGATCCCCATTGTGAGACCGACCACGTGTGGCAGATGCATGACCAAAGGTCAAAGCTCAGGGTAAGTGTGGCTTTTGATATCGTGCGCCTGCCCCGCAGGATGCAGATCCAGTACCCCCGCGACGTCGAGCAACTGGTAGAAGATTGGCAGCGCGGCGAGGGGTTCTTTGTTGCCGAGGTTGATGGCGAGGTAAGGGGTTATGTCGACATAATCACCCAGCCGTGGCTTGGATTGGGCAGGGTAGTCAATCTAGCTGTAGACAGGGGATATCGGCGTCGGAAGATCGGTGCTGCGCTGGTGGGTCAAGCCCGCCAGTGGGCCAGGGAGCAAGGTCTGAAGACCGTCTTGCTTGAGGCGACGACCAAGAATTTTCCAGCCCTGAGCCTATACCAGAAACTGGGTTTCCGGTTCTGCGGTTTCAACGATCACTACTATCCGAACCAAGACATCGCTCTTTTCTTCGTGCAGAGGATTCGCTAAAGGTACTCGCGGTGATCCAGGCAGCAGGGCGGCACCATACGCACCGCAACGAGCTTTTGGGAACGGACGGGACTTTATTGGGTAGCGTGATGAGGGGCTGTATCGTGGTCTGCTATGTACTTCGGGCGCTGTGGGGTTGATTCTCAATGGCAGACATCACAGTGTTGATGACCGGGAGTCTGACCCTGGCCAACCAGGTTCTCTCGGCCACGATCGTTCTCACGTCTTTTTCGCTTCTGGTCTATCTTCTAACCCATAACTTCCGAAGCCCCGTGGCCCGGGCCTTTTGCGCCCTCCTTGCTTTTGTACTCATCGTGTACATCGGCGACGTGGCGCTCTATGAAGTCGACGCTCAGGGAGCCGCTGTCCGCTGGCTCAAGTTTCAATGGATCGGCATCGCCCTCGTGCCGGCTGCCTATCTCCATTTCTCTGTGGCCCTGCTGCGCTCCACTCACGTCCGAGCGCGCTGGCAGAGAATCGCCGCGGGGCTCAGCTATGCCGCAGGCATTGGATTCCTGGGGCTGGTCTTCTTTACCGATCTGTTGGTGTCCGATGGCGTTTACTTGCCTCGCGCCTCCCATCTGGCGGCCGGACCCCTGTTCTGGGTCTTTGCCCTCTATTTCTTTGTAACCGTGGCCTGGGGAGCGGCCAATATCCTTCGCGCCCGGCGCCGCTGCCTGACCCGGGCATCGCGACGGCGGATGACTTATTTGGGCCTTGCCTTTGTAGCTCCTGCCCTGGGGGTCTTTCCTTACCTTCTGCTCACCAGCATGCCTGCTTCACTGCCGCCTAACGCCTTTTTGACGCTGCTTCTGGTCGGCAACATCGGCGTGCTGTTGATGATCGTGCTCATGGCATACAGCGTCGCCTACTTTGGCGCCCTCACTCCAGATCGGGTGATCAAACACAGCCTCATCCACTATCTGCTGCGAGGCCCCTTTGTTGGCGCAGTGGTGATCTTTACAATGCTGGCCGTGCCCAAAGTCCAGCAGATCCTTGGTTTGCCGCGGGACACCGTTCTCATCTTTGCAGTGGTAGGTGTGGTCGTTCTATTGCAGCTTGCCATCAACTTGTTCAAACCATTCATCGATCGCATCATCTATCGCCAAGATCGAGAAGAGATTGCCTGGATACAGACCTTGGACCGGCGGTTGCTCACGACTGGGGACCTACATTCCTTTCTGGAGAACACATTGGCCGCACTCTGCGATCTGTTGCAGGTCCGGACCGGTTTTGTCGCCGTGTTAGCTGGCGGGCAACACCGGTTGGAAGCTCATTGTGGGGAAAGAACTCGAGTTGACGGCTTTTTGGAGAGTCGCGATCTGACCAGTGTGGCCATGTCCATCGGCAATCGGGAAGAGGGCAACCACTTTGCACTTGGCAACGAATTCTGGCTGGTACCGCTCCACAGCCAGAGTAGCGACATGCTCCTGGGAGTGATGGGCGTAGAAGCCCTGGGGCCAGAGCCTGACCTCAGTGATTCGGAGCAGGAGGTTGCTTCACATCTCATCAGGCGAGCGCAGGAAGCTCTGGAGGATCGCTACCTCCAGGAAAGCGTATTCGACACACTGCGTCGCATCGTGCCTGACATCGAGCGCCTCCAACGATGGCGAGGCGCTACTCGCTACGCCGGGGCGCCGCCCATGCAGGTCATTGCCGACAGCCCCGTCTATGCGCCCGAGTTTCAGCAGTGGGTCAAGGATGCCTTGAGCCACTATTGGGGCGGCCCCAAATTGACAGAGAGTCCCCTGCTGGGTCTTCGTATCGTACGCTCCTCCCTCCAGGACCAGGGTGGGCCCCCGACGCATGCCCTCCGCAGCGTGCTGCACGAGGCCATTGAACGCCTGCGGCCCGAGGGAGAGCGCCGGATGACGACCACTGACTGGATATTGTACAACATTCTGGAGTTCAAGTTTATCCGGGGATTGAGAGTGAGGGACGTCGCCAACCGTCTGGCCATGAGCGAGTCAGACCTCTATCGCAAACAGCGTGTTGCGATAACCGAAGTCGCCCGAGTCCTGACCGACCTGGAGCAAAATGGAAACCCGCCTCCGCCGAATGGCGATGGCAGGTCCGACGTCGTGGTACAGGAAAACCACCTTGACAATCCAGTTTGAGTATCCTATAATCATATCATATCTTTTTGTGTAGTGTCTGGGACTGGATGCAAAGAGCCAGTAGGAGTGGTTCTCAGGGAAAACAGAAAGCAGAGAGGCTTGGAGGAGAGTTTGGAACTGCGGCAGGCACCAGCAGACGACCATGGTTGGTGGACAGCACTTGACGAGGACTATTGGCGCGTTCTATTGGAGCAAGGCGAGATTGCGGCAAGGGCTGTACCCCCAGCAGAGCCCCAGGAGATCTTTGGCCCCCTTGGTATTGTGTCAGGAATGGGAGGGGGTAGCCCAGGATCCATTCCGGACGAAAGTCAGGAGGACCAGTGGCAGGCCGCACGGCTGGCCCTGGATCGAGGTGAAGTGTTCGACTTGTGCATCTGTGGTGCCAATCGTGGTGGTCTTCTGGTAGAATGGAATGGCCTGAAGGGGTTTGTACCTGCTTCCCATCTGAAAGAGGTGGCGCGACTGCATGGGCACCACGACCGGGTATCGGAGCTATCTGGACGCATTGGCGAGTCACTGACAGTACGTCTCATCGAAGCGGATCCGATTCAGAACCAATTGGTCTTCTCTGAGCGGGCAGCAGTCCATCAACAGGACTCACCCTCGGACATCTTGCACAGGCTGCAGCCAGGGGACATATGCCAGGGAATTGTGACCAACCTGACCACATTTGGCGCTTTCGTTGACCTTGGGGGTGTCGAGGGCCTGGTGCACATCTCTGAGATTTCGTGGGAACGAGTCCGCCATCCAGGCGATGTACTGCATACCAGCCAAGACATTGAAGTTCAGGTGATGGGTGTGCATCCCGCTCAAGGCCGAGTTGCCTTGAGCGTGAAACGATTGCGCCCAGACCCTTGGACTCAAGTAGAAGCCCGGTACTGGGCTGGCCAACTGGTCGAGGGGATCGTCACCAATGTGGTGAGCTTTGGCGCATTTGTCCGCCTTGAAGAAGGACTTGAAGGACTTATCCACATCTCGGAGCTGGCGGAGGGGAGCTTTATGCATCCCAGAAACGTCGTCCTCGAAGGGGATGTGATCCAGGCACGGGTGCTGAATGTCGATACTGCCAAGCATCGAATAGGTTTGAGCCTCCGCCAGGTACACAGCAGCGAGCCGGGACGGTCAGATTGAGAATCAAAGCGTGAGCAGCAAAAGCAAGAGGAAGGCCAAAAAAGGCCCATCCATTGGACAGCGGCTACAGGCTGTATGGCCAAGTGGGCAACTCCAGCTGGGGCCCATACAGCGCGAGGCCATCGGCCTGGTGCTGCTTATCTTTGCTATTCTGACCCTGCTCAGTTTGGCTGGGGTTTCGTCAGGTGCGATCCTGGGCTGGTGGGCGACGGCCTTGCAGCGGCTCTTTGGCTGGGGCGCCTATCTGGTAGCCCTGGGACTTGCGTTGGCGGGAATCTACCTGCTATGGCAAGATATGCGCGACCGTCTACCTTTTGACGCAAGGGCCGCCGTTGGCCTGGAGCTGCTGTTCCTGGTCATTCTGGCAGCCAGCCACATGCCGCTGGTCCTTCGCTCAGGTGTCGAGGCAGCTTTGGAGGCGGCACAACTGGGCCAGGCCGGGGGCCACGTTGGCTGGGCACTGGCAGTACTTCTGTTGGAGGGGCTGGGTGTACTGATTGGCGCGCTTGTCCTGGCAGCAGGGTTGCTCCTTGCTCTCTTTTTGGTGCTGCCCGTGTCCTGGGACGATCTGCAGTATTGGGTCCAGCGCCAGTACCGGCTGACCTCGGCCGCTCTCAGCCGCTGGCGGCTCGCTCGGCAGGGAACCGCCGTGGCGCCCGAGCCAGAGGAGGTACCCTGGTGGGAACAGGAGCCGGATCCTTCTGAACTCGGGGCAAAAGCCAAGGCACGAAAGGGTGCGTCCAAGAGAACCAGCAGGAAAAAGAAGGCGCGGCCTCGCACTCAGCCGGGAAGCCTGCCCATCGCTGGATCTTCTGGATCCGGCTTCACCCAGGGCCTATGGAGACACCGACGCACGTCGCAAATCGCGGATCATTGAGGACACGCTGGAAAGCTTTGGGGTTCCCGTCCGGGTCGTCGAAGTGAACCAGGGACCCGCCATCACCCAATATGGCTTGGACCCGGGCTACACAGAACGACGGGTTGCCGGGGGAGAAGTACAGCGTACTCGGGTACGGGTAAGCAAAATCGCCGCCCTGTCCAACGACCTGGCCTTGGCCCTGGCCGCATCACCCATTCGCATCGAAGCACCAGTACCGGGACGGCCCGTGGTTGGCCTGGAGGTGCCCAACGAGGTAGTCTCGTTGGTATCCCTACGCGGAATCATGGAGTCACGCGGGTTCAAGCGCATCGATTCTGGATTGGCCATCGCCCTGGGCGAGGATGTCTCAGGCAGCCCAGTTGGGGTGGATCTGGGTCTCATGCCCCACCTGCTCATCGCTGGAGCCACGGGTTCGGGTAAGAGTGTCTGCGTAAACACCATCATCAGCTGCCTGCTGTGCAGAAACACGCCAAGCGATCTCAGGATGTTGATGGTTGACCCCAAGATGGTCGAGCTGACAGGGTACAACGGCATTCCTCACCTTCTGGCTCCAGTGGTAATTGACATTGAACAAGTTGTAGGCGCACTGGCCTGGGTCACCCGCCAGATGGACGGTCGCTACAAAATGTTCAACAAGGTTGGCGTTCGGAATCTGGAAGAGTACAACCGGCGAATGAGCCGCCGCAAAAACGAGGAACCACTGCCCTATTTGGTCGTCTTTATTGACGAGCTAGCTGACCTCATGATGTCCGCCCCTGACGAGGTAGAACGCCACCTCTGTCGCGTGGCTCAGATGGGACGGGCGACGGGCATTCATCTGGTGGTTGCCACGCAGCGACCCAGTGTGGATGTCGTGACCGGCCTGATCAAGGCCAACTTTCCGGCCCGCATCAGTTTTGCCGTCACCAGTCAGATAGACTCTCGCGTGATCCTCGACCAGGGAGGCGCGGAGAACCTCTTGGGCCGGGGCGACATGCTGTTTATGTCACCTTCGCAAGCAGCACCCGTCCGGCTTCAGGGCTGTTTCGTCTCGGATATCGAGATCCAGCGCCTGACCGACTTTTGGCAAGGCCAGGAGCCCATTGAGGAGCAGGCGCCACTGTTTTCGCCCTGGACAGAGGCTGAGGCAGGCCCTCAGCTTGATGGCAAGTTGGCAGAAGCCATCGCGCTGATAGAGGGAAGAGACCGGGTATCGACCTCCTTTGTCCAGAGGCAACTGCGGATTGGTTTTCCGCGTGCCGCCCGGCTGATGGACCAGATGGAAGAGCAGGGCATCGTCGGCCCAGACGAGGGGGCTGGGCGCGGACGAGAGGTGCTCATCGGCCGTCAGGTTGATTTTGGTGAAATTGAGGAACGCCTGCCGGGAGTTGCACCAAAGTAAAGGACTCGTCGGGGCAGCGCCCTGTCGTCGACACCACGGACCAGAACTGGGCACTTTCAAGTGCATCGAGAAGGGAGTAACAAGGTGAGGCCAACTCAAACCGGAAACAATCACAACGAAAAGGAGGAGACAACCATGGTAGGAGCAGTATTCATGGCACTTGTGGCTTTGAGCCTGGCGGTCGCGGGATTGGGGCTGCTGGTATGGTGGTTATGGCAACTATGGGGGCAGCACGAGGAGGAGACGACCGTGCAGGCCATCGAGATCAAGGCCCAATCACCCACCGTCGAGCCGGAGCCACCGCCGTCTGTAGAGGCTGAGGTGGAGCCACCTGAAAATGGAGCAGAAACCATCGGGGTCGAGGAAGAGGCGCCGGTGGAGGAAATCACCGCGGCAGCATCAGCCGCGGAACTCGAAACGCGGGCAGTTGACGTGGATGCCAAAGCACCCGCGGCAGAGGCGGAGGCTCCTGCAAGTGAGGTAGAAACCACCGAGGTCAAGGAGGAAGCATCGGTGGAGGAAGTCACCGTGGCAGAGGAGCCCGCCGCCCCGACCAAAACAGATGACCTGAAACGAATCGAGGGAATCGGCCCCAAGATCGCAAGCGTGCTTCAGGCAAGCGGAATCTCGACCTATGCCCAGTTGGCTGACAGCAATCCAGACCAACTGCGGAAGATTCTGGGAGAGAGCGATCCCCGGTTGCTCCGGATAGCCCATCCCGACACCTGGCCCGAACAAGCCAGCCTGGCGGCTTCCGGCGACTGGGACGGGCTTCAAGCACTTCAAAACGGACTAAGAGGTGGCAAGCGGGCATGAGTATGCAGCTCGCTAGCGGAAAAAGGTAGGAGGTACATTTGAGCGGACATTCCAAGTGGTCTACGATCAAGCGGAAAAAGGCGGCAACCGACGCCAAAAGAGGACAGATCTTTACCAAGCTAGGCAAGGAGCTATCCCTTGCCGCCCGAGAAGGGGGGCCAGACGCCGAAGTCAACTTTAAGCTGCGGCTGGTGATGGACAAGGCCAAAGCGGCCAATATGCCCAAGGACAACATCGACCGGGCAATCCGCCGGGGGGCTGGACTGGAGAAGGGCGCGATCCTGGAGGAAGTCACCTACGAGGGCTATGGGCCACACGGCGTCGCCCTGCTGATGCTGGTGGTCACCGACAATCGCAACCGGGCCGTGGCCGATATCCGGCGCTGGTTCAACAAGCTGGGCGGCAGCCTGGGAGAATCAGGTTGCGTGGCCTGGCAGTTCGAACCCAGGGGCTACTTTACCATCGCCCCAGACGATCTGGACCCGGACGAGGTCTTTGATATGGCCGTAGACAGCGGCGCTGACGATGTCACTTTTGGCGAGGATCTGGTAGAGATCTTTTCCGAGGCGGCCGATTTTCAAACGGTGAGAGATGGCCTCACAGAGCACGGGCTCAACCTGGAATCGGCCGAGATTACCAGGATGCCCAAAACCACTATCACACTCGACCAAAAGCAAACATTCCAGAACATGAACCTGATCTCCACGCTGGAAGATTTGGAGGACGTCCAGCAGGTATTCTCAAACCTGGACATCTCGGACGAACTGATGACTGCATACGAGGCGCAGGCCTAGTGCTGGTTCTGGGTATCGACCCCGGCACAGCCATCACTGGCTTTGGGCTGGTGCGCGAGGATCAAGCAGGGTTGGCCCTGGTAGACTATGGCGTCATCACCACGCCCGCAGGCCAGCCGCTGCCAGAGAGGTTGCAGACTATCTATCAGGGCCTGCGGGACGTTGTCACCCAGCATCGGCCCCGGACAGCCGCGGTCGAGGAGCTTTTCTTCAGCCGCAACGCGCGCACAGCACTGTCGGTGGGCCATGCCCGGGGGGTCACCCTGCTGGCCTTGGCCGATGCAGGACTTTCGATCCACGAATACAAGCCGCTGGAGATCAAACAAGCTGTCGCCGGCTATGGTGGGGCGGACAAACGGCAGGTGCAGGAGATGGTACGAATGCTACTCGACCTGGACCATGTACCCCAGCCCGACGATGCCGCCGATGCCGTGGCTGTGGCTGTGTGCCATATCCACTCGGCGCACATGAAGGCTATTCTTGCTGGCGCGACCTAGATCGATGATCGCAAACCTTCAGGGTACCCTTTCCACGGTTGGCCAGGACGCTGTCATCATCCAGGTTGGCGGAGTAGGCTTTCAGGTTTTTGTGCCCAAGAGCCACCTGGATACCCTGGGCAGGCCGGGGCAGGAAGTGATCCTGTTCACCCATCTCCACGTCCGGGAGAACGAGCTGACCCTCTACGGCTGCGGAACAGAGGAGGAACTGGGCCTGTTCCGCACGCTGTTGGGCGTGTCCGGTATTGGACCGAAGGTGGCATTGGCCATCCTCTCCACGCTGCCTCCCGACCGCCTACGCGCAGCCATCGCCCAGGAAGACGTAGCTCTCCTGGCTCGGGTGCCGGGTATCGGGCCCAAGACAGCCAAGAAATTAGTTTTCAGCCTAAAAGACAAGATCGGGGCTGACGTAATCGGGGGTGAACCTGCGCCTGCCATCTCCGACGCAGACGTCGACCTCATCGCCGCGCTGACAGGATTGGGCTACAGCGTGGCCGAGGCGCAGGGGGCCATCGGCGCCCTGCCTCGTGAATCGATGCCGCTGGAGGAGCGGGTGCGGTTGGCACTGGCCTACTTTGTCTCGTAGCGTCGGGTCCTGCAGCCCAATAGGGAGGCATGGTGGTTCTTTGGGCCGCCAGGCCTGCTGTGGATTATCCCTCACCGCCCGAGCGATGGATCACTTTTTTGACGCGCTTCTTAAAGTTACGGCGGTCGAGAAGCACACGCCGGCCACAAACCTGGCACTTCAGGCCAATATCAGCACCGATACGTACGACAAGCCACTCGTAACTACCGCACGGGTGAGGCTTGCGCAGCCGTACCAGGTCGTCCACCTGCACATCTTGGGGCATCGGTCACCCTCCCCGCTCTGTCCGCAAGATTTCTCCCAAACGGTCCGGCCGGTTGGTGATAATAATGTCGA
The DNA here is from genome assembly GCA_963783445.1 of uncultured Chloroflexia bacterium. Classification (GTDB taxonomy): domain Bacteria; phylum Chloroflexota; class Anaerolineae; order JAAYZQ01; family JAAYZQ01; genus CAWANP01. Next base: position 491,495 of record CAWANP010000002.1, on the reverse strand, counting down.
CACCGTACTGGATCAGTTTTTGCATGACGCCAGGGTCGTCTGCCGTCCAGACGTGTAGTCGGTAGCCCCTTGCCCTGGCCCAGCGCACGTACTTGCTGTCCACCAGTGAGTAATGTGGGTGCAAAGCCTCGGGCCGCACAACATAGCGGAGCCACGCCTGGCGCAGGATCAGATTCTGATCAGCATCGTAGAGAAGCCCCAAAGGGATCGTAGGATTCGCTTTCCTCACCCTGCGCAGCGCGATGGGGTTAAAGGAGGAAATGACGACCCGGTGCGACAAGTTGCAGTCCTCGACAATTCGCACCACTTCGGCGACCAGGCCCTCGTCGCGCAGGTTCTTGGTTTTGAGTTCAATATTGATCAGCAAGCGGTGCCCGACGGTATCAACCACCTCCTGCAGCGTGGGAATGCGCTGCCCAGAATAGGCTGCACCGAACCAGCTTCCGGCGTCTAGTTCTCGCAACTCCGCCAGGCTATGATCCCGTACCTGGCCATGACCATCCGTCGTGGCCTCCAGTGAAAAGTCATGGATGACCACAACTTCGCCGTCTCGTGAGAGATGTACATCAAGTTCGATGCCGTCGGCACCCAGTTCAGCCGCCAGAAGAAAGGCTGCCAGCGTGTTGGCTGGCGCATCGTGGCTGGCGCCACGGTGCGCGTAGTTGAGCGGGCGAACCGAGCTTGGTACTCCGGTCATCTTGTCTCAGGCAGTAGCCTCGGCAGGATGCCCACGCACCTCCCCAGTCTCCCAGGTGACGAGCAAGGGTACCGCCGTAAAGATGGACGAGTAGGTGCCCGAGATCAGGCCAACCAACAGGATGGCCACAAACTGCTGGGTCGTGGCCCCGCCCAGAAGCAATAGCGCAACCAGCACGAAAATCGCATTGAGCTGGGTGGCCAGGGAGCGGTGCAAGGTCTCCAGGAGACTGCGGTTGGCAATGGTCTCAAAGGGCTCGCCCCGGCGCCTGGTGATGTTCTCACGGATGCGGTCAAACACAACAATGGTATCCTGAACACTGAATCCAATCACGGTCAGGAGTGCAGTCAGAAAGAGAGCATCCGCCTCCCAGCCCAGCACCAGTCCGGCGATGGAAAAGAGCCCCACCGTAACCAGGATGTCGTGGATCATGGCCGCAATAGCGCAAGCGCCATAGCGGAAAGCATTGGGTACATTGCGGAAAGCAAAGACGATATAGCCCAGGATGAACAGCGCAGCAACTGCCACAGCGATTCCTGCCGCACGGGTCACCTCGGCGCCCACGGCCGGTCCCACCGATTCGAAACGCAAGAGTTCCACCTCGCCAAAACCTGCGCGCAACTTGTCCAGAATCAGCTCCATGGTCTCCGTGTCCGTGGGCTTGGTGCGCACCAGGACCGTCTGCTCATCTACGGTCGTCTGCACCGTAATACCCACAAAGCCGTGTTCCACAAAGACCTGGCGCACTTGGGCCGGCTGCGCAGGCTGCTCGAAGCGAAGCTCCACCAGGGCGCCTCCCGTAAAGTCGATGCCCAATCTAATGGGCGAACCATAGGTCACGATCGAATAGATCATGGCCACCAGCCCTGGCAAGATAATCAGTGCCGATAGCAAAAAATACCACTGTCGTTTCTCAACGATGTTGAACATCGATAATCCTCCCCTTAGCCTGTACTGAGGCGAACCATAGGCCCTTGGTCAAAATGCCTGGCCTGGTTACGTGCCCATCAAGGATTTGGCGTCCTGCAATTTGTCGCCCCACGTGTCAAAGACAAAGCGCATCAGAGTCCGGGTGACAATGATGGCGGTAAACAGGTTGATGACGACACCCAGTGCCAGGGTGATTGCAAAGCCCCTCACTGCTCCTGCGCCAAAGGTAGAACCAAAGTAAAAGAGGATGACGCAGGTAATCAGGGTCGATATGTTAGAGTCGCGGATGGATGTCCAGGCGCGGCTGAATCCCGCTTCTATTGCCGAGTTCAGGCTGCGTCCAGCGCGCAATTCCTCCTTCATCCGTTCAAAGACGAGAATATTGGCGTCAACCGCCATACCAGTGGACAGGATAAAGCCAGTAACAGCAGGCAGGGTCAGGGTCACCCCTGTGAAACCAGCAGCAGCAAGGCCAAGGGTAGCCAGCAGCAAGATGCCACCGAGGGCCAAGGGCCAAACATCCTTGCGGTCGAGAATATAGCTAATAAACAGGACAAGGCTGATGAGCAGCAGGACCGGCCAGCCAACCTTGTAGACGGCCAAGTTGAGCAGACCATACAGGATCAAGGCCAGGTCAGCCAAGAATCCGGGCAGGCGGTAGTAGATCAACATGAACAGCAAGACGATGGTGAGACCTACCGCCCCGGCCTGAAGGCTCTTTCGTACAGAGTCCTGCCCCAGAGTGGGGCCAATGGCTCGGGTGGCCTCCACGCGCAGCGGCACAGGGAGGGCGCCATACCTGAGCTGGACCACCAAATTCTGCGCCTCTTCTGGGGTAAAATCCCCCTGAATGACGCCCCGTCCGTCGGGGATCCGGGACTGGATCACAGGGCTGGAAATAATCTCCTTGTCCAGGACAATCGACAAGATCTTGTTGATATTGCGCCCGGTATAGTCATCAAAAATACGCCCACCCTCATCGCTGAGTTCAAAGGCGATCAGAAACTGGCCGGTCTGCTCATCGCGCTGCACCGCAGCGGCTTCTAGATGGGCGCCCGTGAGGACAGTGGCAAAAACTCGATCAGTAATCGCCGGTGCCGCAGATGCATCCACTTCTGTTGATGGCTGCTGGATCTCCTGGGAAGGCGTGATCTGCTGTGTCCCCGTGATCGGGCTATCAGGAGGAACCACTCCCTCCAACCCGGCCTCCACAGACTCGGTTCTGGCACCCTCTGATTCCAGGAGTGGGTAGGTAGTCTGGACCGCAGTACCGGGTGGGACGAAAAAGTCGCCCGCGTCGATGAACTCCAACAAACCGGTCTCCTTGATGGTAGCAACGGCCTGCTCTGGATCTTCGACGCCCGGCAGCTCAATGATGATTCGACGGCTGCCCTGAGTCTGCACCAAGGGCTCGACAACACCCAGCGCGTTGACCCGGTTCCCGATAATCTGAGCTGAGACATCCAGCGACCCGGGTTCGGGATCTGTTCCTGGAGGCAGGTCCGCCTCCAGGAGGACCTGCAATCCGCCTTGCAGGTCCAAGCCCTGCTTGATGGAAAAATCCTGATCCACCGAGATCGGGCCCAATTCGAAGCTTAGACCACGATTCGACAGATCGATGAACAGCGCAATGAGGCCCAAGATGAGTATGATGATCAGCAGGATAGTATTTCTCTTCTTCATATCCCGTTCGCTATTCCTCCCAACGTTGGTGATGCCTTTCCCGGATGCAAGACCTGCGGCACGCAAACGAAACGATTATACTCCAACGCCAAGCATCTGTCAAACTACTTGACAGGCTTGTGAAAGTCGGGTATAATAGCACCACTCGGCGGGCCGTGCGCGCCCGCCCGTCATAGTACACTGACAGTGAACAGGAGGAGTAGGCGGACGGGCCCTGGAGAACAGGTATGGGGTGCCTGCGGGCATCGGAATGCCGTCCGGCAGAGAGGGGGGTCAGCGGCTGTAAGCCCCCCACAGCAGCCATCCGCCGAAGGTCGCCTGGGAGTTGGCTGACCGAGAACTGCTGATTGTGAGCTTTCCAAGGCAGATGTAGGCCAGTCCGGGTTCGCCCGTTAACGCGACAGAGTGGGTAGAGAGCGCTCGGCGCCCAGCTTTCAGTACTTGCTTTCTCAAGGAGGTTATGGACGGCAAGGGTTACTGACAGCTGGATCCTAGAAGCTTTCTGCCAAACAGGGTGGTAACGCGGGAGATGACCCCTTTCGTCCTTGTGGATGAGAGGGGTTTCTGTGTGGAGACAGCCAATACAGTGAGGAGATTCGGCCGAAGATGAGTGAAAAGCAGAAACGAGAGATGGCCAAGACGTACGACCCCCATGCGACGGAGAAACGCCTGTATAAGTGGTGGGAGTCACAGGGTTACTTCAAGCCGGAGACAGCGGTAGAGAATGGACTGGCGGACTCGGATGGCCCAGCGTGGTGTATCACCATGCCCCCGCCCAACGTGACGGGTGCGTTGCACTTGGGACATGCCATGACGGCCGCGGTCGAGGATCTTATGACCCGCTACTACCGGATGAAGGGACGAGAGACATTGTTCCTACCCGGTTCCGACCATGCCGGCATCGCTACCCAGAACGTGGTCGAGCGGGAGCTGCGCAGAGAAGGCCTCACCCGTTTTGACCTGGGCCGCGACAAGTTTGTGGAAAAGGTTTGGGAGTGGAAAGCGATTTACCTTGCTCGCATCACCGAACAGCACAAGCGCCTGGGCATTAGTTGTGACTGGGATCGAGACCGTTTCACCCTGGACAATGGCTTAAGCCACGCCGTTCGAACCGCATTTGTGAGGCTTTACAAGAAAGGATTGATCACCCGGGGAGCTTACCTGGTGAACTGGTGCCCACGCTGTGAGAGCGCCATCTCGGACCTGGAGGCGATTCCTGAGGAGCACGACACCCAGATATGGACCATCCGCTATCCCCTACTCAACGACGAGTGGGAAAGTCCCCAGCATGCCTGGGGCAGCGGTCACTGGGCCGAGGGAGCCACCGAATTCATCGAAATGGCCACCACTCGCCCAGAGACGATCCTGGGCGACACGGCAGTGGCCACCCACGAGGCCCACGAGCGCTTCGGCGGGCTGGTGGGTAGGACAGCGGTCCTGCCTGCCATCGGGCGGCACATCCCCATCATCACCGACGAATTGGTGGATCCCGAATTCGGCACCGGGGCAGTCAAGGTCACACCCGCCCATGATCCCAATGACTATGAGATGGGACTCCGCCACAATCTAGATGCACCCACGGTGCTTGATAACACGGCCGTGATGAACGAACTGGCTGGGCCCTACGAAGGGATGGACCGCTACCAGGCCCGCGAAGCCATCGTTCGTGACTTTGAGGCAGAAGGACTGCTGCTCAAAATCGACCCCTATCACCACGCCGTGGCCCACTGCCAGCGGTGTGATACAGTCATCGAGCCGCGCATCAGTACACAGTGGTTTCTAGACGTGAAACCTCTGGCAGAGGCGGCAGTGGAAGCCGTGCGCCGGGGCGAGACGACCATCATCCCCGAGCGAGAAGAGCGTCGGTTCTTTCATTGGATGGAGAACATCCGGCCCTGGTGCATCAGCCGCCAACTCTGGTGGGGGCACCAGATTCCGGTGTGGTACTGCGACGATTGTGGGGATGAGTTCACCGGGATGACCGATCCCGACGAATGCGCCAAGTGCAGCAGTGAAAACATCCGCCGCGATCCCGACGTGCTGGACACCTGGTTTAGCTCCGGTTTGTGGCCCTTCAGTACGCTGGGCTGGCCCGAGGATACACCAGACATGCGCCGCTTCTACCCAAACGACATGCGCGAGACCGGCTACGACATCCTCTTCTTCTGGGTTGCCCGCGAGATGATGTTTGGTGTTGAGATGACAGGCAAGAGCCCGTACGAGACGGTTTACCTCCACGGACTGGTCAGAAATGAACACGGCCGCAAGATCAGCAAGTCGATGGAGAACATTGACGAATACGATCCACTGGTCATCATCGACCGGATCGGTGCCGACGCTCTGCGCTACACGTTGCTAACCAGCTCGACGCCTGGCAGTGACATGAACCTGGATCCGCGCCGGCTGGAAGGCGCGCGCAACTTTGCGAACAAGATCTGGAACGCCGCGCGGTTTGTGATCACCAACCTGGAGGAGGCCACGTCAGCCGGGCCCTACACAGAGCTGTCGCTGTCCGACCGCTGGATTGTCAGCCGCTTGAACCACGTCATCAGCGATGTGACGGGATTTTTCGACTCATTTCAGTACGGCGAAGCAGGAAGGCGGATCAACGACTTTCTGTGGAGTGAGTTCTGTGACTGGTACATCGAAGCCTGCAAGATCCGGCTTTACGGGCAAGATCTGGCGGCGCGGGCCACAGCCCAGGCCACACTTGTGATTGTCTTGGACCAGGCGCTGCGCTTGCTGCATCCGTATATGCCCTTTGTTACAGAGGAGATCTGGCAGCACTTGAGGGCCGCCTGGCCTTCTGGCGACTCCACTTGGGCAGACTCCTTGATGATCTGTCGCTGGCCCGAATCCGTAGCCCAGATTGATGCCGATGCCGAAGGCGACATGGAGCTACTCATGGACCTGATCCGCCAGATACGCAATGCTCGGGCCGAGTTCAACGTGACTCCCGGCAAGCGCGTGCCGGCAATCATTGCTGGCGGGGAAAAGCTGGGGATGTTGGAGGATCAGCGGGATCTGCTGGTTTTCTTGGCCAAGGTGGATGACGACCAACTGACCCTGACCGGGGCAGTAGAAGAGAAGCCGCAGAAAGCGGTAGCGCTGGTAGCATCCCAGGGCGTGGAGGCTTATTTGCCCCTGGCCGGCTTGGTTGATCTGGAACAGGAGACCGCCCGCTTGCGCAAGGCCCTGGCTGAAACGGACCAAGAGATCCAGCGCGCCGAAGCCAAACTGTCAAACGAGGGATTCACTTCCAAGGCACCGCCGCACGTGATCCAGCAGCAGCGGGACAGGCTGGCTGAGCAGAATGAGCGCCGGGCGCGGCTGGAGGCTCGACTGCTGGCCCTAGAGGAGTAGACGACAAAAAGACCCTGCCGAAATCGGCAGGGCCTTTTTTGTTCTGTGCAAGTTGCGCCCCGAATTGCCTCCGACCCGTCTAGCGGAGGACTAGTGGGGACGTCCGTTGACCAACCCCTCCTTGATGGCCAGCCAGTCGCGGCGCAGGCCCTCATCCATCTCAATCTGAGTACTGATCTTTGAACAACCATGCATGATGGTGGAATGGTCTCGCCCGCCCAGAAGCTGTCCAATTTGGGGCAGTGAAGAGTCGGTCTCCTCGCGGATGAGATACATCGCGAGCTGTCTCGGGACCGACACGAGCCGAGCCCGGCTGCGGCCCACGAGCTGCTCCTCCGAGAGTTTGTAGTAACGGGCCACGGCGGAGAGAATTAGGTCTGGCGACAGGTCTGCCGAATAGGCCAAGATGCCGTCCAGGACGGTACGAGCTGTGTCAAGGGTCATAGGCGCGCGCATGAGTTGGGCATGGGCCCGAACGCGCGTCAGCGCACCCTCTAGTTCACGGACGTTGCTGGGGATCTTGCGGGCAATGTAGGCCAGAACCTCTTCAGGCATCCGGACCGAAGTACTCTCTGCCTTGTCCCTAAGGATGGCGATCCGAGTCTCGAGATCGGGCGGCTGTACATCAGCAATCAGGCCCCAACTGAAGCGCGAGCGGAGACGATCCTCCAGGGCGACCAGCGCCTTGGGTGGCCTGTCACAGGAGACCACAACCTGCCTGCCGGCGCCATGGAGCGTGTTGAAGGTATGAAAGAACTCTTCCTGCGTCGCCTCCTTGCCAACGATGAACTGGATGTCATCCACCAACAGTACATCACTATTGCGGTACTTATCTCGAAACGTACCAGTCTTTTGCGAGCGGATTGCATTGATCAGGTCGTTGGTAAACCACTCGGAAGAAACATAGAGAACCTGGAGGCCCCGTTGCTGGGCAGCGTGCCCCAGAGCATGGAGCAGGTGTGTTTTGCCCAGGCCTACCCCACCATAGATAAACAACGGATTGTAGGCGTGAGCAGGGTTTTCAGCTACGGCCAAGCTGGCTGCATGTGCCAGTCGATTGCTCGTTCCGACGACAAAAGTATCAAAGGTATAGGCGGGATTCAGAACGCCCGAAGGCCGTCCATTGGTCCGAACCGGCTTGTTGACCTGAGCAGGCGCCTTCTTCTCAGGTACCGTCTCAGGCACCAGAACCAGGTTCTCCTCCAAATCCGGAGCGCGGTCCGTAAAGACCACTTCCACGTCTGGACCGGCGTGCCGTCGCAGCGTTCGTCTGATAAGAGGTAACAGGCGATTCTGAAGCCAGGCTACAGCATAGGCGTGGCGCACATACACGGTAAAGGTATTGCCCTCGCAAGAGATCACACGGCTGCCTCGCAACCAAGTGTCAAAGGTCGCGCGTGTCATCTGTAGCTGGAGTTCGCCCAAGGCAGCCCGCCACAGCTTCTGGGCAGTTTCTAGCGAGCAGGGTGATGCCTGACTAGTCTTTTGTGTTGACCCCACAGATCCCTCGTTCCGTTGTTTAGCCCCGTTGCATGCGCAGGCGCACGGCATCGCACCAAGAAGCACGTGGCACCACAGTAACCTGCGCCAATAGTTTCTGACAGCACATGGTCTCGGACTCACCGAGTATTGGTTATCGCTTCAAAGAGGCAGAGGCTATAATCGGGGCAGCGTTCTCGGCAGCCGGCAGGCGTGACCTGCACAGGGTCTTTTACCGAAAACGCCCCGGAGGCAACCCACTGGAACCTACCAGCGAGGCTAATTCCCCTACTACCTGTTCTACGGTCGAGAGCTATTGTATCAGAGAAGTGATTTCCGCGCAAGCCCGTTTCTGGCATTTCAAGGCAGATAGCCGCTCGTGCAAACAGAGTGCCAGTCCACATCTAGGGGGAGGTAGCAGCAGAAACCCAACATTTAGTGTCCAATCTGCTCGCTATGACCTCGAATCTTAAGATTTGTGTGTCCACGGATTTTAACCGAGCTTACGTCAATGCCAAGATCAGGGACTCAACATCCAGGTCACCGCATTCAGAACCAAGCGGCTTCTGACCTCTTCAGGCAGCAGGTAGATGGGAAAGCCAATGAACACAATCTGCACATCGGTGGTCCCATCCTTGACCACCCAGACCGATGATGAACCGGTATCCTCGCTATCCGGGCCACGGACAAAGACTACCTCGCCATCACTGCCCTCGCTGTCCTGCAGGTCAATCTCGTACTCGATCCCGGAAGGCAGAGACACAAAGCTGATTACTTCTCCAGGCTGGAGTCCCTGGGCCAGGGGGTGATTGGCGGCCTTGACCCGGACATCACGCTGGATCGACTGCGCAGCACCTTCTCCAACGTAGGCGCCCGATACAAGCACCGGCGTTCCGTTGAGGACCACTAAGAAAAGCAACTCGCTATCGGCATCGCCAAGCGCGTCCTCAAAATCCCCCCCCGTCCAGATGATCAGATCATAGCCGGGGAGCTTGGAGGTATCCAGGGGTGGATCCTGGGCCTTGCTCCAGATAGTGACGTCGTAATGGTTTTTCAGGATGGCAGCATAGTCCTCAGCGCCTGTCCTACCCTCATAGCGGCTCTGGCCATCATCCAGAGATACGATGAGTATGCTCCCTCCCGATCCGCCCTCGGGTTCGCCCCCCGGTTCCTCAGGAACCAGCGTATCGGTCACGGGTTTTTCCGGCTCTATCTCGGGGGGCGCTGGCGATGGTATGCGGGCTTCTGATCTCTGTTCCCGAGCGCCGTCCTCCCTGCTCCCGGGGGTCTCCTCGTCCGCCGGACACAGAGCTAGCCATGCTGGCTGGGACTGCGCTACGCTTTGAAGCAGGCAACCTTGCAGGTCACCCTTAGCCAGTCGCGTGACAGCGGTATTCAGGCCCGCATCTGTTTCGGCCAGGACAGTCATGACGTGGCGTCGACCGTCGTCCTGAACCAAGAACAGGACGGTCCCACTTGATGCCAGCTCTCCCATGGACCCAATCTTGAGCCTGCCGCCGGTTGTGGGCGTGAGTTGCTTGGTCGCCGTAATCTCTGTCGCCGGCGACACGATAGCCGGAGGCGTCAACGTGATCTCCACGGTCCGGGTCACTTCCTGTGTCCTGGTCAGTGGGTCCGCCAGCGTCAGCGAAGGTACGCTTGCCCCAGGCGCATCCTCCAGCTCTACGACATCGGTGGCAGTAACGAGCAGGGTTACCTGGGCTTTGGTCAGATATGGTTCCACCTCATCCGCATTTTCGTACAGTCCAAAGAAGAGGGTATCAGCTTCCTTATCCTCCGACTCGCGGATGATCAGTTCCTTGCCTGCGGTCCTGAGAAGGGACTGCAACGCGCTGCCGCTGGCAAGTAACTCGCTGCCAACAAGGGGTCACCCGTAAAGACCAGATGGACCTGGTCGCCAAAGAAGAAGGGGAAATCAGCCAGATCGTATTGCCGCTGAGCGCCGCTGAGAAAGTCGGCGACATTGGCGATGAATTGATCATTGTCGTAGGCATCGTTGTTTGGCTCTGTCATAAAGGTCAGATCACCTACGGCCAGCACCCTCTCGCCGGCAGCCAGGGTGGCCACGGCCAGTTCCCCAGTCCTTTCGGTATTGCTGGACCGAGTCTCACCACTGGCAGTGATCAGAGCCGGCTCCTCAGACTCGATGGAATGGACTGCATAGAATACGACCTGCTCAAGCCCTTGGGTCAGTTCGTGGTCCTTGAACTCTGTCAGCTGGATGTTGCGAAAGTTGCCCTCGTTCTCGACGGTATTGTACAAATAGTCTGACTGGAAGACCAGGCCAAACCGAGCTGCCAGATCATTGATGTGGATCACGTCGCTGTCAAGACCGACCAACCCGCCCTCCTCATCGATGATAACGTCAAAGCGAGTTGGGTCGGCTACCAGTAGCAGCCGCCCTCCCTTGGCCACAAAATCCTGCACATGCCGGATCTCGGTGGGGGTCCAGCTCCTGCCAGGTGAAATTACCAGCAGTGCCTTGGCATAGCGCAACTTCTGAACCAGATCAGAAGAGTCCTCGTAGGCCATGACCGAGTCCAACCTCTGGCCACGAGCCGCCAAACGGGCTTGCAGAACGTTTAGCTCCGCCATCTCCACGCGATTATCGTGGGCCAAATCCACCAGGATCGCTCCTGGCTCCGATTCCGTCTGCGTGTCTGTAAAAGACACCAAATCTGGCGTAGCAGCCTTGATCTGGCTGAGGTCGGGGCGGGGAACCGGACCCGGCTGGTACTGTCCCTCATGGAAATAGAACCAGCGGAGGGCCAAAGGCAGAACCAACAGGACAAGACCCACCAGAACAAGCAGGGCTTTTTTCAGCACGTTTCGATCCTCATTAGCACGGCCAGCTACTGGGGAAGGGATACATAGCGAAAGTAGAATCCGGGTGGCAGACCTTTAGGAGCCGCAGGACAGAGTTCGGGCTGTCGAGCCACGCTGCAATCCGAAATCAAACATGCCGAAATCCTCGGGAAGCTCGGGGGTGCGATCCACGACATCGTAGTGGCGGAGTCTTGCCATCCGGGCCGCCGCGTCGATGGCATCCGCCTGTGAGCCGAGTTCATCGATGAGACCCATCTGCCGTGCCTGGAGGCCAAGATACAGCTCCCCCCGGGACAGGACCTCGGGCCCCACCGTGAGCCTTTCCGAACGCTGGGCAAGGATGGCGGCGAGAAAGGTCTCCTTGAGCATATCCATCTGGCGGACATAGGTGACCTGCGGCCCACCAGAAAGCTTGAAGGGGCCGGTGGTCAGCAATTTCTCATCCACCAGATCCGACTCGGGCAGCAAAGAGATCACTCCGATGTTTCCCACCTCTGAGGCAGGCTTGGCATAGACCTGGTCCGCGGCAACGGCTACATAATAGGCACCGCTGGCGGCGAGTTCGTTGATGGAAACAATCACCGGTATGCGCTCCCGCAGCCTCAGGACGTCAAAGTACAAGCCCTCGCTGGCCGTGACCTCCCCCCAGGGCTGGCAATGGCCAGAACCACAGCATGGACCGCCGGATCGCTGCCCGCCTCCTCCAGCGCCTGGCTGAGGTAGGTCGTATAGTCCCCCCAGATATCGCCTTCGATACGGATGACGGCGATCTGCGGGGCGGGGATCAGGTAAAAAGAGAGCAGGTAGCCTGCGGCCAGCAGCAAAACCAAAACCACTGCCACGAGCAGCCAGCGGAGAGCAGGTCGTCTACTCATGGGAACATCCCTTTCGTCTGGTGACGACATGTCCCAATTATACCACACCTTGGGTAGGAGATCCAGCACTGGCGTGCAGGGTAGGGCAATCACACATGAACTGTCTCACTGTATCACTGTCCCGGTGTGTGCCCTCTGAGTAACGTTCGCCCCATTTTGTGGACACCTAGTTTGAACACACCTGCAGAGATTGCTCGAACTGCTCCGGACTCACATAGCCCCAGGCTGAATGGCGGCAGCGGATAGACCGGATCTGGTATCTCTACCGAGAGATATAGGCTCCGCTGCGCATTGTGGTATAATGCGCCTTGCTGTCAACCACTACCAGGAGACGAATATGATCGACCTTGAAAGAGCCCGCCAGTACTACGAGGGCGCCGATGCCATCCACGATTTCGATCACGTCCTGCGCGTGCTCGCCCTCGCCGAAAGGCTGGCTCAGGCTGAGGGCGCAGACCAGGAGATTGTACGCACAGCAACTCTGCTCCACGACATGGCCCGAGGGCACGGTGACCGTATGGCGACGGACCATGCTCAGGCTGGCGCCGAGGCCGCCCGGCAGATACTGGTCGGCCAGCCGCCCGAAAAGATCGAAGCCATAGCCCATGCAATCGCCGCCCATCGCTTCCGTTCCGGTCCTGCTCCCCAGTCGCTAGAGGCCAAGGTCCTCCACGACGCCGACAAGCTGGACGCCATAGGCGCCATAGGCGTCGCTCGGGCTTTTGCCTTTGGTGGGCACGAGGGCCAGCGCCTATGGGCCGAGGTACCGCTGGGCTACCAGGAAAACATCGGAACACGGCACGAGCACACGCCGGTACACGAGTATCAACTCAAGCTGGTCCGGATCAAGGACAGGCTGCTTACCGTCAGCGCCCAGCAGCTGGCCGAAGAGCGACACGCCTTTATGGTAAGTTATTTTTCACAGCTCGAGCGCGAGGTGCGCGGCCTGGCATGAGATTGACATTCCCTATCAGCTGTGCTATACTCAGCTGACAACTCAAGATTGCTGACCGTGGTGCCCCGTTGCCCGGATGCACGGGGCCGAAGGGGGAAAGGCCGGTGAAAGTCCGGCGCTGTCCCGCAACTGTAAGAGCAGTCCGTTGGCCAACGCGCCCTGCTCAAGCCAGGATACCCACCCCGGTTGCGCTCTGCGAACCTTCGCGGAAAGGGGGTAGGCGCGTGGCCCACAAGCCATAGTCCACCCCTTGTCAAACAGGCAAGGGGTTTTGTATGGAAGGCCAACGCCCTGACCGGAAGGTCGGGGCGTTTATGTTCAGCATAAGGAGCAAAGAATGGGAACTCGACCGGTCATACTAACCATCGCACTGGTGGCTCTGCTGGTCACCGCGGTACCCGCATTGTGTTCGGCAGCAGCTGACACCGATGCCGCCCTGGCCTATCTCCAGACCCAACAGAACGCTGATGGCGGCTTTGGCAGCGGATTTAGCCCCAACAGCTCCGTCGGCTCAACCGCCGATGCTGTACTAGCCATCGTCGCTATCGGTGGAGATCCGGCTGGCTTTAAGCAGGGAGGCAACACACCCACGAGCTACCTGGCGGCGAACGCCTCCCTGGATGCCATCGGCGGGGATGTAGCCAAGCTTATTCTGGCAGTTGTTGCTCTAGAGCAAGACCCCAGAACCTTCGGCGGAGTCGACCTGGTCGCCAGGCTAGAGGGCATGGCCGGCGACGATGGGAAGATTGGTCTTGAGGTGGATACCCTCGTCGGCCACAGCCTGGCGGTCCTGGCGCTCAAGAGCACGCAACAGCCCATCCCGGCAGCGGCCGTGGAGTATATCAGGGCCTCCCAGCAAGAGAATGGCGCATGGGGCTGGGATGGAACGGACGAGACGCCTGGGGATACCAATACCACTGCCTTCGCAGTGCAGGCACTCATCGCAGCCGGCGGTGGCGCCCAAGACGACGCTGTGAAGCGCGCTCTGGCCTATTTTGAAGACGTCCAGAACGAGGATGGGGGCTGGCCCTACCAGAACCCATCCACATATGGCACCGACACAGACGCAAACTCGACAGCGGTCACGATTCAAGCTGTCATCGCTGCGGGCCAGGACCCGGCTGGAGCCGAATGGACCACGGCCGAGGGCAGTACGCCGCTGGCCGCACTGGAAGCCCTCCAGAACGAGAGCGGCGCATTCGCCTGGCAGGCCGCGATGCCCGACGACAACCTTCTGGCCACGGTTCAGGCGCTGCCAGCGGTTGCTGGAAAAGCCTTCCCTTTCGCCACGGCGGCTGTGGGTGAGGCAGAGGGAGCAGCACCTGGCACCGTACCTCAGACCGGCGGAGCAGGGATCAACCTGACACTGGTTCTGCTCGTGGGCGGCGTGATCGTGGCCGGGGGCGGCTACGTCCTGAGCCGCAAGCGGTAACCCTATGCTTTGCCAGAGAATCGTCGAGGTATCATCCGGGCATGAGGTCTAGCCGGAATAAGACATCAAAGATTGCCAACAAAGCCCTGGGCCGCATTCTCCGGGGTTTATGCGGGCTGCTGGTCCTGTGGCTTGTCAGCGCTGTTTCTGCGACCGGGACCCTGGCTGATGAGCCTGGCCGTGCAGGTATCGTCGTGCAGTTGGATGACGGGCGCGTGGAATTCCGATGCGTAGATCTTGAAGAGGATGTGATAAGCGGCGCTGAGCTGCTGGCTCGTTCGGGGCTGGACTACATCATAGATCCGGCCAGCGGCATGGGGCTCATTGTCTGCCAGATCGAAGAGGTGGGCTGCGACCATCCGACCGAGCCCTGCTTCTGCCAGTGCATGGGCGGCGGCGAGTGCATCTACTGGAACTACTTTTTTAAGGAGCCGGGCGAGGGCGATTGGACCTACTCGGCCTTGGGCGCCGCCATGCACAAAGTGAAAGCGGGTTCTGTCGATGCCTGGGTGTGGGGCGATGGGCATGAGCCGCCCGCCTCTGAGTTGGACTTTGAGGCCATCTGCGCGGCGCCTACGGCGGTGCCCAGCGAGACGCCCGGGCCACTTCCGACTGCGCCGCCTGCGCCTACCTTCACCCTGAGGGCTACGGGCGCTGCGACGACGTTGGCAACAGAGTTGAACACGGCCACGGCGCTGCCAACTGCAACGCTGCCTCAGGGCAGCGCAGTGGCTGAGGGCGGCGCGGTGGCAGCGGCTAGCCCATCGCCGGCCAGCAGAGCCACGGCTGCGGCTACGGCCCTACCGCCTACCGCCAACCCAACACCAACGCCGGCCAGCAGCCAGGGTCTGGCAGGCTACTGGCCCTTTGGTCTCATAGTGCTTGGTTTGGCAGCCGCTGGCGCCATCGTGTGGCTCCGGCGCAGGTGAGAGAGGGAGTAGAGACTGGATACCGGATATTGGGGATTGGATGCTGGCCGGCCGGCATCTGCTGCCCGTTTCGAATCAAACATCATCGCTTGTCCCTGGAGACTTGAGCCCCGCCATGTTTAACACTTGGGCTTGGGTGGCCTGGCTCGTCGCGGCGGCGGTACCGGCCTTTACCCTGCGCAACCCACTGTACTCGGTGCTGGTGCTGGGCGCGGCGTGGATCGTTTATGCCACCCTGGGCAAGACATCACCCATGGGCAGCAGTTGGGGGGCGTTCTTGAAGATCGGGCTCTTTTTCTTTGCCCTGGCCATTCCCTTCAACGCGCTGTCGATCCACATCGGGCGGATCATCCTGTTCCGGCTGCCATCGAGCTGGCCGGTCATTGGCGGGCCGGTCACGCTGGAAGCGATCATGGCCGGGGTGGTCAGCGGGCTGGCCCTGTTCACCATTGTCGTCGTTTTCGCCGCCTTCAATTCGGTGGTGGACCACTACCAGCTATTGCGCGCGACGCCTGGGTTTCTGTTTCAGGCGGGCGTTATCATCTCGATCGCCATCACTTTTGTGCCGCAGATGGTTATCAGCGCCCGCGAGATCCGGCAGGCGCAGCGGATCCGGGGGCACCGCTTCCGGGGCATCCGCGACCTGCTGCCGCTGATCATTCCGCTGCTGGCCAATGGGCTGGAACGGGCCATTCAACTGGCCGAGACGATGGAGGCCCGTGGCTTTGGCAGCGCGGTGAAGGCACCATCCCGGCGGCAGGCTGTCTACGCTCAAGTGGGCACGCTGGCGGCGCTCCTGGCCGTACTGGCCGGGCTTTTCGTGGCCACCTATTTTTCGGAGCAGCGGCTTTGGGGCTGGTCGCTGGCCGGCCTGGGGGTTGTCGGGCTAGCGGCTGTGTTTGGGCTGCAGGGGAAGCGGGTGCACCGGACGCGCTACCGCCGCCCCAAGTGGTATGGCCGCGACACGGCGGTAGTCATAGCCAGCGTCGTTGTGCTGGTCGTGGTCCTGGCCGCCAGGTCTATGGTCCCGGAGACGCTGTTTTACGTGCCTTATCCACCCAGTTCGCTGCTGCCCCCCTTTAATCCATTGGTGGGGGCGGCGCTGTTGCTGCTCGTCCTGCCCGCTGTCCTGGCGCCTCAGCCTGCAAAACAGGGCGCCCAGCTTGTGGAGGAGCCGGTGGGAAATATGGAGCAAATGCCATGATCCAGTTCCAGCAGCTTAGTTACCATTATCCAAATGCCGAATCGCCCATCCTGCGGGACTTGAGCCTCGAGATCGAGGAAGGTGAGTTCCTGCTGGTGATGGGGCCTTCGGGGGCGGGCAAGTCGACGCTGCTGCGCTGCCTCAACGGGCTGGTGCCCCATTTTTACGGGGGGACGGTGGCCGGGCGGGTGCGGGTGGATGGTCGCGATCCGGTGGCCCTGGGGCCGGGGGGCATGGCCGACCTGGTGGGCTTTGTCCTGCAGGACCCTGAGGCGCAGTTTGTGGTGGACAAGGTCGAGGACGAACTGGCTTTTGCCCTGGAGAACCAAGGGGTGGAGCCGATGGTGATGCGGAAGCGGGTGGAGGAGGTGCTGGACCAGTTGAGCATCGCCCACCTGCGGCGGCGGTCGGTGAACACGCTGTCGGGGGGCGAGCGGCAGCGGGTGGCCATCGCGGCGGTGATGACGCTGCAGCCGAAGGTGCTGGTGCTGGATGAGCCTACCTCGCAACTGGATCCGCAGGCGGCGGAGGAGGTGCTGGACACGCTGGTGAAGCTGAACCAGGACCTGGGGCTGACCATCATCCTGTCGGAGCACCGGCTGGAGCGGGTGGTACAGTACGTGGACCGGATCCTGTATATGCCCGGCGGGGGCGAGCAGATCCTGCTGGATGAGCCGCGCGGGGTGCTGGGAAGGGTGGATTTGACGCCGCCGCTGATCAGGCTGGCCAAGGCGCTGGATTGGTGGCCGCTGCCGCTGACCATCAAGGAGGGCCGCCGGTTTGCCAGGCAGGCGCCGAGGGTCGATGAAGAGGGCGCGAAGGCCGGGGCGGCGATGGCGGATGGCGCGTTCCCTGTGTCTGTGTCGGTTCATGGCTTGGGCTTTTCGTACAACGGCCATCCGGCGCTGGATGCGCTTTCGCTGGATGTGCGGCAGGGTGAGTTTGTGGCGCTGATGGGGCGCAACGGGTCGGGCAAGACGACGCTGCTGAAGCAGTTGGTGGGCCTGCTGAAACCGGATAAGGGCCAGGTGGAGATCAGGGATAGCGGTTCGCGGCAGGCCATGGACACGCGGCAGGCGGACGTGGAGGCGCTGATCCGGGTGGTTGGCTATGTGCCGCAGAATCCGAACGCGCTGCTGTTTAACGACACGGTGCGCGAGGAGCTGGACTTTACGCGGCGGGGTCACGGGCTGCCGCCGGGCGCGTACGATGGCCTGCTGGAGGACCTGGGGCTGACTCCGCTAGCTTCGCTCTATCCGCGGGACCTGAGCGTGGGCGAGCGGCAGCGGGTGGCGCTGGCTTCGATCCTGGTGGCCGAGCCGCAGATCTTGTTGCTGGACGAACCGACGCGGGGGCTGGATTACAGGCAGAAGGCGGCGCTGGCGGCGGTGCTGCGGCAGGAGAAGGCGCTGGGGCGGACGATCATTATGGCTACGCACGACGTGGAGCTGGTGGCCGAGTGCGCGGACCGGGTGGTGCTGATGGGCGAGGGGCAGGTGGTGGTGGACGGGCCGGCGCGGGAGGTGATGAGCGAATCGCTGGTGTTTGCGTCGCAGATCAACAAGTTGTTCCGGGATCCGGCGCTGCTTACTGTGGAAGATGCTCTGGAAAGTATTCACCGCGGAGACACAGAGAGCACAGAGGAAAAACCTTTTTAGGATTGCGGTACGTTACCTTCGGTTCAGCCCAAATGCAATTGCATTGGCGATGGGGACAGGGCAATCGTATTTGGGTTGGGTCCGAGGTGCAACGCACCTTTTCCCCCGGCACATGCCCTGAAACCGAAAGAACCCGCTTGGCAGTGACATCACCGTGCTGGCCGCGAGAGGTGCGTTGCACCTGTGTTGAGCCAAATGCATTTGCCTTGGCGACGGGTGCACCGGGGTTGCAGTGGCTTGCCAGCCATGCTATAATCGATAGCCAGTGGTTGGCAGTTTGTGCGAGCCGCGGATGATGGAATGGCTAGCAAGTATCAGCCAGGTGGGAGGATTGGCTCATGCCTTCGCCTTTTCCGGGGATGGATCCATGGCTGGAAGGACATCTGTGGCCGGATGTACACCAACGGCTGGCAGGTGAGGTTGCCCGCCGGCTAACGCCCAGACTGCGCCCGCGCTACGTGGCCCGCCTATCCACCCGGTACGTGGCTGACCTGGGTGACACGGAGCCGGGTCGAGTGCTCTACCGCGATGTGGATGTTTCCCTGGTCAAGCCGGTCAGTGAGGTGACTGCCCTCTACGAGGTCGACGCGGCAACAGCGTCACCGGCTACCCTCCTGCCGCTGATCATCGAACAACCCGCTCCACCGCGCATCAGGTTGGTCTCGGTTGAGATCCGCGACAGCCAAGATGAGCAGCTCGTCACCTCGATCGAGATCCTTTCTCCTGTGAATAAGCACGGCGACGGCTTTGCCGAGTACCAGCAGAAGCGATGGTTGGTGATAGCGTCTGACGCCCACCTCCTCGAGATTGACCTGCTGCGAACAGGCCGCCGCCCCGTGCTGCTGGACCGGGTAGAGGAGAAGGATCGCCCGCGGGTCGAGGAGGCCGCCTATTTCTGTTTTCTGACGCGGTACGACCGGGGCCGGAAGGTAGAGGTCTGGCCCCTGGACCTGGGCGAGCCGTTACCGGTGCTGCCGGTGCCGCTGCTGGCCCCTGACAAAGATGTTTCCCTGGAACTGGGCTCCGCTTTGGGCACCATCTATGACGAGGCGGCCTACGATCTGAGCATCAACTATGGCCAGCCACCTAAGCCGGCGTTGCAGGACAACGAGGCGGCGTGGGCCAATGGCGTGCTCTGCGGGCAAGGGCTGCGATGAAGGAAGATGCAATCGAAAGTCAGGAGCACACCATGAACCAAGACAGCGGGAATGAGATCGGGCCGATGCCTGTCGAGAGTACAGGTGTCGGGCCGACGCTTGTCGGGACGACGCTTGTCGGGACGACGTTGGTGGAGACTGCTTTTGGCTGGGTGGGATTGGCCTGGTCGGGGCAGGGGCTGGTGGGGACGACGCTGCCTAAGGGAACGGAGGCGGAGGCTGCGAGCGGCTTGCCGGCGGCCGGGGCCAGCGAACCACTGGAGGCCAGCGGTTCGGAACCGGAGGCTGTAGCGGGGCTGGATGTGGCGGTGTTGGCGGATAAGATGCGGCGCTATTTTGAGGGGGAGGCGGTGACTTTTGAGGAACCGCTGGACCCGACCATCGGCACGGAGTTTCAGCGGCAGGTGTGGGCGATCACGCGGGCGATTCCGCGGGGCCAGACGCGGACGTACGGGCAGGTGGCGCGGCTGGCGGGGCGGCCGGTGGGGGCGGCGCGGGCGGTGGGCCAGGCGATGGCGCGGAACCCGTGGCCGGTGGTGGTGCCCTGCCACCGGGTGGTGGGCCACGACGGGCGGCTGACGGGTTTTGGCGGGGGGGTGCGCATGAAGCAGGAGATGTTGAATAAGGAGGCACGGGTGTAGGCGGCAGCGGGCGCTGGTGCGCGCCGCGCACGAGGCGGTGCCACCGGTGGCGCCGAACCTGCCGTCGGCGCACTCGCGCCAGCTTGTGTACCTGCGGAACGCGGCGATCGTGGAGACGCTGCGGGCGACGGGCGTGCGGGTGAGCGAATTGGTGGCGCTGCGGCGGGCGGATGTGGACGGTCACAGCCAGACGGCGACGGCGCCGGATGGGCGGAGGCTGTATTTCGACCTGGAGAGCTGGGCGGCGCTGAGCCACTATTTGACGGCGCGGGGGGACGCGGTCAACTATCCGCTGTTCCAGTGGAACCTGCCGCTTTTCGCCCGCCACGACCCGGTGAGCGTTGGCCTGCCGCTCCAACCGCTCCACCGGGCCGCGGTGACGCACATGATCACCACGCTATCGCCGCAGGCGGGGCTGGGGGCGAGCGCGCTGCGGACGCGGTTCGCACACCTGGTGCTGGCGGCGACGGAGGATGAGGCGGGGACGGCGGCGTTGATGGGGTTGCGGAATTTGAGGAGTGTGCGGCGGTATGCGTGCGGGAAGAGTGCGGTAAAAGTCAAGACCCAATCTGAGCCGCACAATGGACTTTAACAGGCATTTTCGATACGTACTCGGCTAGACCTGCCCACGTCGATTTTTCGACAAGGGAGGCGAATCAGCAAGTCTATGGCGACCGATGATTCGCTGAGTTGACCCAGGTGCACAAGACTGCCTGGGTCGTGTGCGACGGCCGATGGAGCGAGACTTGATCTGTCTACACCTCCTTGGGGCGATAGGTCTCGTTGCGGTGTAGCAGCCCGACAACAAGTCCTACGCTCTTGCGCGCGGTGAGGACCAGAGCCCGCTTGTGATGGTGCTTGGACGCTTCCCGATACTTGCGGCGATAGAATGCCGTGTATTCCGGGATATGCTGGCGCATGAGGTTGGCTGCCTGGATGAGGTAATAGCGCAAGTAGCGGTTGCCGGTCTTGGCCATACGGCGGTCTTCAGCTTCAAAGTCACCGGAATTGGAACGAGGCCACCACAGACCGGCTATCTTGGCGACGGCATCTTCGGCGTCGCGGAGGTTTCTGGAACGATAGCGCTTACGTTTCTTGTCCCACTTTTGTGCTTGCAGGAAGCGCTGGGTGCCACCAATTTCGGCGCCGTTTCCACTGGAAAAGACGGGGCCGACGCCGGGAATGGTCGCCAGTTTCATGATGGTGGGCTGGGTCTGGACTTCGGCGCTAATCCACTCCTCGACCAAGGCGATCTGGCCTTCCAAGAAACGGATATGTTCCAGGGTGAGATCCAGGATACGGTGCACCGGCAAGGCCAAAGCATCGGGCAGAGGGAAGCTCTCGGTGGCTACCTTATGGAGCTTGCGGGCGTTGTCGAAAGGGTCGGGGAGATGATGTCCGCTCATTTCGTGCAAGGTCTGGGCCAGATCTTCGACTGGAATAGCAGCTAGCTCGTCGAGAGTGGTATACTCGGACAACACCCGGCGGCTGGTGACACCAAAGACATCGGAGAAGGGCTTGAGCCGACGATAGGAACTGGCTTTGAGAAAGAGAAAAGCAGAAAAGTAGCATTTCTCTCGGGCCAGGTTCTGGACCAGGTGGAAGCGGAGGCGAGTGTAGAAGCGCAGCGGCAGCGTGTCCAGTTGTGGGGACCAGGTCGTGTCAGGTCGTCGGGTACGGGTACGGTCGGCGATGTAGAAAGAGTCCTTCTGGTCGGTCTTGTCATCCTGAGGGAAGCATTTCTTGAACCACTTGACCCAGCGTGGATTGAGAAGGAAGAGGTTCAGATCATAGGCTTCCAGGTCAGGATCGGCGGCGAGTTGGTTGAAGAAAGGCAACCACAGGAAGCCAGTCGCTTCCCCGGATACATCCAGGCCGTCGAATTGGTAGGTTTCCAGAGCATCGATCATGAGGGCCTTGGCCAGCGAGTAGCCAGGCAGAGAGTTGTCGAAGGACCGATGCTGTTCCAGGGGCCGGCCATCAGGGAAGAGAAGGCAAAAGTCTGCCTTCTTCTGACTGAAGTCAATGCCAGCCTGCAAATGATGGGTGGTCATAGGCGATCTCCTTTCGTCGAGACAGAACGAACAGCTAGCGGTCCACCCGGGTGCCCCGGCGCTCCCTGGAGCGGCATCCTTGCGGCAAATCAGCCCTCATGCTCCGTCGAGAGGTTCTGCGGGCTGCTACCCCACAGCTCGGCGGAGGTAGGGGCATCGTGCGATGTCAGACGTTGATCCCCAAGGAGACCGGGAGTCAAACTTTCCAAGACGTAGCTGGCAGCTGGTCACGGCCAGCTCGGCGAGGAGCAACAGACTTGCCCGGTATGTCCGCAGTCCGGCCTCTGCCGAACTGCCTTATTGTCGCCGGGGCACCCGGCTTTTGCAAATGTCATATGACTATTATATACAAGGGAGCAAACAATGAGTTTACCATCTTGGAACGACACACCCACAAGACAAGCCATTCTGGACTATGTGGCTGCGGCCGCCAACAAAGACAGCCCAGACTATATCCCGCCGGCCGAGCGGATCGCGGCCTTTGACAACGACGGGACGCTGTGGGTCGAGCAGCCGGCGCCCGCCCAGACCGGGTTGCTCGTGGGCAAGCTGGTGGAACAGGTCAAGGCCGACCCATCGCTGGCTGCCGAGGATCCGTACAAGGGCATTATCACCCAGGACCCTGTCTTTATGCAGGGGCTGGCCCAGCAGGTCCCCGAGGCAGTCATCGCCTTCCTATCGGGCGTGGGCAAGGCCTGGGAGGGCACCACGCCCGAGGCGTACGAGGCTGAGGTACGGGCCTACCTGGCCGCTTCGATGCACCCGCGCTGGGATTGCCCCTGGACTGACCTGATCTACCAACCTATGCTTGAGCTGTTCGATCTGCTGCGGGAGAACGATTGGCGGGTCTTTGTCTGCTCGGGAGGCGGGCGCGATTTCATGCGGGTCTATGGCGAAGAGGTCTTGGGCGTTTACCGCGAGAACATCATCGGCTCTGCACCCGAGTTTGCCTACGTGGACGGCCGGCTTCTCCGTCAGAACACGTTGCACGGCAACATCTCACTTGGCCCCGGGAAACTGGAGCACATCCACGCCCGCACCGGCCGGACGGCGCTCTTTGCCGGGGGCAATGGCGACGTGGACCTCGAGATGCTGCAGGAAGCCCGTTTCCGCCTCGTCGTCGTGCACGACGACGAAGAACGGGAATACGTTGTCACGGCCGCTGCCGAAAAGCTGCTGGCGGCTGGCGAGCAGGGCGGCTGGACCATGGTCAGTATGAAAGACGACTGGAAGACCATTTTCAAGGATTGACATCAGAAGTCAAACAAGAGGAGGCCAAGAATGAACCGAGAAACAGATGGATTTCACATCGATGAAAAGTCTAGGCCTTACACCCATCTCAATTTCAGAAATGATCCTGAAGAGTTCCAGTTCGCGATCATCACCGACAACGCCGGCGGGGCCCGGCCCGGTGTTTTCTCCAGGGCAGTGGAGATGGTCAACCTGCTGCAGCCAGAGTTCGTCGTCAACGCTGGCGATCTGATTGAGGGCTACAGCGAGGATGAAGAGCAGATTCGAGCGTGGTGGCAGGAGATTGACGAATTCCTGGCACCGCTCGAAATGCCGTTTTTCTTCCTGCCGGGCAATCACGACCACTACTCGGAGACATCGGTCAAGGCATGGGGTGAGCGCTTTGGCGATGACCGGGGATACTATCACTTTGTCTACAAAAATGTGCTCTTCCTGATGATCAACACCGAAGACCCGCCCAAGACAGTAGCCAGGTTGCAGCGCGACAATCCGGAGCTGTACGAACGCGTCGGGGTCAATTACCAGTTGATGCATGAGTTGCAGTCCAAAGAGAATCAAACTGCGGAAGATGGCAAAAAGCTCCTCGAGTTGGCAGAGCCGATTGAGAAGTGGCTCGGGGAGATCGATATCAGCGAAGACCAGGTGGGCTACTTTAGGGAGGTCGTGGAAACTTACCCCGATGTGCGCTGGACGTTCTGCTTTACCCACTCCCCGCCCTATTATTCGCCAGCTGTCGCTAAGGACCCCGCCAACTTTGCCAAGATCGAGGCCCTACTGGCGGACCGAGCGTACACTGTCTTTTCTGCCCACACCCACACCTACGATTACGATCAGCGCAACGGTCATGACTTTGTTACGACGGCTACCAGCGGCGCTATGAATGTGGTTCGACCTGGCGCGATGGATCACGTGGTCTGGGTCACCATGACCAAGGAAGGCCCCAAGATCATCAACCTGCTGTTGAATGGCATGATGGACAAGAAAGGCCCGCCCAAGGGTGACGACCTAGCGGCAATCGGCCTGTACCGGCCAAAGCCCTAGTAGTCTGTCAATCATCAATTGATGGGTAGAGGCGCTTGAGCTTGATGCGGGCATCATCCGTTGTGAATCGCCAATTGACTGTCGCACCTTTGCTGTTGCGCTTTGTTGCCCAGGCTTCGGTCTCCTGGGCCAGCGTCGCTTTGTCCGGTATGCAGCGGTTGAGGCATTGCCGGTTCAACACGCTCAACTCGATCTCGGCCATGTTGAGCCAGCTACCATGTTTGGGTGTAAAGTGAAACTCCAGTCGGTCCAGGATACGTTTCGCTTCCGCTGGCGGGAAAAACTCGTAAAGGCATGCCGGATTGTGAGTGTTCAACTGATCCTGAACGACCGTGATGCGCTCGGCAGTCGGAAAGTGAACGTCGGCTAGTTCACGCATGCACTCTGCCCAATCGGGTCGATCAGCACGACTTTTGGACGATTCTGGATTTGACGGCCCAAGGCAATGATGGTATGATGGCGGCGACAGTGGGTCAGTGACGCCTTCCACCTGGAACCACCCAAAGGGGGGGGCGTTTTGTTACGTCACCCCGGAGCGGAGCAGCTATGCGTGTTGGAATTGACGCCCGGTTGGTGTATTACAGCCAAGCGGGGATCGGCCAGTATATCCTCCACCTGGTGGATGGACTGGCCAAGGTTGACGGTGAGAATGATTATGTCCTTTTGCAGAGCCGCAAGGACGGCACGACGATTTTGGAGCGGCCGAATTTTAAGCGGGTTTCGCTGTGGACGCCGAGCCACCACCGGCTGGAGCGGTATTCGCTGAACGTGGAGCTGATGCGTTTGGGGCTGGACGTGCTGCACAGCCCGGATTTTATCCCTCCCCACCGGCCGACGTGCAAGTCGGTGATCACGGTGCACGACCTGGCTTTTTTGCTGTACCCGCACTTTTTGACGAAGGAGAGCGCGCGGTATTACGGCCATATTGACCATGCGGTGCGCTGGACGGACCACATTATCTCGGTGTCGGAGAGCACGAAGCGGGATACGATCCAGCACCTGGGGGTGCCTGAGGAAAAGATCACGGTGGTGCACGAGGCGGCGAACCCTATCTTCTGCCCGCTGGACAAGGCGGAGGCGCAGGAGCAGGTGCGGAACCGGCATGGGGTGGATGGGCCGTATATCTTGTTTGTGAGCACCATCGAGCCGCGGAAGAATGTGCCGTCGCTGCTGCGGGCGCTGTGGCAGCTTGTGACCTGCTACAAGGAGGACGTGCGGCTGGTGCTGGCGGGGGGCAAGGGCTGGCTGTTTGAGGATGCTTTTGCGCTGGTGGACGAGTTGAAGCTGGACGACCGGGTGCATTTTGTGGGGCGGGTGTCGAGCGAGGACCTGCTTTACCTGTATAACGCGGCGGAGATGCTGGCGCATCCGGCTTTTTACGAGGGATTTGGGCTGCCGCCGCTGGAGGCGATGGCGTGCGGGCTGCCGGTGGTGGCGTCGGACGTGGCTTCTCTGCCGGAGGTGGTGGGCGATGCAGGGCAGTTGATCGATCCGCACGACGTGGACGAGCTGACGGTGGCGATGTGGCGGGTGCTGAATGATAGCGCGCTGCGGGTGCAGATGCGGGAGAAGGGGTTGGTGCAGGCGGGGCTTTTTTCCTGGGAGCGGGCGGCGCGTGAGACGATGGAGATTTATCGCAAGGCGTATGAGAGATAGAGGGGGAGATGGAGAGAGGGGGAGAGTGGGAGAAGGAGAGAGAGGGAGATGGTATATTTTCGACGGGTTGAGCCCGGCCTGAAGGTGGTTGGTGTGGGCCTCTGTACCCCCGAGTTCACCGGATGGGACAGTTTGAGCCTGGGTTGGCGTTTCTAGGGAATGATATGCTGCCTGAGCAGGTGTCTGTCGCCTCGAAGAAGATTTTGATCCTCACGCCCCAGTTCCCTTATCCCCCCCACCAGGGAACGACGATGCGCAATTACAATTTGATCGCGGGCCTGGCGCTGCGGCACGAGGTCCACCTGCTGGCTTTTGGCGATCCGGCCGGGAGCGGGGGGACGCCGCTGGATGGGCTGTGCGCGAGCATCCAGGTTGTGGCGCCGCCGGAGCGGAGCACGGCGCAGCGGCTGCGGGGCATGTTGTTTTCGCGGCTGCCGGATATGGCGCTGCGGCTGCCTTCGGCGGAGTTTGAGGAGCGGCTGGCGGCGACGATGGCGCGGGAGCGGCCGGATATCGTGGAAGTGGAAGGGATCGAGCTGGCGCAGTATTTGTTCCAGGCGGCGGAGGTTCGGGGCGGTGGCCAGGCGCCGTTGCTGGTATACGACGACCACAATGCGGAGTATGTGCTGCAGCAGCGCGCTTTTGAGACGGATGCCAGGCAGCCTGGGCGCTGGATCCCGGCGGCGTATTCGTTCGTGCAGTGGCAGCGGCTGCGGGGCTATGAGCGGCGGGCGTGCGAGACGGCGGACCGGGTGGTGGCCGTGTCGGAGACGGATGCGGGGGTGCTGCGGGACCTGGTGCCGGGGCTGGAGCCGGCGGTGGTGCCCAACGGGGTGGACATGGCGCTGTGCACGGAGCCGGTTGCACCTCTGGCCGAGGGGCCGGGGGAGGGGGACCTGGTCTTTACGGCCAAGATGGATTTCCGGCCGAACGTGGACGCGGTGCAGTGGTTCGCCCTGGAGATCCTGCCGCTGATCGTGGCGGAGGCGCCGGGGACGCGGTTTTGGGTGGTGGGCAAGGACCCGCACCCACGGCTGGCGCCGCTGGCGGAGAATCCGGCTATCGTGATCACGGGCTGGGTCGAGGACGTGCGGCCCTATATCGCCGGGGCGGGGGTTTATGTCGTGCCGCTGCGGATGGGCGGCGGGACGCGGCTGAAGGTACTGGAAGCGATGGCCATGGGCAAGGCGATGGTGTCGACGACGGTGGGCGCCGAGGGCTTTGAGGTGGTTTCGGGGCGGGAGCTGGTGCTGGGCGACACGCCGGGGGAATTTGCCGCGGCGGTGCTCGATCTGCTGGGCGATCGGGAGCGCAGGAACAAGATGGGCAAGATTGCCCGCGAGTTTGCGGCGGCGGGATACGACTGGCCGATTGTGGTCCCGATGTTGGAGCAGGTCTACGAAACACGCAACACTCAGCACGAACCAGGCACTAGAACAGGAGCTTGAATCCCATGACAGACATCCCACAGAACGTGTTGCGTGGTACGTGTTACGTGGTACGTGTTGCGTGGGTGGTGGCGTGAGGTCATTGTGGACAGGCCTTTGAGCTATGAGGGGTGGCTGGCTTCGGTTCCGGCTGAGATTTCTGGGGACGCGCTGTGGCGGATGGAAGTTTACCGGCAAGCGATCTTTGCGGGGGATTTGGCCTGGAGCGATGTGTCAAAGTTGAGGAAGGACAGGAGAACGATTGGACTGTCGGACCAGCTTTTCCGGGTGGTGGGCTCGGTTGGGGCGAATATTGCCGAGGGCTACAGCCGCAAATCGCGAAAAGACCAGGCGCGTTTCTACGAATACGCGCTTGGGTCCGCGCGCGAGGCCCGGGGCTGGTATTATCAGGGCCGGCACGTCTTGTCCGATGCAGTCGCTGTCAACCGTATTCAGCTCCTGACGCGCACTATACGGATGCTGCTGACTATTATTCCCGCCGAGCGGGGTTACAGAATGAAAGAAGAACAGACCCCATACGAAGAGACGCAACCGGACTTGCTCAACGAGATCCCGATGCCCTGAACACCGAAGACGAACCACGCAATACGCAACACGCAATACGCAACACGAACCACGGAACAGGAGCCAGAAAAGACTATGGCAGAAAACACGACACCGACTATGCCAACCGAGATCGAAGAAGACAAGCACTGGTGGTTCGCCGGGCGGACCTGGTCGCTGCTGAATATGCTTGACCGCGAGGTTAAGCCCGACGGCAGCCAGCGGGTGCTGGATATCGGCTGTGGGGCGGGGAATATGTTCCATCACCTGGCGCGCTATGGTCCGGTGGTGGGTGTGGACAACAATGCCAAGCCGCTGGTGGTGGCCCAGGAGCGGGGCTATGACGTGCGCGAGGGGGTGGCGGAGGACCTGCCCTTTGAGGACGGTGCCTTTGAGCTGGTGTCGCTGCTGGATACGGTGGAGCACTGCGACGACGAGATGGCGGTATTGGGCGAGTGCTGGCGGGTCTGCGCGCCGGGCGGGCATCTGGTGGTTACGGTGCCGGCCTTTATGTGGCTGTGGAGCCACAACGACGTGCTGAATGACCACAAGCGGCGCTATACGACGCAGGAGTTGGGGGAGCGGTTGGGGCAGCTTGGATTCGAGATCAGGCGGATGACCTACAACAACTTTTTCGTGTTTCCCATGGCCGCGGCGCTGGTCCTGATGCGGCGGGGCGCCGACCAGGAGCCGGAGCTGGGCTCGCCGCATTTTGACGACGAGTCGTACCAGGTGGAGATGGAGCCGGCGCCGCCGCTGCTGAATACGATCCTCAGCGGCGTGACCTGGACCGAGTCGCAGGTGCTGCGCTGGGTGAACCTGCCGGTGGGCACGTCGATTATCTGTATCGCGCAGAAGCCCAAGGGTTCCGCGGCCTAGACTCTGTATGCGCATGCCCGGCCGCCTGCCAGAGCAGGGACAGGAAAGACTCGTACGCCCGCTGCTGGAGCACCTGGCGGGCGCGGATTGGGACGGCGAGACGACTTGGGAAGATTGGCGGATCAGGCGCATCGCCGGCGGGCGGAACAATCTTCTGTACCGGGCCAAGGGCCCCCGGGGTGACCTGGCCGTCAAGTTCACGGTGCCGGATGAGTGCGACCGGGCCGGCCGGGAGTATGGCGCGCTGACTGTCCTGCGCCAGGCAGGCCTGTCGATTGCTGCGCAACCGGTCTTGCTGGACCGCAGCAGCTATGCCCAGCCGGTGGTGGTCCAGAGCTGGCTGGATGGTGAAGTAAAGGACCACGCCCCGGAGACCCCAGCCGAGTGGCATAGGCTGCTGGAACACTTGGCTCTCGTTCATTCGGTCACCCCGGACCTGGCCAACCTGGCGCTGAGAGAGAGCAGGATCCATGCCTGCAGCGCCGAGGAAGGCAAGCGAGCTGTCAGGCAGCAGGTGCAACATATTCCCCAGGACGCGCAGGATGCCCCTCTGAAGGCGCTGCTGGCGCGGTTCGAGGATCGTGTGTTTTCAGAATGGCCGGAGCCGCCTACGGCACTCTGCCGGCTGGACAACAACATCACCAACTATGTCCGGCGTTCGGGGCCGTGGGCCTCGGTGGATTGGGAATACAGCGGCTGGGGGGACCCAGCCTTTGACGTGGCCAACCTGCTGACGCACGTGGCCTATATGGCGGTCCCTGCCTGGCGGTGGGAGGGACTTGCGGCCGCGTATTGCGTCCTGGTCGAGGACGCCGCGGCCCTCGTCCGCATTCAGACCTACTGCCAGATCCTGGCGGTGTGGTGGGTCCTTCGACTGGCCCGCTACCTGTACGAGCTGCCCAGGGGGCTGGACAGGCGGCTGGTGGACTGGTCAGCGGGCTGGCAGGCGGATATTGAGGCCAAGTACAGGTACTATCTGGGGATGGGAGAGGGGCTGTACGCCGGTTCGCAGGCGGTGCCATGGGATGCTACCGGACTGGCCGACAGGCCAGCATATACAGGAAGGGGATTTTAGTACATGACAACAAAAAAGCTGGTAAGCCTGGTTGGAGAGCAGCCGCTGAGCACCTTGCTGCCGATCCGCCATCTGGATCCCAGCGAAGTGTTGTTCGTGGGCGCGCGCCAATGGCACCGGGTTACCCAGCACCTCCAGGCGCTCGTTGGCAAGGAACGCCCCGTACATCTGACGGAGCTGCGCAATCCCTACGATCCCCCGACCATCAGGCGGCAACTGAGCAAAAAGATCCGGAAGCTTGGCTGGGCGGCGGAGGAGATCACATGCGATCTTTCCGGAGGGAACAAGGTTATGGCCATCACCGTTTTCGACATGGCGATGGACCATCTCCGGAGGCTGGTCGACCTGGAGTTCGTCCGGCATCACCATTACCTGCGCCGCTATCGCATCGACGATGGGGAGGCCGCCCTCGAGGAGGATCTGGCTCTGCCCGGCCTCATCACCATCGCGGATTATCTGAATGCTCACGCGCCGGGCTTTGAGGCGGATGGGTTTGGCCGCGACAAGCGGGGCCGCATCAACGCCGGGGGCAAGTTCGAGTCGACCATTTTTGGGGCTCTGGAACCGCACGTGGACGAGATCATGGCCGGCGTCCGTCCCGGTGGGGTGGCGAAGCAGATTGAGATCGACCTCATGGTGCGCATCGGCAACAACGTGGGCCTGGTGGAGGCCAAGACCGGCGTGAACAAGGCCGGCATAGACCAGTTGGATACGGCCGGCAACCCGGTCTATCTGGGCAAGTATGCAGTCAAGTTCCTGGTGACCGGACGCTATCTGCCCCGCGCCCACAAGGCGCTGGCCGCTTCCCAACAGATCCACGTGGTCGAGCTGCCTGGTTACGACGTGGGCCGACGGTTACCCCCTCAGGAAGAGCGCCGCCTCGTACAGTCCGTCCGTTCCGCACTGGGCGGAGGACGCTAGACACGGGGCTGGCTGGAGCGGATGGCAGCTCTGGGATAACTCAGGGCAGCGCGGACAGAATGATAGACGCCTCTTCGTCATAGGGCATGCTGCCGGGATAGGCGTGACCCGAGCGGCGGTACCAGTACTTAGCGTTGCCGATGTCGGGTTCTTTGCGGTGCAGGTAGGCGTGGATCCATTCGGCGTCGGGGTCGCCCATCTCCTGGACGATGCGATGGGCGGTGTCCCAATCGCCGTGCAGGTCGTACCAGAGGGCGGTCAGATGCTGGCTGCCCAGTTGGTCCGGCTTGACCAGTGCTTTTAGTTCTTCGATTGTCATTTCTTCCTCCTCAAACTATTGGATTTCATGGTTCAGGCGCATCGCGGGCGGTCAGCGGGAGAGGCGTTAGCTGCCAGACGGAGCAGTGGAATCCGGACCCGAAGGGCTGACGCGCATGGTTTTCTCCTGAGCATAGGTCACGAGGCCAGGCGCGGCGCCGGGGATGCGGCGCACATGGCGGCGCAAGGTATAGTCCACGACCACGTGGGCTTCGTCGCGCAGGCCGGAAAAGAAGGCGGCCAGTTCGGCGGCGCGACGCACCGTCGCTTCCGGAAGCGGCTGGCCGGCCGCCCGGACGATGACGTGGGAGCCAGGCACACCCCGGGCATGGAACCACCAGTCGTCGCTTTTCGCCCGGCGAAAGGTGACGTCGTCATTCTGGCGGCTGTTGCGCCCTACCAGGATGGAGAAACCATCCGCTGAGGTCAGCGTGAGCGGCTTGCCGGAGGCAGCTTTGGAAGCCTTGCGTTTTTTCTCTCGAATGTAGCCCGCCTCAGCGAGTACGTTCCGGACCTGGTCGATCTCGGGGCGGCTGCCGGCCAGCGCCAGGTCGGTCTCTAATTGCTCCAGATCGCGCAGGGCCAGATCCACCTCGGCCAGGCGGCCGGGCACGCCGGCCACGGCCCGCTGTGCTTTGCGGTAGCGGGTAAAGCAGGCCTGGGCATTGTCCGAGGGAGATTTCTCGGGGTCCAGCGGGATGTGCAGTGGTTTGTCGCCACCGGTCTGGGCCACGAGTTCCGTCTGCCCCCGGTTGATGGTATGCGCATAGGCCAGGATCCACTCCCCTCGCTGGCGCCAGCGGTCCGCCTGTTCGCCCTGCCTCAACGAGAGACCGAGGGATTTGCGGCGGCGCTCCAGCCGCGCACGGGCCTTGGTGATGGACTCCTGGACGGGCTGTTTGGCCGCGGCGTAGGAATCC
Organism: uncultured Chloroflexia bacterium; assembly: GCA_963783445.1. Classification (GTDB taxonomy): domain Bacteria; phylum Chloroflexota; class Anaerolineae; order JAAYZQ01; family JAAYZQ01; genus CAWANP01. The sequence goes on along the minus strand of CAWANP010000002.1, from coordinate 459,539 downwards.
GTGCTGTCGGCGGCCTGGATATAGGCCTCGATGGCCTGGCTCATAGAAGGCAGGGGCTGTGGTTCGCCCCGGTGGGTCAATGGATAGGGGGCATAGACCGCGACCCGGTCCTCTTCCAGCACGACCGTAGGCTGCCAGATCGGGTCGCTGCGGGCAGCGTCGAATGGCGACAGCAAGTACCTGGCCACCTCCAGAAGGGGCGCGAGGCGCTGTACGTCGGCAATCTTGGCCCGGGGCCTGCCCAGGGCGCGGAAGACGATCTCGCGGGCCAGGAGCGGACTCATGCCGCGCAGGCCTCTCACCAGCGCCTGCCAGACCTGGTCCCTGGGCTCGTGAGCCTCCAGAATCTGCTGGAGACGATATTCGGTCAGGTCAGAGGGTGGAAGCTTGGCCTGGGCTGGGGGCGGCACGTAGGCCAGTCCTGGAAGGATGGGGCGCGCCGAACTCATGTGCTGCCCCACCCGCTTGGCAGAGTCCATCACCCGCTGGCCTGGGCCCACGAGGATGATGTTGGAATGGCGGCCCATCACCTCAACGATCAGCTCGCTGGAGCCCGCTTCGGGGTGGTCGAATCTGAAGCGCAGAACACGCTCATAAGGCGGCTGCTGGATGGCCGATATGCTGGCCCCGCGGGCATACTTGCGGAGGAGAAGGAGCAGCCCGGTCTCTTTTTCAACGCCCCGGCGCAGCTTTTCAGAGGCCAGGAGCAGCCGGCCCATTTCAGCGTGGGCCGAGGCCAGCAGGTAGTGGCGCTGGTGCTGGGCATAGACCTCCAGCCCCACCGATAGCCTGTCGGGTAGAAGCACCTGCTGCACGCGACCGCCCAGGATGGCAGCCCGCAACTCGTCAGCCACGCAGGCCATCGTTAGTGCATCAAAGTACATCGTGGTACCCGGTACTTACCAATCGAGGTTCAGCTTGCGGATAAAGGTATCCAGATCATCCTGGCCCCGCACCCGGACGCGGCGCAGCTCGAACAGATCATCCAGGCCGTGGGTAGCGCCCTGCTCGGTCAGTACCGCGCCCCAGTAATTGGCCGAGCGCAGAACGTCGATGACGTACTGGTCGTAGCGGCCGGCGGGATAGGCATAGAAGCGGCTGGTCTCGCCGGTACGGGCTTCGATGGCCTCTTTCGGGGCCAGTATCTGGTAGACGACAAAATCAAAGCCCCGGTTGCGCATGTCGGGATGGTCATAGCTGTGGGGCTCAAAGCTCATGCCCGCAGCGTGCATCTCCTGGACCTGATCCCACGATAGAAAATCAGGATTCTGGGCGTCTATCGGCGCGGTGACCAGGAAGAATGTCCCAGCAAAGCCAAAGCGCTGAAGGCGCGGGAAGGCGCGGGTGTAGGCGTCAGCATAGCCATCGTCAAAGGTGAGGATGATAGGCTTGGCAGGCAGCGACTTGCCGATGGATAGGTACAGGGCCAGGTCGTTGAGCGTGATAGACTCGTAGCCCTCTTGCTGGAGGTACGCAAGCTGCTTCTTAAAATTCTTGGGCGTGACCGATAGGTCGAGGCGCAACGCATCGGCGCCAGGTCCCGGCTCATCGATGTGATGATACATCAAGATCGGGCACGCGCGCCTGGCGATCTACGCCATCGGGCGTCGGGAGCAGTGGCGTCGGGGTAGGGGTATGCGTCGGCGTGGGGGTGGCCGTGGCTGTGTCAGTTGGCGTCGCAGTCATGGTAGCCGTGGGCGTGGGTGTATGTGTGTGGGTAGGCGTGGCTGTGGCGGTGACCGTCGAAGCAGCGGTTGATGTCGCAGTAGGCGTGAAAGAAGGCGTAGGCGTGGCTGTCAGGGTAGGAGAGGGTGTAGCAGTCAGGGATGCGGCCGGCGTGCCGGCCTGTGCAAGCGGCACCCCCGCTGGCAGCCTGGACAAGGGTTCCTTTGTGCTCCAATAGGCGACGACGACCAGCAGCGCCACCAACGGCAGTGGCGCGAGCTTGATCCAGGTCTTCCAATGTGGTCCTGTTTCGCGCTGCATGGTCCTTAGATCCCCGTTTCCTTCTCCCGCCCAAGATAGCGCATCTGACCCGAACTGTCAAGTGTATTTGATCCCATTCCAGCCCGTGCCCAGACGCTATGGTACCGGAATGGTCCGTATTTGATGGCAACCGGGTCTCGTGGTATAATTCCAGATGGGCAGATGGGTGAGCCGTCGCTGGGCCACGAACCGCTTCAGGTGGTTTGTTGCCTAGAGGAACTTCCCGACTCCCGGCCCCACCCTGGTGGGGCAAGGTCGCCCCACGAAACAGCAAGTGGGGGCAGGCCGGCGAGAGCCGCGTCCTGACTACAACCGCAACAGAAAACATTCCCGCCAGTGCTCTTTTGGAGCGCCGGTAAGGGGCGAACCGGTGGGGTAAGAGCCCACCAGCGGTCGTGGAAACGCGTCCGGCTAGGCGAGCGTGCGACTGGGAGCAAGGCGAGTGGGCTGGGCTTGCGGCAGAGCTTCGCTTTGCTGAGCGGGTTCGGTCTCGTCGCAGCGGCGACGATGAGGCCGGGTAACACCCGGCAGGTCAGGAGCCGCCACTCCAGATTGGAGTGAGACAGATGGCGGTGCCCTCTCCCCCGGGAGAGGTGACAGAATCGGGGGTACGATCCCGTCTCGTCCCTTTTGTGGATGCCGACGTGGCGGAACTGGCAGACGCGACAGATTTAGGATCTGTTGCCCTTTGGGGTGTGGAGGTTCAAATCCTCTCGTCGGCACTTATGGGCCCGTGGCCTAGTGGGATGGCGCCTGCTTTGCACGCAGGAGATCGCCGGTTCGAATCCGGCCGGGTCCACCAGGAATTCACATTGCTTCGCGGCGAGGGCAGCGATTAACGCATCGCTGCCCTTTCCCATACCCTGTAGAAGGAGGGTGCGCATGACCGACTCGACCCCGCGGACCGCGCTCTTTGCGGGGCTGGTCCAGGATGAGGAGGGCAATCCAGTCGACGTTGCCATGGTCGGGGACGTGCCAAACTATGTCGTCGATGATGCTGGCTTCCGGCGCCACGTAGAGTCGGAAGCCGTAGATCGGCAAGTGATCGCGATGCTTCGCGACCAGTTCATGGCCCACAAGGAAATCGCCACGGAGGCCATGCTCCAGATGCTGGGCAAGGACGATCTGTTTACCAAAGCAATGATCGACTCTTCCATACAGAACATGGACCAGGTGCTGGAGCAAGGGCTGCCCGAAGACGCACGCGCCTGGCTGGGCATGCTGGGTTTCCGGGTGATCATCAACACCCACGGCGAGCTTGTGGAGCTAGATATGCCCGAGCAGTACGAGGCGTTGGACGAATAAAGGTACTGCGGCTGACAAGATCGCGGACGAGGATTGCATGGTACAGAAATGGGAATACTGTCTTTTGGCTTGCACACCCATGTCTGGTCTGGACGACGAAGGCGTTCGCATCAGTGGCCAATTGGCTTGCCCCAATGGTACCAAGCAAGTAGGGATCCGCAGCACAGTACCTTCTCCCCTGGCCGCTATCGGGCAGTTGCTCAATGAGTTGGGTGACGACGGCTGGGAACTGGTGGCCCTTGACACGACCACCAACCGGGGCGTCTTTAAGCGACCACGCGCATAGGCGGTTTCCTCCTCACAGTGTTAGTGATGCTGGTCACGCAATGGCGACCCGTGATGGGGCATGTTCGAGCACCAGACCCTTGCCTGGCCTGCAGGAGACTGGGTGATGAGCAGCCAACCCAAGGAGGAGAATGACGGATGATCCGCGACACACCTTCTCGCGCCAACGAAGAGATCGAACTGTACATGCGCACCTACTACTCGCTGCTTGCGATCCACCAGCGACATCCGCGTTCGCTCTCTGGAAGAGACCCACTCGGCCATGAACTCCAGCCTGCACGTCGGCGCCGACGACCCAACACCGGATATCTCGGCCTTTGTCTACAGCGTCATGCGCCTGCCGCAATGCTTGCCGACGGTGGACCTGCTGCTCATGGGCCAGTCGGACGAGGTATTCGACCGCCGTGGGTTTCCCGATGTGGAAAAGTGGCAGCCGGTGACCTCCCTCTCACGGCGGCGCAAGATGTTCTTTGACGGGGACCGTACGCTGGCCGCATTCATCGCCAGCGTGTCCGACATCGACGATCTGATCCCCATGCTGACGGCCTATCAGATCGAGTGGAACAAGCTACACATGCGCCTGGCGAACACCCCCATACTGCGCCGGATCGAGGCCCATGTGTCCGGGCAGAGGCCGATGGCGCCGGAAGAGGCAGGTGATGTGGCCGATGCCCTCGGCATCTCTGCCGACGACTTTACCAAGCTGCAGGCTGCGTGGGGGCCAGCGCTGTGGCCCAACCTGCTGCAGGCTGGCCGCGAGCAGAAGGACATGGCCTTCCGGCTGCTGGCCGGATCGCTGACCGACTATCGTCGTGCCACCGACGGCTGGTGGTATACCATCTCCCAGGACGTCGACCGCTACCTGCAGCAGCGACCTGTTCTACCGGCCGGTCTACTTTGTCTCTTCCAATACCCACAGCCTGATCAACCTATTGGGCGGATACGCAAGGGCATCGAGGCAGAGTTGGCTGCTTTCCTGCAGGAGGCCAACCCGGAGAACCTGTGGCATCACTACCAGCGCGTGAAAGCCATCCAGGCGCCGGACGAGTTGTCGGACCTGCTGTATTACGCACTGGCCAAGTACCTGCGCCACGGCGATGCCAATACGCAGGAGAAGAAACTCGAAGACATGTACAGCTTTCACCGGGAGCGGGGGTTGCTGCACGTCGAAAATCCCCTGTACCTGGACGTGGCAGCCCAGGTGGTGGAACTAAAGCTGCTGCGCCCTGAGAGCTTTGACCGGCGGGTCTGCATCCACGGATCTGGAGGCCCTTCAGCAGAGCGACGCCGTCATCTTTAACGTAGACTATCCCCTGGGCATGGCTGCCTACCAGATCTTCAGCCAGGTCGCCGCGAACCTGGGCGAGCTTCAGGGGGTCTATTTTATGGGCAAGGCGGCGACCCTCAACGGCCAGGTGGGCGACGTCATGATCCCCAACGTCGTCTATGACGAGCATTCGCAGAACACATTCCTCTTCAGAAACTGCTTCTACGCCGACGACGTCGCGCCCTATCTCACCCACGGCAGCGTGTTTGACAACCAGAAGGCGGTGACGGTTCGGGGAACTTTTCTGCAGAACAAGGATTTTGTGGGCGTCTTTTACCAGGAGGGATACACCGACATCGAGATGGAGGCGGGGCCCTATCTCAGCGGGGTCTATGAAAACATCTATCCCGAGCGCTATCCCATCAACGAGATCGTGAACCTCTTCATCAACGCGCCCTACGACATTGGCATGGTCCACTATGCCTCGGACACACCCTACAGCCGCCGGCAGACGTTGTTGTCCAAGAGTCTGTCCTACTTTGGGGTGGACGCTACCTATGCAGCATCGATAGCCATTGTGCGGCGCATTTTGAGCCAGGAAGTAGAGAACCTGAGAAGGATGGGAAAGAGCTAGCGCCGTCGACCCCCAAGACAGCCAAAGAGCAATACCTGCCCTGCTCTACAGTTCTCTCAGGCAATCCGGCAGATCCCCGAGGCGGCAGATCGTCGCGTCAGGCTGAATCGGCACCTGCTCGCTGGAGCCAACCGTGCCAAGTCCTTCCTGACGGGCATCCTCACGGGACCGGATCCTCACGCCGCGCATCCCGGCCCGTTGGGCGCCCAGGATGTCGGCCTCCAGCGTGTCGCCAACCATCACCACCGCTTCGGGGGGCAGGTCCCAGGCAGCCAGAATGGGCGCAAAGGCCGCTGGGTCTGGCTTGCGGACACCGGTTCCGGCGGAACTGAGCGCTGGTTCCAGCCAGGACCGGAAACCGAGGCGGTCTACCAGATTCTGGATGAAACGGTCGTCGGTCGCGTTGGAGAACATACCCAGGCGCAGCCCCTGAGCCGCTAGTTCGCGCAGGACAGGCAGCGCCCTCGGATCGGCCTGCCAGCGGCCGTCCTCGTAGGCAAAGAAGGCATCGATGCTGTCTCTCACCAGGTCTGGATCCGGATGCGACACGCCGAAGCGAGCATAAACCCTGTGCATGGTACGCTCCGCGGTCACCTCCCGTAGGGTCTCCTTTGCCCGGGCATAACCCTCCTCGCGGCTGGCAAGCAGGGTTTGGGCAAAAGCCTGCCCATCCAGTCCCAGTGGCTGCGCCTCCACACAAGCAGCCAGATCAATCGCGCCTTGCCTGACAACCTCCGGCCACATGCTGTGCAAATGCATCAGCGTGTGGCCCAAGTCGAAAGATGACGCCTCTGATTTCTTGAGCAGTCACTGCGTTTGCTCCTGTCAGTACCCTCTTGACATGTCCACTTGGTTCAATAGCGGCTGGCCGGCCAGGTAGCGGGCCAGGTTCTCGGCAAAGAGCGCCACGGCCCGCTCGTCGTAGCGCGGCGTGAAGCCGGCCACGTGAGGCGAGATCAAAGCATTCTCCATCTCCCACAGCGGGCTATCTGCAGGTAGCGGTTCCTGCTCAAACACATCCAGCCCTGCCCCCGAGATCCACCCATCGCGCAGCGCGCGGACCAGCGCCGCTTCGTCCAGGATTGCGCCGCGGGCGACGTTGACCAGGTAGGTACTTGGCTTCATGGCCCGCAGCTCAGCCTCTCCAATATAGTGGGTCGTTGCCGGCGTCAGGGGTAGTGCGACGACAACATAGTCGCACTCGGCCAGCATGCTGTGCAGCGCCTCGGGCGGATAGAAGCGCTCGGGAATGACCCCCTCCGGGTCTCCCGTACCGGCGATGCTATGACCCCTATCGAGTCGTCCGTCGCCCCGGCGCAGGGCCAGCACGCGCATACCAAAGGCCTGTCCCAGCCGGCCTACTTCGCGGCCGATGCTACCATAGCCGACGATACCCAGCGTCGCACCCAGAAGCTCCGGGCGGGCATAGAGGTCCCACCGGCCCTTGGGCCACTTGCTCTCGCGCTGGCAATGCGTCCACAAAGCCACCCGCCAGCGATGGGCCAGCATGGAGGCCAGGACGTATTCGGCGATGGGCGTGGCGTGAATGCCGCTGCTCGTCGTGACAGCCACATTGCTGTCTGCCACGGGATTGTCAAGCACGTGCTCGGCGCCAGCGCTGTGGAGCTGGATCCAGCGCAAGTGGGGAGCCAGCTCCAGGGCATTGGAGGGCAGGTCAGAGGTATGAGGACCTCGGCTTCTGGGTGAACAGCCAGTGCAGAAGCAACCTCCTCGGCACTATGGCAGATATGCTGGGTCACACGCAGCCGGGACGACACGGAGCGGAGAGATTGGAGTAAATCCTCCTTGAAGCGGAGGGTACAAAGAACCTGTATGGCGTCCACTAGAACTCCTGGTAGACAACCTCCTCGTACCAGCCTTCGACCAGGTTCTTGTGGCGCAGCTCGTCTTTGGCCATGGCCTCCAGCAGATCGCTCAACTCGCCCTCATTCTGCGCCGCCATGTCCCGGTAGAGTTCGTAGGATTGCTGCTCCTTCTTTGAGGCAAAGATGCAGACATCCTGGAAGGTCGAGTTGGGTCCCAGGGGCTGGGCGACCAGGTGATCGCCGATCTGATAGTCCTCGACCGTCTCCTCTTGAAGTTTGCGCACACTATAACTGATCTGGTCAGGGTTGGCCAGCATTCTTTCCAGGGCAAGCTTGTGCCCCTGTTCCTCCTGAGCCAGTTCCAGTAATGCCTGCTTGACGTGTTCTTCCTGTACCATGTCTGCGGCCTTGGTGTACAGCAGATGCGCCTCGATCTCACCCTGAACCGCTTCGCGCAGGACCTCTTTGACAGTCATAGTCTCCTCCTTCTGAGCTGGCCACTGTGCAAGACAGTCGGCCTGATTGCAGGTGGGCGGCATTATACCACATCCTGACGATTGACGCACACTGCTTTTGGTGGTATGATGTCCGTGCTCTGAAAGGAGATGAAGCCATGCCAGACGCGGCAAGGCTGCGCCGGCTGGTCGTCAGCTTGCTAGCGCTGATTCTCGTTGTCTTGCCTCGACTCCCAGCCCCGCCCCTACAGGCAGCGGCCCCACTAGAGGTGCTGGGCCCCTCTGGATACTATTGTCCACCCCTGCCGCCGCCTGAAGCGCCCACAGTCACCATCTCCACCGAGCAAGCATTGCGCCACCAGGCCCTCCACGCAGCACCAGGCACAACGATCCTGATCGCGGCAGGTACTTACACGATGAACGATTATGTTCACTTAGTGAACAACGGGCTCGCCCTGCGCGGGGGATCCGGGAAGCGGGATGACGTCGTGCTAGATTTTGGCGGCATGGACTCGGGGCATTTTGGCATCTTGGTCTCGGCCAGCGATGTGACCATCGCCGACCTCACCATCCGCAACGCTCAAGACCATGGCGTTTCCATCCAGGGCGCTGACCGGCCTATCCTGTACAACCTGCGCGTCCTCGATACTGGCGACCAGCTCATCAAGGTGAACCCGGCGGGCAATGGCAGCGAGGACGGGCTGTTGGCCTGCTCGCGCCTGGAATACACCACGGCAGCGCCTGACGAATACACCAACGGCATCAGCGCCCACCAGGCGCACCGTTGGGTCGTACGCGACAACCAATGGTACCGCATCCGGACACCGGGCAATGCCCCGATCCCGACAATCCTCTTCTGGTCCGGTTCCTCAGATACTGTGATTGAGCGGAACCTGCTCGTCGACTGCTATCAGGGCATCGCCTTTGGCAACGCCAGCCACGGCAGCGGGGATCACACCGGCGGGATCGTACGCAACAACATGATCTATGCCAGCCTGCCCCACGATACCGTGCTCGATATGGTCCACGCCCGAGGCTGGCTGGTGGCCCACAACACCGCTCTCCTGCTCAACCCATCTCCAGGCTTGACCTGGGGCATGGAGGCCCGATTCCCTGACAGCACGGGGATATTTGCCTACAACTTGACCAACATGCGACATCTGGGCCAACCGTGATGGCGCCCAAGGCACTATGCGCGGAAATGAGACAAGCGCCCAGGCAGACTGGTTCGTCGATCCCGCTGGCGGCGACCTGCACCTGCGACCCACGGCCAGCGGAATCATTGACCAGGCAGATCCCCTGGCCAACGTGGCTGACGACTATGACGGGGATGCAAGGCCCATTGGCCTGGCGTCCGACATCGGGGCAGACGAGTATGCTTCGTCCGGGCCCGCATGGCGTCTGCTCCTGCCCCTGGCCGCAGAGGAGGTCAAGTAGAGATGAAAGCGATGCCTATCCTATTGGCCCTGACCATGTTGCTTGTACCGTGGGCTGGAGCCAAAGCGGCACAGATCGCGCAGGCGTCGACCCCGGGAACTATCTCCGCACCGGTGCTCAAGTGGCAGCATGGCGGCTGCTACGCCTCCTGGTGCGAGACCGGCTGGTACAGCTCGCCGGCCGTGGCCGATCTGGATGGCGATGGCACGACGGAAGTGATCGCCTCGGCATATTCGATCGTCGTGCTCGACGGACAGACGGGGACCCTGGAATGGCGGGTGGCCTCGGGCCATGACCGCAGCCAACCCACTGCCAGCAGCGTGGGCCGTACCTGGCCGGGCATCGCCGTCGCCGACCTGGACGGCAACGGCGACCTGGAGATCGTCACAGCCCATGGCAATGGCTACGTCTCGGTCTATGACCACGAGGGCTATTTTGAGTCTGGCTGGCCCCAGAGACCCACGGAACGGGAGTTGCGGGGGCTGGCCATCGATGACCTCGAGGGCAATGGTGGCGGATTGGAGATCATTGTGACCGGCGCCACCTTCGACAAGGTCGATACTTGGGTCTACGACCACGACGGCGAGCTGCGCCAGGGCTGGCCCCAGTTGGGAAACGACAGTGGCTACGCTCACGGCGTGTTCAACAGCAATGCCGCCATCGGCGACCTCGATGGCGACGGGGCAGCCGAGATCGTGGTACCGTCCGACGTGCACTATATCTGCGCCTACGAGGCCAGTGGCAAACAGATCCCAGCACACACGATGTATGGCGGCGTGGGCTGGGGAAAAGTAGGCGTGTGGGAAAGCCCCGCCACCGAGGCACGCGGCTGGGGCACGTGCAATGCTGGTGATGGGCGGGCAGAGCGGTACAGGGCCAACTTTGCCCATGGCCCTGCCGCCATCGCCGACTTGAACGGCGATGGTACGATGGAAGTTGCCGCAGTCGGCAACGTGTACGACTGCATCCCGGGTTACCCATCCCAGTACAACGGCCCGTACCTGTTCAATCCCGACCGCAGCCGCTTCAAGGCTGATGGCTATGACTGGCATAACCCGCCCACCGACACGGGCGCTCCCTTGTCCGAAGACTATGGCGTCATCGAAAATAGCCAGCCCAACCCGGCCGTAGCCGACCTGGATGGCGATGGAGAGAAAGAGATCCTCTACCCGTCCTACGATGGCCGCGTCCACGCTTTTTGGCTGGACAAGACCGAGCACGGAAACTGGCCCTATTCGGTCTATGACGCCGGCGAGGGATTCTATCGCTTTGCCTCGGAGCCGGTCGTCGCCGACCTGGACGATGACGGTCAGGCCGAAGTCATATTCGCCTCCTGGGTACAAAAGGGCACCAACCGAACTGGCAAGCTGCACGTCCTCAATTACCTGGGTTCCGTGCTGCACGAAGTAGAGCTACCGCCTGCTTTCAGCGGGCTTTCGTCAAGCCCGGTACAAGCAGCCGATTGGAATGGCGCGCTCGCCGCCCCGACCCTTGCCAACTTGGACTCGGATGCTGACCTGGAACTGGTGCTAAACACGGCTCATTCCGGCTTTGTCGCCTACGACCTGCCTTGCACCGCGAAGGCGCGCGTGCTGTGGGGAACCGGAAGGGGGAACTACCGACGTACTGGATCGCTACCGGCGGAGGACAGTGCTGCGAATCACGTGATCTATATGCCAATTGTACAAAGATGATCTCGACAGAACCGAGCCCCAGTCATTGTGAGTTACTGAATGATTTGAAGAAACAGTTAGCGTTCTAGCAGCCAAAGACGAAAGAGGAAAGGAGGACAGCCATGACCAGGAGTCCCATGTCCCGTGGAATTTGCACTTTCTGTACAGAGTCCTATGCTAAATCAGGGATGTCCCGCCACCTGCAGGCATGCCCAGCGCGCAAAGCAGCCATCGCTTCAGCAAACAGTAGAAATGCACAGAGGACACGGCTCTTCCATCTTGCTGTGGCAGGGACCTACGCCACAGAGTACTGGTTGAACTTGGAGGTTTCGGCCAATAGCACTTTGTATGAACTGGATCAGTTTCTCCGTGACATCTGGCTGGAGTGCTGCGGGCACCTGAGCATGTTCAGAATCCAGGAACAGAACTACATGGTCCAGGTCTTTACTGACGGCTGGGGAATGGACCGGGACATGGATATCACTCTGAGCGAGGTCCTTTGGCTAGGCATCAACTTTTCCCACGAGTACGACTTTGGGTCCACAACCCATCTGGCCCTGAAGGTCGTCTCCGAGCGCATTGGCGTGGCCCAGCCAGGCGATCCCCTCCAGATCCTGGCGCGAAATGAGCCACCCGAGTATCCGTGCGCCCACTGTGGCAAGCCAGCCATCTACATCGACGTCTTCGAGGACTATGCTCTCCTCTGTGAAAAGTGTGACGAGTCGGAAGGGTACGGGGAAGGGTTGCTGCCCATTGTCAATTCACCACGGGTGGGTGTATGTGGCTACACGGGCAACGCGTGGGTGGAGGAGTAGGACACACAGAGCCAAAGAACCACGCAATGAAGAGAGCGACAGCCTAGAGAACAGACGATAGTTCCTCGCGCACCCATGCGTCTGTCTCGGCACGCTGGGCCTGCGCCAAGGCCAGCCGGGCTTTGCCGTTGCCGATGCGACCCAAAGCCCAGGCCGCGTGTCCCCGGACCAGTGGCTCGGGATCTTGCAGGGCACGAGCCAAGGCCGGCACAGCCGCGGGATCGCCCCAGTTGCCCAGGGCTACAGCCACGTTGCGCAGCAGGCCGCGTCGCTTGGCCCGCACCAGCGGGCTGCCGCGAAAACGTCTCCGGAAACCCTCGTCGTCCAGATTCTATGAGATCCAGCAGAAGGGGCGCGATACCATCAGGCCTGGGCTGGAAAGCCGGTTCCGTTGTAGGGCGTGCAAAACGCCGGTTCCAGGGGCAGACCTCCTGGCAGATGTCGCAGCCAAAGATACGATTGCCGATCCGCGGGCGAAACTCGGAGGGAATGGGGCCTTTCAACTCGATGGTCAGGTAAGAGATACAGCGCCGGGCGTCGAGAAGGTATGGTGCGACCAGCGCGCCAGTGGGACAGGCATCCAGGCAGCGGGTACAACCCCCGCAGATTCCCTGTTTAGGGGACTGAAGTTCAGGACGCCGTATAGGATCTTGGTTGATATGTTGGGCGAGGTCTCTGACCGAGCCCTCTGCGGCGGCGACCACACGTTGGGCGAGGTTTCCAACCGAGCCCTTTCCAGCAGTTGGGAGACCTTGCCGAAAAGAGGTAATGGGCCGGATCTCCGCGGCAAGCAGCAGTTCAGCCAGGAACAGCCACGAACCCAGTCGAGGCTGGATCAGATTGGTGTTCTTGCCCACAAAACCCAGCCCGGCCCGGACAGCCAGGTCTCGCTCCAGCACAGGGCCGGTATCGACGTACGCACGGTGGGCCACTGGCTGACCCGTCTCAGCTTCCACACAAGCCGCCAACTGACGCAAGCGCGGCAGCAGCACGTCGTGATAGTCGCCGCCCCAGGCATAGCTAGCGATAATACCGCGGGCCGGCTCGTCGCGCAGTTCAGGGGGCAGGGGACAACTATGATGGTTGGCGCCCACCACCAGTACCGAGCGAACGCCAGGCAGGACAGCAGCCAGATCCGCCCGCTTGGCCACCGCGTCCGGCCGGGCCAGGTAGGCCATTCCGCCCTGGTAGCCCTGCTCCAGCCAGGCCTGGTAGCGGCCAAAAGTGGTGGGCGGCTCAGCGGGTACGATGCCCACCAAGTCAAAGCCCAGCCGGTGGGCCGCCTCCGCGATCCATTCTGACATCGACCCATGGTTTTGCGACATACAGCGCTGCCACTGAAAAAGTGATAAGGATAGAACGTTCGAACCTGCGTCTATTCTACTAGAAGATCCAGCATATGACAAGAGCAATCATCCAGGCTGGAAGCCACCGGCCGCACAGCGCGAGTACCACGTCTGGCGTGCATTCCAGGCACGTGCAGCGTTCGTCTGCTTGCGCCGGAATGATCATGCACGTATAATGCGGGTACCTGGACAGCGCCTCGGTGGATTGCAGGTCCCAGGTCGCCTATTTGGCCAGATAGTATTCTGTCAATGGATGGACTTCCCGGAGGAAAAGCCAAATCATGAACGAGAGTTGGGAAACTGGTATCGCAGCGCGTCAAGCCATCCGATCTGGAGCATGGCAGGGTCCAACAGCCAGCTTGGCCCCGGGCTATGTCCAGGCCAACCTTGTGATCCTGCCCCAGGTCTACGCCTCGGACTTTGCGCACTTTTGCAGCCAGAATCCCAAACCATGTCCGGTCCTCGATGTGACGGAGCCAGGATGCCCCTATCCCAGCCCAGCCTGGGCCCAGGGGGCCGATCTGCGCACAGACTTGCCCCGCTACCGCGTGTACGAGCAGGGCGAGGCAGGGGACGAGCTGAGCGACCTCAACAGCCACTGGGGTGAGGATTCAGTGGCCTTTCTTCTGGGCTGCAGTTTTAGCTTTGAAAAGGCACTGGTATCGGCCGGCCTGCCGGTACGCCACCTGGAGTGTGGGTGCAACGTGCCCATGTACCGCACAAACAGGCAATGCCAGCGCGCTGGCATCTTTCAGGGGCCACTGGTGGTTTCCATGCGGCCCATCCCAGACTCATTGGTGGATGTCGCGGTTCAGATCACAGCCCGCTACCCGCGCGCGCACGGAGCGCCGGTTCACATCGGAGACGCTGCTGGCCTGGGGATCCAGGATTTGGGCCAACCCGACTATGGCGATGCGGTACCCATATATCCCGGTGAAGTTCCCCTCTTCTGGGCCTGTGGCGTCACAACCCAGGCAGTGGCACAGGCCAGCCGGGTTCCCAGAATGATCACCCACGCGCCCGGCCACATGTTCATCACGGATCGATCTCACACAGATCTGGAAAGCCCCTGACAGGGGCCGCTCTCCAATACTGCGCCTGTATGCCCATGGCCAGCGCGATGCAGTTCTGGAGCAATGGGACACTCTGGTTCCCTTCCTCCAGATTCTCTTATGTATTTTGTTCCTGGTGCCACTTGTGGTATACTCGGGTCTGACCCAAAAGGCTCTTGCGCCTGTAGCTCAATGGATAGAGCGCCTGACTTCGAATCAGTAGGTTGGGGGTTCGAGTCCCTCCAGGCGCGCCTGGGGTCACGGCCGCCGGGTGAAACTCCCCGGCGGCTTTGTTCCTCTCTGGCTCAGTCTTCTAGCACCATCTCCACGACACGATCTAAGCGAAAGGTGCGCAACTCGCCGGCGTGGTAGCAGTGAGCCAGCAGGTACAGGTGTCCCCGCCGCTCATGGACGCGCAGGGGACGCACTGCGCGCTCAGTCTCCTGGCCACGGGCGTCGACGTAGCGCATCCGGACCTGTCCCTGGCTCTCCAGCGCTTCGGAAATGGCCGGCGGCAGGGGAAGGATGTGAGGCAGAGGGTAATGGATGGGACCTCCCTGGAAATCGACCAGTCCGCCCAGGGTCGTCACCCCCCAGCGGCGATCCAGATCACACAGGATCCGTTCCAGAACCCGACAGGTAGTCAAGACATCGCCCATGGCCCGGTGGGCGGGACCGGTCTCCACGTCCAGCGCGCTGGCCACGGCCTGCAGGCCATTGCGGGCAAAGCTGTAGGTCCGCCGGACCAGGGCCAGGGTATCCACCACCGGCCCCTCCGGCGGCAGCAAACGAGCAAGCTCCAGTTCGGCGGCCAGGAAGCCCAGGTCGAAAGGAGCATTGTGCGCCACCAGTACGGCGCCGTCCATCAGCGACAGCAGGTTTTCGGCCACTTGATCGAAGGTCGGAGCGTCGAGAAGCATGTCCGCTGAGATGCGGTTGACCCGGTAGGCGCCTGAGGAGATCGGCCGTCCTGGGTCCACCAGCGACTCGAACTGGCTGACATGCACGCCGTCCATCAGGCGCAAACAAGCTATCTCGCAGACGCGGTGGCCGTAGGCCGGGCTCAGGCCGGTGGTCTCGACATCAAAGATGGCGAATGGCGTCTCGTCTAGCGGTTGGTCAGGGTCAAGCAGATCCATCTCTGATCTCACTCCTAGCACCGCAGGATGTTCGATGCACCATGATACCACAGCTCCCAAGGCAAGCGAAATCGAGGCCAGGGTCCTTTGCTTGGCGCATTCCTCCGGTACGGCAATGAGGCACCAGCGATGCCCCTCATGTACGACAAGACGCCAGGCACCTTTCAGGTGCCTGGCGTCGCTGCGCCTTGTCAACATGCCACGGTTGTCAAGAAGCCGACTGGCTGCTGCCTGCTGGTCTTACAAAACTAACCCCTGGGCTACGCCGGCACCATAGGCCGGATCAGCTCTCGTAAAGTGCTCACCATCTTTTCGTGGATCTCAGTGGGCACGTTCTTGAAGGTCCTCAAAGACGTTCTTGCTACGATCAGGCGAGGTCGAAGCGATCAAGGTTCATTACCTTGTTCCACGCCGCTGCAAAGTCGTACAGGAACTTCTTCTGGGAGTCCTCGCATCCGTAGACTTCCGCCAAGGCCCGGAGTTGGGAGTTCGAACCGAAGATGAGGTCGACACGCGTGCCGGTCCACTTGAGTTCGCCCGTTGCGCGATCACGACCCTCGAACACATCTTCGTCTTCCGAGGTTGCCTTCCACGTCGTGCTCATGTCGAGCAGATTCACAAAGAAGTCATTGGTGAGCGTCTCTGGCCGCTTGGTGAAGACGCCGTGCTGGGAGTGTCCAAAGTTGGCATTCAAGACGCGCATACCGCCAACGAGAACCGTCATCTCAGGAGCGGTCAGCGTCAGCAGTTGCGCACGATCGACCAGCAGCTCCTCTGCCGATACGGCGTATTTGGTTTTGAGGTAGTTGCGGAAGCCGTCCGCAGCCGGTTCGAGTACGGCGAATGACTCCACGTCGGTCTGCTCCTGCGACGCATCCGTGCGTCCCGGCGTGAAGGGAACGGTCACATCATGACCGGCATTCTTCGCCGCTTGCTCGACACCTGCGCATCCACCCAGGACAATCAAGTCGGCGAGCGAAACCATCTTCCCGCCTGACTGCGCGCTGTTGAACTCCTTTTGGATTCCCTCAAGAGTCTGCAGTACAGTCTTCAGTTGGGCCGGCTGGTTGACTTCCCAGTCCTTTTGCGGCGCAAGACAGATGCGCGCCCCGTTCGCACCGCCGCGCTTGTCGGAGCCACGGAACGTGGATGCCGATGCCCATGCGGTCGAGACCAGTTCCGAGATCGACAGGCCCGAGGCAAGGATCTTGCCCCTGAGGTCTGCGATGTCCTGCGTGTCGATCAACTCATGATCGACTGCGGGCACCGGGTCTTGCCAGATCAGTTCCTCCTCCGGGACCTCCGGACCGAGGTAGCGCGAGCGGGGGCCCATGTCGCGGTGCGTCAGCTTGAACCACGCCCGGGCAAACGCGTCCGCGAACTCTTCCGGGTTCTCGTGGAACCGCTTCGCAATCGGTTTGTAGATCGGATCCATCCGCATCGCCATGTCCGCCGTGGTCATGATGGTCGTAACCCGCTTCGATGGATCGTGAGCGGCCGGCGCGAGATCCTCTTCATCCGGATTGACCGGGACCCACTGCCAGGCGCCGGCGGGGCTCTTTACCAGATCCCAATCGTAGCCGAACAACATATCGAAATAGCCCATATCCCACTGGGTCGGTTTCGGTGTCCACGCACCTTCGATGCCGCTGCTGATCGTGTCATCTCCCTTGCCGCTGCCGTAGCTGCTCTTCCAGCCGAGACCCTGCTCTTCGATGCCGGCGCCTTCCGGCTCGGGACCGACGAGGGCGGGATCGCCGGCACCATGGGTTTTGCCGAAAGTGTGCCCACCGGCGGTGAGTGCGACGGTCTCTTTATCGTTCATGGCCATGCGCGCAAAGGTCTCTCGAATGTCGCGGCCAGAAGCGACCGCACTCGGTTCGCCGTTCGGCCCTTCCGGGTTCACATAGATCAGGCCCATCTGCACGGCGGCGAGAGGATTGTCGAGTTCCCGGTCGCCGGTGTAGCGTTTGTCGCCAAGCCACTCGCTCTCGGTCCCCCAGTAAGTATCCTCTTCTGGCTCCCAGATGTCTTCGCGCCCGCCGCCGAAGCCGAAGGTCTGCAACCCCATCGACTCAAGCGCGCAGTTGCCAGCGAGGATCATGAGGTCTGCCCAGGAGATTTTCTTGCCGTACTTCTGCTTGATCGGCCAAAGCAAACGGCGCGCCTTGTCGAGGTTGACGTTGTCCGGCCAACTGTTGAGGGGCGCAAAGCGCTGGTTGCCGGACCCCGCGCCACCGCGGCCGTCGCCGATGCGGTACGTACCTGCGCTGTGCCACGCCATCCGGATAAACAGCCCCCCGTAGTGACCGTAGTCGGCCGGCCACCAGTCCTGCGAGTCGGTCATCAGCGCATAGAGGTCCTTCTTCAGGGCCACCAGGTCGAGTTTCTTGAATTCCTCAGCGTAGTTGAACTCCTCGCCCATCGGATTGGACAGGGCGGAATGCTGGTGCAGGATATCCAGGTTCAACTGGTTCGGCCACCAGTCTCGGTTCGACGTACCACCGCGGGCTCCGCCCATTACCGGGCTCTTGTTTTCGCTACTCATAGGGTTGCCTCCTTTTGGTTATGTATGATTCCCTGCCTATAACGCCTGCCGGGCGCGTCATCATAGCTGTGCGTTCGTTTGGCCTATTCACCCTCCCGGCACTCGGGGCAAACGCCGTAGAAATTGAGCCGGTGGCTGATGATCTGGTAGCCCAACTGCTGGCCACCTGCTGCACCAGGTCCTGGGCCATGCTCACCTCGGGGTCCATGATCTTCCGGCAGCGGACACAGATGAGGTGTGGGTGGGGATACGGCTTGTTGCCGTCATAGCGGTTGTCGTCGTCGCCAAAGCCCAGCTCCAAGACCTCACCCATATCACGCAGGCTGCCAGCAAGCGCAACAGGGCAACACGCTGGGGCGTCACCCTGTACGCCCCCTCCCGGAGCTTGGTCATCAGTTCCTCGAATCTGCTTTGTGGATCGACCATAGTTGTCTCGTCTGAAGCTTCATCCTCTATAGAGAATCATTCTTGAGAACAAGTATACCACTTTCCGACACGTCTGTCAATCGTTGTTCTACCCTCACTCCCGATGCAATCTCCCGCGATTGTCCATCCCTCAACCTCCCGCATCCATCCTCGCCCTCAGAACGGCCACAATAACGGAAGCGCCAGCACGCTTACCAGGAGGGTAACGACCAGCAGAGGCACTCCCACACGCACATAGTCCCCAAAGCGGTAGTCGCCGGCCCCCATGACCATCGTGTTCACCGGCGAGGCCACGGGCGAGGCAAAAGCCATCGAAGCGGCGACCGCCACGCCCATCATAAAGGCATAGGGCTGTACCCCCAGCTCCTGGGCGGCCGCCAGGGCGATGGGCGCGACCAGGACGGTCGTCGCGGTATTGGACAGGATCTGGGTAAAGACCGAGGTGAGCACGAACAGGCCAACCAGCACGGCCATAGGACCCCACTGGCCCAACGAGTCGACCATGACATCGGCTACCAACTGGATCAGGCCTACCTTCTCCAGGGCAATACTCATGGGCAGCATGCAGGCGATCAGGACAACGCTCTTCCAGTCCACGGCCTGGTAGGCCTCGTCCATGGTCAGGCACCCGGTCAGGACAGCGACCAGCGCGGCCAGCAGGCAAGCTGTAACCGTGGGAACGGCACCCGTGACCAGCAGGATGAGCATTCCGGCCAGGAGCAACATGGTTATTGGCGCTTTCTTGCGCATGGGTGCACCAGCCATGGCCTCAGGCTCACCCATGACCACAAAATCGCGCCGCCTGCCCCGCAGGGCCAGTATATTGTGCCAGGAACCTTGGACGAGAAGCGCATCCCCGAACCGTGAGTACAGTCCGCTTGACATCCAGTTTGCCCCCAGCTCCGGGCCGGTTGATGCCCAGGACTGTCAGATCGTAGACCGAGCCAAACCTCACGTCCACTACTGTCTTGCCCAGAAGCGAGGAGCGCGCGGGAAGCAGGATCTCCGCGATGCCGACCTCGTCGGTGATTAGGGATTGCTCCGCGTCCGCCTCAGCAGGCTGGAGCCCGAGGTTCAGTACGGCCGCCGCATGGCTCACGTCGCTCCCATCACCCTGAACCACCAACACGTCGTCGGCCGCCAGCAGGGTTGTATCCAGCAAGAGACTGGGCGGCCCGCCCACCTGCGGCAGCCGCCCGGGCAACTGCGGGCGCAGAAGCTCCAGTACCGAGACGCCAAAGTCCTGGCCGAGCCCTGCTTCCGCAACGGTTTGGCCCAGCAGTCTCGAGCCCTGCCGCACGCGCAGGCGGTAGAGATCCGAGGGCAGCCGGTAGCGGTCCATCAGTTCCTCCGGTGTCTCAACCCGCTGCAGGTCTTGCTGTGCTTTGCGGTCGGGCAGGAGGTGGCGGCCCAGAAAGACCATGAACAGGATGCCGGCGACGAGCACAGCCAGTCCAATGGGTGTGTAGTCAAAGAAGCCAAAGGGCTCCAGGCCCGCCTCCCGCAGGAGGTCGCTGATGATCAGATTGGGGGGCGTGCCGATCAGGGTTAGGGCGCCGCCCAAGAGCGAGCCAAAGGCCAATGGGATCAGGAGCTTCGAAGGACTGATCCCTGCGCTGGAGGTCAGGATAATGGTGGCCGGCAGAAAAGCCGCCACGACCCCGGCATCGCTCATAAAGCCCGAGAGCAGAGCGACCATGACCATGATGACCACCGTGAGGCGCACGGGATCGGTCCCTGCCACGGCGAGGATGCGCCGTCCAAGCTGGCCTGCCAGGCCGGTGTTCATCACTGCCGCACCCACGACAAACAGTGCGGCGATAATGAGGATCACCGGATTGGAAAAGCCCGAAATCGCCTCCTGTACCGTAAGCAGCCCGGTCAGCATCAAGGCCACGACCACTCCCAGGGCCACAACATCGATACGGATCCAGTTGCTTGTGAAGAGGAACAGGGCAACGGCCAGGATGACCAGAGCCAGCCACATGTCGAGCGTCATCACCCACTCCGGTAAATCATATCCCGCCTATCACAGAACAGGCGCTCCCCTGTCTCTGGACAAGGGAGCGCCGCTAGAGTACTCTGGTACGAAGGTCAGCCACCTACCGGGCTTGACCAACAGACTGCCGGGCTACTGATGCACCTATGATTCAGCCTTGTGACAGAGGATACACTGCTCGTTCTCATACTCGACGTGGTTGGATGGCGCAGGTTTGATCTGGCCCTCTGGGTCGTGGCACTGCATGCAGTTGTCCCGGCCCGAGAGATCGTGGTCAATCTCTGGCGCCTGGTTCACCAGGAAAGCGGCGGAACTGGCAAAGCCCTCAGGCTTGTGACAGGTTTCGCACTCACCGGACAGGTGGTTGTCCGGCACTTCGTGGCAGTTGCTGCAGACAAACTCGGGCATCTCTTGGCCCTCGACGTGACAGCCATCGCAGCTAGCCGCCGCGTGGGCGCCCTCCAGCGCAACTGGATGCATATCAGCCGGCAGACTGGCATCGGCAAAGCTGGTAGGCGTGTGGCAATCTTCGCAGGCGGTACCATAGTGATCATCGGGCGGTTCGTGGCAGCTGCTGCACACAAACTCGGGCGTCTCCTGGCCCTCGACGTGGCAGCCATCGCAGCTAGCCGTCGCGTGGGCGCCCTCCAGCGCGACCGGGTGCAGCTCGGCCGGCATATCGGCATCGGCAAAGCTGGTGGGCGTGTGGCAGTCCTCGCAGTTGGTCCCAAAGTGGGGCTCGGGCGGCTCGTGGCAGTCGGCACAGGCGCCCGTTATTTCGCGACCCTCGGCATGGCAGTCGCTGCAGCCCGCGCTGGCGTGGGCGCCTTCCAGCGGCACGGGATGCTCAAAGTCGCCCATGTCCGCTCCTTCAAAGCCTAGCGGAGTATGGCAGTCCTCACAGGCATCGCCAAAGTGGGGCTGGGGCGCCTCGTGGCAGTTGGCACATTCATACGAAGGCTCACGCACACCATTGTGGCAATCATGGCACCACGCCTCGGCGTGCGCACCCTCCAACTCGATGGGATGCGGGAAAGCAGCGTCCAGGTCTACGGCCGGCCAGGAACGTCCATGGCAGGAAGAGTTGGCACAGAAGCTAGAATCGTCCGCCCCAAACTCGATGGGACCGTGGCACTGCTCACAGCTCTCATCGGCCTGGAAGCGGTGGTCAGCGATAAAATTGGACTCATGGTGAAACTCCGGTTCGGGAACACGGCCCAACCGTACTTCTGGCGGCAGGTCCTCACCATCCACAGTCGCCGGAATGTTGTGGCAAATGTTGCACTGGAGGCGGATCGACTCGCCGTCGTCGGTCATGTGCTTGCCGTCGTGGCAGCGAAAACAGCCCGGGAAGTCCTTGTGCTTGTTGTGGTCGGGAAAATCAGCCCAGGATACGCCTGGTTCATCGAACAGGAGTTCGCCGGCCAGCTCCTTGGCCAGGTCTGCGGCCTCCTCGATCTGCGGGCCATATTCAGCGGCAATATCGGGATTCTCGGCAATATAGCTCTGCTTCCGGGCTTCGATGGCCTCAATTGCCTCATCCCGGCTCTCATAAGGCGCCGTGATGAGCCCCATCATCAATCCCTTGGCATTGGGGATCCGAGGATCCAGGCGACCTTCGGCCAAGGCCTGATCCACCAGGTCCTCGGGCGGCGGGAAAGGATGGCCAACCCGATTGTGGCAGTCCACACAGTCCATGGTCGTGGTCTCGGCTGCTTGAATCTCTTCCGGCGTAAGAGAGTTTGTCACGTCGCTGTATTCGACGGTCCGCCCATCAGGCAACGTGGTCCGCACCCAGGGGATCTCGTGATTGTGCGCGTCCGCAGCGATATACTCAACCGGGTTCGAAACGTGCCAGTGGATATCAAAGCCACCGCCCATCTCCTGCTCACCCGCGCCGGTTTTCATAATCAGGTAGGTATCGTTTTGGGTGTTGGCATCGTCTGGTTGGAAACGGGTGATCTCGCGAACCGTGTCTCCGTGGAAAGCGGGCGGGAAGTGACAGAGTTCGCAGGACTCGTTGGCGGGGCGCATCGTCGCCGATTCCAGGGGGCGCTCGTAGGCATCAAAGATCACCTCGGGCAGATGGCGAGCGTGGCTGGCCTTGAGGACAATGTTGTTGAGGGTACCTACCCGGCCCATGTGGCACTCGGTACATCGAATATTGGAGTGATAGGAATCCTCAAAAGCATGAATCTCTTCGGGGTGCACATCGTGGCAAGCGTTGGCGCAAAAAGCGACGCTGTTGGAATAGTCCCAGACCAGGATGGCGACGACGCCAAAGACGATGAAGCCAATGATAAAGGCCGCGCCAATAATCACACCCAGCCGGATAGCCCGCTTGCCGGTCCCACCCTTCTTGCTCTTTGGCTCGGACACCTGCTCCGCTGAGTCAGCCACATTCTCCGTCGGCTCGGACACTTGCTCCGCCGAGTCGGCCTTGCTCTCCATTGAATCAGTCACATACACCTCCCAGTGCAGCAACGCAAACAGTCCCTGATCGCAAAACTCTACCTACATGATTATACTAGATCGTGAAACTTGTGTCAAATAAGCAGGCGACAGGTCTGTCATGGTTTCCCACCAGTCCATCGCCTCAATTACTCAGCCCTGAGTAGTCTAGTACAATCGTCTGAAGTATAACATAGCGTACTTCCGGTGTCAAATGGGCTGCATCGGCTGGGTGGCACCGCGACAAAAAAAGCGCGACCAAACCAAGAAAGCAGAGGCCCGCGCGAACGCTAAGGAGCGGAATAGAGACTGGCCAGATCCGCCCGGGTATGACCTGCGCTGGCGCCAGCTCTGAGTAGCTGCGGCCCTGGCCTACTGGCACCCGTGAGGGCGCTATCCGTGCCTTGCCTGAAGGCTCTTAGGCCGAGTCGTCACGAGGCTGTGCGCGCTCTGCCTGCAAATCCCGATCCAGTTGCCGCTTGATGAGTACCAGAGCCACAATCGTGAGGAGAATAACGCCCAGGGCAACGATCATGCCCAGACGGCGGGTATCCAACCCTTTCAAAGCTTCTTCGGCAGAGGCCTGTGCTTCCTGGCTAAGCATCAGCGACTCCTCGGCCTTGGCCTGAACCTCCTCCAGGTTGACCGTGTGCTGCAGGGCCCGGGACTCGATCAGGGGTGTGTTGGCCCTCTGGAGCAGTTCCTCCTGCTCAGCCATGATCAGCCGGCTTTCGGTGGCCAGGGCAATGGTGGCCTCTGCCTGCTCATAGGCCTCATCGGCTTCTTTCAGCGCCTTGTACATCGCCTCCACCTGCCCGCCAATCTCACTGTCAGGCGGGTGGCAACTGCCGCAATGCCGCTCCTCCGTGCCGACAAACAGCTCCCGCGTGGCGGGCTGACATCGTACCGGCCATGGCAGGTGACACAGCGTGGGGCGGCTTCCCCAGTCATGCCGGTGCGGTGCGCGCCCTCCATATAGTATTCCTGCGTGGCTGCATGGCATTGGCCGCACACGTTGGCCACCTGCTGGTAGCCCGGTGGCGCGGCGCCGTGCGTCCCGTGGCACGTAGAACAGGTAGGCGCCCGCAGATTTTGTTCCTGGAGCAAAGCCTCACCATGGACGCTCATCTTGGTACAGGTCATATTGGTCCGTGGGAATGCCGTAGGGTGCCATCAGCCATTCGTCGGCGTGGCAGCCGGCGCACATCGCCGGCTCGTTGCTGGGGTAGACCTGGGAGGCAGGGTCCGAGGTCTTTAGGACCCGGTGCCCGTCGTGGCAGTCAAAGCAGGTGGCAACGTTTTCGTCGCCCTCGAGCAGCGCCTGCCCGTGCTGGCTCTGCCAGTACTGGTCCAGTTGATCGGTCGGCAGATCAAAGGGGCGCATCAGGTCCACATCGCGTGTGGCAGGATCCACACAAGCCTGGGATACGGTCCTTGGGCAGGGGACCCAGGTAGCCGGCTTCGGGCGACATCGATGCCTCGGCGTCCGCCTGGGTCGGATCGCCGCCGTGGCAGCTCACACAACCTACACCCTGGGCGGCGTGGACACCCTCCTCCCAGTCTGTCGGTGATCTCGGTATGCTTGCCACCAAGTTCCCGGTGGCAGGAGATGCAGGTGTTCTCTTCGAACAGGACGGGCTCATGGATCGGGGTAGGCACAACCTGGGCGGATGGTGGCAGTGTCGCCGTGGGTTCGGGCGTAGGCTCGGGCGCCTCAGCCTCGCCAAGCTCGTGGCAGTCGAGGCAGCCCTCGCTTTCCCGTCCTTCATGGTCCGCAGGAAAGGGGGCCAGCTGGCCGGTATCGTGGCAGGCCAGGCAGTCCTCCCGGCCCTCAATCGGGTGGGGTACCGGTGGCATGGCCCCAGCCTCTCCGGCCTCGTGGCACATGGTGCAACTATCGTTCTCCCGGCCCGCGTGGTCCTCGGGGAAAGCAGCCACCTGGCCGATGTCGTGGCAGGCCAGGCAGTCCTCCCGACCCTCTACCGGGTGGGGAACCGCCGGGATCTGCAGCAACGGGAGGCCATAGGCCGATACTGCACAGCCAGCAGCAAAAGCACAAACAACACCAGTATGGAATGGCCCGGGTGATTCGCATGGCCCTCTCCTCCCTAGCTGTACCAGCCCCAGATTGATATTGCGACGAAGAAGATCACGATCAACCCGGTGATGACCATGGCCAGTTTTCGATCTCGCGGATGGCGCTCCGGTTTGCGATCCAGGAAGGGCAGCAGGAATCAGCAGCAGGATGCCAATCGCCGGGATAAAGATGCCGGCCATCCCGGCCAATAGCCCCGGACCGATGAGGAGAGACGGCACCTTGATGAACTGGTAGATCCAGAGGAAATACCATTCCGGCTTGATGTGCTGTGGCGTGCTAAAGGGATCCGCCTTTTCCTCCAAGCCGACGGGCAGCAATGAGGCAAGCACGATCAAGAGAGCCAGCACCAGGAAGCTGACGATGACCTCCAGGATAACATAGTTGGGAAAGAAGGGTATGGTGTCCTCTTCCCGGTATTCAGGGTGTTTGTACCGGCGTGGTCGCTCGCTCCTCGGACTGGGCCATTTGCTCCGTACCGTTCTCCATGAAAGCAGCCTCCCTGCTATCGGTCTAAAGAGGGCCCGAGATCCCCTGGCGGCGAATAATGATAAAGTGGACTGCCAGGAAGATGAAGGCCAGAAGAGGCAGAACCAGCATGTGGATCCCGTAGAAGCGGGTCAGCGTCAAGCCGGTGATCTCCATGCCCGCGCGCAGCAGGCCGAGCAGCCAGCCACCAACCAGCGGGACGACGCCCAGGATCTCGCTGCCCACCGTTGACCCCCATAGCGCTTTCTGATCCCAGGGCAACAGGTAGCCGGTAAAACCAAAGGCCATCGTCAGCAGCAAGAGGACAACCCCGGCAACCCAGTTCAGCTCGCGCGGATTCTTGTACGAGCCGGTGATGAATACGCGCAGCATGTGCGCAATACAGAAAGCGATCATCAAAGTCGAGGACCAAGAGTGTATGCTGCGGATCAGCCAGCCAAAGCGAACATTGTTCATGATGAACAGAATGCTCTCATAGGCCCCTTCCGTCGTTGGCCTGTAGTACAGGGAGAGCAGAATACCTGTAACACCCTGGATGAGGAACAGGGAAAAGGTGATCCCGCCCAGGCAAAAGTACCATTTAATGGCATGCTTGGGTACCGGCTTTTTCAGAAAGGCTTGCAGGGGGATGCGGACGTCGAAACGTTCGTCGAACCAATCCCCTATCCGCGTCGACCACTTGGCGCGAGATTGTGCTTCCATTAGCCCTGGCCTCCCTCTACGTAGATCTCGTCCCCCTCAACCTGGACCCGATAGGGCTCAAGCGGGGAAGGCGGCGGTCCCGAGATCACGGCGCCGGTGGTGTTAAAGTAGGCTTCGTGACAGGGGCAAGCGATCACCTGCCGTTCGACATCCCAGAAGAGGATGCAGCCCAAATGCGTACAGGTCGCTGACAGGGCTACATATTCGTCATCGACAGTGTGGATCACCAGTACCGGCTTATTGGCAACAGAAAAGACCTCACCCGCTCCCGGGGGCAAGGTCTTTCGTCGAACCCACAGCCACTCGGTCCCCTGAGCCACTGGCCCCCACTTTTGGAGGCCAGAGATAGGCAACGATGGGCGTCACGACACCAACGGCCGTAGCCAGCCCAGAGAAGCCCAACAAGCCGTACTTGAGAAAGCCGCGACGGCTGACAGGCTGGTCCTGTACCTCATTCTGGACCCGATCATCCGGCTCGATCATCGCTTGCCTCCATCCTTGGTATTGCGTCAAGTCTGGCTTGGCAGATAGACGCACCCATCTGCCGAAGCAGACCCACCTGAGGCAGAGCGCGCACCTCTCCAAAAAACGACACGCCTGGCAGACAATTGGATTGCCTGCCAGGCGCGGTTAAACCCGAGCTTTAGTGTCATGAAGGCGGGCCAGCCCACAGTGGGGCCAGCCCAGCCATCATACCGCAACCTTAGGGTCTGGTCATACCGCTTACGTCACAGCCCAGGTGTTCCATGCTGTCATACAGAGCCTGGATGACGTACTTGGGGTTGTGGGCATAGGCGCCGGGATCCTTCTGGGCATACTGGTAGTTGTAGGCCGCCCCGCAGCAGCGCCGGCGTCCAGGTGGCATAGCGCTCGCCCTCTTCGTCAAAGAAGTAGGGGTAGGCATGCGAGTCGTAGTCGATGCCGCTGACACCCTCGGTGCTGGCCGCATAGTCCTGGATGGCAAGCGTACAGCGCTTCGGCCATGTTGGCGATCTCGACCGGACATGCCACTCGCTCGTGTCGCCGTCGCCGTCATAGTCGGTGCTGTCCATGCGGATGTCGGCTACGTCCTCGATGCCCGCGTGGCAGGTCGTGCACTCTTCGGCCTTGACCTCCAGCATGTGTGCGCTGTGGCACTCGGTGCAGTTGGCATAGCCGGCGACGTGGGCTTCTTGCCCGACATACTCCTTGCCGTCGAACTGGTAGGCGCCCTTGACCTCGTCGCCAAAGAGGGTCGCGCCGGCGGCAAAGTAGTGGACGTTGGCAAAGCCCAGACCCTCTGTCACTTCATTGTCCGCAGCATCGCCGATCCTGCGATTGACGCTGACCGTGGACTCGCGGCCCTGGTGGCAGTTGAGGCACAGGTTGGTGTCGGGATCGCCGCTGTCGACCGTCAGCGCCACTGGGGAACTCGACCGACGCCACCTCGTAGCGGTGTAGGTCTCCAGGTCGTTGTGGCAGGTGCGCACACTGCAGCCCGTTGGAGATCGGCTGGGTGATCGTTGGCGCCCTCGGCCAGGAAGAAGGGCAGGCCCTCGGCCGAGTGGCACTTGGCGCAGACTGCCCTGCACTGCGCCGTCCTCATCCCAGTGGCGGAACGCCTCTTCGGAACCGGCAAAGTGGCCGTGGTCGATGCGGTTGGCGCTCGACAGATCGACCGGGCTCGGACAGAGCCGCGTTCAGGTCCTCGATGGAGTCGTACAGCAGCTGGATGATGTACTTGCCGCCGTGGGCGTAGGCGCCCGGGTCCTTGAGGGAGATCTGGTAGTTGTAGGCGGCCTTGGCCAAGCGGCCGGTCCAGGCGTTATAGGCATTGGCGAAGATAGCCTCGCCTTCGTCCACCGCACCATCGGCATTGGTGTCGATGAAGAAGTAGGGGTAGGCGTGCGAGTCGTAGACGATGGGCGCGCCCGCGACCTCAGCCGCGTAGGCCTGCATGGCCTCGTAGAGCATCTCCTGCAGGCCCTCGATCTCGTAGTAGATGCCCTCTTCCATGTCGCCGTCGCCGTCATAGTCGACCAGGGAGCCCGCCATGCGGATATCCTTGGGGTCGCTCTCGCTGTGGCAGGCAGCGCAGGCTTCGACCTTGAGCTCCAGAGTGTGGGGGCTGTGGCAGTCGACGCAGGTGTCGTAGCCCTCGACGTGGTCGAACTTGGCATCGTAGGTCTTGCCCTCGTACTGGTAGCCACCCTTGGCCACGGTGCCATACTTGGTGGCCGCCGCAGCAAAGTAGTGGATGTTGGTGAAGCCCAGATCCTCGCTGACGGTGTCCATGTCCTCAAGCCCGGCCTCTTCGATGCCCGTCATCCACCGATACCTTGGAAGCCCGGCCCTGGTGGCACTCCATGCAGCGCGCCTCGGCCCCAGGCCGGTGATCTCGACCCCGGAGGGGAAGACCACGCTGTCCAGGTCGCCGTCGCCTCGTTGTGGCAGGCGACGCAGGAGACCACGGTGTCGATGGCATGGTCGCTATCGACGACGCCCGCCTCGCTGCCGTCGGCGCCCACAAAGTCCTGGTAGCCGCCCTCGCTGTGGCACTTGGCGCAGCTCGCGGGCACGACTGCCGGATCGTCCTCGTCCCAGTGGCGGAAGGCCTCGGCTGAGGCATCGGCGTGCGCCGAGCCAGCCCACTTGTCCTCAAAAGGAACCTCGAGTTCCTTCGTCTCTACGGCAGCCGCGGGCTCTTCAGCTTCCTCAGCTTCTTCCGTGGCAGCCGCAGTTGGCTCAGCATCAGCAGGCTCGGTGTCAGCGGGCTCGGTGTCAGCAGGCTCGTCAGCTGGAGGCTCTACATCACCGGTATTGGCCACCTTGACGCCCTCCACCAGGAGGTCATCGTACTGGCCTGTGTTGCGCACGATGCGCAGCTTGAGGATATAGACGCCATCCTCAACCATGGTGGTGTCCCACTTGCCCAACTCCCCCTCAACGACCTGGCTGTCTACGTAGCCTTTGGGCGCCAAGAGGTCCGACCACGCACCATCTGGATTCGGATCCGGGCCATAGTGCAACTCATACTTCCAGAAATTCGGGTCTGTGGCGGTACCCTCAATGGTGACCTCACCCTTTACGGCATCCCCCGAGGCCGGGGACGTGATGCCATTCTCTGGCGCAGCGCCCACGGTCAGGGCCACGGGGATGGCCAGCAGGAGCAAGGCCGCTACCACAATCAAACCTGTTTTCCACTTCATCAAGTCATCTCCTCCAAATCACAAGATCTCAGTCATAAGCTTCAGTGTTCGCCTGCAACGATCAGAACTGAGTACAATCAATTGTTTGCCAGGCACCTCCTTCCTCGTCTTTACTCCAGCCCTCAGGGCCGATTCAACACGAAAACAAAGGCAACCTGCACCCGAGAACGAGCGCAGGATGCCCCATCATACCACATTTGTGCCCGGCACACACCTGACAGATGTCCCTAATTTCCAGGGACAAAGCGGTAATCGCCGCGGCGGCAATTGTGAGATGCGCACTTTGATGCTATAATTGCGCGGTGGGAGGTCGTTTGTAGACATGCTGACCCAGATCCTGGAAATCAACTGGATCATTCTCTATTTTGTCTACGGTCAGGTCTTTTTTGTCATGGGCCTGGTGACGGGCTTGCAGTGGCGGCGCCATAGCCACCTGGAGCTGGCCCGCCCGCTGCCCTGGCTGGCCGCCTTTGGCATCGCCCATGGTCTCAACGAGTGGGGGCACATCTTTGTCCCCCTGCAGGCCCTTTACCTGCCGGACCCCGTCGTGCGCGTGATGGTCATCGCCCACCTGTTGCTGCTGGCCGTCTCTTATTTTTTCCTGCTCCAGTTTGGCGTCGAGATGGTGCTACCCCTTCTGCCCCGGCAGCAGTGGCTGCGCGCCGTACCGGCCGTGGTCCTCATGCTGTGGGGTACCGCCGTGGTTCTGCGGGGTCTGCTGGCCCAGGACCCCCTCAGCGTACTGGTCGCCGTTGGCGAGGTTTGGGCCCGCTACGTCCTATGTTTCCCCGGAGCGCTCCTGGCCAGTGTGGGCTTGTTCCACCAGGCCCGCCAGGTGCGGGGGCTGGGCCTGAGCCGCATCGCCACCTATCTGAACGGCGCAGCGGCCTCCTTCTTGGTCTACGCCCTCGTCGGCGGCATCCTGGTACCCGCGGCCCCCGTTTTCCCAGCCAGCATGCTGAACTATGGCATCCTGGATACAACCGTGCGCATTCCGGCACCCGTCTTTCGTTCCCTGTGCGGCCTGGCCATGGCCTTCTTTGTCGTCCGTTCCCTGGAGATATTCCAGGCGGAAGATGACCGCCGCCTGGCAGAAATGGACCTGGCCCGGCACCTGGCCGAGGACCGGGAGCGGATCGGCCGGGAGCTGCACGATGGCATCATTCAAAAGATCTATGCCGCCGGCCTCAGCCTGGAGGA
Source organism: uncultured Chloroflexia bacterium (assembly GCA_963783445.1). Taxonomy (GTDB): domain Bacteria; phylum Chloroflexota; class Anaerolineae; order JAAYZQ01; family JAAYZQ01; genus CAWANP01. The sequence continues at coordinate 429,221 of CAWANP010000002.1, read as the reverse complement.
TGCCCGCCACCTGGTCATTGAAGACCCACCCCAGGCCCAGACACGAATCCGGAGTGTGATGGACGCCCTCAACCTGACGATCCAGGACATCCGACGCTACATCTTTGATCTACGGACCGCGGAGCAGACCCGTGAGCTAGAGATGGTCCTGGAGCAGCTTGTCCGGGATCTGCGGCTGGATACCCTGCTGGAAGTGGACCTGGAGGTCACCGGGCAGCGCTGCTGCTGGATGGAGTCCGGGGATGTGTCCCAGATCACGCAGATCGCGCGCGAGGCATTGAGCAACGTGGTACAGCATTCGCAGGCCACGCACGTAACCGTCAGACTGAGCTATTTGGGCAACGCCACACGCCTGACGATCGCGGACGATGGCAAAGGAATGGCGCCCAAGGGTCTATCTGAAGGCGGCTATCATGGTCAGGGCCTAGCCAACATGCAGGCACGGGCGGATATGTTGGGGGCAGAGCTGGTCCTGGATGGTAACCCCGGGCGCGGACTTGGCCTGGTACTGACCATCCCCTGCGAGGGCAAAGATGAAGCAGACCTGGCACTAGAACCCGAGGGAATATGGGCTTGAGAGTATTGCTGGTCGACGACCACGAAGTGGTACGCGTAGGAGTGCGAGCCCTCATCGATCGCCAACCGGAGATGGAGGTAGTCGGCGAGGCCGGCACCGTTCGAGAGGCCATCGAGCAGGCCAAAAAGCTGGCGCCGGACGTGGTGGTGCTGGACGTACGGCTGCCGGGCGGCACCGGCCTGGAAGCCTGCCGGCAGATCAAGGCTGACCGGCCCGAGACGCGTGTAATCATGCTGACCTCGTTCCCCGACGACGAGGTCCTCTTTGAGGCGATTGCCAATGGCGCCGATGGCTATGTCCTCAAGCAGATCGGCTCCGACGAGCTAATCGGGGCTCTGGAGCGGGTGGGGCGCGGCGAAAGCCTGATCGATCCGGCCGTCATGGGCCGCGTCTTTGCCAAGATGCGCGAGATGCGGCTGCAGGAGCGGGCCCACGCCTTTGCCGGCCTGAACGCCCAGGAGATGCAGATCCTGGCCCGCGTCGCCGAGGGAGAGACCAACCGCGAGATCGGAGAAGCCCTGCACCTGAGCGAAAAGACGGTGCGCAACTATGTCAGCATGATCCTGAGCAAACTGGACGCTGAACTCCAGGGCCCAGGCGGCGGCCTATGCCGCGCGGAATCGTATCGAGGACTATGTGTGATCGGGTGATGGTCGCACTTTTACCCGGCAGTTCTACGCCGGCACATCCACAGTGACCGTCGTCCCCACGCCTACTTCCGACTGCACTGAAAAGTGCCCGCCTAACAGCTGGGTGCGCTCTGCTATCCCAACCAGGCCAAACTTGCCCATCGACGCCAGGTCGCTGGTTGTGCCCAGAACCTCAAAGCCTCGGCCATCGTCTTGCACGCTGACCCAGACGCGGTCCTGTCCGAACTTGATTGAGATCGTAGCCTGTGAAGCCTGGGCATGCCACCGCACGTTGTGGAGGGCCTCCTGAACAATGCGGTACAACTCTAGCTCTACCTCTGGGGGCAGGCGCCTCTGGTCGCCAGCGATCAGCAGTTCGGCACTCGATTCCACTCTGCTGAACGTTGGCCAGCAGCCCTTCCAGCGCCGGCAGCAATCCGAGATCGTCCAGCACAGAGGGCCTGAGATCCCGGCTGTAACGCCGCACACCCTGCAGCAGATCCTCAATTCGCTCATGCAGGTCCTCGAGGCGCGCCGTGGCGTACTCGGAACGGACCTCGCCCGAGGCAGCAAGATCGTCGAGCCGGCGCGAGAGATCGATCAGACCCTGGGCCGTGTCGTCGTGCAGCTCGCGGGCAACCCGCTTGCGCTCGTCCTCCTGCGCCAGGGTGACCTGCCGGACGTAGAACCGCAGGTTCTCATACAGGCGCGCGTTCTCGACGGCAACACCGATCTGCCCGCCGATGGTAGCGAACATCTGCCTGTCCAACCCGTCCACCGACTGCGTCCCCGGGAGGCAAAAGTCCATCATGCCCTGCAGCCTCTCTTTGGAATGCAAGGGAATGCAGACGTGCGAGTGAGGCTCCTGCTCAGGGCATCGGGTATGGCGGGGATGGTCCAGCGCATCAGTCACGACCATCACCTCGTTCGTCTCGGCCGTCATCCCGCACAAGCACTCGTCCAGCGGGAGCTCTGAAGCCTGTTGGACAAACTCCTCCGGCAGTCCCCGGTGAGCCCGGAGGTGCAAGGTTTGACCCCAGGCATCCAGCAGAAAAACCGCGCCCTTGGCCCCCAGGCCAGGGACCACATCCAGAACCTCTCCCAGCACATGGTCAAGCGTGAGATCCAGATCCAGGGACTGGCAGAGCGCAGCACTGATGGCATTGACCGTTTCCAATTCCTCGACAACCCGCTGGCGCAGTTTCTTTTCCCTGTCCTGTGTCTCGATCATCCAGACGATGATGAGACCAACCAGGGTGATGCCGATCGTCTCGATCAAGAGCATCCAGGGGTTGGGCCGAGACGAGGAACACCCGCGGCAGCATGATCAGGACAGCCAAGGCCAGCGTGATCAGGCCACCCACGTAGCCAAAGGCAAAAGCCGCCGCAGCGACGGGCAGGAGAAAAATGATGCGCCCTACGGCGTACCGCGTGATGGGCAGAGAAGACCTAGGCAGAAGAAAGGAGTGAAGGCCCAAGTAGTGAAAAAAGGAACTGATGGCCAGCATGGCCACCACAATCCAAAAGTAGCGGCTGCGCAGCACCCGCATCAGGCCTTGTCCCATCCCTCCCGACGATTCTGCCAGGGTTGCAGCGTCCTTTTCCATGGCGACCTACCTACTGGATGTCTTCCAGCGACAGCCAACCCTTGCGCAGGGCCTGAACCACGGCCTCAGTACGCGAGCCGACGTCCATTTTGGTGAAAATGGTGCCCAGATGGGCCTGGATGGTGCGGGTGCTGAGACAGAGCTGATCCGCAATCTCTCTGTTGCTCAACCCCTTGGCTGCCAGCCTCAGCACTTCCATTTCCCGTTCAGTTGGCGGATCCGAGGCAGGTTGCTCAGGCGGCTGGCCGGAGGTACGCGAGAAGCGATCGATGACTTTGCGGGCAATCACGGGATGGAGGGCTGATTCGCCAGCGTTGACGGCCCGGATGGCTTCCACAAGATCGCGGCCCCGGACGTTCTTGAGCAAGTATCCGGCAGCCCCGGCTTCCAGAAGGGCGAAAACGTACTGGTCGTCATCGTAGGCTGTTAGGATCAGCACGGCTGTACCGGGCGAAATCTCTTTGATCTGCCTGGTGGCTTCGATGCCATTGAGCTTGGGCATGGAGATATCTACCAGGGCCACGTCAGGCCTGGTCTGAGCCGCAAGACGCACGGCCTCCTCACCATCGCCGGCCTCGGCGACTACCTGGAGGTCATCCTCTCGCTCCAATAGCTGTCTGGTTCCCTCCCGGACCAAGATATGATCTTCGGCCAGGAGGACTTTGATCCTGTGCATTCTGCTCCTCTGCCTGCCGTCAGGTGGATGGATTATATCCGTCCTCAAGGAGCCTGTCAATAACGATCTTGGGCCTAGCATGACTGGCAAGTGAGACAACCATTGTGTGACCGACAGGCCCTTGGCTTTGAAGGGATGGAGCGGATATACACACAGACCGGGCAAGAATGCCTAGCCCACGCTGGCAAGAATGCCTGGCCGACCCCACCGGCGTCTAGGCAGATCTGCCTAGACAAGTGCAACTGTTAGCGCAGTGGGTGAAGGGCTAGAGACTCGCTTTTCTGCCAGTGCGGATTTGGCGTATTGGCCGATGACAGGGCTGGCGCGCAGTGGTATATTGGTTACAGCGTAGCACGGTTGTCTCTGAGTCTCTCATCGGAGTCCAACAGACTGCACGCCCAGCAGGGACAACAGCGGAACCCATTGGAGGTGTGTCGGTTCTGGCGGGAATCTGAGAGGAATACGGCGATGGAATCACTGCAGGTTGCAGTCGACTGGATCTTGGGAATCGTGATCACCCTTTTTGTACCTGCCCTGGTGTGGGTCGCGGTGATTGTAGGCGTGATCTCGATCGTTCAAGACAAAGTGCACAGGGAGGATTCAACCTTCCCGAGCTCCGGACACGCGAGCGTCTGCGGACGAGTCTGCAGTGGGCACAGGAGCGATAGATTCGGCGCCCAAGCCGCAGCTAAGGAGCGGTCCCGAGCTGGGCTGACTCGGTACCCGGGTTTTTGCGGTCTGACCTAGTCAGTCCGAGTCAAATGATCCAAGAACATCCCAAGGAATCCATTCAGAAAAGGAGTTCAAGGCATGAACACGTTTGCAGTTGTCGCTCTGGTGTTGGGGACGCTTCGTCGTACTCCTGGCGCCCGCCCTGCTTCTGTCAACTGATCTGCAGGAGCGATTCAAGAGCATGCGGGGCAAGACTCTGCGACACTAAGCGCGATGTTGCCGACCCATCTGAGCACAATACCCAACTATCAAGAGGAGAACTTGCAATGGAACAGGTTCTACAGAGTATCGTGACGGTTGGACATGTCATCCTGGCGGGTTCTTTGCCCTCTTGCCGGGAACGCTTGTCTGGTTGGTCGTGCTGGGTGCCTTTCTGGCGTTCCGGCAGCTTGTCAGGAGCGATCTCATCCGGAGGTAAAGACGTATACCGGAGGTTGAGGTCCGGCGACAAGGCGGCTTGAGGCCATTCAGCCGAGCATAATCTGGAAAAATATCGAGGAGTGAAGCAATGGAGCTTGATCGAAGAAAATTCCTTCAGGTCTGCGGGGTCACCGCGGGGGCCATGTTGCTGCCATGCGGCATCGCCAACGCGTCACCCTCCATTAAGACCCCATCGACCGGATCAAAGGGTATGTTGAGCGATCTCACAAAATGCATTGGCTGTGGATGGTGCCAGGAAGCGTGCAGCCAGTGGAATCACCTGCAAGGGGAGCAAGGCCCAGGTCAAGAGAGCGACCCGACCGGGAGCCTGCCTCTCAGCAGAAACCTGGACCCTGCCCGAACTGCACGAGATCGAGAGAAACGGCCAGCGATATCGGGTCTTTGTCAAGCGGCAGTGCATGCATTGCCAGGATCCGGCCTGTGTATCTGCCTGCCCGGTGGGAGCCCTGCAAAAGCTGGAGAACGGCGCCGTGGTCTATGACTGCAGCCGGTGCATCGGCTGTCGCTACTGCATGGTGGCCTGCCCCTTTGGTGTACCCAAGTTCGAATGGGCAGAGGCGCTGCCCCGGATTCGCAAATGCACCTTCTGTGTGGACCGGCAGGAAATGGGCATGGAGCCCGCCTGCGCTGCGGCCTGCCCGACCGGGGCCCTCATGTTCGGCGACCGGGATACGCTTGATCGCGGAAGCCGAGGCACGCATCCAGGCGGATCCTGATCAGTATGTCCACCACGTCTACGGCAGGGAAGAGATCGGGGGCACCTCCTGGATGTACCTTTCCCCAGTGCCCTTTGAGGAGCTGGGCTTCCCCGAGCTAAAGACGGAGCCCGTCACGGCGCTGAGTGAGGCGGTGGCCACCTATGGCTCGGCAGGTGTTGCGGCCAGCGTCGCATTCCTGCTGGGCGGACTCTACTACCTGTCCGGTGAGCCGGGGAAGAACATTCAGTTTGAGGAATCGGTACCTGACCAGCAAGCCAGTGAACCAGAGGAGACCGAGTCATGATTCAATCCGACCGACGTCGTATGCCCATCGGACTCCTTCTCCTGGGCATCCTCGTCGCCATCGGTGTGGGGGTGGGGATCGTCCGCCTGATCAACGGGTTGGGATCGACCACCAGCCTGAGCGATGGCTACCCCTGGGGCCTGTGGATCGTGTACGACGTATTCTTTGTCCCGTTCTCCGCCGGGGCCTTTATGATCCTGGCCATCACCCACATCTACCGCCGCAAGGAATATCATGACATCGCCCGACCCGTGGTACTGGCTGGCTTTCTGGGCGAGGTGATGGTCATTGCCGTTCTGGTCATGGATCTGGGCCGCTGGCACCAGTTCTATAATGTCCTGATTCCCTGGTACTGGAACATCCACTCCTTCATGTTCCAGGTCAGCATCTGCTTGACCATCTACATGGCCATCATGGTCCTGGAGATTGCCCCTATCGTGCTGGAGCGCCTGAACTGGCAGAAACCACTGCGCTTCATCGGCATGCTCACAGTGCTGATCGCCGGTGCAGGGATCGTGCTATCGTCGCTACACCAGTCCTCTCTGGGCTCGCTATTCCTGCTCATGCCCTACAAGCTGCATCCCCTGTGGTGGACGCCGCTCCTTCCGCTGCTGTTCTTCGCGTCGGCCGCTTTTGCCGGACTGTCCATGGCCGTTTTTGTGGGTGGGATCTGCAAGCGGCTCTTCCGCTGCGGTCTCGACCTAAGTCTGCTCAGCAACCTGGCCCGGGTCGTGTCGGTACTGCTGGGTTTCTACCTGGTACTCAAGGTAGCTGACCTGATCCTTGCTGGAGAGCTGGCGATGGTATTCTCGGAAGGATGGTACAGCGGCCTGTTCCTGGCAGAAATCCTAATTGGCATCATCTTGCCGATGGTGCTTTTCAGCAGGCGCAAGATCAGGGAAAGCAGCACAGGTCTGATCGCTGGATCGGGCTGCGTGCTGCTGGGCCTGGCTATCAACCGCACCAGCGTCGCCCTGGTGGCCCAGAGTGCACCATCTGGCGCGGCGTACTTTCCAAACTGGATGGAGCTGGTCGTCTCGGCGGCGGCAATCGCGGCAGGTGTGCTCATTTTTGCGCTGGCTGTGCGCTTCCTACCCATCCTGCCCGGTGGCCGTCCACGAGATGCGCACGGCGCCCCCATCATGGGATGGTCGCGCAAGGCAGTGGCCCTCGCTGGGAGTGGATTGATCCTCCTCACTGTCCTTGTGGTGCTGTTCCTACAGCCACTGACTCGGGCTGAGGCCTCCAGGCTACAGCAAGAGACCGCATCTGCGGCGCAGCCAGTGAGTTGCCAGGAATGCCACCTGGATCCACAGACATTGGTCAGCAATGGCGCCAAAGACAGCGAGTTGGCGCAGCTGACCATCGAAGCCCATGCGGCAGACAACCCCCATGGCCGCTTGGGCTGCACAACCTGCCACTATGGCGACTCGGGCGCTCCAGATAAGGACACCGCACATGCAGGCGCAATCACTGACCCAAGTATCGGCAACGCCCAGGTCTGTATTGCCTGTCACCCAGACCTACCAGCCGAGTTCCCAGAAGACCGGCTACGTACCCCTCACGACGCCGTGAGCCACGGCGAGGCCGTGGGAGTAGCCTGCAGTGATTGCCACGGCGGCGTCGGTCACGGTTTTGACCCGGTGAGTGGGGAGATCATCTGCCCCATGGGCGTCTGCCTGGACTGCCACCAGACGCTGCAGCTAGACAGCGAGCTGAGCGACTGCGACACGTGCCACATCGCTGCCCACGAACCAGCGGTGACCATGGACTGCAGCGGATGCCACCAGTCGACAGAGGCATGGCAGCATGTAGAGATGGCTACGCACCCACTGGAACTGACGGCCGGGCATGCCCAGGCGGCTTGCACCGACTGTCACCCGGACACGAGCTTTGAGCGGGCAGTCGGGGTCACCTGCAGCGACTGCCACGAACCGCCAGGACAGTCCCACTATGGCGCGGCCTGTGAGGATTGTCACACACCCGCCAGATTCCAGGATGCAGCCCTGCCAGCCGAACTGCACCCCGTGGAGCTGACCGGCTCCCATCAGAACGCGCCATGCGAGGGATGCCATGGCGCGGGCAAGCCCGCGCCAGAGCACGAGTGCAGCACCTGCCATCAGCGGCCGGAGGGCCACCTGTCGGGCGACTGTACCATCTGTCACACGCCGGAAGGATGGGCATCTTCCACCGCCGCCTTTGTCGCCAGCCTCTCGCCACAGATCTCCCACGGACTGGAAGGCCAGGAAGATTGTCTCATGTGCCACAGCCTTGACGGACAGGTCCGGCCTGCGCCATCTAACCACGGCGACTATACCAATACGCAGTGCACGGTATGTCACGGAGCTGAGTAAAACCAGTTTGAGGGACTGCCTCCCATAAGCAATCGCCCGCGGTGGGTACTCCACTGCGGGCGATTCTTTTACCTACTTGGCCTGCGAAGTTTGGTTCCTTCGCAGGGGGTTCTTCAGCGTAAGAGCTTACCTCCCACCCATGGCTGGTGGCGGTTCTTCGACGATGACGTCTTTGTTGGCCTCCAACTCTTCGGGCAGCACATCCTCGGCCGTCAAGAAGAACTGGGCGTTGCCATGGCAGGCATCACAGCTCTCAGTCTGAGGTGTGTTTTTCTGGATGTTGTGCGGCGTGGCATACTTCCATGTCGGCACCGCGTCAAAATTGGGCAACAGATCCTCACCATAGTAGGCGAAGGACTCGGTATCGATGGGCACGTGCCGGACCGGGACAAACTCCCAGGGCCGATCGTCGCTCTTGAGCGGGTTGCGGCCGATCTTAAAGTCCATCACCGAGGGCTCGATCTTGAAAAAGGGCACGCCGTCTTGCTGGGCCACGTGACAGCTATAGCAATTCTTGTAGGTCGTCGAGTGGCAAGACTGGCAGCTCAGCGCATCATAGTGGAAGGCGCTGTGGTAGACATTGCCGTCGTCCGTTCCCACATCCGGGTGGCAGTCCGCGTCCGTACAACCGGGCGTCGGCGGGCCGTCATACCGGTTCTCTGCCTCGCCCAACTTGCCATGCATTTCGTCAGACGTGTGGCAGTCAAAGCAGGGCATGCCGCCCTTGATCCAGTGGGTGTCGGCCTTGATCCCCTCGTTCTTGCCCTTGTACTCGTTCTCGATGCGGCTGCCGTGACAACCTGTACAGGTCAAATTCATGGGGGGAACCTTCTTGAACTCGTGCCCGGCCGTCAGGCCGCCGCCCAGGTTGGTGGGCCGGCTGACGTGACACTGGCCGCAGCTCGTGTGGCAGGAATCGCAGTGGTTTCCCATCATCTCTTCGAGCTGGGGCATCTTGTCTGGGGTGGACCTGGCGGAGAGAACGGCCGTATAGCCAGCTAGCTTAGAGTGCAGGCTATTCTGGTCCGCCTCGACCGTCTCCATGTGGCAGGCCGCGCAGGTCTCCACCGAATCGGGATCGCGGATCACACCCTCGTGGGCGGCTGCCTTGTCCTCGACGCCGCTGGCGCCACCGTGACAGGTGATACAGCCCATCTTGCCGTGGATCGAATCTACAAAGGTCTCGTCGCTGATGAAAACCTTTTCCCATACCTCCAACGGAGGCACAGAGCCGCCTCAGCCCTCACCTTCGGATTCTACCTCGGGCTTTTCTTCCTCCTCAGCAACGAGCTTGAGGGTTTCCTCGTCCGTGTGGCAGCCGATGCAGGCCGTATCGTCCACAGCTTCCGGCGTCGGCTCGTCTGTCGGCTCCGGCGTCGGTTCGTCCGTGGGCTCCTGTGTGGCCGTAGGCTCCGGCACGTCGGTTGGAGGTACTTCGGTAGGCGCCTCAGTTGGTACTTCTGTCGGGGGCGGTTCGGTTGGCGCCTCGGTTGGAGGTAGCCTCGGTGGGCGCCACCTCGGCAGGAGGCGCCTCGGTAGGAGGCGCTCGTCGGTCGGCTCCATGGCCACCTCCGTGGGTTGCCCACCGCAGGCCATGAGCGCCAAAGGAACCACGAGCAAGAGCAGGGCAACCAGCACCCCACTCCACATCCTTGGGAACGTCGTTGTTTTACCCATTAACCTTTCTCCGGATTTACTCAGCGACTTGTCGGTCAGCAGTCCCCGGCAGAGCCCGATGCTCGCGGGATATGCTTGCCGCTGGCGCAGAGGTTGCGTGAATTCTATCACACCGAGCCTAATTCGTCAAGTCGGCCGTTGGCTGGAATCGTAGGCGGGCGCGGCCTGGGCTGCATCCCACCCACTTGAAGAGGAAAACCCGGAACTAACTGGCTGGGTTTCTTCCCTCGGCGTCACATAAGCAAACGGGTGGGTGCCGCATAGTGCAGCACCCACCCGGGCATTCAGAACGCTAGTCAGGATTACGCTGCGTTGCGCCGGCGCAGGTACAGGCCAGCGGCAGCGGTCAGCGTACCAAAGCCCAGCAGCAGACCCTCGACCGGGAAGGCAGCGCCACCGGTCTCAGGAACGGTCTCGGGCGCTGCTTCTTCGGCGGCAGCTCTTCGGCCGCAGTCTCTTCGGCGGCGAGCCTCAGCGGCCGTACCCTCGACGGCATAGTCGGGCGAAGTCGCGGGATTGTAGCGCGCGGTGGCCAGCACTTCGTCATCCTCGGTCCAGGCCATCATGCCGTACTTCATGTTGGCGACGTCGTAGCCCAGCAGGCCCAGAGCCGTGGTCGCAACCTGGCCGGTGTGGCCGGTGTAGCAGTAGACACGGATCGGGGAATCGGGCGGCAGCTTGGCCAGGTTCTCGGCATTGGCGACGGCCTTCCAGGGGATGTTGACGGCGCCAGGAACGTGGCCCAGGGCATAGGCGTCGGGCGCGCGGACGCTGACAACCATCGGGTTGGTGCTGTCGTCGCCGTCGTTCAGGACCTCAAAGACCGAGTCGGCCGAGACGATGGGCGAGGACTCTGAGTTGACCCAAGCATCGGCGGCGACGCGGACGATCTCAAAGGCGTCTTCCTCACCCGTGGCAACCTCAGGATAGGCATAGGTCTCGGTGGCCTCGTTGGCCTCGGTCTCTGTCGGGTAGTCACGCTGGTCGGTGTCGGGGCCAAAGCGCTTGGTCGCCAGGACCTCATCGTTCTGGGTCCAACCCATCATACCGAACTTGAGGTTCTGGACGTCGTAGCCCAAGCCCTTCAGGATGGTGGCCGAAATCTGGCCGGTGTGGCCGGTGTAGCAATAGACCACGATCGGCTTGTCGGTGGGCAACTGGGCCAGGCTCTCGGGCTTGGCGATGGTCTTCCACGGGATGTTGATGGCGCCAGGGATGTGGCCCAACGCATAGGCATCGGGAGCGCGGACGCTGACGATGAAGGGGTCGTTGGAGGCGTCGCCGTCGTTCAGGTTCTCGAACAGAGCGTCGGCGGGAATGACCGGGCTCCAGTCGGCCAGGGCGGCCTCGTAGGTGCGCTGGATGACGCCAAAGTCACCCTCTGGCTCCTGGGCCAAGGCGGCGGACCCCAGCATCAAGCTGAGGACCAAGACGAGGTTCAATACTGCGAGCTTTTTCATGGTTCTTTTTCTCCTTCTTTTTTTTCTTGCTTTTTTCGATCTTGAATGGGATTAGGACTTTTGCACACCCGGTAACTGCCTGACGCTTATCTGGCTTGCTGGAGAGCCACCTCCTTCACCATCCACCCAGGACAGGCTAGTGAGGAATCCTGAACGCAAACCTACCATTGTCCCTCCGGCAGGCGCATCCCTTCTCTGGCCTCATCCTTGAGCACTGCGTTTCATTCCTGGATCATTCTGGAAAGGTGCTAATACTCAGCCCTGAATATTCTACTGACTCCGACTCGGGCTGGATTATAACATAGCCTCCAATACTTGTCAAGAATAGGAGAGTGTTTGACCTTTTCCCCGTTCTCTGGTATAATGATTTCACCTTGAAGGGACACGAACAGGTATGAGCGCGCCATCTGCGACCAAAATTGATCTATTGCTCCTGGGCCTGCTGCTGGACCGGCCCATGCACGGCTATGAGCTTTTCCAGCAGATTCAAGCCGAGGCGATTGACGGTTGGTTCAATGTCAGCATGGCCGGCGTGTACTATTCCCTGGGCAAGCTACGGGATCAGGGTCTGGTGGCGGAATCGCGCCAGCGGGGAGGACGCAGCGCCCGCAAGTCGATCTATCGCCTGACTGAAGATGGCCGGGCCGCTTTTTTTGCGGCCATGGAGGGGCAGGCGGTCAGCCAGGACAAGGTCCACCTCGACTATGACGTGGTCATCTACTTGTTGAACAAGCTCCCGCTACAGCGTGCCATCGACCTATTGGAGCAGCACCAGGCATTCCTGGTCCAGCAAGCTGGGGACCTGCTGGCCGCTCTGGCGGAAGAACGAAAGAATGGCCGCTCCCCCCTGAAACTAGCCATCCTGGATCACAAACGCCGGTTCCTGGAGATGGAGCAGGACTGGCTGGCCGACGTGATCCGCAATATCCAGGGGAAGGGCCAGGCGGATGGTACCCGAACGGACGAACAGCGCGGGCTCATGATCCTGAGCGGCGATCTGCGCCTCTATCACCTCCCCGATCTGATCCGCCTGATCGTCTCGGGCCAGCACAGCGGCATGCTAACTGTCACCGATGGTATACAGGTTCGTACCCTGACTTTCCAGGAAGGCCAGCCTGTCTGTGCCACGTCCCACCGCAGGGACGAGCCGGCGACTCCCCCACCGACACCAGAAGCAGGTGATCGAGGGCCTGTGCGACCTGTTCCGCTGGCAGGAGGGCAAGTTCACCTTTGACCAGGAGATGGCGTCCGAGGAATGGTGTGTGCCCCTGACGCTCAGCGCTGAGGACCTGATCCTGTGCGGCTGCCGCTGGGTGGACAACTGGACCATCATCCAGCGCCTGGTATCCTCGGCCGACGCCATCTTTGAGCTGGGCATGGCCCCGGAGGGCGTGGAAGGGCTGACGCTCACACCCACCGAGCAGCAGATCCTGGAAGCCCTCGATGGCGTCAAGGATGTGGCCACCATCGCCCGCGAGCTGGGCCTGACCGTCTTTGAGGCCAGCCGGGCCTTCTACTGCCTGGCGGCTGTGGGCGTGGTACGCACCGCGGATCTGGACAAGATCCGCCTGCGCCGCGTCTTTCGCGAGATTGCCGAGCTTGATGTGCAGCAGCACCATCGCCTGGCGCAGCGCTCCCGATGACCGTTCCTGCGAGGAAGAAGTGAACCAGCTCACTGACGGTCTGCCCTTGTGCATCAACCGGGGGCGGATCGAGGACCAGGCTGATCCGCGGCTGAAAACCGACGGGTTGGTAGAGATGTACCGCGCTTTCCTGCTGGCTCAACTGGACGTGGTCAGCCGGCGCTTTGGGCACGAGAACGCCCGCCAGTCCTTCGAGCGGACGCTGAATCAACTCGCCCCCGAACTCCAGGACTGTAGCCAAGCGATACGGGTTTGACAAGCTGCTGGCGAACTAGCCTGAAGCATTGCACAGGTCCCCACCCCAGCCCACAGCAGCCAGAACGATTGGCCGCCACTACCCTAGATTGCTGCCGTCGTTTCGTCCGCTACACGGCGGACATCAGCCAGGCATCAGCGCCCCTCCGGATGCATCGTCGCACAGCGACAGGTACCAGCCTTCTTTTCCGCCGTTATCCTGGCCAGGATTGTCGAGCGACCGTCGTTTGCCCTGACATCCTCCCGGATATCCACGGCCGAAAACCCAAAACAGTAGCAGACAAGATCATGCATACGGAATCAGTCCCCCTGATCACCCGCGACTGGCTGGCCGGCAGTTCGACACAGTGGCGCGAGAAGGACCGCCCGGGGTTCATCCCGCCGGATGGTCCAGCCGAGAGGCGAGAATATCTACCTACTCCAGGCCCGCTTCGCGCAGGGCGCCGACCAAGCTGGCCTTGCTGGGGGCTAGTCCCACGAACTTGACCAGGTCGCCGACCACCAGGGCCGGGGCGTTGTTGATGGCATACTCGTCCCACTCGGGATCGCCCGGACCGGTATGAAAGATGACCTCCACTTGCTCACCGAATTCCGACTCGATCTCTTTCAGCAGCCGCTTAAGGGCCACCCCGCCGGAGCAGGGCGGAATCGACACAAAGGCCCCCATCTTTACTTTAGACATAGTCCCCCCTCCCGCAATGCGTTGTTCAGAGTCGCTTCGCTGGGGCACATGCCCTCGATGCGGATGGAGCCGTTGACAACGGCCGCCGGCACGCAGAACAGTTTATATTCTTCAAACTTTTCCATGGCGTCCTGCCCTCTCAGAATGCTCAACGCCAGCTCACCGGGATACCTGGCCGCCACTTTCTCGGCCAGATCGATGATGGCAACGCAGCCCGGGCAGGGTGGGTCGCCGCTGAATATCTCCAGATTGACCATGTTTTGCCTCCTTGATTAGCTCTGCAATGCTTGCTCGACCATGGGTATCAGCCTGGGAGCCGGTACAACCTTGCCGGTGCTGACCACCTCTTCGCCGATGACGACGACGGGCGTCACCATCAGCCCGTACTGCTGGGCCTCCGAGCCCAGGGCGTTGAGGTGCAGGACCTCCACCTGGCCGGGAAATTTTGCAGCAGCTTTGCGGGCCTCCCGTTCCGCCCGCTTGCAGTTGGCGCAGGGCGGCGTGGTGCCAAAAACCTTGATCTGCAACATTTGTCGACTCCTTTGGCTGGGGTGAATCTACTCCCCAGCCGGCGGCAGGGCCGCAGTGATCAGGGAGGTCACCTCGGCCTTGCTGGGTACCCGTCCTGACGAGACCACTGTACCATCGATGACCAAGCCTGGCGTCGATAGGATATCGTAGGTCATGATCTCGCTGAAATCGGTTACCTTGGTAACCGATGCCTCAACGCCCAACTCATCCAGAGCCTGGCGCGTAACCTTTTCCAGCCGCTTGCAGTTGGGGCAGCCTGTGCCCAGAACCTTGACTTCCATCTAAGACTCTCCTTCCGGTATCAAGTGTATATGTAATTGTTGGTATTTCAAGATCAAGCCTGGTTCATGTCTGTGCCCTTTCGGCCGGGACCGGGGCGCGGTTTGTACGGCGGCCAACCAGCCACAGTGCCAGAACCAGCAGTCCCAAAAAGATCGCCAGGGCAGCGAGGATCAGCCACAGGCTGGCCCCATCCACCCAGGCCCCGTAGAGCAAGCCGGCTGTTGTGGCAAATATCGTCACCAGACCGACATAGATCCAGGTCTTGGCTCTGCCAATGACCTTGGCTGTGATCAGGATACTCTGGATACTCAGTGCCGGGTCGGCTATCAGATAGGCCAGCAGCGGTCCGCGGTGCATGCCCAGTTCCAAGAACATCCTGGCGATGGGCACCTCGACCAGCGTGGGAAAGTACATGAACACGCCAAACAGCACGCCAGCCAGGTTGGCCAGCAGGGTATTCTCCCCGGCAATAGTCTCGATCAACTGGGGCGGGATCAGCACCCGCACCATGCCAGCCAAAAAGACGCCCACGATGAGCAAAGGGAAGATCTGCTTCACAAATCGCCACGTCTCCCACAACCATTCCTGTACCTCGTACTCGTCCAACCCTTTCCAGGCGACCAACACCACGGCGCCGATCACGATCACCTCGCCCACGAACCGGCCGGTGATGTTGATCTGCACACCATTCGCCGTGACCGTGATCTGCAAGGCGGCCACTAGAAGGGTCAGCACGATGAGGCCCAGCGCCACCCAAGACCAGGCATTAAACCCCTCGTCGATGTTGTTCAAACCCAGCCAGGACGCCACGCCGATGAGGCCCAGCAAGCCAATGAGGAACAGCCCATGGACCGAAACCCCCTCCTGCCCCTGGCTGGCGTCGTAGGGCACCAGCCGGTCCAGGGCAGCCTGCCAACCATCGGCGCCGAAAAAGGGAAGGTTGACCTCGCCATAGGCGCCGGTCAGGAGGTCTACCTGCAGCGTACCCACGATCAGTACTGACAGAAGCAGCAGCAAAAAGATCAGGATCGCCCCTTTGATGCTCGCGCTGGCCGCAAAGGCTTTGCTGCCGGCCTTGGCCTGAGAGTCTGTTCGGGCCTCGTCACGGGCTTGGTCATCGCGGCGGTAGAGGAAAGCCATGATCAGGCCGATGCCGATGCCAAACACCAGTGAGAGGACGATGCGGGCGATGGCGATGTCTATGCCGAGGGCCACACCGGTGTAGCTCACGGCCAGGATGTTGATGGCCGGCCCGACGAACAGGAAGGTAATGGCCGGTCCCAGCCCGGCGCCCTGGGCATAGATGCTGGCGAAAAGGGGCAGGATTGTACAGGAGCAAACGGCGAGCACGAATCCCCCCGCTGCGGCCATGGGATAGGAGACCCACGGCGAAGCGTTCCGGCCAAGGTAACGGGTGATGGCCTCCTTGGGAACCAGGGTCGTCATGGCCCCGGCGATGAAAAAGGCGGGCACCAGGCAGAGCAGAACGTGCGCAGCCAGGTAGGATGCCAGGCTGCTGGCCCCCGACTGCAACAAGGTGATGATCCATTCCGCGATAGACATATCGACCTCCGTCGGTCTCTGCTAACTGTTCGCCCGCAAATTCACAGGATTGAGGATCTGCGAGAATGGTGGCATGTGTTAGCCCTCGCCTTGGCAGCGCGGGCAGGGGCAGTTCTCCAGATCCTTTTCTGGGGCCACTGGAAAAGTCAGGGCGTCTCCGTCAAGGTTTCGGACCACCGTCCTGCTCGCGTCGAGCAATCTAGCCAGGTGATCGTCGGCAATCCGGTAGTAGATCAACGTGCCCTCACGGCGATCGGCCACCAGGCCGGCGTCCCTGAGGGTGGCCAGTTGCTGCGAGACGTAGGGCTGGCGCTGGCCCAAGATGCACGTCAGGTGACAGACGCAGGCTTCCTGGCGAGCCAAGATATCCAGGATACGCAGCCGCACCGGGTGCGAGAGCGCCCGGAAAAACTGGGATTGGGCCTTGAAACCGTTTGCAGCGCCTGCCATTCATGCTCCTTCCTGAATATTCCAATAGCTGAATATATTCTACACCAGGGACTGCGCCATGTCAAGTCACGCAGCCAGAAATGCACGTGAATCGTGGAGCCAAATAGCGCAGTCGATTTCCAGAATGATCCCAGGCATCTGAGGATCCTGTGCCGAACGAGACAAACCAGAGAAGTTAGTTTGCTACAATGCTTATGCACGAACTCAGGTCCCCCGTCACCGCCTCGCGATCGTTGGTGGCTTCCCAGAGGTATCTGGGATCACAAGGGGGCTCCACAGATCTATGATGCGCTGGCCCGGATCGAGAATCGCATTGACCAGTTGCTCAGCCTGGTCGACGACATCCTCGAGCTAGTGCAGCAGCCTTCGGTGCAACCCCGCACAGGCCAGAGCCCGAATCCGTCGCATCCCTCGCTACTGCCGTAAATCATAGTCGGGTCCCGTTCAAATTTATGACAGATGATCTGTACGCAGGGATTGCTAGTCAGAATGCCAGAGGACCGCTACAGAACTGGGTGCGCTTACAGGGGCACCAAGGGATGTAGGTGACTGGAACTAGCCTCAGTGGCGTCGCACCAACAGGCTGTTTGGGTCTCCACTTGGCCCAAGTACCGCTTTCTATCAGCTTGGGGCTCCAGGCAGGCCACTCGGCCTGTGCAGCACGTGAGTCACCCACTTTCGAGGAGGGCGTTGGACAAGAGAGCTGCACTGCGACGGGAGGTTGACATGAGCACAATAGTGATCGATCCCCATCTGCCTGATGTAAAGGAACTCTGTCGCAGACGCATAGTGTCGAGTCGCTCCCCTGGAGAGCAGGACGAAAGCCTCAAGCTCAGCACATTTCTCGCTATCATGTCAGCTGTCTCCCTGGTTGTTGGCATAGGCGAGTCGCTGGTTCCGGCGACGGGTCTCCGCGTCTGTGGCCTGGTGATTGGATCAGTCGGGTGGTCTATCGCAGCACAATCCACCACTGCGTTCCTGGGAATTGGCTTGGCTGCCTGCCTTACCTGGAAGTGCGCTGACACAACCAGGCGGCGATGCCTGCTCCTGGCTCCCATGGTGGCGATGGTCATTGGCACAATGATTGCCTGCCTGGTCCACTTCGCTGGTCACATGAGCACCCTGGGTTGGCTGATTTGTCCAGTATACCTGCTGTGGGCGTGGGGTTCGGCTGCTGCAGGCGACTAGAGACGCGGCCGGAAATCAGTAGGACGGAGAAAGGGGCTGAGATGAAAGAGGAACCGATACTGAGTATAGCTGGACCACGGCCAAGTGCCAATGAGGGTCACCACAGGGCCATGCGCAAGCAACTGACGATTTACGTTCATGACAAAATATGTATGATAATGGACAGAAGCCCGCAGTCAGCGCTGACCTGCACACGGCTTCCGGCACAATGCACAACGACGCTCGTTTCCACCGCATTCCCCGTTGCCATCGCAGCACGCCACAAACCAGGCAGCAATTCTCATCGCAGTCCCGTATACGACAGAATACGAAACCGTCGCAACCCTCACCGCTGCTGTAATTCTTGGTCTGGTCCCGTTCAATGGTCCGACAGACGATCTGTGAACTGTTATGGTTTGTCAGAACGCCAGATCGGGTCCAGAAAGGCAGGCACACTCACCAAGGCCGCATTTGATGTGGGTGGCTGGAACAAGTCTCTATAGCGCCGCGCCGCCGTGTGAGGAGAAAGGGAGATGGCAAGTGCGAGTTGGATCGGCTTTGGCCGTTCACAGTGAGAGGTATGTCTGAAGTGGGGTGGAGGAAAGGACATCATAGCTGCTTTGGGCATGCTGGTCGTGACACTGCTGACAGCAGGCCGGCAGATCTCGTCCAGCTATCCCAGGGGAATGTTCGTTCCGCGCCACAGTTCAGATTCTAGTGAAAGCCAGCGCTCGCTCAACACCTCCACCCTTGAAGCCACATCCGAGGGAGGCAAACAGCTTGCCTTGGATGATGACTGGTGGCTGGTTCAGATCGGAGCACCGGCTGCCTGGGAAAAGGCAGCCGGTAGCAGGAAGGCAGTAGTCGCTGTTGTAGATTCTGGCATAGAACGTTGCCACCCCGATCTGGTTGGCCAACTTTGGGTGAATCCAGGCGAGATCGCGGACAATGGCCTGGATGATGACAGCAATGGCCACGTAGACGACATCCACGGTTGGAACATGGTGGACAACAACGCCGATCTGAGTGATAACACTGGACACGGCACGGCGATGGCCGGCATTATCGCTGCCGCAGGGGACGATCAGGGATCACGGGCGTGTGCCCGACCTGCCGGTTGATGGTTGTCAAGGTTACCGGAACTGAAGGACGGGCGCAGTACGCCGATATCGTGGCAGGTATTGCCTACGCTGTCCAGAACGGCGCTGACGTGATCAACATCAGCCTGCGAGGCCACATCAATTCTGGCACGTTGTGGAAAGCTGTTTCCGATGCCTCCCAGAAGGCTGTTGTGGTCAGCGGTGCAGGAAACGACGGCGACACAACCCCAGTCTATCCAGGCGCGTACGACCGCGTACTGGCCGTGGCCGCCACTGGCAGGGATGGAGCAAAGCTGGGCAGCTCTAACTTTGGTACCTGGGTCGATGTGGTTGCTCCTGGCAGTGAGATCAGGACGAGCCGCCGCGGCGGTGGGTACTGGTCAAGGTCAGGCACCTCGGTGTCCGCCGCAGTAGCCTCGGGGTTGGCCGGGCTGTTGCGTTGCCAGCACCCGGACTGGTCACCGGGTGAAATACGAGCGCGGATCACACAGACGGCAGACTGTGTTGATGAGGTAAACCCCAGGTACGAATACCAGTTGGGCGGCGGGCGCATCAACGCCAGCCATGCCCTGGCCGCGGCAGGCAAGCTAGCCTTCGTCGGCCAGAACGCGCATCGCGCAAGCGGCCAGGTGGACAGTGCGAGTCCGGTAAGTAGATAGCAGCTTAGGGAAGCTACATGGTGAGTCTACCGTCCGGGCTCATCACCTTGTGACCAGGAAGTTGGGGGCAGCACACCAGGCGGCGCAGAGGCACTTGGCATCGTCCCAGACGTGCTCTTCCCGTACCGACATATCTGGGCTGCGTTCAACTGCCATCAAAGGCCACTACAGAATCGTGCCCAGAAATTGGGTATTGACCTTCACGACAGAATGTGGTATTATAATGAACAGAAGTCCGCAGACAGCGCTGTCCCGTACACGGTTTCAGGCACAATGCGAAACAACGCTGGTCCCCATTGTACTCCGCATTGCCTTCGCAGCACACAGACAAGCTCAAAACTGCAGCCCTGATCGAGCTATAGTCCACGACACGGCACGAATCTGTCGTAGCCCTTGCGGGCAGTCCAGGGACAGCATGCTAGGCTTTCCTGTGGATATCTGAGCGCAGCTGGTGAGTAGAAGGAGAGATACACCGCATGGATCAGGTTCTTGAATTGGCAGGCGTTGTCTTACGGGTGATTCTGGCTGGTATGTTTGCCCTTGCTCCTGGGATGGCCGTCTGGGTTTCGGCGGCCGTTCTTTTCGTCGCCATCCGACGGCTTCGACAGATTGGCCGGCCACCCAAGACGTTGCTGGATGAGGGAACGCTTCGCAGCTAGCCAGACCCGGCGATCGGGCACTGAACACACCACAGTCAAGATCACCAACAAGGTGGGCGAACTGCGGTGTCCTGGAAGGCGTAGCCTGGACGGTCCAGAACGGTGCGGGCGTGATCGACCCAGGCCTGACCTTAAGGTGCTTCGCAGCAGAAAGTCGAACAAGCCGGCCGCGAGCGACAGACCTGATTACCCGTGACATCCAGATTGGCGACTCCGGAGGAAGTGTGGTATAATCCTGGATTGAGGTAGATCACTTTCAGGAGAGAACCACGATGAGCGAACAGAATACCCCGGACGTTGGGATATACTTGAAGGAACTGCGTAGCCAGCGCGGTCTATCGCTGCGCGCGTTAGCCGAACTCTGCGATCTCTCACCCAATACCATCAGCCTGATCGAACGAGGAGTGACTTCTCCCAGCGTATCCACCCTGCACCGCCTGGCCATGGCCCTGGGGGTGCCCATCACGGCATTCTTCACAGGACCAGTAGAGAAAAAGGAGGTCATCGTCACGCGTGCTGACAAACGCGCTCGCTCCGGAAGTGCCACCGTCGTCCTGGAGAGCATCGGCTATGGCCTGGAGCAGCAGGCCTGCGACCCCTTCATGGTCACCATGGAGGCCGGTGCCAACAGTGGCAACAAGGTAATGGTCCATTCCGGACACGAGCTGGTCTTCTGCCTCGAGGGTGAACTGGACTATGAGATCGATGGCCAGCACTACCGCCTCTCAGCGGGTGATGCCTTGCTCTTCCACGCTGATCTACCCCACCGCTGGCAGAATGCAGACGACCACCCGGTCAAGTTCCTGCTAGTTATGCAGATGTTTGAGGAAAGGCACCAACATCTAGACCAGCACCTGCACCCCTAGGCGCGACATTAACGCTCGCGACCAATCTTGGCGGCCAGCAGGATGCTGCTGAACGTCCTCTCGCTTGCCTGTCTTCCGGGTGTCTATGCGCTCGGTGACTGAGACGCCCTTCTGGTCTGCCAGCAGCAAGCCAGGTACAGAACACCAGCCAGCAGCAGCGGCAGAGTGAAATAGAGGGCGCAGAGGAACATATCGGTGCCCGACCCTGCGCAGACCAGCGCAATGATCGCTGCGGAGCAAGCAACCGCGATCATGCCCCCGATCAGCTCCCACCGCCAGGCAATGATGACCCCCGCCATCGCCAGCACCAGGGCGATCAGGAGCGGGATCCCTTGTGGATTGGTCCAAGCCAGCGACGGAAAGACCTTGGTGCCGAACTCAACGATAAAGTACGCAAAGAGTCCGACCGCAATCAGAGCCAGGATCCGGGCAGCCCAGCGCATGGCCGTCGTCCAACCACTGTCACATCTCTCAACCTTTGCCATGATTAACCTCCTTTTTCACGTTCAAGACAGAGTATACACACCGTTCAAATCGCCCTTGGCCAGTCACAACCATGGCGCCTGGCCATCCCAGCAGGCGATGGCCAGCACCGATCCCACACTGGCCTAGTTACCTCTCTCAGCCAGCCCGTACGCTAGGCGCTGTGCAAAGTCCTGGCCTGCCTCGTCTGCCAGCAGCAGCCCAGGTACAGGACGCCAGCCGTCAGCAGGGGCAGCGTGAACAGGAAAGCACAGTACAGCATGTCAAAGCCCGATCCAACACAGACCAGGGCCATGACGATAATCGCACCGGCGACAGCCATCACACCGCCAACCAGCTCCCAGCGCCAGGCGATGAGGGCGCCCAGAACCGCCACCAGCAGGCCGAGCAGCAACGGCAGGCCCTGAAGGCTGGTCAGAGACAGACTGGAGAATACCTTTGCGCCGAACTCGACCGCAAAGTACGTAAAGAGACCGCCCGCGATGAGGGCCAAGATCCGCGCTGTCCAGCGCATGAGCCCCGTCCAACCATTTCCACCCTTCTGATCCGTTGCCATGATGTTCCTCCTTCTAGGATTTAGAGCAAGCATTGCCTAGTTAAGCGTCAGTCGATCAAATCCATGGCGCTTGGCCACTGCCTGTAGCTCAGGCGCCAGTTGGTGCAAGGTCCGTTCGAAAGCTTGGCGGGCGTTAGAATGCCCAAATCGCCGGCTGATGACCCGGAACTGCTCCGTAAGAAAGCGGAGATACATCTCTTTCAGTTCCTCCATCCCCAGTTGGGGATCGGCCAGGTCTTCGATCCGTCCGTTCTCCAGCCTCAGAGATAAATGCCTAACCCTGTGGTTGACCTCCTCCTCGCAGGCCCGATCGTCCGGGCTGGCACGCCAGGGGATGGTGCTTGTGCACATCAGCTCGGCTATCTCCCGAAAGACACGCCGCAAGCGGATCTTGTCCAGGTCAGCGGTACGCAACACGCCAATGGCCGCCAGGCAGTAAAAGATCCGGCTGGTCTCAAAAAGCGTCAGATCCAGACTCGCGGGCGACGGTTGCCACGTCCTTGACGCCATCGACCGCTGCCACCACCCGTTCCTCGCCCGGCAGGAGCGCCAGACGTTCCAGCGTACCGGCAGCAGAACCCACTTCAAAGATAGCGTCGCCAGAAGGAACCAGGTTCTGGATAATGGCCCAATTGTCCACTTTGCGGCAGCCGCGCAGCATCAACTCCTCGGCCGCTGCATTCCAGGGCCACGCTCCGTTCACCATGTACCGTTTGCTGGTCAAAAGTAAACCGGCCCTCCTGCCAGCGAAACAGATCGCACAGTCCATCCAGCACCTCGTCACAGGAGGGCAGAGCCACGGGTGGCTCACCAGCATGCACATAGGAAGCATAGACCGGCTGACCACCTTCGAAAGCTCAGGGTACGGAGCTCCGCTCCGTCGGTAACCTTCAGCGTACCGCTGTGCTGGCCCGAGACGATGAGGCGCATCAGGTCGGGCAGGTGATAGTGGCGCAGTTCCCCACTGAGGACCATGAGGCCCCGCCGTCCCCCCTCCTCGACGCCGGAATTCTCCCCGCTCTCCTGAATACTCTGGATGACGTCGGCCAGCCATTTCTGCTCCATCTCCAGGTACCTGCGCTTGTGATCCAGAATGGCCAACTTTAGGGGCAGGCCGCCATTGTCTCGTTCCGCAGCCACGGCTGACCGCACCGCCTGAGCCTGTTCCTCCAGGAAAGCCTGGCGCTGCTCTAGATGAGAAAGTGCCCGCACCAGGGGATACTTGTTCAACAGATAGATGGCCAGGTCAAAGTCCAGATAGATCTCGTCCCGGTTGGCCAGCTCCGCGTCCATCACTTCAAAGAATGCACTCCGGCCTTTCTCGGTCAGACGGTAGATCGATTTGCGAGCACTTCCCCCTGCTCGCTGGCGGGATTCAGCCACCACCCCCTGGTCGCGCAGCTTGCGCAGAGAGTAGTACACGCCAGCAGGACTTACGTTGAACCAGAGGTCAATGCCTTCGGCCTGCATCTGCTGGTACAGTTCATAGCCATGCATGGGCCGCTCCAACAACAGGCCGAGAATCAGCAAGTCGGTCTTGGTCATGGCTGGCATCGTCATCGCTTCTACTCCCAGCTTTCCAGTCTTCTCAGCCTCCCGCGGGCCTGCCCTCTGGCGCCCGTGGGAATCAACTGCTACGGCATCGAGAACGGTAGATCCTCGACGATGACGTCCTTGTTGGCTTCCAGTTCATCCGGATCGACGTCTCCAGCCATCAGAAACAACTCGGCGTTGCCATGGCAGGCATTGCAGGTCTCGTTCTGCGGCGTGATGCGCTGGATGTTATGCGGTGTGGCATACTTCCAAGTTGGCAGCGCGTCAAAGTTGGACAGCAAGTCCTCGCCATAGTAGGCGAAGGAATCGCGGTCTATGGGCACATGCCGGACCGGTACGTATTTCCACGGGCGGTCATCGCTTTGAAGCGGGTTGTGCCCTAGTTTGAAGGCCATCTCCGAGGGTTCCGTCTTGAAATAGGCTGTGTCATCCTCCAGTGCCACGTGGCAGCTGTAGCAGTTCTTGTAGGTCGTCGAATGGCACGCCTGACAGCTCAGAGCCTCAAAGTGACCCTGGCTGTGCTGCATGATCCCATCGCCAGCAGCTACGCCCGGGTGGCAGCCTTCGTCCTGGCAGCCAGGTACTGGCGGTCCGTCGTAGCGATGGTCAAACTCGCCCAGGGCCCCGTGCATCTCGTCGCCCGAGTGGCAGTCAAAGCAGGGCATGCCCCCCTTGAACCCAGTGGACATCGGCCTTGACTCCTTCGTTCTTGCCCTTGTACTCGTTCTCGATACGGCTGCCGTGACAGCCGGTACAGGTCAGGTTCATGGGGGGGATCCCCTTGAACTCGTGGCCCGCCACCAGGCCGCCTCCCAGGTTCGCCGGCCGGCTGACATGACACTGGCCGCAGGTCGTGTGACAGTTGTCGCAGTGGTTGCCCATCATCACGTCCAGTTGGGCCATCTTGCTCGGATCGCTGCGAGCGGCCAACACCTCAGTGTAGCCCGCCAGATTGCTGTGCAGGTTGCTGTCGTCTGTGGCCACCTGGTCGGGGTGGCAATCGCCACAGGCATCAGCGGAGGCCGGCTCACGAACGATGCCCTCGTGGGCCGCCTCTTTGCCATCCGCATCACCGCTTCCACCGTGACAGGTAATGCAACCATAACGACCGTGCATCGTCTCAAAGAAGGATTCCTGGTTCAGAAAGACCTTTTCCCATGCCTCCAACGGAGGCAATTCGCCACCTCAGCCCTCACCCTCAGAGAGGCTTTCCTGATTCTCTTCCGCCTTCTCTGCTACCGCTTTCAGCGTCTCTTCATCGGTGTGACAATCCACACAGTTCTGATCATCCACCGGCTCCTCTGCGCCTGCCTCCTCGGGAGCTGGCAGCGGAAAGCTCAGGGCCGCCGGAGTCGGTCCCGGTGGCGGAGGAGGAATATCGGTCGGCGGGGGGGGATAGGCAGTCGGCGTTGGCTCCACAGCGCTAATAGCCGCTGGCTCGCCACAGCCAGCCAGGACCAGAACCGCCAGGAACAAGAGTCCAGCCACCATCATCACGCCGCCCCACGATATCGACAACCTGTTTCTCTTAGCCATTCGTCTCTCTCTCAGCCTCAATGTGAACAAGGCTCGTCTCTCCATTCCTATTTCGCCCACGGTTGATCCGCCTGGTGGCAAGCGGTACAGTCACCTTCGGCCCGCCCCTCACTGTGGCTCTCCGGCACCTTGTGACAGGTCGTGCAAGCAGGATCGAGGTCGTAGGACTCAAAGTGGCATCCGGCACAGGCCACATTCACATGCTCGCCCTTGTACTGATCCCAATGCTCGATGTGGCCCTCCCACTTCGAGGAGGTCATTTCCCAGGTTCCGCCCGGGTCGTGGCATTGGGTGCAATCATCATCGCCCCACTCGGAGTGGCCCGATTCATGGCAGTCAGTGCAGACGTTGTTCAGGCCCTTAAAGTCGGGATACTGGTGACACTTGAAGCAGGCAGTCTCGCCATGCTTGCCCGGCAGCGCCACGTCGTGGATGCCACTGTCGACCTGCCGCCACGTTTCAGTGGATGTGTGACAGTCATCACAGGTAAGGGATATGGCCACATCGTGGGGACCAATGTGGCAGGCGTCACAGTTGGCCATCTGGATCTCCAGGTTTCTCTCCTGGTGGCAGTCCAGGCAGATGGTCATGGAGCAGAACTTTTCGCCCGACACTGGGTCAAAGCCGTGGCCCACGCCGCCGTGGCAATCGCTGCAGTGGACGTCGCATGACTTGCCCTGCTCAATGCCCTCGATGAGGAGGCCATGGGGCGCCTTGAGCCGGTCGCCAGGGATCTCGTCGGGCAGATCCTCGTGACAGATCAGGCATTTCTCGGGCTCCTGGGCGCTCATGTCGGCCATGAGGCCCTGGTGCGCCGTCGCCTTGTCCTGCGCACCGCCATCACCGCCATGGCAGGCAATACAGCCCAACCTTCCATGGGGCGTTACCACCGATTCGCCTTCGATGAGATAGGTCTCGGCAGTATTCGCGTCGGTCGCGCTGGCCTGCAGCGCGCTCAACGAAAAGTGGCAGTCTTGGCAGCCGACGGCCTGGGCGCCGCTGTAGGCAATGGTCGGCATCGTCGGTTCCGGCACAACCATGGTGGGACTCAGGGCACCCGCAGCGGGTTCCAGCATGAGCCCCAGCACGATGGCCAGCCCGGCCAGACCCAGGCCGATGGGTATGATGGTCCACCTCGGCCACTTTCTCATTCCACGAAGACTGAGCTTCTGACTCATTGATTCTCCTTGATCAGTTCGAGGTTCGAGGCTCAAAGTTCGATGCTCGCACAATAACGCCGAGCCTCAGACTCTGACCCTCAAACACTCACACCACCACAGGAATGGCAGCTGCCACAATGATGTAGCGCACGAACAGGCCAGCGACTACGATGCCCACGCCTGACAAGATACCGGACACGTAACCGTGACTATGCCGGGCAAAGGCATAGACGTGGACCATGAGCGGATACAACATGCCAAAGCCAATTACAATCACCCAAAAAGCCACGCTCCCGCTGCCCGTGAGAATCAACTTGGCTGATTCTGCTGCCTCTCCGCCCGCATTGAGGGCCGTCACCAGCAGAAGAGCCAGCAGGCCCATCTCCAGGCCGATGAGAACCATGTGGACCAGGGGCAGGTTCTTGAAGCGGCGCTGGACATCGGGGACGGCCAGCGTGGCGGCCAGGTCGATGCACAACCCCATCCCCGTGGAGATGGCTGACACAAGAAAGAGGGCGGGCAGGATAGCAGAGGCCCACAGGGGAACGGCCCTGACCACACTGAGCAGTACGCCGGTATAGAGCGCCGTACCCAGGGCCAGCACGATGCCGGCCGTGCACACTACACGCTTGATGTTGCGATAGGGCAGCGTCTCGGGCAAAAAGTGCAACCACTTGCGCGCTCCAGCCAAGATCCCGGGGTAGACGTGCATGATCTCCAGAAAGCCATAGAGAAACGCAATCGGCAGGAACAGGCTCAAAACCCAGATGCCCCAGGTCATGACCGATTGGAAATTGGTGAACATGTTGAGGATACGCCATGGTTCTCGCAATCCGGCGCCCAGGTCAAAGATGAGCAGGACCGTACCCAACAAGATCAGGGGACCGCTGACACCAGCCCCGACCATGGTCGTGGGACAGTATTTGTGTTTGTACCGTTCACCGGAAAGCTCTACCAGTGAGGCAACGATGAACGAGCCCGCGCCCATGCCTCCCAGGAAGAGATAGATCGCCACCAACCAGCCCCAATGATGTTCTGCCACCGTTGCCTCCGTTCCAGCGATTGCGCCTAGCTACCGGGAAAGATATAGCGCACAACGCCCGGCTTGGTGCCGAATTCGGGGTGCAGCACCTGAGTGCGGCCCGAGGCCAGGAGTTCAGCGATCTGGGATCGTCCCGCCGGCCAAAGATCCGCGCTCCCTCGACACAGGCCTGGACACAAGCTGGCTGGCCGCCGCCCAATACATAGTCCAGACAAAGCCAGCACTTGCTCACCACACCTGACTCCTCTTCATAGATACGAGCCTCGTATGGACAGGCCACGGCGCAATACTTGCAGCCCACACAGGTCTTGTCATTGACCAGGACGACACCGCTGGGGTGATGGTAGGTGGCGCTGGCTGGACATACTTCCTCACACGGTGCATCCTGGCAGTGTTGGCATTGGACCGGCAGACACCAACAATCTGGGTCATCGCCCTTGGGCAAGCGATGGATAAAGCTCTCGCCCTCAGGGAGGTTGTTGCGTTGGTTGCAGGCCAGTTCGCAAGCGCCACAACCCGTGCACTTTTCGAGGTCAATGATGAGGACATACTCACTCTTGACCTGTTCCATCGCCTGAGAAAAGGGGATCCACTTGCTGCCGACCGCAACCAGCAGACCGCCGCCAAGACCCGACCTTCAGAAAGGTCCGGCGGGTAACACCTGCATTCTCGTCTCTCCGCAGAGATGGGCCTTGCGGTCTCTGGCACCATGCCCTCAAACCTCCGATTCATGAGTTCGCTCCTTCGCATGCATTCGTTTGTCCAGAATTATTCAGGACTGAGTAGTTGATCCACGCTATTCATGGTAGACTAATCATACCATATTAGTGGACGAATGTCAAGTATTCTATCGATGATTGCGCGAAATTTTAACATACAAGAGGCTTATACAGGACACAAATCCAGTATTAAGCGCTCATACAGAGTAAGAGGTTTCTTTGTCACGGGGAGAGAATATGCACTATTCTGCACTGCGGGGCCACAGATCCTCAAGAGTGGATTGATGAAGCACGGTTGCGACGGGATACAGGCCACCAGGGCCAGGGAACCACCAGATCTTCGGGGAGGAAAACAAAGAGCCCCCTCCTGAGAGGGAGCTCTAATCCGCGATCATCGTTTGGGCCACAACCTATAGCGGCCCTGCTCGCCCTATTTTGCAGGGCCTCGCTTAGTAGGCGCGGGCCCAATAGGCCCATTTTTCCGCCGGTTCGCCACAGACGATGCAGCTGCCCGTCCTGCACCCCCTTGGTCGAGGGGGATATTGCGGCTGGTAGCCTTGGTGTCGTCCTTGATCTTGGCCTCACAGGCTGGGTCACCGCACCAGTAGGCCCTGGCCCAGCCATCGGCGACAACCTGCTGCAAGTGTTCGTAATCCTCCGCCTGCTGGATATTGGCGTCGCGGAAAGCCGTAGCCGTGGACAGCATCTCGGCCTGGATCGTCTCCAGCATGTCACCTACGGCATGGGCAAGACCGGCCATCGGCGCGGGTGACTTGCCCGCCCGGCCGGGGATGTCTCGCCGGGCGAGAACCACACTCTCGCTCTCGACGTCCCGGGGTCCGATCTCGATGCGCAGCGGCACGCCGCGAAGTTCCCACTCGTTGAACTTGAAGCCCGGGTGTCATCCCTTCGCGGTCATCCACCGTGACCCGGAATCGGCGCGGCCAACTCGGCACGGATCCGGTCCGTGGCCTCCAGCACCGTCGCCTTCTGATGCTCCTTGCGCCAGATGGGCACGATCACCACCTGGTAGGGCGCCAACACAGGCGGCAGCCGCAGCCCCTGATCGTCGCCGTGGGCCATGATGATGGCGCCGACCATGCGCGTGCTCAAGCCCCAGCTCGTCGTCCAGCAGTACTGCAGCTCATTGCTGCGGTCCAGGTACTGGATGTCAAAGGCCTTGGCAAAGTTCTGGCCCAACATGTGGCTGGTCCCAGCCTGGAGTGCCCACTTGTTGCCCATCATGGCTTCGATGGTATAGCTCGCGTCGGCTCCGGCAAACTTTTCGGTATCGCTCTTGCAGCCCGTGATCACAGGAATGGCCGCGTCGTTGATGGCAAAGTCGGCGTAGACATTCAGCATCTGGATCGTCTCTTCCTGGGCCTCCTCAAAGGTTGCGTGGGCCGTATGCCCTTCCTGCCAATAGAACTCGGCTGTTCTCAAGAACAACCGCGTCCTCAACTCCCAGCGCAGCACGCTGCCCCACTGGTTGATCAGGATGGGCAGATCGCGGTAGGAGCGGATCCACTTGGCATACATGTGGCCGATGATCGTCTCCGACGTGGGCCGCACGACCAGTGGCTCCTCCAGTTCCTTGCCACCGCCATGGGTCACCACCGCCAGCTCGGGCGAAAAGCCTTCTACGTGCTGGGCCTCTTTCTGCAGAAAGGACATCGGGATCAGCATAGGGAACAGGGCGTTCTGGTGCCCCGTTTCCTTGAAACGACGGTCCAGGCCCTGCTGGATGTTTTCCCACAAGGGCCGTGCCATAGGGCCGCACAACCATGCAGCCCCGCACCGGCGCGTAGTCTGCCAACTCGGCGCGCACGACAACCTCATTGTACCAAGCCGAATAGTCGTCGCTCCGGGGTGTAAGTTTCTTCTCGTCAGCCATTTTCTCCTCCACGATTATGGTCTCGATTGAATGGGTCGGTACGGGCTGGGCCTGCCCGCGAATACCTCCAGGTGGGTTGCTTCGCTCCAACCCGCTGCATCCCCCTCTCCGGCCCGGCGAAGAGGGGCTTCAAGGAGTAGGCGTCTCGGGCCCCTTCAGCAGGCACATGGCCTCGTCCACGCTGTCCACAACCGTGGCCAGCGAATAATCCGCCTCAGTCATCAAGGTCTCGGCACGAAAGGCAGCGAACAGCCTGCGCCAGCCAGCCCCAACAAAGATAAACGGCCTGGGCGCAATCTGCCCTGTTTGCAGCAGCGACCAGGTCAGTGTGGCTTCGGTCAGCGTCCCAATGCTTCCCTGCAGCACCACAAAACCATCAGCGCTCGTCAGGCGTTGCAGCCGAGGAAAGAAATCGCTCACCCGCTGCTCCTCCGTAAGCCACGGGTTCGGAGTCAGGCGAGGCGCAAAGAGATCCAGAGTCACACCAATGACGCGCCCACCGGCCTGGCGCGCGCCCCGGCTGGCGGCCTCCATCGTCCCGCCATATCCGCCACAGATCAGAGCAAAGCCAGCTTCGGCCAGCAATCGGCCCAGCCGCTCGGCCTGGGCCAGAACCGGATGGTCCGCAGGGGCCCGCCCACTACCAAAAACGGCTATCGTTCTTTCATCGTTGGCCATCTGGACCTATCTCCACAGTTCGATAGCCATAGGCATTGATTACGGTCGTATCCCGATACACGCTCTCCGTCGTCTCCTTCGGGCTGTAGACATGAACGTGCCCATGGATCAAATAGCGCGGCCGAAAGCGATCCATGAACATCACAAAGGCGCGGAAACCCTGATGGCACAAGTCAGGCTTATCGTGGATGCCTTTGGGCGGGGCATGGGTGATCAGGATGTCCAGATACCGGCCGTGGAACAGCTTATTCAACACCAACGAGGGAGCCAGGCCCCATGCCCTCCGAGCCATCTCTCCTTCACGGTACTGAAAGTGCTCTCGGTTGTTGTAGCGCATCGAACCCTCCAGTCCAGCGATGAGCAAACCCTTGGACTGGACGACACGCCTGTCAATGTTCACGCAGCCTCCCGGGTATTCCCACTGGGGCTTGGGCTGATAGGAATGCTTGATCTCGTTGGCATGGTTGCCAATGACATAGAACAGCGGCCCGCCCAGCAAAGTCGTGATGAACTCCAGGTAGTAATGGGGCAGATCCCCACAGCCCAACACCAAGTCTACATCACCAAACAGGTGCTTGATGGCCGGGCTATAGAGCAGTTCATCCACCTTGTCGCTTACGGCCAGAACCTTCATCTCTTCCCCTGTAACACTTCCTGCCGAACACAACAAAAAAACCAGCCCCTCCCTTGGTCTGGAGAGCTGGCCTAAGAGGCAGGCACCGAAGGCGCGCGATAGCTATCCAGACCGGAAGCCTGGCGGCAGAGGATCACTGCTAGGATTATCAAACGCCACCGATCCGAGTTCCCGTTGTATGCTCAAAGGTACCCCTCATGCCTCAACGCTTTGCTGTGCGCAAGTATAACATGAAAGGGAGAACCTGTCAAAGTCGTTGATGGAGAACCAGACCAAATCCGACAAGCATCGAGCAATTCCAGGCTTGCCTCGCGGTGTCAAAAAGAGTCGCTGGAAAGTCTGCCTACGAACATAGGGAACGGATGAGCATTGAGGGCCAGGAGAAGCGAGCAATGAACGTGCCGCTCGCAGGCCACCTGCTCTACCCTACCAAAGTGGGCGATACTGAGCACAGCGGGCCGGGATCTTCAATCCCTGGATCTTGAGATTCTGAATTCGGTATAAGAACGAAGCACCTGTCATGATATGCCGGGCTACATCGGCTACGCGTCGCCCCCCCGGCTCGGCCAGGCAAGTGCCCTTTACCCAGTCGTTGAAGGCACCCATCGAGGGACCACACCAAATTTGGTAGTCCATCTCGCGGCCTTTTTCCCCCAAGGTAGCCCAGTGGGAGGCCAAACCCAAATACCAGCGGAAAATGAGGGCCATCTTCCGCTTGGGGTTACTGGCGGCTCTCCCTATCTGATCTGGATCACGTTGGCCAAAAAAGGATACACAATCCTCCCAGACAGAATCGAGGTCTCTGCCAAAGACTTGCCTCTCCAATCTCTCTCTTTCGACCGGGGGAATTTCTTCAATCGAGTCACAATTCTTGTAGAGATCAAACAATTTCAGGGCCCGCATGGCAAACAGCGTGCCTCTTTTGAGCACCTGGAGTCTCACCCCCAACTCAAACATATCGGCCGCCGGAGCCATAATGACGTCAGTCATCTCAGCTTGGGCCAGCAAGGTTTTTGTATGTTGAGAAGTGCCGGCTTCAGCACAAGCCTGGTTGATAGAGCCTGTCATCACGTAAGCGGCCCCCAGCATAAATGCGCCCAGAGCCGATGCCGGCGTCCCAATTCCTCCCGCTGCGCCCACTCGAACCTGTTCAGGGTAGCGGTATCTTTCTTGAATCTCATCCCGGAGAGCGATGATAGAAGGCAAGAGACAGACGAGCGGGCGGTTGTCAGTGTGTCCGCCAGAATCGGCTTCCACGGTGATGTCGTCGGCCATCGGGACTTTTTCGGCCAGAGTTGCCTGCAACTCGGTAATGAGGTTCTGCTCGAGCAGATACCTGAGTACTTTCACCGGGGCTGGTTGTAGGAATTTGGTCGCGACCTCTCGTCGGGAGACTTTGGCAATGACTTTGTTTCCGATCTCGATCTGATTTGCCGGGTTGAGGCCAAGACCGGCAGCCCGATAGTGGACGACATGGGGCGTCAAATCCATAAAGGCTGATGCCTCGACCACCATAACGCCGTGTTTCAGATATAGTTCGACAGCCTGACGCTCGAGTGCCTCTTCGCTGGGACTGTGGATCAGATTGAAGGCATAGGGTCCCTGAGGAAGCGCCTGCTGGATGCGATGAATAGCAGCTTCGATGCGCTCGGGTAACAGTCCGCCAGCGCCAAAAGAGCCAAGAA
Organism: uncultured Chloroflexia bacterium; assembly: GCA_963783445.1. GTDB lineage: Bacteria > Chloroflexota > Anaerolineae > JAAYZQ01 > JAAYZQ01 > CAWANP01. The sequence continues at coordinate 396,268 of CAWANP010000002.1, read as the reverse complement.
TGTGCTCTTGGCCCAGAGCAATGACCATCTCCTCGCCAGAGATTCCGTTGGCCATGGAACCGGCCGCGTAAGCATACTTCACGTTATAGCTCGTCAGGAAAGCTGGGTCACCTAGCCGTTGAATCGGAAGGGGATGGGAGAGCAACAGTGCTTCCATAGAGCTTTCTGAATTGTCATCGCCAGGATGGCACATACGCCCCTCGTTGGTTATGCCAATCCGGTTCTGGTTTCTAACAACATAACAAGGTTGGTCCAAACTGAGTAGCTTGCCCCTTATGCCCGCCTCATCAAAGGCCATGGACTCTGCATGGCCTTGCCAGACCTGATTCTCAGGATTATTCTTGCCGAAAAACACAAGACCGCTGTCGTCTGTTGTCATCTCGTCTACCCTATATTTCCAGCCAGTAGGCAGCGAGCCGCATGGCCCTGTGCCTGCAACCTTATTGAAAGGCTATCCCAGGTTCATAGTGCGCTTTATGGCGCCGTGGCAACGCGCCAAAGAGCGTACCAGAAAGGCTCACCAACAAGCTGCTAGGATTCCGACAGGCGGATGGCTGCCTGCTTGACCTCGTAGATTCTCAAATTTTCTTTCCACAAACTCGCCTCTCCGATGATGGTGACCTGCTCGTCCCTCGCATCAATTTCAGAAATGTGAACCTCGAGGTGCATACGTTTGTTATCAGGAATGATCTGTCCGCGGTATTTCCAGACGATTTCATGGTCGAGCACCTGTTCAAAGCGGGGGGAATTCAGGTACCTCCCCAGGTCCTGCTCGAGAGCGTAAATCTGCATGGCTTGCAGTACAGCCTCCACGCCCAGCGATCCAGGCATGACCGGGTCTTGATAAAAGTGGCAAGAGAAGAACCAGTCTCGGGGATTTACACGCTTGCTAGCATAGATATAGCCTTGACCGTATCGTCCCCCTCCTTCGATAGTCAGAAAATCGTCGAGGAAACCCAGTTTTTCGCGCGCCAGGCGATAGTGGGGCTTGCCCGGTACGGCTTGATACCGACCGGTGACCGCCCTCAAATCAGCGTCGGATAGACCGGGGAGTTGCTCCTGCTTGTACCAAGGGACTGTTTCTCCGCCTCCATCTAGTCCCGCTTGATTGGCCAATGCCTGAGGCACAAAATAGCCAAACGCTGCCTCACCTTGATAGAACGGAACATCCTCACAGACAAGCTGGAAATCGAACTTTTGGATAATGATTCCCTGGATCGCCGTTGAGGATAACAACCGTACCCGGTTGACGACGGTTTTGCCGCGAACATCTATGTGCTTGAGAATGCGTCCATGTCCATCAAGGTTCCGGAAATAGAAATCCACGTCTGGATATGGCAGGGTCGATCCCAGATAGGCGGACAGAAAACCACAAGGCTGAAGCGCTATTTCCATATAGATCGAGTAGGGCAGTGTCGGATAGGTGTTCTGGCGATAAAACCATGGATCGGTGGGGACGTCATACTCACTAACTAGGCTGGAGAACTCCCTGAGCTCCCCTTGCCTTCCATTCACTTCCAGAACACGGCTAATGAGTTGTAGGTCGCCATTCGGGGTACGGGGCACGCGCCTATTCTCATAGATGCCATATGCCTGGCCAAAACAATTGGAAACAGAGCCTGTGGCAAACTCGGCGATGTGGTGTTCGTCGAATAGGGACTGTTTCCGCGATACATCCGGTTGTGGGATTGCGTACTCCTGGCTTGGCGCAGGAAGCGCATCGGCAAGATTCTTTTCCGACAACTGCAATCCCAAATTCTTAAAGTCGACAACGACCATATCCTCAAAAATGATGTCAATGTTGGCTTTGGCAAACGGCTTGGGGAAAAGGCCGATTTCGGTAACCTCCATACGATAGGTCAGTTTTGAAGAAACAGCGGTGATCTGTCTCCGGGTACGCACGACCTGGGACAGGCCAGGGATAGGCTGGAATCTCGCGTCCTGGGTATATGTCTGCAATCCCAGGTATAGGAGATAAGACTGCAAGAGTTGTCCACAGCCTTCAGCCACGAGTGACCCGGCGAGTACCTGGTCATCCTTGAAATGGCAAGGAAAGTACCAATGCTCCGGTTCCAAGTCTTTTTCGGCGATCACCAGGCCCAGGCCCCATGCGCCCCCCGTAGGGTCAACAGAAACGATCCGGTCAATCATGTGGATCGCCGGTGGAGGCAAGCGGAGAGAGGGATTCCGTCCATTCTGAGCATAGTGTTCTCCAAAGCAGCCGACAAGATTTCCATCGTAGAGATATAGCAGGTCTGTCTTGTCAAAAGCTGATTTGGAGCAGACCAGTGGTAGCTCAAAATGGCTCTTTGGGGTTTTGCTTTTCTCTTCAAGCTCTCTTTTGGTAATGAGTATGCCTTTACCTTGGGCCAGATCTTTGTCGGAGAAGAAGCCGGCACAGCCCCCAGTCATTTTCAGGACCATCTTGTCACCGACAAAACACTCGTAGCTAAAGAAAAAAAAGCAGACTCTTGCCGTTTCTGGCAAAGGAATCAATACTGATATCGTAACGCAGGGTCTCGCCTTCACAGGGCAAATCGTCCAAGAATGTCAGTGTGCAATCTAACAATCGGTAGACCCGCTCACCTCTGTTGTCAAAATCAATGCCGAGATAGCTGATCAACAAAAGGTCACATTGACCTGACTCGACGGCCACCGCCCAGGGAATCTGCCTATCGACTGTATACCAGGCGTTGTGGGGAATATCATACTCGGTCGTAATAGAGGAAGGCTTGTAGATTCCTCTTTCCCCCTTGACTTTGGTGACCCGGCTGACCAGGAGATAAGGGTGGGTCGGAAGCCGCACGCGTCTGCGGTAGGTGTCGATGATGGCGTATTCATCCCCAAAGACAGGCGCAATCTTTCCTGAGCAAATTCCACCAAGTCCGCCTGAGCCCAAACGACTTCTGAATTTCGGATTTTGGACTCTGGAACTGGATGCGCAGGGGAGTGAATTGGCAAGCTCGCGCTTTTGACACTGGAAATGGCCGCTGCTTGTGCTGGTGCCCGGTCGACAAAAGTGCCTTCCTGACTTTGCACACTATGATTCAGTATCTGTTGGGCAGCAGCGATTTGAAGCTGGATCAGTTCGCCCGCCTGCCGCAACGCAACGCTCCGCGCCTGCAAGAATGAGTCGTGGCTTTTTGAGACAAGGGCCATGTGTTCATTCAGCTTTTGGTGGAGAGCGGACAAATCGGGAGTTCTCTGGGGGCCGACAAGCCCGTGGAATTCGTCTGCTCTTGGTGGGTCCATGACAGGTGGGCAGGGCAATAATCTGTCTTGAGTAATCTCGATTTCCCGTTCTATAGGCAAGTCTATCCGCTCGGGCTCCCGGTTCCGAGACGGTGTCCTCAAGACAGGGGCCGAGAGCGAATCAATATTCTCTTGTGTCAAAATTGTGGAACCGATCCGTCTCCCACCCAGCGTTATAGTTTTGACCAAAGATTTTTGGGGGTAGGTTGCTTGCAGCTGCCCATGCAATGGCGACAAGTCCAAAGAAACTCGATGACTGACAAGCTTGGCGAGAGTGCGGGCGATGGAGGCATGGTCACTTATGCCGCTTCTATTGATGGCCATCGCGACATGCTCTTTGTCATCGAGAATCCTCCGATCCACCTGGTACAAGTGCCGAGTGGACCTAGCTCGATAAATACCCTGGCGCCGCCGTCATAGACCCGGTGAACCAGTCGGGGAAAATCAACCTGTTTGCAGGAAACCCTGGCAATAGTGTGGCCAAGCTTCTCGCTGTCGAGTGCAGTGGGTTCGCAATTGTCCGCGGAATAAAAATCTATCCCTGGCACGTTCTCGACAGGCAAGGTATGCTGTCTGACAAACCCATCGTATTCGGAGCGCATGGCGTCGCAGTGGAGTACAGCATCAAAGGGAGCGCGGAGATAGGCACAGCCCAGAGCTTCAATGACTCGCTCACAGTCCTTTGGATGTCCGGCGATGACTACTTCTTGTGGTGTGTTGATGATAGTCAGATAAACGCGCGTTTCATTTTCCAGATATTCGGTAACCCTATGGGCCGGAGCTCTGAGGATGTAGGTATTCCAAAAGTCCTTGTCGTCTTGAGCCAACTGCCATAGTTCACGCACGGCGTTCTTGGGGCCTGACAGCCGTGTCTTGAAGAGAGAGGATGCATGCCAGGCATCGCTTCCTTGGTCTCCAGCGGTCCAAACACCCAACGCCCACATCATGCTGGACTCACCCAAGCTATACCCAAACGCGGACTTGGGTTGTATCTGGAAATAGTCCCGCATGATCGTGGTGAACAGTAGCGCAAAGCTCGCCCCAGACTCGATTATGGCGGTAGGATTGCCCGACAATTTCGTTTCACGGGCTCTCAAGCCCTCCGACGATAATCTGTCGAGTTCCTGGGAAAGAGGAATTCCTCTGCAATGGACCGGCCTGCATTGGAGGACGTGCGGTCAAAACGATCGTATAAGCTGGGAAACAGACCAAAGACGTCCCTCCCGAGTCCAACGTAGGCGTTGAAGGCACCTGGATAGACAAAGGCAACTGTACCACGTTTTCCTAATGGCCGTGCAGTGAAATAGCTACCGAGAGGAAATTGCCATTCTTTGCCTTCATCAAAAGCATTGGCTACGCCTTTGAATGCAAACTGGATTTCCCGCGCCAGTTCCTCGTTATCGTGTCCAACAATGGCCAGTGCAAACGTCGTGTCGGGGTGATTCTGAAAATCTACCAAACTTTGATCTGCCGATGCGCGCAGCGAATCAGAGTTTTTGATGGCCCGCTGCAAACCAGCGAGTCTCTCCAGGAGCATGGAGCGGTGATTGGCCGCAACAGGAAAGAGATAAGGCCCCTCTGCACAATGGATCTGTGTCAGAACCTTGTTTTCGTGCTCCCTCCGATCTGGATCGTCCGACAAGATCAGATGCGCACAAGTCTTGTCCGCTCCCAGTCCATTAATCGCTGCCACTCGTTTCGTCGTACCAGCCTTCAGGAACCAGGGCCTTGATTCAGTAGCAACGTAAAAGGGACTATCTTGAAACTCTGTTTGCATTTTGGGGCCGGACCACCCAGGCGTTGCAGGAATGTAACGCTGATAAAGGCACAGCGCCGTCTTGATCAAGCTGGCCATGCCCGAAGCAGCAAAGGTGTGACCGATATTGGCCTTCACGCTGCCGATGGCACAGCTTAATTCCCCCTCAATTTCCCTGTTTTCGGAAGGGAAAGCTTGGAGCAACCCACTGATTTCGGCTTCATCTTCCTGCCCTATCCCACTTGCATGAACTTCCAGATAACCGATATCGTCCGATTTTATGCCCGCGCTGTCAAAAGCTCGTTGGCAGGTACGCATTACCGCTTGTGCTGAGAGCGAATCGACATTTTCTTGCATAAAGCTGATGGCATCAATCACGGCGTAAATTCGATCGTCGTTCTGTTTTGCCACATCAAGCCGCCGCAGAACCACCGCTCCAGCGCCTTCACCGACCAGCCAACCATTTGCTTTGAGGTCGTAACTCATGGTGCTTGCGCCAGTATTGACCGGCGACTGTTGATTGCGCAATAGAACGTTCTCGACTCCTCCGGCCAGGTCAACTGCCCCCACCACTACAGCGTCCACCTCCCTGGCGGTGAGCAACAGTTGAGCCACTGCTAGTGCCTTAAAGACCGAGTTTTCTTCAGCGGACAAGGTGAACGCGGGGCCGGAAAAATCCCACAGGGAGGAGATCCGGCAAGCCATAATATTCCCGATAAAGCTTGTGTACTGATTGACTTGAGCCGGTTCGCGAAAACTGTCCTTGGCAATGGTTTCGAGTTCAGACATCTTGGACGGATGTAGGGGAATATTCTGCCCGGCCAGGGTTTCCTTAATCTGCCAGGACAAATCGCATCGGCCCCGAAACTGATGTAGGGCCAGTTCCGTACCCATGGCAACAATAGCAGCTACATTCTTTCCTTCATCGAGACCTGCGTCCTTAAGAGCATTGTCAGCGACCCTTAGCGTCAGCAGTTGCTGAGGGACTCGGTCTATCGGCATCATTGGGTGGAATCTTGAACTGCAAAAAGTCTATGCCAAAATCTTGGATGTAGGCTCCCGATGGCGGCTCTCCATTATCGAAACCATAATCTTGTAACAACAGCGCTAATCATCTATACCCTTCCAGCGAGTAGGCGGAAGCGGGATAAAGTGTTGCTTGCCATCGTAAATACTGCATCCGAAAGCCTCCAGACCGTTGCACGCACCAAAAAAGGCATCCATACCGATGATGGCCATTTGCCCGCCGGGGCATTTTCTTGCTGCGCTCGCTGATTCTCTTGCTGCGTCCCTCGCTCCTCTATCCGCTCGGAGCATCGTCCCGGGGGCGACGGTTCCGCTCGTCACCACCAGGCGCCCCCAAGAGGGAGGCTGCGGGCGGAGCGAGCATTTCTCGCTGTGCTCCCTGGGCCTCTTGTTCAAGAATCAGGTGGGCGTTGCCCCCCCCAAACCCAAAGGCGCTCACGGCTGCCCGTTTCGTCGGCGAGTGGTCCAGTGCAGGCCAGGGCAGCGTAAAACTGACAATCTGTTTTGACGCGATTACATTGTTAGGCGAGTGCCTGGGATCGGTCAGATTAATAGTCGCCGGTATCAGCCCCTTGGACATACTGAGAATGGTCTTGATCATACCCGCCATGCCGGCTGCAGTTAGCAGGTGTCCGAGGTTCGACTTGACAGCACCGACCAGAGGAGCAGCATTGTGCCGTCCGAAAAAGGTATCCATGGCGCTGAGTTCAGCCTTGTCTCCGAGGCGCGTTCCAGTAGCATGACATTCTACATAGTCAATGCTCTTGGGTGTTATGCCCGCATCAGCATAAGCCCGCTCAAAAGCGAGAATTTGCCCTTTCGGATTGGGGGTGAGCAGAAATTTCCCTCGGCCGTCGTTGGACAACCCAGCTCCGAGAATCGTAGCGTAAATCCTGTCGCCATCCCTGACTGCGTCACTGTATCGTTTCAGCGCCAACATTCCGGCCCCTTCGCCGGAGAGGAGTCCCTCGCCCAGTTTGTCAAGGGGACGACTGATGGCATCCTCAGAGTAGGCCTGAAAGATGGAAAAGCCCATATTGATAAAAAGTGGGTCGGCGCAGCTAACCGCTCCGGCCAGCATCAAGTCGGCCTGGCGCGATAGAAAGATGATCGCAGGCCAGCTTGATAGCGTACAGAGACGTCGCGCAGGCCGCGTCCAGGGAAAAGTTGATGCCCGATAGGGACAGCCCCTGGGCAATGAGGGCCGAGGGATAACCGGACATCATCGCGTTCAAGGGCGATATTCCACCCAAGTCAGGCAAGCTTGCCAGCTCAAAGCGCTCGCTAGGCGAGGGCCTCTGGCCGAGCAGAAGCTCCTGGAGCGCCGGTGCAATCGTTTTTTGATAGATAGGTTCAACGAGCCGGTGGGAGTATTTGGTGGGAAAGGAGAGGTTGCCCAAAATCACACCGCTCTTGGCAAGAGCGGCTTCATTCCCTAAATAGCCACTATCTTGTAGAGCCTTTCTTCGCGACATAGAGCGACCACTTGAACACGTTGTCCAGGTCTGCGAGGAGCTCTGCAGGGACGTTGTATCCGTCAGGATCAGAGCTGAAATTGCGGACATAGCCGCCCTGTATACAGTAATACTTGTCGGTTTTTCCTTTGACGGGATCATCGAAAATTTCGGCGTCGATGCCCATTTCCTCGGCAGTTGCCCGTGAGGTTGAGTCTTTCTGCTCGACGAGGTTTTGCCAGTATTGCTCAGGGGTTTCAGCCTCTGGGAACAGACAGGACAATCCGATGATTGCGATTTTTTCCACTAATGGCCTCGCTGCAAAAGACGATTTTGTCTAAAGAGAGGATTCAGTCGATCACTGATGGTTACCTCAGCGCCTGATACGCGGGTACAGATTTGTCCTTGAGCATCGTGGGCTATGATGTCGGCGACCAAGCTGTTCTCAGTGCTGGATCGCACCTCCATCGAAACGTAAAATGCCTGATCGAATGGTATCTCTTGAAAATGCTCACCCTTTTGGGCCCGCAAGGGCAAACTCCCGGCTTGATGAAAATGCCAGGCCCAAATCACCATGCTTTGGAATTGAACATCGGCCACATAGGGATTGAAGGCTTGTACTGGAAATTGACCCTGTAATCTTGTTTTGATCTTGGGCAAAACGCAGCGCATAGTCAACTTTTGGGGGCTGATATCCAAGACGCTCTCTACTCCCTGAAAACAGGGTCCATGAAACAGGGTCCCATTGTGATAAAGCGATGCTCCAGGAATGGTTTGACCTCCTCCTTCGGCTGCGCTTGTGCCTCCAAGCGGGGCATAGATGGGCACAGTAGGGATTTGTCGGAGTAGTTTTGCACGGGTACTGTAATGATAACGCGTCTTTCCTGTTTCAGTTCTACTCCAAACTATCGCATCGAAGACAATCTCGCCCGCATCGGTTTTGGCGATTTCCTTGATATTCAGAAAATATTCGCTTGCTAGAGTTTCATCGAAGACAATTCCCTTTAGAGCTTTATAGCCCTCAGAACTGAAGAACCTGTATCCTGGATAGAGCTGTTCGCAGGCGTTGGCGATCCATGCGATTGCACAAACAGTCGGCAGGACAGCATGGCCGCCAATCACGTGGTCCTGCAAAAAGGGGTTGGCTTCCAGCGTTAACCTGCGACGAATGCGGAACGCGTGCAACTCAGAATCTGGTTCTCTGGCTATTGCAGACAAGGGGCTGCCAATCACAATTTGGGGGGCTTGATCTGCTGCTGTCAGCTCGTCGACGAACATCCGAGTCCCAACCTCAACTGGGATAACTTGAACGCCTCTTTGGGCAAATACCTCTTTCAACTCAGGGGTTACCATGCCGGCATCCCAGGGTCCCCAGTTAATGGAAACCACGTGGCATGATGGCTGGCTGCGCTTGACCAGGTACGCAGTTTTATTAAGGATCTCGTTGGCGATGGCATAGTCTGACTGACCGACATTGCCATGAAAGGCGGCGACAGAGGAAAAGAGGATCAAATAATCGAGTTGGCTCGCCGGTACACAATCGAGCAGGTTTTCGAGGCCCTCTACTTTGGGGGAATAGACCATCTCGAAATCCTGTTCCGATTTCTTTTCGATCAGCTTGTCTGCCAAAGTCCCAGCCCCGTGAATAATGCCCGTAATGGGGCCCAGGCGCTGGCTCACAACTTGAAGCTTAGCCTGTAGGTCAGGACCGTCCGTCACGTCTGCGCTGAGATATTCCGCTTGACCGCCCGCCTGCTCAATACCCAGGAGCGTTTCTTCGATCTCCGCCTGGATAGAATCGCCTTGACCATTCTTTGAACATCTTTGGGTTTGGGCCGCTCTCCTCTGGAAATTAGATCCTCCATGGCCCGTCTCTTCAATTCAGCCTCGTCGCTGCCACCTCTGGCCCAGACCGGTTCGGGTTCCACCATGGAGGAGCGGCCCACCAGAACAAATCGGCTCTGGTAGCGTTCCGCCAGCTTGATCATGCATTGGGCCGTAATGCCTTTGGCGCCGCCGCTGACCAGAAATACAGAAGATGCGTCAGGCCGGTCTCTCGTTGTCATGATGCCTTCTCCGCAGTTGCCTGCCAACCAGTTACTCGCATACCAGCGTCGTTCGTCCCTGCAAGCTGTGTCCGACTTCGACGATCAAACGATTGGGATCGTGGAGTTCCTCAATAATGGTTTGGGCCGATTGCCCTGGATCCAATTCGGGAGACAGATCTATCGCCCGGCAAAACACTCTTTCCCATTCAAGGTTCAGTGTTTTCGCCAGTCCGAACAGCCCTCCACTAATCACGCCAAAATCCGTCGCATCTCCCAGACCCAACTCCCCATCGAGGCGCGTGACGGTCAGGAAACAAGCACGTCCTATGAGAGCCGCTTCTGCCAGCGACCCCTTGAGATGCTTGGCCATAAGAAAGACGTGCTTGACGACGGCTTTTTCCGATTCAAGCAAATCCTCGCCCTCGTTGGTTCGACCCATCCAGGTCGGGTTCAAGTGGATATAAACCCCCACAGGGCCATGGCCGTTCAGAACTGTGGCGAGTTGCTGTTTCAGATGGTCCTCGCTCATATCCTGGAGAAAAACGTGACTGATTCCGCCTAAGCGTTCGAGATTCGCCAGAGGATGGCTCTCTGCAGCAGGCTCGGGATGTCGCTCTGTAACGACAGGGAGTACAGACAGCGGAAAGCTTAAAAGAACCACTTGCCAGCCTTGCTCTACCAGGCTTGGGCCAATTCGATGCTTGTGGGCGTGCCATCGTCGGTGATCAAGCAAATATGATTTGCAGGCATGGTAAACTCTAGAAAGTCGGGGGCAGGTAGGAGCTTGAGCTTGACCAGGCTGCGTTTGATACTGTGATTCAGGGCAGTCTCTTGGCCGTCAGTTGAGCACTTTTTTTTTATAGTTGCCGGCATTTGCTGGCTCATGTGGTCCGTGATCTGACCGAGCGTGCGCAGTTCAGCCAGTTCTTCGGGGTTGACCTGGGGCAAATCGGGATATAACGACTGCACAGTTCCCAGGATCTCGACACGCTTGATCGAGTCTATGCCCAGATCGGCTTCCATGTCCATGTCCAGTTCGAGCATCTCGGCCGGATAGCCCGTCTTTTCGCTGACCACCTCCAACAGCGCCCCGGACAGAGTTTCAACATCAGCCAGCCCGGGCTGCGAAACCTCTTGTAGAGAGGCTGACGGGGGTGAGTCAGTCCCGTCGGTTTGAACAACCGGCGTTAATTCGTTCTGACCAGCCTGGAGGCTTGCTCCCATGTGGTCAGTGATCTGACCGAGCGTGCGCAGTTCAGCCAGCTCTTCGGGGTTGACCTGGGGCAAATCGGGATACAACGACTGCACTGTTCCCAGGATCTCGACACGCTTGATTGAGTCTATGCCCAGATCGGCTTCCATATCCATGTCCAGTTCGAGCATCTCGGCCGGATAGCCCGTCTTTTCGCTGACCACCTCTAACAGCGCCCCGACAGGCTTCAAAATCGGCCAAGCCGGGCTGCGAAACCTCTTGTAGAGAGGCTGAGGAGGAAGAGCCACTCGCCGTTGTCCGGAACAACCAGCGTTATTTCGGTCTGACCGGCCTGGAGGCTTGCTCCCATGTGGTCGGTGATCTGACCGAGCGTGCGCAATTCAGCCAGTTCTTCGGGGTTGACCTGGGGCAGATCGGGATACAACGACTGCATCAGTTCCCAGGATCTCGACACGCTTGATCGAGTCTATCCCCAAATCTGCCTCCATGTCCATGTCCAGTTCGAGCATCTCGGCCGGATAGCCCGTCTTTTCGCTGACTACCTCTATCAGCGCCTTGGACAACGCTTCTAGATCTATGCCTGAAACCGTGCCAGGAAGACTCGTGGGTGAGGGGTTTGGTAGCGACGACCGGCGCGACCTGAGTAGGAGCAGGAATAGGAATACCAACCTGCGGCCTGGCAACTGGTGCAACAGGGAATAAATCTTTGGCGACGGCGGGTACGGCCGGGGACAGCTCCACGTTCCGATGCGGATCATGGCCATTTGTCAGTAGGGCATACTGCTGCTGCAAGAGTTGGATCGAGGTTTCAGAAAATTCTGCCTGATTCTTTAGATGCCGCTCGTGCACGCTCAAGGTTTCGGTCTGGTGTTCGTGGAAACGCGTCATGCTGCGCTCCAGATGCTCCAACATAGCGGCAGTCGACTCAGCCTGGTGCGGTGTTTCGTTGCCATTGGAAGAAAGAGCGATTTGTTGCTGCAGGAGCTGGTATAAAGATCTTGGTATATTCCGCCTGGTTGTCCAGGTATCGTTCATGTACGCGCAGGGTCAAGCTTTGATGATCAAAAGACTGCGCCAGACCCTGTTCCAAACTTTCCAAAACACGCTGGTGATCGAGAGGGTGCTTTGTCACCGAGTGGTCTCTGGCCCGGGAGCAGGAGAGCGAGGAGCCTGCACGGTGCTTGCGGGACCAGCAGCGCTGGGAACCGGCAGCATAGAGGGGGCGGCTGCCTGCTCGGGCTCGTCCGCAACAGTTTCTACGCAGTGTCCATCCTGCAAAGCCTTCTCAAAGGCTGCTTTTGTTTTTTCACTGACAAAGTTATGCCCACTTAGTTGTACAGTCAGGGTCATTTTCACTCTCCGGGGTTTAGAGCTGGTAAGGATCGATGTCTTGCAGCGGGAGACCAGCTACCTGCAAATGGACTACGGCTTCGCGCAGTTGGCGATCGCTAGGCTTCTTCTTGCTGGCGTTCAAGGCCACGGCCACATGGGGCCTGTTGCCGAGGATGCTCTTCACAAGATTTGTCAGGACGCTCATGGGGCCACATTCGACAAAAACGTGCCCGCCGGCAGCGTAGATGTTCTCTATCTCGCGCTGAAATAAGACCGGGTTGAGAATTTGCCCGGTCAGAATTTCCCTGGCGGCTTTGGCGTCGGATGGATAAGGCTCGGCCGTCGTATTGGAGTAAACCGGTATTTGGGCCTGGCTAAAAGTGACAGCCTCGATAGCCTGGGAAAAGGGTTTGGACGCATGGCTGACCAGAGGTGTGTGAAAGGCAGCCGATACGGGCAGCAAGGTGACGGTGTACCCTGCCGTTTTCAGATGTTGATGTGCCTGTGCGATTGCCGGTGTTGTGCCAGCCAACACGACCTGGGTATTAGAATTCAAGTTGGCCAAGATGACGTCCGGGAAATTAGCTACCTCTTTCTGAATCTCGTCGACGTCCCCTTTCACCGCCAGCATGCTACCTGCATCAAAATCAGGATCGTCCGGGGGAGCCATCGCCTGTCCCCTGAGCTTTGATCAGCGCAAAATAATCCTGGTCGCTCAAAACCTGGGCCGCCCATAGCGCTGTCAGTTCTCCAAAGCTGTGACCGGCCACGAAATCAGACTTGAACCCGGCCTGTTGCAGTATCTTGTAGAGACCTGCGCTAAAAACGCCGATGGCCGGCTGGGCATACTCGGTGCTCTGCAATGCTTTGGCCTGAGCCGTTGTTTTGGCCGTGTCGAACGCAGGCGGCGGGAAAACAACCTTCGAGACTGGATTCAACCCATCTCTGAATAAAAAGATGGTCCATGTAGCCATAAGCCTTGCGAAGAGGGGGAAAATTGAGGACAAGCTCCCGACCCATCTCGATGTACTGCGATCCCTGCCCCGAAAACAAGGCGACGACCTTTCCCTCCGCCCTGATGCCCGTCTTGCGATAGTAGATGCCTTTGGGATGATCCCAGGCTTCCGCCTGCAGACTGCTTTTCAGGGTATCTACTGCGCTCTGCAAAAGTTGGCCAGCCTCCGCCGGCGATGTAGCGACAAACCCCACTCGGGCCAGGTCGGCCGGGATTTCTGGCGATTTACTTGATGTGACCAGTTCGGTGTAATGCTCATCACCTGTATCAGATTGCAGCATCCTCAACGTTTCTTCGCACGCTACCAACAACTGCTGAGACGTTTGAGCGGACAAAATGAGCGGTTGGGGGACGGTGTGCAAACGATAGCTTCCGTCGTGCTTGCTTTCATATTCTTCCAGGGCAACGTGAAAATTGGTCCCACCAAATCCAAAAGCACTCACACCCGCGCGCCTTGGCGCACCGCCTTTGGCGCGTATCCAGGGCCTGGTTTCTGTGTTCAAATAAAACGGTGAATTCTCTATCTCGAACTTTGGGATTCGGCCGGGTGATATTAATAGTCGGCGGCAATATCTTGTGATGCAAAGCCAGAGCAGCTTTGATCAAACTCGCTGCCCCTGCGGCAGCTTTGGTGTGCCCGATCTGAGATTTGACGCTCCCGAGAGCAATATGCTGCTTGCTGAGAGTTGCCAAAAACCTCATTCAAGGCAGCAAACTCGGGAGGATCGCCCGCGACGGTGCCGGTCCCATGAGCCTCGATCAGCCCAACGCTGGAGGGTGCAAAGCCGGCATCCTGGTAGGCCCGCTCAAGGGCCATGGCCTGTCCCGACGAACGGGGCGCATAGATGCTTTTGTACCTCCCGTCGCTGGAGGCGCCGATATCCCTTGATGACCGCATAGATCCGATCGTGATCCCGCTCGGCGTCTTCCAGGCGCTTTGAACAACAACATACCAATGCCTTCACCGATCATCATCCCGTCCGAATCGGCATCAAAAGGTCTCACGTTCCCCTTGTGGGAAAAGGCAGGGGTTTTGCTAAAGCACATGTACATAAAGACCGAGTTGTCGGTGTCCACCCCGCCGGTGATCATCATGTCGCAATGGCCTTCGACCAGTTCGCCGACCGCCATCTTGATGGCGGCCAGACTGCTGCGCACAAGCCGCATCTACCACGCAATTGATGCCCCCCAGGATCCAGGCGATTGGCAATCCGCCCGGCGATCACGTTGCCCAGAAACCCCGGAAAAGAGTTCTCGTTCCACTCGATGTAGGCCAGTTTCATTTTTTCGACGATCTTTGCAGTGTCCCCATCGGACATGCCACTGCTCTTGAGGACCTTTTCCCAAATAGGATATTGTAACCTGCCCGTGAGGGGCGTAATCAGTTTTTGTCCGCCGCCAATACCCAAGATGACGCCAACACGCTCCCGATTAAACTCCCTGGCCGGCCCGTTCGACGTGCCGTAGCCAGCATCTTGCATCAACTCCCTGGCTACGACCAAGGCCAGCAACTGCGAGACGTCTGTTACTTCGAGGATATTGGGCGGCAATCCAAATTCCAGCGGGTTGAAATCGATATCGGGTATGAACCCGCCTCGCTTGCAATAGGTTTTGTCAGGCACGCTGGGGTCCGGATCGTAATAATCGTCTATGTTCCAGCGCGAGGGGGGAACATCGGTGATGCAATTGATCTTTTGAACAATGTTATCCCAGTACTCCTGCAAGTTTCGGGCCTGCGGGAAAATGGCAGCCTGGCCAATGATGGCAATAGGGACTCGCTGCAATTGAGTATTGATGGTGTCAGTTCCTATAGTTCTTGCCCCCTTCGTCTATTCTGCCATACAATCGAGCCGCAACAGGCGCCGTCGGATGAGAATCGCTACCAGGACAGGCAAATGTCCTGCACCCCACACAACGAAACCAATGCTTGCCACCGCCTGAAAGCACATTCCCCACATAGAAAACACCAGACTGGCTGAGCAGTTACGACAGCAGAGCCAGAGCATGAAAAGGTCGCTGCCGAAGAGTGTGTTTCTCCGAGTCGCAGGGTCTGGCGGCTCAAGTTATTGAATTGTCAACTTGCCCATTGCCAACATTTGAGCTGCCAGCCATGGCCCTCCACAGCAAGGGCAGCAGCATAGTCAGGCCCAGCGTCTAACGCCCGTAGCGCCCACCGGGAAGATTCCAAGGCGTCACCCCTGGTACTCAAGAGGTCAGCCGGTTCACCCGGAATCAGCGATACGTCAAACTGATCCAGGGGCAGCGAGAGGCCAGCCCCTTTTGCCTTGATGTAGGCTTCCTTGCGCGTCCAACAGTTAAAAAAGGCTTCGGGCTGCAACACCACAGGCAGCGCGCGCAAGACGGCGACCTCTCGTGGTGAGAAAACTGCTCCGCGATTTCTTCCCCTGCCAAGTCGGGAAGGATGTATTCGACGTCTATGCCCACCTCCCGGTCGCGAGCAATGGCATAGAGGGCCAGCTCCTGGCTGTGGGTCACGTTGAAGCGGAGTGATTCCCCACCAGGCTCTTTGTCCAGCTTGGGCTTGCCATTGGGACCATAACAGAAGCGCAGATGGCCCGCTGCCACTCCCAGGTACCTGCTCAGTATAGCCCTGAGCAACCCACGAGCGACAACAAAGCGCTCGCGGACTTGGCGGAGATAATACCGATCAGCCCTGGTGAGTTCATCTGTGGAAAGAGTGTCCTGCAGACGTGAGACCTGTGGCGCTGGCAGGTCCAGAGATGCACGCCAGACATGGACCTCGTCATTGCCCAGGGCCGGTATCTGTGGCCCTGAATGCCATGCAGGGAAGGGAGGCATCGCCCGCTGCCTGTTCCGGCCAGATACTTCCCCCAAATCGCATTGCTCAGAGACCTGATCGACTCTCGCGAATGCATCCTCGGGGAGAAAAGCAGTCGGAATTGTCCCATCCGGTTGGGTTCGCAGGGCTATGGACGTGAATCTACCTGCGCGTAACAATCGATCCATCATCTGAGTCTATCCTTTGCCTTCTGTCGGTGCATTATACTGGGTGGGTGGTCATCGGTCAAATGGCGCAGGCCATCGGCAGAAATTTCCAAGATAAAGACACCAGATTGGGATTTGCTGACAAGAATTCGGGCCCTTTGACACACCCCAGGGGGTATGTTATACTCCGGTTTGCAGGATTGTATCAAGAGGGTATCGAGGCATTGAGCACAAAGGGTATAGTACTCGAGTCGACGTACAAATTGCGCCGCCACCTGTGGGCCGAATTGCCGCTGTCCCGCTGGTTGGGGATACTGCTCTTGGCCGCTGCTCTGGGCTCACTGCTGGTCTCATGGCTCCGTCCCTGGGCTGCGGTTCTCATAGGCATGCTCTACCTGGGCTATATCCTGATCCTTGCCTGGTCTTCGCGGCGAGAATACATCGACTATGAATCCCTGTCCTCCGTGGAAGCGCTCCGCCCTGACGCAGCCGCCGAGCCTCCACTGCGACCGGAAGAGCTGGTTCCAGTACGGGCCAGCGGCTGGTTCAGCGTCGAGGGCAGGGACCGCTACTACATGGACCTGGAAGCCGATTTCGAGACAGTGGCAACCCGGGAACACATCTTGCTGGGCCGCGTCCGGCCCTCGCAGTTTCTGCGAATTGGGCGCTGGTCTGTTGACGAACTGGGGTGGTGGTACGTCTTTTTCCAGCCGGCCATGATTTCTGAGATGGATGTGGGGCTTCTCTACTTTGGTGCGGAAGCCCAGCAGGTACTGAGGTTAACCTACGCCCCCGACGCCAAGACCAAAAAGACGATCTTTCTGGCCTTTGGTACTGATGTAGTACTGCGCCGAGTATGGGCCGACCTCCTCCTCGATGCACCACCAGATACCATCCTACCCGCTTGGGCAGGCGGGCTGGACACCAGCAGCGCCCCTGGATCGTTCTCCGAGAGCGACTAAGGTTGTACGATTAGGGCGTAGTACGGCCTATAACTGGATAGGGAGGAATCGATGTGTGACGGCAAACAGAAAGGTACCATATCGGAATCGCTAGAGAACCTGCGACAGCCCATGCCCCTACATGTGAAAGTCAAACTCTTTGCGCGCAACAACTGGCGCAAGATTCAGACGCGCTCCGACTGCTGCGGGAACCATGGCGAACCCGGATGTTGACGCGGCCCTGACACCTCGTGAAGGTGACAGACAGCTCCCTCATAGCCTACGCTTAGCACGATATCAGGAGAGGCAGCAACATCTCAGGCTGGATTCACGCCTGCACAGCGGGCATGGGGCCAACGCCCCCACCCACAGACTATCTCCTCAAGGTAGTTGCCTGTGCCCTTCAGGCGCTGATCGGTTGATCCTCGTGGATCGTTAGTGAACGAGGAGCGCATACCGTGACGCAGAGTCCACAAGAACGGCATTCGACTGAATCCAACAGCATATCGCCATCCGCAGTGAGTTCGCGGGCCTGGTAGGCGCAGACGGTAGCGCAGCGACCACACTGGGTACACGTGTCTGAATCAAAGTCGAAAGTGAGCGGCGCCGGAGCCTCAGGAGGTTGAGACTCGTGCTCGCCGGCCGCCCTCAGGGTGACCAGGGCGACGCCGCGGAGATCGGCCAGTCTGGCGTGTCCGCGCGCATCCAACCAGCGATGCAACTGTTTCTCTGTCTTGCCCAGCCAGCCCAGACCCCTCTGGAGCGGCGCCGTATGGACGCCAACGGCGGTAGCACCAGCCATCACCATTTCCACCGCGTCTTCAGCTCGCCCAACGCCGCCGGTCCCCACGACCGGAACATCGTGCCGCAGGCAGATATCAGCCACAACACGCAAGGAAATGGGCCGTATGGCCTCTCCAGAGAGCCAGGCAAAAGAGCCCAGTAGTGGCTCACCCTCTTCAATATCCACACGCAGCGTCGGACCGATCGAATCGATGGCCGTGACCCCATCCGCGCCGGCTGCCAGACAATCAGCCACCACCGGCAGCAGGTCTGGCCAATTGGCACTGACCTTGATGAGGACCGGGACCGAGACCGCCTGCTTGGCCGCGGCGACCATGGGCGCCGCATCTTGGGCGCGATAGGAAACCAATTCCAGCATGTCGGCGCCCGCCTCTGCCAGAGGTCGGGCTAGTTGTTCTACCTCGGCGGCCGTGTGCCCCAGGCTGACGATCAGCGCCCCATCGCGTTGGGTCAGGAGCGGAAGCTCCCGCTCCAACCACTCGTCAGCCCTAAAGTCTGACCAGCCCTCGGTGTTGAGCAGGCTTCCGCCGCGTCTCGGCGCGGCGATGTGCGGCACCGGGTTCACCGTGGCCTCCGTACGGATGGTCTTGGTGACGGCCGCTGCGGCGCCGGCCGCATAGGCATCCAAGATGCCTTTGGCGCTCCAGGTGAGCGGGCCGGAAGCCAGTACAAATGGGTTCTGTAACTCGATGCCACATAGATTCACAATTAGATCAGCCATACTAGCCTCCATTTCTTGCCCGCTGCCACAGACTTCGCAGCTGCCTCTTCCGCCCGTCCGCGAATAGCGGACTCGTCAATACCCCCGATCCTTCCATCGCGCATGAGCCAATTGCCGGCACACATGACGCCTTTTAGGTTGCTGGGGCTCCGCCACAGGAGGAGCTGATCAGCCAGGTTGTGCGCTGCCAGCGGAGTAGGCAGATCCACGGCTATGAGCAAAAGATCAGCCTGACCGCCAGGAACCAGTTTTCCCAGATCATTGAACCGCAGCGCCCGCGCCCCATTTTGCGTGGCCATGGTCCACACTGACTGGGCGGGCATCGTGGTTGGATCCAAGAGCCGCGCTTTGGGGATGAGGGCAGCGGCTCGCATCACCTCAAAAAAGTTGTTGATGTAGCCATCCGTACCCAGGGCCACGTTGACGCCCGCCGCCAGCATCTCTGGCACCGGCGCCAGACCGCCGCCCACCTCACAGTTGGACAGGGGCTGGTGCGAGACGTGTACTCCTCGGTTCGCCAGGATGGCGATCTCCTCAGCATCAATCTGGACGCATTGCGAGGCCAGCACGTGGTCGCCGAGCACCCCCAGGCGGTCATAGTACACCACGGTGCGGGCACCATATTCCGCCAAGCAATGCTCCGGTTCATAGACGCCCTCTGCCAGGTGCATGTGGACCTGAGCATCTCGCTCCGCTGCCAGGACAGAGGCGCGCTGTATATAGTCGGCGGAACAGGTAAAGGTGGTATGGAAACACATCATGCCAGACACCAGGCTCGGTTCTGCCCGGCAGGCGTCGATAAACGCGGTATTCTCTTTCAGGCCAAGATCGGCGTTTTCCGCACTGACCCGTTCGGTGGCCTCAAAGGAGAGCACGCCGCGCAAACCCCACCTGCGTACAATCTCTGCCTCCACATCCAGTGCGCCAGGCATTGCGTGGGGCGCTTCCAGACAGTCGTAGAAGGTCGTCACTCCGGACCGAACCATCTCCAGACAAGCCCAGTCCGCGGCAGCGGCGATCAGTTCATGGTTCAGTTGATCCTCGACCAACGGCCACCAAAAGTCTTCCAAGAAAGGCCAGAACCCATTGGGTGCTTTGTCTAGCGGGATCCCGTGGGCCAATACACCGTACATGTGATGATGCGCGTTGACAAAAGAGGGGGTGATGACACAGTCGCGAGCGTCGACAACCCGAGCGTCGGGGTACAGGCTCCTGAGTTCTGCCCAACCGGCGGTGGCCGCTACGCGACCGCCCTCGATGGCCAAGCCCCAGTCAGGTTTTGGCGGCCGGGTCGTATCAGCCCAGAGCATCTTGCCCAGGATCAGAGTCACGGTCATTTGGCGTGTCTCCCAAAGAGTTCTCAGTTTCCGATCAACATCAAAACCCAGGGCACCTCGGCACTGGGATTCATCCTTTGCGGGATCCAGGTCGTGGCCCAACAACACTCGCTCCAGTGTGAGTAGCAGTGCGTGATGCCTCGTACCGATAGCATGAAATACCGCATTGGCTATGGCTGGTGCCGTCCCCACCAGAGCCAGCTCAGCCAGCTTCTTGGCGCCATAAACGCCGTGTCAATGGTCACCCGCCCTGAAGTGGCTGACCAAGTCTGTGCCACCAGCCATCCAGGGCAGAGATCCCAGAGTACGCATGGTCTCGTGCATGGCTTCATTCTGCTCTGCAGCGCAGAGACCATCCTGGACAGCGGGCAAAGATCTAGGACTCACGCAATAGATACTGGCGGGCGGTCTCGGCATACATGGCAGAAGCAATAGGCAGAAATCGCTCATCGAGATCGAATTCGGCGTTGTGAGCAAAGCGGGTAGGTCGCCCATCGTCGAGGGCAGCTCCCACCAGAAAATACACACCCGGAACCATACTGGAAAACAGGCTAAAATCCTCAGAAACTGGTGAGGGCTTCTCCTCACCCACTTGAAAGCCATATCCGAGCGCAACCTGGCGTACCAACTCGGTCATACCCGCATCGTTAACGGTCGCCGGATGTCCCTGGTGCAACGTAAGATCATAGTCTCCACCCTGCCACTTGGCCAACCCGCACGCTTCATCCAAGCCCTTTAGGATCTTGAGCCGAACACCTGCGTCAAAACTGCGCAATGTGCCTGTCAGCTCAACCCGCTCGGCGATGATGTTGGCCTTGCGCCCGCCACTAACAGTGCCGACGGTCACCACGCCAGCCTCCATAGGGTCGATCTGGCGGGCAACAATGCTCTGAATGGCGTTGACGACCTGGGCCGCCAACACAATGGCATCGACGCCACGATGTGGATAGGCGCCATGGCTGGCTCGGCCATGGATCACCAACTCGAAGGTGTCCGTAGCCGCCAAAATCGGGCCAGGGGATACGAGGATAGAACCCGGCGGCCGGTCAACAATATTGTGCAGGGCAACGGCAGCGCTCACATCATTCATCGCACCTGCTTCTACCATCCGATCTGCCCCGCTCTTGCTGTCGTCGTCGGCTGTCTCTTCTGCGGGCTGGAATAGCAAACGAACTGTGCCATGAGGAAGGTCCATGTCCACCAACAGCATGGCAGCGCCGAGCAGAGCGGCCGTGTGGGCATCGTGACCACAGGCATGCATCATTCCCGGCCTCTCGGAAGAAAAGGGAAGTCCTGTACGCTCTCTAATGGGCAGCGCATCCATATCGGCACGGAGGGCAATGATCGGCTTGCCCTGACCGATCTCGGCTACGACGCCCGTGCGGGCCACGCCAGAGCGATAGCGGATACCGAGTTGGTCCAGCACCTTGCGGACGAGCTTTGCGGTCTCAAACTCTTCAAAGCCGAATTCCGGATGGCGGTGAATCTGGCGTCGGATCTCGACAAGTTGCGGGGCCAAGTCCTCGGCTCTTTCAAGGACTGATCTATCAACGATCACACATGCACCTTTTCAAGTCAGATTTTCATCCTCGGATCCAGAGCGTCGCGCAGGCCATCTCCCAGCATATTGATGACGAGCACCGAGATCATGATTGCCATACCGGGAAAGAATGTGATCCAGGGCGCCACGCGCAAATAGTTGCGGCCTTCGTTGAGCATGTACCCCCACTCGGCGGTTGGAGGTTGCACACCCAGGCCCAGGAAGCTCAAGGCGGAAGCGGCCAAGATGGCTGCCGCGATATCCAACGTTGCCAGTACAATGACAGGCCCAATGACGTTGGGCAGACAATGTCTGAACATGATTCTGTTTTGCGACATCCCACAACCCTTGCCGCTTCGACGTAAACCTCTTCCTTTGCGCTCAGTACAGTACCACGCACGAGTCGAGCGTAGCCGGTAATACTGGCAACCCCCACCGCCAGCATTACATTCAACAAGCCCGGTCCCAGCATGCCAACGATGGTTAGAGCCAGAAGCATGCGCGGAAAGGCAAGCAAGATATCGACGAGGCGCATAATCACCGAATCAGTAGCACCGCCGCGGTAACCCGAGACCAAGCCCAGCAAGATGCCAAAGGTGGCCGCAATGCTTACAGAAATCAATCCGACAACGAGGGTAACACGCCCGCCCCAAAAGATGCGGGACAGGATGTCCCGGCCATATAGATCCGTACCCAGGATGTGTTCTCTACTGGGACCCTGAAGCTGGTTGAGGATGTCCACTTGGTTGGGGTCGTAAGGTGAGATCAAAGGCGCGAATATCGCTGCCAATGCAATCACGATCAGAATGCCAAGACCAGCCATGGCTACCCTGTTCTTGGTTAGCATTCTGAGTGCAATGCGCCACGGGCTCTCCGCCTTTGACCGTTTCTCTTCCATATTGGCCACTCGCTCAGCTTGCCGGTCACCGGATGTCAACAGATTGGCCCTCACTCAATCCGAATTATGTCGTACTAGTACTACTCATAGCGGATGCGCGGATCGATAACAGCGTAAGAGATATCTACCACGAGGGTGACCAGCATGTAGGCAATGGCGGTCAGCAGTACCGCACCCATGACAACAGGCAAGTCTTTCGTGACGATGGCATCAACAATGGTTCGCCCCAACCCTCGCCGAGAAAACACCGTCTCGATGATCACGGTGCCACCCAAAAGTGCGCCGAACATCAAACCCATCATGGTGATAACCGGGATGAGGGCATTGCGCAGCGCATGGCGAAGAATGACAAGCCGCTGTCCCAGACCCTTGGCCCGGGCGGTAATGATATAATCCTGGCGCATTACCTCCAACATGCTCGAGCGAACCAATCGCGCCAAAGAGCCAGACACGCCGAAGCCCAGGACAAAAGCCGGAAGAATCAGATGTTTCAGATCCCCCTGCCCGGTGATGGGCAGCAGCGCTACTCCCCAGGTCATAGCTATGGCACTGATCAGGTACATCAGGAGCAAAGCCAGCCAGAAGGATGGCATAGAGACGCCAGAAATGGCCAAGAGCATGCATACCCTGTCGATCCAGGAATTGTGGTTTAGAGCCGCCAGGATCCCCGTACTGAACCCAATCGCCGATGCAATAAGCATAGCAGCAACAGCCAGCTCGATAGAGGCTGGCAGATTCTCCAGAAGCAGCTCGGATACGGGACGGTGCAGGAAAATGGAATCCCCAAAGTCGCCCCTGACTGCATTCGAGAGAAAACGCAGGTACTGAGTGTGAAGGGGAGCGTCAAGCCCCAACTGGGCTCGAAGGGCCTGGATATTCTCTGCCTTGCCGCCTGACTGGGCCAAGATGACCGAGGCAGGATCGCCGGGCAGCATATACATGAAAAAGAACACAAGCGTGGCGACACCCCAGAGTACCGGAATCATGATTAACAGGCGCCGCCGGATGTAACGAAACATCGAAAGCCTCCACAAGCCTCGGCCGATCCGTAGAGCCACGGCGAGTTACCAGATCTACTACCAGTAGGCCGAATCTGACAGCCCACCCAGGGACAGCTGGATTGGATTCAGAGGGGGCAAGTCTTTTTCAACTTGCCCCCTCTTATTTTACAGGCTAACCGGGGCCAACCGGCTAGCTATTCTTCCACGTACACGTCGTACAACCAGGGGAACCAACCTTGCAGGGCATAGCGCAATCCCTTGATGCTAGAGGATGTACCATTCAGGTTAACATAGTCGCGAACGGGAATGATCAGGGCCTCATCCATAGTACGCTGCTGCGCGTTGGCGTACAGCTCCATTCGCTCTTCCGGATCGGTGGCCTGGGCGCCGGCCTCCAGCCATCCATCCAATTCGGGATCCGCATATTTCGACCAAGAGAACCCACTCTCGATGTTGCGGGAGTGGAAGTAGCTGGACAGGATGTCGGGATCGCTGCTGCTGGTGGCCATGGGAATCAGGTGGTGCTCGTTGTTGCGGGCAGCTTCCAGTGCAGCAGGATAGGACAGGATCTGCGGCTCAAGCTTGACGCCCAGCTGGCGGTAGAGGCCTTCCATGGCCGTACCGACTTCGGGCATAGAGCCCCAGCCCATGAGGACCGTGTTCAGCACCAGTTCCTGACCATCCTTATCCCGGATGCCATCACCATTGGTGTCAACCCAGCCTGCTTCATCCAAGAGGGCCTTGGCCTTGTCAAAATCGTAGGGGTACATCCCTTCGATGCCATCGTAGTAGAAGGGAGTCTTTCTGCCAAGCGGCCCGTGGGCGACCGGACTGAATCCACGAAAGATGCCGTTGACGATGGCTTCGCGGTCGGCACCATATATCAGGGCCTCTCGCACTTTGGGATCATCCGTGGGAGGTTTAGACGTGTTGACGAACATCTGTAGCGACTGGCCCGGGATGTCCGTGGGGTAGATGGCAAAGCGCGCGTCTGACATCAGGCGATTGGCTTCAATTGGTGGGATCTCGCCCATGATCTGGGCCTCGCCCGACTCTAGCGCGGGAACACGGGTGGCAGAGTCCGGGTAGAAGCGGAACGTGATCTTGTCCAGGTAGGCCGGACCTTGATGGGCCATGAATTCGGGAGCCCAGTTATAGTCCACATTCTTGATCAGCGTGACATGGTCTTTGGCTACATAGTCCTCGATCATGAATGGACCAGTTCCAACCTGATGCTCTGGATACTGCTCCAGATCCCCATTCCTCTAGAGCCTTGGGTGAGGCCATGCCCAGATAGACCTGGCTGGCAGAGTCAAGGAATGGTGCGTAAGGCTGCACTCAAGTGAACCTTTACCGTGTACTCATCCACGACCTCTGTACGGTCGTAGGGTCCCATCATATAGACGGCCTTTCGGGAACCCAGGTCAGGATTGACGATCCGGTCAAAGTTCGCCTTGACAGCTTCGGCATTGAACGGTTCGCCATCGTGGAATGTGACGTCGTCTCGCAGATTGAAGGTATAGACCAGCCCATCATCCGACACCTCCCAGCTCTTTGCAAAGCCCGGATAAAAGTTGCCTTCCTGGTCCTGCCAGACAAGGGGATCGTAGACACTGGTCAAAAAGATGCCCAGCTCGGACGAAGTATCGCGGTGGGGATCGACGCCAGAGACCACCAAGGTCAACCCATAGGTAATCTCGCCGCCCTTGGGAGCAGGGGTAGCGGTCACAACAACCTCTTTCTCCACCTCTTTTTCTACGATCTGGTCTCGCCCTCTACTACAACTGTTTCCTTGACTGTCTCTTTGACAACTGTGGTCTCTTGCACGATCTGAGTGACGACTTTTTCGACTTCGACCACTTCCGGTTCGGGAGTGGGGCCACAGCCAGCCAGCGATCCTACAAGCAGGACCACGACCATCAGCAGGGCCAGTTCTGGGTAGCGCTTCATTGCGAATTCCCTCCTTTTCTGACTCGATTTCTGTCCTCAACGCACTGAACCAACGATAAACCATACCTCCCTGTAGTTATTCTTCTCTCCTCCACCTCCTTGCGGAATACCGCCAAGAACAGGCGGTACACAGCAGTTGTCCTCTCATGTTTCCCGGAGCACTGAACTATGCTGTAACCGGCTGTTCAGACACAAGGCCCCCAGCCGATAAGAGGCTACCTCTTCCCTGCCGAAGCAGGGGTAGAATTCTGGTTTTTCTCTTCCAATCGAAAGAGCCTTGCCACATTGGCTCCAAGAACATCCGTCAACTGAGATGGAGTCAGACCGCTTTGTTCCACGTGTTCGAGAAATGTCTCAAATTCGGGCTCTACCTGCCTGTCGGGGAAACAGATCAACGGAAAGTCGGTTCCGAACAGGATCTTTCCGGTTCCAACCAACTGGGCAGTGATGGGAAAAACTGACGCCTGGTACAGCAGCGGTGAGGCCGCGGTGTCATAGTAGATGTTCTTGCAGGCAGCCCGGACCTCCGGCATGAGTTCAAAGTAGGGAAGACCGCCTCCCCAGTGCGCGACGATCAGCTTGAGATCGGGAAACCGGGTGATAAACCGGTACAGATCTTCGACTGGCACTCTGCCTTTGCCAGCATAATGGTGCCCTACTGTCTCGTTAAAGTGCAGCACAATGGGGACACTCATCTCTACTGCAGCCCGGGCGACAGCCAGAAAATCTGGATCATCCAGGGCAAAGCCTTGTCCAGCCGGATTGAGTTCACCGGCGCCAACCATGCCCTCCTCGACACAACGTCTGAATTCTTTCAGCGCGTCTTTTCCTGCCTTGGGTTGAAGGCAAGCAAAAACCAGCAGGCGATCCGGATAGGTCGCCAGGCTTGCCAATCCATAATCGTTCAGCTCGACACAGGTTTCATGCCGGACGAACAAGCCTCCCTGTAAACCCAGCCACTGGATACCCGCGCGATCAGCGACAGAGATCATCTCTTCAATGGTAACGTCCCGGTGCTTGGGATTCGAGGCCAGGTAGGCCGCAAAGGGTTCCCTGTCCAGATAAGCCCTGGGATTCTTGACAAAGCTCGGGAACTGATAGTGCGTATGAATGTCAGCGATCACGTTCTGCTACCCTCTGGCTCCTGTCCCTGGACCAGCCTTCGTCCCGTACCACTTCCGTCCCGCTGTTGCGGATGGCGCCCAGCTTGCCGAGGCCACCGCACGGCAGATCGGCGAGAAACACACTCTGCAGCGAGCACATCGAAAGGTCAAATGTCATCCTGAGTGAAACGAAGGATCTCTTCTTTGCTCAGCCGAAATTCCCTTCGCACCTCAGGACATGCTTCACTTCATCCAGAGCGTGCCATGAGCGCAGTCGAAGGGTGACACGATAAAGGTTCTTCGCAGAGCCACGAACTTGGGCTCGATCCTGTCCCACTGTGGCGATGAACACACCCTTGCGCTGGCCGCCTGACGGACCCGACATCTTTGCTCAGCAGGCCAGATGTTCTCCTGGCAAGATCAGACTTCGCCAGGTACAACCAACTGCTCCCAGATAATCTGGGTGATGTCCATGATCTTCATGCGGCTCTTGAGCTTGCTGCGCGTCTGCTGGAACTGGACGAGACAAGCCGGGCAGGAAGTCATCAGCACATCTGCGCCCGTGGCCTCGGCCTCCCGGAATCTCTCGGTTCCCGCATTATTCGAGATGTCGGCATAGTCATAGCGGATCAGGCCGCCAGCGCCGCAGCAATAGGCGTTGCCACGGTTGCGAGGCATCTCTGTGAGGGCCACGCCATAGATATGCTTCAACAGGATGCGCGGAGCCTCATAGATATCCAGCCAACGTCCCATTGTACAGGAATCGTGATAGGTGATGTTGATTTTGGGTGAAAGCGGTTTGAACTGAATCTCACCCTGCTCAGCCAGATAGGCCATCAACTCCAGGATGTGCATTGGCTCGAAGGGAAGCGACCTACCGAGTATCATGGGCGCATCATGCTTGAAAGTCTTGAGGCAGCCCGGGCAGTTGAACACCACGCGCTTGACGCCCAGGTCCTCGTACTGCGAAATGCTCTGTTCCAGGGCCTCGCGCGCCTTGTCGACCTGGCCGGCGGCCATGTAGGGGTGTCCGCAGCACCACTCGTCGCTAAGCAAGGTATATTCGACGCCGAGCCGTTCCAGCGTGCCGACGGTATCCACAGCCATGTTTTGCCGTACGTAGGCTGACGAGCATCCGATAAAGATGGCCGTTTCGGCCGGCACATCCACCCGGGACTGGTCCTGAAGCCAGGCCAGCCTTTCCTCGTGAGGGGCTTTGTAGACATTGTGCGTCTTATCCAGGCCCATCTCACCCTCCAAGCCCTCCTTGAAGTTAGGCGGGATCAGGCCAAGCTGGGCCAGGTCCTCCTTCAGCGCCGTGAACATGCCGGTCGTATCGAGGTACTTGAAACAGTCCTCAGCGCAGGCTCGGCACTCGTTGCAGGCAAAGACCCGCTCGGCAAGGTCCATGTCATAGTCCATGACGCCATCCACCAGAGCACGGGCGATGTTGTACTTGCCCCGAGCCGCGTACGATTCGAACAATCCCCCCTCAAATGCCGGGCACTTTTTCGCCTGCCCAAGGGTAGAAAAATCCAAACACTGTCCACAGCGATTGCATTGGTAGATATAGTTCTTTAGCTCATCGATGCGACGTTCACCCATTTTCAGCGTCTCTTTCTCTCCGCTAGACATGCTTCGCCTCCGGTTCCAGGTACATGACGCCCGGGTTCAGGATATAGTTCGGATCCAACGAGCCCTTGAGGAACTTGATAAAATCGAATCCGGCGCCCAGTTTGGTCATGACTTCTGGGGCAATGGCTTGCAGGATTCCACCTGGGGACATGTAGCGCCGGCACAATTCTTCCGTGTACCGAGAGCGCAGGGCAAGGCCATACTGCCACGCCTCCTTGTCCATCTCGGGATAGAGTGTATCGATCCAGATAAAGGCCGCGTTGCTGGAAAAGTAGACGTCGTTGCACTTGGTACGGATATCGTACTTGGCCCATTCGTCGGCATGCTCCATGGCATCATTGCGCAGAAAGGCGATGGCATCCTTGACCTTATTGGTGGGCATAAAGCCCGCCACCTCTGGACACATGAATGGACGGTTGCCATAGTAGTGATCGGGCGGCGTATTCCGAAGCCATGAGTACATGTGACCCTCCCAGTACAGCCTCGTGGCGTTGCTGTCCAACCGGTAGCCAGCGAAGGATTCGCACACGGCTTCGGCCACACGGATCCTCTCTTGGGCTGCCACACGGGAGTCCCGGACGACGATGTGCAGGAAGGCATCATGCGCATCATAGTTTGCCGGTTTAGGTCCGCCAAAGAGGCCGACCATGTGCGTGGCAGCGTCCTGCCGCTGGATAGCGTGGGCTGCATCCACGGCCTGCTCAAAGTGGTCAAATCCGTAAAACGCAAAGGTCTCAACATCGGGAACCCGGCGGATGCGAAAGTAAACCTTGGTGATGACACCGAAAACGCCATAGGACCCCACAAAAAGGCCGGTCAGATCCGGGCCGTTGGCATAGCGCTCAAAGTGCAGGTGTCCTGCCGCCTCATTGGCGCCGCTGCCGGTATTGATGACCTTGCCATCGGGCAGTACCACCTCGAGGCCGATAACGTGATTGCCGGTCATGCCATACTCGGCCAGAGCATGGGGTACGGCGTTATAGGCCACCGAGCCGCCGATGGTGCAAGAGAACATGCCACCGGGGCCCGGAACAGCCAGCTCCCATCCCAACTTGTTCAACTCTACGTCCACCGAGTGCCACACGGCACCCGGCTCCACAACGATCACCTTGTTGTCAAAGTCCATCTCGATGATCCTGTCCATCAGGTCCAGGGCCATCAAAATGCAGCCATCCTGAATCCCCATCCCGATAAAAGTCGTGGAGCGCCCCCAGATGAAGACGGGAGTGCCATGTGCATTCGCGACCTCGAGGATCCCTGCTACCTCCTGGGTTGTCTTGGGACGCACCACATAGCCCGGGATTCCTCCCGGACTGGGTCCGGCATCGCGGGTATAGCAGATGCGATCCGGTAGTTTGTCGGACACCCGCGCCGGTGCGCATACGTCCATCAATTGCTCTATCAATTGGCTCATTACAAGCCGCCTCCTCTCAAGTTTGTCTCTATCCTCTGCCACCACAGATAATCTTTATGGCATCCAGCGCCGCTGCAGTGGAACCAAACCATCAACCATCCTTGGGGTAGAGTTCACTCTGCTGACCACGCTTGCGCAAGCTACTGCCCCACTCTTGGGCCAGATCCAGAATCTCTTCTTCGTCCACGGTGACCAGCTCACGATCCCGCATTACGATGCTGCCGTTGATGATGGTGGTCTCTACATCTTCTCCCTTGGCACAGTAGACCAAGCTGTTGATAACATCGTGGACAGGCACGAGATGCGGCTTGCGCAGATTTACGACTGCCAGGTCAGCCAAACGGCCCGGGTCGATGGTGCCAGCGTCAATGCGGCATGCCTTGGCGCCGTTCTCCGTAGCCATGCGGAATACGTCCGCGGCCGAGATCACCGCGGGATCCTGGGCGGCAACCTTTTGAAGAAGCGCCGCAAAACGCATTTCCTCGAACATATCCAACAGATCGTTGGACGCACAGCCATCATTACCCAAAGCAACGGGAATGCCCCGGCGCAGCATCTCGACCACGGGCGAGATGCCACTGCCCAGTTTCATATTGCTCTTGGGATTGTGGATCGGGATCACGCCGCGTTCTTGGAGCAGGTCGAGGTCTGCTTGGTCCACGTGAACACAGTGTACAGCGGTGAGCCGGTCGTCTACCAGGCCATGGCGATCCAGGTAGTACAGGGGCGTGGTCCCAGCCTGCTCGGCCATGCGCTCCATCTCGTAGCGGGTTTCAGCCACGTGTATCTGTACTCCCACTCCCAGGTGGTCGCGCTGCTCCCTCGTCCAGTTCAAGAGATGCGGACTGGCCAAAAAGGGTGTCGAGGGAGCGAGGATGATCTGCAGACGAGGGCTATCAGCAGGAGTATTCTGCCAGCGCTGGGCATAGTCCAGCGCCTCCTGCTGGCTGACCTCTGGCGAACGAAGGAGCTTATCCGGGAGCCACTGGTCTGACAGAGTCACTGCGCCCACACCACGGAAACCGATATCGAGCCAGGCCTGGAACACAGAATCCATGGTCATATCCATGTTAATGCAGCAGGTGGTACCAGCCTTGATCATTTCCAGAGCGCTCACCAGAGACCAGGCATATCCCAGACGCTCATCGTGAGCGTACCAGTGATCGGTATGAATGACATCGGCCGCTGGAAAGAGTACCTGGTCGCACCACTCTACCAGGGGAACACCGTCATTCAGCCCTTTGAGAAAGTTCTGATAGAGATGGGTATGGGCATTGATCAGGCCAGGGATCACAGCACAGTTGGTCGCGTCGATCACGTCCCAACTGGCTTGGGGCGCATAGTGACCCGTACCTGCGATACGCGTCCCTTCAATGAGCACATCGCAATCCAACTCGATGCGTTCCGCAGAACGTACAACGTATGAGGCGCCCCGAATGAGAATCGTCATAGCTGTCCTATCTCTACGCCGAGATAACTCGTGTTCTTGGAAATGGCCAAGGCTTGTGCACCTGCATGCTCCAGTCTACCCTCCGCCCCTGAATGCAAGCCTGAACGCGACCAAGCACGAGCAAGACTATATCACAGAATCGGATTCTTTTCAACTTTGGCTGTACACTGTGTACTCTCATCTGATACGCCGGCCACATCGCCACACAGATGGTCGCTATCGATGTCTTTCGCCAACCTCACCAGTCAGCCCAGCGTCGCACCGATGAAGCTCTGTTGGCCTCGCACAAAGTCGTGAATATCCAGCGACCGCCGACTCTCCAGTTGCACTTTGTCGAGACACAGCAGGCCATTGCCAGTAACCACGGCAACCTCAGCACCGGCGCGCACGACGGTCCCGTGCTCGGCGACGGAGAATGCTCCAAGCGAGTCTGGGAGAACCGTCGCACAGTGTACCAGCAAACGTTTACCCTCAAAAAAGGTATAGGTCCCCGGCCATGGAGAGAAGGCCCGGCTGCAGCGGGCGAGTTGCCCCGCCGGCAGGGACCAGTCCATGCACCCCACCTCTTTCTCCATGCGGTCGAACCATGTCGACTGGGAGTGATCTTGGGGCTGTGGTGTGATTTCGCCTGCGACCCAGGCGGCCAGCGTATCCACAAAAAAGGGAGCGCCAATCTCGGCCAGCTTGGCCATGAGAGAACCGGCAGTATCGTTCTCGCCAATAGGCATGGCAAGTTGGGCCAAGAGATCACCGGCATCCATCTCGTCCTCGACAAAGAGCACAGATAGGCCCACCTCACTGTCGCCGGCCAGAATGGTACTGGGTACCGGAGCTGCGCCGCGGTGCCGCGGCAGGAGCGAAGGATGCAGATTGAGGCAGCGTTTTGGCGGGAGGTCAAAAACCTCTACTGGGATCCACTGCCCGTAGGCGGCCACCGCACCCACTTCAGGCTCAAGGGCGCGGATGGCGGCCTGAGCCTCGGGAGTGCGAAGGCTTGGAGGTTGGAGCACCCGGAGTCCAAGCTCCAGCGCCGCCGACTTGACCGGCGGCGGCGTGACCTTGAGACCCCGGCCGGCCGGCCTATCGGGCCGGGTCACGACGCCGACCACTTCGAACCTCTTGTCCTGCGCCAGCAACCTCAACGCAGGAACGCCGAAGTCAGGCGTGCTTATGTACAACAGACGGATAGACACTTTTCATGCCTCCCCATTTCCACAGGACAGCGGGCTGCAGAAAAACCAGCCTTTGTGGAGCACGGGCTCACAGCACGCACACAATTGGCGACACTGGCCATGCAAGCATAGGAAACCCCGGCCGTCCAGTTCCTGGCAGGTCCTTCTAACAGGAAGATCAGAATACCGCAGGCGTCATGGCTGAGAAAAAGAGAGCTTCCTCGTCGCCTCCTGCCGAAAGAGACCGCAGCCTGGGTCCCTCGAAATAGACGCTATCACCTGGCTCTAGCTCGTATTCCTCATCGTCCAGCTTGACGTGCAGGCGCCCCTTCAATAACACGATGCACTCCTCGGTGGGTTCGGGCAGCGGCTGTGCAATATTTCCGCGGACAGGATCAGCGTTGATCATGAGAACCTCCATCTTGCGACGGACGTTTGGTGTGAGCAACTCACAGATCACCCTGGAGCCGGGCAGCTGCAACCGCGTTCGTTCACCTTTGCGCACGACAGGACTGACGACCTTATCCTCGGAAAGAAAGTAGAACAAGGATACGCCCAGAGCATCAGCGATTCTACGCAGCGACTTGATGGACGGTTCCGCTTGGGACCGCTCAATCTGGCTGAGAAAACTGGCCGTGAGGTCCACCTTTTCCGCCAAGGCTCGCAGGCTCAAGCCCAGTTCGTGTCTCCGGACACGAATCCTCTCTCCAATCATACAGGACGCTCCTTGTCTCGTTTTCAGTTCGA
The DNA here is from genome assembly GCA_963783445.1 of uncultured Chloroflexia bacterium. GTDB lineage: Bacteria > Chloroflexota > Anaerolineae > JAAYZQ01 > JAAYZQ01 > CAWANP01. The sequence continues at coordinate 363,492 of CAWANP010000002.1, read as the reverse complement.
TGGCCAATCCTGGGCCAGCAGGCACACATGCAGTTGAGATGTCTACTGGCACGCTCACAAACGGGAATCTCGATTCCGCCGAACAGTCTGCACCACAATTATAACACACCACACCCGACAGGCACAAGTATTATTGAACAGTGTGTACATACCCTTGACATCTTGGATTGCTTGCTGTTTATCAGTCTTTCCTGTATAATGCGCATGCGTGATCCAGCCGCACCGGCACATGGCCGGGAGTCATCCGAGCAAGCAGGTTCAGGCTGCGATCTGCGAGGTCTGGACACGATTGCCGAAAAAAGGAGTGAACAATGCTGTTCGATATGCCCTTGGAGGAACTGAGAACCTATCTGCCGGCCAGGGAAGAGCCGGTCGACTTTGACACATTCTGGGCACAAACGCTGGCAGAAACACGCGCCTTCCCTCTGGAGCCAAGCTTCGAGCCGGTGGATTATGGGCTGGTCACGGTGGAAGCCTTTGACGTGACCTTTAATGGCTACGGCGGCCTGCCCATCAAGGGTTGGCTATTGCTGCCCCGCCAGCGCCAGGAGCCGCTGCCCTGCGTCGTAGAGTACATCGGCTATAGCGGTGGGCGGGCCTTTCCCACCGACTGGCTGGTGTGGAGCAGTGCAGGTTACGCCCACTTGGTGATGGACACTCGAGGGCAGGGCTACAGCCATATCCGTACGGGGGACACACCCGATCTTGAACCACCGGACTCTGGCATCCAGTATCCTGGCTTCATGACCAGGGGAGTCCTGGAGCCGGAAACCTACTATTACCGGCGTCTTTTCAGTGACGCAGTTCGCGCCGTGGATGCGGCCCGCGCCCATCCCGCTGTGGACGCCGAGCGCATTGCCCTGACCGGTGGCAGCCAGGGGGGCGGCATCACGCTAGCAGCTGGCGGCCTCGAGCCGAAGGTACCCGTCGTGATGCCCGACGTACCTTTCCTGTGCCACTACCGGCGGGCGACTGATATCACCGATGAAGCGCCCTATAGCGAGATCGTCCGCTTTTGCAAGGCCCACAGGGACAAGGTTGATACCGTGTTTGAGACGCTGTCCTACTTTGACGGTGTGAATTTTGCCGCTCGTTCGAAGGCCAAGGCGCTCTTTTCCGTGGCGCTCATGGACATGATCTGCCCACCTTCGACGGTGTTTGCGGCCTACAATCACTTTGCCGGCCCCAAGGAGATCCGCATCTACCGCTACAACGACCATGAGGGTGGAGGCAACTACCAGACGGTGGAAAAGGTCCGGTTCCTGAAGGGCTTGTGGGGGTAGGTAACAGGACCGGCGCCGGGTTGGCGCCGGCTTGTGTCCGGAACGCCCTCATCCGTTCAATTGTGGGAGAACCTGCTTGCTGAGCACCTGCGGTGAGTCCTCAAGCCCTGACAGGGGCCTCAAACGCAGCGAGTAACGATAGTTGCGCGCCTGCAGCCGGTATTGGGGCAGCACGCCAGGGCCGCAGCTTTCGCTCCCCAGGCCGGACTGGGCCAGGTCCAGGTTGAGTGTGAGATGCTCTCGTGGCTTGAGTTCGTGAACATGCCGGGCCCGAGCCAGGTCGAGTGCGGTGTAAGGGTGAGCGCTGACGTTCAGCCTGGGCATCCCCGCGACCAACAGGCCCACGCCATCCTTGTCAGTCAAAGCTGCCCAACGCACCTCAGTTTTGTTACCGTACTCCTGCGGCACCACGTAGGGCAGGTCGTGTCCATCGACGATACTGCGATACACTCCCACGCGCGCGCCCAGCATACGGTCGGCATAGGTCTCGTGTGGGCCGGACCCGTACCACGTGATCCGGTTGTACACACGCGGTAGAAGAAACCGGATGCCCACACGGGGCAGTGGTGGCAAGGCCCTCAAGAGACCTACCCGGTGCTCCAGAACCACATCGCCGCTGCCATAGACCAAATAGACATAGCAACTGGTAATTCCCACCTCCAGGTCAGCCATCTCCACCTGAACCCGCACGATGCCGTCACTGATCCGTTCCGTCGAGATGGCCTGAACCTGCTCTCGCACGCGGTCCAGGCCTGCAGCCTGCCAGAGAGATGCCATCCGTTCGGCATCGTTGTCGGTGGGCGCACGCCAAAGATTTGCCTCAGGTCCCCGCCGTATGACCGGCCGCCCCTGCGACTCCCACCCAGCGATGAGACCAGACTCGCGGTTAAAGACCAGGCTGAAATCGTGCCCGGTCAGGACCATGCCTGCGTTCGTATCCTCCAAGGCAAGCAGAGGCATCGTCTCCTGAAAGACAACCGGCGGCGCAGCAGCCGGCAGAGGGAGCCGGGCCCAGGCCACTTCGTGGCCTTTGGGAATGAGGGCCGAATCCTGGACCGTTTTGAAGCTGAGGGACAGCCAGTGTTCCACTCCGGGCATTGGCTCAGGCCCGTAGTAGGGGATCGTCACGATTTCACTGGTTCCAGGGGCAACGTCCAGCCGTTCCAGTTCACCCGACTGCAATACCTGGCCATCGGCTTCCAGCATCCAGGCAATACAGAAGACACTCAAGTTGGTGAAGGCGTAGCGATTGATGATCTTGACCTTGCCTGCACTCAGATCCATTGGCTCGACTACTACCGGCTCGTGGGCCTTTTTCAGCTCCCACAAACCCGGGTGAAGCCCACGGTCAGGCCCGATGAGTCCATTGAGACAAAAACTGCCATCATGAGGCTCTTCGCCAAAGTCGCCACCGTAGGCAAACCACTCCACCCCACACTCGGTAACCTTCCGCAGGCCTTGGTCCATCCAGTCCCAGACAAAACCTCCCTGGAGGCGAGGGTAGCGCTCGATGGCATTCCAATAGTCGCCCAGGCCACCAGGGCCATTGCCCATGGCGTGGGCATATTCACACGCCACAATGGGCCGGGCTTCCGCCGGATCCTCGGCCAGCGATACCAGCTCATCTACGTGGGGATACATGGGTGAAATGATATCCACCCAGGGCAGGTCTTCAGCCGGATTATAGTGTACCGGCCGCGTTGGGTCATGGGTGTGAACCCAATCCGCAACGGCCTCAAAGTTGGGTCCATGGCCCGCCTCGTTGCCCAGCGACCAGGCGATAATGCACGGGTGGTTCTTGTCCCGCTCCACCATGCGCGTCACCCGTTCCATGAAGGCCTGCTGCCACAGTGGATCCCGTGCCGGCCTGTCCCAGACACCGTGAGACTCGATATTCGCCTCGTCAAAGATATAGAGCCCATGGATGTCGCACAACTCATACCAACGGGACGCGTTCGGATAGTGTGCGGTCCGCACGGCGTTGATGTTGAACTGTTTCATCAAGCGGATGTCGTCGAGCATCGACGCTTCGCTGACGGTGTGGCCTGTCTCCGGATCGTGTTCGTGACGGTTCACACCCTTGATGCGGATGGCTTGGCCGTTGACACAGAGTTGCCCACCCACAATCTCCACCTGACGAAAGCCGATCCGGCAGCGCTCGACCTGGAGCACATGACCAGTCTCGTCCTTGAGGATGAGCAATAGCGTGTACAGATTGGGGGATTCGTCTGACCACTTGTCTGGATTGGCAACAAGCCCAAGCAGGTCAAGGCCGGCCTCCTCGCCCGCAGCTACGTCCAGGCTCTGAACAAGTGAGCAAATGGGTTCATCTGTCACGACCTTGGCCTCGAGGCTATAGTCGATGGCGTCGGTCTGGGCCGCGTTGCACACAGTCGCCTTGATGCTGAGCCTCGCATCCCGGTACTCACCATCCAAATCAGTCCGCACCGTATAGTCAGACAGGTAGACTGGCGGCGGAGCCCAGAGCGCCACGTCACGATAGATGCCGCTCAGCCGCCAGAAGTCCTGATCCTCCAGGTAGCTGCCATCGGACCAGCGGTAGACCCGTACAGCGAGAAGGTTCTCGCCTGGGCACAGGTACTGAGCTATGTCGAATTCAGCAGGTAGGCGGCTATCCTGGCTGTAGCCCACCGCCCTACCATTGATCCACAGATGAAAGGCCGAGTCCACGCCGTCAAAGCATAGACGAACCTGTCTCCCCGTCCATATCGCCGGAACACTGAATCGAGTACGATAGCAGCCGGTAGGATTGTCATCCCGGGGCACGGCCAAGGGGACATGAAAGGCCTCCTTGGGCATCTGTCTCGCCAGGTCACCCCTACCTACAGCCTTTGCCTCCATGTCGTCAAAGGCCGCCCGGAGACGGGGGTCGATGGGAAAGGGGTATTGGACATTGGTGTACATGGGCACCCCGTAGCCCTTTAGCTGCCAGTTGCCCGGGACCTCGATTTCATCCCAGCCAGCGTCGTCGAAGTCGACCTGGTGAAATCCCTCAGGCGCCGATGCCGGATCCGGGGACCAATGGAACCGCCAGCGCCCATTGAGCAACTGGCGGTAGGGGAAGCCAGCCTCCCTGACCGCTGAGGCCTCATCAGAGTATGCCTCTAGATGGACGTGTGGCGCCTCTCTATTGCGCGAGACCACCTGGGGCGTCTCCCAATCCTGCAGCGCTTCTTGCATGAACTCCTCCTGCACAAAGGCTCTAACCAAGCACCTTGAACGAACCCTTCAAACCTTCTGCAGAGTTGGGGCCAACCCAAACTTGAAAGTCGCCCGGTTCAGCCAAATATTCCATCGCGAGTCCATGGAATCCTAGTTGTTGTACAGGCACCTCAAAGCACACCGTCCTGTTCTCGCCTGGCTCCAGGGATATGCGCTGGAAGCCCTTGAGTTCTTTCACGGGCCGGGTGACGCTGCCCACGAGGTCCCGTACGTAGAGCTGGACGATCTCATCCCCTGGACACTGGCCCACGTTGGCAATCATAGCGCTCACGACCAGCGTATCTTCTAGGCCCAGTTGCAGCGTTTCGACAGTCAAGTCGCTGTACTCAAATGAGGTGTAACTCAGGCCGTAGCCAAAGGGATACTGGGGCGCGTTTGTCTCGTCGATATAATTCGACCGGTGCGGCCGGTCATGCTGCACCGTTCCCTCCCCACTGTCCGGCCGGCCCGTATTCTTGTGTGCGTAGTAGATGGGGATCTGTCCCTCGGCACGCGGCCAGGTGGCCGTGAGCTTGGCGCTGGGGTTGACGGTTCCCACCAGGATATCAGCCACGGCCCGGCCTGCCCGAATCCCGCCGTGCCAGGATTGGAGGATGGCGGGGATGTTCTCGGCCAGCCAGGGAATGACCAGAGGGCGGCCGCTCATCAGTACAACCACCACAGGCGTGCCGGTGGCATGCACGGCTTCCAGCAGCCTTTGCTGGTGCCCCGGCAAGCCGAGATAGGCCCGCGAGTGTGCCTCGCCGCTCATATACTCGCCCTCACCCAGTGCGAGAACCGCTACATCGGCGGCCAGGGCGGCGGCTACGGCCTCCTCCAGATCGGGCTCTTCCGCTCCCGCCAGGTCACAGCCGGGTACATGGCTAATCTCTGTGGCCGGCGGCAGGACAACGCGCAGGCCATCCAGTACGCTCTCCGTATCCTCATCGCGCCCGAAACGGTACCAGGTACCAAGGATCTCGTGATGGTCGCCGGCCAGGGGCCCGATCAGGGCCACATGCCCCAGGTCAGGGCTCAACGGCAGGAGGCCATCATCGTTCTTGAGCAGAACCATGGACTTTTGGGCCACCTCGAGGGCTTTGGCCCGGTATGCAGGCTGCAGTACCACTTGCAGGGCAACAGACTCGTCAACGTAGGGCTGCTCAAACAGCCCCAGCGCGATTTTCAGGCGGAGCACTCGGCGCACGGCCGCGTCGACCACGGCAAGCGGCACCGAACCCTCGGCCACCAGTTCTGCCAGGTGGTTGTGGTAGGCGTCGGCCACCATATCCATGTCCACACCAGCCAAAACGCTCAACATCGCCGCCTCTTTCAAGTCAGCGGCAAAGCCATGGGGGATCAGTTCGCCGATGGCGTTCCAGTCGCTCAGCACCACGCCTCCAAAACCCAATTCATTTCGCAGAATGGTATCCAGAGTGAAGGGGTTGGCCGAGGCCGGAACGCCGGCGATCTCGTTGAAGGCCGACATGACGGTACCTGCACCTGCCTCAAATGCAGCCTCAAAAGCGGGTAGGTGCACGTCCCGAAGCGCGCGCTCCGAGATATCGACCGTGTTATAGTCCTTGCCAGCCTCGGCTGCGCCATAGCCCACATAGTGCTTGGGACAGGCGACCATTCTGCGGCCGCTGGCCAGATCCTTTGCCTGGAAGCCGCGTACCCGGGCGCGGGCCATTGTTCCTCCGAGCAATGGATCCTCCCCAGCCCCTTCAGCGATGCGGCCCCAGCGCGGATCCCGGCATATATCAACCATCGGCGCAAAGTTCCAGTGGGTGCCGTGGGAGGTGGCTTCCTCGGCCGCGATGCGGGCGGCTGCCTGTACAAGCCCCGGGTCCCAGGTACAGGACTCGGCCAGGGGGATGGGAAAGATGGTACGGAAACCATGGATGACGTCGTTGCCAATGATCAGGGGAATGCGCAGCCGTGATTCCTCAACAGCGATTTTTTGCAGGCGATTAGTTTCAGCCGCGCTATAGACGGTCAGCACCGAACCAGCTTGGCCCCTGAGAATGCGTTCCTCGCCCTCTCCCGCGGCCATGTCGCGGACACTGATCTGGACCATCTGGCCCACCTTCTCCTCCAGTGTCATCTGCACCAAGAGTTCATCGACGCGAGCCTCCGTTTTGAGGTCGGTTTCGGTGAATCGTAGCGTGTCTTGTGTCATGCTGCTCCCTCCAATCCCATGATCCTCACCCAGTCTCCGGGGATTATACTATAGGATGGCCACTGGCCCAAGCTACGTCTCACAGTACGCAAGAGCTTGAATAGTATGAACAGTTGTGGTAAAATAGGGCGGCAGGCCCCCGCTGCATATCTTGATTATGGTAGGATGACCTACAGACCAGAAACGCCTGAGGGAGTATGATGAGGAAAAGTCAACAGGAAGCAGGTACGAGCGTGGACCACATACATGTGGAAATGATGGGCGTGTTGCGCGAGAATGTGCCTGGTCAGCGTTGGGTTTCGGCCAGGCAGCACCAAACATGGCGTCCACCGACAGACGTATACGAGACAGACGATTGCGTGATCGTCAAGGTGGAGATTGCCGGGATGGACGAGGAGGACTTTAGCATCTCGCTGGAGGGCAACAAACTGAGCATAAGCGGCGTCCGGCGCGATCCAGCAGCCAAGCTGAGCTACCAGCAGATGGAGATCCTGTATGGGCACTTTGAAACCCATGTCCATTTGCTCAGGGCGATCGATGAGGACGAGATCGAAGCCACGTACCAGCATGGCTTTCTGGTCGTGCGCCTGCCCAAGGCCAAGCCACACCAGGTCCCCGTTGTGAACCAGGCCGTGGAACTGATAGAGGAATCCTCTTAGTGGAGGAAGCGGTTTGATGACAGAGAAAAATAACTATAAAACTATCGCTGCCCGAGCATGAACCAGTTCGCTGTGAGCCCGGATGAGTTCGATGGCGCCAGTGAAGACGAGGAAAACGCAGTTCCTGAAGAACTGGCAATCTTGCCGCTACGCGGCGTGGTGGTATACCCCCTCACCTTCCAGGCTCTGAATGTGGGACAACCTCGCTCCATCCAATTGGTCGACGATGCCACGGTGAACAAGCAGATGATCGGCCTGGTGACCGCCCGCGACGCGGAGATCGAAGAACCAGGACCTGAGGACGTATATGAGATTGGCGTTGCAGCGACCATCCATCGCATGATCAAGGCGCCCGATGGCACCGTCCGCCTGTTGGTACAGGGCGTAGAGCGCATCCACATCGACGAGTGGACCGGCGATGCCCCCTACCTGAGGGCGCGCGTGACAGTCACGCCTGATGAGTCGCTCGACGACCTGGCGACGAAGAGAACCTGGAGGTTGAAGCACTGACGCGCAATGCCACAGATCTCCTACGCCGGTTGGTGTCGCTTGTCTCACAATTGCCCGACGAACTGCTGATGGCGGCCATCAACCTCGATGATCCCCGGCAGTTGGTCTACTTTATCGCCACCAATATCCGCATGGAACTCCCCGATGCGCAGGCCATTCTGGAGATCGACAGCGTCCGCGAAAAACTTGCTCAAGCTGACATCCATTCTCACCAAGGAACTGGAGGTCCTGGAGCTGGGGCGCAAGATCCAGACCGAAGCCCAGTCCGAGATGGAAAAGATGCAGCGCGATTACTTTCTTGCGGGAGCAACTCAAGGCCATCCAGAAGGAACTGGGCGAAGAAGACGAGCAGACGCTCGAGATCGAGGAATACCGCAAAAAGATCGCCGAGTCCGGCATGCCGGAGGAGGCAGAGAAAGAGGCCCTGCGCGAGCTGGGCCGCATGGAAAAGATGCCACCCCAGGCAGCCGAGTATTCGGTTATCAAAACCTATCTGGACTGGCTGACCGATATGCCCTGGCAGGTAGCCACCGAGGACCAGTTGGACATCGCCAACGCCCGCCAGGTATTGGACGAAGACCACTATGATCTGGAGGATATCAAGGATCGCATCCTGGAATATCTGGCAGTGCGCAAGCTCAAGCTGGAGCGAAAGGAGGAACGGGAGCAGGACGAACTGCAGGACCATATCCGCGAAGAGCGGGAAGGCGTGATCCTGTGCTTTGTCGGGCCGCCAGGCACAGGCAAGACCAGCCTGGGCCGCTCCATCGCCCGGGCCATGGGCCGCAAGTTCATCCGCATGAGCCTGGGCGGCATGCGCGACGAGGCCGAGATCCGGGGGCACCGCCGGACCTACATCGGCGCCATGCCAGGGCGCATCATCCAGGGCCTGAAGCGCGTGGGCACCAAGAACCCGGTCTTTATGCTCGACGAGATCGACAAGGTGGGCGCCGATTGGCGGGGCGATCCCTCCTCAGCCCTGCTGGAGGTGCTGGATCCCGAGCAGAACCGTGATTTCCGCGACCACTACCTGGACGTACCCTTTGACCTGAGCCAGGTGATGTTTATCACCACGGCCAACATGCTGTCGCCCATCCCGGCGCCGCTTGCGCGATCGGATGGAGATCCTGGAGTTGGACGGCTATACCGAAGACGAAAAGGTACGCATCGCCCAGCAGTACCTGCTCCCCCGCCAGATCCGGGAGAACTCGCTGCGTACCGACGAGATCACTTTCACGACGAAGCCATGCGCGCCATCATCCGCGACTATACCCGGGAAGCCGGCGTGCGCAATCTGGAACGACAGATCGGCACCGTGTGCCGCAAGGTCGCCACCAAAGTAGCCGAGGAGGAAGGCATCTCGGTGCACGTCGAGGCAGATGACCTGAGCGACTATCTGGGCAAACCGCGCATTCTACTTTGAGGCAGCCGAACGGACCGAGATCCCCGGTGTGGCCACCGGCCTGGTCTGGACGCCGATCGGGCGGCGATATCACCTTCATCGAAGCGACCCGGATGGCGGGCAACAAACGGCTGATCCTGACCGGGAAACTGGGCGATGTGATGAAAGAGTCGGCCCAGGCCGCCGTCAGCTATGTGCGCTCCAAGGCCAACGATCTGGGCATTGACGAGGAGATCTTTGCCAAGAGCGACCTGCACATCCACGTGCCGGCTGGTGCGGTACCCAAAGATGGGCCGTCGGCCGGCGTGACGATGGCCACGGCCCTGGTTTCGCTGCTGACCGAGCGCAGCGTCCGGGCCGATGTGGCCATGACGGGCGAGATCACCCTTCGGGGCCAGGTGCTGCCCGTGGGCGGCATCAAGCAGAAGGTACTGGGCGCCAGCCGGGTGGGCATCGACACGGTCATCCTGCCCCAGCGCAACGAGCCAGACCTGGAGGACATCCCAGAGGAGATCCGTGACAAGATGAACTTTGTCTTTGCCGAACGGGTGGACGACGTCTTTGCAGCTGCCCTGCGCAGACGGGACCAGTCCCAGACTGATCCAGTGGTAGCCAGAATCGAGGGGGAGTCGAAAGATGCCGATATTGAGATTGAGGAGGTGATCTATCGCAGAAGATTGAGCACAGGCTATTGGGCAATTGACTATTCATTGAGGAGTTCACAGTGGCAAAAAAAGAAGAAAAAGATGCAGTGGTACAAGATGGATCTGCATCTCCACACGCCTGCTTCAGCCGACTGGCAGGAGCCAGGTGTCAGCTATTTGGATTTGTTGCACAAAGCGGAGATGCAGGGGCTGGATATTCTTGCCATCACCGACCACAACACCGTTGCCGGGTGCGCTGCCCTCCAGGAGGAAATTGAGCAGCTTCAACTCCTCGAGCGATTGGGACGCATCCACCCGGAAGAGAAGCGCCAGCTGGACGAATTCCGGCGCATTGGGAACAAGATTCTGGTATTGCCCGGGCTTTGAGTTCACGGCAACCCTGGGGTTTCACGTCCTGGCCATCTTCCCTCAGGAGACCAGCATCCGCAGCCTGGAGCATCTGCTCATCGAGTTGAACGTCTCGGCTGACAAGCTGGATGAGGGCGCGACCGAGGTGGGAGCGACCACCGACGTCCTGACCGCCTATCGGGTCATCGATGAAGCTGGGGGCCTGGCCATTGCCGCCCACGCCAACTCTACCCACGGCGTGGCCATGCGTGGGCTCGATTTTGGCGGGCAGACGCGTATCGCCTTTACCCAGGACCGGCACCTTCACGCCCTGGAGGTCACCGATCTTGAGAAGAAGGGGAGGCGGACGACCGCTTGGTTCTTTAGTGGGCGCAAGCCCGAGTACCCCCGCCGGATGCACTGTATCCAGGGCTCCGATGCCCACCGCCTGACCCAACACCCCAGCGACCCGAAACGCCTGGGCTGGGGCGACCGCGTGACAGAGATCCTGCTGCCGGAGCCGAGCTTTGAGGCGATCAAGGCCGTGTTTCTGGGCGAGGATTTCTCCCGCACGCGTCCCTATCGCCCGACAAAGGCGCCTTTTGACCACGTCCAAGCAGCTCGCGACGAGGGCCCCAGCATCGTGCAAGCATTCCACGAAAGCATGGCCAAGCAGGGCGGACGGCTGCACGCCATCTTGCGCGATGTGGTCGCCATGGCCAACACAAATGGGGGTACGGTCTATGTGGGCGTCAAGGCCGATCCCAAGGGACTGCCAGCCGGTGTAGCCAAGCCTGATGAGGCCATCGCTACACTCAAGGGTGAATTCCAGCGCAAGATCGCGCCTCCCCTGGAAGTCGAGATCACGACGGTCGAGACCCTTGGCCGGATGGTGCTCCAACTCAGCGTACCTCTGGGCGAAGACGTGCCTTACACCATCGACGGCACCAGCATCTATGTGCGGCAAGAGGCACAGACCAGTGTCGCCATGCGCGACGAGATCGTGGCCCTGGTCAAACGTACGCTGGTTGCTGAACCCGAACCCTGCCCAGACGCCGCGCAGGCCATGGTAGAGGCGGGTACACCGCCTGGCGCCGTGGAGCCACCGGGAACCGGGGTACAGATCGTAGAAAGTACCGAACGCCGGGGCGCCCTTTACCATACGATGAAAGACCTACGCAACGGCAGCGTCGTACGCAACGTCACCCGTTCTTCGGCTCGCAAGCTCTGGCGCTACGCCATTACCGAGCAGGAAACCAAACCAGTCCAAGAGAACGAGGTCCAGTGGCATGCTGAGGACGAGCGCCTCGGGGTATGGAAATCTTCAAAACGGGCGGGCAAGGTACGGTACGATCTGGTCCAGCGAATGCCGGATGGCCAGATCCACGTGTACTATGGCGTGACCGAAGATGGCATAGATGGCACATGGCGCCTGTTCCTGGAGGAAGAGTCAGACACCCAGGATAACGGTTCGTAGTTCATCGCCAAGGTCCGGTCTGCTGATTCGTATCCCTAAGCCTCGGAACGCCAAACAAGTACCGGACTACGTTAGATACAGGAGAGCCGAGGGTTCTCACTGCCTATTGCTGTCGGCAAAGGCGGTGAGATTGCCAGGTTCTTCCTGCAGTGGTGTTCGCAAGCTGCCAGTTTCTTCCTATCTGTCAGGGCTGCGCTCATTGTCGAGTGTATATCAATGCAAAAGGGAGATAGACGACCGTGCACAACCAAGTATCACCACAGGCTCACATCGAGGAACATATCCCAGAGCCCCAATCCATTGAGGAATCGGGGCTGACCGTTGGCTTTCTGTCCGACTTGGCGCTAAAACTCGTCTACTTCCGGAGTGAGATGACCAGTGGCGAGATTGCAGAGACGCTGGCTCTGCCCTATCTCGGCGTGATGGAACACGTTCTAGATTTCTTGAAGCGGGAGAACCTGATCGAGATCACGAGTACGCGGGGCTTTGGCGAAACAGGGTACCGCTGGGTCGTCACTGGTAAAGGCAGCAACCGGGCTGTGCAAGCATTGAGTCGCAACCGCTACATGGGTCCGGCACCCGTCCGGCTGGAACGCTACAACGAGATGGTACACCGGCAGACTATGGGTGAGCTAAAGGTCGGGCCAGCCGACGTGCAGGACGCCCTGGCACACCTGATCCTGCCCCAGGCCACCCTGGACAAAGTTGGACCGGCCATCAATTCGGGCCGGGCCCTCTTTCTGTACGGGCCCCCGGGCAATGGCAAGACGGCCATCGCCCAAGCCATCATACGCATGCTCAAAGGGAATGTCTATCTTCCCCACGCTGTCTTCGTGGATGGCCAGATCATCCGCGTCTTTGACGAAGTAAATCATAAACCGGTACCGAATCCGCGCGACAACGGAAGACGGGGAGGAGCCAACAACCACGACAACAGCCCCTTGGATCGCCGCTGGGTCCTGATCCGGCGGCCCGAGATCATTGTTGGTGGTGAGTTGATCATGGAAAGCCTCGATCTTGTCTACGATCCTATCTCCAAGACCTATGAAGCGCCCTTCCAAATGCGGGCTAATACCGGTCTTTTTGTGATCGATGACTTTGGGCGGCAGGCCATGCGGCCTCAGGACCTACTCAACCGGTGGATCGTACCGCTAGAGGAACGCGTCGATTATTTGACATTGCAGACGGGCAAAAAGCTCGAGATCCCTTTTGATCAGCTCACAGTATTTGCCACCAACCTTGACCCGCGCGATCTAGTAGACGACGCCTTTCTGCGGCGAATTCGCCACAAGCTCAAAGTAGACTATCCCAGCGAACAGTTGTTCTGGCAGATTATGAAGCGCGAGTGTACCAACCGCAATCTGGAGCTGACGACAGAAGCATTTCACCATCTTCTCCAGCGTCACTACCGGGTGCAGAACCGTCATCTCCGATCCTGCCATCCCCGGGATATTCTGGAGCAGATACGCGATATCTCCAGCTATCAGGGCAAGCCTCCGGTTGTGTCCGAGCAGATGCTTGACGCTGCCTGCGAGGGGTATTTTGCCGATATCTAGTCAGCCTACCCCAGCCTATCCCACCAATATTCTCCAGTCCGGACCAGCCAAGGGAGACTGGAACCCTACCTGCCCGTGGCTGGTAGGGCCGTTACCCAGCACCGACACCCGAGCCGCCAGAGAGAAAGGACAGGAAGATTGATCAGAACCGGTATCCTGACAGTCAGCGACCGCGGTTACCATGGAGAGTACAGGGATTTGAGTGGTCCTGCCATCTGCAAACTGGTTACGGAAGAGCTGGCAGCAACGGTGGAGAAGGAGATGATCGTACCCGACGAGCAGATCATGATCGCAGGAACGCTAAAGACCTGGGCGGATGAGGTCAAGTTAGACATGGTACTGACCACCGGTGGCACCGGCTTTGCCCCCCGCGATGTCACGCCCGAGGCCACACGGGACGTGATTCAGCGAGAGGCCCCTGGTCTGGCCGAGGCCATGCGCGCGGCGAGCCTACAGATCACGCCGCACGCCATGCTTTCGCGAGCGGTGGCCGGCATACGCGGCCAGACGCTCATCGTAAACCTGCCGGGAAGCCCTAAAGCTGTACGCGAGAACCTGGAGACGATCCTACCTGCTTTGCCACACGCCATCGAGCTTCTGCAGGGTAGAAAGGGAGCCGACCGGCATCCTGACTCTGGGGAACAAGATTAGCAGGAAAACTTGAGAGCAGGCCCCATCTACTCCGGCCGGGAGACAACGCTCTCCAGTTCTGAGGCCAGGGTCTCCAACTGATCGAGAACTCTCTGCAAATCCTCTCGGGTCGGCACCTTACGCCTGACCAGAGCTTCCTCCAGGTCCTCTTCGCTGAGAGCCAGCGTCACAGCCCGCACCTGACTACGGGCTATGAGTTGGTCGCGCAGGTGCCGCCCTTCTTCTGCAGCCAGCTCCCCGCGTCCGATGAGCGTCTGGAGCCGTTGTTCGATCTCTTCGTCCACCTGCCGCGCCATATCCAGCGGGGCGGCGAGTGTACGCCGCAGCGTGCCCACGGTCTCGCCCCCAGCCTGGATTAGACCGGTCAACACCGACTGGGGCAGGAACCCGCTCCGCTTTTTCTCCTGCTCAAAGATGACCTGCGTGAGCGTCAGCGCCGTCAGATCTTCGCCTGTGGCATGATCCACGACCCTGACCTCCTGCCCTTCGCGGATAAGAAGAGCGATTCCGTCCAGCGTGATGTACTGCTTGGCAGCAGTATCATACAGTTTTCGATTGGGATAGCGTTTGATGGCCCGCACGATCCAGCTCCTCTGGTATTCTCTACCGCTCAGCGAGGATGGCCTGCTTGATGAAACATAGCCGGCAGCCCCAGAAAGCAAACAGGGAGGCGGGACGATCGTCCCGCCTCCCTGTTTTGGGGCTGGACATGCCTACGATTCTTTCAGCTCGTCCACCTTTTTGCTCAATTCGGTGATCTTGGCGCTCAAAGCGTCGATATCACTTTTTGTCGGCACATTCATTCGGTCCAGGAGATCCTCGAGCCGTTTGTCCAGCTCTCCCTCCGCCTTTTTGGCCTCCTTCTTGCGCCGTTCCATCACGTCACCGACCAGCTTCTTGCCGTCCTGCTCAGCGAACTCACCTCGCTCGACTAGCTTGGCGACGAACCTCTCGACCTCTTCCTGCGTCAGGGCCACGGCGCCAATACCAGCCAGCAGCACTTTGTGCGCCATACCCAACACAGGATTGCGCTCCATTTCCCCTTCTACCTCAGCTTCGATCTCGGCTGAATCTTCAAACTCGGCTACCTCTTCTACCTCAATCACCTGTTCTTCTTCTGCCATTGCTACACCTCCTGAGTTTGTTCCTGCCATCCCTTTCGAACGGACCGTTCTCTGGGAAGGCAGATCGGTAGGAGCGACACGCCCCAGAGGCTATGCCCCTTTCAACTCGTCCACCTTTTGGGTCAACTCGGAAACTTGGGCGCCCAAGGCATCAATATCACTCTTGGTTGGCACATTCATGCGGTTCAAGAGCCCTTCAACCTCCGCCTCCATTTCCGCATCGGCCTCCGTGGCGACCTTTTCCTGCCTTCTGGCAAGTTTGCGGACCTGATGCTTTCGCTTTTCCATTCTCTGGCGCACCAGCTGCTTGCCTTCCAGCTCTACGACCTCGCCCCGTTCGACAAATCTGGTCAGACATTCCGCCATCGTGTCCTGGACCATGGCCACCGCGCCAACACTGGCCAGAAACAGCTTGTGAGTTGCTTCCCGCAACATCCCGTCCTCTGTCTCTTCTGGATCGACTTGGACATCCTTGATAACGACTTCCACCTCGGCCATCGCAACACCTCCCAGAACCGTGATTGAATAGTAGACGTGAACCTTCATGAAGCAGCGCTGGGCAGCTAGACCTCACGTTAGACCCAGAGGCGCCCACGCACCGGCGACATCCAGCATGACGCACTGCATCATACCCGAATATAACACGCTGCGTCATGAATGTCAAATCGGGTCGCCACTATGGAAATTGCTGGCGCTCTTGTTTTTTGACCACATCTGGCTTTTTGGCTATAATGCTTCTTTGCTAATGGCGCGGCGAACACACTGAGAAGCCATGACCAGGACCCGGGGCGAGGACGCGATCGCTCGGGTAGCCCCGGTCAGCCTTCTTCCGCGTTGGTCTATCCCAGACACTATGGCACGCCGGAGAGCTTGATGAAGCAGTTGGATCCCGGGCCGCTATCGGGCCTCAATAAGCGATATAGAGCAATTTCCCTTGCCCATCACAGTCTCACCTTTGCGCTCATCCTTGCCGTCTTTGTGGGGATAGGCACCCTTGTCTCATGTGGCAGTTCGGCCACCGATACGCCAGCCATCACTCCCTCGGCAACGCTTGTCGCCACGTTCACACCAACCGCAAAGACAGCAACTAGCGTAGATTCCACAGATTCCGCTCCCACAGCAACTCAGACGCCAATAGGGGAGACGAGTTTTCAGTCTCCGCTCCCAACACCACTCTCCGGGACAACGAACGCTGAGACAACGCCGACGGAAACCCCACCGTCTGGGGGCTTGCCTGAAACCACCCCTACGCCGCCCCTGCCATCCAGTGGGATGGTCAAGATGAGATCCCCGGATTATGGGATGCAAGCCTTTCTATGGTGGCGGCCCGAGGTGGCCCAGCGCGACTTAGAGATGGTCCGTGACGCTGGCTTTGGCTGGGTCAAACAGGGTTTTGCTTGGCGCGAGATTGAGGGGACGGGCAAGGGCCAGTTCGACTGGGCTGTCACTGACAGGCTCGTGACTCAGGTCGAAAACGTGGGGGGGCTGCACCTCATCGCCCGCCTGGACAACGACCCTACGTGGGCTACCGGTCAGGCCTATCCCAATGACCAGGACATCATCATGAGTCCCCCCCAGAACCTACAGGATTTTGCTGACTATTGCGGTGCGGTTGCCACCCGCTACAAAGGGCGGATTGCCGCCTACCAGGTCTGGAACGAGCCGAACCTAAGGCGCGAATGGGGTGGCCGCGCTCCCAACCCAGCGGGCTATGTTGAACTGCTGAAGGCATGCTACGGGGCCGTCAAACAAGCTGACTCGGATGCTTTTGTGATTAGCGCGGGGTTGGCCCCTACAACCAGATCGGACAACGTGGCCATGCCTGACACTGAATTCCTCAAACAGATGTATGCCGCCGGTGCCCAGCAATACTTTGATGTCTTTGGGGCTCATGGTGCGGGTTACAAGGCTCCGCCGGAGAAGGACCCGGGCGAGGTAGCGGCCGATCCCAACTACCATAACGTAGGCGACCCGAATTGTCCTGGCGACCCATGCCGGATCTATAGTTTTCGTCACGTCGAGGATTTGCGCCAGATCATGGTGGACCATGGCGACAGTGACAAACAGGTCGCTGTGCTGGAATTCGGATGGACCATGGATGAGAGGCCGGACTCGCCCTATGCCTGGCACTCTGTCACCGAGGAAGAACAAGCCGACTATTTTGTAAGAGCCTACCAGTATGCCAAGGAACACTGGCAGCCGTGGATCGGCGTCATGAGCTTAATCTACATGCCCAGCGTCGAATGGACCGAGCAGGACGAGCAATACTGGTGGTCTATCGCCCTGCCCAACTATCCCCAGTTCTATCCACGCAAAGCGTACCGCGACTTGGCTGTGATGGAAAAGTAGGCTCCCCAGCTCCTGAGCTGGGAGGAGGAAATCGCAGAAAAGATTGATCGAGAATCAGGGGCCCCACAAGGCCAGTCTTCTGCCCTGGCAACATCGGTCAGCCCGGTGAGTCCACAGTGCGGACAAGATCTGAATCGGGTAGGAGGGGGCCTCACGGCCCCCGTCCTCCCACACCACCGGACGTACTCATCGTATCCGGCGGTTCCCTCTGCGGTTTCAGCTCAGCGTGTGTGTCCGCTGGTCAAGGCTCGTTCTCGGTTCAACGCCGTGGATGCTTGCCACTCCTCTAACGCAGCAGGTCCAGTTCCGCCTTCGCCGCTCGCGCCGGGGCGCACGCTCTCCCTACTGGGTCCACGTGCCTTACTGTTGCTCCACATCCATCGAGTATCCTCGTCTGCTCCTTGCCGCAGAAGGTTCGGCCCTTCGTCAGCTCTCGCCGACTACTATGGCCTCTGCTGACTTCTCTACACCCTTCCCGCACCGTTGCCGTTGTGGTAGTCTGGTTCGTCCAGACAGATGCAGAGATCTCCCAGGGTAAGTCGTGTCTCTTTCCCTCGGTCCCCGCCGGATTTACCCCCACAGCGTTCCGGATGACTATCGGGCATCCCCATCCATTGCTGGGTTACCCCGCTGCGCCGGCCTTCTATCCGGTTTCTGTTCGTCGGGTCCGAGTTTTGCCTCCCTGCCTTCCGGCAGGCCGCTTCCTTCAGATTCCGCCTCACGGCGAACACCCTTGCTTCGGCTAGCGGTTCCGGTCATCACGGCCCGCAGAGGACTTTCACCTCCTAGATACACGACATGCCTGGCACACAATGAAAAGGGGCGGACATGCTGTCCGCCCCTTTTTTTCGTCTGGAAGATCCTAGCGTTTGACCCGTTGGAACGTGAGCAGGAAATTGGTGTGAATGGTAAAATCTGGGCGTTCAGGCGTACCCATACCCAGACCCACCATCGTGTCACTGGGCAAGCCAGGAACACTCACAGAGTATGAGCCCAGCGTTCCAAACATAGGAAAGTTGGCCGAATACTCGGGCCTTGGCTTATCCTCGGTAACGACGACCAGGCTGCCATCCTGCCAGCGGATCTCTATCGGCTGGCCCACGATCCGGTTACCACCCTCATCCAGGACCTCAAGGTAGACAGTATGGTCGTTGCCCGACTCTTCTTTGTTCTGCCAAAAGGCCTTAACCAGGCGCCAGTAGCTCTGTCCCGGCTGAACATTCGGCTCCTGGATACCCACGTTCAGAGCGGGCAACCTGGGATCCAGTTCACGGGG
The DNA here is from genome assembly GCA_963783445.1 of uncultured Chloroflexia bacterium. Taxonomy (GTDB): domain Bacteria; phylum Chloroflexota; class Anaerolineae; order JAAYZQ01; family JAAYZQ01; genus CAWANP01. The sequence goes on along the minus strand of CAWANP010000002.1, from coordinate 344,809 downwards.
CGGCTTTGGCTTGGGCGCCGGCCCACTTGCAGCGGACGACTTGGCCGGTTTCGCCGCGGCCTTGGTCGGGACAGGCGTGGCAGTCGGCGGCACAGGCGTGGCAGTCGGCGGCACAGGTGTTGGTGTTGGCGGCAACGGTGTCTCAGTTGGCACGGGTGTAGCCGTCGGCGGGACCAATGTCGGCGTTGGCGGCAGCGGCGTCACAGTCGGCAGAGGCGTCTGAGTAGGTAGAATCGGCGTAGGTGTAGGCGAGATGGGTGTCATGGTCGGAAGAGGTGTGTCAGTCGGTAAAGGGGTCTCGGTTTGCACAAAGGCAATGGCACCCTGCAAGTTGGTTACTTCCTCAGCTGCCAAAGTTGAGATCAAAAAGCTGGGCGCAACAATGCACACCAGCCAAGCCAAGAGCATGGAAACCACAACCAGCCGTACCTTGGCGCCACGGCTCAGGCTGCCGAACCAGCCAACAAGACCATTGAACGATTCGCCCAGCTCAGATGTAAGACTCCGTGCAGGTTTTGCCGTAGCTGGTCGTGGCGTGGGCTTTGGCTTGGGCGCTCGTCGCGGACGCGGTGCTGCGGGAGCCTGCGGTGCTGGCGCGACCTCTGGAAGTGGCGCAGCGACGACGGGTACAACCGCGGGTTGCAGCGGCACGGCGGTTGGAGCAGCCATTGCTGGTTTCTGTAGGATGTGGGCGTCCGTATTGCTCAGCCGGTCGCTCAGCAGACGGCTGAGCGCCAAAGCGAGGCTGGGATAGCTGGTCACCAACTCGTCAAAGTCGGACTGGCCCATGGCCCACAGGTTCACGTCCGTCAAAGCCGTGACGGTAGCAGACCGGGGTTTTCCCGTGAGAAGCGCCATCTCACCAAAGAGATCGCCAGCTCCCATCTCGGCCAAAACCAGCATCTGGGCCCCGTGCGCCCTCAACACCCGCACCTGGCCCGACTCGATGAAATACATCTCGTCGCCGGGCTGGCCTTCCTGGACGATGGTTTCTGCCTGCCGGAATCGAGCCGGTTTCAGCCGGTGGCTGATATCCTGGAGTTGAGCCGACGATAGACCAGCCAGCAGCTTGAGGCCACGCAAGTGACTCTCGGTAAAGCGGCGATCCATCTCAGCAAGACGCTCACTGAGTTCCTTGCTGAGGCCCACACTGATCGCGGGATACCGGTTCACCAGGTCGTCGAAATCAGAGCGATACAGGACCCATAGATTGCTATGCTCGGTCGCTGTGGCAGCTGCGGAACGCGGCTTGCCCGTCAGGAGCGCCATCTCGCCAAAGAACTCGCCGGGCTCTACTGGCCGCCTATTCGGTCCAATTTCGACCCGGCCCGTGTCCATCACATAGAGCGCGTCACCTGGCGTCCCCTCTGCATAGATCTGTTCGCCTGCCGGCACGTGGCGCAGCAGCAGTCGCTGGGCCACATTCCAGAGGACCTCCTCCGATAGCCTGGAGAACAAGCGCATACCGGACAGCCGTTCCATCGCCAAGTTGAGATCCTGGGGAGACAAGGGTTCTCGGAATGCCTCACTGAGGGCCAAGCGGACCTCGGGGCATTCAACTGCCAAGGAGTCAAACTCAGCAACAGGCAAGGCCCAAAGGACGATATCCGTGGCTGCCTGCGCTGCCCGACCATGCGGCTTTCCGGTCAGGACGGCCAGTTCGCCAAAAGTCTCACCAGCGCCAAGCTCCGAAAAATCTCCGCCTTCCTCGGAACTTGGGAGACGTACCAGTCCAGATTCAACGATGAACAGTGCCTCTGGTGGCTGCCCCGCCTCCACAATAAACTCGCCCTCACTCTTTTCCACCGGAACCAACCGATGGGCGATGGCCGCCAAAGCATCGTCATCCAAACTCGAAAGGAATGGAAGAGGCTTCAAGCGATGGTCGCAGAGGTATTGGTCAAAGAGGGCAAGACGGGAGCCAAAAGCCAAGGCGAGCTTGAGGCCAATCTGCGGAGATTCGGCCATCAAGTCGATCAGGTCTTCTTTGGTGAGGACCCAAAGCTCGGCATCTGTAGCTACTGTGGCACCAAGGGAGCGGGGCTTGTCAAAGAATAAATCTGTCTCACCAACCAGGCTACCAGGCCCCTGGCTGGCGAGCGCCACACCGCCTTCAGTATTCAAGCGAACCCATCCCGACTTGATCAAATACAGCGCTGTACTATCATTGCCGGGCTGAAACAACTCATCGCCTGTGCGGCGGTGTTCCAGGTGCATCTGTTGGGAAACGCGTTCCTGTTCCTTCTCCGTCAGTGCAGAGAAAAACGGAGCGTTTCCGACGTAGTCAAGTTTCACTCTCGTCGATCACCTCCTAGCGAGCACACAGCCATTATACCCAACATCCAGGGCATGTCAAATCCGGTACCAGAGGTATCCAAGAGCTGTGTCGGGAGTGAAAAACAGGTTCGCGCACTATGACAGACTACAATCAGCATCCGGCCTATTACTCATCCATCTCGCGCAGCAGTTGCAGCACATCCCGCCGGTGGAGGCCGTCGTGCAGGGCAATGATCCTGAGTACCTGGCCCACGTTGATCCTGCCCAGAGCTGGATGCGTACCAGTCACCATCAACTGTCCCTCATCGAGTCTATCCAGAAGAGCCATCATCTCCTGCTGGGCAGCCTCCAGATCGGCCAGAATGCGGGCTGGTGTCCAGTCATCCCGCTTGGCCACGCTGGCCGCGTTCCAGGCATCCAGATTGAAATCTGACATGGCGGTCGGCTCTCCAGCAAGCAAACGATTGAGTACCTTGAGGTGATCCCACTGGGCCGACCCCACGTGAGCCAGAGTCAATCTTACCGACCAACGACCGTCTTCCGGCCTCCAGTCCCAGGAAATCTTATCCAGTCCATCCACCGCGGCCAGTAGCTTGACCCGCGCTGCCTTGATCCTGTCCTTCAGCTTGATGATCTCTTCGGGCTGCATCAGTCCTCGCTTTCTTTCCTGCGCCAAGTCCTGGTATACTGGTTCCAACTATCGGCAGCGCAATTTGATGGCTCGGATCAGCGTGAGCCAAGGAGCCGATCATGGAAGTCTCTCGTACCCGATTCCTGCTCAGCCTGAGCCTGGGCATCGTCGCCATCTCCTTCGCTTCGATATTCATCCGGTTTGCCCAGGCCGAGGGCGTACCCAGTCTATCCATCGCCGCATGGCGCCTGATCGTTGCCGCGGTGGTGTTACTGCCCTATGCTTGGCTCAAGCACAGCGACGAAATCCAGGATCTCTCACGCAGTGAAGTAGGCCTGCTGGTGGCTTCAGGTATATTCCTGGGCCTACATTTCGCATCCTGGATCGCATCGCTGGGCTATACCTCAGTTGCCAGTTCTGTCGTGCTGGTATCCATGGGACCTGTCTTTGTCGGGCTTGGCTCCTGGATCTTTTTGCGCGAGCGGCCGAGCTACCTGTTGGCCGTGGGCATCGTCGTGGCCGCCGTAGGCAGCATCGTAATCAGTTGGGCCGACCTGGGCCAGGGCCAAGACCAGCTACTGGGCGACCTATTGGCCCTAACCGGCGCGGTCATGATAGCCGGCTATCTGATGATTGGTCGCAAGGTACGTGCCCGCCGGTCGCTCATCGTGTATGTGTCACTGGTGTACGGCATAGCAATGGTCACCGTGCTCGCTCTCGTGATAGCGACTCGGCAGCCGATGTTTGGCTTCAGCCCTGCTGCCTACGTATGGCTGCTGGCCCTGGGCCTTATCCCGCAGCTCATCGGCCACACGACGCTCAACTGGGCACTGCGCCTGCTGTCAGCCACCTATATCTCCATTGTTACCCTGGCCGAACCTATCGGATCCGCGATCCTGGCCTTCCTGCTCCTCGACGAAGCCTTCACGTGGGCCACTATCGTTGGAGGTACCTTGGTCCTCGCCGGCATCTATGTCGCCTCGCGTGCAGAACTCACTGCAACCAAGCCCCAAGACAAAAACACAGCCTGACCTGCATCCTGCTACCCAGTTCCGAGTCTACTCGAGAACGCTGGACCCGTCAACAGAAAAGAGACATCTGGTCTATCCGGGGGCCACACAACTCGTCAACCAGGTGGCGGCTTCCACCACACCGAGAAAACGCTAGTAGCTGTCCAGGAAAGCCCGGAGCCGCCGCTCCGTACGCTGGATGAAGGCTGGCGCTTGACTCTTGTAGTCTGGGTTGGGATCCTGAAGGACGAAATTGGACAGCTCCAACCCGCGCCCAGCAACAAGGGCATCGAGCTCGCCAGGGTATTGTTCCGGCCATTCGCTGTGCTGAACGTATCCGCGCCTGAACGCCTCACGCAGCGCCAAGACCTGTTCGTGGCCCTGCAAATAGTAGAAGGTAATGGCAATATCCTGGACCGGGTAGCCCCACATCATGTCCTCAAAGTCAAATGGATACAGCTTGCCCCGAAACACCTTAACATTCCACTGGTGCAGGTCGTAATGCAGCACCCGTAGGCCTCGCTTGTCAGCATAGAGATCCTCGATGGCCTTCTCGACGCGCTCCATGGCGACCTGAAAGACATCGCGCCTCTCAGATGGCATATACTGGCGGTAGGCATCGTCAAAGAGGATCACCGGTTCCCCAAAGGGAAAGACACCGTCCGCTGTCTTGATGCAAAAGCCCTCCGGTGGGCTGAAACTCAGCGCATGGTGGTGTAGGCGCGCCACAAGCTTGCCCAGTTTGAACACATTCTCCACCGTCAGTCTGTCAGCCAGATCCGGACCAGGTACCCAGCCAAAGACCACGCAATGGCGCGGGCCTGGAACCTCAGCCAACTCTACTGTCGTAGCCAACTCGCCATCCCGGGTAGGCTGGGGTTGAGGCACACCGAGATCCGTATCCCGCTGCAGCGCCGCCAGCCACATCATCTCAGAGCGGACCTCTTTGAGATTGTGCCCCCCCTCTGGCAGGCAGACACGCAGGATGTACTTTTTGCCGCCATGCGTGTCTACCCGAAAGATGCCATTGAAGGCGTTGCTCACAAGACGAACACAGTCCACCTCCAAATCATAGTGATCGAGTGCGGCCAGGGCCACCCTACGCAGACGCAACGCCCGACCACGGTTGGTAAGTTCATAAAAATCCTTCATTTCCCCATCCTCTCTGGGAACATTCCACCATCCGGCAGAGGCAATCAGACGCGCGGTGCGCCTACCGTTCTATCAAACCCTTCCTCCACAACAGGCGGAGGACCGATAGGCTTGTACTGGTCCGCGATGCTTTGACAGGACACTGGAGAGGTGATATACTGGTTGTTACCAAAGAGGGCTATACCCTCGTGGTGTGCCCGTCTGCGCTCACTGATGCCCTCATTCAGATATCTGGGCATCGGTTGTGGAGAGAATCATGATCAAAGTCCGGTGCTTCAAGTGCGGAAATGCTTTCCAACTGACCGAGCAGTATGTTGCCAACGCGCTGGCCGCGGAGGGAACTACCCGGAAGCCGGCTCACTATACGGCCGAGTGTCCTCGATGCCGGCAGGCAATCAAGATTCCGCTCAAGCGCGCGCGCTTGCCTGAAGCGGAAGCCGTAGAAGGGGACAGCGAGGCAGCGGTCGAGGACTAGCAAGTCGATCCCCCCTGAAGGCCAGCCGCTCGCCGCATCCAGGCAGAAGCCTGCGCCAAATGGCGCCGTACGGCTGGAGGCCACCAGACCCTCACCTCAAAAGGGTTCGCCTCAAGCGTTACGAGGCCAGCGTATCCCTCGCCAGCCAGGCTGGCCAGCAACTCCTCTAGCGCGAGATCTCCTGTCCCTGGGAGACGGTGCTCACCGACGTATTTCCTGGTGTGAGGTAATCTTGCCAGGAGCATCCGGCCGCCGATATCGCTCAAGTGGACGTTCACCAGCCTCCCATCGTAGATCTTGCGCGCCTGCAGCAGGTCCTCGCCTGCCGTACCGGCGTGGGTCGTGTCCAATACCATCCCCAGATCATGGCAATCGGCAAAGGTACGAAGCCGATCCAGGGGGCTAAGAGCATATCGCCGTGCTGCCTCGTGGTGAATGGCCTTGTTTTCAACAGCCAGCCTCAGGCCAGTACCAGCCAGGCGTGGCTGCCAGGTTTCGATCCGCTGCCGGAATACGAGTCCGTCCCCTGCATCCAGGCTCTCAGCACACGGGGTATGAGTCACAACGACACTGGCGCCGGTTTCAAGCGCCAACTGGATGGTGGGGCCCATCCCCGCCCTGCGATCCCTCCATCCAGGCAGCGGTACAACAGTTGGGTGCACTGATAGGATTTCAATGCCTTCCTGGTCGGCCAGCTGCTGTGCGGCCCGGCCTCCACGTACGATGGCTTCAGGATTCACCGACAACTCGACTCCATCAAAGCCACACTCCCGGGCCCAGCGGAATACTGTTCGAAGAGGGTAAACGTACAATGTACCTGTAGCCAGGCTGATTTTCAATCTTCCTCCAACGCACAAGCCGACCGGCCTGCAGGCCGGTCGGCAAGAGACTGCATTGGATTATAGCGCCGGAGCGCTAGTGTGTCAATATCTGGCTCAGGAACAGCTTGGTCCGATCCTCTTTGGGATTGTCAAAGAACTCATCGGGCGGTGCGGCCTCAACGATCTGGCCTTCGTCAAACATGACCAGGCGATCGGCGGCCTCGCGGGCGAAGCCCATCTCGTGTGTAACGACGATCATGGTCATGCCAGAGTAAGCAAGCTCGCGCATGACGTCGAGCACCTCCTTGATCATCTCAGGATCCAGCGCCGAGGTGGGCTCGTCGAAGAGCATGATCTTGGGCTCCATGGCCAGCGCCCTGGCGATAGCGGTTCGCTGCTGTTGCCCGCCCGACATTTGGCCCGGGAACTTGTCTGCCTGTTCGGGGATCCCCACACGTTCCAACAAGATGTAGGCATTCTCCTCCGCCTTGGCTCTAGGCCACTTGTGCACACGCATAGGAGCCAGCGTGATGTTCTGCAGTACCGTCAGGTGGGGGAAAAGGTTGAAGGACTGGAACACCATGCCGATCTCGCTGCGGATGGCGGCGATGTTGCGCACGTCATTGGTCAACTCGATCCCATCTACGATGATATCGCCCTTCTGGTGCTCCTCGAGACGGTTGATGGTGCGGATAAAGGTGGATTTGCCCGAGCCCGATGGTCCGGCAATGACCACCACCTCTCCCCTTTTGATAGAAATACTGATCCCCCGCAGCACATGAAAGTCATCAAACCACTTTTCCACATCGCGGCAGATGATAATGTCGTCTCCGGCGTCTACTCGTTCCTGTACCATGCTCGATCTCCCCAACAGCTAACAACCCGCAGCCTCTCGTAGGTTTCCAGCCAATTGGACTCAACTGGCCCAAGAGGCTCTTTCGCATCCATAGCATCTGTCCAACCGACAGGAGGCTGGATCATCGCTCGCCCACACCCAAAGCTGTCTCCAGCCGTCGGCTGGCATAGGACATAGAATAGGTAAAGATCCAGAACACTACGGCGATGAACAAGTATACCTCCTTGTCACGGAGCAGCCATTCCTGGTTGCTCTGCAGGACAGCCTTGCCCACCGCCAGCAGCTCCATGAGCCCGACGATAATGGCCAGGGTCGTGTCCATATACAGAGAGATGAACTGTCCGACGATGGCCGGGATCACGGCCCGGAGCGCCTGGGGCAGAACAATGAAGGTCGTAGTCTGAAGACCGGTAAGTCCTACCGCCTTGGCTGCTTCGACCTGGCCTGCAGAAACTGCCTGCAGGCCGCCTCGCACGTTCTCGGCCATGTAGGCTGCGGAAAAAAGGGTCATCCCCAACATGGCGCGTAGCACGCGGTCGATGCGCACATTCTCCGGAAGAAAGAGGGGCAGGATGATGGAGGCCATGAACAGAATGGTCACCAGAGGAACGCCTCGGACGATCTCGATGTAGAGGGTGCAGAACACTTTGACCACGGGCAGGGAACTCTGCCGTCCCAGGGCCAGGGCCACGCCAATGGGGAAGGAAGCCACGATGCCAACCAGGGCCAGGAGAAATGTCAGAAGCAGCCCACCCCAAACGCCTGTTCCTACTTTGGGCAGCAGTTCACTATTCTCAAAGCCACTCAGTAGGATGAGACTCAGGAAAAAAGAGATGAGCCATAGAATCAGAACGAGACGGCTGGAGATCTTGGCCGTTCTGCCCAGCAGGAAGCCCAGCACGATGAGGACCGGGAGGGCCAGGAATCCAAGGCGCAGTGTCAGATCCAGCGGATCGCCGTTGGGGGGATACAGATCAAAAGGCAGAAGAGCAATGACCACGAACCCTATGCCCAGGGCAATAGCAAAGGTCCGAACAATGCCACCCCAGATGCCCCAACTTAGACCGGCAAGAAACGATACCATGGCCAGGATCACACCGACGCGCCATATCTCCTCCGTTGGATACAGCCCAACGGCAAATAATTTGAGGCTCTCTATAACCGGGCTCCAATCAGCAACGGTAAACACCCAGGTGAGGAGGCCTTTCAACACGAAATAGATGACAATGATAGATAGGAAGGTCAAAATCGTATTGTACCAGGTACTGAACAGATTCTTTTTCAGCCACTGGATCGCACCCGGGGGAGCAGGTCGCCGCCCGGCAGTCTCACCACCGGTTGAACTCATCGCTATCGCTCCACCAACCGCACGCGGCGGTTGTAAATGTTCATGACAATGGAAGTGAGGGTGCTAATGGTCAGATAGATGGCCATAATCAAGAGAAAGACAGGCACCGCCCGTCCAGACTGGTTGATGATGGTCCTGCCCACGAAAAACACGTCGGCGTAGCCAATGAGGATAGCCAAGCTCGAGTTCTTGGCCAGGTTCAAGTACTGGCTGATCAGGGGGGGAATGATCACGCGCATGGCCTGGGGAAAGACGACCAAGCGCAAGACCTGCATCGAAGACAGACCCACGGCGCGAGCTGCTTCGAACTGCCCCCTGTCGACCGCCAGGATCCCAGCCCGAACGACCTCGGCGATAAAGGCCCCGGTATAGACCACCAGTCCCACCAGCAAGCCGACAAACTCTGGCGTCAGCCGCAGCCCGCCATCAAAGTTAAACTTGCCCAGTTCCGGCACCGTACTGCTCAGCGGATTCCCGCCCACGGCGAACCAACCGATGACCGGTAGCGAGATCAACAGAACAAGGGTCGTGGCCACGGGATAGGTCGTACGGCCAGTTTGTATCTGGTGGCGGGACAGAAACACGTACGCGACCCCAGAGAGCACCAGGCCCGCCCCGACAAAGACCATCCAGGACCAAAAGGTAGACGTCGGCTGGGCCCAGACCATGTAAAGACCGCGCTGGCTGAGATAGATGGGGCCCGGCAGGGAAAACGCATCTTTCACCGCTGGGAGCGTTTGGAAGAAGCCGAAATACCAGAAGAATAACTGGACCAGGAGGGGAACATTGCGAATGATTTCGATATAGACGGTTGCGAGCTTGTTGACCAGCCAGTTCGTGGACAAACGGGACACGGCAGCAAGAATGCCCAGTAGCGTAGCGAGAACAACACCCACCAAAGATACTTTTAGCGTGTTGAGCAGTCCAACGATGAAGGCACGGGCGAAGGGGTACGAAGCGTCATAGGGGATCAATGACTCGCTGATAGGGAAACCAGCAGCCTCATCCAGGAAGCCATAGCCCCAGCTCAGCCCGCGAGCCTCCGCCGCCTGGAGGACGTTCCTGACAAAGAACGCCATGAACCCAATGATAATGATGGCCGAGAGGATCTGGGCGATCCACTGCAGAACGACGGCATCCCGCCAGAGGGGCACGCCCTTGCGATAAAATATGCGCGTTACAGATGATTGGCTCATGAGGTCATCGCCTGCAGCCCTGCGAGGGTAGCGAAGCGCGTTTCGCTTTGACCCTCGCAAGGCTGCGTGGTTTGATGCAACGCCGGTAGGCCAGGGCTACACCCCAGCCCTAGGGATATGGCCTAGCGGGCTGGCGGAGCGTACATCAGTCCTCCATCGCTCCACAGCTTGTTGGGGCCACGCGGCAGCTCGAAGGCATCGCCATCGGGTCCCATGTAGCGGTCATAGATCTCGCCATAGTTGCCCACGGCGCGGATCACGTTCGCTGCAAAGTCTGTTGAAAGGCCGAGATCCTCCTGGCCGAAGCTTCCTTCCACCCCCAACAGACGCAGAGTGGGAATGTTGTCACTGGCCATCATCTCATCCACATTGTCGGCGGTGATGCCCAACTCCTCGGCATTGATGAGGACCCACATGACGGTCTTGACCACATCAAACCACTTGTCATCCCCCGTGGGTACGGCCGGCGTCAGCGGCTCCTTGGACATGGTGACGTCCATGATAATGTGGTCGTCGGGGTTCGCAAATCCCTCTCGGACAGCCGCTAGCTGGGATTTGTCACTGGTGGAAGCGTCGCAGCGGCCATCCTCATAGGCGCTATAAACCGCCGCGGTATCCTCAAAGGTCACAGCCTCGTACGCCAGGCCGCGCTGGCGAAAGTTGTCGGCCAGGTTCTTTTCAGTCGTGGTGCCAGTGGTCACACACACTGTGGCGCCGTCCAGATCCTCCAGCGTGGTATAGCCATCGGCTTTGCGGGCCATCATGCCCTGGCCATCGTAGAACATGACCTGGGTAAAGTTGCCCCATTGGGCGTCGCGGCTGGTAGTCCAGGTGACGTTCCGGGACAGCATGTCGATCTCACCCGTCTGCAGGGCGGGGCCGCGCTCGGCAGCCGTCAGCGGCACAAACTCCACGGCCTCAGGGTCGTTAAAGAGGGCAACAGCGACAGCGCGGCAGAGGTCGATATCAAAGCCGACGTTCGTGCCGTTCTCATCCAGATAGCCAAAACCCAGCAGATCAGTACGAGAGCCGCAGATCAACTTTCCGCGGTCCACAGCAGTCCCCATGATGTCTTGGCCGCCAGCTGCTTCGGGGCATTCAGGACACTCGGCCGCCTTTGGGCACTCGGGGCATTCAGGGCACTCGGCTTTGGGGCACTCTGGGCACTCGGGGCACTCCTGGCTGGCACCACAAGCGGTCAGCACCAGGGCAATCAGAATCAACAGTGTCAGCAGGACAGACAGGGTCTTACGGTTCATCGTTTCCTCCTCCTTCAGGTTCTTGAATGTCTCCTCTCACATCGATCGCCATTCTCGCCCAAGGCTTTCAGCGGATGAACACCCCCTTTCTACAGCTATCCTGTTTTAGCTATCCTGTTTTCAGAAGTACGACGGAGAACTTGTCCAAGGACGCCAAACGCACGCGCCTCTTCCGGGACGGGGAACCACAATACAGCCAAATCCCGACGATACAGTCGGCCACGCCTGCTGGGGCGCCATTTTCACTAGCAGGCGTGAACATCACCATAGCTGGATCTGCGACAACACAGCCATTATATCACACTTTGTTTCTTTATGCAATTTGACCGCTTAACCCATGTGGGCGTGGACATGTGGAAACTGTAGGCCCAGACTTTCACCCTTGGTATGTCGCACTTTGCCTCACATATGAAAAAGTCCCTGTCCTAAGCAGACAGGGACTCGAGTCGGTGTATCTCACGTCCGTTTGCGGCAACGACTATATGCCTGGCATCCACTCCCCAAGGAGCTTCTCGAATTCCTGAACTGCTGCCGCCAGGACCTGCTCTCCGATTTCCGCCGACGCTTGTCGAGGATCAGTCCCAATCACACCGTGAGGGAAATGCTCTTGAAAGACCTGCTTTGTCAAAAACAAGGGCATAGGCGCGCCTGGACTGTACTCTGCCCGGTCCAGTCGTACAACGTCGGGACGGATGGCCATTACCACGGATGTCTCACCTGCATCGGCATGACCCGGGGCGTTGAGACCAGCCATCTCAAAGACCTGCTGGATCTCTGGCACACGCCACCAGGCCTCAGCTCGAACCTGCAGACCAGGGAGTTCGTTCAGAGCCTCAATGACGGCCACGCGGATGGGCGCGGTGTTGCCTCCATGACCATTGAGGATGAAAATCTTCCGGAAACCCTGCTGGTAGGCGCTTTCCAGCAGGTCCACGATGATGGAAGACAGGGTGTGAGGTCGCAGGCTCAGACTGCCAGGAAATCCCAGGTGATGGAGGGACATGCCATAGTTCACCGGTGGCGCCAGCAACACACCGGTCCGCTCGCTGAGCCGCTGAGCAATCTCCCACGGTTGCCAGGTATCACTGGCAAAGGTCATGTGCCGGCCGTGCTGCTCGGTGCTTCCCACCACCAAGATCAGCCGGTCGTCGTGCTGAAGGTATTCCTGTACATCGGGCCAGCCAAGTTCTTCCAATAGAAAGGCCATCTTTCTACCTAAACCTCCTTATCATTTCAGCGACCGTCGGTCGATCGACGAGTACAATATGTTTCGTTCATCGTCATTCGCTACTTGTCAGGAGCCAGACCCTGTGATTGGGTCGCCTACACATAAAGGTTTCGCTCGGAAATATACGCCTCTACGCCTCTTGGTACCAAATAAGAGATGGGTCGCCCTTCCCGCACCCGGGCTCGCAGGTCGCTGGAAGAGATCTGCAAGAGTGGCATTTGTACCCAGTGGACACGGGACGAAAGGCCCGGCAGCTGCGCCTCCAGTCGGGGGAGATCAACCTCGATTCCGGGACGGGCCACAACGGCCAGTTCGCAGAGATTGATCAGGCGATGGGGCTTGTACCAGGTTACCAACTCTGCCAGCGAGTCAGCGCCCACGATGAAGAAAAAAGCTGGCTTGGGACCCCATTCGGCCCGCAATCGCTCCAGGGTATTCACCGTATAGCAAGGTCCTGGGCGCTCCAGGTCCACAGGTGAGACCTCAAAACAAGGTCGACCGGCGACAGCCATTTCAACCATGCGCAGCCGATGACTGGTCGAAGAAATGGGTCTTTTTGGTTTGTGGGGAGGGATTCCCGCTGGCGCAACCAGGACCTTGTCCAATCGGAGTTGGCTCCAGGCTTCGACGGCAGCAACCAGGTGACCATGGTGGATCGGATCGAAGGTACCGCCCAGGATACCTAGCCGTGCGACCGGTTCGGCACCACGCTGGGTCAAGGCTGCCATTCCAACTCCTGCTCGCCAATGAGCACCATATCCCCCGGCTCTACACCACGCTCTTCCAACACATCCACCACACCCATGGCCCGCAACTGACGTTGAAAGCGAGCTACAGCCTCGGGAAGCACAAAGGGAGTCATCGCTGCCACTCGCTCCACGCGCACGCCCCGGACGCGCCAACCAGCCTCCACCTCTTCAACGGTAAAGACGTCTTCATGCTCCGCCGGCCGCAAAATGGCAACCTCATCTTGCTCCGGCTCGGGGGGCGGCAGGGACTGCAGCAAGGCAGACGTGCGCTGCATCAACGGTCGCACGCCCTCCTTGCTGACTGCTGAGATGGCATGGACCTCGACGTTCCGCTCGCCCATCTCATCCTCTACCAACGACCACCAGGCTTGGGCATCGGGCAGGTCCATCTTGTTGAGCACGACAAGCTGGGGCTTGGCCGCCAGGCGCTGGCTGAACTGGGCCAACTCCTTGTTGATCAGCTCATAGTCGGCCAGGGGATCGGAGGCGCCCCCATCCAATAGGTGGATGAGAAGGCGAGTACGCTCTACGTGGCGAAGGAACTGATGGCCAAGGCCAGCCCCGTCACTGGCGCCCTCGATAAGGCCCGGCACATCAGCCACAACAAAGGATCTGTATTCGTCCAACTGAACCACACCCAGATTGGGCTGGAGGGTGGTAAAGGGATAGGCTGCGATCTTGGGCCGGGCAGCGCTGACAACCGAAAGCAGGGTACTCTTGCCCGCGTTGGGCATGCCGATGACACCTACGTCAGCGATGAGCTTCAGTTCCAAGCGCAGCCAGCGCTCCGGGGCAGGCTCCCCGTGCTCTGCCATGCGGGGAGCCTGATTGGTGGGGGAGGCAAAAGCGCTGTTGCCACGACCGCCCCGCCCACCTTTTGCCACCAACAGGCGCTGGCCATCGTCCACCAGATCGCCCAAAAGCTTGCCTGTATCAGCGTCATAGACCATCGTGCCCGGCGCGACGGGGACCAGGCGATCCCCTCCCCTTTTGCCCTGCTGTTTCTGCCCACTGCCCCGCACACCAGGATCAGCCTTGAAATGGGACCGGCTCTTGAAATGCACCAAGGTGTTCAGATTGCGGTCCACCACCAGGTAGACACTACCCCCTGCACCGCCATGGCCTCCGCTTGGGCCACCAAAGGGCACGTACTTCTCACGGCGAAAGGCAACGCAGCCGTCGCCGCCATCACCGCCTTTGACATAAATCTTGGCTTCGTCGAAGAACATACCTATCCTATTCCCACCAATACCGGACTTCGGCCTCGCCCTCGCCCTCAAAGTATTCGACGACCACATCATGGTAGCCGGTGGTCAAAAAGGTCAGCAAGCCATAGTGCGTGCCCCTGCCCACTTGCCAGGCATTCACCAGCAGATCGCCGTTCACGCGCAGGCGTACACCATCATCGGCAAAAACGCCAAAGCGATAGAACCCGGCATGAAAGTAGCGCTTGCCGCTCCACCGAGCGGAGAAATTGTTGGTGGGCAGCCCATGGGCCGGTTTGCCCAATCCCCAATCGTGGAAAACGGCCGATTCCTCGCGGGTGATGTCTGGCGTGCCGGTCAGATTCCGGTTGCTATAGTACTCTGTCGTCCAGAGAGGATGTGCCAGATTCACGATCCAAAGGCGGGCCTCAGCAGGACCACCCTGGTCATGGAAATCATAGCCGATCTGGCGGGTCTCGATGCTCGTCACGTCAAAGTCATAGTAGTCATCCTCAGCGGACTGCCCCTCATACCAACCATCATTTGCTTGCGGACCATCCTCCACATCGAGACGATAGCCCTCATCTGCATAGAGGTGGACGCGGTACGTGCCCACTTCAAACACTGGTTCCGCCTCCCAGGCAATGGAGAAACGATTGCAGCTATTGGGGGGCAGATCCTCGGGACAGCCATCGACCCAGTCAAACTGGATCGCAGCGTCTTCCTGGGAGAAGCGGGATTTGCCCTCCACCCACGGGTTGTCATAGTAGTCGCCGCTCCACACAGGGAACAGGTCTGTGCGGCGCCAGCGGACGCGGATGGCTGCATCACCCGCGCCCTCATAGTACTCAACTTTGACCCTGTGTGGACCTGCCACGGCCACCCGCACAGTTTCATCGTGATCACCCATGCCTGGTCGCCAGGCGTCGATCACCAAGACGCCATCCAGCCACAGGCGCACACCATCGTCAGCATAGACAAAAAAGGTATAGTCGCCGGCGTCAAAGTCCCACACTCCGGTCCAGCGGATGGAGTAGTAGTTGTCCGGCAAGCCGGGTGGTGCGTCTTCCTCCCAATCATAGTCTATCCGCTTTTCCTCGACCGTCCTGACTGGGTCACCGTTCAGGCTCCCATTGTCATAGTACTCAGCCACCCACACATTGGCAGCCGATTCGCTTCTCAGAACCAATGGCAGAAAGGCGGTACTGGCAGCAGAGGCACCGGACTCCAGCTCTAATCGTAGACCAGTGTCGCCGTGGCTGGGCACGGCCTGCTCTGGAGACAAAGGCAGGGCATCTACTGCACCGGCCACGAGCAGATTCAGGGCAACCAAGGCGAGCAGCAACCCCGTTCCAGCAAGAACCTGTTTCGGTATCCTGTATTCGTTTTGCATGTCCATACCTCCCTCAGCCGCGAAGACGCTGGCGAACTGACTCACAGTGAAGGCAGGTCCTTCCTTCGTAGTCACGGCCGCAGGTCCGGCAGGTGCGAGTATAAGTCATGGGCGTACCTTCATCGATAGCGGCTGCGGCGAGAACCAACTCACTGCCGTCATGGCGCGAAAGCCATGATTCGATCTCAATATGGCCAATTGTCCAGCGACCTGCTTCATTCCGTTCCAGTCGGCCCCGCAGAGCTTCGGCACCCAAATCGTGAGCCATGCTGGCCAGTTTCAGAGCACTTGTTCTGGGAATGGATGACATTCTGTCCCCCAGTCTGTGATTCGCAGTACGACAATGGATGGAATCGTGCGCGTCCTGTACCCCGGCTGCGCATTCGTGATATTCATTATAGCCTGACACGAGTGATTTGGCAAGCATCACCTCCCTTCTCCCCTGACCCCCCTTGCCCACCGTCCTCCATCGGGGCACCGCCAACGAACGCCCGATCTGGATTTCCACAAACCGGCCAACTGAGGTACAATGTCCGCCGTTCGCGGCCGTCGGGGCAGCAAAATGGATACCCGAGCAGTAGTCAGGTCTGGCCGTCGGGCACTTGGTAGCCCTGAAAAGGGCACTTGCGACTTCGAACGCCAACCACACCAGTCTTCCGGAGGAAGCACATGACAACAGACAAATACCCGATGGCCGAAGCGGTACGCACAGCCTACCGCGCGGGCCAAGAGGATGAATCATTGGAACCGCTGGTCCGTGTGGATGCCGATGGCCAACCAGTAGGCAGCATCCGAGATGGAGATTATGTCATTTTCTATGACATTCGGGGCGAGCGGGAGATCGAGCTGACTTCAGCTTTTGTAGACCGCGACTTTGCCCATTTTCCGCACCCACCCATGACCATACACTTCAGTACCATGATCGAGTATCACCCGGATCTGGAGGTCAAAGTAGCTTTTCCACCCCAGGGACGCCTGGAGAACACCCTTTTTGAGGTCGTCAGTCAAGCCGGACTGCAGCAGACCAAGATCGTCGAGTCAGAAAAAGCCATCCACGTCAGTTTCTTCCTCAATGGCAAGGGACAGGGAGCCTTACCCGGCGAAAAGCGAATCGTCGTCGACTCCCCACGGCCAGCCTCCCATGCAGACATGCCTCCAGAGATGAAGGCAGCTGCGGTAGCCGACGCGGCAATCGAGGCGCTGCGCGATCCCGGTAACGCACTTGTAACAGTGAACCTGTGTAACGTGGACGTCATCGGACATATCGAGAACCCCGATGCCATCCAGGTTGCCGTAGAGACCGTGGATACCCAGGCGGGGCGCATGGTGGAGGCTGCCCGCGCCGCGGGGGTAACCACGGTCTTAACAGCCGACCATGGCACCGTCGAACGCTGGTACTATCCTGATGGCGCCACCGACACCGGGCACACCGACAGCCCAGTACCATGCATCCTCATCAACCCCAGCCAGGAGGATGACCTCCGCCTGCATGGTGGCGGCGCGCTGACCGACGTCGCGCCCACTGTATTGCAGTTGATGGGGTTACCCCGGCCCGAAGCGATGACGGGCCAGAGTCTCATCAGCAACCCCCTGACAACAACGGGAACTAAGAGACAGCAGCGTGTTCTGCTCCTGATCCTGGATGGCTGGGGCATTGGCGATGGCGGAACGGGCGATCTGATTGCTCAGGCCAATACGCCAGTGATGGATAGCCTAGCCGCGCAGTGGCCAAGCACGCAGCTCCAGGCGTCCGGCCCAGCCGTGGGGATGCCAGAGGGCACGGTGGGCAACTCGGAATCAGGGCATCTGCATATCGGCGGGGGCCGGGTGGTAGCCGCCGACCGGGTGCGCATCAACCAATCGCTGGAGGATGGCTCCTGGTTCGAAAACGAAGCCTTCCTGTGGGCTATGCGGGGCGCGAAGCGGGACGGCACCCGTCTGCATCTGCTGGGCATCGTGTCCTTTTACAGTTCTCATGGTTCGGTGGACCACCTATTGGCGCTGATGGAGATGGCCCGCCGTGAAAGCGTGCCGGAAGTCTACATGCACTCCATGCTGGGCCGGCGCGGAGAGCGGCCGGAGAGCGGCGCCATCTATATCGAACAGGTGGAGCGCGAAGCCGAGCGATTGGGCGTGGGCAGTTGGCGACGGTCATCGGCCGCTTCTGGTCCCTGGACCGCGAGGAACACTGGGACCGCATAGAAAAAACCTACCGCATGTTGGTTGAGGGTCTTGGCGAACCGGTTGAGGCTCATCTAGGAAAGGAACCTCACATGTCAGGTCCACGTCAAGAGGCCCCGAAAGGCTGCACGGTCGGCGTCATTCAGATTCCAGACGGGATCCTGTTCTTCAAGAATCGGGACTTGGCGAGCCAGTACCTGACGAACCGCACGACGGTCTGGCAGTCGACTCCCGACTACCACGTGCTGAGAGGCGCAAATCTCGAGACGGGCGAGTTGCAGGGCATCGCCATTGGCGTGAACAGGCAAGGGATATGCGTGGCCAACACGCACTTGTGTTCGACGCCGGACGTGACCTACGACCTGCTCTGCGAAGACCTGGTGCGCCGGGCTCAAAGCCGGGAGGATGTCCCGACCATCGTCGAGGGCTTCATGGCCGAGCACACGGTGCAAGGTGGCAAGATCCTGGTCGCCTCTACGGCGTGGACGCTGCTGGTCGAGGTGCTGGGGGACGAGTTCCAGATCCAGGACTTTGAAGACAGCTTTGTCATGACCAACAACTTTTCGCTCATCTCCCACGAGCCGGAGCGGGCCGAGATCCACAGACAGAGTTCTCGGATCCGCCACGAGGTGGCCTGGGGCATGATACAGTCGATCACCAGTATCGGCGCGCTTGAAGGCCATGCTGCGCTCGCACCTGCCGAAAAAGGGTCCATTCTCCATCTGCAATCATGGCTTGGACGGTTTCGGCACAGAGAGCAGCCACATCATACAGATCCAGGGGGATCATATCCGCTGGTCGCACCTGAGCGGCTTCCCTTGCGAAAATGACTACCAGACGATAGAGATCCTTCAAAACTAAGGCTGGTACCTGCAAGCCCCTTGGTCTAGGGCTTCACCTCTACAGTACCTAGCGGGAGTCGGTCATCCACGATGTTGCCCTGGGCATCCAGATGCGGCAGGCGCTCTCCCGTCGCGAGGTCATACATCCCAACAACAAGCTCGTAGCTCCCTGGCTGTACGTCAGGCTTGATCGCTAGCTCATACCACTCGCCAACGACATCGCCCACCCGCCAAGACGTAGTCGGGCAACCAGCGCCGCACGGTAGACGGTCAACCTGGCCGGCCTTGATCCCAGCGTCGTTGATGGCCTGGATAGAGATCGTATAGGAGACATCCATTGGAGCCAGGGCACGCCAGTACAGACTCAGGGGCAATACCTCGCCTCGATGGACCGTTGTCCTGTCCAACCGCACGGCGACCAGGGAAACCGCGTTCCCCAGGTTTTGAGCCCCCGCCAGCGGCGGTACCGGCAGCCGTGCGACTTGAAAGTCCTGTCCGGGAGGCAGGAACAGGTCTAGCCGCATACCTCCCGCCTGGAAGCGGGCTGCCGCCGGGTCCGGGTCCCCGCTACCGGCGGTCCACAGCCCCTCGTAGTTCGCTCGCACCTCTTCCTTGGAGGGCACTCCCCAGACCCAGAGCCGGCCATCGTAGGCATCTTGGAAAGCTTCGGTGAGAACCGGTTCGTACAAAGCAGCCGCTTCGCTTGGCGCCTCCATGACTGCCAGGTCTCTGGCAGCCACGGCAACCTGACCCTCGGTCGCATAGCTGAACAAGGAGAGGACAATGCCGAGCAGAAGCAAGAGCAGCAGGGCTGCGCCGTGCCAGGCAGCCAGCCGCCGGCGCCAGGCAAGCCACACTCCCAGGCCCGAAACCATGACGAGGCCAAGGCCGATGAGCAGCCCCCCCCAGTTGACCGCGCCGCCCCGCACCCAGGCCAGATCCAGATTGCCCGGCTTCAAGTAGGCGAGCTGCCTCAGCAAGGGGCTGTAGGCCGGATCAAAGAGGGTAGCCGGGTGATACAGTCCCAATTCGGCGTAGATATCTTCCAGGTAAAGGTTAAAGTCGACAGTCACAGCCAATACTTGCACCGCTACGCTGACCAGCACCAGGACGCCCAACACGAGAGCCAGAGCACGGCGGCGGGACGCAGCCTCCAGGGCCGGTGCCAGAGAGAGAAGGGCAAAGGGCAGGATCGTTACCAAAAAGCGCGGACCCCAGCCATGGCCGGCCCACCACAAAAACCACGATGCATAGAAGGCCACACCAACCAAGACCATGGAAGCAGCCAGCAGCGCTTCGGCGCGATGACGCCGAAAAAAGGCGGGCCAGGCGACCAAGGCCGCAAAGAGGAGCGGATTGTACCACAAGACACCCTTGCCGGGGCTCAGGATCAACCCATAGAAGCCCACCAGAAAGGGAGTAGCAAAGCGCTCTTCGGGCAGATAGCCGGTCGTCAACGCGCTGCCGAAGCGCAGCCAATTATACCAGGCGGCAATGCCCAGGGCCATGAGCGCTGGCAGTCCAAAGAGAAAGAGCGGTCCCAGCCAGGCCCGCCAGTTCTTCCCATGGCGACGGTATAGGTAAAAGAGCAAGAGTCCCCCCAGAAGCGGGCTGGCGATGGCATTGTTCAAGCGGGCCAACAGGGCAAGACCCAGACCTGTGCCAGCGAGCAAGGGGTAGAGCCAGTCCCGGCCTTGCTCGCGGACGGAGCCGGGAAGAGGGCACCCGAAGCAAACCAGAAAGAAAAAGCTGGCCATAAGCGCCAGACCAGCCAGCGACTCGCTAAAGAGGAAGCGGGCATAGGGCCAGGCCATGGTGGCCAGACCATAGGCCAGAGCCGTGCCCAGAGCCACGCTATCGCTATAGCGCAGCCTGCGCAGGAGGAGGTAAACCAGTACACCGGTCAGGGCCGTAATTGCGCCATTGGTCAGCATCGCCGTCTGGACATTGCCCCAACCCTCGATCTGCAGGGCCAGCCAGTAGTGAGGCAGGGCTGCCAGCGTCGTGCCGATCCCTTTTCGTCCGTAGAGATGCCCATCCGGCCCAAAGGAGCCCTGCTGCTCGCCCATCCAGCGCAGCAACTCGATGTCCCAAGCGCCCCGACGGGCCAGGCTGTCGGTCACGGCCAGCATCGACATCTCATCGCTGGAGTGAAAAACGCCACTGAAGGTCAGCAGATAGACGCTAAAGAGCAGGGAAAACAGAGCAACGGCCAGCGCCCCATCGTGCCGGTCAGTTTTCACGTCTGGGGCGATGGGGCCATTCATCGCGCATCCCACCCAGACAGTTGCCAATCGTCGAACTGGTGGGTGGCAAGGGTTGGGTAACGCTCAGACATCCAGTCGTGCAGGGGGGATTCCGCCGGGGCATAGATCCATACCTCGCCTGGCGACCCGGCCGCAATGGTCTCCAGCCGGGATTCCCACGGAGGCAGATAGTCGTGGGTCTCGATCAGACGAAGGCCTAGTTGGCTCCGAAGGTAGGGGTAGAGATTCTCGTAGGCATACGAGTCATCCGTGACCAGGATAACCCCGGCCATAGCCGGCTCGATCAAGACCTCCATGGCCAGTCGATGGGGGCTGGCCGCGTAACGCGCATCCGTGTAGGCTCGAGAGCCAACAATGGCGCCGACGATGCCCAGTACCGCGACGACAACTACCAGCACAACGGCAACACGGCGCCACCATCTGTCCCGGACCCGCCAGCCGTACACCTGGGCAGCATACTCGATCGTGACCACAATCAGGATCAGGGTGCGCAGCAGGACAGTGCCAGCCAGCAACCAGCGCTCATCCGGAAGTACCAAAAAGTAAAGCGGATACTCGACCAGGTTGATAAAGCTGAGCAAAAGCGCGTAGGCGATGCCCCGCCAGCCCGGGATGAGCAGGATCAAGAAAGGCAGCAGCATGACCAAAAATTGGGGGCTGTAACCCTTGAAATAGAGGGCTAGCAGGTTCAGGGTCAATGCCGTGAAAGCCACGGTCCGGCGGCGATCCGTCCAATCCACGCGCCGGGTGTAGAGAAAAAGGTAGAAGAGAAGAAAACCGATGGTAATGAGCGTCCAGGGCAAGCGCGTTGGGTGCTGGGCCGCGCCAGCCATCGCCGGATCAAAGCGGTCAACGCCTCCGGCCACGCCAAAGGAATAGTAACCATCTATCAGAGCCCACACCGTCTCCCAGGTAGAGCGCACGACGGGGCTCTTGAGCGACTGGAGCAGATAGTCTGGACCGGCGATCAGAAAGGGAACGGCAATTACCAGCAAGGTCAGCGAGACCGCAACCAGGTATTTGAGACGCTGAGATCTCTGCTTCATGTGCTGCAGGGCCGCAGGAGCGGCCGCGATAGGCACCAACTTGGTCATGAAACCCAAACCCGCCGCGACTGCGCTGCCCATAGGACGCTGGTCCAGTGTTAGCAGCACCGCCCAGAGCAGAAAGAGTAGGGACAGACCATCAAAGCCGACGAACAAGGTCAATACCGGGACCAGGAGTGCGGCATAGATCCAGGACAAGCGAATGGCCCGCTCCTGCCCGTACAGTCGCCGGCCGATGTTATAGAACAGAACCAAATTGCCAGCCTCAACGACCAGCAGAAAGGCACTGAGCAAGAGATAGAACCAGGCCCCTGGCTCGGGCAAGACCGGTATCAACAGACTCAGGCGGTAGAGGCCCACCAGGATCCAGGGGAAAATGGGCGGGTACTCGACCCAAAAGTCTACCAGGGGATAGAAGCCCTGGTTGGTGAAACTGAGAAGAAGGCGATAGTAGCCGAAATCAGACATCTCGCCCAGATAGCCACCAGGCCGGAAGACCAGGAGGGCCATGGCCCGGAAGGACACAGCCAGCACAAGGATCAAGAAAAAGTCCCTATGGGTCTGTATCGTGAATTGGAGACGTCCCCCAAGCTGGCCAGCAGATTTGCGCATTCTAACTTCCGGTCCGTTTCACGGCGGTAGCTCTGTACTTCACTTTACAGGTATTCTGAGCTTGAAGGGCCAGCTAGCAGCTGGCCCTTCATGCGATAGCATCTTATCGCCACGGAAGAGGCCATATCCCTTCCTCGCGAGCCTCCCAGACGTCGAGCCAGTAGTAGACGTCCTGCCGGTCCTGTTCAATGTACGGCGCAGCGTCTTCCATGAACGACTGGTTGGCATACTGGACGGCCTCCTCAAAGGTCTTCTGCCCGACCATGGTCGATTCGAGGAAATAGTAGGACTTGCTTTCCTCAGAGATCGGAACACCTACGTACATGTGGCCTGGAACCCTGATGAGAATGGGGCGCAAATACATCTTTTCGAAGGCTGAGGCAAACAGTAGCGACAGCTCAGCGCACATGCCACTATGGGAGTCCAGTACTTCGTAGGGCAGCTTGAGCCGCTGCAGCCAGAATCCCTCCTCCTGCTCGTCGCGGGGAACAAAGGGCAGCCCAGTAGCAACGTATGTAACGTCATAATGATCGGACACGGCGTCATAGATCGCTTTCATCGTGTTCCACGCCCGGCTATCACTGTCCTCAGCGTCGCTGTAGCCCCAGACCATCTGTCCGCCAGGCGCATAGTCCGCCGCCACGCGCAACAGTTCGTCAAGGGCTGGATCATTGGGCGTCACCATCGTCGCCAGGAACATGGCACCACTATAGTAGCCGGGTATCCCCCAGGGAAAGTCATCCCGGGAGTAGACGGTGATTGGCTCGGTCCCCTCGTAGATGAGCCGCTTCTCACCCTCTTTCAGATAGTCGAGCTGAAGGTGCAGGGTGGCATTCTTCATGCCGTGCAGCGCATCCAAAGCATCCGGAAGCAGGGGTGGATTCTGCCTGACCTCGACCGTCTCTCCGGGCTCGAGGGTGATGGTATCTACCGCGACGTCAGTATAGTTGGCGACCGAGGCTTCGATGCGGAGCTTGACTGGATCGGGGTTGTGGTTGGTGACAGCAGCCACCACCAAGTCATCGAAATAGGGACCATACAGATGGTAGATGGCCGGGACCAGGTCGGAGTGGTTGATCTCGTAGCCAATGTTGTCCAGAGGAGATTCTCCGCTGCTGGCCACCGGGTGTGAAAACTCGGTCGGGACGAAGGTGGTGTCTGGCGGTGTTGTCGGCGGGCGTTCCAGAGGGTTATCGCCAAGCTCTACATCCTCAGGTACGGCGACTTTCTTGTGCTCGACGCCGCCGTTCGCAGCCACAATGGACCCGACCTCATAGACCTCGAACTCGTTAAGGGCGTACTCTGTCCCACCATAGTTGGACCTGGGCACCAGGGTGACATAGCGCAGTAGCACTGGGTCAAAGGTGAAAGCCTGATCCTCGCCCACCTGCGCCAGCCAAAAGCTGCCCAAATGGATCATCTCGTCCAGATCGGGCGTTGTGTCGGAGCCCCAGAGTTCGAATTCCTGGATCCAGTCCTCCGTGTAGCCCTCCGAGTAGGGATTCAGCACAACCTGGTTCACCACGTAGGCATCCTCGTTTGGGAAGGAAAAAACCACGTACTGTAGCTCATCCAACTCTTCGGAGGAACTCCAGCCGGTTTCCGTATCCTTCTCACCGTCGATGAGGTGATCAGTGGTCCACGTACCCGAGCTGTCCTCGCTGGAATAGTCCACAATGCTGCCCCCATGATCGGCAGCAACCAGGTTGCCTGTTCCACGGGGGCGAAAGGGCTCCACAGCAACCGCGTCGGGTGAAGCTTCGTAGACCTCGAATTCATTGAGGGTAATGCCTTCATCACCACCCCAATGAGAGGTCACAACCAGGGCCACATACCGGGCATCTACCGGCTCGAACTCGAAGGCCTGATCGATACCATAGTGATCCAACCTGAACGAGCCAACCCAGCCCATATCCTCCAGATCGGGATCGGTATCGGAGACATAGAGTTCAAAATCCTTGACCCAGGCATAGCGCCACTCTGACGTCCAGGGATTCAAGACCACGCGATCGATGGTCTTGGCCTCGTCGCCCGCTAAATCAAAGACGATCACTTGAGGGAATGTGGGTGGCTCGCCGGTCCACCATTCCCCACCATCAAGCCGATAGCCATCGAGCAGTTTGCTTGCCGGGCAACACGCCAACTCTTCCGTCACTGAAACCACGCTCCCACCACTCTCAGCCGCTACCAGATTCAAGGAACCTTCGTCTCCAGCGGGTTCTGGCGCCAGCTCTGTCGGGGTTGGAGGCAGCGGCTCATTCGTGGGGGTCGGAGCCGCCGGTTCGTCCGTGGGGGTTGGAGGCAGTGACTCATCCGTCGGGGTCGGAAGCACCGGCTCGTCCGTCGGCTGCGGAGTACTGGTTGGGCTTTCCGTGGCAATCAACTGCACAATTACCGTGGGAACTGGTTCGCCGGAGCTACATCCTACGAGTAGAGCCCCCAACAAGATCAGCGTAAGCACATACTGGATCATTGACCTCATCTTCGCCTCCTGGCTCGTACCTCCAAACCGGTACGCATAGCAGCCCCCCAGCGTGGTATCCACGCAGGCAGTTGACCGCTATTATACACCATAACCGGCGATCCGACCACAACCCTGTGCGTCAAAATGGCTTGTGCCTCACGCTGTCTGGGCCGCACGCCGGCGCGCACCGACTATGAACGGGTTGTCTCCTCAACAGCCTGGCGGGCAGCCGCCAGGTTGGCATCAGGTGATGGCCCGCGGATCACGCAGTCCGGCGCCAGGATAAAGCCCCTCCGGCCGGCCTGGGCAATGGCCTTACGGGCCTCGACCAGGACATCCTCCTCGCTGCCATGGAGCAGGGTGTTCAATGATAGGCCCCCAGCCAGCGGCTTATCCGTCAACTGGCACGCGTCGCTGAGGCTGGTACCGCTGGTTTGCGCGGCCCAGTTGAAAACGTCCACGGGATAGCCGCATACCAGGTCGAACATCAGGTTCTGCTTGCAGACATGGAGCATCGTCACCTGCGACTTGCCCGCCAGCGATTCCAGCACCTGGAGATCGTAGGGTACACCGAACTCCTTGAATTCTTCAGGCGTCATCAGGTCGCGGCTGGCCATCTGCGTGGCGAAAAAGAAACCCGAAGCCCCGGCCTCCAAACATGCGGCAGCATAGTCCTGTACCACGTCTGTGATCACAGCCAGACCGGCATGCAGATCGCCTGGCGACTGGCGCATATAATCGATGACCAGCTCGCCCGAGATCTTGTCCCCACACAGCTTAAAGGCGACGTTGAGTGGGCTAAAGATGGTCATCATATTGGGCGCCTCTCCCTGGAGCCCGTCGGCTACATAACGGATCATGTCCAGTTCGCGCCGGAGAGCACCCTTATTCACGTCCAGAGGAGGCAGGGCTTCCCAGTCGCCAGCCGAAGTTATGACCGGCTGTACCGCCAGGGGCAAAAAGTCGTCGTCCCTGCCGAACTGGATCGTCGCCCCCCAGTCCTGGATCGGATAGAGCCCGCTGGGCGTCAGCTTGATCAGGTCGATGTCGAATTGGCGATACAGGGCCAGAGTCACCTCGGCCAATTGCTTAGGAGCCCTGTCCTGCAGGTGATAGTGTTTCCATAGACTGATCGGGACCCGGTCCACATCGGCCCCGTGCAGGGCAGCCTCAACCCTCTGCCACTTGTTCATCTTTTTCATCAGAGCACTGTCTCCTTTTCACAGGTCAAGATTGGGTAATCAGTGACAAGATCGTCCTAGTTATCCTGGAACGCTTCCAAGGGCAGATCATAGCGCCGAGCCGGAATCGTACCCAGTTTGTCCGGCCAGCAGCCAGTCAGGGCCTTGACGACCCGGCCCACATGTACATGGGTGTTTTCGATGAACAGGGCGTAACGTGCCTGTCGCTTGCCGGCAGCCACTGTACCAGCCACGTAGAGCCCAGGCACGTCGGTCTCCATTGTCTCCGGGTTGTAGACAGGCGTCTGGGACTCACCGACCAGGGTCACACCGGCCAATCCAAAGAGACGCATGTCAGCCGTGAACCCGGTGAGGAGTAGCACAAAGTCAACAGGATGCTCGATACGCTGGTCTTCAAGCCTACCCTGAGCCAGGCCGGTGGACCTCTGCTGAGCAGGATCAAAAGGCGCACCTTTCGCAGCCAGTTTCTCCAACACTACGTGCTGCGGTGTGATGGCGACCGGAACGGTGAGTGGCTCAAAGCCGATGGTTCCCAAATCGATCTGGGTCTTGAGATCGGGCAGGATCCAGTGCTTGATGAGTTGGGCGTCGAACTCGGCTTGGCGGTAGCTGAGAGTAACCTCTGCGCCAGCCCGCCAGCAGCGCAGGGCCGCCTCGGCAGCCGAGTTTCGGCCACCCACGATCAATAGCCGCTTGCGAAAGTATGGGTGCACATCGTGAAAATAGTGGCTGACGTGGGGCAGGTCCTCGCCCGGGATGTTCAGCCGGTTGGGCTTGTGCATGTCGCCGATGGCCAACACAAGTTTCCGACAGCGATAGCTGCACTCGCCAGTCTGCGGCTGGGTCCGCAGCAGGAAGCCGTCGGCCTGGCGCTCGATCCCCGTCACCGGCTCATAGGTCTGGACCTGCAGATCCAGCATCTCCACAACGCTGCGCAGGTAGACCAGGTACTCTTCGCCCGTGGTGCGCTGCTGCGCCATGCTCTGGATAGGGATGCCGGCGATCTCGATGCGCTCAGTGGTACTAAAGAAATAGGTGTCGCGCGGCCACCAGGTGAAGGTGTGGCCGATCTGCTTTGCCTCAAAGTGCAAATAGTCCACGCCCGCCCGCTTGAGGCTTGCAGCCAACTCCAGCCCAATGGGGCCGGCGCCGACGACGGCGATCTCGGTCGAAGGAATCTGGTTGGGCACTAGATCTTTCATGGCAAAGGATCTGCTCCTCGGTAGGGATGGACTCAACATTCAGCAACAACGATCAGTCTATCGCTCGTCTTTTTGTCATAGGGGTCTAGGAGAAAAGAACCGTAGAAAACCATCGAGCCAAATCCCGAGTCGTGAAGCAGCCTCTCCAGATCACCCTTGAGCAGAATCCGGGGGTATTCTACACTCCAGACCTTCAGGCCATTGTCTGACTCAGAGCGCTCGATGTCCAATACATTGTAACGGGCTCCCTGGTTGAGGTAGTCAATGACGAAAAGCCGGGTCAAGTCCTGCGAATCGATGGCCAGGATGAACCTGGGCTGCTCCTTCCACTGTTTGTCCGTGGTGCCCTGAGTCAGGACAAGGATACCGCCATCGCGCAATACACCCCGCATGCTGCGAAAGGCGTGCAGGACCTCAGTGTCATCGGGCATGTGCAAAATCGAGCTCGACAGGCATACGACAGCGTCAAATTTCCCCTCAATCTGTTGGGGCAACTCGCGATAGTCCACACAGTGCAGGGGCACCGTCAAACCAGCCTGTGTCAGGTTGGCCTCGGCTTGGGCCAGCATTGAGGCAGAGATATCGGAACCGATCACAAGGCAGCCAAGAGAGTGAAACAAATGGAGGTCATTGCCCGTGCCGCAGGCACAATCCAACACACGATGAACACATCTCTGCTGGAACAGCCTGCGGAAAAAGTCAGCGGTGTCTGGATCGTGCTCCCCAAACGCACCGTGGAACCGGTCGTAGCGCTCTGCAAGACCCTCGTAGAGATCGTCTGACATATTCATACGCTCTACCCCTATGTGATCGGCAAAGACACGTCTATTCGCCGAATTCTACCGTAGCCAGCTCGACAAACTCCATCGCCTGGCCAGAAACAGGCAGGCGAGCGCCTGTCTCTGGATCGTACCAGCCAGTGATGAGCCGGTAGGCCACAGAAGGAGCATCACCTGGCAGTGCCAAGACGTGGGTATCTGCAACCACTTCGCCCGGAAGCCACCAGGTGGTAGGATAGCCCCTGCCACGTGGCACGGTGTCCACTTGAGCGTGAACCCCTCCCTCTGGGCCTAGCATCTGGACAAACGTAGTGTAGCTGGTATCAAGGACAGTTTGAGCCTGCCAGTACAACTGCAGGCTGCAAGTGGCGGATTGTTTGCTGCAGTCCAGGTCGTAGCCAAGGAGCCGGATCTCGCCATCAAAATCAACATCGAGTGGGTACTGAGGTGGCGGCACAAAGAAAGCGCGGTATTCCTCAACAGGTTCCCCATCGACCACTCCGATAAGGCGCGCCCAGGTATCGCCGTCAAAACGCCGGATCACCAGTTCAGAAGATCTCACGCGGAGGGGCAAACGTTGATCCAATCTTGCCCAATCGTCGCCCAGCAGGACGCCAAGGCCAATCCCATAGTCCGGGCCGACATCCCAGGGCAGGGTGCTGGTCATCACAATCTCCCCTGGCTGCCAGTCCTCGGGCGGGTACCAGACCGAGGCGATCATGGGCCGCTGAGAGGTATCCTCAAGGATCTGACCTGTAGAATCATCAAAGAAGAAAGGGTAAAGGCGGAGACCGGACGGTAGGGGCCGCAGCGCCTGCCAATAGACACGGAGACTGGAGACTGGTCCCCGGTCTCCCTGGCGCGAGCGCCCAGTCGAAGCATCGGAGCGTTGGTTTCGCAGGATGAGGTCAAAGCCCAGTGATTCGAGAACGGGCTCGCCATCCAGCAGGAACTGAAGGCGCATTGGGTATTGCGGCCGTAGATCGGGGGCGCGGGCGAAATCATAGAAGGAGCCGGGCAGAGCCTTCTCAGGAGCGCCCCGGCGCAGCAGAAGCCAGCCGTCGCTGGCCTGGTCCACGCCAAAGCCTCGAGCCAGCAGGTTCTCGACTGCCACTTTCAGGTCGTTGGGATGGAGCGGCCAGCCGTTGGTCACATCCAACCACACATACTCGGCATCGTTGAGGGGAGCGGGCAGCCCGTTCTCCACCCGGTCGATCATCGAAAGCTGCTGGCGCTGGCTGGCGTGGGGATTGGGATGGGGCAAAGTAGCCAGCGAAGCGCCTGCCGGGATGCTGGCGGCGATCTCCTCGCCCAACTGATGATGGTCGGTAACGGTAGGCCAGCTCCCATCAAAATCAGCGGCTATGGGAGTGTAGCCATGGCCATATTGATAGACCAGGGTGGCAGCCAGGACGAGAGCAGCCATGATGAAGACCAAGTACCGGAAGCGCGGGAGGCGGTGGGTCAGCCAGGCCGCAGCGTACGCAGCCGAGACAACGACGATAGGTACCAGTGGCGCCCCATAGTGAAAGCCCTCCAGTTGGTGCATCAAACCATCGGTACTCAGGAGGTTAATGAGCAACGACGGCAGGGCCAGCATCAAAACCTGAGGTGCCAGCAGTGACAGAAAGGCCACGGGCATCAACAGATCACGGACGTAGGCCCAGTTCTCGGCAGTGAGGAGGTGATCCAAAACGAGACCAGGTCGCGTGAACAGGGTCAGGACAATCTCCAGAGGGCTGTCGCCCAGGTAGGCGTAGCGGTTGGCCAGGGGAGCGACCCCCTCAGGGTCGAAATAGGGCATAACCACCCCCACAGCCAGAATGAACCACAGACCGGCGGCCGCGATGGTAACCGAGCCCGCCAGCCACTTGCGGCGCACGACCAAGGCATAGAGGCCAAGCATCACGATCAGGAGAGGCATGTCCTCCTTGCAGCTCATGGTCAACACGCAGAAAAGGGCATATGGCCCCCACCTCTCCACCTGCAGATAGTAGAAGGCAAAGAGAAAAAAAGTGGGCGCCAGCGACACCGCGTGAAAGTCAAAGACATTGGCTGACTGAAGGGCAGGGAACAGGAGATAGACCAAAGCAAAGAGGATCGGGAGTACATTCTGCGTGGAACGAGCCGTATTGCGTGTTGCATGTTTCGTGATGAGGTATACGGGCCAGGCACCGAGGGCAATAATCGTTGTCTGCAGGAGCAGCAGCGTCCGGGGGTCGCTCCAAAGGAGATAGAGAAGGGAAATGGGCAGCAGGATCGGTTCGACGTGGGTTCCCAGGCGGTTGGTAAGCCCCTCGATGTTGGTCATGGCCAGCAATCGGCCGTGGCGCGTATTCCAGACCGCCTGGTCCACGTTTCCCAGGTCAAAAGCTGTGGTCTGAAAAGTATTGTGCTGTTGGATCGTGAGGAGAGCAAAAAAAACAACGTAGGCCAGGATCATGGCCCAGACAACCCATTCGGCCCTCCAGGCGCGAAAGCGGGAAACCGTCATCGCAAAGCAACCCGGCCATGGCAGGCAACGCGGGGGACAGTCTCCCAACTGGATTCTACTGACGGGTCACACAACGCCTCAAACGGCATTGAGAACAAGGTACCGACTCCTTATGTCCTGACGGTCGTATTGTACTCCAAAAGCCAGGGCAAGGCAAGCAAGCCAGACAGCGGTTCTGGCACTTGATTGTCGGGAGAGTGAGTAGAGCAATACAAACCTTGGGGCCGGGGTAACTCAAGTACGGGGAATCGGCTGTTGGCGCGATCGCTGCCGTATTGAGCCTCTCAGCCACAACAAGCCTAACAGAGCAAAAGGCACAAGGCAAGCCAGTGTAGCCAGCCAGCCTAGACCTGAGGGCGTCACCCGCACCGGGAAGGAGGCGGCTCCGGAGCCTGCCTGGCCGTCGATGGCCAACCGTATCTGCCAGGGGCCTTCAACGTCAAATGGAACCTCAGCAACGAACCGCTCACCATACCGCGTCTCTTCGCGCTGGGCCGGGTAGCCGGCTTCAGCCAGGTGACCGTCCTCAGGCGCAATCCAGACCGTCACATCTGTGTCCAATGGCGCAGGCTGGCCACCCAGGAGGGTGACCAGGATGTAAAAGGTTCCCTTGCCTACATCTGGATCGGCCAGGGCTGAGGCCACATAGGGGCCGACCGGTTCCTCCAGCAGAACCGGATAGGGCGCACCCACGTGGGCAAAAGCCAGTGGCGGTCTGGCCAGCCAGACCAGCAGCAGGCCACCAATCAGCAGCCAACGCCAAAAGTGGGTTGGCCTCACACATCCCACCATATCATTCACCCCACCAGAAAGGTGCCCCTCATTTCCATGGGTTGGGCCATCAGCCAGACTGCCGCCAGGAACAGGAGCGTTACAAGAAGGGCCCATGGCAAGAAAGCACCCCAAAGACGACGGGGGGCATCGACGGCCGCCAGATGATAGGTTACCAGCAGCGAACCAAACCAGCCCAGGCCCAGAAATCCCAGCTCCAGTGGGTAGAGCCAGCCCATCGGCAGCAGCGGCCCCAGTTCCCAACGGGGTATGCCCAGCAACGGCGAGCCGAAAACATCTGCAACAAAACTCTGTAGCACGGGGACAAAGGTCCAGAAGCCGGTGAGAAAGTGAAAACCATAGTGGGCCAGCCATACGCCAAAGCCAATGGGTACCAGCGCGAAGGCGTAGCGTGTCACCCACACGAGCAACGACGGCCGGTCCCCCGGCCCTGCCCACCACCGCGACAACCAGCCGCATAGTGTGAGCAGCAACACGGGTACCGCAGCCAACCCCACTGCAAAGAGCACGCCCAGCACAAGGACTTCAGATTGGGTACGCAGCAGATCGGCCAGCCAGTTCTCCAGCGTATAGACCGGTGTGACCATAGCGAAGGCATTGAGCAGAGCGCCAAAGACAAAGAGCACGACCAGCAACGCCAGGTCCGGCCGCCGCGAGAAGCGCCCGATCCCGGAACGGCGGGAGTCGACCCAAAGCTCGCTGGCAGGCAGTCTGGACGAGATTCCGACGTTGTCGTATGGGCAGGCATGGGCACAGTCCAGGCAAAAGGTACAGTCCATATTGCCAATCTTGGACGGCTGGAAGAGCCACAACTCACAGCCTCCGATTTTCGGTCTCTGTTTTTGGGCGTTGGACCCTTGTTGCCCCTTGATGCAGTCTTTGGTATGGCAGTCGGCACAAACTGGGGGGATGCGCACCTTGACCTCAAGAGGAGAGACAAGAGAAGCGACAAAGTTGAACTGGCCCAGGGGACAGAGGTATTTACAGAATGCAGCCCCTCGGAAGAGGCTGTCTACCACCAAGGCGCCAGCAAAATAGATCAGGATAAGCCACGCCGTCAACAGGGGTGATGCCCACAGATCCAGGAACTCGTAGAGGAAGAGGAGTAGTACAAAGAGCCCCGCGGCCAGCCACTTGTTTCGCAGACGCTGGGGCCACATCCGCGTAGGCTGGATCCAATGCCGGGCCATGTTGCGGACTAGCATGAAAGGACAGGCCATGCAGAACAGATTGCCGGCCACCAACAGGGCCAAGATAACCAGCCCCCGGTAGTGGACCCAAGTAAAGACAGTGGCCAGGTTCTTGGGCGCCAGTTGGGGGCCCGAAAGGCCGTCCCATACCATCAGGGCAGCCAGCAGCAGCAGCGGCCACTGGAGGGCAGAGCGGGCGTACCGCCAGCGCAGGAACCGTCCCACCCCTGGCAGATCCATCAGGTCCAACGTGCGCGGCGATGCATCGACCTGGCCTGTCACTGGCCACCTGTACCTTGGACAATGGACGGGAACAAAGGCGTATTGCTGCGGACGGAGCGGGTTCTATCCGTGTTCATCCCCATCGCACATCATGGGGCCGGCGTGTCGCCACAGACCGCGTCCACGCCAGGTACGTCAACTTTACGCTCCAGAGAGCGTCCGTCGGGCAAATCGGCACGCACCAGGATGAACCAGTCACCGCCCATGGTAAACTCGAGGTCCGCCTGGTACTGGCCACCAGCCACCTCCTGCGCCCAGGCGGAAACCGGCACCATCCCAGCATGGTTCATATTTCCCTCCAGCTCCACTTTGGCGCCAGATATGGGCTGGCCCCCAGCATCGGAAAGCGAGACGGTGATCGTTGCCGGACCAATGCGGGCTGGCTCAGGCTCGATCGCCAGCACCACACCGACATCAGGCAGATCCCCACCACCCCGACCACAACTCAC
Source organism: uncultured Chloroflexia bacterium (assembly GCA_963783445.1). GTDB lineage: Bacteria > Chloroflexota > Anaerolineae > JAAYZQ01 > JAAYZQ01 > CAWANP01. Next base: position 311,407 of record CAWANP010000002.1, on the reverse strand, counting down.
CAGGGTCAGCAACACCATGGCCGCCAACAACCACTTCATTCTATCGTCCAAGCTCTCTGCCACTGCCCACAGGCTATCCAGCAACAAACTTGCTGTCACAACCAAGTTCAAGTCAGCCGTCGACGAGGCCCGGATGACCAAGCGCTCTCCGGCATGAGAAACACCTTCGTCCGCCAACTGTCGTCCTTTGTCCACTTTTCCCTAGTGCTCTAGAACCTCCGGCTCCACCTGGATGCTTCCACTTTTTTCGAACTCCAATTCAAGCTTAAACGTGTCGCCAGGTTTCAGATCCTGCTGCATGCCGATGAGCATGATATGGTAGCTGCCGGGCTTGAGCAGCACCTCACCCCCGGCCGGAACCTCCAGGCCATCGGGCAGCATCTTCATCTTCATCACTTCGCCTTCCATCACAGTCTCGTGGATCTCGACTACCTTGGCGACGTCCGTCTTGCCTCCGATCAGGCGGTCCGCCTCTCCACCATCATTCACCAATAGCATAAAGACCGCGCCAGTGCCGGCCATACCCATGCCACCCTCACTCGATTGGCCCGAATCAGACTCACTCATCTTCATGGCCATGGCTGGGCGGGACCAGACCTCCTCAGTCTTGATCTGGGGGCCCGCTGGGCTTCCACAGGCAGTCAGCACAACTGCCAATAGCAGTACAACCACTCCCAAGCTAAAAGCCCTCTTGTGCCACATATTCTTTCTCCTCTTGTGTTTATATTTACTGCACTATTCCAGCAGTTCTTGGATGTCGTGCGCGATATCCTCGGCAGGCGTGCCATATTTCTCGCGCAGCCGCCACTGGCCCTCTGGGTCAAGAAGAAAGGCGGTGGCCGTGTGGTTTACCAGGTAGCCGGCCGCGCTGCCCGACGAGGTATCCTTCTCATAGACAATGTCAAAGACTTTGTAGACCGCCTCCAAATCCTCCTGTGTTCCTGTCAGGCCAATGAAATCAGGATTGAAGGCGTTGACGTGCAAGCCCAATCGCTCCGGCGTGTCCCGCTCGGGGTCAACCGTAACAAAAGCAAAGCGCACCCGGGCTGCGTCGTCTCCCAGAGCCTCGTGGACCTGGCGCCAGGTGGCAAGTGTGGTTGGGCACACGTCGGGGCATTGCGTATATCCAAAAAAGAGAAGCACTGCGCTGCCACGCTGGTCGCTCAGGCGAAAGGTCTGTCCATTCTGGTCGGTGAGGGCAAAATCTGGAACGGAAATCGGCTCATTCAGCACCGAGCCGCGAAAGGAGGGTGCGGGCGGCCCACAAGCCGCAAGCGCAACCACCACAAGCAAGCCAAGATTCAGGATCCTCTTCATCGGGCATCCTCCTGCCCCGGGAAAGGCACCAGCATCCGCGCCTGGATCAGGTACGGATGCTAAGGCTTCAGGCTCTAGGACAACAGCGTACTCGCACAGATGGACAGCAATAGAATTGCCAGAAACAGGTTCGATGCATGGAACAGGGCCAGCGCCCGCTTCCGGCATGGAGCAAGAATCAGTCGGGCATTCAGTATGAGCAGGACTACAAGCGACGATGCGACAGGAATCAGGTACAGCCAGCCGAGGGCAGGGTGAGCGACCAGGAGCAGCGCCACCAGAGCGGAACTGGCTGTGTGCAGCATCACCCACCAGGACGCGGACCGGAGCGAGGTCTGCACCGGGAGCATAGGAAACCCGCCGCGAGCATAGTCGTCGCGATAGGCGATGGCCAGACTCCAAAAGTGCGTCGGCGTCCACAGAAAGACCAGTAGAGCCAGAATCAAAGCTCCCGGCTCGTTCCAATACCCGGCTGCCGCGCTGCCACTGAGCACCGCCGCACTCCCTGCCGCACCGCCGATGACCGTATTCAGTGGCGTCCGTCGCTTCAGCCAGATCGTGTAGATAAAGACATAGATGATGGCGCCCAACAGAACGAAAATCGCCAGCGCTGGATTCAAGGCCGAAACGGCGAGCACAGGCACCAGGATCATCAGTGCGCCAGCATAGAGCACCCATCTCGATCGGATCACTGGCTCACCAGCCAGCGGGCGGCCGCGGGTACGCTCCATACGCGCGTCCAAATCCCTCTCCAGGTACTGGTTGATCGCCGAAGCACCTGCCGCAGCCAGACCGCCGGTGACCAGGAGCAGGAGAATGCTATCCAGGCCAGGCCAGCCGCCCGCCGCAAGGCAAGCGCCACCCATCGCTGCGAACAACAGCAGCATCACCACCCGGACCTTGAACAGGACCATGAGTGATCTCCACAGGACAGCCCGGGACCGGGAAGCTGCCGGAGACTTGTATTCTTTGCTTGTTGGAGATGCGACGATATCTGCAGGTTTCACACGTGTTCCTTTGTGCTCTAGGTCGTGACTTCTGGCTCCTCGAACCCCGGCGCATGCGCGGTCTCGCTGGTGGCCCACGCTGGCTCAAGCACCGGCTCGTTAACCTCCTCAACGCGAACGATCTTGGCAATCAGGATCAGTGCGGCGAGGATATACATCATACTGCCCGGGATCCACATGATCACCCCGCCCAACATCTGGTCTTGCAGGACCGTCATCTCACCCAGGCGCGGCACCGTCGTATAGTAACTGTAGATCGGCTCGCTGGCAAAGGAGATGGCGATGCCGGTCAGCGCGGTGGCAGGCACCACCGACAGCACATACCCTACCCGCACGCCCTGTGACAACCGCCGGTGGATATGCGGTGCAGAACCAATGACCTGCCACCAAAACAGCATCGCTGTCCCAAAAAAGGTAATATGCTCCAAGTCGTGGACCAGCTCGTACTGTAGCGTAGCGTTGTAGGCATTGGCATCGTGCCAGCCTACGAGCGTAGCGACAAAGTACAACCAGACCAGCCCCGGTGTTGTAAGCGTACGTAGCACGCGCCGGAACGTCGCGTCCGGCCGCAGCCAGCGCCCTACCTCCAGCCTCAGAGCAGCGGGCAGACCCCACATCATGACAGGCATCGGGTCGGCGATCAGCAGCAGCGGGGGCGCGATCATCACCAGCAGCAAGTGCTGGATCATGTGCATGTAGAAGAACTGACCGCTCAGCACGTCGATGGGCGACATCAAAGCAATGCCCAAGATGACTAGACCGCTCAAATAGGCCAACGAGCGCCAGGGACTCACCAGATGGGTGCTGCCGCGCTTCTTCAGGCGCCAACGGCCCACGAGGTGGATCGCCGCCGCCAGGCCCAAGGTCAGAAGGATCTCAGGCCGCCACGCCCACGACAGCAACAACACACTTAACGTCGGATCCATCGGAAGCCCCGGCCTCTACAGAATGGGAACCCTGGTGCAGGCACTCAGGGAAAAGAGATACTGGCCCACAGCCTCAGCTTTCAGCGATCAACGTAGACATGTTGGCTGATAGCTGAGGGCTGAAAGCTATGAAACGGCGGTCCCCATGAGGTATAGAGCAGGGTAGAAAAAGACCCACACCACGTCGATAAAGTGCCAGTAGACGGCCGTAGCCTCCACACCCCAGTGCCGTTCCGTAGAAAAATGACCCTTGCGTCCCAGATTCCACACGATCAGGATCAACACCACGCCGCTCACTACGTGCAGGGCATGCAGTCCAGTCATACCGTACACCACCGCACCATAGACGCCGTCCCAGGGCTTGAGGTGCCCCTGCCACTCAAAGCCGACGACGCCGATGAGAAAGGCGACACCCAATGCAGCGGTGATCAGCAGGCTGTTGAGAAAGGTCTCCCGGTCGCCGTGGGCGATGGCTGATTCAGCGCGATTCATAAAGAAACTGCTAATCAGCAAGATCGTAGTGACAATCAGGCCCAGCGTTTGATCCAGCGCCGGGCGGGTGTTTCCCCACAGGTAGAAGCGCGATGCCAGCAAGCCAGCGAATAGAAAAGCTTCAGAAACAATGAACAACCACAGGCCCACGCGGTTTGTCTTGGTTTGTATTTTGTACGCAATCAGGCTGTCAGCGCTCATCAGTGTGCCTCCCCCTCACTCCAAACCTGGTCCACGTGCATATAGTACTGCAGGATCAGGCCTACTTTGGCCAGGATAATCACAAATAGGAGGACCGCGGAGCCGCTGAGGGCCATGGCGATAAGTAATTCGATGGCCGTCAGCACCGCCAGACCAATAAAGACGTATAGGCCGCGGCGGTAGGCAGCTTTGCGGCCGGCTAGCACCTCTTCGTCTACCGGTTCAACAACCGGCTCCTTGACAGGTTCGGGGGGCTTGGCAGGCAGCGGACTGAGCTTGCTAAAGCCAAAGGCCAAGACTGCCCCCATGGCCCCTACAACGAGCAAAAGGACTGCAGAAATTCCCAGGGCGAGGCCTAACTGACCACTGATCATGATCTTGTCACCTCCTTTAGTCGCCGCTGGCCGGGGCGGTCGCCGTTGCCCCAGGCGGTGCGACTCTGACGTAGGTCGAGTCTGCCAGGCCATAATCGTAGGGCTCGCCCACGACCTGCATTGGCTGGGCATAGGCAACCTCCGGAATGGGCGATGGGATCTGCCACTCCGGTGAGCGCGAGCGCCACGGATTGCGTTCGGCTACCTCACCGCGACGGGCGCTGGCGATCAGATTGTACAGGGTGATGAATACCGCGAAGGCGATGACAAAGCCCGCGATGGTGATAGCAAGCTGCCCCCCTCAATGCCCAGCGCGGGGTCATAGTCCACGATGCGGCGGCGCATGCCCAGCAGGCCGACGCGGATCTGGATCAGACTCTGCACCCAGAATGCGGCGGTCATAGCACAAAGCTAAGCTTGCCCAGCCTCTCGCTATACATACGGCCCGTGATCTTGGGGAACCAGTAATACAGGGCAGCAAAGAAGGGAAAGATAAAACCACCGAACATCGTTGCATGGAAGTGGCCAACGATCCAGTAGGTATCGTGCACAAACAGGTCGGTGGTGACGACACCATTGGGTGGGCCGGTCAATCCGCCGATCAAAAAGACCGACAAGGCGCCCAGGACAAAGAGCATCGGGGTAGGAAAGGTAAGCTTGCCACCCCACATCGTCGCGATCCAACTAAAGAACTTGATCCCCGTCGGCACGGCCACCAACAGTGTAGTAAACATGAACGGTATCCGCAGCCAGCTCTCCATCCCGGCAGCGAACATGTGGTGGGCCCAGACCAGGAATCCGGCCAGCGCGATGGCCATACTTGACAGGGCCACCCACTTGTAGCCAAACAGTGGCTTGCGACTAAAGACAGGCAACAACTCACTGATGATGCCCAGGCCAGGCAGTACGAAAACATAGACTGCTGGATGAGAATAGAACCAGAAAAGATGCTGGAAGAGAATCGGGTTGCCCCCCTTGGCCGGATCAAAGAAGCCCATCCCCAGCAACCGTTGAAACATGACCATGACGAAGGATAGAGAGATGAGCTGGGTGGCCGTCAGGGAGATAATGCTGGTGGCCAGCACCGCCCAGGCAAAGATGGGCATGCGAAACATGGTCATCCCTGGGGTACGCTGGGTCAAGATGGTGGCGATAAGGTTGAGTGCGCCCAAGATAGAGGAGAGACCCATAAAAAACACGGCCACAAAGTACATCTGCATCCCCAGCGGCGCAAAGGCACTTAGCGGGGGATAGGCCGTCCAGCCGGTATCCCAGCCGCCAACGGCCATGCTGGTCATCAGCACGATCGCTGCCGGGATATTGATCCAATAGGCTGCCGAGTTCAGTCGGGGGAAAGCCATGTCGGGGGCGCCGATGAGCAGCGGAATGAGATAGTTCGCAAAGCCCGCGATCCCCAGTAGGATCGCAGCGATCATGACCCAACCGTGCATGCCGATCATGGTATTAAACACAGCCGGATCGAGCCACTGGCGGCCTGCCTCGGCCAGCTCCACGCGAAAGATCATGGCAAAAAGCCCACCCACCAACAGCATCAGCACGGCCGTAACCATGTATTGGATGCCGATCACCCGGTGGTTGTAATCCACACTGAAATAGCGAGTCCAAGCTGGTTTGCCGGGAGGCGGACCATGGTGCATGGGGGTTTTCTCACCTTTGGTCCATTTGAACCAGTCGCTGAAAGAACCGGCGCCGGCGAGAAAGGCGACGACACCCACTATCGAGCCAACGACCAGAACCGGCTCCGGCTCCCAGGGTTCCAAACCCATCAGCATTCGGACCACGACGACCAGTGCCATGCCCAGGGCGGTACCCACAATCTGAGCACCCAGCCCTCGAACCAGCCCCAATGAAAGCACTGTCATAGGTGTCCTCCTCGTTGTTGCAGATTCTCTGTTCAAGTCAGACCACAGTCCATTGCGGACACGAGATCAGGCGGAAGCATCGCACGACGACGCTATTCACCCAGGGTCTTGATATATTCGACCATCGCGTCCAGCTCCTCATCGGAGAGGAATGAATAGGCTGCGGGCATGACGTTGGGGTAACCGGCCTTCACCTGCACTTGCGGTTCCAGGATCGACTCGCGCAAGTACTGCTCATCCGCTACCACCGTGGAGCCGTCGTCCAGCTGCCCCGTTGTGCCGAACAAACCCAACCAACTCGGGCCCACCAGCGCGCTCCCGTCCACGCTATGGCAGGAGAGGCAACCTGTTTCCTCCACCAGATTCGCACCCAACTCCACAGGAGTCAGTTCCTCGCCTGCCGGTCTCTCCACATCTTGCCCCGCCTGCCAGGCTTCAAAATCTCCTGGCTCAACGACCACCACCGAGGCAATCATGGCCGAATGGGCGTAGCCACACAACTCTGCGCAGCGCATCGTAAAGTCACCCACCTCATTGGGCGTGACCCGCAGTTCCGTCCATGTACCTGGTACCGCATCCTGTTTGATCCGGAACTCGGGCACCCAGAAATCGTGGATCACGTCGGTCGAAGTGAGCCTGAACAGGACTTGACGGCCTACGGGCAAGTACAACTCGCTGGAGCTAACCCCTGTCTCAGGGTAGTCAAAGCGCCAGCCAAACTGGAATCCTGTAACCTCGATGACCAGCTCATCGGGTTGGGCTGCTGTGATATCCCGCAGTTGCACAGCACCCCACGTGGCGATACCGAGTACCAGGGCCAAGGGAATGAGTGTCCAGGTGATCTCCAGCGGCGTATTGCCCGTGATATGCGGCCCATCCCCCATGTCCCCCGGCTTGCGCCGAAAGACAAAGATGCTGTAAAGCATAAACACAATAATGAGGGCAAAGATGAAGGCAATGATATAGATCTGCACAGTGAACATCTGGTCCACGGCCACACCTTCATCACTGGCAAGCTCCGGCACCAGGTCGATGCTATTCAAACCCAGTAGCAGTAGAGCGGTGACAATGATGACCAGTATGGCCACAATAATAAAGTGCTTCACACTGTCCCTCCTTGGCCTGCCTTCAGCGGGTGAAGGTACATGCTGCTCCCATGTGATTCGTTAGACTGTCCCCCCACCGCCAAGTGCATGGAGGGCTCATGCCAGTCCAGCCTGGGGTGGGAACAATGGCAGTCATTGTACCACACCTTGCCCTGAGAAGCAACCACAACCGGCCAGCTCGTGAGGCCTATGGGCCTGTTCCGGCCAGTGGGTCAGGATATGTTGCGTATGTTATATCTTGTTACAACATGCGATACATAACTTGACCCAGCTCCCGTCTGATGGTATACTGTGACACAGATTCAAAGGGGATTGTCCGCAGCGTGGATGACTTGCTCACAACCAAACAACTACAGGAACTGCTCCAGGTAGACCGCATCACCATCTACCGCATGCTGAACGATCATAGGCTTCAGGGCTTCAAGGTGGGCGGACAGTGGCGCTTTTCCCGCCGGGAGATTGAAACCTGGCTTCAGGAGCAGCAGAACAGGTTGGAGATTGAGAGCCTGCCGCCGCCACCGGGGGGAACGATTGCACCTTCCCCCCAATCGCTGCCGCTTTCTTGTATCCAGACCATCCAGGACGTGTGCGCTGAAGCACTGGATATTGCCGCAGTCACCACCGAACTGGACGGTTCGCGCCTGACCGAGGTCAGCAATTCCTCCACTTTCTGCCAGATGATCATGTCCAGCCAAGAGGGCCTCCGCCGGTGTAAGGCTGCATGGAGACGCGTAGACAATGGGCAGATCCATGCTTGCCATGCTGGTCTGCTGTGCATCAGCGCCCCGATCGAGGTAGAACACCAGACAGGTGGCTATTGCCGCCGGCTGCCAGTTCGCTACCCAGGCGCCAGGCGGAGCAATGCCAGACTGGCAGCAAAACCTGCCGCAACTGGCCGCGGAGCTAGGTCTCAACGAGCAAGAGCTACGCAGCGCCGCTCCCGGGGTGCGGCTGGTGCCGGAGGAGAGCCTTGCCCGCATATCCCGGCTACTGGGGCGAGTGGCAGGTACCTTTTCCGAGATTGGCCAGGAACGGCTGAATCTGCTCAGTCGTTTGCAGCACATTTCCGAGATGAGCAGAGTCTAGAGAATCAAGGAGGAGAGATGAGCGAAGAGACGAGAAAATGCTCTATCGTAGTCTTTAGCGGGGATATGGACAAGGTCTTTGCCGCCTTCATTATCGGTACGACCGCTGCCGCCATGGGCATGGAAACCACCATGTTCTTTACCTTCTGGGGGCTGAAGGCCATCCAGAAGGGAACCCCAACGGGCAGTGGGTTCTTTGGCAAAATGATGGGCGTCATGAACCGGGGCGGGATCGACCGCCTGGGGCCATCCAAGTTCAACTTTGGCGGCATGGGGCGCTGGATGTTCAAGAAGATGATGGCCGAGCAGAACGTCGCCACCCTGCCAGAGATGCTACAGATGGCCATTGACATGGACGTCAAATTACTGGCCTGCCTGATGAGCATGGACGTCATGGAGATCAGCAGAGACGACCTCATCGATGAAGTGGATGACGTAGTAGGCGCAGCCACGTTTATCGCCGAGGCCGAGGGATCCGAGATCAACCTCTTCATCTAGGAAAGACCGATTCACAAGAAACAAAGATTGAATTCAACCTAAGGAGAACAAACCATGAGCGAGTATACACCAGAAAAGACACTGGACGCAAAGGGACTAAAGTGCCCGATGCCCGTCGTAAAGACCAGCAAGGAAGTCAAGGGCATTTCCGTGGGCGGCGTCCTGGAGATCCTGGCCACCGATCCCGGTTCCATGGCTGACATCACTGCCTGGACCAAGAGTACAGGCAACGAGCTGCTGAAAGTAGAAAAGGACGGCGACGTCTTCAAGTTCTACGTACGACGCGTCAAGTAGCTTCGCCTCCAGGCGGAGGAGAGGTTTTCTTCTCCTCCTGTGTCTGTCTTTAAGCCCTGCAAATCAAGGAGGATCTGCTGCATGGAAGCAATAGGGTTTCTCGTATCGTACATCACTCCCTACATTGCGGTCATCGTCCTAATCGCTGGAACCGCCTACCAGCTGTACCGCTGGTCGCAGCGAAAGCCGGTGCCTGCCCACCTCTCCCTCTTCCCACGGCCGGAAAGCCGTTGGGGGCGGCTGGGGGACGCCCTCCTGGATATGTTCACGATGAAGGGATTGTTCAAGGTGAACACCCTGTTGTGGGCAGGGGGGTTCATCATGCACGTTGGCCTGCTGCTCCTGATCCTGGGGCACATCCGCGTTGTCACCGATTTCTATTTCCTCTGGGACTGGCTGGGGTGGGGGGAAAGGGAACTCCATACCTTCTCCCTGATAGCTGGGGTGACAGCTGGCCTGCTCTTCATGATCCCTCTCTTCTACCTGCTGCCTCGTCGCTGGGCAGGCTCAGCCAAGTGGCTCTCTACCCCGGAAGATTTTTTCGCCCTGGGCCTTTTGATCGCCATCGGTGTCACCGGCATGCACATGCGCTCGGTATTGGAGGTAGACCAGCCTGCCATGCGGGAGTTCATGCAGGGACTGTACAAGTTCAGTTGGAGACCAGTACCCGAGAGCGCTGGCGTATCCTTCCTCTGGCACTTTCTGCTCGTCCAGCTCCTGATGATCTATTTCCCCTTTGGCAAGCTGATCCACACCATTGGCTCCATCCTGAACAAGATGGTCATGCGGAGCTAAGGAGGCTACGATGCTAGACCGTTTCATTGACACCATCCGTGATCGTATCAGCCGGCCGCTCCAATACTATGGCGACTCCTGCGTGCGTTGTGGCGCTTGCGCTGATGCCTGCCACTTTTACGCCGCGTCGAAAGACCCGGCGCACATTCCCGCCTACCGGATGATGCTGGTCAAGAAGGCCATCGAGAGCGGAGGAGCAGAAAAGGGCAGACTCTGGGAGTGGATCAACGACTACCAGGGCACCGATCCGGCCATGGTAGCCCAGCTCAAGAAGGCCATGTGGGACTGCACCGGCTGCCGCCGATGCGCCGTCTTTTGCCCCTTTGACCTGGACACCGGCCTGCTGGTCGGCACCGGGCGCTACTCCATGCTCCAGGAGGAGATCGGCCCGGAGATGATCGCCGAGATCGGCGAGGCAGAGGTCAGCAAGGGTGAGATCATCGACTTTATCAAGGATTTTTACGTCGAGCAAACGCAAGAGCTGGAGTCACGGCTACGGGAAGAGTTTCACCCCGACGTCAAGGTCAGGGTTGAAAACGAAGGGGCCGAGTACCTGTACGTTCCCCTGGTCGGTGAAGAAGCAATAATCCCCGCAGCCAAGATTTTTTGCGCAGCGGGAGTAGATTGGAGCTTGAGCCTGTTCACAGCCACGAACCACTCCTACTTTGTCGGGGATATGCCCAAGGCCAAGGCAGCAGCCAACTGGATCGTGCAGGAAGCGCTGCGCCTGGGCGTCAAGGGCATCGTCTACCCCGAGTGTGGGCACGCCAGCCGCACCATGTTCAATTACTTCGGCGGCTGGTTCGGCGACGAGATCAAGGGGCTCGAACGGTTGAACATCGTGCCGCTCACCCACCAGTACCTGGCCGAGGGGCGGATCAAGGTCAAGCCCAAGACCTTTGACACGCCCATGACCTACCACGACCCCTGCAGCCTGGGTCGCAGTTCCGGGATATATGAACAGCCGCGGGAGATGATCGATGCCGTCGCCACAGACTACCGGGAGATGACACCCAACCGGGAATTGAACTGGTGCTGCGGTGGCGGGGGCGGGCTGATCGCCGCTGTCGAGGACATGTATGAGACCCGGATGCAGGGTGGCCTGCCCAAAGTTGCGCAGATCCGCGAGACAGGCGCCGAGTGGGTCATTACCGCCTGTGAGAATTGCAAGACCCAGTTGGACGACCTGAACAAACACTATGAGATGGGGTTCGAGATCAAGGGCGTCATCGACCTCATCGCAGATTCATTGATCGTCTGATCGGCCGCGACCTTGCCGGAATCCATTTGGCTGCCGGCGGGACCTTCCAAAGGAGGTTGGAGCATGAGTCCAAAAAGCTGGGAAGAAAAGCTGACGGATGCCTACTGGGACTATCGCTGGCGCCAGATAATGGATCCCCTATGTGATACCTTCCAGGGCTGGAAAGCTGGCAAGCTAGGCCACAGCGACGTCGACGCAGCTATCGACAAAGCCTACAAAGACAAGTGTATGGTCAACAATCTACTCGGCCAGAGGCCGGACCGCTCAGCGGCCATCATTCACTGGTGGGATCCCGAGTGGTTCGAGATGTGGATCGAGGAGAATCGCCCGCCATCTCACGTGGATCTTGGCACGCCGCCGCCCAGAGATTCTGAAGAATAGCGGGACAGCCCTGCTAGGTGCCTATGCAGAAAGCCCCCCTTGTTGCGAGGGGGGCTTTTCTATGACAAATCAACAGTCACGTCACGGGCGCAGGTGTTCTTCCACCGACTCCCCCAGCTCGGTCGACTGGAAGACCAGCAGGAACACGGCAGGTTCTGTCCCGGGGTTGCGCCAGCGATGAGGAAGCCGGGCTTCAAAGAGCAACGAGTCCCCGGCCGAAAGCCGGCAGCTCTCGTCACGCACGGTGTACTCTATCTCCCCTTCCAGGCAGTACACCAACTCATGGCCGACGTGTACCATCAGCCGCCGGCCGCTACCGGCCCCGGGCTTCAAGGTAACTACAAACGGCTCCAGTGACTGGTCGTCCAGGGCTGTACCCAGGCTTTCCAGCAACATGCTGCCACTGCCCGTCCGCGGGCGCTCGCCCGCTCGGAGCAGGATCGCCTCCACCTTGTCAAGTCGTTCCTCAAAGAAAGCCGTGATGGGCACCCGCAAGGCCGTCGCCAGCCGGTGCAGAGTGGACACGCTGGGCGAAGTGATTCCCCGTTCGATAAGGCTTATGGTATTGGGGGAAAGCTTACAGATCTGGGCCAGCGCACGCAGAGACAGCCCACGCTGCTGGCGAATAGCCCGAACCTGGAAACCCACGTCTGGGAGCGCCTGCTCACTCATTCCTCTTCACCTCCCTCGAATCTCCACTGACCACCTGCAATTATACCATATTTCTCCAATACAGAACAGCAGAGGATCTAGCAAAGTCTGGTGGCATGGATGCGGTCACCGGCACCGCGACTATACGATGGACGCTTTCCAGAGCTACACATTATACTGTTACAGAGATCTGACTGTACACGCGTCATTCGTACTGTATATTGACGGGTGTGTAGTTTCATGGTACACTGCTAGCCATTGTCAGGCTTGGCACCCTGCCATCCACTCGGTACCCACATAAATGGCTCCAGGTGGATGGAATCAAAGGACACAACCCGGTCCAACGGAGGAACAGTACTGTGAAATCTCTGTCACCCGCATTGCAGCAACAGTTGCAGGAGATGTTTGGGCCACGCGCAGCCTTTGACAAATTGGAGCGGATGTTCTACAGCCACGACGTGGGTTCACTGCCCAGCTTGGTCAAACCCCTCATCGGCAATACGCTGCCTGCTGGCATCGTCCAGCCCCTCAGCGAGGAGCAGGTAATCCGGTTGGTTGCTTTTGCCCAAAGCCATGGTATCCCCCTGGTACCACGGGGCAAGTCGACCTCGGGCTACGGTGGTGTGATACCGACAAAGGGGGGCCTTGTCGTAGATTTCTCATGGATGAACGAGATCCTCGCAGTAGATTCCGAGTCGATGACGGTCACAGTTCAACCGGGGGTAATCTGGGAACGGTTGGAGAAGGAACTGAACAAAGAAGGTCTGGCCTTGTGTACCTATCCCTCCAGTGCTCCATCCTCAACGGCGGCGGGCTGGCTTGCCCAAGGGGGCGCCGGTTTTGGCGCCTATGAGTATGGTGCCTTTCACAAGAGCGTCGTCTCCTGTCGCGTCGTACTGCCCAGTGGCGAGGTACGCGAAATCAGTGGAAAAGAACTTGACCTCATTAGCGAGTCAGAAGGGATTACCGGTTTCATCACCGAGCTAACGATCCAGGTTCGTCCCTTTGAGGAAGAGGTGGTATGGGGCGCTCGCTTTGCGACAGCTGACGGCATGGGTGTGGCGCTGAACGCCATCCGGGAGGCAACCCTGCCGCTGTGGTCCGTGAATTTCATCAACCCCAGGATGGCTGAACTCAAGAACCAGCTTCCGCCTCCCATGGAACATGGACATGCCGTAGACGCGCACCGTCCCGTCGTACCGGAGGGCTATATCGCCATCTTTGTCGCCCCTGAATCGCGCCGGCAGGCCGTCGAAGCTCCGCTCACGGCGATCCTTGGCAAGGCTGGTGGGACACTCGTCGACGACGAGGTTGCCCACCACGAATGGGAGGAACGATTCGACCTGATGCACGTCAAGCGACTGGGACCAAGCATCGCCCCGGCCGAGGTGTTGGTGCCGCTGTCGAACCTGGGAAGCGCGTTGCAGGCTATTGGAAAACGGGTCCAGTTGTCGATGGTCATGGAAGGCATGGTGGACGGTATCGACGGCGAGGTGACGCTACTGGGTTTCATCCTGCACGACGAGCGCAAGTTCACGTTCAATTTTGCCTTCGGGTTGGCGCTTACCGTGCTCAGAATTGCCAAGGAGAACGGCGGCCGGGCCTACTCTACCGGGCTCTACTTCACCAACCAGGCCAAATCTATTTTGGGGGCCGAACGGTTGGCCCGCCTGGATGCTTTCAAGTCAGAGCTAGACCCACAGGGCCTCTTTAATCCCCACAAGGTCCTCAAGGGCAAGCCGCTGCTGTCGGCCTTCATGGGCATGGCCGGAGCCTTTGAGCCTTTGGTTCGCATCTTTGGCAACGCGGCCAAGACCCCCGTAGGCGAACGCCTTGAGGGCCAGGGCCGCCGGGGCATCCCCGACGATGTGGCCTGGTACGCCTATGCCTGCTCCCAGTGCGGCTACTGCGTGGACGAGTGCGACCAGTACTATGGCCGTGGCTGGGAGAGCCAAACACCCCGGGCCAAATGGTATTTCCTGCGGCAGTACATGGAAGGCAAGGTGGACTGGAACCAGAAGATGGTCGATACATTCATGGCCTGCACCACCTGCGAGCTGTGCAACGTCCGCTGCTGCGAGGATTTACCCATCGAACCAAGCTGGCTCAAGCTGCGCGGCCAACTGATCCACGATGAAGACCGACTCACCTTCCCACCCTTTGAGATCATGCGCCAGTCGCTGCACAAGGAGCACAACATCTGGGCGGCATACCGCGTCGACCGGCCCAAGTGGATGCCGGAAGAAGTAGCGGCCGAATTGCCCGAGAAGGCCGAGATCGCTTACTTCCCCGGCTGTACGGCTTCTTATGTAGAGCACGACATCGCCCAGGCCACCGCTTGTCTGCTGCACAAATCCGGTGTCGAGTTCACCTATCTGGGCACCGATGAAGCATGCTGCGGCATCCCGATGCTGGTCGCCGGATTGTGGGATTCCTGGGAAGAGATCATGCGGCACAACATCGAGGCCATGCGGGCCAGGGATGTCAAGACAGTGGTCACTTCCTGCCCCGCCTGCTGGCTGGTGTGGCACACGTTCTATCCGGAGTGGGCCGCAAAGCTGGGCATTGACTATCCCTTCGAGGCCAAACACTATAGCGAGATCCTGGCCAAGCAGATCCAGGCCGGCATATTCCAACTCGATCAGAACGTGGACATGACGGTCACCTGGCACGATTCCTGCCACATGGGCCGGGCAGGCAATATCTATGAAGCGCCACGGCAACTGATGCGGGCCATCCCAGGCCTTACGCTGGTAGAGATGGAACACAATCGACAGGAAGCCCACTGCTGTGGCTCCGTACTGAGCTTGGTGGCCGATCCCCCCGTTGCCCAGCACATCGGCGACCTACGGCTGCAGGAAGCCGAAGCTGCCGGCGCTCAAGCTGTAGTGGCTGCCTGCCCCTGCTGCGAGGTGCAACTTCGGGTCACGGCAGACAAGACGGGGCGCGACCTGCCCATCCTGGACCTGGCCAACCTGACCTGTGAAGCGGCAGGCATTGAGCACGGCGATTCAACGCCCTACGCGCTGGAGATGTGGTCCGTCTTTGAGGCCATGATCAACCTGCTGAAGCCAGAGCCGATGGCCACCTTTATGGCTGACCTTTTGCCAGAGATGATCGAGGCCATGCCCCAACCCTTCCAGGGCATGATGAAGATGGTCAAGGCCTCGCCAGGGCCAGTGCAAGATGCAATGATCGCCATGATGAAGCCGATGATGCCCTTCCTGTTCCCGCGGCTCCTGCCGGGCATAATGCCCAAGGTGATGCCCGACATGCTGGACGCAGTGGGCGAGCGGATCCCGATGCCCGAGGCCATGCAGGAGCAGATGCCCGACCTGATGCCGCCGGCCATGGAGAACCTGATGCCCAAGATGCTGCCGGAAGTCATCCCCTACTTTATGCCCAGGATGGAGGCATATCTCAGGGGCGAGCCCTTGAATGGTCATTAAAGAGGCGATGGGATCGGGGCAGACAGTGCCCATCGGGAGCCCATGACGCGGCCTGTATGCGCTGGCGCACAGACTGTGCTACGTTGCAAGAGGCAATGTAAACCGAAAGGTAGTGCCCTGACCCAGTATACTCTCGGCCCAGATGCGCCCGCCCTGGGCCTCGACCAGGCTCTGGGCGACGGACAGGCCCAGCCCGGTGCCGCCAGTCATGCGGATGTCGCGAGTACGGGCTCGGTCCGCCTGCCAAAGGCGCTCAAAGACGTGAGGCAGATCGTCTGGGGCAATGCCCTCACCAGTATCGGCCACAGCCAGCCTTACGGTATCGTCCGCCTCAGTAGCTGTCACTGAAATGGTTCCGCCTGGAGGTGTGTGGCGAAGGGCATTGACCAACAGGTTGCTTAACACCTGCACAACCCGGTCAGCATCAGCCCGGACCTCCGGTAGATCAATCGGAACCTGGGCGGTGAGGTTCACCTCATAGGCTTCCGCAGCCGGTGCCAGATTCTCCGTCGTCGACCGGATGACCTGGCCCACGTCGGTCGGCCGCAGATTCAGGCGCAGTTGTCCGGCGTCAGCCAGGGCCAACTCCCGCAGGTCATCCACCAGCCGGCTCAGGAGCCGCGTCTCGTCATACAGACGCGAGATTTCGGCTTCGTCCAGGGGATACACACCATCCAGGATTGCCCGCAAGTTTCCCTGCAGCACGGTGAGGGGCGTACGCAATTCATGAGCCGTATCGGCCACCATGTTCTGACGCTGGCGTTCGGATTCGCCCAGAGCGGTGGTCATTTCGTTAAACGCCAGGGCGACCTCAGCCATTTCGGCGCTGCCCTCGACCCGGACCTGCTGGCCCAAGTCACCGGCAGCGACCGCTCGAGCGGCAGTGGCCAGGCGCTGCAGAGGCGCGGTCAGGCTCCGGCTCAGCAGCAAGCCCAGGACCAGACCCAATGCCACGGCCAGTGCTCCGCCCACCACCAGGATCTTCCTCACACCGTCCAGAAACTGCTGTTCCAGCCGGCCCAGCCTGTCTCCCCCACCAGGGAAGGACAGGAGAAGATAGCCCAGTATCTCTCCGCTTCCGGTCTCAGAAATGGTCAGAGCTCTCGACCTTTCCCTGGAACTCAAGCGCCGTCCTTCAGCCCTCCCCGCCCCCGCACTGTCAAAGACAACTCTGCCATCGGCATCGGCTAGCAGGGCGTCCAGGCGGCCAGATGGGGCACGGTTGCGTGCATTGGCCGGCAAGGGCCGGCCCGCTGCCCCGGCGAGAAAGACGCCGTCGCCCAGCAGGCGCTCCACGCCATCCCAACTGCCCTGGGCCTGGTAGTAGGCGACCAGTTGCTGTACGCCGCTGCCGGAGGCTCGCACGCCGCTGTTGGTTATATACTGGCGAAAGGCGGTACTCGTGGTCTGGTTGATAAGAAAGGCGATGGCGCCAACCGCAACCAGGACTACCAGGGTGAAGGCCAGCATCAACTGCACCCGCAACTGATTCACGCGGATACTCCCGCGGCTGCCGGGTGGCTCGTGGCCAGCCGGTAGCCGATGCCAAATACCGTCTCAACAAGGTAGGCCGCATTACCAGCCTCGTCCAGCTTGCGCCGCAGGTTCTTGACGTGACTGTCCACGGTCCGTTCCAGACCCTCGTAGCCGTAACCGAGGCCCTTTTCGATCATCTCTGACCGGGTGAGGGCGTGGCCGGGTTGCTCCGCCAGTGCTCGCAGCATGGCGAACTCTGTAGGGGTCAAGTGCAAGGGCTGTCCCTTCACCTCCACCAGGTGACGATCCGGGTCGATGACCACCGCTCCAGCCCGGATGACCCTGGGTGGCGCGGGCTCGCCCTGCGCTCGGCGCAGTACCGCCCGCACGCGGGCAACAACTTCGCTGGGGTTGAATGGCTTGGTCACATAGTCGTCAGCGCCCAGCTCCAAGCCCACAATCTTGTCGTGATCCTCGACGCGGGCGGTGAGCATGATGATAGGCATGGCGACCAGGCCCGCGTCGCCCCGCACCACACGGGTCACATCCAGACCATCGCGGCGGGGGAGCATCAGGTCCAGAAGCATCAGGTCGGGACGCTCGCGGCGCAGGATATGCAGCGCAGTCTCGCCGTCGTAGGCAACCAGGACCTCGTAGCCGCTCTTTTCCAGGTAAGCGCGCACCAGTCGTACGATCTCGCGGTCGTCATCTACCACCAGTATGCGGTGCACCGTCAGCAATCTCCCCTCTCGGTCACAGGCTTCGGTGAGCAAGATAACCCTAGCGGTTGCCAGGGCGCTCTTCGAGCGTGACCTCGACTTTGATCTGCTCGGCCTCACGTACCACAGTCAGTGTAATCGAGTCGCCGACGCCTGTGAAGCTGGCCAGGTAATTGACCACGTCGTCAAAGCGGCTGACGGCTATCTCCTCGATCGCGATCACGATATCTCCGCCGGCCAGCATCTGCACGCCGGAAACTTGCACCTGTCTGTCTCCGCCTCGCAGTCCGGCCCTGTCGGCCGGACTGCCCGGTTCCACGGTGGAAATGAGGACACCGATCTCTACAGGCAAGCGCGCCGCTTCAACCAGTTCCGGCGTGATGGTTCCACCCGAGACGCCAAGCCAGGGATGCCGGTAGCGTCCCTCGGCGATCAATTCTGGCACCACGCGTTTGACAATGTCTACGGGGATGGCAAAGCCCACGCCCGAATTGGACCCACTACGGGAAGCAATGGCCGTGTTGACGCCAATGACTTTGCCCTGAGAGTCCAGTAGGGGCCCGCCCGAATTGCCGGGATTGATGGCCGCGTCGGTCTGGACCAGTTCCGCCAGTTGAAAATCGCTGTCGTCGCGCGGAAGGGTCCGCCCTAGAGAGCTAATGATGCCCGTGGTGATGGTCCGTTCCAGGCCAAAGGGATTGCCGATGGCGATGGCCCGCTGGCCTACCCGCAGGCTGGCGGACTCGCCAAGCTCGGCCACGGTCAGATCCTCCGGCGGCACATCGATCTGTAGCACGGCCAGATCACTGCCGGGATCCACCCCGACCACCACGGCAGGGACGGAGTGCTCGTCGGCCAGCGTGACAAGCAGCTCCGGGTCCACCCCGGCGACGTGGTTGTTGGTGACCACGTGTCCTTGCAGGTCGATCACAAACCCCGAGCCAATGCACTCACCAAAGCGTTGAGGGGCCGTAATACATACGACTGCCGGACCAACCTGAGCATAGACATTTATTACAAGTTGCTCTTCAATGTCGATGGGCATTGAAGCAACCGGCGACACCTGATCGAGTGGAAGGGGCGTGGGCGTCACCACCACGATGACTGGCTCCGGTACCGGTTGGGTCGCCGGAACCTCGCCTGTCGGAGGCCCCTCCAGAAAACCAGACACCCCGGAGACATTGCAGGCGATGGTACTCAGAATTATTAGGAGAAGCACAAATCCTACGGGTTTTTTAGTACGCATATCCTCTTCTTTCTAGCCTTTCATTCAATTGAGTTCGTTTCCCATTCGTACACCCGGCCCACCTTACCGCGCCCAGTCGAGGGCACGCTCGTCGTTGAACGCATAGTCCAGAGTCAAGCCATCCAACTCACTATCGAACAGGGGCCGCGGATTCCTGCCATCGGCTTCCATGGTCCAGATCTGCCACTCGCCAGTCTGGTCGGTGAGGAAGGCGATGTACCTCCCATCCGGCGACCATGCCGGCGAGACGCTACTGCCGGCAGAGCCATCGGGTTTGGCCCGCGTATCTGTCAACCGTCGCAGGTTCCGGCCATCACCATCCACAACATAGATCTCCCAGTGGTCGTGCTGGCGCCGGACAAAGGCTACCTGCTCTCCGTCCGGCGACCAAGCCGGCGTGGTATCCCGGTTGTTCGCGGTGAGTTGGTAGCGCGTCTGCCCGTCGATGCTCTGGACAAAGAGGCCATACACATCGGCATAGACGACCTGATCCTCAACCGGCGACCAGGCGGGTGCCAGGCTCCGTTCCGAGCTACTGGGCAAGGGTTCCCAGAAGTAACCGTCGCTCACGCGGACGACGCCCAAGTTATAGTGTGGATCCGGTGGCTGTACACGGCAGACCTGCCCCTTGGGTCCCTCAAAGCACACCCTGGTCGGCTCTATCCGCCCGCGGTGCTGCCGGCCAAACACGATCTGCTCACCATCCGGCGACCAGGATGGATATCTTGTCTCACGCGGCCAGTCGAACAGGCGACGCTCGT
Source organism: uncultured Chloroflexia bacterium (assembly GCA_963783445.1). Classification (GTDB taxonomy): domain Bacteria; phylum Chloroflexota; class Anaerolineae; order JAAYZQ01; family JAAYZQ01; genus CAWANP01. Next base: position 291,485 of record CAWANP010000002.1, on the reverse strand, counting down.
TTGTGCCATCGGCATCAACCACCCAGATGCCACGCGGGTCATCCCATCGGGAAAAAGCGATCTGGCTCCCATCGGGTGACCAGATCGGGTCCAAGCCAGTAGTGATAGGCTGCAAGTTCGTGCCGTCAACATCGATGGTGTAGAACAAGCCACCAGGAGCCGACTGAAAGACCAATGTACCGTCAATGTCCGCCAGCGGTTTCGCCTTGGATCGTGCTTCTTTGATCTGGGCCGTGGATGCGGATTCAGCCACTGGCGCCGGTGGTTCTGGCGGCAGCGAAACGCCGTCACCGCTGACAGTAAGCAAATAGTAGCTTACATCTGGTTGATTTCCAGTATGCTCCACCACAATGTAGTACGTGCCAGCGTCGCGAAAGTTGCCCGACCATGCCTGGCGGCCACCCGCTGAGGGGGCGGCTGAACTCCGCCCAACAGGTTCGACGTATTCCCCTAGCCCCCAGTGGTAGATCTGATCCGGCGTCCAGACGACAAAGCCCACACCATCACCAGGCTCCACCTGCAATTGGATCGTTGCCTGTGAACCATCACCCGCATAGTTGAAAGCGTACCAGTGGCTCTCGCCAGCAGGCAGAGGCTGCCACTCGGAGGCTGGGGCCATAGCTTTGTCGGGTCCCCACACACTGCCGGCCGCCGTCCCCACGGCGCTGGCCACTGCAGTACCAGCAAGGCCAGTCGACAGGAGAACAACGACTGCAGTGACCAAGAACACGCCCATTAATCGATGCTTTGTGCGTACCATTCATCACCTTTGCTCATTCACCCATAGCCTCCTGCTGCCAGAATTCTGGCAGCAGGATATCAGACAGACGTGGAAAGTGCATGGAGTCTCCGCGTAACTTGCATGGAGTTCTGTTCGTGAACAACTTGCTCCTCAAGTCGCACGCTGTCGGATCGAATCACCTACTCTGCCACCAGCTCTGTCAGCAAGTCGACCAGCGGCTCGGCCAGAAAGGCAATCTGCCCTCGGCGAGCACCGGCCCGGCCGCCGAAAGTCATACCACTGGCCTCGGCAGTAGCTCGCATGGCTTCCCGTTCCTCTTCACTCATGTCGGCAAAACCACCAGCGCCCCCACCCTGGCCGAAGCCACCTCCGCCCCCGGCTTGACGGGTGGCACGCATGGAGGCCCGTTCCTCCTCACTCAGGTTGGCAAAGGCGCCCTGACCACCTTCTGCCCCCTGTGGCGGGCGGAAATTGACCCCCTGTTCCTGCATCCAGGATCCCATGTCCTCAAAGGTAAGCTGCATCGCGGCGATGGCCGCCAACTGCTGGGCCGTCATCGCGCCTTCGATCTGCTTCAGCACGGCGTTTGTCTCGGCGTTGCTCTGCAAGTTGCCGCCCTGGATCGCCTGCCACAGCGGCAGTAGGGTCTTGGCCTGCTCCGGCGTGACAGCATTCTTCGTCCCCTGAAGTCGGAAGGTACCCAAGGCAAGCTGGCTGCTGGCGGGCAGTGCCCGCTCGTAGGAAACCGCCAGCACCGTACTGGTGTAGCCTTCGTTGTCCGCACCACTCTCAAGCTCCTGGACCACACTCTCCTGCCCTGACGGTGACGCCGCGCTATCCTCAGATGCGCCCCCTCCACACCCGGCCACTACACCAGCGGCGAGGACCAGTATCAGAACCAGACTCCACAATTTCATTCTATTCCTCCGATTCGAAATCTCAAACCTTCCCTTTTCCTATTCTCTTCTAAGCGCCTCAATGGGATCCAGCTGCGCCGCCTTGGTGGCAGGATAGTAGCCAAAAAAGATGCCCACGGCTGCCGCTGCGAGAAAGGCCAGCGGAATGGATGCCGGTACCAGCTCCGTGCGCATGGTGCCCAGGGAGTTAAAGAGATAGGAGCCGCCCACGCCCACGAGGACGCCCAGCAACCCGCCCACTAGACTAAGGACGATGGCCTCCAACAGGAACTGGAGCCGCACGTCACGCGGCCGGGCGCCCAGCGCCTGCCGCAGCCCGATCTCTCTTGTCCTCTCGGTAACGCTGACCAGCATGATATTCATGATGCCAATGCCGCCCACGACCAGCGAGATGGCAGCCACCCAGGCCAGCAGATTGCGAAAGGCCTCAGTTGTGGAGGCCTGGGCATCGATGATGCTGTCCTGGGTCATCAGTTGAAAGTCTGGCATCATTGGGTCGACGTCGTGTCGCTGGGCCAGTAGATTGGTGACTTGCGAGGTAGCGCTGTTCATCTTCTCTCTGTCTTCGGCCGAGACATAGATGAGTCGCACGCTGTCGCCACCAAACCGGGCGTTGGCAAACTTTTTAAAGACCACGGTGAGGGGGATATACACCCGCCCATCATAGTCTGTGGTACCCACCACACCTTTCGGCGCCATCACACCGACGACCGTGAATTGGGTGGAACCGATCTTGACCTTCTGCCCGATAGCCCCATCCACGCCGCCAAAGAGCTCCTCGGAAATATCAGAGCCCAACACGATCACCTTGCTGGCCCGATCATTGTCCTCGTCGGTCACAAACCGTCCCAGCGCTGTCTGATAGTCCCGGACGTCCGGGAACCCAGACGTCGTCCCCACCACAGAGATATCCTCCAGGGTGGCGCCACTGCCCCCGGGTGCTTTTACATCCTGGGTCGTAGTCTGTTCCGCCGAAACGCCATTGATGCCGGTCACATTCTCAGCGATGGCGCCAATGTCGTCGTAGCTCAGGCTGGGGCGCGGTCCAGCGCCGGGGCCAAAGCCGCCCCGGCCAAATGAGGGCATGACCATGATCAGATTGGCCCCCAGAGAGTTGATCTGGTCGGCAATTTCAGCCTCGGCGCCAGCGCTCACGGCCAGCATGATGATGACGGCAGCCACGCCGATGATGACGCCCAATGTCGTCAAGAACGAGCGCACCTTGTTGAGGGTCAGGCCCTCCCAGGCCACTTTGAAGGTTCGTCGTAGGCTCATAGTGACCCCTTTATCGCCAACTTGCCCCTCTTCTTCCCATTAAGCTTGTCGGACACGATCAGCCCGTCACGGAGAAAGACGACCCGGTCAGCGTGCTCGGCGATGTCCGGCTCGTGGGTAACCATGACGATGGTCGCCCCGCCTTCGTGGAGTTGGTGCAAAAGATCCAGAACCTCCAGACTGGATTGGGTGTCCAGGTTTCCGGTGGGCTCGTCGGCCAGAATGATCGCCGGGTCGTTCACCAGCGCCCGGGCAATAGCCACCCGCTGCTGCTGCCCACCCGATAGCTCTGTGGGTCGGTGCTCTACCCGGTCCTCCAGACCCACCGAGTTGAGGCTGTCAGCGGCTCGCTCGTGGATCTCTTTGTCGGACAGGTTGTTTTCACCATTGTAAAGCAGCGGCAGCATCACATTCTTGATCGCCGTCAGCCGGGGCAGCAAGTTGTAGGACTGGAACACAAAGCCGATCTTGCGGTTGCGAACGCCGGCCAGCCTCGTCTTGCTCAAGCGGCTGACGTCCTCGCCATCCAGTACATAGCTGCCCCCACTAGGCCTGTCCAGGCAGCCCAGGATATTCATCAGCGTCGACTTGCCCGAGCCCGATGGCCCCATGATGGCCACAAACTCGCCCGGTTTGACCCTCAGATCTACGCCCCCCAGGGCATGTACAGCCACATCCCCCATGCCATAGACCTTGGTCATCTCTTTGATCTCGATGAGACTATCTGTCATTCTCACTGCCCTCCCAGGAAGCGCATGAAGCCGCCTCCTGCGGGTGGCTGTTGGCCCCCGGCTGGCACTTCGCTGGGTGTCTCGGAGCTTGTCTCGGTACCCGTACTGACAACGTCGCCTGTATCCAGGCCAGACAGGATTTCGGCATTGACAAAATCCCTCAGTCCCACCTCGACGACCCGCATCTCCAGATCGCCGTTGGGCAGCACGACAAAAACGGCAAACTGGCCCGGCGTCAGCTCCCGTATCGCCTGGATGGGCACGAGTACCGCGTTGTGGGCCTCGCCAGCTACGACCTCCACCTCAGCGTTCATGCCCGAGAGCAAGTTGATGGGATGGGCGCTCAAGTCTATACTGGCGTAGGATCTGGACCGCTGGCGTACCGTCGACTTCCACCAGTACCGGGTCGATGCTAAGGATCTCCCCGGGGAAGGTATAGTCAGGCAGGGCTTCAAAGATAATGCCTACCCGGTTGCCCGGAGCTACGCTCGCCAGATCGGCCTCTTCCACCCAAAACAGTACCTGGGGCTCATCCAGATCGGCCAGGGTGATAATGGCCGCAGTACCCACTGATTCGCCGGCTCTGGGCCTCGACGGCGGTCACAGTTCCTGGCGCTGAAGCCAGAAGCACGGTATCCTCCAACGCCCGCTGAGCACTCTCCAGGTTCAGTTGGGCCTGGGCCACGTTCAATTCCGCTGTCTGTTGATCCTTGGCCGAAGGCCCGACAAACAAGTTATCCAACGCGGCCTGGGCCTGGACTACCTTGGCCTCAGCGGCGGCCAGTTCGTCGGAATCAGGCTCCACATCCAGGGCATCCAATTGGGCCTGGGCCAGGGCGATCTGGGCGCGGGCATCGGAAATCTCATCAGCACTGGCACCCTCCAGCGCCTGGTTGTACTCAGCCTGGGCCCGATCATAGTCGGTGGTCGCCTTCCATAGGTCAGCAGCCTCCTGACTCGAGCCTACATTCGGTTTCCAGGCGACCTTGTCGTAGGCTGTCTGGGCCGTCCGCAGGTTCATCTCGGCCACGGTCATGTCCGCTTTCGCAATCTCTACCTGGTCTGGATCGGGGAGGGCAAGCAGCTCGTTCAATGCTTCCCGGGCGCTCTTCAAGCTCTGCTGCGCGGCTAACACGTCCTGCTCTTCGGGCGGCTCGGTCAGCTTGGTCAGGTCAGCTTTGGCCGACGATAGACTGGATTCGGCCGCAGCCACGTCAGCCGGATCCGCCTCTTCGGCCAGTTCGGCCAGGTCCAGTTGGGCCTGCTGCAGGCTGATCTCTGCCTGAGCAATCTGGTCCTGAACATCGGTATCGTCCAGGCGAGCCAGAAGCTGTCCTGTCTCGACCTGATCGCCGACCTCAACCAAGACCTCAGCCAGCACACCACCGCTCCGGAAACCCTGTGCAGATTCGCTGCTGGGGACCAGGGTACCAGAACCACTGGCGGTGATGACCAAGTCCCCTCGGCTCACTTGGGCGGTGGTAATAGTGGGCTCCTCGACCGGTTCCTGGGCCTGGGTATAGATGTTGGTGTAATAGTAGTAGGCGCTGCCAGCGGTAGCCAGAACGAGCAGGATGACAGTGATCCAGAGTATTCCTTTGCGAGACATCCGGTCCCATTCCTCCCTATGCCATGTCGGTTCGGCTCACCCGAGGTGAGCGAGCCCATAATAGCATACATATATGGAGATCTTGTGGAGATCTGGTGGAAAGGCGGTGCAATTCTATAGGGCCTGCACAGAGCGAGCGAGTCGCCCCTCGTTTACATCTGCCGAGGGACGACTCGCCCATGCTCGCGATTCGGTAATGACCTGTGTTACTATCTGGCCAGCGCGCCTACTTGCCTCGAGGCATCGGCCAGCCCTTGGAGGCGATCGCCGCTTATCCTCCTCAGGACCGCCCCACACACAACAGCGCACTGCAACTGCGCCTCCATCACTAGGCGTCGCTGGTGCCAGGATACCTCATGCCTGGAAAACCTCCGGGGAAGCGACCCGGCCCCCGTCCTTCCCAGGTGTTGTTCAGCATCTCGGGCACCATCTTCTCGGCCTGTTCCATCATCGAGTCAGCCTGTTCCTGGGTGATCCTGCCATTCTCGACGGCCTGGCTCAGAGCCTCTCCAAGCTGCTCCGTATACGCGTCGGTAATGTCTTGCAGATCGACACCCTTTTCTGTGGCCACATCGGCGATACTCTTGCCCTCCTTGATCTCAGCCATCAGCTCACTGGCCGTCATCTCCAGCTTCTCAGCCGCTACGCCAATGGGGGAGGCCCCACCGCGTCCCATCATGCCACCGCGCGGAGATCGAAATCCCTCACCCTCCGGCGCCCTGAAGCCCTTGCCGTGAGGCGCTTTGAAGCCCCTGCCCCGTCCCCAATCATCAGGAGCCTGCTCCATTCGCTCCCGCATCCGTTGGGCTTGCTCCTCGGTCAACTTGCCTTCGGCCACAGCCTCGTCCACAACCTGTGCGTGGGCTTCCTTTACCGCCGAGTCGTATTCCTCAACGGTAACGCCCAAAGCTTTGGCGACTGCCTCTTTGAATTTTGCGCCGAAATCAAAGGGAGACCCTTCGTCGTCCTGCGCATAGGCCGCAACGCCAAGTACAGCCACCCCCAGTATAGCGACCAGGGTCGCGATTCCCGCCACTTTCCAAAAACGCTGCATCATTCCCTCCATTCTTTGTCTGCGAATACGCGCTCACAGGCGCTCGCTCGGTTTTGTAGAATCCATCATATCAGAAAGACATGGAGATTTCGTGGAGAATTTCTGGAGGTTGTGTGCAGTTCTGGCAGGTAACCCTGGTTTCAGGTCTATGGGAAAAGTGGCCAGAATATAGGGAGAAAGATCATAGAGATGATGAACAGGCCCACCGTAAGAAGTGCGCCAACCCGCGTGTAGTCAAAGAAACGATAGCCTCCCGGACCAAAGACCAGCACATTCGCCTTGTGCCCGACAGGCGACAGGAAGCTGGTAGCCGCACCGATCACCGCAGCCATCGTAAAAGTAATGTGATTGGCGCCCAAGCCCAGAGCAGTATCCAGGGCGATGGGAACGATGAGTACAATAGCTGCCGCATTGGACATGGCCTGTGTAATGAGCGCCGCCAGCAAGTATATCCCACCAAGCAGAGCGATAGGTCCATAGTCGCCCAATACGTCGACCATGATGTCGGCCAGGTACTGTGCCGTGCCCGTCTCCTCCATGGCCATGCCAAGAGGCAGCATACCTGCAACCAGGAACACCGTCCGCCAGTCAATGCTCTCGTGTGCCTCCTCGATGGAGAGGCAGCCGGTAAGGACCATGGCCACCGCGGCCATCACCATCGCCATAGAAATGTTAAAGTCCGCGAACAGCACCAACAGGACGGCCATCACCAACGCGGCAATCGCGATGGGCGCCTTCCTGGGCCGAAGCTGTTCCAATTCGAGCGGTTCCAGTACCAGAAAATCCCCGCCCTCCTGGAGATCCGGCACCCGGTGCTCCGGGCCCTGCAGCAAAAGGGAATCCCCGAAACGCAGCGGTAGATCCCGGAGCTTTTCAGCAATAGCCTCCCCATGCCGCCACAGAGCCAGTGCGGTGAAGCCATAGCGATCGCGAAAGTGCACGCCTCGCAGTGTACGGCCCACCAGACCAGAATTCGGGGACAGGGTAGCCTCGATCAACTGAACACTCCCTGGTTCCAACCGCTCAATGTCCAAGCCCCCTTCGGTCTCTATGGCCAGCCCTAATTCCTCCCGAGCTGCCACAAGGCTGTCCGCTGAACCTTTGAGCGTGAGCAGATCGCCGGCCTGAATGAGGGTGTCCCGCCTGATCCGAGCCTGGCTCATACCATTGCGCTCGAGAGCCATCACCGTCAAGTCATAGTCCTTGCCAAGGCGGGATTCCAGTAGTGTTTTCCCTGCCAACGGGCTCTCGTCTGGGATTCCTACCTCTGTGACGTACTCTCTCAGGCGATAGACATCCTGCCGGGCCTGCGCCCCCTGGCGCTCAGGCAGCAGGTGGCGTCCAATCAGGACCATATACACGACGCCCGTCGTCAGGAGGACAAAACCCATCGGGGCAAAGCCAAAGAACCCCACCGTCGTGAGGCCATGGTCGGCCAGGATACCCATGGCTAGAATGTTGGCGGGCGTGCCAATGAGGGTCATCGCGCCGCCCAGCAGCGATGAGAATGCGAGCGGGATGAGGAGCTTGGAGACCGCGACCTTGGTTCGACGCGAGATACCGATCAGGGCCGGCATGAGCATGGCCGTGGCGCCAACGTTGTTCATGAAAGCCGAGATCACGCCACAGGTCACCATGATCGTCGCGATGAGTCTGGGTTCCCTCTCACCTGCCAGCCGAAGGATACCCCGGCCCATCGCATCGGCAACCCCTGTCCTGAACAACCCACCAGAAACGATATAGACCGCCCAAACGGTGACCACGGCCGAATTCGCAAAGCCGTCAAAGATCCTGTCGGGGCTAATCAGGCCAAGCAGACCAACTGACAACAGAACAATCAGCGCGACCAAATCCACCCGGAGCTTCTCAGTGGCAAAGAGGGTCAGGGCTGCAACAATGATTGTAAGTGTAAGAGCAATCTCAGTTGTCATCTGTACGCCACGGCAGAAATTGATACTTCGCGCCGACATTATATCACGACATCCCTTCTAGACCAAATAGGGGTTCTGGCGAGTGGATCCTGTCTAGTGGCCTTTCTGCCGCCATGTGGTACAATACGGCCCGCACTGCGTTTTGGAGGTTGTTCTGCTGCTGTGCCCAATGTAACCTTTTCAGCAAAAGTCCGTTAAACGAACGAACAGGATGCCCATGCCAAGTGATGAAGCCCGGCTGATCCAGGCTGCCAAAAAGGGAGAGCCGGCAGCATTCGCCGAGATATACCAGCGGCACTATGATGCCGTCTATACGTACCTGTTCTACCGGTCCGGTGATCCGATGCTGGCTGAAGACCTGGCAGGTGAGGTATTCCTGAGACTGGTGGAGAGAGTTTCCGGCTACACTTACCGGGGCCAGCCTATCTTGGCCTGGTTGTACACCATCGCCCGCAATCTGCTGACCGACCATCACCGTCAAGCAGGGAGGAACGAACTCTTGCCCCTGGAGGAGCAAGTAATCGCTTCGCCCTCGAACCCAGCCGAGACAGCGGAGCGCCGTCTGGAGCAGGCTTGTCTGGCCCGGGCCATGCGCCACCTGACCGAACCCTACCGCCAGGTACTCCTTCTCCGCTTCATTGAAGGACTCAGCCATGCTGAAACGGCTCGAGTTTTGGATAGAACAGAGAATGCCACGAAGGTGCTCCAGCATCGCGCGCTTAAGTCCTTGCGACAGGCGCTAAAGACCGAAGGATGTTATGATGAGTAGTGTGGGGATCTCGTTGGCTGAGTGCCTGTCCGAAATGGAGACAGGGCGGAGCCTGGATGATTGCCTGGCCCGCTACGGGGCCCAGGCCTCCGAGTTGCGTGCTCTCTTGACCCTGTCCAGCGACCTGCGCAGTATCCCAGTGCCCCATGCTCGTCCCGAGGCCAAAGCCGCTCAAAAACAGAGGATGCTAGCCGCTCTGGAAGCCAAGCGCACTACGCCGCCATCCCGGCTGCTCCTGCTCGACCGGCTACGGGCCGGCCTGACGATCCAGCCGGCTTTCCGGTGGGCGGCAGCTTTGGCCATGGTGCTTGTGCTGTTGCTGAGTGGCGGGTGGGCATCCGTCACGATTGCCGACGACAGCTTGCCAGGCGACCTCCTCCACCCGATCAAACGTGCCGGTGAGTGGGTTCAGATTTCGGTGGCCATCGATCCTGTGGCAAAGCAGCAACTGCGCGAGGACTTTTTCTGGGAACGACTCGAGGAAACACAGAGTGTCTTGGACCTGCGCCGCCAGACAAAGGTAGAATTCGCCGGCATCCTGACCGCGGTAACTGATGATTTTTGGCAGGTTGAGGAATTCTATGTCTATTTGAACTCGGACACCGTCATTCTGGGTAATCCTGAACTGAGTAGGCGGGTACAGGTCAAGGCTCAGGCACAGAACAGCGGGGAGCTTGTAGCGCTGAGGCTCCAGGTTGAGCCAGTGGTGGAACCTGGGCCAAGGCCGAATGCCGAGGCGACCCTGACACCTCTGTCCAGTCCCTCCCCCACCCCCTCGCCAACGCAGACTCCTACGCTCACGATGGAAGAGATCTCAGGCCCGGCGCCAACGCCCTCGAGCACGCCAGCTGCGACCCCCGTGCGGCCAGCAGACAAGCCAGAGAGGGAGCTGGAGCCGACCAATACTCCTGTCCCATCGTGGCTGCAGAAATTTCGACGTACGCCGCGGCCACAATCAACAAGCCCCATGGTCGTACCCAGTCTGACCGCTACACCTCGGGAGAGGCAGCGCCTGTACACCAGAACGCCTGTCCCAGCCCGTGTCCAGCCACCTGTGCGTACCAGGCAGCCCGAACACACACCAAAGCCGAAACCTGAGCACACCAGGATGCCAGAGGATCCCCCGCCGGCCAAGCCCGAGCGTACCAGGGAGCCCGAGCCTGAGCGTCCCCGGGATCCCAAACCTGAGCAGCCCCGGCCTCGGTCAACAAAGCGCCCCTAGCAGATTACTCGGATGCCTCCCGGGCAAAGGCCAACACAAAAGCAGGCCTCGAGGGCAGCGAGCCTTCGGCTCATTGCCTCGGAGGCCTGCAAATCAGCCACCAAAGACAGATCTGTGCTGTATTGGCATCGCGCTCGGCGCACAGTACCGAGTTTGGGCTGTCGGGATAGCGAATCGGGGGAATACTCCCCCTTTCTACCTTGCCCGTACCAGCGGCAAATAGATGTGACCTTGCTCGGTGGATGGCCAGTATTCGTCAGCCCCCAGATCCGGGAGCTGGTTCGGCCGCGTCTGGCCATCAATGTCCTCACTTACTCCCGCATCTACACCTGCATTGATGGCGGCCGATTCCGTGAGAATGTGGTAGCCATCGGCAGCAAAAACTGGATTGCCAGTGGCGGCTTTGGACAAATTTAAGCTGCCGCCGCCACCACTGTTGTTCGCGTTGGCATACCACAGCACGCCCTCCAGTTCAGCACTAGAGCCTTCCTCGGCAATGATGCCCGTGCCCTGGTCGACGAGGATCGTATTCGAAAGGACTGGCGCGCTGTGGTCGGCGACGTAAAGCCCGCTGTCATCGCCATCCCGATTGCGCGCGATGGTCGTGTGAGCCAGGGTCGGCGCCTTACCTCCGATATACAGGCCAGAACCATGCCCACCGGCCTGATTGTCGATGATCGCGTTGTTCTCCAGCACGGCCTCGCTTTCAGACAGATTCAGCCCCCCGCCAAATCCCCAGTCCCCCGTGCTGGCAACATTGTCACGGATCACATTTCTGTTCAGCGTGGCATCGCTCTTCCAGAGATCCAGTCCGCCACCGTATGCGTAGCTGGTACTACTAGTGCTGGCGACATTTTTCTGGATGGCATTGTCACGGAGCACCGGACCAGCACCGGTCACGGACAGTCCGCCGCCAGAGCCTTCATGCTCCTTGCTGGCAGTATTGCCCTGGACGGTATTGCCCGTGAGATGGGCCGCAGCTTCCTCCATATGCAGGCCGCCACCGAAGCCCTGGTCAGCCGTGCTGGCAGTGTTGCTAAAGATCTCATTACTCCTCACTATCGCTGCACTGGCGTACAGGTCCATACCGCCCCCGTATCCCCAATCACCAGTACTGGCCGTGTTATCATGGATCTCATTGTTGCTGACCGTGGCTTGGCTGTCATACAGGGACAGACCACCCCCAAAACCTTCGCCTGCAGTTGCGGCAGTATTGTCCCGGATGGTATTGTCCCGGATGGTAGTGGCGCTGGAGGCCAGGTATAGGCCACCTCCGGCGCCACCCCACTTGGTTGTGCCTGCAATGTTCCCATAAATGAGACACTGCTCAACCATTGCCGCAGCGGTGACCACATAGATACCGCCGCCTGCGTCTGTCGACAGCGTGCCACCCAGATCAGACGCATCCCCGCCGGTCAGGCGCAAGCCCTTGACTTCAGGCGTACATTCTCCAGCAATCAGAAATACCCGTCCCAGACCCTGAGCGTCTAGCACTGTGGGATGGGCCACCGAATCGGGCGTGGTCCAATCGTCCATGGCATAGCCACCCTGGATCGTCACCGTTTTGGTGAGGTAGACCATCTGGCGAACGCCGGCCGGTCCCTCGTAGCCAGCCGGGGCAGCGCGTTCCTGAACGCCCGTATAAGTACCTTCTGCCACCTTGACGGTATCGCCATCAGCAGCCGCGTCCACGGCATCCTGAATGGAGCCATAGTCACACGCAGGTGGGCCAGCCGGACAGACGTGGATGACGTCTGCCCCAGTATACGCAGCCATTAGGCTGACCTCCAGGGCAGCCAGGATAACAAACGTCAACAGCATCCACGGCGCGTGCCGGACGAACAATCGCGTCTCTGAACTGCTCTTGTCTTTCATGCACATCCCTCGATCCTGTAGAATAGCAGTTCAGAGCCCACCATCAGAGAGGCTTTCCCCCTGAGGCAGGCTCTGAACTGCTTGGGTCTGCTCACAGATGCAGGTACAGCAGCCTATGGCTGGATCTGAAGTGTATCTATCTCGTCCACGAGTTCTTCGGCATCCAAGACCTCTCCAGCCTCGAGGACGCCCTCCGCCTCGCCACCGTGGCCACGCATCACGGTCACGACGTCAGCGTTCAGTGCTTCGCCATCCCATCTGCCCAAGACAGCCACCCAACCCCCAACTTCAAGGTCACCAAAGGTGATCGACTCGAGACGCCCCCAACGAAGTGTCCGGTAGAACTTGGTAGTTTCAAAAGTCTTGACCGTGATCGCCTCCCGGCGCTGATGCTCGAGGCTGAAATCGCTTCCGGATAGTTCGCCAATGCTACCGGCCACCAACCGTGGCGGAGGTGCCGGCTCAAATGGCATCACAGTCACCCGCATGGCAATGAGCTCATCACTATCCCAGGCACCCTGTACCTTGACCCATTCCCCAACGTCCAAGTCCGTGAAATCAATCGGCACCAGACGGCCATGCTGGACTGTGCGAAAGAACTCGGTCTCCCCAGAAGTCTTCACGATGACTGCATCGCCTGTCCGCGGCTCCACCGTCATGGTACCACTGCTAGTGTCCAAAGCAATGATAGCGCCATGTATCGCAGCTGGAGGGGGTAAAATAGCTGGCATCAGAACCACGCTATCGGCTTGGAACACCTCGCCATCCCACGTACCAGCAACATTGACCTGCTCTCCGATCTCCGTCTCCAGTTGCTCAAAGGAGATGGGCTCCAAACCATTGTGCTGAATCTTGCGAAAGTACTCGGTGCTATCCGAGGTCTGTACTGTGAATGCATCTCGGTAGCGGGGCTTCACTGTAAGCTGGGCGTTTTCGACATCCACGGCTAGGATCATTCCCGCAACCCGAACTGGCCTGTTTTGAGCCAGAGCAGGAGACACTGTGACCACCAAGGTCAAGAGCAAAGCGAGAATCAGTATTGCAGAACGTTTCTTCATAACAAACCTCCTCGTTTTAGACTGTCTAATGGAATACCCACTTGGAATGAACTGGTTTGGTCCCTACAGGACGAAGGACCATGCGCAACGGGCAACTGCTCATCTGGCGACGCTACATCGTTGTCCTCCTTGTACTGAAGCGAGATGCGGATGCTCACTTGGGGCAGTCTTGCCCTGCCCCTAATCATCCTGAACCGATGCAACAGGTACCGTGCCAATCATCTGTCTAACGGCTTTGGCAGCAGAACGTTACACCTTATCACCGCCAAACCAGGCGGGCATTCGAGATCACTTCCCGGGAGCAGGCCAACACCCCTATCCTTCGCAGAGGCATGAGATATACAATCTGTTTGCAGGGGAAAAGCGTGAAGGCCAATCAGTGCAGCGATCCTGCTTGTCCAAAGGGGCACCGCACGTGACCGGCGCGCTTCTCAGATCTTGGCAGGAGTACACCGCAGAGGTACAAGTCTTTCGATGGGTCTCAACGGACAGAGTGGTCGCACACTGGCGCGGTCATAATACCGCAGCAGGTCCTGTTACGGCAATGCCTCCGCGGCGAACTCGAACTCCAGACGGACCTCATCTTCGACCGTGTCAACCGCCGGCGCATCAGGGATGGCAAGCTCAAAGTCAGTGTAGAGGAAGGCCGTCGTCGCCAGACCCTCCAGTCGTGTGTCAGACACGGGGGTTACCGTGACAACAAAGGTCACCTCTCGGGTAAGGTCCGTGATCGTCAACTCCCCCACGATTCGAAATTCGTAGGCTTCACCCACGCTTCCGGCGCCGCTGAGCCCAACAACCTCTGTTGGGGTGAAAGTTACAAACTCGTGCTGGTCGGTGAGTAGGATGCGGTTCTTGATGGCGCGGTTGCGGAACTGATTGTCAGTGGTCAGGGTACGAGCATTGACCTGGATAACGCCCACCTGGGCGGCGGACAGGTCGCTGGGATCGACAGCAAGCTGCCCGGCGACCTGTCCGGTACTGCCCACAACCGTCGTGGGACTGCCCCGTAGAACCTCCTCGATGATGAAACGGGCCTCCGACTCGGCAGGGATGATCTCAAAGACCCCCTGAGTGGTAGATGATTCGTCGCTGGGCGGGCTGGTTTCGGTTGGCTTGGCAACAAGCTGAGTGGGTTGGGCAGCCTCTGTTGGCGCCTTGGTGCCCACTGTTGCCTCGGGCGCCACAGCAGACGCCTCCAGTTCAGGGATATCCGTGGCCTCAGCAACCTCTGCCCCAGCGGTCACCGCTGGCTCTTGGTCGCTGGTAACGATGGGAATAGCCTCAATCGGCCCACTGGCAGCCTCTGGCTCCCTCAGAAATGAGTAGGCGAGAGCGCCCATGGCAACGAGGGCGACTACGGCGACCACCGCGATTATGACAACAACCTTCGAGTTCATGCTGACCTCCATTGTGGTTTTGGCGCATCCACCTGGCATTCGCTGCCACCCGGCCAACGCTGCCAGAAGTGATTCTAACACAGAGACATGGAGGCTGTATGGATTTTTCATTACAGTATCATAAAAATGCAGGATCGGCCAAGGGAATGAGAACAGGGAGCCCTGTTATGAGTACAGGACTCCCTATCAGTAGATCTTGTTCAATTCCTTCTGCTACCTACAATTGGCTAAACCCACCCCCTCGTTCGCACTTGCACCCAGAGGAGCGTCCACCAGCTAGGCATCGCTCTGACCAGGGAAGCCACGCATCCGGCCCGGCCGGCCACCGCTCGGGAAGCCACGGGGGCCGTCCTCCCAGATCTTGTCCAGTTGTTCTGTCGCCCTTTGCTGGGCCTGCTCCAGTTGAAAGTCGGCCTGCTTCTGGGTGATCTTGCCATCGGCCACCGCATCGTCCAGTTTCTCCTTGAGCTGAGCCAGGTAGGCGCTAGTGATAGTCTGTGCATCGACACCCTTCTCCGCTGCCACGTCGGCAATGCTCTTTCCTGCCTGGAGTTCCGTGAGCAGATCGGTGAGCGACATGCCCAACTCTTCGGCTGCGATTGAGACCAGGTTGTCTCCCCCACCGCGCATGCCGGGGCCAAAAGCGCGCGGGCCCTTGCCCATGCCCCGCATTCCAGTACCGGGCGCCTGGTCCATTCGCCATTGGAGCAATTCAGCCTGCTCCTCAGTCAGCCAACCCTCAATCACAGCGTCATTGACGACCTGTTCCTGGGCCTGGTCTACGGCAGCGTCGTACTCCTCGACACTGACACCCAGTGCGGTGGAGACAGCCTCGCGGAACTTGCCGCGAAAGTCGAATGGAGAACCTTCATCGTCCTGTGCGAAGGCCACTCCCCCCAGCGCTATCACCCCGAGGATCGCGACCAGTGTAGCGACCCCTGCCATCCTCCAAAACCGTTTCATACCTACCCTCCTTGAATGAATTTGCGAGTCTCCGAGAATGGATCCTCGCTTGTGACTGTCCACCCCAGTATATCAGACAGAGATGGAGATTTTCTGCAGAAACTCTGGAGTTTTGGTGGAAATCAGATGGAGGTTCTGTGTGGATGCTGTCTCGGACCGCAGAGGCCTTTGGGGGCGGACCGAAGGCTCGCAACCGTTGCGGTCTTTTCCAGGGAAAATCTGCCCTCACTTGGCAAGTGACGGAAAGCATGCTATACTATCATCCGAGTAGCCGAGTTGGTAGGTATTCAGGGGGAGCAACCACAATGCCGATTTCAAGAGACTTGATGAGCCTTATCCAGCGCGGCTTTGCCCTGGACTTGGACGGCATCCATGGTATCCATCACTGGGCACGCGTGTGTGAGAATGGCCTGCACCTATCCAAAGAAACCGGAGCAGACCCAGAGATCCTGGAGCTATTTGCCTACCTCCATGATTCCCAGCGGCTTACCGATGGTTGGGACCAGGAACATGGGTGCCGGGCCGCGGCCTTTGCTCAGAGCCTACAGGGCTCATATCTGTCCCTTTGTGAGGAGAAGCTGGAACTCCTGACCTATGCCTGTATCCATCACAGCGATGGGCTGGTGGAGGCCGAGATCACAGTCCAGGCATGCTGGGATTCCGACCGGCTGGATCTGGGGCGCATTGGCATTCAACCTGATCCGGAGCGCCTCTGTACGCCAGCCGCCAGGGCTCCGGAAACCATCGAGTGGGCCGTACAGCGCAGCCAGCACGGTCGCTGAGAAGAAGACAGGCTCCAACGCCACAACTGGTAGAAGCGGCCAAACATTCCGAAAACCTATGCCAGCGAAGCGGCAGTTTGCCAGAATTGGGGACATGTGCTATACTGGGTGGGTTCTGGATCTCGGTTTCCAGGGCACAAAGATTGGGAGAAGACAGAGACGGGGATAATGGAGCATAGGATGTACACTGTACTGGCTGAGGCCTTCTATTATACCGATTACGATGCCGGATGGCTGGGGAGGCCTCTGGGCAGATGACAATTGCCTAGCGCAGCCAGAGTGCTCATGCACATCGTGCTGAACACACACAAGCCCCGGCCTCCAAGTGAGTGCCGGGGCCTTTGATTTGTTCAGGACCAGACCGCTAGGGCGTGCTGTCCAAGCGAGACACATTAAACAGCAGCAAGTCAGGAGGATGGGGACATGGCCACAAATGCTTACGACGTACTGAGGGAACGAGGATTCATCGAACAGGTGTCGGACGAGGAGGGGGTGCGGGCTGCCGTGGAGCAGCCCATCACCTGCTACGTGGGCTTTGATCCAAGCGCGCCTAGCTTTCATGTGGGCCACCTGGTGCCTATCATGGCCCTAGCCCACTTGCAGCGGCACGGTCACAAGCCCATCGCCCTCATGGGCGGTGGCACGGGCATGATCGGCGATCCCAGTGACAAAGACCAGATGCGCAAGCTCCTTACCGTTGAACAAATCGACGCCAACGTCGCCAATCTGAGAAAGCAGATGGCCAACCTCCTTGACTTTTCCCAGGACAAGGCGCTCATGCTAAACAATGCCGATTGGTTGCGGCCGCTCAACTACCTGGAGTTCTTGCGCGACATCGGCCGCCACTTTAGCGTCAACCGCATGCTGGCCGCTGAGGGATACCGTCGGCGCTACGACAGCGAGGGGGGACTCAACTTTCTCGAGTTCAACTATATGCTTCTGCAATCCTATGACTTTTTGCAGCTCTACCGGACGCGCGGCTGCGTACTCCAGGCTGGCGGCAATGATCAATGGGGCAACATCCTGGCTGGTGTGGACCTGATTCGCCGGGTAGAGGCTGCGCAGGCCTTCGCTCTGACCTACCCGCTGCTGACCACAAGCTCCGGGGCAAAGATGGGCAAGACAGCGGAGGGTGCCATCTGGCTAGATCCCGAGCTGACCTCGCCCTACGAATTCTACCAGTACTGGATCAACACCGAGGATGCCGATGTGGAGCGATTCCTGGCCATCTTTACCTTCCTGCCTATGGAGCAGGTTCGCGAATTGGGCCAGCTTTCCGGCGCCGAGATCCGCAGGGCGAAGGAAGTGCTGGCCTTCGAGGCGACCCAAACCCTCCACGGCCAAGAGGCAGCCCATGAGGCCCGAAACACATCTCGCGAGCTTTTCGGCAAGGGCATGGTAAGCGATGCCGTCCCTACGACCGAGGTCGATGCCGGTGAACTAGAAGCCGGGATCCCGGCTCCTGAACTGTTCCAGCGGGCTGGGCTCTGCCGTTCTCGAGGCGACGCCCGCCGCTTGATCCAGCAAAAGGGCGCCTACGTCAATGACGTGCCGGTGAGCAGCGTTGACGCGCTCGTCACGGCTGAGAACCTGGTAGATGGCGACATCCTCCTCCGGGCCGGCAAGAAACGGTACCATAGGATCGTCGCAGGGTAGTCACACTTGAGGGGTTAGCGATACGAGCACCACGAACAAAGGGCTGGGGGATTGTCGCCCCCAGCCCTTTCTCATTGCCGCACGCCGGACTTGTTAGCCCAGACCCACGTTCACGTCCTTCTTGCTCGTCCAGATGGCCCAGAAGACCAGGGCAGCCAGGCCGATGCCGGCGATCCAGAGTCCGATGGTACCCTGCGCCTGGATGATCAGGGGTGCGGCCAGCAAGCTCACCAGGTTGACGACCTTGATCATCGGGTTCAACGCCGGACCAGCCGTGTCCTTGAGCGGGTCGCCCACCGTATCACCCTCTACGCCCGCCTTATGAGCTGGCGAGCCTTTGCCGCCATAGTGACCATCCTCGATGTACTTTTTGGCATTGTCCAGTGCGCCACCGGCGATAGCCATAAAGACCGCCAGCAACTGGCCAGTCACGATGACGCCAGCCAGGAAGGTGCCCAGCGCTTTCACATCAAAAATGACGCCGACCAGCAGGGGCACGCCGATTGACAGCGCGACCAGGCTGACCAACTCCTTCTGGGCAGCGGTGGTAGCGATGGTCACCACCTTGCCGTAGTCCGGCTTCGCTGTGCCTTCCAGCACGCCCGGAACCTTGAACTGGCGGCGGACCTCGTCAACAACCAGGTTGGCGCCGCGGGCCACGGCCCTCAGCGAGAAGGCTGAGAACAAGAAAGGCAGCGCTCCACCCAACAGGAGGCCGATGATGCCTGATAGAGAAGCAATCGAAATGCCCTGCTCCAGCAAATCCTCAATGCTCATACCGGGATAGGCCAAGACCAATGCGTCGGCCACAAAAGAGAAAAAGAGAGCTGTGGCGGCCACCACTGCTGAGGCAATAGCAACCTGCTTGGTGATGGCCTTGGTGGTATTGCCCACCGCATCCAGCTCGTCCAGCAGAGACCTGGCCTTCTCCCCAAGACCGGCCATCTCGCCGATACCGGCCGCATTGTCTGCGATGGGGCCGTAGGCGTCCATGGCCACGTTGTTGCCGGTGTGCGAGAGCATGCCAATGCCGACCATCGCCACGCCATAGAACGTATAGATGATGGGCTCGCCCCCGAAGACAATCATGGCAGCGGAAAGCGCAATGACAATCGCCACCAAGCTCCACACGCTGGCCTCCATTCCCACGGCCAGACCGGATAGGATCGTCGTCGCCGAGCCTGTTTTGGTGGACTCGGCAATCTCCTGCACCGGCTTGCGCTTGATCGAAGTAAAGTAGGAAGTGAGTGGGTTAAAGGCCACGGCCAGCCCCACACCAACCGCGTTCAGCGTCGCCAACTGCCACTCACCGGCGTAGAACCAGGAGAAGAGAAAGGCAAAGATGACGGTATTGATGGAAGACACCTCGTAGGAGCGGAACATTGCCTCCTCGGCGTCGTGGGCCCGCAGGAACTTGATAGGGAATTTCTCCCAAATCGGGACCGTGAAAGTCCCAAAAATGGAAGAGATGACGCCGATGGCCCGCACAATGAGGGGGTAAACGATCCAGAAGGTATCGCCGGTTAGGTGCATCAGAACCAGCCCCAGGATCAACGTCGAGACGATGGTAACCTCGTAGCTCTCAAAGATGTCAGCGGCCATGCCAGCGCAGTCGCCCACGTTGTCGCCCACCAGGTCAGCGATGACAGCGGCATTGCGCGGGTCATCCTCAGGCAAACCCTGCTCCACCTTGCCTACCAGGTCAGCGCCCACGTCGGCGGCCTTGGTATAGATGCCTCCGCCGATGCGCATAAAGAGGGCTACCAACGTACCGCCCAGGCCAAAGCCAAGCAGGGCGTCTGGGGCGGCCTGGGCGAAGACCATAAAGATGGCGGTACCGCCCAGCAGGCCCAGGCCGTCGGTCAACATACCGGTAAAGGTGCCAGCCCGGTAGGCCACGGTCAGCGCGCCGGTATAATTGCCCCGTACTGCTTCGGCTGCGACCCGGATGTTACCCTCGATGGCCACCCGCATGCCCAATTGCCCGACGAGCATCGAAAAGCCTGCGCCAAGGATAAAGGCCACACTCCGTCCAATGCCCAGCCACAGGCGAGCAGAGTCCTCAGTGGGAAACACCTCCTTCGCCTCACGGCTCGGCTCGACCACAAAGACACTGAAGAACAGGACCACGGCCAGCAGCGCCAGGATAGGCAGCATCGTCCGCAACTGCCGTCCCAGGTAGGCATTGGCGCCCACCTTCACGGCCAGCCAGACCTCCTGCATCGCTTCGTTGCCCTTGTCGCGGCGCACCGTATCGCGCCACAACCACCAGGCGTAGATCAGGGCGATAAATGCCACTACGATCACGCCCCAGAGCATGATCTGCTCGAAACTATTGAGTGCTGACATGTATTCGATCCTCCTTGAACAGAATGTCGGTGTCGCGTGTCGCCTCGGGGCCAGCCACTGATCCAAAGAAAGCCTTGGCGGGCACAGGCTCTGGCTGCTGCTCGCACCTCAGCGGCGTGAACGCGCAACATTCTACAACCGATGACGTGAATTGTCAAATGCGCCAGGCCCCCGGCGCTCCGTAGTGCCACGATGGTCCGCATCCGGCCCCAGAGTGCCGCAAAAAGGGTCCACCAGCAGCCACTAGTTTGCCATAGGCATCTATTTGAGCACCGAGTTTGCGTATTTTTAGAAAACTGGGGGGGTACACTTTTTCCTTTTTCGTGGTATAATGGTATTGATGGCATTTTCCCCTGCCTTGTGTCGGGGGACGCTGATCCAGGTCTAGGATTTGCCAGGGGGCGTGGTAGCCCAAGTATTGTCGATGGTTCATCATCGGGGTGGCGGCTCCTCCATCCTTCAGCATTCATGTCTCATACTGGACGGCAAGCCAAGAAGAGAAAGGGGCTTGGCGCCTAGGGGGTTGAGCTTTGTCGGGCAAGATACCCGTGGCTATTCTCTGCCGGTACGAACACCTCCATGGGAAGGTGTGACCTTGGTTACTGACGGCAAGAAGCAAACGGCCTTACAATATCGTGCCGATGAACTTGGCTGCTCACTACAATCTTGCCCGGCTCTCTGATAGTGTGTGGGCTTTTCATCGGTTACACGCAGGGCTGCTGCCTTTGACATGAGCGCTATCACCAAGCCCCACGAGTGGGAGAAAATGGTTAGGATGAGTATGGTGGAAGTGGTTGACGAACAAAAGACTCCAATGACCCAAAGGGACCAACCGTCTAATGGGGATTTGGAGGGGATGGCAGCCATCGAGGGGCTGTTGGGTTTGGGGCGCAGCCAGGGATACGTCACCTACGACGACGTAATGGAGGCCATCCCTGAAGCCGAGCTGAATATCGAGCAACTGGAGGATGCCTTGGCAGCCCTTATCGAGCAGGGGATTGAGATCAGCGACGTTGAGCTGGAAGAGCCTGTGGCTAAAGATAAGGAAAAGATAGAAACCGCGAAACCAGAGACGACATCAGGGGAGGCAGATCTGACTGCTATTGACGTAGATGATTCCATTAGCCTCTATCTCAGGGAGATCGGACGCATTCCTCTGCTAACTGCCGAGCAAGAGGTATCACTTGCCAAGCGGATGGAAGCAGGACGCAACGCCAAATGGCGCCTGAGTAGGGACGGCCACATGAGCGATGATGAGCGTTGGGACCTACGAGATCTGATTAGGGATGGACAGGCAGCTCAGGAGCACCTGATCAAGGCCAATTCCCGGCTTGTGGTCAGTGTGGCCAAAAAATACGTAGGGCGGGGAGTGCCTTTCCTCGATCTGATCCAGGAAGGGAATATTGGCCTCATCCGGGCTGTCAAAAAATTCGACTACCGGAGAGGATTCAAATTCTCCACCTACGCTACCTGGTGGATCCGGCAAGCCGTAACGCGGGCCATTGCCGACCAGGGCCGTACCATCCGTGTACCGGTACACATGTACGAGCAGATCAACCGTTTGGCGCGAGTCACTCGCCAGCTGGTCCAAGAGTTGGGTCGCGATCCGACCACCGAGGAGATCGCTCGAGAACTGGGGGTCGGTCCCAAGAAGGTAGAGCGGACCATCAAGGTCGCTCAGCGCCCCCTCTCACTGGAAATGCCAGTTGGAGAGGAGGATGACAGCTTTCTGGGTGACTTTATTGAAGACAGCGAAGCCCCATCGCCCACCGATCAGGCATCGCAGCAATTGCTCCGGGACCAGATCGACGACATCTTTGTTTCGCTAACTCCCCGAGAAGTCCGGATCCTTCAACTGCGATTCGGATTGGTGGATGGCTACAGCTACACGCTGGAAGAAGTGGGCAAAAAATTTGGTGTAACTCGGGAGCGCATCCGCCAGATCGAAGCCCAGGCGCTGGGGCGGCTGCGCCATCCCAGCCGGAGTCGCAAGCTGCGTGATTTTTTGTCTTGAACCAGGCGTGGATCTGAACCACGCACCGGTTTCGCTATGTGGCAAAGGCGTCCCGGATATCGGGGCGCCTTTGTGTATTGGCTGAGAGTACGGCAATCGACCAAGCTTTCTCCCCACCAGCCAAGAGATCTGTCATCACCCAATCTGGAAAGGCTTGACCGCATCAATGACCAGAAAACGAAACAAGAAGCCCAAGACCACGGCCACAGGGAAGCAGAAACTCCAGGCCAAGAAGCAGCCGTCGCTGTTCATTCCTGTCGTCGTCGGGGTAGTCGTGGTAGTCCTTGCCCTTGCGATACTCATCTCCCGCCGAGACCAGCCATCTGCAGGCGCAGGTGGAACCTCAGGCTCCCTGGCTACCGCACAACCCCTTTCTTCCCAATCTATCCCCTTTCCGACAGTGCCGCGTATCTCTCTGGATGAGACGCAGGAAAAACTGGCGCTGGGCCAGGCGGCCTTGGTGGATGTACGCAGCAGCGCCTCCTACGAAAAATCCCACGCGGCAGGGGCAATCTCTATCCCAGAGGAAGAGATCGACGCTCGTCTGGAGGAGTTGCCCCGCGACAAAGATCTGGTCCTCTACTGAACTTGAGGCCAGGAGCAACAGAGTGCCCGTGTGGCACAAAAGCTAATCGACCTGGGGTTCAACAAGGTTCAAGCCCTGCTGGGTGGCTACGCCGCTTGGCAACGGGCCGGCCTGCCCATCGAAACATCCACACCCTAAGACTTTATGTGCGGTACCGCTCAGGACCTGATCTCCAGCAGAGTTCCAAGTACCCCTGGGCAACCAGACTGGTTCCGCAGCCCGGCCATCGCATTTGGAACTCGTGGCCCCCGTTTCGGGAGCGGTCAAAGCCAGGCCAACGCTCCCGCATCTACCTCTGGGAGACCAAGACATCCCGGACTTGAGCCGATTCGGCAGCAGCGCTTCAGAGAAAAGCACTGGTCGATTGTATACGGGCCGCTTTCCCCTTGTAGGAGCAGTTGCTGTTCATTGCGTCTTTCGGTGTTTTCTGGTATACTCCTTCGACCGTCGGCTGGAAAGCTTTTGGATTGACGCGGCGCGGAAGCCCGATCAGCCGCTGCCTGCCGGACTGGTACGACAAGGAGACCGCGGTTGCGCCTTCGAAGGGTTGTATTCATAGCCATTCTGGTACTACTGGCCGGGCTACTGGGCGTGGTTCTCATCCGCTATTCTCTTTCGGTACGCTCATCGGGGGACGCCTGGCGCCCAGCCCGGACAGTGCCCAACACCGATGTCAACCCCTATGGTGCTGATTTCTTTCTGGCCCGCGAGGTTGAACCCTGGAAGCGGGAACGAACCGTCGAGATGGCCCAGAAGGCTGGCCTGGGCTGGGCCAAGCAGCAGTTCGCTTGGGCTGAGATCGAGCCCCTGCGTAGGGGTGAGTTCATCGATCCGGTGAGTGGCGAAAGTAGTTGGGGCAAATTCGACCGTCTTGTAGATCTCTACCGGGACAACGGATTGCAGGTCATCGCCCGCTTGGACCGGGCACCTGCTTGGGCCCGCATCCAGGACACCCGTCCCGAAACGCCGCCCACCAATTTTGAGGACTATGGCGATTTTGTATATGCCTTTGTCGAGCATTTCCGCGGACGGGTACAGTACATTCAAATCTGGAATGAGCCGAACATCTACCCCGAGTGGGGTGAGCAGGCCGTTGACCCGGAAGCCTACACCGAGATGCTCAAGATTGCGTACCAACGGGCCAAGGAGGCTGACCCCGACGTATACGTTCTGTCAGCACCCTTGGCCATCACCTTGGGTGAGCCGCATCCGGATCCAGGAAAATGGCGCTCGATGCCCGATGGAGAATACCTGGAAGCGATGTACGAGGCTGGTGCTGGCGAGTATTTTGACATTCTGTCGGTCAACGCCTTTGGCTTTGACCTGCCACCCGACGATCCACCTGATCCCGACGTACTCAACTTCCGGCGCGTGGAACTTCAACGGGAGATAATGGAGCAGTATGGCGACAGTGGCAAGGCCGTGTGGGTCAACGAGTACGGGTGGAACGCCGCACCGGACTATTTTGCCAAAGAAGACCTTGTCTGGAAACGTGTGAGCGAGGAGGAGCAGGCCGAATATACCCTGCAGGGCATCGAGTTGGCCCAGCGGGACTGGCCCTGGGCAGGCGTCTTCAATATCTGGTACTTTCGCCAAACGGGCCAGCAGTATGCCCCTGACGACGCGGCTTACTATTTCCGCATGGTCGACGTTGACTTTACCCCCCGCCGCGTGTATGACGCTGTTCAGGATGCGGCCAGCGCGCTTTTTGTCGCCCCAGCGGGGCACTTTGAGGAAACCAACCCAGCGGTAGCAGCCGGATCAGGGTGGAGGAGCGTGATCGCCCCCGAAGCCAGCGGCCAGGCCCTGCTCAGAAGCACTGAGCCTGGCGCTAGCCTGACCTTTACCTTCCGCGGCCACTCGGTGGATCTTCTCGCTCGCCAGGGTCCCCAAGAAGGCCGGCTTTTCGTGACACTGGATGGCCACAACGTCGCCGGCCTGCCCACCGATGAACAGGGCCGGTCCTACCTGGATCTCCAAACCCAGGACACCGTATGGCAGGCGCGCCAGCCCGTTGCCAGCGGCCTTGCAACCGACCAGCACGTGGTACGTTTGACGGTCGATGATGGAGCCCACGGCCCTGCCAATGTGGATGCTTTTGAGGTAAATGCTGGGCAACGTGCCTTCCCTATCCTACCAGTCGCTATCCTTGGGGTCATGTTACTGGCCGCGGCAGCAGCCCTCGTCTGGGATCTCCGCAGCCAGCCCCGCCGCGAACAGTACTTCTGATCTCCTTGCTACAGCTCAATATCATTTCGGACAACATGGTCTGACAAGAAAACATCTGGCAGTGAAGGAGACGAAAAAATGAAAGCAATCGTCAAGTATCAAACGGGTGACGGATACATTGGTTTGCGGGACGTGCCAGAACCAGAACCAGGAGAGGGCGAAGTCAAGATCGCCGTTCAGGCCGCCGGTATCTGCGGCTCTGACTTGCACATCTGGCATGACGACATCGAAATTCCGGTAAAGCCACCTGTTACCTTGGGGCACGAGTTTTCTGGGATCATTTCTGCTTTGGGTCGAGGCGTCACTGAACTTGAGGTTGGGCAACGGGTCACCGCCGAAAACTCTCACTCCGTTTGTGGGAGCTGCGAGTACTGCATGACAGGAGACTATAATCTCTGTGAGGATCGACTGGCGACAGGCTATACTTATGACGGCGCCTTTGCACCCTATTGCGTAGTTCCGGCCAGTAGGGTACACCTGCTCCCAGATACCGTAGACTTTCTGACTGGCGCGCTTTCAGATCCCTCTGCCTGCACCTATCGGGCGGTAGTTGAAAAAGGTGCTGTGGGACCTGGCGACACGGTTCTTATCCTGGGAGTGGGCCCCATGGGGCTCTTTTGCACCCAGTACGCCAAGCTGTCCGGCAGCAAGGTCATCCTGGCAGGTACGGCCGCTGATGCTGCCCGGTTGGAGATCGGCCGCGAATTGGGCGCCGATTACACAGTAGATGTCACCCAGCCCGGTGCGGCAGATAGGATCGAAAAGTTGGCGGGGCGCGGGGGCATTGATGTTGTCCTGGAGTGTTCTGGCGCTCCCGATGCCGCCCGTTTGGGCCTGCAACTCATCAAAAAGCGCGGGCGCTTTGTTCTGGTTGGCATCTATGGCCGACCCTTCGAACTGAATTTCGACCTGATCCTCTACAAAGAACTCGTCGTCAAGGGCATGTTCAGTCACAAGTATGAAGCCTGGGAGAAAGCTATCGCGCTTGCCGCTCAAGGACTCATCGAGACCAAGCCCCTCATCACCGATATCCTGCCGCTTTCCGAGTGGGAGAAAGGGTTCCGCAGGTTCGAGGAACGCAAAGCCATAAAGGTTATTTTTGAGCCACAACGGGTCTAGAGAAATTACAGGCTGGGAGGTCCAACATGATTCTTGGCGAGCCGGAAACCATCCCTGGTGAACTGGGCAGCGAATCCCATGGGGGCAAGGGTAAGTACTTTGTGCGCACCCTGTTGGACAATGTGCCAGGCAGTGCCTTCAAATACATGCGTGACTTGACCCTGTATCCGGGTTCTAGCATCGGAGACCACCCTCATTCAGGTGATGAAGAGGTCTACTTTGTCATATCTGGTACCGGGGTGATGGTGATCGATGGGGAAGAGCGCGTCGTCGGCCCTGGCTCAGCGACATTGACCCCGTCAGGCAGTCACCACGGGCTGCGCAACGAGGGCACAGAGCACTTGCGCATCTTTGTGGTCTGCGCCGAATCTGTTTCCTGAGCATCTGGTTGTCCTGGTCTCTTTCGGCAACGACTTCTCCGATCTCCCTCATAGTGGCAGACCGCTGCCAGTTGAGCCTGGCATCTGCCAAAATCCTTCGGAGCCAGAGATAGGCGGCGATGCCAGCAAGGGCATTGGCCAGAGCGGCCGCTCCAAAGATGCCCGGTAATCCAAATAGGGCAGAGCCTGTAAGTGCCAGGGGATGAGTGTGGGCGAACTGGCCGGCAAAGGGGAGCGACAGGGGTGGCCTAGCCGGCCGTGTGCTGATGGCAGAAGCGGGCTGCCCGGCACAAGTGCTCCCGTACTTGCGCCTCGTCCTCAGCCTGGAGCACACTGGGGTTGAACTCCAGAGACACTGCACCAGGGTAGCCATCCTGCGCTAGTCGCTGCAAGAACGCGGCCAGGGGCAGGTGCCCATCCTCCGGAAGTTGGTGTTCCTCGCCGTCAAAGTTGGACAGGTGCACATGGACGACACGCGCCTTGAGCCGTTCGTAGACAGCCAGTGGATCCAGGCCCCAGGTGCCGAGGTGCGTCGTGTCCAGTGTCAGATGCGGCAGGCCAGCCAGGATGTCAAGTTCATTGAGCGCCCAGATACTTACCCGACGGCCCAAGAAGCGCTTGGCAGGCATGTTCTCCACGCCGATGATGATGTCGTTGGCGGCCTCAAACTGGGCCAGCCCGTTCAGTAGAAAATGCCGGTAGTCCCTATCGCTGGGAAGAAAGATGGGAACCAGCAGCGGCCCGGCACGGAAGCCAGAGAACTCGATCCTGGCCGCTCGGATGCGCATCGGCAGGTGGGCCACCACGACCCCTGCCCCCACCGCGCGCGCCAGGGCAACCGATTCCTGCAGACGGCCCAGCGGGTCGCGCGGCCAGCCGGGCACCTGGGGCACAAAGGGACTGTGGACAGCCACAATCGGAAGACCGTGATCCCGGCTGAGCTGTTGCAGGTAGGCCGGCTGGCGGCTGTCCCAACGGTGGTCGACCATGATCTCGACAGCATCAAAACCGGCATCGGCAGCCAGGTTAAAAGTGCGGGCGATACCGTAGGTGTAGAGCGATCCAGTGGAGAGGGCAATACTGGACATGCTGACCTCCTTGCGAGCACACGCATTCTAGCACATGCGCCCTGCAACAACAAGCCGCCTGCCGGAGCTGGCTCTCTGCCCAAGTCCTATGGCTCGGACCACTGCCCTGTCGGCGAACTGGACATTCGCACAGGCAAGCTCACCCCCAGCCTCCCGTGACTCGGCCTGGCACAGATTTGACAGATCTCCAGCACAGTGCTAAGGTATGCAAACTTTTAGTCAGGTTTACACAGGTAGACACACTTTCGCACCCAGGATCCAGAAGTAGTATTGCAGAAGGGTACTTGCGCCGATGTCCCTAGAAGGAAAACAGTGGCTATCTCTCACCGAAGCGTGCGAGTTGCTGGGCGTGCATCCGACCACGCTGCGGCGCTGGGCCGATTCGGGCAACATGCCCTGCTTCCGCACGCCAGGCGGGCACAGGCGATTCAGAGCCAGCGACCTTGTCGCCTGGATGGAAGGCAAGCAGACGACTACTTTGGCGCCTCAGTCGGAAGCTCTGGTGCAGAGCGCGGTGGGCTACGCCCGCCAGGAGATGGCCACGAAACATGTATCGGACGAATCGTGGTACGTGGCCTTTGAGCAAGAAGAGGACCGCCAACAAATGCGCGATACAGGCCGCAAGCTCTTTGGGCTGGCTGTCCAGTACATGGGCCGTACCAGGGATTACGAGCCAGTTCTTCAGGAGGGACGACGCATTGGGGAACTCTACGGACAAGAGTGCGCCCAGCACGAAATGTCGCTCGTGGATACTGTGCGCGCCCTGTTCTTCTTCCGAGAGTCATTGATGCGAGCAGCCAAGCCCGGTCAGGCCAGCCATGGTCAATATGACAAAGAAGACGTGCGCATTCACCGGCAACTGCGTCACTTTCTTGATGAAGTTATGTACGCCTGTCTGGCCAGCTACGAGGCGTCATACCGCCACCCATTGGGTGCGGGAACATAGCTATGGGCGACTATCCTATTGCTGTCGTGAACTTGCATACCGCCCGCTGTATAGTTATTGGCGGTGGGAAAGTTGCAGCCCGCAAAGTGGCTGGCCTGCAAGCTGCCGGCGCCCGTCCCATCGTGATCAGTCCGGACTTGGGCCAGAGCCTTCAAGAACAGGCCGACGCCGGTGAGATTGAGACAATTCGTCGGGAATATCAGTCTGGAGATCTCGCCGGCGCGCGACTGGTCATTGCGGCCACCGACGATCCAGATACGAACGAATCCGTATGGCAAGAGGTACAGGCGATTGGCTGTCTGGTTAACGTCGTAGATGATCCAGCACGCTGCAATTTCCATGTTCCAGCGAGTGTACGCCGCGGCGCACTTACTCTCAGCGTCTCCACCGGGGGCAGCAGCCCCTTGCTCGCCGGGCGCATACGCCAGGCCCTTGAGCAACAGTTCGACGGAGTGTATGAGCCATATCTGGCCTTACTGGCCGACCTGCGCCCCATCGTAAGGGATCAAGCTCCCGATCCCGCCCAGAGGAGGGTAATCTGGGAAGCCCTGCTGGATTCCGAAGTCATCGAGTTGCTGCGATCCGGCGAGCCCGAGAATGCCCGTCGGCGCGCACAGACGATCATCGAAACATATTGCTGACCTGGACACAAGGGTATCAATGCAGATTCTACAAGTCGGTCTGAGCCACCAGACCGCACCAGTCGAAATTCGAGAACAGTTGGCGCTTGCTGAAGAGCGTGTCCCATCCGGGCTCCGGACCTTGTGCCCAGACAATGGCTGCGGTCCAGCCTACGCCCTGGAAGGGGCCATACTGTCCACCTGCAATCGCCTGGAAGTATACGCAGTCGTTGAATCTGCCGACTGCGGCCAGCAGGACATCCGCAGTTATCTTGCAAGGGTTTCGGGTACGCCCCGGGAAGTATTTGATCCCCACCTGCAGGTTCGTCAAGACGGACTGGCCGTGGAGCACCTCTGCCAGGTCGCCTGTGGCCTGGACTCCATGGTACTGGGCGAGTCGCAGATCCAGGGACAGGTCGTCCAGGCTCACCAGTTAGCGCTGGCCCACGGCGCAGCCGGCCCGGTGATCAACGCTCTGTTCCGCACGGCGGTGCAGGCGGGCAAGAGGGCGCGCACCGAGACAGCCATCAACAGACACGCAGCCTCGATCAGTCATGTCGCCGTCGAGTTGGCCTTGCAGATCTTTGACGACCTGGCCACCAAGACCGCTGTCCTTGTCGGCGCAGGCGAGATGGCCGAATTGGCGGCCAAGAATCTGGTAGACAACGGTGTGGGCAAGCTGTTGATAGTGAATCGCAGCGCTGGCCGCGGTGCAAGCCTGGCCAAGAAATTTGGTGGCGAGGCATTGGGCTGGGATCGATCTTACCCAGGCGATGTGGCGATCCGACATTGTCATCAGTTCGACGGCTGCTCCGCATGCAATTCTTCGCACCGAACCTGTCGAAGCCGCCATGCGCATGCGGCGCAATCGGCCGCTGTTCATCATCGACATCGCCGTGCCCCGTGATGTGGAGCCAGACGTGGGCGATCTGGGCAATGTGTTTTTGTATGACATCGATGATTTGCAGCAGGTCATCGAGTCGAACTTGGAGCAGCGCCGCCGCCAGGTGCCCCACGTACGGTCGATCATCGGGGAAGAGACTGCCGCGTTTCTTGACTGGTTTCGCGCTCGAGACGTGGTACCGACGATCGTCGACCTCCGACAACACATGGATCTCATCCGCGAGACAGAACTCGAATGGGCCATGCCCAAGCTTGAGCATCTCTCAGAAGAAGAGCGCAGTGTGGTTCTGGCCTTTAGCCGGCGGTTAGTCAACAAGATCTTGCACCAGCCGACGGTCCGTCTCAAACAGCAGGACAACGGGCGCCATTCCTACCACTATACGGAAGCAGTCCGTGACCTCTTTGGAATCAAAGACGATGGCAATGGGCCGGAAGAAGAGAATGGTCATGGCTAACGTTATTCTCTTTCTTCTCGCGGCGCTTTTCTATGCGGCTAGCACGGTGGCCTTTGTCGCCTGCTGGATCGGCGGCAGCAAACGGAGTGAGCGGCTGGCACGCCTGACGCTGGCGGCAGCCGTACTGCTCCACGGTCTGGCCATCCTACTGCGCTGGATCGAAGCCGGCCATGCCCCGCTGTCCAACGGGTTTGAAGCCTTTTCCCTCTATGCCTGGGGTCTGAGCGTCGCCTACCTACTTATCCCATCGCTGCGACGGCATGCTATGCTGGGAGTCTTTGTTACACCACTCGCACTGCTCAGCATCCTTATCGCTTCGGTGTTGCCCAAAGGGATCAAGCCGCTGGTACCCGTGCTGCAAAGCCATTGGTTGCCGGTCCACGTGAGCGTCTCATTTGCGGCCTATGCCATGTTCAGTCTGGCCTTCATCGCAGCGCTTACCTATCTGCTGCAACTGCGGTCGATCAGAGAGCCAGGTCATTGGCTGTGGGCCCGCCGGCTGCCATCCCTTGAGACGCTTGAGGACTTGCAGAGGCGTTTGGCCATCGTAGGCTTGGTACTCATGACCGGAGCCTTGATCAGTGGTTCTCTGTGGGCAGAGAAGGCCTGGGGCATCGTCTGGCCCTGGGAGCCGCAGCAAGTCGCTTCGCTGGTCACCTGGCTCATCTACGCCCTCTATTTTTTCGCCCGGCACAGCGCCGGTTGGCAAGATCGCCGGGGGGCTTGGCTCCTGGTTGCTGGCTTTTTCTCAGTACTCATCACCTTTGTCGGAGCCGATCTGCTTATGCCTGGCAGCCGTCACAACTTTCTATTCAGTTCATAGCCTATGACTACACAAACACTCATCATTGGAACCCGAGGTAGCGCGTTGGCGCTTTGGCAGGCCGAGCACGTCATTGGCCGATTACGAGCAATCTATCCACACCTCGATCCCCAACTGAAGACAATCAAGACCCATGGCGATCTGGTCCGAGACCGTGCCTTATCGCAGGTGGGCGGCAAGGGGTTATTCGTCAAAGAGATCGAGAATGCGCTGCTGGCCGGCGAGATCGACCTGGCCGTACATAGCCTCAAGGACATGCCAACAGAACTACCCCGCGGACTGGCTTTGGGCGTGGTTCTGGCCCGGGCTGATGCCCGTGATGCTCTTGTCGTGCGTGGGCAGCGGACAGACCTGGCAGGTTTGCCAGACGGAGCGATAGTCGGCACCAGCAGCCTCCGCCGAAAGGCGCAGGTACTGGCGTTCCGGCCTGACCTTGCAGTACGTGACCTGCGGGGTAACGTGGACACGCGGCTGCGTAAGTTGCACTCGGGCCAATACGACGCCGTGGTGCTGGCCGCTGCTGGCCTCCTCCGACTGGGATATGAGGGCGAGATAGGGCAATACCTGCCGGTAGATCTTGTACTGCCCGCGGTTGGCCAGGGGGCATTGTGCGTTGAAATCCGGGTAGGGGATGACGCGACGCAACGGTTGCTCGCCCCACTCAACCACACAGCCACCCGCCAAGCAACTTCCGCCGAGCGCGCCTTTCTGCACTGCCTAGAGGGTGGCTGCCAGGTACCGATCGGCGCCTACGGGGAAGTGGATGGAGATCAACTTTGCCTTCGGGGTCTGGTCGCCTCGCTGGACGGCGCCCGGTTGGTTGGGGACGAGATCCGTGGGCCATCTGCAGACCCTGTGCGCCTCGGTACCGAACTGGCGGAGCGGGTGCTGGCCGCGGGTGGCGCGGCACTTCTGGAAGAGATCCGGCATGGAAGCTAAGGGGTTCGTCTCCCTGATCGGGGCTGGACCAGGCGACCCCGGCCTGCTTACCCTGCAAGGCGCAGCGTCTCTGGCTGCCGCTGACACAGTGGTCTATGACTATTTGGCCAACCCCGCTCTGCTGGCCCATGCCCAGCCGGAGGCGGAACAGATCTATGTGGGAAAAAGGCTCGCGCTCACACTCGAACCCAGGACGAGATCAATGCCCTGTTGGTCGAGCAGGCGCAGAGAGGCCGGCGGGTAGCCCGTCTCAAAGGCGGCGATCCTTTCGTCTTTGGCCGCGGTGGCGAGGAGGCCCTGGCCCTCGTCGAGGCAGGGGTATCCTTTGAAGTGATCCCCGGGGTTAGCAGCGCCGTAGCCGCGCCCGCCTATGCCGGGATCCCGATCACTCACCGCGGGCTGGCCAGCAGCTTTGCTGTCATCACCGGCCACGAGGACCCGACCAAGGGCAAGTCAGCCGTGGACTGGCAGCACCTGGCCGCAGGCGTGGACACCCTGGTCTTTCTGATGGGCGTCGGTCACCTGGCCCAGATCGTGGAGCAGTTGATCACCCACGGCCGTCCTGCGGAGACGCCGGTCGCCGTCGTGCGTTGGGGCACCATGCCATCTCAGGAAACCGTGTCCGGTTCGCTGTCCGACATTGTGGAGAAAGTACAGGCAGTAGGTCTCAAGCCGCCTGCTGTTACAGTAGTTGGCCAGGTAGCGGCGCTGCGCGAGCGATTGCGCTGGTTTGAAGATCGCCCCCTCTTTGGTCACCGCGTACTGGTCACCCGTACTCGCGAGCAGGCCAGTGTTCTCTCAGCCCGTCTGCGCGACCTGGGTGCTGAAACGGTCGAGCTACCGACCATTCGTATCGCGCCAGCCGATGATTGGGCGCCGCTCGATGGAGCCATTGGAGAACTTGCTACTTTTAACTGGATCATCTTTACCAGTATCAATGGCGTCCGTTTCTTCTGGCAGCGACTAGCCCACGCGGGACTGGACGCACGGGCGCTTTGCGGGGTCCAGTTGGCAGCCATCGGGCCGGCCACGGCTGGCGCGTTGGAAGCGCGCGGCCTGCGGCCCGACTATGTGCCACGGGAATACGTGGCCGAAGCCATTGCCGCTGGTTTGTCACGCATCTGCGGCCAGCGCGTGCTGCTGCCTCGCGCCGACATCGCCCGCCCGGCGCTGGCCGATCTATTGCAGGAGGCAGGTGCCGACATTGTAGAAGTCACGGCCTACCGCACGCTGCGACCAGAGATGGAGGCTCGTGAGCTGCGCGACCTTCTGGATGGGATCACTGCAGCGACATTCACCAGCTCCTCCACCGTACGCAACCTGGCAGCGATGGCCAAGGACGCAGGGCTGAATGTGCCCCGCACTCTGAAAAGTGCTGTGGTCGCTTGCATCGGCCCTGTTACAGCCCAGACGGCGCGAGAGCTGGGCCTGACCGTAGACGTCGTAGCCATGGAATACACCATTGATGGCCTGGTGAAGGCATTGGTTCAGCATTCTGCACCAACAGATTCTGCTACCTAAGCCTGCCGAGTACCAGCCCCGGGGGAAAACCTGTACCGGGTCGCGAATCCCGTATATGCGCTTCTAACCCAAGAACTCTACTGGAAAGGACAAGATTCTAACCTCATGATTGGCGTAACAAAATTGCTGTGCGGTACAGTGACGCCTTCGGACGCGCTGCGCTATGGCCGGCGCTCCGACCGCTCACCGAGCCACCTACTACAGTTTACCCACGACAAGAAGCCCATCGTCGTCTGGAACAGCACCAAAGCCTGCAACCTTCGCTGTATTCACTGTTACTACACCGCCCGAGCCCAGGCTGACCCCGACGAGATGACGACGGCCGAGGCCCGAACCATGATCGATGACTTGGCCGCCTTTGGCGTGCCTGTGTTCCTCTTCTCCGGTGGAGAGCCCCTGATGAGGGATGATCTCTTTGAGCTGGGGGCCTATGCTGTCGAGCGAGGCTTGCGTACAGTGATCTCGACCAACGGCACCCTCATTGATCTGGAGGCGGCAGCCCGCATCAAGGAGGCTGGTTTCTCCTACGTCGGGATCAGCCTAGACGGCATCGGCGAGACCAACGATCGTTTTCGGGGCATGCCCGGCGCCTTTGACGCCGCGCTGGCCGGCATCCGTGCCTGCACCGAAGTCGGCGTGCGTACCGGCCTGCGACTGACCCTCAATCGCCACAACTATGAGGATCTGAATGCGATCTTTGACCTGCTGGAGGAAGAAGAGATCCGGCGCGCCTGCTTCTACCACCTGGTCTATGCCGGTCGGGGTGCACGCATTCAAACCGATGACCTCTCCCTTGAGGAGAGTCGCGCTGCCGTTGACTTGATCTTGAACCGGACTGAGGATTTTTCGCGGCGGGGCGTGGACATCGAAATTCTCACGGTGGACAATCACACCGATGGACCGTACTTGCTGCGGCGTGTCCAAGAACAACAGCCAGAGCGGGTAGAAGAGGTACTCCAACTGCTGCGCTGGAACGGCGGAAACTCAACCGGCATCGGCATCGGTGCGGTGGACCATCTGGGGAACGTCCACGCCGACCAATTTTGGCAGCACTACAGCTTTGGCAATGTTCGTCAGCGCCCCTTCAGCCAGATCTGGACCGACACCAGCGACCCGCTCATGGCTGGTCTGAAGGACCGCAAGCCGCTACTGAAGGGCCGATGCGCTGCCTGCCGGTATCTGGACATCTGCAATGGCAACTTTCGCGTCCGGGCCGAGGCGGTCCATGACGACGTGTGGGCGCCGGACCCTGCCTGCTATCTCACCGATGAGGAGATAGGTCTCAATGGAACATAGTCCTTATCCGCAGAACCGTCCGCGGCGGCTGCGATGCAGCCCCAACTTTCGCCGCATGATGCAGGAGACCTGGGTACATCCGGCCGACCTGATCTACCCGCTCTTTGTGGTCCACGGCCAGGACATCAAGTCGGAAATCGGTTCTATGCCAGGCAACTACCATTGGTCTGTGGACCGCCTTCCGGCTGAGGTGGAGGAGATTGCCCGGCTGGGCATCCCAGCCATCGTCCTCTTTGGTTTGCCGGCCGAAAAGGACCCCATTGGACTTGAGAACTTTGATCCCGAAGGCATCGTCCAGCAGGCCATCAAAGCCATCAAAGACGCTGTCCCGGAGATGTTTGTCATCACCGATGTGTGCATGTGCGAGTATACCAGCCACGGGCACTGTGGCATCATCCATGATCACCCAGCCCACTGCAGGGGCAAAGGTCTGCCAGGCGGATGTCTGGACAACGATGCCACCCTCGAGATTCTGAGCAAGGCGTCCCTGAGCCACGCCGAGGCCGGCGCTGACATGGTCGCCCCCTCCGACATGATGGATGGGCGGGTCGGCGCCATCAGATCGGCGCTGGACAATGCCCACTATGAGTGTGTGGGCATCATGTCCTACGCCGCCAAGTATGCCTCGGCCTTCTACGGGCCGTTCCGCGATGCAGCCGACTCGCCGCCGGCATTTGGCGACCGGAGCGGCTACCAGATGGACCCGGCCAACGCTCGGGAAGCCCTGCGCGAAGTGGCACTGGACGTCGGCGAAGGGGCCGACGTAGTCATGGTCAAGCCCGCACTGTCCTACTTGGACGTGATCCGTCAG
This sequence comes from uncultured Chloroflexia bacterium, assembly GCA_963783445.1. GTDB lineage: Bacteria > Chloroflexota > Anaerolineae > JAAYZQ01 > JAAYZQ01 > CAWANP01. Next base: position 255,422 of record CAWANP010000002.1, on the reverse strand, counting down.
GTACGGGATACTCTTGATCTGCCGGTGGCGGCCTACAACGTGAGCGGCGAGTTCAGCATGGTAAAAGCTGCTGCCCAGCGAGGCTGGCTGGACGAAAGACGGGTGGCCCTGGAGTGCTTGACCAGCATCAAGCGGGCTGGAGCCGACATGATCATCACTTACTGGGCCAAGGATGCTGTCCGCTGGCTCGGCAGCCACTAGAAAGGACCAGAAGCATGGACGCGTCTCACAAGGTCAAGGGACCCCACGTCGTAGCCTGGGAGTCGACCGTAGCCTGCAATCTAGCCTGCATCCACTGCCGGGCCAGCGCCCAGACCAGCCCCGAGCCAGATGAACTGACGACCCAAGAGGTCTTTGGCCTGATAGACCAACTGGCCGAATTTGGCCGGCCGATCTTTGTCATCAGTGGCGGCGAGCCTTTGATGCGGCCCGACATCTACGAGATCGCGGCCTATGGCACACAACAAGGGCTGCGGGTGGCGGTCTCTCCCAACGGGACCCTGCTAACTCCCGAGGCTGTAACAAAGCTAAGAGCGGCAGGTGTAAGGCGCATATCGGTGAGCATCGACGGTTCAACGAGTGAGCGCCACGATGCCATCCGGGGCGTTCCAGGCGCGTTTTCGACGGCCATGGAGGGCCTGGCTACCTGTCGCGAGCAGGGTTTGGGCTTTCAGCTCAACACGACGGTGATGCGCCAGACACGGGACGATCTGCTCGGCGTACGCGATCTGGCGGTGCGGATCGGCGCTGAAGCCTGGCACCTGTTCATGCTGGTGCCCACGGGCCGGGGCAAGATCGATGACGAGGTATCACCGCAAGAGTACGAGCAGATCCTGCACGAGATCTATGGCATGACCCGAAAGTCGCCCATCCCCATCCGCGTCACCTGCGGGCCGCACTTCATGCGGGTCGTGGCCCAGAACCGGCGGCAGGATAGCGAGCGCCCCAACCTGGTTCGGCCAGGCAGCAACGGCCGCCAGCATCCTGGCGGCATGGACCGCACGACCCGCGGCTGCCTGGCTGGCGATGGCTACTGTTTCGTCTCCTACCGCGGAGATGTGACACCCTGTGGCTATTTCCCCGTCTCGGCCGGCAACCTACGCGAAAGCTCACTGCAAGAGATCTACGTGGACTCGCCCCTGTTTCGCTCACTGCGCGATCTGGACCATTACGAGGGCAAGTGCGGCGTGTGCGAGTTCCTGCGGGTATGCGGCGGCTGCCGGGCACGGGCGCTGAGCTTGACCGGCAACTACCTGGCCGAAGAACCCTATTGCATCTACCAGCCACGCGCAGTAGCAGAGGCCAGTGCATGACCAAGCTCGATGCCCTGGACCGCTCACTGTTGGAGCGGTTGCAGGCCCAGTTTCCCCTGGTCCCCCGTCCTTATGCCGTACTGGCTCAGAACGCCGGCCTCAAAGAGACGGAGATCCTTGAACGCATTCAGAGACTGAGAGCGGCGGGCATGATCCGCGAGATCAGCGCCATCTTTGATACCCGTCGTCTGGGCTACCACACTACCCTGGTTGCCTTCCACGTAGCAAACGGTGGGATGGAAAAGGCCGCTGCTCTGGTCAATGCGCATCCAGGTGTGAGTCACAACTATGCGCGGCCCCATCACTACAACCTGTGGTTCACACTGGCCATCCCACCGGGAAAGGATTTGGTGCCCGCCATCGATCACATGGCCCGCCAAGCCGGCGTGGACGACTGGCTCAACTTGCCAGCTCTTCGGGTCTTTAAGATCAAAACGCATTTCAAAATGATACAGGGAGGACCGCCCACAGTCCCGGCTGAGCCTGCTGGATCCCCACCAGATGGCCGGCGCTTCACGACAGATGACATCCCATATGTGCGGGCGCTACAAAAAGATCTGGAAGTGGTCACTCGCCCCTTCGTCGAGCCCGCCAGGTGGATCCATACGAGCGAGGAGGAGCTGTTGGCCAAGGCTAAGGAGTTGGAGGCTGCGGGCATCATGCGCCGCTTTGGCGCGGTTCTACGCCACCGGAAGGTGGGCTACGGGGCCAATGGCATGGCCTGCTGGGTGGTCTCGCAGCCACAAATTGAACAGATGGGACACTGGGCTGCCGAGTATCCTCAGATAAGCCACTGCTACCAGCGTCCTGCCTTCCCACCTCGCTGGCCCTATTCACTTTTCACCATGATCCATGGGCAAACGGTGGGCGAGGTCGAGGCAGTCGTCAGCCAATTGGCCCAGGAGACAGGCATCGAAGATTATGAAGTGCTGTTCAGCACCCATGAGTTCAAGAAAGAACGCGTACGCTATTTCGAGGAGGAAGTATGAACTTGACGAAATCTGGAGAATTGTTGGCCGCTGCACAGCAGGTCATTCCTGGCGGTGTGGATAGTCCAGTACGAGCCTACCGTGCTGTCGGTGGCAAGCCGCCTTTCATCGCCCGAGGCGAGGGCGCCTACGTATGGGACGCGGACGGCAACCGGTACATCGACTATGTGCTATCGTGGGGTCCACTGATCCTGGGCCACGCCTATCCGGCCGTCGTCGAGGCATTGGCTGAGGCTGCAGCCCGAGGGACCAGCTACGGGGCGCCAACGGCCCTGGAGACTGAGCTGGCCGAGCTGGTTGTGGAGATGGTACCCAGTGTTGAGATGGTGCGTTTTGTCAACTCGGGCACCGAAGCGACCATGACCGCCCTGCGCCTGGCGCGCGCCTACACCGGGCGCCACAAAATCGTCAAGTTTGAGGGCTGCTATCACGGTCACGCGGACATGCTGCTGGTAAAAGCTGGCTCGGGAGTGGCCACACTGGGCCTACCCGACAGCCCGGGCGTACCTCCAGGCGCCACACAGGATACCTTGACCGCTCCGTTCAACGATCTGACCGCCGTCAAAGACCTGTTCCAGCGCTTCCCAGAAGAGATCGCGGCGGTCATCATCGAACCGGTGGCGGGCAACATGGGTGTCGTACCCCCCGTCGACGGTTTCCTGGCTGGGCTGCGGGAGTTGACCACGGCCCATGGCGCCTTGCTCGTATTTGACGAGGTGATGACCGGTTTCCGGGTGGCTCTGGGTGGAGCGCAGGAACTGTATGGCATTGATCCCGATCTGACGACCCTGGGCAAAGTGATTGGCGGCGGACTGCCGGTGGGAGCCTACGCCGGCAAGCGGGAGATTATGGAGACGGTCGCCCCTGCGGGACCGATGTACCAGGCCGGGACCCTCTCGGGCAACCCGCTGGCCATGACCGCCGGGCTGGTCACCCTAAAGGAGCTGCGAGTGCCAGGTAGGTTTGAGCAGATGGTCGATCAGACCGAGCGACTCTGTGCCGGTGTTGGACAGGCGGCCGAGGATGCAGGCGTACCCGTCTATCAGACGCGAGTCGGCACCATGTTCTGCACCTATTTTTCTAAAGGCCCGGTGACCGACTACTCCAGCGCCACACAGAGCGATACTGCCGGTTTTGGCCGGTTCTTCCAGGCCATGCTCGGAGCAGGCGTCTACCTGGCCCCGTCGCAGTACGAGGCGGGCTTTACCAGTACCCTACATACCGCAGACGTGATCGACGCCACCATCGCAGCGGCCCAGGACGCCCTCCGAAAGGTGTAGAAAGCAGAGCAGACAGCCAGGGATCAGCCGCCGTAAAGCGAGCCAGCGGGGGATGTTGATTTACTATTCGCTAGCTCTCGGGCAGCGTGAAGCGGAAGATTGTCCCCTGGCCCGCTGCGCTTTCAACCCAGATCCGCCCACCATGGGCGCGGACCAGCTCCCGGGCGATGGCCAGCCCCAGGCCGCTGCTGCCGGCACGGGCCCGGTCACCCTGCCAGAACCGGTCAAAGACGTGGGCAAGGTCGTCCGGGGGGATGCCCGGCCCGCTGTCCGTCACCGATACCTGCACCTCATCCGGCTCTTGGGCGGCAGAGACGACCACCTGCCCATCCTCCGGCGTATGGCGCAGGGCATTGGAGACGAGGTTGGCGACCACCTGTCGCACGCGCTGCGGGTCAGCGTCGACGAAGGGCAGATCAGGAGGCAGATCCAGGTTCAGGGTCTGCCTTTTGCTTTCTGCCTGCAGGTCAAAGCTGGCTGTGACCCCGCTGAGGAGATCCGCAAGGTCGGTAGGCTGGCGTTCCAGCCGCAACTGCCCCGCCTCCGCCTGGGCCAGGGCTCGCAGGTCATCGACCAAGCGAGACAGGAGCAGCGTCTCTTCGTGCAACGAGGCCAGAACCTCGGGCCTTGGTTCGTACACGCCGTCGAGCAATGCCTCTAGATCGCCGCGCATCACACTTAGCGGGTTGCGAAGCTCGTGAGCGACATCAGCCATGAGGTTGCGGCGCAGCGTCTCTTGCCGGGCCAGCGACCGGGCCATCTGATTGAATGCCTGGCTCAATTCGCCCACCTCATCCTGGCTGCGAACGGGAACCTGCGGGACATCCTCCTGGGAATACTGGCTCAGCGGTCGTTGCGCCAGTCGTAGAGCTGCAGAGGTCAGCGACCGGAGGGGGGCGGTGAGCTGTCGCGCCAACAGCAGGCCCAGCACCAGCGCGACAGCGCCAGCAGCCAAGCCGGCCCACAGCAACCAGTCATTGATCCGGGCCAGGAATTCGGACTCCAGCGACTCGTACACACCCTCCGCCGCCGGGATGAACAAGGTCCCGACGCGCTGGCCGCCCACCTCGATAGGGACGCCGGCAGCCAGGTCTGCACTTGAGAGTCGCTGGCCCAGCAGCTCGCCCTGGGTGTCAGCCAGTATCTGCCCATCGATGCCGGCCAGCAGCAGCCGGTCGCCCTCACTGAGCCTGCCGCGCCCCAACCCCTGGCCTTGCCCCCGGCCGCTACTCTGCAACTGGCTCAGAGCGGCCATCCACTCCGCCGCGCCGTCCCAACCGCCATTCAGGGCATAGTAGGCGACGAACTCGGGCGCCAATCGTTCGGCCCGCATCTGCCGGCCCTGGCTGACATAGATGCGGAACTGCTGCGTAGTAGCCCGGTTGGCCAGTAGAGCCACCACCCCCACCGCCACCAGGGCCACCAACATGAAGGCGGCCAGTAGTTTCACCCACAGGTGGTTCAGCTTCAAAGTACGGGATTTGTGATTTGAGGCTCGAGGTTCGACGGAGGGTGTGCCGGCTCCAGTCGTGTGCCCTGAGTTTTCATGGCTCAACTTGTAGCTCTCTCACTCTTCACTGAACCGGTAGCCCACGCCATAGACGGTGAGCACGTAGCGCGGCTCCTTGGGGTCGGGCTCGATCTTTTGGCGCAGGTTCTTGACATGGGCGTCCACCGTCCGCTCATAGCCCTCGAAAGCATAGCCCTGCACCCGGTCCAGCAGCTCCAGCCGGCTGAATACGCGACCCGGATGGCGGGCCAGGACAACCAGCAGATCAAACTCGGTGGGGGTCAGGTCCACCGCTTGTCTGCCGATGGTGGCCTGGCGGCGCTCCAGGTCGACGTGTACATCACCGGCGACGATGGGCGCCGCAGCCGGCTCCCGCTCGCCACCGGTGCGACGAAGCACGGCCCGCACCCGGGCAACCAGCTCGCGGGGGCTGAAGGGCTTGGTCACATAGTCGTCGGCGCCCATTTCCAGGCCGATCAGCTTGTCGGTTTCATCGACCCTGGCCGTGAGCATGATGATGGGCACGTTGCTGTCGCGGCGCAGGGTCCGGGCCACGTCCAAGCCGTCCATGCCCGGCAGCCCCAGGTCAAGGATCACCAGGGCAGGTTTTTCGTGCCGGTATACAGTCAGCGCCATCTGGCCGTCGCTGGCCGTCACCACCCGGAAGCCGGCGTTCTCCAGGTACGCGCGCACTGTCTTGACGAGCTTGGGCTCGTCATCCACCACCAGGATCGTCTCTCCACTCATTCCACAACCTCTCTCAACCTGGATCCAGAATACCCCAAGAGCCCCGCAGTGTCAAGTGCCAGACCAAGGGCATGGCGAGCCTCCGGTTGCACAGGAACCGGAGGCTCGAACTTCCGTCCTACCTGTAGGACCGCCTTCTTCGCGGTCGCCTGTCTCTCATTGAGAAAGGACCGGCAGGAACGACTGGCTCTCACCTGCTGGCTCCTGACCCGCACATTGCTCGAATGCGGGCAGGTGCTTGGTCAGCGACGCCTGCTGCAGATTGGAAAAGATGCGGACGATGTCCGGGTTATCGACCATGCTGAACATCTGATCGTAGAGCGCGGCATTGTCGATCTCGGCCTGGACACCTCCTGCGCAGGCATCGGTCACCGTCTCGTAGGTGGGCACGCTGCCCGGCCAGGGGTTCTCCGGCACATCCAACCCGTAGCGGTCGAACAGCCGGACCAGGGCGGCAATATGCTTTTCCTCAGCCTGCTGGATGCTGGCAAAGGGCCACACCGGACCAAAGTCCGCGATCACCTGATCATAGACCGACCAGGCCTTGTACTCGTCGTCCAGGGCCATCAGCAGCGCTTCCACCTCTGACTCGGTCAAGTCGCTCTGGGTACCAAGCTCCCCACCAGTCGCCTGTCCTGTCCACTCAGCCTGCCCCTGTCCCTGGCCCGCATTCTGACCCGCACCATATGTCGCTTCCGCCTGAGGCGGGAGCGCCCAGGCCGTCATGGCCCCAACGATAAAGATTCCGACCAACACAACTGCGCCGATTCTCAAAGCTTTCTTCAACATCATGTACCTCCCAGTATGCTGTAGGGTTTGATTGGATGGGGTGACCCCATCCGAAGTCACCTTCAGCATAACAGAAGCTTGTGAAAAACTGTTGAAGGGAATGTGCAGAAGCATTGAAGGGGAGCTGGGCCAGCGCGGATTGGCCAGGCAACCTGCGGGATAAGAAGAGCCGAGACGCGGGCATCGGGATCATTTTTCTGGGGTTCAATATCGGGATCGGGAGCGTGCGTGGCGTCATTCTGCTACCAACTCCCCCCCCCATTCCTCGCCGATCTCTTTCAGGGCCTGGTGCAGGAAGCCCTGCAGGGGGTCTGTGTCTCCGGAGAGGGTCTGACGGGCGCGAAGGAGACGTGAGACGGTGCCAGCTCCCTGGAAGGCCAGGCCGGCAAAGCGGGCATAGTCCTGGGCGTCGAGAGGCGTGGGCTTGGGCCCGGCGGTGACGCCGGTGAGGAGCATAGCCAGGATGCGGCGCAGGGCCAGCGGATGAGGACATCCTTCGTTGTCACTCAGGATTCGTCCTTTGTTACTACTGCTGTGGCGGTGGGGCGAGCACTGGGGCGGGTCGGGCCCGTCCGGAGACGCGGCACGGATGGCCCAGGCGCGGCAGCCAGGGATGCCACAGGGGGTTTTGTTGGGGTTGCGGGGCATGGGGTGAGCCTCCTATTTGGTGTTTCACAGAAAGCGCTGGTATCGCGCCTGTCCTTAGTACTTGTCTAGAAACAACTTGGTACATTGACAACTGAATTACAGTGACGCATGACGTGGTTTGATCACGTAGTTCCAGGTGGGACACACGCTGCGCCGATGTAGGTTCAGGGCTTTCATTTCCTTGTCCGGGACCTTGACGCCTGTCTCGTACACTCGGTCCAGTAAGAAGGCCTTGACCTTGAGCCCTGTCTCCGTCGTGGTGTCTCGGATGTAACCCAACATAGTCTCAAAGGTCCGCAGTGGTCTGCCTGCCCAATTGATGCTGATGTAGCTGAACAGGCGGTGCTCAATGGGATTCCACTTGGATGCGCCGGTGGGGTAGTGACAGACCATCACCTCGATTCCGAGACGGTCGGCCAGTTCTTCTTGCAGTTGCCTTTTCCACAAACGATAGCGGCACCCATCACTGCCACCTGCATCGGACATGATCAGCAGCTTGCTCTCGTTAGGAAAGGTCGGGCGCTCAGGGTCCTCCCACCACAGGCAGATAGCATCCACAGCGAACTCCGATGTGTCGGCTGAAGTCCCGACAACCATGTAGCCTTCGTTGTGTCTGATGTCGTAGATGCCATAGGGCACTGCACGTCCTATAGCATCGTGGCGGAAATCGTGGACATTGACCTCCTCAGCTTGCTGGCACCAGATACGACCGTGGTTCTTGAAGTTCCCAATCAGTTCCTTCTTTTTGGTATCTACGCTGATCACGGGATATCCCTGGGCCAAGAAGAGCCTCTTCACACGTTCGATGTATCGGAATTGACGGTCACGCTCAGGATGGGCGGGGCCAGCGTATTCTTTGCGATTGGCCCTCAGCGAGTAGTCTCGCTGCCGAAGTAGCCGCCGGACAGTCATCGGCCCTACCTCGTAGCCACGCCAGTCCAGAGCTTTGCTCAACCAGCGCAGGCTACTTCGTACCCACTTCCGCTTGGTCATCGGGTCACCAGCCGTCTCGCCTTCAACCAGCATTTCTAGCTCTTGTTCGATGCCTGGCTCTTTTTTTCGACCGGATGACGCCCGCCTCCAGGAAGGCGCACACGGTCCGTTGGCCGGTCCGTTAGTTCGTTGTCCAGTTCCTCTCGCCCACGGCGAACGGTCTTTACATTCAGACCTGTGATTTGAGCTATCCGAGTCGCTCCACCGTGGCCCATCTTCTCGGCCTCCAGGGCAACATACCAGCGTCGCTGTTGTTCGTCTAAACGACTGAGGAACACGTTCATTTTGTGATGTAATTCCTTGTCCGGATGGTTTCCTAGTCGCTGGCAGTTCGGACACTGACATTGGTACACGGCTTTTGAAGACATATCACTCATCCCTCCTGCCTGATGACTCGCAGGAGTATTATACACGAAAATGCCGAATTATTAATGGACAGCTACTTACCTCAGTATAGCACAAATGTTCGGATCTGTCAAATATCGTGCAGATCTTTAGAGAACTGAGGGTTGGGCGGGCTCAGGAGTACACGGATTGGCGGGATTTTCGGATTGTTCGCTCTGGATTGGGGTGTCTTCGGGCATGACTGTGCTCCTTTGGGCAGTCTGGGCTGGACTGTGGTCCAGCCCGAGCAATGATTGAGATGGGGCGGGATGGTCTGGGCTGTGGTCTGGACCGAGCAGAATTGGGGTTGGCTTGGGGCTCAGCGGACTGAGCTTGGACCTTCGCCCATCAGTGGGCAAGACTTCGGAAGTTTCGGAAAACTTCCGAAGTCGAGGGGTGAGGGCGGATAGGGCTTCTCGGATGTAGCCGCCGGCGCCGGGGGCGTAGACGATGTCTACGCTCTCGACTTTGGTGAAGGCGCGGGTGACGCGGTGGCCGGAGTCGTCGTCGGCGTCGGCCTGGTGGCGGAAGACGGCGGAGAGGCCGATCCTCGGGGATGGGCAGGCCGTCGGCGGCGTCGGCGAGCATGTGATCGGTGATGTCGCGAACGAAGGCGCCGGGGCTTTGCGGGTGGTCGTCGTAGAGGCGGAGGTTGCCAAGAAGGGCGCCGGCGGTTGGGGTCCAGCGGACGGAATGGAAGACGCCGACGAGGTTCTTGACCTGGGGCTCGCCCCGCATGCCAATAGTTCGACCAAGCTCACCATGACAGAGCATTTCGGGGTGGTCAAGGTAGCAGGCAACGCCATCGAAGAGTTTGGCGTCGCGCTGGACGACGTCGGCGGGAATGTACCAGTCGGTGTCGGTCCCGTCGGCGGCTTTGACGAATCCGGGAGTGAGGAGGGTACAGAGGTACTCGCGGTGGCCGTCAGGCGCTGGGGGGGCCACCTCACCGTTCAGAAGCCGGGGTTCGAGGTTCCACGAGTTGAGGTGGAGCTGGCCGGTCGCTGCGCGGCTGGTTGCAGAGGGCTCGGGCCTGACGGTTGGAGACCGCGCATGGGAATGCGTCCGCCCATCAGGAGAGGCGTGTTTCGTGTTCCTTCGGCGTTGCTCAGGACAGTGCGTGTTGCGTGCCGCAAGGGTCGGTCATGGGCGTGTTTCCTTCCTTGGTGACGGGCGCGTCGGTGACGACATAGAAGCAGTAGCAGTACGGGTGGCGGGGCAGCCTGGGCGCATCTTCGAGGCGGAAGACCTTGCCGATGTCGGCCTGGCAGATGCCGCAGACGCGCCGCGGGTTGGGGTTGGCGTTGTGGTACTCGAGGTGGAGGCTGGGCGGCGGCTGGGTGCCTGGTGGCCACGGGTACCAGGGAAACGGGATCCAGGGTGGTTCATCGGGCGGCTCCTCCTCCGGCGGCGGGTCAGGCTTCGGGCTCATCGGGGGTGGCTCTTGGCTACGGTCCAGGGGCGGGTAGCTTCGCTTTGCTCGCCATGAATCTCGAGGATGCGCTCGATCTCCTCCTGGGGGATGGGCTCGCCGGCGAACTTGAAGGCGAGCTGGATGGCGGTGGCGTCGTCGATCCAGCCCTGGGCGCGCATCTGGGACAGGGCCTGGACGATGTCGCGGGCGGCCTCGGCCAGGGCGGCGTTGTCGGCGCGGGCGGTCTCGGTGACGGCGACAACGATGCCATAGTCGTCGCCGGCGGGCTTGCGGGCCAGGCCCAGGGCGACCTTGCGGTCGTAGGCGACCTGGACCAGGCGGGTGAGCATGCGGGACAGCTCGGACTGGCGCTCGGTGTAGAAGCGGGCGGTGGGGGCTAGTTGGCCCATCCTCACGAGGCAGTGGAGGGCCGTGTTGGTGAGCCCCGCCCTCGCCGAGTAGTGGAGGGTCGGTGCCGGCGCCGGTGGCCACGGCCAGGCGGAGCTGCTTGCCGTCGGTCGCGGCGTCGTCGGCGTTTATGTCGAGGGAGTGGGCCATTACCTCTTCGCCCGGACCGTGGACGTAGATGCCGGCGCGGACGGGGTCTTCGGTCCCTTTTTCGGTACCTGGCGCTTGCGCTCGGCGACGCGGGTGTCGTCGGCGAGCTCGATCTCGAGCAGGAGCTGGCGGGTGCGGACGCGGTTGAGGCGGACGCGGTCTTCGAGCCAGTTGGAGTATCTCAGCGCCCAGCGCGGGGATGCAATGCGAACCCGCATTGCGCCGGGTCGCCCTCGCCGCGGGTGGCGCCGATGGGCCGGTTGACGGCGAAGTGGAGCATGACCGGGGGCAGGGTCCCGCTGGCGGCGGGCTCCCATGCCTGGGGATTGTCTACGCTTGGCCAGCGACGCGGTTCGTGGGACGTGTTGCGTGACTTCGGCGAGCTCAGTCGAGCCGTTTCGAGGTAGGCTAGCTCGGTCTCGTAGTCCTCGGGGTCGGTCTCGATGGACCCATGCGCACTTCATGGGCGGGATTTGGGTGGCGGGGACGAAGCGGACATGCTCATGCCGTCGACGCGGTTGGTAAAGACGAGGGAAAGATTTCGCCGGCGCGGGTTAGCTCGTCGCAGATGGGGCCGTAGCGCTCGGGCAGGCGGTTCTTTGGGTGGGCGGTGAAGGAGGCGACGAAGGACTGGAGGTAGGCGTGGTCGGACTCTGATGGTAGACTCCGCCGCACATAACCCGTGCGGTCACCGAGGACGTAGGAACGGGCCAGGGTGATGGCGAACAGCCATGAACCCGCTGTTCGTTGAAGTTCTTGCGCCAGGCCTCGAGGGCGTCTTCCTGGTCCTGGTACCACTCGGCAAAGTCGCGGTCCCTTCGATTTCCCTCAGGCCAAGCGTGGGGGCCGGCTGGGGCGAGGCGGTTCCAGCCCGGGGTGTCGTCGACGCGGACGGAGACCGCGGCAACTGCTTCCGCAGTTGCTTGCCGGATTATGTCGCCGAAGAGGGCGTGGGCTAGACGGGATTTGAGTGTTGGCTGGTCTGGTGGCATGGTCTCCGCTTCCGTGCCTTGGGACAGGTGGTGCGAACATTTGCTCATTAGCATTATACGACAATTAGAGAGAAGTGTCAAGCTCGGGGAAAGCGCGGTTTCGGAGGACAGACTTGGGCAACAGTAAAGCCCCGAGCCTAGGCTCGGGGCTTCGTCTTCCAGTGGTTGCGACTATGGTGTTACGGGTTGAGGGCTACTGGCAGCTACTTCACCCGTTCGATTCTGGGCGGTTTCCAACTGCCGTCGAGAATGGCTTCCTTGCCCCAGTAGGCCCGGATGTAAAGGGAGAAGGTTCCCTTGGGGGCAGGTACCCAGTTGGTTTCTTTGTCTGCGCCCGGGGACTGGGTACTAACATACAGGGTCAGCGATCCATCGGGATTGAATTTGAGGTCCTTGTTCTTTGTGCCAAGTGAGTAGCGGTTGAGGTCGTTCACTTCAAAGAGGTGGTGGTGATTGTAAATGGTCATCGACCAGAAGCCATTGACCGGCGGAAGCTCCCCATCCGGGAAGGTGACCGCGTAGAGGTGCTTGCCTTCCAGTTGCACACCATCGGAGTCGTTGTCGGTGTAAAAGTATTGCGTCTCGGTGGGCCGGTTGTCGAACATATTCGACCGGGCTGTGCTGGTGCGCATCAGATAGTCGAAACCCCACTCGGCGTTGTTGGCCGAGCGGTTCCAGCCGTTGCCAGCGGGAATGCCGTTGTGTTTCCACTGGAAGAGCGGGGTAATCACATCCCGCTCCGTTTCCACGGCCGCCTCGACCAGGGCTTTCTTGACTTCAGGGTCCTTGGCAGCTGCATCGAGCACCTGGCAAATCGTGGCGTACAGGGCTTCCTCGCCCGGCAGCGGGGCGACCGCATCCATCACCCCGGGGAGCTGATCGAAGAATGGTTCTGGCATGACCCACTTGTTTTCACCTTCGACCTCCGGGGTGGGAAAATCCGGCACATCGTCCCAATCCTTGATCTTTACCTGGCCATCGAACTCTGTCAGGGGATAGCCGTTGATCTCGTTGACCAGCAGTTTAATGGCAGCGCGGTCCTCGTCGGTGTCGTTTAAGAAAATACGTGGGCCAACAAAGCCAAACTCTGTCGAGGACCGGATCACGGCAGTGATACCTTCAGGAACCTCACCATCCCAGTTGGGACCCACCAGCAGATAAAAGCCCGGTTCGGTGCCATAGGCTTTGCCCATCTCGCCGAACTGGTCCGTGCGGGCATCGTACAGCGCGTAGACCCAGAAACGATCACCGAAATCGGGCACCTGGATGACGACCGGCTCCTCATCAAGGGAACAAAACGAAACGCCGTAAGCCACGTCCTGGTTGGGGCATGCCACAAAGTTCTGCTTCGGTAAAACGTAATCGTTGAGCATGCAGAGACGCCCACGCGGTGCCACCGGCACCACGCCGCCCAAACGTCCGGGTTCGGGTGCCTGCGTAATCCCCGCTCGCCGGTTGTGGCTGTTTACCATCGCCCAGCCCCAGACATAGGCAAGGCGGCCGATGGTTTTTACGTATTCTTTGTGCATGATGGCACCGGTCACCGGCTGTGTCACTTCGGACACGGATGTGGGGGACGTGTTTGGTTGGAAGTTTGCTGTTTTCATTTGCATCACCTATTTTGGTTCTTCTTTTCAGGACTGGCGGTCGCCGGACAACGTCCCGCCGAACGGGTAGCGCCCTGTCCCGGACCGCCAGGCCCTGCATCTCATTCAGTCCACTCGTTGTATTGCCGGTGGCTTCCATAGCCCGTTCAGGATTTGGCCCTTGGGATTATACAAGCGCTGGATCATGCGGAACAACTCGCCAGGAGGCGTGGTAGGCAGCCAGTTCGATTCTTTGTCCGCACCGGGGGAGTCGCGCTGAATGTAGATATCCACGGAACCATCCTCATTGTATTTGAGGCCCGGTGTCAGGGCGCCAATAACATAGCGGTTGGTCGAGCTCTCGGTCAGAAACCCTGGCGGGTGCGTATACATCGTCACGGACCAGAACTGACGAACGGGCGGAATCTGATCCTTATCAAAGTGCAGGATGTATTTGCGCCCACCGACGAGGGGTTCGCCATGCTCATCCATAAAGCAGCCGATGTAGAGTGCTTCGTCAGCATCATTGGCCAGCAACCCGATTTCAGCCGTCTCCAGACGCAAGTAGTAATCGGTGCCAAAGTTACCCGAGCGGCTGGGATTCGGGATCAGCCAGCCATTGACAGTGGGAACGCAGAACGGCATCTCGGCGATCATACTCTTGAGCCTTGCTGAACGCCACGTTCCAGGCCGCGGACCACAGCAGGGTGAAGTTTTTCGGGTTCGAATTCCATTCCTGGACCAACGCCAATGCGCTCAAACAAACCCATGACCCCGGCATCGGCTGGGGGCGGCGGGTTTTCGGTCAGACACCAGTTCAACATGGTGAAAAAGTCCAGAGGGTTTCCACCCTTGAAATCGCGATAAGGTTTGGGGGCGGGCACCGCTTTGGGCTGGCTGGCCTCACCCGTCCAAACGCTCAGAGGGGTCAACTTGAACTGTTTTTGTAGCGCGACCGCTGGCTCTTCGTCCTCGTCGAGCACCGTCACGCGGGCCAGCAGGCAGGCAACCGGCGTCGGGCATTTCAGAGCTGCGATTGAACCCTTCAGGTAATACGCCCCGCCAACTTGGGCCGACCAACGCAAAGGCACCGCCTTCGGTGTCACCCTGGCCCGCTCCGACGTAGGCAAAGCTGTTGGTGTAGAAATCACAGAACTGAATGGTCCAGTACCTGTCGTCGATTACGGGAGCGTCGATGACGTACGGCTCATCGGATAGGTCTACAAAGGCCCGCGAGTAGACGGCATCGACGATGGGCGTTACGACAAATGTGTCTTTGTGAGTTGCCCGGCTGGGCGTGGCCGAACTCATTGGCTGGGCTGTTGTAATTGGGGCTGCTTTGGTCATAGTGCCATTCCCAGCGACTACGGTACATCTCGATGACCGGGTAGCCATATTTGAAGGCCTGCAACCCCAGGGAATAACCTTCTTCCTCCCGGGACTCTGCCAGGGCGGCCTCAACCATTGCTTTCATCTCGGCGAAATCCATTTCAGCCTCCTTTGCTGTTTTGTGGGCTTTGGTCTGACCTTTGAGGAGTCGCACGCAGCTTCAGTGGGGTCTTTGGAATAGCGCTTGACTCACTTGCTGTCGCGCTCTCCGGCGAGTAATTATACCACTTTCCGAGGTACAGGACAAGTGTTGGCCAGGTAAGTGTGGGTGTATTTCAACTTTCTGGGTGACTTGTCTTAAGCGACCTTGGCGAATCTTCGCTGTGTTGCGCCCCAACGCTTGCTATGGACCTCACCAACTGCGACCAGCATCCGCTTGGACCCCGGACGACTCCAGCGCTGACCACCCCGCTTCATGCGCCACTGGACAACGTTCTTGGCGCCGCTTTCCACCGTACCACTGCCAATGGGGCGCCCCTCTGCTCGAAAGTGGTCATACCTGATTCGGCCCCAATGGTGATCAACATAGCCCTTCACTTGGCGAATCGCTCTGCCTCGTTCCTTGTAGCGTCGAGGCAGTCGTTGCAGCGCATTCTCCACATCCATCCGCTTTCCCTCCCAAAGCTCGGTCTCGCGTTGTGCTAACCAAGCCCGGGATTCTTCCGCCCCCTCACCCCATGCCGCATTACCGGCCTTGGCCAGGTTCTGCATCGCATGCGGCCAGTCCAGTATTCCCACGCACCAGTCTGGGAGATAGCTCTGCACTAGATCCCAGATCCATTCCGCCCCGTCGTTTACCGCTGAAATCTTCTCCACACTACGCACGCGCCGACGGGCCAATTCAGCTTTCAGCGCTGGCGCAAAAGCAGCTTTGTCGCCCAGAACCGCTCGGTAGCTATGACGCTTTAACTTCGGCCCGTCTTGGCGTCCTCGCACCACATTGGACTCAGTTCCTTCAACCTCTTTGGAACTCATCCCCTCCAAGTTAGACAGATTACTCTCCTCTTGCTCAACAACCTCTGAGACCGAGACCATCTTCACTTCCCGATACCCTTCTTCTCGAATCAGGATGGTGAGCCCGTCGATGGATACACTCGCGTGTTCCTCAATCGGATCATGGGCTGGGATCCACTCCATTGCCTCTACATCCTTCCTCATGACCCAGAGGGGAACCGTCTGTTCCTCTTTTTCCAGTTCCGCCTCGATTTGCTCCGTCACTTCCCCATGCTGGCGCCAGACGGTCGTAGCCGATATTCCAATGCGCGTCAGTTCGCTCAACGTCTCGGCAGCAATCGCAAATGATGGCTGCGTGGTCCCCAATCGTGCCGAAACTTCAACCAGCGTTTCAGTCCAGCTATCTCTTCTCAGCCGTAGACGGCGGTCCAGGGGGAAAAAGCCCTATCCCGCAGGAAGGGCACACATAGTAGGCTCGTGGAATCTTTGCATCGGCTTCCAGCCCTTGGACTTCTTTCTTGGGATATCCTTTGAATACCATCCCCTGTCCGCACTGTTCACAAGACGGTGCCTCAGGCCTCGCACCTAGATCGCCTTGCCGCAAGCTGAGTTCCAGAAAATCGCCCAAGATAGCCCGCCGCTGTTTTCCCAGTACCGCTTCCATCTCGTCAAACGTTGCCTCTGGATGGCCTTGATACCAGCCATTGAACTCGTCCCACACCTTCTCGCTTCTGCGCAAGAACTCATCTTTCGCTGCAGATGATGTCTGCCGTGCTCCTGTACCTCGACCAGGCATGCCCCACCTCCTTTTACCTCTCAGGCTTGTCGCTCCATGCCAACTCTACCACACCTGATCTACGACTGCAAGTCACACCCTCCTTATGTTATCCAGAAAACTGAAATGCACCCGTAAGTGTTCTGGAGGTGGCTACCAAGCAGTCCGGTCGATTTCGGCGAGTGGATCAGTGCGGTGGATGATCTCGGCGGTTCCGGTGCCGGGCCAGTCCTGCTGGTCCAGGATCGAACAGAGGGCGGCGCTGACGAGAAGATCGTCGTGGCCGGGGGCGATGGCGCCGTTCCTTCGACTACGCTCAGGACAGGCTCCGGCGGGGGACTCCCAGACGCCCCAGCGGATTCGCTCGCCAGGGCCGGGGAGGACCTCGTACTGGCAGCGCTCGACCTCGTGCCAGAACTGGCGGGTGTCGGCGTCTCCGTAGGAGACGATATAGTCCCGATAACGTCCGGTCTCGACGGCGCCGAGGAAGGCCCAGCCGAGGCGCGACTTCGTCGCGTTGCTGAACACCACGGGGATCACGCGGTCGGGAAGGGCCTTCTCCAGGAATGAGGCCAGGCCGGCGCCGATGCCAACGAACCACAGGTTCGCGGCGTCGATGACGATGGCCCAATCGGAATTGGGCTTGAGGGCGTGCCAGTGACCGGCCAGGGCGCGGATCCGGTCCCTTCGGCTTCGCCCCTCGAAGGACTCGGGGGGCGCCTCAGGGCAGGCGTGCAGGGTGGTATGCTTGATACCGAGCCAGAGATGGCGGTCTGCGACGCGGTAGTTGGGTAGGCGGCCGAACTCGACGTCGATCTCGACGACGGTCAGGGCGGTGGCAGTTGCCGCGCGGTTCAAAGAACCGCGTTGGAGTTTTCGAGCATCATGCGGTCGAGGGCGGTGCCCTCGCCCGCTTCTTCTCCCACGATGTCGATGAGCAGGGCGTAGCGGCGGCCAGCCCCTTCGGCTCCGCTCAGGACAGGCTCCGGCTCGTGGCGGCCAAGCGCCGGTTCGTTTCGGCGCACGTGGTCGCCGCGCATGAGGGCTCGACGGGCGGGAAGAGGCCACCGGCGCCGTCGATGGGCTCGACTTGTACTGGGTCTTGATGAGCGGGTGGCCGCGGCCGAGGCGGGCGACCTGCTGTTTGACGTACTGGCCATAGGCGGGGACGTGCTCGGCTACCTGGCCGGCGTCGTACTGGAACACGCGGCGGATTCCGTCGCGTGTTTGCTGTTGCTGGAGGTGCTGGATGGGAGGGAGAGGGAGAGGGGGTGAGGGGGTGAGGGGGAGGCTTGGGGCTTGGGGGAACTACAATGAACTCCGGGGATTTTTGGGAACTGGCGTACCTGCGATGCCTTGTGCTGGTGACCGTTCACACAACTGACCTTGGCTCTTCCGCACTCAAGAACGGTCCGTGAGCTGGCGTCTTCTGGCCGTTGCTGGTCTGATGCAACCGGTCCGTGACCGGTTGCGAGCAAGGGGAAGGCATTGACCAGTAGTATGAAACAGCACCAAGGGCCGGGCGGCAGGCTCCATGCGGCCAGGGCAACCCGGACCACGCCGCATGCGGTGCGTTTGGCGGCTAGGGCTCCGACGGCAAGGCCGATGAGCTTTTTGATCTGGCGCTCGAGGCGGCTGAGGCGCTGCTCCATCCACCAGCCCCAGTCGTCGCAGGGGCAGGGGTCGTCTTTGCGGGCGCAACCAACTGCCTACTGCAGTTGGTTGCGCCGGCGGCGCTGGGCGCCGGCGCCTGCCACCAAGACTGTTGCGGGCCGCGCTAACGATTCGCGTGAGCCGCACGCGCTTTTTGCGCGCCGGATTCCACGCGGTGGCTAGATGGAGTCTCTTCCTTCTCGGCCAATTCCAGAACCCTGGCAACAAATTCTGACTTTCCATCCGGATCAAGTTGATGTGTGCGGGCATACTCTTCTGCCAAGCGTTTCTTCAGCTCGGCATACTGGGCAGCAATCTGATCATGAGCCCGCAAGTAGTCACGGAATGCGAGTTGGTTATTCCAGAACCCTGATCCTTGCTCAGCGAGATTTAAGTGGTGAGTCCTGTTCTCTGGAGGGTGTTCCTTCGCAAAAAACATGCGTTCCGGGACGGTGTCGTAAGGTCTATACTCATATCCGAGCGCTTCGACCACTGGAATGAGCTCTGTCGCATGAGTCAGGGAAACAACGGCCACCATGATATCGAGAATGGGCTTTGAAACCATACCAGGGCTGGTTATGCCCTGCGGTGGGGTTCCTCTACGGCCTGCACTTCCTCCAACGCCTGCGCAAACGACGCCACAGAACGGTTGACGTCCTCTTCGGTCGTCGCCCACGAGCACACGCTGACGCGGATCACCTTGTCCTCCTTCCACACCGAGCCGCCCACCCAGCACTCCCGTAGGTCTTGAATCCGGGCAAGCGTCTGCTCAGTCAGCTCGTCCGTCTCGCACTTGACCAGGACCTGGTTAAATACGACGTCGTTCAAGACCGTGAACCCGGGGTGATTGCTCAACTCCTGCGCGAACTGCACGGCGCGCTCGTGCAGTCCGTACACCATCTGATCGATCCCCGCCCGCCCGAGGTACTTGAGGGTGGCCCACAATTCGATTACCCGCGCCCGTCTCGACATCTCGGGCGTGTAAAGCATCCCGTCCCGCTCAGCGCTGAGCACAATGTAGCCGCCCGACATATGTAGTGCGGCTGCAAGGGCCTCCCGGTCACGGCACAACGCGATACCGCAGTCGTACGGGGTGTTGAGCGTCTTGTGGCCATCCACCGCCCAGGAGTCGCCTTTCTCGATGCCTTGAGTAAGATGCCGGAGCCGCTCCGCTGCACCCGCCCACATCCCGAAAGCGCCGTCGATGTGGACCCAGGCTCCGGCGTCATTGGCCAGCTCACACGCTTTTGCAAGCGGGTCGAAAGAGCCGCTGTTGACGTTTCCCGCTTGAAGAATGAGGAGGGTCCGCTCGTCAAGCGGGGGCAACGCCGAGGCGACGAGCCGGCCCTGGTTGTCCACGTCGACCCACTCAACGTTCGCTTTCCCAAACCCGAGCATCCCGATCGCTTTGACGACAGTCGAGTGAGCCTGCTTGCTGGTGACAACTCGCAGCTTTGGAGCGTCGAACAGTCCCCGCTCGTTGACATCCCATCCAGCGCGTTCAAGCAGCCGGTACCTCGCTGCCGCCAAACCGCAGAAGGTCGCCAGGGAGGTACCGCTGACAAAGCCCGCAACCGTCTGGTCTGGAAGTCGGAAGATCTGCCGGAGCCACTGCTCTACGACCGACTCTAGCCGAGATGCCAGCGGCGAGAGCACGTGCATCGCGGTATTCTGGTCCCAGAACGTCGCGAGACTCTTGGCGGCTAGCCCTGCTGGCACCGCGCCTCCACAGACAAACCCAAAGTACCGTCCGCCCAGTTGGGCCACCGTCGCCGGGGCTCCGTAGGCATGGAGAAGGTCGATGACATCCTCCGCGTCGGCGGGTGCGTCTGGAAAGTCTTCGTCAAAGTGGCAGAGATCGGACAGTGCCTGCTCCGTGGGATAGACATTGCGCTGGAGCACCTCGTCCAGGTAGGCTAGTCCGTACCGCTGCGCCCGCTCGAACACTTGCTTGTCCTGCATTTCGCCGAGCATGGTGGACTGGATGGTCTTGTCTGGATTCTGTCATAATTTCTCCGCTTTATTGACTTTGGTATCGATCTGTGAGTTGCATAGCCCAAAGAACTCGTGTATGAAGTCGCCCGCCAGGACTTTTATCGAATTCTATGCATATTGTATCACGGCTCCGTTTCTTGAACAACTCAGGACTCGCTGGAGATTTGTGATGCTACAAAGACAGGTCGTCCTTGCAGGCTCGTTGGCGGGGATGCTGCTCTCCGGGGCCAGGTGCCGGCTTCTGGCTCACGTGAGGTCGACGCCCAGCTCGGTGCCCAGGTCACCCATGGCGGCTCCGCGGGCCGGGAACGCTAGAGGAAAGGCCAAATCGGTCAGCGGGTGTGGGGGGCCTGCTGGCCTACGTCAGGTTCGAACTCGCATTGACGCCGCAGGGGGGTATCTGTGGTAAGATTAGAGACGTGGCAAATCAAATGTCCAGCGAGTTTTCCGGAGGCAGCCATGACCGATAACCAGCCAATCCGGGTTGTCCTGGCCGACGACCACGCCGTCGTGCGCAAGGGCATCCGCGAGTTCCTGGAGGCAGAGGATGACATCGCAGGTCGTGGCCGAGGCCGCCGACGGGGCCAGGCCGTGGCTCTGGTGGCCGAGCACCAGCCCGACGTGGCCGTACTGGATATCCAGATGCCGGGCATGACCGGCATCGAGGCCACGCGCCGCATCAAGGCCGAGTACCCCGACGTGCGGGTGCTGGTCCTGACCGCCTACGACGACGATCCCTACATCTTTGCCCTGCTTCAGGCCGGGGCCAGCGGCTATGTGCTCAAGACCGCCGACTCGAGCGATCTGGTGCACGCCGTGCGGGCCGTACACCGGGGCGAATCGGCCCTGGATCCAGCCGTGGCCCAGAAGGTGGTGCAGCAACTGACCTCTGGGCGCCCCCTGGGAGCCCAGACCACCGTCGAGGCGCTGACCGACGGGAGGTCGAGGTTCTGCGCCTGGCGGCCAGGGGCCTGACCAACAAGGCCATCGGCCAGGAGCTGGGCATCAGCGACCGGACGGTGCAGGGCCACCTGGCCAACATCTATGGCAAGCTGGACGTCGGCAGCCGGACCGAGGCGGTGACCGAGGCGCTGAAGCAGGGCTGGATCACCATCGAATGAGCCACGAAGGGACTAGGAGAACGGCCGGGTGCAGGCTGGACCGGTCGAGGAGGTTGCCCCTCAAGCTTGCGCGGGCTCAGGGTCCAGATCGTGCTCTGGACGGTCCTGCCCCTGACGCTGGTGCTCATCGGCGTGGCCTTCACCGGCGTCTACAGCCACGAGCAGTCCATGCGCGACCTGGTGCAGGAGCGGGACCAGGCGCTGGCGGCAGTCAGTGCTGCCCAGGTGCAGCGACTGCTGCAGACCGGGCAGAGGCACTGGAGGCGCTGGCGGCCGAGCAGCCTTTCCACCACCAGGATCTGCGCGGACAGCGGCAGCCTGCTGGCCGAGGCCGGAGACCTGGATGGGCTGTTTGCTGGATGCCGCCGGCCCTGGTGGACGAGAGTGGCAATCTGCTTGCCGAGCGTGTCGCGCCTCCTCCCACGTGGACGCAGGACGAATCGACTGCCTGAATTGGCCCGCACCGTGATGGCTCAGCAGGATATTGCCGTCACGCCTCCCTTGACACAGCCTTGGGAGAGACCGTGCCTGCTGCTGGGCGTGCCCGTCCAGGACGAGGCGGGGACGACCTATGGCGTGCTGGTCGCGCCTGGTGGCGCTGAGCAGCCTGGAGCTGGAGACGCTTGCTGAGCCAGGTACAGGTCGGGGAAGCGTGGCGTCGTCTACCTGGTGGATGGTTCGGGGCAGATCCTGGCCAGTCGCTCCAGCAGATCGGGCTCGCTCCAGTTTGCGGGCCACACCGGCCTCGACGTGGCTCTCCAGGACGATGGCGCGGGCGCAACCCTGTGCCATGCGCCCGATGGCGAGCGGATGACCCTGGCCTATGCCCCCGTTGACTATGGCGGTCTGGGCTGGCGGGTGCTCATCGAAGAAGCCCTGGCAGGAGGTGGTCGGCCCTGTACTGCGCTACTCCCAGTTCATGCCCCTGGTGGCCGTGCTGGCGGCCGTCGTCTCGGTGCTGGCCCTCTACTACGGCATGCGGTCCATCGTCCGGCCCGCTCCAGGCCCTGGGCCAGCAGGCGGAGCGGGTCGCCTGGGGCGATTTCGAGGCCACCAGCACCGCCCGTCGGCGGCGTGGAAGAGATCGAGGACCTGCGCCGCACCCTGGACCAGATGGCCGGCCGCATCCAGAGCTACCAGCGCGGCATGCACGACTATATCGCCGCCATCACCCAGGGCCAGGAAGAGGAACGCAAGCGCCTGGCCCGCGAACTCCACGACGACACCGCCCAGGCCCTCATCGCGCTGAACCAGCAGGTGGAGATGGCCCAGAAGCTGCTGGCCAAGGACCCTGATCGCGCCGCCGAGCGCCTGGTCCAGGTGCGAGTCATGCTGGCCGAGACAATGGAAGGCGTGCGCCGCTTCAGCCGCGACCTGCGGCCCATCTACCTGGAAGACCTGGGCTTCATCCCCGCACTGGAGATGCTGATCCAGGAGGCGAATCAGAGAGAATCCCTCACCGTCCACTTTGACCACTTCCGGCCCGGTGCGCCGCCTGCCGCCCGACCTGGAGTTGGCCGCCTACCGCATCGTGCAGGAGGCGCTCAACAATGTGATCCAGCACGCCAGAGCGACCCAGGCCTGGGTCGAGGTACGCTTCGAGGACAGCACTGGTCCTCTCGGTACGGGACGACGGGCAGGGCTTTGAGGCCCCCGACCTGCCCGATGCCCTGGCCCGACAGGGGCACTTTGGCCTGATGGGCATCCAGGAGCGGGCGCTGCTCTATGGCGGCCAGCTTGACCATCCGTTCCAACGCCGGGCGAGGGCACAGAGATTACCGTGCAGCATGCCCTATCCCGTCCAAGCTGTAACCACCTTCCGGGTTTTACTCCTAGACCTTGTTGCTGCGTGTCCTGCATCGCCCTCGCCACTGCCAACCCCGCCAAATGGCGGGGTCAGAACAAGCCATTCGGCGCTGTTGCCTCCTGCAGCCGCCTGCTATACTCGGGCAGGTAATCTCATGCGCAAGGAGGCAACTGATGAGCACATCAAAGCAGCAACAAGGAGACCGCGTCCCGCGCAGCCAAGCGCGCCCGCTTCGCCGAGCAAGGAAAGCGAAATCAGGCGGCGCCTCGCCCCTGGTCCTGGTCGCGGGCCTGGTCGTGGTCCTGGCCCTCGTTGGCGGGGTCGCTTTTGCCCTGACCCGCCCGTCTCCTCAGTCGCCGGCGCACGTCCCGGAATCCGACTTCAACCGATCTCAGTGGAAACTACGGACCGGCAGCCAGGGTCTGCTGGTCAGTGCCGCCACCCACGGCCACGATCCCTATCCCCTGGTCGAGGCCAGAGAATGGCGCCGTGCGCTTCCCTCTCTCCACCTTTGACGACTACAAAGCCCACCACTACACCTACATGCACGAGGGCCACCCCATCGAGTTCTTTGTCCTCAAGAGCAAGGACGGCGTGGTCCGGGCAGCGTTTAACGCCTGCGACGTCTGCTTTGCCGCCAAGAAGGGCTATACCCAGGATGGCGACGAGATGATCTGCAACAACTGCGGGCGGCGCTTCCCCGCCGACCAGATCAATGTGCGTCCAGGGCGGCTGCAACCCCTCGCCGTTGGCCCGGACCGTGGAGGGCGATACCCTCGATCATCCAGGACGAGGACATCGTAGCCGGCATGGGCTACTTCTAGGGGGCGCAACTATGCGGCTTGATCGACGTAACCCTTCGCAACCTGCGCCGGCGCAAGGGCCGCAAGCTCCTGCTGGTGGCCGGCCTGTCCATCGGCGTAGCCACCGTCGTGGCCCTGTGGCCATCACGACGACGATGCAGGCCGACGTCGCGACCAAGCTGGACGAGTATGGGGCCAACATCCTGATCGTGCCCAAGGCCAACGATCTCTCCCTGTCCTATGGCGGGTGACCGTCGCCTCGGCAGCCTACGACGTCGGCGAGCTGACCGAAGCTGACCTGGACCGCATCCAGACCATCAAGAACGCGCGCAACATCAGCGTCGTCGCGCCCAAGCTGTTGGGGGCCATGCCCATCGGCGGCCAAACGGTGCTGGTGGCCGGCGTGCAGTTTGACGACGAACTCCGGCTCAAGCAGTGGTGGGACATGGAGGGCACGGAGCCAGACTCCCAGGACGAGGCCCTGGCCGGACTGCGCCTGGCTCGCACCCTGGATCTGCGCGCCGGCGACGACGTCGAGATCAGATGGGCACGCCTTTCGAGTGACCGGTATCCTGGCCGAGAACGGTTCCCAGGATGACGACATCCTCTTCATTGACCTGGCGGCCGCCCAGCAGGTCATGGACAAGCCCCAGAGCGTGAGCTTGGTCGAGGTGGCCGCACTCTGCACCGAGTGCCCGGTAGAGGATATGGTCGAGCAGATCGGCGGCGTGCTGCCCCAGGCACGGGTGACTGCCCTGCGGCAGGCAGTGACGCTCCGCATGGAGACGGTAGGGCAATTGAGCCGCTTTGCCCTGGCCGTGTCAGCGGTCGTCGTCGCCATCGGTGGATTGGTGGTACTGACTACCATGCTGGGTGCCGTGGCCGAGCGGCGGCAGGAGATCGGCCTGTTTCGGGCGCTGGGATTCCGCCGGCGGCACGTGATGAATATCGTACTTGGTGAGGCTGCCTTGGTCAGCCTGGCCGGAGGGATCGTGGGCTGGTTGCTGGGCATGGCCGCGGCCATCGTATTGTCGCCACGCCTGGCCAGTCTATCTTCCGCAGTGCAGTGGAATCCCTGGCTGGCCTTGGGCGCAGTCGGCGGGGCATTGCTCGTCGGCCTTCTGGCCAGCCTGTACCCGGCCATCAGCGCCTCACGGCTGGATCCAACCACAGCGCTGCGGTCCCTGTAGGGAGGGGTTGAGGCATGATTGAACTTCAGAACCTGACCAAGACCTACAATGGCAGCAGTGTGCCGGTCCACGCCCTGCGGGACGTCAGATCTGCAGGTCGAGGAAGGCCAGTTCGCGGCCGTCATGGGACCATCTGGTTCGGGCAAGAGCACGCTGCTCACTGTCCTGGGGGCGATGAACCCGCCGACCCAGGGGCGGGTACAGGTCGACGGCATCGACGTCTATGGCCTTCCGCCTGAACGCCAGGCCGATTTTCGCCAGGAATACGTGGGTTTTGTCTTCCAGCAGCTCCAGCTCTTGCCCTACCTCACCGCTCAGGAGAACGTCCTGCTGGCTCTGGCCATCGCCCGCTTACCCAAGCAGGAAAAACTGGCTCGCGCCCGCGAGGCCATGGAGCGGGTCGGGCTGAGAGGCAAGGAAGATCGGCTTCCCAGCCAACTTTCGGGCGGGGAGCAGGGCCGGGTCGCGGTAGCGCGGGCCATCGTCAACCAGCCGCCGCTCCTCCTGGCCGACGAGCCGACCGGCAACCTGGACCAGACTACCGGTACGCAAGTCCTGGACCTGTTGCGGGAACTGAATAGCGCGGGCCAGACCGTGATCATGGTCACCCATGACGTGCGCGCGGCAGAATATGCGAGTCGAAAGGTAAACATCCTCGACGGCCGGATCGTCGACAAGCACCAGTAGCCCCGTTCGACGTAAGAAAGAGCGCCAGCCATTTGGGCCATAGACCTGGGCTGGCGCATCTTTGTGGTGACATCACACCTGCGAGTAGAGTTGAGCATCGACAACTTGGCAAGGTAGAAGAGCCGACTTTGTTTATGGTGCGTGCTTCTGTCTATTGGATGGTGCTGAAGCGCCTACTACGAACCTGTGCTCACCTACCGCGCAACTACTGCTCCCCCTGGTAGCGCTCCACGATTTCGCGGACAGTGGAAACCTCGATGCCCAGTTGGCCAGCCAGATCGCGCATACGCATCTGGGTATCCAGTTCCTCGGGTAGCCCCAATTCGGCGGTCAGCACATCCAGCGGCACTTGGCACAGGTCGACGACCTCCTGCAGGGTCATCCGGCCCTTGATCTGAGAGCCGGGGAGGGGGCTGCCGTCCTCAGGCAGTACCAGTTGCGACCCCGTGCCATCGCCCAAGCCCTGTCCCTGACCACCGCCGGCGCCAGATCCCTGGGGCACATGGTCATCGCCGGCCTCAGGGGTCAAAGCCTGCTGAGCAGGTGCCGCAGTGGTCACGGCTGGCACGGCAGTGGGCTCAGTTGGAATCAAAGTCGGCTTGACAGGAGCCGGGGCCATCCCGGACTCTTCCACGGCCTCAGGAGCTAGTTGAGCATCACCAGGAGTCCACGCCCCATCGAGGTAGGCAGCCACAGCAATCCTGAGGGCCCACACTTCCGTGCCCGGTACCAGTTTCTCCAGCTCTTTCAGCTCTGTTTCAGGTGGCACCGTCTCATCGGCGCCGATCATCGCATAGAGGACGTCCAGCGGGATGCCATAGGTCTCGGAGACGGTAGCCAGCGTCATCCAGCCCTTGATGCCAGCCGGATCGGGCTGGCCGCTTTCGTCCAGCATGACCTGGCCCCGGCCGCTGGTCTGCCAGATGCCGGCAGCCTTGGCGATCCAGACGCTACCCAGAAGAGTGAGTACAACCAAAACGGGCATCAGGTACTTGTTCACCTTGATGGACTTCATGCGACACGCTCCTTCCTGCTGGGCTTGAGCGCTCCGGGCAGAGCGGGCCCCAGCGTGACACTCAAGGCGCCGTGCCGGGGGCAGACGTCCACGCACTCCAGGCAGCCGATACAGTCGGCCGAGACCGCCGGATCGGCTTGGGCCACGTCGATCTTGACCGGGCAGGCAAGGTTGCAGACGGCGCAGCCCATGCAGCTAGCCTCCCTCGCGCCGGATGCGCAGCAGGCTCAGGTTGCCCAGGATGCTGATGGCCCCACCCAGCGGGCAGAGGTAGCGGCACCAGGAACGCTCGACCAACAGGCGCGCCTACCGTGACAACGAGGGCCACGGCATAGGCCGGCCAGTGCTCGGCCAGGTTGAACTCAAAGATCCAGCCCAGGCCAAAGATGGTGCGGTAGGGGTCATAGTCGGCAAACCAGAGCTTGACCGTGGAGATGGTGGCATAGAGGATGAGGGCCAGGGTCAGGTAACGGCCGTAGCCCAGAACGCGATCCAGCCGGGCCGGGACCTTGATCTCGGGCAGGTGCAGCTTCTTCCGGATCCAGTTCAGAAGGTCCTGGAAGGCGCCAAAGGGACAGATCCAGCCGCAGAAGGCGCCTCCGGCCAGGATCACACCGGCGATCAAGCCTAGCAGCAGGACCAGGTTGGACTGGTGGGTCTTTTGGACAAAGAGCCCTCCGCTGCTCAGCCAGCGCCACAGCGTCGCAAAGCCGCCAAAGGGGCAGTAGGCGTCGATAGAAGCCAGGTGCTCTGTCGTTACCACGTTGTGACGGATGCTGCTGACAATGATAAATAGCCCAAAGCCCACCTGGGTGAGGCGACGAAGTAGTTGGGTGCTAGGCCAGTTGACCTTCCTGCTGGCACCTACCATAATGGATCCCCCTTGTCACGTTTTCTCCCTCCGAGCTTGGCCAGTGTAATGGCAAACTGTGAAGAACTTGTGAAAAAGGAATGCACAAGTCGTGAAGGCCCATGAGCCCTTGCGAGACATTTTCGCAGCATGGATCTGTGATAGTCCTTGGGCAGGAACAGTCAGGCAGGCGTGGGGCAAGCGCGCGCGTTTCGTAGCCGCGGGGGAGTTGACACCTACCAATTCCTGCACTACACTCTTTTGAATATAGTAAGTTTGAAGATACCCGTATCCATCTGGGCAGAATTCCGTTAGAGTGATTAGTTGATATCAATTGCTTCCATGCCTGCGGACGAGAAGGCTCTGATCCAGTCAGCTCAGCAGGGCGACGCTGAGGCCTGCACGGTGCTGTACAATCGTCATTATGATGCCGTCTACCGCTATTGTTACTACCGGGTAGGCGATGTACACCTGGCTCAGGATCTCACCAGCGAGGTCTTTGTGCGCATGGTGGACAAGTTGGACACATTCAGCGTACGAGGGCGACCACTGCTGGCCTGGTTGTACACCATCGCCCGCAACCTGATCACCGACATGCAACGCCGCCAGGGAAAGGCGGCCCTCATGCCGCTGAACGAAGAATCTGAGCTCCACGTAGGCGACGAGGAGGATCTGACCCGAGGCGTGGAGCGGAAGCTCGAGGCCGACTGTCTGGCAGCCGCGCTCCGGCATCTGACCGAGGAACAACGCCAGGTGATTCTGCTCAAGTTCATGGAAGACTTGAACAATGGCCAGGTAGCTCGCCTGTTGGGCAAGACCGAAGGGGCAGTGAAGTCGTTGCAACACCGGGCGCTAGGAGCACTGCGCCGAGCCGTTGCGAAAGAACGCTGTTATGAAGCATGATCTTGATAGTGCACTGGACCAATGTCTGGTCAATCTACGCGGTGGGATGGATGTCGAGAGCTGCCTGGCACAGTATCCAGAGGATGCCCACGATCTGCGACCCTTGCTGCAGTTGGTGACGCAGGTAGGCAGGGTGATCATCCCGGCTTCAACCTCTGCAGCACGCGCCGCAGGGCAGGAGCAGATGCTAACCGCTCTGACCAGAAGGCACGAGCGGGAAGGTACGGCCGATCGTATCGTCCGTGCCATCAAGCGAATGGCAGTTGGGCTTGTCCCAGGAAGACTCTGGGGCCCGGCGCCAGGTTGGAGCCTGGCCGCTGCACTGCTGGTCGTCGTGCTGGTTGTAGCTGGCGGAGTGAGTGTCAGTGCCTCAGCAAAAAGTCTGCCGGGCGAGGCGCTTTACCCACTAAAACTGGCCAGCCAAAGGGTGCAAGTGGCTCTCGCCTTCGATGATGCAAGGCAGCAAGGATTGGAGGTGCGGTTTGAGACTCAAAAACGGTTGGATGTGCAGGCGGTGCTCAAGGGGGGCCAGCAAACCGCCGTCGAATTCCAGGGAGTTCTCCAGAGCATGGAGAGAGACATCTGGGTGGTGGGCAGCCTGCCGGTCACTTTGCAGGACTCGACCGAGATCGTGGGACAGCCCCAACTGGGGGCCTTGGTCCAGGTGCGGGGCAGCCTACCCGGCAACGGTAATCTGCTGGCCACCTGGTTGCATGTGAAGTCAGACATAAATCAGGAGCCCAGCCAGACACCGACGGCAACAGAGGCAGCAGTTCCGTCTGAGACACCAGAGCCAACCGGCACGCCGACACCGAGCGACACACCAGAGCCAACAGAGACCGCTGAGCCGGCCCAGACGCCGACACCAAGAAGCACCCTGGAGCCAACGAAAGCGGAAGAGCCGGGCGAGACTCCGGAGACAAGTGGAGGTCGTGAGCCCGAGGCCACATCAGAACCGGTCGATACAGCAGAAGCTGAGGAGACACCTGAGCCCGGAGGCGAAGCAGAACCAACCGAAGCGCCAGAACCTGAGGATACTCCAGAGCCAGAACGCGAACCGGAACCGACCGAGGCTCCAGAATCCCGAGGATACCCCAGAGCCAGGGGGCGAACCGGAACCGACCGAAGCTCCAGATCCCGAGGATACACCCAAGCCCAAGGAAACGCGCGAGCCGGCCAACGATCCAGAGCCAGAAGAGACCCCGGAGGATGGCGAGCCAGAAGAGGATCCTTCCGAGGATCCAGAACCGGTAGAGACGACGGAAGATGACAAGCCAGAAGAACCGGATGACTAGGCAGGCAGCCTGGTCAAGGCCCGGAGTCCATTGACGGAAGGCTTGAGCGCATTCAGAGAAGCACAACTAACGACAGCAACACAGATTGCGATTGGAGAGATGACCTATGAATCTTCGTACTGCCAGCTTTGAGGAGCGTCTTGGCCGCAACAAGGTCAGCCGCAGGCAGTTCCTCAAGTTCTGCGGGCTGATGACCGCCACGTTGGCCCTGCCGGCCCACTATACCAGCCGTGTTGCCAAAGCCTTGCTGACAGCACCACGCCCGCCGGTGGTCTGGCTCGAGTTTCAGGACTGTACCGGCGACACCGAATCGTTCCTGCGCTCCAGCCAGCCGGGGGTGGATGAACTTCTGCTGGACATTCTCTCCCTGGACTATCACGAGACACTCATGGCGCCGGCTGGGGCCATGAGCGCAAAGTCGCTGCAAGACACAATCAGCAACTTTCCAGGCCAGTATCTCTGCGTGGTAGAGGGTTCGATCCCCACCGCCGCCGGCGGTATCCATTGTATGATCCGAGGCCAGACGGCTCTCAGCATGGCTCAAGAAGTATGCGGCAGCGCCCTGGCAACCCTCGCTGTGGGCACCTGTGCCTGGGATGGCGGCTTGGCTGCCGCCGCACCCAACCCAACCGGGGCGGTTGGTGTCAGGCATGCGGTCCCCGGGCTGAGCCCGCTCATCAACCTGCCTGGCTGTCCGGCCAATGTCGTCAATATCACGGCAACAATCACACACTACCTGACCTTCAATGAGTGGCCGAAGACAGACAGTTCCGGGCGGCCGTACTTTGCCTATGACGAAGAGATCCACGAAGAGTGCGAACGGCACGAGCACTATGAGCACGACCGGTTCGTGTTGGCCTTCGGCGACGAGGGGCACCAGCGGGGCTGGTGCCTGTACAAGATGGGCTGCAAGGGACCGGAAACCCACAGCAATTGTCCTTCAGTCAAATGGAATGACGGCACCTGCTGGCCTATCGAAGCAGGGCACGGCTGTGTGGGTTGCGCAGAAGCGGGATTCTGGGACCGGATGACGCCGTTTTACGTGCCGCTTGAAGACGATGACGACGATGAGCATGATGACTAACGCCAGCGGCTGGAACTGAACGCCACCACGTGGCAGGGGGGGGGACGGTAACCGAGCTATAGGGGCTTCCCCCATGAGAACCGAATGCACGGAAGGAGAAACTGGCATGTCCGATCCAACGCCCAATGGGGCGAACAAGATTCATCTGCCGCTCATACAGGGCAACGATCCCTCGGGGGCAGAGGGGCCTCCGCCCTGGAAGCCCACGCCAAAGCCGACCAAGACACCGAAACCCACCCTGACCCCTCCCCCAACGGCTACGCCGACCGATGTGGTGCCGCCTACGCCAAGCGCCACGCCCACAGAGCCTCCGCCGGGCACGCAACGAGTGGCCATCGATCCCATTACCCGCATCGAGGGGCACCTGCGCCTCGAAGTTCAAATAGAGAAGGGGCGTGTCACCGACGCCTGGAGCGCGGGAATGATGTTCCGGGGCATCGAGCTGTTGCTGCCGGGACGGGATCCCAGGGATGCCTGGGTCTTTGCCCAACGCATCTGCGGCGTCTGAACTACGGTTCACGCCATCTGCTCCGTGCGAGCAGTCGAAGACGCCCTGGGAATCACCATTCCTGACAACGCCCGTCTCTTGCGCAACCTGCTTGAGGGCGCGCAGTTTGTCCAGGACCACGTCATTCACTTCTACCATCTCCACGCCCTGGACTGGGTAGATATTGTCAGCGCCCTGTCCGCCGATCCGGCCGCCACCAGCCAGCTAGCGCGGTCGATATCAGATTGGCCCAAGTCCAGCGAGGACTACTTTCGAGGGGTACGCGATCGCTTGCAGACCTATGTGGACAGCGGGCAACTGGGCCTATTCGCCAACGCCTATTGGAGCCATCCCGCGTACAAGCTGCCCCCCGAGGCTAACTTGTTAGCGGTCGCTCACTATCTGGAGGCGCTGGATTGGCAGCGCGAGATCATCAAGATGCATGCCATTCTGGGCGGCAAGAACCCCCACCCCCAGACCTACGTGGTGGGTGGCATGGCGATTCCGGTAACACCCAACGGCAAGCATGGCATAAATCCGGGGCGGATCACCCAGCTGAAACAATTCTCCGCCCAGGCTCTAGAGTTTGTACAGAAGGTCTATGTTCCCGACCTTCTGCTCATCGCATCCTACTATAAGGAATGGGCCGGACTCGGGGAGGGAGTGGGCAACTACCTGGCCTTTGGCGACTTTCCCGGCGACAATAGCGGCAATCCAGATTCCCTGTGGCTGCCGCAGGGAGTCGTCTGGGGCAAGAGCATCGACAGATCGCCAGAAGCCCTGGACCACAATCAGATCAAGGAATATGTCACCCACTCCTGGTACAACTATGCAGAGGGAGACGGGGCAGGCAAGCATCCGTGGGATGGAGAAACAGATTGGAACTATACGGGTCCTCAGCCACCCTTCGACAAACTCAATACGGATGGCAAGTACTCCTGGCTCAAGGCGCCTCGCTACAACGGCCAGCCCATGGAGGTTGGACCGTTGGCGCGCATGGCGGTCGCCTACGCCGCAGGCCACGGCCGCGTGCGAGACCTCGTTCACTACGTGTTGGGCCAACTGGGTGTGGGACCTGAAGCCCTGTTCTCGACTTTGGGCCGGGTGGCGGCACGGGGCATCGAAACGCTGGTGATAGCGGAAAAGCTTCAGGGCTGGATCAGCGAACTTGAAACCAACATGAATAGTGGCAACCTGTCCATGCACAATGGGGCAAAGTGGGATCCCAGCACCTGGCCAGCCAAGGCCATGGGCTGGGGCATGACTGAAGCGCCGCGGGGTGCGCTGGGCCACTGGCTGAGCATTGAGAATGGGACCATCGCGAACTATCAATGCGTCGTTCCCAGCACGTGGAACGGCTCGCCCCGGGCCCTTGACAAGCGCGGCCCCTGGGAAAAGGCGCTCATCGGCACGCCGGTGGCCGATCCGGAAAAGCCGGTCGAGGTGCTGCGCACTATCCATTCCTTCGATCCCTGCATGGCCTGCGCCGTGCACATCGTCGATCCAGATCGTCGCGAACTCACAAGGATCCAGATCGTATGAGACAAATATCGGGAGCAAGATAGATGTGCCTGGCCATTCCAGCAAAGATCAAGTCCATCGACGGCTTTCAAGCACAGGTGGAGATCGGGGGGGTTAGCCGCACGATCAGCGTGGGGCTAACCCCTGATGCCTCGGTCGGCGATTACGTGTACGTCCACACCGGATTTGCCATCAGTGTAGTTGACGAGGCTGAAGCCCAAGAGAGCCTGCAATTACTGCGGGAACTCGCCGACACCTATCCGATGGAAGAGTTGTTCCTGTCTACCGGCGACATGGCCCCGCCGTAGCCGGCAATCCCGGCACTGCACGCTTTCTCCGCCAGCGAGAACTGTGGTACAATGGGATAGCCATCCAGCGGACGCATCTTTTGGAAACATGCACTGGATGCATCCGGCGGAAGAAGTCTGGGACAGGCGTACACGGTTGACCTTGGGCCAACGACAGGGCCCCTTGCAGAACGTTCAAGGAGGAGGTAACAACAATGGATGTCGCTAGGTCGAAATGGCTGATAATCAGCGTCTTGTTCCTGGCTGGCCTCTGCGCCAGCATCGTCGCAATCAGCGCCTGGACCGGAAAGGCTGCCGCCGCTTCCGTACCGGGTGAGACAGGGCCCGGCCCTGAAGCCAGCGCTCCGGGTGCTGACGAGTATGTTGTCCTGACCTGGAACGACCTGGGCATGCACTGCTACAACCCCGACTTTAAGGACATCGGCGTGCTGCCTCCGTGGAACACGCTTTGGGCGCAGGTTGTCCGGGTGGGGAACCCGCCCCAGCTTGTCACCACGGGTATCTCGGTGACATTCCTCTTTACCGACAATACCTATTCGGTCGGCAAATCCGATTTCTGGGACCAGAGCCCTTACCGGAGCGGCCAGAACGCTCAACTGCTCTTCAACCTGCCCCAGCCCTTGCCGGCGAACGTGGGCTTGACCGGTACTGGTCTGGCTGGTGAGATGGAGCTGCACGGAGACCATTTTGTGGCCGAAGGCATCCCGTTGACCGAGTACCGGGATAGCGCCCCCGCCACGCCCTACCCCTACCAGACGGCGACGGTTATCGCCCGCGACGCCAATACCGGCCAGGAACTGGCCCGAACCGTGACCGTCGCACCGGTTTCGACAGAGATGCACTGCGACAACTGTCACTATGATAATGGCCCTGGCAATGACGACTTTGCTACGGGGGTGGTGGAGCAGAACATCCTGTTGGAGCACGATGACGAGAACATGGACGAGTACCCACCCGGTCACCAGGGAGCATTGATGGACCGGAGGCCAGTTCTCTGCGCCGAATGCCACGCCTCGAATGCGCTGCAGGCCCCCGGTGTGCCGGGCGTCCCCAACCTGTCGAAGGCCATCCACGACAAGCACGAGGGCAAGGTCCCCGACACGCTGGCGGGCTGCTACAACTGCCATCCAGGTCCCCAGACCGAATGCCTGCGCGGCGTCATGTCAGACCAATATGACATGGATTGCATGGACTGCCACGGCGGCATGGAGGACGTCTCCAAGAACCCCAATCCCTGGCTCAACGAACCGCGTTGCGACAACGCAGCCTGCCACGGCAGCAAATACCAGCAGGACCAGCCGCTGTACCGGATGTCCAAGGAGCACGGCGGCGTCTATTGCGAGGGCTGCCACGACAGCACGCATGCCATCGCCGCCAGCGCCGAACCGAATGACGCCATCAAGTTCATCGCCTGGCAGGGGCACGCCGGTACGCTGGACACGTGTACCGTCTGCCACGCTTCCCAGCCGTCCGGATCAGGTCCCCACGGTTCTGCACCTCCGCCACACAACGAGTGGCATCTATACCTGCCACTCGTTGTGCGGAACTAGGCATGCAAGCCGCTCAAGGTGAAGGGGATGCCTGGCCGCTGCGCCGCTATTCTGTCGGGCTGGGTTGAGCCGCGAGGGCCTGGAGCAATCCTGCATGCCATGGAACACTTGAAACGAAAAGCGGGAAGGAGCTGAACCCCTTCCCGCTTTATGCCGGATTGACTTGCCTGTCGCTAGCCGCCCCGCCGTCCACCACCTGCCCACAGCGGCCGCCCGTTCTCCTCACGGATGAGAACACTCTGGCCACTGCTGGCATTGTCGATCTGGCCGATCTCCGAGATCCTCGCCCTCATAGAAGCCGGTTAGCGTCAGATTGTTGCCAACCTGGACCTGGAAACCCTGCTCCTGGACGAAGCGCCAGGCGCGACCTTCTATGACGATCTCTTTGCCATCCACAGTCTGCACGACCAAGGCGTCGCTGGTCACGCTGGAGACGCTGCCCTGGACCTCCAACCAGCCGTCAACCTGGGCCTGGCCGGTTCCGCTTCCATCGCCAGGTGCAGAGGCGTCTGCGCGGCCCTTGCCGCCTCCGCCTTGGCCGCGCCCCCCTTGGCCCCCATTCGCCTGCTGCTCGGCAGCGCGCTGGCCACTGCCCGACCAGGCCGGCCGGCCATAGTCGTCACGCAGGGTGATGGTCTGGCCATCCGCCAGCCGCGTCACCTGGGCCGCTTTCAGTTCATCGTCCTCCCAGTAGCCTGTCACCTGTACGCGGTCGCCGGCTGCAAGGGTGAAACCCTGGGCTTCCATGTAGCCTGGCCCGGTACCCACCTTCACCTCCATGCCATCGTCGGTCTTGACAACCAGGTCTACCCCTGCTGCCGGGGCCTGCACCACGGTGCCTTCGTAGGAAACCTGATCCCCCGAGGGAGCTTCAAAGTTGGAATACTGCCTCTCGACATTGCCAGCACCCTGCCCATAACCTCCACTCCCGTTCGTCAGGATCTCAGCCTCTGCATTCCGGCCCCTTCCGTAGCCCTGGCCGCGTGCCTCTGTCTCACCAACTACCTCTCCCGCTTCGGCACGGCCCTGACCATTGCCCCGGCCCTGCGCCTCAGCCACATTCTCTGTCTTGTCCAACGTGCGGATGACACCTCCCGCCACCAGGACTCCGATCAACCCCACCAACAGCGTACCCAACAAGATCTTCTTCAACATTTTACCTTCATCCTTTCCGTCAGTATTTTCGTTGCGTCTTGAATCAGAATACTCCCAAACTTATCATCTAGCATCACGTGCGGGTGAGTATCGTGCAGATTCGGATCCAATTATGTCCTACCCCTGCTCGCTGCTTGCCAGAGCGGTTTTCCCCGCTGCGGGTACCCGGCCGGGCTGCGGCTGGGACAGCAACGAGAGGAAAAACCGGGCTGTCACATTCTTGACCCAGCGCCAGTGGATGGCAAAGTGCACCACCGCCGCCACGATCATCGCGACTCCGCTCCAGGTGTGGATCAGGTCCCAGGTGGTCCGGCTGAAGAGAAAGCCAGGATCATAGGCCGGGTTCTGCCCTCCCTGGTAGCCGCCTGAAGGGCCAAAGATAAAGTAGACGCCCGACAGGGCGCAGAGCAGAAAGCTGATGGCGATCAAGAGATTGATGGCCACGTTGACTTTGGCCCCCCTGGACAGCTTGGGGCCCTGCGCCCGCATGCCGCTCACCATACGCCCGCTCATCCTCTTGACCCACTGCCAGTGGATGGCGAAATGGACGGCGATGGCGACAATCATCAGCACCCCGCCCCACAGGTGCAGAGCGCTCCAGGTATGGCGGCCAAACAGGATGTTGATGCCATACGCTGCATTGCGGCCGCCCTGGTAACCGCCCGAAGGCAGAAAGAGAAAATAGATGCCCGTCAGGGCAGCCACGATGCCGCCCAAGAAGACGGCGACATCGATAAGCCAGTTCTTTCGTGTTTGCATCGACATTCTGATCTGTTTGGATTTCGTCATGGTTTCACCTCGGATTCTCCCTCTATCAGCATGGTTTGTTCCCTCAAGTTCTGGCGCCATTATGACCGCAAACCGTGAAGAACCTATGAAGGACTTTTGAAAGTTCCATGTGGATGCGGTGACAACAGACCTATTTCCCTCAGCATGGAAGTATCTTGGCCGGCTAGACCAGCAGACTGTTATCAGGGACATTCAGACCTGAATCATCCCTTTTTTCAGCCCAGAATGGACTGGACATTGAGCTCTCGCTGTGCTATAATCGTGAATCGAGGAGCAAACTTCGGAGAGTCTATCAGTCCGAAAAAAGGAGTTGGAAAGATGCAAAAGACAAAGACTGTGAAGCGCTCATCGCTTGTGGTTCTGGGCACCGTGCTGTTGTTGGCCTTGGCGGTCAGCGCTTGCGGGCCTGCCGGCAGCTCTACAGAGACCCTGATCGTGGTGATCGACAACGACGAAGGACCGATCACCCCAGCCAACTTTAATACCTTCATCGGCTACTATATGGGCGGCTGGGTATATGATCAACTTTTTGTCCGTTCAACAGACCTGATCTCAGTTCCGGCTCTGGCCACTGAGGCAGATCCTAGCGACGATGGACTGACCTGGAATATCACGCTGCGGGATGACGTCAAATGGCACGATGGCGAACCCTTCACGGCCGAAGACGTAGTCTTTACCTACAACTGGCTCAAGGCGGCGGGACGGGCTCCAGCCCTGGAGGTGATGGATACCATCGAGGCCAGCGGCGAACATGGTGTCACCATCAGCCTGCAGGAACCAAGCCCATTCTTCCTCGATGAGGCTCTGGCCCAGTACTACATCATGCCCGAACACGTTTGGAAGGACCAGGAGCCCGTCAGCGGCGAACTGAGCCAGTTCCAGGGCAAGATCGGAACAGGCCCGTACAAACTGATGGAGATCGTGCCCGGCGAGTCCTACACCTTTGAGGCCAACGGCGATTACTTCCGGGGCAAGCCCCTGGTCGAAAATCTCATTGCCAAGATCGTCAAGGATCGCACCCAGCAGTTCAACCAGCTCAAAGCCGGTGATGCGTCGGCCGTTCTGTCCTCGGTGCCGCCGTCCCTGGTGGAAGAGCTTGCTGGCACTGAGGGCATCGAATTGGCGCAGGGTTCTGACTTTTTCAACTATGTGTTCTATGCCAACGGATCCCGGCCCCCCTTCGACGACCCGCAAGCGCGCCGCGCGGTGGCACTGGCCATCGACGCCCAAAAGCTGGTAGACACGGTGATGCTGGGACAAGGAACACTCCTGCCCATGAGCTACTACCACCCGGACCTACCCTGGGCCAGCAACATTCCGGGCGAATACGATCCGGAGGAGGCCAAGGCGTTGCTGGATGGGACCGGTCTCGTAGATTCCGATGGCGACGGCATCCGGGAATTCGATGGTGAGCCGGCCAGCTATGAGATCTTGTGCGACGTCAACAACGCGGTCGAAGTTCGCTCAACCGAGCTGATCGCCGACATGCTAAAAGACGTCGGCGTCCAGGCCGAGCAGCGTTGCATGGACATCGACACCGCAGTGACCTACATCTGGCCCAGCTTTGTGGCCGTGCCCGATCCCGAGTACGACCTGGGCATTTGGGGCTGGTCGTCGGCCCCTCAGATCCAGCGGGGATTCCTGCGCTTCCTGACCAACTGCAACCTCGAAGAGATCGGCTGGGCAAACCTGACAGGCACCTGCGACCCAGTCCTTGACGAACTATTTGCCGACTATGTAACCAATCCCGATCCGGCCAGGCAGGATGAGCTAGCGGAGGAAATCCAGGAGCAGTTTGCCGAGACCATGGTCCTGATCCCGGTCATGTCGCCCAGCGGCAACTTTGCCTATCGGTCTGCCGATTACGACGGCTGGCAGTACATGAAGGGTACGGGGATCATGACCGCCTGGTCATATCTGCCTGAGGGCGCGGCAAAATAGGCGCACCCAGCCGGCAGCCTACGTGTCTTTCTTAACTGTGCGCTTTCTGAGGGAGGTCGTCGATCCCCAGATCAACGGTTTCGAAGACAGTCTTGTCAAGATCAGCGCCAGCCCAAGTACCGTCCACCGGGTGGCCCTTGCCTACTCAAGGGGCCACCCGGGTGTGCGCACGGTGATCGTCAAATCCATAGCACCGGTCTGGCCCAACGATCCCCACGGTCCCGATCGTGAACCCTGCTTTTACACCAAGCTGCTACCTTGCCTGGACCTAAAGTACCCTCAGGTATACGATGTTGGGGTGGAACCTACAAGCCACCATCGCCTGATCGTGATGGAGGACATGGCAGCCAGCTATCGCTTCCCACCACCGGTTCACCGCTGGACGCCAGATGAGGCCAAGTGCATGGTTCAGGCCTACGCCCGGCTGCACGTGCGGGGCTGCCCATGCCTCCCACCCGAGGCCGAACGGGATTGGATGTGGCGCATGGCGCTCTACGAACGAGCCTGGGAGCCCGAATCGCTGGCGCACATGGTCGATGACCTCGTGGCCCAGCGTAACTGGCCGCCTCTACCGCGGGTAGAGAAACTGATCGAGGGCACGCTGGCCAATCTCGCGCATTTTGATCGCTATCCGGCGACCCTGCTGCACAACGACGTCTATCCGCCGAACGTCGCCCTGCCACTTGACCTTGATGACGAGGCGATCATCCTCGACTGGGAAATGGCGGGATGGGGGCTGGCTGAACTCGATCTGGCTTTCATGTTCCTGCAGCCATTTCGCAGCGCCCAACAGCTTGACCGGGGTGAAACACTCGCGGCCTACTGGGCACAACGCCAGGCAATGGAAGGCACTTGCCCACCATACGAGGAACGACAGGCCGTACAGAACCACGCTGATGCATTGTGGGCCCTGTCACTGATTCCGGTTGCCCACAGAGTGGCAGCCAGGCCGCATCCTGCAGGTTCCGCACCCCACATC
Organism: uncultured Chloroflexia bacterium; assembly: GCA_963783445.1. Lineage (GTDB taxonomy): Bacteria > Chloroflexota > Anaerolineae > JAAYZQ01 > JAAYZQ01 > CAWANP01. The sequence continues at coordinate 215,968 of CAWANP010000002.1, read as the reverse complement.
TACTGGGAGTCGATGTATGGCGTGCTGCATGAACGGTTGGCCGATCTGTGCAATAGACCCCAGCCTGGCTTCTGAGTGACAAACCGCTGAAGATCTGAGATCAGGACTATGACGAGGAATCGTTTTCGCCGGCCAGTTGCATATGCCATTACCTTTTTCCTCGCGATTACTCTGAATTTCTTTTTGCCACGCCTTATGCCCGGGGACCCACTGGCCCTCATCGCCGGCAGCGCCGTCCGCCAGATGAACGCCGAGCAGATTGCCAAGCTGCGCGAGGCATATGGGCTCGACAGGCCCCTGGGTGAGCAGTACCTGCGCTACCTGGGCAGGCTGGCCCGGGGTGATTTGGGCCAATCCTATCGCTACAGCGGCGGCCAGACGGTGCTTCAGGTGCTGGCCGAACGTTTTGTCTGGACCTTTCTTTTGGTCTCGGTCAGCCTCACGCTGGCATTGGTCATCGGCTCTGCCCTGGGCGCTTGGGCGGCCTGGCAGCGCGGCCGGGCCAGTGACCTGGGGTTGCTGACCGGGCTCTTTACCCTGCGCTCGATGCCGGCCTTTTGGCTGGCCATGATGCTGATTCCCATCTTTGCCATCAGCCTACGCATCTTTCCCGCTGGGGACTCTTATTCATTCCCCCGCCCTACCGGCTGGGCGGCCGTGGCCGATGTGCTGTGGCACGCGGCATTGCCCATCACGGTTCTGATGCTGTCCTACATCCCCACCGCCTTTGCCATCATGCGCTCCTCCATGTTGGGCGTGCTTGGCGGCACCTATATTCGTACCGCACGGGCTAAAGGGCTGCCCGAAAGGACCGTGCTCTACCGCCATGCGATGCGCAACGCCCTGCTGCCGGTGATCACCGCCTTTGCCCTGGATTTTGGCCAACTGTTGGGCGGCGTGCTGCTCATTGAGACCGTCTTTAATTACCGCGGCATGGGCAACATGATGTTCGAGGCTGTCAAAAGCCGGGACTATCCCCTGCTGCAAGGCGGGTTCTTGGTCTTTACCCTGGGTGTGTTGGCCATCAACCTGCTCACAGACTGGCTGTACACACGTCTGGACCCTCGCTTGAGAGGGGGGCGCGCATGAGTGAAACATCCACCAGACACCGTTGGTCGCTCCTGCCCCACCGGCCAACAACACCATCCCAGATCGAACAGCAGATCCCACGCCGGTTATCCAGCTATGCTGGGGTTGCCGGCTTTGTGCTTCTGGCCGGGTTGATCCTGCTTGCGGTTGTCCCCGGCCTGGTGGCACCCTATGACCCAACAGAGATGGTGGGACGTCCCTTACAGAGGCCCAGCAGCCGCTTTCTCCTGGGCACCAACGACATTGGCCAGGATCTACTGAGTGAGCTGATCTGGGGTACACGCGCCTCACTATCCATTGGTATCATCGTAGGGTTCCTAGCGGTGCTCACCGGGACGCTTGTAGGGCTGGTTGCCGGCTACTCATCGGGGGTGCCAGGTGCCGTGCTGATGCGCCTGACCGATCTCACCCTGGTGCTGCCGTTTTTGCCACTGGTCATCTTGCTCAGCGCCTACTTGGGACCCAGCCAGAGCAATGTGATACTGATCCTGGCCTTCGTATCCTGGGCCGGGCCGGCGCGCCTGATCCGATCCCGTGTACTCTCTTTGCTCACCGAACCGTATATTGAGGCCGCCCAGGCCGTAGGCTGCACCCACCGACGGGTCTTGTTGTTCCACGTTTGGCCTGGTGTGCGGTTCATCGCCCTGGTCCAATTGCTGCTGGTCGCCAGCGCTGCCATCCTGGCCGAGGCCAGCCTGAGCTTTCTGGGGCTGGGCGACCCGTCCGCGAAAAGCTGGGGAACCATGCTATATTTCGCCCGGGCCAGCGGCGCGTTCCTGACCGACGCCTGGCGCTGGTGGGTGCTGCCCGCCGGTGTGATGATCACATTGACCGTACTCAGCTTGGCCCTCATAGGCTTTACAGCAGAAGAGGTCCTGGAGCCAGGGTTGCGCACATAGCCGGTCCATGGTAACATGGTCATAGAATGGAGAAGCCCTGAAGAGCATGCCCGATTCCACATCCCCAAGCCATTTGACCCCTGAAGAGAATTTCCTGTGGCAGTGCGCCCGCCTATGGCGAAACCCATCCACGATCCCTGGCAGTGTCCAGCTCGACTGGATTCGCCTCACCGAGATGAGTCGCTGGAACCGCATGCAGACCCTCGTCCAGGGCGTGCTCTCTGCGACCGGCCTGCTGGCCAGCTTGCCGGCTGAAGCGCTGGCCATACTGAAGGAGGACGTAGATCGCTATACAGAAAACGCCGAGAGCTTGGGGATGGAGCTACGCCGCTACCTGGCCCTCGCCGCACAGCAGGGTGTAGAGACGGTTGTCCTCAAGGGGCTCTCCGTCTCGGTCAACGTCTATGGCGATCCAACCATACGGCCGGGTGGTGACGTCGACCTCCTGGTGCGCAAGGGCCAGGTGGACGAGTGCGTGGCCGTCCTGGAGGAGATGGGGCTGGGCCGCTGGTGGCCCCACCTGATGGACGACGCATACTATGGGCGGCATCATCTCCACCAGCAGCGGTGCTCGAAGGATACAAAGCTCTGGTTTGAGGCCCACTGGACCCTGGACCATCCCTACACGTTGCTGACCATTGACTATGAAGCGCTCATGGACAGAACCACACCGGGCGAATTGCTGGGCGAACCGGTGTGGGATCTGTCCCCGCCAGATCTTTTGCTCAGCCTGGCCGTGCACCTGGTCAAACACGCCGTCTATCTGCCCAGCGCCATGGACCGTCCCGATCTGCGCCGTATCATTCTGGCCGACGGTATGCTCATGTACTTTTTGGACGTGGCCGAGCTTCTCAAGGGTTATGGCCGCGAGATCGACTGGCCTTTCACCGTGGACTTGGCTCAATCCTCAGGGGCGACCACGATCTTTGGCAGCGTTCTCCGTGTCTGTCGAGACTACCTGGATGCACCCGTGCCCGACCAGGTATTGGATGCGCTGCCCGTACGCGCCCCGACGGGTATCACCTCGCGGATGATGCATCGGTTGATGGACTACGAGGTGGCTATCTACCAGGGGCAAGAACGCAGCCGTTTCTGGGACTTTATGTTGATACCCGATGAGTCCTTCATCTTCCGCCCCATCCGCATACTCGATACGGCAGCATATTTTGTCCCGGGTAGAGGGTACCTAAAGCGCCGCTACGGCAAAGCATCTTGGGCAAGCGCCACCGGACACCTGGCCCGGGCAACTGGGCAGTACGCCCAACTCGGCATCGACACCGCCTACTATAGTTGGCGGCGCAACCAGCGCCGCAGGGCGCTCGCGCAGAACGCCCCGCCCATTGACCTGCCGGCAGTCGACGCCTAGACCGGCAGCGACCAGGATATCGGGTATTCATCTTGGCAACCCCCAGGAGCTGGATCCTTGGCGTATGGGAGTTTGTCTCGCCGGCCGCCAGGCAGACGGGTTTTCTCTTTGGCGTGGACTCGTTTACCAACGTGGTGGATTATGGTTTTCACGTCTACCTGGGTCGTACGCTCCTGCCCGGGCAGTTTGCCATCGCTCAGACCATCAATGCGGTTTTCCTGATCCTGGTTACGGCCTTTGGTGTGATGCAGCCAGTAATGGCCCGCTTTGTGGCGGAAGCGGAGGCAGGGAACCGGTCATCTTCCAACTCGGTTGGCCCGCAGAGCCGGGCCATTTTCCAGCGCTTTTTCCGATTCTGTGCCATCCTGGGGCTCCTTCTTGCCGGGCTGGTTTGGTTGGCCCGCTATCCGGTGGCGCAGTGGCTGCATGTGCCCCCCGCGGCAGTGGGCCTGGGTGCGGGCATGATTCTGCTGGCCCTGCTGCGGCCTGTGGTGGGAGGCATGTTGCAGGGGCAGCAGCGATTTGTGGCCTTTGGCTCGACGCGATCCATTCATGCCGTGGGCCGCTTTGCAGCCGGCGTCATCCTGGTCGGTCTGGTTGGGGGTGGAACACTCGCCGCCATCGCCGCTTTTCCCATCGGCGGCATCCTCGCCCTGCTCGGGGGGCTGCTCTTTCTGGGCTTGTCCGTTTGGCGTCCTGGCATCGCGCCTCAAGGCCAGATCTGGCGTGACGCCGCCCGTTTGTCAGCGGCCGCTTTCGTGGCCTTTGCAGCCTATATGAGCATGATGAACAGTGACCTAATCTGGGTCAACCGGGGTTTTTCTGGCCAGACCGCTGGCGCCTACGCCACCGCCGTTCTCCTGCGGCGGGTGATGGCCCTGTTTCCTGGCGCAGTCCTGGTGGTCATGTACCCCAGGGTGGTAACCCGCGTGGCCAACAGGCAACTGCCCGATCCAATCCTGTGGAAGGCCGGGGCCGTAGTTTGTGCATCCACGATCGTGCTGACCGGGCTCTATGCCGCATTCGGGTCCGCGATCATCGAGTTCGCCTTCGGCCCAGCCTATGCCGCCGCAGCTCCGCTCCTCGGCTGGATGGGGCTGGGCATGCTCGGCTATGGACTGGGTTCCATATGGATGAACCTATATCTGGCCACACGGCCACTGCCTTTCGTAAGCTTGTTGGCAGCTCTGGCGCTGCTACAACACGTCCTGCTGGCCACCTTCCGCGAGAACATCTTTCAGGCAACGGCCATCTTTTTGCTGGGAGGTTGGGTACTCGCCCTGGGTGGCCTGCTGATCTACACACTCTATTTGCGACCGCGCCTTATCCAGGCGTCAAGAGAGGGATGAGCCCTGCACTATGGAGATCGATGCGCTTTACACCAGCTACCAGGATGGCCTGGAGGATTTTTGGGCGCGACGGCAGAACAAGCCAAGTTTTTCCCGGCAGGTCCAGGCCTTTGACCGGACCGTCATGCTTCGTAGCAATGATGAGCCGGTGCTGGCCGCTATTGACCACTGCCTGCCCCAGTATTCCACCGCACCTCAGGTGGACCTGCCCGGCTTTGCCATCCAGTTGGTCGTCCATGCCGCTCCGCACGACCCAGGCGCAGCGCCTGACGATCTGATTGACTACATACAGTATACGGGCGACGCCCAGTGGCTGATGATGCAATTGGGGACCTGGGGGCATTGTTATGTAGATCTTGAGCGGGGCGAATCGGTGGCCGTTCTGACACCCCAACTGGCCCGCAGGCCGGACATTGTCGGCCGCTGTCTGCTCAACACGATCATCACCAACTTTTTCATCGCCAGCGGCTACGCCATGCTGCACGCATCATGCCTGTATCATCGAGGGCGTGCTGTGCTCTTGATGGCTACTCATAACAGTGGAAAATCGACGACCGCACTGCGCCTGGCCCTGGCAGGTTTCCCACTGCTGTCAGACAGCATGATATTCCTGGCGCCAGACACTGAGCAACCGCAATTGTTCGGTTTCCCAGTCGGCAGGATCAAGCTGCGCCCCGACATGGTATCGGCCTTCCCGCAGGTGCAAGCTCTGCTGGTGCCAGAGATGGTTCGCGGTGAGACGAAGCATAGCTTTGACCTCCGCCGGCTTGACCCAGCGCTGGTCTACGAGGAAGCAGCTACACCCGCCGCCATTGACCTCTGCCTTCTCGTTCGCGGCAACAGTGAGGACACGCACATAACGCCGGCATCCCGGCAAGCCGTAGAAACAAGCATCATGGAAAATAGCCTCTTCTACGACACAAAGCAGGTCTGGCGCCGAAACCTGACCAGCATCGAGCGGCTCGTGGACGCGGCGCGATGGTACCATCTGGTCATCGGCACCGACGCGGAGCGCATCGTTGGCGCACTTGGGGAATTCTGGAGAGCATCTTGAGAGCTTTTGTCCAGTTGCGCCATCACGCCAGGGCTCTCGCGGGAGGTGTGTCCAATGGCTCTTTGGCGAGGCAGCACTTTGTTGCTCTGCTGGTGATGGGTGGCGCCCTGTTGGTCTTTGCCCTGACCTACTTTGCCCGCGTTTCGTATTCGGGCTCTGATCCTCGACCCAGCCTCCTGGTATCCCAGGCCATTTTGAAGCAGCACACCATCAGACTTGACGATTACATGGATGTACCTACCATGGATCTGCTCTACTATACTCAAGAGGCTGAGAATGGACACCGCTACTACTTCTGGCCCCTTGGTCCCTCCCTATTTTCGCTCCCCGTTGTGTGGCTGGCAAATCTGCGCGGCAACGATATGGCTGACTATTTCCAGAACGAGTGGACCCAGAATCTGATAGCAGCCTTCCTTTGCACGCTGGTCTATCTCGTCCTTTTCAAGCTTTGCCGGCGCTTTGCCAGCCCACTGGCCAGCCTGGTGATTGCGACGGTATCGATGCTCGGAAGCGCGCTGGTCAGCACCATGGGGACAGCGCTCTGGAACATCGACTACGCGGTACTCTTTATCTCGCTGGCTCTTCTGCAACTCTCCTACCTTGAGAGCGGAGAACCAGAGCGAACCAACCCCTATTTCCTCGGTGCCCTGCTCTTCTGCGCCTATCTCTCTAGACCTTCTACCTCATCGTTCATCCTGGTTACCTTTGCCTTCTTGCTGCTCAGACACCGGCGAATCTTCTTCAAGACGGCTGCAACCGCTCTTGTTTTATTATTGGGCTTCCTGGCATTCTCCTGGCTCGAGTATGGGAAACCCATCCCCGACTACTATTCGGGTCGAAGGTTCCAGGTCGTCAGAGACCCTCCCTGGGTTGCCCTTTACGGGCAGTTGCTCAGCCCATCAAGGGGTATCTTGATCTACAGTCCCTTTCTAGCCCTCCTCATGGTGGGGGTCTTGTGGTTCTTTCGCGAATTGCGGCGGATACCCCTGTTCTACTTCATCGTCACCTGGTTATGCCTGCATTTTGTGGTTGTGTCCAGATCCACGATGTGGTGGGGAGGCCATTCCTTCGGCCCAAGGATCCTCACAGAGGTGATCCCAGCCCTGGTTTTGCTCACTGCTCTCCTATGGCGCCTCGTGGTCCAAGAGTCAAGCCCGCGCGTCCAGAAAGCAGCCGCAACCAGCTATGTTCTCCTAGGATTGGTGGCGCTATTCATTAACAGCTATCAGGGCCTGTACAATATCAATACGCAGCGCTGGAACAGTCAGGGGCTAGATCCCGAGGTAGACTACCAGGCATACGTGGTCGACTGGCGATATCCACAATTCCTCGCCACGAATCAATCGATTTGTGCTCGCAATCGTGAGCTTGTGTTCCGCGCACTCGAACGCGACACCTTCGACATGGATTCCTACAAACTGGGCGACGCGATTACCTATGCAAACAGCTTCGAAAAGATCCCAGGTTCGCAGGGTACATCCGTCCAGCCGGTGCGGTACTCCGTGGAGGAGGGAGCCGGCCTCAGACAGCATCGACTCTTGCTGCCAGCAATCTTCTTCTCCCGAAAAAACGCGGTTTTCGTAGGTTGGTCAGAGGCAGAGGGTGGACTCCCTTGGTCTCAGTGCCCAGAACTCAGGATCATCTTTCGCCTCGAAGATGAGATCACTGATGAGTCATACGTGCTACGAATCTCATCTGGCTCATACAACAGTCAACAGGCTATTGTCTCCGTGAATGGGACCCGCATCGGGATGGTGACCTTTCCAGGCCCCGAGCTGCCACCTGTGGAACGCGCGATTCGATTTGACGGAACACTTCTCAAGCCCGGGGCGATCAACGAGATCAAGTTCTCCCTTCCGGATGCCAGATCCCCCAGCGGACGCGACCCACGTCAACTAGGACTGGCACTCTCGGCCCTATGGATTGACGCTGCAAACGAAGATAACCCGTAGCATGCCAACTACTCTGTAGAGATGGGAGACTTTCAATCATGACCGTACAACTGGACATAGCTACCCGGGCCCAAAACGAACTCCAGGACGTCACCGCAGCAGTACAGCGTGCTGTGACCGATCAGGGTGTACAGCAGGGTACATGCCACATTTTTGTACCTCATACCACAGCGGGCCTGACCCTCAACGAAAACTGGGACCCCGAGGTGCAGGGAGACCTATTGCGCGCTCTGGCAGCCATGGTGCCCGACGTGCCCTACCACCACAGCGAGGGCAACTCGCCGGCGCACCTGATGTCTACCCTGGTGGGGGTCAGCGAAACGCTGCTGATCGACGGCGGCCGGCTGGTTCTGGGGAGCTGGCAGGGGGTCTATCTGGCCGAGTTCGACGGCCCTCGCCGGAGGCGGGTTCTGGTCAAAATGGTACCTGACCCCCCGTAGAGCCTGGGCCGCAGGACATCAGCAGTCTCCGCGATTCGACCCCTTCAGGGCCATCTGACCCGTGAGCAGGGAGATCTGTCCTGCATGGTAGACGTTGTGCTGGAGTGTGCCGTGGAGCATTACAAAGTAAGGGCCTTGCACTCGAACCGGTTCCTCGTCGAGAACATCATCGGGAAGCTGCTCCACGGCACGGACGAGTGCCCGGTTAGCCCTCTGCAACTCACTGATAGCCTGCTGCCAAGCGACATCAGATCGATCGGAAATAGCAGGCCAGGTCGATTCACCTTCGATCCAAGGCCCCGCCGTACCCTCGATTACGGCGCAAGCGTAGTCGAGTTCTGCGGTCAAGTGCGTCACAATGTCCCATATGCTGTGCGCACTCCAGCGAGGCCTTTGGCTGGCCACCTCTGCGGTGATCCCTTCAAGTATGCCGAGGATCGAAGGACCATAGTAAGGCTTGCCCTCAAAGGTCTCCTGGAACAAGTGCGTGATCCTGGCAACCTCACTCACGCGTGACGCCCTAGTCAAACACGACCACTTCTTTGCCGTGCAGCTTTTCCAGCACACGGCTGGCGATCAGCTCCAGGTGTGAGTTCACGGCCACGAAATTGAGATCGTCGGTCGGGATCGTCAGGACAGGGCACAGCGAAAAGCCATCCACCCAGGCATCGTACAGCTCGTTGAGCTGGGTAAGATACTCCGGCGCGATCTGTTGCTCATAGTCGCGCCCCCGCTGCCGGATGCGCTCCTGCAACACGGGCACCGAAGCCTGCAAATAGATGACCAGGTCGGGTGGGGGCAGGATGGTGATGACCGTCTGGTATAGGTCCCAGTAGCTTGCCCAATCCCGCTCACTCATGTGTCCCTGAAGATTCAGGTTTCGGGCAAAGATCTCGGCATCCTCGTACACGGTCCGGTCCTGGACAACCGTCCCGGGCCGGTCGATGATCTGCCGGTGATGACCCAATCGCCGCGACAGGAAATAGACCTGGGAGTGAAAGCTCCAGGTGCACATGTCCTGATAGAAATCAGCCAGATAGGGATTGTCGTCCACCGCCTCGTAAAAGGGTTCCCAACAGAGGTACTCGCTCAGCTTGCCCGTCAGCGTGGACTTGCCCACGCCTACGTTCCCGGCGACAGCAATGAACTTTTTCATGCACCCGTCTCCCCTCTCCGTCTCCTCGAACGAGCAAGGCGCTCCTACCCCATGTTGGGCGAGGTCTCTGACCGAGCCCTGGCCGAACGAGCAGGAAGCCTACCGAAATAGCGGCCAGAGTTCAATCCCTAACCCACAGAAACCGCCGGGCTGGGCCGTCCGGCAGCCGTAAAGACCAACTCAGTGCCCAGGTAGAGCTGGTCCCCCCACCCGGCCTTGACCAGCACGTCCCGGTCTTCCCTGGTCATCTGCACTTCGACCTGAGCGGCGCCCACCTTCCGGGCCAGCGCCTCGATCCAGGGTACCATCTGTTCCTGGGCAAAGGCTATCGCCTCATCCAGGTCATAGAAGTCGTGGATCCCCTCCGGCAGGTGAAGGCGCAGCAACTCGCCATCCTCCATGGGCGTGATGATCACGCGCTGGCGCTGGACGACGCCACCGGCCACGGCACCGACGGCGTTGGCCACTTCGGCATAGGGCGGAATGATCAGATCTGTGTTCAACCGTTCAGCCACCCGGGGCATATAGGCTTCCACCGGCGCGCCGATGGCCACGATGGGCTGGCGCAAGGTCAGGGAAAATCCCAGATCGCTCCCGTGCCCATCGTCCAGCGCCCGATCCAGGAGCGCTGCCGCCGTGGGCTCTTGACCCCAATCCGGGAGATGGGACTCATCGCTCAGCACCTTGCTTACCAGGGCCGTCGCAGCCCGCCGTGACACACCCTCGACCACCTCGTTGCAGAGGTCATCCGGAGCGCGGCGGCCATGAGCGGCCAGCACCCGGGCGCCAAGTCTTGCCGCCTCGGCATCCCACAGATCAAGGCGGCCCAGGGCATGTAGGGCATCGGTGGGCGTGAAGCCAGCCCGCAGCACCAAGCGCTCGGTAACCAGGCGCTCAAGACGGCGCAACACGAGAGCGCCATAGCGGGATTCCTGCACCAGGGCCTGCAGAGAAGCAGGCCCCCGCGCCAGCCGTTTCAGGATCGCGGCTTCGTCATCGTCCAACGGCCGCGCAGGCTGCCGGCGCACCAGCAGGAACTGAACCGCGACATCGTCGCGCGGGGGCACGGTGGCCTGGCTGCGAAGTTCACTGACCACTTCTGGATGCTGGCTGGCCAGCAGGCTGAGCGGCACCACCCGGCGCGGGCCGATGACAAGACGGCGGTCGGGCGTCACCCGCACGTGGCTATCTCCGCCCAAGCCCTCAGTATAGACGTCCACGGCCTCAACCATCGTCCGCCAGCGTCCAACCTGGGCGCCCTCGGGATTCACCTTGGGCCGGCCCTCGCGCAGCCCGGCGATGTCCGTGGTCGTGCCCCCCACGTCTATCGCCCACAACCGGCCATCCTGGAGAGCGTCAGTGGCATGCTGGGCCAATTGCCAGGCGCCTACCGCGCTGGCGGCCGGTCCCGATAGAATGGTCTCGATGGGGCGCTGCATGGCCCACTCGGCGCGCACCAGGGATCCGTCGCCCTTGACAACCATCAGTGGCGCCGCAACCGATCGCTCTGATAGGGCCTGGCGCAGCGTATCGATCAGCTCCCGCAGCAAGGGCACGAGCCGGGCATTGAGGGCCACAGTCGTGGCCCGGCGCACAGAGTTCAGACGGGTGGTCAGGTCGTGGCCGCAGGTAACGGGCAACCCAGTCTGCCCTTCGATCAGCTCCCGGGCCCGCAGCTCGTGGGCCGGATTGCGCACGGCGAAATAGCTTGACACGGCAAAGGCTTCAACCTGCTCCCGTCGGGCCAGGACAGCCTGGAGCAAGGCGTCCTCATCCAGAGGCGCCGCTTCGTCGCCGTGGATATCGTGTCCGCCCCGAATATAGACTACGTCGTCGGTGACCAGATCCTGTTCAAAGCCGTACTGCTGGATCAGATCGGGATCGTAACCGATGAGAATCAGGCACACGGGACTGCCCTGCCCCTCCACGATGGCGTTGGTCGCCAGCGTAGTAGAGAGCGCAGCCAGACCCACATCCGCTGGCGCCGGTGCCTCTGGCTGCGCAAAAACAGCGTCGACCGCCTCGCCGATGCCAATGGATAGGTCTCGCCGCGTAGTCAAGGCCTTGGCCGAGCAGAGGACCTGGCCGCTGCTGTGGTCCATCAGCACAGCGTCGGTGTACGTGCCGCCCGTGTCGATGCCCAATGCAATGGTCATGAAGGATCCTCCCGTCGCCGCCAGCAGGTCTTTTGTAGGGCGCAGTATTTGCAGGTCGACCCCACCTTGCTTGTTTCATAGCCCGGTCCCAAGCCAATGATGCCCGAGGCTGATTTATGGGGCTCGAGAACACAATGGGAGTTGAGTTCAACACCCAGGGTCTCCAGGGGTAGCAACGCGCACAACTCCCGCTGGCCCCGCAATGGCCAGCCCACCAACGATCCAGGGCTCAGTGAGGGACTCACGCCCCAGCCCAGATTCGAGGCTGTCTCCTCGGCCAGACAGCGGATGGCCTCGCCGACAGCGCCCAGTGCTACCACGCCAGCACTGTCCAGCATGTAGGCCTTCAGGGTCTGCCGCTCATTGTGTAGATCGCGAACTCGCTCCTCCAGGGCCGGGCCAATGGTCGCCACGGTCACCAAGACTCGCTCGGCGCCCTCCATGAGGCCGGCCTTGGAACCAATACGGAGTGTGCCGCCACGCTTCGTGGCGCCTTGTCCAGGCTGATCAAGGTGCGAGACGGCCACACTCTGTCCATCGACTGCGCCCACATCGTACCATTCGTACACAGCCCTCGGCTCCCACAGCGTCTGTCCCAGGGCGATGGCCTCCTCGGCATCCTGGAGCAGTTCTGGTCGGATCTGCCGTTGTCCCCGCGATTCGATGATCTCTTCAGCGGCAATAGAAACCGGTACGTCGGTCAAGATTGGCATCGCATCCCCCATTCCAGATCTCTTCCAATACAAACCAGGCATTCGCGGCATTGTACCACGGTTTTCCGCTCACCAAAAATGACAGGTTGGTCAAATCTGGACAATGAGTGTATAATACGGGGCCTCCCGCCCGGTTGGAGGAGCAGGAGTCTGGGAACTGGAAAGGGAAACCCTGGTGGAACCAAAACCCATGGATCTGCAGCAGCCTGCACCACGGTGGCCCAAGTTCACGGTGGTGGCCGTAGCCCTGGCGGTCATCGTCATCTTATTGGCCATCGTCCTTTCCCCCGCCTCGCTGCTGGGCAAAGCGGACCGGGTGGGCTATGCGGTCTGCCATCAGATCCCGGAGCGGTCCTTTGTCCTGGCAGGCCGCCCACTGCCCCTCTGCGCGCGCTGCACCGGGACCTTTCTTGGCGCCAGCCTGGGTTTGGCGGTCATGCTTCTCCTGGGACGCGGGCGTGCCTCCCGCATGGCGCCCGCCTCAGTACTTTTCGTCCTGCTCGTGTTCATTGGTCTTTGGGGTTTTGATGGCTTGAACTCCTACATGACGCTCTTTCCAGGCGGGCCGAACCTCTACGAGCCGCAGAACTGGCTGCGGTTGACCACCGGCCTGCTCAACGGCCTGGCGCTCATCATCTTTGTCTTTCCCATCTACAACTTTACGCTGTGGCGGGAGCCGACCGATGAACGGGTGATCAAGAGCATCTGGGAGTTGATCGCCATCCTACCCGTGGTCGCCCTGCTGGTTCTGGTCATCCAGGCGGAGATCGGTTTCTTGCTCTACCCCCTGGCCATCCTCAGCAGCCTGGGTGTCTTGATGCTGCTGGTGCTCATCAACTCGATGCTGGCCGCCGTGGTATTGGGGCGCGAGGGCTATGCCCTGACCTTTCGACAGGCCCTGGTTCCCCTCACAGTGGGGGCGGCCATGGCCATCCTGGAGATTACCGCCATCGTTCTGTTTCGAGACTATTTGACGGCCAGGTTTGGGCTGCCCTTCTGATCATCTTTCCCGGTGCCGTCCCGGGAGGCTGCGAGAACAGCTCGGAAGAGGCGCGCCGGACTCTCGCGGATCCAGACAAAAGCCAACAGCGTGTTGATCAGGGTAAAGACCAGCACAAAGGCCCGCCGGCCAATGACAAAGATGGTGAACTGCTCCAGCGAAAGACCAGCCAGCCCCAAAACAGCCGCCCAGCCCCCTTCCAGGAACCCCAGAGAGCCAGGCGTAACCGAAAAGATCAGGGCCAGTTGGGTCACGCTCACCCCCATGGCCAACAAGTACCAGGGGATATCCAGCTTCAGGGCATTGGCGATAAAGATCAGCCGCGCGGAGAGCAGGCTATACATCAAGATGGTCAGGAGGAAGGCCTGAATGGCCACTCGATTGGGCAAGATGGTTCTGTTGGTGACCTGATCCAGTTGCTGGGGCAACCTTCGGGCGAATCTGGGGCCGATGATCGGCACCCGGGCCAGGGGCTGGGCCAGGCGAGAGCCGGTCCGGCCCACCAGGCGCAGGGTCGCACCATAGCGCAGGCCAATGACGATCGCGCCGACGATCACAGTACTGGCCATCAGGCCAAAGGCTACGGTCAGGCTGATCCCGTTTGCCAGGAAAAGGGCCACCGGCAGCACCAGCAGCAGGGCCAGGATCAGGTCAAAGAGTTTGTCCACGAACACGGACAGGGCCGATTGACGCAGCGAGACGCTGCGCGAGAGGCTGAGGGCGACGGGACGCCCGCCCAGCATGCCCACCGTGATGGGCAGCACCTGGCCTGTAAGCATGCCGATCATCTGATAGGTATAATAGTAGCGGAACGGGCAGGGCTCAGGAAAGTCGATCACCTGGTTGGCAATGAGAGACCAACGATAGGTGGCCACCAGATTCCATAGAAGCGTAACCACAAAGGCGACAAACACGTAGCGCCAGTCCGCCTGAGCGATCACCTGCCAGGCCTCAATCCCCCCAAGGTACAGGATCAGGCCAAAGACCAACATACCGGACAGGTTGATCAACCAGGACAGGATCCGGTTGCGTTTCTGGTTCTTGCTACGTCCGGGCTTCTCGCTCAAAAGACCATTCCCTTCCTTGGCCAGGCAAACTGGGCAAGTATACCATAGAAGCAATGAACGCGCACATCGCCGTTCTGGGTTGATCATCCCAGATGACGGCATTGAGAGAGTCCCACGAACAATTGACCAGCCTGACAAAGAGTGCTAAAATTGTTCACCGTACAGATCCTGGGAGATTCGAGAAGAGCGTCCTGTGAGAGTTGACATGCTTGATATTGAAGGGCAATTGGAGCAAAAGACAGCCCAGCTCGCGGCATTGCGTGAAATAGGCCGCGCCATCAACACCGCCTGGGAACTGGAAACTACACTGACCCTGATCACCCGTCGCTCAGCCGACGTCATGGGCATGGACTCTTGCTCCATCTACCTGCTGACTGATAGCGCCGAAGCGAGTGGTGAGATCCTGGTGCTCAAGGCCACCACCGGACTCGCGGCCAGTGCGGTTGGCAGGGCCTACCTGCGACTGGGCGAGGGCCTTACAGGGTGGGCGGCGAAGAGCGGCCAACCGGTCGCCGTGGCCGACGCAGCCCAGGATCCGCGTTTCCAATACCTCCCCGAGACGGAAGAAACCCGCTTCCAATCTTTGCTGGCTGTGCCACTGGTAAACCAGGAGCGAGTGATAGGCTCCATGAACGTCCAGACAAGAGAGTATCACGAATTCTCCTCCGACGAGGTGGAACTGCTCGGCCTCATTGCTGACCTGGCCGCCGGGGCGCTGGAGAAGGCCATGCTCTATGAAGGCATGCAGCGTCAGATCGATGAACTCTCCGCCCTGGCCGAGGTGAGCGAAACGATCACTTCCCCCCGCTACCTGGACGAGATGCTGGAAGTCGTCGTCGAAATGGCCGCTCGCGTCATGAAGGCGCGTCTCTGCTCGCTGATGTTGCTGGATGAAGCCAGCGGCGACCTGATCCTGCGGGCGACTCAGCCCCAGAGTGTTGCTTACCGTGACAAGCCGCCATTGCAGATCGGCGAGGGCGTCGTGGGACAAGTGGCCAAAGAAGGACAGCCCGTGGCTGTCCTCGACGTCCGCCAGGAACCCCGCTATCGCCATTCCGACATCGCCCGGCAAGAAGGGCTGTGTTCGCTACTCTGTGTCCCTCTCGCCGTCCGCGACCGGGTGATCGGCGTCATGAACTGCTATACGACTGTGCCCCGTCGCTTTTGCAGCGAGGACATCTCGCTCTTTTCCACCCTGGCCAACCAGACCGCGCTGGCCATTGAAAACGCCCGCTTGGTGACCAACGCGGCCATCGTCCGCGAGATGCACCACCGTATCAAGAACAACCTGCAGAACGTGGCCATGCTACTCCGCCTGCAGATGAGTGCGGAGCGCCCCATTTCGGCGCGGGAAGTGCTGAACGAGAGCATCAACCGTATCCTGAGCATCGCTGCCGTACACGAGGTACTCTCTCATCGCGGCTTTCGGCTGGTAGATGTCAAGGAAGTGCTGGTGCGTGTGGGCCAGGCTGTGGTCCAGAACATGCGCCGGCCTGACCTGGAGATCCATTTTTCTGTCGAGGGCGACGACGCCGCCCTTCCCTCCCAGGCCGCTACCTCGCTGGCCTTAGTGGTGAACGAGCTGATTCAGAACGCCTTGGAACACGCCTTTGTTGGCCGCTCTCAGGGTCAGATTTCCATCTCTCTGCAGCGTTCAGGCAAAGACCTGGTTGTTGAGGTCCGGGACAATGGTGTAGGCCTAACCGGTAGCTTGTCCAGCAACTTGGGATTGGAGATCGTAGAAACATTGGTTCGCGAAGACTTGCATGGCGATTGGGCATTGAGCGGGGACAATGGCACCATCGCCCGCATGACTCTGCCCCTGGGAGAGGAATCGTGACACTGATGGGCAAGGGTCCCCCATCCGATGGGCAAGGATCCCCTCCTTCTTGGTGGGCAAAGGTCTCCGACCGAGCCCTTATACAGGACGGAGGCCCCCGATGGGCGAAGGTCTCCGACCGAGCACTTTTACACACACGGGAGCAAATCCGTGACCAATCCCACCATGACAAACACTTGGAGCAAGAATGCGCGTATTGATTGCTGATGATGAAGCCCTCATCCGCATGGGGCTGCGAACCATGCTCCGAGACATGGGCCACGAGGTGGTGGGTACCGCAGTCGACGGGCTGGAAGCGCTGCGACTCGCCTGCCAGGCCCGCCCCAACCTGGCCATTCTGGACATCAAGATGCCGGGCATGGATGGTCTGGACGTGGCAGCAGCCATTGCCAAGCGCTCCCCCTTGCCGGTCGTGATGCTGACCGCCTACAGCGAGCGCGATCTGGTCCAGCGAGCAGCAGAGACCGAAACGGTACAGGCTTACCTGGTCAAACCCATTCGCGAAGAAGAGTTGGCCCCCGTCATCGAGCTGGCTGTGGCCCGCTTTTCCGAGTGGCAGGCCCTACGGCTGGAAGCCGCCAGCCGTCAGAGCGCCCTGGCAGCACGCGCGACCGTGGCTCAAGCCAAACAGATCCTCATGGATCGCGATGGGCTGACCGAGCGCCAGGCATTCCTCGAGATCCAACACCGCGCCCGCCGCCAGCGCCAGACCATGCGCCAGATCGCAGAGGAATTGCTGCGGGCCATTTGACATTTCCCTGATCCTATGATATAGTCCTGCCAGAACGGTGAGCCGCGTCATGGCGTGGTTCACAAGAACAAACAAATCATTGGGGCCGCGAAGCCCTTGGCTCTGAACCGGCTTGGTTCAGAGCCAGGGGCTTTGTTGTTTTCAGCCACGGTTTAGGAGAGAGTCGATGACCGGCCGCTATCACATTCACACCAAGCCAGCACCACCAGATTTCACCTACCCAGCCAAGTTCCGGCTGGGCGAAGGCGATGATTACGTCAAGTATGGCCATGCCCCCTTTGAGCTGGGTCGCCGGGGTGGCGATCCACACTGGACGGCCGAGGTTATCAGCCAAACCTGGTATCAAGCCGAGACAGGTCGGATTCCCATCTCCGGCGCGGGCTACGGTGGCGCTTTTGCCGGCCCCGGGTTCGACGGCATCTGGCTCGACATGTCCGAGATCGTCCGCCCCACCCGCGACGGGATCCACGGACGCGAGTATATCTCCACGACAGTGGTCCTCGGACGGCGGCCCGCCGCCCTTTGCTTCGACGCGATGGATCAACTGGTCTCGGAGATTCCGCCGCAGGTCGAGATCCCCATCCCCACGATATTTGACCCGCTTCCGGTGCCGCTACCGGGAGACGGCGCCCAGCTGGCCGTGGTCCGCGCGGCTGCCAAATTGGGAACACTGGCCCTGGTCCGGGCCGAAGACTGGATCGATGAGCTCCATGACTATGCCGAGACCGTCGTGCCCTTGCTCACCCTCGACGACGACCACAGGGCAGAGTGGCTGCAGGGAGCGCGCATGATCGAGATCGACGCCGAGTTTGATGAGGATCTGGCTGCGGTACTGGCGCTGGCCCACCAGATCCGGGCGGACCATCCAGCGACCGTCGTCGCCGTGCGGCTGCCTCTCGGCCCCGAAAGCCCGGCGCAGGTACTGAACCTGGCTGCCGGCTGTGTTGGGGTGGTCCACCTCTGCACAGACGAGGGAGGTTATGAGCTGGAGGGTGACGATTCGCGCTTTCTGTCAGATGCACTGCAGGACGTCCACCAGGAGTTGGTGGAAGCAGGCTTGCGCGACCAGGTAACACTAGTCGTGAGTGGTGGCATTGCCGCCGCCGAGCATGTACCCAAGGCGCTGGTCTGTGGTGCCGACGCCGTGGCCGTGGACTTTGCCCTGCAGGTCGCGCTGGGCTGTGCGCTGTGGGCCGATGTCCGACGTCCCTGCCCTGTCGAGGACGCAGAAACCAACGTCGAGTTCGGCACCCAACGCATCGTGAATCTGATGGCTGCCTGGCGCGACCAGCTCCTGGAGGTACTGGGCGCCATGGGCATGCGCGAGGTCCGCCGCCTGCGGGGTGAGCTGGGCCGGACCATCTTTCATAATGGGGAAGAGCAGGAATTCCGCAGCCTTTTCGGACACACAGTTACCGGGCACCCTGATGCAGCTCCCCCTGAACCTGGTGATGGCGAGATTGAAGGCGATCTGCGCTGGCCGACGCCCCTTATCTTGAGCACGGCAGAACAGGGGCGTACTGGACAACCACCGGCCACGGGGCTGGAGTACCGCGTAGGCCGCTCCGGCGGCGGATTTGACCGCCTCCGTTTTCCTTTCGAACTGGAAACCGACATCAGCTCCAAGCTAGAATCCCGCACTACCGGACTGTCTGGCCAACACTTTCCTTCCCTCTCCCTCGACCTGAACCGTCGCGACTCCGCCCGCCCCCAGATCCAGATCCCCCATCCCTGGTACGGCGCGGGGATGTCCTATGGCTCAGTCAGCGTGCAGACAATGCTCGCCCGCGCCGCGGCGGCAAAGGGCTGGGATTCATTCACCTGCACCGGCGAGGGCGGCTATCCAGACGAGCTGATTCCCTACGCCGATCATATCATCACCCAGGTGGCCACCGGCTTGTTTGGCGTGCGCGAGGAAACGATCCAACGAGCGCGCATCGTCGAGTTCAAGTACGCCCAGGGAGCCAAGCCAGGCCTGGGCGGCCACCTGCTGGGCAGCAAAGTTACCCCGGCGGTAGCTGCCGAGCGCGAAGCAGTGGTGGGCGCCAGCCTCTTTTCGCCCTTTCCCTTCCACAGCGTCTATTCCGTAGAGGACCACAAGAAACACGTGGACTGGATCAAGACCATCAATCCCCGTGCACTGATCTCGGTCAAGGTATCTACCCCCACTGACGTGGACATGGTGGCCGTCGGCAGCTACTACGCCGGGGCGCACATCGTCCATCTGGACGGTGCCTACGGAGGGACTGGAGCTGCGCCGGAGATTGCCAAAAAGAACATCGCCATGCCCCTGGAATACGCCATCCCCAAGGTACACCGCTTTCTCGAAAAAGAGGGCATCCGCGACGAGGTGGTACTCATGGCTTCCGGCGGTGTGCGCTCGGCCTACGACATCGCCAAGGCCATCGCCCTGGGCGCAGATGGCTGCGTCATTGGTACCGCCGATCTCATTCCCCTGGGGTGTGTCCGCCTGGGTACCTGCGAGCGAGAGAACGGCTGCCCCTTTGGCATCACCACCACCGATCCCGAACTGGCCAAGCAGGTAGATCCCATGGAAGGCGGGCGCCGGATCGCCAACCTATACGCATCGTGGCGGACACAGATCGCAGAGATCCTGCAGAGACTTGGGTTGCCGAGCATACACGACCTAAGAGGAAGGACAGATCTCCTTGTCTACCTCGCATAGGCACCTGGGACTGCATGCTGCGACACACATCACGTACCACACCTACTATCATGAAAGAGAAAGCGCTGACTCGGAGCTGAAACCATGAACCCACTCGCAAACGCTGATCGCATCATCGCTTCGCGCCGGAGCCTGGTTGAAGGGCTTCTCGCGCCTCCCGTACACAAAGCCGCTCAAGAGGGAGGCTGTGGCGTTGTTGGGCTGGCCGCCTCGGTGCCTGTGGCGGGCCGGCACCTGGTCGCGCCTGCACGGCAAATGCACAACCGGGGCAACGGCAAGGGGGGCGGCATCGCCGCTGCCGGGCTGTCTCCGGCACAGATGCGCGTCTCACCGGAAACGCTCCAGGCTGCCACGTTACTCCAGGTCGCCTATCTGGATCCTGCTGCTCGCGCAAGCGTTGAGCAGACCGCCATCCTGCCAGACCTCGATGTATTGCAGGCATACGCCGTACCCACGCTGGACGACCACCGCGATGTGCCGGGGCTGGAGGTCAGGCCTCCGGATGTTTGGCGCTACTTTGTCCGGGCCAAGCCCGGCGCCTTGGATCGTTTCGCCGCCGAGCATGACCTGGAGGATCTGACAGCCCGACAGGTCGAGGATGAGTTCGTCTTTCGCAACAGCTTCCAGCTCAACCAGCGCTTCTACGCCAGCCTGGGCGAGCAGCGGGCCTTTGTTCTCTGCCACGGGCGGGACCTGCTGGTCTTCAAGATCGTGGGCCATGCCGAGCAGGCAGCCGCCTACTATCTCCTGGAGGACCTGAAGGCCCATATCTGGATCGCCCACCAGCGGTACCCCACCAAGGGACGGGTCTGGCATCCAGGCGGCGCGCACCCATTTATCGGCCTCAACGAGGCGCTGGTACACAACGGCGACTTTGCCAACTATCATGCCGTTTCGACCTACTTGCGACAGCGAAATATCGCCCCCCTGTTTCTGACTGATACCGAGGTCAGCGTTCTGCTATTTGACCTGCTGGACCGCGTCTATGGCTACCCGCTGGAAGCCAGCATCGAAGCCCTAGCGCCCACCACAGAGCGTGATTTCGAGCTTTTATCCCCAGAGAAACAACGCCTCTACAAGGCAGTTCAGACAACACACTTGCATGCCTCGCCCGATGGTCCTTGGTTCTTTATCATTGCCCGCAGCCAGCCCGATGACCAGCAGTGGCAACTGCTCGCCATTGCCGACACCTCCATGCTGCGGCCCCAGGTCTTTGCCCTCCACGAAGGCAAGGTTCAGATCGGTCTCATCGCCTCCGAGAAGCAGGCCATCGACGCAGCCCTGGAAAGCTTGGCCGCTGAGGATGAGCGGATCTGTCCCGTCGCCGATCGCTACTGGAATGCACGAGGCGGGAGCCACATGGACGGCGGCGCTTTTCAGTTCACTGTCCGGCAGGCTGCCCCGCGTCAGGCCGCTCAGAATGGACACGGACGGGAATTGATTGTGACCAACAAGTTCGGGGAGCAGGTCACGACACCGTTGGACCAGATCCACAACAATCCCAGTACCGCGACGCTGTACCCTCCCGATCTGACTTGGGCCGCGGAGGCGCAGTTCTTGACGAGCGGCCAAGAGCCCTCCAGTTGGGTCGTGGCTGGCCCCGAAGGAATAGATGCCGCCTGGCACTGGCTGTGCCTGGAGATCCAGGCGTGGGATTATGGTCAGTTGACCTGGTTTTGCCAGCGGATGGTAGCGCTGGCGTCTGCCACTGCAGTACCTTTGAAGAGTGAAACCTGGCTATTTGTCGTGGGCCTGCTCACACGGTTGCGGGATAGTCAGTACGATCCCGGTGCAAAGCGCCGGGCCTCGATCCTGGCCATGGTGGACCGTACCCTAGGAACCATCTTGAACAGCGTGCCTTTGCTGGCGGCTGATAGCACAAGCCCTCTGCGACGTGTGGACTGGCAGACACGGGTCACGTTACGCCGCCCGCGCGATCCCGAGACGGTACTGGTGCTGGACGCCTCCCGCTACCCGCCTGAGGGGAATGACTCAGCGGCCAGACTCATCGTCACGGCGGCCAGTTTGGGCTGGCGGCGCTTGGTCACCTACAACTGGCGAGGCGGGCGCTTCTGCGGCTGCGGGCTGGGACCGGGCAGCGAGGGAGTGCACATCGACGTCTATGGCTCCAGTGGCGACTACTTGGGCTCCGGTCTGCAGGGCGCCGAGGTCCACGTCCATGGCAGCGCCCAGGATCAGGTCGGCCAGATCCTCAATGCGGGCAAGCTGGTGATCCATGGTGATGTGGGACAGACCTTCATGTACGGGGCCAAGGGTGGGGAGGCCTACGTCATGGGCAATGCAGCGGGCAGGCCGCTGATCAACGCGGCCGGCCGCCCCCGGGTGGTGATCAATGGCACCTGCCTTGACTACCTGGCCGAGTCGTTCATGGCCGGAGACCCACTGGACGGGGGCGGGTTTGTCGTCCTCAATGGCATGACCTTTGAATCCCACGGACAGATGGTAGCCCAGCAGACGCCCTACCCCGGCGGGAACCTCTTTTCGCTGGCCTCGGGCGGGGCCATCTATCTCCGAGATCCCTACCATATGGTGGGTGAGGACCAACTCAATGGCGGCGCCTTCACGCCCATGACTGAGGCCGACTGGGACTTGATAGCTCCCTACCTTGAGGAGAATCAGCGCCTGTTCGGGATCGCGGTAGAGTCGCTACTCACGGTGACAGGCAGGACCAGACGACCAGAGGAGGTCTATCGGAAGGTAGCAGCCGTACAGTTGGGGGCCCTTATATAGACCTTGGTCAAACCGAGTTGGCAAACGGTCGCGACTGGTACGGGGCGCCCGTGATATACTGCTCCAACTGCTCGATCATGAACTCCTGCTGGGAGATGATGGCCTTGACCACGTCGCCAATGGAGACGACACCAGTTACGCGGTCATCCTCCAGTACCGGCAGATGCCGCACGCGCTTGTCGGTCATCAGAGCCATGCACTCTTCGGTCTTTTGCTCGGGACGCACATAGACCACCCTTTGGGTCATAATCTCCCCCACCGAGGTCTCTTCGGCGGACTTGCCGTGGAGGATGACCTTGCGGGCATAGTCCCGCTCCGAGATGATTCCCTGCAGGCGGCCGGCATCCATGACCAGAACGGCCCCGATGTTCTTCTCTGCCATCAGTTTCAGCGCGTCGTAAACCGTCACGTCGCAACCAATGGACCACACCTCGTGGCCCTTGCTTCGCAGAATATCCCTGACTGTACTCATTCTCGGCCTCCTCTTTCCACTAGCGATCTTGGGCGCCATTATAGCAAAGATCTTGCCCTGCGTCAACCGCCGGGATCAGGGCATGGTGGCCTCTGGTGGCCCGAGTCCGGCTGCCGGTCCTTTGATTCATTCTGGACCGGTGGATCAGAGGCCGGCGCCCGCGTGACAGGGTCGCGCAGCACAGCCATTGTCCAATAGAACATTTGAGCGAAGACACCTTTCGTGGTACAATGGTCCGCGATGGACACAGCCGCCTTTGTCAGACAGATCAAGAACCTGCCCGGCTACCGCGACCAGGTGGTCCACGTCGAACGCCTGGCCGCCCGCCGGGCCCGCTACGGCAAGCTGGAACAGCCCTTGCCCGCCGCCCTACAGTCGGCCCTGGGCAGCAGTGGCGTCAAGAAGCTCTACAGCCACCAGGCTCAGGCCATCAATGCCGCCCGCCGCGGCCGGCACGTCATCCTATCTACCGGCACGGCCAGCGGCAAGACCCTGGCCTACAACGTCCCGGTCCTGGAAGCGCTCGTCGCCGACTTTCGGGCCCGGGCCCTGTACCTCTTTCCCACCAAGGCGCTGGCCCACGACCAACTCCGGACCCTCCGCGAGCTGGCCCAGGGTGAGCATGCCCAACACGCGTTGGGGGACAAGCGCTTTGGCACCTACGACGGCGACACGCCGCGGGGCGCTCGCTCCCGGTTGCGGCGCGAGGCGAGCATCATCCTCACCAATCCCGACATGCTGCACATGGGCATCCTGCCCAACCACACCCTGTGGGCCGACTTGTTCGGCAATCTGCGTTTTGTCGTCATCGATGAAGCCCACGCCTACCGGGGGGTCTTTGGCTCCCACGTAGGCTGCGTGCTGCGGCGGCTGTGGCGGGTCTGCGCCCGCTACGGCTCAGCACCCCAGGTCATCGCTTGTTCGGCTACCATCGCCAACCCTGGTGAACACCTGGAGCGACTGGCCGGCGTCAAGCCCACGGTCGTTGGCGAGCGAGACGATGGCGCGCCCCGCGGCGCCAAGGATTTCGTCCTGTGGAACCCGCCCTTTGTTGACAAGGCACAGACGTCGCGCCGCAGCGCCAACAGTGAGGCGGCCACCCTCTTTGCCCGCTTGGTGCAGTCCGGCATCCGGACCATCACCTTTACGCGGGCGCGGCGCGTGGCGGAGCTGATCCTGCTCTACTCCCGCCGTATCCTGGAACACGATGCGCCCAACCTGGTGCAGCGTGTGAAGGCCTACCGGGCCGGCTACCGCCCCGAACAGCGGCGCGAGATCGAGCGCGGCCTGCGCCCGGGCGGCGAGCTGTTGGGGGTCACGGCCACCTCGGCGCTGGAACTGGGCATCGACATCGGCGACCTGGATGCCTCGGTCCTGGTTGGTTTTCCGGGCACCATCGCCAGCCTGTGGCAACAGGCCGGGCGCGCGGGACGGGGCACCCGGCGCAGTCTATCGGTACTCGTCGCCCTGGACAACCCACTGGACCAGTACTATATGCGCCACCCTCGCGACCTCTTTGGCCGTCCCCACGAACACGCCCTCATCGACCCGGCCAACCCCTACGTCCTGGAGCAACACCTGCCCTGCGCGGCCCAGGAGATCCCCTTGTCCCGGGGCTCGGAGGAGGGGCAGCCGCCGCCCCTGCCTGCCCCTCGCGCACCACGGCGCGCGCTGCCGGGCCGCCGCCGGAACGCGCCGCGACCAGCAGCGAGGGCAACAGCAGTTCCCAGGGTCAAACCTCTGTTGCCACCAGGCCTGGCGCAAGGCGACGACGAAACCCTCTTTGGCGCAGGATTCGTGCCGACCATGATCGCCCTGGAAGAAAGCGGCGAGCTAGCGTACCGCCGGGGCCAGGGGCGAGACCGCTGGTACCCCCGGTCCGGCGCCTATCCGGCCCAGAAGGTGTCGCTCCGGTCGCTGGCCGGCTCACGGGTGGGCCTGCTCAATACCGCTGCAGACTATCGCCTGATAGAAGAGATCGAGGGCACCACGGCCCTGTACCGCGTCCATCCGGGCGCCATCTACCTCCACCAGGGAGAGTCCTTCCTGGTACGCGAGCTGGATCTCGACGCCGGACACGCCATCCTGGCCCCGGTGCAGGTGAACTACTATACCCAGCCCCGCGAGATCAACGACGTGCGCATCCTGCGTTCCGTGGCCCAGAAGCAGGTAGGGCAGGCGATGGCCTATCTCGGCGAGGTGCGCGTCACGCAGCAGGTCATCGGCTACCGGCGCGTGCAGCAATTCCGGGAGGAGGTGCTGGGTGTGGAGGATCTGAACCTGCCACCCCAGACCTTCGATACGGTGTCCCTGTGGTGGAACGTGCCCCAGGAAATCGCGGCCCGGGTCGCCCGGCGCAGGCTGGATCCGGCCGGGGGTCTGCACGCCGTGGAACACGCGGCCATCGGCCTGCTGCCCCTGTTCGCCATGTGCGACCGCTGGGACATCGGCGGGCTCTCCACCCCGCGCCATCCCGACACCGGAGAGGCGCAGATATTTATCTACGACGGCTTTCCCGGAGGCGTGGGCATCGCCGAGAAAGGATTCGACCTGCTGGCGGACCTGTGGCGTGCGGCCTACGAGGCGGTCCGCGACTGTCCCTGCCAGGAAGGTTGCCCCAGTTGCATCCAAAGCCCCAAGTGCGGCAACAACAACGAGCCGCTGGACAAAGGGGCGGCAGTCCTGATCCTGGCCGATCTGCTGAGGCGAAGAAACTCCCGTCATTCTGCTGGGTTTTGATTCGCTTGTGACGCTACCTTCGCACAGTTGGCGGATGCACGCTTTGAGGTCCATCAGAGCCTGACCTTCCGCTCGTTCTGTAGACAGGGGCAACGAATTGTGGTAGAATTCGCTGGACTCGCCCGCCGGCACCGCCCCCACCTGTTCGCGGACGAATCCTGGGGAAGCCAGGGTATGGTGACAGGTTTCAGAACTGAGGCTGCAGACGTGCTTGGGTTCGTGGAACTTTGGAAAGAGCTTTGCTTTGAACCAAGTGATGATCTTGGATGGCAACTGAGGAGATCCGAATGACAGACACACAGAGGGAAGCGACCGAAGGGAACCTGGCTCCTCCATACCTCATGGAGTCAGCACCGGGAACCGAAACAGTGATCAACGGGCGGCGATACCTCTACTTCGGCGGCGTGTCCTACTTTGGGCTGCACGCCGACGAGGGTCTGATGGAGGAGGGGATCCGCGCCTGGCGCGAGCTCGGTCTGGGCAGCGCCACCAGCCGCGCCGGGATGGGTACCATACCACTCTACCTCCAAGTGGAGGCGGCAGCGGCGCGGTTCTTTGACACTGAAGACGCGGCATATCTGGTGTCGGGCTATCTCAGCAACATGGCTGGGGTACAGGCGATGCGTGAGGCCGGTGTGTTCGATGTGGTCTTTGTGGACGAACAGTCCCACTATTGTGTCAACGACGCGGCCATGACCACCGGTGTGCCGGTCCATCGATTTGCCCACATGGATCCCGAAGATCTGGAGGTACAGCTAGCGCAGAACCTCGCACCGTCGCAGAAGCCTCTCCTGCTGACCGACGGGTTGTTCCCGACCCTCGGCCGGATCGCGCCGGTTCCCGAATACGTGCGGATCCTGGAAGCATATGACGGCACGGTATGGCTTGATGATGCTCACTCGGTGGGGATCCTGGGTCCCCACGGCAGGGGGACCTACGATCACTATGGTCTCGCCGGCGAGCGGCTGCTCTTCGGGGGAACCCTGTCCAAGGCCTTCGGTGGTTTTGGCGGCATAGTTCCGGGGCCGAAGGAGTTCATCGACCGGGTACGGAGCGGGCCTGTCATGATCGCGGCCAGCGCGCCGCCGTCGCCAGTGGCGGCGGCCACTTTGGCCGGGGTTGAGCAGGTGCGGTCACATCCAGAGTTTCGGGAACGGATCTGGGCTAACGCTCGACAGCTCAAGCAAGGAATCCGGGGACTCGGCTTCGAAGTGGAGGATACCGATGTACCTATCGCCGCTTTCGCCCTCGACGACGCCGAGGAGATGCAGCGGGTGCATCAAGAGATGATGGAACGCGGCATCGCCATCCAGTACACCCACTACTCGGGCGCTGGCGCCGACGGTGTGCTAAGGGCTGTGGTCTTTTCGACCCACACCGAGGAACAGATCGCGAGGCTGATCGAGGAACTGGACAAGGTGCTCTGAGACGAGTACACCTAGCCCCCTCGCTGCACGAGAGGCAAGTACAGGCGCCAGTCTGCCTCCGGAACACGCTCCAGCACAAAGTCCTGGGTGGTCATGGTGTCGGAGAGGACAACCACACTCGTGATAGTGACTGACTGGTAGCCCGCAGCAGAGGCGGTTACGGAAAAGGCACCGGCCGGCAGGGTACGGGTGTAATAGCCGGCACCATCGCTCAGGGCCTGGAAGATCTGGCCGCCGGCATTCCGCATGCTGACGGTAGCCCCGGCGACGGGCGCGCTGGCCGCTTCAAGTCGCCCAGCGGCCTCTGTCACGTGTCCGTCCAGATAGCCAATCCCCCCATCGAACAAACAGTCGCTGTCGTGCACCAGGGTCGCCAGCGAGGCCTTGACGATCTCGGTCATGTAGGGCATGTTCAAGGCCGATAGCCTGTCGTTGACGGTGTGGTAGTTAGGATTAAAGTCGGCATAGTCCTCAATAGCCAGGATAGCCGCATAACCCTCGTCCCAGAACGATCGATTGTCACTGTAGTTGCCCAGCCTGTCATCCACTAGCACATCGGGCGACAGGTCGAGGTCGTAGACGTCCACAACCTTGCTGAACAGATTGGCTAGGGCCACCGAACCAGTCACGGACTCCCGGGCGTGAAGGTCCATCGCCGGCGAATCATCCGAGTCGTAGGCGATCATGTCCATGTTGAGCACGCCGCGGATGTCGAGGCCCTGGTCACTGGCCCCTTCTGCCCAGGCGGCGCTGCCACGCATACCTTGCTCCTCACCGGTCCACAGGGCGAATTTCAGGGTACAGCCAAACTCATACTGGCTTAGAATATCGGCCGCCATGAGAACACCCGTCGA
Source organism: uncultured Chloroflexia bacterium (assembly GCA_963783445.1). Lineage (GTDB taxonomy): Bacteria > Chloroflexota > Anaerolineae > JAAYZQ01 > JAAYZQ01 > CAWANP01. Next base: position 188,207 of record CAWANP010000002.1, on the reverse strand, counting down.
GCCACTGGCGTTGTCGTCGGCGCCTGGGGCAGCTGCGGCTGCACCGGGTACAGCCGGACCTGCGGGCAAGCTGTCCAGATGCGCGCTGAGGATGTAGATCTCTTCCGGATTGGTCAACCCCTCTATGGTGGCGATGACGTTGGGGTAGGTGTCACCCTCCCATTGGTGGTAGGCCACATCAAGCCCCAATGCATCCAGGTGCTCGTAGGCGAATTGGGTGGCCTTCTGAATGGGCACACCGCTGTGGGTGTACCGCGTGGCAATGGTATAGGGCTCTCCGCCAATATCGACGGCTGCTTCGCCGGTCAGCCACTCTTCGTACTGGCGTAAACTCGCCACATTCACCTGGGCGATCATCGCTTCGACCTGGGGATCCGGCTGGAGCGCATCGGCCAGCCCAAGCCCAGATACGGGGTACGAAGCGACGGATGCCAGCCCTTCCCCGGGCATGACTGGCGGTGAAGCGGCCACAGTCGCCAGGTCGGTCACAAGCAGGGCAATGGCGATCAGGAGGGCCAGCGCTGGCAGTCTATGTTTGGTGCTGGTCATTCTGTCCACGCCTGAATGTGCCCCCTGAGAGTAGAATGGCTGCCAGTGTAGCACGAGTCTGCTGCAGCGGCAAATGCCGTTCCACCAGCGTACCGAAGCAACACAAGGATGTGGTGTGCTCAACCCGTCTCCTCCACGTTGAGCAGTTCGCCAGGGATTCTGCAACGTCTTGGTTTCGCAACCCCGAGAGTCACGAGCGCGCCCAGGACCACATCCACGGTCCAGTGAGTCCCAGACCGCATGTCTGGAGCGCAGTTGACAGTCCCCGGCGGATATGCTATGCTGGTCACAAACCACTCGATGCGAGAGGGTATGAAAACCGATTGGATCCCTCTGAGTTTTGTTATCATCGGCCTTCTAGTCGCCTCCGCGCTGCTGGGCAGTGTTGGGATCGGGGCGGCGGCCCTCCCGTCCGGAGCGAACGTGCGCGACGCAGTGGAATCCCATGGCGTCCTCATCGAGGCCCTGCACTATGACGGCTACGAGTCGCAGGAACCGGACGAGGCCATCCGGCTGATGAACGTCTCCAACGAACCTGTCGACGTCGGCGGCTGGAGCGTGACCGACCTGGAGTCCTCTGTTGAGATCCCCGATGGCACCAAGCTGGCGCCCGGCCAGGCCATCTGGTGTACCAAAGAAGCAGCCGCCTTTCGCCGTCACTTTGGCTTCAGCCCCGACTTTGAACTCGGCCACACCGACCCCGCCGTACCAAAGCTAAGCGGCTCGTGGCCTCGCTTTGCCAACACCGGCGATGAGTGCCTGCTGCTGGATGATAGGGGACAAAACCGTAGATGCCCTGGTCTACCGGGGAGGGGATGCATCCACCAGTGGCTGGAGCGGCCCCGCCCTCGAAGCCTGGACCCCGAGCAACACCTTTGCCGCCGAGGGACAAATCCTCTACCGCAAGCGAGATCAGGCCACTGGCCTGCCCGTACCCGACACCGGCTGCCTTGCCGACTGGGCCCAGGACCCCAACGACCACGTGGACGGCCGCCGGGTCCGCTATCCTGGATGGGATCTCGACGCCTTTTTCTTTACCGGGCGCTTGACCGAGACCGCCACCCTGACCGTTGCCGTCGCCCCCGACCATCTCTTTGACACCATCGCCGGCTTTTTGTCTGGCGCCCAGGAGAGCATCCAGATTGCGAGCTACTCCCTTCGCAGCCAGGAGATGGCCGGCCTTCTACTGGATCGCCTTGATAGCGGTGTAGCTATCACGCTGCTGCTGGAGGGGGCGCCCGCCTTTGGGGGAGTGACGGATCAGGAAAAGTGGATTGTCCGGCAGTTACACGACGGTGGCGCCCAGGTTCTGTTCATGGTCAATGACAGCGCCAATCGGATCCACGATCGCTACAAAAACCAACACGCCAAGCTGATGATCGTGGACGGCACAACGGTCCTCATAGGCTCCGAAAACCTCAGCTATCCCAGCATGCCAGCCGATGGCAAGGGAAACGGTACGGCAGGGCGGCGGGGCGTCTATCTAGTCACCGATGCTCCCGGTGTGGCAGCCCGCGCCCGGGCCATCTTTGATGCCGACGCCGCTCCGGCCCGGCACCTGGACATCGTGGGCTGCGACACAGCGCCCGGCCTCTGTACCCCGCCGGCCGGCTTCGAGCCGGATCCGACACCCGACTGGATGACCTACACGGTACAGTTTCCCGCCCCACAGACGTGGCAGGGAACCTTTGCCCTGGAGGTGCTCCAATCTCCGGAAAACAGCTTGCGGACGCGAGACGGCCTGTTGGGGCTGCTGGACCGGCCCGGTCCAGGGGATACGATCCTGGTCGAGCAGCTCACCGAAAGGCTGCATTGGGGACCCAGTCAGGGCACTCCTGAAAGCGATCCGAACCCCCGCCTGAATGCTTACCTGGAAGCTGCCCGCCGGGGCGCAAAAGTCCGCATCCTGTTGGACGCTTACCTGGATGAGAGCGGAGACAACGCCGCGACAGTTGCATATCTACAGGCCCTCGCCGCTGCCGAGAATCTGGACCTGAAGGCCCGGCTGGCCAACCCCACCCACCTGGGGCTGCATAACAAGATGATCCTGGCCCACATCGGCGGGCGAGGCTACGTCCACGTGGGCAGCATCAACGGCAATGAGGCGTCCTTCAAGATCAATCGTGAGATCGCCCTCCAGGTGCAATCCACCGGCGCTTACGAGTATCTGCAGGACGTGTTTGAATACGATTGGCGCAGCGCCACGCCCCCCGTCTATCTACCCCTTCTGGCCAGCCAGCACGCGGTGCCCCGTCCAGCCGGCCACCTGCTCATCAGCGAGGCTATACTATGGCGCGGCTCCCGTGCAAGAATGGGTCGAGATCTACAACCCCACCAACCAGGCCATAGACCTCTCGGCCTACAAAGTCGGGGACGCCGTCCATGATGATGACTATGAGGGCACGTATCAATTCCCAAGCGGCGCTTCTATCCAACCCGACCAGGTACTGGTCGTGGCCGTGACCACCGCCGGGTTCCAGAAGGGTTTTCCAGGCCGCAAGCCAGACTATGAGATCCTGGATACAGACGCCCAGGTACCGGACATGCTAGACTACCCCGCCAGAGGCGAGGGGGACTGGGGCCTGAACAACGAGGGCGATGAAGCCTTGCTCCTGGACGGGCAGGACCGGGCTGTGGACGTCCTGGTCTATGGCCTGGGCTCTTTTCCAGGTGTGGCGTCCCATCCGGGCGTAGCCTACGGCCACTCGCTGGAACGCGCCCCCGCCTGGCTGGATACCGATGATTGCAGCAGCGACTTTCGGGATTGGCCCTATCCCAGTCCGGGCTATCTGCCAACCCATCAAGGTGGAAAATGATGACAAAGGCCGGCTCACAGGCTGAAAGCACGAAACGACGCGCATCGCTGATCTCTGTGGCGGTGGTGCTGGGCCTCATCGTTCTGAAAGTAGCTGTGGGCCTCGCCACCGGCAGCCTCGGCATCCTGGCCCAGGTCGCCGACTCGGTACTGGACCTGGTAGCTGCAATCGTAGCCTTGTTGGCTGTGCGCGCTGCCGCCCAGCCTCCCGATGCCAGGCACCCCTATGGCCACGGAAAAGTTGAGAATCTGGCCGGACTGGTCGAGTCACTGCTGCTGCTACTCACCAGTGCCTGGATCATCTACGAAGCGATCCAGCGACTCCTTGCTCCTCCAGTGGCCATTCAGTCCGGACTGTGGGGCGTCGCCGTGATGGTGCTCTCTATCGTCGCCAGCCTCTTGCTCTCGACCTACCTGATGGGGGTGGCCCAGCGCTATCGGAGCCAGTCGCTGGAGGGGAACGCCCTCAACTTTCGCGCCGATGTGCTGAGTTCTTCTGTCGTGCTGTTGGGGCTCGGGCTCGCCTGGCTTGGAACTCGTCTTGGGCCAGAGTGGGCCTGGCTGATGAAGGCCGATGCCCTGGCGGCGATAGTCGTCGCCTTTTTCGTCCTACGGGTGAGCCTTGGCCTGGGCTGGCGCGCCATCAGCGAACTGCTCGATGCCGCGCCTTCGGGCCTGTCCGACCAGATCGCCTCCGAGGCGAAAGCGATGCCAGGGGTACGTGATGTTAGCACAGTCCGCGTCCGCCCGGCTGGATCAGCCACCTTTGTAGACTTGACGATCAAGGTCGAGCGCAGCGCTTCCCTGGAAGAAGCCCACCAGGTCGCCACAGCCGTGGAAGAGCGTATCGGCGCCTTGATAGATGAGGGCGACGTAGTGGTCCACGTAGACCCAGTGCGGCAGGCCGGCGAGAGCCTGCCCCAGGCGGTGCGCGCCATCGCCGCCCAACAGGGTCTGCGCGTGCACAACGTCCATGCCCACGAGGGACAGGGCCAGACCTCTCTGGATCTTCACGTTGAGGTGCCGCCGGATCTCACGCTGGCAGAAGCCCACGAGCAGACTGCTCGCCTGGAAGGGGCAATCCGGAAAGAGCTACCCCACGTCGATGACATTCACACCCACATTGAGCCCATGGCCTTCCCGGTAGCGCCGGCTGCCCTGGAAACCGAAGAGGATGAGCGCCTGCGGGCCGAGATCTCGGCGGTACTGGAAGAACTTCCAGGCTTGCGCGGCTGTCACAACCTCCACCTGCGGCCCAGCCCTGATGGCTACGACGTCGTGGTGCACTGTCTGGCCAGGCCTGACCTCCCGGTCCAGGAAGCGCACCGCCTCTCCGACCAGGCCGAGAAGCGCCTTCACGCCCAGGTACCCGGCATCGCCCAGGTTCTGGTTCACATGGAGCCAGAAGAAGAACCTAATCGCTAAGCTCCGCACTTGTCCGGAAGCCGCCAATTGCACTGATCAAAACGGGCGCCCCCTGGGCGCCCGTTTCAGTTCGTGTCTTGGAGCAGCCCCGTTCAGAGGCCTAGCCCTCGCCAGGGTCCTTGCTCCCGCTCGCCCGGGCCCTCTTTCTGACAAACCAGACGACGACCCCGATCACCAGCGCCACCAGGGCCAACCAGGGCAGGATGGCGATGACAAAGAAGATCAGGAACTCGGCAAAACCCTGAAGACCGGCCAGAAGCGCTTGCACCGCCCGGCGGATAGTCTCGGCAGGCCGCCAGCCGTCATCGACCGGCTGCCTCAGGATGTTGGGCTCCAGCTCGATCCAGATGCTGCTCAGTTGGGCCGACTGGGACAGGTACTTCATCCGCCCCTTGATCGACTCGATCTCGGCTTCGCGCTGGGTCAGTTGCTGCTCCGCTTCCAGCAGATCCTTCGTTGACCGAGACTCTTCCATGATCTGCAGCAATCGCTGCCTGGCTGCCTCCAGACTCTCCAGGCGGGCCTCCAGGTCGACATACTCTTCGGTGACATCCTGAGCAGACTCGTTCCTGTTGGTGACCTCCACGGCCATGTCCGCAAGCCAATCCATCGTCTGGCCAAAGCTCGTCGCCGGAATACGAATGCTCATGGTGATATGAGGCTGCGCCCCTCCGGTACCACCATACTCGTCGCCAGAGACGACAAATGCCCCCTGGCCAGCCATCTCGGCCACCATGCCTTCGATGGCTGCCCGCGCCGCGCGCGTATCCTCCACGACCATGGCTACCCGGCCTGTGCGGATGATCAGGCGCTCGGTCACTGGTGCGGAATCCCCTGAACTCTTCTCAAACAGTTCCGGCGCCGCCGTACCCTGCGCCATGGCCGGCGCATTGTAGGCGGCCTCTTCCGACTCTACCATCACCTCCCTGACAACCATCTGGTCCAGTGCCGGCTCGGGCGCAGAAGAAGCACCACCACATCCCGAGACGAGGAGGAGAAGCATCACTCCTACGACGAGACCCATGACGATCCGGCTGCGGCCAACTCTTGCTCTCTTTATCATTTCTCCTTGCTCCTTTTTTGGTCTCTGATGATTGTTCACCCGCTGGGATTTCAGGCCTGCGGACCAGCGAGTGTATGGCAATCTGGTACCAGGACGCTGCCGCTGGCTGCTTTGTTCCAGAAAACCGGACTGGATCAGGTGCGATACCGGGCATCACGCGTGATACCAGGCGCACGTGCGATACCAGGCATCGCCTTCCCATGATCTTTTGCCCCTGCCAGCTATTTGTGGTACACTTTTCCCCATCGCATCTCCACAGGGCGTTCATAGGGAATCCATGGCACGCGAGATCAGTTCATCTATCAGGGCACACGCGTATACCTGGGTCGGGATCCTGCTCCTGGCTGGGGTTCTGGCCGTCTACGTCCTGACCCTGAACCCGGGCGTCCTGGGCGGCGACATCGGCGAGCTACAGTTCGTGTCGCATATTCTCGGCCTGGCCCACCCCACGGGCACGCCCTTTTACATTCTCCTGGGCAAACTGTGGAGCCCTGCTGCCCCTCGGACCCAGCGTGGCCTGGCGGATGAACCTGCTGTCGGCCGTCGCTGCCAGCTTGGCCGTGTTCATCGTGTACCAGATCGTCTATGGGAGTACAAGGCGCCTGATACCAGCACTGTCCGCGGCCTTGTTCTTTGCCTTTGGCCCGGCATTCTGGGAACAGGCCACGATGGCCGACAAGTATGCCTTCAACGCGCTTCTGGTGGCCCTGGTACTCTACCTGACCCTGCGTTGGGGCACGACGCGCTCGCCAGCCACGCTGAACCTGCTTGCTTTGGTTTACGGCCTGAGCCTGACCCACCACCGCACCATGGTGCTCTTTGCGCCGGCACTGCTGGGCTATATCTGGTGGCTGGAAGGCAGCGCGCTGTGGCGCGACTGGCGCCGCCTGTTGGGATTGGCCGCGCTTTTCTTTGCCCCCCTACTCTTCTACCTCTATCTCCCCTGGGCCGAGTCACGCAACCTGCCCCCGGGAACCTGGCACCCACGGACACTGAAGGACTGGTACCATTATATCATGGACACCGGCCAGATCGGCTATCTCTACGTCGACCCGGCCGACCTGGGCGAGCGGCTCCTCTTTTACGCCCGCACCCTGCAGCGCGACTTCACCTGGATCGGCGTTCTGCTGGGACTGGGGGGATTGGTCTGGCAGTTCCGCCGCCGGCCGGCCGACGCCGTCTTTTTGCTGGTGGTCTTTTGCCTGCAGGCTTTTCTGGCCGCCAACCACCACCTGCCGCGCCAATGGACCTTTTTCATCCCATCCTTCATGATCTATGCCCTGTGGATCGGAGAGGCGCTGGGCGCGGTGTGGGCTGGCTTTGAGCGGCTGCGCGCCGGATGGGGGAAGATTGGCATCGCTCTGGCCGTTGCTCTCGCTCTGGCCATGCTGCTCCTGCCGATGTTGCCTTTCCGCCCACGGTACCAGGCATTTCGCAATATCCATCATGGCGAAGGGACGCTCGACGTGTGGCGACAGGCCCTCAAACTGGGACGGATGGGGATACGACTCGGCAGCGCCATCGCCCTCGTCGACCAGGATGCCGTCATCGTCGCCGATTGGGAGCAGGCAACCCCGTTGTGGTACTACCAGCAGGTCGAGGGCCTGCGCCCTGACGTGGATATTGTCTATCCCGTCGAACGCCTGGAGGAGGCGGCAGCCAGCGGCCGTCCTCTATATATCAGCCGCAACCAACCCGGCTTGGCTGAACACTGGAGCCCATCCTCCGCCGGACCGCTGATCGCGCTCAACCCCGAGCCCGTCAGCGAGCCACCTGCAGGCATCGTCCCCCTGGGCATCCGCCTGGGCGATGCCTTTGAGCTTGCGGGCTTTAGCTACGGCGAGGCCGATTTCTACCCGGCAACGGTGGTACCGGTGACCTTGTTCTGGCGGGCGATCCAGGAGCCCCCTTACGACTATGCCGTCTCGCTGCGCCTGATCGACGAGGCAGGGCAGGAGGTATTCCAGATAGACAGCCAGCACCCGGTGTTGGGCACTTTCCCCACCTCCCAGTGGACTGCCGGTGAGGTGGTGGGCGACTATTACGAGATCCAACTGCCCGGCGAACTTCCACCCGGCACCTACCGCTGGGGCGTGATCCTCTACCGATCGCTGCCGGAAGGCGGCTGGGAGAGCTTAAAGGTAGCAGACACAGGAAGCGAGATAGCGATGGGCGCAGCATTCGAGGTGCGCGAGCGATGACGGGCCTTCCACAGGTTGACCGTCCAGTTCCCAGGCCGGGCCTGCGCACCGCCCTCTTTGCAGTGCTGCTCATCGCGCTGTCCCTGGGCGGCGCACTACTCCTGTACCACGAAGCCGTGGGGCTGCCCCTCTTTTTCGACGACATGGTCCACCTGCGCTGGCTGGAGTGGCACTCCCTGCCGGAAGTATGGACGACGGCCGAAGGGCTAGGCTACTACCGCCCACTGACCATGAGCGTCTGGAAGGTCGAGCGTTTGCTGCTGGGCGACCACGATCCGCAGAGGCTCCATCTCTTCAGCCTGCTGCTGCACGGTCTGAACGCCGCGCTGGCAGGCTATGTCGGCTGGCGCGCCCTTTGGGGCCGGGGTAGGCAGGCCTATACCCTGCTCGCGGCGCTGATCTTTCTGACCTTTCCCTTCAGCTACCAGGCTGTACCCTCGACCAGCTCCCTGTCCAAACCACTCATCGCTACCCTGGTATTGGCCAGCGCGCTGCTCTATTGGGAAGGCCGCCGCCGGAACGCCAGGTGGCTGATTGTCCTCTCGCTGCTGGCCGGCTTTTTGGCGCCCTTTGCCTATGAGAGCGGCGTGATGGTGCCCCTGGCCATCTTGACCGTCGAAGCCTATGCCTACCCGCGGCGCGAGTTCGGACAGTTCTCCCGGCTGCCGCTGCTCTACATGCTCCTTGTATGGGCTATCGCCCTGCCCTTGGTCATCCTGGCCGAACCCGAGACCGGGGCATCTCTGGGCCTGCCAACCCTGCGCTCGCTATGGCAGAACGGCATCTATTTTCTGGAGGCGCTGCTCTTCCCCATCAGCCCCATCGTCACTCCCCTGGAGCGAATTCTGGGAGTGGACCAGTACCTGCTGCTGACGGCCGTGGTCCTGTTGGGCTTCGCCGCACTCCTGGCCTTTTATTGGTGGGTGAAACAGATCAAGCTCTTCCTCTACACCCTGTCCTGGTTCGTCGTTGGCTTGCTGCCACTGTGGATTGCCCTCGACTTTGCCTACGTCATCACCAGCCCGCGCATCCTCTATTTGGGCGCGGTGGGCGCGGCCCTGCTCTGGGCCGGCGTGCCGGTCCTATTGTGGACCCACCTGCCCAGCCGCTGGTGGGCCAAGGCCCTGGCCGTGGCGGGAGCGTTGGCCATGCTGGCCTTCAACACCGTTTACGTTCGGGACAAGATGGCGCTGGCCACCACAGTAGCTCCCCCACTGTGGCAGGCCGCCCAGGCCGTTGAGGGCTACGACCAGGACGACGTACTGCTCTATCTCAACGTGCCGGTCTGGATCGCGCCCAAACAGGCCACCTACCGCGTCGGCACCGAAGGACTGACCTTTATCCCCGAGTACGTGCGCCCCCAGGACTTTGTATATGTGAATAGTGGCAGAGAACCGGAGATCCAGGCGGCGATGTTCGACCCCGTCAAGCAGGACTGGCCCGACTATATCGGTTATGCCGGTGAAAGCTTGGATCCAGATGGGGTAGCTGACGCCATCCGTGGGGTTGACGGCGTCTACCTGACAACCTACGCGCCTGGCGACCTGTACTTTGTCGAGGCTGGCGCCCTGGAAGACACCGGCTCACAGCCGCAGGACTCCGCGCCGCTGGCCCAGTTCGATGACCAGATCTGGCTGTCCGACGTCCAGGTCACTGCCTCCCAGGATGAGCTGATCCTAACCCTGTGGTGGTACAGTCCCCAAAGCCCAACAGGGGATGCCACCGTCTTTCTGCACGTCTACGATGGGGCCGGACAACTGGTCGCCCAGGGCGATGGCTACCCCCTCGCGGGCCTCTTTCCCCCGCGGTACTGGCAGCCGGGGGACCTGGTGCGCGATGTACGCCAAGTGGAGCTACCCGAGGACCTGGCGCCCGGGCGTTACGTCGTCGTCTCCGGCTGGTACGACCCTGCCGGAGGACAGCGGCTGCCGGCCCTGGACGGTCAGGGTCAGCCACTCGCCAACGACGCGGTCCAGATCTATCAGTTCGGCGAGTGAGTACCCTGATCGCCTAGCGGGTCATGGTTGCATCAGCCAGGCGCGCCGCCCCTCGCTGGAGGGATTGGCGGCAACAGGACCACTCACCCCCGCCGCCAATGAATCTCTGCCCGATCCCGGTTCCGCCAGCGCCAGGCCAGTCCCACCGGGTAGCCGATCATCTTGGCCACGTCGCCCACGACCCGGATGACAGGAACCAGGAACATGGCCTTCAACCGGCCCCAGACCCCAAAGGAGCCCAGCATCCGCCACAACCGCCGGTAGGGAGTAGCAGTGTAGGCCACTGCTCCGCCCAGCAGAACCAACCACCACCAGGGCGAGTGAAACAGGGCCAGAAGTACCAGTGCAGGGCCAGCCACCAAGTAGATCGCATAGCGGATGGCATGCCGCTTGCGCCACAGGTCGGCCTTGCCATCGCCGCGCGCGTACTGGTAATACTGTTTAAAAAAGGCCCGCAGGCTGCCCCTGGGACGGAAATGGACAGTCGCCTTAGGCGCAAAGGGAAAAGGCCCATAGAGGTCGCGCAGGCGAAAGTCAAAGATCAGGTCCTCGCAATAGTCCAGCCACTCGGGGTAGCCGCCCGCCCGCTTCCAGGCATCTTTGCGAAAAGCCACAGACCGGCTGGAGGGCAAAAAGGTCTCGGGATCGATATCGCGCAGGTTGGGCAGGACCGTGGCGCCCATCGCCGCTTCGAAAGGGGTTTGCGGATCGGCCACGAACCAGCCGCCAACCACGGACACCGTTGGCTCCTCTCGCGCCTGCTCAAAGGGCGCCACCAGGGCCTCCAGCCAGCCCGGCTCCAACCGTACCCCCGCGTCGGTCGTGGCCATCACCTCACCGCTGGCTGCGGCAATGGCCGCGTTTCGCCCCGCCGAGATATTGGCACCAGGCGCCTCCAGCACGCGCAAAGGCAGTCGCCCCGCCCCGGCCCAATCCTCCAGAACAGCCAGCGTACCATCTGTTGACCCACCATCAGCGATGACTACCTCGTCTGGCAGCCGGCTCTGTGCCGCCAATGAGCCGAGAAGTCGCTCGATGGCCAGCCCCTCGTTCAATACCGTTGCGATTACCGATACCTTCACGTCCTACTCCCTGGCCAGCCCGGCTTCAGAGGATCCAGTTCTCTGCCGGACCCTCTAGATCCCACCCCAATGCAGTCCTGCTTGAGACAACCCATCCCATCTATCACCGCCCCGCACGGTTGCCTGATGGGTCCCGGCGTGGTATAATGCCCCCCATCCCGACCGATCATGCGCCGCTGTCACTGCAACCTTGCGGGGCTCGGGCACAGGTGACGAACGATGAAATGGCGAGACTGGCAACTGTTGATCATAATGGTGCTGCTTTTCTATCTTGCGGTGACCATCACCCTTGGTCTGATGCGCAGACCATCCAGCACCACGAAGGATACGCCTGCACCCAGCCAGACGCTGCGGCCCACCTTTGAAAGCAGGGCGACAGCTACCGTCACGAGCACGGCTCCTCCCGCCACCACGGTGCCTGAGACCAGTACGCCAGTCCCTCCGGCTACGAGGACGGCCATCGCCCCGCCCTCCCCGACCATCGCTCCTACCCCAACCACGTCGCCTGAGCCGTCAGCCACGCCCACGGTGGGCACTATCAACCACAAGGTTCAAAAGGGCGAGAACCTCATCGGCATCGCCGAGCGCTATGGCACAACGGTTCAAGCCATCGTCAGGGCCAACGGCCTCGCCAATGCAGACGTAATCTATATCGGCCAGAAGCTGATCATCCCTCTGCCCGCCGAGCCACTGCCTTCGCCCACGCCCTAGGAATCGTGGCCTGTACCCACATCACTGGGTAATGGCCAGCTTCTGGCAAGATCGAAGCAGAGCTGCAAACATCGCAGTAGGCGCTTCAGCACCCAGGAAGCGCACTGAAGTGCGCACTACAAACGGGCGCCTGCGGCCCAGTGTTTCTCGTTGGCCAGCAATCCAGGTTCGTAGTGGGCGCTTCAGCGCCCTTGAGATGCTCCACGAACCCAAGAATCAATGATCAGAGTACCAGCTAAGGCCCCACGCGAAACGTTTCCGACAGGTACGGGTGCACCGCCGGGCCTTCGGGAGGCAGCCCTTGCACCTGCAAACGATACTGCCCCGGCGCCATGTCGGCAGGCAGTGCCACGTTGAACTGGCCGCGCCACACGTCCCCCGCCTGCCAGAAGCTGGTGGGATAGCCTCCGACCGGTTCCGCCACGACCCCTGCCACTTCCCGCCCACCTGAATCCACCACCAGGAGTTCAACCTGCCAGTCGCCAGCAGGTGCATTCTCCGCCCGCCAGTACAGGTTCACGTGCAAAACGTCACCCGGCCGGAGTGCTGCATCGGGCTGATGGGCAAAGCCCAACCGGTGGGCATCATAGCCCAGCAGCGCCAGGGAGCCCATGCCTGCTCCGGCGTCATGCTGCATGTTCAGCGCTGCGACAGGAGGCGGGGCCAGGGGCCGCTCGACGGTCAGCGGCTCCAACCAGACCTGCGTCTCCCCTACATCAGTGACGAGACGCTGGCCCGTTTCAGGATTATACATCCCCACCTCCACGCGATATGCTCCAGGCGGGGTGGCGGGATGGATCGCCACGCCGTGGTTGTCGGCGACTACTTCACCCGGCTGCCCAGAGCGTGGTCAGCCGCGCCCCACCGCCGGGCTCAGCATCCCGCTGGCCAACGATCTGATTCCCTCCATCCAACACGTGGAGAAAGACCTTGTAGCGCGCCTGAGGCGTCCGCTCAGCCTGCCAGTAGAGCGCGAACTGGGCGATCTCTCCCGCAGCCAGGTGCTCACTCTGGAGAGCATAGCCCAGTAGGGTAATCTCGTCCCTATTGTCGGGGTTGATCAGTGGGATGTCCATGACCTGTTCGGGCCCTGAAGCTGTCTGCTCAGGTACAGCATAAACAGCCAGACGCACGTTGCCGTACCACGAATCCAGGGCCTTGTAGGCCCCTTCGTCCAGCCAGCCCTCGACAAAGCGGTCCGGATCGCTCTCATCGGTGGCCCAAAACAGCGCGAACACGCGCCCACCGGGCTGGGCCAATGCGGCCAGCGCCGGGCCGGTGGCTGCCGGGTCCAGGGGACGGTTCTCGGGCAGGGGATAGACCGGCAGCTCGCCCCGGTAGTAGTAGCTGAATACCTCCTGCTGGCCCGGTGCGTTCAGCACAATCGCATCTCCGGAGCGGCCCACAGCCTCTACGTAGGAGGCGATACCGCGGTAATCGTCCCGGGCGTAGGCCGGGTCGGTATAGTAGTTGCGCAGCGCGACCACGCTGGCTGTCACAATGCAGGCCGCAGCCAATACCTGTACTAAGCGCAGGGCGGTGGAGGCCGTCCGGAGCCGATGGAGTGGCTTGATCGCCGCGTCGGTGGATCGAAGCCCCGCCCGGAGCACCGGTGAGCCCTCCGGCCATGAGCAGGCAGACTGCGGGCGCCGTGACCAGCAGGAACTTCAGATAGGCATCGCGAGTCAGGACCAGCGCAACCATCAGCACGACAGGCAAGCCCACCCACAGGAAGCCAGAAGAGCGGCGCTCCACCGGTTGTGCGGCGCAGGTCTTCCCAGCCAGCCCAGGGCCAGGAAGAGCACCCCAGCAGCAGCAGCCAGTCGCGGCAACCAGCAGGGGAAGGGCCACTTGCACGGTCTCAATCGTTGGCCCCAGGACCTGCCAGCGCCATGTATTGGCCAAAACGGATGGCAAGGGGGAGCTGAGACGCCAGCCCTTGTCAGATTGGGCCAGGCCGTCACTTGCTGAAGCGCGGTGGGCAGCCAGGGCAGATAGAGCAAGAGCGAGCACCACTTGCGAAAGCACCCATCTGGCCGCGCGCGGCCAGACCGGGGTCGATCGCCTGCTCAGAACCAACCAGAGCCCATAGGCCAGATTCAGGATGAGGATGACAAAGCCGAAGGAGTAGTGGGTATAGAGACCCGCCGCCTCTAGGAAAACCAGGGCAGAAATGTGAGCCAGCGACTCCCGTTCCACCAGGCGCACGAGGGCCAGCACCGCGCCAGCGGCCAGCACCGCCAGCAGCATGTACATGCGCGCTTCCTGCGAATAGTAAACCTGGAAGGGGCCGATGGCCGCCAGAAAGGCCGCGGCCAGCCCGGCCCAACGCCCCATCAGCGCCCGCCCCAGAGCATAGGTCAGCAGCACCAGGACCACCCCCAACAACGCGGAGAAGGAGCGCGCGGCCGCCTCACTGGTACCAGCCAGCCGCAGCCAGCCGCTCAGCAGCCAGTAGTAGAGGGGCGGGTGGATATCGTGGGCCGCGTCCCGGGCGATGGTGGCCAGGTCTCGTTGGGCCAGGGCCACGCTGGTGCCCTCGTCGTTCCACAGGCTTTGGGCATCCAGGCCATAGAAGCGCAGGCCCAGAGCCAGGAGCAGGATGAGCAGAAGCAACAGGATTGGTAGCCGGCTCTTTCCGCTGCTCATATTTCGCTCAGCGAATCGCCCGGCTGCGCTCGTACCAGCGGCGGCGCCGGGCTGCCGCGCCGAGGATCAGAACGACGACGAGGATTCCGGCCAGGAGCACGCCCCCGGCGACCAGCCACTGCCCATAAGCCGAACGATCCCGGATCGTCAGGCTGTCCACCGAAGCCGTGCCCGAGGCTGCCCGGATGGTGACGTCGTGACGGCCGCTTGCCAGGCCTTGGGCCAGCGGTACCTGCCGGTCTGGGTTCGATGACCACCTTTTGCTCAGCGCCGCCGTCCAGCGTGTAGGACCAGCGCTCCGCGGACATCCGGCCCGGCTTGCAGCGACAGATCGGTGCCGTCAAAGGCAAAGCCTCAGCATCGCCTGCGAGGAATCAGGCGCAACAGATCGGAACCCAGTTCGGCATCAGGCTGGAATCGCGGCTCCCACTCGCCTTCGTACTCCAGCGCCCAGTGATCCTCCTGGTGCACGCCGGGATAGAGAACCCTCGCCTCCTCGCTGGTCATATGGTCCTTCAGCGCCTGGTAGACCGGCATCGGCGCAAAATCGGGCTCCACCAGCCGAAAGTAGTACCTGGCCTGGTTCTGCTCGGCATCGGTGGCCCGCTTGAAGAACCAGGCATTGACCACGCCCAGCCAGGGCCACTCCTTCTGGGCGCGCTGGTAGGCCAGCACCGCGTAGCGGGCCTGCTGCTCGGGCGTCACAAACCCAAATTGCTTGTCCGGAAAATCGGGGGGCGGCGCGTTCCAGTTCATCTCGGTGATCCAGATCGGCTTGTGCGCGTCCCCATTCTGGACCATGATTTCCCGCAGGTAAAGGGGGCGCGAAAAATTGAGCACCCGCGGCCGCATCCGCCGGTCGGTGGGCCCGGACCACAGGCCGTAGCCCTGCATGGCCAGCACGTCAAAATACTCGCCCGCCCCGGCATCGTACATCCGCTGCAAAAAGATAAAGTCGTTCAGGTCGCGGGGGCCCAGGGGGATCGTCTGGGCCAGCGCGCCAGAGAGGACGACACACTCGGGGCAGGCGTCCTTGACCCGCGTATAGCCCACCTTGAGCAGTTCGGTATACTCCTCAGGACTGACCGGTCGCTCGCCCCACTCGGGATAGATGTTGGGCTCGTTCCAGATCTGGTAATAGCGGATGCGATCCTTGTAGCGGCGCACCACCGCCTCGACAAAGTCGCCATAGTCCTCCAGGTTGTCCGGCGGGGCAAAGGCGCCAGCGGCATCCCCCTCGGCGCGGCTCCAGGCCGGTGGGTTGCTCAACCGGGCGATGATCTCCAGGTCGTACTGGTCCGCCAGATCCACGATGTGGTCGTACTTTTCCCAGGCGGAGCGGTAGGGCTCGTGGCGGCGGTCCTCGAAAGTCGCCCTTGCCGTGGATCTCGATGTCCTCCCAGGGGAACTCCTGGCGGATCCAATGAAAGCCGGCGTCGGCGATCATCTGCACGGCCTGTTCCCGCTTCTGGGGCTCGACCTCCTGCTCCAGAAAGATATTCACCCCGAAAGGATTGACGCCAGCGTTGGCCACCGGCACCAGGTCGGCGGTCTCTGGCCGGCGGCGGGTGATATTGCCCAGCCACTCCAGGCCGCCACGTACCTGCCCGGCCAGGGATTCCTCACCGGTCACGTTGAACAGAAGGTCCGACCAGAGGGGGTGAGTCAGAAGGACGATTCCGCCCAGGATCAGGACGCCCAAGATCAGGACCAGGCCACAACCCAACCACCGGGTCCCAGAGCGGCTAACCATCATCGCCCTCTCCACTGTCCTGTACCACGGTCCAAGAACCTCCGCCCATACAGTCCGTCTTCATGGCGGGGCCTGGGTCCGGCCTGCATTCCATCGCCTACCACGTCCGCTGGAAAGTGACGTTGTAGCTGTAGTGAATCTGTCCCAGGGCCTGGCAGGAAGGTACGTCAGTGCAGATACCTCCACGGATCAAGTCATCCCAGACCCCCTGCCCTTGCAGCACAGTCAGTGGGTGAGTTGTCTCGCTCGTGAAGGTCTTGCCACTGGTATCTCCCACTATCTTGAAATTATAGACGGCATAGAGCATCTCGAACTCGGCCTTACCCGGCCCCTTGGAACCGGTTGCTGGCTGGAAGTGAGCTTGGCCGTTCTCGTCGTCAAGAAGGATGTTGTCTAGTGGGCTGCCGCTGGCATCAATCACGGTGAAGTAGATGTTGTGATATCCAGTCGCCGTCAGGCTCCCGTCCTCAAAGGCCACGATTTCGTTGACCTTGAAATCAACCTTGGGCTTGGGCGTATTCGTGGGTGGAGCAGGTGTACTGGTCGCCGCCGGCTTGGGCGTATTCGTCGGCGGCGCAGGCGTTTCCGTCGGAGGCACGGCCGTATCGGTCGGCGGAGGCGCATCGGTTGGCGGCAATGCCGTAGCCGTAGGCAGCGGGGTATCGATGGGCAGTGGCGTTGCGGTCGGAGCCGGTGTGTCTGTAGCAGGTACCGGGGTGTCAGTCGGCAGCGGTGTTTGGGTTGGTACTGTAGAAGCGGTGGGCGTCAGCGTGGCCGTAAAGAGTGGGCGCGACGTTTTGGTGGGCGTGGCCGTGATTCGCGCCGCTCCGATAGGTCCCAACGAACAGCCCATCAGTACCAGCGCCAGGGCGATGATCAGACCACCAAAAATCAGGGCTCGATTCCTCATACAGGAACATACCTCCATCGTAACGATTTGATGCCGGACCGAGCGGGTCACGCTAGTTGCAGTACAGCCGCGCCCTGGATCTCGCTCCGCTTCAGACGTTGCAGCACCTCGTTGGCCTCATCCAGGGTGTACAACTCGACTTCCGTGTGGATGGGGATTTCGGCCGCCAGAGCCAGCAGCTCCCGGGCGTCGCGCCGGGTGGCGTTAGCCACGCTGCGGACCGTACGCTCGCCATAGAGGGTCGCGTAGGGCATCTCGGGAATAGGGCTCATGTGGATGGCATTGATGGCCAGCGTGCCGCCCTTGCGCAGCACCCGCAGCGCCTCAGGCACCAGCCAGCCAGCCGGGGCAAATGTAATGGCGCTGTCCAGTTCTTCGGGTGGGCTATCCTGCGCCTGGCCCACCCAGACCGCCCCCAGCTCCAGAGCGTGGCGTTGGTGCTCCTCGCTACGGGTGAAAACATAGACCTCGCATCCCCAGTGGCGGGCTACCTGGATCGTGACGTGGGCCGAGGCGCCAAAGCCATAGAGCCCCAGTCGCCCCCCCGGCTGGATCTCGCACAGCCGCAGCGAGCGGTAGCCGATCACGCCCGCGCACAGCAGAGGCGCTGCCTGCGCATCCGGGAAACCGTCCGGGATGGCGTAGGCAAAGCCCTCCGGTACAACCATATACTCGGCAAAACCACCGTCGGCGTGCTGCCCGGTAAAGCGCGCCTCATCGCACAGGTTCTCCAGACCACGCCGGCAGTAGTCGCAAACACCGCAGGTCGAATAGAGCCAGGGAACCCCAACCCGGTCGCCCCGGGAATAACGGGTCGCGCCCTCACCCAGGGCATCCACCTCGCCGATGATCTGGTGACCGGGTACCACAGGCAGCCGGGGCAGTGGGATCTCGCCCTCCACCAGGTGCAGGTCCGTGTGACATACGCCGCAGGCCCACACGCGCAACCGCACCTGCCCGGGAGCAGGCTCCGGCCTGGGCAGGTCCACCCAGGCCAGCGGGCCCTCATCAACAGGTTTTGGCTCCCGCAGGATCATGGCCTTCACACGCACCACCTCGGAAAAAGCCCTGCCCGGTCAGCAGGTTGCCGGTATTCTACCCCACTTTGGGTGGCCTGTCAACGGATTACGCCATACAGGCCAGGGGGGCCGCACGTCGAAAAGAAAGGGAGCCGCCGCTAGCCAGCAGCTTTGCCATCTGGCTGCCCCTAGTTGTGCGCGACTGAAGTTCAGTTCGGCAACTACACGCCTCAGGATGTCACGGCACTTCCGGCCACCACCAATCTAAACCCGAAGGACTGGGCGGCGGAACGGCGCAGCCGGAACGACCGCAACGCGCCACGTAGACCACGTGTGCATCACTCCCATAGATCGGTAGCGCGAACGGGCGATTCTGTCCCGACAGGATCGAAAACAGACCTCACGGGTCTGCCGACGGATGCTCAGCATCCATCCTGTGAGGTCTTGTCATGCTACGACCTGGCTGGCCCCACTTGCCCGCAAGCTTGACGAAATCTACCATCTGACATAGAATGTTAAACTGGTAATTGGATTCAGTGGGAAAAGGGTCGTACCATGTTTGATAACTTATCAGACAAACTACAGGGAGTATTCAGCAACCTCTCTAACCGGGGCAAGCTGAGCGAGGCGGACGTTGATGCCGCCCTGCGCGAGGTACGGCTGGCGCTGCTGGAAGCCGACGTCAACTTTAAGGTCGTCAAGGACTTTATCAAGCGCGTCCGGGAGCGATGTGTCGGCGCCGAGGTGATGAGAGCCTCACCCCTGCCCAACAGGTGATCAAGATCGTCCACGAGGAGCTGATCACGACGCTTGGGCGAGCCGGCGCGCCTGGATCTGTCCGGGCCTTCGCCCCACGTGATCATGCTCGTAGGCTTGCAGGGTTCGGGCAAGACGACCACGGCAGCCAAATTGGCCCTCAACCTGCGCAAGAGCGGCCAGCGGCCGCTCCTGGTGGCGGCCGACACCTACCGGCCGGCAGCGATTCAACAGCTCGAGATCCTGGGCAGGCAGTTGGATATCCCGGTCCACAGCGAGGGGACAAAGGTCCCGCCGCCCAAGATCTGCGCCAATGCCGTCAAGCGCGCCCGCGAAGCGGCCTACACCGTCGTGCTGCTGGACACGGCGGGCCGGCTGCACATTGATGACGACATGATGCACGAACTGGAGCAGGTCAAGGCCCAGGCGAAACCTCAGGAGATCCTCCTGGTGGTCGATGCCATGACCGGCCAGGATGCCGTGCGCGTGGCGGACGACTTTAACAAACGGGTGGGCATCACCGGCCTGATCCTGACCAAAGTGGATGGCGATGCCCGTGGCGGCGCCGCCATCTCTGTTCGTTCGGTGACGGGCGTACCCATCAAATACCTGGGTGTGGGCGAAAAGACCGATGGACTGGAGGTCTTTCACCCCGACCGGCTGGCCAGCCGCATCCTGGGCATGGGCGACGTACTGACCGCCATCGAAAAGGCCCAGGAGGTCATGGACGAGGAACAGGCCCTGGCCATGGGCCAAAAGCTCGTCAAAGGCGAATTCGACCTCGAAGATTTCAAGGATCAGCTCCAGCAGCTCAAAAAGATGGGGCCCGTTAGCCAGCTGATGGACATGATTCCCGGGATGTCCCAGTTGAACCAGGACATTGCTCCTGAGGTTACCGATCAGCAGATGAAGATGATCGAAGCGATCATCAACTCGATGACACGTGAGGAACGTCACAGTCCTCGTATCATCAACGCCAGCCGCAAGCGCCGTATCGCACGCGGCTCCGGCACGACCGTGATGGAAGTGAATGACCTGCTATCCCAATTCCGGCAGATGCAGCGCATGATGAAGCAGCTAAGTGGTGGTGGGAAACGCGGTCGCGGCGGGATGAGAGGTTTGATGTCCATGCTTGGTGGGATGGGCGGCTAGCACACCGATAGGCCGCCGGTAACACCAGCTTGGCTGCAGTACACAGCAGCGCGGGCCCGGACTAAGGATGAGGTAAAAATATGCTCCAGGCCAGGCCCGGGGAGCAATCCCCAAACGCGCTATCAGGACCAGTCAGACTTGAGGGAGGTAGCTAGAGAGACATGGTTAAGATCAGATTGCGCCGAGTAGGCGCCAAGAAGCAGCCGCACTATCGCGTTGTGGTGACCGATTCCCGGAACCCTCGCGACGGCAGATTCCTCGAAACAATCGGCCACTATAACCCACGTACCGAGCCCCCGACCATAGAGATTGACGCCGATCGGGCGCTCTACTGGTTGAGCGTTGGCGCCCAGCCGTCGCAGGCGGTCAAGCGCATGCTTGACAAGCTGGGTATCTCGGCGAGAGCAGAAGCCATCAAGCGTGGCGAGGCGCCGCCGGAAGTAGAGCCTGAGACTGAGGCGATTGAGGACTTGGTGGAAGTCGTTGAGGTTGAAGAGGAAGCCGAGATCGTCGAAATTGAGTTTGAGGTTGAGGAGGCGGTCGAAGAGGCAGCGATCGAGGCCGAGGAGGTAGCCGAGGCTGAAGAGGTAGCCGAGGCTGAAGAGGTAGCTGCTGAGGCCGCCGAAGAAGAGGACGAAGAGGAAGAGGACGAAGAAGACGAACTCGAGGAAGATCTGCTCGACAGTGACGACGAGTTAGACAGCCAAGAAGATGATTGGGTAGCAGAGGTACCAGAAGCCGAAGACGCGGAAGTCTTGGAAGAGGACTGGGAAGTGGACGTCGAAGAGGACGATGCCGGCGAGGACCAGCCTTTAGACGAGGACGACGAATAGGACGTATCGCACTTCACATTCTCTTTTAAGGGAGGCGGACCGTGAACATGAAAGAACTCATTGAGTATATGGCCAAGGCTCTGGTAGATGATCCAGACCAGGTCCAGGTTGAGGAGATCGAAGGCACCAGCGCAACCATCTACGAGTTGCGCGTGGCGCCTGAAGATATGGGACGCGTCATCGGCAAGCAGGGACGTGTGGCCAATGCTATGCGGACGCTCTTGCGCGCTGCGGCCGCCCGTCAGGGCCGCCGGGTGACACTGGAGATCGTCTAGTGCGCCGTGCCGCACAGCGGCCATCGCCAGAATACAAGCGGGGCTCAGGGGAGCAGGAACGTCCCCCTGAGCCCCGTTACTTGGCGGTGGGTCAGATCGTTGGCGCCCACGGCTTGCATGGCGAGTTGAAGGTTCAACTCCTCACGGACGATCCCCACCGCTTTGGGCAACTGGAGCGGGTATTCCTTGGTGTGGAAGATGAAGAACCTGTACCCTGGCCTCTAACCAGCTATCGGTTGCACAAGGGGCGGGCACTGCTCCAGCTTGAGGGCTGTAACGATAGAGCCACTGCAGAGGCTCTGCGCGGGTACCTGGTACAGGTTCCCTTCGACGAAGCGATCCCGCTCGAGGAAGGCCAGTACTTTGAGTACCAGATCCTGGGACTTGAAGTGTGGACGGCATCCGGCGACTCTTTGGGTAGAGTAGACGAGATCATCCACACCGGTTCCAACGAAGTATACGTGGTTCGTGGTTCCGGACCAGGCTTCCGTGAGATTCTGATTCCAGCCCTTTCGAGCGTTGTACTTGAGGTGGATCTGGAGGCTGGCCAGCTGGTCGTTGAACTTCCTCAAGGATTGCTCTGAGCAACCAGGCCAGATTCCACCATTCAGCATTCCCCCGGCCAGCCCTCGCGCCTGGTGGCGCCATCAGGAGCAAGTTTTCTGCATAACCCTGGATCTCTGGCACCAACTACCCGACTTTGACAAATCCCCCTGTCTGGTGTATCCTGAACCCGTTTCCTATCCTGAACAGAGGACTCTTTTTGGGGAGGTTCAGGATCCCTGGCAGCCGCTGCATGTACCGGCCATTGACAACACCACAGGAGACACAGGCTCGTGTCGGAACAGGACCTCCGCTATTGGATCGGTTTCAACAAGGTATCAGGCATTGGTGCGGCTCGGCTCCAGGCCCTGCTTGACTACTTTGGCGACATCAAGTCTGCGTGGCAGGCGCCAGCCCACGACCTGAGACAGGCAGGCCTCGACCGGCGGTCTCTGAGCAACCTGCTAAAGATGCGGGACACACTGGATCTTGATGCCCAGGTGGCCCGGTTGGCGAAAGCCGGGGTACACGTCCTTACCTGGGACGATCCCGACTATCCTCCCAATCTGCGCCAGGTCTTCAATGCCCCGCCTGTTCTGTACGTGCGGGGCCGGATTGAGACGAGGGATGAATGGGCTGTGGCCATCGTGGGCACACGACGGGCCTCGGTATATGGCAAGGAGGCTGCGCGGATGATGGCCAGCGGCCTGGCCCAAGCCGGGGTGACAGTCGTCAGCGGTATGGCGCGCGGGATTGACACCGTCGCCCACCGGACCTGCCTGGACGCAGGTGGGCGAACCATTGCTGTCTTGGGTTGCGGCGTGGACGTGGTCTATCCCCGCGAAAACGCCCGCCTGGTCACCGAGATCGAGAAGCATGGAGCAATAGTGAGCGAGTATGCCCTGGGTACCCGGCCTGAGGCCAGCAACTTTCCACCTCGCAACCGCATCATCAGCGGACTGACCCTGGGCACCATCGTTGCCGAGGCAGGTATCGGCAGTGGAGCACTCATCACCGCTGATTTTGCCGCCGAGCAGGGCCGTGACGTGTTCTCGGTACCCGGCAACATATTCAACCGCGGCAGCAGGGGCAGCAATCAGCTCATACAGCAAGGAGCCAAACTGGTGTGCAACGTGGCCGATATACTAGAGGAACTGAACCTGACCATGGTCAGCGAACAGGCCCAGGTACGCGCTGTGATTCCCGAAAACGAAACTGAGGCGCTTTTGCTGGACAGGCTATCCGCCGAGCCGGTACACGTGGACGAACTGCGCCGTGCCGTCCAACTGCCCATTTCGCAGGTGTCCAGTACCCTGGCCCTGATGGAACTCAAGGGGATGATACGTCAGGTGGGCGGCATGAACTACGTGATGGCCAGGGAAGGCGGCATTGACTATGTTATCGAATAGCCTTCTCTGGTTCACTCAGAGGGGCTCTGATGTCTGACCAACCTATCCAAGCCTACTGCACCAAGTGCAGGCAGAAACAGGACATAGACTCGCCGAGGGCGGTCTTTCTGGGCGACAGCAGTCGCCCGGCCACACAGGGCACCTGCCCGGAATGTGGCACCAAGGTCACGCGATTCGGTCGCACGTCCGCGCATGATGGTCTGGACCCGGCCGCGCATACGCTCCCCTCGAAGGCCAGCCAGCGGCGCCGGACTTCCGGCCCCAAGATGGTCATCGTCGAATCACCGGCCAAGGCCCGGACTGTCGGCCGTTTTCTGGGGCGCGGCTACTCTGTGACGTCTTCAGTGGGCCACATCCGCGACCTGCCGGCCAACCGGATGGGCGTGGATATCGAGCACGATTTTGAGCCACGTTACGTGATCCCCGCCAAGAAAAAGGACGTGGTGAAAGAACTCCGGGCCACGGCCAAGCAGGCATCAGAAGTATACCTGGCCACCGACCCTGACCGCGAGGGCGAGGCCATCGCCTGGCACTTGCGGGCGGCGCTTGACCGCCAGTTGGGAAGCATCCCCGTCCACCGGGTAGAGTTCCACGAAATCACCAATGAAGCCATCAACCACGCCTTTGCCCATCCCCGCCAGATCGACCAGCCGCGGGTCGATGCCCAGCAGGCACGGCGCATCCTCGACCGTGTGGTGGGCTATACTCTCAGCCCGCTCCTGCGCGACAAGATGGGCCGGAAAGGTCTGTCGGCGGGCCGCGTGCAGTCAGTTGCCTTGCGGTTGGTCTGCGAGAGAGAACGGGAGATCCAGGCTTTTGTACCGGTAGAGTACTGGACCATTGAAGCCGAACTGTGCAAAGAGCCAGCGAGCCGCCAACACTCGGGGCAAGCAAATGGCGGGGCTGGCCAGCCAGCGGCTAGCAGCCAGAAAGATCATTGTTTCACCGCGCGATTGCTCAAGATCCGGGGCATCGACCCTGACTTGAAAACTGAGGCCGACGCCCAGCAAGTGCTTGACGATCTGGAAGGGGCAGACTATGTCGTGGACAAAGTCACCCGCCGGGAGCGTCGCCGCAAGCCGGCTCCCCCCTTTATGACCAGTACCCTTCAGCAGGAAGCCAGCCGCAAGCTGCGTTACACAGCACGCCGGACGATGGGCTTGGCCCAGGCCTTGTACGAGGGCAAGGAGATCGGCGGTGGCGAGCGGGTGGGTCTAATTACCTATATGCGCACAGACTCAGTCAGCGTCGCCGAGTCCGCGCAGGCCGAAGCACGGGCACTCGTCCAGGAACGCTATGGCCCAGACTATCTTCCAGCCCAGCCGCCCCAATACAAGACGCGAGCCAAGAGTGCCCAGGAAGCGCATGAGGCGATCCGCCCTACCAGCGTGATGCGGGACCCTGCCTCCCTCAAAGACCACCTTACGCGTGATGAATTGCGCCTCTACCGTCTGATCTGGCAGCGATTCGTTGCCAGCCAGATGGCTCCCGCCATCCTGGACCAGACATCGGTGGACATCCTCGCTGGCAGGGCCGGGGAAGAAAAACCCTACCTGTTTCGCGTCACGGGCTCGATAATCAAATTTCCCGGCTTTCTGAAGGTCTACGAGGAAAGTCGCGAAGAGGAGGACAAGGACAAGAATGATGGCGAGGGCGTAAGGCTTCCGCACCTGGAGAAAGGGGAGATACTGGAGCTGATCCGGCTGCTGCCCAAGCAACATTTCACCCAGCCGCCGCCACGTTACACCGATGCCTCGCTCATCCGCGCTCTGGAGGCATATGGCATTGGCCGGCCCAGTACCTTTGCGTCTATCTTGACAACCCTGCTGCAGCGCAACTATGTCGAGCGCGAGGATCGAAAACTGATCCCCACTGAACTGGGGTTTACCGTCAACGATCTCCTGGTCGAATTCTTCTCCACCGTCGTGAACGTGGACTTTACGGCTGAGATGGAAGAAAAGCTCGATCGGGTTGCTGTCGGCGAGCAAGAATGGGTCCCCATGCTCCACGAGTTCTACGAGCCATTTGCGCAGACACTGGCCGTGGCCACCGAAAAGATGCCCCGTGTTGAGATCAAACCTGAACCCACAGGTGAGCTCTGCCCCGAGTGTGGTGAGCCCCTGGTGATAAAGCTCGGTCGATTCGGCAAATTCATCGCCTGCAGTGGCTTTCCGGAATGTCGCTACACAGGACAGATCCCATTGCCCGGTGTGACCTGTCCCGAATGTGGCGGAGCCGTCGTGGAGAAACGGACTCGACGCAGACGGCGGTTCTACGGCTGCGCGAACTACCCGGCATGCGAGTGGGCTACGTGGAAGAAACCCACGGGCCCCAAGAATTCTGAGGGGTCTAGGGATGCGGAGGAATCCCCTGGGCTGCCTTCAACCCGCTCTGCCCCTACTGCAAACAACACACCATGAGGCTGGACTGGCCTCTATTCCAATAACTGATTCTGGAAGGCAAGGGAGATAATCATGCGACTTGGCAGACTGCGCAACACACTCATCGAACAGAACGTTGACGCCATTCTCATCAGCCAACCCGACAATCGCCGCTATCTATCAGGATTCACCGGCTCGGCGGGAATCCTGCTCATTTCATCCGACCGGGCTGTGCTGGCCACCGATTTTCGCTACTACGAGCAAGTGAGTCACCAAGCTCCCGATTTTGAGTTGGCCAAAATCACTACCAAGCCATCTGATTTGCTGCCGGAGCTGTTGGCTGACGTTGGCCTGAAGCGGTTGGGATTTGAAAGCCAACACATGACCGTGGATCAACTGCGCGAATGGAGCCAGGTCACAGGGGACATAGAGTGGGTACCTCTGAAAGGGACAGTTGAAAAACTCCGTGCCGTCAAAGATGAGGACGAGCTTGAGGCGGTGCGCCGCTCCACGGCCCTAACCGATGCTGCCTTTGCCCACTTTCTGGACGTGATCAAACCCGGCATGACGGAGCGAGAGGCGGCCTGGCAGATCGAAGCCTACATGCGTACCCACGGAGCCAGCAGGATAGCCTTTGCGCCTATTGTCGCTGCCGGTCCCAGTGGCGCCATGCCTCATGCTCGTCCAGGCGATCATGAAATCCAACCTGGAGAGCCCATCGTTATCGACATTGGCTGCGTAGTAGATGGCTATTGCTCCGACATGACACGGACGATCTGCCTCGGCCAGCCCAGCGAAAAGTATCTGGAAGTGTGGAATATTGTCCGGGAGGCCCAGCAAGCGGCTGAAGACGGAATCCATGCCGGAGTGAGCGGTGCGGAGGCTCATGCCCTGGCAGGAGATGTCATCGAGGCAGCGGGATATGGAGACTACTTTGGGCACGGGCTGGGCCATGGTGTGGGCTTGGTGATCCACGAGAGCCCAAGAGCATCGCGCCTTTGGGACGGCACACTTGAGGCAGGCATGATCCTGACCATCGAGCCAGGCATCTATTTGCCAGGCGAATTCGGCGTGCGCATCGAGGACCTCGCCATAATCCGCGCTGACGGGGTAGAAATCTTGACCCAGACTCCCAAATCGCCAGTAGTTGCTTGAGAGAGACAGGACGTAACTCCCTGAATTTGCCAAAAAAGAAGAGGTGTGATAAAATAAGCTAGTTGGTTATAAAGAGCATTGATGTAGGTAGACTATTGCTAAATCGTCCTGCTAGGCAGAGACAGCTTGGCTTCTCATGTGATCCTGGGTCGCTGATTATGCCCGTACCTGGAGTTGTAGGCCAGCCTTCAGGATATACGGGGCCCCACAGCATCCGGCGTGGACACTGGGAATCTGAAATCATAGCAACACGAGGACAAGGAGGAGCAGAATGGATTCGAGCGCTCGTACGTACCTGATCACAGGCCTCATCGTTGGCCTCATACTGGGTCTGTTGTTGGGGATGGCGCTATTCTGGGGGCTCTTTCCGGTAGAATGGGAGAATGCCGATACCTACCACCTGGCGCCTCCCGCAAGAGCAAAGTATATGGCCTTGGTTGCCGACTCCTTCAGGCTGGGCAGGGATCCAGGCCAAGCCGATACATACCTGTCGGGTTGGTCGCTCGAAGAGAAACAGGCGGCGATTGCTGCTTCCGTGGCGGAGTACGAACGTGCGGGAGAGTTCGAAAAAGCGCAGACTGTTCAGGACCTGGCCATGGCTTTGAACATCCCAGAGGGCGCTGAGTTCCATCCTATCCCGGAACCTATCGAGCCTCCGGGACCCAGCTTCTGGGATCGGCTTCGTGTTCCCTGCTTGGTTTTTGTCCTCGTCCTACTGGCCCTGGTACTCGGACTGCTTGCTGTGCGTGCGTGGTTGAAGCGCCAGACACCTGAGGGAAAAACACCAGCAGTGGCATCTCCGCCACAGGCTTACGACCCGGTCCCGCAGACCGTAGGCAGTGGCGTGCGGTTGGGCACCTTTAGCACTACGTATGAATACGGCAAGGATACCTACGACGAGTCTTTCAGCATCGAGTCGCGCACACGCGAATTCCTGGGCGAGTGTGGCATGGGCATCTCGGAGACCATCCACAATGGCGAGCCTGACAAAGTCATGGCCTTTGAGGTCTGGCTGTTTGACAAAAGCGATATTCGCACGGTCACCAAGGTCCTGATGAGTGAGTACGCTTTCAAAGACGAAGCCCTGAGAGCCAAGCTGGCCCCCAAGGGAGAGGCGGTCCTTGCCCAGTTTGGTCGCCCGATCCTGTTGGAGACAAGTGGTCTGCAAGTCCAGGTAAACGTAACCGATTTGGAGTATGGTGAAGCCTATCCGCCACCCAACAGCTATTTCGAGAAATTGGTGGTTGATCTTGTGGCAATGGCCAGTCCAACGGAAGCCGACACCGCTGCTGCGTGATGGCCGCAACGCAAACGGTGCCGGTCCATCCAGGCGGGTGAGATAAGCGGCAGTCGGTGGGGCTGGTGCGTCACATAGGTGACTAGCCAGCCCCATCTGTACAGACTGTATCGCCAGGAGTCTGACTGACCATGGCTCAATTGATATACCCCTTTATCACTTTGCATTTGTGGTCATCCCAGCGGTGTCCAAGCGATGGGATCACCCAAAAGGAGCTTCAGATCGCAGTGCCTTCCCAAAGGAGGGTGATGCTATGCACTTGAGAACGATGGTGGACCAGTTGGCGGTAGCGGAGGGCCACAGGCATGGACAGGCCCATGGGGCCCTGGCCGTCGAGCCTACTTCCCGGTTCTCCCGAGGCCGGGGACGGGGTAGCCTGTACATCCTGGTAGAAGTCTCGGGTTCAGCACGAGGCCAGGATCTCGTCGCGGACCGGCTGGCAGAGTTAATCCGCGACATCTACTATGAGCAACGAGGGAGCATCACGGCCGCCCTTCGAGAGGCGATACGCGACGCGAACAACATGCTGGCTGACGAGAATAGACAATCAATGCCGGACCAACAGTGGACGGCAGGCCTGTCATGTGCTGTTCTGCGCAATCAAGACCTCTTTATCGCCCAAGCAGGGCCAGCAGCTCTCTTTGTAGCTCATGAGGGTCAGGTTGTCCGCTTCCCCGACATCTCACCATGGCTGGATAGCATTCCGCCGGAGGACGCAGACGCGGCCCCCCTCGGCAAACGCCGTGATGTACACGTGGACCTGTTCCATACCCAGGTCGCCGAAAACGACACCATTCTCCTGGTGAATAGCAAGTTGGCGAGCCGCCTTTCCCCTCAGGTCTGGCCGCGTATCATGACCAGGCCCTCAGTCGCAGAGGTATTGCTCGAACTGTCAGGTGAAGCTGAAGGCAGCGAACTGTCAGCCATGGCGGTAAGATTGGGCAATGGGGAAGCAGATCAGAGTACAGCCCAAGCTACCATGTCAGCTGAGGCACCGGAGGTAGAGGTTCCGGTACCTGTCCCTGCGCAAGCCAAAGCGCCTGTGGACAAGGTCGCAGCCCCTCCACTCGCGCCAGCGGACACACAGGTAGACAAGGTTGCCGTCCGACCGGCACACATGGGCGGCACGCCAATACGCCCACCGCCGCCTACGGATCAGGAACAAGTTCCCGGCTGGGGAACACAGCTTGGACTTGGTGATCAAGCGCAGTCAGTTGGATTGGCGATTGCAGCCATTGGGGCCGCACTGCTTTCTTTCCTGAAAAGCATGGTGCCCAGCCAGATGAAGCCAGGGTCCGCGTCCACGGAGCCTGCAACTGCCGCCAAACCGCCGGATCAAAAGGCTGAAAAGCGGAAAAAGACCGCAGCCCCAAGCCGTACCCGGAGCGTTTTTGTCCAGCGGCTACTCGCCGTGATTGCCATTGCTATCCCCTTCATCGTCGCTGGATTGGTCGTATGGACGGTGATCCAGCGAGGCGAGGCCCAACAATCAGAGGTGGACAATCTGTTGCTGAGCGCCAACAGCAGTTGGCATCAGGCTCAGGGGCTCAGCGAACCAATCGCCCTTCGAGATCGTCTGACCGAGGCGAACCAGTACCTCGAACAATTGCTTGAGGAACAACCCGACCATGCCGAGGCACTGGATCTTCAGAGAAGGATCAAGGCGCGGCTGGAAGAAAGCAGTCAGATTCGGCGCGTACCTTGGGAAGGTGAGTTGATGACCTATGCACCGGGCGCCAAGCTGAATCGCGTCGTGGTGCAGGGCGTGCACGTGTTTGTGATGGATCGCAATGCCAATCAGGTACACCATCACCAACTCGATGAGTTCCAGCAGTCTTTGCTGCCCGCATCCGACTCGCTACTTGTCCAGAAAGGAGACCAGGTCAGAGATCTCCTCGTAGCCGACTTGCTGGACATGACCTGGATGCCAGCCGGCAACGGTCGCCAAAAAGCAGGTCTCCTGATCCTCGAGAGCGGCGGGCACCTGCTGGAGTACGACCCGGTTTCCGACAAACTGGTACCCCTACAAGTAGGCGCTTCCGAGTCCTGGAAGTTTCCACAATTGGTCGGCAGCCACTCTGGCCGCTTTTACCTTCTGGACCCAACAGCAAATCACATCTGGCGCTATATGCCTACCGCGGATGGCTACGCTTCCCGCACCTGACGAATGGTTGGAGGCAGAGGTCGATCTTGTGGGTGTCCGGGACATGGCCATCGGTGACGATATCCTTCTCCTCTACGCCGACGGCGCCATACAGAAGCTATCGGGAGGCATGCCTGTCACCTTTGATATCTCAGATTGGGACACCCCGCCCCAAGGCGCTACGGCCATCTTTGCCCGGCCACCCAACGACACGCAGTGGGTCTATGTCGCCGACCCGGGCAACAACCGTATCGTGCAGGTCAGCAAGGATGGACATTTCAAGCGCCAGTTCCGGTTGGCAGAAACGCAGGGGGAAGGGTCCAACGATGCTCTTGCGAGCGTGACCAGCCTCTTTGTTGACGAAATCGGCGGGCGAGCCTATTTCCTGAGCGGCAACAGTCTCCACATGATCATCCTACCCTCTGACTAGCGCACTGCTGTTGCCGGGACACCCAAAGCGACGGGCGAATGGCTGATAGCCATTCGCCCGTCGCTTTCTAACCCCGATGGATTCTGATCCGCTCTAGGCATGCCAGCGAGGCAATTCCAGAACCCTGTGGGGTCGGAACAATCTACGTTCCGACCATTGATTGCAGGTATGCCTCGATAAAAGACTGAATGTCGCCGTCCAGGACCGCGCTGCTGTTGCCAGTTTCAAAGCCCGTGCGCAGGTCTTTAATCATGTGATAGGGATGTAGCACGTAGGAACGTATCTGATTTCCCCAGCCAGCGGAAATGTGATCGCCCTTCAAGCGGGATTGCTCATCAGCAAGCTTTTGCTGCTCCATCTCGTACAGCTTGCCGCGCAGGATCTTGAGCGCTACTTCCCGGTTCTGCACCTGGGATCGCTCGTTCTGGCAGGCCACCACGATCCCGGTGGGCTGGTGCGTGATCCGCACTGCCGTAGAGTTCTTTTGCACATGCTGTCCCCCGGCTCCCGATGCCTTGAACACATCGACCTTTAGATCGTCCGATCTGATCTCGATCTCAATATCGCTGGAAAGTTCAGGCATCACTTCAACAAGAGCGAACGAAGTATGGCGCCGGTGGGCTTCGTCAAAGGGCGAAAGCCGAACCAAACGGTGAACGCCACGCTCAGCCAAGAGATAGCCAAAAGCATACGGGCCATTGATGCTCATGGTCACACTCTTGAAACCCGCTTCCCCTCCCCGCAAAGAGTCCAGGATTTCGGTCTTGTACCCCTGTTGCTCAGCCCAGCGCAGGTACATGCGCATCAGGATCTGGGTAAAGTCCTGGGCATCGGTACCACCTGCACCAGCATGGATGGCAAGAATTGCCGGATCACGGTCGTGAGGACCTGACAGCAAAAGCTCAAACTCCAGGCGGTCCAGCTCCTTTTCGACACTGCTAGACTTCAGCCTCGATCTCGGTGACCAGTGACTGGTCTTCATCCAGTTCAGCCAGCTCCAACAGCTCCAGCCCCTCTGTGACTCGGCCGTGCAGCGTTTGCCATCGATCGATTTCGCTTTTAAGGCTCGTAAGGTCCTGCATAGCCGCCTGCGCGACGCTGGGATTGTCCCAGAACTCCGGTGCTGCGGCATCTCGCTCCAGTTTCTCAACGTGGCGTTCTTTGTCAGTCAGGTCAAAGACGCACCTGTATTTTTTGGATGCGTTCATCCAACGTGTTCAGCCGGCTTCTCAACTCTTCCATTTTTCTTCCCCCAATCAGACCAGCAGGTTCTCTCACAGAACGGCGTCTATGCCATCTCGGCTATGCAGAGCGATGATTTTCCCGTTGTTGAGGCGAATCTACTGGATCTAGCCTCGTGTCCTTACTCAAACAGCCCCTCGACAAAACCCTCTGCGTCAAACTCGGCCAGGTCGTCCATGGTCTCACCGGTACCAATGAAACGGACAGGAAGTTCCAATTCGTGGGCAACGGCAAATACCACACCGCCCTTGGCCGTACCGTCCAGCTTGGCCACGATGACCCCTGTAACACCCGCAGTCTCTTTGAAATGCCGCGCCTGTGACAGGGCGTTCTGGCCTGTTGTGGCATCCAGGACCATCAGCGTCTCGTGGGGAGCCTGGTGGACACGCTTGGCCGCCACGCCCCGTACCTTTCGCAGTTCTTCCATCAGGTTATACTTGGTGTGCAGCCGTCCCGCGGTATCAACAATGAGCAGATCGGTCTTTCGGCTCTGGCTGGCACGGATTGCATCATAGACTACCGCGCCCGGGTCAGCGCCCGGTTGGTGGGCAATCACAGGAACGCCAGCCCGATCGCCCCAGATCTTGAGCTGATCGATGGCTGCCGCCCTGAAGGTATCAGCCGCGGCCAACAGGACATTCCGCCCCCGATCCTTATAGTACTTGGCCAGCTTGGCGATGGTCGTTGTCTTGCCCGACCCATTGACCCCGACGATCAACACCAGGGTCAGCAACCGCGGTTCATCAATGGTCATCGGCTCCGGATCCCCCAAAAGGCCCAACAACTCTGCCTTCAGGAGATCTTGTAGATCCTGCGTGTTGCGAGCCTTACCCCGGGCAACCTGCTCTCGCAACCGATCTATCACCTCGATGGTGGTATTCACCCCCACGTCAGCCTGGACCAGGAGCGCTTCCAGATCATCCCATGTCTCTTCGGTGATCTGCCCCCCGGCCAACAGACCCGTGATCTGTCCAAAAAAGCCGCGCCTCGTTTTGGTCAGGCTATCCCTGATTGTTTTTGATCGTCTAAACACCTGCGCTTGTCTCCTCTAAAGATTCCAGCCATACATTATACTTGAAGTCGGACCGAACGCCAAGAATGGTTCCTCCCGGTGCCGCAGCGCCAGTTCCCGATTCGCAGTCCTGACTTCAAGCGCGTTCTTGACCTGGCAGGGCAAGTTGTCCTGGCCGAGAAGGGGTGGTATAATGGACGCCATGAGATTGCTGGGTGACAAACCATTTCACACGATTCTACTCCTTACTGAGAAGCCAGCCCAGTGGGCCGCCTGGCGGATCGCACCCATCCCTATAGTTTTCGCGACCATTGCTGGCTTGCTCTGGACCAGGATGGCAAGCAGCCCGGCTTTGGGATGGGCCGTGTTCTTGATCCTGCTGGCCTTTGCCCTGGCTGATTGGGTACTTTTGGATTGTCTTCCTCGTTTTGGACTGTCCTACGGCCCGGTCCAGCCCCCCTGGTTGGGCCTTGTCCTGGGGCGTTGGATATTGGCCCTTTTGCTTGTCCCCTTTGCCAGCCACTGGCCCCATCAGGCCATCGCCGGGCAGCTCTTCCTCCAGGCCCTTATCTGGGTACTGGCGGCCTATGGCACGCTGATCGAGCCCTTTCGCCTGCAGGTGACCCACATAGATTCCCGCAGTGCCAAGCTGGCCAACCCAGGCCAGCCACTGCGCATTGTCCAGCTATCAGACCTGCATGTGGAACGTCTCAGCCGGCGCGAGCGCGCCCTTCCGGCCATCGTCGCCGGGTTGTCCCCGGATCTCATCGTCCTCACCGGCGACTTTTTGAGCACAACCTACAACGATGACTCCTCAAGCCCTGGCCGATCTCGGGAAGCTGCTGAAGCAGTTCCACGCGCCAGGTGGTATCTATGCCGTGTGGGGCACAGTTGAGGTCGACCTTCCCCCACTACTGCGTCCGGTATTGGCCGGCCTGGGTATCACCATTCTGGAAGATCAGGCCATCGAGTTGACAGTCAATGGCCATCAGATATGGGTAATGGGCATCTACCCCACTCGAGAATCTGACGCCGAGGGCGCCATACTCCGTACCCTCTTGGACGGTGCGCCGCAGGGTGCCTACATACTGCTCCTCTACCACCTACCCGACCTGATGCCCCAGGCCGCCTCGCTGGGTGTGGATCTCTTCCTGGCAGGCCACACCCATGGTGGACAGTGGCGCCTGCCTGGTTTTGGTGCCATCCTGACCAGCTCCCGGTATTGGAAACGCTACGAGGCGGGGCCTTATTCGCGAGGGCAACACAGAACTCTACGTGAGCCGTGGCTTGGGTATGGAGGGCTTTGGCACTCCCCGGGCCCGCTTTTTCTGTCCGCCAGAGATCGTAGCCATCACGCTCTCTGGAACAGGCACAGAGTAGGCAGGTACAGAATGGCTACCACCTGGACGCCTCTCATTGCCCTGGTCGCTACCCTTCTACCTCTTCTCCTGGCCATGCGCTTGATTACGCGCAATCTGCAAGAGCTAAGCCTACGCTGGGTGGGCGACCCCGACGTGGCCTTGGTCATCTACTTTGTCATCATCCTGCCCGGCGTCGTGGTCCACGAGCTGAGCCATTGGTTGATGGCCAAGATCCTGGGCGTACGCGTCGGCAAGCTATCCATCGGTCCGGTACGTAAAACGCGGAGCCGGCGCGTGTCCCTGGGCTCGGTACAGGTGGCGGTCGTAGACCCCCTGCGTACCAGCCTCATTGGGCTGGCTCCACTGCTGGGTGGGACAGCCATCATTCTCCTGATCGGCATGCTGGTACTGGATGTCGGCAACCTGGCCCAGATAATAGCCGACAGCGGGTGGGAAGGCATTGTGGCCGCGCTGGAACAAGCCGTGCGGGTACCTGACTTCTGGCTGTGGCTTTATCTCATCTTTGCCATTTCCAACGCGATGCTTCCCAGCGAGTCTGACATGGCCGCCGTACGTCCCGTGCTGATATTCCTCGGGATCGCAGCCGCCATTCTGCTCATCGTCGGCGGCGTGCCCACCATCCCCGAGGATATCGTGCGCATCGTGAACGCCGTTGCCGGCTATCTCGCCACCGCCTTTGCACTGACGCTGGCTGCCGATGCAGTCTTTATGATCGTCATCCTTCTGCTGCTGTGGCCGACAAGGCGCCTGCAGGGAGATTGGGTGGTTCGTTGATCTCTGACCGGCCCTGCCGCAAATTGCCCTCCCCCCGCCCGGCGATACACGTTCTACCTTCCTCCAACACCTGAACTGTCGTTAACAGCCACCTTCGAGGTAAGATTCCATGCGCGAACTCTGTCCAAAGGTGTATAGGCGGCCAAGCCCGTCAAGAGGTTGCTCACGAAGGGAGGTTTCAACGACAATGAGAATAGGAACGCGCACCACCACACTGGCGCTCAGCATGGTGGCGCTGCTCCTGCTGGCAGCTTGTGGAAGTGCGATATCTAGCGAACAGGTAGCGGAACAACAACCCGCCGGGAGCGCGGCAGCTACAGACCCACCATCGCCAACCAAGACCAGCAGACCCACCAATAGGGTGGAGCCAACGGCAACGAATCCGAGCCCAACGGCGACGAGCGCTGAGCCAACGGCAACGCGTACCGAGCCGGCGGCCAGCCGGGTCGAACCGACGGCGACCGCTGTCGGGGAAGAACTCAGCTATGAGATCATCACCCTACTGCCGCCCGATGCCATCCCCTCCATCGACGACCCCAAGTTCTATGGCGTCCAGGAGGCAGACAAAGAATACGATCCCGAGGAATTGATCTTGGGCGTCGAGCTGGACGGCGAGGCCCGGGCCTACTCTGTTAGCCTGCTGTCGGCACACGAGATCGTCAACGACACACTAGCGGGACGCCCCATCTCGGTCACGTGGTGACCGCTCTGCTTTACGGGAATCGTGTATTCCCGAGAGATCGAAGGCCAGGAGTATACCTTTGGCGTCAGCGGCAAACTGATCATGAATGTGCTGGTCATGTACGACCGGCAGACCGAGTCGCTGTGGAGCCAACTGCTGGGCGAAGCGGTAGAGGGAGAACTCAAAGGCACCAAACTGGAGTTCTTTCCTTCTGCTATGACAACGTGGGATGAGTGGAAGACACGCTACCCCGACACAGTGGCCCTGGTTAAGGGCTACACTGGGAGTAGAGATCCCTACGGCTCCTACTATCAATCGGGCCAGGCCGGCGTCATCGGCGAGACGTACCAGGATGATCGCCTGCCGACCAAACAGTTCGTCGTGGGCATCACGCTGGAGGATGAGGCCGTAGCCTACCCCTTTAGCGTGCTGAGCCTCGAGCCAGTGGTCAATGACGAGATCAGCGATACGCCAGTGCTGGTCGTGTTTGGCGAGGACCA
The DNA here is from genome assembly GCA_963783445.1 of uncultured Chloroflexia bacterium. Classification (GTDB taxonomy): domain Bacteria; phylum Chloroflexota; class Anaerolineae; order JAAYZQ01; family JAAYZQ01; genus CAWANP01. The sequence goes on along the minus strand of CAWANP010000002.1, from coordinate 152,067 downwards.
GTTGTCCACTGCGGTCTTTGACCGCCGGGCGGGGGATCAAACCCTCACCTTCTCACTCAGCGACCCGGCGATACTGGCCCTGACCGATGCCGAAACGGGAAGCACCTGGCAGGGCCTGACCGGAATAGCCACCGGTGGCCCGCTGGCAGGCGAGCGCCTGACCCAGCTCAAAAGCACCAATTCCTTCTGGTTTGGCTGGAAGGACTTTTATCCTGACACGAGGGTTTACGGTACTGACGAGTGACCTACATCGAAGGGCAAAGCCGCGGTCGCACGTCACAGGCCGGGTAAGATGAAGGCATAGCCTTCATCCTGCCCGGCCTGCTTTCTCTTGGCGCCTCTGGGGTACTATTCGGACTCGTTCGAACTATGGTGTGCCGCCAGTGGCTCCTACTCTTGGCTTTTGCGACATCGATGCCAAACTTCGCCCATCAGATCTCAAAAATCAGTTTCCAAAGATCCTGAGAACTGCTCAATACGCATGATGACGTTGCCTGCTGGATCGGGACAGATGACGTGGCTGTCCGCCTTCAGCCAGTCCCCGTCCTCTAGCGGACGCTGTTTGGCAGGCAGCAGCGGCAAGGCCGCCTGCAAGGCATAGAGACAGAAGTGACGGCCCGCGGGAAGGTAGAGCCGGCCGCTGCACAAGACAAAGTAATCCCCCGGACTCATCCCCGAGGTACACTTGCCCTTGACCTCCTCCACAACAACACGCAGATCATGGAGCCTGCTCGGCTCACTAGCCGGGATCTGGCCCAAGCTGGCATCCGCAGCGGCGCCCGGTTGCTCTGTGCTCGCACACCCTTCCTTCAGGATGCCCGTCCGCTCGATCTCGAAGATCACACGCCCGTTCGGGTCCGGGCACTGGGCATGGTGTACGCGCCACATCCAATCCTGATCCCTTTCTTCGGCGATCTCCCGCTCCTTGGGCGTGATGAGCGGCATGAGACTCTGCAGGGCATAGAGACAGACATAGCCACCCTCGGGAATCCTGATGCTTCCGTCACACACGGTAAAATAGTCGCCCGGCGCCATTGGCGGCTCGGCCGTGCACGTTCCCAGCACTTTGGTAACGCTTACCTTCAGTTCATACATGAAAAAGATCTCCGGGTTTTCTATCTTGCCCGCCCTCACGTCGGGCGCGTTTCCCCAGCTAGAAACCGTCACCGCAGCCGTTCTCCTGCCCCGCGCGCTTTTGACAGCCCTGCAGGGGTCAGCCGGTTCCCGGTGCCAACAGCCCCAGCTCCCAAGTTTCTCTTCATCCGGCAGGCCAGTGTCCACGTCCCAGCCACGGGCTTGGTAGTACTCGTCCAACATAGGAGCCAACTCCAAGATCGACCCGGTACTGGGGCCGCTTCCCTCAGGCAGCGGCTCCGACAGAAAGCGGCCAGGCAGCGTGTCGTCCTCGCGGGTGATGCCTTCGCGGGCAATGAAAAGGCGCTCCAGATTCACGATGCGCTCGCCTATCCGCCGCACTTCCTCGCCAGTCATTTCCCATCCGGTAGCTGCTCCAAGCAGCTCGGCTGTGCCATCCCAGTCCAGGATTTCCATGTTGTTATAGGTATTCTTGCACACCCCAATGGCGTCAGAAATGGCAGCCATCTCTTCAAAGTGCTTGACCACCAGGCCCTTGCCCTTGTACTCCAGGCGGAAGGCCGTCTCGGGGATACCATAGCGGCGGATGCCCTCTTCAGGATCATTGGAGAACTCGAACCAGGGTTCCGAACGCAGGTGGTCGGCCCCCCGGCTGGACACGGCATTGCCCAAACCATAGGCCTTGATGCTCCGCACGTCTGCTTGGAACAGCTCCAGACCCTTGCCATGCAGGGCAAACGCGTCTGTACCCCGTCCCAGACGCTCCGCCGCTCTTTTCACGCCATCGGCCAGCAGGTCGCCGATCCCTTCGCGGTAGGCCACTTTGTGGATCAGGGCCAGGATCGCCTCACCATTGCCCCAGCCAAGATCCAGTCCATCCGCTTCCTGGCGGCTCAGCAAGCCGCGCTGGTAGCACTCCATGGCCCAGGAGATCACCTCGCTGAGCGTGATGGCGTCCATCCCGTATCGGTTTGCCATGTCCACACATTTCAGAGCCAGCGCCAGATCGTCATTGCCTACCCGTGCCGTAAAACCGGCCAGCGGCTCAAACTCTGGTCCCTCCAGACGCAGGCCAGGGAACCGTGCGTCTTCGACTCGTAGAAAGCGGCTGCAGGGGATGGTACAGGCAAAGCAAGCTTTGCTCTTGACCTTGTACAGTTCCTCAATGGCCTCGCCGCTCACCGCGTCAGATTCCTCAAAACGACCGCGCTGGAAATGGCGCGTGGGCAGGCCCCCGATGCTGTCCAGAGCGCGGATGAGCTTGGTGGTGCCGAGGCGGCAGCGGACCTCATACTCGGGATGGCTGTAGATAAGCGCATCCAGTCGCTCGATGATTGCGCCAAAACCAGCCATATCCGCCACTGGAAAGGACCTGGTTCCACGCACAGCTACCGCTTTCAGGTTCTTGGCCGCCATGACCGTGCCCATGCCTGTACGGGCCGCTGCGCGGTTCAGGTTCGCAAAGATGCCGGCAAAGCGCACACCGTTTTCCGCCGCCTGGCCCACGGTCGCCACCTGGACAGCGGGATCGCCGAGTTCCTCATGGAGCGCTTCCGTCGCCCCCCATACATCCTTGCCCCACAGCGCCCTCGCATCCCGCAGCTCAACAGCATCGTCTCTGAGCCAAAGATAGACGGGATGTTGCGCGCGCCCCGTTAAGATCAATTGGTCATAGCCGGCGAACTTGAGTTCAGGGCCCCAAAAGCCCCCTGCATTCGAATCGCCCAGGATCCCCGTTTGGGGAGACATGGCGCTGACGTTAAACCGGGCGCCCCCCGGGAAGGTCGTCCCAACCAGAGGCCCAGCGCCAAAGACCAGCATGTTTTCGGGCGCGAGCCCATCGGTGTGGGCCGGCAGCTCGTCCCAGAGGCGCTTCACATTCAGCCCCCGGCCGCCCAAATAGTCGCGGGCCAGCCCTTCCTCGGTAGGATGGCGCTCGACAGTACCGTCGCTCAAGTTGATACGCAGGATCGTGCCGCCGTAGCTGTACATGGGCGTCCCTCTACCCCTCACTCCCGCGGTCAAGTGACTGAATCGTCCATTTCTGCCGCTTTGCCTGTGGCCCCGACTCAACAGAGACGTATACAATCGCGCCAGTTGCACAGCGTTTCACACAGGCAGGATCGCCCTGGCACAAGTCGCAGATCAGCGGCACTCCAGTCTCCGGGTGCGGGCTGGCTGCGCCAAAGGGGCAAGCATCCACGCAGGCCGAACAACCGATACAGTCATCGGGATGTAGGAGGATAGCACCCGTTGTCTCTTCCCGGACCAGGGCCCCCGTAGGGCAGGCCCCGGCGCAGGGCGCCCGAAGGCACAGGCGGCAGACATGAGGATGATCCAGGCCCAGGGGCTCTATCTTGGTCACCCGAATGCGCGCCGTCGCAGTACCAAAACGACCCTCGTGCTGGGCCACGCAGGCCACCTCGCAGGCCCGGCAGCCACTGCAAAGATCTTCACGAACCAGAATGCGGTGGGTTATCTGCTCCATGATGGCGAGCCCTCCCACACAGTACTGGACGCACCACACGCAAGTCGAACCACAGTCCTCACCTCAGGCCCCAGGGTGAAGGGGCGTATTATTCGGATACCGTTAGCGTAGGTGTAACCGTTGCCGTGAGCGTGGGCGTCTCAGTCGGGAGCGCAGGCCCGATGATGGGCGCGGTCATTTCCAGGGTTGGCGCGGATTCGGGAGTCAAAGTTGGCGGGAGAGCGGTTGGGGCAGATGGCTCCGTCGGAGGTGGCCAGGGGCTCAGCATCAAGGTTGGGGCGGGTGCTGGCGAGACGCAGGTCCCGATGGCAGGGCGACAATCACCAGGCTAAACACCATGCTGCCCGCGATGACCAAACTCATGAGCCACAAGATCTTCTGACTCGTACTTCTTTTCTGCCTCTTTCGCTTACTCACAAGGGACAACCTCCAGATAGACTGGCCGCGATTATACCACAGAATCCAGTATCTGCCTGATCTCCAATGGGGACAGACCAGTCCAGCCGTAGACACCCAGATCGACGCGCCCCTGCTCATCAAAAACCACGCCCTCACCCTCTAGCAGCACCCGTTGAAGCGTGGTCCCATGCCTGTCAGCGCCCAGGCTGACCTTTCCCTGGGAATTGATGACCCTTTGCCAGGGAACATCCTGTTCCTCGGGCAAGGAGTGGAGCGCCCAACCGACAGTTCGGGCCGCACGTGGCTGACCCAACAGACGGGCGATCTGTCCATAGGTGGCTACCTTTCCCCGCGGGATGCGCTGCGCCACCTGGTATATCTGTTCGAAAAAAGAGATCTTCATGCCTGCCGACCGAAGGTCATTGTGCTGTGAACGATAGGCCTCAGAAAGGAACGTCACCGCACCACTGTATCTTTGGGGCTTCCTGGGCCCTGCTACCGAAGGCGGGCCAGCTCAGCGGCTAGACCAACCTCGTCCAACTTGAGGCGCTCCGCGCTGTTGCGCCACTTGCCCTCAATGAGTCCCTCTTTTGCTGATCGCTTGCTGACCGTCAGGCGCAGAGGAATCCCTATCAGGTCAGCATCGTTAAACTTGACCCCTGCGCTGGCATTCCTATCATCGTAGAGTACAGAGAAGCCCTCATCTCGAAGCCGGTCATAAAGCGCCGCTGCCTGAGAAGCCACTGCTTCTCTGCGCCCATCCAGAGCAACCATGTGCACGTCATAGGGCGAGCACGGAGCAGGCCAAATGATACCATAGTCGTCGTGGTTAACTTCGACGACGGACGCCAGCACTCGTTCCAGGTCCAACCGCCAGCTCCCCATCCAGAGGGCTTGGCCCCGGCCTTCCACATCCAAGTACTCGGCTTCCGGGTGGCAAGGTTTTGGGGACGCGTAGTGGGCCAGGGCAAAAGCCGTTCCAACTTCAAGCGGACCACCGCACTGCGGGCAGGGGTCACCGGGCTCGATCAGGGCCACGTCCGCCCACTCGCCAGGACGAAAATCCCGGGGGACATTGACGTTCCGAATGTGATAGTCGGGCCGGTTGGCGCCACTCACATAGTTCTTGCCAGAGCGCACAGACGGATCAGCCACGACCCGCAGGCGAGAACCATCCAGGCCGATGGGCGAGGCATAGCCACCCACAGCCCCCACCGCCTCCAATTCATCTTCCATGCTGGAATAGTACCAATCAGTCCCCAAGAGGCGCGCCAGCTTGGCCTCGTCCACAGACCGGTCGCCACGGATGACGATGCAGGTGACCTGGCCCTCGACCGAGTAGAACACCATCTTGAGCGTCTGGGCAGGCGAAATAGCCAAAAAGTCTGCCAGGCTGGCAATGGTATTGCACCCGGGCGTCTCGATCTCCTCGGTCGGCAATTCCGGCTCGTCGGCTGTCTCGGGCCAGACGGTGGTCGCCCAACTCCGTTCGGCCGCGTAGCCGCAAGCGGCACAGCGTGCCAGGTCCTCGTCTCCAGCAGGATGCTCATAGTATGCCTGCTGGTCCCCGTCGCCGCTTTGGGCCCACGTCGTCTGCAGATCGCAGGCCGCCAGGAACGCATCAATGGCAGCCGCAATCTCCGATTGGATAGCCAGTTCTTCATCCCCAAGCGCATAGATCTCTACCGTGCGGCGCTCGCTGGCACCAAACAGGCCAGCCCGGGATCCGGACTCGGCCATGGTCTGTGTCCCAGACTGGTAGAGCACCTGGGGCAACTGGCGATAGGAATCGATTTCCCGGCCCACAAGCGAGACCAAAGCCGCCGTGGATTCCCCGTTTGGCAATGGAGGCATGCTGACCTGCTCGCCGCCCAGAGCCTGGAGTTCAACTCCCAGCAACATTCGCAGGCGATCCAAGACACGATAACCCAAGGGCAGATAGGCAAACAAACCAGCATCCACGGCCCGCACGTAGCCAGCCCGTACTAGAAGTTGGTGGCTGGACAGGTGGGCGTCGGATGGTGGCTGGCGCAGAGTTTTGCCAAGTAGCATAGAAAGGCGCATGGGTATCTCCTCGGGATCAGGTCATCTTGACCACAATGTCATGGATTACGTTGGCTGCTTCGTCGCCCCGGTCTGCACAATTGCTCAGGTGACGGTACAGTTCGCGCAGTTTGAGCATCTCCATCACCTGATGGATGTCCTCCGGGCCCGAGAAAAGGTCCGCGACGGCCTCTCGGTAGACACGCTCGACACGGTTCTCCAAAGCTTTAGCTCTGCTGGCGTGCTCGCTCGCCACGCCGGGATTCTCCTTCAGGCGCAGCATGGCCAGATGGATCTCACTGGCCGCATCCTGGAGCAGCGAAACCATTCGCCGCAGATAGGCGTTCGGCTCTACGTCCAGGATCTGCATCTCTTCCACCGTCGTGTAGGCATAGTCCATGACGTCGTCGATGGCCCGCGACAGGGCAAAGATATCCTCGCGATCAATGGGCGTGACAAAAGTACGGTTCAAATCATCGATAAGGATGCGCCGGACTTCGTCGGCATCCTTTTCAGCCTGGATCACCAGGGCAGCCTGTTTGTTTGAGCGCTTTTTCATGTACGATTCCAGCGCACCCATGCCCTGACAGGTTATGTCCGCTTGTTGGATCAAGTATTGCAGAAACTTGTCCTGTCGCGGTCTAAAAAAATCTCTGAGTCCCACCAACCCTTCTCTCTTTACAAACCTCAAGGGCCAGATCAACGCTGAACATAGTATCCGGACGGTTATGCCAGGAAAACGAAGGGGAGAACAAAGTAGCTCTCCCCTCAATCCGGTCCTGACTCCCTGACCACACCAAGTATAGCATGCTGCCCAAGAGTTGTCAAACGCTTCCGAGCTGCAACGGCGACGAGTCCGGCCTTTCGCGGCAAACGCCCGTTGACAACCGGAGCGGGATATGCTATAGTCGAGGCCAACCACAGGCTGCGCACCAGCCGGCCCTGGGAGGAACCATGTCAGACGCACTGCAGATCCTCAAGTTTAGCTTGAGGGATTTCTGGGACGAATTCATGCTACTGGTCGTGCTGAACTTTGTGTGGAGCCTTGCCGTCCTTCTCCCAATTGCACCACTCTTTGTTCTCAGGGAAGTGGATGTACTCTGGGTGTTGGCCCTGAGTTTTCTGCTGTTCCTGCCCTTGCCCATCGTTTCTGGCGCGCTCAGTTTCGTCACGAACCAAATCAGCCGGGGCAAGTCCGTTCGCTGGAGCACGTTTTTCCTTGGGATCCGGCAGTACTGGGTGAAAAGCCTGATCGTGGCCCTAATGAACCTCGTCGTATGGGTCCTTATTGTGGCCAACATCCAATTCTACGGTCTGGCCCTGCAAGGTACCTGGACCAACTTTGCCGTGAGCCTGTGGATTATCTTGGCCATCTTCTGGTTGTTCGTTCAGGTATTCTGGTTCCCCATGGTCCTTGAACTTGAGAGCGAAAAGATTCTGCTTGCCCTGCGCAACGCTCTGGCGATGACCATCATCACCCCGGGTTTCTCATTGACCTTGGCACTGTTGCTGACAATGATCATCGCCCTGTGCTTCGTCCTCACCGTACCAGTCCTGCTGTTCATGGCCTCCTTCATCCTCTTGATATGTAACCATGCCACGCGCAGCCGGCTGGCACTCGCTCGAAAAGAAACCTACGAGGCCGGGATGGATCTGGACCAAAAAACAAAGCCTCAGGAGAGATCCTGAGACTCTGTTCGGAATACGCTGGTGCCCCCGAGAGGATTTGAACCTCCACGCCCTTGCGAGCACAGGTCCTCAACCTGCCGCGTATGCCAGTTCCGCCACGGGGGCAAGCGGACAGTATTATACTCGCATTTCCCCAGCTTGTCAATTCGCTGAAAAACGTACGCAAACCGGGAAAGGCACTCGATCTATGCCTCACACCTGCAGCGTATGCCCTGGCCAAGCCCCTCGGGCCAGCAGCGCCCGCCAGATATGCAGGCCGCCACCGACGCCTCACCCGTACGTAGCCTGTTCGGCAGGTGCGGCTCGCGGATGAGGGGGCGGCACAGGGAAATGAAATCTGCATCGCCCGAAGCCAGCACATCATCCATTACTTTCCGGCTCCGGAGTCCCCCTACGAGCATCACGGGTAGATCTGTAGCCGCTTTGGCGCGACGTGCCAGGGGTCGAAAATACGCCTCAGGCACCTTCGTCCCGACTCCCATCTGGACGTTGATGCGAGACGGGCCATCGTAGGCGCCACTCACCTCCACGGCATCCAGCCCGAAATCGCCCAGGCGGGAAACAATGCGGGCGCCATCCTCGGGAGTCAGCCCATCCGGCACCAGGTCTATGTTGTCCATCATACCCAGTTTGATGAATACTGGATAATCGGCGCCCACCTGGCCCCGCACGGCCTCGCACACGGCGCCCAGAAACACCAGCCGCCGCTCGAAGTCGCCTCCCCAGGCGTCGGTACGGAGGTTGGTATGCGGTGACAGAAACTGGCTGATCAGGTAGCCGTGCGCAGCGTGGACCTGTACGGCATCCATCCCGGCCAGCCTCGAACGCCGGGCAGCCTGCCCAAAGGCATCGATGGTCTCCACGATCTCTGCCTGTGTCATCTCGCGGGGAGTGGATCCGGAATGCATCGGTACAGCCGAGGGAGCTATCGTTCCCGGCACACCATCCTCAGCACACTGGCGCCCGCCATGCTGGATCTGGATGGCAATCGCACCCCCCTCGGCATGTACGGCATCAGCCAGCGTTTTCAGACCAGGGATCATTTCATCGCAGTGCACACCAAGCATCTCGGAGTGCGCTTTGCCCGATGGGGACACATAGGCGTGGCCCGTGACTATCAGTCCTACACCACCACGCGCCAGGTCGCGGTAGAGCGCGGCCAGAGCGGGGGTAGCCCGTCCTACAGGCTCTGTCGCCAGTAGCTCCGCTGTAGCCGAACGTACCAGCCGGTTTCTCAGTTCCAGGCTGCCAAGCTTGGTAGGAGAAAAGAGGGTTTCTGTCTGCTCGGTCATCATCGACTCACTCCATTGGTATTCACGCGATCGTTCGGAAACAGCCTTGCCACTTCCGATTGGGGGCATCCGTGACCCGCATGCAATCACTGGGCAGCAGGCGCGTCGCCTCTCCTTGATTTTACCTCAGGACGCCGATTTTGGCCAGTTACGGATGGCAGGCATCGATCTGAACAATTGCCGTGCAGGTACTGCCCCCACAAGCAACCATGCCCTTTGTTCTCTCAAGCCTGCTTTCGGACGGAGGGCATCAATAGGTGCAATCCCAACACATAAAGCAGGCCAAGGGCACTGGAGAGAGCGATGGTCAGCGGCAGGCCGGTGCTTTCGGCCAGCCCCCCGATCAGCATACCCGTCAGCTTGGGGGCACCGATGATCAGCATGCCATACAGGCTCATCACGCGCCCTCTCACTCTGTCCGGGACCCCCATCTGCACCAGGGTAGTTGATTCTGCATGTAGTAGGGACTGGATCAAGCCCACACACAGCAGAATGAGACACGCTACGGGCAGGCTGCGAGAGGCCGAGAAACCTATCATGAAGAGAGGCAACAGTAGACTGGATACGAACACCGCATGGCCCCGCCGTCCTTCGTGGATCTTGGTCACCACGAACGTACTGAGCACCGCGCCCACGGCCCCCGCGGCCAGGAGTAGACCCAGGCCCATAGCATCGGTCTGGGTAACCTCCGCCGCAAAAGCCGGCATCATCAAGAAGATGGCCAGCGGCAGCCCCCCAACAGTGACCATCAAACTGATAGTACCCAGGAGAGTCGGTCGCTGGTATAAGCTGACGACGCCTTCAGAGAGTGCCGATCCGAGTGAGGCAGGCACGGTATCAGCTCGCACATCCTTGACCCGAATCATAGCCAGGGCGACAACGGGCGCCAGAAACGTGGCCGCGTTAAGGAGCATGGTGCCCCCTGCCCCGATCGTCGCGATCAGTACACCCGCGGCGGCCTGGCCGAGCACACGTGAGAGCTGAAAAACAGCCGAGTTGAGAGCAACCGCGTTGGGCAGATCGGCCTCGGGGACAAGCTCTGGCAGAAATGCTTGGCGGGCGGGCTGGTCAATGGCATAAAAGGCGCCCATCACAAAGTCCAGGACGATGATGCTCCAGACGCTGATATTGTCCGTGGCAACCAGCAAACCAAAGACCGCAGCCTGGGCCAGGAGACCGATCTGGGTGACCATGATCAGCTTCCGTCGGGGGACGCGGTCGGCCAGCGCGCCGCCCAGGAATGCGATGGGCACCACGGGCAGCAGGCCAACCACGCCTAACACCCCGAGCCAAAGTGTAGAGCCCGTGAGTTGGTAAATGAGCCAGCTTTCGGCGACCACCTGCAGAAACGTGCCCATGGTCGACACGCTCTGCCCGATCCAGAAGAGGCGAAAGTTGCGCGAGCGGAGTGCCGGCGCCATGAACACCCGGGGTCGGGAAGCTCGGATCTGCCGGGGGTGGGGCTTCGGTCCTACGATCCACGCCTCAGGCTCCAGCCCAGCACAAAGCCCAACACGAGGCCGACTCCCATGCCTCCAACGAACAGCAGGATGCTCGTCACCCAACCTCCTGGCAGTTCCACCACACCTGCCTGACTTACCGGCGCCTCGGCTGGTACGGCTGGAGATGCTGCGATTTCGGCAGGGGGCAGCTCAGCCTGGCTGGTTGGCGAGGGCTCCATGGTCGGGGCAATTGTTGGTATAGGCGACGGGGGCAGCGTCGTTGGGGTTTCCGTCGGGACAGCCACTGTCGGCGTGTCACTGGGAACCACAGATGGTGCGACGGTAGCCTCCGCCGTAGCCGTAGCTTCGGGCAGATCCCCGCGAACCAGGGTCACAAACTCCTGCAAGATCTCCAGCGTCCGGGGCATGGACCAGACGGCGATCCCATCGATATCGCCGGCCACCGTCTCAATCGCAGCGTACATCTCCTCCGCGGTACCTCGCGTCGCTCCCACTTGAACATAGACCTGGATATCCTCATTGGCTTTGTGCGCCACGTCAGCCATGCCCAGTACCCAAGCGGCAAAGGTTTGCGGATCGTGCTGCAGGCGCTGGCCCTGGAGCATCACGGCATCCACGTGGGGCGCCACCTGGCCGAGGTAGAGTTCCGCGTATTGGCGGTCCGGCGTGAACATGAACTTCATATCGCGGGCATGGACAGCCTCAGCAAATTCCTGGACGATGGTCGCCAGATCCTGCTGCTCGTCCTCCGGCGTGAACTCCCAGTGCTCGGGGTTGTACATGACCCACTCCACTGGATCGGCCAAGCTATCGAGCTGCGATTCTGCTTCACTCCAAGAGCGAAAGGCCAGCATGGTCTCTCCCACCTCGATTTGGGAAAGCAGAAAGAGGCGATCCGGCAGAACGGATGCAGAATCGCTTGGGCGTGCCATCTCGTTAAAGTAGGCCGCTACCTCTGGCGCGTGCACAGGGAAACTGATGGGTAGTTGAGACAAGTCTGTTTGCTGCGCCGCCACGCCCCCAGGTAGCAAGGAGGCAGACAATGCGGCAACAAGCAAGGCCACGGCAAAGATAGCCTTTCGGGCCATACAATGCTCAGTGCTGCCGGTACGTAGGCGCCGGGTTTGTCTTTGGTTGATTCGTAGGTTCATCTTCACTCCTTTGTAAGGACAGAGCTTAGAGTCAAGCTTGGTCCCAGCCTTGGCCCTTGGCGCAGCTACTTCCCTTACTTGCCTCTCAGTACCAGGGGGACAAGAACCCTGTACGGAGCCGATGTGTGGGCCAGCACTTTCAGCAATTCGTGCTCGCCGCCAACGCGATCCATGGTTACATCCCAGACGGCAACGCCTCCTATGCCGTTAGCCAGAGCATATTCGCGTTTGAGGTCAATGGACTGGGGATCATCATAGCTCCACACTCCTGGACCGTCGTCTAGAGTCAGATAGGGTACCTGGGCCGCGTTATCCCATTGGCGAGTGTATCCATCACCGATCAGTGGTTTGATATCTTGATAATTGGCCTTGGACACCACCGGGTTGTCGGGAAGGGCCTGGTAAAGCGCCTCGCTCTCGAACCCAAGCCCAAAGGAAGCGATACCCATGTAGATCTTGGACCAGGGCACGCCTCGGGCCTCTGCCCAGTAGCTTAGGCTTTGGTCCACGCAGCGAGAATCGCCAGCTGCTGGAACTGGATACAGCGGGGCATTGTGCCCGGACTCGGATCCCCAAGCGCCATAGTAGCCAAAGGTCATCACCAAGAAATGGCTCACCAGAGGGGAAATGGCCTCGACATCGATCCACTGGCCGCGTCTTTCGTTGGAGGTGACTGCGATGCTCAACTCAAGCTCCGGATCTATGGCAGCCAAGCCAGCGCTCAATTCGGACATCAGAGCGCTCAGGTTCTGCCGGTCAGCGAGCGTCTGTGGGAATTCCCAGTCAATGTTTACACCATCATAGCCGTGTTCTACCAGGAAGTCGACCAGGTTCCGGACAAAAGATGCTCTGTCGCTCGGCTCCGCGGCCATGGCTGCAAAAGCGCCATAGTCCCTTGCGCCACCAACTACCAGGATGACCCGTTTCCCTGCGAGGTGTGCCTGCTCGACCAGCGTAGGCATGACAAAGCCATTGGGGACAACCAGTGTACCCTGGGCGCCTGGATGGATGGAGAAGTGGTCAATCTGGTCCAGATACTGGAATGGTATCTCATCCACCGGTAAGAAATCTGCTCGCCAGAAAGGATATGCAGCCTCGATTCGGTAGACTGCCTCTCCGTTTTCTTGCTGTGGCATAGCCGCCTTGCCTTGGCCCAGCTGGACGCCCGGTCCCTCAGCGCAGGATAAGCCGGCCACGGCCTGACCAAGAAGGCAAGTGGACACTACGAAAATCAGAAAGCGTCCAAGCGGCAAGCTCATCTCATCACATCCTACCGCGAACGCCGAGCCGCGGATCCGCTCAGGCTTGAGCCTCTTCGGAGCCTATACAGCATCATGATCGGCGATGGAAACGTACCAGGTATCCGGGCACGTGAGCGCCTCCAGCGGAAGGTCATCACAGTGACGCCGGACAAAGAGATTGAAAGGCTGGGGCGCAACGGGCTCCGGAACGCTCAGGAAGCCCGCGTCGCGCATAAGCGTATACTCATGCGTATGCGGCAGCACCAGCCCCCCGGCTAGGGGCATCTGTGCTTCCCTAAACTGCCGCAGAGCCGCGTGCAGTAGATGCTGTCCTGCCCGGGTCCCTTGCTCCCCGGGCAGGACCAGGAAATCAACAATGATCCCGGACATGGTCCCCCGGACGTCCGCCTGGCGCAGGACGATGTAACCCAGGACCCCGTCACCCTGCCGCGCCGATAGGATCCGGTACTCTCGCGTTGGGATATCGAGGAAGCGCCACGTCAGGAATGCCTGGTCACGGACAAGCATCAGGTCGTACTTGGTCTGCACCTGGCGCCAAAAGAGGTCGTAGCCTTCGTCAAGTACGTGATCTTCCGAAATACGCAGAGGTGGGTCAACCTGAAGGGGTCCTGGTTCACGCCAGATGACGCGACCTGCGAAACCCCAGCCCACGGTACTTGCCCAGACAAGTAGCTGGTTTTTCACCCTCGCCTCGGCCAGCGCGCGCATGTTCAGAGGACGCACAAGCAGCGGCACCTGGGACACATGGTGATAGTTCTCAGAGCGAGCCAACTGCGGCATGGATTTCGGATTCGGAAACAGGGTGGTGAAGCAGTAGCCGGCCCGTCGTATGTCCTCTCTTGTCTGCCTGGTAAACGCGGTGTGGATCCCCTGGCGCCGGTACTCGGGGGCGACAAGAAAGTTAAAGCCCAGGAGAGCCTTGATCTCATTCCCCTTCCATACGGCCTGAAGGCCAACCATTGTGGCTGCACTGACTACCCGGCCGGTCCCCTTTTCTCTGACGACCCATTGGCCAAGATCCGGAGGACTGGCCCCTCTTAGCCAGTCAAAGTAATCTGCATCCGCAAGATCGGTTTCGCCGTACTCATCCCGGACAAGGGCCAGTACCGCTGCCTTGTCGCCCTCCTGATATGTGCTGATCTCCCAAGCTCGTTCGGTACGCTCAGGATTGACCTGGCCAGCAAGGTTAAGGCTGGCTTGTTCTGTCATGCGATCTCCTCGCTTCTTCTCCATCCAAGAGCCACGGGCGTTGGTCATTGCGCAGAGCCCGCCGGCGGCTTCAGTTCGATGGCTGGACGACAACCGTGATCTCATCATAGGGCCTGACATCTTCATCCGACCTGACCACATCGAGCCGGAGACGGTATTCTCCCGGCGCAAGTCCAGCCGTGTCCCAGACGGCGAGCGGGCCACTCGACACCCGCTCAGTCCCGGTGCCAATTATCGACCAAGTGTCCGAGCCCTCCGCCCGAACTTCGAGCTTGTAACTCTGGATGAACTTGCCTTTCGCTGTACCAACGATCTGAACATTGCCGGATACCCGAGCGCCACTCGATGGCTTCTCTATCTGTACCAGTTTCAGACTGGCAATCTGTTTTTCAGCCTCACTGGTGTCAGAATCCCGGCTCGCTGCATACAGATATCGCTGCCACCATTCCAACGCGCGCGGTCCGTCCCGGACCTCCCAGTTGGCCAGAGCCAGGTCTTGATACAGTTCAGCATAGGCTGGATCCATGTCAGCGGCTTTCTCCAGGTGCCCAATGGCCCGCTCGATGTCCTCCTCCAGGGTCAGGTGGCCCAAGCCCAATAGTGTCTGGGCCCATACGGTCTCCAGTTGATCTCCCCCGGCTATCTTGGCCAACTCGGCCTCCAGGCGGCTCCTGTCCACATTGTAGGGCACGCGCTTTATGTCCATGTAGCACCACATCCAGCGGTTGTAGGCTGCATGCCGGCGGGGATCTAGCTGGATGGCCGACAGAAAGGCATCTGCCGCTTCACCGATCTGTTCCTCCTCCTGCAGCATACGGCCCAGAGCTACATAGCCAGCGGCCAGAGTGGGATCGACTTTCACGGCCTGGCGTGCATATTGGATGGCCTTGTCCATCTTCTCTCGCCCCTCTGCGAGACCGGCCAAGCGAAGCAAGGCTTCAGCCTGCTGTGGGTCCAAGCGCTGCGCCTGCTCGTAGGCCTCCTGGGCCGCCTCCCACTTTTCCTTGCCCATCTGCGCGTCGCCCTGGCCCAACCACGGCTCGGGAGCATTGGGATTCATCTTGGCTGCCTGCTGGAATGCAGAAAGGGCATCGGCGTGCGATTCCATAGCTAGATACACATTGCCCAGCGATAGCCAGAGCGACCACTCCAGGGGAAATTTCCGGATGCCCTCCTGGTATGCAGCGACAGCCTCGACATGGTCTTCCTCTACCACATAGAATCGCGCCAGGGCCACGTGCCCATCCATTCGCGTGGCATCCAGTCCGACGGCCTCCCGGTAGCTGCTTTCAGCCGCCGCTGGGTCGCCAAGCGCGTGATAAACGTTGCCTTGAGCAACATGGACAGCAGGATCACGTGGGGCGATCTCCTCGGCCAGAGAGACATAGGGCTCGGCTTCGAGAGGGCGTCCCTCGGACAGATAGAGATCCGCCAGGGAAAGATAGGCCTCCGGGCTGTCCGGTTCCAGTTGAGCCGCTTCTAGCAGGGCTTCAGCCACGAGGTCTGGCTGGCAGTTGGCAGAAGCTGAAGAGCTACGGCAGATCCCGGCCATCGTACGCTGGACAGTACCACGATTCAGTCCCGGGCTACCGATCTGCTCGAGAAGGGCCAAGGCATCCGCCACACTGCCTGTCCGGCGCTGCGCGAGGTCTGCCAGGCCGATGTAAGGCGCGGTCGCTGCAGGGACCAGTTCTGCCGCACGCCGGTAGGCCGCCTCAGCCTCCTCCCAATCCTTCTGCCTGGTACGCGCCAAGGCCAGACCCAACAATGGGGAAGATGAAGCCGGTTCGACCTTCTGGGCAGCATCAAACTGCCACCAAGCTTCGTTCAGTTGGCCCTGGTCAAGTGCCAGTTCTGCGAGGCCCAGGTGGGACGCTGCCGAGCCCGGCGCCAGGGAAAGAACCAGCCTGTACGCCTCCTTGGCCCTAGCGACATCACCCAGCGACCGGTACAGGCTACCCAGGGCAATCAGTGCTTCAACCGAGCCAGGCTCGATCTGGCGCGCCATCTCCAGGTCGCGCAGTGCATCATCGGGCCGGCCCAGCACGCGGTAGAGAGCAGCCCTGGCCACAAGCGTCCTGGCGCTAGCCGAAAGCTGAACCGCCTGATCCAAGAGATCAAGGGCTCCATCCACCTCCCCACGCCGCAGGAGCAGGTCGCTGAGATCCATCAATAGCCGGCCTGAAGTAGGTACAACCGCCAGCCCATCCAGCAGCGTCTTCCGGGCGTCCTGCCATCGAGCCTGGCTGCGATACACAGATGCCAAACCGCTGTAAGCGTCTTCCGACCGGGGAGCCAATTCGATAGCCCGTGAGTACGTGTCAATACCCTGCTCAGTTCGTCCCGCGGCCCGGTAGGCATTGCCCAGGGCCAGGAGTACACGTGTCTCTTCACCGGCAGCAGTCGCTGCGCCGGAAGCCGCCGCCTGTTCATACTCAACCAGCGCCTCTTTGACGCGTCCGCGGCTCAGGTAGAATCCCCCCAGGGCCAGATGCCCCTGGCTTGCGTCTGCAGCCTGCTCGTCAGCCTGCTGGGCCACCGCCTGACGATAGGTCTCTTCGGCTCGGTCGAACTCGGCCTGGAAGCGGTAGTACGCTCCCAGGGCTTGCCGGAGCAGGACGTCCTCACCCAACGCTTCGATACCTTCTTCGAGGATCTCCCGGGCCAGCCTGGGCTCACCACGACGCAGATAGAGGTCAGACATAGCAGCGTACAGGGGCGCTGGGCGGGACACCTGGCGCAAAGCGATCTCAAGCAGAGAGAGCGCGTGCTCCGGTCGCCCTCGTGCCGACCAAAGCCGGCTCAGGGCGACGTGATAGGCTCCCTGTTCGGGATTGAGTGAAGTCGCATCGTCGTAGGCAACGATGGCTTTTTCCAGCTTGCCCTGCGCCTCGTAGACAGCCGCCAATTCGGCTGAAATGCTGTCGTTAAACGGATCCAGACGGGCAGCTTGTAGCAGCGCCACCTCAGCGTCCGCATACCTTCCCATGATCCGCTGAATTCGGCCCTGGCGGAGAAGCAGATCGCTGTCCCCAGGCCGGTTTCCGACAGCTTTCTGAGCCGTTCTCAGAGCTGCCAAGTTGTCGCCCTGGCTGAGCAACAGATCTATCAGATTCAAATAGGCCGCCCGCTCACCTGGGCGCAGGTTGTTGGCTTGCCGGTACCAGTTCGCCGCCACCTCGTTGTTGCCTTGCTGCTGCTCTAGCTGACCCATCGCAACGTAGGCCTCGGGCAGGCCAGGTGCGTGAGTGATGGCCTGCTTTAGGGCTTCCCGGGCCTGATCCCACCGTTTCAGGTCCTCCTGGATGCGCGCCTCATAGAGGTGACCCAAATGGCTGCCAGGCGCTGCCAGCCTGACCATTTCTACCGTCTCCGCCGCCTGTTCACTCTGCCCAGGCGTCGAGGGGCTCGAAGGCACTGGTTCGCGGTATGCCTCCAATAGGGAGCCATAGGCCGGCAGGTACATGGGATCAACGGCAATCGCCTGCTTGAGCGCCGCCATCCCCCTGTTCCTGCCGGCAGGGTTCCCGGATCCAGCCCCACCGTCGCCACCGTCATCCGTCGCTGCCAGCAGGGTGTTGCCCAGGGCGTTCCAGGTCCGGCCCTGTGCTGGCTCGAGTTCAGTGGCCTGCTCCAGTGCCTGCACCCAGGCAGAAGGTGGATTCTCAATCCCCAATTCTCCTGACTGCTGGTCAATCTGCATTTGCAGCCGGCCCTTTTGGATCCAGGCACCCGTGTCCCTGGGATCGCGGATAGTGGCCTCATCCAGTAGCACCATGGCTGCTGAATCCTGCCCCTGAGCCTGGTATGCAGCCGCCAGCGCCTGGTATCCCGCCCCTCTGGGCTCGGCCGCATCCTGAGCCTGCAGGTAGGCCAGATCGGCCTCCTCAACGCGCCCCATGAGACGCAGTTGGCTGGCATAGCTGGTCAGCGCCGCCATCGAGTCCGGATTCTCTTCCACCGCAAGGCGCAGGGTTTCCAGGGCTTTGTCGCTCCGCGCCATGGACTGGTAGAACTCGGCCAGTGCCAGGCGAACACGCAGTATCGACGGAGGGGCGCCGGAAGGAGATCCCCGGCTGTCGCTGGTCGCGTCATCAAGGAGCATATCCAGAGCCAGGAGCAATGTCTGCTCCGCCTTGTCAGGCTGATTCTGTTCTCGATACAGGCCAGCCAATTGGAGCATTGGGGCTGCAACAGCCCCGGACGCCGTGCTGGCTTCATTCACCTCGGCAGCCCTTTTGAGGCTCTCCTCAGCCTGCCCGAATTCACCCAGGGCTCGCTGGATTCCAGCCAGCCCGGCATAGGTCGCAGTCTGAACCTGGCCGGTACTCCCGGAGTTCTGCCAGGACCCGCTCATCTGCACGACTTGCCGATAAGCATCCAGAGCCTCGGCGTGGCGGGTTCGGCGCGCCAGCAGGGCCCCCAACTGCAGGTAGGTTTCCAGATTGCCGCGATCTATCTCCATGGCTTTGTTGAGCAAGACCTCAGCTTCATCGGCGCGCGCCCGCAGAACGTAGAGGCTGGCCAGCCCCAGGTAGGCTTCGATGTCACCCGGTACCATGGCCATGGCCTGGCGGTAGCTCTGCTCGGCCATATCCCAGCGATAACGATCCTGCCAGGCACGGGCCAGGGCTAGGTTCGCGGGTGCGCTGCCGGGATGAGCCTGCGCGGTAGTCTGGTAGATAGCCAGTGCTTGCTCGCTGTCCCCTTGCTCATCAAGAGCGCCGGCCAGCGATAGCTGCGCCTCAGCAGCCCCTGGGGAAATCTCTGTGGCACGCCGGATCTCGGCCAGCGCCCTTCTCTGGTACCCTTGCTCAGCGTAGCCCCGGGCCAGAGCTAGGCGCGCCCCCGACCACCAGCCGTCCAAGGCCACGGCCTGTGCAAAGGCCGCCATCGCTTTCTTCGGCTGCTGCCCGTCAAGAAAGGCATCACCCAAACCCACGTAATATTGGGCCAGCAGGGAGGGAACCCACCGGTCACGCTCCCCTGCCTGGATCCGCTGCTTGTACAGGTGAAGAGCCTCCTCGGTCTTGCCCGAATCCTGATAAAGACGGGCCAGCGCCCGAACACCAGCCACACTCTCTTCTGCCTCCAGCGCCTGGTGATAGGCCGCCATGGCTCTTGCAGTGACCGGGTTCGTGGAATCATCTGCCGCAAAGAAACCCACGTCCGAACCGAATTCGACTTGTTCCTGGGGCGACTGGCTGTAGTAGCTGCCCAAAGCTAACCAAGCCTTGGAGGTTTGAGCCAGATTGGACCCATCCAGCGCGATCTGCAGGGCTTGCTCGGACAATTCTGAGGCCCCAGAAGAATCACCGCGGTCACTCATCAGACTTGCCAGGTGTAGATAGGCGTCGACTTGTGCTGGATCTTCCTGGATTGCCGTGCGATAGGCTTCCTCGGCCGCAGAAGCCCGGTTGCGTCGTCGCAGCGCATCACCCAAGGTCACCCAGCTCCAGGCTTGTTCTGGAGCAGCTGTCACAGCTGCTCGATAGTAATTCATGGCGGTGTCCACCTGGCCGAGGTCTTCATACAGCGCCGCCAACCGCGAGTATGATAGGGAGCGTGTGCGCCCAGTCGGCTGGGGTCCGCTGCTGCTGCCTGGCGCGACCCCGGCGCTCGCCAAGTCAAACCAGCCCAGGGCACGTTGGTAAGTGGTAATGGCCATATCGACGTCGCCCATGCGCCGGAACTGGTCCGCCAGCGAGATGACCAAGATCGCCTGCTCGGGATTAAACGCCACCGCCGACTGCATGAGGGCCAGCGTTTCATCCGGAGGAGCCGCCTGCTGCCTGTGCTGGTCGCTCAGAGAGGTATAGGCTGCAGCCTCTGTGGGATCCAACCGCAGTGCGTACCGGTATGCCTCCATGGCCAGCCGGGGCTCACGCTGGGAGCGATGCAGATTCCCCAGCAAGATGTAGGCCGCGGCGCTATGGGGTTGCAGGCTTAGCACCCGCTCTATCTCCTCGCGGGCCCTGTCATAGCGGAAAGCACCGCCGTCCGGATCCTCTCCGCTGGCATCCAGCAGGGTCTGAGCCAAGACGAGGCGGGTAGAACGCGTATCTTGAGCCAACTGCTCTTGTAGCCCGACGATGGATTGGAACAGGGCAACAGTCTCATCGACTCTCCCCTCGTCCGCTCGCAGGCGGGCCAGAGCCGAGAGAACGCGCAGATGTGCATCAGGCTTGACCCAGAGAGGATATTTCTGGCGCAGTACATAGCAGCAGCGCCTCAGCCCTATCAAACTGCGCCGCGTTCCGGTACATATCTGCCAGCGCGAGTTGGGTTTCTTCGCCAGGTCTCTCCACTGCAGCCTGTTCATAAAGGGAGAGTGCCAGGCCTTCATCAGCCCGTTGCTGCCAGATGCTGCCCAGCAGCATAAGGCGCTGGGCTTCGTCGGCCAGACCCAACGGTTCTACTGCCGCCCTGAACTGCTCTTGCGCGCATTCACCTTGCCTGGCGCTCAGGCAAGCGTCGCCCAGGGCCATGTGATATGCAAAGCTTGAGGGATCTCCTCGCTGAGCCAGATCAAACTCCTCGATGCTCCTTTCCAGATCCCCCACGTCTGCGTAGACCTGTCCCATGCGGTAGTGCAAGGCAGGAGCCGCGCTGCCATTTGCAGCGGAGTCAGTTTCCGCCTGGGCCAATGCCTGCTGGAGGGTCAGCAGAGCTTGGTCGAATTGGCCATTGACGCGATAGATATCAGCCAGCCCCAACAGGGCCAGCAGGCCGGACACACTGTCGCCGGTTTCGCCAGCGCTTTGATATTGATCAAGTGCGATTTGGTAGTGGGTTGACGCCGCCTCCCAGCGCCGATCGAGAAAGGCAGCGTTTCCCAGGATACTCTCGGTGACACTAGGACGCTGACGCACACCGTACAGGCTATAGCCCTCATCGGCAACCAGCCACTCGAACCACTGCGGCGAGAGTCGCAGTTGTGTCTCCAGGCTTGTACCGCCAGGCACGACCACGTAGCGAATGTCATATCGCTCCAGTATGTCGATGTGTAGGGGCGTTAGCAGAGGCGTATTGAGGAACTCGTATTGGTCGATGTGACGCTGCAGCGCCAAGTCCTGCTGATCTGCTGGAAACATCTCGGCCGTTCCCAGAATGCGATGGGCCACCACGTCTGCGTTGCCAGCGAAAGCTGGAATCGTCACGCTGAGATTGCTGTCCGCCAGGACCATGGCCGGGCCACCCCAGGCAGTCTCTCGTCGTAGACGAGCCAGGATCTTGTCGGGGGTAGCATAGACCAAGGGAGCTGCCCCTCGTGCGTGCATCTCTTCCAGATTTGTCGCAACATTCTGCCGTAAAAGCAGCGCGGCGAGAACCACAAAACCCAGAGAAGCACTGGCCACCAAAATGGCTCTGACCAGCTTGAGTTTGGGCCAGCGGGTCAGAGGCCAGACGAAGGCAGCCAACAACCGGTCGAATACCAGGGCAATGATGAGCGCATAGGGCAGCAGCCAGACAAAGCGCCACAGGATCCAGGGCATGACCAGTGAGCCAAGGATAGGCGTCAGAATCGGGTTGAATAGCACGAATAGCACAGCCAAAGAGGTACTCAAGCAGAACTGGGCGCCGGGGTCGGAACGTAGCCGCCACAAGAGGAAAGGCAGAAGGAGCAAAGCAAGCAGATAGGGGGGCTCCAGGATCAGGGTCGGATCCGAAATGTAGCGCTCCAGGTCGAACACGATGATGCGTTGTCGACGCATGTTGACTGCAAAGCGCCAGATCAGAAAGGGGTTGGTGGAGGTATTGGCCTGTTCCGCGTCCAGGTAGGCCAGATCGGGAAGGGGGCCGTACACATCCAGGCCCGATATCTGGTGTGAGGAAATGACCGAGTTGAAGCGGGCGGAAAGGGCTGAGGGCAGAATGGGCATCAGCCTCTCCTCAATGGACCAGCCCTCAAAACTGGAGGGGTACGTGGGGGCCATGGCCTCTCCGCTGCGCGCCTCGAAAAGCTGGATCAGCGGCATGATCATCACAATCACTGTCAGGAGGGCGAGCCCACCAACACGGATCCATGCCTCGCGTCGGCGCAGATTGAGGAGGAGGTGCAGAGTACCAAAGGCGCCCAGGGCCAGAGCCAGCATGGCGGCGATGAGCGCGTGAATGCTGGACACTGCAAAAGCGGCCAGGGCAGCCGCCAGCCACGTAGCGCGCGTGATCCACGTATCGCGCCGCCCCGTGCTCACGTAGCGGATCGCCAGGGCGGCCACCACCGGCAGCATGGTGACTGTGACGGTGAACTTGTCAGCGTTTGTTCGCTCAAAGAAAAAGATGCTCACGTGATCCGCACGGACAAAGGGCGCGGCCAGGTATACGAGCATCTGGATGGAGGCCGTTAGGAATCCCACGCGCCGGCTGCCGCGTCCGGCCGCCTTGCCCAGCATGTAGGACGCCAGAATAGCCCACAATGCCAGCATTGACCGTGAGGCGCTACCAAGCAACTCTATATGGTCCGCTCGAGAGAAGTAGGCCCACAGATGAAAGACAGGCAGCAACTGGTTCATCCCCATGCGGATGCTGCCCATACTCCTGCCAGTACCCAGGATCGGTTCCGCGGCGTTCAGGGGGCGGCCCGTCAATGCGTCGGCGGTAAAGGTAGCGACGGCATAGGCATCCCCATCCATCTTGTACAATGAGAGAGTGGGAAACACATAGACAAAGGCTGCAGCCAGCAGCAGGAGCATGACAAAGTCGGACCAGCGCCACGACGGACTGATGGAACGACGGGAATCTGTACGCAGCAGCAGCCTATGAATGAACCAGAGCGCGATCAGGCAGCCGACCGTCAGCGTCCAGCCCACTGCCAGGTCTTCGATCACCAGATGTCCCAGCATCGCTACCAGGCCCGGTACCGCCATCACAGCCACGCCCAGCGGCATGGCCAGCGCCAGCCGCTCGAGCAGGTCCAGGTCAAGACGCCAGGTCACTATCTCACCCAGGAGATAGCCGGGGGCAATCACCACCGCCAGGAAAGTGAGCCAGCTGGCCGCTTGCAGGGGCAAATAGGCTGGCAGGCCGAGGCCCACAGCCAGAAAGGCTGCTATCAAACCGAGCGCAATAGACAAGCCTGCCAGGCTGGCACCCAGCCTGGCACAGCCGTACCCGGCTGTACGTCCATGGCGAGGCCAATCGCTCGCCGTTCCACGTTAGCCAAGCTGTCCCCCTGGACTTGATCGAGCTGCCCTGCGGTGTCTCACGCGGGCACGACGTCAAGCAACCGCCCCAGCGGCACGAAGGCAAAATCCTGAAACATGTGGTCTAGCTTCTTCATCAGGCCTCGCCGGCCATAGTAATGGGTCACCCGTTCGCGCAGCGTGACCTTGTCGAAGCGCTGTCCCAGGTCCAGCTCCCAGGGATGCATGTACATGATCGCTGGTTGACCCTGACGATTGAGCTGGCGGATCCCCGCACGGATGATGGCATAGGGCAAGGCTCGAACGTAAAAGCCTCCGCCAATCGGCCAGTTGACGCCCAGCCAGCGGGCAGTAGATACCGGGAACTCGACCAGGTGAGAGCTAGCATCGTCTTCCCGGTGAACCCCGGCTACGCCGGCGTTTCCAGCCGGCAGGGAAATCGGGGCGCCTCGGGATAGCCATAGAGCATGTTGCGCGTGGGAAAAAAGCTGCTATCGTAGGTGAATCCCTTGTCTGCCAGCACATCCAGCGCCCAGAGCGCTTGCCCGTTGATGGAGAAATAGGGCGCGCGGTGCCCCACAATCGGCTGGCTTACCAGCGGTTCCAACACCTCAAACGCCCGTTCCAGCTCCAGCGAAAACCGCTCAGGTGTGAGGCGATGGACCATGTCGTGCCAGTAGCCGTGCACACCGATCTCGTGACCCGCGGCGTCGATGCGTCGGATCAACGCTGGATACTGGTCTGCTACGTGGCCAAGCACAAAAAAAGTAGCATGGACACCATATCGCTCCAGCAGGGCGAGCAAACGTTCGCGTGTTGCCCTCCAGACGCGCCTCGTAGTCAGCCCACTTTTCCGGATAGGGGTTGGTGCTGGTTAGGCCCTGAAACCAGTCCTCCAAATCGACAGTGAAGGCATTGAGCATCATCGCGGTTCGCGACCTCTATCCAACATAGCCCAGGCCGCGCAATCGGTCGGCAATGAGTTCCTTGTCCTCATCCGTCAGAGACACGGTCACAGCGGCGGATGCTGGGAAGGTGGACTCGGGTACTGGAAGACCTCCGGCAGGGCACGGGCCAGCGTAGTCTGAGTTGAGCGCGTGGGCCAATACTTGGCCATCCATATCTTCGGGCACCGTTTCGCCCATGATACGCAGGATAGTGGGCGCCAGGTCAAAGATTCGGGCATCTTTCAGCTGTACGCCTGTGGAAGCTGCCGCTCCCCAAAGCAACACCATCCCGTTGAGCCGGTGTGTCCCAGAAATACCACGTTCCACGCTCTCAATGATCTCGTTGGAACCAAACTCGTACTCACCGAATCCAAAATACTCCAGTCGTGTCGGAATAAAGACAATGTCAGCAGCCTTCTCGACATTTTTTCCCCAATAGACCTCCTCTCGTCGATAGACTGCTTCCACGACTTGCTCGCCCGTCTGCGGATCCCGCAATTGGCAAAGACGGTCCATGATCTCGCTGCGTACGGCCTCATACTGTTCCCCCGGCTCTACGCAGCCTTGCGGCTCCCGGCCCCGGACATTGAGGCAGATCTGGCCAACATTGCCCAACGAGTAAGCCATGGTACGCGGCCAATCCACATCATCGAAGGATAGAAACAGTTTCTTCAAAAGGCCCTGGCCCTTGCCGCGCACCACTTCGCGCTTGAAAGCGCCCAGGCCCAAACGCATGAGCAGATTATAAACACCCATGGGCGTAAGGCCCAGGCCGAATAGACCAGACTTGACGGACGCCCAAGGGGTACCCTTGATCTGAAGCCAACTCTGTTGGCGCAGCCAATTGTTGAGATGTATGAACTTGTGGAAGGGCCCAAAGCCGTGATCGGACATGATGACCAGCGTGGTGCTATCGTCCAGACTGGCGACGATCCGGTCCAGAGCCCGATCCACATACTGAAAGTAGCGTAGAATGGCATCGCCATACTTCTCTCGCTTGCCCGGTTGGTGCTGTGGATGATCGACGCTCATGTGCTTCCACATGGCATGCTGGACCGTGTCGGTGCCATTAAGAACCACCATCATAAAGTCCCAGTCTTCCCCAGCACGCAGGTGGTCCAGCACGCGCAGGCGGGTTTCGGTCGTACGATATAGGTTGTCCAAAAAGGCATCCACACCACTGTCCGAATAGGCTTGGCCAGGATCGGGATACAGCAGATACTCGCCCACCTTGTCCTCAATCTCCTCCAGGAGATCAGGCGGGTAGGTGATGTTCACCCGGGTGGAAGGGGCAGGCAGGCCAGAGATCATCGCTCCGTTCACCCTCGTGGGCGGGAATGTCATGGGCACGTTGATGACACAGACCCGCCGACCGGCATTGCTCAGGAGCGACCAGAGCGTTGGCTCCTGGCAGTGGGCGGCAGTAACGGGCGAAACGCCGTAGCTATCGTCACAGCGATAGATCCAGTCGTAGAGGCCATGCTTCCCGGGGTTCTTGCCGGTCATGAAGGATGTCCAGGCAGGGGCGGTCATGGGGGGAATGGTGCTGTGCAGTGAACCATAGGCTCCCTCCGCCATGAGGCGCCGAAAGGCCGGTAGATGGCCTGCTTGGGCCCAGGGCTCGATCAGGTCAAACGTGGCTCCGTCCAACCCGATGACCATGACACGGCTACATGGCAGGCTCAAGGATGTCCTCCTGTGACGCCCGAACCACGTCGTTTCCTGGATCCCGATCCGGAGCTGGGACCACAGCCTTTTTCGTGGCCGCACCTTCAAGGGATGCCTCAAGCCGGCGAATTCGCCACTCCAGCAGCGCTACCTCCTGCGTCAGGCACTTGTTGTCATGCCACAAGGTACTAAGAGAAAGGCTGTGCTCCAACAGGAGAAGAAGAGTAAACAAGATACCCGCTGCAAAGAGCATCGATCCAGGAGACCGGACGCCCAGAAACTGCGTCAGGTACTCCACCAGGCCTGTCCACACGGCCAGGACAAGCACGACCAGGCCGGTGAACAGCCACAGCAACGAGTACCCGGTACGCAGCCGCCGGCGACGAACCAATTCCATGATAAGAACCAGTGCCAGGACAATCATGACAACGCCGATCACTTGGGTTCTAGGCGACACGGGGTTCCTCCTCCGGGATCTTTTCGGGCTCCATTGACCTCCGCCCAGCCTCTACCGGTTTTCCGTTTGGTATGTTCCGTACGGCAGCGATTGAAGCTGCCAGCATAACACGGAAGACATAGTAGACCGCTTTCCAGGCACTGATAGAACTCACGCCACCAGTACGCGGATAGATCTCTACCGGCAATTCCTTCAGCCGAAAGCCTGCGCGGTGCAGGACGACCATGGACTCAACCTCCGGGTAATCCTGGGGATGGTTCCGGGCCAGGTAGCACATGGCTTGGCGATTGAAGCAGCGCAGCCCACAGGTCGGATCCGAGATCTGTTGGCCAATCAGGAGCGACACCAACCAGGCAAATGCCTTGATACCCACTGCCCGAACTGGCGTCGTCTGATGCCGCCACTTGGGCATCCTTGCCCCCCGCCTCTCCGCGGAGCCAGTCTCCAGGAAACGAGAACCAATCAACACGTCAGCCTCACCTCGCCTGACGGCATCCAGCAGCCGAAGGGCGTCCTGTGGATCGTGCTGCCCATCCGCGTCCACCCGCAGGGCATAGGAATAGCCCAGATCCTTGGCATAGCGCAGTGCCACCTCTAGCGCCGCGCCAACACCCAGATTGCGTGGCAGTCGAAGCAACTCGGCGCCAGATTCTCGAACCCGGCGGCTCGTATCATCCGATGAGCCATCATCCACGACGAGGACATCCGCCAGAGGGATGTGCTGGTTGACGCCCTCCACAACCCTTCGTATTGATTCCTCTTCGTTGTAGGCGGGAATGACCACCAAGACCGGCCCTATCTCCCGGGTATTACCCGTACCCCTATTAGGCGCCCACATGTTCTTTCCTCCCTGGACTGTCTGCATCGGGCTGGCAGCAGGCCACCCTCCTCAGACATCCATGACCACAGCATAGCTTGTTTGCGCGGATTCATTATACCAGACATATGGCTAAAATGTCAAGCAATCAACTAGAATATAGAAGAAGTTAGTAGTGTTGGCATAAAACCTGCGTGACAGACTGGGCTGGCATCTGGCCTGGCAACCTGCCAGTCACTGTCAATTTGGTGGGCGACGGGTCCTGTGGTATCATCGTTGTCCTGAACTACTCTTGCACGATCTCTAGCATGCTGATTGTCTCAAAGGAGAGAGAGGGGCTGACGTGAGAAGCAAGCGAATCATCGACAAGACGGAAGTCGTGACCGAAGGTGGGATCGTAACCGCCATGCACCCGCTGGCCGCGGAGGCTGGTGCAGAGATCCTTCGGCAGGGTGGCAACGCTGCCGATGCAGCCGCTGCAACTGCCTTTGCCATCGGTGTCGTCGAACCATTCATGAGCGGCCTGGGTGCCCTGGCCTACATCGTGGTCCACCATGCAGGCAGCGGCCGCACGGCAGCATTCGACGGCAGTGCCACACTCCCTCAGGCCGCCCGGGAGGATATGTTTGAGCTGGTAGAACCGCCGGCAAGAGGCTCAGGCGTTTATGGCTGGCGGGCGACCAAGGATGAAGCCGCGGAGAGCGGCTACCGTACGCCCGCAGTGCCTGGAGCCGTGGCCGCCTATGCCCGGTTGCTGGACGAATTTGGCACCATGTCCCTGCCTCAGGTGATGGCCCCGGCCATCCGTTTGGCTTCCGAGGGTTTCCTGCTGGACTGGTACGTCTTTGCCAACTCTGCTTCGGCAATGGGCCGCCTGCGGCGATTCCCTGAAACCATGTCGGTTTTCTATCGCCCTGATGGCACACCCTTTCGCCCGGCGAATCACGACGACAACCGCGCCCCCGACCGGCTGCGCCAACCCGATCTGGCCAACACGCTGCGGCATATCGCCGAGCAGGGGCCCGATGGTTTCTACAAGGGCGAGATCGCCAGGGCCATTACCGGCCACATTCAGGACCACGGGGGGATTCTCAGTGAACAGGATCTTGCTGGCTATCGCGTCCGCGTTCGGGATCCCCTGCTGGTGGACTACCGGCACAAACAGGTGGCCATGGTCCCCGAGAACACCGGAGGCCCCACCGTGGCCGAGGCGCTGAACATCCTGGAAGGCTTTGATCTGGCTTCGCTGGGACACAACAGTGCAGGCGCCCTCCACGTGGTAGCCGAAGCCCTGCGTTTGGCTTTCGCCGATCGATTCACCCATCTGGGCGATACGACCGCGGCAGCGATCCCGTTGGAAGGCCTGCAGTCCAAGGCCTACGCGGCCGCGCGTGGCAGCCAGATCGAAATGGAACGCGGACCGCTACACCAGCCTATCGGAGATCCCTGGGCCCACCAGCCCGGGGGGCGACCTGCCAGCCTGGCGATGCCTGAGAATCGCCAGGCCCCGGAGGGACACACAACCCACCTGAGCGTCATTGACCGCCATCACAACATGGTCGCGCTAACAGCCACATTGGGCCAGTTATTCGGCTCAGGTGTGGTCGTACCCGGTACCGGCATCCTGCTCAACAACGGCACGATGTGGTTTGACCCTGAGCCGGGGAATGTGAATTCTATCGGACCCGGAAAGCGCACCATGAGCGCTGCCACGCCGGCGCTGGTCTTTGATGAGCAGGGTCCGCTCATGGCCTTGGGCGCGCCTGGTGGACGCAAGGTCATCAGCGCTGTGCTGCAAGTGATGCTGAATGTACTCGACCATGACCTGGGTATGCAGGCCGCCATCAGCGCCCCACGCATCCACGTCGAAACAGGCCCGCTGCACGCGGACGTGCGGCTGCCCGCCGATGTGATCCGGGCACTGGGCCAGATCGGGCACGAGATCGTACTAAGAGAAGAGACCTTTCTCAGTTCCTACTTTGCCCGGCCCAACGGGATACTCGTCGATCGCGAGAATGGCACCTTGCGCAGCGGCGTCGAACCGTACAAGATGAGCACCGCAGTAGGGATTTGAGAGGCAGTCAACCACCCACCAACCGATAAATTGATGACCTCAAAGGAGAGCAAAGATGGCATTTGGTCGCTATTATGAGGACTTCTTCCCCGGGGAGACCATCAAACACTATCCCGGCCGTACCATCACGCAAGCCGACGACATGCTATTCTGCATGCTGACCATGAACCACAACCCGCTTCACATCGACGCTAACTTTGCCGCTCATACCCAACACGGGCGCCCGCTGGTGGTGGGGACCTTGATTTTCAGCCTGGTCGTCGGCATGACCGTGCCCGATATCTCGGGACACGCCATCGCCAACCTGGAGTACACCGAAGTCAAGCACCACGCCCCCACTTTTCATGGAGACACGGTTTACGCTCAGACGACGATTCTGAAGATGCGCGAGTCGCGGAGCAAGCCGGATCGCGGCATCGTCTGGGTTAGTACAGAGGCGTTTAACCAGCGGGAAGAGCGGATCCTTTCTTTCCAGCGCGCAGTGCTGGTACCCAAGCGCCAAGCTGGCCCCGCGGCTGCGGGTCCATTTCCTCCCGCAGATGAGCCCGAGCCAGCAGGAGCCGCATCATGAAGGACCTCTTGAACGGCTACCGCGTGCTGGCCGTGTCCCAGTTTGGGGCAGGACCTTTTGGCACGCTGCATCTCGCGGATCTGGGCGCGGAGGTGATCAAAATAGAGAACCCCAGCGCTGGAGGCGACGTCGCCCGCACCGTCCCCCCCTACACGATACCCGGCGACAGCCTCTATTTCCAGTCCCTGAATCGTAACAAACTCAGCATGACCCTGGACCTGAAGCATCCTGACGGGCAGCGGGTGTTTCGCGACCTGGTGCAGGTGTCGGACGGGGTGTTTTCGAACCTGCGCGGCGACCAGCCGGAGGCGCTGGGTCTGACCTATGAACAGCTCAAGGCTACAAATCCCCGGATCGTCTGCTGCTCGTTGAGCGGTTTTGGGACCACCGGGCCCCGCCGTGCCGAGCCGGCCTATGACTATCTCATCCAGGGTCTGGCCGGCTGGATGAGCCTGACCGGAGACCCTGACGCGACGCCTGCCAAGAGTGGTCTCTCGATGGTCGATTTTTCCGCCGGCGCCGTGGCCATGGTTGGCCTTCTGGCGGGCTTGCTGGACGCCCAAAGAACCGGCCTGGGCTGCGACGTCGACGTCAGCTTGCTCGACTCGGCCATCAGCATGCTGAACTATGTCGCCATCTGGACCCTCAACCGCGAATACCACCCTGCCAGGCTGGCGGATTCGGCCCATGCTTCCCTCGTTCCCGCCCAGGTATTCCAGACGCAAGACGGCTATCTGGTGGTCCTCTGCTTCAAGGAGAAGTTCTGGCGGGCGCTGACTGGAGCCCTGGAAGCGCCCGAACTGGCTGCCGACCCCCGCTTCGCCTCCTTTGCCAGCAGGTATGAACACCGGGATGCCCTGATCTCCGACCTGAAGGAGCGGTTCCTTGCGCGCACGACCCAAGATTGGTTGGCGCGGATGACTGGCCAGGTGCCCTGCGCACCGGTAAACAGCATCGAAGAGGCGTTGCAGGAGAGACAGGTCTTGGAACGTGACATGCTCGTCGAGGTGGAGCACCCCGGCTTTGGCACCCTCAAGCAGGTGCGCACGGCGATAAAGGTGCAGGACGCTGTCGAGCATGCGCGCCCGGCACCTGCACTGGGAGCCGATACAACGGCCATCCTCAAGTCAGTCCTTGGCTATACGGATGAACAGATCGCGCAGCTTCGTTCGAGCGGCGCCGTCTGACCGACAGACCTCGGCCAACTACCCTTTTCCCAGGAAACCTGGTATAATCCTGCCGCTGTCATAGCGGCTGCAACGCAAGGTCAAGGGCACCAGTTGACCATCCAGATCCCTGGGCCGGAGGAAACGATTCATGGAAGACGTTCAAGCGATCGCGCAAAAGGTTGTCGACAATGTGGAACAGGTCATCGTCGGCAAGCGCGAGGCCGTACAGCTCACGGTCATCGCTTTGCTGTGCGAGGGGCACCTGCTCATTGAGGATGTGCCGGGCACAGGCAAGACGATGCTGGCCAAATCGGTCGCCCGATCGCTGGGATGCAATTTCCGCCGGATCCAGTTCACGCCCGACATGCTGCCCAGTGACGTGACCGGCGTCTCGGTATTCAACCAAAAGACCCGGGAGTTCGAGTTCCGTCCAGGTCCGGTCATGGCCCAGATTGTGCTCACCGATGAGATCAACCGCGCCACGCCCAAGACCCAGTCGGCCCTTCTGGAGGCGATGGAAGAACGGCAGATCACGGTGGATGGCGTGACCTATCCCATGGAGCAGCCGTTCCTGGTCTTGGCCACCCAGAACCCTATCGAGTACGAGGGCACATTCCCTTTGCCCGAAGCCCAACTCGACCGTTTCATGATGCGCATCAGCTTGGGCTATCCCAGCGCCGACGATGAGATCACCGTCTCGGACCGCCAACAACACTCCCACCCCGTGAATCAGATCGAGCAGGTGGTCTCGGCAGATGAACTGGTCACGGCTCAAAAGCGCGTCAAGGAAGTGTATATCGACGATCTGGTCAAGGAGTATATCGTTAGGCTGGTGAGAGCCACGCGCAAACACCCCGACGTCTATCTGGGTGCCAGTCCGCGGGGCAGCTTGGCCCTGTACAAGACAGGCCAGGCCCGAGCCGCTATCTTGGGCCGCGAGTATGTCATCCCAGACGATATCAAAGCCCTGGCACCATGAGACCCTGGCCCACCGGCTGATTATCAGCCCCTCGGCCCGCATCAAGAATGTGGATCCCCGGGCAGTGATCCAGGAGATTCTGGACAGCATTCCCGTGCCAGGCGCGCGAGTGCAGGCAAGATAGCATTCCGCAGATGAGCGGGCCTGCGAACCTACGCACGGCAGAATGGCAGGACACGCAGGCAGCGGATAAAGAACCACAAAAATAACAACAATGTACATTGCGCACGGTACATTGAATTCTCTTCTACGGAGACCAGTTGATGCCCCAAGCAGATTTGGTGCTGTTGCACGCTCCGAGCGTGTATGACTTTCGAGAAGAATCGATCCTGTATGGACCGGTGAGCGACCTGGTACCCAGTACGCCGGTCTTTGAGATGTACCCCATTGGCTTGACCACGATCGCTGAGTACCTGGAACGTCACGGGCTGCAGGTCCGCATCGTCAATCTGGCCGTCCGCATGCTGAACAGTGACAGCTTTGATCCGGAAAAGTTTCTCAAGAAGCTGCGGCCAGCGGCCTTTGGCATCGACCTGCACTGGATGCCCCATGCCCACGGGGCCATCGAGGTGGCGCGATTGTGCAAGAAACTCCACCCGGACATCCCAGTCATCTTTGGCGGCTTTTCCTCAACCTACTTTCACAAAGACCTGATCGGCCGGCCAGAGGTGGACTTTGTCGTGCGGGGTGACTCGACCGAGGAACCTGTACTGCAGCTAATGCAGCACCTGACCGGCCACCCTGAGCGCCCTACCGTTGGCGGAAATCCCCAACCTGACCTGGCGGCAGCCGGACGGCGCGAGCCAGATCAATGACCTGACCTACAGCCCAACTACCCTGGACCACGTGTTGATCGACTATAGCTACGTGGTCAAAGCCGTGGCGCGCTATCGCGATCTGGCGAGTTTCGTCCCCTTCAAGGGCTGGTTGGGCTATCCGATTACCGCCGCCCTCAGCGTGCGAGGCTGCACCCACAACTGCCGCACATGCGGTGGCTCGGCGACCACATTCTCGGCGCTGCACAACCGCCGCCGCCCTGCATACCGCGATCCCGAAGCGCTGGCCCAGGATATCCGCAACATCGCCCGCTTTAGCAGGGGCCCGGTATTCATTCTGGGTGACATCCGCCAGCCTGGGGAAGAATATGCCGACCGGTTCCTGCGAGCCATCCACGGCTATCAGGGCCCGGTCATCGTCGAGCTTTTTGGCGCAGCCGACCGCGACTTTATCCAGCGTCTGGCAGAGGCCATGCCCAACTGGACGCTCGAGATCTCGCTGGAAAGCCATAGCGAAGAAGTTCGCGACCGCCTTTGGCCGATCCTACAAGAATGCCCCCATCGAAGAGACCATGCGCTACGCGCTGGAAGCCGGGGTGCAGCGCCTCGACGTCTTTTTCATGGTCGGCCTGCCCAAACAGGACTATCAGTCTGTGATGGATACCGTGGACTATTGCGAGTACCTGATGAGTGAGCTGGACACAGGACCAAACCGCCGCCTCATCCCCTTCATCTCACCCCTGGCCCCCTTCCTGGATCCGGGCAGTCCTGTGTTCGAAAATCCGGAGAGATACGGCTATCGATTCTTTGCCCGTACGTTGGAGGAACACCGCCAGGCGCTGGTACAGCCCAGTTGGAAGTACGTCCTCAACTATGAGACTGAATGGATGAACCGGGATCAGATCGTCGACAGCACTTATGAAGCGGGGCTGAGGCTGAATCGCCTGAAGGCCCACTATGGCTTGGTGGACCCCGCCCAAGCAGAGCAAACAGAAATACGCATCCTGAAAGCACGACGCCTCATCGCTCAGGTGGACGACATTGTGAGCATCCCAGACGCGGAGCGCCGGGCAAAGCTCCTGCGTGCCATCAAGCCCCAGGTTGATGACGCCAATCTATCCACGGTTTGCGACAAGGCCGAGCTTAACGTCCCCCTTCGCGGTCTGAAGCTAAACCTGCTGAGCGCAGCCGGATTCTTTGCGGGGCAGATGATAAGACGCTTGCGGCCCCAGGCCCAGAGAGACATGGTGATCAATTGAGCACGCCAGACCTTCCTGAATTCCTTGTCATCGGCCACATCTGTCAGGACCGCATGCCCGACGGCAGCTTGAGCCTCGGTGGCTCGGTTTCCTACGCTGCCACGACTGCACTCAGGATGGGCTGCCGCGTGGGCGTCGTCACCAGTACGGGCCCAGACCTGGATCTGGATCAGGCATTGCCAAGCGTCCAGTCGGTGCGCCGCGATTCTCCCGTCACCACAGAGTTTGAGAACATCTATCACAACGGTGAGCGAACGCAGTACATTCACCAGCGAGCCGACGTGATCAGGTGCTGCGACATTCCTCTCGAGTGGCGCTCAGCACCGATGGTCTACTTGGGTTCAATTGATCGAGAGATCGAACCGGAGGTCTTTTTCTGCTTCTCCGATGAGTCACTGATCTGCTTGATGCCTCAGGGCTTTTTCCGCCGCTGGGACGAGACCGGACTGATCTCCTTCACCGAGTGGTCT
Organism: uncultured Chloroflexia bacterium; assembly: GCA_963783445.1. GTDB lineage: Bacteria > Chloroflexota > Anaerolineae > JAAYZQ01 > JAAYZQ01 > CAWANP01. Next base: position 117,643 of record CAWANP010000002.1, on the reverse strand, counting down.
CCACCCGAGGCGTTGCTGAGGCGGATCAACGTGCTGGTTCTCAGCGACATGGATGTACCCGACCCGGATGCTCTGGTTCAAGAATGGAGGCACCTGGTTGAAATCCTCGTGATCACCCACGCCGAGCACGGCGCCACTGTCTACCAGGGAAACGAGCATTGTCACTACCCGGCACGGCCTGCTCTGGAGGCGGATCTTACTGGCGCCGGCGATGTATTCGCCGCAGCCTTTCTTTTCTACCTGGCTGAGACAGGCGATCCGTGTCAAGCAGCTGGCTTTGCCAACGTCGCAGCATCCTACTCGATTGAGGGGCGAGGCGTGACCGCCATTCCATTCCGGCAGCAGGTCGAAGCATATCTCAAGAGTGAGGAGGCGCTGCCACCCTCCCATTCTTGATCGATTTCTCAGCCGCAGAAGGCGTGCCAACAATCGCTGCCTGTCCTTCAGATTGCATACGGTTTCCATCCCCACCGTAGCTAGATTATCCGGGCCAGTACACACACCAACATCTTGGGCTCGATTCCCGACGCACCACTACATATGGTATTGCCCGTCTGCCGCCCCTGGACAGGCCCATGTCAAAGGTAATTGGACTGGGCGCGGAGCAAGTTTGACGTGTCCAGCCCTGCGTTTGGGCTTTATGAAAAGTTATGGTAGAATATCGCGGTAACGTTAGTTCATCTTGGAAGGTCAGCGATAGACCTGACAGGCCCGCGGTAAACGCATTGGGAGGATCTGTCAGGTCTATCATGTGCAGACACCTGTCATATCAGAAACCAGCCAGGAAAACTGGGAAAAGTGCCGGTGATCCTGCTATGTAGTAGGAGTCGAGACTGTTGGATGATATGGGATGCGTACCTAGTCTGCACGATCGGACCGAAGGGGGAAACAAATGAGAGAACAAATAAAAGAGTTCCTGGAATTCCTGGCCGTGGACAAGGGCTATTCTGAGAATACTCTGGCTGCCTATCGCAATGACTTGTCGCAGTTCTGTGCTTATGTCGAGCCCCGCGTTTCTGGCTGGGACAAAGTGGACCAGAACACAATCATGGGCTATGTCATGTTCATGAAGGGTGAGCAAGAGTATGCTTCATCCACCGTCGCCCGCAAGGTGGCCGCGATCAAGTCGTTTTTTCACTACCTGGCTGACCGTGGGGAGATCCAGGACGACCCAACGGCAACCCTTGACTCGCCCAAGGTCCGCAAGCGGCTGCCCAAAGCCATCTCACAAGAGGACATGGAGCGGTTACTGAAAGAAGCGGCTCGGGAAGACACGCCCAAAGCCCTACGGGACCGGGCTCTGCTGGAAGTACTGTACGCCACCGGACTGCGCGTCACCGAATTGGTCTCCCTCAACGTTGAGGATGTAAATCTGGCATCTGAAACGGTCCGAGTGGTGCACCCCAAGGACAATCGAGATCGGCTTGTTCCGGTGCACCGCCGGGCGCTCGAGCCCTTGAGTGACTATCTGGAGCGGGGACGGGTGCAGTTGCTACGGGACCCAGAAGAGCACGCACTCTTTCTTAACCACCGAGGGCAACGGCTGACCCGCCAGGGCCTGTGGCTGATCGTCAAGCACTATGTGCGTGAAGTAGGTATGCAGGAAGATGTGACGCCCCACACTTTGCGCCACACCTTTGCCGCCCACTTGCTCAACCAAAGAGCAGATCTGGAATACGTGCAAGAACTACTGGGGCATGCCAACATTTCCACCACCCAGGTCTACGCCCAGGTCAGTGAAGACGAAACGACCGACGAGAGCGCAACCTAGGCATTTGCTCTCCGCGCCAACATCGCAGGTGCTGACCGGGCAAGCCGCAGTGCGGGTTTTCCAACCCATCTCCATGGCTGGGGACTTCTGGCAGGCTGTACCGGCCACCAAAACCCCGTGTAGCAGAGACCGCAACCGACCAATGTACCCATGCCGACCGGCTTAGCCCAATTGGCAGAGTTGCGCTGGATGGGACTGCCTCGTCAACGTGAACCGTATTTGGAGGGCCAGCTACGAACCATCGCTGCCCCCTACGGCCAGGTATTTGAGCATCGCACAGAGGAGGACCAGTGATGGTGCACTATTACACGCGTGAGCAATACGAAACAGCCGCTGAATACATTACAAGCCAGACACGCCACCGCCCGCGGGTGGCTGTGATCCTGGGCTCAGGCCTGAGTCCGCTGGCTCAGGCAGTGGAAGATGCCGATTCGCTGCTTTTCGGAGAGATTCCCAACTTTCCAAAGCCAACAGTAGAGGGGCACGCGGGACAACTGGTACTGGGGCGATTGGGAGAAACCACAGTCATGATCATGCAGGGACGCGTACACTTTTATGAAGGCTACCCCATACAACAGGTGGTTTTCCCTGTGCGCGTTATGCAAGTTTTGGGTATACAGACCCTGATCGTGACAAACGCTGCAGGAGGGCTTGACCCGACCTTTGACGCCGGCGATTTGATGCTCATCAGCGACCACATCAATCTCATCGGCATGGCCGGCGCCAATCCCCTTTTCGGACCGAATGATCCAACGCTTGGACCGCGCTTTCCTGACATGTCCCAGACCTATGATCGTGAACTGCGTCGCATTGCCCGCAAGGTTGCCCAAGAACAGGAAATCCCATTGCGTGAAGGTGTCTACGTCTCGCTCTCGGGGCCATCCTTTGAGACGCCAGCCGATCTTCGCTTCCTGCGGCTGATAGGCGCCGATGCGGTGGGCATGTCCACCGTGCCAGAGGTGATAGTGGCCCGCCACGGGGGGATGAGGGTGCTGGGGATATCTGGCATCAGCAACATCGCCCTGACCGATCCTACCGCGGACCAGGTCACAAGCCATGAAGAGGTCCTGGCTACTGGACAGCAGATCGTCCCGCGGCTGATTTCGCTGATTCTCGGGGTACTGGACCGTATGGACAGGGCATGACACAACCACATCCCGGCAGCAAATCTCAGGTACCGTTTTCAGCCACTGCCAATTGTCGCTGCCCAGGTTGCCGAAAAAGGGCTTCTGTGGTAGAGTGCCGCGCAAGCGGAATCTTTCCCAGCGTGGAGTGATACATGGAACAGGTCCTACAGCTGATTGTCGAATATCAGTGGTGGATCTATGGTCTCTTGGGACTCATCTTGCTCTTCTATCTGCGGCGTGCGATCCTTGCACGCCGCGAGAGTGTCCGTTCGATATTCAAGTTGGAGCAGGAACAAGCCCGCGGGCGCTACGGCCGTAGCGTGCTGCTGGCTGCTGTTGTACTGCTCATGATGGGAGCCACATTTGGAGCAACCAACTACCTGCTGCCAAAGATGGAAGAAGAGCCTCAACAGCCAGTGCCAACGGCGACCCCGGGCCTGCTCGCCGCACCGACTTTGACATCTACAGCAGCGCCTGCCACCATAACATCCACGGCTACGGCTACCGTCATTCGCCCCACTCGCCCTGTCAGGCCATCTGATACGCCTGATGCGGCCGCTACAGAAGCGCCAGCAGTTGCTCCTCCCGCATGCCCCAATCCCAACGTGCGCATCACATCACCCGGCCTCAACCAGGTGGTCCAAGGCAACGTGCCCCTTCGAGGCATAGCAAGCGGAGCTAACTTTCAATACTACAAGGTCGAAGTCGGTCCGGGATCCAATCCCAGGGATCAGGAATGGACTGTCGTCGGACAGTTACACCGCAACGCAGTGGCAGGTGGCGTGCTGGAGACCTTTAACGGCGGGGCATATGCTCCAGGTACCTATACTCTGCGACTGGTGGTGGTCGACCAAACGGGCAACTACCCAGAGCCCTGCCGGGTGACGATCACCGTCCAGCGCTAGCGCGGCTTGGACCTTCGTGAGTCAAGCCTCTACCCAACCTTCGACAACTGAACAGGGCGACATAGCCCAGGCTGCGGGCATCATCGCCGTAGGCAATATCGCCAGCCGGGTACTCGGTCTGGTTCGGGAGCAGGTCATCGCCTACTTTTTTGGGGCGAGCGGCCTGGTCAGTGCCTTTGGCATTGCAGCCATCGTCCCCAAGATGATCTACGAAATGCTCATTGGGGGCATGCTCAGCGCAGCATTGGTTCCTGTCTTTAGCCAGGTCGAGGAAACGGAGGGACGCGCCGCGCTGTGGGCGCTGTTCAGTAGCCTGGCTAGTTTGGCCGCCCTGGTACTGGCTGCGATCGTGCTGCTGCTGGAGGTCTTTGCCCCCCAGGTAGCCTGGCTGCTCGGTGGCGGTTTTGAGCCCGAATTGCAGGCTGCGCTGGCAACCATGCTCCGCATCATCGCCCCGGCCATGCTCTTCTTTGGCCTGTCAGGGGTGGTAACAGGCCTTCTCTACACCCTCAAGCGCTTCACCTATCCCGCCTTTGGCGCAGCAGTCTTTAACCTGGGAGTCATCGTCGCCGTCCCCTTGTTGTCCGGGCGGCTAGATGCTTTCAGTCTGGCCGTGGGCGTTGTTCTGGGCTCGGTATTGCAGCTCCTCATTCAGATCCCCGACCTGCGCGACGTGCGCTTTCAATTTCGCATCGACCTCTCCAATCCCGCCCTACGACGCATTCTGCGCCTCTATTTACCCATCGCCTTGGGCCTGCTTGTCAGCAACATACAGATCGCCATTGACCGGCGGCTGGCCTCATCCACCGGGGAAAGCAGCATCGCATGGATGGACCGGGCGACAACGCTGGTTCAGATGCCCCATGGCTTGGTGGCTGTAGCCATCTCATTGGCCGTACTGCCCACTCTGTCGAGATTGAGTGCTCAGGGTGATTGGCGTGGCTTCCGCCAGACCTTGGGCATGGGGTTGCGGCTGGTGCTGGTGCTCGTCGTACCAGCCACCCTGGGCCTTTTGGTGCTGGCCCAGCCGACCGTAGCCCTGCTGTTTCAGCATGGCAAGTTCACCGCCCAGGACACCTACTGGACGGCATGGGCGCTCCGCCTATACCTGGCGGGGCTCATCTTTGCGGCCATAGACTGGCCCTTGAATTACGCCTTCTTTGCCCGGCAAGATACCCTCACGCCGGCCTTGGTCGGCATATTCAGCGTAGGCGTCTATCTGGTTGTGGCCCTGACGCTGATCGGTCCGCTGGGCTTTCTGGGCCTCGTCCTCGCCGACTCGGCCAAGCATTTCAGCCATGCCACGGTGATGTTGATCCTGACCCAACGCCAGGTCAAGGGCCTGACCGGCCAGCACCTGGGCAGGACCTTGGTGAAAGCTCTGCTGGCCGGTGGCGTGATGGTGAGTTTCATGGTACTTGCGCTGGCTGGTATTACCAGGCTGGTGGGCACGAGTGGGCTCCTAAGCACCGGCGGGCTTGTCGCCGGCCTCGTCACGGTAGGTATCGTAGGAGCAGCTGGGTTCCTTGTCTACCTGGCACTGATCAATTTGCTCCGCGTGCACGAGGCCCAGCTCATACGCGACCTGGTTCGGCGGAGATTGGCGCGATCAAACCTTGACTAGCCAGCCAGTATTGGCTATAATGAGTCCAGATGATTTGGGCCTGTGAACTACCTGGTCCATCAGAGAACCGAATCCATATGCAGAGGTTAGAGAATTCAGCATGGCAAAGAAATCGCGTCGAGCCCGTCGTCAGGCTTCTACTGTAGGCCAACCGGTACGTGTCTCCCGGCCAGTACGCCCCCAAACTGAGGGCCCAACCAAGGAGATCAACTTTTCCGTAGAGTATCACTATGTCGTCGAGGACCTCCGGCGCATTGCCATCATTGCCATGGCACTTCTGGTGCTTCTGATCGCATTGGTCTTTATCATCGGTTAAGTATTTGTCCATCGGCGCGCTCCAGTCCCAGTTCCCGATGGGCTCCAAAGCATGCTCGGACAAGTGCCAAGCTCCCAGTTACTGGTCTTGTTCTCGAGAGATGGTAATGCCTGTGGCTGCGTTTGCGTAGGAATCTTTTGTGTTTTTAATGTCCCAGGACTTGACAAGCGTCTGATCCTCTGATACAATGGTTTTATCATCGTACCTTAAACACAATGTGGCCAGCGGAGAGAATACGCTGCGGTAACGGCCGGCAAGTCCCGAAACTGAGATTTGTTGGTTTCTTTGTGCCTCCTCATTCAGTTCCTAATTTGACAGGGTTTTGCGAGTATGATAGAATCGCGCCTCGTTGCTGGCAGCGGTTTCTGACCGTGCGCGGGTAGCAAGCGACCTTGACAAGTCAGCAGAAGACAGGCGGGCAGCAGGACGCAGTGTAGGCCGCATTTGACAGGGTTTTGCGAGTGTGATAGAATCGCGCCTTGTTGCTGGCAGCGGTTTCTGGCCGCGCGGGTGGCAACGGACTTTGACAAGTCAGCGGGGAGACAGACGGTTCGCCGGACACGGCAGAGCCAGCATTTGACAGCTGAATGCGAGTGTGGTATAGTCTGCTTTCGCGTGAGATGGACCTTAACAACTGAAGAGTGATAGGAAGGTGCGCGACAACTTTGGGCCCCAAACATAGTTTGGGCTTAAAACTTTGAGAGTGAATTTACGGAGAGTTTGATCCTGGCTCAGGATGAACGCTGGCGGCGTGCCTAACACATGCAAGTCGAACGAGAACCCTTGGATTCGTCTGAGGGGGAGAGTGGCGAACGGGTGAGTAACACGTAGGTGACCTGCCCCGAAGAGGGGAATAACCGCTGGAAACGGTGGCTAATACCCCATGTGATCTATTGTTCAGTCGATAGATTAAAGCTCCGGCGCTTCGGGAGGGGCCTGCGGCCCATCAGGTAGTTGGTAGGGTAATGGCCTACCAAGCCGATGACGGGTAGGGGGCGTGAGAGCGTGATCCCCCACACTGGCACTGAGATACGGGCCAGACTCCTACGGGAGGCAGCAGTGAGGAATATTGCCCAATGGACGAAAGTCTGAGGCAGCAACGCCGCGTGAGCGATGAAGGCCTTCGGGTTGTAAAGCTCTTTTCTGGGGGACGAGAAAGGACGGTACCTCAGGAATAAGTCACGGCTAACTACGTGCCAGCAGCCGCGGTAATACGTAGGTGGCGAGCGTTATCCGGATTTACTGGGCGTAAAGCGCGTGCAGGCGGTTTCGTAAGTCGGACGTGAAAGCTCCTGGCTTAACTGGGAGAGGTCGTTCGATACTGCGGGACTTGAGGTTGGGAGAGGGATGTGGAATTCCCGGTGTAGTGGTGGAATGCGTAGATATCGGGAGGAACACCAGTGGCGAAGGCGGCATCCTGGCCCATACCTGACGCTGAGACGCGAAAGCGTGGGGAGCGAACGGGATTAGATACCCCGGTAGTCCACGCTGTAAACGGTGGATACTAGGTGTTGGTGGCTATCGTCATCAGTGCCGTAGCTAACGCGTTAAGTATCCCGCCTGGGGACTACGGCCGCAAGGCTAAAACTCAAAGGAATTGACGGGGGCCCGCACAAGCAGCGGAGCGTGTGGTTTAATTCGAGGCAACACGAAGAACCTTACCTGGGTTTGACATGTACGTAGTAGTGAAGCGAAAGCGGATCGATCCTTCGGGAAGCGTACACAGGTGCTGCATGGCTGTCGTCAGCTCGTGCCGTGAGGTGTTCGGTTAAGTCCGGTAACGAGCGCAACCCTCGCTGTTAGTTACATGTGTCTAACGGGACTGCCGGTTTAATGCCGGAGGAAGGTGGGGATGACGTCAAGTCAGCATGGCCTTTATGTCCAGGGCTACACACACGCTACAATGGCCGGTACAATGGGTTGCCAAGCCGCGAGGTGGAGCTAATCCCCCAAAGCCGGTCTCAGTTCGGATTGTAGGCTGCAACTCGCCTGCATGAAGTTGGAGTTGCTAGTAACCGCGCGTCAGCTATAGTGCGGTGAATGCGTTCCCGGGCCTTGTACACACCGCCCGTCACGTCATGGGAGCTGGTAACACCTGAAGCCGGTGGGCTAACCGTAAGGAGGCAACTGTCGAAGGTGGGACTGGTGACTGGGACGAAGTCGTAACAAGGTAGCCGTAGCGGAAGCTGCGGCTGGATCACCTCCTTTCTAGGGAGATTTGACTGCTCGGCCGACAGGTCAAGCGTCTACCTCCATCTGTAGTACCCAAAGCAAAGCCGTCTTCCTATCACTTTTCAGTTGTTAAGGTCACTTACCATCATGGGCCATTAGCTCAGTCGGCTAGAGCACTCCTCTGATAAGGGAAAGGTCTCTGGTTCAAGTCCAGAATGGCCCACCTGAGCAGTTGCACAGCATGATCCGCTGGAGATTAGGTCGACTGAAGATAAAAAGACGTTGGAGAGTAATCTGAATACGGGTAGCAGTAGGACATATGGCGAGGCGGGGAGCCTGGCATATGCCGGGCTCTTTTTGTGCCCAATGCGAGGCCCAGGTAGTAACGCTGATTGGCTCTGGCCGCTGGAGGATGAGTGGAGACCCAGTCTCCAGCGGCTAGCGGCAAATCGCTAGGATAGAAGGTTTGGCACCTTAAAAACTGAACAGGATGTAAAGCGTATCAACGCATATTCACGTGAATTAAGCTACTAAGAGCATACGGTGGATGCCTTGGCGCCAAGAGCCGAAGAAGGGCGTGGAGAGCTGCGAAAAGCTCCGGGGAGCTGCCTCAAGCGCTAGATCCGGAGATACCCGAATGGGGAAACCCACCCAGGGGAATGCCTGGGTACCCCTGGCTGAATAAAATAGGCCAGATGGAGGGAACCGGGGGAACTGAAACATCTTAGTACCCCGAGGAAAAGAAATCATTCCCTGAGTAGTGGCGAGCGAAAGGGGAACAGCCCAAACCTGCGTAACTAAGTGGTCCAGTGCCTATGTTACGTGGGGGTTGTAAGGCCCAGCTGGGTGAACTGGTAAGCCCAAGGAGTTACAAATCTGGTCTGTAGCCGAACTGTCTGGGAAGGCAGAGCATAGAGGGTGAGACCCCCGTAGGCGAAACGGATCCAGACTCCTGCTGGTGACCTTGAGTACCACCGGGCACGCTAATCCGGTGGGAAGCAGGGAGGCCCACCTCCCAAGGCTAAATACTCTTGGCGACCGATAGTGAACAAGTACCGTGAGGGAAAGGTGAAAAGAACCCCTGTTAGGGGAGTGAAAAGAACCTGAAACCGTGTGCTTACAAGCAGTCGAAGGACTATGCCAGGTCCGTGACTTGCCTACGGGCAAGCCGCTGGTAGGTCTGACGGCGTGCCTTTTGGAGCATGAGCCGGCGAGTTACTCTTTGTGGCGAGGTTAAGGGAGGTACACCCGGAGCCGCAGCGAAAGCGAGTCTGAATAGGGCGAATTTGTCGCAGGGAGTAGACCCGAAACCAGGTGAGCTATCCATGGCCAGGCTGAAGCGAAGCTAACCCTTCGTGGAGGGCCGAACCCACCAATGTTGCAAAATTGGGGGATGAGCTGTGGATAGAGGTGAAATGCCAAACGAACCTGGAGATAGCTGGTTCTCCCCGAAATAGCTTTAGGGCTAGCGTCACGCGTTTAGTACCGGAGGTAGAGCACTGGATCGGCTAGGGGGCCTCACAGCTTACCAAACCGAACCAAACTCCGAATGCCGGTACTCCAGAGCATGGCAGTTGGACTATGGGAGATGAGTTTCATAGTCGAGAGGGAAACAGCCCAGACCGCCAGCTAAGGTCCTCAAGTCTAGGCTAAGTGGGAAAGGATGTGGGATTACTGGGACAGCCAGGAGGTTGGCTTAGAAGCAGCCACCCTTTAAAGAGTGCGTAATAGCTCACTGGTCTAGTGATCCTGCGCCGAAAATGTAACGGGGCTCAAGCCTAGCACCGAAGCTGCGGGTTCATAGTTATCTTCGGATAGCTGTGAGCGGTAGGGGAGCGTTCTGCCTGCGGAGAAGCCAGACCGTGAGGACTGGTGGAGCGGACAGAAGTGAGAATGCCGGCATGAGTAGCGTAAATCATGTGAGAAACATGGTCCCCGTAAGTCTAAGGTTTCCGACGGAAGGTTAATCCGCGTCGGGTTAGTCGGGCCTAAGCCGAGGCCGAAAGGCGTAGGCGATGGACATCCGGTTAATATTCCGGAACCGCGTGGAGTTGTTTGAGCGATGGGGTGACGCAGAAGGGTAGGCCAGCCGGGCGATGGTTATCCCGGTGCCAAGCCTGTAGGGAGATGATGGCGATAGGTAAATCCGTTGCCTGATCCTGAGGGGTGATGGCGGTGCCCATAGGGCCGCAAGTGAGCTTAGCCCATGCTGCCTAGAAAAGCCTCTAGTGAGACCCGCGCGCCCGTACCGCAAACCGACACTGGTAGACGGGTAGAGAATACCAAGGGGATCGGGAGAACCCTCGTTAAGGAACTCGGCAAAATGGCTCCGTAACTTCGGGATAAGGAGCGCCCCAGTAGGGTGAAGCGATAACGTTGAGCCCGAAGGGGTCGCAGAGAAATGGCCCTGCCGACTGTTTAACAAAAACACAGGTCTCTGCTAAAGCGAAAGCTGATGTATAGGGGCTGACGCCTGCCCAGTGCCGGAAGGTTAAAGGGAAGGGTTAGCTTGACTTCGGTCAAGCGAAGCTCTGAACTGAAGCCCCGGTGAACGGCGGCCGTAACTATAACGGTCCTAAGGTAGCGAAATTCCTTGTCGGGTAAGTTCCGACCCGCACGAATGGCGTAACGAGTGGGGCACTGTCTCAACGAGGGACCCGGCGAAATTGAAATAGGTGTGAAGATGCGCGTTACCCGCAGCAGGACAAAAAGACCCCGTGGAGCTTTACTGTAGCTTGGTATTGAGTTAGGGTTTAGCTTGTGTAGGATAGCTGGGAGACTTTGAAGCTGGGGCGCTAGCCTCGGTGGAGTCGTCCTTGAAATACCAGCCTGGTTAAATCTTGGCCCTAACCTGTGTCCGTAATCCGGCACGGGAACAGTGCCAGGTGGGCAGTTTGACTGGGGCAGTCGCCTCCCAAAAGGTAATGGAGGCGCCCAAAGGTTCCCTCAGGCTGAATGGAAACCAGCCGAAGAGTGTAAAGGCATAAGGGAGCTTGACTGCGAGTCCTACAAGACGAGCAGAGTCGAAAGACGGGCTTAGTGATCCCACGGTTCCGAGTGGAAGGGCCGTGGCTTAACGGATAAAAGCTACCCCGGGGATAACAGGCTAGTCACGCCCAAGAGTCCATATCGACGGCGTGGCTCGGCACCTCGATGTCGGCTCGTCGCATCCTGGGGCTGGAGTAGGTCCCAAGGGTTGGGCTGTTCGCCCATTAAAGCGGCACGCGAGCTGGGTTCAGACCGTCGTGAGACAGGTCGGTCTCTATCCGCTGTGGGCGTAGGGGATTTGAGGGGAGCTGCCCCTAGTACGAGAGGACCGGGGTGGACAGACCTCTGGTGTGCCAGTTGTCGTGCCAACGGCATCGCTGGGTAGCCAAGTCTGGCAGTGATAACCGCTGAAAGCATCTAAGTGGGAAGCACGCCTCAAGATTAGATCCCCCATCCCTTTATGGGAGTAAGGCCGCAGGTAGACTACCTGCTGGATAGGCGGCGGGTGTAAGCACAGCAATGTGTTCAGCTTAGCCGTACTAATGGCCGAGGGCTTAATTCGCTAGCGTGAATCGGCGTCTACGCCGACCATCCTGTTCAGTTTTGAAGGTGTCAGATCGTGTGCAACGATCACAGATTCTTCGTTGCCCTCAACAATGGCATAAAAGGTTCTTCTGGTGGCTTTAGCGGAGGGGGCACACCCTGCTCCATACCGAACCAGGTAGTTAAGCCCTCCAGCGCCGATGGTACTTGGGACGAAGGTCCCTGGGAGAGTAGGTCGTTGCCAGAAGAACCTTTTTGTATTTGTTGCGTATAGAGGATGGCAATCGGGGCATGGGCGATTGCCCAGACGGCCCCAGAACAAATTCCCATTCTACAAGGAGAAAGCGGCAATGACTGAAGAACAGAAACCAGACAGCGGACTGTTGGAGGAATTCCACGCCCTAGGCCAGCAACTCAGCACAGCGGTAAAGGCCATGTGGGAGAGCGAAGACAGCCGCAAGCTGCGGCAAGAGATCGGCGCCGGAGTCACAGAGTTGGGCCAACAGGTCGATGCAGCAATCTCTACGGCCCAGGAAAGCGAAGCAGGCAAGCAGTTCAGTGGCCAGGTCAAAGAAGCTGTAGACCGCGCTCGCGAAACTGATCTGGCCGATGAGTTTGAGCGAGGCTTGGTTGTCGGCCTCAGCGAACTGAACAAGGGCATATCAAGGTTCCTCACCTCCATAGAGTCCAAGGCACCAGTTGCAGAAGATCCAGAGGCGGAAGCAGATCCCGAACCCGAAGCATGACCCGTGCTGAAAAGCCCGAGCCCCCTACTGGCACCAAGCCAAGTGATTGCTTTGCCGCCATCCAGCCAGGGCTGCAGGGAGAGGTCAACCTTAGTGTTGCGTCAGAGCACACCGCTCAGCACCTGGGCAGTGGCGCGGTAGAGGTACTGGCCACGCCACAGATGGTCCTCCTGATGGAGCAAGCGAGTGTGGCTGCGGTGGATCACCTTCTACCAGAGGGATACTGCACTGTCGGCGCAAGTCTGGACATCCGGCATCTGGCCCCAACAGCCTTGGGTTGGCAGGTTGTCGCTGCTTCCGAGTTGGTGGAGGTTCAGGGAAGAAGATTGAGCTTCCGCGTGAGCGTGTACGAAATACCGCCCAATAGCTCCGAAGGCGAGCGCGAACTTGTGGGGGACGGCACGCACCAGAGAGCAATAATCAACGTGCAGAGGTTTAGCGAGCGGGTAACCCGTAAATCGCCCTAGTCCTCAGGCAACCGGAGCGTTTCGGGCCCAGTGACGTGCAAGCGTCCACTGGGCCGTTTCTATATCCTGACACAGTTCCCAGGTTTCGAAACCAGCCGTCTGGACCAGGTGGCAGTGCACGGCACGGTCCCCCAGGGTTTTCGGGCCATCTCGGCCCCACGATTCGATTTGCAGCCGCATTCCCCTCCAAACAAATGCCAGGGGACGGCTCTCCCCAGCCCGGCGAGGCGTGACTTCCACGCTGACCGCCTCATTCACAAACTGGACCTTCATTTCCCTAGCCCCTGCAGATAATCAAGCAGCAATCCTAGGACCGCGTCGACCGATTTCTCCTTGTTGGCCAAACGCTCATCAACAGTGCCGTCACTTGACCAGATGTGCTGCTCGCCTCGTTCCATTTCAGCCGCCGACAGAGCCACATAGACCAGGCCTACGGGCTTCTCCGCTGTGCCCCCACCAGGCCCGGCTATGCCTGTGGTAGCGAGGGCCACATCAGCACCCATCCGCGCTCGGGCGCCCCCAGCCATCTCCAGTACCGTCTCCTCACTGACGGCGCCATGGGCCAAGAGAGTCTCGGGCCGCACGCCCAGGCATGTTTCTTTCACTTCATTCGCATACGCAACAAGGCCCCCCACATAGTAGGCCGAACTACCTGGTACATTCGTGATGCGGTGAGCCAGCAGACCACCTGTACACGATTCAGCCGTGGCAAGGGTCAAACCCAATGCAACCAGCAGAGCCCCAACCTCTCGTTCAGTTTCCACTGCTTTCCCCGTTGCTGAGCCTCGATTCTCCGCCCGCAATGTTGCAGCCGCCGTGGCGGCCGCTACAGCGGCCGGAGGGCGACCAGTTCCTCACCCTGCTCCACATCCCTGTCCACTGGCCCGCGGACAAGCTCCACCACACCTGCCAGGGGAGCCTTCAGTTCCATCTGCATCTTCATGGACTCAACTTCAGCCACTACCTGCCCCGTCTCAACCTGGTCTCCAATTGCGATAGACAATGAGGTCAACCGTCCAGGCAGTGGCGCGCTGATCGTCAAGCAGGCGCCATCACCATCTGGGCAACTGTCGCGCTGGGTTCCCAGCCGCGGTCGCTGCAACTGGACCTCGACCGGGTAGAGCTGGCCCTGTACCTCTACCAGGTACTCTTCCCGTCTCTTTTCTACAAAGAGAACATAGCCGGCGTCGTCCAGCGTCAGGGAATAGACCGGCAATCCCCCAACCTGTTCCATTTCGACGTTGAGTGGGCGACCGTTTACCCAGACCAAACGGTTGTGATCAACTTCGACGTCAAAAGATCGCCCACCAACCGTCACAGAGTACTTCATGCCCTTCCCTGTATGCGATCCAGGTGGCCGAGTATTCGCCAGTTGCCCGCAGCGTCTTGTGAACCGTTGTGCCCATTGGGCCGTTCCAGGTGCCTCCCATACTCGACCAGTGCCGCTGCTAGCACGGCCGCCAGCATTGCCCCATCGTCCAAGCTATCCTCAGCCTGTACCTGCTCTGCCATCGTCGACTTTTTCATCACATTCGAACGTATCACTTACCACCCTCCAATATTCAGTAGCTCTAAAGCGGTATATTGCTGTGTTTTTTCATCGGTAGTGAAGCGCGCTTGCCATTCAATGACCTAAGCGCGCCAATCAGCCGGGGCCGCGTCTCCCGAGGAACAATGACGGCGTCCAGGTAACCCCGTGCCGCTGCGACGTAAGGGTTGGCAAACTGCCTGCGATAGTCGGCGCTCAGTTCGGACCGGAGGAGTACTGGATCGTCGCTCTCCGCAAGCTCTTTCCGATGAAGGATATTGACTGCCCCTTCGGGACCCATCACCGCGATCTCGGCGCCGGGCCAGGCCAGGTTCACATCACCTCGCAGGTGCTTTGAACTCATCACAATATAGGCCCCGCCATAGGCCTTGCGAACGACCACAGCCACTTTGGGTACGGTGGCCTCGGCATAGGCGAAAATCATTTTGGCTCCGTGGCGGATAATGCCCCCGTGTTCCTGCGCCAAGCCTGGCAAGAAACCGGGGGTATCGGCCAACGTGACCAAGGGGATGTTAAAACAATCGCAGAAGCGGATAAACCGGGCGCCTTTGTCGCTTGCATCGATGTCCAGCACGCCAGCCAGCGTCTCAGGCTGCTGGGCAACAATACCAACCGGGTACCCGCCCAAGCGGCAAAAACCCACTAGCAGGTTAGGCGCGAATCCAGCATGCACCTCCATGAAATCGCCATCGTCAACCACGGCGTGGATTACCCTTCGCATATCATAGGCCCGATCGGGCGCCTCCGGTACCGCATCGTCCAGTTCCGGAGACAGGCGACTGGGCAGATCCGAGGACTCGCGCCGTGGCGGCTCGTCGGCGTTGTTGGACGGTAGAAAGTCCAGCAGCCGCTGGACCTGTGCCAATGTGGCGTCCTCGTCATCGCAGACAAAGTGGGCCACGCCACTCTTCTGACCGTGGGCCTCCGCCCCACCCAATGCCTCAAAGGTGACATCCTCGTGGGTGACCGTCCGCAACACTTCAGGGCCGGTGATAAACATGTGACCTGTTTGGCGCACCATGAACGTAAAATCGGTGATGGCCGGGCTATATACCGCGCCGCCTGCACAGGGCCCAAGGATGACCGAGATCTGAGGGATAACGCCTGAGGCAATGGTATTGCGGAAAAATATATCGCCATAGGCTGCCAGGGCATCGACCCCCTCTTGGATCCGCGCGCCACCCGAGTCGTTCAGGCCAATGATGGGCACACCATGGGCCAGCGCCAGATCCATCACCTTGCAGATCTTCCTGCCGTGGGCCGCCCCCACCGAGCCCCCCAACACGGTAAAATCTTGGGCAAAGACGTACACGGCCCGGCCATTGATGCGCCCCCCGCCGGTAACTACGCTGTCGCCCAGGACATCATCTTGGTTCTCGCGGACAAAGGCGCCAATCTCCTGAAAAGTACCTGGATCGAGCAGTATTTCTATTCGCTCGCGGGCAGTATACTTGCCTTTCGCGTGTTGCCGCTCGATCCGCGCCAGTCCACCTCCCTGCCGCGACTGTGCGTCCAAATCCCGTAACTGTTGGATTGCTTCTCTACTCATGCTCAATCTTTTATCCTGTTTCGTTGGAAAGAAGAGAGGATGATCACTGCTTCCGCTTGCCGTCGCGATCGTAGAGGATTTGGAACAGCCGGGCATCCACCTGCCGCCACATCCGCAGCACAGAGGAGCGAAGCTTGGCCCAGCGATAGCGCACGGTACGCCAGGCAGACATCCGTCGAGATGGCGCTGGCACTGGCAGTGGCATGCTCCAGCGAATAGCCGAAGCCGCCCAGGTCAGCCCCGCGCCAAAGCCGACGCAGACGATGATGTCGCCCCGGCTGACAAGATCCTGCTCAATCGCCTCACACAAGGCGATGGGGACTGAAGCCGCAGAGGTGTTGCCATAGAGCGCAATGTTGGAGTACATCCGCTCCACAGGTACGCCCAGGACCTTTGCAGCCGTTTGGAGGATTCGGTCGTTGGCTTGATGAGGTATAAACAAGTCCACATCCTCAACCTCCACACCGGCCAGCGCCAGAACCTGCCGGGAAGCTTCGGGCATGATGCGTGTAGCAAAACGAAAGACCTGCCGGCCTCGCATCGAAATGTAGTGCTGACGAGCGGCCACCGTCTCCATCGAGGCCGGCTGGGCACTACCACCGGCCGGCAGCATCAACAGCTCACCACCCGATCCATCGGAGCCCAGCACCGATGCAAGAACTCCCCCGTCTGCCTCGCTGGCCTGGAGTACGACGGCTCCGGCACCATCACCAAACAGAATGCAGGTTCCCCTGTCGGTCCAGTCGATGATGCGCGACAGCGTTTCGGCGCCAACCACCAGCGCCCGCTCGTGGGTCCCGGCCACCAGGGAGTCTGCCGCCATGCTCATGCCATAGACAAAGCCAGAGCAACCCGCGGCCAGGTCAAAAGCAGCGGCCTTGTCAGCCCCCAAGGCATCCTGAAGAAGGCAAGCCGTCGCCGGGAAAGGGTGCTCAGGGGTTACGGTCGCGACAATGATCAAGTCCAATTGAGCAGGACTCAGATCAGCCACCTCCAGGGCAGCCTGGGCAGCCTCAAGGCTCAGCGTCAGCGTTGTTTCGCCCTCGCCTGCAATACGGCGCTCAGCGACACCCGTCCGTTGGCGGATCCACTCGTCCGAGGTATCCACCATCTCTGCCAACTCGTGATTGGTCAGGACGCGCTCGGGGAGCGCCTTGCCCCAGCCTACAATATGGGCGCGGCGGTGGCCTGAACTCTGTTGAGAAGCCAAGAATCGCCTAGCCTTCCCACTTGGAAAAGATTAGCGTAGCGTTGTGTCCACCAAAGCCAAAGGAATTGGAGAGGATAGTCTGGGGCTTGAGCTCCCTCGCCTCATTGGGCACATAGTCCAAGTCACACTCTGGGTCGGGAGTTTCATAGTTGATCGTGGGATGGACCACACCCGTTTGCAGCATTCTAACACAACCGATAGCCTCCACCGCACCGGCAGCGCCCATCAAGTGTCCGACCATCGATTTGGTAGAACTGACAGCCAGCTCATAGGCGTGGTCGCCAAAGGCGGCGTGGATGGCCCGGGTCTCCATGGGGTCGTTGAGTGGCGTGCTGGTGCCGTGGGCATTGATATAATCGATAGCCTCGGGTCCGAGGCCTGCATCACGCAGGGCAGCACGCATCGACATAGCAGCGCCTGCACCGTTCTCGTCCGGAGCGGTGATGTGGAACGCATCACAGCTAGAACCATAGCCTACCAGCTCAGCATGGATGTCCGCACCGCGTTTCTGGGCATGTTCCAGGCTCTCCAGGACCAGTATAGCTGCCCCCTCGCCGATCAAGAAACCATCACGGTTCGCATCAAAAGGGCGGCTGGCCCGTTCCGGGTCATCATTGCGCCGCGAAACTGCGCCCATATTGCTCAGAGCCGCTGCCGTCAGAGGATGCATCACCGATTCGCCGCCGCCACAGATCATCACGTCGGCGGCGCCTCGCCGGATATGCTCAGCGCTCTCGCCAATAGCATTGTTGCTCGTTGCGCAGGCCGAAGCCACCGACATGGCAATGCCATGCAAACCATACTTGATCGCAATATGTCCCGCCCCAGCATTTGG
Source organism: uncultured Chloroflexia bacterium (assembly GCA_963783445.1). Classification (GTDB taxonomy): domain Bacteria; phylum Chloroflexota; class Anaerolineae; order JAAYZQ01; family JAAYZQ01; genus CAWANP01. The sequence goes on along the minus strand of CAWANP010000002.1, from coordinate 99,841 downwards.
CATCATCATGGGTATCATCAGAGCGCTCACTCGTTTGGGCCCCCGCTCCTGCATCACATCCATGTTTTCAATGAGCGTGCCGATGCCACCGATGCCCGTGCCGACAATGACGCCTACGTCCCAATTTTCGCCGTTGTGGTCAAAAGCCAGGCCCGAATCGGTGATGGCTTCATCGGCTGCAGCCATCACCAGTTGGGTGAATCGATCCGTTCGCTTGATCAGCTTGCGGTCAAGATGGTCCAGTGGGTCAAAGCCCTTTACCTCGGCAGCGATCTGAACAGCCTGATCAGAGGCATCATAAGCGGTAATGGGTGCTCCACCCGAACACCCGGCGACAAGGCCCTCCCAAAAAGTCGGCACATCGTTGCCAATCGGGGTCACGGCGCCCAAACCCGTAATCACAACTCGCTTGCGCATAATTCCACCTCACCATAAACCTATCCAAACATACGTCTTGGCACTAGCCCTTCGAGTTCATGTTCATACAACACCCGGCAGAGAGAAAAGATGCGCCAGGACTAGCGTAACTTCTGTCCGCAGGTCGTGTTCTATTCCAAGGACAGCCGACGGGAGACTGGATGATCTGGACATCGTTATGTGACCTGCTGGGCATCGAACACCCTATCCTGCAGGGCGGCATGGCCTGGGCAGCGTCAGCTGAGTTGGCCGCGGCCGTCTCCAACGCCGGCGGGCTGGGTGTTGTGGGTGCAGGCGATTCCCCCATCGACATTGTCCGCCGCGAGTTGCGGCGCGTACGCTCGCTGACCGATCGGCCCTTTGGAGCCAACGTACCTCTCTTCACGGCCGGGGTGGAGGAAATCCTCCAGGTATTTATCGACGAGGGCGTGTCGGTAGTCACCGTCGGTGGCGGAAACGCAGGGCCCTACCTGCCGCCACTGCAGCGAGCGGGTATTCGCGTTATCCCAGTTGTCGCCTCGGTTGCCCTGGCCAGGAGGATGTCTCGCCTGGGAGTGGATGCACTCATCGCCGAAGGAATGGAATCGGGCGGCCACGTCGGTGACGTTGCGACAATGTCCTTGGTCCCCCAGGTTGTGGATGCCGTAGACCTTCCCGTCATCGCCGCTGGCGGGATCGCTGATGGGCGAGGATTGGCGGCGGCCTTGGCTCTGGGCGCGGCGGGCATCCAGATGGGCACGCGATTCATCTGTACCACCGAATGCCCGGCCCATGCGAACTATAAACAACGGATCGTCAAAGCACACGATCGAGCTACTGTAGTCACCGGCAACAGCTTTGGCCATCCCGTGCGCTCCATCCGCGGTCAATTCATCCGCCACCTTGAGAGCTTGGAGCGGCGCGGTGTCTCGCAGGAAGAGTTTATGACCTTTGGCGCTGGCACGCTTCGGGCGGCCATCGTCGATGGCAACCTTGATCGCGGATCAGTCATGGCCGGGCAGTCTGCCGGCCTGGTAGGCGATATCGTACCAGCCCAGACATTGATAGAGCGGATCGTGGCTGAGGCAGAAGAGGCGATCCGCCGCAGCGCAGAACAGCTAGTAAAGGCCCAGTAAGAGACAGACGACAAAGGACGACAACAAACAGGAGATTAGCTTTATCCTTCGTCCTAGGGCTTTTGCCGGCGACATGCGATTTGGAGGATACTATGCCGTACAACTGCGTGGTGTTGGTCAAACAGGTACCCGACACGGCCAATATCACAGGTAAAGCCATGAAAGACGATGGCACGGTCAATCGTGCCGCCTTGCCCGCCATCCTCAACCCGGAGGATCTCAACGCCCTGGAGATGGCCCTTCAGGTGAAGGACCGCTACGGTGGCCATGTCACGGTCGTGACCATGGGACCACCACGCGCCGCCGCCGTCTTGCGCGAGGCGCTATATCGCGGCGCGGACCAGGTGATCCTGCTCACGGATCGCAAGACAGCGGGCTCAGATACACTGGCCACTTCCTACGTTCTCAAGTGTGCTGTCGAACGCATCGGTGAGAGCTTGGGTAGCTACGACCTCGTATTCTGCGGAAGGCAGGCCATAGATGGCGACACCGCTCAGGTCGGTCCTCAGGTAGCGGAAAAACTGGGTCTACCGCAGATAACCTACGCGGAATCCATCGAATCCCTGCAAGATCAAAAGATCGTCGTACAGAGAGCCCTTCCTCTGGGTATCGAGGTCGTCGAATGCAACCTGCCCTGTCTGCTGACGGTGGTTGGCACGGCGAACCAGCCCCGCCCCCGCTCGGCGCGACGCATGATTACCCACAAACTTGCCGCCACACCACTCGAGTACTCTGCGCTCCTCAAGACGTGGCCAGAGTTTGGGACAGAAGAGGCGCTGGACCAGTATCTTGGCGAACGCGACCTCAGAATCGCGGTCTGGAATGGCGCCGATGTAGGTGCTGATTACAGCAGAGTGGGATTGGATGGCTCTCCGACGAAGGTGCTCAAAGTCCATTATGTTGTCCTGGAAGGTGACGGGAGCAAGGAGTTTGAGGCCAGCCAAGCCGGCCTCTCTGAGCTCGTCCAGGAACTGGTTCAGGACTATATCTTGTGAGACAGGATGCAGCGATGACAGAGACACGAGACGTCTGGGTCTTTATCGAACAGGAAGAGGCCGAGATTGCCCCGGTCAGCTTGGAGCTGCTGGGCAAGGCGCGCGAGCTGGCCGGGGAGCTTGATGGCAAGGTCACAGCCTTGCTGCTGGGCCACGACATCGCCGAACTGCCACAGCAGGCAATTCACTATGGCGCGGACCGCGTGCTCGTCGCCGATCACCCTGAACTGGCTGCGTATCGCACCATGCCATATGCCCGGGTCGCTACAGGTCTGGTAGAGGAGCAGCAACCCTACATCATCCTATTGGGCGCCACGCCCATCGGGCGAGATCTGGCTCCGCGAATCGCCAGCGCCATCGGAGCCGGCCTGACAGCCGACTGCACCGATCTCGAGATCGGTGACTTTGAGCGCAGGGGCGAGGTCTACAAGGATCTTTTGTACCAGATTCGACCCGCTTTTGGTGGCAACATCATCGCCACCATCGTCAATCCCGAGATGCATCCTCAGATGGCCACCGTGCGTGAAGGGGTGATGAAACTGGACGACCCTGACACCGAGCGCCAGGGCGTGATCGAAAGAATCACGCCCCACTTTGCAGAGCGCGATCTGGCACTGCGCGTACTCAAGCGGGAGATCCGGCTTCCCAGCGTTGATCTCAAAAATGCCTCGGTTATTGTGGCCGGAGGCATGGGCGTTGGCAGCAAGGAGAACTTTGACCTTATCTTTGAGCTTGCCCGCGTGCTGGGCGGGGAGGTGGCAGCTTCCCGTGCAGCCGTGGACGCCGGCTTTGTCTCTCAGGAGCATCAAGTTGGGCAGACCGGTGTCACCGTACGCCCCCGATTGTACATCGCCTGTGGCATTTCTGGAGCCGTGCAGCACCGCGCCGGTATGGATCGAGCCAGCAAGATCATTGCTATCAATACCGACCCCAATGCTCCAATTTTCGAGATCGCTGACTATCGGATTGTGGGCGATCTGAGAAAGGTTGTCCCCCAGATGATCCACGTTTATCGCGAGGACAGAGTGCAGGGAAAAACCGAATGACAGACAACTTTTTCGGCGACAATCTCGATCTGCAGTATCACCTGGATTCAATGCACCTGGAGGAAATCGTCGAGGTACTCGAGGATGGGTACCGCTACCATACAGAGTACCCGGGTGCACCCCGAAACTATGCGGATGCAAAGGACAACTACAGGCTGCTCCTGGAAGTACTGGGCGACATCTGCGCCAATCAGATCGCCCCACGGGCAGCTGAAGCAGATGAAGAGGGCGTGCACATTAAAGACGGGCAGGTAGTCTATCCCGCGGCCATCCGGGATGGGCTCAGCCTCTTACGTCAGGCAGAGCTGATGGGCGCGATGCTGCCCTGGGAATATGGGGGGCTGAACCTGCCAGAGAGCGTCTTCCAGATGATGATCGAGATCCTGGGACGGGCAGATGCGGCGTTGATGTCGATCTTTGGCCTGCAGGAGGTCTCGGCCATCGTTGCTGAATATGGCGACGACGAGATGAAGGACCGGATTCTGCCCCGCTTCGGCCGGGGCGAGGTAACCGGGGCGATGGTCCTCACCGAACCAGATGCCGGGTCGGATCTTGGTGCGGTCCAGACGCGTGCCACGCTGGACGAGCAGACAGGCGAGTGGCGGCTCAACGGTGTCAAGCGCTTTATCACCAACGGCAACGCCGACGTTCTGCTGGTCCTGGCCCGTTCCGAGGAAGGTTCCACCGACGCTCGTGGCCTCTCCTTGTTCGAGGTGGAAGCCGACGAGACGGTAGTCATCCGTCGCACTGAAAACAAGATGGGCCTCCATGGCTCCCCCACCTGTGAGATCCAGTTCTGCGACACACCGGCGCGGCTGGTGGGCAAGCGCCGGTACGGTCTGATCCGTTACACTTGGGCGCTAATGAACGGAGCCCGGCTTGGGGTATCAGCCCAGGCAGTCGGTATCGCCGAGGCTGCCTACCGCGAGGCATACCAGTACGCACAGAAGCGCATCCAGTTTGGCCAGTCCATTGAGGATTTTCCGGCGGTCTATCGCATGCTCCTCTCGATGCGGGCCGAGATCCAGGCAACACGGGCGCTGGTCCTCGAGGCCGGGCAGTGGGTTGATCGAAAGAACGCCTACGAGCGCCTCAAAACACGAGGCAAACTCAGCAAAGAGCAACGCCTGCGGCTCAAGGAGGCCGATCGTCTGGCCGCGGTACTTACACCTCTGGCCAAATACCACTCCACAGAAATGGGCAACCGGGTCTGCTACCAGGCCATGCAGGTCCATGGCGGCACCGGCTACATGCAAGAGTTCAACGTAGAGCGCCATTTTCGCGACGTCCGCGTCACCAGCATCTACGAGGGCACGAGCCAGCTTCAGGTCGTGGCCGCCACCGGGGGGCTGCTGGGCCATTCACTGGATAGAATGCTGAAGGACTGGGCGGACCAGGACTATGGACCGGAGTTGGCGGGGCTAAAGGACCAGGTTGAAGAAGCCACTGAGTTGCTCAGCCGCTCCATCGATCACATGAAGGAACAGGATAATCGCGCGCTGGTCGACTACTATGCGGTCGATCTGGCCGACATGGCCATCTATGTCCTTACCTCGTGGCTGACCCTGCAGCAAGCGCGATCCTCTGATCGAAAGAGAGAGCTGGCCCGGATCTACATAGCCGAGACGCTGCCCAAGTTCCGCGGCAGGATGGCGATGCTCCAGGCCAGTGATCCGGCCCCCATCGAAGCAAAGGACCTCATTCTGGAGGATCCCTACTGAGCACGGAGGCAATATCTTGAGCGAAAAGACACTTTCGGGTTGGGCATTGATCTTGGGCGCTTCAAGCGGGTTTGGTGCGGCCTGCAGTCGCGCACTGTCTGCAGCGGGCATGAACATCATTGGCATCCATCTAGACACCAAAGCAACGCTACCACGTGCCAAATCCGTGCTGGCTGATGTGGAGGCCAATCAGCAGCAAGCCCTCTTTTTCAACATCAACGCCGCCGATGAGAAGCGACGGCGGAAGACTCTTGACCAGATCCATGCTGAGATCGGCGAAGGCCAGGTGAAACTCTTGCTGCACACCCTGGCTTTTGGCTCTCTTCGGCCCTTTGTCGCGGAAAACGCTGACGAAAGCCTGAGCAAAGTCCAGATGGAGATGACCGTAGACGTGATGGCCCACAGCCTGGTTTACTGGACCCAAGACCTTGTCTGGCGCAATCAGTTCGCCGACGATGCCCGTATCTATGCCATGACCAGCGCCGGCAGCCACCGTGTCTTTCCTTCCTATGGCGCTGTGAGCGCGGCCAAGGCATCTCTGGAGAGCCATGTCCGGCAGCTAGCGATGGAGCTTGCTCCGCGCAACATCAAGTGCAATGCCATCCAGGCCGGCATCACCGACACGCCGGCTCTACGCCAGATTCCCGGGCACGAGACCGCCATAGAGATCGCCATGACGTGCCATCCCTATGGCCGGATGACCGTCCCCGAGGATGTTGCCCAGGCCCTGGTGACCTTGGCCCAGCCCGGCACTGCTTGGATGACAGGTCACATCTTTCCTGTCGATGGCGGGGAAGACATTGTCGCGATGGCGCTCTGCGGCTAAGCAAAAGCCGCAGGCACTCGGCCTTGCGCCGGGTGCCCGCGCGTATCACATAGGACCTATTGGACTGGAACCCTGCAGCCTGGGCCTGTTCTAGCCTGCGATTACCAGCCGGCAGCGCCTCGTTTCGAGCGGCACCCTTTCCCAGGGCCGCCGGTACTCGAAAGAAATCTCGGTATCACCCGCCCGTAGAGCCTTGAATTGGAACACATCTCGCCCGCCAGAGCCCACGGCTTTCCCCTCTGGTTCAAAGACCGACGCCCTCAGCTCGAGGTAAATGGGATCCACGCTAGCCTGCCATTCGTGGCCGGTTGTGGGGTTGCCCGCCAGAGCGATGGCAAACTGCTCCTTTGCCCCAACCTGGATAGGCCCCGCAGGATCATCAAATCTTTGCATGGATACCTCCTGGCTTTCTTGCCCCACTACCCTCCTTTGCTCTGGAAGACGCTGGCGAGGCGCGCTACGAGGTTGCACCCACCGTCCGGCGCGGGCTCAGGGTCTGGCTCTGGCTCGGGTTCCGGATCCGTTCCTGGCGGCGCAACCTCCTCAACACCATACATGGCGAACTCGGTATCGATCCCGCTTTCTCCATAGCCAATCTTGAACCAGCCGGCATCGCCCCAGTCGGTGCCCCAACTGTTCTTGCAGATCCACGCCTGCTCCGCCTCCGAGTAGCCAACGACGCAGACCGCGTGGTAGCCAGCCAGGTCGCCCGTAGTGTGACGGTACACACCACCGGTATAGCTAAAGAAATCCCTATAGACTGCCAGGCAGCCGATTACGGGGCCGCTATTGGCCAGCCACTCCTTTCGCGACCCCGGGTCAGCCAGTTCCTGCCAGCTTACTACCTTGACCGCGCGTCCGTGCCAGTCACTGCACGCCTCCGAGCAGGGCAGATTGAAATCCTGGTAGGGGAAACAATCCTCATCTGGTACACCGCTGCTCTTGGCATAGTTCAGTGCATAGCTGGGCCACCAACCTTTGTCGCAGCAGTCACCACATCCACAGAAAAAGAGGTGGGCCTCTGATAGGTCTGGTTGCAGTGCTGCGTCGTTGTGGTGACGCTTGAGCATCACTTCCATCACGCCCACAGTCCCAAAGGCCACGCACGATCCACAGGCCCGCTGATCGCGGACCGGCGTGGTCCAGTCGGATCCCTCTACGTCGCGCCAATCCCAGGCCAGAGGGAATTCCACCGCACGCGCGGCTGGTACATCCAGCAAGGAGGCAAGGCGCTCCATTTCGCGAGGTTCCAGGCGCAGGCCCAAACGCCGCTCTTGTTCCTCGGGCGGCAGTGCCGTCAATGAGGTAGGTCCGGCTCGCCAGGTATGCCCTTTGCCCTCAATAGTCCGTTGCAGGTCTGCAAGGTCGTCTTGTGACATGACACGCTCCTTTCTGAGATACAGCCAGGAGCCGGCAATCGGGCAGCATAAAGCTACCCGATTTTCCTACCACCTGGCGACTGCCGCCAGTGACAGCGTCATTCTCTACTCTAGGGATATTCTAGCACATTTGCCACGAGATGTCCAATGACTATGTCAAATTACACAGGGGAACCCTGCTCCTGTGTCTCCAGATCGCCGGCGCTTCCGCAGCACACTCGGCAAAGAAATAGGCCGGTGGCTTTTGGACACGTCCGTCGTTTTCGGGTATAATGCCCCCGTTGTGCAGGCTGCATGCGGTTGGGCATCGTTCGCGCTCAGAATGGGCGGCCGGCACGCGCAACTCACGCTGAAGTGGGAGGTATGAGAATGCCACACGTGTATGCAGGAAAACTGGTTCGAGTTGACCTGAGCAGCGGTGCCTGTCGCGTTGAATCGATTGATGACGCCGATGTGCACCGCTTTCTGCTGGGCAGCGGCTTGGCGGCCAAGATTTTTTACGAGGAGATGGATCCCAACCTTGATCCCCTGGATCCTGCCAGTCCGCTTCTGGCCTTCAACGGCCTGTTGAGCGGTACTTTTGCGCCGACAGGCTGCCGAAGCTCCTGGTGCGGGCGGTCGCCCCTGACCGGCATCTGGAACGAGGCCAACATGGGCGGCCACTGGGGCGCGGAACTGCGCTTCTCTGGTTTTGACGGGCTGATTGTCACAGGTCGTGCAGCAGAGCCTGTCTACCTTTGGATCCATGACGGTGAGGTAGAGATCCGCAGTGCTGCCCATCTCTGGGGATTGGATCATTTTGAGACCTTTGAGAGGCTCCGCGCCGAGACCGACGCCAAAGCCCAACTCTCTTGCATTGGTCCCGCCGGAGAAAAGCTCGTGCGATTCGCCAATGTCATGCAGGGTGGGCAGGAGCACGCCCGAACCGCCGGCCGGGGCGGAATGGGGGCTCTGCTGGGCTCCAAGAACCTCAAAGCCATTGTCGTTCGTGGCAAAGATCGCCCACAGTATCCTGACATGAATGCCTTTCGTACCCTTGTCAAGGAGATGAATGGCTTCATCCAAGAGAACTCGCTGGGAATGACCCAGCTCGGCACAGCAGGTGGTGTACCAGCCACAGAACTCACCGGAGACCTACCCCTCAAGAACTGGACGCTGGGCAATTGGGAGGACGAGGCGGCACGTATCTCGGGGCAGTACATGGCCGAGACGATCTTTGAGCGGCACACCCGTTGCTTCTCTTGCCCCATCGGCTGTGGCAAGACAGCCAAGATCGAGGATGGCCCCTATGCTGGCGTTCACGGCCACTGGCCTGAATATGAAACCCTGGCAGGCTTTGGCGGCAACTGCCAGTGCGACGACGTGCAGGCCATCGCCTACATGAACGACCTCTGCAACCGCTACGGGATGGACACCATCAGTACTTCCTCATCCATTGCTTTTGCCATGGAAGCCTACGAAAAGGGGACGATCACACAAGACGAGACCGGCGGTCTGGATCTAACCTGGGGCAATGCCGAGGCAATGGCTGAGGCCATCCACGCCATCGCCCGGCGCGAGGGCATCGGCCTTCTGTTGGCCGATGGTGTGCGGGCCGCAGCTGCGCGTATCGGACCAGAGGCTGAAGCTTTCGCCATCCACGTCAAGGGCATGGAAGTGCCCTACCACGACCCGCGCGCTTTCGTGAGCATGTCCGCCAACTATGCGACAGCATCCCGCGGCGCCTGTCACCTGGAATCCCTCTCCTATTGGCTGGGCTACGGTGCTCGTTTTGATGGCTGGTATAATCCTGAGGAATATGATCCCCATGATAGCGCCGGCAAGGGGGTCGTGACCGCCGACTTTCAGAACTATATGGCAGTCTACAATCCGCTGGGGCTCTGCAAGTTCATCGCCAAGGGCAAGTGCGAACCCCGGCACCTGGCTGAACTGGTAAACGTCGCGCTGGGCTGGGACTGGGATGGCGAGGATATCCTGCAGGCAGGCGAGCGGTTGTTCAATCTCAAGCGACTCATCAATCTGCGGTTGGGCATCACTGCGGCCGATGACACCCTGCCCCAGCGATTCCTGAACGAGCCCCGGCCCTCCGGCGGTGCGGAGGGCGTACTGCCCGACCTGGACCTGATTCTTGGAGACTACTACCGCGCTCGGAACTGGACACCTGAAGGTGTTCCAACTCCGGAGCGCCTGGCAGTCCTTGGACTGGAGAGTCAAGCATAGTTCGAGGGGCGCGGTGCGCGACAAGCTATTGCACACCGCGCCCTCCGACTAGACTCTACCACTTCCTATACGTCCATTCATCCCAGAGCAAGCAGTCCCTTTTGGTTCCCATTCGCCGGGATGCCTAAACAGCCGCAGGCGGGAGCGCCAGATCTATGAGCAGTAGAGAACTCCAGGTCGTCAAAGTCCAGGGAGAAGCCCGTGAACGCGGACGCCAGTACGGCGCCTGCGTTGCTCCTTCCATTCGGCAGAATATCAAAGACTATTTGCGTCTGCTCGCCTTTCACAGGGGTCTGGAGCGAGCAGCAGCCCTGCAAGCCGCCGATGCCTTTGCACCGGTCGTCGAAACCCACGCCCCCGACCTGTGGCAGGAGATGAAAGGCATTGCGGAAGGCGCCGGCTGTGACCTGACAGAGGTACTTCTCATCAACGCGCGATCAGAACTGATGTTGGCGGCGTCAGAGTGTACGGCCCTGATCGCGGCGCCCGAGGCCACCAGCCCGGGACACGTGCTGCTGGGTCAGAACTGGGATTGGTATACAGCCGTGGAAGCAGAACCCATCCTTCTCCACATTTGCCAGCCCGATGGACTGGAGATTCTGACACTCACCGAAGCCGGACAGCTCGGCAAGATTGGGCTGAACAGCGCTGGCTTGGGAGTTGGTCTGAACTTTCTGGAGCATGCCAACGAGGGTTTGGGACTGCCCATACACGTGATTCTGCGCCAGATGTTGAGCTGCGAAGCATTGGGCGATGCGATCCGGGCCGCCCTCAGCGTGCCAAGGGGCGGGGCTGCCAATATCCCTCTGGCCCACGCAGAGGGTGAGATCCTGGATTTAGAACTCACCGCTACCGATGCCGACTTTGTCTACGGTGACGCTGGGTGGCTCGTCCACGCCAATCATTTTGAATCCGTGCGGCTTCGCCAGGGGGACCTTGGGATCCGGAATTCAAGAAGCACTGTTGCCAGAGCGGCCCGAGCGCGGCGCCTGCTGGCTGCAGCCGGGGACGGCATCTCCCAGGAGACCATGCGCGCCATTTTCACCGACCACGCCCACGGGGCCCATGCCATCTGCCGCCACGCCGACCACAGCGAACCATCATTGCAGCAGACAGCCACCCGGGCTTCGGTGATCATGGACCTCGCAGCACGTACACTCTACCTTACTTTGGGCCAACCCTGTGCCAGGGAGTACGAGCCCTTCACACTCTAGAGCTGACAACCCATCCCTGCACCGGCTGGCCTAGGAATCGAAACTGGCAACCGCATCGCTCACGGCCAGATAGGCACCCACAATACGCAGCAATCCAGAAATCTCCAAGGTTCTCGCCACACCTGGCTGAGCTGCGGCCAGGCGGAGATCGCCCCCCTGTTCGCGACTCTCACGGAGCAGGTGCAGGATCCCGCGCAGCCCCGCGCTGCTCACGAAATCCACCTGGTCCAGGTCCAGGACAAACTGATTCTGCCCACGGTCTACCTGTGCGCCCAGAAAACCAGAGAACTCCTCAGCCGTCAGTGCATCGATGCTGCCCGCGACAGAGATGACAAGCACCTGTCCGACCCGTCTCGCTGAAATCTCCATAGTACAGTCTCCCAGGCTATCCTTTCCGGGCCGATGGCAACCGCTTGACAAATTCCAGGTGATTGCCATCCTCCGCAGTTCGGTAGCCGATCTCATCCATGGTCTGATAGATGAAGAATAGGCCAAAGCCGCCCGAGAATCCATCTTCCAGGCTTGCTTCGATGTCGGGCTGTGGAGGCTCGTAGGGCTCAAAGGGATGTCCAAAATCGGTAATGCGTACGACCACCTGCCCAGGCTCAAGTTTCAGGATCAGGATGATCGAGCCGGGATTCATGCCTTCGTAGCCATGGGTAATGATGTTGGTACAGGCCTCATCAATTGCCAGCTTTAGGTCGTAGCACACATCTTGATCAACTTCTGGATGCTGTACGCACGCATCGTCAATGAAAGCACGGAACAGGGCCAGTGACTCAAGCTCCGCTGCGCGTGTAGTTTGATACTGACCCTTCACTTGGCCCCTCCTTCATGGACATGATGTCTCGATGGCGTACAACTGGCGGTGCCCAGGAGCCAGGTTCTCAAACAGGCGAGGCTTGGCTGTGGGAAAGCTTCGAGCATCCATTCCATGTCTGCCAAAGACCGTGACCCGCTCGGCCTAGTACACGGCATCGGGAAAGGTCTCAACCCCCGCGTGGCGCCCTACCTGCTTGACCATGCGCAGACCATCCCACGTTTCACCTGCGGCCTCCAGTATACCGTCATGTATGGCCCAAGCCCTACCGCGCACGCTCTTCCACTGCCCGGGCTGGCGAAAGGGAGTGCTACCATCCAGGGCCTGGTGAAGCTGGCCTCCAGGTTGAAACGCTTTCTGAATTTCGTCCATCAGCTTGTGTCCACGCACATAGGCAAAGCCCCGCCCCTCAAAAACCCAGGCTGATGCGTAGGTGAGCGGCTCCAAAAAGTAAGCGCTGTGGCCGCACGTCACAAGGAACGCCTCCAACTGCTGCAAGATCAGCGTGGAAGCACCCAAGCCCTTCCGCACCTGTGCGGGTGCGAGTCCGGCCTCAAAGGCCAGCTCCTCCGCAGGCAAGTTGCGATTCACGGTACCAAATAGGGTAGGCCTGCCATTCTCATCATAGTCGGTTCGGAAGTAGGGACCATCTGGGTCACTGAGCTGGAGAAAATTCAGATTGATGCCATTGAGAGAAGTATCTTGAAGCTCAAGGTACAGGAACTCGTGGCCAATGCCCTCCGCAGCCTGCACCGAGATCCTGACCTGTCCCAAGTCCGGCTCAGCTCTCAGCACAACCCGCTCCTCACCATCGGATCCCTGCCAGGTGATGGGATTGACACCAAATCTCGCGAGCAGGACGGGGGGCAGCAAACCACGATAGGCCCGCCGTCGCGCATTCTCGGGAAGGCCATTGATCTGCCTCAGCGCGATAGGCACGCCAGCACTTTGTCTTAGCCACTCTCCGGATAGCTTCCCGAGGTCGGATAGAACCTTGTCGGGTTTCTCTTTCACACGCAGATAGCGAAACATAGAAGCCCCATCCCGATCCCTGGCCACACCCGAGCGGGGGTAAGGCAGCCGCCAACCAGGCCGAGCGCCTCAAAAAAAGTGTGTGCTCAGAGGTAACTTGCCACCTCACACGCCCGCCGCACGTAATTGATCCTCGTCCATCCCAAAATGGTGACCGATTTCATGGAGTACTGTCTTTCGCACGCACTCCCGGATCTGGGCTGGGGTACGGCAGACCTGCTCGATAGCTTGCCGGTAGATCACGATCTTGTCGGGCACAATCTCACCGTAGGTGAAGCCGCGCCGAGTTTTGGGCACGCCCACGTATAGTCCAAATAGAAGGTTGCCAGGGCCCAGTCCTGCCTGGGCCAACTGCTCAGGGGTTGGCCGCTCGCCTACAACGACAACCACATTGTCAAGCCACGCCGCTATCTCGTCGGGCAAACTATCCAGGGCCTCAGCCACCAACATCTCAAACTGATCACGACTGGAACTCATGGCGGTAACTCCCCAGATCTAGTGAAAGGGGCTTGACAGCCCCGTTCATCATGCAAGCAGAAAAATGGGACGTCTACGATACAGATGGTCATAGACAAGATCCAGATAACCTCAAGTGTGCGTTCATTCACCTTCCAGGAAGCAGAGGATCCCCTTCACCAGGGCCTGCGCCACTTGCGAACTGTGATCTGTGAGCAACTCTCTGTCAGCTCCCATGAAGCCCAGCTCGATGATGGCTCCCGGCGTCTGAGTGTCGATCTCCTTGAAGGCATGATAGTCAGTCATATCGAAAGTGATGCTGTTCTTATGAAAAGGAAGACCTGTTCCCCGTCCGTATTCCCTGGTCAAGCAAGCCACCAGACGATCCTCTTCCTCCGGGATCGCACTAGAGGCTACTCGGGCGACCTTAAAGCCCGAGATACCCAGCGCTGCGCAAGAGTCAGTGTGGATCGACACAAACGCATCCGCCTCGTAGCCATCCAGCCGCTCCGAGAATTCGGGTAGGAGTTCAGTACGATAGCCCTCATCCTGCAGCATAGACACAACCTGGGACGCGACGTCCAGGTTGATGCGTACCTCCTTCAGCCCGTCCCGGCAGACCGCTCCTACATCGTTCTGCCAATGACCGGCCACGATGCCGATCTTGGCACTGGGAAGCGTGAGGTCCGGTGATGGTGAGGGCAATGGTGAAGGTGAGGGTACGGGTGTCTCGGTAGGACTAGGGGTACTGGTTGGGCGTAAGGTACGAGTCGGGCCAACCACCACACGCCCGGATTGGGCCGGAACAGTAGCTACCTCCAGATCAATCGTGGTAACAGATGCCAACCACCACACATAGGCAATGCCCAGCACAAAGGCAACAACAAAAAGCCCGATTGTACCTATCCTTTTGCCGGTCAAGTCTCCCTCGCCTGAGAATATACAGGGGCAATCTTACCCCCAATTGTCCATTTCGTCAAGCCTGGGCGAAATGCCACGGCCTCCAGCTATGGATAATTCCTGGCACGATCGGGTTGCCCCAGGTCTTGACCTATGATATAATCGAGAAGCTGCAGTCACCTGATCCATTGCGCGCACTCGCTGCTTCTGGGCGCTGGAGTCACCACCACGATTGCTGGTTGCCGTCTATCGATCGTGACACAAGCTTTGACGAAAGGATCCGGAACCCACATGCTGGATATCCTCAACAACGTTCGTCAGAACCACGCGCTGGAGCATGCCACCATGCATGTGCTCAGCCAGCGCAACCCGTACGTGCGCTTGGTAGGGCGTAGCGCGTTCCAGGGTTTTGTCATCATTGGCTCTGTGAGCACCGAAGAGATTACAGACGCGGTCGCCGAGGCCCTGGCCCGTCTGCAGCAGGGCGAGGCCCACCTGGCAGTCCATCCGCGGTGTGGAACCAATCTGGCCGTCACCGGCATCTTTGCCGGCGCCGCTGCCTTCGGTGCGACCTTGGGCCGCCCACGCAGCAAACTGGACCGCCTTCCACTCGCGCTTACCGCAGCCACCCTGGCCGCCCTCGTGGCCCAGCCAGTCGCTCATAGCATCCAGGAACACATCACCACCACGCCAGAGATTGATGGCCTGTACATCGTCAGCATTAGTCAACAGGAACGAGGAAAGATCACCGCCCACAAGATCACGATAGGACGGGGATGACCGGTGTTCTATATCTTTCACGGTGAGGATGAATTCAGCCGGGCCGAGGCCGTGACCCAGTTGCGGGAAAAGCTGGCCGAGCGTGATCCGGCCATGGCCGAGCTCAATACCAGTATTCTGGATGGCCGCAAACTTACGCCCGGCGAACTCCGCCATGCCTGTGACACCATCCCCTTCATGGCTGACCGGCGACTCGTGATTGTCCACGGACTCTTGGGCCGGCTGGCAGCCAGCCGCCGGGCAAAGAAAGGAGGAAAGCAGGATTCAGATGAGGAGCCAGCCTGGAAGCGCAGGTTCTTGTCAGAACTCGGCGACTATCTACCAACCCTGTCCAAAACGACGCGTCTCATCTTTGTGGAAGCCAGGGTGCTGCCGGCCAGCAACCCAATCCTAAAGCTGGCCAAAGCCGGGGGAGAGCAAAAAAGGGCCTTTGTCAAGGCTTTTGCGCTCCCAAAGGATGGCGACCTGCCCAACTGGATCCGCCGTCGGACAAGGGACAGGCAGGGGGAAATCAGCCACGAGGCCGTAGTCATGTTGGCCGCGCTGGTGGGCCGCGACCTCCGGCTCCTCGATCAGGAGATCGGAAAACTCTTGCTCTATACCGACGGGCAGCAGATCACTGCCACTGATGTCAAGACCCTGGTTAGCCGCGCTCGCGAGGCCAATATCTTTGATCTTGTGGATTCGATAGGTCTTTGCCAGACCGACCGTGCGCTGCGCCTGCTCCACCTCATGCTGGATGATTTGGCGGCCCCCCTCTACCTGCTGTCCATGATAGCCCGCCAGGTACGGATCCTGATGCAGATCAGCGAGTTGCAGGGTCAGGGCCTTGCTGAGAGAGAGATTGCGACCCGGCTCAAGCTCCATCCCTTCGTGACGAAAAAGGTGCTGGCGCAAGTCCGGAATTTTGACAAGGCACAACTGCAAGAAGCACACAGACGTCTGGTTGAAGCCGACTGGTCCATCAAGACAGGGAAGACCGAGGACGTCCTGGCTCTTGACCTGCTCGTCGTAGACCTATCGAGCAGCCGCTCCTAATCAAGACAAGCTAGCTGGCAGCTTGCCTCGTCTTACGCTCCACATTCCCCGCGCTCTCCCCCAACCAATAGTGATGCAGCAGGATATTGGGCGCCGAAACCAGGCGGATCCTGCCCTCCGAACTGCGCGTCATATGGAGATCCTTCTCCACCTGAGAAGGCACAGCCAGTGCATGAACGTAGCAGGTATTCGGCCATCGTCCATGTTTCTCAAGGTAGCGCTGCGCTCCCCGCTCGACCTTGTCCTCCAACCCCCGCCGGGGGTCAGCATCATACCACAGCAATCCTGTCTCCATCTTCACGGCTGCCCTCCAGTCCCCGAGCTTCTTCTACCGCCATGCCGGGGCATAGCGCTGCACCCTCAAGATCCGCGCCTGCGCTAGTCTAGCGCGCCGCAGGTGCCACGTACCAGCAACAAGATCCTGGTACAGTTCAAAGACCCCCTCTCCACACTGTACCTGGAAATAGCGACGTTGGAGACGGCCTCCCCTGCGCCGCCGCGATACAGTCCAGCAGCGATCTACACTGTCCACATCATGGTAACAGCCACGCCAACGAAATAGTCGCGGCAAGAACTGGTGCCGCAGTCCCTGCATCTCAACGGATTCCTCGTAGAGCTTCCAAGACATCATTCACCCCCAATCTCGCTGGTTGAGCTACGCCAGCGAGCCTAGTACCTTCTTTCGTCAAGCAGCAGATCATCGCCTCCCACCACCTGAAACTGGCGATCCACCGAGGGTCCCGGCATCGGTGCTGGCCAATACCCCGCCTGTGATCCCTGCGGAAGTCCATGAGTTCCGCCACTCCCTTGCACGACCACCACCGGCGGATAGTCGCCCTGCCTCACCCGCTCCACCTCATCCACCTGCTTTTGCTCCCTTCGCGTCAGCACCACAAGCAGGAGCATAGAGGTGGGGATACCCGCCACCACACCACACACGACGCCAACAACCACCGAAATCGCTTCAGAACTCATCTGCTTACCGACAACCACGGTCAGCGTCACGGCAAATACAGTGCCCAGTACAGCGGCAACCTGCCTAGCGCCCCTACCAAACCCATCCGAGTCTGTCACACGTTCATCCCAATCCATTGCCTATCACCTCAACCTCTGACCGTCCGCTGCACGCACGTACCTCGAACTCAGAGGCTGTATCTCATGCCCATTCCCAGCACTGGGGAGGGCTGCCCCAAAAGCCACAGTCTCCGACCGCATCGCATCAGCGGAGGCTTGATTGTAGCCATCTGCCCTCGCTTCTCCGCGCAAGGGGCCACACCTTTTCGCGGCCCAAAACAGTCTGCGCTCTTCCCCCAGCCTGCCTGCTCTGCTGCTGCAAAAACTCAAGTCCGTCACCTTGTATCCCTCCATCTTTGCTATTTGAACCGTCTCAGGTGTTCACTCAATCTCTGGGCACGCCGGCGCACGCCATCTGTTCCCGTTGCCGCCGGCAATTACAGCGTCTCCCCTGGTTTCGGACCCGCATTCAGAAGCGATTGCGGACCTTTCTCGAGCTTTGCCACCAGTTCTCGCACCTGCCGCTCATCGATATAGGCTGCCTGCATCCGAGTCACCTGTCCCTTGGCCACTACCACAAAATCCCCCTGGCCCATCAGCCGCTCCGCCCCTGTCCCTGCCAGACCAGTCGCTACCTTGGCATCCTCAGGGCTCGCCACGCTGCCTACCAAGCGCACTGGAAAGTTGCTCTTGACCAGGCTGCCAATGACCGACGCTGCTGGCTTTTGGGTACAGGCTACCACATGCAATCCAGCCTCGCGGCCACGCTGCGTGAGCCGTGTAACCGCACCCTCCACTGCCCGGCCGCCTACCTGAATCAGGTCCGCCAGCTCGTCCAGAACGATCACTATCCTCGGCTCCGAGCGTCCTTCCAGGTCCCGCTGCTCCATCTCCGCCACCAGGCGGTCCAGCACGGCCACCGCCCCGTCTACCCGAGTCACAACTGGTTCCACCAGGTGCGGCAGTCCCGAAAAAGGCATCAGCCCCCTTCCCTTGGGATCCACCAGTACAAACTGTAGCTGACGCTGGCTGTTGAATTCCGCCAGCGAGGCGACCATCGCCCGCGCCAGCGCTGTCTTGCCCGAGCCTGTGGTACCCGCCAGCAATACGTGGGCGACGTTGGGACTGGGAAGGCAGAGCAGCAAGGGTATCCCATTTCCATCTAGCCCCAACACTGCCGTCACCGGGGGCACGGTATTGGGTCTTCCCGCCCCGGACCTGTGTGCTGCCAGCCGGCTGCATACATCCCACAACCTCACCACCTGCCCGTCGCTGCGAGGTACCTCTACTTGCACACGACCGTCTTCGCGGTACACTCTGCAGGAAGGCGCCCCCAGGCTGAGAGCCAGTTCCTCGGCCAAGCTGGCTACCTGCCTTACCCTGACCCCGAGAGGGGTACTCAGGTCGTAGCGCACCATCCTCGGCGTGGCCTTGCCTCCGGTCACCCGTGCCGAAACCTTGTGGCTGGCCAGCACCAGTTCGATGCGGTCCGCCTGGAAGTGCATCTCTTTTTTCATCAGCGCGTCTCCCTCCTGGTCTATCCTGTGGCCGCCACTGCACGACGACCTGGGAATCGTACCACCTTGCCTGCCGCTGCTGCCTGGCGCCTCCGTGGGGCTGGCTTTGCAGCGGCGGCATCGACTGGCTGGCGCAGCGCACATCCTGCACACGACCGGGGGCCATGTATGGGAATCACTTGAGCTGCACAGGCGGCCTGTTCGAACAAGATCTCCGGCGCATCGTCATCCCATACCTCAGTGCGTCCATTGAACCGCACGACAATGGGACTGGGCGAGGTCTGCTCCAGGGAGAAGCTGAGGTGCCTACAATTGACAGCCCGAACTGGGCACGAGTAGCAGATCTCGGGGGACACGGCATTGTCTCCCGCCACGATCTTGGCGCAGACGATGCGGCCGTCCTTGGACACCGTGCGATGGTCACAGGGACTCGTACCGGGGACCCACTGCTCGGATTTGCGTACAGCCGACAACTTCCGAATCATCGTAACTCTCCCAGGCTACAGTTGGCGGATGACAGCAACCACCCGGCCCTGCACGCGAACGTCTTTGGCATCCGCATAGATTGGCGACATGGAGGGATGGGCAGGCTGCAATCGCACCCGCTCCCCTTCCGGATACACCCGTTTCAACGTAGCTTCGTTCCGATCCTTCAAGTGCACGACGGCCATCTGGCCGCGAGTGGCCTCTTGCTGCCGCTCCACGATGAGCAGATCACCATCGGCTACCAAGTCATCTACCATGGATTCGCCCTGGACCTGGAGGGCGTAGAGGTCTTTGCGAGGATCCGCGAGTTCAGAGGTGATCTCAAGTCCCTGACCCGGTCCATCAGCCACTTCAAGCGGCTGTCCCGCGGCTATGGCGCCCTCCACCTTGACCTCGAACGCATCTGCAGCAGACCCAAGAAGCCTCAGGCCGCGCGGGGTATGAGGCCTGCGCTCAATGAATCCACCTTCCTCCAGGGCCCGAAGGTAGTAGTCAACGTGAGATTTGCTGCTGAGCCCGGTGGCTACCTTTATCTCATCGAAGGTCGGCGGATAATAATTCTCGCTCACATAGGATCTCACAAACTCCAGAACATGGAGGCTCTTTCGCTGCTTGCCCATTCTCTATGCCCTCTCCTTTCCAGAATAGCAGAACGCATGTTCTATTGTATCAGAACATGCGTTCTAAGTCAAGTCACAACCGGACCAAGTCCGAAGATTTTAACCTTATGTTCTAGGGTCGAGGCGTCCTGTCACTCGACGTGGTCAGGCACCAGCCTCCTCTTTCCCCTTCAGGTCGAAGGGGTCATAGATCACCCATCAAAGGGATAAGCAGCTCAATTCAGCTGCCGGATGACGCACAGAACTTTGCCCATGATCTCGACGTCGTGGGCCGGGTAGAACATGGCCTGCATCGTTGGATTGGCCGGCTGGAGCCGGACCTTGTCACCCTCCAGGTAGAAACGCTTCAGAGTTGTTTCTTCCTGGCTGCGCACCCAGACAGCGGCGAGTTCACCGTTTTCTACCCTCTCCTGATGTCGCATCAGCACGATATCGCCATCATTGATGAGAGCATCGATCATCGAGTTGCCCTGAACCTCCAGGGCATAGGTATTGTTTGCATCCTTCACGATATCCCGGGTCAACTCGACGCTGGTATCATAGCCAAAGGGAGAGAAATCTGAGTCTGGCACTGGTATGGGCGAGCCTGCGGCGATGCGCCCCAGCATCGGTACGTGGATCACTTCAGCCATTCGAGCAGCCAGGTCTTCGACCAGGCGGATCCCGCGCGAGATATCACGATCGCGCTCGATATAGCCTTTGCGCTCCAGGGCATCCAGGTTGTACTTGACTACCGAGGTCGACGAGATTCCCACCACCTCCCCAATCTGGCGAATGCTGGGCGGAAACCGGTTCTCAAAGATAAACTCTCGGATGAACTCCAGCATGCGTTTCTGACGGTCGGATAGTTCCTTGGCCATGTTTCGGTCTCCTTTCATCTGTCGGACCGGTGCCGTCACTGCTTGGGTTCCAGGTCCCAATGCAGTTGCACGGAATATCGACGAGATTCCCGGTCGGCACCACAGTTTGACGGCGCAACTAGCTCATTTGTTCGGGACCATTGTACCAGAACATTCGTTCGTTGTCAAGTCCGAAAGTTGATGTGGTTCACGATAATCTGCGCATTCGTCCGCCAGCCAAACTTGAGCCTTTGCCCCAGCCGTGCTACAATAGCAGCAGACAGAATCCAGGTGGAGATAGACCAATGAGAATTGTTGTCACAGGCGGAGCCGGCTTTATCGGCTCCCATGTTGTCGATGTCTATATCAAAGCCGGTCACCAGGTAACTGTGGTGGATGATCTCAGCACCGGCAAGTGCGAACGCATCAATCCAGCCGCCGAGCTTGTAGAAATGAGCGTCAACGATCCTGGGCTGGCTGACCTTTTTCTGAGCAGGCGGCCGGACATCGTCAACCACCACGCGGCCAACGCTAGCGTATCGGTTTCGGTCCGCCGCCCTATCTTTGATGCCACCCAGAACATACTTGGTACGGTCAACCTTTTGGAGGCAGCTCGCCAGGCGCAAATCCGTAAGTTCATCTATATCTCCTCAGGTGGGGCCATGTACGGTGACCCCGAGTACCTGCCAGAGAATGAGGAACACCCGGCCAACCCAGTCTCCCCCTACGCCCTGAGCAAGCACACTGGAGAACGCTATGTACAGGTCTATGGACTCGAGCACGGCCTTCAATGGACAAGCCTCCGCTATGCCAACGTCTATGGACCGCGCCAGGACCCCTTTGGCGAGGCTGGCGTGGTCGCCATCTTTTGCCAAAACCTCCTTGACGGCGTGACACCCACGATCCACTGGGATGGCGAGCAAACGCGGGACTTTTGCTACGTGGGAGACTGCGCTCGCGCCAACGTACTTGCCCTGGAAGCTGGAGAAGGCCAAGCTTACAACATCGGAACCGGAGTTGGTACCAGCATCAACACGCTCTACGGCACGCTGCTGGAGGTTAGTGGCCGTTCAGTGAACCCACAACACGGGCCTCGCCGGCCGGGCGATGCACGCCATTCCTATCTGAACTGTGACAAAGCCAGGCGCGACCTGAACTGGCAGGCAGAGGTCAGCTTGCATCAGGGCTTGGCCCAGACGTGGAGGCATTACCTCAATCCGCAATGAAGTACCTGAACCTGTCCGCCCGTGTGCCCGAGATCTCGGCCATCGAGTCCGGTACTGTTTCCCGGTTCTACAGCCTGATCAGCCGGCTGCCCCTGATGCGCGCCGCCCATCGCCGCATTGTGGCAGGCGCCCTCGCCCTGGGTGTTTCGCAAGGCACTTGCCTCGACCTGGGTACCGGTCCGGGCAGGGTGGCTCTGGCCATAGCCCAGAACCGTCCGGCTCTGCGGATAGTCGGCCTTGATCTGGCGGCCCCCATGGTCGAGCTGGCCAGGGACCAGGCCATCCATTCAGGGCTAGATGGGCGGGGACTCTGGCCTCAGGCCGACGGGCATTGCTTGCCCTTTGCCAGCGGGAGTTTCGACCTGGTCCTTAGCTCCTTTGCACTGCACCATTGGGTCGCTCCTGTGCGCATTCTGGACGAGATCGCCCGCGTACTGGCGCCGGGCGGCCGTTACTATATTGCTGACCTTTGCCGCGAGGCGTCCCTGGCCCAACGACTCTTTGCCTGCGGCAGCATTCCCTTCGTGAGCCTGCCCCTTGGCAGCTATTTGGGCTACGGCGGTTACTATGAATCGCTGCGGGCCGGCTATACCCGCGTCGAGGCGCGGGAGTTGCTGGAGAAATCGGTGCTGCCAGCGGGCAGGATAGAGGCCGACTTGACTAGGTGGATGCCAATCTTGGTCATCGCCTCGAATGGGCCAGCCTGATCTGGCGCCATTCCTCGCCCAGCCGGCGATTGGGCGGCAGGGCTAGGACTTGCTGCTCTGTAGCAGGCGCCTCACTCACGAGTTATGGGCAGTGGAGGATACACCATGAGCCAGTCAGAGTATGACGTCATCATCGTCGGGGCGGGTCCTGCCGGGATCTTTGCCGCGCTGGAGCTGACCCGGACACCGGGAGCCCGGGTGCTAATGCTCGACAAGGGACCGTCCCTGGACCAGCGCCGCTGCCCGTCGCGCGAAAAGGGACGCTGCATGCAGTGCGCCACCTGTGCCCTGATGACCGGTTGGGGCGGCTCCGGCGCCTTTAGCGACGGGAAATTGACCCTTACCACCCAAGTTGGAGGTCTGCTGGCCGATATTCGAGGCGAGGACGAAGCCAGGGAGTTGGTAGAGCAAGTGGACGCCCTGTGGGTTCACTTTGGCGCCGACGGCGAGCCCTACAGTGGCGACCTGGACCAAATCGAAAAAGTTGCTCGCCAGGCCTCGCTGGCCGGACTCAGACTGCAACACTACCCCATCCGGCACCTGGGCACTGAACGGAGCGGCGACATCCTGGGCGCCATGTATCTGGAGTTGGTTGGCCGGGGAGTTGAGGTCCGTACCCGCACCAATGTGGCCCGCATCCTGACCAAGGATGGAGCCGTCACCGGTGTGGAGACGGCCAGCGGAAAGACGCTGACCGCCCCACACGTCATCGTCGCCCCAGGACGCGAAGGAGCCGACTGGCTGACAAAACTCGCCCGCGACCTCAAGCTCGGCCTGAGCATCAACCCGGTGGACATTGGTGTGCGCGTTGAGCTGCCGGCCCATATCATGCAGCCCTTGACCGACCTGCTCTACGAACCCAAGTTTCTCTATTTTTCGCGCTCCTTCGACGACCGAGTGCGTACCTTTTGCGTCTGCCCCTATGGCGAGGTCGTCACCGAGTGGGCCGGCGACGTTATGACGGTGAACGGCCACTCCTACGCCCACCAGCGGACAGAGAACACCAACTTTGCCCTGCTGGTCAGCAAGAGCTTTACCGAGCCTTTCAAGGAACCCATTGCCTACGGCAAGCACATCGCCCGCCTGGCCAATCTGCTCTCCGGCGGGATCATGGTCCAGCGTTTGGGAGATCTGCGCGCAGGCCGGCGCACCACCAACCAGCGCCTGAACAGGTGCATCACCCGGCCCACGTTGAAAGAGGCGACCCCGGGCGACTTGAACCTTGTACTCCCACACCGTTACGTGGTCAACCTTCTGGAGATGATCGACGCCCTGGACCTGGTGGCGCCCGGCGTCGCCTCGCGCCATACCCTGCTTTACGGCGTTGAAGCCAAATTCTATTCGTCACGCCTCGAGCTGACCCCCGACCTGGAGACAGAAGTGCGCAATCTCTTTGCCGCGGGCGACGGGGCAGGTGTGACCCGCGGGCTGGTCCAGGCATCAGCCTCCGGGCTGCTCGCCGCCCGCGAGATCCTACGCCGCTTATGAGACCGGCCCGCCGCGACCACCGGCCTGGCCGTGATCCATCAGGATGGAGACATGCCCTTTCAATTCCAACAACTGAGACTACCGGACGTTATACTCATCGAGCCGCGGACCTACGCCGACGACCGTGGATTCTTCAGGGAGCTGTACAAGAGATCCGACTTTGCGGCCAACGGCATCCCACAAGCATTTACCCAGGTCAACTTATCCCACTCGCAGCAAGGGGTGCTCCGCGGGCTGCACTTCCAAAAGCCGCCCAAGGCTCAGGGGAAACTGGTCATGGCGCTGCGGGGCGAGATCTTTGACGTGGCCGTGGACATCCGCCCAGAGTCCCCGACCTATGGCCAGTGGGTCAGCCAGGTACTTTCGGCCGAGACGCTCCAAATGCTCTACGTGCCAGCTGGCTTTGCCCACGGTTTTTGTGTGCTCAGCGAGGAGGCAGACGTCCTGTACAAGGTAACGGAAGAGTACGCACCGGAGCTTGAGCGAGGCATTGTGTGGAAAGATCCTGACATCGGGATCCACTGGCCGATCGCGGATCCGATCCTGTCGCTGAAGGATGCTCAACTGCCGCTTCTTGCAGAAGCCGTCAGCACCCCTGGGGCCGGCTAAACCGTGTACTATTACCTGTGGACTATCGGCTGCCAGATGAACTTTGCGGACTCTCGCCAGGCAGCAGAAGAACTGGAAGCGCTCGGCTACAGCGAGGCCAGCCAGCCCCAAGACGCCGACCTGATCCTGCTCAATACCTGCGTCGTCCGCCAGAGCGCCGAGGACAAGGTGGTGGGCCGGCTCACCTCGCTCCAGGGCCTCAAGCGGCGCCGGCCGGACCTCCGTCTAGTACTGATGGGGTGTTATGTTGATGAAATCCCGGCCCTACAAGCCCGCTATCCCTTTGTGGATGCATTCATCAAACCATCGGACATTCCGGCGGTCTTGGACCTGGCCAGGGAGCAGGTAGCCGCCGGTCCGCGGCCCGATCCTAGCTGCCGAACCCTGGCTGCTGGGTCCCAAGCAGCAAAACCCAACCAGCCAATCCCGGATACCACCCTACCGGTCGCCGCCGGTGTCCCCATCAGCCAGGGTTGTGACCACCTGTGCACCTACTGTATCGTCCGGCTACGGCGGGGGCCTGAGGTCAGCCGTCCCGTGGACGAGATCGTGACCGAGGTGCAGGGCCTGGCCCTGCGAGGGGTGAAAGAGGTCACCCTGCTGGGGCAGAACGTGGATTCCTACGGCCACGACCTGCCCTCCCTGGCTCCTCCCGCTCTGAACCCGGCCCCTGGCCAGGAGGGGAACAAACAGGGCGGGCCAGAGGAGGACAGCGGGACGAACCGGCCCCCAGACCTGGCCGACCTGCTGGAGGCGATCCATGAGATGGAGGGGCTGGAACGCATCCGCTTCCTGACCTCCCATCCGGCGGACATGACAGACCGCCTCATCGAGGCCGTTGCCCGGCTGCCCAAGGTATGCGAGCACATCGAGCTTCCCCTCCAGTCTGGAGATGATGCTGTGCTGCGGCGCATGAGCCGGGGCTACACCGTCGAGCAGTACCGGTTTCTGGTGGGCCAGATCCGCCGGACCCTGTCCGTCAAAGCCGCAGCGCCTGGATCGACGGGCGTGCCGGGGCTGGGCCTGGCCACGGACGTCATCGTCGGTTTCCCGGGCGAGACCGGGGCCCAGTTCGAGGCAACCTATCGGCTGCTGGAGGAACTGTGCTTCGACATGGTCCACGTCGCCGCCTACTCCCCCCGGCCGGGCACACCCGCTGAACGGCTGCCCGACGACGTCCCACCCGCGGAAAAGGAACGCCGCCGCAAGGCCATCGATGATCTCCAGAAACGGATCGTGGGCGAGATCAATGCCCGGCTGCTGGACCAGACTGTGGAAGTGCTGGTCGAAGGACGGCACAAAGGCAAGTGGCGGGGCCGGACCCGGACCAATAAGCTGGTCTTTTTCAAAGTGGATGATGAGGACTGGACCGGACAGTTGGCCACTGTACGCATCACGCGCACCGGTCCGTGGTCCATGCAGGGATCTGTGTTGTAGGGTCTCTTCCTGCCCTCCTGTTCGGCAAGGTCTCCCGACCGCAGCCGGGTGGGCTCGGTCAGGAGACCTTCGCCCATCATAAGAGAACTGCCCCATGAGGACCGACGACTTTTTCTACGAGCTGTTCCCGGACCGCATCGCACAGACGCCCATCGAGCCCCGCGACGCTTCACGGCTGATGGTCGTCCACCGCGACACGGGCCAGATCGAGCACCGCATCTTCAGCGACATCGGTGAGTATCTGGTACCAGGCGATCTGCTGGTCCTCAACCAGACCCGCGTCATCCCCGCCAGGCTCTTTGGCCGCAAGGCAGGGACCGGCGGCGCCGTCGAGTTGCTCCTCCTGACCCAGCGCGACGAGTTCACCTGGGAAGCCCTGGCCCGGGGGAAAAAGCTGAGACCTGGGACACGCATCGAGCTGCGCGCAGCTGGCAATTCAGGGCAACTGGGGCAGGGTATCGGGCATCCATCGTCAGGGCTTTCGGCGGAAATCGTGGCCGAGACAGAAACCGGGGGGCGACTGGTACGCTTTCAGCGGCCGGTCCAGGCTGTACTCGACGAGTTGGGTGTGGTACCGCTCCCGCCCTACATCCACGAGCCGCTGGCCGATGAGGAACGCTACCAGACCGTCTATGGCCGGACAGAGGGCTCGGTGGCCTCGTCCACGGCCGGGCTACATTTCACCCCCGAGCTGTTGGTGGACCTGAAACGGATGGGGGTGGAGATGGCCTTTATCACGCTGCACATTGGCCTGGACACCTTCCGCCCGGTCAAGGAGGAACGGGTGGAGGACCACCAGATCCACACCGAGTGGTACGAGCTGACCGCGCCCGTGGCCAACCAGGTCAACCAGGCCCGCCTGGCGGGACGGCGCGTGGTAGCCGTGGGCACTACGGCGGTGAGGGCACTGGAATCAGCGGCGACGGGCAGTGGCACCCCCGGCCCAAACGGCTGCGCGCCCGAGGGGGCAGTATGCGCCTGGCGGACGGTCCAAGCTTACAGCGGGACCACCGCCCTGTTCATCTACCCGGGCTACCCCTTCCGCGCCGTGGAGGCCATGATCACCAACTTTCACCTGCCCCGCAGCACCCTGCTGATGCTGGTCTCGGCTTTTGCCGGGCGGGACCTGATCATGGCTGCCTACCAGGAGGCCATCGACGAAGGCTATCGTTTTTTCTCCTTTGGAGACGCGATGTTCCTGGTGTGAGGGATTGGTCCTTGCGGCGAGGGATAGAAACCGCTTGCATCTGAGGATGCTCTCTCCACTGGGGAGGGCGGAAGCCTGTCATTCCCGCGCAAGCGGGAATCCATGACTCTGGCATCGCAGACCGCTCGCATCTGAGGATGCTCACTCCACTGGGCCGAGCGGCAACCTGTCACTCCCGCGCAGGCGGGAATCCGCATCGCTGAGGTAACTACGCCTCTGCCGGCTGGTGCATGCGGCAGTATTCGGAACCGGGCAGGGCACGATTCTTGCACGGATTGCCGGCTTTGGTCAGCGCGCCGCAGCGATTTGGTGCCGCTGCGGGCTCGGTCCTGGGTTCGGTCGGAGACCTTCGCCCATCGTGATTGGCGGCTGGTTCAGGCGCCGCTGCCTCCTCGGATGCCTGTTCCTCCAGCATCGTGTCTACGGTCTGCAGCGCACCATCGAGCATCGCCATCATCTCTTTGATCGTCGTCATCCTTTTTCCCCCTCGAGCCATGGCCATCAACTCGTCAAATTCTGTGTGAAACTCGGCGACAATGGCCTCCGGATCGGGCACCAGGCCCTCATCGGTGATGACGCCGAGCCAGACCCGGTCCGCATAACTCAGGATGCTGACGCCCAGGCCCAGGCGGCCCGACTGCGGCACCCAGAACATCATCGCATCCAGGGGCGCGCCGGCCAGGTAGAGCTGCTCTTTCGGCCCGATGACGTTGGTCATCACGGCCGTGCCCTTGGTCTCAAAGATGTCCACCACCAGATCCTGGAGGCTGACGGGAGCCCCTCCGATCAAGTGCACAATAGCATAAGTAACGGGCGGCTCCAGGGAGTCCTTGAGGCCATCCATGCGCCGCTTGAGTTCGTACAGGCGAGCCGTGGGATCCTGGATCCCGATGGGCAGCGCCAGAAAGACCAGGCCAAATTTGTTGCCCAACTCCTCCTCAGTCCCGGGCCGGCGCAAGTTGACGGGCACGATGGCCCGGAAATCGAGTCCATCCACCGCCTCGCCCCGGCCCAGCAAATAGCGCCGCAGGCCACCGGCCATAGCTGTCAGCAGCACGTCGTTGACGGTTCCCTCCAGCTCTTTGCCAACTGCTTTGACGTCCTGCAGTACGAGCGACTCCGACCAGGCGGCCCGCTTGGGCACACCCAATTCGCCCTTGAAGGCTGTCCGGGGATCGGGCCAGCGCAGGACCAGTTTGCCCAGGGCAGTGGCACCCCCGGCTGCCAGCCGAACCGGGTCCAGGGCTGGTGCTGGGCTGGTGCCTTTCTCGCGGCCCCGGTGCGGCAGCAGGTTGGCGAAGCGGCCCGCGGTCCTACAGGTCGACTGAAGCGGGCGGGCCAGCCGGCCCCGCCGTGAGCCACGGCCCGGAGCCATTGGCCGAGGCTGTAGCACGGGCCAGGGCGCGTCGGGCTCGGCATCGGCCAGCGACAGCAGCACGTGAACCAGCGCCAGCCCATCGGCAATACTGTGGTGCAAGCGGCAAATGAGCGCGCAGCCCTGGCCGTAACCATCCACCAAATGCAACTGCCACAGGGGCCTGGTCATCTCCATCTGGGTGCTGGCCAGCAAACTGACGGTGTCCTGGAGCGCGGCTTGGTCGCCTGGCGGGGGGAGAGAAGCTCGCTGGAGGTGATAGCCGATGTCGAAATCGGGGTCATCCACCCAATGGTACCCACCTCCGGGCAACCAGGAACGGACGATCCGCTGCCGGAAGCGGTCAAAGCGCAGCAGCCCGTGTTCCAGGGTCGCCCTCAAACGATCATAGTCCAGCGGCGCGCCAAAGACCATCACCCCCGTGATCATCATCAAGTTGGTGGGGTCTTCCATGCGGAACCACGCTGTGTCTATGTTGGAGAGCGGCACTTTGGCCATCTTGGTCTCTCGTTTCACGGCGCTGAAGCGCCTACTGCAAACAGGACGTGCTGCTAGGCAGCCGGACTGCCGAGTCACGGGCCCAGCAGGAGCGATTAGTGGTAGGCGTTTCAGCACCCCTTCAGTCTCAAAGGCAGGCAGACCTCCGAGGTCTGAAGCACCAAGCGAGTTCCAGCCTGCCGGGTCAGTGACCCGGCAGGAGCGATTACTCGGGCAGCAGGCCGTGGTCGCGCAGGACCTGGGGATAGATCTTTTGTCCCGCGCGAAAGAGGTCGGCCAAAGCCCTGAGCTTTAGGACCGGACCGCGCGTATCCACCTGCCCGCTGGTCACAGCTTTTGATAGACCCAACTCGCCCAGCAGGACCTTGTGCAGCGTGTCGGCCGTTAGCTTGAGGTCCAGCGTCGGCCGCAACCGGTTGGGACCATAGGTGATCTGAACGGGCCGCTTTCGACCATTCAGGGTAAATTCGCTCAGGGGATCGGTCGTCGCCAGGCGGATGACCAGGTGCGACTTGGCGATGCTGTCCGAGGCGCTGGGGACCTGCTCTTGCACGCGGGTCAGAAGGTCCTCAGCGACGGCGTAGAGCTGGTCGCTGTCCTTGAAGAATGCCATGATGATAGTCCCTTTGCCTAGAAGAATACAGACCGGCGCTGGGCCAGGCGCTCGTGGACCATGTCCTGGACAACGTTGCGCACGTGATCGGTCAATTGCGAGACCAGCACGAGGTTCGTCGACGCCTCCGGACCATAGGATTCCATCGCGATGGGTTCGCCGAAATCAATATACCACTTGGTAGGCAGCGGCCAAAAGCCCAACAGGCCCAGCCAGGGGAAGGTCGTTGTAATGGGTAGGTAGGGAATGCTGGAGGTTGAGGAGCCGATGGGCAGCTTGGCCAGTGAGATACTGGTCTCCTCGGCCCCCACCACCGACACGGGGATGATGGGTGCCCCAGTGTCCAGGGCCATGCGGATGAATCCACCCCGGCCAAAGCGGGCCAGGTTGTAGCGGTCCTTGAAAGGCTTGCCCGCGCCCTTGTAGCCCTCGGGGAATACGGCCACCACCTCATCCTGCTCCAGCAGCCGGGTACCGTTCTCTACCGTGGCCAGGGCCTGTCCCAGCCTGGTCGCCCACGCGGAGGCATAGGGGATGGTGGGGATCACAGCGCCGTAGAGGGTACGCACCAATCGTTGGGCCGGATGCTCGGTCAGCACCGCCGTACCCACCATCATGCCGTCCCAGGGCAGTTGTCCGGAGTGGTTTGCCACCAGCAGCGCCCGCCCATCCAGGGGGATGTTGTCCAGGCCGGTGGTATCCACGCGCCAGTAGATCTTGTACATAAAGTTGAAAAAGGGCAGCACCGCGTCCAGGAACTCCCAGTCCAACCCCCACTCATCTACGTCGTACTCGCCGGTGAACCGGCGCTTGACCACGTCAGCGTTGTACTCTACCGTGTGGTTGATCATGTACCAGGCGCCCTTGATCAGCTCCATGTCCAGCAGATCCTTGCGCAGGGCGCCGCGCAGTTTGTCCAGGGCATCCAATTGCACGTCCACGGGCAGTCTCTTGAGCAGTTCTTCGATGACAGCCACAAAGCGCCTTGCCGAAAAAGGAGGCGCTTGGTAGTCGGGCGAAGTAGCCTGCACCCGCTCCGTCAGCTCGTCCAGCTCGGCGATCAACTGCTCGCGCACCTGCTCATCACCGATCTCCTGTTGGGCAAGGTCGCTGTCCCGCTGAGCCAAGTCACTCTCCTGTTGGGCCGCACCTAGCTCTTGTTGGGCCAGGTCTCCGACCGACGCCCCCTTGGCATGGATCCGGCAATAGTCCGAACCGTCCAGAGAATAGTTCTTGCACGGTTCGCCCGCCTGGGTCAGGGCCTGGCACCGGGCTCGCGTCTCCTCGTTACTCATCCTCGCCTCCCTGCTCGACATTGCTCCCAGCCCCAACCGCTGAATCCGGGCTCGCTGCACCCGTACCCTCCTCACTGCTCACTTCCCGCTGGGCGAGGTCTTCGACCGGATCCCCCTCCTGTTGGGCCAGGTCTCCGACCAACGCCTCCTCCCGCCATTCCCTGCCCCGTTCCCTGTGCTCGATGATGGCCCGCAGCCGCTCCTCGCTCTGGGCCAGCACCGCCGACTGGGGCAAGTACTGGCTCAGTCGCCGCTGCTCGGAAAACTCTAGCAGCGCCTCCTCGGCCATGTAGCGGGGCGCGAAATCGAACTCGTCCCTCATCTTTGTCAGGTCCGCGATACAGGAATAGCGGAGATAGTCGGGGTCCAGCGGCAGGTGGCGGCCAAAGCCCAGGCTCCGGCGGCCCGGCAGCCCCTGGCCCCAATAGGCAAAGGGATGCAGGACAGCCCGTCGCGGCTTGCCAGCCAGGCCACGGACCTTGTTGAGGGGCAGGACGTCCTCAGCAGCCACGTTAAAGGGGCCCGACACGTCGTTGACCAACGCGTGGACCAGCGCCTCTACTACGTCATCTTCATGGATGAGCTGCATCAGCGGGTCAAAGCCCACCAGGCTGGGCGCCCAGCGGTCTTTCAGGTAGCGGATCAGCGACGTGTTGGCCGTAGGTCCGATGATGCTGGCAAAGCGGAGAACTGTGAGCGCCATCTCGGGCCGCTCCCGACAGAACCCGTTGCAGAACGCCTCGATCTGGACCAGGTCGCGGATGGTTCCGATGCGCTTGCTACCGCGGAGGGGATGATCCTCGGTCAAAAAGGCCGAGTTGCTGGGCCGGGCGCCATAGACGGCCGTGCTGCTCTTCAGCACCACTTTGGACACCCCCGCCTCGGCGCAGGCCCCCAGCAGCTTGGTGGTACCCATCACGTTCAGGTCAAAGGCCGCCTCGTTAGGCTGGAGGGCGTCCGCGAAAGCCAGGTGGCAAACGGCATCCACCTCCTCGCTGCGCAGCAGATCCACCAGCGCCGGATTGCGGACGTCGATCTGCAAAAAGTCCAGGCCCTGGACCCCCTGCTCCGGGCGGCTGGCATCCAGGCCGATGACGTGGAAATCGGTCTCTGTCACCAGCCGGTCGGCCACCTGCGCGCCCCAATAGCCGGCCACTCCGGTCACCAGCACGGTCTTGCTCTTGGCCATACGGGTCCCTCCTCCTTGGATGCATGGTTGATAGGGAAAAAAGCAACCAAGAACCATTATACCAGGTTTTGACCTTCCGTCAAGAAAGGAGCGGCGGTGATGGTGCATGGTGCACACAGGCTGAATCCAGCGCAAAGGGCAGCCTCTCGGCTGCCCTCCGATACCCGCTAGCCTGCCCAATACGCGGCCCTTTGATCCCCCGGCTACCTCAAAGGACACTCCTCACCAGTTTGTCTTCACCGGGGTTGCCTGGATCATCCATGTTTTCCCGTCATCCGCCATATGCAGGATGTGCCCTTTATGGAGGGGGTTTGTTTCGACCACTGTCGATGCCCAGGCCTTCTGCGTGTTCACGGCACTGACCTTCATCACGTAATCGTGGAACCCCTCAATGCTTTGCTGCGCCCAGGTAGAGCCGCTGTCGTCGGACCGGAAGATACCCTCATTGTCGGCGACAACTGGGTCAAACCCCCGTTTTTCTCGTTGAGCGAGGCACAACATCAGAGGCGAATCCAGAATTCTGTGCCACAGGCATTCCCATATTTGACGTGTTCACGTCCGACTCACATAATGATAAGTAGAACACAGGTTCTTCCGCATCCTAAAACAGCAGGATTCCCCTGGATGCTCCAGCCGGTCGCTGGAAACGAGGTAGATGACGAACTAGGATGAAAGCTTCAGAGAGGCCCGGACGACAGTGTAGGGTGGTACTTTCCAATGGCACGCGCTGCCGCCAGCGAGCGCTCAATGGCTTGATTGAGCCCTTGTGCCACGTTCACGCCCGGGTGAAGAAGGGTACGACAAAGTGCAGTCCCCGCCACGGCTTCTATTCCCAGGACAGCAACCTCGAGCATTTTGAGTACCTGCGGCGGGTACGTCCAGAGGACTGGGTACAGGGCGGCGGCCTGGCGCCCGCGAAAGAGGGTGCTCTCCAGATCCGAGAGCGGGAGATGGATCTGCATCCCCCCGATTCAAAGGAGGCGGACACGGACGTGGCCATCGCCGCGCTGCTGCACAAGATGGAGATCCTCGACGCCCTCATCTTTCGGGCCGAGGAACACGGCCTGGACATTACCGTACTGCTCTCCCTCTACCTGCAGGCCACCAGCAAGTTGGGGCGGCTGGTGCTAGAACGCCACGAGGTAGCTGCCAACGAGCACGGCGATCTGCTGGCCCTGCTGGAACGGGCAAACGAGCAGTTGGACGGTACAGCGTGAATCCCAGGTTCACAGCAGTACTTCAGCACCTCTGAAAAAAGACCCGCCACTACCAGAAGCACGAACCGTTCGGAGTAGGCGCTTCAGCGCCATGAAATAAACAGAAGCCCCAAAAAACGCACACAGAAAGAAACCATGGACCTGGCCACAGCCATACAACAGTACACAGAAACAGTATCTTGGACCCGCCAGCCCTTGATGGCCTTCCGAACCTACTGTCAGGTCGAGGACACCTTGGCCTTGAAACCCGAGGACGTCGTCGGCTTCTGCCGCTATCTGGCCGGCAGAGGACTGGCGCTCAAGACGAGAAAAGTCTACCAGGCCGCGGTAAATACCTTTTTCCGCTGGCTGTCCCAAGGTGACATGACCACCTTCAACGCCGGGGCGCTGGAAGAGGCATTAGCCGAACAGAGCCGGATCATACCATCGCTGCAGGAGAAGAAACTGGAGGGGCCGCAAGAAAGCGAGGTACGCCAGCTCATCGAGGCCGCGTACGCCGCCGTACCGGAGGTATCTCCCGACACTCCCCTGGGCAAGTTGGCCCGCCTGACCTATCTGCGCAACATCGCCATCGTCGAAGCGCTCCGGACCACGGGCGCCCGCCCTGCGGAACTCGTGGCGCTGCGTCTGGGCGATCTGGAGCTGGAGAACCAGGTCGCCAGGGCGCCCGATGGGCGGCTGCTGTACTTTGACCTGGCAAGCTGGGGGGCCTTAGTGCACTACCTGCTGGCCCGCAGCGATCCGATGGACCGGCCCCTCTTCCGCCAGCAACTGCCCGTATTTGCCGGGCACCACACGGCCAGTGTACGCCAGGGACTGCGGCCGCTGAACACCCGCATGCCGAGCGAGATCGTGCGCGGCCTTCGAGCCTCAGGCACCATCACCCCCCGAAAGCTGCGAATCCGCTTCGGCCAGAGCCTCCTGGTCGCGACGGCCGATGAGCGGGGGACAGCCAGGCTGCTGGGAGTAAAAGACGTTGTCAGCGTGCGGCGCTATGGCAAGGGGAGCTAGCCAGCCCAGACTGAGTCGTCATTGAAGAGATCAAACAGGGGGGTTGACCTTCCCTCCCACTTGAGATACAATAGAATCGCCGACATCGCAGCCCGCTTTGCCAGTATAGGCCGCTCATCCGAATCGAGAGGAGAACCAAGCCGATGGCACTGTTGTATACCTGTGAACGCCAGGTGATCGAGATGGCATTGGAGAACCTGAAAAGGGATGGGCTCGTTTCCAGGGACGCCTGCTTCAACTACGACGCGCCTCAGAATCTGAGGAGTGAAGTCGCCTACAGGGACTTTGATTTCCTGTCTCGATTGAGCAGGGTAGGAGAGGTTGAGACGGTTCGCTCGGCCCTGGTCTGGCTGAAGCAAAAAGGGCTCGTGCCTGAAGGTGCATCTTATGATGAGAATGCCTTTGACGAGTTGAGGCAGGTCGTAAAGGCCCAGTTCGCGATTCCAGGTACCTCGGTCACGCCGGTCATGGAGAGGCTGCTGTACATGCTGTCGTCGGTGAAAGAACCGCGCCGGGTCATCGGGCTGGGCACATACTGTGGCTATGCCCTGGTATGGAGCCTTGCGCCGAGCTGCGGACCAGGTAAGATGTACCAGGCTGAGAAGGTCTATGGCATAGACATTGATGCCGAGGCGACAGCTCGTGCCAGAGAGAACTTGGGCCATCTGGCGCACACGGACCACATAGAGCTGATAGCAGAGGATGGGTTGCAGGCGGTGGACAGGCTGGAGGGACCCTTTGACTATGTGTTTCTGGATGTAGAGAGCAGGGAGCTGGGCAAGGGATTGTACCTGGATCTGCTGCAGCAGCTCTATCGGAAGATAGAGAAAGGGGGCTGGGTGCTGGCCCATGATACCGTGGTTCCGCCCTTCGCAGGGCAGTTAGCGCCGTACCTGGCCTATGTGCGGGACGGAGATGACTTTCAGGAGAGCGTCTCCTTTGACGTAGACGCCTATGGTCTGGAGTTGTCCGTCAAATAGACCGCCAAGATGTGCGCCAAGTATGGGAGAATTGCCATGTCATCCACAATCAAAACCATCAAACCATTGGGCTTTGTGTGGGAAACCAGTGACCCCTTTCTATTCTGTGTCCACCACCAGGATGCCTATCCAGAAGGCAATGGCCAGCAAGGTCCCGCGGCCTCCCTGGTGGGCAGGAACATCGGTCAAGATTTTGACCCAAAAAACGGCTGGCGCATGTACCATGGCCGCCAGGTTCCCGGATTTCCCGAACATCCTCACCGGGGATTTGAGACTGTCACGATCGTACTGGAGGGGCTGGTCGACCACTTTGACTCCGCCGGCGCCAGCGGACGTTACGGGCATGGGGATGTGCAGTGGATGACGGCCGGAAGCGGGCTGCAGCACTCGGAGATGTTCCCGCTGGTGCACGAGGACAAGGCCAATCCGCTGGAGCTGTTCCAGATCTGGATCAATCTGCCCAAGGCCAGCAAATTCGTCGAACCCCACTACAAGATGCTCTGGTCCGAGGATATCCCCGTCGTCCAATTCCAGGATCAGCATGGCCGGTCCTCAAGCATCCGCGTCATCGCCGGCGACCTGGCTGAAAACCAGCCCCCCCAGCCAACCCCTGACTCCTGGGCGCGGACTGCCGAGAACCAGGTCGCCATCTGGTTGATCACCCAGGATCCACACGCAGAAACCACCATCCCTGCAGCTGGAGAACGAAGCAACCGCTCGCTGTTTTTCTTTGAGGGCGATACCATCCAGGTGGATGGCCAGGAAATCCCCGGCTACCACGCTGCCGAGGTTCAGGGGGATCGACCACTTTCCATCAAAAATGGTCCTGAGGCCACCCGAATTCTACTGCTGCAAGGCAATCCAATCGCCGAACCGGTTGCTCAGTACGGTCCCTTTGTCATGAATACTCATCAGGAGATCCAGCAGGCCTATGACGATTTCCAGCGTACACGGTTCGGCGGCTGGCCCTGGGACAGAAGTGATCCTGTACATCCCGCACCACAAGGCAGATTCGCCCAGTACCATGATGGCAGAGTAGAACAGAAGGGGTAATACCAGCAGGGGGTTTTTCGGCCCAGCACGAACAACCGACCATCTCAAAAGGATCAGGCGGACGCACCCCTGCCGGCGGATCTCAGTTCGGAAGCTTATCAAGGCGCGGATAGTGGAGAATCAGGTGCAACGCACTTCAGAAAGTGCGTTGCACCTGATAGCGGACCTACGCTTCCCAGTCCCTTAGGTGGGCTGCTAATCCGTCCGGGATTCTGCGATTGGCCAGGTGTTCCGCGACGAGTTTCTTGTAGCCTTGGGGCTCTGGAAAGCGAGCCCGGGCAAAGTCGCCATCGACCAGAGTGGCCCCAAGCACGAGATTGGGGCCTTTTCCCTGGGTAGCATGACGATTCGGCTACCAACGCGGGTGATCGATTTCGTCGAGGGGATCGGGATGGTGGGTACTCTCGGCGATGCCGGTGCCGGGCCAGTCCTACTGGTTGAGGAAGCCTAGCAAGAAAGGGACCCTTGCAGACAAGGGGCAGAGGGCGGTGGAGATGAGAGGAACCTGAGGTTCGTTTTCGTCGCGGCAGCGGACAAGCGATTGACCTTCTTTCCGATCTGTGATATGATGCAGTTGCCCACATCAGGGTTCACTTCGCAAGCCAAGTCGTTCATGTCAGCACTGCCTACTCACCGGTAATTCCAGGGAACCGTTCCTAAGAATCACCCAGCAGTCATAACCATGCAGAATTCTTCTGCATGGTTATGACTGTTTGCTATGACTGATCAAGCCTCATCCTGTAGGAGACAATCTAGAACTAGATGACTCAATATATAAAGCTTGAAGAAAAAGACGTTGTGGCGATTTCGAGAGAGTATGATCTGAGACCAATCGGTTATGAGTCGCTTGAAGAAGGTGCGGGGAATACAGACTATTTGGTGAGAACATCACAAGCTCAATATGTTCTCACAATATTCGAACTCGAACATATCTTTGCAGCCAATCTAGGCAGACTGTTGTACTTGTTGGAGGAGTTTGATTTCCCAGCCACGCGCATTCAAGAATTGGCGAATGGCCATGTACTGACAAGCTATCAAGGAAAACCGGTCTTGTTAAAACCACATATCGTCGGGCAGACTTCATTATGGAGATTTTGGAAATTCAATATTGATACGCCCATGGCCGAGTTGTCGGACCACCATTGGGGAATGGTCGATATTGCAGAAGGTGCCAGGGCCATACCCAATGAAGAATTTATGAATACCGTATTCTCATGAATGAATAGAGCAGACTATCCCCGTAGCGTTAACCTTTCAGCACCGGTTTGCGAATGAAAAGACACAGGACTCCCGACAGAAAGGGGAGGAGTGATGAGAGGATGATAATTTCCTTGTAACCCTGTGTCCAATCAAAGGCCGCCCCGAACAGAACGGGACCTATGGCCGAACCGATGACATTGATTGCGACCAATACCCCCAAGATCCCTCCCAGATATCGCCTGCCGAAGAGGTTCGGTACCAGCACCCCGATACAGATGACTGCCAGGCCGTTGGAAATACCGCCAATCGTGGCATACAGGAGGGCCACCTGGGCACTCTGCAAGAAGGCGAGCAGCATGAATCCGGCGGCCTGTAACAGACAGGCAGCAGCCAGAACATAGTGATACCGGCCTATTCTATCGAGGGTGAGGCCGGCAAGGATGGCTGTGATCAAGCTAGCAACTGTTCTTATGCCCATGATTTGTGCCGCGAAGGACATCGACAGTCCATGGGCTTCAAGAATCGAGACAAAGTGCAGTACCACGCCGGTTCCCACCAGAGAGCTTTGAAAAATGCAGAAGGCAACAATCCAGAACGCTGAGGTACGGATTGCCTGCGATCGCTGGAAGGATGGCTCCTCCTGCGCAGATGTCGTGGAAGAGGTGGCGTCGCGTGGATGGGACTTGGTATCGGGAGAGAGCCCGGCGTCTTTGGGAGACATCCCGACATCTTCGGGCCGGCTTATCAGAAAGATAAGCGTGATAGGGACGTATATCAGCCAGAGGCCAGCGGCCAGAACACGAAAGGCTGGCCGCCAGCCAAAGGTAGTAATGAGGTAGGAGTTCAGTAGGGGAAAGAACACGCCACCGGCTGTACCCCCAAGCCCGACGAGCATGATGGCCAAGGCCCTTCGTGTGATAAACCACTGGGGCGCCAGTGTGCTGGCCGAGAGTTCTAGCGCCCCTTTCCCAGCAAAACGCGCCAAGAAGAATCCGAGAAAGAGCATGACGGGGGACATGACATAGCTCATCAGCATGCAGGCGATGCCCAGGAGTATTGCCGCCACAATGGCCACCCATTTTGAGCCAGCGCGATCGACGAGTCGTCCGACAAAGAACATCAGGCACCCGGACAACAGGGTAGCGCCGGAATAGAGTGACGAGACAAAGCCCCGGCTCCACCCGAACTCCTGTACGAAAGAATCCATGAAAAACGAAAAGGAATCGGATTGACCGGGGGTGGTGAAGAACATGGAAAAGGCACCGAGAAGGACGATGACCCATCCATAGAAAAAAGGGAGCTTGTGTGTCCAGCTATAGCGATGTAGGGACAGTTGATGACCTCGTATGGGCAATTCAGGTGCAACGCACTTTCTGGAGTGCGTTGCACCTGACCTGGTTGTGCCTGAGCCTATAACCCCGTCCTTCGCGCCTCAGCCCGATACTCACACCAACCACAATTCGGCGCGCTCGGAGGCCCGTCCGGCATCTCCAGGGCGGTAAGGACCTTGTCCAGGAATCCCAGGAACCGGCCATAGTCCTTGGGACATTCCAGCCAGGTCACTTCGCCCAGATAGGCCAGCTGGCCCCCTTCCGCCCGCTCCATCGCCGACGGCTCAAAGACGAGCAGTCCCAACCTGGATATGGGCGACAGGCTGAACTTTCCCTGAGCGGCGTGCTCCAGAGCATAGGCATAAGCGTGAAGCTGGCGGCTGTAGAAATCGACGTGGTAGGGCTTGGGACTAGAGGTCTTGTAATCGACCACGCCAAAGGTGCCGTCGGAGAACTCGACGACGGTGTCAAACCTGCCCTTGATATAGCACCGGTCACTGTGCCCCGGGAGGGCGACCTCCTCCGACGTGACCCATTTCTGGCTGTGTTTGATGATGCCGTCCGGCAGCTCGGGAGCAATTTCGGCCGTGGACCGGCCCTGGAAGAAGGTGGTCATGAGGCTGTCGATCTGGTTAAAGATACGGGGCATGGGCGACCAGGGACGGTCGAACCCCTGGACGACTTTGAGGTAAAAGCAGCGAGGGCAGTCGTTCCAGAGGAAGGTGAGGTAGGATGGGCTGAGTTTGTGGGTTTGGGTCATAAGAGCAACTCCTTGATGGATAGCACTTCACTGAGGATTTGACTGTGCGCGGGCTATCATGCAGAAGAGGGGTGCCGCAGGCGCCATCCTCGCCCATGTCATGCCTCGGACTAGCCAAGGTCGCGAGGCGATTTTCCTTTCACCGACAGATTATACCATGACGAGGGGGAATCCGAAAACCAATCGAGGCTAGAGCACCATCCGGTACCCTGGATGAGAGGTCTGTCGAGACGCACCACGTACCACACCCCCTTCAGCCCTGCCCGATGGACGCCAGATAGTCATCGAACCTTGAGAACCTGAGCCCCTTGGAAAAGGTCGTATTCTCAAGAGCCGAGTAGCGGGGCTGCTCAGTCGTCACCCGGGCGCCGTACGCATCAGCGTCTCAGCCACGTTGCGCGTGCCGACCATCCGCTGTCCAGTCTCTGAGTCCATCATCCAGCCTCAAACTAGACACCCGCGCCAAAGTACGCTATCATAGACACGTTCTCAACAACCAACAAACTCCACCGCAGGAGGAAAAAAGTGGATCAGACCGCAGAACTGCTAAAGGTCATTACCGAGGCCGACGGCGTGCCCGGCTACGAGAGCGACATCCGGGCCATCATGCGCGAGTACCTGGAGGACGTCGCCGTCATCCAGCAGGACAAGATGGGCAGCCTTATCGGATCGCACGCCGGCGCCGGCGACGACGCCCCCCGGGTGATGCTGGCCGGCCACATGGACGAGATCGGCTTTATGGTCCGCCACATCAGCAAGGAGGGCTTTATCAAGTTCCTGCCCCTGGGCGGCTGGTGGGACCAGGTACTGCTGGGCCACCGGGTGCGCATCAAGACCTGCAAGGGCGATGTCTTGGGCGTACTGGGGGCCAAGCCGCCGCACCTGCTGGCTGGCGATGAGGCGAAAAAGCTGGTTGAGAAAAAGGACATGTACATCGACGTCGGCGCCCGGTCAGAGGAAGAGGTCCGCGAGTTTGGCGTGCGGCCCGGCGACCCCATCATTCCTGTCAGTGATTTTGTAGTCATGGCCAACCCCAGCTTCTATCTATGCAAGGCATTTGACAACCGCTTGGGCTGCGCGCTGGCCATGCAAGCGCTGCGGCAGGCGGCGGCGGACGGCCATCCCAACACAGTATATGCCGTGGGCACCGTCCAGGAGGAGGTCGGGCTGCGCGGGGCCAGGACATCGGCTTTCGCCATCGACCCCGATGTGGGCATCGTACTGGAAGTAGACATAGCTGGCGACGTACCGGGCATCAAACCGGAAGAGTCCGCGGTCAAGATGGGCGGCGGGCCGACGATGCTGATCTATGACAGGAGCATGATCCCCAACCTGAAGCTACGCGACCTGGTCATCGCCACCGCCGAGGAGCTCGAGATCCCGCTCCAGTTCTCGGCCATGTCCGGCGGGGCGACGGACGGCGGCCCCATGCACCTGCACAACGTGGGCGTGCCCACGGTCGTCATTGGCGTGCCGACCCGGCACATCCACAGCCACAACGCCATGATCTGCCGCGAGGACTATGACCAGGCGCTGGCGCTGGTGTCAGCACTGGTACAGAAGCTTGATGCGGAGACGGTGGCGGGCTTGACTGTCTGAGGATACTAGACCTGACAGGTTTTTTGCCACGAACGCAGGAGCTAAACGCGCCACAGATTCGTTCTGGGGGTAGCATTTGCTGAGTTGAGGAAACCTGTCAGGTCTCTGCCACGAACGCAGGAGCTAAACGCGCCACAGATTCGTGCTGGGGGTAGCATTTGCCGAGTTGAGGAAACCTGTCAGGTCTCTGCCACGAGCGCAGGAGCTGAACACGCCACGAATTCGTTCAGGAGGCAGCATTTGCCGGGTTGAAGGAAACCTATCAGGTCTTTGCGGATCCGTCCAAGTTGATATTTGCCATATAGGACCACTTTTGTTATAATTCCGCGGGCACCCAGCAAGCCGACAGTCAGCCCGACGGCGTACAGTCGGAGGTCAGCAAAGTCCATACAAGGAGCCGGATGCAGGTGAAAAAACGGCAAGCGTTGGGTCTGGCCATGAACATGAGCTGGACCATGCTGTTCTCGCTCCTGCTTCCCCTGCTGGCCGGTGTCTGGCTCGACAAGAAACTAGGAACCGTCCCGCTCTTTATTCTGATCGGGGCCATCCTGGGCATATCAGCGGCCACCATCGGGGTCGCGCGCATGACCATCCGTACTTTTGGCAAGACGACCGCAGCCTACGATGCGGTCAAGGAAGCAATTCCGCCAGAGGATGGCCCAACCATCTCTGGCCCAGAGGCCGGCTGGGAGCAGCAAGCAGAAACCAACGAGCTTGTCCTGAGCGAAGGCGAAGGAAAGGACTCGCCCTGAGCAGAGCGAAGGAGGCAACAGCGTAGTGTCTATGCTTCGATCACGCAAATTCCTGATTGGCGCGGCCATTGTTATCGCCGTAATCGTGATCCTGACCATCCTGCCCATCCCCAGCGTCACCCTGGCCGACATCTCTATCCCCGCCGAAGCGGTCCTTCACGTGGGCGGTATCACCATCACCAACACCATGCTCTCCTCCTGGCTGACCATGATCGTGCTCATCGTCGCCGGCTGGCTCATCTGCCGCAACATGACCGAGGTCCCCGGGCGCTGGCAGGGCTTTGTGGAGATTCTGACCGAGTTCTTCTACGGGCTGGTAGAGGGCGCGGCGGAGAAAAAGTGGGCGCGACGCTTCTTTCCCATCGTCATGACCCTCTTTCTTTTTATCATCGTCTCCAACTGGCTGGGACTGACGCCCTTGTTTTCCAGTTGGGGCCCCTTGCACCACGCCCACGAGGGCAAAGAAGGCCAGTCGGTCCAATGGCTCAACGAGTCCAAGACCCTGGGCCTTTGGGTCCGGAACGAAGAAGTCGTGGAGGGAGCCGAGGCCGCTGGACACGGCGAAGGGTCGCACGGCGAATCGAGCGGTGACGTGGATACGGGCTACATCCTCGCCCCCATGTTCCGTGCGGCGACCACCGACCTGAATGTCACCCTGGCCCTGGCCGTCATTGCCGTCATCCTGACCCAGTTCTTTGGCGTCAAGGCCCTGGGTATCGGCTACTTTGGTAAGTTCATAGCCATCGGCGGCGTCGTCAAGGCCTTCACCAAACCGGGTCTGGGCTGTGGCGGTCGCATCGCCGCCTTCTTTATGGGCCTCATCGACATCTTTATCGGCGTGGTCGAGATCATCAGCGAGATTGGCAAGATCGTCTCGTTCTCCTTTCGTCTCTTTGGCAACATTTTCGCTGGCGAGGTTCTGCTGGCCGTCATGGCCTTCCTCGTCCCCTACCTGATTTCCCTGCCATTCTACGGATTGGAGATCTTTGTCGGCTTTGTCCAGGCCCTCGTCTTTATGATGCTCACCGTCGCCTTCTTTGTAGTAGCCCAGAGCCACCACGGCGAGGAGCATTTGGAGGACGAATTGGAGCCCGCACACTAGTACCAAATTCAGCGAGTCGTAGGCCGGGTTTCGATGCCCGGCAGCAGACACAACAAGTTCAAGGAGGAAAGTAACAAATGGATCCTGAGAGCGCAAGTAGCTTAGCAGCAGCCATTGCCATCGGCCTTGGTGCCCTTGGCCCCGGTATTGGCTTGGGTATGATCGGCTCCAAAGCCATGGAAGCGCTGGGACGCAATCCCGAGGCCAGCGACGAAAT
This sequence comes from uncultured Chloroflexia bacterium, assembly GCA_963783445.1. Classification (GTDB taxonomy): domain Bacteria; phylum Chloroflexota; class Anaerolineae; order JAAYZQ01; family JAAYZQ01; genus CAWANP01. The sequence continues at coordinate 56,540 of CAWANP010000002.1, read as the reverse complement.
CTTTGTCCCTTGATCCTGAGCCTGGCCTTCACCGAGGCCATCGGCATCTATGCCTTGGTCGTAGCCCTGATCGTCAAGTTTGTCTAGCGATCTTGGGATTTCGATTTACGATTTTCGATTGCCAGCAGCGGAGGGCTGATTCTCGGCAATCCCAAATCAGAAATCAGAGATCGAAGGAGGTTGACGCTTGGAAGCACTAGGCATCAATCTGGGTATGTTAGTCTCCCAGATCTTCAACTTTACCCTGCTCGCAGTGCTCCTCTATTTCGTGGCCTACAAGCCCATCCTGCGCATGCTGGACGAGCGATCGGCTCGCATCAAGCAAGGGCTGGAGGATGCGGAAGCCGCCTCCAGGCGAGCCGCGGAGATAGAGCAAGAGTTCGAGCAGCAAATGGCACAAGCACGCAAAGAGGGACAAGAGATCATCGCCCAGGCTACGCAGATGAGCGAGAAGGCCCGCCAGGACATCCTGGAAAAGGCCCGCCAAGAGTCCCAGGAGCAGATCGAAAAGGCCAAGGAAGAGATTGCGCGCGAGCGGGATCTGGCCATGGCCGACCTGCGCCAGCAGGTTGCAGAGTTGTCGCTGACCATCTCGGAAAAAGTCATCGGCGAGGCGCTGGACGAACCGGCTCAGCGCAAGCTCATCGCTGGCTTTTTAGAGCAGACTGAGGAACTCAAGTGAGCGCACAAGCCCGACCACAGGAATATGCTGCGGCGATCTATGACTTGGCGCTGGAGACTTGGTCCGGCCAGTTGACCGCCCTTCAGGGCGCGCTCAAGAAGGACGTCGCCCTGCGCGCCGCCTGGCCGATGCCAATGTCTCGACGCGGGATAAACTGGAGCTGCTGGACGGCTCACTGCCCGATGGCCTGGCTGGGGATATCCGCAAGTTCGTGGGCACCCTGCTCGAGGCGGGGCAGCTCGATCAACTGGACGCCATCCTGGTCGAGTTTGGCCGGTTGGCGCACCGCCAGCCCGAGCGCCAAATCGCCCGGGTGACCAGCGCCGTGCCGCTGACCAGCGACGAGCAGGTAGCCATGCGTGCCAAGCTGGCAGAACAGTTTGGCGCCGGCCTGGAGTTCCAATTCGACGTGGATCCAGCGCTGATTGGCGGTGTGTATCTGCGCGTGGGCGACCAGGTGATCGATGGCACCGTCGCCGGGAAACTGGCCGCACTGCGAACCAACCTGGCAGCGTGACAGAACACGTAGAACATGGTACGTGGTACGTGATGCGTGCATTGTGATCCCTGTGCTCGGACAGGTTGTGAGACCTGGCTTGGCGCGCTGCCCGAATCACAGAGCACTTATCACGCTCAGCTCTTAGGAGACGTATATGGCCCTACAAGCCACTGACATCACTGCATTACTCAAGAAGCAGATCGAGGACTTTGAAGCCCCACTGCAAGCCGTGGATGTGGGCTCGGTCATGGAGGTAGGGGATGGCATCGCCCGCGCCGATGGCCTGGCCGGGGTGATGTCCATGGAGTTGGTCGAGTTTGCACCCAAGCCTGGCCGCGCCGAGAGCGTGATGGGCCTCGTCCTCAACCTGGAAGCCGACAACGTGGGCATCATTATTATGGGCGAGTATACCGGTATCGAGGAAGGCGACATGGTGCGGGGCACCGGTCGCATCGTTTCCGTACCGGTAGGGGAAGGCATGATGGGCCGCGTTGTGAATGCCCTGGGCGAACCGATTGACGGCAAGGGCCCTGTCCCTTCCGATACTTACCGCCCCATCGAGCGTATCGCGCCCAACGTGGTGGTCCGCCAGAGCGTGGACACCCCGGTACAGACCGGCATCAAGGCCATCGACTCGATGATCCCCATTGGCCGCGGACAGCGCGAGCTGATCATCGGCGACCGGCAGACCGGCAAGACCGCCCTGGCCATGGATACGATCATTAACCAAAAGGGCAAGGACCTGATCTGCATCTATGTCGCCATCGGCCAGAAGCTGGCCCAGGTCGCCCAGGTGGTGGCCACCCTGGAAGAGTATGGCGCCATGGAGCACAGCATCGTGGTCGCGGCCTCCGCTTCGGAACCGGCCACCCTGCAATACATTGCCCCGTACGCTGGCTGCGCCATGGGCGAAGAGTTCATGGAGCAGGGCAAGGATGTCCTGATCATCTACGACGATCTGTCAAAACACGCCTGGGCCTACCGGCAGGTATCACTGCTGCTGCGCCGGCCGCCAGGGCGCGAGGCTTATCCTGGCGATGTGTTCTACCTGCACTCGCGGCTGCTGGAGCGAGCAGCCAAGCTGAATGCAGACAACGGTGGCGGATCGATGACGGCCCTGCCCATTATCGAAACGCAGGCGGGCGACGTGTCGGCCTATATTCCGACCAACGTCATCTCGATCACCGACGGGCAGATCTACCTGGAGAGCGACCTGTTTTACGCCGGCATCCGTCCCGCGGTGAACGCCGGTCTGTCGGTTTCGCGTGTGGGTGGCGCGGCCCAGGCTGGAGCCATGCGACAGGTGGCGGGCAGGATGCGGATGGACATGGCCGCCTTCCGGGAGCTGGCCGCCTTTGCCCAGTTCGGATCGGACCTGGACGACGCGACGCGCCGCCAGTTGGAGCAGGGCTTGCGCGTGCAGGAGGTGCTCAAGCAGGGACAGTATGCGCCCGTGCCCCTGGTTGACCAGATCATCGTCTTTTACGCCGTGACCAACGGCTACCTGGACGATGTGGAGCTGCAAAAGGTCGAGGATTTTGACAATGGGCTGGTGCGCTACCTGAAGGACAGCCACCCCGACCTGATAAATACCATCGCCACGGGCGCAAAGATGGACGACGATACCCAGGAGGCGCTGGGGCAGGCCATCCGGGATTTCAAAGCTACGGTCGCGTACTAGCCATGAAGAGATCTGGAAACCGGATGGCTCCGCGTTCGAAGAGGGGGCCCTTGTACCAACGGGGATCTGGAAAGCGGGGGCATATCATGATGGCCCTGGCCCTGACCGCGTTGCTGGCTGGGATCTTGGCCGCGTGCGGTCCAACCCCGGAGCCGACCGAGGCACCTCCAACCCAGACGCCGTGGATCGTTATCGTGACCGCTACGCAGGCGGCGGGGACTGTGGCGCAGGTGCAGCCGACCCAGACACCGTGGATCATTGTCGCGACGCCGACGCCGGCAAAGCGCGCAACCGCCAAGCCAACAGCGACCGCCAAAACGGCGGCAAGCGCTACGGCGGATAGCGGAGGCGCCACTGCCAAGCCGCCGCCAACGACAGCAGCGCAGTCGACGACTGCAGCGCAATCACCTACGGCGTCGCTGTCACCGACCGCGCTGCCGACACCGACCACGCCGCCGACCGCCACAAATACGCCTGCGCCGGGGGACATCAAGTATCCAGCGCCGGTACCCCTGGATCCTCCTTCAGAGGGACGCGTCTCATGGAGGAGCCGGGTCCTGCTGGCGTGGACTCCGGTGGACGGGCTGGCGGAAGACGAATACTACCGCATTGGAGTTTGACCGGCCACCGACGACAGAGGGGATGGAGCCCTACGGGGACTACATCTTTGTAAAGGACAGCGAATACCTGTGGGAAAAGGCAGCGCTGGCTCCTTTCCATCCGCCCGAGGTACAGGGTGATGCGATGGTCTATTGGTGGGTCCGGGTCGTGCGCAAGACTGGCGAAGATGAGAATGGCAAGCCTCTGGGTACTGATATCAGCCCGCCCAGCGAAAAGTGGTCGCTGATTCTCGAACCCAAGCCTGAAGGCGAGTAGCGCCGCAGCCATGGAACACTCAGGATGACTCATTCACCCAAGGAGTAGCCGTTGCCCAGCACGAGAGAGATCCGGCGACGCATCCGCAGCGTCAAGAACATATCCCAGGTAACGCGGGCCATGCAGATGGTGGCCGCATCCAAGATGCGGCGCGCCCAAGAGCAGGTGCTAGCCACGCGATCATACAGCGAAAAAGCCTGGCATGTGTTGAGCAATCTGGCCGCACAGCGGGGTGTGGATGAAACAACCCATCCCCTGCTGGAGGTTCGAGATGAGATCAAGACCGTGGCCATGGTGCTTATCACCTCTGACAAGGGCTTGTGCGGCAGCTACAATCACGGCATGATCCAGCAGGCGCTGCGCTTCATCCAGGAGGTGCCGTACCCGGTAGAGTTGATCACGGTCGGCATGCGCGGCCGCGACACCATGTGGCGCCTGGGCCAGACGATCGTCGCGGAATATTCCGATCTGCCGCCTACACCCAAGCTACTGGACGTGACAGCCATCGCTCGCACCGCCATGGAAGGCTTTATCAATGGCCAGTTTGATGCCGTCTACCTGGCCCACACCGATTTCATCAATACCCTGGTCCAGCGTCCAGCCATCTGGCAGCTGCTGCCCATCCGGCCCCTGGACCTGGGAGTGACGCCGATTTCGGAGCACCGCGGCAGGAGAAGCACAAGAGGCCACGGTAGAGTACATTTACGAACCCAATCCGCGGGCCATCCTGGACACAGTGCTACCGCGCTTCACGGAACTGCAGATCTATCAAGCCGTTTTGGAGGCCTTTGCCAGCGAGCACAGCGCGCGAATGGTGGCCATGCAGAACGCGACGGAAAACGCCAACGATCTGCTGGCGGACCTGACGCTGACCTTCAACCGCGCCCGCCAGGAGGCAATCACCACGGAGATGCTGGATATCGTTGGCGGCGCGGAGGCTCTGTCCAAGTCACGAGCGTGATTGAAGGAGGAACGACAATGGCAGCCAAAGCTTACGTACTCATTCGGACGGCGCCGGGGATGACCAAGTCGATCTTTAGCGCTCTGCGTATCAGCCCGGCAGTCCTGTCTGTGGAGGTGGTTACCGGGCCTTATGATCTGATCGTCGCGCTCGAAGGACCCAGTACCGACGAGCTGTTGACGATCATCATGAAAGATATCCGCCCGGCGGCCGGGATCCGTGACACGATGACCTGTCTGGTCGTGCCTGGCGGGGAAGAAAGCTAGCAGGAATCAATATTGCACTGTGCCTCGCTGGGGGCAGGGTACAAAGTGTTAGGAGGACTAATGGCGAAGGGGAGCAAGGGCCAAGTTGCTCAGGTGATGGGCCCCGTTGTCGATATCGAGTTTCCGGCCGGGGAATTGCCCGAGATCTATGATGCTGTAGATATCCCCCGGAACGGCGACAGGCTGGTGGTCGAGGTGCAGCAACACCTGGGGAATAATTGGGTGCGCAGTGTGGCCATGGATGCTACCGATGGCCTGCGCCGCGGGATGGAGGCAATCTCCACGGGAGGACCGATCACAGTGCCGGTGGGAACCGCTACACTGGGTCGTATCTTTAACGTCCTCGGCGAGCCCATTGATAACGCGGGGCCTGTGGAGGCCGATGAATACTATCCTATCCACCGCCCGGCGCCCTCTTTTGAGGAACAGGTAACCAAGCCAGAGTTCCTGGAGACGGGCGTGAAGGTGATCGACCTCATCGCCCCCTTTACCCGAGGCGGTAAGACCGGGGTTTTTGGCGGCGCTGGCGTGGGGAAGACGGTCATCATCCAGGAATTGATCCGGACCTTTGCCACCGTACACAAGGGCTACTCGGTCTTTTCGGGGGTGGGCGAGCGCTCTCGCGAGGGCAATGACCTATGGCACGAGATGCGCGATTCGGGCGTCATCGACAGTGTGGCCATGGTCTTTGGCCAGATGAATGAACCGCCAGGCGTGCGCCTGCGGGTGGGCCTAACCGGCCTCACCATGGCCGAATATTTTCGCGACGAAGGCCTCGACGTCCTCCTCTTCATCGACAACATCTTTCGCTTTGTCATGTCAGGCTCTGAGGTGTCGGCCCTGCTGGGGCGGATGCCCAGCGCGGTCGGCTACCAGCCTACCCTGGGCACGGAGATGGGCGAGCTGCAGGAGCGGATCGTGAGTACGCGGAAGGGCTCCATCACCTCGATGCAGGCGGTCTATGTGCCGGCCGACGATTACACCGACCCGGCGCCGGTGGCAACTTTTGCCCACCTGGATGCGACCATCGCCCTGGAGCGTAGGATCGTTGAGATGGGCATCTACCCCGCCGTGGATCCCCTGGGCTCTACTTCTCGCATCCTCGATCCGCGCATCGTGGGCGAAGAGCACTATAACGTGGCCCGCGAAGTACAGCGCGTGCTGCAGCGCTACCGGGACCTGCAGGACATCATCGCCATCCTGGGTATTGACGAACTATCGGACGAGGACAAACTGGTGGTAGCCCGCGCGCGAAGGATACAGCAGTTTTTGAGCCAGCCGATGTTCGTAGCCGAACAGTTCACCGGACAGCCAGGCCGTTATGTGTCCATCCAGGAGACAGTGCGCGGCTTCAGGGAGATCCTGGACGGCAAGTACGACGATCTGCCAGAGCAGGCGTTCCGCATGGCCGGTGGGATCGACGAGGTGGTAGAGGCCGCCGAAGAAGCTGAGGAGCTAAATGGCGCAGATACGTTGCGAAGTAGTGACCGCCGAACGTACTGTCCTTGACGATGACGTGGACATGGTCGTGGCCCCAGGCATTGACGGGCAATTGGGTATCCTGCCCCACCATGCTCCTTTGATGACGGCCCTGACCTATGGAGAACTGATCATCCACCGGGCCGGGAAGGAAGAAGAATTCATCGCCATCGGCGGTGGTTTCATGGAGGTGGGGCCGGACCACGTTACCATCCTGGCAGACTCGGCTGAAAGAGCGGAAGAGATTGACGAGGAGCGGGCTGACGCTGCGCGCCTCCGTGCCGAGGCTGTCATGGCCCAGAAGCAGCGTGAAGATGTAGATCTGGCCCGCGCCGAAGCTACGCTGCGCAGGTCGATGATCCGGCTCAAGGTAGCCAGGCGGAAGCGCCGTTATGGTGGCAGAGGATCAGGCCCTGGCCAGCCACCGGGATCAAACTAGCCAATGATGATAATCTATCGGGATCGGATGGACAACAACAGATGCTGAGCAAGCATATCGGTGTAGACCTGGGGACCGTCAATGTCCTGGTCTGGGTAAAGGGCAAGGGGATCATCCTCCAAGAGCCCTCCGTCGTGGCCATTGCCCTCAACGATAACAAAATTGTAGCGGTGGGCAGCGACGCCCGCGATATGCTGGGCAGGACCCCGGAGACGATCGAAGTCGCACGCCCATTGCGCGATGGCGTCATCGCCGACTATGTGGTCACTGAAGCCATGCTGCGCTACTTTATCCAGAAGGTGGCGGGGCGGGTTCGAATGTTCAAGCCATTGATCGCCATCAGCGTACCGGTAGGCGTCACAAGTGTCGAAAGCCGGGCAGTCCATGATGCCGCCATCCAGGCAGGCGGGCGCGAAGCCTACCTGATCCCTGAACCACTGGCGGCTGCTCTGGGTGCGGGTATGCCCGTAAACACGCCTACGGGCAACCTGGTGCTGGACATCGGTGGGGGTACCAGCGAGGCCGCTGTCATCTCGATGAACGGAATCGTCCAGTTCGCCTCGGCTCGGGTGGGAGGCAACCGGATTGACGACACAATCATCAGTTATGTGAAAAGAAAATACAACCTGATGATCGGCGAGCAGACGGCAGAAGAGGTCAAGATCAAAATCGGCAGCGCTCTTGCGCTAGAGGACGAGATGAGCATGGAGCTTAGAGGCCGTGATCAGGTCTCTGGGTTACCCAAAACCATCCACATCACCTCCGGCGAAGTAACCGAGGCCATTGCCGAATCCCTGGCAACCATCGTTGGTGTGGTCAAGTCGGTACTGGAAAAAACTCCGCCAGAGTTAGCTTCTGACGTGATCGACCGGGGAATCGTCATGACCGGCGGCGGGGCCTTGCTGCGAGGCTTTGATCAGATGCTGACAAAGGAGACGGGCGTCCCCTGCTACGTGGCCGACAATCCCTCGGCCTGCGTGGCACTGGGGGCAGGAAAGGCGCTGGAGGATTACGAGGTTATCAAGCGGAGTCTGCCCGCATACTAGACGACAGCAGAAGCGAGAAGACCAAAAGACGCATGGCGCCCGAACAGGGCCATGCGTCTTTCTTCTGAACCTGAGGCCCGCAGGCACCCGCGCATGGGTCCTGCCACCGCTCTGTCATAGATAGTAAGTCATGTGCTGCAAGTGGATTACGGGGTCGAAATACTGCACCCTTATGCCAGCTGGCACCGTCACGGTGATCGGCGCGTAGTTTAGTATGGCCTTGATGCCGACCCTTACCAGATCATCAACGACGGCCTGGGCTACACTGGCCGGGACGGCGACAATGGCAGTCTTGATCGCCAACTCTTGGACCTTTTCCGGGAGTTCGGCCACGTCGCAGATATCCAAGTGACCCAGATGGCGACCGATCTTTTGGGGGTTGTTGTCAAACACACAAGATATGGTAAACCCCCGACCCTCAAAGCCGCCATAGTGGACAATGGCATGGCCGAGATCGCCAGCACCGACGAGGGCCATCTCCCACTCGCGATCCACTTTTAGGATTATTCTTAGCTGGTCGCGCAGGTGGGTGACATCGTAGCCCATGCCCTGCTTGCCAAACTCGCCAAAGTGAGAAAGATCCTTGCGAATCTGAGCTGAGCTGATTCCCAACCGTCGCGCCAATTGCTTGGAAGCCGTGATCTGTTGCCCCTCATCCAGCAGGTGGTTCAAAGCCCGCAAATAGATGGGCAGGCGCCCCACGACAATGTCAGGTACTGGTTTGGCTTCTGACATCCCCATCTCCTTGTTCGAAATTAGCCGGTTTTGTGAAGACTCTCACAACGATTCCCGCACCGCATGATACCATAATTCTTCACAGAATGCAAAATGGGCAATCCAGGGCTTTGGTATCGCAATGGCGTGACGAGATGCCTGTGGCAGTCGCAACTCCGACGCAGCATCGAGATTTCGTCCGGCTGGTTGACGAGGCAACCAGAGACCGCGAATTTGCACGATTCTCAGATCAGGCATACGATGGGTAAGGCTCGAAAGATTGCCCCACAGCGAGCGAGTGGGGAATATGCAAAGGAGGCGATGGGACGCATGAAACTGGAAGGCAAACTGAGGACACTAGCTGAGACAATGGGGGTGGACTTTTATGGTGTGGCTGACCTGGCCATGGCCCACGATGCAATTCTAGCGCAGGGTGGACCAGCCATCGCGGAATTCCCACGCGCCATCTCCGTCGGGATTGGGCTACTACATCCCATCGTGGATCAGTTGCCCAAGCACAAAGATCGAGCCGTGGCCATGCTCTACAGACACCATGCCTACGACCTAGTGAACCAGCGCCTGGACCACGTTGCTTCACCGTTGGCCAGCTTGATCCAGGGCGCTGGCTATCGGGCGCTGCCTGTGCCGGCCTCGCAGACAGTGGACAGCGAACGGCTATGTGCCGCTTTTTCCCACAAGATGGCGGCCCACCTGGCAGGCTTGGGTTGGATTGGCAGAAACTGCATGTTAATCACGCCACAGGTGGGCCCGCGGGTACGCTGGGCCACGGTACTCACCGACGCGCCTCTGGAGACAACTGGCAGGCCCATGGAGCAACGCTGCGGCACGTGCCGGGAGTGCGTGGATATCTGCCCGGCCCAGGCGTATACAGGCGAACCCTACCGCATAGGGGAGCCGCGGGAGGTACGCTTTGCGGCCCACAAATGCAGCAACTACTTTGACAGAATGGAAGAGATAAAAGGGGTGTCGGTCTGCGGACTCTGCTTATACGTCTGTCCCAACGGCAGACAGCAAGTCTAGGCGTCCTTGACTCTTTTTTGCAGCTCGTACAACTTGCTGATGGCGTCCAAGGGCGTCATGGCGCTCACATCTAGATCCTCGAGTTCTCTGAGAAGGGGATCCCCTGTAGCAAACAAAGGCAACTGGCGCACCGTAATCGTTGGTCGTGGTGAGCCGGGCGCACGAGCCGCCTGTTCCAGTTCCTCCAGGATCTCCTCCGCTCGGTGGATGACCGGTTTCGGCAAGCCAGCCAATTGAGCCACGTGGATGCCATAGCTCCGGTCGGCACCGCCCGGTACGACGCGGCGCAAAAAGACCGCCCTGCCCTTCTCCTCGGCCACGGCCACGTTATAGTTGCGGATGTGAGGCAGCAATTCGGATAGTTGCGTCAATTCGTGATAGTGGGTGGCAAAAAGTGTCCTGCAGTGCAGCCGGGGGTGATTGTGGATGTGCTCAACCACGGCCCAGGCAATGGAAATGCCATCATAGGTGCTGGTGCCCCGCCCTACTTCGTCCAGGACCAACAGACTGCGGCTGGTGGCGTGGTTTAGCAGATTGGCTGTTTCGACCATCTCGACCATGAAAGTGGACTGTCCAGCGCTGATCTCGTCCCGGGCGCCGATACGGGTAAAGATACGATCCACCAATCCAATGTGCGCCTCGTCCGCCGGCACGAAAGACCCGATCTGGGCCATCAGGACAATCAGGGCAACCTGGCGCAGGAAGGTAGACTTGCCGGCCATGTTGGGACCGGTGATGATGAGAATCGCCTCCTCCCTGGAGAAATGGACATCGTTGGGCACAAAAGGTTCTTCTCTCTGAATTGCCTCCACCACGGGATGCCGGCCAGCGACAATGTGCAGATCCTCGCTCTCCAGGAGCTGCGGCCGGGCGTAGCGGTTCATTAGTGCAACCTCGGCAAGGGTTGCGTACAGATCCAGAGCAGCCAAGGCTTGAGCCACAGCTCGCATCCGGCCCCCAGCGGCAGCAACCTGTTCCAATACCTGGCTGTAGATCCGCGCCTCCAGATCCACAATGCGCTCCTGGGCGTTGAGGATCAGCGATTCATACTCTTTCAGTTCGGGGGTGATGTAGCGCTCGGCGTTGACCAAGGTCTGCTTGCGGATGTATTCCTCGGGGACACGACCGGCATTGGCCTTGGTCACCTCCAGATAGTAGCCAAAGACCTTGTTGTAGCCAACCTTCAGGTTCTTGATGCCGGTCCGCGCCCGCTCCGTCTTTTCCAGGTCAGCAACCCAGACCTTGGCATCCCGCGACGCGGCCAGGATGTTATCCAACTCGGCAGAAAAGCCTGGCCGGATGACACCTCCTACATTCAGCGTGGCCGGGGGCTCGTCGACGATCGCCTGGCTGATGAGCGGAACAACATCCTGGCAGCGATCGAGGTTTACCAATGACCGCAGAAATATAACCTCGGAATCCATCTGGGCCACAGAGTCCTGGAGCCCGGGCAATATCTCCAGGCTGTGGCGGATGCCCAACAGGTCTCGGGGCCGGGCAATGCCCTGTACCGCGCGGCCTGCCAGACGCTCCAGGTCGGAGACATCTTTGAGCATAGCTCGCACCCGGGTACGAGCTGGCGTGTCGTGATAGAAAGCCTCAACCGTGTCCAGGCGCTGTCCCAAGCGATCCACGTCCAGGAGGGGTTGGTTGAGCCATCGGCGCAGCAACCGCCCGCCCATGCTGGTCACCGTGGCATCGAGCACGCCGAGCAACGAGCCCTGTACCGCGCCATGGCGCAGCGTTTCGGTCAACTCCAGATTGCGCCGGGTCGCCACGTCCAACGTCATGAACCGTTCTGTCGAATAGGCATGCAGAGTGGACAACTGGCCCAGCTTTGACCGCTGCGTCTCGGCCAGGTAGTGGAGCAATCCGCCTGCCGCCCGTACCGCCAGGGGCAAGCCCGCCATCCCAAAGCCGTCCAGGCTCCCGACCTCAAAGTGGTCCAGCAAAGCCTGGCGAGCGGTTTCAAGCTCGAATGGCCAGTGCTCATACTCAGTGGTCACCAGGTCAGCCAGCGGCGAACCGTAGGATTGCCCTTCTCTTACAAACTCTTGATTGGCGGTAATAATCTCTGCCGGCTGCAGCCGAACGACTTCTTCGGCGACCAGCCGGAGGATATCGCTGCCGGCAAGCTGCGTCGCCGCGAACTCACCCGTCGTAATATCGGTATAGGCCAGTCCGGCCCGGTTGCCGTCCACAACCAGGGCGGACAGATAGTTGTCGCGCCGGTCATCGAGAAGGGCCGGATCCACCACCGTGCCCGGGGTGACGACGCGCACTACTTCCCGATCCACCAACCCCCTGGCAGGGACCTCGCCGATCTGCTCCACCATGGCTACTTTGTGCCCGGCCTGGATCAGCTTGGCGATGTAGCCATCGACTGAGTGGTAGGGTACACCCGCCAACGGTACGCGCTGGTCCTTGCCCACCGGGCGTGAGGTCAGGACAATATCGCACACCTGGGCGACGAGTTTGGCGTCGTCATCAAAGGTTTCGTAAAAATCGCCCAACCGGAAGAAGACGATGGTATCCGGGTATTGTTTCTTGATGCGCAGGTACTGCTGGCGCATGGGTGTGGTCATAGTCACGGCTCCTCAGCACGATAACGGCAGCGGTGACTCATTGTACCACTACTGCCGTCAGGCTGCAACCAGTTGTCACCTTGGTTCAGCAGATCTCGTTGTGACGCAAAAACCACCCAGGTTTTGCCTTCTGGAATCAGGCATGCTATACTAGGCGGCAAGACTGCCGTGGCAGGTTTGCTATGTCAGGATCTTGGACACAGAAGATGGAGGAATGATCCCTTGCCCGATCGTGCGCGAAGCGCCGAATTGGCCGCGCTGACAACTATTGCCGCCCAGGTGAACTGCACGCAGGATCTGGACGAGATCCTCAACGGTGCGCTGGAGACTACGCTGGGCGTGGTCGGCGTGGACGCCGGTGAGATCTTTCTCTTTGATGAAGAGACCGGCGAGTTGGCCCTACACGCCCATCGCGGTCTATCGGAGGCATTCGTTGCCGACGAAGCCATCCTCGGTCCCGGCGAGTGCCTATGCGGCCTATCCGCCGAGTCACAGGAACTGGTCGTGGCCGTCGATATTGCAGTCCACCCAGCCCGCAGCCGTCCAGCCTGCCTGCGAGAGGGCTTTCGCTCCCTCCTTTGCCTTCCACTCATGGCCCACGGCGAGGTCTTGGGACTGCTGAACGTACAGAGCCGTACCACACGCCAGTTCACGACCAACGACGAAGAGCTGCTAACTGCCATTGGCAATCAGATCGGGATCGCCATCGCCAATGCCCAACTGATCGAAGATGCTGAGCAGCGCCGGGCCACCCTGGACAGGGTGATGAATAGTCTGCTGGACGGATTGATCCTGGTTGACCGGCGGGGAAGGATCGCGTATGCCAATCCCCGTGCTGAAGAGATGCTTGGCCTGCCTGTGGGTACACTGGGAGGCCGGACCCTGGAGGCGGTGGAACAGAGGATCACCGACCAAGTCGCTGGCTGGGAACAGATCTGTAGATTGCTCGACAATGCAGCAGAACATCCTCCGAACACTCCTGCCGTGGAGTTGGTACTGGCCGCGCCCCAATCACATACCCTGCAGGCGCGCCCTTTCCCCATCTATGATTCTGGCGGGGCAAACCTGGGTCCGGGCATCTTGCTACGCGATATCACCCGGGAGAGAGAGCTGGACGAGATGAAATCACAACTGCTCTCCACGGTGAGCCACGAACTACGTACCCCTCTGGCCAGCATCAAAGGCTTTGCCACGACTCTCTTGCGCGAGGATGTACAGTGGGACGAGAAGAGTCGACGCGAGTTTCTGTCAATCATTGACGAGGAAAGCGACCGCCTGTCCGAGCTGATTAGCAACCTGCTCGATATGTCACGCATTGAGGCTGGAACCCTCCGCGTGGAGCCAGAGCCCACCGACTTGAGGCCTATCGTCGAGGAAACGGTGGCTTCATTCCAGGTCATGACGCGCGATCACCAATTGCAGGCATCCACGCCACCATCACTGCCGCTGGTGACGGCTGATCCACGCCGTGTCCGCCAGGTATTGCGAAACCTGGTAGATAATGCGGTCAAGTACTCGCCGCAGGGAGGCCCCATCAGCATTGCAGTGCGTGTGTCAGAAGAAGACCTGGAAATCAGCGTTGCAGACCAGGGCCTGGGCGTCGAACCCGACCACATGGAGCATATCTTTGACCGATTCTATCAAGTGGATAGCGCCTCAACGAGAAAGGTGGGCGGCAGTGGCCTGGGCTTGTCTATTTGTAGGGCCATCATAGAGGCCCATGGTGGGCGCATTTGGGCCAGGAGCCAGCCCGATATTGGCAGTACCTTCTATTTCACGCTACCCTTGGAGGAGGACGACCGTGCCTAAAAAAGCGACCATCCTAGCTGTAGATGACGAGCCTCACGTCGTCAGACTGATCAAAGCCAACCTGGAATCGTCAAGCTACAGGGTACTGACCGCCACCGACGGCGAAGAAGCCATCCACAGCGTCGAGAGCGAGCTGCCCGACCTGGTGATCCTGGACATCATGCTGCCCAAAATGGACGGTTATGCTGTCTGCAGCCGTATCCGCGAGTTTTCCAGCGTACCAATCATCATGCTCACTGCTCGCAGCGCCCAGGTAGACTTGGTTCACGGCTTTGAGGTAGGCGCCGACGACTATTTGACCAAACCCTTTGATGTTACCGAACTGCTGATGCGGGTTCAGGCCGTACTCCGCCGAAGCAAGTGGCCTGAGGAGGTCATCACGCGGCACGGTTTCAGAGCGGGCCCCATCGAGATCGACTTTGCCCAGCATCGCGTCACCGTGGACGGCCAGGCGGTGAAGCTGACTCCCACCGAATATCGCCTGCTGGTCTACTTGACTTCAAACCCCAACCGCGTGATCATCCACCGGGAGCTGCTGCGCGCCGTATGGGGGCCAGAATATGGTGACGAAACCGAGTATCTGCGGGTCTATGTACGCTATCTACGCCAGAAACTCGAACCCAATCCATCTGATCCCCAATATCTGCTGACACAGCCAGGTGCAGGCTATATGTTCTACCAACCTGATGAGGACCAGATGTGACAGCTTCAGATAATGGCCCGCACATGGAGCCCAGGTGTTTGACTTTGATGCCCAGATATGATACGATCGGTCCAGTTTCGACCTGACCTAGACCTTACCAATTGTGGAACGCCGTATTGAGCGGCCCATCCATGCCAAGCTCGCTGAGAGCGTGCGCCTGAGTCCACGGCAACCGATTCTAACAGGATTCTAACGGCCATTCACCAGCCTCTTACGTACCTCTAACAGCGACTGCGATAAGATGGGGGCATGGGTGAGCAGCGGGTATTGGCAGTGGAGTGCAACTGGCGCATTCGCAAGTTGATTCGGGCCAATCTTGAGGCCATGGGACTTACGGTGCATGAGGCAGTTAGCGGGCAACATGCACTACAGATGATCGACCGGTCCCAGCCCGATTTGATCCTGGTCGATTTGGATGCACCGGGCATGGATCCACTGGCTCTGTTGAGCGCTATTCAGGTGCTCCTCGCTGGCAGGTCAACACCCATCGTCGTGATGTGCGCTGAACCGCCCGACTTCCGGCTGCTTCAACAGGGTCCGCCGGTGGCGGGGTTCCTGCAAAAACCATTTTCCGCACCACTTTTGATGGAACAAGTACAACAGGCATTGGATAACTGATCGGTGGTTGAATAACCGCTCCTTGGAGCGATCGCTGTAGATACACCATATTAATCCCGATGAAGGAGACAGACCAATGAAGGCAATGACCAATGAGAATCTGAGTGCAGCCTTGGCCGGAGAAAGCCAGGCACACATCAAGTACCTGGCCTTTGCAGCAAAGGCGGAAAAGGAAGGCAAGCCCAACATCGCCCGGCTCTTCGAGGCCATCGCCTATGCTGAGCAGGTCCACGCCACGAACCACTTGAAGGAACTGGGTGGGATTGGCGACACCGTGGCCAACCTGCAGTCGGCTATTGATGGTGAGACCTTTGAGGTCGGCGAAATGTACGCGGCCTACCTGGCCGTGGCCGAGCTACAGGAAGAGAAGGGCGCCAAACGGAGCATGACCTACGCCATTGAGGCGGAAAAGATCCATGCGAACATGTACGGCGATGCCAAGGTGGCCGCCGAGGCGGGTAAAGACATTGACATCGCAGAGGTCTATACCTGCCCTGTGTGCGGGTTCACCCACATTGGCGAGCCGCCCGACCAGTGCCCAGTTTGCGGCGTCAAGAAAGATCGGTTCAAAGCCTTCTAAGAACACGAAAGTGGTTGTGCTCAGGCAATAGAGTAAGTCGATACCTTTGACCTTATGACGAATGACAAAGGAGGACAGGTTGTATGGATTCTCCTTTGTCATTTGTTAGTGTGTTCACTATCTTATCAGCCCAACTCGAGGTTTTAGGCAAAAATCCATGCAAGTAATCTTTCCCTTCACAGCCCTAGTCGGCCAGGAATCGATGAAAACGGCGCTGATCCTCAATGCAATCAGCCCCAAGATTGGCGGCGTACTGATCCGGGGAGAACGTGGTACCGCCAAGTCTACCGCTGCCCGCGCTTTGGCGGCCTTGCTGCCAGAGATCGACGTCGTCGCTGACTGCCCCTTCAACTGCGATCCCCATCGACCCGAGCGGCTCTGCGACAATTGTCGCGAGCGGGTTTCCAGCGGCGAGAACCTGGCATTCAGCACGCGCCGGACACGTTTCGTGGATCTGCCCGTGAGCGCTACCGAGGACCGCGTGGTCGGTACGCTGGACATTGAGGCGGCCATCAAAACCGGCAAGAAGAAATTCGAGCCAGGCGTCCTGGCCGCGGCGAATCGGAGCCTGCTGTACGTGGACGAAGTGAATCTGCTGGACGACCACGTCGTGGACCTCCTCCTCGATTCGGCAGCCATGGGCCGCAATATGATTGAGCGAGAGGGGATCTCTTTTAGCCATCCGTCGCGCTTTATCCTGGTGGGCACGATGAATCCCGAAGAGGGAGAGTTGCGCCCCCAGCTTTTGGACCGATTTGCGCTGTGCGTTGAAATCAAGGGAATCGGCGCCCATCAGTCCCGTGTGGAAATCCTGGAACGCACCGTCCAGTTTGAGAGTGATCCTGAGGGGTTTCGGAGCGAGTGGGAACTATACGAAGAACAACTTTCGCAGGACATCGCCCGTGCCAGGGAGATACTGCCCTCAGTGAAGTATGAGTCCCAAGACCTCTACTCCATCGCTGAACTGACCACCAGTTTTGAGGTGGACGGTCACCGGGCCGATATTGTCATTCTCAAGGCCGCCCTGGCCCATGCTGCCTACCGGCTGGCCCGAAACGGCACCCCGGTCGGGCCAGCAGCCATCAACAGTCTTGACATTCTGGCTGCAGCCGAACTGGCCCTGGCCCATCGCCTCAAGCGCCAGCCCTTCCAGGATACGGAGAACCGGCTGGATGAGCTTTCGAACCGGATGGAGGAAGCACGCCGGGAGCAGCAGGAATCTAAAGCGCCCGGCAGTTCCATGACCGAGCCTTCTGCTGGAAAAAAAAAGAAGCAACAGGTGACCAGCCCCCGCAGCCCAGCGAGGTAGATACAGGTGGCGCGGGCGCTGCCTTGAAAGGCCACGTTGCCGATCCTTTGGGCACAGGCGATGGTCAGAGCGCAGAGATGGTACCGCCCATCGGCGACGTGTTCCGAACCCGGCGCGTGGAATCGCCGATGGATAGACTGACCCGCCGAGGCGCTGGCAAACGGTCGACCACGCGTACCAGCCGCAAGCGCGGTCGCTATACGCAGGCCCGGCCCGCCAACGGCGACCTCACGGACATTGCCCTGGATGCCACAATCCGGCAAGCGGCCCTTCAGCAGGTCGAACGAAAAGCTGAACAGAAGACAGATTCAATCCCTTCACTGGAAGAAAACCGGGCAGAGCCACAGTCCAGCGAGCGCCTGACCATCCTGCCCCAAGACGTTCAGAAAAAAGTTCGTGTCCGCCGGGCATCCAACCTGATCCTCTTTGTCGTCGATGCCAGTTGGAGCATGGCTGGCGCTCAGCGGATGGAAGCCACCAAGGGGGCAATCATGTCCCTGCTGGTAGACGCCTACCAGAAGCGGGACATGGTTGGGCTGGTCGTCTTTCAAAAGGAGGAAGCCCGATTGGTGCTGCCCTTCACGTCCAGCGTGGAGCTGGCCCAAAGGGCGCTCCAGCATCTGCCGGTCGGCGGCAAGACTCCCTTGTCAGCCGGCCTGATGCTGGCCTACCGGGCTTTTCGCCGGGAACTACGTCTCCACCGCGAAGCCATGCCGCTGATGATCCTGCTAACCGATGGCGCCGGCAATGTATCGCTAACCGAAACGCCTCCCCAGGAAGAAGCCCACAAGATTGCCGACCTGATCCACAAAGATGGCATCCACTCGGTGGTCATCAACATGGAACATGAGGCCTACGACCGGGGGCTGGCCAATCACCTGGCGCAAGCACTGGAAGGACCGTGCTATTGCCTGGCTGAACTGAGGGCAGCGGAACTGTACCGCACGGTAAGGGAAGAGCTGGACGCGCAATAGCGAATGGCAGTGCCGACTA
This sequence comes from uncultured Chloroflexia bacterium, assembly GCA_963783445.1. Taxonomy (GTDB): domain Bacteria; phylum Chloroflexota; class Anaerolineae; order JAAYZQ01; family JAAYZQ01; genus CAWANP01. The sequence goes on along the minus strand of CAWANP010000002.1, from coordinate 38,259 downwards.
GCAGGCGGTGGGCCCAGCAGCTTGCCAAATGCCAGAAGATATGCTAGACTCGCAGCCACACTGAACCTTTTCTAGATTGGAGTGATCCTCAACGTTGAGTGACAACGGCCCACTGAAAATTCTGTTGCTGGCTGCCGAGGTAGTGCCCTTTGCCAAGACCGGCGGATTGGCCGACGTGGCCGGAGCCCTACCCAAGGCTATCCGGGCTCTTGGCCACGACATTCGGGTGGCCATGCCCCGCTACGGCCGCATCGAGCCGGGCAGGTTCCGGCTCCAGGAAGCAGTTTCGCCCTTTGAAGTAGCCATGAAGCACACCGCCAGGAAGGCCAGCGTCTTGCAGGCCAGCCTCGATCCTGACATCCCGGTCTATATGGTAGAGAATGCCGAGTACTTTGACCGGGAAGGCCTCTATATGTATCCTGATGACGCCGAGCGCTTTATCTTTTTCTGCCGGGCCACGCTGGAGGCGCTCAGGCAACTGGAATGGCAGCCCGACGTAATACACTGCCACGACTGGCACACAGCCATCGTACCCAATTGGCTGGGCACGATCTATAGAGAAGATCCCTTCTTTGCCGATACAGCGACGGTGTATACCATCCACAACCTGGCCTATCAGGGGATATTTGGCTACCGCGTATTAGAGATCGCCGGGGTTGAGGAATGGGGGTTCCTGTATCACCCTGAGATGGCCGACCTCAACGAGGTGGTGGACATGATGTGGCGAGGCATCCATGCCGCCGACCTTGTGAGCACCGTCAGCGAGACCTACGCCCGAGAGATCTTGACGCCCGAGTATGGTGAACAGCTAGACCCACTGTTGCGGGATCGTAGAGACCGTTTGTTTGGCATCCTCAATGGCATCGACTATGGTACAAGCGATCCTGCGACGGACCCCCATATTGAAACCCGCTATGATATTGCTACCCTGGACCAGAGAGTAGAGAACAAACTCGCCCTGCAGCGAGAAGCTGGGCTGACCGAGGACCCCGGGGTACCGCTTATTGGCATCATCTCCCGCCTGACCGACTCGAAAGGCATTGACATCCTGGGCGAGGCCATCGACCATATCCTCGACCTGGGAGTTCAATTCGTGCTCATGGGCACCGGAGAGCAGCACTTCCACAATCTGTTTAGCCGCATGGTAGAGGAGTACCCGCAGCAGGCCTCCACTTTCCTGACCTTTAATGCGCCACTGGCCAGCCGCATCTATGCCGGCAGCGACATGTTCCTCATGCCTAGCCGCGTCGAGCCTTGCGGCACGAGCCAGATGATCGCTATGCATTACGGCAGTGTGCCCATTGTGCGGGCAACCGGAGGCCTGGCAGATACTGTACGGGAGGCCGACCCTGTCACCGGACAGGGCAACGGGTTTGTCTTTGAGGCTTACGACCGCTGGATGCTCTTTGCGGCCATTGTGCGCGCGGTTGAGACCTTCAAACATCCGGCTGTCTGGCGCCAGCTCCAATTGCAGGGAATGCGCACCGATTTCTCCTGGGAACGGTCCGCGCACAAGTACATCGAACTGTACCGCCGGGCCATGGCCAGCCGTATTCCGCGGCCCGGATTGGAAACCTACCAGGGGCCTTTATGATCGCGTACCCTGCCCAGCCTCAGATCATCGATCTAGCGACCTGTATTTCCGCGCTCCCAGCCGAGGAAAGGACCCGGTTTGAGCGGATATTCAAAGTGGGTACCACGATAGGCCACACTGCACCGTCAGAAGCGATGCAGCCCTGGATCGAAAAGCAGTTCGGGTCTGTCGATGCTGTCCGCCGGCAGCGGATCATAAAGATCATCAACCTGGTCACGCTGGAGGGCGCCCTATTCAATGAACTGCGGGCCAGGAGGCCCATCGAAGCCCCGCCGGGCGGCGAAGAACTGGAAGAGATCATCCAGAACAGCAGGGGGGGCTCGTTCTGCCACCCGGAAGAAGGTACACCGGCCGACACCTTTGGCCGCATCAGGGGGCAATATGCCCTCACAGCCTCAAACGTGGCCAAATATGATGGCTGGCACGGCGTCATCGTCTTTGACGAACATCACCCGCTGCACTTCACTGCCGAGCAGGTATCGGATTATATCGACACGGCACAGGAATGGGCACGGAGGGCGCACGAGACTGACCCAGAAGCCTGCTACCCCTTCTTCCTGTGGAACTGCCTGTGGAAGGCGGGCGCATCCATTCTGCACGGCCATGCCCAGATGACCTTGGGCCAGGGCATGCACTATGCCAAGGTCGAGGCTTGGCGGCAGGCGGCCCAGCGCTTCCAAATGTCTCATGGCGCGAACTATTTTGACGATCTGGTTGCTGTGCACCGGTCCCTGGACCTGGCCATCGAGTACGGCACGGCTACCATTCTTCCCTCACTGACACCTCTCAAGGAGAAAGAGACACTCGTTGTCTCCGATTGCCTGGACGATAGCCTCAAGTCGGCCATCGCCGTGGTACTGAGCACAATGATAGAAGGGCTGGGTGTGCAGAGCTTTAACGTGGCCCTGTACCAGCCCCCGATTGCGGCCACGCCGGAAAGCTGGGATGGTTTTCCCTGGGTCGCTCGCATCGTGGACCGGGGCAGCCTACAAAGCAAGACGGCAGACGTCGCGGCCATGGAGCTGTTTGGCCAAAGCATCGTTACGACAGATCCCTTTCGCCTCGTCGACGCACTGCGTGTGACTGCGACACGCCATTCCCAAGCGGGTACCCAGGGAGGATCACGTGAAAGTAGCCATTCGTCGCATTGACCTGGCCTCGCTAGGCAAGTTTGGTTGCCTATTGGGCGCGGTAGCGGCACTCTTGCCCAGCTTGCTGTGTGGACTACTCGGCCTTGGATTGGCGAGCATGGCACGCCGCTGGCTGGAGGGCTGGGAAGAGATCACCATCTCTGTCCTGGGTAAGGAAATTGCCAGCCTCGACCTGGTAGCCATCCTGGGCCTGGAGCAGGTTGTGGAGGTACTTCAGGTCCTGGGCACGGCGTCGGCGCCAGTCTTGCTCCTGGCTGTCCTGGGCCTGGCTTTGGTCAGTGGCTTGGTTTTGGCCATTATCATCGCCCTGGTTGGCCTGGTCTACAATCTGTTGGCCGCGGCCACCGGGGGGCTTGTCGTTGAGATGAGGGCTTTTGACGAGCAGCCGGGTGAAGAGTAGGGAAACACGGCTGGACGCGCCGTCCAGTACTCTCAAAGCGGTAACGCCGTTCTTTCGCTGATTGCTCCTTCAGCGATTTCTATGCCAGTTGACAAATGATCTCGATGGGTGTAGAATGGGGCATGACTTTTTGGTTTTTTTGGGGAATCATGCGTGGCCTCACGCATGATTCTTGCCGATGGAGAGAGCTGTGGGACGCATACACAAGCTAACACGCCAGCAACTGACGCCTCGTCAGAGCGCCTTTCTAGACAAGCTCCTGGAGCTTTACCGGGAACATAAGGGCCCCGTTCACTACTCAGACGTGGCCACGCGCCTGGGTGTCAACCGGTTCTCGGCCTACGACATGCTGAAGGTTCTGGAGAAAAAGGGATTTGCGACATCGAGCTACGCACTGGCCGCCGGACATTCAGGACCAGGCCGCTCCATGGTGGTCTTTGCACCCACCCACGAAGCAACCGATTTCGGCGCCTTTGGACCGGAATACGACCGCCTGGACGAAGAATGGCGGAACGCTCGGGCCTGGGTCCTTAATAAGCTTCAGGAGGCAAAAGAGGCCAGCTACAGGGAGTCGCTCAACGATCTCGTGACGCGCTTGCCCGAAGCCAAAGCCCCTTTGACATTCTGTACCCAGATGGTTGGCGCCTTACTTCTGAACATGGAGCGAGCCAGGTCAAGAAGTAGCGAGATCAACCCTTTTCGCGCCCTGGCTGCCTTCGGTGCCAGTGACAAAGGCGGCCTGGAAATGCTGGCCGGACTGAGCGTAGGCGCGACTTTGTCAGCCGACGAAGATTCAAGCGCTTCCATTACCCAGCGTCTGTTGGATCAAGCATACCACTATCAAACCAGCTTGTCGCGGCTAAGCGAGGAAGCCCGTTCAGCCCTGACTCAGTTTCTGGAAGAAGCGCTAGAAGCATTGGACTAGGAAACTTTGAACCCCGAGGAGAAGCAAAGACCATGATCAAAATCGTGACCGACTCGACCGCCTATTTGCCCGAGGCCACCGTCCGCCAGCACGATATCCGTGTGGTGCCCCTGTACGTGCACTTTGGAAACGAAGCGTTTCGGGAGGGCGTTGATATTTCCGACGAGGAATTCTATGCTCGCCTGAAAGCATCTCCAGAACTGCCTACCACATCCCAACCATCCGCGGGTGAATTCCACGAGGTTTTCAAAGAGTTGGCCGACGCCGGACAGGAGATCCTGACCGTGACGATTTCTAGCAAGCTCAGCGGCACTTGGAATTCGGCGATGGCAGCCAAAGAGATGCTGCCCGACGCTGATATCAGCGTCATCGACTCTCTGTCAACATCGGTTGGACTGGAACTGATGGTCAGAGCGGCGGTCGAGGCGGCTGCGGCAGGCAACAGCTTGCAGGAAATCACCGGGCAGATTGAGGTGATCAGGGAAAAGATGTGGTTGCTCTTTGTTGTGGACACGCTGGAGTATCTGGCCAAGGGCGGGCGTATCGGCAATGCTCGAGCCTTGCTGGGCACTGTACTCAAAGTCAAACCGATCTTGAGCCTGCAGGATGGCGCCATCGAACCCATGGAGCAAGTACGGTCCAAGCGTAAAGCAGTGGCGCGCATGATAGAGCTGGTCGAGGACCATCTGGCAGACAGTTGCTCCGAAGCCAAGGTTGGCGTCATGAACGCGCTGGTGGAGGGTGAAGCGGAGGAACTGGGCCAAGACCTGGCAACTCGCTGGACATGCGCCATACCGTCAGTGAGCAGCCTCGGCCCTGTCATTGGAACACATACCGGTCCTGGCGCGATCGGTGTAGCGGCCTACGCATAGCCAGGTCTTCTAGCCCCGCAACACTACAACAGACGCCCCGCTCGCCTCGGGTGAGCAGGGCGTCTGTACTATGGTCTAGCCCTCCGCGGTCTGGCAGGCAGTCTTTCCGACCCAGACCTGCCAGTCTATCAGCAATCCCCCGGGTCACTTGTCGGGAGCCCAGCCTGAGCTTGGGAACGCGCACTCGCGTCCAGCAGGGACTCTCTCTCCTCGTCCGAGAGAAAAGCAACAGTCAGTGCGTTGCGCTGAGCCCTGCGTATTTGTTCTGCTGTGAGACCCGCTGCGGGCGCAGCAATCTCGTATTCGTGGCGCAAGTCTATGGCACTGATGCCCGGGTCATCCGTGTTCAGGGTCACCAGCAGACCGTAGTCCATGAAGCGCCGGATCGGATGGCTGGCATAGTCCGCCACCGTGCTCGTTTGCACGTTGCTCGTCAAACTTGATTCGACTCCGATCGCATGCTCGGCCATGTATTCCAGGAGAGCAGGATCCTTGATGGCCGAAACGGCATGGCCGATACGCATGGCCCCCAATTCACAGATGGCCTGCCAGATGCTTTCTGGACCAGCGGACTCGCCAGCATGGACTGTGATCCGCCAGTCCACATCCCGCGCTCGGCCAAAGTGCTCCACGAAAAGGTCCCCCGGCCAGTTCGCCTCGTCACCAGCCAGGTCCAGAGCGACCAGCCGGTCGCGATACTGGAATAGGGCATCCAATTCCTGCCAGGCGCTCGCTGGCCCGTAAGTACGGCTGATGATACCGATCAAGTTTACTTTGATACCAAAGTCGCGCGCTCCTGCTTCCGCACCATCGAGAACCGCTTCTACCACGCCGGTGGGATCTAAGTCATGGGTCTCAGCCATGAAGCAAGGGCTGAACCGTAGTTCAATGTAGTCAATTCCCTCGCCACGCGCGTCCTCTACGTTTTCGTAGGCCACTCGCCGGCAGGCATCCAGGTCCCCCAGCACTGCGGTCATCCATTTGAACTTGGCGATGAAGGCCATGACGCCCGGCATCGCAGTTTCTCCAGGCGCATCCGCCAATACTTGTACGTGGGGCCGCAGGTCGTCAATATCCAGGGCAGGCAGGGGGATGTTGTGCCTGTATCCCAAGTCCAGGATAGTCTCCAGGCGCACACTGCCATCCAGATGGCGATGCAGATCAATCAGAGGCAAGCTTGGATCAACCATTGTACTTGGCATTCCTTTGATTCTCCAAGATCTCTTGACTACTCGTACCAGCGGCTTGTGGATTATACCATCAAGCCCTTGAAGCGCCAAGCCCGCTGTTTGTCGGCCAGGGATCGGATCTCTGTGATTCGGTATGAACAACTCGCTTGCTGGTGGTCAGCTTTTCGAGTATAATGCGGACAGCCTGTCTTGGAGATTCCCATTCAGCTGTTCGCGGCAAGGATGAAGGCTCGGCGTGAAGCACCACGACAGCCATAGCACAGGCAATGCTGATCCGGCTTTATTTTCGATCGGGACAGAAAGGGATTCTGACCAATATGACACAACAGGTAAATCTGCTGCTCATGGGCGTGGGCAACGTGGGCCGCCGTTTTCTGGGGCTGCTCATCCAAAAAAGAGACAAGCTGGGGAACCAGCTCGGATTGGACCTCGTGGTCACAGGCGCAGCCGACACCTCGGGCATTGCCCAATGTCCGAGTGGACTTGACCCTCAGGTGATCGTGGATCTCAAGGCCCAAGGTCTGGGGGTGGCTGCCTATCCGCGTTGGGGCCAAGCCGGTGTTTCGGGACTGGAGATGGTTCGGACTGCGGAGGCGAATCTGCTCCTCGATGCTTCTCCTGCCAGCATGGAAAGCGGCCAGCCGGGCTTGAGCTGTGTAGAGACCGCATTGTTCCGGGGGATGCACGTCGTCACGGCCAACAAGACGCCATTGGTGCTGGCTTTTCCCCGCCTGCTGGCCCTGGCCAGGGATCATGGCGTACAGCTCCGCTACGACGCCACGGTGGCGGGCGGCCTGCCGGCTGTGAACCTGGGCCAGCGCGACTTGGCCGTCGCAGACATCTACCGACTGGAGGGTATTCTGAACCTCACGACCAACTATATCCTGACACGCATGGCCGATGACGGGCTGAGCTATGATGAGGCTCTGGCTGATGCGCAGGCAGCCGGCCACGCCGAGGCCGATCCCAGCCTGGACGTCGAAGGTTGGGACGCCGCCAACAAGCTGGTTATCCTGTCTCACAGCGTGCTGGACTATCCGGCCACGCTGGATCAAGTAGCCGTGGAGGGCATCACACATATTGCGGCGGAGATGCTGGCGCAAGCTGCTGCCGCGGGGAAGAAGGTCAGGCTGCTAGCCACCGCCGAGCAGGAGGGTGACGGCTTCCGCTTCAATGTCCAGCCCACCTGGCTGGATGCTAACCACCCCATGGCCCAGCTTCAGGCCAAGCAGATGGGCATTGTCTACTATACGGATATCAGCGGCGTTATTGCGGCGGCCATTGTCGAGGAGACACCCGTACCCACCGCATCAGCCATGCTGCGCGACGTGATAGAGATTTATCGGGACTAGAACGGCATGGGGCGTGAAACTCGCGTGAGCCGGGGAGCCGTTGCGCGCCAGAAACCAGCATAGGAGCATTGAGCATGGACCTACCGCTCGAAACAGTTGACTCGGTTGAGCCAGGGACAGTTGCCATCCTGGGCGTGCCATCTGACGAGAATTCGTCCTTCATGCGCGGGCCCGCCCTGGCGCCGCCCCGCATACGCGAGGTGCTATATTCAGGCTCCTCGAACCTTTGCGCCGAAAACGGGGCTGACCTCGGTTCGGAAGCCCGATTGAAGGATCTGGGTAATCTGGCGCTCGACAGCGGCACGATTGCTCTGGAGCAGATCGAGTCCGCGATCTCGGCTTTGGTTGAGCGGGGAGCCTATGCCCTCTCACTGGGCGGTGACCACGCCATCACCTACCCCATCGTGAGAGCCTATGCCAGACGCTATCCAGGGTTGAGCATCCTGCACCTGGACGCCCATGCCGATCTGTACGACGAGTATGAGGGCAACCGTTATTCCAATGCCTGCCCCTTTGCCAGAATCATGGAGGAGAACCTTGCGGCCCGGCTGGTCCAAGTGGGCATCCGGACCATGAATCCACACCAGCGCAGCCAGGCCGAACGCTTTGGGGCCGAGGTCATCGACATGCAGTGCTGGCAGCCCGGATTCCAGGCAGCGTTCCAGGGGCCAATTTACCTATCGCTGGACATGGATGCCCTTGACCCGGCCTTTGCCCCCGGCGTATCGCACCACGAACCAGGAGGACTGTCAACTCGGGAGGTAGTCGGGCTCATTCAGGGTCTTCAAGTCCCTATCGTAGGCGCGGACATCGTTGAGTTCAACCCTCAGCGCGATCCGGTGGGCATCACAGCCATGGCCGCTGCCAAGCTGCTCAAAGAGATTGCCGCCCAAATGCTCGAAAGCAACGAACCTCGCGGTGGTCGGAACTGAGAGATGCGCAAAAGGCGGGATTCCCTTCCCTCCCTACTGAGGTTGGGCGCGGCGGTCTTGCATGGAGTCTGAGAGGCGGCAGCATGTTCTCGAAATCAGCCCAGTTCTATGACATTGTCTACGCCTTCAAAGACTATCGCGCCGAAGCCGAACAACTCGTCAGCATTATTGGCGACAATCTTTGTTCGGAAGGCAATCGTCTGTTGGATGTGGCCTGCGGCACGGGCTCACACATCGAATACCTGAGAGACTACTATGACGTCGAGGGGCTTGACCTGGACGCCGAGTTACTCGAGATTGCGCGCCAGCGCAACCCCGGCACGGCCTTCCACTACGGGGACATGGTTCAGTTTCACCTTGATGGCTGGTTCGATGTGGTGACATGCCTGTTCAGCTCCATCGGCTATGTCAAGACCATCGAGAATCTGTCGAGGGCGGTACAGTGCATGGCTGGCCACCTGGTACCGGGGGGATTGCTCGTCATCGAGCCCTGGTTCACCCCGGATGCGTGGCAGCCGCATACCGTACACTCGTTGTTCATCGACGAGCCCGATCTCAAGATCGCTCGCGTCAACACCAGTTTTGCCAAAGGACGCCTATCCTACTTTGACCTGCACTATCTGATCGGCACGCCGGATGGGACCGAGCACTTTGTGGAGCGCCATGAGCTGGGGTTGTTCACAGTCGAGGAAATGCAGGCAGCCCTCATGCATGCAGGACTTGTGGTGGAATACGAACCTGTGGGACTGATGGGCAGGGGGCTATGCCTCGGACGGCGACCGGCATAGGTTGTGCCGGCCTCCATAGATTCGTGTGGGCCCAAAACCATGACCGCATCTTGCGGGATGCGGAGGTGTTTCAAGCATTGCCAATAATCATACTGTGACCGAGGAGCGCGAACCATGACCGAAGATGTGTACCGAAAGCTAGCCCAGACGCTGGACGCCATTCCCAATGGCTTTCCGGCAACCGAAAGCGGTGTGGAGTTGCGGCTCCTGGCCAAGATCTTTAGCCCGGAGGAAGCGGCCTTGGCCTCGGTGATGCACCTCAAGAAAGAGCCAGCTGATCAGATTGCAGCCCGCGCCGGCGAGGATCCCAAGGTTGTCCGTCGAACCCTAAAGACGATGGTGCGCAAGGGCCAGATTATGGTCGGGCGCAGGGATCGGCAACTGACCTTTGGGTTGATGCCCTTTGCCGTGGGCATCTACGAGGAGCAGTTGCCCCGCCTCGACAAGGAGATGGCCGAACTTTTCGAGGAGTACTTTTTAGAAGCGCAGGGGTTCATCGCCAAGTATTCCCCGCCCATCCACCGCGTCGTGCCCGTGGAGGAAGCCATCCCGGCGAACATCGAGATCTATCCCTACGAGCGGGCGACGGAGCTGTTGGAAGGGGCCAAGTCGTGGGGTGTACGGGATTGCATCTGCCGCGTCCAGCAGAAGCTGGTCGGCAAGGGCTGCGACCGGCCGGTGGAGAACTGCCTGGTCTTTGCGCCGGTTGAGGGGATCTTTGCCGGCAACGAGACCACACGGGCCATCACCAAGGAGGAAGCTTTGAAAATCCTCGGCGAGGCCGAGGATGCAGGGCTGGTGCATTCGCCCGGCAACTATCAGGATGGGAACCACTACATCTGTAACTGCTGTACCTGTTGTTGCGGCGTGCTACGGAGCATCTCGGAGTTTAGCGTTCCAAGTGCTGTGGCCAGTTCAGATTTCATGGCCGTCGTAGACGCCGATCTGTGTGCTGGCCTGCGGCGACTGCCTGGAGCGCTGCCAGTTCGGGGCGATGGCCCTGCCCGGGGATACCTGCCTCATCGATGTTGGCCGTTGCGTGGGCTGCGGGCTCTGCGTCCCGGTCTGCCCCACCGATGCCCTGAGCCTAGACCGCCGGCCCGAAGGTGAGATCCCGCCGCCGCCGGCTGATTTCCGGGACTGGATGGGGCAGCGGGCTGAAGCGCGGGGGCTAACTGAAGTACCCTAGCACTCTCACTTCCTGGACAATCACTGCGACTGGAAACAGCATGAAACAGAGGCTCCCGACCCACAAGATGGGTCGGGAGCCTCTGTGCGCGCAATTGTTACGCCCAGGGTCCACGAGGAGTCGATCAAGGAGCAGGCACCCCCTTGCTCTGCATCATGGCCTCGCTCTGGGCACGGCTGAGCCCAACCTGCCAACCGACGTTCTCCTCCATTGTCTCCGGGGGGTAGAGCTGGCCCATCGCCTCCCACCAGGTCAAGCCATCGGTCCGCTCATAGTGCCAGTACTCGGTACCGTTGCTATCAATGTGCCAGTGATAGTCATCCTCAATGGCATAGGCAGCGATGCGCTCCCAGCCATGGCGCTTGGCGCTGGCTGTTATGTCCGCATAGTACCCGGACGGGATGGGCAGCCGCTTGCCACCAGCTTCATAGGCATCAGGTTCCGAGTCGGGAACGATGTGCCACCAGTACAACCACGGATTCTCCTTGAGCGGCTCCCCCTGAGTGCCATCCTGCTTGGCCGTGCGCAGGTACATGCGCCAGTACACGTTCTCGCCCAAGTCCTCGCGGGATCGCAGCATCTGGTCTGCACCATCGACCTTGTATTCCAGGGGCAGGTCCAGCGCCCGGCCTGCTTTGTGCCAGCTAAGATAGCCATAGTCCCAGGCATACATCTCTTTCTTCCGCAACTGGCTGATGGAACGCCACGCGCCCAAGGTCATGTGCAGCAAGTCCCAGCCACTGCTCTCGAGGATATGCTCTTGCCAGGCCACCAGCGAAGGCGAGACCAGCTCAGTGACGCGGACAGGCTCCTGGGAAAAGCTGGCCATAATGCTGGGCACCTGCACTACCTGGGCCAGCGTCGCCCGGCGCCAAGGTAGGTCCCGCAGGCAGTGGGGAAGGTTCTGGAGGCAGATGCGCAGCCAGGTCCTCCAGCACGACTCCCTGCGGCGGCGCGGCCGCTGGCCGGCGATCATCCGCATCCGCTCCAGTCAGGCGCTCCGGCCCTTCTGCGGCCATCCGATAGAGATGGTAGTCACCGGGGCGATAGGGGTCGTAGGTCTCAAAGGGCGCGCCTGGATCGTAGGCCGTCCAAAGCAGCCGCCCGCTCGGCGTCCCAGGCAGGATCAAGATCGGGCCAGGGGTTGTTAGTGAGGCGCTCTGTCGTGCCATCAGCCGCAGGACATCTCATAGATCTCGGCATTACGATTGCCAGTCTCAGCATCCGCATCGCGCCAGGAGACGAAGGCCAGCGCAGCCTCACCTGGGATGTGCCGGGCGTCCAGGCCGGATCCTCATCGTCAGCGGGGTGCTGGGTCAGATTGATGGCTTCGCCGCCTTCCGCCGGGACGAGATAGATCTCTTTGTTCCCATCCCGCCAACTGGTGAAGGCGATGGATTGTCCATCTGGGCTCCAGGCCGGGCCATAGTCGCCTGCCGGATCCTCTGTCAGGCGGCGCAGCGCGCCTCCCGTGCCCGCCACCGCATAGATCTCCAGATTTCCATCGCGATAGCTTTCGAACGCGACTTCGGTGCCATCAGGGCTCCAAGACGGCGCACCATCATAGGCCAGATCATCGGTCAGACGGGTGGTGGAGCCATCAGATAGATCAAGGACATAGATCTCCCAGTTTCCGTCGCGGTGGGACTCGAAGGCGATGGCGCCACCATCGGGGCGCCAGGCAGGGGCTCGGTCGTCAGCCCGGTTGCGCGTCAGGTTTAGGAGACCTCCATGCTCTGTGTCAAGCAGATAGATCTCGCCATTGCCATCACGGTAGGACTCAAAGGCGATCAGGTTCCCAACGGGTACGGGTGTCAGGGTCGGCGTGGTTGTTGGCGTCGGCGTGGCAGAAGGTCTAGGTGTAGGTGTGGGCATATCGGTGGGCATGGGGGTTGAGGTAAGCGTTGCGGTTGGCTTGGGAGTATGGGTTGGCTCTGCAATCTCTACCATTGTTGGTTGTGAGAGCTCTGTGGGCCGGACATCCCTACCCGGCTTCACAGTTTCCGTAGCAAGAGTTCCTTGAGTGACGTCGGATGGCGGTACCAAGGCGGAACCGCAGCCAGCCAAGGCCAAGGAGAGCACAAGCATCAGGAACGGTGGCTGTGCCCACCTGGAGAAAGAAATGGACTCCCTCCTGCCATGCCCGTGCCTTGCCTTCAGTACCTGTCGTTTACTCAAGATCCACATCCTTGATGTTCTCAGGTTGAGCGCAGCCCAGAATTCCTAGTAGGAGCCGCCAGGGAAAGTATCCACCCCTGCATGCTTACCCACGCGCTTGTACATTTTGATCCCGTGCCATGGTTCTCCCAAGATACCATCGTGGATGGCCCAGCTTCGCCCCCGTATCGTACGCCAGGCGTCGGGCTGGCGGAAGGGAGTCGATCCATCGAGCGCCTCGCACAGCGGCGCGCCCGGCTGAAAGCCATGGTGGATCCACTCCATCTTGCGCCTGCCCTGTACATAGTTGCACCCCAGCCGCTCAAAGAGGATGGCGGTATGGTAGGTCAAGGGCTCCATCAGATAGTAGTCGTGGCCCAGCCGGCTCACAAACTGCTCAAACATGGGGATCAGGGTACGGCTTAGACCCAGACCCTGCCGCACCTGACCCGGAGCCAGCCCTGCTTCCATCGCCCGTGCTTCTGCAGGAAGGTTGCGCCGGAACGTACCAAACTTGGTTCGCTGTCCCCGCCAATCACGATCCGTCTCAAAGCGTTCGGCCTTGGGGTCATTCACCATGAAAAGGGCTACTTCGATCTGGTTCAGGGGTGTGTCGTTCAGTTCCAGGTAGAGCAGTGGATCAGGAAAACCGACCTCAGGCCGGATATCTACCTCCACCATATGGCTACCTTCTGGGCAGGTGAAGGTGACCAGCCGATTGCCCTGGGCATCGCACAAGGTGTCGAGATCAATGCCATACGCCGCCAAGAGTGGGGAGAGCAGCAGGTGGCGGTAGATACTCTCCTTCTCTGGAACGGGCAAGCCGTTCGCCTGATGCAGCGAATAGAGGCGTATTCCATCTACGAGGAAGGGCTCCAAGTTTGCCTGGGCCGACTCTTCCGTCATCGATAGCGTTCCTTGATGGCCCGGTCAACCTGGCGCTTCGCATCGCGCTTGGCAATCGTCTGGCGTTTGTCGTACTGTCTCTTACCCCGGGCCAGCGCAATCTCTATCTTGGCCCGACCGTCCTTCAGATACAGTCTGGAGGGCACCACAGTGTAGCCCTTCTCCTGTACCCTACCCCGCAAGCGATCGATCTCACGCCGGTGCAGGAGCAGCTTGCGCCTGCGCCTGGGTTCATGGTTCTGCTGGCTGGCCTGGTCGTAGGTGGCGATATGGACGTCAACCAACCAGGCCTCCCCCCCTTCAAACGACACATACCCTTCCTGCAGGCTCACGCGCCCGGCCCGGATCGACTTGATCTCGGTACCCTGCAGCACTAAACCCGCCTCGTAGGTGTCATGAAAATGGTACTCGTGACGCGCTTTTCGGTTGGTGGCAATAACCTTAATGCTCATAGCTCTTCTCGCCAAAATCGGGAATGGAAGCCCGACCTACGTAGACTCATTCTCCTGTCAGGAGATACTCTACCGCCCGGTCCAGTTGCGGATCCAGTTCGGCCTCAAAGTCCTCCTCGGTTATTTCGACCTCAATATCTGGCTCCAATCCCTCACCGTGAATGGCGCGGTCGTTGGGTGTGAACCAGCGGGCTACCGTCACGCGCATTTCGGCGCCATTGCTTAGTTCGTGAGGCCACTGCACCGAACCTTTGCCAAAGGTCTTCTCACCGATGAGTACTGCTCGCTCGTGATCCTGTAGGGCGCCGGCCACGATCTCTGATGCACTGGCAGAACCACCATCGACCAACACGACCATGGGGATGTCGGGAGCAGCCGGCCGGTTGGGCGCCTCATAAGTCTGCTCTGTACCATCTTTGAAACGCTCGATCAGCACCAGCGCGTCCTTGCTCAGGAATAAGCCTGTAGTCTCTACCGCCTCATTCAGCCAGCCTCCGGGATTGCCCCGCAGGTCGAGTACCAGGCCCGTGGGATCCTGGTCGAGCAGATCCTCAATCGCTGCCTCCAACTTGGCAGTGGCGTCTGAGCTAAAGTCGAAAAGGCTTACATAGGCGATACCGTCTTCCCGCATCTCTGATTCCACCACCGGGATGTCGATCTGGGCACGGATGATCTCTACCTCAAACTCCTCTTGCCCCTCCCGCACGATGGTCAGCACGACCGGCGTACCGGCCTTCCCCCGGATGAGGGTGATGGCTTCATAGACACTCATGTTCTCTATGACTGTATCATCTACCTGGAGCACAATATCCCCCCGGCGCACGCCAGCCTTTTCTGCAGGCTGATCCTTGAAGGTATTCACGATCATCAGCCGGCCATCGCGCATCGTCACATAGGCGCCAATCCCTTGAAAGGAACCCGTATCATCCTCGCGGTTGATTCCCGCGATTTCGGGATCGATGAATGCCGTGAAAGGATCACCCAAGGTATTGACTGCGCCCCGGATGGCACCGTAGGTCATCTCATCTTCATTGGGGATGTCACCATAGTAGTCGCGCTCTATGAGACGCCACGCCTCCCAGAACAACTGGAAAGCCTCATCCTCCTTAACTCTGCGTTCCCTCTCGCTGCTGTCCACAGGTGACGATTCTGAGGAGGCGAAGGGCTCGTCCCCAGGCATTGTATCCACTTCGAGCACCAGCGTCTCCTCCGGCTCTGCGGCGAGCATGACTGTGTGGGTGAGGAAACCCGCGGCAAAACCCATGGCGCCCACGACGAGGGCGACCAACGCGACCAATACAATGATGTTGCAACTCGTGGACTTGGACATACGCTTCTCTCCGTCTCGTCTATGCTGCAGACTGACTCGCTGGCCGTTCCTGGGGACCGGATCCCCCCCGGGAACGAGGGCTCGAGCGAGATGTGCAGCTTTCCATCTAGCATCCATTCTGGACAATCTGTTACTGCCCAGTCGTCAAGTACTCGATAGCACGTTCAAGCTGTGGGTCACGCCCCTGACTTCTATCGTCATCGGTGATAGGCACATCCAGATCGGGCATGAGTCCCTCGCCGTCGATCTGCCGGCGATTGGGGGTGATCCATTTGGCATAGGTGATATGCACGGAAGAGCCATCGCTCAGATCATGCACCGACTGTACCGAGCCCTTCCCATAAGTCTTCTGTCCGATCAGAACTGCGCGACCGCGGTCTTGCAAGGCGCCAGCCACAATCTCAGATGCACTGGCTGAGCCACCATCGACCAGGAGGACCATGGGGGCCTGTCCGAACTTTGCGCCCATCTTGACCTGAAACGGCGTGTCATCTGCTGCCTTCTCGACCTGATAGGCAACCACGCCATCACGCAGAAACTCGCTGGTCACGTCGATGGCCGCGTCCAATAGACCACCACCATTGCCCCGCAGATCGAGAACCAGATGGCTCATGCCCTGGTCCTGCAATTCCTCAAGGGCATCCTCAAGCTCGGCATCGGTCCGCCCACTAAAAAGGCCAATGCGGACATAGCCAACACCTTCCGCTTCTTCGAGCATACGCCATTCAACAGAAGGCGTGGGAATCGACTGACGGGTCACCTCGACCTCAACCGGCTCGGCCTCCCCCCCACGTCGCAATGTCAGGCGGACAGCCGAACCGATCTCACCTCGGACCAAGATTACCACCTCATCCACGGTCATCTCGGCTGTGATCTCGGTGTCGTCCACCTTGATCACGGCGTCGCCCTTTTGCACGCCTGCCTGGTCGGCAGGAAGATCGGGCATGGGGTCCAGGATGATGCTACCATCTTCGGCCTTGGAGACGTACGCACCAATGCCTCCGAAGCGGCCGCTCAGATCTTCTTTCTCTCGCTGGCGCGGCTGCGGCTCAAGGAAGGTCGTATGTGGATCCTCAAGGGTAGTCAGTGCTCCTCGGATGGCTCCCCAGGTAACGCGCTGCATGTCAGGCAAGTCGCCAAAGAAACGGCCCTCGACCAGGTGCCATGCCTCCCAGAAAACACCAAACTCCGACGCCTCCTCAGCGTCGGCCGTCTTGTCGTGCAGCAAAAGCCAGGCGGTTCCAACGCCCAGGCCATAGGCACCAATGACCATGGCCGTGATTATCAGGGCCAAAAGAAAAATCTTGATTGTCCGACTGGTAAGCATCTAGATATCTGTGCCTTCAACAAAAATACCGGGGGCTGGGCCCCCTCTTGCGCGATCATTATATCACATTCAGCACGAAAAACAGTGGTAGTGACTACAATACGCCAGCTACTCCGGCCACGAACTGCCGCATTATACCCCAGAAGCCAGGCCAGAGCAAGCACGTACGGGAGAGATGGCAGGCGTGCGCGCTGGGGATGGGACGTTAGCATTTGCAGTGGCCCGCTGGTGAAAGGGATGGAGGACCAGACTATGTCACTAGCAGAGTCAAGTGTTGGACCCTCTTTCGATCTTCCAACACAGCCCCTCATCCGTTTCGTAGTAGATCTTCATACCAGTCTTGGCCAGTACACGGTTGGAGGCCACATTGTCCTTGAGTGTATCGGCCTGCACCAGCCAGCATGTCGGGTCCTGGAAAGCCCAGGCAATGAGGGCCTTCACCGCCTCAGTCGCAAAGCCCCGGTTACGGTAGGCGGGGTCGATGCCATAGCCAATCTCTACCTCACCGCGCTCATTCGGATCCCCTTTGAAGCCCGCCAGACCTACCCCATGACGCTCGGCGGCGATCACGACCAGCCAGAAAGTATACCAGGGGTGTGATTCGGGCGCCAGCTCGGACATCCTGTTCATCTTGAATCCGGTGGCCCGCCGGGCAGGATCATCCACGAGATGAGGCGAGATGGAAACACCCAGTCCCGGCCCCAAGTACGCAGGATCATCGAGGCACTGGTCCAGTTGGGCCAGGGTCAGAGCCACCAGCCGGAGGCGTGTTGTCAGAATCTCGGTCTTCACGACCATCACTATCCCCTCAGAGGCTATCCAGCACCTATGCGAACTCGATGGAGGGCGGCCAGATGACCAGGCCAGGCTCTCGATGGCCGGAACTCACCTGCTGGCAGTACTCTGCAATGACGGGGTTTTCCTCATCCAGGATCTTGATCATGGCGGCAGCCCACGTTTCCATTTTGGGCTCAAAGGGGACCTCAAAGCGCGTTTTGACCGCTTTCGACCCAGGGTGAAGTGGTAGTTTGATCCGCTGCGGTCTACCCGCGTCACACTTGGCGCAGAGGTACTCCAGGAGCAGCGGAACTGCGGCTCTGGATCGGGCCAGGAACATATGGACCTGCGCTGGATCGTATTTCAAATAGCGCAGGTAGCCGACAGGTTCGCCATCCAACTCGACGACGACGCTCATAATCTCTGGCATCTGGGTCAGCCAGTCCAGGATCGAAACTCCGGGGAATGCCGCCAGATCAACATCCGCGAACCAATCCAGCCACGAGTCCGCCAACCAGCCTAGGTCATCCAGACGTACCAGTCTATCGTCGAGACATGTCCCGGTATCAGGGAGATCCTCTACCCCAACCTCCAGGCGACACGCTCCGAACATATGGGTCTGGTAGCCGAAGCGTGGATAGTAGGTAGGGTGTCCCAGGAGAAAAGAATAAGCGTAGCCCTTGTCCTTGGCCCGGCGGTGGCCCTCCCGTATCAGGCGCCCGCCTATTCCCTGTCCTTGAAACACGGGGTCGACGGCAATGGGCGCCAGGGATACGGCTTCAATTTCCTCTCCAGCAACGAAGGTCCGATAAGGATAAAACAGGGCATGGCCAACGACGGTGGCGCCTACCTCCGCGACGAGGGAGAGATCAGGATCGAAGCGGCCTCCGCTTCGAAGGGCATCAACCAGGCGGAACTCGGACACAAATGTGCTGACCAGCGGTTCTTTCAGATAGGAGGAAAAGGCAAGCGCATTGATCTCTGCTATCCTGTGATAGTCCAAGATTGTCTCAGAGCGTACATTCATCATCTAGACCCTACGAAATGTCTGTGAGCTGGTGGCTCTGCAGATCTAGCTCCAGATATGCCACGCCCGGCTGCCAGTTCTGCGTGGCATGTGCCCGACGCCCCCCAGGGGCAAATACATAGCCGCCGCCGGGAAAATCCTCGTCCACCGTCCGGCCGGCCTGTGTCGCCACGGCAACCCAAATACCGTGCTCGCGGGCGTAAGCACTGAGGTGCGTCTCGCACTTCTCCCGCCACCACTCGAAGCCAGAGCGCCACTCCCGGGACGCCTGGTCGCCATAGAGGCCCGGCGCAGCCAGCTCGAAAACAATCTGCGCGCCCTGCCGGGCCAGGTCCGCATACAGCGTTGTATTGTCGATGTCGGCGCAGATGGCCAGCCCATAGGTCAAATCATCGAACTGAAAGACCGGTACCTCAGATCCTGGCGAGAACAACTCCGACTCCTCGTCCTTGATGGTCACCTTGCGGTAGGTGCCCACCAGCCGCCCATCGCGCACTACAATCTGGGTGATAAAGGGCTTGCCGCCCGGGTTAGCCTCGATCAGGCCCGCCAGCACGCTGATCTCTTGCCCTTCCGTGTTCTCCAGTAGCCACTCAACCTCGGGGCCATCCAGGTGGATGACTGCTTTGGGATACCGGTTGGGATCGGCGTAGCCCGTGATGGACATCTCTGGGAAAGCCAGGATCTGGACCCCATACGCAACTGCCTTGTCAAGATGGCGTGAGATTTCCTCCAGATTATCCGCGATAGCGGCTTTCTCGCAGCGCATCTGGACTAGGCCGATTTTCAATCGTGAGCAACCTGTACTTTTGGAGATCATACGAAACCATTGACTGCTTTCCCCAGACTGAGGCGCTGTGACATCCACCGATAGCGACGGTCTAGGGCACGGGAACCATGGGAAGCTCGATGAACGAGGCATGGCTGGCACCACGGTGTACGTGGATCTCGGGCGGCGGATCAAGGACGGGCGTCTCAAAGTTGTCCGCGTCGGCACAAGTGATGGTCAGCCGGATGGAGTTGCTTTTTCGGAACAGCTTGGAGGCCGGCAGGAGATCAAAGACCAGTTCCACCGGCTCTCCCGCAGGGACCGGCGTCACATCTTCCTCGTAGCTGCGATGGTAGGGCAGCCCCATGTTGTCAAAGGGAGGCTCACTGAGCCGACGGTGTGATGCCCTCAGATTGCCTTCGGTGATGTACCAGACCCTACCATCAGGTGATGCCTCTTGGAGATAGGCGAAAACGTCCAGGTCAGGGACATCCGTGGAGATCCAGAGGGTCACAATGGGGTGGCCCGTGACCTCGACATCACTGTCGAGAGGAGGCGTCGTATAGGTCAGCCCCTTTTCGTCATCGGCGCACAGCTCGGGATACCCGCCTCCCTTCAGGACCGCGGACCATCGGGCGTGAGCGCCGCTCGTCGTCGAATAGTCGACAGTGTAGGCGTCGGATGCCTCTGACTCACCTGGCGGCTCGGGGCGCAAGCACCCATTGTTTGCAGAAGCCACGCTGCCGGTTCTTCCCTCTGCAAGGTAGAAGCGCCGAATCTGCTGCTCGGGCAGCGGCCACTGGCCGGCTGTTCGCCAGACGCTGCTGTCCTTCAGGCCCATGACATAGTAGTGGATGGGCGGCTCATCCATAGTGCCGTTGTCGACGCCCTTGAGCCAGTAGTCGAACCAGCGATGCACCTCCGCCGCAAAGTCAAGGTCCCGCTGGAATTTGCCCATCTGGTTATGGAAGAGCGGGCGGACGTGCAGACGATGCGGAACTGTCAGGTTGGCGTGCCACAGCAAGCCATCGCGAGAAAAGAGATCGAACCAGCCCACCGAATTGTAGACGGCGACCCCCGAGCGGTTGATCCGGTCCAGCAGATTGTACAGGCCCTGATCTTCCCAGAGCTTGCCGCCCCTGGGGTGCGGACTAGCGCTGTCGCGATAGGGAGCCTGCTTGAAGCTCCTGGCGGTCACATCGCTCAGCGTCCGCTCACCCCGTTCCTCGAGGATTTCTGTGAGCTGCGCGCCACCGGCATCACTATCTACAGGCACAATCATCTTTTCCAGGGCGCCCGTGGACCCGGAGAGCACACTGGCAAAACCGGTACAGTACACCCCGCCAGGGTAGACAACGCTGCCATACATGTCGAAACTGCTTGCACAGGGCATAATGGCCTTGAGGTATGGGTTGCCCGTGCTGGCCGCAGCATACTGGGCCATAGCCACCATGGAAGTGCCGATCATGCCGATATTGCCGTCACACCAGGGCTGGGCCGCGATCCAGTTCAGGATTTCGTCCGCCTCACCGGCTACCTCCCGAAATGAGGCACTGATGACTCCATCTGATGCCCCCGTGCCAGAGCGTTCGACAACCACGATGGCATAGCCATGGTCAAGCAGACTCCTGAGCCACCGCTCGCGAAAGACCATGTCGCCAATGTGGCCTCCTTGGGCAAACCGGGCCCGGAGCCGGAGCGAGGTCTTGGCCACCCAGCTCAGGTTAGTCAGCCCCTCCAAAAGGATTTCTCCGCCTTCCACCATCTTGACGGCACGCAAATAGGTAGTATGCATCAGCAGAACCGGCAGAGGCCCCTTTGCGGGGTCTCCCCCGCGTGTTGGAAGCAAGAGATCGTAGGCCAGCATGGTACCATCCGGACCCGCCAGATAGTCGGAGCGGCGCACGTAGCCATCGTAGGCGGCTCGTGAATAGCCCTGGTACTGGTTGAATTGCGATACTCTGGTAGTCATTGACGGCTCCTCCCTGGCTGATGGACCTCGGCCTGTCATCATTTGAAGTGGACGCTGGCCACCGCATCCATGATCTCGAGAACTTCGCTCTATGTCAGGATAGCCCGCACCTGGACCTCACAGCGGCCATCCTCTGGCAATGGTACGATGCTGCCCGGCAAGGGCAGGCCGTCCACCGTAAGGGAAACCTCATTGCCCTGGCCGGCTCGCTCGACAGAGATGTGGTAGGTGACTCCCCGGAACACACGCGCAACCTCGAATCCCGGCCACTCACTGGGAATGACTGGGGCCACCTGCAGCCCATCAAAAACAGGCCGGATGCCCAGGATCCACTGGGTGATGGCCACATAGTTCCAGGCAGCCGTACCGGTCAGCCAGGAGTTCTTGGCCTCACCAAGACTCGGGGCGTCCCGTCCGGCGATCATCTGGGCGTAGACGTAGGGCTCGCAGCGATGCACTTCGCTGATCTGTTCCCGGGCCGAGGGGTTGATGCGAAGGTAGTAGTCGTGGGCATTATCGCCATGACCGGCCATGGCCTCGGCGATCATGATCCAGGGGTTCGTGTGACAAAAGATGCCGGCATTCTCCTTGTAGCCCGGAGGATAGGACGAAATTTCCCCAAGGTTCAGATAGTACTGCGAATAGGCGGGCTGGTGCAGCACGAGGCCGTGGGGTGTCGCCAGGCGCTCGGCCACGGAGGCCAGCGCCGCCTGCGCCCGGCCGTCGTCGAGGCCGAGGCCGGCGAGGATGCAGATGCCCTGCGGCTCGATAAAGATCTGGCCCTCCTCACAGGAACAGGATCCAACCTTTTCGCCAAAATCGTCGTAGGCGCGCAGGAACCAGCCACCATCCCAGCCGTGCTCGGCCACGGCAGCCTCCATGCTAGCTGCTTCGGCTTTGTAGCGCTGCGCATCCTCGGGCAGGCCCCGCCAGCAGGCGAGGGCAGCCATCTCTCTGGCAGCCAGCACAAACAGCCCAGCGATAAAGACCGATTCAGCCACCTTGCCATCCTTGGTGACCGTAGTCTGGAAGGATTCACCCGGCGTGCTGGAGAAGGTATTGAGATTCAGACAGTCGTTCCAGTCGGCGCGACCGATGAGGGGCAGGCCATGCGGCCCCAGCCTCTCCAGTGTGTAGCGCAGGCTGCACTGCAGGTGTTCGTACAATGGACGCTCCGAGCCGGGCTTGTTGTCGTAGGGCACTGGTTCATCCAGGATGGACCGGTCGCCCGTCTCCTTTAGGTAGGCGGTGACGCTCAGGACCAGCCATAGCGGATCGTCGTTAAAGTCGCTGCCGACGGCGTCATTCCCCCGCTTGGTGAGCGGCTGGTATTGGTGGTAGGCGCCGCCTGACGGCAGTTGCGTAGCGGCCAGGTCCAGGATGCGCTCGCGAGCCCGGCCCGGCACCATGTGGACAAAGCCCAGCACATCCTGGTTCGAGTCGCGAAAGCCCATGCCCCGCCCGATGCCCGATTCAAAGTATGAGGCCGAGCGCGAAAGATTGAAGGTGGCCATACACTGATAGGCGGTCCAGACATTGACCATGCGATCGGTATGGACGTCCGGTGTCCGCACTTGGAAGGCAGCCAGCAATTCATCCCAACGAGCACGGAGGCTGTCAAAGGCGGCGTTTGCGTTCTCGTGATCCAGGTACTTGGTGATGATGGGCTCCACCGCCTGCTTGTTGATCGTCTGTGTACCAGGGGGGTCGAACTTCTGATCGTCGAGATTCTCGTGATAGCCTAGCAAAAAGATGATCTTTTGTGACTCACCGGGTTTCAGGGAAACCTGGATCTGATGCGAACCGATGGGCGCCCAGCCATGTGCCACCGAGTTGAAGGAGCCCCCAGCCTCGACCGCGGCGGGATTTTCCCAACCTCGGTAAGACCCTAGGAAGGTGTCCCGTTGGGTGTCGAAACCGTCCAATTCCTCAGAACAAGCAAAGTAGGCGAAATGGTTCCGGCGCTCCCTGTACTCGGTCTTGTGATAGATCACACTGCCGACCACTTCTATCTCGGCAATGTTGAAATTGCGCTGGTAGTTGGTCGCGTCGTCCAAGGCATCCCATAGGCAGAACTCTACACACGAGAATGCGGATAGCCTGGCGGCCTCCTGGCGGTGATTGGTCAGGGTGAGCTGCCAAATCTCCAGATCCTCGCCCAGCGGGACAAAGTACCTGGTCTTGGATTCAATGCCTTGGTAGGTCGAGCCGATGACCGTATAGCCCAGACCGTGACGGCAGGTATACTCCTCCAGATCTCGGCGCGCGGGCTGCCAGGTGGGCGACCAAAACTCGCCCGTATCACCGTCGCGCAGGTAAAAGTAGCGGCCTCCCATGTCAAGGGGCACATTGTTGTAGCGATAGCGGGTGATGCGCCTCAGGCGCGCGTCACGATGGAAGGCATAGCCGCCTGCGGTATTGGAGATCAGCCCAACATAGTCCTCACTGCCCAGGTAGTTGATCCAGGGCAGCGGAGTATCGGGCTGGGTGATGACGTATTCGCGGTTCTCATCGTCAAAAAAACCATAGCGCATTGAACTACCTCAGTTGTCTTACATTCTTCAGTATGCCATTATAGCCCGAACCTGACGAGTTTGTCCATCCCGGGAGTCAGGCGACAGTGTATACAAGTCGGTGGGAAAACCACCACTGCCCACCTATGTGTCATGCCCGCGCAGGCGGTCATCCATTTTTGCCAGAATGATGGATCAAGAAAAGGATCGGATGAAAGCCTGTACAGGCTTTCATCCGGGAACTACTGTTTGTCCTGGCCGTGAACCTGCGTCAGCAGTCCGTCCACAAGATCCTCGGGGTACATGGGCAGCGCACTTTGCTGCCACATCAGCACGCTCACCAACGGCATATCGCCCATCATATCCATGAGATTCATGCCGATAGCGTCTTCGTCGCCATCGCCGAACATTACGCGGCTCTGTTCTTCCATCTGGGCGTAAAAGGGCGCGAAGGCGACTTTTCCCCGCGGGTCAGCCATCCACTCGCGGATGGTGGATTCCCTGTCAAGAATGCAGGGCAGGTTCAGGGTCGATTCGAGCGTCACCGCCAGGGTGTGGCGGATATGGACGGCAGAGGACGCGATCAGGATGTCGAAATCCCCATCCTCGGTGATCCATTGTTTGTATTCGGGATGATAGTAGGCAAAAGCTCGGAAGTCCAGCTTGATGGCGACCGATTTGGTCTCACCCGGTTGGAGTTCCACCTTTGCGAAACCCTTCAGCTCCTTTTCGGGCCGCACCAAACCCGATGCGCAGTCGTGGACGTACACCTGGACGATCTCCTTGCCCGCCATCTGGCCCGTGTTGGTGACATCCACGGTCACGGTCAGCCCCTCTACATCCCGGAAAGTCTTCGCTGACAGTTGGGCATTGCTGTGGTCGAAGGTGGTGTAGCTCAAGCCATGGCCAAAGGGAAAGAGCACCGGCAGCTCCTTGGCATCGTAGTAGCGGTAGCCGATGAACAGCCCTTCGCCGTACTGCACCTTGCCCGCGCCGCCCGGCCAGTTGAGATACGCCGGGGTGTCAGAGATCTTGAGCGGGAAAGTCTCGGCCAGCTTGCCGCAGGGGTTGACCTGGCCAAAGAGGATGTCGGCCAGCGCCCCGCCGCCCGCCTGGCCCATCATCCAGCCTTCCAGAACAGCCGGAACCGCATTGATCCAGGCGCTCATGGCTACCGGAGCGCCGTTATTGAGCACCACAACGGTCTTGGGCTGGGCTTTGGCCACGGCCTGGATCAGCGATACCTGTTGCACGGTTAAATCGAGGTCGGTGCGATCGTAGCCTTCGGATTCTTTGGAAGGGGGCAGCGCGATGTAGAGCAGCACAACATCCGCGGATTGCGCCAGTCCCACGGCCTGGTCGATCAAATCCTGCCGGAACGAATTGTCTGCGGGATAGCCTTCGGCGTAGGTCAGTTCGGCGTTATCGGCGCGAGACTGAAGCTCCTGGAATGGCACATCCACTCGGGTCGGGTTGATGTGCGAACTGCCGCCGCCCTGGAAGTAAGGCTCTTTGGCGGAACGACCGATGACGGCGATCTGCCGGTGGCCTTTCAGAGGCAGCAGGCAGCCCTGCTGCGGCAGGGCGTCATTCTTGAGTAAGACCATGCCCTCCGTGGCGATCCTATGCGCGAGTCTGTGATGTGCATCCATGTCGAAGGCGCCGCCCCTGGGGGTCTCCTTGGCTTTGAACACAATCCGCAGAATACGTCGGACCGATTCATCCAGGGTCGCCTCAGCCAACTCGCCGGAGCATACCGCTTCAACGACGGTCTTGACGCGTCGGTCCTGTGGACCGGGCATTTCCCAATCCAGTCCGCCTTGGAGCGCGGCCACGCGATCGCGCACGGCGCCCCAGTCGGAGACCACCAACCCCTCGAAGCCCCATTCATCCTTGAGGATCTGGGTCAGCAGAGTCTGGTGCTCGGAAGCGAGGACGCCGTTCACCTTATTATATGAGCACATCACTGTCCAGGGTTGGGCCTCCTTGACGGTCTTTTCGAAGGCGGGCAGGTAGATCTCGCGCAGGGTACGTTCGTCCACCTCGGCGCTGATACTAAAGCGCTGAAATTCCTGGTTATTGACGGCATAATGCTTGACTGAGGTGCCCACCCCATTCGATTGAACGCCGTTGATAAAGCTGACCGCCAACTCCCCGGCCAGGTAGGGATCCTCGGAGAAATATTCAAAGTTACGGCCCCCCAGCGGAGATCGCTTCATATTGACGCTGGGGCCAAGCACGACATCCACTTGCAGGGCGATAGCTTCTTCGGCTATCGCCGCGCCCAGTTGCCCCATTAACTCCACATCCCATGTGGACGCGCTGCAGGAGGCAGTTGGAAAACAGGTGGCAGGCAAGCTTTGCAGGGCCATCGAGTGGATATCGGGCACGCGCCGGACGCCGTGCGGCCCGTCTGCAACGATCATCTCGGGCACGCCCAAGCGTTCCACCGGGGTAGTCGACCACGCGCTGGCGCCAGTACACAGGGCGGCTTTCTCTTCGAGCGTCATGCCTGCAATGATGGGCTGAGTTTCGGTGTTCATGTCATTCCTTCCGTTGAGTCATTTCACTTGGAATATGTGTTGTAGACGGAGCGTACCTTGAGCGCTGCCTGGGCCGTGGCCAAATCCCATCCGGCCGGCAGGGGAGCCGTGACATGGGTGGCTTTCTGGGCTGGCAGATCGAAATAGTTGTCGCTAAAGATGCCACATCGGTGCGCCGGTCAGGCTGCATTCCACCAAGCGGGCCAGTGAGCGCGCCGACAGCTCAATGGCAAGCAGGCCCTCCTTCAGCGTCACATCAGCATTGATCTGCGGATCGACCAGCGACAGGTGTTTGGTGGGGACAAAGAAAGCGGTCTGCGCGGCCAGAGGGCCGTCAGCCAGGCGCCGGTCTCCCTGCCATAGCTCCGCCACAAACACCAGTTCCCGACGGGTATCATCATCCAGGAATCGGGAAAAGTCGAGCGTTTCGATAGCCGTCACGCCTAAGGGTTCCACGTTCGCATCTTTCTCCCCTGAGGCCAACATCTTGCCGTCCAGAGTCGTCAGGGCCCAACGCACTGAACCCTGCCATTCTTCGAGCAAGTCGCTGCTGAGAAAGATCGACTGACACGGAGGAGCGTCTTCAATCGAAAGCAGCAAAGGCGCATAGAAGCGGCGGGCGGCGTAATGCAGGGCTTTCCAGCGTCCAAAATAGTCCAGGCTGGACCACGACGCGACCGGCCAGCAGTCGTTCAACTGCCAGTACAGCGTACCCGAAACGCGCTGGGTGTGCCTGCGCCAGTGCTCCACCCCGTAGCGGATCCCTTCGGCCTGCAGGACCATGCTGAGGTACACAAGCGACTCGAATTCCCTGGGCAGGCGGAAGGTGTCCAGCATCTGACCCACCATCAGCGCGTTGCCGCTGGCGTTCTTCTGGTGCTGCTCCATGATGTAGGAGGTCATGTTCCATTCGGCTTCCGCCGCGAAGGTGCGGATGGTCTCCAAGGGCGGCAGGGCCTGGAAGCCAAATTCGCTCATGAAGCGCGGGTATTGGTCCCGGTAGGCAGTGAACGGCTTGCGCCCGTGCCAGACATCCCAGTAATGCGTGTTTCCTCGTTGCTGAGCGTTGGGATTTTCGAAGGGCGTACCTGACGAAGGCGAGCTGGGCCAGTAGGCTGTGTTGGGGTCTTCAGCGGCGCACAACGCGGGTAGGGTGTGGTGGAAAAACGCATCGTAGGCGGCTTTCAGATCCTCGTACTCAGGCCTTTTCCATTCCGGTCTTTCCCAGATCCATTCCATCTCATTGTTGCCACACCACAGCGCCAGGCTGGCACGATGGCGCAGGCGGCGGATGTTCTCTATGGCCTCCACCCGGACGTTTTCCAGGAATTCGGGATCGTCCAACGGATAGATACTGCAAGAGAAGACAAAGTCCTGCCAGACCAGGATGCCATAGCGGTCGCAAAGATCGTAAAAGCGCTCGTCCTCGTAAAAGCCGCCGCCCCACACGCGCAGCATATTTTGGTGCGTCTGGGCTGCAGAACGAATCAGGCCCTCCAGGGCAGCCTCGGTCAGGCGCGTGGGGAAGGAGTCGGCCGGAATCCAGTCGGAGCCTTTAGCGAAGAGCGGCTGGCCGTTGACCACAAAAGTGAACGAGCGCCCCCATTCATCTGGCTCCTGCCGCAGCTCAATCGTGCGCAGACCCAGTTGATAGGTCTTTTCATCCAAGATCGCCCCAGACCGGTTCAATTGTACCTGAACATGATAGAGCGGTTGATCCCCCCAACCATTCGGCCACCAAAGCTGCGGATTTTCGATTTCTAGCGCGAGGCTGTTGTCGGTTGCGGACGCCAACGCAGCGCTGATTGTCTGTGCCGTGCCGTCGGGCGCGGTCACCTGTAGAAGGGCAGAAAGCTCGGAGGTCCAGTACTCCACCGCCAGGCTCGCCTCTACCGTGACGACGCCATCGACGTGAAACTGGCGCAGGTGGACCTCTGAAAGGCGGGCGGAATCAAAAGCCTCCAGGCGGATGTCTTTCCAGATGCCGACCGGCGGGAGCTGCGGCCCCCAGTCCCAACCAAACTGGCAAGGCGCCTTACGAACGTACGGGCCGCCTGGGATGGCCTGTGAAACACCGGGCAGGCTGCGGACAGCCTGCTTCTGAGCCACATACCTCACCACGGACTCCAGGTCGATCCGCAGCTCATTGCCTTCCGCCTTGAGCAGGGGCTTCACGTCCCAGCGGTATTGGCGGAACATGTTGGCCGCGTGGCCCAGTTCCTGGCCATTCAGGCTGACAGTCGCCAGGGTATCCAGCCCGTCACAAACCAGCCAGATGTGCGGCTGGCGCAAGAGTTCGGGCGTGATGGCAAACTGATAGCGATATTCCCAATCTGCTTCGGCCACCCACTGCACGCGACGCTCATTGTCACCCACAAATGGGTCCGGAATGCGGCCCAGGGCCAGCAAGTCAGTATGCGCGCAGCCGGGGACGGTGGCGCGCAGCCACTCTCCCCCCCCTGCTGGGGGGTGCCCGCCTGGCGAAACTGCCAGGTGCCTGTCAAAGATTGCATGCGCATCATGTCTTCTCCCATGAACTCACTTTTCTTTCCAAACAGCCTGTAAGGCTCGATAGTCCAGGAGTATGATACCTTCTTCGCGGACGATATCTCTCGCCTGTTGAGACGTCAGGAAGTCAAAATCCGTCTGGCAGCAATACGATGAGTCGAAAGGAAGAAAGCAGCACATGACAAGGCGAGCGGCAAGAACTTCTTCAAGCCGATCACCGGCAGATGTCTGCACTACTACTTCTACTTCATCGACGCGCAGTTCGGCCTGTGCTACCTGCGGGTGCCGACCTGGGCGCCGTTTCGCTTGCAGTTCTACTTCAACGGCCACGGCTGGTTGGCACAGCAGCTCACGCAGGCCGGCATCGGCTTCGACATGGCCGACAACGCCTTCCTGCGGATCGCCGATCCGTTGGAAGCCCAGCGCCTTGCCGACAGTCTCGATGCCGCGACCCTGCATCGCCATCTCGATCACTGGGCGCAGCGTTTCTGCCCGGTGCTCCGCCACTTCCGCAACGGCGTGCATTGGAGCTTCATGCAGGTCGAGTACGCCACCGACGTCGTGTTCCGCCAACAGGCCAAATTCCAGCCGCTGTACGAGGCGATCGTGCGCACCGCCGTGCATGTCGTCAAGGCCGAACAGGTCGCGATGTTCCTCGGTCACAAGCTCAACGCCAACTACCAAGGCGAAGTCGGCAACGACTTCTCCACCCGTATCCAAGGCACCCGCATCCGCCATCACATGGGCCCGGCCAGCATCAAGCTCTACGATAAGGCCGGCCTGATCGCGCGCGTGGAGTGCACCGTCAACGATGTCTCTTTCTTTAAACACCACCGCTACGTGGAACAGCGCAACGGCGAACGCGTCTTCAAGCTCGCCCCACTGCGCAAATCGATCTACAGCCTCGGCGACCTGCGCCAACTCATGCACGCCGCCAACGACCGCTACCTCGCCTTCATGGCCTGTCTCGACAATCCCGACGCCGCGCAGAAGGCCTTGGCCAAGATGGCTGCACCGGCCAAGGTCAACGGCCGCTCGTTGCGTGGCTTCGACCTGTTCCTCGACCCTGACTACCAGCTTTTCCTCACGCTGGCCCGCGGCGAGTGGTCCATCTCCGGCTTCCGCGCCCAGGATCTGCGCCGGCACATCGACGGCCTGAGCACGGGCCGGGCCTCCTACCTGATCAAGCGCTTGCGCACCCATGGCCTGATCAAGAAGGTCGCCCACACCTACAAGTACTTCTTCACCAAGCTCGGGCGGCGCGTCGTTATCACCGCGCTGGTCATCCGTGAGTACTTTGTGCAGCCGTCGCTGGTCAGGAATGCGCTATGAACTTTTTGTCGTTTTGTTCAAGACTTCTGGAGTAAGGGACTAAGAAGTAATCAACTTTGTCCCGCGCGGTGGTACCGCCGGCGCGAAAGAAGATTTCCAGGTTCTGACTGCGGTCGTACAGCGTGAAAGTTGCCGAGACGAGGTTGACGGCCGACCCGAACCGGTAGTCGACCAATGGGCCGTCGTTGTTTCCGAAATAGAAAAACGCCCGCTGCCCGAAGATTTGGGTATCCTGAAAGGGCACGGGGCCACTGCCAAAGGTGTCCAGAGCATAGCCCCCCGAACTGCCGCCCGGTAAGAATGTCACGATATCAATCGTGCGACCGAACTCACCCGTGTAGGTGGCCGGAGAAAACGCATTTCCAGACAATGTAATAAGACTGTTTGAGCTGCCCGGATACGGCTCCGTGGTGAAGTCGAACGTCACCGGGATCGCTTGCGCGGTACCAGAACCAAAGCCCGCCATGGCGGCAGCCGAAAGCGCCGCTGCCCTAAACAGTTTCTTGAGGGATTTCACGTTCTCTTTACTCCTTGGATAGTTTCCGTCTTTCTAGCACGATTCATGCCAGAAGCGTTTTCTGATAATTTCAGAGGGTTGGGAATCGCCCAGCTGTTCGCGTGTAAAAAAAACTGACACGGCATTGGTGATCCTCGCGGGAGGGTCGTTAGCGGACTACCGGCCAATGCACACCATTTGTCTCTGACTGTTAAGGGTTGTCCGACGCCTGCCCACTGAGCATCAGCACATACTCAAGCGCCTGCGGCTGAGGGCAGGCATCCGACAACCCTTAACAAAAGCGGACGACCTTTGTATCGACCTCGCTGACCGGCATGGGTCGGGACCAGCCTGAAGGGGAACGCCTGCCGTAACGCATCCGTACGCCATCCATCAGCAAATGCTTAAGGACGGCTCCGTGTTGGTTCCGGCCAGAACGGTTGAATCAGCTGTAAAAAATCCTGACACCTGCATCGACAAACGCTGAAAGACCGCTTCGTGTTGATTCCGGCCAAAACGGCTTAATCAGCTGAAAAGAATCTTGACGCCTGTATCAGCAAACTCTAAAAGACGGCTCCGTGTTGGAAGCAGTCCATCTCTCCCGCCCAAGGGCACGGAAGGAGTAAACTGTAGCCATGAACAACGACGACCCAGCCGATGCGGTACCCGCAGACGGCTACACGCTGGAGCAGTGCGTCCAGTCGATCATCGACAAGTCCTACCTGGAGATGTACGTCCAGTGGGGCGCGGAGATTCACTGACATGAAAACGACAGTACGGAAGGCACGCCCGGGCGAGATGTTCTATGGCGGCGGCCAGGGCATTGTCATGCGCCGGGTAACACCGACCGCAAAGGCCAAGCCCGAGCCGAAGCCGAAGGACGACAAGCGGAAGAAAGACTGAGCCTCAGCTCAGAGCATCCATTCCTCGATACCCTGGGTGTCGCCTTCCTCGGCGAAAGGTAACTCTTTCGTGGTGGTCCGCTTCAGCGTCCGTTTGAGAATCTGCTGCTGACTGACATTCGACTCGCCCAGGCGTTTGGCTTCGCCGTCGATGACGGTGCCAGCGCCCTTGGTTTCTTCGGCCAGTAACTGCCGCTCCTCCATCTGGGCTTTCAACTTCGCGGCCAGCACCCGCATGTCCACCACGTCGGTGACCGTTCTGTCGGCGTTGAGGTTCAGGTTCCTGTTGAGAGTCTCGATCTGGGCTTTGTCACTGTAGCGGGCCGGGTCGAGGGCCTTCAGCGCGAAGATGTTGCCGACGTGGCCTGACTTCTTGGACAACAGGTCATGCTCCAACCAAGCCTCGACAACCAGCTGGCCATATTCGACGGCGGCCTTCCACTCGGGGCTTTCGACCGCCATGTTCTCGAACACGACCCGGGACTTGTAACCGAGGTCCTTGATAAGGTTGGCCATGCCCATGGGCTTGTTGTTTTCCTGGCGGTCCTTCGCCCAGGCGTCGATGGCGTCGATGAGCTTCTCGGGCTCATCGAACACCTTGTAGCCCATTCGCTTCGACTTGTCCCTCGCAGGCTTGGTGGCCCGGTGAGCGGACCTGTGCCGATCGGCCATCAGAAGCTATCCGCTCGTCGTTTGTTCTGCGCCAGATCGCGCAGTTCGGACTTCAAGTCCAACGAGTACGCCAACCTCTCATAACCTACCCTCTATGAATCCCGTGTGCCGGTCATGGAGAGCGAAGCGAAGGCCGGTAGTCCCGGGGAGGCGTCGGCGCGGGCGTGTTGCCGTAGGTGGAAAAAGGAAGAATTCCACTAAATTCCCCGCTCCGCTGTTTGAGGTGGCTCCAGCTGATCGCGAAGCTCTTTGCTTCCCACCCGCGGGGCTGACGCCGGTCGGCGTCGAAGCGATCCTTGAGCAGGCCCACACCCGAGTGCTTGACGATTCAATGTCCGCTTTGTCTGGTTGACCAGACACTCCTGGCGGAGAGGCCAATGACCGAATGTGGCTGACAGTACACATCGGCCCCGCCTGGCATACCTCCGCTCTCAGCCGGACCGCGGGCATGCCGAGCACCAGAGCGAGCGCCGTGGCGGGCCGCGAGATCACTACTGCGCGCCCCTTGGTGTCGGACGAGACCGGCCGATCCGCTACCTTGTACAACGCCTCACAGCTCCCCTGGCCGCCGCGCGCAGCAGCTCAGTGTACCACAACCATGCGCACACCCACCTGCTGCGCTCGTCGCTCAGTTCCTCGCCGTCGGCAGGCGGCCGAACTGCGACCGGAATGCTTCGGCCGCCAACTCCTCCGCGAAGTCACGACGGTGGCGTCACAGCAACCCCAGCGCGGCGATCCCCGAGCCGCCGCCCGGCAGCTACTGGTCGAGCAGCGTCGACGCCCCAACCCCGGTCTTACGTCTACCCGCTGCGCCGCTTATCTCGTCCCCTCGCTCGACAAAGTGCGCGCTTGCATTGACCGCGAGGTCCGTCACCCCCTGGGCGGGGCCTTGACGGACCTTCTCGCCCCCGATAAGGTCATGTTTCAGTGGGCTCTGGGCGTCCAGAGGTGATTGTTTTTTCTATCCGTTTCACCACAAAGCCGGAGGGTTTACGATGGCGAATGCTAAACCACTAGCGTCTTTTGGGCTTTTGGGCTTGTTCCTCGTTAGTTCCGCAACTTACGGAGAGATTGTGGACACAGGCTGGGTCCAATTTGAAGACGATTTTCAGGACAGGTACGACCAGTTAACGGCCGATGGGTACTACCCCACCACCATTTCGGGGCGTCTCGCTCTCTTTGACCAGTATCGCGGGGTCTTCACGAAAGTGCCGTCTGAAGGCTTCACCGCTTATGGGTTTCATGGCCTGGGTCAGGCCCGTTACGAGGAGCTTCTCGCGTGGGCAGATGCAGAAGGCTTCTTAATTACCTCCGACCAATCTTTTACAGACTTTTGGGGAGAACCACGGCACCAGATCGTGATGGTTTACAGCGGAAAGTTTGTTCCAATTTACAAGGACGGCAAGGTTCAGATGCCGCTAGTTTGGTACTGGAACGGCGCGGAATGGCAGTCCTACTTCGCCGAGCTCACATTGATGGACGGCTTCTCGCTCTTGACGTTTTATCTATCTGCCGCACTTCAACGCTAGACTTCTTATTCTAGTGACATTGGGTGGATTGATGAATGCACTCGCACTTGCGTTGAAAGTGCCGAGCAATTGGGCACGACTAGTCAACTCGACGCGTCGTGGGGCTGGTCTTCACGCCCCCCTAATTGGTCCTTGCCTCACGTCGCTAAGACTCGCGAACAATGAAGATAAATCATACCGGTATATCGTCTCCATGAACGGGATTGCTACGCCCGTCCTGAGCACCTCGGACGATGACTCATCGCCCGTCACGCCGCTATAGATCAAGGCAAGCGAGGGCAAGCGTGAACCCTCGCACCGCGACTTGGCACCATCAAGGCGGTGATCGTCAAGCTCCGTGACATCGCGATCGGCCTCGGGCTGATCTCGGCAATCTCGTTCACGCCGCCGTCGCTGGTACAGCGCTTGCCGACACATGCGCAGACAGCGCTGGGCATCGCCGTTGACATCCGCACCCTGCTGTTGAACATCGGTCGCGACACCGCGGACGGCATCGGCGCGCGGCTGGGACACCTGGACCCGGCCGCCCTCGGGGACCTGACGGAGTGGCTGCCCCTCTGTCAGGCTAGTTGTCGCCTCCACCTTGTAGGACTGTAACCGCAACAGGGGGCGAAGACGAGAGACCCGTGCCGAGATATTCCGACGATCGCAAAGAGGCGGTGCTGCGCAAGATGCTACCGCCGCACAACCGCCCGCTGGCTGAGCTGGCGGCTGAGGAAGGCATCAGCGAAGCGACGCTGTACAAATGGCGCCGTGAGGCGCGTGACCAGGGCCGGCTGCTGCCCGACGGCGCCAGCGGCCCCGCGGACTGGAGCACCGCGGACAAGTTCGCCGCCGTGGTGGAAACCGCGGCGCTAAACGAAGCCGAGCTGGGCGAGTACTGCCGCCAGCGCGGCCTGTACCCGGAGCAGGTCCAGGCTTGGCGCACGGCCTGCGAGCAGGCCAACGACTGGGCGGCCGAGCGCGCCCGGCGGAGCCAGGCCGAGCAGAGCGCGCTGCGCCGGCAAGTGCGCGATCTGCAACGCGACCTCAAGCACAAAGAGAAGGCGCTGGCGGAGACCGCCGCGCTGCTGGTGCTGTCAAAAAAAGCCGCGGCGATCTGGGGGGACGAGGACGCATGATCAGCACCCGGGATCGCCGCCAAGCCATCGAGCTGATCGAGGAGGCCGTCGCCGCCGGCGCCCGCAGGGTGCGTGCCTGCGCACTGCTGGGCCTGAGCGTGCGCACCGTACAGCGCTGGACCCGCGATGGCGGGGTCCTTGAGGACCGCCGCCCCAGTGCCGAGCGACCCACCCCGCCCAACGCGCTCAGCGAGGCCGAGCGCGGCGAGGTCCTCGCCGTGCGTATTCCGGACGAAGTCTGCCACCGATTCCATAGCAAAGCTGCCATCCGTTCCACGGCAAGCCTGCCACTGATTCCACGCGAACGCTGCCACCGATTCCGGTGAAGTCTGCCACCCCTCGGACGGGGTGTCGGAGCGATTCTGACGCGGGATAACTCAACCGTATCCTGGCCCGTTTTTCCCTGAGAGAGGACCGGTCAGATGCCAGCCGTGAGGTTATCCATGCGTAAACTCGTTGGTCCCGGAATCGTTGAAGATCTCGGCCGCCACCCATCGGCGAGCACGCTCTTGAGCGGCAGGCGCTCGTCGTGCACGAACGCATCGGGGATCCAAGCCACCCTGAGACTCTAGGTCCCGCCGGAGACAGGACGCTAGCGATGGCGAGATAACGCCGTCAGCATGCAGCGACATGCAGCGGTAGGGCTGACGAGGATCGAGCACGTTGAAAGGGCAGGCATTGCGGATTGTTGGGGCGAGAATCTGCGGCACAGCGAACCGCTGGGCGATGAGGGCGCCGCACCGTCTTCTGCAGCAGAAAGCTGGCCGTCACCAGACGATGCGCTGGTCGAACTCGAAGTCTGGCCCCGATTGACCAAGGAGGTGCCAGTCCGGCAACGGCTCCGGGGCATTTCCCCAGGCCGGCGGCCTGCGGGAAGCGGGCTATCGCAAATAGCCCGGAGGTCTCAACGTCGGCTCAGGAATTCATTGCCGCCGTCTTCGTTCGACCGTTCGCTGTCAGCTTTTTGCAAGGACCGAACTTTGCCTCGGGGGGCGGGCCGGCAGCTCCTGGCCAATAGAGAAAGTTTGTCCGCCTTGATCATCCGTTAGTGGCGGACTACGCTCTGATCCGCAGCTGTCCCCACAGCGCGGACCAACAAAGCGGAGGAGAATATGGGCGACTCAACGACTGATAGATTATTGGAACACAACACGTTATATTCCTCTGGCCAATCCGTACACAAAGCAACCCACCCAGGCCAGCAACCGATCCAGCCCTCGAAGCGTGTGGCCGTTGTAGCGTGTATGGATGCACGACTGGATGTAGAAGACCTGCTCGGTCTGCAAACCGGTGAGGCACACATCATCCGAAACGCCGGGGGTGTGGTTACAGATGATGCCATCCGTTGCCTGATCATTTCTCACCACCTGCTCGACACCAACGAGATCATCCTGATCCATCACACACGCTGTGGGATGCTAGCTTTCAGCGATGATCTACTCAAGGCCGGCCTGGAGGGAGACCCCGCTGCTGAGGACCTCCTAGGGAAGGCAACGAATCGCAAGTTCCTGGCCTGCAGGACATCTTCCGCTACCCCTGCTGCGTTCCACGCCTTCCGTGGTCCGCTGGAGCCGTTGGACTCACCGCGAGATGACAAGAACATGGAGCGGCTGAGCTGGGACGTGCGTCGCTCCATGGCAAACATACTCAACCACCCATGGATTCCGACAAGCGGCCCGGACGCCGTTACCGTGCGTGGTTTCATCTACGACGTGGATACTGGCAAGCTCGAAGAGGTCAGCTATCCGGGTGAAATGGGTTCATTTGGCTGATGCAGTTAACCCACCACAGAGCAGGAGGCGTGTTTCATGCCGCCCCCGTCATATTGATCCCTGCGGTGGCGGTGTGACCCCTTTATACTTCAAGTCTTGTCTTCTCACTGCCTGCCAGCATTGCTGGCGACCATCCGCCTATCTGCCGGCGAACCTATACAACGCGTCCAGCCGGTGTAAAGACGCATGAAACGTTTGGTGGCTTGGGCTGGCGCTCCACCAATAAGGCCAAAACAGGCTGCGTACGTATCATTAGGCTTTGAACTGAGAGCGCGATATCAGCAATCGCTGTAGGACCGAAATGGGCCGGTTGCTGCCCCGACTGGAATGGGCGTGTTCAGCGGGGTGTAAAATATCCTGACACCCGCGAGCCGGCACGGGCGGACTCGCGGTCGGAGGCGGGAGCGGCCGATTCGATGCCTCTTATCTCCGCGTGTACTAATTTCTCGGCGTTGGCCCGAAGCGCCCTTTACTGGCGCTGCCCTGGCGACCTGCCTACGCTGGTTGTTGCCGCTCAAGGTGGGGCTTCCGAGAGGCCGCTCCTCACGCGGAACCGGCACCGGCGAGGCAGGCGAGGTACGCGCAATTCAGGCGAAGCTAAGGTTATGGGGATCAACCCAAGGGGTCTGCTGGTGAATTCCGGCGGGCAAGAACCCACCCTTACGAAAGTCAAGATACGTTTGGCCCTTCCCGTCAACCTAGCTCCGTACAGAGCTTGTAAACCGGACGTTACTGTACGCCATGACTACAAGGCTCGCGCAGAAGCATGCGATCAAAGGTTCTCGGGAATTTGAGCTTGTCGATGACGAGGTTCGTTACATCATCAAGTCGCCGCTCAGAACGGAGTCTTTGAGCGTCGTTTTGAACGTCTTGGACCCTGAGCCTGTGATATCGGGCTCGACGCTTTCGTTTGTCAGCCAGGTGAACAGAGAGCCACTGATTGAGTTGTTCCTCGATAAGCCGGACAAGGAGACCTGTAATCAGTTCGTGAGCACTATGCGTCGACGGATTATCGAGGAGGATTTCGGCCGGCCTCGTGTCCCGGATAAAGGCGTCGATGTCAACGTCGACGGAGTCACTGAATCGATTGATATGCTGCGGAGATACGTGGACCCGCAGGAGATCGCGGCCTTGCTTGCTGCCTTGGAGGAGCTAAAGCAGACGCCGGACAACCCGCAATGCCTGCAACGCGTCGCGGAAGCATTCAATGAGCTCGGCATTGCGCAAGGCCAGGTGCTGCTCTATGCGCCGTACATCAATTTCCTGTTGTCAGGGGCCGGTGCAGAGGGCGACCGAGCAGACACCGCGAAGTAGTCCGATCGACATCTCCTTTCTAGAGACGACCGCTTCTCTAATTCGAGCTCAGAATGACTTTAAAAGTAGATATCTACGGTACAAGCATCTGCAGGAAATGCGTTGACGTTCGGGCGCTTTTGGACCGATACGGCATCGAATATGTTGACCATCTGATCGATTTGATGCCGCTTGAGAAAGACGACATGTTCCGGGCGCTGCGGGCTCAAGTACTACCCCCAGATATTCATTAACGATGAACATATCGGGGGAGAAGAGGAGTTGATGATGCTGGAGGCCGACGGCCGGTTGCGAAAGCTACTGGGTTTGCAAGAGCAATCTTAATCTCGGATTCGAAACTGACGTCCGCGAGAGGGGTGTGAAATTTCCGGACACCCCCAAGCGGTTCGTGGGGATGCCCGCTTCGGGTCGGTTGCTGCCGGTCGCCTGGACGGGCGCGACTGTCCG
>CAWANP010000001.1:0-57803 GCA_963783445.1 uncultured Chloroflexia bacterium | reverse complement strand
TCGATACCGAGCCCAAAGTGGTCCAGAAGCAGATACTCGTTGGGTGCGTGGCCGTTGTCGCCAACGCCCAGGCCAAAGTCCAGCATGGGAATCCCCAGCTCGCTGTGGAGCATACCCAGCACCGGTATCGAACCCCCATGCCGGATGAGGACCGCCCGCTGTCCCCACGTTGCCTCGTATGCCCTCTGCAAGGCTTCAAGGGCAGGACCCTCGCCAAGCAGCGCGGCGGGCTTGCTCCTGTCCACAATCTCAACCTGGATATCCAGTGTCGGGCAGTCGAAACTCAAGACGAAATCGCGAAACTTCTGGGCGATGTCGTCGGGATCCTGGTCGGGGACGATGCGCATGCTGGCTTTCAAACCGGCCATGGCGGGAATGATGGTCATTTGACCCTCATCTGTGTAGCCGCCGTAGACACCGGTCACATCCAGCGTCGGCTGCATCGTGGCCCGCTCCAGCACAGAGTACTCTGGTACACCCCAGAATTCAGTCACCCCGGATTTCGCCTGGAAGGACGGGACGGCAATGGGTTCCCATGCCTTCAATTGCTCCAGGACAGATGGAGAACCTTGGCGAACGTCATCATAGTATCCTGGAATCTGAATCCGCCCTTCTTCGTCATGAAAGGCGGCAATGATCTTGCCAATCATGTGCGTGGGATTGTGAACGATCCCGCCGTAGGAGCCTGAGTGCAGGTCCCGCCGGGGCCCGGTGATGATTACATCCCCCGCCACAGTGCCCCGCGTCGATGTCGCACACAAGGGCTGATCGGGCAACGGACCGCCATCGGAGACGAGCAGCAGATCTGCCGCCAGGAGTTCCCTGTGCTCGGCGATGAAGGCTCCCATGCTTGGTGAGCCGGCTTCCTCCTCTCCCTCAAAGAACACCTTGACGTTGACGGGGAGTTCCCCCGCGGATCCGAGCATCGCCTCCAATGCCTTCAAATTGATGGTTGCGCCGGCCTTGTCGTCTATTACCCCACGGGCATATAGCTTGTCGTCGCGGATCGCCGGCTCAAAGGGAGGGGACTCCCAGAGTTCGATGGGACCGACTGGTTGGACGTCGTAATGCGCGTACACCAACAGCGTTGGCTGATCAGGGCCTGCTTCCAGCCACTCACCGTAGGCCACGGGATGACCTTCACTCGGCAGTACCTGGGCGTTCCTTAGTCCGATTCTGGCCATCTCGGCCACCAGCCACTCTGCCGCACGCAATACATCGCCTGTGTAGGCCGGGTCGGTGCTGATAGAGGGGATGCGTAGAAGCTCTTTAAAGTCCTCCACAAACACGTCGTGGTTCACCTGGGCATAGGCAACTGCATGCTGAATCGCTTCTTTTTGCCCTGTCATGCCAAACTCTCTCTCCGAAAATCATATACGCTCCCACTGTACCAAGACCACCGGCCCGACTCGCGACTGCAGGTTAGCACAACAGCTTGACCTCGTGGAGCATCTCTCGCAGCCAACGACCTGGAATCGGCCACTAGACATCTCCCTGCCGTCGAGGTCCGGTAGTATTGTAATCTAGATTGTGCAAATGAACAAGGCTCGAACCCCGATCATGGCCGATATGCAGAATCAGGCACGCCTGCCAACCTCCAGCGGGCGCAGTAGGTTCTCGTTCTGCCCGGGCCAATCCGAATCCAAGGTGATTTTTCCATGTCGGCCAGGCGCTAGCGGCCTTCGTCACTCATCAACCTGGAGCTGCCCCCGGTATTTGGAGTCTGTTCGACTCGTGAGAAGTCCCCTGTCTTGGCAACCTTTTCTCATGGGTCAGCGAATCTGTCATGGTAACATTCATTCGTGAGTCAACGAATCCATTTCGGCAGTATTCTGAATGAGTCAAATCAGCCCCTTGCTCGTACTCCCCACCCGTGGTATACTGTGGCAGTCAAAAGAGTGGAGAGTATACCAAGTTCGGTAAGTGACTCCCTCTCAGCCTAGGAGGCAACGATGCCCTATTCCTTCCAACCCGGCAAGATGTATCGCATGCCCACCCACTTTGGACCTCGAACCGGGCCCAGGCAGGGTGCGGACGGCCGGAGTTTCGAGAACAAGGACACCCCCAAAACCACAACCATCGCCGTCAGCTTTCTGACCAACGCGGATCAGCTTGAGGCATTACTGCCGGAATGCTTCCAGCTCGCCGGAGAACCTGTCGTGACCGTTGAGGCGAGCTACATGACCGAGATCGAGTGGCTGGCAGGTCGCGGTTACAACATTCTTGGCGTCTCGTTCCCCGCTACCTTTCATGGAGAACAAGACCACGTGACCGGCAGCTTTTTGACCGTCCTCTGGGAGAATCTGACCGACCCGATCATCACCGGCCGCGAAGAGTTGGGTTTTTCCAAGATCTACTGCGAGCTGCCAGAGCCGGTCGTTTTCCGTGGCGAAACGCACGTAATCGCCAGTTGGCTGGGCTTCAAGTTCCTCGATCTCAAGGTCAACAATCTGCGCCAGCAATCCGCCGGGGAGATTGAGCGCCTGGCACAGGCCCAGACCGGCGATGGGATCCTCCACTACAAGTACAT
Organism: uncultured Chloroflexia bacterium; assembly: GCA_963783445.1. GTDB lineage: Bacteria > Chloroflexota > Anaerolineae > JAAYZQ01 > JAAYZQ01 > CAWANP01. Next base: position 55,273 of record CAWANP010000001.1, on the reverse strand, counting down.
GCCCAGAACGGGCGAGTGGGGCGCCGCCGACGTGGCCCACGCCACCCTGACGCCAGCGGCTACACCCCAACCGGGTGGTCAAGGAGCGTTGGGTTGGCGAGGGCAGCGTGCAGTTCCATCAGAGCCCGCTGGGAAGACATGCCCACCCAGTACAACATTGTGAATACCTTCTACGATCTGGAAGTCATAGACCTTTGCGGCGCGAGCGTGACCAAAACGGTGGGCGGCAAAGATCTCAGCGACCAGCGCATTCTTGGCTAGAAGCCCAATCGCGCCACGCCTGGGTCAAAGCCCGCTTCGAGTAGCTCCATGGCTTGTGCGCCGATCCTACCGGCGTGAGCAGCTTGGACAAGGAGGAGACTGTGTACGATCTCAACGGGAAAGTGGCGTTGGTGACGGGCGCTGGTGGCCAGCAGGGTCTGGGCCGTGCCATCGCGCTGCGCCTGGCCCAAGAGGGGGCTGACGTTGTCGTCAATGACGTGGTCGCGCGGGATACAAGATCGCCGGACTGGGCCGGTTTGCCGGACGTCGTCCGCGAAATTGAAGCCCTGGGTCGGGATGCCTGTGCCATTGTGGCCGATGTCTCTGACGCGCAGCAGGTTGGCAGGATGGTCGACCAGGCCCTACAGTGCTTTGGCCAGATTGACATTCTGGTAAACAATGCCGGCGCCCCCGCCGGCCGGGATCGCGTGCCTGTGATTGAACTGGAGGAAGACGCCTGGGATCTCGTCCAGCGTGTGAATGTCAAAGGCACATTCCTCTGCTGCAGAGCCGTCGCCCGAGCCATGATAAACTCGGGGCGTGGGGGCAAGATCATCAACATATCATCGTTGGCGGGCAAGCAGGGGATGGCGCGCTTTGCCGCCTACTGTGCTTCAAAGTTCGCGGTCAGAGGTTTCACCCAGGCGCTGGCCCTGGAATTGGCCCCCCATCACATCAACGTGAATGCCATTTGTCCCGCCTTGATAGAGACAGAGCGCGTTGGCGATATGGCGGCAGCGCTGGCGCCAGAGGGCATTTCCAAAGAAGCCTACCGCGAGCAGATGCTGGCCGATGCGGCCTCGGCGACTCCGCTGGGCCGTATGGGCCAGCCAGCGGATGTGGCTCAATTGGCCGCTTTTCTTGCCTCAGCGCAGTCTGATTTTCTTACCGGCCTGGCGATTACCGCCGCTGGCGGGCTTTATATGGAGTAGGAGTCAACTTTGGCATCGGTGCAGCCGAAATTGGGCGGGATCCCAGGTTGTGTGGTATCATACCGGAGCAGAAGGCCATTGGCAGATATCGCTGCTCCGCCCCGGAACCAAGGGTTTCTGCACAACTCCAAGTCCATATGCGGGATGTGCAAGCGGTTCGTTTTAGCCAATTCTGTTTCTCGACAAGGAGGTGATCATATGAAAAATGCGTTGCCGGGCTTTTTGATGGGCTTCGAAAAGCTCGGCATGTTCTATTTCAGCCCGCAGCAAGCACTGCACAAGGAGGAGGTGTACAGCGAAAGAGAGGGGCTTGACTGTACTTCTCATCGTGGCAGCCATCTTGGCTGCTGCTGCAGTACCTGCCGCCGCTGATGGCAGGACCGAGCGAGCGGGTGGGTGGTTTGCATCCGCCTCAAGCATCCCGGTGAACCGCAACGCTAATTCTCTGCCGCAGGGATGCCTCTACTTCCGCCCAAGCTCTCCGAAACCCGGGTCTGTGTCTGGTCAGGAGGGCAACTCTAACCAACCAAAGCGAGGGTAACTATGTCAGCCAAAGTATTCAGACTTGCGGTCCTGTTTATCATCCTGGCCTTGATCGTCCCTGTCTCCGCGATCGGCCAGGCAGGCGGGAATGTCGTCAACGCCACACTGTTGCACACAAACGATTTTCACGGCCGGCTTGAAACCGACTATAAGGGCCGTGGTGGTTCCGCCTACATTGCCAGTGTCGTAGACGACATTCGTGCTGCTGCTGGCGAGGAGAACGTACTGCTGCTGGATGCCGGTGATGAGTTTTTTGCCGCACCGGCGATCTCTCAGCTACTGCTGGGCGAGAGCACCATCGACATCTTTAACCTGATGGGCTATGACCTGGCTGCGCTCGGCAACCACGAGTTCGACAAAGGCCAGGAAGTGCTTGGCGATCGTGTGGCCCAATCCGAATACCCCTGGCTAGGGGCCAACGTTGTTCTGGAAGGGACGGACTGGGATCTTCCATCCTGGGCGCATGCCTATCAAATCCTGGAGCTGGGCACGGGACCCAACCAGGCCAAGCTGGGCGTGATCGGCCTGGCCGTCCGAGGAAACCCCCGAAGTCACTCTTGATCGGTACCACCGAGGGACTGGTCTTCAAAGACATGACCGAGACCGTCCTCCACTACTACGATGAGGTCCTGGCCCAGTCGGATGCCCTCATCATCCTCGCCCACATGGGTACCCAAGACAGCGGCCCGTACCAGCGGCCTGGAGACCTTCGCCCAGAACTTGATCGACGCAGGGAAGCCGGTGGACTTGATGATCGGCGGCCACCAGCACCAGGCGCTCTTTGATCCGGTCTGGGTGGGAGATACCGCCATCGTGTCGCCGGCTACTATGGTCGCTGGCTGGGACAGGTGGACGTGTCCATCGACAAAGCCGCCAAGAAACTGACGGTGGATAATTACCAACTAAATACCATCACGGCGGAAGTCACTATTCTGAGCCTGATCAGCGAGGTAGAAGACGCTCTACGAGGCGGGGCAGATCGGTAATCAGGGCGTCTATAATAGCCTGATGCAAGAAGCTTGTGGGCGCCGTTACAGCCCTGAACAAGAGCAACGCACAGGCCGCCGTCGAACAAACTGGAAGCCTTCATGAACGAGGTGGCGGCGCAAAGCGGGAAAAAGATCGACCCCGCAGCGGCCGACTCGCTTACCATGGGCGCCGAGTGGATCCTCGCCAATACAGATCTAGAGGTGGCGGCGCGGGTAGCTTACTGGGCCGAGATAGTCGCCCCCATCGTCAATGAGCCTGTGGGCTTCACCAACATCGACCTGGTACGCGACTATAACAACGAATCGAACATGGGCGACATCGTCACCGACTCTATGCTCTGGAGCGCTGACCTCTACGACGATGGCGAGCTAAATGGCTCGTTGGCCATCGCCTTCACCAACCCCGGCGGCTTGCGCGAGAACATCCTCATTCCCGACGGCGCTGCCCTGCCCTATATCGTCACCTGGGGCGACACCTTCAACGTGCTGCCCTTTGGCAACACGCTCTACATGATGGACTTGACCGGAGCCCAGATCCAAGACCTGCTGGACCAATCCGCCAAGCTCTACAAAGGCATCCTGCAGTCCTCTGGCGCCACCTACTACTGGTACAACGACACCGGCGATGACGCTCCGACCGCCTGGGGTGCCTACGGCGTAGAAGTGGATGGAGAGCCTCTGGTGCTCGTGGCTCTACCGCTGTCGTGACCAACGACTTCTTGGCCGGTGGCCAGGATGGCCGGGCCACCTTTGCGGATGGCACCAATCGCTGGAACACCTACTTCGATACGCAGGAGGGCTTTGTCGACTATATCAAGATGTTGGATGTCATCGACGCCGAAGACATTCCCATGGAGCGCATTATCCACCTGGACGACGTGGTCACCTTGTGAACCCCAACGAGCCCCATGGCAGGGGGGCGGCAGATTCATGGCGGCCGTTTCGCCAACCAGCAGGCTGAAGGCCGAGGGCGGCAACATCATGCCCTGCGTGGATGCGGGCGATGCCTTCCAGGGTACCTCTTTCGCCTACTTTTTCAAGGATCGGCCTGATAACCCCATCGCCGGTGGGATGAACCTCCTGGGATTCGATGCCCTGACTGTTGGCAACCACGAGTTCAACTTTGGGCCGACGACCTTTGCCACGATGCTCGAGCAGGTAGACTTTCCGCTGCTGGGCACGGCCAACATGGACGACGACGGCAGCTACGGGTTCATCAACGATAACATCGTGGATTACATCAACCTGGATGTTAACGGGAAAAAGGTGACCATCTTTGGACTGACCAACCCACGCATCCACCGCTACGAGCTGCCCACCAATATCCCCGGCCTGACTTTCTATCCCGCCCAGGGTGCGGCCGAAACTCTGGTGCCAGTGATCCTGGCTGCCGAGAGCCCTGACGTGCTAGTCGGACTGACGCACGTCGGTTACGCGCCCTACGGCGGCGAGGACGACAGCGATCTTCTGATCGCCGAGAACGTGGCGGGCATCGACGTGCTCATCGGTGGCACAGCCACACATTGCTCGACCCGGCTGTGATGGTGACGACCCCGACAACAACCCGGATGGCACTCTCATCGCCCACGCGCCGGCGTTATGCCGGCTACCTGGGCAAGGTCAACGTGGGCTTTGTCGGCGACGAGATCGTCCTTGCGCGAGGGCTATCTGATCCCTCCAGCGAAGCGACGACCGATCCTGCGCTGGAGGCTTACCTGGCACCGTACCTGGCCGAGATCGATGCCTACAACGCCACGGTGATCGGTCAGACCGAGGTACCCATCGATGCTCTCGATGCTTACACCCAGGAGACCAATGGCGCCAACCTCCAGGCTGACTCTGCCGTGTTGAGCTGGCGGACAGAAGGCGTCACGGTCGACCTCCACCTATCGGCGCCATGTCCAACCGGCTAGTAGCCGAGGCGCTACTCCAGCGCCCCGGTGGAGCTGACCAAGGGCGACATGTTCAACCTGATGCCCTACGAGAACTCGCTGGTGGTGTTCGAATGAACGACCACAGATCAAGGAGATCCTCGAGCGCGGTTACCGCAACTACTGGTACTACAACTACGTCGACGGCTACGGTGGTTACTCCCACTACACGACCTGCATGCTGACCACCAATGCTGGCAATGTAATCACGTACAGCTATCCCGGTTCCCTCACACCACCGGACGGGAACAACGTGGTTTCGCTGACCATCGGTGGCGTACCGGTCGACTTTGCCACGCGACTACCACCTATCCGGTTTCCTCGGTAAACTATTCGCCGCCGGTTCCTGCAATTTCAATAACGCTGGCTACACCATCTGGCCTCTGACCAGATCACGTATGACACGCAGCTCTACGTGCGCGATTCGGTCATCAACTATGTCTACGCGCAGTGGCCCTTCAACCAGTGGCAGGGTGAGGAGGAATCTCACTTTATGAATGCCCTGGGCTATCAAGCCATGGCCGTTGGCAACCACGAATTCGACCTCGGCCCGGCCGGATTGGCCGGCTTTGTCCAGCAGGCCGCTTTTCCGGTCTTGAGCGCCAACCTGGACGCTTCGAGGGATCCCGATCTGGGCGGCCTCATCGAGGCCTACACGGTCCTGGACGTCGCCGGTGAAAAGGTGGGCGTTTTTGGCCTGACGACGCCGGACACGGCCTTTATCTCCAGTCCCGGCCCCAATGTTGACTTTGGGGATGCCACCGATGCCGCCCGGGCGATGGTGGAGGCCCTGGAGGACCAGGGGGTCAACAAGATCGTGGCCCTGACCCACCTGGGTTACAGCGTGGACCAGAAGCTGGCCGCCGCGGTGGATGGCGTTGACGTCATCGTGGGCGGGCACAGCCACACGCCGTTGGGCGATATGGAGGGAGCTCAGGGGCCCTATCCCACCGTGGTCACGGCGCCAGCGGGCGACCCGGTGTTGGTCGTCACCGCCTATGATTGGGGCAGGTATTTGGGCCGCCTGGACGTTACGTTCGACGCTGATGGCAAGGTCGAGACCTACGCGGGCAAGCCGATCTTCATCGACGAGAGTATCCCGGAGGATGCCGGCATCGCGGCCGACGTGGCCCAATATGCCCAACCCCTCGAGGACTTGAAGAACCAGATCGTCGGACAGGCAGCCGTCAATCTGGAGGGGGATCGGGAGCTGGTGCGCAGCCAGGAGACCAACCTGGCGGACCTGATCTGCGACGCAATGCTGTGGAAGTCGGCGACCGAGGACACACAGATCTGCATCGTGAATGGCGGTGGCATCCGGTCCAGCATCGCGGCTGGTGACGTGAGTATGGGCCAGGTTCTGGAGGTGCTGCCCTTTGGCAACCAGATTGCCACCTTTGGGCTCAAAGGCTCAGACTTTCGGTCTGCCCTGGAGCACGGCCTCAGCGGCTACGAGGAACAAGAGTGGGGCCTTCCCGCAGGTGGGCGGGATGCGCTACACCTTCGATCCCAATCAGCCTGCAGGCTCGCGCATCACCAGCGTGGAGGTCAAGAACGCCGATGGTGGTTACAGTCCCATGGATCCGGGCGCGGTCTACAAGATGACCTCCAACGAGTACATGCGCGGTGGTGGGGATGGCTACGACATTCTGGCCACCAAGGCCATCGACCCCTACGATGGCGGCGCACTGCTGTCCGACGCGGTGGCTCAGTACATCGGCGCCCATTCGCCCGTGAGCCCGGCCACGGAAGGGCGCATAACCATAGGGCAAGCAGGGCTGCCAACGGCGGGCGGGAGTTCGTTCGAGGGCTTGATGGCTGGCTTTGTTGTCCTGCTCGGCGCCGCGCTGATCGTCGCTGGAGTGCGTATGCGGCAGGAGCTGGATGGCGGCCTGCCGGCTCAGGATTCAGGCGCAGAACGACCCTCGACCTAGGGCAATCGCAGAGAGACTTCTTTGCGTTGCATATCATCTCGCGGTACAATGGGCCGAGGGTGGAGACAGGCCATGAGGCTATTGGCTGACATTTTTACGGCGGTGCGGTTGGTCTTTGCTGCCTTTATCGTTTTCGCCGGTCTGCAATACGGCGCCCAGGCATTTGGCGCTGTGGCGGCGGTCTTTCTCCTTGGCTGGACCCTGGATGTACTGGATGGCCACCTGGCCCGGGCGGACACCAGCCGCCCCCCCAGTTGGCTGGGTCTCCACGAGCGCCAGGTAGATGCGGTCATGGTGGTAGCAGGTTTTGTCTACCTGACTCTGATCGGCATCGTGCCCGCGTGGCTGAGTATTGCTTATCTTGGCGTGCTCCGCCCTTTCCGCTCCAAGGCCGTGCTGACGCTGCTGGAAGCGCCCCTGGTCATCCTCATGGTGGTAACAGTCTTCTTCCTGGAGCCGTTGTGGGGCTGGCTGTACGTGGCCTGGGCTGTCGGCACGGCGATCGTGGATCGACGCCGCTTAAAGATCCGGCTGGAGATTCTCTGGGATGATGCACTGCGGCTTCGTGACCGGCTCACCAGTGGAGATGCTGAGGGCGCTGAAGAACTGTAGCGCGTTTGGGCGATTTCGATCGAGTTTGCTGAGCCTTCCATCAAGAGGGCCGCCCAGGAAAAGTGGGCGGCCCTCAATTTACTCTAGATCCCAGTTACCTGAGCATCACACGCCGATCTCATCGGCCACCCAGCCGATGCCCAGCTCCTCCAGTTTGCCCCGCGTAGGAACGCCCTGCGCATCCCAGCCGGACATGGCATAGTAAGTGTCCTTGGCTTTTTCCAGTTCGGCCGGATCGATGTAAAAGCCGTGGGAGGGACCTCCCTCCTTCGGTTTTGTCAGTTTGGCCGGAAGTACGTCGTCCTCGCGGGTGAACCCGGCTCGGGCATTGAAGGCCCGCATCATGTTGATGCGTCGCTCGCCCACCTTCATCAGCTCCCATAGGCTCACGTCCCAGCCGGTAACCGCTTTCACCATCTGTACCAACTGGTTGCAGTCATAGAGCTGCCAGGCCGGCCCCCAGACGAACTGGCAGACGTTGACGCTGTCCGCCAGGCTGTAGAATCGCTGTGTATACATGGCAAAGCGGATCTTTTCCACGTCAAGCCCATACTTTGGTTGTCCGTCCAACAGATCCAACTGCGCCAGTCGCCCCTGGTAGTCCTCAAAGTCTTCTTCGTAGGCGCCATCGTGCTCTGATGACTGGTGGTCGGCCCCAAAGGGATTCACGGCGTAGATGAGACCCAGGGTGCGCTTGACCTCGGGCATATGCGCCGGCAGGTCGTGGCCCTTGACCACCACGGCCAGGTCCTCAGCCCCATTGCCAATCTGCTTTGCTGCTCGCAACGCGCCCTCGGCCAGCACGTTGCCAAAGCCTTCCCGCTTGGCGATCTGTTCCGCCATCTGGGTCATCGCCGCTGCGTTGCCAAAACGCAGTTCGACCCCGCCCGTGTCCTCGAGCGTGAGCAGGCCCTGCTCAAAGCAGTCCATGGCAAAGGCGATGGTTGACCCGCAGGCGATGGTATCCATACCGTACATGTTGCACAGTTGGTTGGCATAGGACACGGCGGCAAGGTCGTCGATCCCACAGTAGGAGCCAAAGGTGGCCAGCGTCTCGTACTCGGGGCCGCCATAGTGTGGGTCCACCTTTTTCCCCTGCCATTCTGTTTCTACCACGCGCTTGCAGCGTATCACGCAAGCGTAGCAGGTGTCCCGCTCCTTGAGGATGGTGTTGCTCATGACCTCGCCTGTCAGCGATTCATGGCCGTCCAGGACCCCGCTGGACCAGTTGCGCGTGGGCAGCCCGCCAGATTCATGCTGGAAGCCCAACACATCGGCGGTGCCATCCATGCCCAGGCCATAGACGTCCGAATCCTCAAAATTCTGCGCACCCCAGCGAGCCAGCTCGGTCAACGCCTTGCGGTCGGCGATCTCGGGCTTGCTCGTTCCGCGCACGGCAACAGCCTTGAGATTCTTGGAACCCATCACTGCGCCCATGCCGGTCCGTCCGTTGGCCCGGTTGCTCATGTTGATGATGCAGGCGAAGCGCACGCCCTTTTCGCCGGCTGGGCCGCACTGCAGTACCTCCACCTTGGCATCGTCCAACTCTTCCTCGATGGCGGCCTGTACCTCGCCGGTGACCTTGCCCCACAGGTGCCCGGCATCCCGCAACTCTGCCTCGCCCTCGTGCACCCACAGGTAGACGGGCTTTTCCGCCTTGCCCTTGATGACAAAGGCGTCAAAGCCAGCATACTTGGCCTCGGCCGGCCAGAAACCGCCCGCCTGTGCGTCGCCAATGGCGCCGCTCAGAGGCGATTTGGCTGTGGCCGTCACGCGGCTTTGGCCCGAGACCGCCGCCCCGGTGGTCACGCCCAAGCTCAGTACCAGGACGTTCTCCGGGTCCAGGGCATCGGCATCAGCGGGAATAAGCTTGAGGGCGTAATGCATGCCCAGAGCGCTGCCGCCCATGTACCTGCGGTAGAATGCCTCGCCCGGTTCTTCGACCTCAAGTTTCCCTGCGGTCAGATCGACGTGCAGGATCTTTCCATTGTATCCCTTTGGCATTGTCGACACCTCCTCGTGATTTTTACTCTAGGCTCCGTGCAAAAGCGGCAGTTGGTGCGATGGGTGGGTCCGAGTTTCCCGGTATCCCCTGCAGCCTACCCGCCGACGACGAATGGGAAGACCCGGACCGAGTCACCGTCGCGCAGGACGCGGTTGAGGTCCTTTTCATGTTCTCCATTGACGGCGAACAGCTTCACTCGCCTGTGAATAGCGAGCTGCTCCACCAGGTCGGCCAAGGTGGCACCATCAGACAGCTCGATATCGGCCTCCCCGTGCGCCTCGGGCGGAAAATACACCCGAAAGCGGGACATGAGCTTTACGTGAACGCGCACGCGGCTCTCAGTTCTTTCTGTTGCCGGGGCAACAACCTCCTGGACAACGCTTGACATGATGACATTATACTCCAAAAGCCGCTAGACGGCAAGCAACAATCAGCCGCTACGCCGCTGGTCAACCCCTGGATGGCCTGCCATGGCGGCATTTCCATACAGACCCCCTTGCCCCAGGCTCTGCCACGGGATGCCAGCCGCCTTGTTTCCGGCTATGTGGCAACGTTGGTTCCCGACAACAACAGTCTCCTGGTGGCCCACCGCGCTCAAGTTCAGGGGTTGACAGTGCCGCAACGATGTGGTAAAACGAAACTGAAAGAGTGAACTGGTTGCCGGCCAGTCTGTTGAACGCTTCGGCATACCGCCATCGGTGTGGATCCAGGCGATTGGCCTGGCAGGAAAGGAACACGCAGTGAGTAGCGTACCGAACACCGTCGATGTCGTCGCCAACGCTGCCGGGGCAGGCCTGGTGGTACCGGCCTTCAATGTGCCGTACCTGCCCATGATCGAGCCGGTCATACGCGCGCTGGTGGCTCAGGATTCATTTGCCCTGATCGAGGTTGCCCGCCTGGATTGGATGAAATTTGAGGCTCAGGGCCCGGCCGCGGTCATGGAAGAGTTCCAAAAGTGGAACCGGCCCGCTTACGTGCGGCTCCATCTAGATCATGTGCCCGTCATCGATGAGGATGATCTGCCGGTGGATTACCTGGCCCTCATTGAGGATTCTATCGGCCTGGGTTTCCATTCGGTCATGGTGGATGGTTCGCGGCTGAGCCTGACAGACAACATCCGGGCTACGCGACTGGTAGCCGCCCTGGCTCACGGGGCAGGCATACCCTGTGAGGGCGAGCTGGGCGCTGTCCTGGGACATGAAGCCGGGCCACTGCCGCCCTACGATGAGCTTTTTGAGTCGGGCCTGGGTTTCACCGATGTCGGGGAGGCGCAGCGTTTTGTCCAGGAGACCGGTTGCGACTGGCTTTCAGTGGCGATTGGCAATGTCCATGGGGCCATATCCGGCCTGCTGAAGGATCAGAAAAAGGTCGAGGCCCGGTTGCATCTCGAACATCTGGGAAAACTGTGCCAGGCGACAGGTGTACCGCTTGTGCTGCACGGTGGTTCTGGAGTCAAGCGGGGCTATTTGCTGGCGGCCATCAAGCTGGGCATTGCCAAAGTCAATGTTGCCACCGAGATCCGCCAGGCGTACGAGGCAGTCCTCAGGCAATCGGGCAGCGTTGCCGCTGCTCAGCAGGCGGTATACGATCGCACCTGCTGGCTGCTCCACGACTACTTTGGCCTCGCCGGCACCAGGGAATCTGTGGTAGGCTAGGTCCCCCCGAATCGTGAGGAGTACGCAATGAGCCTGCTGGGATTCTAGGATGACCATGATCATTACCCTGACCCTTAACCCTGGGTTGGATCGTACCCTGACCGTGCCGCGTATCCTGCCAGACGAGGTGTTGCGCGCTACCAAGACGCAACTCGATTGGGGTGGCAAAGGCTTTAACGTCTCGCGGGCGCTGATGGCTTTGGGGATGGACAGCCTGGCCATGGGCTTGGTGGGTGGAACGACGGGGCGGATGCTGGAACGCGGACTCGGCGACCTGGGCATTGCCACCGATTTGCTCCAAATTGCTGGCGAGACGCGCACCAATATCATCGTCATCGACGCGTTTGCGGAGCGACATATCAAGGTGAACGAGCCTGGCCCCGCGGTGCAGCAGGCAGAACTGGCGGCGTTGCTGGACCGGGTCCGCGAGCGGGTTCGTCCGAGAGACCTGTGGGTGCTCTCCGGCAGCTTGCCGCCCGGCGTGTCACCGGCCATCTACGCCCAACTCATCGACATCATCCATGCGGGCGGAGCCAAAGCCTTCCTCGATACAAGTGGCGATCCGCTGCGCTTGGGCTGTGCGGCACACCCCTTCCTGGTCAAGCCCAACGTCAGCGAAACAGAGGAGATGATGGGCAGGGCCATCGACTCGGATACCGATGCCCTGCAGGCTGCAGCGTTCTTCCTGGAACAGGGTATCGACTTGGTGGCCTTGTCACTGGGGGCTGGCGGTCTGCTTTTGTCCTCAGGTCAAGAGGCTGTGCGGGCCATACCCCCACAGGTTCAGGTGTGGAACTCTGTCGGCGCGGGGGACGCGCTACTGGCTGGAATAACCTGGGCGCTGGAACGAGGGCTACCCCTGCAGGATGCTGCCCGCTGGGGTGTCGCAGCCGGTACAGCCGCCGCCATGGGCGAAGGGGTGGGTGTTGGCTCATACGCCGAGGTCCAGGGCTTGTACGAAGGAACGCGTACCCAAAGCAGAATCGGACCGAGCACCGTTACATGATGCCGCGGACATATCCCCCATCCACCTGGATCGTCGTCCCGGTGATGTAGCTAGCCCGTTCGGAAGCCAGGAACGCTACCAGTGCCCCAAGTTCTTCGGGGTTGCCCATGCGTTTCATGGGAAAGTCAGCCGAAATGGCAGCCAGTTCCTGCTCAGCGCTAGTTCCGTGATCGGCGGCGCGGGCCTCGAATAGCTCCCCAACTCTTTCGGTCCGCGTATAGCCCGGCGCCACGTTGTTGATGGTGATGCCCTCGGTCGCCAATTGGTTCGAGAGGGTCTTGGCCATCCCTACTACCCCGGGGCGGTAGACGTTGGAAAAGAGCAGATCGTCGATGGGCTGCTTGACCGATACCGAGGTGATGTTGACGATACGACCCCACCCCTGGCTGCGCATGGCAGGCAGTACGGCTCTGATGAGGCGCACGGCGCTCATCAATGTCAATTGGTGGGCTGCCAGCCAGGCATCGTCCCCCAGGTCCTCAAAGTGACCCGCTGAAGGACCGCCATTGTTGGTCACCAACACGTCGATGCGGCTGTAGTGGCGCAGTGTCTCCTCGGCCAGGTGCTGGATCTGCGCCGCATCGGTCAGATCGATGGCCAAAGGCAGAACCTCGGCGCCGGTGGCGTCCCGGATCTCTCCGGCTGTTGCCGTCAGCAGAACTGCATCCCTGGCACAGATGACTACTTTGGCCCCTTCGCGGGCCATCTCCAAGGCGCAGGCCTTGCCCAAACCCAAGCTTGAAGCGGCGACGATGGCAACCCGATCCTTCAATCCCAAATCCATGCTTTCCTCCTCATCAATAGCTCTTCATGGCCCATGACCGCAGCCAGCCTGGTTGTGCCTGGTGCAGAGAGACCAAAGTATAGCACAGACCTGGCAAAACACAAAGCAGTCTACTGGAACAACGCTCGGCTGAACTCGCAGTATTTGACTGAAAGATAGAAATATGATATAATTAAACTATAATAGAACGTAAACAGCCTGAATAAACGATGTCATGTATCCTAGTGAAACTGTGAGTGTCCGCCACGCAAACGAGAGAGCGCTGCTCCCTGCCCATGGCGCCGTGGCGCACAGTCAACCCCGGGGCACAGAGCAGAGCATATCCGCTGGCTATGACCGGCGGCTCTTTGTGGCTCCGGGGGATGCCTACCAACGAGTGCTGGCCAAGCTGAAGAGGTGGAAAGGATTCGAGGCGGGACAGGTCCACAAAGTCCGAGGACAGGGCTGTGGAGGACCTCGGCCCGCGGCTGTCGCCGGTGAACCAGGTCCTGCGCCTGGCGGGCGAGCGCGGCGTGGGCAAGACCTGGTTGCTGCGACATCTGGCGGAGGACGAGGAGCTGCTAGCGCCAGCATGCAGTGTACCTTGACCTGGTTGAGCGCTCCGACTTTGGGACACCGGAGGACTATTGCGACGCGGTCCAGCAGAAGATAGAGCTTCAGTGTGGGTCGAGAAGCGCCATCCTGCTACTCGATACCGTTCCCCTGCATCTGGATGACCACCTTAGGGCACTGGAGGACAAGGTGCTCCGCCCCCATCTGTCTCAAAAGGGTTCGATGGTGATCGTGGCCCTGAGCCAGCCATCGCGCGATGGCTGGCGCGCGCCCATTCTCAGGGGAGGTGACAACCTCTGGTTGCATTCCTTTGCACTCCAACAGACCCGCAGCCAGCTACAGTGTCTGGAGAATGCCGGTCAGGTCTCGGTTCGCTTGGAGGCGGCCGCTGTCCAAGATCGTGGCGGGGGACTGCCACTTCTCAACTACCTTTTCACCCAATGCGAACAGGATCTGGCCTTCGAGTTCCTTCTAGAGTACGTTTTTTCGCAGATTCCAGCCCAAGAGCGGGCCACGGTACGGGGCTATCTGGACGCAGTCTGTGTCCTGGAATCCCTGGAGCATGCATCCATTGAAAGCGCGCTGCGAGCATACCATCACGGCCAGCCCCAGGCTGGGCCATACCACCCTCACGCCGGACGAGCACACAATGTTCTCCGCGAATACGGGATGGCCCGGTCATCCCCCGAGTTGCCTGGCAGAATTGTACTGGTTGAAAGTATTCGCCGTGCTGCCAGAGAGATCCTGCAAGTACGTGCGCCCAGTTTGTACGTGGCGATGAATGAAGCCGCCCACGGTGCAAGGGGAGGAAAGCCGTGAACCCATCGGATTTCACCGGTGCCCGTCGCATTCCATTGGTTGGGCGCCATAATTTCCTGGAAGATGCCCGGCAGCACCTCCGGCAGGGAGGGGCCCACCTCCTCTATTTTGAGGGGGATGGCGGCATTGGCAAAACGGCTCTCCTCGAGACCATCATGGAGCGCAGCCGGCACGAAGGTGAGGAGCGCGTTCGTTACTCTGGTTGCGTCGCCGGCGAGATCATTGATCTGTACCACGTTGACGTCCATACGCCGGAGGGCCTCATACGCAGGATCGTGCAAGTGTTGGATACTGCCTCCTTCAGAAAGACCCAGAATCTACTGAATGCCCTCGATTGGGCCCGCAGTGTTGGCGATGTGAACGTGGCTAGCGAGGAATCGCACGCCCTTCATGCGGCATTCCTGGAGGAGTTCGGGTTTCTGGCAGAAGACGGGGTTGTGCTGGCATTTGATACCATGGAGGTGCTCGAGTACGAGCGCGATGCCTTCCAGGAAGGACTGGGTACGGAGGTTCCTATCCTCAGTGCGGGGCAGTGGTTGTTCGAATCCTTTTTTCCAGCGGTTCAAGGCAATGTTTTGCTCCTCCTCGCTGGGAGACCAGACGGTCTGAGACAGAGACTCCACAAGCTGCGTGAGCGCCGGCCCCATGTCCGGATCCGCCATGCCAGGGTAGGTGCGCTTCAAGAGAATGAGGTCATCCAATACCTGCAAACGGTTGCCCAGGCCGAGGGCGAGCAGGGTGATTTTGATGCCGCAGCGCGGCTTTGGGACTTTGCTGACGAACGCGGTGACGTCGTGCATTTCTTGACCGGGGGTAGGCCCATCCTCTTGGCCTTGGTGGCTGACTTGGTGGCCCATGGCTGGACGCTGCCTACCTCGTTTGGACGCACACTGGACGATCTGAGCGAACAGAGCCCCATAGTATGGTCGCGGGAGATCGAGTCGGCGCTGGTTGTTCGCATTCAGGAAAGTCCCTCTCCCATTGGTGAAGCCATCCACGCCCTGGCCTGGCTTCGCAAGGGGGCCACGCCTGCTCTCCTGGCCCGCGTGATGGCTCTGAACACAGCCGATGGCAGCTGGGATCTGGGAACGGCCCAAGACTACCTGGAAGAAGTGGCGCAGCTGACCTTGGTGAAGGTTCGCTCCGGCGACGGCCGGGTCTTTCTCCATGACGAGCTTTATGCGCTCATGGGCAATCATATCCTGCAGGAATGCAGCCAGGCGGAGCGAGATCGGGTCTACCAGGCAGTGTTGGACTACTATGATGATCTCGTCGCGGACCTTGGGCGCCGCGTGGATCGCTCTTCAGTCATCCTGCCACTCATACACGCCCGCCTTCGGCAGGCCTATGTCGAACAGATGCACTACAGGCTCTGCCATCGCCCTGCTCTAGGCTTCGCCATGTATTTCTGGCTGGCGGAGGAAGCTTTGGGTGGTCGAGACGCCGAGATGGATATGCTGCTGCATACCGAACTTTTGCGTACGGTCCGTCTGCTTGACCAGTCTGACTCTCTTGATGGGCTGGATCCCAAAGAGCTGGAGTTGGATGCGGCCGTGCGCTGGGGGATGCGAGCGCTATTCCTTGGTAACGATCCGGATGGGGCGCTGGAGATCTTTGACAAGCTGTACCAGGATAGAAGAGGGGATGCAGAGGATCCGAGTCCGGCTTGGACCCACATGCGTCTCTATCAGGCCGCGGCAAGAATCGAGCGAGCGGGAGAAGGAGACTGGCAGAAAGCCAGAAAATTGCTCTATGACGTAGTGCAAGAGATGGACGAGATACCGGCTGGCCCTTCGGCACCATCATCCATGAAAGGAGTGTTTTGGTGGGCTCAAGCCAATGCAGCTCCTGCAAGCACGTCGGTGGCAGAAGGCAGGTACTGGCTGTCCAGAACCTTAGGAGCGCTGGCCCTCAACTACGAGGGGTATCTGGACCAGCAACAGGGCCGGTATGCGGAGGCCATGGCTCACTATCAGGCATCTGCAATGCTCCAACGGCGGCTGGCCATGGCCGGCTTGGCTCCTACGTTGACCAATCTTTCCCATACCATGGCGCTCATAGGCCAGTTTCAGAATGCTCGCCTTCTGGCTCAGGAAGCTGAGCGGTGGGCGAGGCACAGTGGCAAAGAGTACGTGCTGGCTCAGGCCTTGAATGCCCGGGCCCTGGTAGAAATCTATGACAACCACTACAGGGATGCGCTTCGCTATACCGATCAGGCGCTCAAAATCGCCGAGGGGCTGCGCACCCCCCGTGTACGGGGGATGCTTTTCCTCACCAGGACCAGAGCCCAACGCTACTTGCTGCTCGGTGAGGAGACCAAGATCCCTGAGCCCCGTGTCCTGGACGACGCCCTGAAGGAAGCCAATCAAGCCGTGAACCTGCTGAAGAGCAGCCCACCAGACAGGGTAATGGCCCTTGTCGAGCGAGGATGCCTGCTTCGGGAGGTAGCCTGTGGCTACCATCTGCAGCAGCGCCACGAACAGGCGGACCGGGCGGCGGGCAGTAGCCAGCGAGATTTGGAACGAGCGGCGGCGCTGGCTGACGCTTTGGACCTTCCCGATCAGCAAGCTCAGGCCTTGGTCGCTCTGGCTTGGCTGTGGTATCAGAGTGACCAGATCGATGAAGTGGATGACGCTCTGCGCCAGGTGTACCCAGTTGTCCCATCAGGGTACAGATTCCCCCGGAAGGGAGAGCTGCCGCCTATGGCCCGGGCTGACCGCAAGTCGCAAGCTTGCATGCCCTTCTGGAGTGTCCTGGGCAAGGCGGAAATGCTCAATGCCTTTGTCGCCCTCGATCAGGCTCAGTCCGCATCGCGCCATGCGGAGCAAGTTGGGAGGCTGCAACAGGCCGTGAGGGCCATAACCCTGTCCTTGGCCTACGAGGAGCAGATTGCCGATGCTCACTTTGATATGACCCGCGCGGAGGCCAGCCTGCACCGGCGCATCCTTCATGACAGGCTCAGCATCGCTGGCCTGCACCAAAATGCCCAGCAAGTCGCTGAAGAACTGGACCTGTCCCGACCTACGCGTTTTCAGAGTTTTATGGATCGGATGTTTGGGCCGGCTGACTTGTGGACCTAGTCGCTGTTTAGCCCTGCTTGTTCTGAATGTCCAAGATCATGCCGTCGGGCGCGCGCATGTATAACGTGGGAATGGCCCAATCTACAAACCTGTTCCAGTCCGCATCGAGTACGGTCATGATACCGCGCCGCCCCTCTTGCACGGCGGCATCGACTGGCCAGCCGCCAGCCAAAGCGCCATAGAACTCGCGACTGAAAGTACCCGCAGTTTGGTCGGCGATGGACTGTTGCATGGCTACAACTGCGGGGATCCCGCCCTTGACCAGTTGTTGCGCCACGCCGCCCAAGGTGATCTCGGAACCGTTGGACGAAGTCTCACAGGCGTTCAATACTACCAGTCGCAGCTCACTGTCAGCAACCATCTGGCCCAGGAGCAGGGCTGAAACCGGATCAGCCCGTCCCTCTGAGTCCTCTAGCATCAGGTAGCCATCCTCACCCTCAAAGGCGCCGTGACCAATATAGTGCAGGACGTGATACCCGCTGCGCAACCTGCTCAGCAACTCCTCACGGTGGGCACCCTGCATTACGTCCACTTCTATCCTATCAGGCAGCCGGGCCAGTGCCGTCTGAATATGCCCAAGTTCAGCCTCCACATCAAAGGGCCTCAGGTCCTGGGGCTGCGATACCGCCACGAGTACGCGTAGCAGTGGGCGGACGGCCAGCGGCTTTGGAGGATGGGGTAGATCAAGATAGCGCACAAGGGGAAAACGTACGCGCAATGCCAGGTACTCTTCCTCAAAGATCAACTCCCAGGGCAGACTCATCAACTCCAGCGGCCCCACGTGCAACCTGATACGGAGGCCCATCCCCTCTTCCAGGCTGCCCACGGTCCGCAGCCAGAGCTTGAGGACGCGTGTCGGAAAGAGGGCGTCGAACAGCGTCACCCCAACCGACTGCATATCCTCTGCCGTGGTGTTCTGGCGCTGGATACCTTGCAGGCGCCGTTGGAGCGCACGGTCGGGCGGAAAGACGAGTGCTTGCGGAGACACACTGCCAGCATCCAGGGTATCGGCCTCAACCGTATAGCCCGTTGCGATATCGCCGCGGACGCGCAGGTCAAAGTTCCTGTAGACCTTGAGTCCATCCTCATTCTGCGCGCCATACGCTCCCTGTTTGTCAGCAGCTCTCTGGGCATCGTCGGCCGGCTCGGCGCCGCTGACAATCTGGTCACCTTGACCGGCATGGACCTGTCCGCTCACTGGCTCCCAAAAGTTGTTGATGTAGGTCTGGACAACCGAGGGCAGCGGCGCTCTGTATACACGGTTTCGGCGCAGTCGATACAGCGTGCTTCCTTCGATATAAAAGTAGTCGTCCTTCTCGCTCCAGGGCCGGCCGACCTCAGCAAAGATGCTTGCCATCCGTTTCTGAAACCAATGATTGGGCGCTATGCTCCAGACCTCTTCCCTGGGTACTGTCGTGACATGGCCATTGAGACAGCGAAGCACGACAAACTCCCCCTCGGATATGGATGCCCTGCACTCTTTGCATCTGAGTTGTGGCCCCTTGAGATCAAGCTTCTCGCTCTCGCACTTGGGACAAAGGTCCGCTGTCTCCTCGCACTGGCTACATTGCACGCGGAGATATGGGCTAAAGTACTTGCCTGCCAGCGCCTCATAGATGGCCAGTGCGGACTGGGGCACCGTCACACTGGTCAGTTCCTCCCGCTCCGTCTGGAGCAGCGCCTCGACGATGCCCATGATGGCTCCCTTGCCCGCTGAGCGCATCCGCATACGCTGGATCGCGTCAATGGAGCGGTAGAAGGAGCCCGGCTGGTTGGCCCTCAATTCCTTCACATCGCGTACCAGGTCCGGCAGTCGCTGGATTCCCCAGGCCCGTACCACTGAGGTAGGCAGCTTCTTTGTGAAATAGATCTTGCCCTTGTTCGAGGTCACACCCAGCCCGCTGGTCATGCCGTTGCCAAATTCCTCCTCGTAGAGCGAACTGGGCCGGGCGTAGATCTGTTCGCGGTTCAACAATTCTTGCTCGTGGGACTGCCACAAGCTTCGCCCAGAGATAGACTGCCGTACCCCGCTGCCGGGGTCATAGTGAGATACCCTCTTGACCTTTTCGATGGAGAAATGCTTGTCAACAAGCTCCTTCGGGAAACTGACGCGCAGGGGAAAAGCTCTCAGACAGGTACCCAGGGCTTGTGTTAGCAGGTCATTGACCCGTTCGTCGCGGGAGAGAATGACGAGATAGCCCAGGTCCAGATCGAGCCATAGGAAGCCGTAGCGGCTCTGAAGAACCTGGTCGGACTCTTCGTCGGCATTGAGGAAACGATGGGCGACATAATAGCGGAAACGGATCTCGCGGATGCCATCGAATCTTTCCTCGTCGAGCAGTACGATCTGACCTGGTGGTGTCTCGGCCTCATAGTCTTCGCCCGCGATAGACAGCTCAGCCATCTCAAGGTGATTGGAAGTGCTCAATCCATCCAGATCGTCCTGGATGGGTTCCATCGCCGGCGAGGTCAGGCCATCCGGTAGCAGGTAGAGATAGAAAGAAAACTGCCGTCCATAGCGATAGTTCTCGTACAGAGTTTCGACATCGGCAACCGAAATGGCTGGTAGCCTGTCTACTTCGGCCACCAGCTCAGCCTGGCTTGCGTGGCCCAGAATTGACTCTGGCTGGCGGCTCTCCAGCAACTCGCGGAGGGCAAAGACGGGTATGTGGTTGAGTTTCTCGAGGTTTGGGAGGCGAGGTCTTTCCGCGATCCTTACAGTTTCAGCATCGGCGGGCGTGCCTGCTCCCCTGTCTTCTTCTGTCTTTGGCAGGGGCTGATCAAGCATCGTTGGGTGTCCCTTTCATCCTCACGAATGGCCATGGCAGGGTATTCCGGCTGGGATATCCCAGGTATCTGCACCCTCTTGAGCAGCGGTCGCATACCATACTTGCCATCCGTGCAAAACCTTTGCCCAGAGTCCGTGGAATTCGCCCAATCACGGTCCCGGTTAATATAGAGCCCAAAAACTCGTTTTTACTCTTTAACAAGAGATAAAGACGGAAAACCAACTCTTTCACACCGATTATACCATCTTTCTGCATTCTTGACAAATTGGAGAGAACCGCGTCAGTCTGTACTGCTCTGCGTTAACCGCCAGGCCTGGAATATGGCCTCTGAGCTTGCAGGGTATGTACGCATCTTGTCACGGCCACCGTCCCTCTGGTAATCTGTTGCGCGAGAGCTGTATGATAGAGTCCCCACACTGAGGCTCTGCAAGAGGGCTCATAGACATTTGCTGCCTGCTGGCTTTTTAGGTATAATCAGCTGGCATCACTGGGCTGTGCAAAGTAGAACAGACCATGATCTCGGACCTCAAGGGTCCATGGGAGTAACTTATGGCTGACCCCGCCAAATTGGTGCTGATCGATGGCCATGCGCTGGTATACCGCGCCTATTTTGCCCTGCCCTCCACCATGGCAACCGCAAAAGGAGAACTGACCAACGCCGTATTCGGCTTTGCTTCCATGCTGCTCAATGTCCTGCGTGACGAGCAGCCCGACTACCTGGCCGTGACCTTTGATCTGGGCCGTACCTTTCGCCACGATGACTATGCCGAGTACAAGGCCAACCGGGCCGAGATGCCCGACGATCTACGCGTGCAGTTCAGCAGGATCGACGAACTGCTGGCGGCGATGGACATCCCGACCTATTCGGCCGAGGGCTACGAGGCCGACGATGTCCTGGCCGCTCTGGCCCAGCAGGCGGAGGCCGAGGGCGTAGACACGCTTATCGTAACCGGGGACACCGATACTTTCCAGCTCATAGGCCCCCATGTGCGTGTGCTCACTCCCCGCCGTTCCTTTGGCGATACGCTGACCTATGACGAGGATGGCGTCCGCGAGCGATACGGGTTGGAGCCCAAGCAACTGATCGATTACAAGGCCCTCGTCGGCGATACGAGCGACAACGTGCCCGGGGTCCGTGGGGTTGGGGCCAAAACAGCGACCAAGCTGCTGCAGGAATATGGCAGCGTCGAGGTCATTTATGACCATCTGGATGAGGTAAGCAGCCCCCGCTTCCGGAGCGCCCTGGAAAAGGGCCGTGATGATGCCTTTCTCAGCAAACACCTGGTGACAATCGTTACCGATCTGCCGGTAAGCCTAGACTTGGAGGCCTGCCGGGTGGAGCGGGTCAACCGCGAGCAGGTTGTGGAGCTTTTTCGCGAACTGGAGTTTAGGGCCTTATTGGACCGCGTGACGCCCGCTACTGAGGCGGGCACTCCGGCACAGCTCTCCCTCTTTGGTGAACAAGCCCCTGCTCCTGCCAGGGAGGTAGGCGACTACCAGATTGTGGACAGTGTGGTAGCGCTGGAGGCGGCAGCGGCCGAGCTGGGGCAGGGGCAGGCCGTCGTTGTGGACGTCGAGTCCACGAGTACGGATCCCATGGCTGCGAAATTGGTGGGTATCGCCATCACGGCCCAAGAGGGCAAGGGTTACTATGTTGTTGTGGGGCACCGGGACGCGGCCAATCTCCCATTGGAGACGGTCAGCCAGGTGCTTGCGCCGCTGCTGCAGGATCCGGCCATCCCCAAGTATGCTCACAACGCCAACTATGATTTGACGGTGCTGGCCGAGCATGGTTTCGACGTGACTCCCATGACCTGCGACACGATGATCGCCGAGTGGCTGCTCAATCCGGCCAGCCGGAATTTGGGACTCAAGAACCTGGCCTGGAATCGCCTGGGTGTCGAGATGACGCCAATCAGCCAACTCATCGGTAGTGGGAAGAAGCAGATCACCATGGACCTGGTTGCGGCGGAAATGGCCGCGCCTTATGCCTGCGCCGATGTGGACATGACCCTACGCCTGGCCAACCAGCTCCTGCCAGAATTGCACGACAGGGAACTATGGCCGCTCTACTCCGAGGTTGAGATGCCGCTGGTGCCGGTCATCGTTGATATGCAGCGAGCCGGCGTCAAGCTGGACGTGGAGACCCTGACCAGGATGAGCCGCCAGTTGGGCGAGCGCTTGGGCGAGTTGCAGACAGAGATTGAAGGGCATGTGGGCCGCGCCATCAACATCAATTCGACCCAGCAGCTCAGCGTGGCGCTCTTTGATGAGATGGACTTGGCCTTGCCCTGGATGCGCCGGGGAAAATCAGGGCACTACTCTACCGCGGCCGACGTCTTGGAAAAGATACGGGACAAGCATCCGGTCGTCGAGTTGATCTCTGGAGCACCGCCAACTGTCCAAACTCAAGGGCACCTACGTGGATGCCTTGCCCGCGCTGGTCAACCCGCGCACAGGACGCGTACATACTTCATACAACCAGACCGGCTCGGTCACTGGGCGCTTTTCGTCTTCCAATCCCAACCTGCAGAACATCCCCATTCGTACCGAGCTGGGGCGCGAAATTCGCCGCGCCTTTGTGGCCGATGATGGTTGGTTGTTGCTGGCCGCCGACTATTCGCAGGTCGAGCTGCGGGTCCTGGCTCACATCTCTGGCGATCCGACCATGCTGGACGCCTTTGCCCAGGGGGAGGACATCCACGCCAGCACGGCGGCGGCCATCTATGAGGTGCCACTGGATGAGGTGACCTCCGACCAGCGCCGGGTTGCCAAGATGACCAACTTTGCCATCAGCTATGGTGTGACCGGCTTCGGTCTCGCTGAGCGGACGGGGCTAGACCCGAAGGATGCCGAGGCATTCATTCAGACTTATTTCGAGACCTATCCCAGGGTCAAAGAGTATATTGACCGGACCCACGAGCAGGCCAGGGACCAGGGCTACGTCGAAACGCTATTGGGGCGCCGTCGCTACTTCCACGAGTTGGGCACCGCGTCCCGTGCGCACCACAATGCCCGCCAGCAGGCCGATCGGATGGCCATCAACGCCCCCATTCAGGGCACGGCTGCCGACATCCTGAAGGTAGCCATGAATAGGCTGTGGCGTGAATTGCGGGCGCGTGGACTGCGCAGTCGCATGATACTGCAGGTGCACGACGAACTGGTACTGGAAGTGCCAATAGAGGAGTTGGACGAGGCGGCTTCCCTGGTCATCGAAATGATGGAGGGGGCCTATGTCCTGGATGCTCCGCTGAAAGTGGATGCCAAGATAGGTCCAAACTGGCTGGAGATGGATGAATACAAACGGTAGCGGATGTGGCGTCGAGAAGCCAAATCGCACCGGTAACCAGGTAAGGGATACACATGATAAGAGACGAACTTGCTGAATTGATCTACAACGCGACATACAAAGCTCAGAAGAAAAAAAGCTTGCCCCGGACCGAGATCCCCGAGGTGCTCATCGAACGGCCCCGGCGGGAAGAGCACGGCGACTATGCCACCAGCCTGCCGCTCAAGATGATCGCCGACGTCAACCGGGAACTCAAAGCTGCCGGGAAGCCAAAACTGAGCCCCATGCAGGTGGGCAAGAGCATCGTGCACCGAATGGAGCCAGTCCCCTTTGTCGGCCAGATGGGCGTAGCGCCGCCCGGTTTCATCAACATCACACTGGATCAGGGCTGGCTGGCTCAGCAGGTGGAGGCGATCTTGGATGCCGGCGAGACCTTTGGCAATGTGGATCTGGGCCACGGTAAACGCGTGCAGGTGGAATACGGGAGCATCAATCCCACCGGTCCCTTGCACGTCGGAGCCGGTCGCAACCTGGCGCTGGGCGATACCATCGCCAACGTCCTGGGTGCCGCCGGGTACGACGTGCAGCGTGAGTACTATATCAACAACGCTGGCTCGCAGATGGAAAAGCTGGGCGAAAGTCTGTATGTGCGCTATTGCGAGCTTTTGGACCGGGATGCTGGCGGGATCCCGGAGGGCGGCTACGTAGGCCTTTACGTCATCGATTGGGCAAAACAGGTAATCGATGAAGAAGGGGATCGCTACCTGCATCTGCCGCGCGAGGAAGCCGTGGCCCTGATGCGGGACGTGGCCTACCGGTTGGCCATGGCGGACATTCGTGCGGATTGTGCCCGGATGAACGTCCACTATGACAACTGGTTCTCCGAGCAAGCGCTGTACGATGAGGGTCTTTTTGAACACGTCATGAGCATTTTGCGCCAGGGAGACCATCTCTATATGGCCGATGGTGCGGTCTGGTTCAACGCCAAAGCTCTGGGCGGTGACAAGGATGAGGTGATCATCCGCTCCAACGGCCAGCCTGGCTACTTTGTCTCGGACGTCGCCTATCATTACAACAAGTTTGTGCAGCGGGGCTTTGAGTGGGTGATCGACGTCTGGGGCGCCGACCACCAGGGCCATGTGCCACGCATGAAGGCCATGATGGAAGCCCTGGGCTTGGATCCGGAGAAGCTGACGCTCTACATATACCAGATGGTGACCATCCTGGATTTGGGAGAGCAGGTGCGTCTCTCCAAGCGGGCAGGGACCTCGGTGGATCTGCGCGAAGTCGCGGACGACATTGGCGCCGATGTCCTGCGATTCTTCCTGGTGGCCCGTGCTGCTGATAGCCAGATGGATCTCAGATCTGGGTCTTGCCCGCCAGGAGTCGGACGAGAACCCGGTTTACTATGTGCAATACGGCCACGCTCGCATCGCCAGCGTCCTGCGCTACGCCGAGGAGCAAGGCTACACCGATGAGGGGGCCGATGTTTCTTTGCTCACCCATCCCTCGGAACTGGCCCTGATCCGCAAGATGCTGGAGTTGTCCGAAGTAGTGGCTCTGTCTGCCGAGAACCTGGCGCCCCATCACCTGGCGCACTATGCCCAGGGCCTGGCGTCCACGTTCCACTCATTTTACCGCGACTGCCGGGTGGTCAGTTCGGAACCTGCCGACGCCGAATTGACCAAGGCCCGTCTGAGGCTGGCCAAGGCAGCCAAACACGTACTGGCGCGCACGCTCACGCTCATAGGCGTGGCCGCGCCAGAGAGGATGTAGCAGCCGGAAGTACGAGCCGGATGACAGAGGGCCTGAAGGGAGAAGCGAGTTCCCGTCAGGCCCTTTGCGGTGGATCTGATAGATCCCAGGAACTGAGCCATCTGCCCATACAAAGAAACAAAGGAGTTGAAAGAGTGTCAAATGATCGAAGCCCAGTGATTGTCAGCGCGGCGCGGACAGCCATCGGCAGTTTTGGCGGAACCCTTGCCACCATCCCGGCACCCGAGTTGGGCGCGGTAGCGATCCGCGCCGCTGTAGAGCGGGCGGGAATCGAGGCTGGCTCCATCGACGAAGTGCTGATGGGGTCCGTGGTCACAGCCGGCCAGGGGCAAGCGCCAGCCCGCCAGGCGGCCATCAAGGCTGGCATTCCCGCCCACGTCGGCGCCCTCACCCTGAACAAGGTCTGTGGTTCAGGTCTCAAAACGGCGATGCTGGCCGCTGGCTTGGTCAAAGCCGGCGATGGGGATATCTATGTCGCCGGTGGGATGGAGAACATGAACGCGGCGCCCTACCTGCTGCCGCAGGGACGTACAGGCTACCGCTTGGGCCATGGCCAAGTGTTGGATGCTTGTGTGCGGGACGGGCTGTGGTGCGGATTTGAGGATCAGCACATGGGGTTGGCTGCTGAGTGGATCGCTCAGGAAGTTGGCGTCAGCCGCGAGGAGCAGGACCGCTTCGCGCTGGAAAGTCACCGGAAAGCCGTGGCAGCCCAGGATGCTGGTCGTTTCATAGAGGAGATTGTCCCGGTTGAGGTGCCCCAGAGAAAGGGAGCGCCCCTTATCTTTGATGCCGATGAAAGCCCCCGCCGGGACACCTCGCTGGAGAAACTGGCGCGGCTCCGGCCTGTCTTCAAGGCGGATGGAACCGTTACAGCGGGTAATGCCTCAGCCATCACCGACGGCGCAGCCGCCGTCGTCATCATGAGCCAGGCAAAGGCTCATGAGCTTGGGATCCAACCACTGGCCCGCATTACAGGCTACACCTACGGCGCGGTCGAGCCGATTGAGATCTTTACTGCACCGGTGCTCGCGCTGCGCAACCTTATGCGAACGACCGGAACAAAGCTGCATGACTATGATCTCTTTGAACTCAACGAAGCGTTTGCGGCTCAGTGCCTGGGCGATGGCAAACTCCTGGCCGGTGAGGGATGGAATTGGGCCAAGGTCAACGTGAATGGCGGGGCCATCGCGCTGGGCCATCCCATCGGCTGCAGCGGGACGCGGGTTCTGGTAACCCTGCTCAATGCCTTGCGGCAGCGTGACCTCAAGACTGGCATTGCTAGCCTGTGCCTGGGCGGCGGTGAGGCCGTGGCCATGAGCATTGAGATGCTGAGCTGATTGCGTTACCTTGTCTCCAATGGAGGATGGAATGATTGGCACAGAGTACTATGAGATCACGCGTGATGATCTCAGCCGCTTCTCAGATCGGGGTCCGGCCTTTGTAACCTTTGGCGAGGTAATGGTTCGCGATACCCCTGCTGACCAGGAACGTCCGGAGCGAACTCGTCTGGTACAGCTTTCCATGGCCGGCAGCGAGTATACGCTGGCGATGGGCCTGAGCCGTCTCGGGATCCCTTCATCCTTTATCACCCGCGTTCCCGACAATCCCTACGGCAGGGCGCTGCGCAACATCGCCCGCGAGCAAGGTATCGACACCGGTCACATCGTCTGGGCTCCCAAGACCGAGCCCCTTGGCCGCCTCATCTACGAGATCGGGCGCACACCTCGAAAGAACACCGGCGTCTATCAGCGTATGTATTCGGCTGCCTCCCGTCTGGATGCAGGCATGGTCGACTGGCAAGCCGCGTTAGAGGATGCCAAGCTCTTTCACAGCTCGGGCATCACCTTCGGCCTGGCAACCCACAGCAACTATGAGCGTAACTACTGCCTCGATGCCTTCAAAGAGGCCATTGCCAGCAAGCCCGGGGGCTGCCTGGTGGGCATGGACTTTAACTACCGCGGCACATTGTGGTCGCCTGCCCAGGCCCGCGAACTCTTGACTCCGGTCGTCGCCGATGATGTTGACATCTTGATCACGACCATCGAGGACATGGCCAGGCTGTATGGCATCGGCTGCGGGCAGTATTCGGCCAAACAGGTTGTCGATGGAGCGTTGGGGCGGATCGACGATGACGACATTCGAGCATTTGCCGCACAGGTGCGGGATCTGTTCGAGGTCAGCATCGTGGCCATCACCATCCGCTATCCCGATTCCTTTGAACAGCACCGTTGGGAATCGGCGGCGATGGATGACCAGGGCAACTTCTTCCGTTCGCCTGCCGTCAGACCCATCACCCTGTGGGACCGGCTGGGGGGAGGCGATACGTGGAACGCAGGCTTTTACTATGGTCTTCTCACAGAGGATTCCGGCAGTGAGGGCCTAAGAAAGGGAGTGCTGGTAGGCGATGCGGCTACCCGCTTGAAGCAGACGCTGATGTTCGATCTGCCCATCGTCGACAAGGCCGAGATCGAAGGGTTGATGAAGGCTGAAGTATTCGGCGGCGGCAAGAGAACGTCGCGATAAAGGGGAAACCCATGGACAAGGTTGACATACTCAATATCATTCGCGAGACCGGCATCATTGCCATCATGCGCGCCCAGTCCTCTGGCCAACTGATCGCAGCGGCCGATGCCATCAGACTGGGCGGCGTGCGGGCCATCGAAGTGACTATGACCACGCCGGGCGCTCTGGACGTGATTGCCGAAGCCAAGGACCGGTACGGCTCCGATGTCATCTTTGGGGCCGGGACGGTTCTGGATGCCGAAACGGGGCGGGCGGCGATCCTGGCCGGCGCCGATTTCGTCGTGTCCCCCACCCTTGATCTCGAT
The DNA here is from genome assembly GCA_963783445.1 of uncultured Chloroflexia bacterium. Classification (GTDB taxonomy): domain Bacteria; phylum Chloroflexota; class Anaerolineae; order JAAYZQ01; family JAAYZQ01; genus CAWANP01. The sequence continues at coordinate 27,488 of CAWANP010000001.1, read as the reverse complement.
CTGGTCGCGCTCTGCAATCGCTACAGCATCCCGGTCGCGCCCGGCTGTTATTCGCCGACCGAGGTGCTCGCCGGCTGGCAAGCTGGCGCCGATTTCATCAAGCTTTTCCCGGCCAGTGTGGGCGGGCCGGGGTTGGTCAAAGCGATCCTGGCTCCTATGCCCCAGGTGCGCATCATCCCCGTGGGCGGGGTGAATCTGGATACGGCGGCTGACTTTATCCGAAACGGCGCGGCTGCCCTCGGTGTTGGTGGCAGCCTGGTCAGTCAGAAGTTGCTGGACAGCGGGGACTTGGACGAACTGACGCGACGGGCGGGCGCCTACGTCGAACAGGTGCGGGTGGGCAGGGGGCTGGACTGAGTGCTGCCCAGCGATGATTCCCTGGCTTCGCCAGTGGGGCCCTCAAATGGATACAATGAAAGCGTAGAACTCTAAAGCTGTCCCGACTCGTCCCAATCATCCAGCAAGGCCTGGTAGCCTGGATCCTCATACCGTTCCAACAGGAACCAATGCGCGTACGATGGCACATCGCCCCCCGTCACGTGGGCGGCCAGCAGCTCGCCCGCACCACAGCCCGCCATGATGCCAAAGCCGGACAGTGCCCCGATGATGTAGGCTCCTTCAACGGGCAGGGGCCCGATCAGAGGTCGATTCTCGCGCGTCTTGGCATAGTAGCCGCCATCCACCACCGGACGGGGAAGCCGATCAAAGTAGCCCCGTAGCCCAGGGATCATCCTGGACAGGCCACGCAGTACCACCTCAAAGTAGTGGGGATCGGGCGGAGGCAGCGGCACCACCGGCTCCACCGTCTCGATATCGTAGGTCCACAGGCAGAGCTGGCTCCGGCTGCCCGGGGTGCCCTCCGGCAGTCCATGTGGGCCAGAGGGAAACGGCTCCAACAGCCACCGCATCTCCTCGGACTCGGCCAGCAGCTCCCGCTCTTCGTCCGACCAGGGCAGTCTCTGCGGATCGGCCCAGTAATACAGGGGCGCGCTCTGGGGGATGATGCCCAGGGACTCGTTGTAAGCGATCTTGGCGTGCAGCTCGCAATAGATAGGCAGGTCCACGCCCACCATCTCGCCCACATGTTTGACAAAGGGTCCGGCGGCATTGACAAAGGTATCGGTAGCGATGGTCTGCGAGCCCGAGCCGTCGCTCAGCCGCACCGCCCGTACGCGCCCACCCTGTACATCTACACCCTCCACACGGGCGTGCAGGAGCCGGGCGCCGCAATCCCGAGCCTGTTCCAGCATGTACATGCCCAACTGCTGCGCGCTCATCCGGCCGCAACGGCGGGTGTGCAGCGCCGCGATGACGTCCTCGGACAGGAAGGGAAAGTGCTCGTGGATCAGGGGCGGATCGAGGAGCAGGTCGGCGCCGGTGGGCAGGTCTTCGAACCCGCTGGCCGGAGCCGGGATGTAGGCCGGATCGCCCGCCCGCCCGGTATGGATGCGAAGCGGGCCAGCTCCCAGCGCACAGGGTTCCACCGCCGCCTGCTCAAAGTCTGGAATGCGGGCCGGGTCGGCTGTCACAAAGAGGTAGCCCCGCCGGCTGAGGTGGAAGACGTTGCCGCTTTCGCGGGCAAGATCTTCCATGAGGTCGATGCTGCGATTCATCAGTCGTACCATGCTGTCCCCAGGCCCGGGCCACCAGTTCCGGTAGCATTCCGTCGACTTGTCGCTCGTCAGGCTGAAGGGATCGCGTTCGTCAACCAGGATCACGTCCCGATGCCCTGCCGGACGGCCAGATGGTAGGCGGCGCTGATTCCGCCAATGCCCGCGCCACAGATGACGGCACTACTGGTTTGAAGGGTCATAGCGTTCCCTCGTTTTCATCAGAGGTTTCATGGGTCAGACTGAACTGCGGATAAACATGACAAAGAAAATGGCGTGTCCTTGGGGTACATCAAAGTTTGGCGCGCTTGCTCATTGCCGCTCAGGCTTGATACGTCCAAGCCTGAATGCTTCGTCGACCAATGCGCTCCGTCGAGGACCTGGCGGCTCTGATTCGAGCTGCTCGTAGATCTCGATATACCGGGCGCGGACCTGACATAACTGCGGGCTGTCAAACGTCTCTTGGGCCCATTGCATAGCAGGCGCATCCCACAACGCCCAGATTTCGGGCGGCACGTACTCAAGATACTCCTTTTCGGCGTAATTCGAGCCGTGCCAGATGTCCAGTTTGTCTTGATCCCGGCCAAGGAGATGTGGAATCAGATAGAGATTGGACAACATGGTCTGGAGCAACTTGTGGACAGCTTTGGGCATATCCCCGGAGCGATACAGGGCCAGGGTCCAGCACAAAGAGTGAAGCGGTTCGCCTACATCGTCTGGAAACGTCTTGTCAAACCACTCAAAGGACTGGACGGCCCCTGTCATATCACCCATCAGCAGGTACAGCGGTCCGAGTAGATAGCGTTTACCATACCCGTCGTGAATACCCCCGTACGTTTCGAGTTCCTTGCGCAGTTCCCGTTCATAGCGGGTGATTCGTGCCCTGATCTTCTTTGGTTCCTTTGGAAACTGAGACATGGTGGCATCTCCTCGGCATTCTTTCAGTTCATTACCCTGCTTGTGAGCGGATATGGAAAAAGGGGCGCTTGCTGCTAAGTCTGGCTTGACACACCCACCGTGATGAACCCTTTTTCCTCCATCGAGTGATCGGGGCCGGCAACGGCGATTGTGGGGTGATTATACCCTGGAATGGCTGGTGAGTCAATTGGGTGAGAATGAACCTGGCATAGAAGAAAAAGTTGGGCATGCCCTATGACCGAAGGAGTACCCGCATAACAAAAAAGGGCCCCGAAGGGCCCTTTTGACCTGACTTAGGTGGGCCGAAGCCCACCTCGCATTCCTTACTGGCCGAAGAGCGCCATGATCTCCTCGATTACTTCACCGAGAACGGCGGGGTAGTCTTCCCCTCCCTCGATTTGATAACCCCCCTGCTTCATGTGCTCCATAAGGGGTATCAGCTCGCCAGGTGCATCCTCGTTGATCAATTCCGCGCGGTGGCATCCACCACAGGCTCTTGCACCTGGGCCGGTGAGATAGAGCGGCACCTCGCCGATGTTTCTGTCCTCCACGGGATCAGAGGCCGACAGTGCACCAGGCAGCGATTTTGTCTGATCCGGCACGTCGTATGTGCCTTCAAGGTGGCAGGACTCGCAGTATTCTGTCCCATGCGTGGGATACGGGAACTCGATGTGATGCTCATACTCCAGGGCCGCCACCGGATCGGTGAAATCGATGTCGCCAATATCGAATGCCTGGCCCGAATGGATGGCATGGACATAGGAGTCGATCGACCTTGACTGCATTTCCAGATGCGATCCGCGACTCTTGGTGATGTGACACATCCTGCAGACAACGATACTCCCGCCTCTATCCGGCGAGTGGTAGTTGGTCGCCAGCGCCTCGTGGCAGTTCTCACATTTGTCAAGCTCCACGATGGGGTTGTAGTATTCATCGTCAAAGTCATTGGCGCCAAGGTCAAAGGTCCTGGAAGTAGCATTGAGTGCGAGGGTCTCACCATCTGCATCTTCCAAAGTTGGGATGGCTGCGATTTCCACTCGCTTCACGGTCCCATCAGCGATCAGATCAGCCCACGCCGACAGGTCCGCATCAACTTCCCAGCTACCGCCTTCCGCCGACACGGTTGTAATGCGCGGATGCTCGGCACCAACCTCGGCTTCCAAAGTTCTCGAATCGCCGCTGGACCCGCTGATTTCGCCATCGCCATTGTCGTCAAAGAGTCTCTCATGTGGGCCGATGATAAAGTCCTTTGTGTCCCAGCCGTACAATCCAACCATCACGGTGGGTACTATGGCCTCCACATCGAGCCCTTCAAGATCTTCGGACTCTACCGCGCTGAATTGGATATTGAGCATGTCGCCATCAAAGTCTGCACTGTCGATGGTGACGCTGATGGCTTCAGAGTACTTTAGACCAGCATCGGCGTAGATCATCGCGTCATAACCGGAGTGGATCTCACTGAAACCTCCAGCCGCCTTGCCCTCACCATGGCAGGTCGTGCAGTCCGTCGTAGCCAAATCCATGGACTCATGGATCGCTGGGGGTATTATGGTCTTCAGTGCGAGGCCGGTCGTATCATATGCTGGATCTTCTCCCTCTGCAGCGTCTGCTACTGCGCCCGTCACCGGGTGACAGCTCTTGCAGGTATCCACCGTAAAGTTCTCGTCCGCCAACACGGCATCGAGTTTGTCTTCGTGGCAGGTTACGCAGTTGGCCATCGACTGCGGGTAGGGGAATTCCATGGCATGCGACATGTGCACATCGTTCATGAGCGACGTTGTGTACGCATACATCTCTAGCTGCTCAGGTGTAAAAATGGACAGGTCTTCGTCCGAATGTAGCCATTCAACAGCCTTTTCAGGATCATCAACCAGAAGCTGCCACTCGAAATGGCCGCCTTCCCCGTTGTCCAGGTGGCAGGCTTTGCAGGTGTAAAAGTCGGTTGCAGCATCGCCTTCGACCTGGCCGTAGATGTAACCGTGTTTGAGGTAAGGTGTCGTGTGGCATTTCTCGCAGCCAGCGTTGTTGGCGGCGGATACGTAATCAACACCACCTCCGGTTTCCAATACAGCCGCAAATGGGTATTTGGCCTGGTAGACACGAGCTGGTAGCCGGCCCTGCGTTTCATCCCTGCCGTACAGGACGATGAGGCCATCCACTGCGCCAAAGTCGCTCGCGTACTCGGGGTCGGAATTGGTCAGGGTGCTTGTGTTTCCACCAGCGCCATCATAGCTTAGATCCCCTTTCAGGGTCAGTCTTTCGGCGGCTGGCTCGAACTGGAAAGCTGTACCGGTATACGGTACAAAGTAGATGCCCACAGACTCTGCGGCGCTGGCATCAAAAGGTGCGCCGTTTTTGGTCATCTGCCATGTTACGATGTGTGTATCCGGAGATGAATACTCGTAGGCGAGATCGGTGACTTGAATGCCACCGTCCTGATACAATTCATCGTAGAACGCCTGATGCTCGGAGCCAGCATCAGAATGGCAGATTATACAGGTCTCGGGTGGGATAGGATCTGCAGCGTCTTGAGCGCTGGCAGGGCCTTGAGCGCCGACTATCAGAGCGATAGCCAACAGCAAGGCTGCGCAGACCCCTATTGCGGCGATTGTCCCCTTTGACATCTTGACTCCTCCTTGAACCTTGTTCTTGGTAGATTGTTGAGAAACTACAAAGCGACCTGCGTTCGTACCTGAACGCGAGTGGCGCCATCATACCACACATGAGCCCTGGATGCACGTGACAACTGACCCTATTTTGCCGGGACATTGCGGCAACGGGCAGGCTGTCGCCTGATTGGACAAGTGTGATTGTCTCACTGCAACGCAGTTAGTACTCACGCGGTGCAAACAACCGTCAGGCCCCTTTCTCCGTGTGATGAAAGTCATACCCTTATCCCAGCCCATCCGGTATAATGAAGGCACGGTTCGCAATCGTGCATTCAGGAGGAACGTGTGTGAGCAAGAACATCGATAACTCGCAATTCAGAAAAGCCAAGCTCAAGGAGCTTATACTCAAGCTCCACGCTGGGGAATCACAAGACAGCGTCGAGCTGGAACTGGTTCAGACACTGGGTACCATTCCCTATGGCGAAGTAGTTGAGGTCGAACAGGAACTGCTGGAAGAAGGATTGCCCCAGGAGGAAGTACTCAAGCTGTGCGACATTCACTCCTCTGTCCTGGAGGGCAACGTCGATCTGAGCGGCTCCAAGGCGATTCCTGAGGGCCATCCCGTGGACGTTCTCATTCAAGAGAATAGAGCGTTGACCGCCGTTGTCGAGGAGGCGAATGCTCAGCTTGCCACCCTGGATCAGATCGATGAAGACGATCTGCGGGCCACAATCCTGGCTCTTATCGCCCTCTTTAACCAGCTCATCGACGTAGACAAGCACTACTTGCGCAAGGAGTACCTGCTGTTCCCCTGCCTGGAACAGACCGGGATCACCGGCCCGCCCCAGGTCATGTGGGGCAAGCACGACGAAATCAGGGACCTGCTAAAGGGAAGCCTCGAGGTGCTGAAAACGCCGGGCATCACCAAGGAAGAGTTACTGGCCTCGACCGAGATCGTCCTCCAGCCAGCCCTCAAGGGTGTCGCCGACATGATCGTCAAGGAAGAGGAGATCCTCTTGCCCATGCTCATGGATGCCCTGTCCGATGCCGACTGGTATGAGGTTCAGAAACAGTCGCTGGAGTTTGGCTACTGCCTCTACGATCCCCCGACAGAGTGGGCGCCACCAGGGGCTGAGGCTGCCCGCCCCGACGCTATCCAGCAGCAGGGGGGCAGGATCCAGTTGCCCACCGGAAGCTTTTCGGCGCAGGAACTGCTGGCGATTCTGAACACCCTGCCCGTCGATATTACCTTTGTAGGCAGCGATGACAGGGTCAAGTACTTTTCCCAGAGCAGCGAGCGGGTCTTTCAGAGGAACCGGGCCATCCTCAACCGCGACGTGCGCCACTGCCACCCACCGGCCAGCGCCCACATTGTCGACAAGATCCTGGAGGATTTCAAGAGCGGTAAACAGACCCGGGCACCATTTTGGATCAATATGGGCGGCAGCATGATCCACATCGAGTATTTCGCCCTCCGCAACGACGAAGGCGAGTACCTGGGCACGCTGGAAGTCTCACAGGACCTGACCGGCTACAGGGCGCTGGAAGGCGAACAGCGGATCCTGTCCTATGCATAGAGGCTGCCGTACCATGACCGAACTCATCATCGCGCCCAAGACCAAAGTCGCTGAGCTGATCGAAGCCTACCCCCAGTTGGAGCAGGTCCTGATAGACTATGTGCCCGCCTTCGAAAGGCTGAAAAACCCGGTTCTACGCAAGACCGTTGCCCGGATCACAACCCTGCAGCAGGCGGCCGCCGTTGGGGGCGTGAACGTCCAAGACCTGGTCAATCACCTCAGGCAGGAGGCAGGGCAGGTCGAGTTCTCCGGGGCTGCAACTGCGGCCTATACCACGGAACAGCCCAATTGGTACTCGGAGATACGGGTAGTGGCCGGGTTGGATGCAACAGCGATGCTGGCGGAGGGGGAACAGCCGGTCAACCAGGTCATCGCTGACCTGCAGGCCCTGGATCAAGGCGATATCTACAAGCTGGATCGCTCCCTTTATGCCCGCCCCGCTGGTGGACAAGGCGTCCAGCCTGGGCTTTTCCCACTGGGTCAGGGACATGGGCGCCGGTGAGTTTGTGATCTACTTCTGTAGAGAATAGGAGGGCCGAGGCTGCCATCCGGCTGAAGTAAAGGGGACATAAAGAAAAGTCGAGCCACAGAAACGGGCTCGACCTCTCTTTGTCGATTCACTTGCCGTAAACGACGACCGCCTATACTCTCGAGAGAATTCGTACAACTCAGTCTTTCTCAGCGCCGCCTTGCCAGGGCCAGCGCCCTTCGACCTCGACAGCTATCGACCAGCTGAGGAAGGTTCGGACCAACACCAGCAGGCCCAGGACCGCGACGCTTTCCAGGGTCGTGTCCAGGGCAACGGTACGCACGATGTCGGCCGCCACCAGGATCTCCAGGCCCAGCAGCATGGATCTGCCCAAGCGTCCCTTGAGGTCCCGATACGGGTTGTCATCCGCCTGTCCCCGCACGCGCTCATATAGATAGCGGCCCACATTGAAGAAAATGGGCACGACAATGATGACAACCGCCAGGATCTCAATGGCTGTGGCCGCGTACTCGATCCATTCGGCGATGGTCTGGCCGGCCTCACTACTGCTCAAGATAAGATGATACAACATGGTACACGCGCCTCCTAGCGCATCGGTGCCTGGGCGTGCCTCCAGCCGGCAAGCGGCAGGCCATTGGAGCCCATGCGGTTCCTGACTGACCGGTGACCATAGCCGCTATCGCGTCACCGGCTGCTTCCTGGCAGATAGTCAACCCAGCTCTGGAAACGCACTCCGTGGAGACCGGGCTACGGCGACCGGCAGTTCACCTCGTCGACCAGCTCGACCCGCGAGGCGCCGACCGGCACCAATCGTACGGTCTCCGCACAGGGGTCATAGAGCACGTACAGGTCCGCGTTGCCGCCCAGGTACAGCGCCCCCAGTGGTTCATGGACCCCATCCAGGTCATATAGCATCATCGGAGTCGCCTTGAAGCCCAGCACTCTTGGGGCCAGCACGCCGTGCAGGCCATCCGTGCGCAGGTCGGGCTTCATGATCATGACCTCGGCTCCCAGGGCCAGCAGAAAGACGACGAGAATCAGGCCAAAAAAGCCCAGCACGCGCCAGCTATCCAGGTGGGGCACGTGCAAAAAGTCCGGCAGCTCATCATCCATATCGAGTACGTTGGCCACCAGGACGACGCCAACCACCGGCCCAAAGAACAGGACGACAATCAGGGGCATGAGCCGTGTCAGGAGGAGCATGATAGACAACACCAGCACGAGCCCCAGCACCCAGGCCACCCAGTAGTTGACAAAGAGCTTGCCGACCGGAAGCGGGCCCAGATGCAGGCCGCGCACCCTGGAGACAATCTTGCCCAGCCGCGGCTGGTCGGTTACCCATTGGCCCAGGGCTTTCACCCACGGCCTGACAAAGAGCAGTGGTCCAAATATGCCGATGATCATGACAAAGACAACCACCACGTCTATCATGCGGGAGGTAGGGTCAACGCCGAGGTCCGCGACCCGCACGCCAATGTGCCCCCAATAGCGGCGCCACAGGAAGGCGGTGATGGCGGCCACCAGCCCGGTCAGGGGAATCAGGCCCAGAAGTACTTCCGTAAGGCGAGCGCGCCGCTCCTGGGACGAGACGGCCAACTCACCGGCCCCTTCCTGCAGGACTTCGTAGGTCTGCCGCGGCGGCAGCCAGAGCTGGCCTTGGTGAACCTGTTCGATGGCAGCCTGAAAGTCAGAGGAGGGGGCATCCCGGGCTATGAAGCCCAGGGCCCCGGCCTCCGTGGCCAGCATGATGCGGTCGTGGGGCGGATCGTTCGGGGTTACGGCCAGCATGCGCACCTGGGGCAGGTCGCGGGCCACCTGCCGCATCAGATCGATGCTGCGGTAGCCGGTCAGCATGACGTCGACCAACACCACGTCCGGCAGCAGGTCTTCGACATGGTCCCAGGCCGTTCCTCTGTCGTGGGCCACGCCCACGATCTCGATACCATGCAACTCGCTCGCACGCCTCGGCATGGCGCCCCCTTCTTTGGGGGTGGCGTCCACGATCAGTACCCGAATTGGTTTCTCGTTCATCAGGGGAGCCTCTATTCTTTCTGTCTGAAGGCCTGACAGGTTGGCCAAGATCAGGCCAACGGGTCAGGGCTGGGTGGCCTCGTCGAGCGACAGACACTCTATCCCCAACAAGGGCAAGCCCAACCCGTTCAGGCGGTTGATGAGCCCGACCAGGGCGGCCTGGTCCACGGCTTCGGTGACAAAGCGGGTTACGGCGACCCCGTCCTCATCCGTCTCGACCAGGATGGACTGCGTTCCGAAATAGTCCGACCAGTGTTCGTCCAGGGCCCCTTGAACACAGACCCGAAACACGGCGCAACCATACATCGTAAGCCTGCCCTGGCACATTTCCATCATGCTACTCCCTATTTTCCCCATCCGGCGTGCTGTCTGCCGCCGATCTCTTTTCTGATGCATCAGGCTGCGCCGGCGACAGTGAGAGATGGTCGCCCATCCCTGTGTCTAGCTGGACGATGAGGTCGCGCGTGGTGACCGGCATCTCGATCCCCGCTTTCTCGAACGCGGTTTCGAGGGCTCGATGGACCCCGTCGATGATCTGCTGTTCCTGGTGCATCTGGTCGATCCACCACTGCACCTGCATCCCCCTGGCAGAGGCGACATAGTTGAGGAACAACACATTCACCGGCTGATCGGGCAGTACACCTTCGACACTACGTACCGCGGCCTGGGCAACACGCTGAACCTCGTCAAAGTCTGAGCCATAGGCCACCAAGATATTGCTATGGACCCGGTACTTGGGATCGGGAAAGGTATAGTTGATCACCTGGCTGGAACCAATCTTGGAGTTGGGAACGATTGCGTAGCGGTGGTCGCGGGTGCGAATGCGGGTGACCCGGGTACCGATGTCGACCACATCGCCCCATTTGTCCAGTTCCTCGATCTCGATGACGTCGCCCACCCGGAAGGGCTGGTCGATGAGGATGATAAAGCCGCTGATGGCATCAGAGATGACGTCCTTGGCGCCCAGGGAGATGACCAGCGCCACCACGACCAGGACGGCGGAAAAAGCCGTGATGTTGATGCCCAGGTGACTCAAGATGATACTGATCCAGATGATGATCACGAGCGCGTACGCGACGCGCTGGAGGACCAGCAGGATCGGCTCCAGCCGATCCCTGTCCGTCTCCGGTTCAAGGTTGTCCCGGTACCACTGGGCGGCGGCGCTGATGAGTTTCAGGACTATGGCCGCAATGATGCCCGTACCCAGGGCAAAGTAAAGGTCGTCGATGAGGGTTCGCAGATCGTCACTCCAAAAGTCCAGGCGGAGCAGCGCAAAGCGGGAAATCAGCACGACGACCAGCCACTTTAGCTCTGATGCGATGGCCTCCAGGAAGGCATCATCAAATCCGCTCGGCGTCTTGCTGACGATGTGCCTGAGCAGGGCCAGCAGCAGCTTGACGATCACCACGGCCACCAGGTAGCCAAGCAGCACGATCAGCAGCGAGACCGCCAGGTCGATCCAGTCTTCAGCCGCCAGGCCCAGGAAGGTTTTACCGCTCAGCCCGGCCTCAGCCGTAAGTTCCTCCACCTTTTCGGCGACGACATCGGGTGTCGGTGTGGGCTCTGGCGTCCGGCTGGAAACGGCATCGGCGACCTCCCCGACCGACAGTCCGTCGCCGGCATCGATGGGCGCGCTCGTGGCCCCGGCTTCAGGCCCGGCTCCGGCCGCCGGACTCTGCGCCGGATCGACCGCTGCCGGCGCTTCGGGGGCGATGGTTGGCGCTGCGGCTGGCGCTACAGTCGCGGCGATGGTTGGCGTTGCCGCCGGAGCAGGCGTCTCGGTACCGCAGCCTGCGGCCAGCAGAGCGATCAGAATGAGGCTCAGGCTGATAGCGATTCGTACTACAAGCTTCTGTCTCATGCAGGTGAACCATCCTCTTGCTCAGCGTGCACGCGCGCTGAGCAGCGTTGCCCAACACGCTGCACGCCCTTGGCCGCGGCCCGGGGCGCATGGATCCCCCCCCTGACCAGGTCGTTCAGTACGATTTTTGTGGGTACTCTGAGTCCGAGCATACGAACCTTTCTTGCCAAAGAGATAGGCTATTCGCTTGACGGCGCTGCCGTGGTCTGTTCCTCGGACTGTGCCTCAGGCGGTTCCTTGGACTGTTCTTCAGGCTGCCCCTGGGACTGTGCCTCGCCCTGCCCCGCTTGTTTCTGCTGTCGTGCCCGGAACCACTGCTTGCCTGCACTGTATAGGATCAGCCCACCCCAGAGCAGGGCCCAGATCGTGGCCACATAGTATAGGGCCTCGTTGTCACCTGCGCGGCCCACGATAAGCAGCGTGCCCAAAACCATGGTGGCCACACCGAGCAGCAGGTCAGCGAACGACCGGCTGTGCAATACTACCTTGGTGCCGGCCCTCAACACGCCCACCGTTTGCAGCAGGCCGGTCAGCAGAATGATCGCACCCAGCAGCCCCCTCACCCAGACCTCGGGCACCCAGTTGCGCGAGAGGTCGCGGGTGAGGACCAGCAGGCCGGTCAGCACGGCAAAGATGGCGACCACCAGCCACAGCCGGCTTCCTTCCTTGTGCGCTTCCTGGCGGATGAGGACGAGGCCGGTCGTCAGCCAGAAGAGGCCCATGGCGTTGAACAGCATCTTATGGGTCTTGTCGGGGACAAAGAGCAAGGACAAACCCAGCGTCAATAGCAGCAGGGCGCGGATGACCTGGATCCAGAATTTTGCGCCACGTCCCATGTCATAATGTGATTCCAGGGAATTGCTCATTCTCGTTCTCCTTTACCTTTGATTGAAGGCCAATGTTGAGGCCGAGATGCTAGCTTTTGGCAAACTCTGATTCGGCCACGTATTTTGCTACCTGCACCTTGGCCACCGGATCGAGCTGGTCCAAGAGGGCAATGATCTCCTCCTGGGTCGCCGCAATTTTCGCCTTGCGCTTTGCCAGGGGCTCGGCCACAAGAAAGACCCCGGCGACGTACAGGATCACCGGGATCAGCCACAAGGCGAGCTTTCGCACCTTGTTTAGGGCCATGGCCAGCGATACCACGGCTCCGGCGATGATGAGCAGCCCGCCGATGAGCCCCATGTACCGTCCCAAGCCCTGTTTCGAATCGCCACCATTATCATCTTGATCCTGCGCCATCCCATCTTCTACTTGATCCGTCTTGGTCATGCTAGCCTCCTTAGGTTTGTTTTCTGTATCTTCCACGTTGTCGTTCCTTTCTGCGATCCTGCCCCCGCTTTGCGGGCAGGGAGATGGGCAATGCCCCTTGCCCTGGTTGATGCGGGGCTGCTAGCCGCCAACAGCAAAGCCCACGATCAATCCCCCAATCAGGCTCACCCAGGCCGTCACGGCAAAAACGAAGCGCAGCGTGTTCTGCTCGCGCAGCAGGCCCGCCCAGGCCGTGGCCCCCAGGCCGATGGTCAGGATGGTCGAGGCCAGCGCATATCGCTCCGACTCCATGCTGGCCTGGTCGGCCTCGTTCGTACAGTTCCGCGGCCTCGGCCAGTGCTTCCCGTGCTTCTCCATATTGGGCCTGAATGTACTGCTTCGTCAAAGGGCCCGCCGGGACGCTCCATCCCGTCCCGCAGCTCCTCCGAGCCTCGCCTCAACCAATCCTCCGCCAACTCGGGATCCCGGTCCTCCAGAACGCGATAGCCATTGTAGGACATCGTGTCGACCGCGTACCTGGCGTTGCCGCTCAGATGGCTGATGGAGGCCTGTAGCATCGCCCTTGACGCCCAAAAGTCCACGGTCGAACTGTCCAGCGAAGCCCTGGTACTCCGAAAAGCGACAAAGCCGTTGGCGACGGTCAGCAGGGCTATCAGCGCCCCGAGCATGAGCTGGGACTGGTACATGCGCTCGATTCGTTTGAACCATTTTGAGGTTGGCTTATTTTTGGCTTCAGGCATGATGCGTGCTCCGTAGATCGTGGTCCGTGTTGCGTGATGCGGGCGCGTCACGCGGGCTGCGTCACGCAGCCTGCTATCCTCCAGGTGCTTGGCCAGGGCCTGGTTCTGGATCTCCGGGATGCTGCGGCGCTCGATGGGCGAGCATGGCCTGGATGGCATCCAGCCTTGCGTTCACGGCGTCGAACTGGGCCTGGATGCTGGCCGGAACGGATCCCAGATCCGGCTGGGTCCGCGCCGATCCGGCCCCGGTCACCCGGGGCCTCATCATCAGGAGGCGTGGGCAAAAAGAGTGGGCCAGAAAACTGGCCAGCACGCCATAGATGCCAATGCCCACCGTCATCAGCGTCTACTGCCGCGAGCCGGCCGCCGGCGGTAGTGGGGTAGAAATCACCATAGCCGACCGTGGACATGGTCACGATCGACCACCAGAGGGCGTCGTGTCCCGTCTGGATGTTGGCCTCCGGCGCGTTGCTCTCGAACTGGAGGACGGCAACGGTCGCCGTGGTGAGGACGACGAGGGCCAGAAAGACCATCACAGGGCGGCGCTCTGGGCCCGGTTCTGATCCAGTCCTGCCCCACCTGGCTCAGCTGCCGCAGGCGCAGGGCGCGCCAGGCTCTGGACCAGGCGCCGCAGGCGGGCCAAACGAAGCGGAAGAATCAGCGGGATGCTGCCCAGGAAATCCAACCAGCCCCATTTCAGGTAGGCTCCCTTGCTGGGCGCGCGGCGCAGAGAGCGAAAAGCGTCGGCCAGGAAAATGAGGCTGACGGGCACATCGAGCCAGAGCAGGGCCTGTTTGGTCGCCTCAGTGAGAGGCAGCAGAAAGTAGACGGCCACCATCAGCAGAGAGAAGACGGTGAGCGCCAGGATGAACAGCTCATAGCCGCTTTCGCTTGTCCTACGTTGAGCAGGTGCTCCGGTCTTGGTCTGAGCCATGCGGTTCCCCTATCCCCCACCCTCTGTTCCGGCCCATTCGTCGTGCGGCTTGGCGTCCTGCCCGCCAGCATCCTTATCCCAGGTCTCTTCTTCCTCCACGGTCTCCTTGCCCAGTTTGCCCGACCAGGCGCGTAGGCCGAGGAACAAGCCCAGGGCGGCGATGGGTAGGGCAATGCCGGCGCCGTATTGCAGAAGTTCTTCCGTCTCCCCGACAAGCACAGCGCCCATAAAGTTGACGGCCAGGACGACGACGGTCACACCGATGAGGTTTGTTTCCAGTTCTTCCGTAGTGTCGATCCTGAGCCACCTGGGGAACTTGATCTCTTTGATAAAGAGCTGGTAGAGGCCGGCGGCGGTGATATAGAGCACCGTGCCCACCAGGAACAGGTGCACGAACTCGACGATCTCAAAGATGACCTCGCCTTGATCCACTCCTTTGCCGGCGCCCGTAAGGGTATCAACAGATAGAGCAATGATGTCTATCAACTGTCGAAACAGGCCAATGCCGCCCAGAACGAAAAAGACGGAAGCGGCAAGGAGCAGGCCCAGGACGGGTAAAATGATCAAATAGCGGGTGCCTGCCAATACTCGAGACATTTCTTCAGATTCCTTTCACTCGCGTGTACCTCAGCGGTGAACACGGCCGGTATGTAACCTCGATGCGCACTCGGGCGTCGCCAGAGCTGAGCAGGCTTGTGGAGGCCAGGCAGCCCTTGCCTGTGGACAGTGGCGGCTGCCGGCCCCCACCAAGCCTGCTCCTACACCTAGGGAATGGTTTCTCCGTAGGGGACCACAGCCCGCTCGCGGTAGCCGCCTATGTAGCCAAAGATGTCGAGGAATACCCCCAGGCCGAGCAGGATCCAGTCAAAGCCCATGATGCCGCCAGGGTAGATGGCGATATACATCAGTGTCGTCCAGGGCAGCAAGAGCCAGCCCAGGAACCCCCAGATAAAGTGATCGAAAGCGCCATTGACGTATATGGGGTTAAAGATGTACCAGACCAGAATGCCCAACCGCGGTCCGACAAACAGCAAAGCAGTGATAAAACAGCACATGACCTTCCTCCTTCTGGTTTTGTTGCGCCCGACCGGGCGCCCAGTTCGCACAAAAGCTCGCTACCCCATTCGGGCTCGTCAAACCCAGGTCCGTTCAAGATCGTTGACTTTTCCCCCTCTTGACGGCTGGCCCGCGGCGAACCTGCTCACCACAGGGCGCCGTTTCCTGCTCCTTGCAGTGCAGGCCGTGACTAGCCCAGCCTTCTGCTGACGATCACCGCCAGTGGCGCGAGGGCCAGACCAAAGGCCATGGGCGTGCAAGTAGCCCGCGATGTTTCACCCCCACCCTCCGCAGGCGGCGCCTCCCCGCCTTCGGCTGGCGGCTCGGCCGGCTTTTCCGGCGCCTGGGGCTCTGCTGGCTGCTCTGGGGCTTGCTCCGGAGGTGCTGCGGGTGCAGCGGGCTCCGCCGGCTCGGCTGTCGATGAATCCAGGATCCCGGTCCCGCCCAGGATGCCGCCGACGCCGCCGACGGATACACAGAGGCAGAGTATGGCAATGACGATCACCGCCCCCACCAGCCAGGTTGGGATCAGCCCCTGGCTGACCACCGCACCACTCAGGCTCTGGGTCCGCTGGTCTGCCGACTGTACCCGGGCGCTGAAGGGGTAGGTCTTTTGCCCGCCAAAGAGCGGGCGACTGCGGGGCGAGGCGCGAAAATCAGCCGCGGCCGTGCCCCCGGCGGGCACGCGCAGTTCCTGCGTGGGGCCCGGGTCAAAAACCACGTCGTCGCCGTCGCTGCGCCAGGTCAGCGTGAATCCCTGCTCCACGTTGCCCTGGTTCTCGACGGTGACCTGGCCCGGATTCCCGGCGGACAGCCGCTGCGGGTGCAGGTCACAACTGAACTCGGTGTAGGCTCCCACCGTCAGCGTGCAGGCTGCCTCGGCCACCTGGCCGCCGGCCGCCTGGCTGTTGGCCTGGATCCGGATCGGGTAGTGGCCGGCGCGGCTTTCGACCGAGGCTGGCGGCTGGATGGTCAGCGCCACTTGCTGCTGCTGGCCCGGGGCCACCGAGATGAAAGCCGAGGAGGTGGACACCCACTCGGCCGGGACGCCGCCAACCGCCAGGGTCACGACGTCCTCCATTTGCCCCCGGTTTTGCAGCAGGACGGGGATGGTGGTCGTGCTGCCTGGCGCAGCCGGGAAATCGGCCGACGCCAGGTGGATCTCGATCTGTGCCTGTCCTTCCAACGAACCTTCTTCTGTCACTGTTGCTCCTTTCCAGCGTCCTTTTGTCCAGTGAGATTCTCTTCAGCTGCACTCGGGGCGCTCACTACAAACCCAGACTCCCGTAGCTCAGGCTGGGGCCTCGCTCTCCGCCTCGCTGGACGCCTCATCCAGGGCCTGCTTCAGCTCAGCCTCTACCTGGCTCAGCTTGTAGTCGGTCTTGGCCATTGCCGCCTTCCATTCAGCCTGCAGCTTGGCCTTGTCCTTGTCGGCCGTCAACTGCAGGTCGGCCCGCAGCTCTGCGCCACTCTTTGGCGCGAACAGCAGGGCAACGGTAGCGCCGATTGCGGCGCCCAACACAAAGTACGCGATTGCTCTCATGATTCTAAGCCTCCTTTAGTTTATTGCCCCTTTCATCTTTCCCGGCTGGCTGCCGGTAAGAGGAAAGAGGAGATTCTCCCGCTACGAACAGGATCCAAAAGGTCCGGACTGGCCGCAGGCGCCGTCGCTGCATTGCACACTAGGGCTCAAAGGTATATCAATCATAAGTCCTTGTCTTCAATCGGTGCACCCTATACGCCTGCAGGCTCTTCGCCGGCTGCCTTGGCCGGTTTGCCATCGCCCGCGGCGCCGGCACGCTTGCCCATCTCCCCGCCGACGACCATCAGCAGGATCAAGCCCAGGATGGCGACGACCATAACCATGAGCAGCACGTTGGGGTCTTGTGAAAAGTTCTGCGCCGCCACCAGCATGGCTGCCGCCAGGTTGCGCTGCGCCGTACCCAGGCCCATCACCGAGCGCATGCCCGCGCCTTTGCCGCCCAGCAGCAGGCCGATGGCCAGCGCGCCCACCAGGAAAATGAGGGCAGCGATGAGGGCGCCGGTGCCGATGGCGCCGATGATGGCCTCGAACTGCAGCGCCAGGACGGTGACCAGCATCAGCACGATGGCCAGGCTGGATGCCTGGGACATGTGCGGCTGCAGGGAGTCCGCGGTCTCTGGATAGCGGGCCTTGATGAACAGGCCAATGCCCAGCGGCAGCAGCATGCTCAGGATCAAGGACTTGGCGATATCCCAGGGGCTGACCGAAGCGCCGGGCAGCAGGATGGGCAGCATGATGGGCAGGTAGATGACGGTGAGCACCATCAGCAGGGTCATCAAGCCCACCGAGAAGGCGGCGTTGCCCTTGGCCACCTGCGCCAGCTTGGGCAGGAATGGCGCGCCGGCGGCCGCTCCGACGATGATCAGGCCGGTGGCTATGCCCTTGTCCAGGGGGATCACGACCGTGATCAGATAGGCCAGGGCCGGCACCAGTACAAAGTTGGCCAGCAGGGCCAGCAGTACAACCTTGATATCGCGCAGCGGGTCCAGGATCTGCTTGACTGTCAGGCTCAGGCCCATGGCCAGCATGCTGGTCAGGATAAAGACGAGGGCAGAGATTTGTGCGATTACACCTACGATTTCAGCCATGGGTTTGTCCTCCTCGGGACCGTTCCTTCTGGCTGCGGGAGATGGGCATTGCGCCATCCCCCGCAAGCCAGAGCTTTGCAGTTAGGTCGTCCCTCTAGGGCTTGATGAAGGACATGATGATGCCAATACCGCCCTGGACCACCAGCAGGATGCCAACCAGGATGATCAGGACACCGGCCGAGACGACCGAATTGAACATCATCAGCAGGCCGATGACGATGCTGATCGCGCCAAAGAGGCCGACGCCCCAGCCTTCACCCTGGAAGGCCGAGATCAGGGCCGCGATTCCGACCAGCACGCCAAAGACGCCCAAGACGATGGCCAGGACCGCGGGAACGGCGACCGAGCTGGCCACGGGGTTCGACAGCACCAGCCAGCCGGCGGCGATGCCGATCACACCGCCGAACAGCCTCCAGCCCCACTCTCCCTTGTCGATGAAAATCGATAGCAGGGAAAAGATGCCCCAGATGAACCAGGACAAGCCTACCAGCAGCATGACCACCGACAGCGTGGCGGCCGTCTGGGTGAACAGTAGTATACCGAGGATCAGGCTAATGATCCCGCCAAAGAGCAACAGCATGCGATCGCTTTTTTCTACACTATTCTCCATCGTATTTTCTCCTTTTGATTGGCTTCTAGGACTGGCAGTCCTCCGAATTTTCGGATAGACCCTAAGGGTTTCAAACCCTTAGGGTCTCCGACTGCCAGCCCTGATTGACTACCTACTGCCGGCCGATGACGGCCTTGTACTTCTGATCATCCGGGACGAGGTGGCTTACATCGTCATCTTCCAGGTCAACGCGCACCCAGTTGATGGTGCCCTGGAACTTGTTCGCCTCGCCTTCGGGATAGTCGTCGGTGACCGGCATGGCCAGGTCAACGCCGATGTCCAAGGTCTCGTCAGCGGCAAAGATATTGGGGACAGTTTTATCGATGCGGGCCTCGCCGACCTGCTTGTCGTTGATATACAGCCGGCCCGTGCCCCCACCGCCGGGCTTTCCATCGGTAAAGTCAAAGTGATAGCGCACGTTGACCTTGCCCGCCGGCAGCTTCTCGGAGCACTCTACATAGTAGTAGGCCTGATCGAAAAAGTTGTAGCAGAACTTGGGCGCGCCGTCCTTGACGTACAGGCTCCAGCCGGCAAAGCGCCCGCCCTGGGCGATGATCACGCCGTCGGTCTGGCCTTCGGCAACCTCCACCTCGGCGGTGACGGAAGACGAACGGTTCTTGACATTCAGCACCGTGTTTTCCATCAGGTGGTCCATGCCGGGGTAGAAGGTCATCGTCGTGCGGGTTCCGGGCAGGTCCGGCCGCCCGGCCCTGGCAGCGTTAAAGCGCTCGTAGCGCCGGTCATCCAGCGGGAAGACGTTGTACTTGGCGGCCTCGATCATAAAGAGGTCCTGCATCTCACGCAGCTTCTCTGGCATCTCCTTGGAGAGGTCGTGGGCCTGGCTCCAGTCTTTGGTGGTGTCGTACAGCTCCCACACGTCCTCAGACAGGTCAGGCAAAGCGGCCGTGACCCACGGCAGGCTGTGGCGCGTGACCGCGGTCCAGCCGTCCTGATAGATGCCGCGGTTGCCAAACATCTCAAAGTACTGGGTCGTATGCCGCTCTTCGGCATCGGGGTCATCGAAGGTATAGGCCATGCTGACGCCCTCGATGGGCTTCTGGGCCACGCCGTTGACCATGTAGGGCTCGGGCAGGCCGGCCGCCTCCAGGATGGTGGGCGCGATGTCGATGACGTGGTGGAACTGCTGGCGGATCTCGCCTTTGGCCTTGATGCCCTTTGGCCAGCTGATGGCCGTGGCGTTGCGCGTGCCGCCCCAGTGCGAAGCGACCTGCTTGGTGTACTGGTAAGGGGTATTCATGGCGTGCGCCCAACCGACCGGGTAGTGGTTGTAGGCCTTCGGACCGCCGATTTCGTCCACCTTGGGCAGGATGTCGGCCAACGATTCGTGTTCACCATTGAGGGGCACCAGTTCGTTAAAGCTGCCGTCCAGGCCGCCCTCGGCGCTGGAGCCGTTGTCGCCGGCGATGTAGATAAAGAGGGTATCGTCGTAGACGTCCATGTCTTTGAGCGCGTCGATCAGGCGCATCACCTGGGCGTCGGTGTGCTCGGCAAAGCCGGCAAAGGTCTCCATCAGGCGGGCAAAGACCGTTTTCCGGGTGTCGTCCAACTCGTCCCAGGCGACCACGCCATCAGGACGGCCGGTCAGATCGGCATCGGGCGGCACCAGGCCCTTGGCCTTCATGTTGGCCAGGGTCTCCGCACGCACCGCGTCCCAGCCCTTGTCGAACTTGCCCTTGTACTTTTCGATCCACTCCGGCGCGACGTGGTGTGGCGCGTGCGTGGCGCCGAAGGAGACGTACAGGAAGAAGGGCTTGTCCGGGGTCATCACTTGCTGGCCGCGCACGTAGCCGATGGCCTTGTCGACAATGTCCTCCGAAAAGTGGTAGCCCTCCTCGGCCGTGCCCCAGGGTTCGACCGGCGCGGTGCCATTGACCACGGTGGGCGCCCACTGGTTGGTCTCACCGCCGATAAAGCCGAAGAACTTTTCAAAGCCGTCGCCGACGGGCCAGCGGTCAAAGGGACCCGACATGCTGACTTCCCACACCGGGGTCTGGTGCATCTTGCCTACCGCGCCCGTGTTGTAGCCGTTCAGCTTGAGCATCTCGGCGATGGTGGCCACGCTGTTGGGGCGCACGCTGTCGTTGCCCGGCGCGCCTGTCGCGACTTCTGCGACGGACCCCATGCCGGCCGAGTGGTGGTTGCGCCCGGTCATCAGCGCCTGCCGCGTCGGCGAGCAGAGCGCCGTGGTGTGGAAGCGGTTGTAGAGCAGGCCGTCGTCGGCGACCTGTTGCATGGCCGGCATGTGGCAGGGACCGCCGGTCACGCTCGGCGCGCCAAAGCCCATGTCGTCGATGAGCACGATGACCACGTTGGGGGCATCCTTGGGCGGGCGCAGCGGTTCGTAGGCCGGAAACTCGGCATTGCGAGCGTCCATGGCCATTTTCCCCCTGGAGGGAAGGTCAGGAATGGGCAGGATCTCTCGTCCGATTACTTCTGGTTTTTGTGCCATTCTTTGCATCTCCTTCTAATTTCTAGATTTGGTATCACAGTTGACCGGGTGCTTCATTCAGATTCGATAGACACCTCCTTCCATTGCTTCAGCCGGTGGATTCTTCCTGGCCGAAGCGTTGCGTGTAGGTTTCAACCGCCTGTCCAATGTTGAGGAACATGCGCTCGCCGCCCAGGGTCTCCCCCAGCGGCGAACGCTGCATGGTGGCCAACGGCCCCGGGTTCAGGCCTACCAGCCAGAACTCAATCCCGGCCTCACGCAGCCTTTCCTCGCCGGTGGCCAGTTTCTGCAGCGCCGTATACTCGAAATCGGGGATGGCGCTGCACTCCAGAGCGACGACCTGGGGCTCCTCCTCCAGGATCAGCGCCCGCATCTTTTCCAGCGCCCGGGGCGAGCTGGCGAAATTCAGCCGGCCTTCGGCGCGCAGGATCAACAGGCCGGGAACGGTCTCGTATTCCGGGTGATCGACCATGGGCCGGTAGATCTCGGTGCCTGGTTTGCGTCCCACCTGATAGACCGGCGGGTGGTTGGCCTGGTAAATGAGAACAAGCAGGGAAATGGCGATGGCGACCAGGATGCCTTGCAGGGTGCCCAGCAGCACGACGCCGGCAAAGGCGACCAGCGCCCAGATCAGCTCGCGCTTGGATATCCGCGCGATCTTTTGGAACTCGCTGACCTTGAGCAGGCCGGCTGCCGCCATCAGGACCAGGGCGCCCAGGGTGGCTTGCGGCATCAGGCTGATCAGTGGCGCCAGAAACAACAGGGTCACCAGCACCAGGCCGCAGGTGACAAGTCTCGGCCATCTGGGTCTTGGCGCCGGCCCCTTCGTTGACGGCGGTCTGCGAGGTGCCGCCGCCGGAGGGCATGGCCTGAAAAAGACCGCCGCCCATGTTGGCCAGGCCCAGGGCCAAAAGCTCTTGGTTGGCATCGGGCTCGGGCTCACCATGTTTCTGAAAGGCCCGCGCCGAGGCGATGGACTGGGTAAACGACATCAGCGCGATGCCCACTGCACCGGGCAGCAGCGCCCGTACCAGGGAGAGATCGGGCAGGGAGAAGGCTGGAAAACCAGCCGGGATATCGCCGGCCAGCTTGACGCCCTGGGCCTCCAGGTTGAATATCGCCGATACGGCGATGCCAAGGATCACGGCCACCAACGGTGCAGACAAGCGCGGCACCAGGCGCGGCAGGAAAATCAGGATGGCCAGCGTAAGCAGCCCCAGGATCAGGGTCGGCCAGTGAAGGTCCCCCAACCCCAGCACCAAGGCCGGGATGGTCTCATAGATGGGTCCCTTGGGCACCGAGATGCCCAGGACTTTGCTGATCTGGCTGACAAAGACCACCACGCCGATGCCGGCTTTGAAGCCGGTCAGCACCGGGGCCGAGATGAAATTGGCGATCACGCCCAACCGGAACACAAAAGCCAGCACCAGCAGGGCGCCCACCATGACCGCCAGGGTGGACGAAGCGACGAGCAGTTCTTCACGGCTGCCCCCGGCCGCGACCGTGGCCAACGTGGAGGCGGTCAACATCCCGATGGTCGACGTCACGCTGTAGCTGAGCGTGCGCGAGGTACCCATCAGGGCATAGATCAGCATCGGGGTCAGGGCCGTATACAGGCCGACCTCGGGCGGCAGCCCGGCAATGCTGGCGTAGGCCATGGCCTGGGGAATGATGACCGCGGCGGCCGTCAGGCCGGCGACCAGGTCCAGGCGCAACCAGGCGGACTGGTAGTTGGGCAGCCAGCCCAGGATGGGGATATATTTGGCGATTCCGGTTGGTGCGGATGTAACAGTTGTTGCGGTCATGTCCTGTCACTCCCGGATTGCCAGACGGCCGTTGCCGCCTGGTTTGAAAAAAGTGACCCGCGCGCGCGAAGCGTCAGTATAGGTTATGTGCGCACACACGTTCCCTGTGCGGCCGCATGCGGCTGCGCGGGCCACCTGTTTCCGCATCTACTCTACCAACTCAAAGTCATTGAGTCACCCAGGTCTTGATCCAGTTCTTCTCCTTGCCTTTCGGCGCCGTTGTCCCAAAGTAGATGTCAACCGAGCCATCGTCGTTGACCTCGGGATCACCCAGGCTGCCGACCGTGATCGGGCCGTCTGACTTGAGCAGACTGCGGCTCAGCGGGTTATACGCCGCTAGCCGCCTCGGTGCGCAGTGTGGTGATCCGGCGCGTCTGGACTCGGACCCGGTACGAAGTCGAGTGGAGCACCGACCGGGATCAGTTCTTCTCGCTTGACGGATTCGGCGAAAGCCTGCCCCAGCTTTGCAGCATGGTTAATCACCCACGAATGCATATAGATGAATGGCTCCCGTTCCTTAGGATCGATATCCAGGTTGATGATCCAGGGGAACGGAAGGTCCAGTGCCGGATCAGTCAGATACGTCTGGCGTTTGGTGATGAGCTTGAAATTGCGCCACTTGACGCCGTAGAGCTGATCGGCATTCCAGAATAGGAAGCCTTCACGGTTGGACTCTTGTTGCTCTCCCGTGAGCCAGGCCGACTGGTCGATCCCATCGATTTCGCGGTCGTCTGGCACGGGTATGCCGGCGGCATTCGCCAGCGTCGTATACCAATCGGTGCAGTGCATGATCTCGTTGCTCTTGACGCCGGACGCATACTTGCCCGGCCATTGCACGATGCATGGCGTGCGCAACGAGCCTTCCATGCCGGTGAAATAGGAGCCTTCCCAAAAACCGGCGGTGCCTCGATCTGGCAGATACTCTTCATTGCCGTTGTCGCCGGCAAAGATGACGATGGTGTTCTCGCGCAGGCCCAGTTCGTCCAGCTTGTCAAGGAACAGGCCAAAGTCGCCGTCGAGCTGGAGCAGACTATCAGCGAAATCGCCATGGCCGCTCCTGCCCCTATATTCGGGGCGTGGTTGGGTCGGTATGTGCATTAGCGAATAGTTGTGGTAGATGAGGAAGGGTTCTCCATCCTCGGCGCGCTCCTCCAGAAAATTGAACGTGCGCCGGTTCATCTCGACATCAACACTGAGCTTGAAATCGAAGTCGATGACATCCAGTTTTTCTACCGGTTCGCCCTTGCGCCCTTGGTACATGGTTTCGACACCGTCACGCTCGGCGTTGTACCACGGGTCCTTGGACCAGTAGGCACAGTCCCAAGAAAAGGGCGGGCCGTACCACTCGTCAAAGCCGTGGTCGGTGGGCCAACGGCCTTCGCCCTCGCCAATATGCCATTTGCCCATACACAAAGTTTTGTAACCCGCTTCGGAAAAGATGTCGCCCATGGTCTTTTCCCAAGCGACGAGACCGCCGGGCATGCCCGGGGCCGTCGCCTTCGTGTTGCCGGAGCGGATCGAGTAGCGACCGGTCATGATAGCCGAGCGGGTAGGACTGCATTGGGCTTCCGGCGCATAGTTCATCAGTTGGAAGCCATCTTCGGCAAAGGCGTCGATACGCTTGGTATCAGCGCCGCGCAGGATGCCGCCACCGTAACAACCTAACTCGCCGTAGCCCAGGTTGTCTACATGAAAAATCAATACATTTGGTCGATCCGTAGTCATGATTATCTCCTTCAGCAGTGATTCTATGCTTCGTCGTCAGGCACGGTGTCGGCAGGGACTGCATCCGCCGGCACGGCGGCCGCTCAACCACCGGGGCTCCCCAGGCGTGGGACACCGGCGCGGGCTCCACCCCCTCTCGGTTGCCGCGACGCCGAATACAGCAACTCCCGCGGCGAGGAGACGACCTGCTGGCGGCCACCCCATCCTCGGTAAGGACCAGCGCCATCAGGACATCGTTGCGGGCGTTCAACTGCATGTCGGCCAGCGATATCGCTGGCCAGCGAGAGGCGTATCCGCCTCAGTCGACTGATCACGACCGCTTCCACGAATTCCTGGCTCGTCGTCACCGCCAGCGCTGAACTGCCAGGGGGCAAGGCGCCGCCGATCTCTTTGAGGGAATTCTGGTCAAAGCCGCCATCGGTGTGGGCGGCGATGGCGCCGATGGCCGCGCCCGCAGCCGCGCCCGCGGCGATTCCCGCCGGGCCGCCCAGGATGCCAACCACGCCGCCGATCAAGGCACCGATCCCGGCTCCCTTACCGGTGCTCATGTCCCCTGTCTCTTTGATATGCACTTTGCCCTTGGCGTCGTTGCGCACGATGGCGGCATCGTCCCAGTACATCTCGCCGTCATCTCTGGCCTGCTTCAGGTCGTCCAGCGCCTGGTCGGCACCCATCTCGTCCACGTAGGCGGCCACGAACATACCAACTCCCACGGTTCCTGTTGTTTCGTCACTCATGATTTTTTCTCCTTTTGATGGTGTCTCTACGCTACCAACTCAAAGTCATTGAGCACCCAGGTCTTGTCGATGTACCCCTCCGTGGGGCCGTAAAATCTAAAGACCACAA
Source organism: uncultured Chloroflexia bacterium (assembly GCA_963783445.1). Taxonomy (GTDB): domain Bacteria; phylum Chloroflexota; class Anaerolineae; order JAAYZQ01; family JAAYZQ01; genus CAWANP01. The sequence continues at coordinate 2,303 of CAWANP010000001.1, read as the reverse complement.
AGAAGCCGATGGCCGGATCGGTCTTGATCCAGTTCTTTTCCTTGCCTTTCGGCGCGTTTGTCCCGAAATAGATGTCAACCGAACCATCGTCGTTGACATCGGGATCACCCAGACTGCCGACTGTGATCGGGCCGCCCGAGTCGAGCAGGCTGCGGCTCAGCGGATTATAGGCCGTTACCGCCCAGAAACGCTTGACGGGCGGCTTGGCAGGCACCCGCAGCCGGTACTGCTTGTCGCCCAGCAGATAGGCCCCGTCCTTGTCCCTGAACGCGGTGAGGTACGACGTACCCACCCCCGGCGTGGTGGAGAGCAAACTCGGCGAGACACAGATGGCCTGGTAGAGCCACAGGGTCTGAGCGTCGATGTCGACGTGGCCGTTGATCATGAACTCGGTGTTGCGGATGAACATCTTTTCCCAGTGCCGGCCCGGCCAGTAGCGGATCTCCGGGTCCCTGGAGGCGTAGACGATGGCGCGGGACATGGCGACGCCCTGCTTTGCGGCCTGCTCAAAGATGCGCTGCATACGCGCGTCGGGGGCGAAGGGTTTGCTCTTCTCGATGCCGAGTGTGGCCAGCCGGCCCAGGAGCGCGTCGTCAAAGAATCCTGTCGGCTCGTACTGGATGATCTCGTTCAGCACCTCATACACAGAGCCGTCTTCCGGCGCCAGGGTATTCGCGCCCATGCCCGAGATGTTGGTGGCAGTGTGTTTTCGCGGTCCGGTCGCCAGGGGATAGGACTTGAGGCGCTCTTTGAACCATTCCACGGCCTTGTCGCCGGTGCCGACGTCAAAGCCGCGCATCATGGCCCAGATCCGATAACTTGGTGAGTGGATGACAAAGTAACCGCTCGGCTCTTTGCCCTTGTAACCGGGAGGAAGAAAGAGGTATTTGCCGCCCTTGCCCTTGTCGGGCCCGGTTGGGCCAAAGTCCGTGAGAAACTTGAAATAGGCGTCGTTGGCGTTGCCCATCATGCCGACTGGGATCTCGACCACAGTCGGGCCATCCAGCTTCAAGTCGAGGGAAGCAATGGCGTACACGGTGCTGTTATTCCCGGTGAGAAAGTTCTCACTGGCCTTCATAAAGTCGGCGAACACGCCGATATCCGAGGCGGTCGTGAAACGAAAGTCGCGGATCTGCGCCTTTACGATGCCATAGACCGAAAGCGCCGGAGTAAAAGTCCATGTAGGCCTGGGTGGCGCGCTGGAGATCCAGCTCATCGTAGAGCTTCTGCGCCGATTCAACCGTGGGAAAGGCGCCGCCGACGAACTCCAGATCACCAAAGTTGGTCGTGATCTTGTCGGGGGCCGGTTTGAAATCTTGTGCTGTTTGTTTCTTTCCGGCGGTTTCAAACAGGTTCCTTGTTTCTGCTGCTGTTCTTGCTTGTTTTGATTTCATCTTGGTTTCTCCTTTATGGCTTGAATTTGTGACCGGCGCAGGCATGGCGTCTGCGCCGGTCACTCGTTGACCTGGTTCACTGTCAGCGGCTCTCTACTTCACCAACTCTACATCATTTGGCACCCATGTCTTTTCATTGAACGCTTTGAGCGGACCGTAGTAGCGCATGTAGACGAAGAAGCCCTGATCCGAAATGGTCTTGACCCAGTTCTCCTTCGCCACGCCCTTCGGCTGTTCGGTCGCGAAGTAGATGTCGATGGATCCATCGGCATTGGTCTTCGGCGCCGGTTTCTGCTGGCTGCTGATGCTCGGGTACGGCTGGCTCTGGATCTCGCAACGGCTCCAGGGGTCGTAGACAGTCACCGCCCAGAACAGCTTGACCGGCACACCGGCGGGCATGTGCAGCTTGTAGGTCTTGTTGCCGTCCAGGTAGTTGTCGTCCTTGTCCTTGTAGGTCGTCTGGTAGCGGGACCCCAGTCCATCGGGCATCTGGGCCGCCATGGCGGGCGTGATGCCGTCGGCGGTGAAGTGGAACGTCGTCCGCGACTCCAGATTGAAGTAGCCGTCCGGATCGAAGCTCGAGCTGTCGCCGATGTAGGGGCTCTCCCACATGCGATTCGGATAGACCCTTGCCGCCGGCTGACGGCTGTCGAACGCGATCACGCGGGACATCGCCACGCCCTCTTTCGCAGCCTGGTCCAGGATCTTCTTCATGCGGGCGTCGGGGTTGAACGGCTTGCCCTGGACGATGCCGATGGAGGCGAGGCGTCCCAGCTTCTCCTTGCCGAAGGCTTCGGCCGGTTCGTAGTTGATGAGCTCGTGCATCCACTCGAAAGCGGTGGCATCTTCGGGCACGAGGGTGTTGATCGGTACCCCGGTCACGTTGGTGAACGTGCTCTTCCGCGATTC